>NZ_JAVIZV010000001.1:1547500-3082500 GCF_031453455.1 Pseudomonas sp. SORGH_AS_0211 | reverse complement strand
AGTGAAGAAGCGCATACGGTGGATGCCTTGGCAGTCAGAGGCGATGAAAGACGTGATAGCCTGCGATAAGCTTCGGTGAGGTGGCAAATGACCTGCGACCCGGAGATCTCTGAATGGGGAAACCCACCTAGCATAAGCTAGGTATCTTAACCTGAATCCATAGGGTTAAGAGGCGAACCAGGGGAACTGAAACATCTAAGTACCCTGAGGAAAAGAAATCAACCGAGATTCCCTTAGTAGTGGCGAGCGAACGGGGACCAGCCCTTAAGTTGATTTGAGAGTAGCGGAACGCTTTGGAAAAGGCGGCCATAGTGGGTGATAGCCCTGTACGCGAAACGCTCTTATCAATGAAATCGAGTAGGACGGGGCACGAGAAACCCTGTCTGAATATGGGGGGACCATCCTCCAAGGCTAAATACTCCTGACTGACCGATAGTGAACCAGTACCGTGAGGGAAAGGCGAAAAGAACCCCGGAGAGGGGAGTGAAATAGAACCTGAAACCGTATGCGTACAAGCAGTGGGAGCCTACTTTGTTAGGTGACTGCGTACCTTTTGTATAATGGGTCAGCGACTTATTTTCAGTGGCGAGCTTAACCGAATAGGGGAGGCGTAGCGAAAGCGAGTCTTAATAGGGCGTTTAGTCGCTGGGAATAGACCCGAAACCGGGCGATCTATCCATGAGCAGGTTGAAGGTTAGGTAACACTGACTGGAGGACCGAACCCACTTCCGTTGAAAAGGCAGGGGATGACTTGTGGATCGGAGTGAAAGGCTAATCAAGCTCGGAGATAGCTGGTTCTCCTCGAAAGCTATTTAGGTAGCGCCTCATGTATCACTCTGGGGGGTAGAGCACTGTTTCGGCTAGGGGGTCATCCCGACTTACCAAACCGATGCAAACTCCGAATACCCAGAAGTGCCGAGCATGGGAGACACACGGCGGGTGCTAACGTCCGTCGTGAAAAGGGAAACAACCCAGACCGTCAGCTAAGGTCCCAAAGTCCTGGTTAAGTGGTAAACGATGTGGGAAGGCTTAGACAGCTAGGAGGTTGGCTTAGAAGCAGCCACCCTTTAAAGAAAGCGTAATAGCTCACTAGTCGAGTCGGCCTGCGCGGAAGATGTAACGGGGCTCAAACCAGGCACCGAAGCTACGGGTATCACCTTTGGTGATGCGGTAGAGGAGCGTTCTGTAAGCCTGTGAAGGTGAGTTGAGAAGCTTGCTGGAGGTATCAGAAGTGCGAATGCTGACATGAGTAACGACAATGCGAGTGAAAAACTCGCACGCCGAAAGACCAAGGGTTCCTGCGCAACGTTAATCGACGCAGGGTGAGTCGGTCCCTAAGGCGAGGCTGAAAGGCGTAGTCGATGGGAAACGGGTTAATATTCCCGTACTTCTAGTTACTGCGATGGGGGGACGGAGAAGGCTAGGCCAGCTTGGCGTTGGTTGTCCAAGTTTAAGGTGGTAGGCTGACTGTTTAGGTAAATCCGGACAGTTAAGGCCGAGAGCTGATGACGATCCTTCTTTTAGAAGGAGAAGTGGTTGATGCCATGCTTCCAGGAAAAGCCTCTAAGCTTCAGGTAACTAGGAACCGTACCCCAAACCGACACAGGTGGTCGGGTAGAGAATACCAAGGCGCTTGAGAGAACTCGGGTGAAGGAACTAGGCAAAATGGCACCGTAACTTCGGGAGAAGGTGCGCCGGTGAGGGTGAAGGGTTTACCCCGTAAGCTCATGCCGGTCGAAGATACCAGGCCGCTGCGACTGTTTATTAAAAACACAGCACTCTGCAAACACGAAAGTGGACGTATAGGGTGTGACGCCTGCCCGGTGCCGGAAGGTTAATTGATGGGGTTAGCGCAAGCGAAGCTCTTGATCGAAGCCCCGGTAAACGGCGGCCGTAACTATAACGGTCCTAAGGTAGCGAAATTCCTTGTCGGGTAAGTTCCGACCTGCACGAATGGCGTAACGATGGCGGCGCTGTCTCCACCCGAGACTCAGTGAAATTGAAATCGCTGTGAAGATGCAGTGTATCCGCGGCTAGACGGAAAGACCCCGTGAACCTTTACTGTAGCTTTGCACTGGACTTTGAGCTTGCTTGTGTAGGATAGGTGGGAGGCTTTGAAGCGTGGACGCCAGTCTGCGTGGAGCCATCCTTGAAATACCACCCTGGCAATCTTGAGGTTCTAACTCTGGTCCGTTATCCGGATCGAGGACAGTGTATGGTGGGCAGTTTGACTGGGGCGGTCTCCTCCTAAAGAGTAACGGAGGAGTACGAAGGTGCGCTCAGACCGGTCGGAAATCGGTCGTAGAGTATAAAGGCAAAAGCGCGCTTGACTGCGAGACAGACACGTCGAGCAGGTACGAAAGTAGGTCTTAGTGATCCGGTGGTTCTGTATGGAAGGGCCATCGCTCAACGGATAAAAGGTACTCCGGGGATAACAGGCTGATACCGCCCAAGAGTTCATATCGACGGCGGTGTTTGGCACCTCGATGTCGGCTCATCATCACATCCTGGGGCTGAAGCCGGTCCCAAGGGTATGGCTGTTCGCCATTTAAAGTGGTACGCGAGCTGGGTTTAGAACGTCGTGAGACAGTTCGGTCCCTATCTGCCGTGGACGTTTGAGATTTGAGAGGGGCTGCTCCTAGTACGAGAGGACCGGAGTGGACGAACCTCTGGTGTTCCGGTTGTCACGCCAGTGGCATTGCCGGGTAGCTACGTTCGGAAGAGATAACCGCTGAAAGCATCTAAGCGGGAAACTTGCCTCAAGATGAGATCTCACTGGAGCCTTGAGCTTCCTGAAGGGCCGTCGAAGACTACGACGTTGATAGGTCGGGTGTGTAAGCGCTGTGAGGCGTTGAGCTAACCGATACTAATTGCCCGTGAGGCTTGACCATATAACACCCAAACAATCTGACCGCGGTCAGAGCGTGAGGAAGACGACGCCGAAAACGGCGCGTGGGTTCGCAAGACCCAAGACGAGTTGTCTACTTCGATCACAGACCCAATTGGGCCAGCCAGGCATGCAGCAGCGCCTGGTCAGCCAACCGAATTGCTTGACGAACATAGAGCATTGGAACCACCTGATCCCTTCCCGAACTCAGAAGTGAAACGATGCATCGCCGATGGTAGTGTGGGGTTTCCCCATGTGAGAGTAGGTCATCGTCAAGCGCCTAACACCCAGCACCCCCGCTCAGTTCACTCTGACGGGGGTGTTGTCTTTGGGGCGGAAAAAGTTTGGCCGGGCGTCAGGGGGCTTGAATGCTGGGCGCAAATAATCGGCGAGCGGAAGCCTGAAGCTGTGTAGCTGAGGCGGCCCTAACCCCAGTCCTCTCCTTGGGGAGAGGGGATCAAAGGGCACGGCGGAGACGTTGCAGTAGTGCCTGTCGGGCAGGTGCTGCTTTAAGCCTGCAAGGGCACAAGAGCCCCAACAGCCCGGCTGCGCCGGGCTGTTTTGTTTGAAGCGCGGCACAGGACTGTCGTAGGTTGGCGCTGAGCGTAGCGAAGCCCAACGAGGGGCCGCTGCAGGTATCAAGAGAATGGCGGCGGGGCGGTGAGGGGCCAGGGTTGGAGTCTGAATGTTGGGCTTCGCTGTGCTCAGCCCAACCTACCGCAGCACCTAAGACGGCGTTAAGAGAGCAAGAAAAAGCCCGGCATGTGCCGGGCTTTTTGCGTTCAGGGTTTGCGGGCGATCAGGGTGGCGCGCAGGGGGGCGGGGAGGCCTTCGACTGTCAGGCGGGGATCTTCCGGGTTCAGGAAGTCCGGTAGCGACTGGAAGCCCATCCACTCGGTGGAGCGCTGTTCGTCTACCGTCGTGGGGGTAAGGTCCACCAGGCGGATGTCACGATAGCCGGCGCGTTGCAGCCAGAGCTGCAGGGCGGCCGCGGAGGGCAGGAACCAGACATTACGCATCTGGGCATAGCGGTCTTCGGGGACCAGCACGGTGGCGGCATCGCCTTCGACGACCAGGGTTTCCAGGACCAGCTCACCGCCGCTGTCGAGGCAGTTCCTCAGGTCCAGCAGGTGGTCGATGGGCGAGCGGCGATGGTAGAGCACGCCCATGGAGAAGACGGTGTCGAAGCCGCCGTCCAGGGCGGGCAGTTCTTCCAGCGTCAGTGGCAGGTGCCAGGTGGGCAGGTCGGGCAGATAGCGACGCAGGGCCTGGAACTGGCAGTGGAACAGCCAGTTGGGATCGACGCCCAGGACCAGGTTGGCTCCAGCACCGAGCATGCGCCACTGGTAGTAGCCGTTGCCACTGCCGACGTCCAGGACGCGCTTGCCCTGCAGATCCAGGTGGGGGGCGACCCGGTCCCACTTCCAGTCGGAGCGCCACTCGGTGTCCAGATGGAGATCGAACAACTGGAAGGGCCCCTTGCGCCAGGGCCGCAGTTGCAGCAGTGCCTCGCGCAGGGCCTGGTGCTGCTCAGCGGTAGGCGCGCCGGCGAGGCGCACGGCATACCGCAGATCGACAGCTGCTACAGCGATTTCAGGGAGCGCATCGATACCCCGCTTGCCAGCGCTGCAGATCGCCATGGCCACGGGCGTACTTGGCGGCCAGGACGGCTTCGAGGGACTGGGACCAGGTAGCCAGCGAGGTAGCCGCCAGCGCCTGTTGCAGGGCTGCGAGGTAAGGGTGCTGGGTCATGGCAGGGCGATCAGGGAGGTGAAGTTGAGGCATTGGAACCAGGGCACGACGGTGGTGAAGCCAGCGGCCTGCAGGCGTGCCCGGTGTTCGTCCAGGGTGTCGGTGAGCATGACGTTTTCCAGCGCGGTGCGTTTCTGGGCGATTTCCAGTTCGCTGTAGCCGTTGGCTCTCTTGAAGTCCAGGTGCAGGCCGTTGAGCAGTGCCTGGGTTTGAGCGTCCGGGAAACGGATCTTTTCCGATAGCAGCAGGGCTCCTCCTGGCAGCAGGCTGTTGCGCAGACGGCTGAGCAGGTCCAGGCGCTGTTCCGGAGCAATGAACTGCAGGGTGAAGTTGAGCGCGATCACCGAAGCCGATGCGAGCGGAACCTCGAGGATGTCGCCTTCCACGACTTCGACTGGCAGCAACTCCTCGTGCATCGAATCCTGGGCGCTGAGGTATTCGCGGCAGCGGGTGACCATGGCAGTGGAGTTGTCGATGGCTACCACCCGGGTACCCTCGGCGCGGACATGACGGCGCAGGGCCTGGGTCACGGCGCCCAGGGAGCAGCCGAGGTCATAGAGGCGGCTATGAGGCTGGGCGAAACGCGCGGCGATGACGCCGAGATTTTCGACGATGGTGGGATAGCCCGGCACGGATCTCTTGATCATGTCGGGAAAGACGCGCACCACGTCTTCGTTGAAGGTGAAGTCGGCAGGAGGTTGCGGCGACGCGAACAGGCGGTCGGCTTCGCTCATGGGCGGTACCTGGAAAATCGAAAGGGAGCATTGTACCCCCGGCAGGCATTGCAGGACGTGGCGTCAACGGATTTCGATACGGCAGTCGAAGCGCGCCTGGGGCTCGGCTTCGGCATCCCAGGGCTGGCGGGCCTGGAGTTCGAGATGGGCGCTGCCGGCGCTCTGGGCGCGGAAGCGCCAGAGGGACTGACCGGCGCTGCCGATGCCGCCCTGATCCTGGCGCTGTTCGCGGAAGACTTCCGGGCCGAGTTGCCTGAGATTGTCGCTGCGCTGGAGGACAGCCCAGCGATAGCCGCTGGTGGGATCGCTGGGCAGGGTCACGGTCAGTTCCTGGCCCGTGTGCATGGCCAGCGGGGTGCAGTCGCTGTCGTCGCCCAGGATGAGGTTGCCACTCGGCTGGGTACTGCTGCAGCCGGCCAGGAGCAGACAGCCGCAGAACAATAGACGGTTGGACATGAAAACCTCCGGGGTATGACGGCAAAACGCAGAGCATACCCCAAGAGATTGGCCGGTCGGACTAGAAGAGCACCTTGGCCACGTCGGCGAAGCGCTTGGCGAAGTGGACGGTCAGCCCTTCCCTGAGATAGGCGGGCAGCTCTTCGAAGTCACCACGATTGGGCTCCGGCAGGATCAGTTCGCTGATCTTCTGCCGCCGCGCCGCTATGACCTTTTCCCGTACCCCGCCGATGGGCAGTACCTGACCGGTGAGGGTCAGTTCGCCGGTCATGGCCACGTTCTTCTTCGGCGCCTGGTTGCGGGCCAGCGACAGCAGGGCGGAGGCCATGGTGACGCCGGCGCTGGGACCGTCCTTGGGCGTGGCGCCTTCGGGGACGTGCAGGTGGACGAAGGCCTGGTCGAAGAAATTCGGATCGCCCTTGAAGTCCTTGAGGTGCGCGGTGACGTAGCTGTAGGCGATCTCGGCGGATTCCTTCATGACGTCACCCAGCTTGCCGGTGAGCTTGAAGCCGCGATTCAGGGTATGAATGCGCGTCGCCTCGATCGGCAGGGTGGCGCCGCCCATGCTGGTCCAGGCCAGGCCGGTGATGATGCCGACTCCGGACAGCACCTGCTCCTTGCGGAAAGGCGGTATGCCCAGGTAGTCCTCGAGATCCGAGGCACCAATCTTCACCTTGAGCTTGGGATCCTCGATGAGCCTGACCACCGCCTTGCGCACCAGCTTGCCCAGCTGCTTCTCCAGCTGGCGCACGCCGGCTTCGCGGGCATAGCCCTCCACCAGGGCCTTGAGGGCGCTGTCGGTGAGTGTCAGGCGATCCTTGGGCACCCCGGCCTTGTCCAGCTGCTTGGGCCAGAGGTGGCGCTTGGCAATGGCCTGCTTCTCCTCGGCGATGTAGCCGGAGAGGCGGATGACCTCCATGCGGTCCAGCAGGGGGCCGGGGATGGAATCGAGGGTGTTGGCGGTACAGACGAACAGCACCTTGGACAGGTCCAGGCGCAGATCCAGGTAGTGGTCGAGGAAGTCGACGTTCTGTTCCGGATCCAGGGTCTCCAGCAGCGCCGAGGCCGGATCGCCCTGGTAGCTCTGGCCCATCTTGTCGATCTCGTCGAGCATGATGACCGGATTCATCACCTTGACGTCGCGCAGCGCCTGGACGAGCTTGCCGGGCATGGCACCGATATAGGTGCGCCGGTGCCCCTTGATCTCGGCTTCGTCCCTCATGCCGCCGACGCTGAAGCGATAGAAGGGACGGCCGAGGGATTCGGCGATGGACTTGCCGATGCTGGTCTTGCCCACCCCGGGCGGGCCCACCAGCAGCACTATGGAGCCGGTCACCTCACCCTTGAAGGCGCCCACGGCGAGGAATTCGAGGATGCGATTCTTGATGTCGTCGAGCCCGGCGTGATGGCGGTCGAGCACCTTGCGCGCGTGCTTGAGGTCCAGCTTGTCCTGGCCGTGGACGCCCCAGGGCAGGTCGGTGGCCCAGTCCAGGTAGTTGCGGGTGACACCGTATTCCGGCGAGCCGGTCTCGAGGATGGACAGCTTGTTCAGCTCGTCCTCGATACGCTTCTGGGCGGCTTCGGGCAGGATCTTGCCTTCCAGGCGCTGGCGGAAGCTTTCGATGTCGCTGCTGCGATCATCCTTGGTGATGCCCAGCTCCTGCTGGATCAGCTTGAGCTGCTCCTTGAGGAAGAATTCGCGCTGGCGCTCGTTGATCTTGCGATTGACCTCGGCGGACAGCTCCTTCTGCAGGCGGGCGACCTCGACCTCCTTGCGCAGCAGCGGCAGTACCTTTTCCATGCGCTGCAGCATGGGCACGGTATCGAGCACCTGCTGCAGTTCGTCGCCCGGCGCGGTGGTGAGGGCGGCGGCGAAGTCGGTCAGCGGCGAGGGATCATTGGGGCTGAAGCGATTGAGATAGTTCTTCAGCTCTTCGCTGTAGAGCGGATTGAGCGGCAGGAGCTCCTTGATGGCGTTGATCAGCGCCATGCCGTAGGCCTTCACCTCGTCGCT
Source organism: Pseudomonas sp. SORGH_AS_0211 (assembly GCF_031453455.1). Taxonomy (NCBI): domain Bacteria; kingdom Pseudomonadati; phylum Pseudomonadota; class Gammaproteobacteria; order Pseudomonadales; family Pseudomonadaceae; genus Pseudomonas; species Pseudomonas sp. SORGH_AS_0211. The sequence continues at coordinate 3,074,657 of NZ_JAVIZV010000001.1, read as the reverse complement.
GGGATCGGGGTTGGGGCGCAGGTGCTCGACCTCCACCAGGTAGGGCGGCCGCTGCCGGCGCAGCCAGCCGCGGATACGCACCCGCGACAGGCCCTGGGCGACGAACTGCAGCTTGCCGTCCTGACGGGTGGCATGGTGGATGCGCACCAGGGTGCCGTGCTGCGGCAGCTGGTCGGGATCGAAACCCTCGGCATCGCCGGGCTGCTGCTCCATGTAGAACAGCGCCAGGCAGTGGTGGTCGGTCTTGGCCACCAGCTCCAGGGTTTCCGCCCAGGGCTCTTCATTGACGATGACGGGCAGGACCTGGGCCGGGAAGAAGGGCCGGTTGTGGATGGGAATGACGTAGAGCTTGTCGGGAAGATTCTGGCCAGGCAGGACCAGGCCGGTCTGGCCGGCTTCTTCGCTGAGAATATCCGCTTGATTGTCCTGATCGCTCATTGGCGTACCTTGGGCTTGGATGTGAGGCCAACATGGGGCGAGGGCGGCGCTTTTTCAACGCAGGCAAAGACCTGTCCTTCTTGACCGCCGGTTACCGCTCGAAGTGCGACGACCGGGACGACGCCTGGCCACCGCGACGATAAAGATTCCCCCGGCACTGCCGCTAAAGCTGAAGTCACGCCGCGAAGCCGGCGGGAGTTTCCAAGGGCGCGTGGTGGAGAGCAGCGGGTGAACAAGCATTGGTTTGTGGCGGGATGGCTGGCTTGGGGCCTGGGAGCTGCACAAGCGGCCGAGGTCGCGGTGCAGGTGGTCGACGGTCAGGGGGCACCTCTGGCCGATGCCGTGGTGATGCTGTCGGGCCAGGGCCTGGTGCCCGAGCGACAGCCCGCGGCGATCGATCAGCAGAATCGGCGGTTCGTCCCCCATGTCCTGGTGGTGGCCACCGGCACGGCGGTGAGCTTTCCCAATACCGATGACATTCGCCATCAGGTGTATTCCTTTTCCAGTCCCAAGCGCTTCGAGCTGCCGCTCTACCACGGGCTGCCCAGCACGCCGGTGGTGTTCGACCAGCCCGGCGTGGTGGTGGTGGGCTGCAACATCCACGACTGGATGGTGGGTTACGTCTACGTGACCACCGCCGGGCGCTCCGCGGTGACCGACAGTCAGGGCCGGGTCCGACTGGAGGCGCCGGACGGTCATTATCAGCTGGCACTGTGGCACCCCGACCTCAGCGACAAGCAGGAGGTTGCCCAGCCTGCGCTGGATGTGGCGGGCAAGCCGGTGACCCTGAAACTCCAGCTGGCGGTCCAGCCGAAGCCGCAGCCTGCGGAACCGGCAAGCTCGGCTTTCGAGGATGCCTTCCACAAGGCCACGCACGATGAAGCTCATCCATAGTTTCCAGACCCGCATCGCCGGCAGCCTCTTCCTGCTGATGCTGGTGGTCATCACCCTGGTCTATCTGACGGTCAAGGCTGCCACCGAGGCCAGTGCCGTGCGCCAGTCCTATGACCAGCTCGACACCGGGGCGCGGGTATTCCGCCAGGTGCTGGACGGCCGCTGCCGCCGGCTGAACGATGCCGTGCGGGTGCTCGCCGCCGATTTCGGCTTTCGCGATGCCGTGGCCAGTGGCGATGTGCCGACGCTGAGGTCGGTGCTGGCCAACCATGGCGCCCGGGTGGGCGCGGGCGATACCTACCTGCTGGACCTGGACGGCCGGCTGATCGCCAGCACCGTGGCGGCGCATAGCGAAGGCGAGCGTCTGCCCGTCGCGATGGCATCGGGCAATGACGGCAGTTGCGTGCAGGCCGGTGCCGGCCTGCCGCAGTTGCGGGTCACGGTGCCGGTCCGTGCCCCCGTGCCTATCGCCCAGGTGGTGATGAGTTTCGCCATGGATCAGGCCATGGCCGAGGAATTTCGCTCGCTGATCAATCTGGACGTAGTGTTTCTCGGCGAAGCCGCGCTGATGGCCAGCACCCTGCCGGAGGAGCAGGGACGGCTGCTGCTGCATGGGCTGGCGACCTCACCCCAGGGCAGCGACATCTGGCAGCTGACCCTGGACGGCCGGCTCTATCAGGTCAAGCGGCTGACCCTCGGGACCGCCGATCATCCGGTACAGGTCTATCTGCTGCGTTCGCTGGACGTCGCCATGGCGGAGTTCGAACCCCTGCTCGGGCAACTGGCGCTGATCGCCGGCGGTGCCCTGCTGGCGGCCCTGCTAGGTGCCCTCTGGCTTGCGCGCAACCTGGCCCAGCCGCTGCGGCAGCTGTCGCTGATGTCCTGGCGCATCGGCCAGGGGGACTATGGGGTCAGGGTGGAGGTCCAGCGCCGCGATGAATTCGGCCGGCTGGCACAGGTGCTCGAGGAGATGCGCCAGGGGATCGCCGAGCGCGAGCAGCGGCTCAACCACAATGCCCTGCACGATGCCCTGACCGGGCTGCCCAATCGCATCCTGGCCGAGGAGCGGCTGCGGGTCTTTATCGCCACCCAGTCCCAGGTGTCGCTGCTGTACCTGGGGCTGGATGGCTTCCAGGCGATCAATGAAAGCGCCGGGGTCGCCGGGGGCGATCGCATCCTCCGGATGGTGGCCGAGCGGGCCCAGGTGCTGCTGGCCGGGCGGGGTTGCGTGTCGCGCCCGGTGGGCGACGAATTTCTCGTGCAGTTCTGCCGTGTCGGTCTGGAAGGCGCGGTGGGTCTGGCCGAGCAACTGCGCCTGTCACTGGCCGAACCGATCGAATGGGAAGGTCAGCTGTTTCGTCTGAGTTGCCGGATCGGCGTCGTCGAGTATCCCCGCCATGGCGACGACCCGACCCTGCTGATCGAACGCGCGCGCAGTGCCATGCTCGATGCCGGCCAGGTGCCGGATCGCCTGCGGGTCTATGATGAGGGTCGGGATGCGGCCCAGCAGCGGCGTCTGCAACTGGTCCACGATCTGCCGCTGGCGGGCGAGCGGGGTGAATTGATGCTGGTGTTCCAACCCAAGGTGGCCCTGCAGGGCAGTGGGCCGCACCAGGCCGAGGTGCTGCTGCGCTGGCGCCATGCCGAGCTGGGCATGGTCTCGCCGGGTGAATTCATTCCACTGGCCGAGCGCAGTGGCAGCATGGCCGGACTCACCCGCTGGGTGATCCAGGCGACCATCCGGCAACTGGCGCTCTGGCAGACCCAGGACCGCGAGGTAAAGGTGTCGGTGAACGTCTCGGCGGTCGACCTGGCCGATGCCCGGTTGCCCGAGCGCGTCATGGGCTGGCTCGATGACGCCGGCGTCTCGGCGCGGCAGTTGACCTTCGAGATCACCGAGAGCGCCATCATGGACGATCCCGAGGCGGCCATCGCGTTGCTGACGCAGCTGTCCGTGCTGGGCATCCGGCTGTCGGTGGACGACTACGGTACCGGGCATGCCTCGCTGGCGCACCTGAAGCGGCTGCCGGTGGACGAATTGAAGATCGACCAGTCCTTCGTGAAGGAACTGGCGCCAGGCAACGATGACGCCGTCATCGTCCGCTCGACCATCGAGATGGGCCACAACCTGGGTCTGGAGGTGGTCGCCGAGGGGGTCGAGGAAGCCCGGGCCCTGGCGCTGTTGCGCAGTTGGGGCTGCGATGTGATCCAGGGTTACTACATCAGCCGCCCGGTACCGGCCGCGGAATTCGAGGCCTGGATGGAGCGGCAGAGCCAGCCGGTGCTGGAGGCGTTGTCATGAATCACAGCTGGCTGCTGGCTGGCCTGCTGCTGGCGACCGGTGCCCAGGCCGACGGCGGCAAGCTGCTGGCCACCGGCGGCGCCAGCAGTCTGGAAGGCGCGGCGGGCGGCGGTATCACGCCCTGGGCGGTGATCGGTGGCTATGGCGAAAGCGGCCAGCCCGGCGCCACGGCCTTTGCCACCCGGGTGTGGACCGGTGACTACCGGCTCGATGCGGCCGGCGTGGCGGTGGCCTACGACAATCGGGTGGAAGTCTCCTATGCCCGCCAGCGCCTGGACATGCCGACCCTGCGCCGCTTGATGAAGCTCGAGGAAGACAGCCTGAGCCAGGACATCGTCGGCGCCAAGGTGCGCCTGGCGGGTGACCTGATCTACGACCGGATGCCGCAGATAGCCGTGGGGGTGCAGTACAAGCATCAACGGGATTTCGGCATCCCTGCCGCCGTGGGCGCGCGGCGCGACAGCGATGTCGAGGGCTACCTGGGCGCCAGTCGGCTGTTGCTGGGTGGTGCCTTGGGCTACAACCTCCTGGTCAACGTCGGTCTCAGGTACAGCCGCGCCAACGAGATGGGGCTGCTGGGCTTCGGTGGCGACCGCAACGACAGCCGTCAATGGCTCAAGGAAGGCTCGGCCGCGGTGTTCTTCAATCCTCGCTGGGCGGTAGGCATGGAGTACCGCGAGAAGCCGCGGAATCTGTCCTTCACCCGGGAGAGCGACTGGGTGGATACCTTCGTCGGTTACTTCCCCAACAAGCACCTGTCGCTGGTGCTGGCCTATGCCTGGCTGGGCGAGATCGCCACCCTGGACGATCAGCAGGGTCTCTATCTGTCGCTGCAGGGGAGCTACTGATGCAGGGGAAAACGCTGGTACTGGCGGCGCTGCTGCTGCTGATACTGGGGTGCGCGCCCCAGCCGCCGGCGGGTGATCGGCTCTATCAGGAGCTGGGTGGCCAGCCTGGCATCACCCGGATCGTCGAGGGGATGCTGCTCAATGTGGCGCGTGACGGGCGGATCCGGCACTACTTCGCCAACGTCGACATCGCGCGCCTGCGCAGTCTGCTCATCCAGAAATTCTGCGTCGATGCAGGCGGTCCCTGTCGCTATGGAGGGGCGAGCATGGCAGAAAGTCATCGCGGTCTGAATCTGCAACCCGCCGACTTCAATGCCCTGGTGGAAGACCTGCAGCTGGCCATGCGGCGTGAGGGCGTCCCGGAGCGGGCGCAGAATGCCCTGCTGGCACGCCTGGCCCCGCAACGCGGCGAGGTGATCCGCCAGTAGCCTGCCGGCTGTCGCTGCTTTCGAACCTCAGCCGTGCGAGAGCCTCCCTAGGCAAGACGCCTGACGCGAGGGATACGGCTTGAGCAAGACGACTTCAGCGGCCGATCTCGGCCTGACGCTAACGGTGGACGACGAACCGGCACTGTTCGGTTGGTTCCTGGCGAGCTACCTGTTCGGCAAGCGCATCTCCCAGTCCATCGCTGCCCAGGCCTGGACGGTGCTCTATCGCAAATACGGTCGCGACACGCCGCGCAAGCTGCTAAATCTGGGCCGGCAGCAACTGGTCGACTACCTTGGTGAGGGGCATTACCGACGTTATGACGAGAGCACGGCCATGCGCCTGCTGGACGTCTGCCGCCACCTGCAGGAGGACTATGGTGGCAGCTTTCTCCGCCTGCGCGAGGCCAGCGTCGATCGTGCAGAGTTCGAGCGGCGTTTGCAGACCCTGAAGGGGGTAGGCCCTAAGACCTGCGAGATCTTCATGCGCGAGGCGGGTCCCTTGCTGTTTCCAGGCTGACTGCATACCGCCGGCGCGGAGCCGGCGGTATGCAGAACGAACAAGCCGTGGTTACTTGCCCAGATCGGCCTTGAGACGGCTGCCGGCATAGGCCTGGGCGTCCTTGGCCTTCTGCACCACGGCAGCGGTGCCAAAGAACTCGTGGGTTACGCCCGGATAGACCTTGCGCTCCACCTGGACGCCGGCCTGACGCAGGGCAGTCTCCAGGAAGCCGCCGTCATCACGCAGGGGATCGATCTCGGCATTGACGATGGTCACCGGCGGCAGGCCGGCGAGGTCGGCACGGGTCAGGTCCAGGCGCGGATCCTTGAGGTCGGCAGGCGTACGGGTCACCTGCTCGACGAACCACAGCATCATCGGCCGATTGAGCGGCTTGGCGTCGTCATACTGTTCGTAGGACTGGGTATGGGTGTTGGTCTGGGCCACCGGATAGACCGACAGCACGTGCTTGGGCGCGGTGAGACCGGCCTTGCGCGCCGCCACGGCGGTCGCCACCGCCAGGTTGCCCCCGGCGCTTTCGCCGGCCAGGGCCAGGCGCTGCGGATCACCATTCAGCGAGCCGGCATGGGTGGTCACCCAGCGATAGGCCGCCAGGGCATCGTCATGGGCGGCCGGAAACTTGTATTCGGGCGCCTGGCGATAGTCCACTGACACCACGATGGCATTGGCCTGCTTGGCCAGACCACGGGCGCCACCGTCGTAGACGTTGCGATCGGCGAACACCCAGCCGCCGCCATGGAAATACAGGATGACCGGGAAGGGACCCTGGCCTTCGGGGGTGTAGATACGGGCGGGCAATACCCCGGCGGCACCGTCGACGGCGCGGTCGACGCTGGTCACGCCGGGCACCAGGGCCTCGGGCTGGGTGGGACGACCTTCGTCCTGCAGGACGCCCTTGACCGCATCGGCGATGGTAGGCTGCTTGCGGGCCTGCTGGGCGGTGAGCTTTTCCACGGCCTTGGGATCGAAGCTGGCGTACTTGTCGAGCACCTTCTGCATGTCGGCATCGGTACGCGCCATGCTCTTGGCATTGCTGACCGCTTCGGCACCCAGCGAGCGTTTTTCCGGATCGCGGGCGCAGCCGGTCAGGGCGAGGCCGGCGCCAACCAGGGCCAGGGCGAGGAGGGTGGGTTTGCTACGCAAGACGGACAGCGGCATGGCGAAAATCCTGTGCGAATTCGAGGGGACTACCCTCAAACCGACATGCTTATCGCGCGAGAGGTTCCGGCGAGCCGCCGGCAGGACCCTGGTGATCGTCCTGCTGGGGCTGCTGGGGTCCCGCGCCTTCGCCGAGCCGGCGGCCTACTGGCGCTGGCGCAGCAACACGGATGGCCAGGAGTTCTGTACCCAGACGCCGCCGGGCGCGGGCTGGGTGCGGGTCGCGGGGCCCTTTCGCGATCTGCAGTGTCGCGAGCCGGGCAACCTGCCCGTGCGCCGCTGGGCCGTACCGCCGCAACAGCGCTTCTAGTTGGAGGTCTCGGCGGCCTTGAGCAGGGAGGCGCCGAGCTCGCCTTCGTAGCGTTGCCACACCGGGCGCATGGCCTCGCGCCAGCGTGTCCGTTGCTCGGGGGTAAGGGTGATGATCTCGCTGCCGCCTGCGGCGGCGATGCGCGCGCGATCGCGCTGGTTTTCCGCCTCGGATTGCTTCTTCACCTCGAAGGTCACCTGGTCGATGATTTCCTCCAGGGTGCTGCGTATGGCGAAGGGCAGGGTGCGCCAGCGATCCGCCTTGACGATCAGCATGTAGTCCAGGGCGCCGTGATTGCTTTCGGTGAAATAGCGCTGCTGCTGATCGAGGCGCTGGCTCCAGTAGTTGGACCAGGTGTTCTCGGTGGCATTGACTGTGCCCGTGGTGAGCGCCTGCAGCGTCTGGTTGAAGGGCAGCCTGACCGCCGTGGCGCCGACGGCCTCGAACTGGCTCTGGAGGACGTCGGAATTCTGGATGCGGAATACCAGCCCCCTGGCATCGCCGGGTTCGCGCAAGGGCTTGCGCGCCGCCAGTTGCTTGAGGCCGTTGGGCCAGTAGGCCAGGCCGATGATGCCGGCCGGCTCCAGACTGTGCAGCAGCTGGCGACCACTGGGGCGCGCCTGGAAGTGATCGAGGGCCGCGCGACTCTCGAACAGGAAGGGTAGGTCGAACAGCTTGAGTTTGGGACTGAGTTCGGTGAGCTTGCTGATCGCCGGCGCCAGGATGTCGACCTTGCCGTCCTGCAGCGCCTGGAGTTCGTCGGCATCGGTGAAGGCCGTGCCGCTGGGCATCACCTCCAGCTGGACCTGCCCGGCGAGGCGCTGCGCCACCAGTTGCTGGAACAGTTGAGCGCCCTTGCCCTTGGGGGTCTCCGGTGCCACCACATGGGAAAACCTCAGAGTAATGACATCAGCGTAGCTGGACGTCATGGGCAGGGCAGCAGAGAGCAGGGCGCAAAGGCCCAGGATCGACGGTTTCATGACAGGTCCTGGTGGTTATTCTTGGAATCCTTATAGGCGTACTTTACCAGTGCGACGTCAGGTCGCAGGGCCTGTGGGAAGGCGTGGGCTGCCGTTTGGCGGATCACCGGGAGAATCGGCGTCGCGCTGGCGTTCCAACGTCCACACCCAAGAGAAGGATGCGTCCATGAATACCGCTCAAACCGTTCGTTTGCCCGATGGCACTACCGTTCCGGCGCTGGGCCAGGGAACCTGGCGCATGGGCGAGAACGCCGATCTGCATCGCCAGGAGGTCAGCGCCCTGCGCCAGGGCCTGGACCTGGGGCTCACCCTGATCGACACCGCCGAGATGTATGGCGAAGGCCGCGCCGAGGAACTGGTTGGCGAAGCCATCGCCGGTCGGCGCGACGAGGTGTTCCTGGCGAGCAAGTTCTATCCGAAGAATGCCACCGAAGCCGGCGTGCCCCTGGCGTGCGAACGCAGCCTGAAACGCTTGGGCACCGATGTCATCGACCTCTATCTGCTGCACTGGCGCGGCCAGGTGCCGCTGATCGAGACGGTCATGGCGCTGGAGAAGCTGCGTGACGAAGGCAAGATCCGCCACTGGGGCGTGTCCAATCTCGACACCAGCGACATGCTCGAATTGAACGATGATCGCTGCAGCGCCAACCAGGTGCTCTACAACCTGGAGCAGCGCGGCATCGAGCATGACCTGCTGCCTTGGAGTCAGCGTCAGCAGATGCCGGTGATGGCCTATTGTCCGCTGGGGCAGGGTGGCGATCTCTTGCGGCACCCCACCCTGGCAACCCTGGCCGAGCGGCATCAGGCCACCCCGGCGCAGATCGCCCTGGCCTGGGTGCTGCGTCAGCCGGGCGTGATCGCCATTCCCAAGGCGGGCGATGCCGGACATCTCGAAGAGAATGCGCGGGCCCTGGATCTGCGCTTGAGCGAAGAAGACTTCGCCCTGCTCGACGGTGCCTTTCCGCCGCCGCAAAGCAAGACGCCGCTGGCGATCATCTAGCCGCCGCGGATCAGCCGGCGCAGGGGAAAGCGAGTGGGGTGGCAGGCTTCGGCCACCCGGCGGGCCACCGGCAGGGGTTCGTCCTCCAGCCAGGCCGCCAGCAGTTCGGCGGCCAGCGGGGTGGTGACCAGGCCGCGCGAACCGTGCGCCAGATTCACGTAGAGCCCCGTACGCCAGGGCGCCGCCCGCTCGGGCACCTGGCGGGCGTCGTAGGCCAGCGCCTGATACTGCCGGGCGAAGGCGACTTCATCCACGACCGGCCCGACCAGGGGCAGATAGTCCGGCGAGGTGCAGCGAAAGGCCACGCGGCCGTCGAGTGCCTCGGCCTGGTAGCGGGTGGCCAGCTCGGGCGACAGCTCGGCGAGCAGCTGCAGATTGCTCTGGTGTTCCGCCTGGCTGGGCTCGGTGTCGTCCCGGTCGAAGACGAAGCTGGCGCCCAGGCAATGCCGCCCGTCACGGGCCGGCGCGAGATAGCCTTCGCCGCACACCACGGTCGCCAGCACCTGGCTGTCGGGGGTTTCCGGCAGCGCGGACAATTGCCCACGGATCGCCTTGAGTGGCAGCTCAGGTAGCAGCGTCCTGGCCTGGGCGGCACTGGCCACCACGACCACCGTCGCCGCCAGCGGCGCACTCTGGGTGCTGGCCTGCCAGCCCTGCTCGGTTCGCTGCAGGGCGGTCACCTCGGTATGGGTGACCAGCTCGATATTGGGATGGGTCAGCCAGTGCGCGCACAGGGCAGGCGGATGCACCCAGCCCCCTTCCGGAAAGAACAGGCCGCCCGCCGTCAGGCCGATTCCGGCCTTGTCGCTGGCGGCTTCCCTGTCCAGCGGGTGCAGCAGATCGGCGGGGAAGTGCGCCGCCAATTGCGCCTGCCGCTGGGCGTCCTTGTCCGTCGGCGCCAGTTGCAGCACCCCGCAGGGTGACCAGGCCGCGCCCGTCGGCAGGGCCTGCAATTCGCGCAGGGTCAGGCCGAAGCCATCGAGGATCAGCCGGCTGAGCGGGGTGTCATGGGCCGACAGCTTGAGATAGAGCACCCCCTGGGGATTGCCGGAGGCTTCCTGGGCGGGCGCCCCGTGGCGCTCGACGACCCTGACCTGCCAGCCGCGACGCGCGAGACTGGCAGCGGTGGCGCAACCGGCCAGGCCGGCGCCTATGACCAGCGCCGTGCGCGGGCCCTGGGGACGCGGGGGGCGGGCATACCAGGGCACGGCGGCCGGGATGACCGGGCGTTCCAGGGCGCCGGCCAGCATCTCCCGCTTGTGGCCGAAGCCGGGCACCTTGGCCATGGCGAAGCCGGCCTCGTTCAGGCCGCGGCGGACGAAGCCGGCGCAGGTGAAGGTCGCCAGGGTGGTACCGGCGCGGGACAGCCGCGCCAGTTCGGCAAACAGCGCGGGCGTCCACATCTCGGGATTCTTGGCCGGGGCGAAGCCGTCCAAGAACCAGGCATCGCAACGGGCATCCAGTTCGGGCAGGCGCTCCAGCACATCACCGACCAGCAGGGTCAGGGTGACGCGCCCGTCGTCCAGAATCAGCCGCTGGAAACCCGGGTGGATGGCCTGGTACTGCCGCTGCAGCGCCGCGCTGTAGGGGGCGAGTTCCGGCCAGAGGGTCAGCGCCTGAGCGAGATCGGTGGCGGTCAGGGGGAAGCGCTCGACACTGACGAAATGCAGGCGCGCAGCCCTGGGTGCCTGGACGGCGAAGAGTTGCCAGGCGCAGAGGAAATTGAGGCCGGTGCCGAAGCCCGTCTCGCCTATGGTGAAGACCTCTCCTGCCGCCAGCGCGGCGAAGCGTTCGGCCAGGCGATTCTGCTGCAGGAAGACGTAGCGCGTCTCTTCCAGGCCGCTGGCGCGGGAAAAGTAGACATCGCCAAAGGTACGGGAGAGGGGTTGCCCGGAGGCATCCCAGTCGAGCTGGGCGTGCTGGAAGTCGGTCATGAGCGGCGCGGCCTGGAGATCAGGGCGCGCAGTCTAATGGATCAGGGGCAGCCGGTCAGACGTTGCTGACGGATTGGCGCATCAGGCCCTCGGAGGTTTGCAGCCGCTCGACATAGCGATCGATCTGGTTGAGGGCTTCCTCGCGGCTGAAGAAGGGGCCTTCCAGGGTGCCTTCGCGGGTGGTGAAGAAAAACTGGCCGTTGACCACGCTGACGCGCTCGCTACGGAAATGGGTGCTGGCACCCGGGTCGTCATTGCGTTTGCCGAACATGAGAATCTCCTCCTCGTCTTGCCTACAGACCATGGCGAGCGCTGCGGGTTGCCCCGCTCGGCCGAATTGCGGTCCGTCGATCTTCCTTAGGTGTAGCACCCTAGCGGGCGCTGCGCCCGGGTGGAAAAAGCGCGACGGAATTGTGAGGGTGATCACGCGGCACATGGCGTCGCGATCGTGGGATGGCCCAGGAGGGGTCGGCTTTCGCGTTATAACCACAGCGTGATCCGATCTTTCCCGCCCGCTCTGGTGGGCGGCATAGTGCCGCTATCCCTACCTGCATCAGGAGAACTGCCAATGACCATCCGTCTGGGCGACATCGCCCCCGATTTCCAACAGGATTCCAGCCTGGGTCGCATCCGCTTCCACGAGTGGCTGGGCGACAGCTGGGGCGTGCTCTTCTCCCATCCGGCCGACTTCACCCCGGTCTGCACCACCGAACTGGGCCTCACCGCCAAGCTCAAGGACGAATTCGCCAAGCGCGACGTCAAGGTGATCGCCCTCTCGGTGGACGGCCTGGAATCGCACCAGGGCTGGATCAAGGACATCGAGGAAACCCAGGCCACCGCCGTGGGCTTTCCGATCCTGGCCGACGCCGATCGCAGCGTCTCGACCCTCTACGACATGATTCACCCCAACGCCAACGACACCCTCACCGTGCGCTCGCTGTTCATCATCGATCCGCAGAAGAAGGTGCGGCTGTCGATCACCTATCCGGCCAGCACCGGGCGCAACTTCGACGAGATCCTGCGGGTGATCGATTCCCTGCAGCTCACCGACAACCACAAGGTAGCGACCCCGGGCAACTGGAAGGATGGCGACGACGTGGTCATCGTGCCGTCGCTCAAGGACGAGGAAGAACTCAAGCGGCGTTTCCCCAAGGGCTACACCGCGGTGAAACCCTATCTGCGCCTGACGCCCCAGCCGAATCGCTGAAATCTCCTGCGACAACCAGACCCCGGCCCAGGCCGGGGTTTTGTTTTTCTGGTTATAACCAAGTACCGAAAGGGTATTTTTAGGGAATAAACACCCGCTGCTAAGGTCCGCTCATTCCTTTTTCGAGCGGCGCGACACCGCTCTTTTTTCTCTAGGAGACGGCGATGCAGGTGGTGACTTTGGCGGGCAGTCCGGCAGCGCGGTCGCGCTCCAGCGGCGTGCTGGATCTGGCAGCGAACTGGCTGCAGGGGCGCGGCGTGGAACTGTCCCGCTGGCGCATCCAGGACTTTCCCGCCGCCGACCTCATCGGCGCCCGTTTCGACAGCCCGCCAGTGGTGGAACTGATCGCCCAGCTGCAGGCCGCCGATGGCCTGGTGATCGCCACCCCGGTGTACAAGGCCTCCCTGGCCGGCGCCCTCAAGACGCTGCTGGACCTGCTGCCCGAACGCGCCCTGGCACTCAAGGTGGTGCTGCCGCTGGCCACCGCCGGCTCCAGCGGTCACCTGCTGGCCATCGACTACGCGCTGAAGCCGGTGCTCTCGGCGCTCAAGGCCCAGGAAATCCTCAACGGCGTCTTCGCCGACGACAGCCAGGTCAGCTACACCGAGACCGGGGTCGCCCTGACCCCGGCGCTGGAGCAGCGCCTGCACGAATCCCTCGAACAATTTCACGCGGCCCTGGTGCGGCGTCCCCAACCCCTGACCCCCGAGCTGCTGGCCGATCGCATCGGCCAGGCGCGCTGGGGCATCTGACCAGGAGCGTTAGTCATGCAGTTCTCCTTCACGCGTTCGCTGCTCGCCGTTTCCATGCTGACACTGGCCGCCGGCCTGGCCCAGGCGCAAGAGACGGTACGCATCGGCTACCAGAAGTACGGCACCCTGATCACCCTCAAGGCCCGCGGCACCCTGGAGCAGCGCCTGGCCAAGGACGGCGTCAAGGTGCAGTGGACCGAATTCCCCGGCGGCCCGCAGCTGCTGGAAGGCCTCAACGTCGGCAGCATCGACTTCGGCGTGACCGGGGAGACCCCGCCGGTGTTCGCCCAGGCCGCCGGCGCCGACCTGGTCTATGTGGCCCACGAGCCGCCGGCGCCCACCAGCGAAGCCATCCTGGTGCCCAAGGATTCACCCATCCAGTCGCTGAATGATCTCAAGGGCAAGAAGATCGCCCTGAACAAGGGCTCCAACGTCCACTACCTGCTGGTGCAGGCGCTGGCCAAGGCCGGCATCGCCTACAAGGACATCCAGTCGGTCTACCTGCCGCCCGCCGATGCCCGCGCCGCCTTCGAACGCGGCGCGGTGGATGCCTGGGTGATCTGGGATCCCTACCAGGCCGCCGCCGAGACCCAGTTGCAGGCGCGCACCCTGACCGATGCCACCGGCCTGGCCGACAACCACCAGTTCTATCTGGCCACCCGCAGCTTCGCCACGGCCCATCCCGAACAGGTCGGTGCCATCGTCGACGAGGTGCGTTCGGTGGGTGAGTGGGCCAAGGCCCACCCGGATGAAGTCGCCGCCCAGGTGGCGCCGCTGCTGAACCTGCCGCTGGACACCGCCGAGCGGGTGGTCAAGCGCCAGGGCTATGGCGCCCGGTTCATCAGTCCCGAGGTGGCCGCGCAGCAGCAGAAGATCGCCGACGCCTTCGCCGCCCTCAAGTTGATTCCCAAGCCGTTGGTCATCCGCGACGTGGTGTGGACCCCACCCGCCGGTCTGCGGACCGCTGCCGCCCAACCCTGATTTCGCCTGCTGGAGAAAGTCCCCATGAGTCTCGATATCTTCTGGTTCCTGCCGACCCACGGCGATGGCCACTACCTGGGTACCGCCGAAGGCGCCCGCGCCGTCGACCACGGCTACCTGGCCCAGGTCGCCCAGGCCGCCGACCGCCTGGGCTTCGGCGGGGTGCTGATCCCCACCGGCCGCAGTTGCGAGGATTCCTGGCTGGTGGCCGCCTCGCTGATCCCGGTCACCCAGAAACTCAAGTTCCTGGTGGCCTTGCGCCCCGGGATCATCTCGCCCACCGTGGCAGCGCGGCAGGCGGCCACCCTGGATCGCCTCTCCGGCGGCCGGGCGCTGTTCAACCTGGTCACCGGCGGCGATCCGGACGAACTGGCCGGTGATGGCCTGCACCTGTCCCACAGCGAAAGATACGAAGCCTCGGTGGAGTTCACCCGCATCTGGCGTCGCGTGCTGGAAGGCGAGACGGTGGACTACGACGGCAAGCACATCCAGGTGAAGGGCGCCAAGCTGCTCTATCCGCCGCTGCAGCAACCGCGCCCGCCGCTGTACTTCGGCGGTTCCTCCGATGCCGCCCAGGACCTGGCCGCCGAGCAGGTGGAGCTCTACCTGACCTGGGGCGAGCCCCTGGACGCGGTGCGCGAGAAGATCGAGGCGGTCAGGGCCAAGGCCGCCGCCCAGGGCCGCACGGTACGCTTCGGCATCCGTCTGCACGTGATCGTCCGCGAGACCAATGAAGAGGCCTGGCGGGCCGCCGACCGGCTGATCGCCAACCTGGACGATGCCACCATCGAAAAGGCCCAGGCCGCCTTCGCCCGCTTCGATTCCGTCGGCCAGCAGCGCATGGCGGCCCTGCACGGGGGCCGTCGCGACAAGCTGGAGATCGCTCCCAACCTCTGGGCCGGTGTCGGCCTGGTGCGGGGCGGTGCCGGGACCGCGCTGGTCGGCGACGGTCCCACCGTGGCCGCGCGGGTCAAGGAATACGCCGCCCTGGGCATCGATACCTTCATCTTTTCCGGCTACCCGCACCTGGAGGAGTCCTATCGGGTGGCGGAGCTGCTGTTCCCGCACCTGCCGGTCAAGCGACCGACCCAGGTGGAAGGCGCCAACTACGTGAGTCCCTTCGGCGAGATGGTGGCCAACGACATCCTGCCGCAGAAAGCGGCGCAGAGCTGAGGGGGCCGACATGAACAGCACGACCGAACGTCAACTGCAGCGCCTGGCGCCCTGGGTGGTGCCAGTGGCCCTGATCGTCGCCTGGCAGCTGGCGGTCAGCAGCGGCCTGCTGTCCAGTCGCATCCTGCCGTCGCCGGCGGCGGTACTGGAAGCGGGGTGGAGCCTGGTCAAGAGCGGTGAACTCTGGCAACACCTGGCCATCAGCGGCTGGCGCGCCGGCATCGGCTTCGCCATCGGCGGCAGCATCGGCCTGGCGCTGGGCTTCATCACCGGGCTGTCGAAATGGGGCGAGCGGCTGCTCGACAGCACCTTGCAGATGGTGCGCAACGTGCCGCACCTGGCGCTGATCCCGCTGGTGATCCTCTGGTTCGGCATCGACGAGTCGGCCAAGCTGTTCCTGGTGGCCCTGGGGGTGTTCTTCCCCATCTACCTCAACACCTACCATGGCATCCGCAACGTCGATCCGGCGCTGGTGGAGATGGCCCGCAGCTACGGCCTCTCCGGGGCGCGGCTGTTCTGGCACGTGGTGCTGCCGGGCGCCTTGCCGGCCATCCTGGTGGGGGTGCGCTTCGCCCTCGGCCTGATGTGGCTGACGCTGATCGTCGCCGAGACCATTTCCGCCAGTTCCGGCATCGGCTACCTGGCAATGAACGCCCGGGAATTCCTGCAAACCGACATCGTGGTGCTGGCCATCCTGCTCTACGCCATCCTCGGCAAGCTGGCGGATCTCGCCGCCCGCGGCCTGGAGCGTGCCTGGCTGCGCTGGCACCCGGCCTATCAGAAGGGAGCCCGCGCATGACCAGTCTGCAAGCCGTTCCGCCGCTCTCGCGCGGCATCGCCCTGAAGCTGCAACAGGTGGTCAAGACCTTTGGCGAGCGCACCGTGCTCCATGGGATCGATCTGGAGATCCCGGCCGGCCAGTTCGTCGCCGTGGTGGGCCGCAGTGGCTGCGGCAAGAGCACCCTGCTGCGCCTGGTGGCCGGTCTCGACCGCGCCAGTGGCGGCACCCTGCTGGGGCAGGACGAGCCCCTGGCGGAGCACCGCGAAGACACCCGGCTGATGTTCCAGGACGCACGCCTGCTGCCCTGGAAACGCATCATCGACAACGTTGGCCTGGGCCTCAGGGGTGACTGGAAACCGCGGGCGCTGGAAGCCCTGGCGGCGGTCGGCCTGGCCGATCGCGCGCAGGAGTGGCCCTCGGCGCTGTCCGGCGGCCAGAAGCAGCGGGTGGCCCTGGCCCGCGCCCTGATCCACCAGCCGCGCCTGCTGCTGCTGGACGAACCGCTGGGCGCCCTGGATGCCCTGACCCGCATCGAGATGCAGCAGCTCATCGAAGGCCTCTGGCAGCGTCATGGCTTCACCGTGCTGCTGGTGACCCATGACGTGGGCGAGGCGGTGGCCCTGGCCGACCGCGTGGTACTCATCGAAGACGGCCATGTCGGCCTGGATCTCGACGTCAACCTGGCACGCCCCCGGGCCGCCGGCGACGCCCAGCTGGCCCGCCTGGAAGCCGAGGTGCTGGCCCGGGTGCTGCAGCAACCGCTCAACCCCGATCTACCCGAAATCGTGCAACCCCTGCCCACGCAACTGCGCTGGGCCTACTGATCGTACATCCGAGGAGTTCTGCCATGACCATCAAGGCCATCAACGTTCGCAACCAGTTCAAGGGCACCATCAAGGAAATCATCGAGGGCTCGGTGCTCTCCGAGATCGACGTCCAGACCGCCGCCGGCATCGTCACCTCCGTCATCACCACCCGCTCGGTCAAGGAGCTGGAGCTGGTGGTGGGCAGCGAGGTGATCGCCTTCGTCAAATCCACCGAGGTGTCCATCGCCAAGCTGTGATGGGAGCCGGTGGTGAGGAAACCCGCCCTGGTGGCGGGTTTTTTGTTGGGGCTTCGGGGCGTTGGGCTTCGCTGGCGCTCAACCCAACCTACGGGTGAGCGCGAGGGCGCGGATTGGGTTGAGCGCAGCGAAGCCCAGGGTATTCCAGGTTCGAGAGGGCAAAAACGCCAACGCCCCGGCTGAGCCAGGGAAGCGCCTGGGGCCGGGGCGTCGTGAAAGATTCGGAAGGGCAGGGATCAGGCGACGCGCAGGCCCTGGCTCGACCCCAGCTTCGCCAGATGGATCAGGCCTTCTTCCCACTGCCGGTGCCCGGAGCGGGTGTTGATATGGCCGGCACCCGGGAGGATGTCCAACTCGCTGCCCCAGGCCTGGGCCAGGACTTCGGCCCGGGGGAGGCTGATGGCGTGGTCGTTGTCCGAGGTCACTATTCTGGAAGGGAAGGGCAGTGGCTGCCGCGGCAAGGGCGCAAAACCCATGAGTTCCGCCGGGCAACCCGGGCGCTCGACGTCGGCCGGTGCCACCAGCAAGGCCGCCAGCACCCGCTGCCGGCGCGCCACCGGGGCGCTGGCCGCCCAGCGGGCGACGGTCACGCAGCCCAGGCTATGGGCGATCAGCACCACCGGGGCGCCGGCCTGGGCGATGGCCGCATCCAGGGCGGCGACCCAGCGCTGCGGATCGGGGTGTTGCCAGTCCTCCTGTTCGACCCGCCGGGCATCCGGCAAGCGGCGCTGCCAGTGGCTCTGCCAGTGATCGGGGCCGGAGCCTTGCCAGCCGGGAAGGATGAGATAGCGGGTCATGGCGGTGCTCCGCGGGCAAAAGGGGAGCGTTGATAGTGCCGGCGGTTGATCCGCAGGAGAAAGAATAAAAGGCGTTTTGGTTATGCCCGGAGCTCAGGCTTCGACTGGCCGCGGTAGACCCGTAGGTTGGGTTGAGACAGCTCTATCGCCGAAGCCCAACAAGGCCGGTATCGAGTTGCCGTTGGGCTTCGCTGGCGCTCAACCCAACCTACGAAGGCGCCCTGGCTGGACTACTCGTTGCGCCCCAACCGCTCCACTTCCTGCAACCAGCGCAGCCGCTGTTCCTCGTCCGCCGCCCGCACGGGCGAGTACTCATGGACCTGCAGCACCTGGATGCCACAGGCCTCGAGGCCTTCCTGAATGCCCTGGCGATGGGGGGCCTGGTTGCGCAGGCGCTGCCAGGGAGAAGGTGGGGTGTCGGAGGTGACCAGTAACTCGGCGCTGCGGCCGGTCAGCAGAGGCTCGCCGCCCCAGGTCTGGTCGCGCTGGGCAAAGGCAAAGCCCGGTTGCAGGACGCGTTCGAGAAAGCCCGCCAGCACCGCTGGCAGGCCGTTCCACCACACTGGGTAGATGAATACCAGGTGCTCCGCCCAGTGGATCTGGCGCTGGGCTTCCAGCAGGTCCGGCTCCAGTGTCTGGGAGAGGTCATAGCCCTCGCGCAGCACCGGATCGAACTGGGCGTCGGCCAGTTTGAGCTGGCGCACCACCTGGCCGCTGGCCTGGGCGCCCAAGACATAGGCGTCGGCCAGCGACTGGCAGAAACTGGTGCGCTTGGGATTGCCCTGGATGACCAACAGGCGCCGGCCATCTCCCTCTAGCGGCGTGGCGCCGCGGGCCTCACCCACGGCCACCGGCTTCCAGCATGGTTTCCGGGCGTACCCACTGATCGAACTGCGCGTCGGTCAGATAGCCAAGCTCCAGCGCGGCGGCGCGCAGGGTCTTGTTCTCGGCATAGGCCTTCTTGGCGATCTCGGCGGCCTTGTCGTAGCCGATGTGCGGATTGAGCGCCGTCACCAGCATCAGCCCCTGTTCCAGGTGCTCGGCCATCTTGTGCTCGTCCGGCTCCATGCCGGTGACGCAGTGGGTGTTGAAGTTGCGGCTGCCATCGGCCAGCAGGCGGATGGATTCCAGCACGTTGTGGGCGATCACCGGCTTGTAGACGTTGAGCTGCAGATGGCCCTGGCTGGCGGCGAAGCCGACGGTGACATCGTTGCCGATCACCTGGCAGGCCAGCATCGACAGGGCCTCGCACTGGGTCGGGTTGACCTTGCCCGGCATGATGGAGCTGCCCGGTTCGTTGGCCGGCAGCTTCACCTCGGCGAAACCGGCGCGTGGACCGGAGCCCAGCAGGCGCAGGTCGTTGGCGATCTTCATCAGCGCCACGGCCAGGGTCTTGAGACCACCGTGCAGGGCCACCAGCGGTTCATGGCCGGCGAGGGCGGCGAACTTGTTCGGTGCGGTGACGAAGGGCAGGCCGGTGAGTTCGGCGATTTCCTTGGCGATGGCTTCGTCGAAGCCCTTGGGCGCATTGAGACCGGTGCCCACGGCGGTGCCGCCCTGGGCCAGTTCCATGACCGCCGGCAGGGCGTTGCGGATGGCGCGCTCGGCCAGATCCAGCTGGGCGACAAAGGCCGACAGCTCCTGGCCGAAGGTCACCGGGGTGGCATCCATCATGTGGGTACGACCGGTCTTGACCAGGTTCTGGTAGCGCGCCGATTGCAGCGCCAGGCCGCCCGACAGCTCGGCGATGGCCGGCAGCAGGTCGTTCTGTACCGCCAGGGCAGTGGCGATGTGCATGGCGGTGGGAAAGCAGTCATTGGAGCTCTGGCCGCGATTGACGTGATCGTTGGGATGGACCGGCTGCTTGCCGCCCATGCCGTTGCCGGCCAGTTCGTTGCTGCGCCCGGCGATGACCTCGTTGACGTTCATGTTGCTCTGGGTGCCGCTGCCGGTCTGCCAGACCACCAGGGGAAACTGGTCATCGTGGAAGCCGTCGAGGATCTCGCTGCTGGCCTTCTCGATCAGGGTGGCGAC
This sequence comes from Pseudomonas sp. SORGH_AS_0211, assembly GCF_031453455.1. NCBI lineage: Bacteria > Pseudomonadati > Pseudomonadota > Gammaproteobacteria > Pseudomonadales > Pseudomonadaceae > Pseudomonas > Pseudomonas sp. SORGH_AS_0211. Next base: position 3,055,060 of record NZ_JAVIZV010000001.1, on the reverse strand, counting down.
GTCTTCCGGCAGTTCGCCAAGGCGCAAGTTGACCCGTGCGGCCGCCTTCTTCACCGTCGCCAGGGCATGCACCACCGCCAGCGGCATCTGCTGGTTGCCGATGGCGAAGTTCTCCAGCGATCTCTGGGTCTGGGCACCCCAGTAGACGTCGTCGGCTACTTCGATGGGGCCGATGCTATCGGTTTCGGTACGGCTCATGGCGGTCTCCGCATATAGAAGTGTGGGTCCAGCTAACTTGGGCAGCAGGTTAGCGCCAGGGTTCACAAATGGGAAGTATTCTCAACTTTACGGCGGTCCTCGATAAGTTCAGGCCAGGTTCAGCCGCTCTGTGGCACACTCGCGGTCCATTTTCAGCCTCCTGAAGGATGCCCATGAAGAAGACCCTCCGTACGCTTGGCGCCGTCGTTGTGCTCGCCAGCGCCAGCAGCTTCGCCCTGGCCGATGCCAAGAGCCACGCGGCCGACGCGGAGCGCTTTCTCAAGCTGGCCAACGCCGACAAGCTGACCACGCCGGTCTACGCCCAGGTCCAGCAGCTCTTCGCCCAGCACTTCGAGCAGGCCAAGTCGCCGGCCAAGAAAGCCGTGCTGGAAAGCTACACCGCCCGCGCCAACCAGGCGCTGGACAGCACCATCGGCTGGGAAAAGATCAAGCCCGAGATGGTCAAGCTGTACACCGACAACTTCACCGAAGACGAGCTGGAGGGCCTGATCAAGTTCTACCAGTCCGATCTGGGCAAGAAGATGATCGCCACCCTGCCGCGCCTGTCGGCGCAGTCCGCCCAGCTGACCCAGGCCAAGCTGGAGCAGGCGGTACCCAAGGTCAACGGCATCCTCGCCGAGATGGACAAGGAGCTGGGCGTGAAGCCGCCGGCCGGTGCCGAGAACGCACCCCCGCCCGCCAAGCGCTGATTCAGCCTTGCCACAAGGCCCGGACCCGTTCCGGGCTTTGTCGTTTCCGGGCGGTGCCCAGGCTCGCTAGAATGACCCCTCTCACAGTCGAGGTATCCCCATGAGCATGCGCGAACGTATCCAGTCCAGCCTGGGCCTGTTGCAACCCGAGCACCTGGAGGTGCTGGACGAGAGCCACATGCACAGCCGCGGTCAGGAGACCCACTACAAGGCGGTGGTGGTCAGCGAGCACTTCGCCGGCCTCAACGCGGTGAAGCGCCACCAGAAGGTCTATGGCACCCTGGGCGAACTCATGGGCCAGTTCCATGCCCTGGCGCTGCACACCTATACCCCCGAAGAGTGGGCGGCCCAGGGCCAGGCACCGGATTCGCCCACCTGCCGCGGCGGCAGCAAGCACGACCTGGCGGGCTGATCTCAGGGCGCCATTGTTCAGCACCGCGCTAATTGGTTAAAATTTGACCGCGCCGGCACCCTTGCCGGCGTTTTCGTCAAAGAACCTGTTTCACGACCTCGCGAGCTAGAGACAAACAAGGCGAAAAGGGCTGAGGAAGCGGAGTTTACGAGGGGTAAATGAGCATTCCGAAGACCTTTTCAACGCGGTTTGGCCGACGCGCAGCAGGTCATGAACAGGTTCTAACCGGTCCGCCCTTTGCGAGGGCGACCCCTGGGAACTCGAAGATGACCGACAAGATTGTCGTGGCGGCCTTGTACAAGTTCGTCACCCTGGACGACTACGTCCAATTGCGTGAACCCCTCCTGCAGACCCTCCTGGCCCATGACGTCAAGGGCACCCTGCTGCTGGCCGAGGAAGGCATCAACGGCACCGTCTCCGGTAGCCGCGAAGGCATCGATGCCGTGCTCGCCTGGCTGCGCGCCGATGCGCGCCTGGTCGACATCGACCACAAGGAATCCTACTGCGCCGAGCAGCCCTTCTATCGCACCAAGGTCAAGCTGAAGAAGGAGATCGTCACCCTGGGCGTGCCCGGTGTCGATCCCAACCGCCGCGTGGGTACCTATGTCGAACCCCGGGACTGGAACGCCCTGGTGGACGATCCCGAGGTGCTGGTGATCGACACCCGCAACGACTACGAGGTGGGCATCGGCAGCTTCAAGGGTGCCATCGATCCCCAGACCAAGAGCTTTCGCGATTTCCCGGCCTATGTTCGCGAGCACTTCGATCCGGCCCGGCACAGGAAGGTCGCCATGTTCTGCACCGGCGGCATCCGCTGCGAGAAGGCGTCGAGCTTCATGCTGCAGGAAGGCTTTCCCGAGGTCTTCCACCTCAAGGGCGGCATCCTCAAGTACCTCGAAGAGGTGCCCGCGGCCGAGTCGCGCTGGGAAGGCGAGTGCTTCGTCTTCGACAACCGGGTGACCGTGACCCATGATCTCGCCGAAGGGGTCTATGACCAGTGCCATGCCTGCCGCACGCCGGTCTCGCCGGAAGACATGCAGTCAGCGCATTACAGCCCCGGCATCAGTTGCCCGCACTGCTGGGATTCGCTGTCGGAAAAGACCCGCGCCGGCGCCCGCGAGCGGCAGAAGCAGATCGAGCTCGCGCGCCTGCGCAACGAACCCCATCCCATCGGCCGCGATCCGCGGCTGAACGCCCTGCCCAGCCCCGAGGAGGCCTAGGATGCCCGGTCGCCTGCTCTATGTGATGGACCCCATGTGCTCCTGGTGCTGGGGCTTCGCGCCGGTGGTCGAGCGCCTGGCCGAGCGAGCGGCCGCCCAGGGCATTCCCCTGCACCTGGTAGTGGGCGGCCTGCGTCGCGAGCGGGTGGCCCAGGACACCGCCAGCCGGGTGCGCACCCTGGCCTACTGGCAGGCGGTGCAGGAGACCACCGGCCAGCCGTTCGCCCTGGACCAGGGGCCGCCGGAAGGCCTGGTGTACGACACCGAGCCGGCCTGCCGCGCCCTGGTCGCCGCCCGCCAGCTCGACGAAGAGGCCGTCTGGCCGCTGGCCAAGCGTATCCAGCGGGCCTTCTATGTCGAGGCCCGCGACGTTACCCAGCCGGCGCTGCTGGTGGAGCTGGCCGAAGCCTGTGGCCTGCCGCGCATCGAATTCGCGCCGCTATTCGACGGCGAGCCGGCGCACCAGGCGACCCAGGCCGACTTCGACTGGGCCTTGAATCTGGGTATCGCCGGCTTCCCCACGCTGCTGGCCGAGCGTGATGGTCAGCTGGCGCTGGTCACCAACGGCTACCAGCCGCTGGAGGAACTGGAACCGCTGCTGGACGCCTGGCTCAGCCGCGGCGCGCACCCGGCGTGAGTCTGGTCATCGACGAGCATCTGACGCTGCCCGAGCAGGAAATCCAGCTCACCGCGGTTCGCGCCCAGGGTGCGGGTGGGCAGAACGTCAACAAGGTCTCCAGCGCCGTCCACCTGAGATTCGACATCCAGGCCTCGTCGCTGCCGGAAGCGCTCAAGGAGCGGCTGCTGGGGCTGCGCGACGGCCGTATCAGCCGCGACGGCGTGGTGGTGATCAAGGCACAGCAATACCGCACCCAGGAACAGAATCGCGCCGACGCCCTGGAACGCCTGGCCGCGCTGATCGCCACGGCCAATGTCCAAGAAAAGCCGCGGCGTCCGACCAAGCCCACCTACGGCTCCAAGCAGCGCCGCCTGGAAGGCAAGTCGCGCCGCAGCGGCCTCAAGGCCAGTCGCGGGCGGGTGGATTTCTAGGCGGCGCAGCCTGCGCTAGCGCACCACGATCAGCGCACTGCCGGCGGCTTCCAGCATGTTGCGGGTGTTGCTGCCCATGAAGAAGTGGCGCAGGCGGGAGTGGCCGAAGGCGCCCATCACCACCAGTTCCAGGCCGTGCTGCTTGCGATAGCGCTCGAGGCCCAGTTCCACGTCGCCGTCGGTAATGGCGGTGGTGACCGTGCGGCCCCGGGCCCTGAGTTCGTCAGCGGCGCGGGCGAGGGCGGCGCGGCGTTCTTCGCGGTCGCGGCCGACGGTCACCAGATGGCAGGCCAGGCCGTCGAACAGCCGGCAGGTGGCCACCCAGGTCACCGCCTTGCGCGCGCTGTTGCTGTCGTCGTAGGCCAGCAGCACGCCGCTGGGTTTGACGAACAGGTGGCCGGCCACCAGCAGGGGGCGATGCAGGAGGCGGATGGCGCTTTCCAGGTGGCGGCCGATCAGTCGCTTGGGCGGACTGTCCTCGCCCTGGCGGCCCAGCACGATGAGGTCGAAATCCTCCTGCAGACTTTCCAGCGAACCTATCAGGTCACCATGCTGCAGCACGGCTCCGGCGCAGCGCGCCTGTTGCTCCTCCACCCGCAGCTGGGCCGCATCGAGCAGCAGCCGACCCTGGTCTTCCGCCAGGGTGCCGCGCTGGGCATCCAGCGCCGCCAGCTCGGTCAGCAGGTGCTCGCGGTTGACCAGCAGGGGCGGCGTGGCCTGGCCCGGCCGCGGAAAGCGGCGCTGATCCAGCACGTGCAGCAGGGTGAGCGGGGCATCCAGGGTGGTGCCGGCCCAGGCGGCGAAGTCGCAGACGGCGGCGCTGACGGCCGAGCCGTCGAGGCAGGCGAGGATCTTGGACATGGCCGCGGGTCTCCGGGAGCAGGACATTGCTGGGAGAGACCCGGGCGCGCCGTTGCGGGTTCAATCGTCGAGGGCGAGCTCGTCCGTCATGCCGCCGCGGCGCAGCAGCTGCTTGCAGCGCTGGGACAGGTGCAGCACCCGCACCCGCTTGCCGGCCTTGGCATAGCGTTCGTGCAGGGTGCGCAGCGCGGCCACGGCGGAGTAGTCGACGAAACTCAGGTGGCGGCAGTCCACCACGACCCTGGCGGGGTCGCCGGCCGGATCGAACTGGTTCAGGAAGGTGGCGGTGGAGGCGAAGAACAGGGTGCCGTGTACCTGGTACCTCTTGCTGCCGTCGGCTTCCAGGTGGCTGTCGGCATAGAGCCGGCGGGCGTGCTGCCAGGCGAAGTTGAGCGCGGCCAGGACGATGCCGCAGAGCACCGCGGTGGCGAGGTCGGCGAAGACGGTGATCACGGTGACGGCAATGATCATCAGCATGTCGCTGCGCGGCACCCGGTGCAGCACCCGCAGCGAGGCCCAGGCGAAGGTCTGCTGGGCGACCACGAACATGGTGCCGACCAGTGCCGCCAGCGGAATGCGCTCGATCAGCGGCGAGAGAAACAGCACGAACAGCAACATCAGTACGCCGGCGACCACCCCCGACAGCCGGCCGCGGCCACCCGAACTCAGGTTGATCATGGTCTGGCCGATCATGGCGCAACCGCCCATGCCGCCGAACAGCCCCGAGGCCATGTTGGCCGCGCCGAGGGCCACGCACTCGCGATTGGGCAGGCCGCGGCTCTCGGTGATCTCGTCGGTGAGATTCAGCGTCAGCAGGGTCTCCAGCAGGCCGACCAGGGCCATCAGCACCGCATAGGGCAGGATGATCTGCAGTGTTTCCAGATTCCAGGGGATGTCGGGTAGCGCCAGTTGCGGCAGGCCGCCGGCGATATGGGCCATGTCACCCAGGGTGCGGGTGGGCAGGTCGAGGAAATGCACCGCCAGCCCCACGCCGAGGATGGCGGCCAGCGCCGGCGGCACGGCGCGGGTCAGTCGCGGCAAGAGCCAGATGATGGCCATGGTCACGGCGGTCAGACCGATCATCAGGTACAGCGGCGTGCCGCTGAGCCAGGTCTCGCCCTGCTTGAAGTGTTCCAGCTGGGCCAGGGCGATGACGATGGCCAGGCCGTTGACGAACCCCAGCATGACCGGATGCGGCACCATGCGGATCAGCTTGCCCAGGCGCAGCAGGCCGAAGCCGATCATCAGTAGGCCGCCGAGCACCACCGTGGCCAGCAGGTACTGCACACCGTGCTGTACCACCAGGGCGATGATGACCACCGCCATGGAGCCGGCGGCGCCGGAGACCATGCCGGGGCGGCCACCGAAGAGGGCCGTGAGGGTACAGATGAAGAAGGCGCCATAGAGACCCATCAGCGGATTGAGGTGGGCGACCAGGGCGAAGGCGATGCACTCGGGCACCAGCGCGAAGGACGTGGTGAGACCGGCCAGGAGGTCGGCGCGGGGAGAGACACTTTTCATGGCGTATCCAGAACGGGCGACCGCACGGCGGGGCGCGATCGCGGAGAGACGACAGGGCAGCAGGACTCGGGTACAGGCCGCAGCGGCAGTACCAGGGGAGGGGTGGCGCTATGGCGGCGTCGGCAGGTGCTTGGACATGGTGAGGGGTCCGCAGGCAGCGCGAGGAAAGTTAGCGAGCTTAGCATGACTTTCCGGGGCTGCCGAGTCGCCGGGATCGCCGGACCGCTCTACTGGATACCTTTCGCCGGGCCCTGGCCTTGCGCACCCGCTCACCGAGTGGCGGCTGGCCGGCGCTGATCCGCTGCCAACGGCAGGGTACCCGGCCGTGCTGGATCCCAGGCCATGCGTCAGGCCACGGCGGCTCAGGGGACGGAAGGCCGACTTCCATTGATCGGCGACAACAGCTGAGCGCTCGATAAGCCAGGCGGTTGGGTTACTCTCTGTGCAGGGTTCGGCTACGCACCGGACCCAGCCTGAACGAGGATAAGAATCGTGGATATGAACCGTCGGCAATTCTTCAAGGTCGCTGGAGTCGGCCTTGCGGGATCCAGCCTGGCGGCGTTAGGTATGGCTCCCACAGCCGCCTTTGCCGACCAGGTGCGCCATTTCAAACTGGCGCACACCGTGGAAACCCGTAACACCTGTCCCTACTGCTCGGTCGGCTGCGGCCTGATCATGTACAGCATGGGCGACCGGGCCAAGAACGTGGCCCAGAACATCATTCACATCGAGGGCGACGCCGACCATCCGGTCAATCGCGGCACCCTTTGCCCGAAGGGCGCCGGCCTGCTGGATTTCATCCACAGCCCCAATCGCCTCAAGTACCCTGAAGTCCGCAAGCCCGGCAGCAACGAGTGGACCCGCATCAGCTGGGACGAGGCGCTCGGGCGCATCGCCACCCTGATGAAGGAAGACCGCGACGCCAACTTCATCGCCACCAACGACAAGGGCCAGACGGTCAATCGCTGGTTGACTACGGGCTTCCTGGCCGCCTCAGCGTCCTCCAATGAAACCGGTTATCTGACGCACAAGATCGCACGGAGTCTGGGCCTGCTGGCCTTCGACAACCAGGCGCGCGTTTGACACGGCCCGACGGTGGCAGGTCTTGCCCCGACGTTTGGCCGTGGTGCGATGACGAATCATTGGAGCGACATCAAGAACGCCAATCTCGTCCTCATCATGGGCGGCAATGCCGCTGAAGCCCATCCGTGCGGCTTCAAATGGGTCACCGAGGCCAAGGCGCACAACAACGCCCGGCTGATCGTGGTCGATCCGCGTTTCACCCGTTCCGCCTCGGTGGCGGATTACTATGCGCCGATCCGCACCGGCAGCGACATCGCCTTCCTCGGCGGGCTGATCAATTACCTGATCACCCACGACAAGATCCAGCAGGAGTACGTCCGCAACTACACCGACGCCGGCTTCCTGGTGAAGGAAGGCTTTACCTTCGAGGACGGCCTGTACAACGGCTACGACGCCGAGAAACGGACCTACACCGACAAGGTGAACTGGGGCTATCAGATCGGCGACGACGGCTTCGTCAAGATCGATCCGACCCTGCAGGATCCGCGCTGCGTCTTCCAGCTGATGAAGCAGCACTACAGCCGCTACACCCTGGAAGTGGCCAGCCAGACCTGTGGCACGCCGACCGACGCGATCCAGAAGGTCTGGGCCGAAATCGCTGAGACCTCGGCGCCCGGTCGCGTCATGACCATCCTCTATGCTCTGGGCTGGACCCAGCACTCCATCGGGGCGCAGATCATCCGCTGCGGCGCCATGGTTCAGCTGCTGCTGGGCAACATCGGCCTGCCGGGTGGCGGCATGAACGCCCTGCGCGGTCACTCCAACATCCAGGGCCTCACCGACCTGGGCCTGCTGTCGATCCAGCTGCCCGGCTACCTGACCATCGGTGGCGACGGCGAGCAGGATTACAACGCCTTCATTGCCCGCCGCGCCAGCAAGCCGCTGCGCCCGGGACAGATGAGCTACTGGCAGAACTACGGCAAGTTCCACGTCAGCCTGATGAAGGCCTGGTACGGCGACAAGGCCACCAAGGACAACGACTGGTGCTACCACTGGTTGCCCAAGGTCGACGTCACCGGTGCCGGCTATGACGTCCTGCGCTACTTCGACATGATGGGCAAGGGCCAGGTCAACGGCTATGTCTGCCAGGGCTTCAACCCCATCGCCGCCTTCCCCAACAAGGCCAAGGTGATGCGCGGGCTGTCCAAGCTCAAGTGGCTGGTGATCATGGACCCGCTAGCCACCGAGACCTCCGAGTTCTGGCGCAACCACGGCGATCACAATGATGTGAACACCGCGGAAATCCAGACCGAGGTGTTCCGCCTGCCCACCACCTGCTTCGCCGAGGAAGACGGCTCCCTGGTCAACTCCAGCCGCTGGCTGCAGTGGCACTTCAAGGGCGCCGAGGCACCCGGGGAAGGGCGTAGCGACATCGCCATCATGTCCGAGCTGTTCCTCAAGCTGCGCGAGGCCTATGCGAAGGAAGGCGGGGCCTTCCCCGATCCGATCCTGGGGCTGTCCTGGCCCTACGCCAAGCCCGAGGAGCCGGCGCCGGAAGAACTCGCCAAGGAGTTCAACGGCTATGCCGTCACCGATGTGCTGGACGCCAAGGGCGCGGTCTCGGCCAAGGCCGGTCAGCAGCTCGCCGGCTTCGGCCAGTTGATGGACGACGGCAGCACGGCGTCGGGTTGCTGGATCTTCTGCGGCGCCTGGACCGAGCAGGGCAACCAGATGGCGCGGCGCGACAACAGCGATCCGTTCCACATGGGGCAGACCCTGGGCTGGGCCTGGTCGTGGCCGAACAACAGACGCATCCTCTACAACCGCGCCTCCTCGGATCTCAGCGGCAAGCCCTGGGACCCGAGCAAGAAGCTGGTGTGGTGGAACGACAAGGCGCAGAAGTGGGGCGGCACCGACGTGCCCGACTACAAGATCGACGCCAAGCCGGCCGACGGCATGAGTCCCTTCATCATGAATCCCGAAGGGGTGGCGCGCTTCTTCGCCCTGGACAAGATGGCCGAAGGGCCCTTCCCGGAGCATTACGAGCCGTTCGAGACGCCCATCGGCGTCAACCCGCTGCATCCCAACAACCGCAAGGCGCTCAACAGCCCGGCGGCGCGGGTGCTCAAGGACGACTGGGCGGACTTCGGCGATCGCAAGGACTTCCCCTATGCGGCCACCACCTACCGCCTGACCGAGCACTTCCACTACTGGAGCAAGCACTGCCGCCTCAACGCCATCATCCAGCCGGAGCAGTTCGTCGAGATCGGCGAGGTGCTGGCCAAGCAGAAGGGCATCGCCGCGGGTGATCTCGTGCGCGTCACCTCCAAGCGCGGCCACATCGTCTGCAAGGCGGTAGTGACCAAGCGGATCCGTCCGCTGCAGGTCAACGGCGAGACGGTGCACCACGTCGGCATCCCCATCCACTGGGGTTTCTCCGGTGTGGCGCGGATGGGTTACCTGGCCAACACCCTGACCCCCTTCGTGGGTGACGGGAATACCCAGACGCCCGAGTTCAAGTCGTTCCTCGTCAACGTGGAGAAAGCGTGATGGCCAGCCAAGATATCTACGCCCGCTCCGCGACCACCACGACCTATACGTCGGTGCGCACCCAGGCGGAAGTGGCCAAGCTGATCGATGTGTCCAAGTGCATCGGCTGCAAGGCCTGCCAGGTCGCCTGTTCGGAATGGAACGAGTTGCGCGACGAGGTGGGCCACACCCACGGCACCTACGACAACCCGGCGGACCTCACCGCGGACTCCTGGACGCTGATGCGTTTCACCGAGCACGAGGACGAGGCCGGCAAGCTGGAGTGGCTGATCCGCAAGGACGGCTGCATGCACTGCGCCGAGCCGGGTTGCCTGAAGGCCTGTCCGAGTCCGGGGGCCATCGTCAAGTACGCCAACGGCATCGTCGACTTCAACCAGGACCACTGCATCGGTTGCGGCTACTGCATCGCCGGTTGCCCCTTCGACATCCCGCGGATCTCGAAGAAGGACAACAAGGCCTACAAGTGCTCCCTGTGTTCGGACCGGGTCGGGGTCGGCCTGGAGCCGGCCTGCGTGAAGACCTGCCCGACCGGCGCCATCGTGTTCGGCACCAAGGACGCCATGAAGGAGCACGCCGCCGAGCGCATCGTCGATCTCAAGAGCCGCGGCTACGAGAATGCCGGCCTGTACGACCCGGTTGGGGTAGGGGGCACCCACGTCATGTACGTGCTGCACCATGCCGACCAGCCGCAGCTGTACAACCACCTGCCCAAGGATCCCACCATCAGCCCCACCGTGGGCCTGTGGAAGGGCTTCACCAAACCCCTGGCGCTGTTCGCCATGGGCGCGGCGGTGCTGGCCGGTTTCTTCCACTACGTGCGTGTCGGCCCCAACCGGACCGATGACGACGACGAAGTGGTCGAGGCGCCGCCCCGTCACGAGGGCGATGCGCCCAGGGGCGAGGTCAAGCAGCTGAGTCCGTCCGTGCAGATCTTCGATCCGCACGACAAGCAGCCCTAGCAGGGGCACGCCCCCGGTTTGGCCGGGGGCGTCCTGGGAGATCGAGATGAAACCTGAAATCCAGCGTTACAACGCCAACGAGCGGACCAACCACTGGATCGTGGCGATCCTGTTCTTCATGGCCGGGCTGTCGGGGCTGGCGCTGTTCCACCCGGCGCTGTTTCCCCTGTCGAACCTGTTCGGCGGCGGCACCTGGACGCGCATCCTGCATCCCTTCATGGGCGTGGCGATGTTCGTGTTCTTCGCCTTCCTGGTGATCCGCTTCTGGCGGCACAACAAGATCGGTCGCGAAGACGCCCAGTGGCTCAAGCAGATCAACGACGTGCTGAACAACCGCGAGGAGAAGCTGCCGCCGATCGACAAGTACAACCCCGGGCAGAAGATCCTGTTCTGGGTACTGCTGGCCTGCATGCTGGTCCTGCTGGTCAGCGGCGTGGTCATCTGGCGGCAGTACTTCGCCCACCTGTTCCCCATCCCGGTGATCCGCCTGGGCGCCCTGGCCCATGCCGTCGCCGCCTTCGTGCTGGTGCTGTCGATCATCGTGCACATCTATGCCGGGATCTGGATCAAGGGTTCGGTGACCGCGATGATGACCGGCTGGGTGAGCCGGGCCTGGGCCAAGAAGCACCACTCGCTGTGGTACGAGAAGGTCACCCGCGAGAAGAAGTGAGGTGTCTCTGCTGTTGGGCTTCGCTGCGCTCAACCCAACCTACGGATGAGGGGCGCGGGCTTTCTCCCGCGCACCGATCTGACACCCTCTCCCTCCGTGAGAGGGGGTGGGGTGAGGGCAGCGGAGCCCAACCTCCCGACCCGCCCGCTATCCTGAATCCTCTATCTTCCACCGTTCTGCTAAGGAGCCCTGCCATGGCGGGCCAGATCCTCGAGCCCGGCGAAATCGAAGCCGCGGCCGTCAATCCCGATTTCATCCTGCTGCCCGGTGGCGAGCTGTTCGGCTATCGCGCCGACCGCCTGCGCCTGCTGGCCGCCGGCAATGCGCTGAGTGACTACCTGCTGCTGATGGCCGAGCTTTGCGAAGCCCAGCAAGGGGTCTTCGACCGCCTCGCCCCCCTGCCGCTGGACGAGGCGCGCAGCGCCCAGAGTCTGCAGCATGGTCTGCCACCCCTGGGTTACGACACCCTGGTCCGCGAAGGCGACTGGTTGCCCGCGCTGGATGCCCTGCTGGAGACCCTCACGCTCGCGCAGGCGCCGGTGCAGGCCGCCCTGGACGAATTGCGCCAGGCCGATGCTGGCCAGCGCAAGGCCTGGGCCATCGCCCTGCTGGCCGGCAGCTACGAGCTGGTGCCCGCTGGCGTGGTGCCCTTTCTCGGCGCCGCCCTGCAGGTGGCCTGGACCCACTGGCTGCAGCGCAGTGACTTCACCGCCCTGCGCGAACAGGGTAGCCAGACGTCCTGCCCCTGCTGCGGTGCGCCGCCCATGGCCGGCATCATCCATCACCTGGGCAAGGCCAATGGCCTGCGGTATCTCACCTGCTCGCTGTGCGCCTGCGAGTGGCACTTCGTGCGGGTCAAGTGCAGCCACTGCGAGACTGGCAAGGGCCTGGGCTACTACTCCCTGAGCACCGACGACGCCAACGCCCAGAAGGCCCCGTTGCGCGCCGAGACCTGTGCCCATTGCAAGACCTACCTCAAGCACCTCTATCGCGACCATGACGCCCGCAGCGAACCCCTGTCCGCCGATCTCGCCAGCCTGGCGCTGGACGTGCGCCTGGCAGAAAAGGGTTACGAGCGCCACGCGCCCAATCTGCTGTTCGCCCCGGGCTAGACCGGGCAGGGCGACCGCTCGGGGCAGGGCGGTCGCTGCATCTGTTTCCGCATATGGCGGTCTGCTCCGCCCGGGCCTCTGTAGGCGCGCGCTCCCCGGTTGCGCTTCGTGAAGCCAAGCCGCGCGAACCTCGGCGAAGCGGTCGCCAACGTTGCTTATCGCGCCAAGAGTCGCTCGAGGATGCCCTGTCACCTCCGGGTCATCTTGCAGAGCCAGTCTATCGCAGGGCACAAAACCTTCTATCACGCCGGGCGGCGAAGCCGTCTAGTATGGAGATTGCGCCGATTCGTCGGTGTGCCCATCTGATGAGGGGATAACAATGACCGCAACGTCCGCTTCGCCCATGGTGGGGCTCTACCCGGAGCCGGCTCGATGCCGGCTTCGGCGCCTGTCGAGCCCCTAGGCCGACGCGACCGGAACCACGCCTTCTGCAGGCCGTGCTGCTGTCGCGGCTGACAACCGGATGAACAAGACCCTGAGGTAGCCAAGAAGATGTCGACCGAATCCAAGTGCCCGTTCAATCACGCCGCCGGCGGCGGTACCACCAACAAGGATTGGTGGCCGAACCAGCTCAATCTCAACTTCCTGCACCAGCATTCCTCGCTCTCCGATCCCATGGGCGAAGAGTTCGACTACGCCACCGAATTCAAGAGCCTGGACCTCGAAGCGGTAAAGGCCGACCTGCGCGCCGTGATGACCGATTCCCAGGACTGGTGGCCGGCCGACTTCGGCCACTACGGCCCGCTGTTCGTGCGCATGGCCTGGCACAGCGCCGGCACCTATCGCGTCGGTGATGGCCGTGGCGGCGCCGGTCAGGGTCAGCAGCGCTTCGCGCCGCTCAACAGCTGGCCGGACAACGTCAGCCTGGACAAGGCGCGCCGGCTGATCTGGCCGGTCAAGCAGAAGTACGGCCGCAAGATCTCCTGGGCCGACCTCATCGTCCTCACCGGCAACGTTGCCCTGGAATCCATGGGCTTCAAGACCTTCGGCTTCTCCGGCGGGCGCCAGGACGTCTGGGAACCGGACGATGCGGTGTTCTGGGGTTCGGAAACCGTCTGGCTGGGTGGCGACGTCCGCTACGGCGCCCACAAGAAGATGGAGCAGCCCGGTGACGGTGTGCTGACCGCCCAGCCCGAGCAGCATCCGGTTGAGCACAGTCGCAACGACAATCCGCAGCGCACCCTGGAAAATCCCCTGGGCGCGGTGCAGATGGGCCTGATCTACGTGAACCCCGAAGGCCCGGACGGCAATCCCGATCCGGTGGCCTCGGCCCACGACATCCGCGAAACCTTTGGCCGCATGGCCATGAACGATGAGGAAACCGTCGCCCTCATCGCCGGCGGCCACGCCTTCGGCAAGACCCATGGTGCCGGGCCCGCCACCAGCGTCGGTGCCGAGCCGGAAGCGGCCGACCTGGAACAGCAGGGCCTCGGCTGGCACAACAGCTATGGCACCGGCAAGGGCGCCGACACCATCACCAGCGGCCTCGAAGTGACCTGGACCTCCACGCCTACCCGCTGGAGCAACGAGTACTTCGAGAACATGTTCAAGTTCGAGTGGGAGCTGTTCAAGAGTCCGGCCGGCGCCCACCAGTGGCGACCGAAGGACGGCGCCGGTGCCAATGCCGTGCCCGATGCCCACGATCCCACCAAGCGTCACCAGCCGACCATGCTCACCTCGGACCTGGCACTGCGCTTCGATCCGGCCTACGAGAAGATCTCCCGCCGCTTCCTGGAAAATCCGGACCAGCTGGCCGATGCCTTCGCCCGTGCCTGGTTCAAGCTGACCCACAGGGACATGGGGCCCCTGGCCCGCTACCTCGGCCCGGAAACCCCGGCCGAAGAACTGCTGTGGCAAGACCCGCTGCCCAAGGCCGCAGGCGCGCCCCTGGGCGAGGCCGAGGTCAAGGTGCTCAAGGACAAACTGGCCGCGTCCGGCCTGAGCGTGTCCGAACTGGTCGGCACCGCCTGGGCGGCTGCCTCCACCTTCCGCGGTTCCGACAAGCGCGGCGGGGCCAATGGCGGCCGTCTGCGCCTGGCGCCGCAAAAGGACTGGGAGGTCAACCAGCCGGCGCAACTGGCCAAGGTGCTGGGGGTGCTGGAGGGTATCCAGCGCGACTTCCAAGGGCAGGGCAAGCAGGTGTCCATCGCCGACCTGATCGTGCTGGCCGGTAGCGTCGGGGTGGAAAAGGCCGCCCAGGCGGCGGGCCATTCGATCAGCGTGCCCTTTACCCCGGGTCGCGTGGATGCCTCCCAGGAACAGACCGATGTGCAATCCTTCGGGCACCTGGAGCCCTGGGCCGATGGCTTCCGCAACTACGTGGGCGGGGAGTTCAAGGTCAAGCCGGAATTCCTGCTGGTGGACAAGGCGCATCTGCTGAATCTGACCGCGCCGGAACTGACGGTGCTGCTGGGTGGCCTGCGCGTGCTGGACATCAACGTCGGCGGCGCCAAGCACGGTGTCTTCACCCAGCGGCCGCAGAGCCTGACCAACGACTTCTTCGTCAACCTGCTGGACATGGCCACCGAATGGAAGGCCACCGGTCCGGACAAGGCCACCTTCGAAGGTCGCGATCGCAAGACCGGTGCCGTGAAGTGGACCGGTACCCGGGTCGATCTGGTGTTCGGCTCCCACGCCCAGCTGCGCGCCCTGAGCGAGGTCTACGGCAGTGCCGACGCCCAGGAGAAGTTCGTCAAGGACTTCGTCAAGGTCTGGACCAAGGTGATGGAGCTGGATCGTTTCGATCTGCGCTGATCGCCATGCGGTGACGGAAAACGCCTCCTTCGGGAGGCGTTTTTTTTGGCCTCGCCAGCGACCCGCCGTCCATCCCCGATCAGTGGCGAGTCTCGCGGAGGCCACAGCCTAGAGCCATTCCGGCGCCCCCGGCGCGAGGGTCCGCCAGCCTTAAGCAAACCCTAAGCGCCCCTTAAGGAGCGCGTAACCCGGGAGATACAAACTGCGCTAAACACCTAGAGGCTGTCCCCCATGGAAGCGCTTGCCGAACTCTCCCTCAGTCTGGTCGAAGGCCCCATCCGCCCCGATCTGTGCCGCGATGAAGTCCTCGCCGATCTGTTCGAGGCCACCGCGGCGCGGGCGCCGGAGCGACCCGCCCTGCTCGAAGGCGAGCGCAGCCTGAGCTACGGCGAACTGAACGCCTGGGCCGACCGCGCCGCCTCGCGGCTGCTGGCCGCCGGCGCCGGGCCCGGCCGCGTGGTCGGCCTCTGGCTGCCGCGCGGCATCGAGCTGCTGGTGATGCAGCTGGCCATCGCCAAGACCGGCGCCGCCTGGCTGCCCTGCGATGCCGAAACCCCGGCCGACCGCGTGGCCCTGTGCCTGGAAGACGCCCAGGCGGTAGGCGTGATCACCGGGGCGCCCTTCGCCGATCTGCTGGCGCGCCCCGGGCTTGGCTGCTGGACCCCCGACGAGCTGGGCGTCGCCTTGGCTCAGGGCGAGACCCTGCGCCGGCGTGGCCAGGTCTCCCCGGACCACCTGGCCTACCTGATCTACACCTCCGGCTCCACCGGCAAGCCCAAGGGCATCGGCATTCGTCAGGACAGCATCTGCCACTTCCTGCGTAGCGAGAATTCGCTGCTCGGCATAGAGGCCGGCGATCGGGTCTATCAGGGTTTCTCGGTGGCCTTCGACATGTCCTTCGAAGAGATCTGGATCAGCTACCTGGTGGGCGCCACCCTCTGGCTGGCACCGCGCGAGATCACCGCCGACCCCGAGGCCCTGGCCCGCGCCCTGACCGCCAATCGCATCAGCGTGCTGCACGTGGTACCGACCCTGCTGGCGCTGTTGCCGGAAGACGTCCCCAGCCTGCGCCTGATCAACCTCGGCGGCGAGATGTGCCCCGAACCCCTGGTGGCGCGCTGGAGTCGGCCGCAGCGGCGGCTGTTCAATACCTATGGCCCGAGCGAGGCCACTGTCTCGGCGAGTCTGGCGCACCTGCAACCGGGCGAGCCGGTGACCATTGGCCGGCCGCTGCCCAACTACAGCCTGCTGGTGGTGCATGCCGATGCCAGCCAGCCGCTGGCGCTGCTGCCGCGCGATCAGGTGGGCGAACTCTGCATCACCGGTCCGGGCGTGGCCGATGGCTACCTCGGGCGGCCGGAACTGACCGCCGAGAAATTCCTGCCCAATCCCTGGAGCACCGGCAGCCACGACCTCAAGCTCTATCGCACCGGCGATCTGGCACGGGTCGACGAACACGGCCAGGTGCACTGCCTGGGCCGCGTCGACGACCAGGTCAAGATCCGCGGCTATCGGGTCGAGCTGGGCGAGATCGAAGCCACCCTGGCGCGGCAACCCGGCGTCGGGACCGTGGCCGTGGTGCTGCGCGAAGAGGGCGGCGTGGAGCAACTGGTGGCCTTCCTGGTCGGCGATGGCGGTCCGCTGCCGCGCAGCGACCTGCTGCGGACCGAGCTGGCCGGCTGCCTGGCGCTGTACATGGTGCCCAGCCGCTTCGAGTGGCTCGGCGAGATGCCGCGGCTGAACTCCGGCAAGATCGACCGCAAGCAACTGCGAGCCCGGCCCCTGGCCATTGCCGTGGTGGCGCCGGTCACTCCGGCCAGTGGCACCCTGGGTGCGCTGCTGGCGGCCACCGCCGAACTGTTTCCCGGTCAGCCCCTGCACGCCGAGATGGATTTCTTCGACGACCTGGGCGGGCACTCGCTGTTTGCCGCCCGCCTGGTCTCGCGCCTGCGCCAGGACCCGCGCTATGCCAGCGCCACGGTCAAGGCGGTCTATGCCGGCCGCACCCTGGGCGCCATCGCCGAGGCCCTGGAGGCCGACGCCGCCGAGGCAGGCGCAACGACGGCCACCGAGGCCTGGGCGCCGCCCAGCCGCTGGCGGCGCTGGCGCTGTGGCCTGGCCCAGGCGGTGGTCCTGCCGCCACTCCTGACCCTGCGCCTGGGCCGCTGGCTGGCGCCCTTCTTGGCCTTCCCGCTGCTGATCCATTCCGGTACCGCGCTGCCCCTGGCGATGCTGACCGCCCTGAGTCTGTTCGTCCTGGCCATCGGCCTGGAATTCGCCGTGGCCCTGCTGGGCAAGCGCCTCACCGGCCGCCTGCAGCCCGGTCGCTATCCGCTCTGGGGCCTGACCTACTACCGCTGGTGGCTGGGGGAGCGCTTCCTCGCCCTGGCGCCGGCCTATCTGCTCAGCGGTTCGCCGCTGGCCCGTGGCTGGCTACGGCTGCTGGGCGCCCAGGTCGGGGCCGAGGCCTTCGTCGGCACCCTGACCTTGCGCGTACCCGAGTTGCTGACCCTGGGGCAGGGCGCCAGCCTGGGCAACGGCGTCAACTTCGAAAACGCCCGGGTACTGCGCGGCGAACTGCTGCTCGGCGCCGTGACCCTGGGTCGCGAAGCCCAGGTCGGCTCCTATGCCATCCTCGAAGGTGACACCGCCCTTGGTGACGGCGCACGCCTGCAGGCCCAATCCGCCCTGCGCAGCGGTCAGCGCATCCCGGCCGGACGCAACTGGGGCGGTGCGCCGGCCCATGACCAGGGTGCCGCCAGTGCCCGCGTCCTGCCGCCGGCCCCGGTGTCCCGTGCCCAGCGTGCCGTGCTGAAAGGGCTCTATGCCCTCAGTGGCCTGGTGGTCTCGGTGCTGTTCTTCATGCCGCTGTTTCCCCTGGCGCTGCTGATCGACGAACTGGAAAGCCTTGGTGGACTGCCTTGGTGGCACACCTCTTCGCTGCTGCTCGATGCCCTGCAATACGGGGTGCTGGCACTACCACTGGGCGTGGTCAGCGTTGCCCTGACCCTGCTCGGCTGCGCCCTGGCGCGCCGGCTGATCCTGCCGCGCCTGGACGAAGGCCAGTGGTCGGTCGACAGCCTCTTCTACTGGCGCAAGTGGCTGGCCAACCTGATCCAGGAGTCGGCGCTGCAAAGCCTGCAGGGCCTCTATGCCACGGTCTATTCGGCGCTCTGGTATCGCCTGCTGGGTGCCCGGGTCGGACGTGATGCCGAGATTTCCACCGCCCAGGGCCCGGTCTCCTCGCTGCTCGAGCTGGGCGCCGAGACCTTTATCGCCGATGCCGTGATGCTCGGTGACGAACAGGTCGCCCAGGGCTGGATGACCCTCAGGCGCACCTCCATCGCCCGCCGCAGTTTCGTCGGCAACGGCGCCTATGTCGCCGACGGCTGCCACCTCCCCGAAGACGCCCTGATCGGTGTCCTGGGTCGGCTCGACGAAGGCGTGCCCCTGCGCCAGGGCGAAACCTGGCTCGGCTCGCCGGCGGTCCGGCTGCCGGCGCGGGAGACCCTGACCGGCTACCCGGAAAGCCTGACCTTCCGCCCGGCACCCTGGCGCCGGGTGGCGCGTGGCCTGATCGAGGCCCTGCGCATCGTGCTGCCCACCGGCTTCACCGTCGCCGCCGGCTGCGCCATCGCCGAAGCCCTGGTGCCGCTGTGGCAGGCCGGCGCCTGGCTGCCACTGCTCGGCGAGACCCTGCTGGCCGGCAGCGCCTTCGCCCTTGCCAGCTTCGGGGTGGTGCTGGGGCTCAAGTGGCTGGTGGTCGGTCGTTATCGCCCGCGCTCGGCGCCCATGTGGACCTTCTTCGTCTGGCGCAGCGAAGCCATCACCAGCCTCTACGAAACCCTGGCGGTGCCCAATCTGCTCGGCACCCTGCGCGGTACGCCCTGGCTGCCGCTGGCGCTGCGCCTGCTCGGCGCCCGCCTGGGGCGCGGCACCTACCTGGATACCACCGACCTCACCGAATTCGACTGCGTGCGCCTCGGTGACCATGGCGAACTCAATGCATTGGCCGGGCCCCAGACCCACCTGTTCGAAGACCGGGTGATGAAGGTGGGCGAAGTCGAGCTGGGAGCCGGGGTCAACCTGGGGCCGCGCAGCGTGGTGCTCTATGGCGCCCGCGTCGGCGACGACGTGGAGCTGGGTCCGCTGTCGCTGGTCATGAAGGGCGAAACCTTGCCGGGTCGCTCGCGCTGGGAGGGTAACCCCGTTCAGCCCCGGCGCTAGGACTGTCACACAACCATAAAGACAGCCCCGGATACTCCGCCCCGTACAACAATGACGGGGCAAGGCGATGACGGCGTGGGTACGACGGATCAGGATTGGGCGGACCGGCTGGCTGCTGGCCCTGGCGCTGCTGCTGGCACTGGGAGTGACCCAGGGTCTGCGCAGCAGCCATCTGGATAGTCAATTGCTGTTCTGGCTCGGCCAGCAGTGGCAGAGCGAACCCCGAACCTCCCTGGAGCTCGGTCGCTACCGGGTGGCGGTGGAAGCCAAGCCGGTGGCCGGCGTCAGCGAGAATCTGTCCGACCTCAGCTATGACCCGGAGCGGGATCGCCTCTGGGCGGTGGTCAACAATCCGCCGGAGTTGCTGGCCCTGAGCCGGGACGGCGAGCTGCTGCAACGCCATCGCCTGGAGGGCTTCGACGACGTCGAAGGCGTGACCTATCTGGGAGACGACCGCCTGCTGCTGGCGGAAGAGGGCGCCAACGCCCTGACCCTGGTAGGCATCCCCGAGGGCGACGACGTGCTCCGCCGCAAGGACTATCGCAGCCTGACCCTGGATCTCTTCCCCCGCGCCAACCAGGGCTTCGAGGGGCTGGACTACGATGCCGCCCGCGATCGCCTGTTCGTGGTCAAGGAGCACTCGCCGCGCAAGCTCTATGAAATCCGTGGCCTGCTCAGGAGCTTCGACGGCGACTTCGCCCTGCGCATCATTGATCGCCAGGCCTGGCTGGACCAGGCGCCCAGCACCGGTGACCTGTCCGCGGTCCATGTCGATCGCCGCACCGGCCACCTGCTGCTGCTCAGCGACGAATCGCGGGTGCTGATCGAACTCGACGACCAGGGCCATACCCTGGATACCCGTTCCCTGGCGGCGCCCTTTGGTGGCCTGTCACGGCGGATCCGCCAGCCCGAAGGCGTCACCCTGGATACCGCCGGCAACCTCTATGTGGTCAGCGAGCCCAACCTGTTCTATCGCTACCAGAAGCGCTAAGAGCCTGTTCAAAGCCTGCTGCGCGTCGGCCAAACGGCGTTGAAAATGCCCTGGAAGGCCAGCCCCGCCTGGGCGGTCCCGTCGCAATGCTCATTTACCACTCGTAAACTCGCACGCGAGCCCGGTCGAGCGCGAGTCCGATCCGCTTCCTCAGGCATTTTCGCGGGGCCGCCTAGGCCTTGTTTGTCTCTAGCTCGCGAGCCTTTGAATAGGCTCTTATCAGACGCCGCCCAGTCGCTCCAGCACGGCGGGGGTATCCTTGGCGCCCATGGCGCGGGCCACGCTCAGCGCCGTGTTGCCGGCGGCATCCCGGGCCTTGGGGTCGGCGCCGCGGGCGACCAGCAGTTCCACCATCTGCACATGATTGAACATGGCCGCCATCATCAGCGCGGTCTTGCCGTCGGGCATGGCGCCCTCCACGGCGGCGCCGTGCTCCAGCAGCAGTTCGGCCATCGGCAGGTTGTTCTTGAAGGCCGCGCCGGCCAGGGGCGACTGGCCCATGTCGTTGGCCAGATTTGAATCGGCCCGGTGCTCCAGCAGGACGCGACTGGCCTCCAGGTGGCCGTGGTAGCTGGCCAGCATCAGCAGGCTGTCGCCCTTGTGGTTGCGCAGATTAGGCGTCAGCCCCTTCTCCAGCACCAGGGCCAGCACCTCGGCATTGCCGGTGCGCGCGAGGTTGAACACCTCGGTGGCGAATTCCTGGGCTTCTTCATCGGTCATGCGCTGGGGACCGTCTGCGGTCATGGTGCTCTCCTGGACTAAGGCGGGCGGGACCCTCGGGATCCCGGACGATAGGAGGGCAGACCCGAACGGCAGGGGGGAGTTCTCTCGCGGCGGCGAAACAAGGCCGCCGCAAAAGCGTGAGTCGGTTATAAAACGTCGCGAGCGGTTGTCAGACAGGTGTGTGCGGCGCGCAGGAACCGGAGTGTACGAGAGTAGTACATGAGGATTCCGAGCACCGCACGTGCCTGTATGGCGGACGCGCAGTAGTTTTATAAGCGGCTCTCAGCCGAAGGTCGCGTGGGTCTCGGCGAAGGCCTGCAACTCCGCCACGCTGTAGTTGCCGACCATCAGCACCGGGCCATGGGCCGTACCGATCTGCGCGGGTAGGGTGTCGAGAAAACCCCCGGTAGGGGTCACCCCGAGGTTGGTGTATTCGGCGGCCGGCAGATGGAATTCGGCGATCAGGCGCGCCGCTTCGGCGATCCCGGCGGCCACGCTGACTGGATGCAGGGCGGCCCCCAGCGGATTGACCTGGCCACCGTTGTCGCCGCTGAACAGGTGGCCGACCTTGGCTGCCGCCTGGGTCAGGTCGTGCTGGTCAGCCTGGGCGCCGATCAGGAACAGCGAACCATAGTGCGGCAGGCTGCCGCCGCCCTCGGCCTGGCTGACGAAGCTGGGCGCGAAGGGCTGCTCGCCACGGATGTCGGAGCTGTAGTTGGCCACCGGATCGCCGAGGGTGACCACATTGACGAAGTTGCCTCCGTGACCCGCCGCGTGCGCATCGCGGGGAATGCCCGAGGCCTCGAAGCTGATGCCGCCGAGACCGGTCTGCTGGGCGACGTAGGCCGCCGAGATGCCACCCAGGGAGTGGCCGGTGACGAAGATGTCCTGGGTGCCATAGCCCTGCTTGGCCGCCGCCTCGATCACCTGGTGGGCGAAGTCCAGCGACTGCCGCTGGGCGCTGGAGACCTGCTGGCCGAGGATCTGCAGATCGCTCAGCAGACCACCGGCGGTGGACAGGGGGTCGATCAGCAGATTCTCGCCTCTAGTGGTGCCGGCATAGCTGATGAGCACCTGGTTCTCGGCGGTGATCCAGGTGTGGGCCGTCGCGCCGTTGAGCGAGTTGTGCAGCGTCAGCTGCTGGCCATCGACCAGGAACGGCCGCATGCCGTCGGGCGTGCCACCCAGCACGTACTCGCTGATGGCGCCGTTGAGGAATTCGCTGACGGTGGGGGTGCTGGCCGAGCTGGTCTGCGCCAGCGGCGTGACCGCGGCGCTCTTCAGCGTGTGCAGGTAGGTGAAGTTGCCGAGGCTGACGATGTCGCTGTTGTCGAGCAGGCCATCGCTGGCCCAGGGGGAGGTTTTCTTGGACATGACGGCACCTTTGTTATTGTCGTGAGGTGGACGCGGTGGCCAGGGCTTTCCATGCCAGGACCGCGATGGGCGCCTGGGCAAAGCCCGCGAAAACCATCCTAGGACGGGCTCTGGCACGCGGCAAACCGGGAACCCGGGGGTCATTTCCGGACGCCCCAGGTCCGGGTTCGGGCCACTCCACGCCAGGACGGGCCAGGCCTGCGGCAGCGTGGCGCGCCCTGGTCGACCCGCCGCGGGTTCGGGCTACACTGGGGGTCGAATCGATCCAAGAGGCTCCCATGACCGCCATTCGCCTGCCGTCTATCGACCGCCTGCTGCGCCATCCCGCTTCGCGTCCGCTGGAGGAGCGCCACGGTCGCGAGCAGGTCCTTGGCGGCTATCGCTCGCTGCTTGACGACCTGCGCGACGCCCTGAAAGCCGGCACCCTGACCGCCGTGGAGGTGGAGGAGGGCGTGCTGGCCGGTCGCCTGGGCGAGCGCCTGGCGTTGCACAGCCAGCCGCGGGTGCGGCGGATGTTCAATCTCACCGGCACGGTGCTGCACACCAACCTGGGGCGGGCGCTGCTGGCGGAAGAGGCCATCGCCGCGGTAACCGAGGCCGCGCGTCAGCCGATGAATCTGGAATTCGACCTGGCCACCGGCAAGCGCGGTGATCGCGACGACCTGGTCGCCGACCTGGTGCGCGAACTCACCGGCGCCGAGGCGGTAACGGTGGTCAACAACAACGCCGCGGCGGTTCTGCTGGCCCTGCATGCCCTAGGCGCGCGCAAGGAAGGGGTGCTGTCCCGCGGTGAGCTGATCGAGATCGGCGGTGCCTTCCGCATCCCCGATATCATGGCCCGCGCCGGGGTCAAGCTGGTGGAGGTGGGTACCACCAACCGCACCCATGCCCGCGACTACGAAGCCGCCATCGGCCCGCGCACCGCGCTGCTGATGCGCGTGCACACCAGCAACTACAGCGTCCAGGGCTTTACCGCCAGCGTGGCCACGGCGGAGCTGGCCGCCATTGCCCGCGCCCATGACGTCCCCCTGCTGGAAGACCTGGGCAGCGGCACCCTGGTGGACCTGACCCGTTGGGGGCTGCCCGCCGAGCCCACGGTGCAACAGGCGCTGCGCGATGGCGCGGACCTGGTGACCTTCAGTGGCGACAAGCTGCTTGGCGGCCCCCAGTGCGGCCTCATCGTCGGTCGCCGTGACCTCATCGAGCGGATCAAGAAGAATCCGCTCAAGCGGGCGTTGCGGGTCGACAAGCTGACCCTGGCCGCCCTGGAAGCGACCCTGGCGCTCTATCGCGATCCGGATCGACTGGCCGAACGGCTGCCCAGCCTGCGCCTGCTATCCCGTCCGGCCGAGGCCATCACCACCCAGGCCGAACGGCTGCTGCCGGCCTTCGCCGCCGTGCTGGGCGCGACCTATGCGGTCAGCGTGGAGCCGGCGCTGGGCATGATCGGCAGTGGCGCCCAGCCGGTGGCACGCCTGCCCGGCGCGGCGCTGTGCTGTCGCCCCCAGGTCAGCAAGCGCCTGCGTGGGCGCGCCCTGCGGCAATTGGAAGAGGGCCTGCGCCAGCTACCCATTCCGGTGGTGGGGCGCATCGATGCCGATGCGCTCTGGCTGGATCTGCGTCAGCTCGACGACGAATCCGCCTTTCTGGCGCAGTTGCCAGCGCTGCTGCTGCCAGAGATTCGTTAAGAGTCTGTTCAAAGGCTCGCGAGCTAGAGGCAAACAAGGCCTAGGCGGCCCCGCGAAAATGCCCGAGGAAGCGGAGTTTATATAGGATAAATGAGCATTCCGAAGGCATTTTTAACGCAGTTTGGCCGACGCGTAGCAGCCTTTGAATAGGCTCTAACGAACGACCCAGCGCTGCCGGGCCCAATTGCTCAGCCCATCCACGCCCAGCACCAGCACCAGCATGCCGAGGATCACGGTGGCGGCCTGGGCCTGCTGGAACAGGCTCAGGCTGAAGTACAGCTGCTGCCCCAGGCCGCCGGCGCCGACGAAGCCGAGGATGCTGGCCATGCGGATGTTGTTTTCCCAGCGATAGAGCACGTAGGCCAGCAACTGTGGCCAGACCGCCGGCAGGGTGCCGTAGAGAAAGGCCGCCAGCGCGCCACCGCCGGCCAGGCGAATGGCCTCGGCGGGCGCCTTGGGGGTGTTTTCCAGGGCTTCGGCGAACAGCCGGCCGAGTACCCCGGCGGTATGCAGGGCCAGGGCCAGGGTCCCGGCGTTGGGTCCCAGGCCGGCGGCTAGCACCATCAGCGCCGCCCAGACCAGTTCCGGCACGGCGCGCAGGGCATTGAGCACCAGCCGCGCCAGCGCCAAGGCGCCCAGGCCCAGGCGACCGGCCGCCGGCAGCGCCAGCAGGATGCCGAGCAGCCCGGCGAGCAGGGTGCCCAGGGCCGACATGGCCAGAGTCTCCACCGCGCCGTGGGCCACGGCCGACAGCTGGGCGAGGGAGACGTCCGGCTTGAGAAAATCGGCCAGGAAGCTGCCCATCTGCGCCAGGGCGCGAGCGCTCAGCAATTCGCCGAAGGCGGTGCCCAGGTAGCTGGCGGACGCCACCAGGGCGGCGCCCATGGCCAGCACGGTCAGAGCGCCGCGGCCCCGACCCTGACCGCGCTCCACCCGGCGCAGCAGGCGACTGAGCACATCGGCCAGGAGCACCAGCACCAGGAAGGTCAGCAGCAGGCTGGCCACCTCGCCACCGGCGAACATGCGCAGCGACAGGTCCACCTGCTGGCCGAGACCGCCGGCGCCGACGAAGCCCATCACCACCGAGGCACGGATGGCGCATTCCCAGCGGTAGACGCTGTAGGAAATCATCTCGCCCGTGGCATTGGGTAGCACGCCATAGACGAAGGCCTGCAGGCGACCGGCCCCCTGCAGCAGCAGGGACCGCGCCGGGCGGGGATCGACCGATTCGAAGATCTCCGCATAGACCTTGCCCAGCATGCCGCCGTAGGTGATGGCGATGGCCAGCACCCCGGCGGTGGGACCCAGGCCCACGGCGCGGACGAACAGCAGCGCCCAGACGATCTCCGGCACGCTGCGCAGGACGATCAGCACCCCGCGGACCAGTCCGCGGAGCAGGCGCGGCAAGCGGCCTGGACGTCCGCCGCGGGGCAGGGCGGAGATCGACAGCACGCGAGTCGCGAGCAGGGCGGCGGGCAGGGCGATCAGCGCCGCCAGGGCCATGCCCAGGGTGGCGATGGCCAGGGTTTCCAGGGTGGCGCGCCCGAGCACGGCGAGAAAGTCGGCGTCATGGGCAGGCGGCCAGAAGCCGGCGAGAAAGTTGCCCATGGTGCGGGCGTTGTCGCCGGTGAAGAGTCCGAAGAGATCGAACTCCGCCAGGCGCAGCGTCGGCCAGGCCAGCAGCAGCGCCAGCAGGGTGAGCAGCAGACGAGGCCGCGCGGCCGGGTCCTGGCGGGGCGACGTCAGCATCGCGGCAGGTCGAGCGGCGTCTCGGCCGGGGCCGGGGCGGCGGGCGCCAACGTGGCGCTCAGCCCCTCGTTGGCATAGAGCGCGGCGAGATCGGCCGGGGTGACGGCGCTCGCGGGTTTGTCCCACAGCAGCCGACCGGCCCGCAGGCCGAGGATGCGCGGAAAGCGCTGCAGCGCCAGCTCCACGTTGTGCAGGCTGGTGACCAGGGTGCTGCCCTGGCGCGCCGCTGCGTCGCTCAGCACCTCCAGGGTATGGCCGGCCAGCACCGGGTCCATGGCCGACACGGGTTCGTCGGCGAGCAGCAGCTGCGGTTGCTGATAGAGCGCCCGGGCGATGCCGATGCGCTGCAATTGGCCACCGGACAGCTGGTCGCAGGAGGAATAGAGGCGATCGGCGAGATCCAGCGGCGCCAGGGCGGCGGCGGCGCCGTCACGATCCAGCGGATGCACCAGGCTGACCAGGCTGCGCGCCAGCGACCACTGGCCGAGGCGTCCGGCCAGTACCGCGGTGATGACGCGCTGGCGCGCCGGCAAGGGCGGCGCCTGATGGATGAGGCCGATGCGGGCGCGCAACTGGCGCCGCGCCCGGTTGCCCAGGCTCCAGGGTTCCTGGCCGAGCAGCTCCAGTTGACCCACGACCGGCCGCAGGCCGGTGGCCAGCAGGCGCAACAGGCTGGTCTTGCCCGCCCCGGATGGGCCGATCAGGGCGACCTGCTCACCCTGTTGCAGGCTGAGGTCGAGATCGGCCAGGGCGGGCGAGCCGTCGGCGTGTACCAGCGTCACGCCCCTGAGGGCGAGACTCACTTGAGCAGGCCGGCTGCCAGGGCGGAAGCCTCGATGCTCTTGTAGTTGTCCGGCGAGGTCGGCACGAAGCGGCTGGCCGCCTGCAGGTCGAGGATCGCCTTGTCGGCCGGCTTGGCCGGATCCAGGTCGAGGAAGGCCTGCTTGATCTTGGCCGCCAGTTGCGGATCCAGATTGCCGCGCACCGTCCAGTTGTAGTCGTAGTAGGTCGGGGTCGTGGAGATGACCCGGACCTTGCTGGTATCGACCTTGCCGGCGTCGACCAGCTTCTTCCACACCGAGGCATTGAGCACGCCGGCATCGGCCTTGCCCGCGGCGACCCAGGCGACGGTGGCGTCATGGGCGCCGGAATAGGCCACCCGCGAGAAGAACTGCTCGGGGACGATGCCCTCCTGCTGCATGAAGTAGCGCGGCATCAGGCTGCCCGAGGTGGAAGAGACCGAACCGAAGGCGAAGGTCTTGCCCTTGAGGTCCTGCAGGGTCTTCACGGCCGGGTCGGCGGTGATGAATTTGCTGGTGAATTTTTGATCTTCTTCGCGCTGCACCAGGGGGATCATCGGCGCCTTGCGCTGCGCCTGGACGAAGGTGAAGCCGCCGAACCAGGCCAGGTCCAGGCGATCCGAGGCCATGGCTTCCACCACGCCGGCATAGTCGGACACCGGGACGAATTTCACCGGCATGCCGAGGCGCTGCTCCAGGTATTCACCCAGCGGCTTGAACTTGCGGATCAGCTCGGTGGGCGCCTCGTCGGGAATGGCCGAGACGCGCAGTTCGGCGGCGGCGTGGGAGAGCAGGGAAGTCAGAGACAGGGCCAGGCCTGCTGCCAGGGCCAGCGAACGCTTGAGCATGGGTTTCTCCGGTTCAATAGCGGAAAAAAAGGGGCTGCAGTATAGGGGGTGGCGCTGTTTTGCGCAGCCGTCACGGCGCCGAAGGCCTTGCGGGATGCTGCTGCCAGTGGCCCAGGGGCTCTGGGCGGCCACTGTGCAGCGGACGAACCGGCGTCCGGGTCCGCTGCGGTGGTATCAGGGCGAGCCCGCAGGCGCTTAGGTCTCGTCGAAGAAGCGCTCGTTCCAGTCCACCAGGGGTTGCGGCGCATTGAGCTTCTGGCCGTAGATCACTGCGTAGGCCAGCACGTTCTGCACGTATTGCCGCGTCTCGTCGAAGGGAATGGTCTCCACCCAGACGTCGAAGGCCAGGTGCCGAGCGCCCGTCAGCCAGCGCTTCACCCGACCCGGGCCGGCGTTGTAGGCCGCCGAGGCCAGCACCCGGTTGCCGTTGAACTGGGCATGGACCATGGACAGATAGGCGGTGCCCAGCTGGATGTTCTTTTCCGGGGTCAGCGCCTGTTGTGGCGAGGCCAGGGGAATGGCGAACTTGCTGGCGGTATGACTGGCGGTGGCCGGCATCAGCTGCATCAGGCCCATGGCGCCCACGCCGGAGCGCGCATCGGCCATGAAACCGCTTTCCTGGCGGGTGATGGCGAACACCCAGCTGCTGTGCAGGCCGCGGGTCTGGGCCTCGCGCACGAAGCTTTCGCGGTAGGCGATGGGGAAACGGATGTCCAGATCGTCCCAGTACTTGGCCAGGCTGATGGTGCGGATCGCCGGGAAATACCATTGCATGTCATAGGCCATGCGCGCCTGGGCCACCAGTTCGTCGCGGTTGAAGTGGCGGCTGACGTAGAACCACTCGCGGCGGGCGTTGATCGGTTCTCCGCGGGCGATGAATTCCAGGGCGCGCTGCACGCCAGGGGTATTGCGCACCTTGCGCTTGAGGGCGTCGCTGAGCATCAGCGGCTTGTTGTTGAGCTGATAGGGCGCCTTGCTGCGATCGGCGGCAAGGAAGCCGTAGTAGTCACGCTCGCGACTGACCTCGGCGTATTCGCGCAGCACCGCCGGACTCTGCGGCTGCATCAGCTCCAGGGTGCGGGCGCGCCAGTATTCCCAGCGATTGGCCTTGGCCAGGCTCGGCGGAAAACGCTCGATCAGGGCGTGGGCATCGCTCCAGCGACCCAGGCGCAGGAGCAATCGGGCACGCCATTCGCTGACGTCGTCATCACGCAGCTCGGGATCGTACCGCTCCATCAGCGGCAGGGCGCGCGGATCGAAGTTCTTCGCCAGGGTCAGGCCGATCTGGCGGGCGATGGCGACCTTTTCATCGCGGGTGAAGGGCATGCGCTGGCTGTAGACGTCGAGCAGGCTCATGGCCTGTTCCGGGTCCTGGCGCGCCAGCTTGCGCAGGCCCAGGCCGACCACGTCGGCGAGGCTTTCGCTGGCCGGGGCGAAGGCCTGGACATTGGCGATCTGCTGCGGCTTCTGGGCCACGTCGATCAGCCGCTGGGCCTGGCCGGACAGCGTTGGCAACTGGGCGGACAGGGTGCGCACCAGGCCGTATTCGCCCTTGTCGGCGGCCAGCTTGGCGCGCTCCCAGACCCGCTCCTCGGTGAGCTGGCCACGCGCTGCCCAGGCCTGGAACAGGCCATCGCAGGTGGTCGGCTGGGCCTTGCCCACCAGCCAGTACTTCTCCGCCAGTTTGAAGCCCTCGCTGGCATTGCCCTGGGCGATCAGGTACTGGCCGTGCAGGCAGTCCAGTTCGGTGAAGTTGAAGTCCGGCGAATAGTATTTCTCGAAGCGATTCCAGTCGCCGCGATCGGCGAGGCTGCGCAGCCAGCGCAGGCGCAGCCAGTTGGACTGCGGCAGATCGCCGTGCTCGGCGAGAAAGCCCTCGATCTCGGTATCGCTGGCACCGGGGACGCGCTTGATCAGCTCGTCGTAGGCCAGGTAGGGCTCCAGCGGATAGGTGCGCAATTCGCCGCGATTGGCCAGGTAGACGCTGGCATCGCCACGGTCCAGCGCCGCCTTGGCCTGGTCGTAGAGTTGCCGCTGCTGCTCCAGGGGAGCGGCTTGCGAGGTGGTGGAGCCGATCAGGGGAGCGAGGAGCAGGGGCAGGATGACGAACAGGCGACCGCGCATGGGAATTCCGTAAAAGCTGGATGCGGAGGGGGCGGCGCGCCAGGCTCAGGGCAGGCGGCCGACCGTCACGGGGCAGTCTAGCTTACGTGCCGGCGGCAGGTGGCGAAAGCGTCGGCCATGGCCTGCCGTCGGGCGGTCCGGGCGTTTCGCCGGGTCGTGCAGACCGGCGCCGGGCTAGGCGTCTCTGCTAGACTGGCTGGCCTTTTTCGCGGAGAAACCCATGGCGCTGCTCAAGTTCACCAACGTATCCCTGGCCTTTGGCGTCACCCCCTTGCTGGACGGGGTGTCCTGGCAGATCGAGCGGGGCGAGCGGGTATGCATCATCGGCCGCAACGGCACCGGCAAGTCCAGCCTGCTGCGCATCGTCAAGGGCGAGCAGCAGGCCGACGACGGCGAGGTCTGGCGCGCCCCGGCGATCAAGATCGGCGAATTGCCGCAGGAATTGCCCCGCGCCGACGACCGCTCGGTGTTCGACGTGGTGGCCGCGGGCCTGGCCGGTGTCGGCGAATTGCTCGCCGAGTATCACCACCTGACCCAGGACACCAGCGGCGAACTGGACATGGAGCGGCTCATGCACGTCCAGCAGGAGCTGGAGGCCCGCGATGGCTGGCGCCTGCAGCAACTGGTGGACAGCACCCTGAGCCGGCTGCAGCTGCCGGCGGAAAAGACCCTCGCCGAACTCTCCGGCGGCTGGCGGCGGCGCGTGCTGCTGGCCCAGGCGCTGGTGGCCGAGCCGGATCTGCTGCTGCTCGACGAACCCACCAACCACCTGGACATCGGCGCCATCGCCTGGCTGGAAGACGCCCTGCGCGGCTATCCCGGCGCCGTGCTGTTCATTACCCACGACCGCGCCTTCCTCCAGGCCCTGGCCACCCGCATCCTCGAACTGGATCGCGGCAACCTGATCGACTGGCAGGGCGACTACGCCAGCTTCCTGGTGCACAAGGAGCAGCAGCTGGCGGCGGAAGAGACCGCCAATGCCCTGTTCGACAAGCGCCTGGCCCAGGAAGAGGTCTGGATCCGCCAGGGCATCAAGGCCCGGCGTACCCGCAACGAAGGCCGGGTCCGTGCCCTCAAGGCCATGCGCAACGAGCGCAGCGAGCGCCGTGAGCGCCAGGGCAAGGCCAACCTCCTGCTGGAAACGGCCGACAAGTCCGGCAAGCAGGTCATCCTCGCCGAGCACATGAGCTATGCCCACCCCGGTGGCGAACCGCTGATCCGTGATCTGACCCTGCTGATCCAGCGTGGCGATCGCATCGGCCTGCTCGGCCCCAACGGCTCCGGCAAGACCACCCTGCTCAAGCTGCTGCTGGGTGACCTGCAGCCGACCACCGGCAAGATCCAGTACGGCACCAAGCTGGAGATCGCCTACTTCGACCAGCTGCGCCTGCAACTGGAGCCGGAAAAGACGGTGATCGACAACCTCGCCGAGGGTCGCGAATTCATCACCATCAACGGCCAGGATCGGCATGTGCTGAGCTACCTGGGCGACTTCCTGTTCAGCCCCCAGCGTGCCCGCACCCCGGTCAAGGCGCTGTCCGGTGGCGAGCGGGCGCGCCTGCTGCTGGCCAAGCTGTTCAGCAAGCCGGCCAACCTGCTGGTGCTGGACGAACCGACCAACGACCTCGATGTCGAGACCCTGGAACTGCTCGAAGAGGTACTGCTGAGTTTCGAGGGCACGGTGCTGATGGTCAGCCACGACCGGGCCTTCCTCGACAACGTGGTGACCAGCACCCTGGTGTTCGAAGGGGAAGGGCGGGTACGCGAATACGTCGGCGGCTACCAGGACTGGTTGCGCCAGGGCGGCTCGCCGCGCCTGTTGGGTGTGCAGACCCGCGAGGACAGCAAGCCGGCGCCAGCGGCTGCCAAGGCTGAGCCCGCAACCGCTGCGGCACCCGTGGCCGCGGCAGCCGCACCGGCCAAGCGCAAGCTCAGCTACAAGGAGCAGCGTGAGCTGGACGCCCTGCCAGGTGCCATCGAAACCGCGGAAATCGAACTGGAAGCCCTGCAGACCGCCATCGCCGATCCCGGCTTCTACCAGCTGCCGGGCGAAGTCACCCAGGCCAAGCTTGCCCGCATGGACGCGCTGCAGGCCGAGCTGGATCGGCTCATCGAGCGCTGGGCCGAGCTGGAGTGATCCAGCCCTGCCGCGGCATCAAGCCTTGTCTTTCTTCAGGGCCACCGCGAGGGTATCGCAGGGCGCGCCGTGCAACAGGTCGTTGGACGTCGAGCCCAGCAGCAGCGCCAGACCGTGACGACCATGGCTGCCGACCACGATCAGGTCGCAGCCCTGCTCCTTGGCCATGCGGTGGATCTCCTGGCGTGGCTGTCCGTAGGCCAGCACGCAGTTGCCGGCCAGCTCGGCATACTGGGTGGTAAAGCCATCCAGCCGCTCGCGAGCCTGCTCGATCTGCTGCTGCTGCAGCGACGACAGATCCATGGGCACATCACCGCCAAAGGCCATGGCCATGGGTTCGACCACATGCACCAGGGACACCTTGCTGCCACAGCACTGACCCAGGGCCACGGCGCGACGGATCACCGGTTGGCAATCTTCGGTCAGGTCGACGGCAACCAATATGTGTTGGTAGGCCATACACATCTCTCCTTCATGATGGGGCGCCAGGCCATACCGTGGCTGGCGCTCGATTCGCAGGCTTCAGGTGCTGGCCGGACAGAACCGGCTGTCGCTCGGCAACTGTTCAGGCAGACGCTTGCCCACTTGTAGTTTCGACTCCAGGAGTCGGGGATAGCTCCACGGCTATCTTGCACAGAAGCGCGCCAAGCTCAAGCACTCACCACTCGAACCCCCGGCCGCGCTTTCCCCGTGCGTCCCAATTGACAAGCGCCCGCTTTTGCCAGAAGGTTGTGCGAACCGTTCAAACGGTTGTATGAATTTTCGCCCCGGCCCGGCCGGTGCCCTCCACACAACAATATCGGGGCTGGCGATTTTCGGCTTCCATCCGAAGCTGCCGCCCGCCTTGCGACCAGGACTCAAGGGAGACCCGCTGATGATTTTCGAAGGCAAAGCCCTTTCGGTGCGCGACGTGGAGGACGGCATCGCCGAACTTCGCTTCGACCTTCAAGGCGAATCGGTCAACAAGTTCAGCGCCATCACCCTGCGTGAATTTCGCCAGGCCGTGGACGCCCTGAAAGCCCACGCCGGCCTGCGCGGCGTCATCGTCACCAGCGGCAAGGACGTCTTCATCGTCGGCGCCGACATCACCGAATTCGTCGAGATGTTCGGCCGTCCGACCGAAGAGCTGCAGGCCGGCATCGCCGAGATCAACCGCATCTTCAACGACTTCGAAGACCTGCCGGTGCCCACCGTGGCCGCCGTGGGCGGCATCGCCCTGGGTGGCGGTTGCGAGATGACCCTAGCCGCCGACTACCGGGTGCTGAGCACCGCGGCGCGCATCGGCCTGCCGGAAGTCAAGTTGGGCATCTATCCGGGCTGGGGCGGTACCGTTCGCCTGCCGCGCCTGATCGGCAGCGACAACGCCATCGAGTGGATCGCGTCCGGCAAGGAAAACGACGCCGCCACCGCCCTCAAGGTCGGCGTGGCCGATGCCGTGGTCGCGCCCGAGCACCTGTTCGACGCGGCGCTGGACCTGGTCCGCCGCGCCGCCGCCGGCGAGCTGGACTACCGCGCCAAGCGCAAGCCCAAGCTGGAAAAGCTGCAGCTCAATGCCATCGAAGCCATGATGGCCTTCGAATCGGCCAAGGGTTTCGTCGCGAGCCAGGCCGGCCCGCACTATCCGGCCCCGCTGGAAGCCATCAAGGCCATCCAGAAGTCCGCCAACTACGGTCGCGACAAAGCACTGGAAGTCGAAGGCGCCGGTTTCGCCAAGATGGCCCAGACCTCGGTGTCCGCCAGCCTGGTCGGCCTGTTCCTCAATGACCAGGCGCTCAAGCGCAAGGCCAAGGTGCTGGAGAAGCAGGCTGCGCCGGTCAAGCTGACCAGCGTGCTGGGCGCCGGCATCATGGGGGGCGGCATCGCCTACCAGTCCGCGCTCAAGGGCACCCCGATCCTGATGAAGGACATTCGCGACGAAGCCCTGGAACTGGGGCTGAGCGAAGCCAGCAAGCTGCTCAACAAGCGCGTCGAGAAGGGCCGCCTGGAGCCGGCGAAGATGGCCGAGGCGCTCAATCGCATCCGTCCTACGCTGTCCTATGGCGACTTCAAGAGCGTCGACCTGGTGGTCGAGGCCGTGGTCGAGAATCCCAAGGTCAAGCAGGCCGTATTGGCGGAAGTGGAAGGCCAGGTGCGCGAGGACGCCATCCTCACCTCCAACACCTCGACCATCTCCATCAGCCTGCTGGCCCAGGCGCTCAAGCGTCCGGAAAACTTCTGCGGCATGCACTTCTTCAACCCGGTGCACATGATGCCCCTGGTCGAGGTGATCCGCGGCGAGAAGACCAGCGAAAGGGCCATCGCCACCACCGTGGCCTATGCCCGCCAGATGGGCAAGAATCCCATCGTGGTGAACGACTGCCCCGGCTTCCTGGTCAATCGCATCCTCTTCCCGTACTTCGGCGGCTTCGCCGCGCTGCTGGCCCAGGGCGCCGACTTCCAGCGCGTCGACCGGCTGATGGAGAAGTTCGGCTGGCCCATGGGCCCGGCCTACCTGATGGACGTGGTCGGCATGGACACCGCCCACCACGCCCGCGACGTCATGGCCGAGGGCTTCCCCGAGCGCATGAAGGAAAGCCGCAAGACCGCGGTGGACGCCCTCTACGAAGCCCAGCGCTTCGGCCAGAAGAACGGCAAGGGCTTCTATGTCTACGAGACCGACAAGAAGGGCAAGCCGAAGAAGGTCGCCGACCCGGCCGTGGCCGCGGTGCTGGCACCGGTCACCTACGAGCAGCTTGAGTTCACCGACGAGCAGATCGTCGAGCGGATGATGGTGCCGCTGTGCCTGGAAGCCGTGCGCTGCCTGGAAGACGGCATCGTCGACAGCGCCGCCGAAGCCGACATGGGCCTGATATACGGCATCGGCTTCCCACCCTTCCGTGGCGGTGCGCTGCGCTACATCGACAGCCTGGGCGTGGCCGAATTCGTCGCCATGGCCGACCAGTACGCCGACCTCGGGCCGCTGTACCACCCGACCCCCAAACTCCGCGAAATGGCCGCCGCTGGCCAACGCTTCTTCGGTTGAGCCTGGAGTAAAGAAATGAGTCTGAATCCGAGAGACGTCGTCATCGTCGACTTCGCCCGCACGCCCATGGGCCGTTCCAAGGGTGGCATGCACCGCAATACCCGCGCCGAGACCCTGTCCGCGCGGCTGATCGACGCGGTCCTCGACCGCAATCCCCAGGTCAATCCGGCCGAGGTGGAAGACGTGATCTGGGGCTGCGTCAACCAGACCCTGGAGCAGGGCTGGAACATCGCCCGCATGGCGTCGCTGCTGACCCGCATCCCCCATACCAGCGGCGCCCAGACAGTGAGCCGGCTGTGCGGCTCCTCCATGAGCGCCCTGCACACCGCCGCCCAGGCGATCCAGACCGGCAACGGCGACGTCTTCGTCGTCGGCGGCGTGGAGCACATGGGCCACGTCGGCATGATGCACGGCGTCGATCCGAACCCCCAGCTGTCGCTGCACGCCGCCAAGGCCTCGGGCATGATGGGCCTCACCGCCGAGATGCTGGGCAAGATGCACGGCATCACCCGCGAGGCCCAGGACCAGTTCGGCTACCGTTCCCATCAGCTGGCCTGGAAGGCCACCCAGGAAGGCAAGTTCAAGGACGAGATCATTCCCCTGGAAGGTCACGACGAGAACGGCTTCCTCAAGGTCTTCAGCCATGACGAGACCATCCGTCCGGAAACCACCCTCGAAGGCCTGGCTGCCTTGAAGCCGGCGTTCAACCCCAAGGGTGGTACCGTGACCGCCGGCACCTCCTCGCAGATCACCGACGGCGCCTCCTGCATGCTGGTCATGTCGGCGCAGCGCGCCCAGGACCTGGGCCTGCAGCCGTTGGCCAGGATCCGCTCCATGGCCGTGGCCGGGGTGGATCCGGCGATCATGGGCTACGGTCCGGTCCCGGCCTCGCAGAAGGCCCTCAAGCGTGCCGGCCTGACCATCGCCGACATCGATTTCATCGAGCTCAACGAAGCCTTCGCGGCCCAGGCCCTGCCGGTGCTCAAGGACCTCAAGGTGCTCGACAAGATGGAGGAAAAGGTCAATCTGCATGGGGGCGCCATCGCCCTGGGCCACCCCTTCGGTTGCTCTGGCGCCAGAATTTCAGGCACGCTGTTAAATGTCATGAAACAGAATGACGGCACCTTCGGCCTGGCCACCATGTGTGTGGGTCTTGGCCAGGGCATCACCACGGTGTTCGAACGCCTGCGCTGATCCGCCGCAGCGTGCGTCATCCGACCGGGGCGCCCCCAGGGCTGCCCCGGTTTTCTTTTTTCGAGGTGGAACATGGCATTGCAGACGGGACTTTACCGGCACTACAAGGGTCAGCAGTATCGGGTGCTGGGTCTGGCCCGGCATTCGGAGACCGAAGAAGAGCTGGTCATCTATCAGGCGTTGTATGGTGAATATGGTCTCTGGGCGCGTCCCCTGAGCATGTTTCGCGAGAGCGTCCAGGTGGATGGCGAGCAGGTGCCGCGCTTCGCGCTGATCAGCGTCGAAGCCGCTCCCTTGGGTCTGGATGCCACGCCGCAGCCTTGACCTTGCCGACATCGCCACTATATATAGCGGTGCCGCGTTGGCCGACCGCCCCCGGCGCACCAGACTGAAATCGATCTGGTCCTCCATCCGCCTTTATGGCGCTCGCCTTTCGCTCGCTTACCGCCTTCAAGCAGGAATCTGACTCTCCCATGGGTAAATCGCTGGTCATCGTGGAATCCCCGGCCAAGGCCAAGACCATCAACAAGTATCTGGGTAACCAGTACGTGGTGAAGTCGAGCATCGGCCATATCCGCGACCTTCCCACCAGCGGCGCCGGCACCGCCAAGGAGCCCGCCGCCAAGACGCGCAAGACCGCCGCCGAGGCGCCCGCGCTGTCACCCAAGGAAAAGGCCCGGCGCCAGCTCTTCACCCGCATGGGCGTCGACCCCGAACACGGCTGGAAGGCGCACTACGAAATCCTGCCCGGCAAGGAAAAGGTGATCGAGGAACTGCGCCGCCTGGCCAAGGACGCCGACACCGTCTATCTCGCAACCGACTTGGACCGCGAAGGGGAGGCCATCGCCTGGCACCTGCGGGAAGCCATCGGCGGCGACGACTCGCGCTACAAGCGCGTGGTCTTCAACGAAATCACCAAGAAAGCCATCCAGGAGGCCTTCTCCCGGCCGGGCGAACTGGACATCAATCGCGTCAACGCCCAGCAGGCGCGGCGCTTCCTCGACCGCGTGGTCGGCTACATGGTCTCGCCGCTGCTGTGGTCGAAGATCGCCCGTGGCCTGTCCGCCGGTCGAGTGCAGTCGGTGGCGGTCAAGCTGGTGGTGGAGCGCGAGCGCGAGATCCGCGCCTTCGTCCCCGAGGAATACTGGGAAATCCACGCCGACCTGGCCACGCCGAAAAAGGCCCAGGTGCGTTTCGAAGTGGTGCGCGAGAAGGGTGAAGCCTTCAAGCCGCTGAACGAAGCCCAGGCCAAGGCCGCCCTGACCAAGCTGGAAAAGGCCGCCTATCGCATCGCCAAGCGCGAAGACAAGCCGACCAGCAGCCGGCCCTCGGCGCCCTTCATCACCTCCACCCTGCAGCAGGCGGCGAGCAATCGCCTGGGCTTCGGGGTGAAGAAGACCATGATGATGGCCCAGCGTCTCTATGAGGCCGGCTACATCACCTACATGCGTACCGACTCGACCAACCTGTCGGGCGATGCCATCGCCATGGCCCGCGGCTACATCGGGAGCGAATTCGGCAAGCAGTACCTGCCGGAAAAAGCCAATGTCTATGGCAGCCGCGAAGGCGCCCAGGAAGCGCACGAGGCCATCCGCCCGTCCGACATCAACGTCAAGCCCAACAGCCTGTCGGGCATGGAGCGTGATGCCGAGCGCCTGTACGAGCTGATCTGGCGCCAGTTTCTAGCCTGCCAGATGCCCCCGGCCGAATACCTGTCCACCACGGTGACCGCCGCGGCGGGTGACTTCGAGCTGCGTGCCCGTGGCCGTATCCTCAAGTTCGACGGCTATACCCGGGTCCTGCCGCAGCAGGGCAAGCCGGGCGACGATGATGTCCTGCCCGAGATGAAGCAGGGCGAGGACCTCGGCCTGGTCAAGCTCGACCCGAGCCAGCACTTCACCAAGCCGCCGGCCCGCTTCTCCGAAGCCAGCCTGGTCAAGGAACTGGAGAAGCGCGGCATCGGCCGGCCGTCGACCTATGCCGCCATCATTTCCACCATCCAGGATCGCGGCTACGTGACGGTGCACAATCGCCGGTTCTATGCCGAGAAGATGGGCGACATCGTTACCGACCGGTTGAACGAAAGCTTCGCCAACCTGATGGACTTCAGCTTCACCGCCAACATGGAAGGCAACCTGGACAACGTCGCCCAGGGCGAACGGGACTGGAAGAATCTGCTCGACGAATTCTATGGGGATTTCAAGCAGAAGCTGGAATACGCCGAAGCGGGCGAGAAGGGCATGCGCGCCAATCAGCCGACCCTGACGGACATTCCCTGCCAGCTCTGCGGCCGGCCGATGATGATCCGTACCGCCTCCACTGGCGTCTTCCTGGGCTGCTCCGGATACGCCCTGCCGCCCAAGGAACGCTGCAAGGCCACCATCAACCTGGTGCCGGGCGACGAGATCGCCGAAGACGACGAGGGTGAATCCGAGTCCCTGGTCCTGCGCGGCAAGCACCGGTGCCCGATCTGCAGCACCGCGATGGATGCCTATCTGATCGACGAGCACCGCAAGCTGCACGTCTGCGGCAATAACCCGGACTGCCCGGGCTACGAGATCGAGGAGGGCAGCTATCGCATCAAGGGCTACGAAGGCCCGTCGCTGGAATGCGACAAGTGCGGCAGCGAGATGCAGCTCAAGACCGGCCGCTTCGGCAAGTTCTTCGGCTGTACCAACCCGGCCTGCAAGAACACCCGCAAGCTGCTCAAGAACGGTGAGCCGGCGCCGCCGAAGATGGACGCCGTGCCCATGCCGGAGCTGCGTTGCGAAAAGGTCGACGACACCTATGTGCTGCGTGACGGCGCTTCGGGTCTGTTCCTGGCTGCCAGCGGCTTCCCGAAGAATCGCGAGACCCGCGCGCCGTTGGTCAGCGAATTGCTGCCTCATCGCGACGAGATCGATCCCAAGTACCATTATCTGCTCAGTGCCCCGGTGAAGGATGCCGAGGGTCGCCCGGCGGTGATCCGCTTCAGCCGCAAGACCAAAGAGCAGTACGTGCAGACCGAGGTCGAGGGCAAGCCCACCGGCTGGAAGGCCTTCTACGACGGCAAGAAGTGGCAGGTGGAAGAGAAGCGCTAGGGCCTCGGGCTCCGGCGCGAGACAGGCGGTCGGCGTGAGCCGGCTCCAGGAGATGGGCATGGCCAACGAGCGTTACACCCGCACCAACCAGAAGCTCTATTTCGCCGGCCTGGCG
Organism: Pseudomonas sp. SORGH_AS_0211; assembly: GCF_031453455.1. Classification (NCBI taxonomy): domain Bacteria; kingdom Pseudomonadati; phylum Pseudomonadota; class Gammaproteobacteria; order Pseudomonadales; family Pseudomonadaceae; genus Pseudomonas; species Pseudomonas sp. SORGH_AS_0211. Next base: position 3,015,948 of record NZ_JAVIZV010000001.1, on the reverse strand, counting down.
CTGGACAACTGGCGCTCGGCTCAGGCGGCACCTTCCGCACAAAGCCAGGGCCGCATCATGGCCGAGCGCGAGGCCTGCCTGTTTCACCTGCATGGCGCCCTGCTGGGCCTCTGTCAGGAGGTGGCGGGTTTCTACCGCCATCCCACCATGGAGGCCACATCGCTCGCCGTACTGCTCTCACCTGAAGCCTTGAACGAGGCGCCCAGTCCGGAAATGGGGGAGCTGGTGGAGCTGGCTGGCAATCCGGAGACCTGGCTGGCACGGCTGATCGCCGAATACCAGCGGCTGCTGCAGCCGCCCCAGGCGCCACGACGGCCCAAGCAGGACCCGACGCTGGCCTTGATCGAGGCGGTCAGCCTGGAACCGGCCGAGCCGGAACTGGGTCTTGAAGAAGTGGAAGCCTGGCGCGACAGCCTCAAGCAAACGGCGCTCAGATTCCGCGGTGCCATGACCGAGTGGTAGGCCCGTTCCACCAGCAACTCATCCAAGGCTGCCAGGATGCTGGCCTTGCAGACCGTCGAAAAAGGCTCAGGCAAGTCAGCCTCTCAGACCCCACGCTGTTACACTATCCGCTTAGCTGTGGAGATACTGAATGACTACTGCCTACCTGGAAATCGTTGAACTCTCCGATGGTCGCATCGTGCTGCGCCGTGCGGACGACGAGGAAGCCCTCGTTACCCTTGAGTTTTCCAGCGATGCCAAGGATTTCCTGCATGGACAGCAGATAGAGGTGGCCAAGGCCATGTTCAACCTGGGCGTGCAGATGGCGGGTCGCTTGGCCGAAGGCGACAGCCTTCAGCGTGACGATCAACCCCGCGTCCTGCACTGACTCTCCGCCTGATCCGGCATTCCGCGCGGGAATGCCACCGCTATATCCCTTTCTGCCTGCTGCCTACGCGAATCTGACGTTCAGACTCTGGCTGTTGCCTTGGGCCGCGGCGCGTGCCAGTTGCTGCTTGCCCGCATCGCTCAGGTCGTGCAGCCAGCTGATCACCGTATGACTCTGTCCCTTGCGCAACACCTCGCAGGCCAGTTGCAGGGTCTTGGCTGCGCTCGGCGTCTGCAGCAGCAGCACGCGCTCCGGATTCAGATGGGTACTGCGCAGCCAGGCGTTGCTGAGCAGCGACGGCGGCGTGACCAGCGTCAGCCAGCGGGCATCGTCCTTGTCGCTCAGCTGGCGCAGGATGGGCGCCAGCAATTGCAGGCACTGCTCCTGGCTACCGTGCAGGGACATCTCGCTGAAGGTGTCCGGCAGCGAAGCGGTCGGCAGCTCCCGTGCCGGCTTGCCGGACTTGGGCAGAAAGGCGGTCAGCTCCTGCAGCAGGAGCTCGGGTGCCAGATCCAGCTCCTGAACGGACGAGCGCGGTGCATCGAACATCAGGGGAAATTGCATGGCGACCTCCTGGAGGCGACTTGATCAAATCCACTTGACGTCATGTACCACGGATACATGACGTCACTGTGCTCAGCCTGGTCTTGAGCGCTTTACGAAGCGCGAACAGATACCCCCGATCAAGACCTCGGCGTAAGGCAAAAGGCGTGATAAAGGCTGGCCCGAAGGCCAGCCTTAGACGTTAACGGCGGATGACGCCAACGCTTAACCCTTCGATGGCGAATTCCTGGGTAGAAAGATCGACTTCGATAGGGGAGAACTCGGGATTCTCTGCCAGCAGGGTGACCTGGTTGCCCGAGCGCTTGAATCTCTTCACGGTGACCTCGTCGCCCACCCGGGCCACGACGATCTGGCCATTGTGCACCTCGCGGGTCACATGGACGGCCAGGAGGTCGCCATCGAGGATGCCGACGTCTCTCATGCTCATGCCCTTGACCTTGAGCAGGTAGTCGGCACGTGGCTGGAAGAAGGCCGGATTGATGGCGCAGTTCTCTTCGACGTTCTGTTCGGCGAGGATGGGCGCGCCCGCGGCGACCCGACCAATGACCGGCAGGCTCTCGTCGGCCTTGCGCGTGGCATCCAGCCCCGGGATGCGGATGCCCCGGGAGGCGCCCGGCGTCATCTCGATGGCGCCCTTGCGCGCCAGGGCCTTGAGGTGCTCCTCGGCCGCGTTCGGCGATTTGAAACCAAGCTCCTGCGCGATCTCCGCGCGGGTAGGCGGAAAACCATTGGCTTCGAGGCAACGCTTGATGAAGGCCAGGATCTCGGCTTGTCGCGGTGTCAGTTTCAGCATGATGCACGTCGCGTCGTCTAATGATGCTGTGATTATATACAGTAACTCCGGGTGGTAGGCAAGGCCGCTGCCCAGGCCTTCGGACGACAGGCCCGATTCACCGCAATCTGCCTCCCGAGCGTGGATCGCCGGCTCTTTCACGCCCTTGTGCAGACCCCTCGAGTCCAGCTCGCGATTGACTTGGATAGCGTTTGAAACATATGTTTCAAACGGAAATTCATCTATCGAGGAAGGTCATGGCGCAGTCGGATACCGTAGAGCGCATTCTGGATGCGGCCGAGCAGCTGTTCGCCGAGCGCGGCTTTGCCGAAACCTCGTTGCGACTCATCACCACGCGAGCCGGGGTCAACCTGGCTGCGGTCAACTATCACTTCGGCTCGAAGAAGGCCCTGATCCAGGCGGTGTTCTCGCGCTTTCTCGATCCCTTCTGCTTCAACCTGGAGCGGGACCTCGATCAGTGGCAGCCGAAGAACGGCGAGGAGGTGAGCCTGGAGGCGCTGCTGAATCTGCTGGTGGATCACTCCCTGGCCATCAAGCCGCGGCATGGCAATGACCTCTCGGTGTTCATGCGCCTGCTGGGCCTGGCCTTCAGCCAGAGCCAGGGCCACCTGCGCAAGTACCTGGAACAGACCTACGGCCGCGCGTTCCGCCGCTTCCTGCTGCTGGTGAATCGAGCCGTACCCGAGATTCCGCCGCTGGAGCTGTTCTGGCGCGCCCACTTCATGCTGGGCGCGGCGGTGTTCAGCATGTCCGGCATCAAGGCACTGCGGGCGATCGGCGAAAACGATTTCGGCGTCGATACCCATACCGATCAGGTACTGCGACTGATGGTGCCCTTCCTCGCCAGCGGAATGCGCGCCCCCACGGCGATGCACGCGCCGGAGCTGGCCCAGGCGCAATATCGGCCACGGCGGCCGGTGGTCGCGGAGATGGCCGAGAGCTACTAGGCTGCGAGGCCGGCGGTGCCTGGGGTAAGCTTGCGTCCCTTTCACGGCGCCGTGCGCCGGAGCATTCGGACGAGGTACCCATGCAAGGCTCCCTGATGGTCGATATCGCTGGCACTTGGCTCACCGCCGAGGATCGCCAGCTGCTGCGCCAGCCGGAGGTGGGCGGACTGATCCTGTTCGCCCGCAACATCGAAACCCCAGGGCAGGTACGGGAACTGTGCCGTGCCATTCGCGCGGTGCGGCCAGAGCTGTTGCTGGCCGTGGACCAGGAAGGCGGTCGCGTGCAGCGCCTGCGCCGCGACGTGGTGCGGTTGCCGGCCATGGGGCAGCTGGGCGGACGCGCGGACAGCCTGGAGCTGGCCCGACTCTGCGGCTGGCTGATGGCGACCGAGATCCTGGCGGTGGGGCTGGACTTCAGCTTCGCCCCGGTGCTGGACGTCGACCATGGGCGCAGCCAGGTCATAGGCGCCCGTTCCTTCGGCAGTGCCGACCAGGTGATCGAGCTGGGCAGCGCCTTCATCACCGGCATGGGCGACGCCGGCATGGCCGCCACCGGCAAGCACTTCCCCGGCCATGGCTGGGCCGAAGCCGACTCCCACTATGCCATTCCCACCGACGAGCGCGATCTGGACACCCTGCTGCGCACCGACCTGCGCCCGTTCCAGGCTCTCTTGCCGACCTTGGGTGCGGTGATGCCCGCTCACGTCATCTATCCCGCGGTGGATCCCCAGCCTGCCGGCTTTTCCCGACGCTGGCTGCAGGACATCCTGCGCGGCCAGCTGGATTACCAGGGCGTGATCTTCAGCGACGACCTGTCGATGGCGGGTGCCCACGTCGCGGGCGATGCCGGCCAGCGCGTCGAGGCGGCGCTCAGCGCCGGCTGCGACATGGGCCTGGTGTGCAATGACCGCGCAGCGGCTGAGCTGGCTCTGACCCGGGTACAGCAGCTGGGCGTCTCGCCCGCGCCACGACTGGCCAGCATGAGAGCTCGCCGCCTTGTCGATCTCGATTACCGCCAGCAACCGCAGTGGAGTCTTGCCCTGCGGCGGTTGCGCCAGGCTGAACTCATCTAAAGGACGTTTCCATGACTACCTACGCCATCATCGGCGGTACCGGCCTCACCGCGCTCGCGGGTCTGGAGCTGGACCAGGCCCAGACCTTCGAGACGCCCTGGGGTGTGCCCTCGGCGCCCGTGCAGCGTGGCCACTATGCCGGCCGCCCGGTGCTGTTCCTGGCCCGCCACGGCCACCCGCATCGCATTCCGCCGCACCAGGTCAACTACCGCGCCAACCTCTGGGCGCTCAGGGAGGCCGGCGCCGAAGCCATCGTCGCGGTGAATGCCGTGGGTGGCATCCATGCGGCCATGGGCAGTGGCCACCTGTGCGTGCCCCACCAGCTGGTGGACTACACCTGGGGGCGCGGCCATACCTTCTTCGAAGGCGCGGACCTCGAGCATGTCACCCACATCGACTTCAGCTTTCCCTACGACGAACCCCTGCGCCAGCGGCTGTTGAATGCACTGCGCACGCTGCAGCTGCCGCACAGCGACCATGGCGTCTATGCCGCCACCCAGGGGCCGCGGTTGGAGACTGCGGGGGAGATCGTGCGGCTGGAGCGTGATGGCTGCGATATCGTCGGCATGACCGGGATGCCGGAAGCGGCCCTGGCGCGCGAACTCGCTCTGCCCTATGCCTGCCTGGCGCTGGTGGTGAATCCGGCGGCCGGCAAGGTGCAGCGGGAAATCACCATGGCCGAGATCGAAGCGGTCCTGGCCAGCGGCATCGACGAGGTGCGCCAGGTGCTGGCCGAGGTGCTGACAGGCTGATGAGCCCCAAGCCGCTCCCTGGATCAACCGGGAACGGCTCGTCGGTCAGCTGGCGGCGGGCGTCAGGCGATCGAACAGGGCTTCCAGAACGTTGAAGCGCTCTTCCGCCCGCTCCATCGGCACCTGGAACTTGAACAGGGTCGCGCCCTCCAGCCGGTACTTCTTCGGCTGTGCCTGGATCATCTTCACCAGCACCAGCGGATCCACCTGGGTATCGGCGGCGAACTCCAGCCGCCCGCCCTGGGGGCCCGCATCCACCTTGACGATGCCCAGGCCTTCCGCGCGCAGTTTGAGCAGCGTCAGGCGCACCAGATTCTTGGTCGGTTCCGGCAAGAGGCCGAAGCGGTCGATCATCTCCACCTGCAATTCCTTGAGGGCGTCTTCGTCCGGCGCCGAGGCGATGCGCTTGTAGAGGATCAGCCGCGCATGGACATCGGGCAGGTAGTCTTCCGGGATCAGCGCGGGAACGCGCATGTTGATGTCCGGACCGCCGCCCAGGGGCTTCTCGAGGTTGGGCTGCTCGCCCTTACGAATGGCCTTGACTGCCCGCTCCAGCATTTCCATGTAGAGGGTGAAACCCACCGCCTGGATCTGCCCGCTCTGGCCTTCGCCGAGCAGTTCGCCAGCGCCACGGATCTCCAGGTCGTGGGTCGCCAGGATGAAGCCGGCCCCCAGGTCCTGGGCACCGGCGATGGCTTCCAGGCGCTTTTCGGCATCCGGCGTCATGCCCTTGCGCGGCGGCGTGAGGAGGTAGGCGTAGGCCTGGTGGTGACTGCGCCCGACGCGGCCGCGCAGCTGGTGCAGCTGGGCCAGGCCGAACTTGTCCGCGCGCTCGATGATGATGGTGTTGGCATTGGGCACGTCGATGCCGGTCTCGATGATGGTCGAGGCCACCAGCACGTTGAATCTCTTGTGGTAGAAGTCGCTCATCACCTGTTCGAGATCGCGTTCGCGCATCTGCCCGTGGCCGATGCCGACGCGGGCCTCGGGCACCAGCTCGGCCAGTTCGCGGGCGCGCTTCTCGATGGTCTTGACCTCGTTGTGCAGGAAGTACACCTGGCCGCCGCGCAGGAGCTCGCGCAGCAGGGCTTCCTTGATCACCGCGTTCTGCTCTTCCATGACGAAGGTGCGTACCGAAAGCCGGCGGGCCGGGGGCGTGGCGATGATGGACAGGTCGCGCATGCCGGCCACGGCCATGTTCAGGGTGCGCGGAATCGGCGTGGCGGTGAGGGTGAGGATGTCCACCTCGCTGCGCAGCGATTTCAACTGCTCCTTCTGACGCACCCCGAAGCGGTGCTCCTCGTCGATGATGGCCAGGCCCAGGTCCTTGAACTTCACATCGCCCTGCAGCAGCTTGTGGGTGCCGATGATGATGTCGATCTTGCCATCGGCCAGCTCGCGCGCGGCGGCGGCGACTTCCTGGGCCGACTTGAAGCGGCTCATCACCTCGACGCGTACCGGCCAATCGGCGAAGCGGTCACGGAAGCTGTTGTAGTGCTGCTGGGCGAGCAGGGTGGTGGGGACCAGCACCGCCACCTGGCGCCCACCGTGCACGGCGATGAAGGCTGCGCGCATGGCCACCTCGGTCTTGCCGAAGCCCACGTCGCCGCAGACCAGGCGATCCATGGGCGTGCCCGCCAGCATGTCCTTGTGCACCGCCTCAATGGCGGCCTGCTGGTCCGGCGTCTCCTCGAAGGGGAAACCGGCGGAGAAGGTCGCGTAGTCGGCGGCCGGGTCCCTGAAGGCATAGCCCTTGCGCGCGGCGCGGCGGGCATAGATGTCGAGCAGCTCGGCGGCGACGTCGCGCACCTGTTCGGCTGCCTTGCGCTTGGCCTTCTGCCAGGTTTCGGACCCCAGCTTGTGCAGCGGCGCCAGGGCATCGTCGGTGCCCGAATAGCGGGCGATCAGGTGAAGGCTGGCCACCGGTACATAGAGTTTGGCGTCGTCGGCGTATTCGAGCAGCAGGAATTCCTGGGGCTGATCGTCCAGCTCCAGGGTGATCAGGCCCATGTAGCGACCGACGCCATGGTCGATGTGCACTACCGGCGCGCCTTCGCGCAACTCGGTGAGATTCTTGATGACGTTCTCGCCGGCATCGCGACCCTTCTCGCGGCGGCGGCGCTGCATGATGCGCTGGCCGAACAGCGGATTTTCCGGGATCAGGGCGACACCGGCTTCATCCAGCACCAGGCCCTCGTCCAGCGGCGCCAGGGCGATGGCGATGCGCTCGGCGCTGGCCTGGAAGGCCGCCCAGCCCTCGACCTGGCCCGGACGCAGATTCAGTCGGGCCAGCAACTCCAGCAGCACTTCGCGGCGACCGGCGCTTTCCGCGGTGAACAGCACCCGGCCGGGAAAATCGGTGATGAAGTGCTCCAGGGCCGCCAGCGGCTGGCTGGCCTTGGCATCGATGGCCAGGTCCGGCAGTGCTCGCGCCGTGAAGCGCTCGCGGCCCACACCGGATTCCAGGTCGTCCGCGCCGATGACCACCCGCGGCCAGTTCTTCAGGCGCGCGAAGCAGTCCTCCACCGGTAGGAAGACATCGGCCGGCGGCAGCAGCGGCCGCTCCGGATCGACCCGACGGTCCTCGTAGCGATTGCGGACATCGGTCCAGAACTGCTCGGCGGCCTGTTCGATACCCGGCAGCGAAAACACCTGGGTGTTGGCCGGCAGATAGTCGAAGAGGGTCGAGGTTTCATCGAAAAACAATGGCAGGTAGTACTCAATGCCCGCCGGCGTGATGCCGCTGGCCAGATCCTGATAGATGGGACAGCGGCGATAGTCCACGTCGAAGCGCTCGCGGAATCGCGCGCGAAAGCCGGTCACGGCTTCTTTATGCAGCGGGAATTCCCGCGCCGGCAACAGGCGGATGCTGTCGACCTTGTCGATGGATCGCTGCGTCTCCGGATCGAAGGTCCGCAGCGTCTCGATCTCGTCGTCGAACAGGTCGATCCGATAGGGCAGGTTGCTGCCCATGGGAAAGAGGTCGATCAGGGCGCCGCGCACGGCGAATTCGCCATGTTCGTACACCGTGTCCACATATCTGTAGCCGGCCGCTTCCAGGCGCGCGCGGGTGGCTTCGACGTCCAGCCGCTGGCCGACGTCCAGCACCAGGCTGCTGCCGAGCAGGAAACGGGTGGGCGCCAGGCGGTGTAGGGCAGTCGCCAGCGGGACTACCAAAATGCCGTGGGAGAGCTCCGGCAGCCGATAAAGCGTCGCGACGCGCTGGGAGATGATGTCCTGGTGCGGCGAGAAGACATCGTAGGGCAGCGTCTCCCAATCGGGGAAATTCAGCACCGGAAGCTCGGGCGCGAAGAAGCGCAGTTCCTGCTCCAGGCGATCAGCGGTCTGGCTGTCCTGGGTGATCAGCAGGGTGAAGCGGCGAGTCGCGGCCTTGGCGGCTTCAGCGATGGCGAGGGCTAGCGCGGCGCCGGGCAGGTTGCCCCACTGTTGGCGGCCGGCGGTTTCAGGAATTGACGGGGTACGCAAAACTGACACGCGGGCGGAACTCCGGTGGATTTCGGGAGGGTTGGGATTGTAACGACCGGGCTTTCGCGCTGTCAGTGCAGCGACGCGCGTAGATTGCCTGGGAGAGGCAGCGCGGTCATAATGTAGTTCCTTTTTTCAGCTCCTACATAGGGAAGGATTTGTCGTGAGTCAGAAGCCTGAGCAGTGCCTTGAAGAATGGATCGATCGCGAAGCGCTCGCCGAGGCCATGATTCCCCTGATTGGTCAGCTGTACCGTAACAACAATGTTGTGACCTCGATTTACGGTCGCGGTTTGGTCAACCGTTCGGTGATCTCCATTCTCAAGGCCCACCGGTTCGCCCGCCAGATCGACAACGTCGAGCTGTCCGTGCAGGACACCTACCCGCTGGTGAAGGCCCTGAGCGAGCTGGAACTGGGTGCCGCCTCCATCGACCTGGCCCGCCTGAGCCTGAAGTTCAAGGCCGAAGCCGCCGGTCGCGACCTCAAGGACTTCCTGCGCAGCGAGCTGTCCGCCGTGGTCGGCAAGCAGGGCGTCGAGCAGCGCAAGGGCAAGGACGTGGTGCTCTACGGCTTCGGTCGTATCGGCCGTCTGCTGGCACGCATCCTCATCGAGCACCAGGGTAGCGGCGACGGCCTGCGCCTGCGCGCCATCGTCGTGCGCAAGGGCGCCGACAACGACCTGGTCAAGCGTGCCAGCCTGCTGCGTCGCGATTCCGTGCACGGCTCCTTCGACGGCACCATCACCGTCGACGAAGCCAACAGCACCCTGTGCGCCAACGGCACCCTGATCAAGGTGATCTACTCCAACGATCCCACCACCGTCGACTACACCGCGTACGGCATCCAGGATGCCATCGTGGTCGACAACACCGGCAGATGGCGCGATGCCGAAGGCCTGGGCCAGCACCTCAAGTGCAAGGGCGTCTCCCGCGTGGTGCTGACCGCGCCCGGCAAGGGCAGCCTGAAGAACATCGTGCATGGCATCAACCATGACACCATCACCGCCGAAGACACCATCGTCACCGCGGCCTCCTGCACCACCAACGCCATCGTGCCGATCCTCAAGGCGGTCAACGACAAGTACGGCATCGTCAACGGTCACGTCGAGACAGTGCACTCGTACACCAACGACCAGAACCTGATCGACAATTTCCACAAGGGCGACCGCCGTGGCCGCAGCGCCGCGCTGAACATGGTGATCACCGAGACCGGCGCCGCCAAGGCCGTGGCCAAGGCCCTGCCGGAACTGGCCGGCAAGCTGACCGGCAATGCCATCCGCGTGCCGACGCCCAACGTTTCCATGGCGATCTTGAACCTGAACCTGGAAAACGGCACCAGCAAGGACGAGATCAACGAGTACCTGCGCGAAATGGCGCTGCACTCGCCGCTGCACAAGCAGATCGATTTCGTGAACTCGCCGGAAGTGGTCTCCAGCGACTTCGTCGGCTCCCGTCATGCCGGCGTGGTCGATGCCGGCGCCACCATCGTCAGCGACAACCGTGTCGTCCTCTATGTCTGGTACGACAACGAGTTCGGTTACAGCTGCCAGGTCGTGCGGGTGCTGGAAGAGATGGCGGGGGTCAATCCGCCGGCCTTCCCGGCCTGAGTCTTGCGCGCTAGGCAAGGCTGACTTGCAAGAAAAAACGGGAGCCCAGGTGGCTCCCGTTTTCGTTTTGACCGGGTTTTGCGCCACAATAGCGGCCCGTGACAAGAGGTCGCAGCCCCCTGGGGGCGATCTCGCGTCGGATCCGGCCTCGCATGAGGCGGTCCGGCTCCAGCCGTCGCCTGCGGACGGCTAACCTTCTGAGGAGAAAGCATGGCGGTCTATAGCTACGACGTGGTGGTACTGGGTTCGGGACCGGCCGGCGAGGGCGCGGCGATGAACGCCGCCAAGAATGGCCGCCGCGTGGCGGTGGTGGACAATCGCCAGGTGGTCGGCGGCAACTGCACCCACCTGGGTACCATTCCCTCCAAGGCGCTGCGCCATTCGGTCAAGCAGATCATCCCAGTTCAACACCAACGAGATGTTCCGCTCCATCGGCGAGCCGCGCTGGTTCTCCTTTCCCGATGTGCTGCGCAGCGCCGAGCGGGTGATCGCCCGGCAGGTGTCGTCCCGTACCGGCTACTATGCGCGCAACCGGGTCGACCTGTTCTTCGGCACCGCCAGCTTCGCCGACGACAACACCATCGAGATCGTCAACCTGCGCGGCGACCTGGAGCGCCTGGTGGCCAAGCAGGTGGTCATCGCCACGGGTTCGCGTCCCTATCGCCCGGTGGATGTGGATTTCAGTCATCCGCGCATCTACGACAGCGACACCATCCTGTCGCTGACCCATACCCCGCGCCGGCTGATCATCTACGGCGCCGGGGTGATCGGCAGCGAATACGCGTCCATCTTCAGCGGCCTCGGCGTGCTGGTGGACCTGATCGACAACCGCGACCAGCTGCTCAGCTTCCTTGACGACGAAATCTCCGACGCCCTGAGCTATCACCTGCAGAACAACAATGTGCTCATTCGCCACAACGAGGAATACGAGCGCATCGAAGGCCAGGAAAACGGCGTTGTCCTGCATCTGAAGTCCGGCAAGAAGCTGCGCGCCGATGCCCTGCTGTGGTGTAACGGCCGGACCGGCAACACCGACCAGCTGGGCCTGCAGAACGTGGGCCTCTCGGTCAACAGCCGGGGCCAGGTCACCGTCGACGAGAACTACCGGACCTCGGTCGCCAACATCTATGCGGCGGGCGACGTCATCGGCTGGCCGAGCCTGGCCAGTGCCGCCTACGACCAGGGGCGTTCGGCGTCGGACAACATCCTGCACGACAACAATGGGCGGGTGGTCAACGACATTCCCACTGGCATCTACACCATTCCCGAGATCAGTTCGCTGGGCAAGACCGAGCGCGAGCTGACCCAGGAAAGGGTGCCCTACGAGGTCGGCAAGGCGTTCTTCAAGAGCATGGCGCGGGCGCAGATCTCCGGCGAACCGGTGGGCATGCTGAAGATCCTCTTCCACCGCGAGACCCTGCAGGTGCTGGGCGTGCACTGCTTCGGCGACCAGGCGTCGGAGATTCTGCACATCGGCCAGGCGATCATGAACCAGGAAGGTGCAGCGAACAGCATTCGCTATTTCGTCAACACCACCTTCAACTACCCGACCATGGCCGAGGCCTACCGGGTGGCGGCCTTCGATGGTCTGAATCGGCTGTTCTGAGCAGGGCGGTTCTCTTCGCGATAGCCCGTAGGTTGGGCTGAGCGTAGCGAAGCCCAACAAGGCCTAGGGTCAACTCGGGCTGTTGGGCTTCGACGATGAAGCTGTCTCAACCCAACCTACGACGCCACACGGCACCCGTAGGTTGGGCTGAGCGTAGCGAAGCCCACTGATGCCCAGATTCGATTCGTCAGGCCCTTACCCCAGCGTCCGCCGTGCCAGACTCGGAAAATCCGTGATCAGGCTGTCCGCACCGAAATCGGCCAGGCGACGCATCAGGCTGGCGTCGTTCACCGTCCAGACCGAGACATGCAAGCCCTGGCGCTGCGCCTTGAGCAGCCGCTCCGGGGTGCACAGCGTCCAGTTCAGCGCCAGCAGGTGGCAGTCGTAGTGAGCGGCCACCTTGAGCGGATCCAGCCAGGCGTATTCCGCCACCAGCCCGCGCGCCAGCTGCGGCGTATCGCGCTGCAGGGCGCGCAGGACCTCGCGCGAGGCGCTGGTCACGGTGATCCTGTTCTGCAGGCCGAATTCCTCGACCAGCTGGGCGATGGCCCTGACGGTCTGTGCCGCCCGCACCCGGGAGGCGCTCTTCACCTCCAGCTGCCAGTGTTCGAAGGCGCACTTCTCGAACAGCTCGCGCAGGGTGGGGATGGGGCAGGGGCGTGGCCAGACCGGGCCGCCCTGGCGGGCATCCAGGGCGACCAGATCGGCGACGGCCTTTTCGCTGACCTTGCCGCCTCGCCCGGTGGTACGTTTCAGGGTAGGGTCATGAATCACCACCAGCTCGCCATCCCGGGAGAGGTGCAGGTCCAGTTCGCAGCGCCTGACGCCCAGCTCCAGGCACAGCTCGAAACCGGCCAGGGTATTTTCCGGGGCTTCGCCGCGGGCACCGCGGTGTCCGTAAATGAGGGTCATGAAGGCTCCTAGGGTGACGTGACCGGGCGTCGCGGTTCACGGACCGCGTCCAGCACCCGATCGTTTTCGAAATAGACGCTGAAATCTCGGTAGTCCCAGCGGCGAATCGCCGGGCGTCCGACCGGCGGATGCTCCTGGTCGGGCAGGCCGAAGCGCTCCAGGACCTGACTGCGACTGTCGCCGCGCAGGGGCAGCGGGGTACTGCCATCGCCCTGCTGGCCCAGCGGGATCTGCAGGGTCTCGGCCCAGCCGGGCAGGGCGGTGCCGAGCAGCAGGAACGCCAGCCAGGGGCGTTTCACGCCTCGTCTCCGCGGTCGGCGCGCCGTACCCGGGCCTGCTGGCGCAGGACATGGCGGGCCAGCAGCTGGCGCTGGGCGTCTTCCAGGTCGATGAAGCTGGTGCCGATCTCGTACCCGCCGGCCACGGCCTGGCAACCGGTCACCTCCGCCAGCACCTGCAGGCCCAGGCCCTGGGGTGGCAGTGCCATGCGCAGGTCGAGCCGGGTGCCCAGGGCGTAGGGCTCGGCATCGACGAAGGCCAGGCCGCCCTCGGACAGCACCACGTCGCGGGTGGCGCCGCTGTCGTGCAGGAGATTCCAGGTGAAGGCCTGGCCGAGCAGGTCGAGGCGCTTGTTCACCAGGCGCAGGCAGGCGGTGACGGCGCGGTCGCGCTCGTCCAGATTGCGCAGCAGGTGACGGGATTCGAATTCCAGCTGATGCAGTTCGCTCAGGAGTGCGAACAGCGGCGCGGTCTCGCCGGGGACCCCGTCGGCAGGGCTGATTTGCAGTGCGATACGGTCGGTGATGCGATAGTATTCCCGCCGTTCACGCGCGTCTGGGGTGGTCATGTCGGGCCGCTCCGTGGGTGATGGCCCCGAGTGTAGCCGGCGAGCCGGCACGGTGTCGCCGTCCAACCCGCAGGGCGCCTACGTCTTTCCGCCGTGCAAGCGAGCCTATGTTCAGACCCCTGCCGATCTACCTTGGCCTGCGTTACGTCCGCGCCAAGCGCCGCAACCATTTCGTCTCCTTCATCTCGCTCACCTCCATGATCGGCCTGGCCCTCGGCGTGGTCGTCATGATCGTGGTGCTGTCGGTCATGAACGGCTTCGATCGCGAGATGCGCGATCGCGTCCTCGGCATGATTCCCCATGCCACGGTGGAGTCCTACCAGCCGGTGCCCGACTGGCGCAGCGTGCGCGAATTGGCGCTGCAGAACAGCCAGGTGGCCGCGGTGGCGCCCTTCACCCAGTTGCAGGGCATGCTGGCCCACGACAAGGCGGTGCAGACGGTGTTGCTCAACGCCATCGATCCGGCCGAGGAGCCCAAGGTCTCGATCATCCCCAGCTTCATGCGCGAGGGCCGGCTCGACGACCTCAAGCCGGGCGAATTCGGCATCATCATCGGTTCCCTGGCCGCCGAGAAACTGGGCGTGAAGGTTGGCGACAAGCTCACCTACATCGCCCCGGAAGTGGCCGTGACCCCTGCCGGCATGTTTCCGCGCATGAAGAGATTCACCGTGGTGGGCATCTTCAGCGTCGGCGCCGGCGAGCTGGACGGCTCGGTGGGCCTGATCGACATCGAGGACGCCGCGCGACTGCAACGCTGGCCGGCGAACGCGGTGCAGGGTGTGCGCCTCAAGCTGCACGACCTGTTCCAGGCGCCCGACGTGTCCTGGAACATCGCTCGCCAGTTGCCGGGCAACGACTGGTACGCCCGCGACTGGACCCGCACCCACGGCAATCTCTACCAGGCCATCGGCATGGAGAAGACCATGATCGGCCTGCTGCTGCTGCTGATCGTCGCCGTGGCCGCCTTCAACATCGTCTCCACCCTGGTGATGGTGGTGACCGACAAGAAATCCGACATCGCCATCCTGCGCACCCTGGGCGCCACGCCCCGGCAGATCATGGCGGTGTTCATGGTCCAGGGGACCTTCATCGGCGTCATCGGCACCGCCATCGGCTGCCTGCTGGGCGTGCTCGCCGCGCTCAACGTCAGTGCCGCCCTGGCCTGGGTGCAGCGGGTCACCGGGCACCAGTTCCTCAACGCCGAGGTGTATTTCATCGACTACCTGCCGGCGCAGCTGCAGCTGCACGACGTCCTGCTGGTCTGCGGCGCGTCCTTCGCCCTGAGCTTCCTGGCCACGCTCTATCCCTCCTGGAGCGCCGCCCGTACCCAACCCGCCGAGGCCCTGCGTTATGAATGATCGAGCCGTTTTGCGTTGCCAGGACCTGGGCAAGCGCTACGAGGAAGGCCCCCAGACCGTCGAGGTGCTGAGCAACGTCCAGCTGACCCTGCAACCGGGCGAGCGGGTGTCCATCGTCGGCAGTTCGGGGTCGGGCAAGACCACCCTGCTGAACCTGCTCGGCGGCCTGGATACCCCCAGCAGCGGCAGTGTCTGGCTCGACGGCGAAGAGCTGTCGGCGCTGAACGAGAAGGCCCGTGGCCTCTTGCGCAATCGCGCCATGGGCTTCGTCTACCAGTTCCACCACCTGCTGCCCGAATTCAGCGCCCTGGAAAACGTCTGCATGCCGCTGCTGATCGGCAAGGCCTCCATCGGCGAAGCCCGCGAGCGCTCCGCCAAGCTGCTGGAGCGGGTCGGTCTCGGTCATCGCCTGGGCCACAAGCCGGCCGAGCTGTCCGGCGGCGAGCGCCAGCGGGTGGCCATCGCCCGGGCGCTGGTCAACCAGCCCAAGCTGGTGCTGCTCGACGAACCCACCGGCAACCTCGACCAGCACACCGCCCACGGCATCCAGGACCTGATGCTGGAGCTGTCCACCTCGCTGCGCACGGCCTTCCTGGTGGTGACCCACGACCAGGTGCTGGCCGGCCAGATGGACCGGATGCTGCGCCTGGACGAAGGCCATCTGGTCGACGCCACGCCAGCCCGGCAGGTCTGAGGTCGCCATGTTCAGACCGCTTTCGCTGTTCATCGGCCTGAGATACACCCGCGCCAAGCGGCGCAAGTCGTTCATCTCCTTCTTCTCGCTGGTCTCCATGTTCGGCCTGGCGCTGGGCGTGCTGGCCATGATCCTGGTGCTGTCGGTGATGAACGGCTTCCAGGAAGAAATGCGTGGCCGCATCCTCGGCATGGTGCCCCATGCCTTCATCAGCGCGGCCCAGCCGCTGGACGACTGGCGGCCGCTGGCGGCCAGGGCCGAGCAGCAGCCCCATGTGCTGGCGGCGGTGCCCTATACCCAGTTGCAGGGCATGCTCTCGGTACGGGGCCGCATGCAGCCGCTGCTGGTGGACGGCATAGATCCGGCCCAGGAAAAGCGCGTGTCCATCGTCGGCGAGCGCATGACCCAGGGCAGTCTCGATGCCCTCAAGCCGGGCGAATTCGGCATCGTGCTGGGCGAGATCGCTGCGCGACGCTTCCAGCTGGAGCTGGGCAGCCAGGTCACGGTGATCATCCCCGAGGTCGGGGCCACCGGCAGCATCACCCCGCGGCTGCGACGCTTCACCGTGGTCGGTACCTTCAAGGTCGGCGCCGAGCTGGATGCCTCCCTGGCCCTGATCAACGTCGCCGATGCCGCCCCGCTCAAGGGCTGGCAGCCGGGCCAGGTGGAAAGCATCCGCCTGGCGCTGGACGATCTGTTCCAGGCGCCGCGCATCTCCCGTGAGGTGGCCAAGGCCCTCGGCGACGGCTACCAGGCGCGTGACTGGACGATCTCCCAGGGCAGTCTGTTCCAGGCGATGCAGATGGAAAAGACCATGATCGGCCTGCTGCTGCTGCTGATCGTCGCCGTGGCTGCCTTCAACATCATCGCCACCCTCATCATGGTGGTGGCCGACAAGAAGGCCGATATCGCCATCCTGCGCACCCTGGGCGCCACGCCCGGGCAGATCATGGCGGTGTTCATGGTGCAGGGCACGGTGATCGGCCTGGTCGGTACCCTGATCGGCGGCGTGCTGGGCGTCATCGCGGCACTCAACGTCAGCAGCTGGATCGCTGCCCTGGAGCGCCTGGTCGGCCACAAGCTGTTTGGCGGTGACATGTACTTCATCAGCAACCTGCCGTCGCGGCTGGAGTTGGAAGACGTGGTGCTGATCGCCGTGGCCGCCCTGAGCATGAGTTTCCTGGCGACCCTCTATCCCGCCTGGCGCGCCTCGCGCACCTCGCCGGCCGAAGCCCTGCGCTACGACTGACCTCCCGCCGGGCCAGGTGGCGCCATGCCCCTGGCTCCGCGGCGTCCAAACTGCTCTAATCCGCGCTTCCGAAGCCCTTTCGGCTCTCCAAGGATGGAGTCCTGATGCGCGCCGCTCTGCTGTCCTTCGCCCTCGGCGTGCTGCTCCTGCGCGCCTTCGCCACGCTGCCGGCCCTATCCCTGCTGGCGGCGCTCGCGGCGGCGGCCCTGGTGCTGCTGTTCACCCGCTTCCTGGCGCTCGGTGCCTTCGGGCTGGGCCTGGCCTGGGCGCTGCTCAATGGCCACTGGGCACTGGACGATCGCCTGGATCCGGCGCTGGAGCAGCGGGTGCTGTGGGTCGATGGCCAGGTCAGCGGTCTGCCGGTCGTGGACGCCGACTCGGTGGGCTTCGTGCTCGCCGGAGCGACCAGCCGCCGCAACCTGAAACTGCCGGCGCGGATCCGCCTGAGCTGGCACGGAGGGCCGCGCCCGCTGGCCGGCGAACGCTGGCGCCTGGCCGTGGAATTGCGCGGCCCCGCAGGTCTGGTCAACCCCCTCGGTCAGGATCGCGAAGCCTGGTTGCTGGCCCAGGGCATAGGCGCCACGGGCAGCGTCAAGGATGGCCAGCGCCTGGCCGCTGCCAGTGGCCTGGCGACCTGGCGCGACGGCATCCGGCAATACCTGCAGACGCGGGATCCAGCCGGGCAGGGCGGCCTGCTCGCCGCCCTGGTGGTGGGCGACGGCTCGGGTATCACCGATGCCCAGTGGCAACTGTTCCAGGACACCGGCACCGTGCACCTGATGGTGATCTCCGGGCAGCACATCGGCCTGATCGCCCTGGGCGTCTATGCCGGGGTGGTCCTCCTGGCGCGCCGTGGTCTCTGGCCGCGTCAACTGCCCTGGCGCCTGTCCGCGGCGGTGCTGACGATCGCCACCGCGCTGGGCTACGGACTACTGGCCGGCTTCGAGGTGCCGGTGCAGCGGGCCTGCGTCATGGTCACCCTGGGCCTGCTCTGGCAGCTCGGGCGCCAGCAGGTGCGGCTGGCGGACGCCGTCCTGCTGGCCCTGGCCCTGGTGCTGGCTGCCAATCCGCTGGTCAGTCTGCTGCCCGGGTTCTGGCTGTCCTTCGGCGCCGTACTGTTGCTGCTGTGGAGCTTTGCCGGCCGCCTGGGCCGACTGCCCTGGTGGCTCACCCTCGGGCGCGCCCAGTGGTGCATGGCCGTGGGCCTGGCGCCGCTGCTCCTGGCGCTGGGCTTGCCCCTGAGTCCGAGCGGCCCGCTGGCCAATGCCCTGGCCGTGCCACTGATGGACCTGGCCATCGTGCCCCTGGCGCTGGCGGGGACCCTGCTGTCCCTGCTCTGGTCGCCGCTGGGGACTCCGGCCTTGCTGCTGGCGGGTGGCCTGCTGCAGGGACTGCTCTGGCTGCTGAGCGGATTGGCGCACCTGGCTGCGGCCTGGCAGCCGGTCCTCGCGCCCGCCTGGGCGCTGTGGCTGGCGGGGCTGGGAGCGCTGCTGGCGCTACTGCCCGCGGGTGTGCCGCTACGAGGCTTCGGCGCGCTGCTGATGCTGCCGGGGCTGTTTCCCCCACCGCCGGTACCCGCGGAGGGGCTGGCGCGGATCACCGTGCTGGACGTGGGACAGGGTCTGGCGGTGCTGGTGCGCACCCGCGACCATGCGCTGCTCTACGACGCCGGCCCGCGCCAGGGCAGCTATGACAGCGGCGCCCGGGTCGTGCTGCCCAACCTGAAGGCCGTCGGCATCGGCGCCCTGGATGTCATGCTGCTCAGTCATGCCGATGCCGACCATGCCGGCGGTGCGCCGGCCGTGGCCAGGGGACTGCCGCCAGGGCAGGTACTCAGCGGCGAGGCCGGTCGCCTCAAGCCGGAATTGCACGCGCGGGACTGCACGGACGGCGCCGAGTGGCGCTGGAACGAGGTCGTCTTCAGCACCTGGTGGCACCCCGCTGCGGATTCCAACGCCTCGTCCTGCGTGCTCAGCGTCGCGGCGAGGGGCGAGCGCCTGCTGTTGACCGGCGACATCGATGCCCGCCGTGAAGCGGAGCTGGTGGCCAGCGGGGTGCCGCTGACGGCGGAGTGGCTGGTCGCTCCGCACCACGGCAGTCGCAGCGGCTCCAGCGCCGCCTTCATCGATGCCGTCCAGCCGCGTGGCGTACTGATCTCCCGGGGGCTGAACAATCGCTATGGCCATCCCCATCCCCAGGTACTGGCGCGCTATCGCGAGCGCGGCGTGCTGCCCTACGACACCGCCGCGCTGGGCGCCCTCAGCTGGACCCTCGGTCGTTGGGAGGCGCCACGCGGGCGGCGCCAGGAACGCCATTGGTGGCGAGCACCGCCACCGACACCTTGAGGCGTTCGTGCTAGAGTGGCCGCATTTTGCGGCAGGGGTAACGGTCTCGTGTTCGAAATGGTCAAAGCTGGCGGCTGGATGATGCTGCCGATCATCCTCAGTTCCATCCTGGCCACGGCCATCATCGCCGAGCGGTTGTGGACCCTGAGACGCAGCCGGGTCGCACCGCCGACACTGCTCGCCCAGGTCTGGCGCTGGATCCAGGACAAGCAGCTCAATGCCGAGCGGCTGCGCGAATTGCGCGCCGGATCGCCCTTGGGCGACATCCTCGCCGCGGGCCTGACCAACTCCCGTCATGGCCGCGACATCATGAAGGAAGCCATCGAGGAAGCCGGCAGCCGCGTGGTGCACGACCTCGAACGCTATCTCAACACCCTTGGCAGCATCGCCGCCCTGGCACCCCTGATGGGCCTGCTCGGCACGGTGTTCGGCATGATCGACATCTTCAGCGCCTTCATGAACGACGGCATGGCCAATGCGCCCATCCTCGCCGGCGGCATCTCCAAGGCGCTGGTCACCACCGCCACCGGCCTGCTGGTGGCGATTCCCGCGGTGTTCTTCCATCGCTACCTGCTGCGCCGGGTCGATGAGCTGGTGGTCGGAATGGAGCAGGAAGCGGTCAAGCTGGTGGACATCCTCCACGGCGATCGCGAGGTGGACGTCCGCGAAGGGGCTCCGGCGTGAAATTCCGTCGCCGCGCCGGGGGCGCCGCCCGCGAAGAGATCTATATCAACCTGGCCTCCTTCATCGACGTCATCTTCGTCCTGCTGCTGTTCTTCGTGGTGACCGCGACCTTCAGCAAGCCCAGCCAGCTGAAGATCGAACTGCCCGAGGCCGACAGCGCCGCAGCGGCCGCCAACCAGGCCAAGACCCTGGAAATCAGCATCACCGCCGAAGGCCAGATGGCGCTCAACGGCCAGACCCTGGCGCGCAACGACCTGACCGGCCTGACCACCGCGCTGCAGCGTGAATCCGGCGGCGACAACAGCCTGCCGCTGGTGATCACCGCCGATGGCCGCGCCACCCACCAGTCGGTGGTCATGGCCATGGACGCTGCCGGCAAGCTGGGTTTCAGCCAGTTGCGCATCACCACCCTCGAGGCCCAGGCGAAGCGTCCGTGAGCCTGGGTGAGCGCCTGGTCCGCGCCTGGTACCAGGGGCATCCGGCCCTGAGCCTGCTGGCGCCGCTCGAAGCCCTCTATCGGCAGGTCGCCCGGCGCAAGCGCCGGCGGTTCCTGGCGGGGCAGGGCAGCATCCATCGCGCGCCGGTGCCGGTCATCGTGGTGGGCAATCTCACCGTCGGCGGTACCGGCAAGACGCCCATGATCCTCTGGCTGATCGGCCACCTGCGCGCGCGCGGGCTGAGGGTCGGGGTGGTCAGCCGGGGCTATGGCGCCACGCCGCCGAGTCTACCCTGGCGGGTGCGGGCCACCGACACCGCCGCCGTCGCCGGCGACGAGCCGCTGCTGATCGTGCAGCGCACCGGGGTGGCCTTGGTCACGGATCCCGATCGTGGGCGCGCCGTCGAACGCCTGCTCGCCGAGGAGCGGCTCGATATCATTCTCAGCGACGACGGCCTGCAGCACTATCGCCTGGCCCGCGACCTGGAACTGGTGATGGTCGATGCGGCGCGCGGCTTCGGCAATGGCCGCTGCCTGCCGGCCGGGCCGCTGCGCGAACCCCTGGAGCGGCTGGCCGAGGTGGACGCCGTGATCCACAACGGCGCCACTGTCGATCCTGCCGACGGCTACGGCCTGACCCTGCAGCCCAGCGCCCTGGTCAATCTGCGCAGCGGCGAGACGCGATCGCTGGATTTCTTTCCCCCGGGGCAGCGCCTGCACGCCCTGGCCGGCATCGGCAACCCCGGCCGTTTCTTCGCCACCCTCGAAGGACTACACTGGCAGCCGTTGCCCCATGCCTTCGCCGATCACGCCACCTACAGCGCGGCAGAGCTGGCCTTCACCCCGGCGCTGCCGCTGGTGATGACCGAGAAGGACGCGGTCAAGTGCCGGTCCTTCGCCGCCGCCGACTGGTGGTACCTGGCGGTGGACGCCCAGCCCTCGGCCGCTTTCGTCGCCTGGCTGGATGGGCGTCTCGACCGGCTCCTGCCCGAACACTCTCACTGACGGAATCTTCGCCCATGGATCTCAAGCTGCTGGACATCCTCGCCTGCCCCCTGACCAAGAGCCCGCTGATCTTGAGCGACGACAAGACCGAGCTCATCAGCAAGGCCGCCGGCCTGGCCTTCCCGATTCGCGACGGCATCCCGGTGATGCTGGAAAGCGAGGCGCGCATCATCACCACGGATGAGCGTCTGGACAAATGAGCACCGCGTTCACCGTCGTCATCCCGGCGCGGCTCGCCAGCACCCGACTGCCCAACAAGCCGCTGCTCGACATCGCCGGCAAGCCGATGATCCAGCACGTCTGGGAGCAGGCCCGGCGCAGTGGCGCCGAGCAGGTGGTGGTGGCGACCGACCACGACGACATCCTGCGTGCCTGCGAAGGCTTTGGCGCGCGTGTCCTGCTGACCCGTGCCGATCATGCTTCGGGCACCGATCGCCTGGCCGAGGTGGCCGAGCTGCTCGGCCTGGCCGCTGACGCCCTGGTGGTCAACGTCCAGGGCGACGAGCCGCTGATACCACCGGCGGTGATCGACCAGGTGGCCAATAATCTCGCTGCCCATCCCGAAGCCGGCGTGGCCACCCTGGCCGAGCCGATCGCGGACGTCGACAGCCTGTTCAATCCCAATGTGGTCAAGGTGAGCACCGACCTGAACGGCCTGGCGCTGACCTTCAGCCGGGCGCCGCTGCCCTGGGCGCGCAATGCCTTCGCCGCTGATCGCGCGCAGCTGCCCCAGGGCTTTTCCTACCGTCGCCACATCGGCATCTACGCCTATCGCGCCGGCTTCCTCGCCGATTTCGTCAGCTGGGGTCCCTGCGCCCTGGAAGAGACCGAAGCCCTGGAGCAATTGCGCGCCCTCTGGCACGGCGTGCGTATCCATGTCGCCGATGCCCTGGAAGCGCCCCAGGCCGGCGTGGATACCCGAGAAGATCTCGAGCGCGTCAGACGCCTGCTGGGAGCCTAGATGACCCTGCGCATCCTGTTCGTCTGCATGGGCAACATCTGCCGTTCGCCCACCGCCGAAGGCATCCTCAGGGCCAAGCTGGACGCCGCCGGCCTGACCGAGGTGGTGGAGCTGGATTCGGCCGGCACCGGCGACTGGCATGTCGGCAAGGCCCCGGATCCCCGTGCCATCCAGGCCGCGGCGGGTCGCGGCTATGCCATCGGTGACCTGCGCGCGCGTCAGGTCGCCGAGGATGATTTCCAGCGTTTCGACCTGATCCTGGCCATGGACCAGGACAACCTCGCCTGGCTGGAACAGCTGCGCCCGGATGAGGGCGCCGTGCCCGAACTCTTCCTGGCGCGCCAGGGCCTGGCGGTGGACGAGGTGCCGGATCCCTATTACGGCGGCGCAGCCGGCTTCGAGCGGGTCCTCGACCTGCTGGAAAGCGCCTGCGATGGCCTGGTCGCCGAGGTGGCTGCCCGTCATGGTCGCTGAGCTGCAACAGCAGGTCCCCCTGCAAGGCCTCAACACCTTCGGCCTGGTGGCGCAAGCCGATCGCTATCTGGAAGCCGCCAGCGACGCCGAGGTCCGCGCGGCCCTGGCGTTGGCCCGGCAACTGGACGTGCCCCTGCGGGTGCTGGGCGGTGGCAGCAACCTGGTCCTGCCCGAACGGGTCGAGGGTCTGGTGCTGCGGTTGACGTCCCGCGGCATCCGTCTGCTGGCGGAGGAGGGCGATGCCCTGCTGGTGGAAGCCGAAGCCGGCGAGCCCTGGCATCCCTTCGTCATGGCCACCCTGGCCAATGGCTGGTACGGGCTGGAAAATCTCAGCCTGATCCCAGGCACCGTGGGCGCCTCACCGATCCAGAACATCGGCGCCTATGGCGTCGAATTGAAGGACAGATGCGCCGGGGTCACGGCACTCGATCGCCACAGCGGCGAGCTCCATGACCTCGGCCCGGCCGATTGCGCCTTCGCCTATCGCGAGAGTCGCTTCAAGGCCGAGGCCGGGCGCTGGATCGTGCTGCGGGTACGCTTCCGGCTCAGTCGCAAGCCGCAGCTGGTGCTGGACTATGGTCCGGTACGCCAGGCGCTCACCGCGGCGGGCGTCACGCAGCCAACGCCCGAAGCCGTCAGCGCGGCCATCTGCAGCATTCGCCAGAGCAAGCTGCCCGACCCGGCGGTGCTGGGCAATGCCGGCAGCTTCTTCAAGAATCCGGTGGTGACCGCTGGCGAGGCCGCAGCTCTGCATGAGCGCTATCCGAGCCTGCCGACCTATCCGCAGGCCGATGGCAGCGTCAAGCTGGCCGCTGGCTGGCTGATCGATCAGGCCGGCTGGCGCGGCCATCGCGACGGCGCCGTGGGGGTGCATGCCGCCCAGGCGCTGGTGCTGGTCAACTTCGGTGGCGCCCGCAGTCGCGACGTCCTGGCCCTGGCCGAGCGCATCCGCGCCTCGGTGCGCGAGCGCTTCGGCGTGACGCTGGAGATGGAGCCGGGAAGCCTGACGTGACCGCTGACGCCCCCGATGCCCAACGCCGTCGTCTGCTGATCGCCACCACCTCCGCCGTCGGCGGTCTGGGCCTGGTGGCGGGCAGCGTGCCCTTCGTCTGCGCCCTGCGGCCCAGTCGGTCGGCGGAGGTGGCGGCGGCGCCGGTCGAGGTGGATCTCCAGGCCTTGCGCGAAGGCGAGCAACTCACGGTGCAATGGCGCGGCCAGCCGGTCTGCGTCCTGCGCCGCAGCGCGGCGGACCAGGCCCGCCTGCTGGCCGACGAGGCAGGGCTGGCCGACCCGGATTCCCGGGAATCCAGCCAGCCACCCTATGTCGATCCGCGCCTGAGATCGCGGCGGCCGGACATCTTCGTCGTCACCGCGATCTGCACCCATCTGGGCTGCATTCCCTCCCTGGCACCAGGCGCGGCGGACCGGGACGGGGGCTATCTCTGTCCCTGCCATGGCTCCCACTTCGATCTCGCCGGGCGGGTCTATCGCGACCAGCCGGCACCGCTGAATCTGGCCGTGCCGCCCCATCATTTTCGCGGCGACAATCTGCTGGTGATCGGCAGCGACGGGGAGGGCGCGACATGAGCAACGACGAGCCCGGCTGGCTGGAGCGACGGCTGCCCCTGGGCGCCTTCTGGCGCCGGCACTTCAGTGACTACCGGGTGCCGCGCAATCTCAACGTCTTCTACCTGTTCGGCTCGCTGCTGCTCTTCATCCTGGCGCTGCAGGTGCTGACCGGACTCTGGCTGCTGTTCGGCTATGAGCCGACGGTGAAGGGCGCCTTCGCCTCGGTCCAGCTGTTCATGCGCGAGGTGCCCTTCGGCTGGCTGATCCGCTACCTGCACGCGGTGGGCGCCTCGGCGCTGTTCGTCTGCCTCTACCTGCACATGCTGCGCGGCCTGCTCTATGGCTCCTATCGGGCGCCGCGCGAGCTGGTCTGGAGCTTTGGCGTGCTGCTCTACCTGCTCCTGCTGGCCCAGGCCTTCTTTGGCTATCTGCTGCCCTGGGGGCAACTCTCCTACTGGGGCGCCCAGGTGTCTCTGAGCGCGGTCGAGGCGCTGCCCCTGGTAGGCCCGAGCCTGGCCGATCTGCTGCGCGGCGGGGTGGTGCTGTCCGACGCCACCCTGCGGCGCTTCCAGGCCCTGCATGTGGTCGGGCTGCCGCTGTTGATCCTTGCGCTGGTGAGCCTGCACGTCGTCGCCCTGCGCCAGACCGGCTCGAACAATCCCGAGGGTGACGAGCGCGATGTCCGAGGTGCAGCCGGGGTGGCTTTCCACCCCTATCTGACGCTCAAGGACCTCTGTGGTCTGGCAGTCTTCCTGCTGGTGTTTCTCGCCGTGGTGCTGCTGGCGCCGGACCTGGGCGGGCTGGTGCTGGAGCCGGCCAACCAGCAGCCGGCCGATCCGCTGGTGACCCCCGCGCACATCGCCCCGCCCTGGTACCTGGCGCCCTTCTATGCGCTGCTGCGGGCGGTGCCGAGCAAGGCCGGCGGCCTCGGCCTGGCGGCTCTGGCCATCGCCCTGCTGTTCGTGCTGCCCTGGCTGGATCGCAGTGCGGCCCGCTCGATCCGCCACAAGGCCTGGCCGGGGCGGCTGGGGCTGTACCTGGTCTGCCTGGCCTTTGTCGCCCTGGGAATACTGGGCGTGGTCGCGCTGACCGATGGGCGCCTGTGGCTGGCGCGCCTGGCCGCGGGTGTCTATTTCATCGGCCTGCTGGGCATGCCCTGGTACAGCCGGCTGGGTCGTCCGCGTGCGCCAGTGGAGTCCCGGTCATGAGTCGCGGGCTGCTGCTGGGCCTGCTTCTGCTGTGCAGCGGTCTGGCCATCGGTGCCGACGGTGATCCCCGGGCTGGGGCCATCAGCTTCGGCCGCTATTGCCTGGCCTGTCATGGCCAGGAATACCAGCGCTTCGACCGGGTCGCCGCCGATCTCCACCTGGACCTCGCCAGCTGGGCGCCCGGACGCACCGCCAGCGCGCCCATGCTCGGCCTGCTCAAGCCCGAGGATGCCCGGCGTGCCTTCGGCAGCGTGCCGCCGGATCTCACCCTGATCGCCGCGGTGCGCGGCGAGGCCTGGCTGCGCGCCTTCCTGCAGGAGTTCTACGTGGCGCCCGGGCGGCCACTCGGGGTCGACAACCTCAGGGCGCCCGGCACCCGCATGCCCGATGTTCTGGCCGCCTTGCGCGGCCGCCAGGTGCGCGACTGCAGCGCGGGACGTTGCGTGCTGCGTCTGGAGCCGGACAGTGGCGCCCAGACGCCCGAACAATTCGCCCGCACCGTCGAGGATCTGGTTGCCTACCTTGGCTATTCGGCGGCGCCGGAACGTAGTCTGGCCTGGCGCCTCGCGCCCTGGGTGCTGGGCTATCTGCTGCTGTTCGCCGTCCTGGCCTTCTGGCTTAAGCGCGAATTCTGGCGGCGATTGCCCGACAGTGAGCGATGAGACGGAGGCTTGTCTGAAAAGTCGCCGAGCGAAGGTGAGGCAGGGCAAAAATCAGCGAGGAAGCGGACCGGGCTCGCGCTCGAGTTTGCAAAGGGTAAATGAGCATTCCGAGCTGATTTTTAACGCAGCATCACCGATGTGCAGGCAGTTTTTAGACAAAGCCTAGGTCTCGGGCGGCAAGGTGCGAGATAATCCCGCCTTTGCAGCTTCGCCCCCAACGGGGGAGGGACCCATGGGCGCCATAACCCGCCTGACCTGTTTCCATGATCCCGAGGATCACTACAGCCACCGGATCCGCCTGATCCTGGCGGAAAAGAACGTCGAGTGCGAGCTGATCGCCGTACGTCGTGGCGAATGCCCGCGGCAGCTGGCCGAGCACAATCCCTATGGCACCGTGCCGACGCTGATGGATCGCGACCTGGTGCTCTATGGTACCGAGGTGCTCATGGAGTATCTCGAGGAGCGCTATCCGCACCCGCCGCTGTTGCCGGCCTATCCGGTCACCCGCGGTCAGTCGCGGCTGCTGATGCACCGCATCGGGCGCGACTGGTGCACCCTGGTGGACGCCATCCTGCAGGCGGCGCCGGGCGCCGACCTCGCAGCCGCGCGCAAGGAATTGCGCGAGAGCCTGACCGGCGTGGCGCCGATCTTCGCGGAAAAACCCTTTTTCCTGAGCGACGACTTTTCCCTGGTGGACTGTTGCCTGCTCCCCCTCCTGTGGCGACTGCCGCGCCTGGGCATCGAATTGCCCCGGGCCGCCAAGCCGCTGCAGGACTACATGGATCGCATGTTCGCGCGCGACAGTTTCCGATCCAGTCTTTCGGTCACCGAGCGTGAGATGCGCTAGAGGAGAACCCCATGAATTCCAGTCGCCCCTACCTGGTCCGCGCGCTCTACGAGTGGATCGTGGACAACGACTGCACGCCCCATCTGCTGGTCAATGCCGACTACGCCGAGGTGCGCGTGCCGCCGGGCTATGCCAACGACGGCCAGATCGTGCTGAACGCCTCGCCCAGTGCCGTGCGTGACCTGCACATGGACAACGAAGCCGTGAGCTTCAACGGTCGCTTCGGCGGCGTGGCCTACAACCTCTATGTCCCGATCGGCGCCATCCTGGCTATCTATGCCCGCGAGAACGGCCAGGGCATGGTCTTCGACAGCGAGCCCACCCCGCCGGATGACCAGGGTCCCGACAGCGGCGGCAGCAAGCCCGAGGCACCCAAGCCGGCACCGGCGCGGCCGAGTCTGAAAGTGGTCAAGTGAGCCCTGACGGCCTGCCGCGGAGTCTCGCTGCGGCAGGCAGGAAAAAGCCCCTGTCGGCGCTGCCGGCAGGGGCTTTTTCGTAAGCCAGGTGAACTCAGCGCTTGAGCGAGGCCGGCAGGTGCGGCTGGATCTGCGTCAGCAGGCCACGGAAGCACTTGGGGTTGCCGGCGACGATGTGGCCCTTCTCGAGGAAGTCGTGGCCGCCATTGAAGTCACCGATCAGGCCACCGGCTTCCTGGACCAGCAGAGCGCCTGCGGCCATGTCCCATTCCGACAGTCCCATTTCCCAGAAGGCGTCGAAACGACCGGCGGCGACATAGGCCAGGTCCAGCGCGGCGGAACCGGCGCGGCGGATGCCGGCGGTCTGGCCGATCAGGCTGCGGAACATGCCCAGGTAGTTGTCCAGGTGGTCGACGTCATTGGCGCGGAAGGGGAAGCCGGTACCCAGCAGGGCGCCTTCCAGGCTGCGTCGATTGGTGACACGGATGCGCCGGCCGTTCAGGGCGGCGCCGCGGCCACGGCTGGCGGTGAATTCTTCCTGGCGCACCGGATCCAGCACCACGGCGTGTTCCAGGCGGCCCTTGTACTTGCAGGCGATGCTTACCGAGAAGTGCGGGACGCCACGGAGGAAGTTGGTGGTGCCATCCAGCGGATCGACGACCCAGACGTAGTCGGCGCCTTCGCCTTCGCCCGCCAGGTAGCCGGATTCCTCACCGTAGAAACCATGGGTGGGGTAGGCCTTGCGCAGGGTGGCGAGGATGGTCTGCTCGGCGGCTCGGTCGACTTCGGAGACGAAGTCGTTGGCGCCTTTTTCATCGACGGCGATCACGTCCAGGCGCTCAATCGAACGGAAAATCAGTTCACCGGCGCTGCGGGCCGCGCGCAGTGCGATGTTCAGCATGGGCTGCATGGATAAATCACCTGGGTTGTATAAGGAAAGCCGGCAATGATAGCAGACTTCGCGGCGCTGGAAGGGGTATTCGTGGCCAGCGGGCGCGTGTGGGCGTAGTATACGGCGCCGATTTCCCGCGTCCGCTCGAGGATAGCCACGTGCTGAATAACATCCGCGTCGTTCTGGTCAATACCAGCCATCCCGGCAACATCGGCGGTGCCGCCCGGGCAATGAAGAACATGGGCCTGTCGCGCCTCTATCTGGTCGATCCCGAGGACTTTCCCAGTGGCGAGGCCAATGCCCGCGCCTCCGGGGCCAATGACGTGCTCGACGCCGCCATTGTGGTCGACACCCTGGAAGAAGCCCTGACCGGCTGCAGCCTGGTGCTGGGCACCAGTGCCCGCGACCGCCGCATCCCCTGGCCGCTGCTCGATCCGCGGGAATGCGCGACCACCTCCCTGGCCCAGGTGGAGCGGGGCGGCGAGGTGGCCCTGGTATTCGGGCGCGAGTATGCCGGCCTGACCAACGAAGAGTTGCAGCGCTGCCACTACCACGTGCACATCCCCTCCGATCCGGCGTTCGGCTCCCTCAATCTCGCTGCGGCGGTCCAGGTGCTGGTGTACGAGGTGCGCATGGCCTGGCTGGCGGCGCAGAACCAGCCGACCAAGATGAACAAGGTCGAGGCCACCGCCATGCTCAACACCCAGCCGGTGACGGTGGAAGAGCTGGAGCTCTATTACGAGCACCTGGAGCAGACCCTGGTGGAGATCGGCTTCCTCGATCCGGCCAAGCCGCGCCACCTGATGAGTCGCTTGCGGCGCCTCTATGGCCGGGCCGGCATCAGCAAGCTGGAGATGAACATCCTGCGTGGCATCCTGACCGAAACCCAGAAGGCGGCCCGCGGCGAATCCCACCCGCGGACTATCCCGCCGATAGATAATGCCTGAGTGATTTGGTTGGTTTTATAGTTGACCTTTTTTGTCGGGAATCCGATAATCGAAGTCATCCGATGCAACCCGCTCGAGTTCGTCATGAGACTGACCACCAAAGGCCGCTATGCCGTAACCGCCATGCTCGACCTGGCGCTGCACGCCCAGCGGGGCCCGGTGTCGCTGGCCGACATTTCCGAGCGGCAGGGCATTTCGCTGTCCTATCTGGAGCAGCTGTTTGCCCGGCTGCGCCGCGGTGCGCTGGTCAATAGCGTACGCGGCCCCGGCGGCGGCTATCAGCTGGCGCGCGACATGGGCGGTATCCATGTGGCCCAGGTGATCGATGCCGTCAACGAATCCGTGGATGCCACCCGCTGCCAGGGCGGTGGGGGCTGTCACCAGGGTGATACCTGCCTAACCCACCACCTCTGGTGCGACCTGAGCGATCAGATCCACACCTTTTTGAGTGGTATCACCCTGGCCGACCTGGTCGCCCGCAACGAGATCCAGCAGGTGGCCAAGCGTCAGGACACCAAGGCCTGTGCCAGCAAGCAATCGCCCTTAGCGGTCGAAAAAATCGAAGCGTCCACCATCGACTGAGCAGAGACGCCCGTCTGATTAGGAGTAACCGATGAAATTGCCGATCTACCTAGACTATTCCGCCACCACGCCCGTCGATCCGCGCGTCGCTCAGAAGATGAGCGAGTGCCTGCTGGTGGACGGCAACTTTGGCAACCCCGCATCGCGCTCCCACCTGTTCGGCTGGAAGGCCGAGGAAGCCGTGGAAAACGCCCGTCGTCAGGTGGCCGAACTGGTCAACGCCGACCCGCGCGAGATCGTCTGGACCTCCGGTGCCACCGAGTCCGACAACCTCGCCATCAAGGGCGCCGCGCACTTCTACCAGAACAAGGGCAAGCACCTGATCACCTCCAAGATCGAGCACAAGGCGGTGTTGGACACCACCCGCCAGCTCGAGCGCGAAGGCTTCGAGGTCACCTATCTCGAGCCGGGCGAAGACGGCCTGATCACCCCCGCCATGGTCGAGGCGGCCCTGCGTAACGACACCACCCTGGTGTCCATCATGCACGTCAACAACGAGATCGGTACCGTCAACGACATCGCCGCCATCGGCGAGCTGACCCGCTCCCGTGGCGTGCTCTTCCACGTCGACGCGGCCCAGTCCACCGGCAAGGTCGAGATCGATCTGGAAAAGCTCAAGGTCGACATGATGTCCTTCTCGGCGCACAAGACCTATGGTCCCAAGGGCATTGGCGCTCTCTACGTCCGTCGCAAGCCGCGCGTGCGTATCGAGGCCCAGACCCACGGTGGCGGCCATGAGCGTGGCATGCGTTCGGGCACCCTGGCGACCCACCAGATCGTCGGCATGGGCGAAGCCTTCCGCATCGCCAAGGAAGAGATGGTCCAGGAAAATACCCGCATCAAGGCCCTGAGCGATCGCTTCTACCGGCAGTTCGAAGGCCTGGAAGAGGTCTACCTGAACGGCAGCCTGATCCATCGTGTGCCGCACAACCTGAACCTGAGCTTCAACTACGTCGAAGGCGAGTCGCTGATCATGGCGCTCAAGGATCTGGCGGTCTCGTCCGGTTCGGCCTGTACCTCGGCGTCCCTGGAGCCGTCCTACGTCCTGCGCGCCCTGGGCCGCAACGACGAGCTGGCGCACAGCTCCATTCGCTTCACCTTCGGTCGCTTCACCACCGAAGAAGACGTTGACTACGCCGCTAGCAAGGTCACCGAAGCCGTCAACAAGTTGCGCGAATTGTCTCCGCTGTGGGACATGTTCAAAGAAAGGCGTAGACCTGAGTCAGGTCGAGTGGCAAGCCCACTGACCCACCCTGATAAGCGAGGATTGAACCATGGCATACAGTGAAAAGGTCATCGACCACTACGAAAATCCGCGCAACGTCGGCAAGTTCGACGCGGCCGATCCCGATGTCGGCACCGGCATGGTCGGCGCCCCGGCCTGCGGCGACGTGATGCGCTTGCAGATCAAGGTCAACGAGCAGGGCATCATCGAAGACGCCAAGTTCAAGACCTATGGCTGTGGCTCCGCCATCGCGTCCAGCTCCCTGGCCACCGAGTGGATGAAGGGCAAGAGCATCGAGGAAGCGGCGTCGATCAAGAACAGCATGATCGCCGAAGAACTGGCTCTGCCGCCGGTGAAGATCCACTGCTCGGTACTCGCCGAAGACGCCATCAAGGCGGCGGTCAGCGACTACAAGCAGAAGAAAGGCCTGCTCTAAGGAGGAACCATGGCGATCAGCATGACCGAGTCCGCCGCCCGCCACGTGCAGCGTTCCCTCGAGGGGCGCGGCAAGGGGGAGGGCATCCGCCTGGGCGTTCGTACCACGGGCTGCTCGGGACTGGCCTACGTGCTCGAATTCGTCGATGAATTCGCGCACGAGGACCAGGTGTTCGAGAGCCATGGCGTCAAGGTCATCATCGACCCCAAGAGCCTGGTCTACCTGGACGGCACCGAGCTGGATTTCGTGCGTGAAGGCCTCAACGAGGGCTTCAAGTTCAACAATCCCAACGTGCGTGGCGAGTGTGGCTGCGGCGAAAGCTTCAACATCTGAGGCCGGCCATGGGTAAGCCCTGTCACTTCGCGCTGTTCGAGATCAGGCCCGCCTTCGAGATCGACCAGGCGGGCCTGGCCTCGCGTTACCGCGATCTGGCGCGCACGGTCCATCCGGATCGGTTCGCCGATGCGCCGGAGCGTGAGCGTCGCCAGGCGCTGGAGCGCTCGGCCGAGCTCAACGAGGCCTATCATGTGCTGCGCGCCCCGTCGCGCCGCGCGCGCTATCTGCTGGAGCTCGAAGGGCACGAGATGCCGCTCGAAGCGACCATCCAGGACACCGACTTCCTCATGCAGCAATTGCAGTGGCGCGAGGAACTGGAGGACCTGCAGGACGCGGGCGACAGCGCGGGCATCCCCGCCTTTCGCCAGCGGCTCAAGGATGCGCAGCGCGACATCGAACAGGCCTTCGCCGCGATCTGGCAGGACCCCGCCCAGCGTGAGCCTGCCGAGCGCCTGGTCCGTCGCATGCAGTTTCTCGACAAGCTGGCCAGCGAAATCCGCCAGCTCGAAGAGCGTCTGGACGATTAATCACAGGTGTCGCTCAGGCACCGACAACCATAAGCCGACTAGCCAATGGCTCTATTGCAGATAGCCGAACCCGGAATGGCGCCCAAGCCGCACCAGCGCAAGCTGGCGGTGGGTATCGATCTGGGCACCACCAATTCCCTCGTGGCCGCCGTCCGCAGTGGCGTGGCCGAGACCCTGCCCGATCTGCAGGGCGAGGTGATCCTGCCGTCCGCCGTGCGCTACACCGCCGCTGGCGTGGAAGTGGGGGCGGGCGCCAAGGCCGCTGCCGCCCAGGATCCCTTCAACACTATCCTTTCCGTCAAGCGCCTCATGGGGCGTGGCATCGCCGACGTCAAGCAACTGGGCGAGCAGTTGCCCTATCGCTTCGTCGCCGGTGAATCGGAAATGCCCTTCATCGATACCGCTGCCGGGCGCAAGAGTCCGGTGGAGGTCTCCGCCGACATCCTGCGGGTGCTGCGCGAGCGGGCCGAGGCGACCCTGGGTGGCGAACTGGTCGGTGCGGTCATCACCGTGCCGGCCTATTTCGACGATGCCCAGCGCCAGGCCACCAAGGACGCCGCCCGCTTTGCCGGCCTGAATGTCCTGCGCCTGCTCAACGAGCCTACCGCGGCCGCCGTGGCCTATGGTCTGGACCGGGGCGAGGAGGGCGTGGTCGCCATCTACGACCTGGGCGGCGGTACCTTCGATATCTCCATCCTGCGCCTGACCCGCGGTGTCTTCGAGGTCATGGCCACCGGTGGCGACAGCGCCCTGGGCGGTGACGACTTCGATCACGCCATCGCCAGCTGGATCGTCCAGCAGGCCGGGCTGTCCAGCGATCTGGATCCGGGCACCCAGCGGCGCCTGCTGCAGAGTGCCTGCGCCGCCAAGGAAGCCCTGTCCGCTGCCGAGCGCGTCGAGGTCGGTCATGGCGACTGGTCGGGCGTGCTGGAACGCAGCACCTTCCAGGAACTCATCGCGCCGCTGGTCGCGCGCAGCCTCAAGGCCTGTCGCCGCGCCCTGCGCGATGCGGAAGTGGAACCGGCGGACATCGCCGCCGTGGTCATGGTCGGCGGTTCCACCCGCGTGCCCTATGTCCGTGAAGCCGTGGGCGAGCTGTTCGACTGCACCCCGCTCACCGACATCGATCCGGATCGCGTGGTCGCCATCGGGGCCGCCCTGCAGGCCGATTCCCTGGCCGGCAACCGCGCTGGCGAAGAATTGCTGCTGCTGGACGTCATCCCGCTGTCCCTGGGACTCGAGACCATGGGCGGCCTGATGGAGAAGATCATTCCGCGCAACACCACCATTCCGGTGGCGCGGGGCCAGGACTTCACCACCTATCGCGACGGCCAGACCGCCATGCTGGTGCATGTGCTGCAGGGCGAGCGCGAACTGGTCAAGGACGCCCGCTCCCTGGCCCGTTTCGAATTGCGCGGTTTCCCGCCCATGGTCGCCGGTGCCGCCAAGATCCGCGTCACCTTCCAGGTCGATGCCGACGGCCTGCTCGGCGTCAGCGCCCGCGAGCTGTCCAGTGGCGTGGAAGCCAGTGTCCAGGTCAAGCCGTCCTACGGCCTGACCGATGGCGAGATCGCCAACATGCTGCAGGACTCCTTCCGTCATGCCGGTGACGACATGCAGGCCCGCGCGCTGCGCGAGCAGCAGGTCGAGGCCCGGCGGCTGATCGAGGCGGTCACCGCCGCGCTGGCCGCCGACGGCGAGCGTCTGCTGGACGCCGAGGAGCGTCAGGTGATCGAGCTGGAAATCGGTCAGTTGGCCGAGCTGCTGGACGCCACCGACCTCCAGGCGCTCGAAGACCAGACCAAGCGTCTTTCTCACGTAACCGATGCCTTCGCCGCCCGGCGGATGAACGCCTCGGTCAAGGCGGCCCTGGCGGGTCGTCGTCTCAACGATATCGAGGAGTAGTTCCATCATGCCGCAGATCACCCTGCTGCCCCACGCCGAGCACTGCCCCGAGGGGGCGGTCTTCGAAGCCAGCGAAGGCGAAACCATCATCGCCGCGGCCATGCGCAACGGCATCGACATCGAGCACGCCTGCGAGATGTCCTGTGCCTGCACCACCTGCCACGTGGTCGTCCAGGAAGGCTTCGATTCCCTCGCGCCCTCCGATGAGCTCGAAGACGACATGCTGGACAAGGCCTGGGGTCTGGAGATGCGTTCGCGCCTGTCCTGCCAGGCGGTAGTAGGCAGCGAAGACCTGGTGGTGGAGATTCCACGCTACACCATCAACCAGGTTTCCGAAGGTCACTGAGGACAGCTGTCATGGCACTGAAATGGACCGATGTGCTGGATATCGCCATCGAACTCAACGACACCCATCCCGACGTGGATCCGCGCTACGTGAATTTCGTCAAGTTGCGCAACTGGGTCGTGGAGCTGCCGGAGTTCGACGACGATCCCCAGCGGGGTGGCGAGAAGGTGCTGGAGGCCATCCAGGCCGCCTGGATCGAAGAGTCCGCCTGACGCATCGCCCGTACCGCGCTACGCTTTTCACCGGGACCCGCGTATAATCCGCGGGTTTCGTTTTTGCTCTATTCCCACATTCGGAGTTCACATGTCTGTTCAACGTACCCTGTCGATCATCAAGCCCGATGCCGTAGCCAAGAATGTCGTCGGTGAGATCGTCACCCGCTTCGAGAAGGCTGGCCTGCGCGTCGTCGCTGCCAAGATGGTCCAGCTGTCCGAGCGCGAAGCCGGTGGCTTCTACGCCGAACACAAAGAGCGTCCCTTCTTCAAGGATCTGGTCTCCTTCATGACCTCCGGTCCGGTCGTGGTCCAGGTGCTGGAAGGCGACAACGCCATCGTCAAGAACCGTGAGCTGATGGGCGCCACCGATCCCAAGAAGGCCGACGCCGGTACCATCCGCGCCGACTTCGCCGTCTCCATCGACGAGAACGCCGTCCACGGTTCGGACTCCGAAGCGTCCGCCGCTCGCGAGATCTCCTACTTCTTCGCAGCCACCGAAGTCTGCGAGCGCGTCCGCTAAGGATGAGCGCCGGCCAGGGAAGCGGCCAGCCCGCCTTCCTGGCACCGCCCGCGCCTTGCGCGGGTTTCAAACAGATTTCGTCGAGGTGATCCCATGACCACAGCCACCGATAAGGTCAATCTGCTGGGCCTGACCCAGCCGCAACTCGAGTCGTTCTTCGAGTCCATCGGGGAGAAGCGCTTTCGCGCCGGCCAGGTCATGAAGTGGATCCATCACTTCGGCATCGACGATTTCGACGCCATGAGCAACCTGGGCAAGGCGCTCAAGGAAAAGCTCAAGGCCGCCGCGGAAATCCGTGGCCCCGAGATCGTCAGCGAGGACATCTCCCGCGACGGCACCCGCAAGTGGGTGATCCGCGTCGCCTCCGGCAGCTGCGTCGAGACCGTCTACATCCCGCAGAATGGCCGCGGCACCCTGTGCGTGTCGTCCCAGGCCGGTTGCGCGCTGGACTGCAGCTTCTGCTCCACCGGCAAGCAGGGCTTCAACAGCAACCTCACTGCCGCCGAGGTGATCGGTCAGGTGTGGATCGCCAACAAGTCCTTTGGCAGCGTACCGGCCAAGATCGACCGCGCCATCACCAACGTGGTGATGATGGGCATGGGCGAGCCGCTGCTGAACTTCGACAACGTCGTCGCCGCCATGCGCATCATGATGGACGACCTCGGCTACGGCATCTCCAAGCGCAAGGTCACCCTGTCGACCTCGGGCGTGGTGCCGATGATCGAAGAGCTGGCCAAGCACATCGACGTCTCCCTGGCGCTGTCGCTGCACGCGCCCAACGACGAGTTGCGCAACGAGCTGGTGCCGATCAACCGCAAGTATCCGCTGGCCATGCTGCTCGACGCCTGCCAGAGATACATCCGGCAACTGGGCGAGAAGCGCGTCCTGACCATCGAGTACACCCTGCTCAAGGACGTCAACGACCTGTCCGAGCACGCGCTGCAGATGATCGAGCTGCTGCGCAACGTGCCCTGTAAGATCAACCTGATTCCCTTCAATCCCTTCCCGCACTCCGGGTACGAGCGGCCGAGCAAGAACGCCACCCGCCGGTTCCAGGAGCTGCTGGTGCAGGCCGGTTTCAACGTTACGGTGCGGACCACCCGCGGTGACGACATCGATGCCGCCTGCGGCCAGCTGGTGGGGCAGGTCATGGACCGCACCCGCCGCAGCCAGCGCTATATCGCCGTTCGCCAGCTCGACGGTGCCGAAACCGTAACGCCGCTCCAGGGCTGAGGGCGCGACCATGGCGATCACGCGCTTTGCGGCTGTCGCGCTCGCCCTGCTGGTCGGTGGCCTCGCCGGCTGCGTGACCGAGGGTGATCGCAACCCCATGGATACCCGCCAGGGACGGATGCAGGCCCGTGATGCCTATATCCAGCTCGGCCTCGGCTATGTCCAGCAGGGCAATACCGAACAGGCCAAGGTGCCGCTGAAGAAGGCCCTGGAGCTGGATTCGTCCAGCGCCGACGCCCATGCCGCGCTCGGACTGGTGTTCCAGGCCCAGGGCGAAACCGACCTGGCCGATCAGGAATACCGCCTGGCCCTGCGCGAGCGGCCCCACGATGCCCGCATCCTCAACAACTACGGCAGCTTCCTCTATGAGCAGGGGCGCTACAAGGATGCCTACGAACGCTTTACCCAGGCCGCCGAGGACAGCCTCTATCCGGAGCGCGCCCGGGTGTTCGAGAATCTCGGCCTGACCGCCCTGCGACTCAATCAGGTCGACTTGGGCAAGGAAAATCTGGAAAAATCCCTGCGGCTGGATCGCAATCAGCCCAGGGCCCTGTTCGAATTGGCTCAATTGGCCTACCAGACGCGCGATTACGTGCCGTCCCGGAGCTATTACCAGGCCTTCAGCCAGCTAAGCCCCCAGGATGCCCGCAGCCTGCTGCTCGGGATCCGTCTTGCCGAGGTGTTCAATGATCGCAACACCGCCGCGAGTTACGCCCTGCAGCTGAAGCGCCTCTACCCGAACTCACCTGAATATCGTCAACTTCAGTCGGAGCAGAAATGACCGCAGTGCAATCCGAAGCGGTACACGCCGGACGGGGCAATCCCGGTGAGATCTTGCGTCAGAAGCGGCTGGAGCTTGGCTGGAGCCAGGCCCAGGTCGCCCAGAATCTCAATCTCAGCGAGCGCATCATCGAGCAGCTCGAGTCCGGCAACTATCAGCAGATGCCGGGGCACACCTTTGCCCGCGGCTACACCAAGGCCTATGGCAAGCTGCTCGGCCTGGACCAGATCGAGCTGGTGCGTACCTTCGACGGCTATACCGGCACCGATGCCAAGGGCAGCACCGTGCACAGCCTGGGGCGTCTCGACGAGCCGGTGCGGCTGTCGCGCAATGTCCTGAGATTCGTCAGTTTCATCCTGGTGGTGCTGATCATCGCCATGGGCCTGTTCTGGTGGCAGGAGCGCAGTCGCCAGGCCTCCAGCGCCAGTGCCGTGAGCATGGAGCATGTCGAGGTCGAGGGCGCCGACGGCAAGACCGAGATCCATCCGATCGACGAGCCGGAAGAACAGCCTCCGGCGGCCGCCCAGCATCCGGCGACCACCGTGCCTTCCCCGGTGGGCACGCCGACGCCGGATGCCAATGCCGTCGCCGCCATGACCGCCCCCACCGCCGCGCCCACCCCGGCCCCGGTAACGGGTTCGACTACGCCGACCCCGACGGCGCCCACCGCAGCGGCTCCTGCCGCGCCGGCCAGCGCGGTGCCCGTCGCCGGCAGCGACAGCCTGAACATCCGCTTCACCGCCAGTTGCTGGACGCAGGTCAGCGACGGTACCGGCAAGATCCTCTTCAGCGGCGTGAAGAAGGGCGGCGAGAGCCTCGAATACACCTCGATCAAGGCGCCGGTGAACATCCGTCTCGGCTTCGCCCGCGGTGCCCAGATCTCCTACAACGGCCAGGTCGTCGACCTTGCGCCCTACACCAAGGGCGAGACCGCCCGCATCAAACTCGGTCAGGCCGGACAATGACGTCCGGCGACCCCATGGGAAACCAGCATGCATAGCGAATCGCCCATCAAACGTCGGTTGTCCCGCAAGATCTGGGTCGGCTCGGTACCGGTCGGCGGCGATGCCCCCATCGCCGTGCAGAGCATGACCAACACCGAAACCTGCGACGTCGACGCCACCGTGGCCCAGGTCCAGCGCCTGCAGGACGCCGGTGCCGACATCGTGCGCATCTCGGTGCCCGACATGGACGCCGCCGAAGCCTTCGGTCGCATCAAGCAGCGGGTCAGCCTGCCGCTGGTGGCCGACATCCACTTCGACTACAAGATCGCCCTGCGCGTGGCCGAGCTGGGCGTGGACTGCCTGCGCATCAACCCCGGCAACATCGGTCGCGAAGACCGGGTCAGGGCGGTGGTCGACGCGGCCCGCGAGCGTGGCATCCCGATCCGCATCGGCGTCAACGCCGGTTCGCTGGAGAAGGACCTGCAGAAGAAGTATGGCGAGCCCACCCCGGAAGCCCTGGTGGAATCGGCCATGCGCCACGTCGACCACCTGGAGAAGCTGGACTATCCGGACTTCAAGGTGAGCGTGAAGGCCAGTGACGTCTTCATGGCCGTGGCCGCCTATCGCCAGCTGGCCACCCGCATCGAGCAGCCGCTGCACCTGGGCATCACCGAAGCCGGCGGCCTGCGCTCGGGTACGGTGAAGTCCGCCGTGGGTCTGGGCATGCTCCTGGCCGAAGGCATCGGCGACACCATCCGCATCTCGCTCGCGGCCGATCCGGTCGAGGAGATCAAGGTCGGTTTCGACATCCTGAAATCCCTGCGCCTGCGTTCGCGTGGCATCAACTTCATCGCTTGCCCGAGCTGCTCGCGGCAGAACTTCGATGTGGTCAAGACCATGAACGAGCTGGAAGGGCGCCTGGAGGACCTGCTGGTGCCCCTGGACGTCGCGGTGATCGGCTGCGTGGTCAACGGCCCCGGCGAAGCCAAGGAGGCCCACGTCGGCCTGACCGGGGGTACGCCGAACAACCTGGTGTACATCGACGGCAAGCCGGCCTCCAAGCTGAACAACGACAATCTGGTGGACGAGCTGGAAGGGCTCATCCGCCGCAAGGCGGCCGAAAAGGCCGAAGCGGATGCCGCACTCATCGCGCGCAGCTGAAAGATCAAGGAATAAGGCCCTTTCGTGAGCAAGTCCCTGCAAGCCATCCGTGGCATGAACGATATCCTGCCGGAGCAGACTCCGGCCTGGCGCTACTTGGAACGTACCTTCGCGACGCTGCTCGATGGCTATGGCTACCACGAGATCCGTCTGCCCATCATGGAGTTCACCGAACTCTTCGCCCGCGGCATTGGCGAGGGCACCGACGTGGTCGACAAGGAGATGTACACCTTCCTCGACCGCAACGAGGAGTCCCTGACCCTGAGGCCGGAAGGCACCGCGGGTTGCGTGCGGGCCGTGCTCGAACATGGCATGACCGGCGGTGGCCAGGTGCAGAAGCTCTGGTACGCCGGGCCGATGTTCCGCTACGAGAAGCCGCAGAAGGGTCGCTATCGCCAGTTCCACCAGATCGGCGTGGAGGTGTTCAACCTGCCCGGTCCGGACATCGACGCCGAGCTGATCGTGCTCACCGCGCGCCTCTGGCAGCGCCTGGGCCTGACCGACGCCGTCACCCTGCAGCTCAACAGCCTGGGTTCCAGTGCCGATCGCGTGCGCTATCGCGAAGCCCTGGTGGCCTATCTGCAGGACCGCTTCGAGCAACTCGACGAAGACAGCCAGCGCCGCCTGACCACCAATCCGCTGCGCATCCTCGACAGCAAGAACGCCCAGACCCAGGCGCTGCTGCAGGACGCCCCGACCCTGGCGGATTACCTGGACGACGAATCCCGCGCCCACTTCGATGGCCTCAAGGCCCGCCTGGACGCCGCCGGCATCCGC
The DNA here is from genome assembly GCF_031453455.1 of Pseudomonas sp. SORGH_AS_0211. Taxonomy (NCBI): domain Bacteria; kingdom Pseudomonadati; phylum Pseudomonadota; class Gammaproteobacteria; order Pseudomonadales; family Pseudomonadaceae; genus Pseudomonas; species Pseudomonas sp. SORGH_AS_0211. Next base: position 2,975,798 of record NZ_JAVIZV010000001.1, on the reverse strand, counting down.
TACCAGATTAATCCCAAGCTGGTGCGAGGCCTGGACTACTACGGCCGTACCGTCTTCGAGTGGGTCACCGACAAGCTGGGTGCCCAGGGCACCGTCTGCGCCGGTGGCCGCTACGACGGCCTGATCACCCAGTTCGGCGGCAAGCCTACCCCGGGGGTCGGCTTCGCCATGGGCGTCGAGCGCCTGGTGTTGCTGCTGGAAACCCTGGAGCGGCTGCCCGGTGATCTGCAGCGCCCCGCCGATCTCTATCTCTGCGCCTTTGGCGAGGCGGCCGAACTGGCCGGCCTCAAGCTGGCCGAGCAACTGCGCGATGCCCGTCCCGACCTGCGTCTGCTGGTCAACGCCGGCGCCGGCAGCTTCAAGAGCCAGTTCAAGAAGGCCGACAAGAGCGGCGCGCTCTGGGCGATGATCCTGGGTGAGGACGAACTGGCCGCGCAACAGGTGGCGCTCAAGCCGCTGCGTGGCGAGGCGCCCCAGGAAAAGGTCGACTTCGCGGCCCTGGCCGCCCGTCTGGACGAGATTTTGCCCCCGGCCGGTTCCGGTCGCGGGAATTGAGGAGAACGGATTTGAGTTCCATCGACGACGACAATCTGGTGGTCGCCAAGGCCTGGTGGCAGCGTAACGGCAAGCCGCTGTTGGCCGGTGGCGTCATCGCCCTGGTGGCGGTACTCGGCTGGCAGGGCTGGCAGCGTTACCAGAACAACCAGGCGCAAGGCGCCTCGGTGCTCTATCAGCAACTGGTGGAAGCCGCCCTGGCGCCCGGTGGCAAGGTCGACACCGCGCGGGTGACCGATACCTACGGCAAGCTCAAGCAGGATTATTCCGGTACCGCCTACGCCCAGTACGGCAGTTTCTTCGTCGCCAAGGTGGCGGTGGAGAACAATCGCCTGGATGACGCCGCCGCCGAACTCAAGGCCGTGGTGGACAAGCCCCACGACGCCGAACTCGGCGAACTGGCGCGGCAGCGCTTGGCCCGGGTGCTGGCCGCCCAGGGCAAGGCCGAGGAAGGTCTCAAGCTGCTGGATGGCGAGGCGCCCAAGGCCTATGTCGCCAACCGCGAAGAATTGCGTGGCGACCTCTTGGTGGCGCTGAAGAAGCCCACCGAGGCCCGCGCCGCCTATGAAAAAGCCCGCGCCGCGCTGCCCAACGATGCAGCCGAAGGCGTGCTGCAGATGAAACTCGATGATCTCGCCAAAGGAGACGCCTGATGTTGCGCTGGAAGCCTATCGCGGTACTGGGTCTCGCCCTTGCGGTCGTCGGGTGCAGCAGCACCGGCAAGAAGGAATTGCCGCCGGCCGAGCTGAAGGACATCAAGGCCGAAGTCCGGCTGGATGAAGTCTGGAGTCGCTCGGTGGGCGACGGCCAGGGCAAGGAATACAACCGCCTGGTACCGGCCGTGGACGGCCAGACGATCTTTGCCGCCGATGCCGATGGCCGGGTCATGGCGATGAATCGCGAGACCGGCCAGGTGCTGTGGAAGAAGGACCTGGACCTGCCGGTATCCGGCGGCGTCGGGGTTGGTTCCGGCCTGGTACTGGTTGGCACCCTGCGGGGCCAGGTGATCGCCCTCGACAGTGCCAGTGGCGACGAGAAGTGGCGCGCCCAGGCGTCCAGCGAGGTGCTGTCCGCCCCGGTAGTCAACAACGACGTGGTGGTGGTGCAGTCCCAGGACGACAAGCTGCAGGCCTTCGAGCTGGGCAGTGGCACCCGTCGCTGGATCTACGAAGACACCCAGCCGGTGCTGAGTCTGCGCGGTACCGGTGCTCCCCTGGTCACCAACCAGGTGGTCATGGCCGGTTTCGCCAGCGGCAAGGTGGTCGCCCTGGACGTGCAGCGCGGCCTGCCGCTGTGGGAACAGCAGATCGCCGTGCCCAAGGGCCGTTCCGAACTGGAGCGGATCGTCGACGTGGACGGCGGCCTGTCGCTGTCGGGCGACACCCTCTATGTGGTCAGCTACAACGGCCGCGTGGCGGCGCTCAATCCGGCCAACGGCCAGATCCTCTGGCAGCGGGATGCCTCCAGCTACGACGGCGTGGCCGAAGGCTTCGGCAACGTCTACCTGAGCCTGGACAACGGTACCGTGGAAGCCGTCGAGGAATCCTCGACCTCCGCGCTCTGGACCAATGCCGACCTAGCCCGTCGCCAGCTCACCGGCCCGGTGGTCTGGTCGAGCAACGTGGTGGTGGGCGACTACGCCGGCTACATCCACCTGCTGAGCCAGGTCGATGGGCGTTTCGTCGGTCGCACCAAGGTCGACGGTGACGGCGTCCGGGTACGGCCACTGGTCGTCGGCGACATGCTCTATGTTTACGGCAATGGCGGTAAACTCGTCGCCTATCGTCTGCGCTAGAAACTATTATCCTCAACCGATGGCCGCTACCGTGAAGTTCGGTAGCGGCCATCGTGTTTTCTGCTCTGGGAGAGCCGCATGGTTCCCGTAATTGCCCTGGTGGGGCGGCCGAACGTCGGCAAATCCACGCTTTTCAACCGCCTGACCAAGACCCGGGACGCCATCGTCGCCGACTTTGCCGGCCTGACCCGCGATCGCAAGTACGGCGAAGCCAAGTGGCAGGGACGCACCTACATCGTGGTCGATACCGGCGGTATCTCCGGTGACGAGGAAGGCATCGACCTGAAGATGGCCGAGCAGTCGCTGCAGGCCATCGAAGAATCCGATGCGGTGCTGTTCCTGGTGGACTCCCGCGAAGGCATGACCGTCGCCGATCAGATGATCGCCGAGCACCTGCGCAAGCGAAACAAGCGCACCTTCTTGGTGGCCAACAAGGTCGATACCGTCGACCCGGATATCGCCCGGGCGGAATTCAGCCCGCTGGCCATTGGCGACGCCTATCCCATCGCGGCGGCCCATGGGCGCGGCGTGAACAACCTGCTGGAAGACGCCCTGGGCGTCTTTCCCAAGGATGAGGTCGAGGTCGAGGAGCTCACCGAGGAGCAGGTGCGGGCGGCCGCGGAAGAGGGCGGTGACGTCTTCCGTCGCGTGCAGGGCATCGACGAGACCACCGGCATCAAGATCGCCGTGATCGGCCGGCCCAACGTCGGCAAGTCGACCCTGGTCAACCGCATGCTCGGCGAAGAGCGGGTGATCGTCTATGACCAGGCCGGCACCACGCGCGACAGCATCTACATCCCCTTCGAGCGCAACGAAGAACGCTATACCCTGATCGACACCGCCGGCGTGCGCCGCCGCGGCAAGGTCTTCGAGGCGGTCGAGAAGTTCTCGGTGGTCAAGACGCTGCAGGCGATCCAGGACGCCAACGTGGTGATCTTCGTCATGGACGCCCGCGAAGGCGTGGTCGAGCACGACCTCAACCTGCTCGGCTTCGTGCTGGAAACCGGTCGCGCCCTGGTGATCGCTCTCAACAAGTGGGACGGCATGGAGTCCGGCGAGCGCGACTACGTCAAGACCGAACTGGAACGCCGCCTGCTGTTCGTCGACTTCGCCGACATCCACTTCATCTCGGCGCTGCATGGCACCGGCGTGGGTCACCTGTACAAGTCGGTGCAGCAGTCCTTCGCCTCGGCCACCACCCGCTGGCCGACCAGCCGCCTCACCCAGATCCTCGAGGACGCGGTGCAGGAGCACCAGCCGCCGATGGTCAGCGGTCGCCGCATCAAGTTGCGCTATGCCCACCTGGGCGGCGCCAACCCTCCGCTGATCGTCATTCACGGCAACCAGACGGATGCGGTGCCCAAGTCCTATACCCGCTATCTGGAAAAGACCTATCGCCGGGTGCTCAAGCTGGTGGGTACACCGATCCGCATCGAGTACCGCGGTGGCGAGAACCCCTTCGAGGGCAAGAAGAACACCCTCACCGAGCGCCAGGTCAACAAGAAGCGCCGGTTGATGAGCCACCACAAGAAGGCCGAGAAGAAGCGCAAGGACAAGCGCCGGTAAGCCGGTCGGGCGTTGTGCAGGGAAGGGGGCTAATAGCCCCCTTTTTCTTTGGTAGAGGGTTGGGGCGAAGGTGCCCCTCGCGTACCGAACTGCACCCTTTCCCCCTGGAAGGGGGTTGGTGAGGGCGTCCCCGCGGATTCATCAGTGGAAAAGGCTGCGCCGTTTTCCACGCTACGTGAGCAGTCTTATCGCGGCCATGGCGGTTCGCCGATGCGGCCGATCCTACAGCAGTTCGAACCCGGTAGGAGTGGCCCAGGGCCGCGATCAGCTTTGGGTCGAGCGTCTAGCTGGGCGCACGAACCGAACCGCTCCCTTTCCAAGCTCCCTCTCTTGCCCTCGCGGGGAAAAAATCGCAGGCTGCTGGTCTTATCAGCCAGACCCGTGCCCGCGCGATGATCCAGAGCAAGCTTCCCGACCTCGCCGTCACCATCTTTACCCGCATGTCCCAGCTCGCCGCCCAGACCGGTGCGCTGAATCTGTCCCAGGGCTTTCCCGATTTCGACGGCCCGGCCGAGCTGCTCGCGGCGGTCGGTCGCCATGTCGCGGCCGGTCACAACCAGTACGCGCCCATGACCGGACTGCCGGCGCTGCGCCAGCAGGTGGCGGCCAAGGTCGCCCGCTTCTATGGCCGGGAGGTGGATGCCGAGGCCGAGGTCACCATCGTGCCCGGGGCTACCCAGGGGCTGTTCTGCGCCCTGCAGACGCTGGTGCGACCAGGCGACGAGGTGATCGTCTTCGATCCCTGCTACGACAGCTACGAACCCTCGGTGCAACTGGCCGGCGGGCGCTGCGTGCACGTACCCCTGGCGCTGCCGGGCTTCGGTATCGACTGGACGGCGCTGGAAGCGGCCCTGGGTCCGCGCACCCGCGCCATCGTGCTCAATACCCCGCACAATCCCAGCGGGGCCCTGGTCAGCGCGGCCGAACTGGATCGCCTGGCCGACCTGATTCGTGGTCGTGATCTCTACCTGGTCAGCGACGAGGTCTACGAGCACCTGGTCTACGACGGCGAGCGCCATGCCAGCGTCATCGCCCACGACGAACTCTATGCCCGCGCCTTCGTGGTCAGCTCCTTCGGCAAGACCTATCACGTCACCGGCTGGAAAACCGGCTATGTGGTGGCGCCGCCGGCGCTGTCGGCCGAGTTGCGCAAGGTGCACCAGTACGTGAGCTTCTGCGGGGTGACGCCGATCCAGGCCGCCTTGGCCGACTTCATGGCCGCCCATCCCGAACACCTTGGCGAGCTGCCGGCCTTCTACCAGGCCAAGCGCGATCTCTTCTGCGATCTGCTGGGCAACTCGCGCTTCGGCTTCCAGCGGGCCGCCGGCACCTATTTCCAGGTGGTCGACTATTCCGCCATCCGCCCGGATCTGGACGACGTGGCCATGGCCGAATGGCTGACGCGCGAGCATGGCGTCGCCGCCATTCCGCTCTCGGTGTTCTACCAGACACCGCCCGCGGACCTGCGCCTGGTGCGCTTCTGCTTTGCCAAGCGCGAAGACACCCTGCGTCAGGCAGCGGAGCGGCTATGCGCGATCTGACCCTCAACCAGGACCTGCGCCTGGCACTGGTGCAGAGTGAACTGGCCTGGCACGATCCGGCCGCCAATCGCGCGCATTTCGAGCGTCTGCTGACGTCAGTGGGCGACACCGACCTGGTCATCCTGCCGGAGATGTTCACCACCGGCTTTTCCATGGATTCGGCGACCCTGGCCGAGCCCGCGGAGGGGCCAACAGCGGCCTGGATGAGCGAACAGGCGCAGCGTCTCGGCGCGGTGGTCACCGGCAGCCTGATCGTGAGGGACGCGGATGGCCAGCACCGCAATCGCCTGTTGTGGGCGACGCCTGATGGCGATCTGCAGCACTATGACAAGCGCCACCTGTTTCGCATGGCCGGCGAGCACGAGCACTATGCCCCGGGCGAGCAGCGGCTGCGGGTGACACTCAAGGGTTGGCGGATCCGCCCGCTGATCTGCTACGACCTGAGATTCCCGGTGTGGAGTCGCGCCCAGGACGATACCGACCTGCTGCTCTATGTGGCCAACTGGCCGGCGCCGCGGCGCGGGCACTGGAACCGCCTGCTGCCGGCGCGGGCCATCGAGAATCTCTGCTATGTCGCCGCGGTGAACCGCCTCGGCAGCGACGGCAATGGCCATCCCTATGCCGGTGATAGCCAGGTGCTGGACTTCCAGGGTGAACCCCTGGTCGAGGCCGGCGCAGTAGCCGGCATCTTCCACACGACGCTCTCGGCGACGGCCCTCACAGCTTATCGCCAGCGCTTTCCGGCGCAGCACGATGCCGACGCCTTCCGCCTGGACTGATCAGGCCCAGAAGGGCGCTGGCTGGGCGGCGTGCTGATGGATCAGGGCGACGGCCTGGTCCACGTCCGCCGCGGTGGTGTAGCGACCCAGACTGAATCTGTAGCTGCGTGCGGCCTGTTCGGCGGTGAGGCCCAGACCCAGCAGCACATGGGAGGGCGCCGCCTTGGCCGAACTGCAGGCCGAGGTGGTCGAGAAGGCCAGCTGGCGTTGCAAAGACAGGGTATCCAGCGGCGTGGCGAAGGTCAGATTCGTGGTGTGGGGAATGCGCTGACGGGCACAGCCATTGAGCTGCATGCCGGGCAGAGTCCGGACCCCGGCCAGGAACCGTTCGCGCAACTGGCCGAGTCGCTCGTTCTCCCGCGCCATCGCCTGGCCGGCGAGGGCGAAGGCGGTCCCCATGCCGACGATCTGGTGGGTGGCCAGGGTGCCCGAGCGCAGCCCGCGCTCGTGGCCGCCGCCATGGATTTGCGCCTGCAGGGCGCCCTCGGCACGCGGACCCACATAGAGGGCGCCGATGCCCTTGGGCCCATAGGTCTTGTGCGCGGAAAAGGACATCAGATCGACTTCCAGGCCGGTCAGGTCGATGGCGACCTTGCCGGTGGCCTGGGCGGCGTCCACGTGGAAGAGGGCGCCACGGGCGCGCACCAGCCGGCCGATGGCGTCGATGTCGGTCAGGGTGCCCAGCTCGTTGTTCACCACCATCAGCGAGACTAGGCAGGTGTCCGCCCGCCAGGCCTGCTCGACGGCGGCCGGAGTGATGAGACCTGCCGCGTCCGGCGTCAGGTAGGTGACGGCGAAACCCTCCGCTTCCAGTTGGGCCGCGGTATCGAGCACCGCCCGGTGTTCCAGGCAACTGGTGATTAGGTGGCCGCGCCCGCGACGCCGGGCCACGCCGAGCAGGGCAAGATTGTTGGACTCGGTGGCGCCGGAGGTCCAGACCAGTTGCTCGGGCCGGGCACCGACCAGCTCGGCCACCTGCTGGCGAGCGGTGTCCACGGCGCGCTGGGCGTCGTTGCCGAAGGCATGGCCGCGGGAGGCGGGATTGCCGAAGACGCCCTGGCGCCCCAGGCAACCCAGCATGGCTTCGATGACGACATCGTCGACAGGAGTGGTGGCGGCGTAATCGAAATACAGGGGGTAAGCGTCCATGGCGGCCTCGCGCGTTTGAATGGAACTAGGCTAACGCTCGCGCTCGTGAAGAAATTTGCTTTTTTATCGTCTATTGGCGTTTTCGAGAGAATAGAATTCTCTCGAATAGCTTTTATGGGGAAATCCATTTCATGGATCGCTTCGATCGCGCCATCCTCGAGATCTTGCAGCAGGACAGTACCCGACCGGTGGCCGATATCGCTGAGCGTATCGGCCTGGGCACCACCGCCTGTTGGCGGCGAATCCAGAAGCTGGAGGAGCAGGGGGTCATCCGCGCCCGGGTGGCGCTGCTCGATCCCCGGCAGCTCAACGTGGGGGTGACGGTCTTCGTCTCGGTGCGCACCAACCAGCATGCCATGGACTGGCTGCAGCGCTTCCACGAGGCGGTGGCGGCCATTCCGGAAGTGGTCGAGCTCTATCGCATGGCCGGCGACACCGACTACCTGATGCGCATCGTGGTCCCGGACATCGCCGCCTATGACGGGGTCTACAAACGGTTGATCCAGGTGCCGGGGCTGCTGGACGTCAGCTCCAGCTTCGCCATGGAGCAGATCAAGTACAGCACGGCCTTGCCGCTGGATTATGTGCGATGAGGGGGTTGGTCTATCGCGACCATAGGCCGCTCCTACGGCTAAATCGGAGCGCGTAGGAGCGGCCCATGGTCGCGATTGGATCCTATGATCGCTGCCAGACCGTAGGTTGGGCAGAGACGGCTTCATCGTCGAAGCCCAACACCGGCGGCGCCTTGAGACAGGACCTGTTGGGCCTCGCTACGCTCAGCCCAACCTACGGCGGCCGGTCATGACCGCGATGAAAGAGGTCGGGTGGCGCCAAGGCTCAGCGATAGGCGCTGACCTGATCCAGCAGGGTGATGTCATCGGCCGGCAACTGCAGCCGGGTCGCCGCGATCAGGTCGTCGAGTTGCGCCTGGGAGGTGGCGCTGGCGATCGGCGCGGTGACGCTGGGGCGGGCGATCAGCCAGGCCAGGGCGACCTGGGCCGGGGTAGCGTCGTGCTTTTCGGCGATCTCGTCGAGGCCGGCCAGGATGGCCACGCCGCGTTCGTCCAGGTAGCGCTTGACCATCTCCGCGCGCGAACCCTGCAGATCGTCCTTGGTGCGGTACTTGCCGGTCAGGAAGCCGCTGGCCAGGGAGAAATAGCTGATCACGCCCAGGCCGAGTTCCTCTACCACGGGTTCCAGGTCGGTCTCGTAATCCTGGCGTGCATGCAGGTTGTAGTGGGGCTGCAGGCTCTGGTACGCCGGCACGCCCAGGCGTTCGGCGATCCTGGCCGCTTCGCGCAGGCGCTGGCCGCCATAGTTGGAGGCGCCGATCACCCGCACCTTGCCTTGCTCCACCAGCCGGGCGAAGGCGCCCAGGGTTTCCTCCAGCGGGGTATCCTCGTCATCGCAATGCGCCTGATAGAGATCGATGCGATCGGTCTGCAGGCGCTTGAGCGAAGCTTCCACCGCCTGCTGCACATAGCTGGCCTTGAGGCCCTTGCGGCCTTCGCCCATGTCCATGCCCAGCTTGGTGGCCAGGATCACCTGGTCGCGCTTGCCGCTGCGGGCGAACCATTTGCCCAGCAGGGTCTCGGATTCGCCACCGCTGTTGCCGGGTGCCCAGCGCGCATAGACGTCGGCGGTGTCGATGAAGGTCAGGCCTGCCTCGATCAGGGCGTCCAGCATGCGAAAGGACTGGGCTTCGTCCAGCGTCCAGCCGAAGACGTTGCCACCGAAGCAGAGTGGCGGCACCTGGAGGTCTGAGTGGCCAAGGGTACGTGTGTGCATGGAATCCTCATCCGGTTGGGGGAGTCATGCAGGTTACGACCGATGGCCGCGGCTCAAGGTTCGAGGCGTGACGACCCCGGCCACTCCCGCAGGGGGAGGGGTTTGCCGAGGGCATAGCCCTGGGCGTAGTCCACGCCGATGGTGCCGAGCAATTCGAAGGTGGCCTGGGATTCGACGAATTCGGCGATGGTCTCGGCGCCCAGGTGGTGGGCGACCTGGTTGATGGACTCGACGATGGCGCGATCCAGCGGATCCTGGTCGAGGGTGCGGATGAAGCTGCCGTCGATCTTCACGTAGTCGACGCGGAAGTGCTTGAGGTAGGCGAAGGAGCTGAGGCCGGCGCCGAAGTCGTCCAGGGCGATGCGGCAGCCGCGTTCGCGGACCTGGCTGATGAGCGCGGAGGCCACCGAGAGCTTGTTGATCACCGCGGTCTCGGTCAGCTCGAAGAGCAGGCGCTGCGGATCCAGTGGCGAGGCGGCGATCAGCTCCAGCAATTCGGGCAAGAAATCGGGATCGCTCAGGCTGTTGCCCGAGAGATTGATGCCCACGTGCAGCTCGGGTCGTTCCTGCAGCCAGGGCACCAGCTCGACCAGCACCTGGCGCACCACCCAGCGGTCGATGCTGCTCATCAGGCCGAAGCGCTCGGCAGCCGGGATGAAGGTGGCCGGCGAGATCAGCTGGCCCTGGACATCGCGCAGGCGCAGCAGCAGCTCGACGTGCTGCGCGGTGCTGCCGGTGGCACGCGTGGGGACGATGACTTGGGCGTGCAATTCGAAGCGGTGCTGTTCCAGGGCTTCGCGCAGGCCGCTGGCCATGAGGATCTCGCGGTGCTGGCGTTCCACGTCCTCGCTGCCGGCGCGATAGAGCGCCGCGCGATTGCGCCCCGCGTGCTTGGCGGTGTAGCAGGCCACGTCGGCCTGGCTCATCAATTCGGCCGGGCTGCGGGTCTCGGCGGTGATGGCGACGATGCCGGCACTGGCGCCGACGTCGTAGATCCGGTCCTGCCAGTTGAAGCGTACGGCACCTATGCTGGCGATGAGCTTTTCGGCGACGGCCTCGGCCTGTACCAGGTCGCAGTCGCGCAGCAGCAGGGCGAATTCGTCGCCGCCGATGCGCGCCACGGCGTCCGAGCCGCGCAGGGAATCGCGCAGCAGGGTGCCCAGTTCGCGCAGCAGCAGGTCGCCGGCGGCATGGCCGGCGGAGTCGTTGACCACCTTGAAGCGGTCCAGGTCGATGAAGCACAGCGCATGCTGGGTGGTGCCGGCCTGGGCCTGCTGCCAGGCGGCGTCCAGCTCCTGCTCGAACTTCAGGCGGTTGTAGAGACCGGTGAGGGCGTCGTGGGAGGCGTTGTAGCTCAGCTCGCGCTGCAGGTTGCGGGCATGGGTGACGTTCTGGAACACCAGTACCGCGCCGATGATGTGGCCATCCACCGTGCGTACCGGCGCGGCGGAGTCCTGCACCTCGTGTCTTTCACCCTGGCGGCTGAGCAGCACCGCGCCTTCGTCCAGTGAGGTGATGGTCTGCTCGCGCAGGCAACGGGTCACCGGACTGGGCAGGACCTCGTCGCTCTGGCTGTCGTGGATGCGGAACACCTCTTCGTGGCGGCGTCCCTGGGCATCCGCCAGCGACCAGCCGGTGAGCTGCTCGGCGACCGGATTGAGAAAGAGGATGCGGCCGTCCATGTCGGTGGTCAGCACGGCGTCGGCGATGGAAGCCAGGGTGACCTGCAGCCGTTCCTTTTCTTCGTAGAGCGCCGTGGTCAGCTGGTGATGCTCGGTGACGTCGCGGTTGCTGCCGACCAGGCGCACATGGCCGTCGGCCTCGACCACCGAGATCAGCTCGGAACGGATATGGCGGACCTCGCCGCCGGAACCGCCACGGTTGATGCGGAACTCGAAGGTGTAGAACATCGACTCGCTGACGACCTTCTCGAACACCTCCAGCGAGCGCGCCTTGTCGTCCGGGTGGATGAAGGTGAGCCAGAAGTCCATGTCCCGGTTGAGATTGTCGGGGGCGATGCCATAGAGATCGCGCAGCCGTGCATCGGCATTGAAGCCCGGACTGCGGGTGTCCCATTCCCAGATCCCCACGTTGCTGGCACGGATGGCCAGTTGCAGCCGCTCGCGCAGCCGGGCGTTGGTCGCCTCTGCGCGGCGCTGGGCGTCGATGTCGCGGGCCTGCAGCAGATAGCCGGTGAGCAGATCGCCGTCGTCATGGTCGGGCGACAGTGCCAGTTGCATCCACAACCCCTGGCCGTCGCGATGCAGCAGACGGCGGGTCTGTTCGCCTTCCTCGATCGTCAGGGGCTCTTCGGCATCGGCGATCAACTCCTCGAGCAAGCGGCCGTCGAGGCTGTGGCGCGGATAGCCGAGCATGGCCTCCAGGGCCACGTTCACCTGGCTCAGGCGGCCCTCCACCGACAGCAGCGCCATGCCATAGGGCGCGGCGCTCAGGGCATGGCGAAAACGCGCCTCGTTGCGCGCCAGGCGCTGGTTGTGGTGGCGGCTTTGCTGCACGGCGGCGGCCAACAGCAGCGGTGGAATCTGCATCAGGGCCACGGGAATGTAGGTCAGGGCTTCCTGCACCAGGGAGGCGCCGCGGACGCCAAGCAGATAACCGTGGGCCACCAGGTAGGTGAAGATCAGGATGTTCAGGCCGCCCACCACCGCGGTACCCGCGGCGCTGAGCCTCAGGGTCATCAGCAGCAGCAGGGTGGAGACGTAGACGAAGGGATAGGGCACGTAGGCCAGCAGGGCGAGCACCAGCACGGGGCTGATCAGCAGCAAGACGACGAATTCGCGGGCGCCCTGGCGGCTGAACTGCTGCCACTGCAGCGGGCGGCGGAGAAAGGCCAGGGGCATCACCACCAGCAGGCCGAGGGCATCGCCGAGGTACCAGTGCAGGGCCACTCGCAACAACTCCGGATTGCCCTGCTGGGTGGCGATCAGGGTCCCCAGCGCGGTACCGGCCAGGGGCGTCACCAGCACCCCGTAGAACAGCAGTCGTCCCATGGCCGCGACATTGCGTTCGGGATGGAGGATGCGATCGTGCAGCAGCCAGGCGCCGAACAGGATCTCGGCCAGATTGGGCAGGGAGTAGAGCGCGCCGATGGCCGGCTGGCCACTGAAGGGCAGCTCGGCCAGGGCGCCGGCCAGCCAGATCGCCAGCAGTTGCAGCGGCCAGCGGCGGGGCGCCGAGCGCAGCAGCCAGGCGATCGCCAGGCCATTGGGCAGCCAGAGGGTGGCCACGGTGGTGGACGCCTGGCGGGTGAAGAGGATGCACAGGACCGAGCTGATCAGGAACAGCAGTGCCAGCGCGGTGGCGTCACGCAGTGGAGAGGTGTTTCGCGACAGAGTGAAGGTCATTGCCTATCCAGACACGCTGCTCGGCCGGCAGGTGCCGGGCAGACGAGACGATCCCGAGGAAGCGGGGAGTATCTCCGCTGGTTGGCCATAAAAAAAGGGAATACCGGTCGGTATTCCCTTGGGCTTGACCAACGTCAGCGTCAGGCGGCCTTGGCCTGGGCCTGGGTGACCGCGCGGTTCAGGGCGCTGAGCAAGGCACGGAAGCTGGCCGTGGTGATGTTCTCGTCGATGCCGATGCCATGCAGCGGACGCTGGCCTTCCAGGCGGACCTCGATGTAGGAGGCGGCCTTGGCGTTGGCGCCGGCGCCGATGGAGTGCTCATGGTAGTCCATGATCTCCACCGCCTGGGGCAGGCTGGCGACCAGGGCTTCCAGCGGCCCCTTGGCCGTGCCGTGCCAGTGCTCGGTACGACCGTCGACGGCGACCTTGATGTCGACGGTGGAGGTGCCGTCCTCCTCGCGCAGCTTGTGGCTGACCAGGGCGTAGGGAGTCTTGGCCTGCAGGTATTCCTGTTCCAGCAGCGCATGGATCTGCGCCGCGCTCATCTCCAGGCCCAGGCGGTCGGTCTCGCGCTGCACCACCTGGCTGAACTCGATCTGCATGCGGCGCGGCAGGCTGATGCCGTATTCCTGCTCCAGCAGGAAGGCGATGCCGCCTTTGCCCGACTGGCTGTTGACGCGGATGACCGCCTCGTAGTCGCGGCCGATGTCGGCCGGGTCGATGGGCAGGTAGGGGACTTCCCAGAGGGCGTCCGGCTTCTGCTGGGCGAAGCCCTTGCGGATGGCGTCCTGGTGGGAGCCGGAGAAGGCGGTATGGACCAGGTCGCCGACATAGGGATGACGCGGGTGCACCGGCAACTGGTTGCACTCCTCGACGGTCTTGCGCACGGCGTCGATGTCGGAGAAGTCCAGCTCGGGATCGACGCCCTGGGTGTAGAGGTTGAGCGCCAGGGTCACCAGGCAGACGTTGCCGGTGCGCTCGCCGTTGCCGAACAGGCAGCCTTCGACACGATCGGCGCCGGCCATCACTGCCAGTTCCGAGGCAGCCACGCCGGTGCCGCGGTCGTTATGGGTGTGGACGCTGATCAGCACGCTGTCGCGGCGGTTGATGTGGCGACCGAACCATTCGATCTGGTCGGCGTAGTTGTTGGGCGTGGCGCACTCGATGGTGGCCGGCAGGTTGAGGATCAGCTTGTTGGCCGGGGTCGGTGCGAACACCGCGATCACCGCGTTGCACACCTCGACGGCGAAGTCGGTCTCGGTGGAGCTGAACACCTCGGGGGAATACTCGAAGCCCCACCGGGTCTCCGGCCGCTCGGCGGCCAGGCGCACGATGGTCTGGCCGGCGGCCACGGCGATGGCCTTGACGCCGGCCTTGTCCTGGCCGAAGACGATGCGGCGGAAGCTCGGCGCACAGGCGTTGTAGTAGTGGACGATGGCGCGCTTGGCGCCCTTGAGCGATTCGAAGGTGCGCTCGATGAGGTCGTCACGGGCCTGGGTCAGCACCTGGATGGTGACGTCGTCGGGGATATGACCGCCCTCGATCAGCTCGCGGACGAAGTCGAAGTCGGTCTGGGAGGCGGAGGGGAAGCCCACCTCGATCTCCTTCAGGCCCACGGCGACCAGGCACTTGAAGAAGGCCATCTTCTTCTCGGCGTCCATCGGCTCGATCAGCGACTGGTTGCCGTCGCGCAGGTCGGTGGACAGCCAGATCGGCGCCTTGTCGATGACCTTGTCCGGCCAGGTGCGGTCGGGCAGGGCGACGGGCGTGAAGGGACGGTACTTCTGCGAGGGATCTTTGAGCATGGTCATGGCGATTCTTTCCTTGGGCGGGGTCGGGACTTACGAAGCGAGCGCGGTCGAGCTTCGCAGTCGTGGACTGACCAGTCGCAGGCAGCGGTGCTGCCGGAGGAGGATGAGGGTATGGGCGTTGTGCATGGCGCTAACGTTAGTCCGCTCGGGGCAGGTCTCGCAATGTTCTTTTTGAAATTGGCAGAAATGTGTGCCTGGAAAGTTTTAGTGAGCATTTATTGCTCAATAGGGCTAGTTATTGGTGATTTCTAAATGAGTGGGCTGGTGTTTTTTATGTAACCCGAGATCGCCAGGGTGATCCCTGCCGCCAGGCCGGGGTCAATGCTGGACGATTCCCGGCAACCGAATGGAAGGAAGGCGTCCATGAAGACTCTGGCGTTGATAGGGCTGATGGCCACACTGGGCGGCGGCGTGACGGCGGCAGCCCAGGCTGCCGACAATCCTCTGGAGGCGGGAACGCTGGAAGACGCGCCCGCTGGTCCTGGTCGCGCCGACGGCGAACGATCCCCAGGTGGCGAAGCTCCGCGAGGAGCTGGCGCAGCCGGCCAATCGCGAAGCCTTCGTCGAGCGCGAGATGGTGCTCTATACGGTGGTGGGGGAGGCGGGTAGTCGCAACGACGAGCCGCTGCGGCCGGAGCAGACCCGGGCGCTGCTCAAGGCGCTGGACGCCCGTACCGGCCAGCCGGCGACGCTCTATTTGGTGGGCAAGGATGGCGGCGTCAAGGTGCGGGAGCAGCAGGGATGGTCGCTCAAGGCGCTGTTCGGCACGGTCGACCGGATGCCGATGCGGCGGTAGGGCAGGACCCTCACCCCAGCCCTCTCCCAGGGGGAGAGGGGGTACTCCGAGACCAGCCGGACGCGTGTAGGGTGGACAACGGCGCAGCCTTGTCCCCGTGGGAGCGCCGAGCCACCGGAAACATTGCGGGCTTAGTGCCTGAGCTGATCGCGGCCATGGGCCGCTCCTACAGGCTCCGATGTGACCGTAGGAGCGGCCGCATCGGCGGACCGCCATGGCCGCGATAAGTAAGGTGGCGTGCCGTCAGTGGAAAACGCTGGCGCGGTTTTCCACGCTACGGGGCTGGGGTTTTCCCTCACCCCAGCCCTCTCCCCGGGGGAGAGGGGGTTCTCCGAGGCCATCCGGACGCCGTGTAGGGTGGACAACGGCGCAGCCTTGTCCACGCGGGTAAGGTGCTGTGCCGTCAGTGGAAAACGCTGCGCGGTTTTCCACGCTACGGGCTGGGGTTTTCCCTCATTCCAGCCTTTCCAGGGGGAGAAAGGTACAGGCACGGTAGGTTGGTTTGAGCGTCTAGCAAAGCCCAACAAGCCCAGCCCTCAGGCGTAGACGTAGGGCCCACCCTGCTCCAGCGCCCGTTGATAAGCCGGACGGGCATGGATGCGCTCGAGGAAGTCCACCAGCTTGGGACGCTTGCCGTCGTCCAGGCCGGCGCGGCTGGCGGCGGCTTCCAGGGGGAAGCTGAGCTGGATGTCGGCCGCGGTGAAGCTATCGCCGACGAACCAGCCGCTGGCGCCCAGCTGGCTTTCCAGGTAGTCCAGGTGCAGGTCGAGCTGGGGCTGGATGAAGCTCGCGGTGGCCTTGGCGGCGATGCCCTTGGCGATGGGCCTGGCGAAGAAGGGCATGGGCGAGGTGGCGATGCGGTCGAACACCAGCTTGAGCAGCAGCGGCGTCATGGCCGAGCCTTCGGCGTAGTGCAGCCAGTAGGTGTAGCGCACGAACTCCGGGCTGTCTTGGGCGGGCAGCAGCTGCGGCCCGTAGCGCCGCGCCAGGTAGTCGACGATGGCGCCGGATTCGGCCAGGGTCAGGTCGCCGTCGACGATTACCGGCGACTTGCCCAGCGGATGCACCTTGCGCAACTCCGGCGGGGCGAACAGGCCGCCCGCCGCTCGCTCGTAGCGCTGTACCCGATACTCGATGCCCAGCTCTTCGAGCAGCCAGAGCACCCGCTGGGAGCGGGAGTTGTTCAGGTGGTGGACGACGATCATGGTCTTTCCTTAGGCCTGGGCGGGCGATCAGGGCGCCGGGGTGCCCGGTTCGCCGAGGGAGGTCATGGCCTCGGTCGGCTCCAGCCGCTTGCGGAAGTCGCGTCCGCTCGGGTGCTGGAACACATGCAGGCCGAATTCCGGGAGGATCGAGAGCAGGTGGTCGAAGATGTCCCCCTGGATGCCTTCATATTGCGCCCACACCGTGGTGTTGGTGAAGCAGTAGATCTCCACCGGCAGGCCCTCGCCGGAGAGTGGCATCTGGCGGACCAGCAGGGTCATGCCCTGGTGCACCCCGGGGTGGGCGCGCAGGTAGCGTTCCACATAGGCGCGGAAGGTCCCCAGGTTGGTGACCCGGCGGGTATTGACCGGTTCCTGGCCACGCTTTTCCAGCTTGCGATTCCAGTCCGCCAGTTCCTGCTCCTTGGCGGTGAGGTAGTCGTCCAGCAGGTTGAACCGATGCAGGTGCTCGCGCTCGGCGTCGCTAAGGAAGTGCACGCTGTTCTGGTCGATGTTGAGCGCCCGCTTGATGCGGCGGCCACCGGCTTCCTGCATGCCGCGGTAGTTGCGGAAGGAGTCGGTGATGAATCTCTTGGTCGGGATGGTGGTGATGGTCTTGTCGAAGTTCTGCACCTTGACCGTGTGCAGGGCGATGTCGATGACGTCGCCATCGGCGTTGAGCTGGGGCATCTCGATCCAGTCGCCGACGCGAATGATGTCGTTGCTGGAGATCTGCACGCTGGCCACCAGGGACAGCAGGGTGTCCTGGAAGATCAGCAGCAGTACCGCGGCCATGGCGCCGAGGCCGGAGAGCAGGATCAGCGGCGAACGGTCGATCAGGGTGGCGATCATCAGGATGACCGCGATGGCGTAGATGACGATCTTGCTGACCTGGACATAGCCCTTGATCGGCTTGAGCCGCGCCGACGGTCGCCGCGAATAGAGCACGTTGACCACGTTCAGGGCGCTGCCCAGGGCCAGGGCGATGGTCAGCACGATGAAGGCGCTGCAGACGTTCTGCACCACGGTGACCAGGGCCTCGGGACGCCCGGGCACCAGTTCGATGCCGATCGAGAGCACCAGGGCCGGGACTATGTTGGCCAGCCGCCCGATGACGCGATGGTGGTTGAGTTCCTGATCCTGACCGAAGGAGGTGCTGCGCAGCAGGCGATAGAAGCCGCGCACCAGGATGCGCTTGACGATCCAGTTGAGAACCCAGGCCGCCAGCAGCAGGCCGAGGCAGGCGACCAGGGTGAGCAGTTGCGGGTGTTTTTCCAGGTCGTCGATCAGGTTGGTCAGGGCCGTGGGCATAGGGGGTCTCTTGGCGGGATACTACGGGCGCCACGTTAGCAAAGCTGCGCCCCGCGTGCCGTATTCGTCGCCTCGGGTCGGTCCAAGGTTCAGCCCCTCCAGGAAAATTTCCATGCGCTTTTTCCCCGCCTTTCTCACCCTCGTCGCGGTCCTGCTGCTCGCCGGTTGCGCCGGGCGTCCCTTCGGACCGCCGACCCTGGATGATCGCCTGGCCGATCTCGGCTATCGGCAGGGCGCTGCCCTGGACACCATCCTGGGCTTCGATCTCTCCGGCTGGCACTACCTGGACACCCAGCACCTGGCGCTGGGGACCGGATTGGGCCGCGCCTACCTGGTGGACTTCGCCGTGCCCTGTCGCAACCTGGCCGCCGGCAATCGCCTCGGTTATCGCTCGCGGGCGGCTGGCCTGCGGCCGGGTGATTTCCTCGTTTCCACCGATGCCCGGGGCAACCGTATGGAATGCCCCATCGGCGGGCTGTATCGCCTCGATCCCTTGCGTTGAAATCCCCATGATCCTGACCCTCGGGCATTCCAATCACCCGCTGGCGCGCTATATCGAACTGCTGCAGGCGCAGGAGGTGACGGCCGTGGCCGATGTGCGCTCGCAGCCCTATAGCCGGCACGTACCCCAGTATCGCCGGGAGGCCTTGCGCGAAGCGCTGGCTGCGGCCGGGATCGCCTATGTATTCCTGGGCCAGGAGCTGGGCGCACGCAGCCCGGACCCGGCGCACTACCAGGATGGGCAGGTGCGCTACGACCGCCTGGCTGCCAGCGCGCTGTTCCAGCAGGGATTGCTGCGGCTGGAGCTGGGCCAGGCGCGCTGGCGGATCGCCCTGCTGTGCGCCGAACGCGATCCCCTGACCTGTCATCGTGGCCTGCTGGTGGCGCCCTGCCTGATACAGCGGGGCCTGGCGGTCGCCCATATCCACCCGGACGGTCGCCTGGAAAGCCAGGCCGAGCTGGAAGACCGGCTATTGGCCGCGAGCGATCTGGCGGACGGCGATCTGTTCAGTTCGCACGCGGAGCGGCTGGCGCGGGCCTATGCCCGCCACGGCTGGGGCTAGGTGCCTAGGGCTCCACTGGCTCGCGTTTCTTCCACCAGCCGGCGAACAGGCCGACCGGATAGATCGTCACCATGACGGCGAAGACCAGCCAGGTGCGCCAGGACCAGGCCGACAGCACGAAGCCCTGGGAGAAGCCCACCAGCAGGTAGCAGGCCGCGGTGACCAGCAGGATGCTGCCGAGGGCGCTGCCGAAGCGAGGTCTTGGGGTCATGGCGGCGGTTCCAGGTCGGGGCAAAGGAGGGCGTCCCTTTTAAGCCAGCGCCGAACGCCTGGCAATGCCCCCGACTGCAACCAATTGTTTGCTGCCGGTCAGGGCTTGAAGGCACCGATGAAGATGCTCGGATCCACGCGCACGTCGTTGAGGCTGACGTTCCAGTGCAGATGGGGGCCAGTAGCCCGCCCGGTGCTGCCGACGCGACCGACCACGCCGCCGCGGGGTACCTCCTGGCCGACCTGGACATCGACGCGCGAGAGGTGGCAGAACATGCTGATCAGGCCCTGGCCGTGATCGACGAACACCGTCTTGCCATTGAAGAAGTAGTCACCCACCAGCACCACCTTGCCAGCAGCCGGGGCCTTGACCGGGGTGCCGGCGGGCACGGCGAAGTCCAGGCCCGAATGTGGATTACGCTCCTGGCCGTTGAAGAAGCGGCGCAGGCCGAAGGGACTGGAGAGCGGACCGTCCACGGGCTTATCCAGCAGCAGGTTGCTGGGCTGGTTGGGCGAGAACAGCCGGTAGGCGGCCTGCTGTTCGGCCAGTTCGCGCTCGAAGCGCTTCAGGTCCTCAGGATTGGGCGTGACCTGGCGCTGGTTCTTCAGGGTGATGCGCTGCTCGGCGTAATGCCGGCTGCCGACCGTGAACGCCAGGGACGCGGCGCCGGCGACCTCCAATGGCTGGCGGCCAGTGGCCGTGCCCAGGGGGATGCCGACGATGGCTACCCAGCCATTGCCGTCCTTGACCACCAGCACCGGCTTGCCCTGGTAGCGCACCCGCGGCGCCGCGTCACCCGGAATGGGGACCACGGCGACGCCGCCCGGCACGGGTTTGTCCAGCAGGCGTTGCAGGTAGGTGCCGGCATGGGCGGGCAGGGCGAGGAACAGGCAGCAGAGCAGCGGCAGCAGGCGGGACATGGGAATTTCCAGCGACGAAAATACCCATGCTGGAGCAGGCAAGGGCCGCGGGCAAGGCGCCCGCGGCATTCTTCATCAGTTGGGGACGATCTTGTAGAGCACGGTTTCCAGCGCCGGCTTCTGCTTGGGATCGAAGAAGCTCATCTCGGGGATGCGCGAATCCGTGACGTAGACGGTGCCATCCGGACCGCGGCCGAAGGTGTCCGGCCAGATCAGCTTCTTGTCCTGTACCAGGGTGGTGAGCTGACCGTTCTCGCGGATCTTTACCGCATGGTCTTCCACCGCGCTGACATAGAGGCGCCCTTGCGGGTCCATCAGCAGGCCATCGGCCGGACCGTTCTCGCCGACCTTTTCCACCTTGGCCGGCAGGCTGGCGAGTTCGTCGCCCTGCAGCGCCGCGGTAGGAATGCGGTAGAGGGTATTGCCCTTGACCGCCTGCCAGTAGAGGTAGTCGCCGGCCGGGGAGAGGGCGATGCCGTCGGCGGAAAATTCCACGCCACGGCCATCCGGACGCACCAGCGGCTCGCCATCGGCCTTGACCTTGACGCCCTTCTCGGCCTGGGTGCTCGGATCGCCATCCAGGGCGCGGCGGGCCTTGCCGCTCTCCAGGTCCAGCACCACCAGGGCGCCACGGGCGCCGGAGTCGGTGATATAGGCATGGCGGCCATCCGGGCTGAATCTGACGTCGTTGAGGTAGCTGCCCTGGGGTGCCACGCTCTCGTCCAGGGCGTAGACCTTGCTCACCTGATTGCTGGCCAGGTCGATCTTGACCAGCTTGGGCGCGCCGGGCACCACCAGGGCCTGGGCCGGGGCGCCCGGGTCGATCACCCAAAGACTGCCGCGACCGTCGGCCACCACGGATTGCACGCAGACCCAGTGATTGCCCGGGGTCAGTTCGTCGCGCTTGGCATTGCGCCAGCCGTTCCAGGCCGGGTCCGGATAGGGCGCCAGGCTGCCGTCGGGCTTGAGTTCGGCGACCGATACCTCGCTGTCTTCGGTCCAGCGCGGGAAGTTGACGAAGATCCGTCCGCTCTCGCTGACGGTCACGCCGGTGACCTGGTGATTGAAGCTGGCGACCTTTTCCAGTTTGGCGCTGGATTCAGCGGCCAGGGCGACGGGTGCCAGGGGCAGGGCGGTCAGCAGGGTGGCCAGGGCGAGGCGGGAGAGGGCAGGTCTGGGCATGGCGGATTCCTGATAGGTGACCGGAGAAGCCGGTCCTGCAGGTACGACTGCGCCAGCCCCGTGGAAGATCGCCAGGGCCGACAGCCGGCCGGCCCTTGGCCTGCGCGGGAACGTCCGTGGAAATCCCGGGGTCCTCCTTCAAACCCCAAGGAGAAGACCATGCCTCGTCTGATCAACAGCAGCCTGGCGCTGCTGACCCTCGGCGCTCTGCTCGCCGGTTGCGACAAGTCACCGGAAATGCCGCCACCCCAGCGCAGCGAGGTGGTACAGAAGAGCGCACCGGGCAGCGATCCGGCCGCCCAGTCGCCCGAGCGGACCGTGGAGCAGCCCCACCGGTAGGGCTCGGAGTCTCAGCTCGCCGGCACGCCCTTTTCCCAGACGTCCCAGTGCTCGACGATCTCCTGCACCAGCGGATTGCCGGTGCGATAGAGATTTTCCAGCGCCGGGGCGAAGCCGCCCTGCTTGGCGTAGTCGAGCAGATTGGCCACCTCGGAGGCGCCCTTGGCCGGGCGGTCGAAGTCGGAGCCGGCGCGGACCACCGCCAGACGTTGCAGGTCGACCTTGCCCAGGCGGCTGGCGCGCAGCAGCGCTTCGTAGGTGGCGTTGTCTTCCTGCTGGGTAGTGCAGTAGCGGCCCTGGCCGTCGGTGACCAGGCGGGTCCATTCCTCGGCCCGTTCGGAGAGGCGGGTACCGGAATACCAGGTATCGCCGGCCAGGGTGTCGCAACGGGTCACCACCGGCGGCTGGTTGGCCGGGGCGTAATCGTAACCTTGGCGCCAGGCCTTGGATTCCGCGCTCTCGGTCAGCTCGGCCTGGCGCGACAGGGCATAGGCCTTGTCTCTCAGGCGCACATTGAGTTCGAAGACCTCGGTCTTGTAGTCCAGCGGCGGTTTCTCGCCAGGCCCACGGGTGTTGATCCCCAGGTAACCGGTGGGCCAGTCCTTGGGCACGTCACGGGGATCGAGCTCCCACTGGATGCCGAAGTCCACCAGATAGCGCGCCCAGGCGGTGGTGCCCAGGGTGCCTTCCTTGGGGCTGATCCCGGCGATGCCGGCGACCAGGAAATAGGTGTGTTTGAGGTCAAACCTGGGCGACAGGGTCAGCGCCAGGGTCGAGGCGGCGGCGTTGGCATGCCCCATTCCGGTGGTCATCAGGCACACCCGTGCCTCATTGCAGAGCACATCGGGATAGTCGGCGGAGAGTCCGTCGACAGCGACCTTGTGGCTGAGCTTGAGGCGATCGATCCAGGTCTGGGCCTCGGGGGCGAACATCGCCACGATCATGACCTTGGGCTGCAGCGGCGCGGCGGGCGGGGTCGCGGCCTGGGCCGCGCCGGCCAGCAGGGCGGTGGTGAGGGGGAACAGGGAAGCGCGCAGAAGGGAATGCATGAGGGGCCTCGGTAGGGGGAAATCCTGACCGAGGGTTCAAGATGCATGCCACCATCGGTCCGGGTTGGACCGATTAGTCCAACAGAGACAGAGTGGTGGGTTCCTGGTGATTGTCCAGTACCCGGACCGCCAATTCGCCCTCGGCGAGCCGGGCGGTGAGCTTTTGCCCATTGGCGACCTCGGCGGCGGCACGCACGGCATGGCCCCGCTCGTCGAGCAGGATGCTGTAGCCGCGACCCAGGGTGGCCAGGGGGCTGACGATCTGCAGGGTCTGGACGGTACCGGCCAGGCGCTGCTGACGCTCCTTCAGCTGCCGCTGCATGACCCGTGGCAGGCGTTCGGCCAGCTGCTCCAGCCGTTGGTGCAGCAGGGCCAGCTGGCGCCCCGGATGTTGGCCGGCCAGCCGGGTGTCCAGGTGGGCCAGGCGATCGCGACGGCGATTCTGGGCGATGACATAGGCACGGCGCAGGCGCAGATCCAGGTCGTCCAGCCGTTGGGCCTGCTGGCGCAGGCGCTCGCCAGGATGCCGTAGGCGGCGGCTGCAGGCGTCCAGGCGCAACCGCTCGCGGGCCAGTCGTTCGCGCATGCGCAAGAGCAGCTGGCGATGCAGACCGTCGAGGCGCTGGCGCAGGTCGGCGCTATGGGGCGCGAGCAATTCCGCGGCCGCCGAAGGCGTCGGCGCGCGGACATCGGCGACGAAGTCGGCGATGGAGACATCGGTCTCGTGCCCCACGGCGCTCACCACCGGGGTCCGGCAGGCGGCCAGGGCACGGGCCACGGGTTCTTCGTTGAAGCACCAGAGGTCTTCCAGCGAGCCGCCGCCGCGCGCCAGGATCAGCGCATCGAAACCCTGGCGGTCGGCCAGTTGCAGGGCGCGGACGATCTGGGCGGTGGCCTCGCGGCCCTGCACCGCGGTGGGGATCAGCGTCAGTTCGACCTGGGGCGCCCGTCGCCTGAACACGCTGACGATGTCGCGGATCACCGCGCCGGTGGGCGAGGAGACGATGCCGATGCGTTGCGGATGGGCAGGCAGCGCGCGCTTGCGCTCGGCGGCGAACAGCCCTTCGGCGGCCAGGCGCTCCTTGAGCGTCTCGAAGGCCAGGCGCAGGGCGCCGTCGCCGGCGGGCTCGACGCTGTCGAGAATCAGCTGGTAGTCACCGCGGCCCTCGAACAGCGAGACCTTGCCGCGCACCTTGACCGCCAGGCCGTCGCGCAGCGCCTGGCGCACCCGGCTGGCGTGCTGGCGGAACAGCGCGCAGCGCACCTGGGCCTGGCCGTCCTTCAACGTGAAATACAGGTGGCCCGAGGCGGGCTTGGCCAGGTTGGAGATCTCGCCCTCGACCCAGACCTGGGCGAAGACATCTTCCAGCAGCACCCGGGCGCGGCTGTTGAGCTGGCTGACGCTGAGCACCTCGCGGTCGAGACCGAGGCGGGCGAAGGGGTCCTTGAACATGGGGCGCTTTCTGTGGCTTTCGTCGGCCTCACCTTAGCAGCTCTGGGCGTGGGGCGAGCAGCACATTAAGCTGCGCGCCCCTTCCTTCGAGACCCGTGTTCCATGACCCTGCGCCAGACCATCCTCGCTCCCCGCATTTCCAGCCATCCGCGGGTGGAGCGCACCGCCGTGGAGATTCTCGGCTGGCTCGCCGCCAGTGGCGTGGTCAGGGCCGAGGCCTCGCCCTGCCTGCCCAGTCGCGGCCGGCGTGGCCATGCGCCGGGTCCGCGACTGACCGAGGTGCTGCGCCTGGCGCCAGGCATGGACGATCCGCGCGATTTCGCCGATGGCGGTCTGGAGATCGTTACCGAGCGCTGCATCTTCACCTCGTTGGAGGGCTTCGAAGGGCGCGCCCGCTGCCCCGCCTGCCGCCGCGAGATCGGCGAGGCGCTGTTCGAGCATCTGGAGGTGTGGATGCCGGCGGAAAGCGACAACTTCGCCTGCCCGGAATGCGCTCACGAAGACGACATCAACGGCTTCGACTTCCCCCAGCCCTGCGCCTTCTCCGACCTGGGCTTCATCTTCAACCACTGGCCGGCGCGGGCCTTCGCCCCGGCGTTCCTGGAGGAATTCCGGAGAAGGCTGGGGCAGCCGTTGGCGGTGGTGGAGGTATAGGGGGCGTTTTTAGCGCGCCCATGACGGTCCGCGATAGATCCGTAGCGTGGAAAACCGCGCAGCGTTTTCCACTGGGCCTAGGTGCCTGACGATGGACAAGGCTGCGCCGTTGTCCACCCTACAAGTCTGAGCGTAGGTCGGGTTGAGACGGCTTCATCGTCGAAGCCCAGCAGGGAAGCGCGGCGGGGCGTGCGAGGTGTTGGGCTTCGCGTTGCTCAGCCCAACCTACAGGGCGGGTAGGTTGGGCTGAGACGGCGCTTTCGTCGAAGCCCAACAGGGGCGCAGGCAGCGTGGGGTGTTGGGTTTAAGCCCTGAGCGTGCGCAACCATTCCAGCCCGGCCGAGGTGTCGCCCCGTGGACGGTATTCGCAGCCGATCCAGCCGTCGTAGCCAAGGGCGTCGAAGCGCTCGAACAGGTAGGGGTAGTGCAACTCCCCCAGGTCCGGTTCGTGGCGATCGGGCACCCCGGCGATCTGCACGTGGCCGATGCCGGCGAAGTCGCGCTCGAAGGTCTTGCTGACGTCGCCCTCGACGATCTGGCAGTGGTAGCAGTCGAACTGCACCTTGAGGTTGCTGGCACCTATGGCCTGGCGGATGGCCTGGGCGTCGTCCTGGCGATTGAGGAAGTAGCCGGGCATGTCGCGCCCGTTGATGGGCTCGATGAGGATCGTCACTCCGGCCTTGGCCGCCTGCTCGGCGGCATGGGCCAGGTTGTCCAGGTAGGTGTCGCGGGCGCGGGCCCGGTCGACCCCGGCGGGCAGCAGGCCGGCCATCACATGCACCAGGCGATTGCCCAGCACGGCGGCGTAGTCCAGCGCGCGGTCGATGCCGGCGCGGCACTCGGCCTCGCGACCGGGCAGGGCGGCCAGGCCGCGTTCGCCGGCGGCCCAGTCACCGGGCGGGGCATTGAACAGCACCTGGGTCAGGCCGGCGGCGTCCAGGCGGGCCTTGATCTCGGCGGCGGTGTGCTCATAGGGAAAGAGGTATTCCACGGCCTGGAAGCCATCCGCGGCGGCGGCGGCGAAGCGATCGAGGAAGGCATGCTCGGGGTAGAGCATGCTGAGGTTGGCGGCGAAACGGGGCATGGCTTGTCTCCCAGATCAGACGAAGGGCCAGAGCAGCAGGGTGATGGCGAAGCCCAGGCACCCTAGCAGGGTGGTCAGGACGGTCCAGGTACGCAAGCCGTCGGCGACGCTCAGGCCGACCAGCTTGGTGAAGATCCAGTAGCCGGCGTCGTTGATGTGCGACACGGCCAGACCACCGGCGCCCATGGCCAGGCAGAGCAGGGCCATGTGGTTGGCCGAGAGGTCGAGGGTGGCGATCAGCGGGCCGAGGATGCCGGCGGTGGTGACCAGGGCCACGGTGGTGGAGCCTTGCACCGCGCGCAGCAGCAGGGTCAGCACGAAGCCCAGCGCCAGCACCGGCAGGCCGGTGGCGCGCAACAGCTCCGAGACCACCGCGCCGATGCCGGTGTCCACCAGCACCTTGCCGAAGACGCCGCCGGCACCGGCGATGAGGATGACCATGGCCACGCCGGGCAGCGCCGAGCCGATGACGTCCGAGACCTGCTCGCGCGACCAGCCGCGGCGGAAGCCCAGCACATAGGCGCACAGCAGGGTGTCGATCAGCAGCGCCACCAGGGGCGCGCCGACCACGGTGAGGATGTCGCGCAGCAGGTTGCCGGCCGGTAGCCAGCTGGTGGCCAGGGTGCCCAGCAGGATCAGCACGATGGGCAGCAGGATCAGGGTCACCACCAGGCCGAAGCCGGGGGCCGGGGCGGGCGGCAGGCCGGCGGCGAGGCCGGCCGGGGTCTCGTCGACCTTGACCGCGGCGGCGCCGAGGCTGGGCAGGCCGGGGGCCATGTCCTGGCCGCGGCCCCACTGCTGCAGGTGGGTGTCGGTGATCTGCGGACCATAGACGTCGCTGCGGATGTCGTCGGTCATGGGGTAGTGACGACGGGTCATGCGCCCGGCCACCCACCAGCCGATCAGGGCCAGCACGGCGGTGATCGGCAGGCCGAACAGCAGCACCCGACCCAGGTCGGCGCCCAGCTGGCCGGCGGCGGCCACGGCGCCCGGGTGGGGCGGCAGCATGGCATGCACGGTGAGCATGGTGGCGCACATCGGCAGGGCGAAGACGATCAGCGGCTTGCGCGCGGTGCGGGCGATGCCATAGGCCAGCGGCATCAGCACGATCACGCCGACCTCGAAGAACACCGGGATGCCGACCAGGAAGCCGGCCAGGGTCAGGGCCAGCGGCGTGCGTCTGTTGCCGAAGCGCTCGATCAGCGTCTTGGCCAGGGCTTCGGCGCCGCCGGAGAGTTCGATGATGCGGCCGATCATGGCGCCCAGGGCGATGATGATGGCGATGTGGCCGAGGATCTTGCCCATGCCGCCTTCGATGGTGGCGACCAGCTTGGACGGTTCCACGCCAGCGGCCAGGGCCACCAGGATGCTCACCAGCATCAGCGCCACGAAGGGCTGGAATTTGTACTTGAGAACCAGGAACAGCAGCAGGGCGATGCCCGCCGCGGCGATGAGGACCAGCAGCAACGGACTCATGAGCGGGACTCCGGGCAGGTGAGGCTGACGACGTGGGACATGGCACTTTCCTCGCTATTGTTGTTTTTCCAGGGCAAGCCGATCCCGCGATGGCCGGCGAGGGCCATCGTGGGGGTGTTGCGGTAGCGCGGGCTTCAGGTCACCAGACGGCGCCGAAGGTCTCCGCCAGTTCGGCCAGGGCGGCGGCATCGAGCGGCGCCGGGCGCGGCTCGATGAGCAGCCACAGCCGCGCGGTTTCTTCCAGCTCCTCCAGGGCGAAGCTGGCCTTGCTCACGCTGCTTTCCCAGACCACCGGGCCGAGGCGTTCGAGCATCACGCCGCGGACCCGGTTGGCCAGTTGCGCCACCTGCTCGGCGACGCTGGTGGCGCCGGGACGGGCATAGGGAATCAGCGGGATATGGCCGACCTTCATCACCTGGTAGGGGGTGATGGGGGGCAGGATGTCGTCCGGGCGCCAGACGCCGGCCAGGGTCAGGGCCACCAGGTGGGTGGAGTGGGTGTGCACCACGCCGCCGACGCCGGGATTGCGGTCGTAGACCTGGCGATGCAGGGCCAGGGTCTTGGATGGCTTGTCGCCGGAGACCCAGTCGCCATCCAGGCCGACCTTGGCGATGGCCGCCGGATCCAGGCGACCGAGGCAGGCGTCGGTGGGGGTGATCAGCCAGCCGTCTTCCAGGCGGGCGCTGATGTTGCCGGCGCTGCCCACGGTGTAGCCGCGGGCATAGAGGCTGGCGCCGACGGTGCAGATCTCTTCGCGCAGGCGGGCTTCGGCGCTCATGGCTGTTCTCCCGCCAGCTGGCGCAGGGCCTTGGCGAAGAAGTCGCGGCTGCCGAAGTTGCCGGACTTGAGCGCCAGGGCCAGGGGTTCGCCCTGCACCTGGCCGAGGGTGGCCGGCACGCCCGGATCGATCTGGGCGCCGATGCGCAGGGCCTGTACGCCCAGGGCCTGGACCACGGCGCCGGAGGTTTCGCCACCGGCCACCACCAGACGGCGTATGCCGCTGTCGAACAGGCCGCGGGCGATCAGGCCGAGGGCGCGTTCCACCAGTTCACCGGCGCGCGCCACGCCCAGCTCGCGCTGGATGGCCTTGACCTCGTCGGCGGGACTGGTGGCATAGATGAGCACGGCCTGGCCCTGGTCACGGGCCCAGGCGAGGGCGGCGTCGATACTGTCGTCACCCTGGGCCAGGGCCAGCGGGTCCAGGCGCAGGGCCGGGCGGCCGGCTTCCAGCCAGGCGGCGACCTGGCCATTGGTGGCCTGGGAAGCGCTGCCGGCCAGCACTGCTTCGCCACCGGCGGGCAGCGCCAGGGCGGCGGCGTCATGGGCCTGGAGCAGGCCGGCGCGGCGGAAATTCTCCGGCAGGCCCTGGGCGATGCCCGAACCACCGGTGACCAGGGGCAGCTCGGCACAGGCCGTGCCCAGGGTGTGCAGATCGGCGTCGGACAGGGCATCGGCGATGGCCAGGCGATGACCCGAAGTCCGCAGTTCGGCGATGGCCGCGCGCACGGCCTCGGGGCCCTTGGCGACCTGGTCGTAGCGCAGCAGCCCTACCTTGCCGCCGCTCTGGGCCTGCAGCACCCGCACCAGGTTGGCGTCGCCCATGGGCGTCAGCGGGTGATGCTGCATGCCGGACTCGCTGAGCAGCTGGTCCTGCACGAACAGGTGGCCGCGGAACAGGGTGCGCCCGGTTTCCGGGAAGGCCGGGCAGGCCAGGGTGAAGTCGCAGTCCAGTGCCTCCTGCAAGGCCTCGGCTACCGGGCCGATGTTGCCTGCGGCAGTGGAATCGAAGGTCGAGCAGTACTTGAAGAAGAATTGCCGGCAGCCGCGCTGGCGCAGCCACGCGAGGGCGGCCAGGGATTCGCTCACCGCCTCGGCGGCCGGCGTGGTGCGGGATTTCAGCGCCACTACCACGGCGTCGGCCGCTTCGAGTTCGGCGTCGGCCGCGGGCACGCCGATCACCTGCACGGTGCGCATGCCGCCACGCACCAGCATGTTGGCGAGATCGGTGGCGCCGGTGAAGTCGTCGGCGATGCAGCCCAGCAGCGGGCGTGTCTCGGTCTGGCTCATGGGTTTCACTCCGCGGCCTTGGGCAGCTCGATGCCCGGGAAGATCTTGATCACCGCCGAGTCGTCTTCACGACCATGGCCCGCGGTGGACGCCTGCATGAACATCTGGTGGGCGGTGGCCGACAGCGGCAGCGGGAATTTCGAGGTGCGCGCGGTATCCAGCACCAGGCCCAGGTCCTTGACGAAGATGTCCACGGCGGACAGCGGGGTGTAGTCGGCCTTGAGGATGTGCGGCACGCGATTCTCGAACATCCAGGAGTTCCCGGCGCTGTGGGTGATGACCTCGTAGAGGGCGTCCGGATCGACGCCTTCGCGCAGGCCCAGGGCCATGGCCTCGGCGGAGGCGGCGATATGCACCCCGGCCAACAGCTGGTTGATGATCTTGACCTTGGAACCCTGGCCGGGCGCATCGCCCAGGCGATAGACCTTGCCGGCCATAGCGGCCAGGACTGCCTCGCCCTTGGCGTAGGCTTCCGCGGTGCCGGAGGTCATCATGGTCATCTCGCCGCTGGCGGCCTTGGCGGCGCCCCCGGAGAGCGGGGCGTCCAGCAGCAGGATGCCGCGCTCGGCCAGGCGCTCGCCCAGCTCGACGGCATAGGCCGGCGCCACGGTGGCGCAGGCGATCACCAGGCTGCCCGGCCGCAGGGCAGAGGCGGCGCCGCCTTCACCGAACAGCACGGCTTCGGTCTGCTCGGCGTTGACCACCACGGTGATGAGGATGTCGCAGCTGTCGGCCAGGGCCGCGGGCGAGGTGCAGGCCACGCCGCCTTCGCTGGCGAAGCTTTCCAGCACGCTGGCGCGCACGTCGCAGGCATGCACGGCGAAGCCGGCACGCAGCAGCGAACGGGCGACGCCCAGACCCATGGCCCCGAGGCCGATGACACCGACGTTGTCTTGCATCTTGTTGTTCTCCAGAAAAGGTCAGGCGAAGCCGGCCTGCCGCAGGCGGCGGGCGGCGTTGTAGATGTGCTGGCGGGCGGCGTTGGCGGCGGCCAGGGGATCGCCGAGGCGGATGGCGGCGACGATGGCCTGGTGTTCTTCATGTACCTGGCGGGAAAAATCCTCGCGCCGCGCCTCGTTGGTGCGGGTGATGCGCGTGGCCGTCTCTAGGTACTGGCTGACGAATTCCAGGGTCCTGATGAAGTAGGGATTGCCGGTGGCCTGGGCGATGGTGCGATGGAAGGCCACGTCGGCCCGTACCCCGTCATGGCCGTCGGCGACCTCTTCGTCGATGGCGGCCAGGGCCTCGTCGATGGCGACCAGATCGGTCTCGCTGCGGTTGATGGCGGCTTCGGAGGCGATCTCGGCCTCGATGGCGCGACGCAGGTCCAGCAGGTGGAAGACGCTGCCGGGCAGACTGGCTTCGTCGGCGTCGATGCGCAGCGGGCGGATGCTGGCGTGGGCCGTGACGAAGATGCCGCGACCCTGCTGGGGCTGCAGCACGCCTTCGTTCTTCAGCCGCGAGATGGCCTCGCGTACCACGGTGCGGCTGACACCGAAGGCTTCGGACAGCAGGGCTTCGCTGGGGATCTTGCTGCCGGGGGCGAAGACGCCGGCTTCGATCTTGTCCAGCAGCTGCTGGGCGACGTTGTCGCTCAGCACATTGGCGGGAACCTTGGCGAACATGGAGACCTGCTTATGTGGTTGTAAGGTTGTCATACAGGTTGTGAAGCTACTTTCGCACAGGCTTTTGCCTTTGTGTAGTGGTTTTGGCTGAGGCACTACCGACTTTTTGTGATGGATTCTACGGCTGGCAGTTGCGGGCTAGAGCCACTATAGAGAGTTATAATATAACATTTGCGGATGGAGGGCTCCCTCATGACCCCTGAAGAACTCGCGGCACAACCTGCCACGGACTACATGAACGAGGTCCAGCGGGAATTCTTTCGTCGACTGCTGCTCACCCAGCGTGGCGACCTGCAACGGCTGATCGACGAGCAGGTGGAAGACCTGCGCGGCCTGGACACCCACGGCGACCCGGCCGATGTCGGTAATGCCGAGCGGGAACGCCAGTGGCAGCTGCGCCAGCTGGAACGGGAAAAGAAGCTGCTGGACAAGATCGACGAGGCCCTGGAGCGCCTGGCCCGCGACGACTACGGCTGGTGCCAGGAGACCGGCGAACCCATCGGCCTTGCCCGCCTGCTGTTGCGGCCTACCGCGACCCTCAGCGTGGAAGCCAAGGAGCGCCAGGAGCAGCGCGAGCGGCATCTGCAGTCGGCGTGAGCGGCGGTAGCCGGGCTTTCCCTCACCCCAGCCCTCTCCCTCAGGGAGATGGGGCAAAGCACCCGTAGGTTGGGTTGAGACAGCTCCATCGTCGAAGCCCAACAGAGCGGGGTAGGGTGGAAAACCGCGTAGCGTTTTCCACACGCTCAAGGGTTCAGGCGTGAAGGGTTGCCCTTACCCCAGCCCTCTCCCTGAGGGAGAGGGGGCAAAGCGCACCCGTAGGTTGGGTTGAGACAGCTCCATCGTCGAAGCCCAACAGAGCCCGGCGGCGTCGGGCTTAGTTGGCGCTCAACCCAACCTACGCCAGCCGCTGCGCCTCGAACAATTCGCCTGGTCGCACGATCTGGTCGCGGGCGGCGATCAGCGGCAGGTCGCGACTGCCGGGGCCGGTGCGGGCGACCAGGGCGTAGAGCGCGCTGACCGCATGGGACGCGGCAGCAGGTGTGGACTGGCCGTTGAGCAGTTGGCCCAGCAGCACCGCGGAAAAGACATCACCCATGCCGTTGGGCAGCGGCTGCAGGTCTAGGTAGGGCGTCTGCACCAGCCAGGCATCCGCCGCCTCCACCACCAGGGTGCTGAGGACGTCGGTGGGCAGGTCCGAGGTGCGCAGGCTGGTGATGACGATGGTCGTAGGGCCCGGTTGGCCGGGACGACCGAGCAGCAGGCGGGCGGCGCTCACGGCGTCGGCGGTGTCGGCCAGCGGCTGGCCGTGCAGCAGCTCGAATTCGTACTGGTTGGGAGTGATCAGGCTGGCCTGTTCGATGGCGCGGCGGCGCAGGAAGTCGGGGATGCCGGGACGCACGAAGATGCCGCGGCCGACGTCGCCCATCACCGGATCGCAGAGATACTGCAGGTCGCCGCGCTGACGGCGGATCTCCTGCACCACGCCAAGGATCACCTCGCCGATGGCGGCGTCGCCCAGGTAGCCGGAGAGCACCGCCACGCAGCGCTCCAGTACGCCGCGGGCGCGCAGGCCGTCGAGTACGTCGTGGATGTGTTCGGGCGGAAAGACCTGGCCCTTGAATTCGCCATAGCCGGTGTGATTGGAGAATTGCACCGTGTTGACCACCACCGGCTGCAGGCCAAGCAGTTGCAGCGGCAGGGTGGCGGCGGCATTGCCGACGTGGCCGTAGGCGACATGGGACTGGATGGACAGCGCCAGCGGCGGCTGGGCGGGCAGGGCGGCGGGCATGGCGATCTCTCGGGCGGCGGGCTCGGGGCAGGAGCCGGAAGGGTGGAGGCCTGCAGCTTACCGCAGCCCTTCCGGCGAACCCTAACCCGCCTGTGGCGGTCTGCATCGGCAGTGCAGATCGCTCCCGGCGCTGGCTACACTGGAGCGGCTGTCATTCGTCTCTAGCCCCAAGGAGAAACGGGGAATGTCCGAGCTTCGCTTCGCACGTCTGGTGTTGGGTCTGCAGGCCCTGGTCTGGTTTGGCCTCGCCCTGGCGCATTGGTTCTATCCCTACGAGATGGCCAATGCCCGCGGCATGGTACTGATGGATTCGGCGTCGGTGGCCGAGGCGCGGGTCTGGTACGGCGGCATGCAGTTCGCCCTGGCGCTGTTCGCCGTGCTGGCCTTTCGCCGGGCGGAATGGCTGTCGGCCGGCCTGCTGCTGGTGGCCTTCGTGCAGCTGACGCTGTTCGTGGTGCGGCTGATCAGCGGCGTACTGGGCGAGTCGGCCACCGCCGAGCTGGATCTCTATTCCCAGGGCTATCGCCTGGTGATCGGCATCCTGGCCCTGCTGGCGCTGCGCGCCCACCGCCGCCACGAGCAGCGGGAGCTGGAGAATCGCCGCCTCTACCAGGGCCAGTAATCGGACCGGCGCCAGCAACTAGCGCCCGGGCCGGGGCCGTGCGGTGTCGATCTGGTCGCTGCGGCTCAGGCCCAGGGTCAGTTGGCGACAGAGGTCGAGGAATTCGACCATGGCCCCGGTCTGGTACTTCTGCTTGTGCCAGATGAAGCAGAACTGGCGACGCAGATCCAGGGTCGGCGTCTCGATGGGCACCAGGGTGCCGCGGGCGAAGGCATCGCGCAGCGCCAGCCGCGACAGGCAGCCGATGCCCAGCCCCGACTCCACCGCGCGCAGGATGGCCTCGGTGTGTTCCAGCTCCAGGCGCACGTCCAGCGGCTGGGCGTGATGCCGCATGGCCTGGTCGAAGGTCAGGCGGGTGCCGGAGCCCTGTTCGCGCAGGATCCAGGCCTGGGCTTCCAGTTCGGCCTGGGCGGCCTGTCTGCCTGCCAGGGTGTGTCCGGGCGCGCAGAACGCCACCAGTTCGTCCTCGATCCAGGGCTGCACCTCCAGGTCCGGATGCTGGCAGTCGCCCTCGATCAGGCCGAGGTCGATGTCATGGTTGGCGATGCGCTGCACCACGCTGGCGGTGTTGTGCACGTGCAGCCGCACCCGGCAGTCGGGATGGCGCTGCATGAAGTCGCCCAGCAGCAGGGTGGCCAGGTAGTTGCCGATGGTAAGGGTCGCGCCGACCTCCAGGGAGCCGAAGCCGGTCTTGCCGCGCAGCAGGTTTTCCACCTCGGCGCTGCGGTCCAGCAGGGCCACCGCCTTGGGCAGCAACTGGCGCCCCAGGGCGTTGAGCGTCAAACGCTTACCGGCGCGGTCGAACACCCGGCAGTCGAATTGCCGTTCCAGTTCGCCCAGGGCGGTACTGGTGGCTGACTGCGACAGACTGAGCGCCTCGGCCGCGCGGGAAACGCTTTCCTGGCGGGCCACGGCGACGAAGACCTCGAGTTGACGCAACGTGAATCTCATATCTGCCTTTTGGATAACCTATATTCGAATTATTCATTTCACGGATATTTTCCCCCTCTATAAACTGTCGCGCAATTTCTATCCAGCCCCGGGCTGTACCGATTTTTCCTGGAGTCATCGATGAGCAACCTGTACACCGAGCGCGTCCTGAGCGTTCATCACTGGAACGACACCCTGTTCAGCTTCAAGACCACCCGCAATGCGGGCCTGCGTTTCGAGAACGGTCAGTTCGTGATGATCGGCCTGGAGACCGAAGGCGGTCGTCCGCTGATGCGTGCCTACAGCATCGCCAGCCCCAACTATGAAGAGCACCTGGAGTTCTTCAGCATCAAGGTGCCGGACGGCCCCCTGACCTCGCGCCTGCAGCACCTCAAGGAAGGCGACAACCTGATGGTCAGCCGCAAGCCCACCGGCACCCTGATCCTCAGTGACCTGAAGCCCGCCAAGCACCTCTATCTGCTGAGCACCGGCACCGGCATGGCGCCCTTCCTGAGCACCATCCAGGATCCGGAGACCTACGAGCGCTTCGAGAAGGTGATCCTGGTCCACGGCGTGCGCTACGTGAACGAGCTGGCCTACGCCGACTTCATCACCAAGACCCTGCCGGAGCACGAGTTCATCGGCGATCTGGTCCGCGAGAAGCTGATCTACTACCCCCTGGTCACCCGCGAAGAATTCCGCAACCAGGGTCGTCAGACCGACCTGATGCGCAGCGGCAAGCTGTTCGCGGACATCGGCCTGCCGCCGATCAATCCGCAGGACGACCGCGCCATGATCTGCGGCAGTCCGAGCATGCTGGACGAGACCAGCGCCGTGCTGAACGAATTCGGCCTGACCATCTCGCCGCGCATGGGCGATCCGGGCGACTACCTGATCGAGCGCGCCTTCGTCGAGAAGTAACGCGACCCGGCTTCATGAGAACCCGCCCTCCGGCGGGTTTTTCGTTTCCGCGGCCCGGCGGGCTGAACTCCGCCGGCGTCGGATCGGTCGGTTGCTGCAAGGCGTGTCATGGCGACACGCCATTGCCGGGAGCCCCCATGAAGCCCTATGTGATCTGCCATATGATGTCGTCGGTCGACGGTCACGCCCTCACCGACGGCTGGGACCGCGCCGTTAAGAAGCAGGCTGATGCCACCTACGAGCGCCTGGCCGAGCGCTTCGCCTTCGATGCCTGGGCCTGTGGCCGGGTGACCATGGAAGAGATCGCCCACGGCGAGGGCTATCCCACCGGCGTCGCCCAGGCGCCCATCCCGCGTACCCACCATTTCGCCAGGCGCGACGCCGCGAAGTACGCCCTCGCCATCGACCCCCAGGGCAAGGTGGCCTGGAAAAAGAGCGAGGCCCTGGATTCCCACGTGGTGGCAGTGCTCACCGAAGGGGTCAGCGACGATTACCTGACGCACCTGCAGAACATCGGCGCCTCCTACGTCTTCGGCGGCAAGGACGAACTGGATCTGGCGGCGGTGCTGGAGCTGCTGAACGCCGAACTGGGCATCGAGCGCCTGGTGGTGGAGGGCGGTCCCCACGTCAGCGGCTCCTTTGTCGCTGCCGGGCTGGTGGACGAGATCAGCGTGCTGATCATCCCGCTGGTGGATGGCCGCGGTGCCCATCCGGCCTCCTTCGAGATCGCCGAGCAGGCCTGGCAGCAGCCGCTGTACCTCAAGCTGGACGCGGCCGAAGCCCAGGACGACGGCAGCGTCTGGCTGCGTTATCGCCGCGGCTAGCCGAGCGCCTTGGCCAGGGCCAGGGCGTCGGCATCCGCTTCCGCCTGGGCCTCTGCCTGGGCCTGCAACGGACAGACCCCGCTGGCATAGCGGGCGATCACCTCGGGCACCTGGGCCAGTGGGACCGGGCGGCTGATGTGGTAGCCCTGGATGAAGTCGCAGCCCAGGGCGCACAGCAGGCGCAACTGCTCCAGGTGCTCAACGCCCTCGGCGGTGACCTTGAGCTTGAGCGGTCGGGCCATGCCGATGATGGCCTGGACGATCTGATGATCGGCATTGCCCTCGGCCAGGCCGACGACGAAGGAGCGGTCGATCTTCACGGTGTCGATCGGCAGGCGCTTGAGATAGGCCAGCGACGAATAGCCGGTACCGAAGTCGTCGATGGACACCGTCACGCCCAGGTCGCGGATGCGCTGCAGCAATTCGGCGGTGGGCTGCACGTTCTTGACCAGGGCGTTCTCGGTGACCTCCAGCTCCAGCCGTCGCGGCGATAGCCGGTGGTCGTCCAGGCGCCAGGCGATCTGCCCGGGCAGGGCGTCGTTGCTCAGACTGAGCGCCGAGCAATTCACCGCGATGCGCAGGTCCGCCAGGCCAGCGGCGCTCAGCTCGGCCAGGTCCTGGCAGGCGCGCTTGAGCACCCAGGCGTCCAGTTCCTCGATGAAGCCGTTGGCCTCGGCCACGCCGAGAAAGCAGTTGGGCGCCAGCATGCCCAGGCGTGGATGATCCCAGCGGATCAGGGCTTCGGCCTTGTCCAGCTGGCCGCTGGCGACGTCGAGGATCGGTTGGTAGTAGAGCTGCAGCCCACGTTCCTCGACCAGGGCCTCGCGCAATTCGGCTTCCAGCTCCAGCTGCAGCGAGATCTTCTCGCGCAGGGTCTCGTCGAAGAAGCTGTAGGTATTGCGGCCATTGCCCTTGGACAGATAGAGCGCGAGATCGGCGCTCTTGAGCAATTCTTCGCAGCAGCCGCCGTCGCGGGGATAGAGGCTGATGCCGATGCTGGTGGTCATCACCAGGGTGCGGTTGCCGATGGTGACCGGATTGCGCAACCGCTCCAGGATGCGCTGGGCCAGTTGCCGGGCTTCCTCGGGCCCGGCGAGGCTGGCGAGGATGCAGAATTCATCGCCCCCGAAGCGGGCTACCAGATCGCCTTCGCGCACCGCGTCGCGAATGATCCTGGCCATGGCCACCAGCAACTGGTCGCCGGCGTCGTGGCCGAGGCTGTCGTTGATGCGCTTGAAGTGATCGATGTCGAGGAACATCACCCCCAGGCTGCGCCCCTGCTGGGCGTGGCGTTCGAGGATCTCGGCGAAGGCCTGGTTGAAGGCGCGGCGATTGTGCAGGTCGGTGAGGGGATCGTAGTGCGCCGCCTGTTGCAGTGAGGCGCGGGCTTCGTCGAGCTGGCCGACCAGGGAATTGACCCGCTCCAGGTCGTTTTCCTTGCGCTGCAGCTGGCGATCCGCCCAGGCCGCGCCCAGGCCGCCTATCCCCAGGAGCAGGGCGATGATGGCGATGCCGACGCCGAGCTGCCAGGAATTGCTGGCGCCCTGCAGGGTGCTTTCGGTCTCGGCGGGTGCGATCAGCACCATGGACCACATGCCGGTGAAATGCATGGCGGCAATGGCCAGGCCCATCACCAGGGCGGTGGCGATGCGCAGCCAGCGATAGATGCCGGTGTAGTGACGACGAAATATCTGGATCAGTTGCAGGGCGGCGAAGCTGGCCCCTACGGCGATGGCGATCGACAGCAGGAAGGGCAGCGGGCGATAGAGCACCACGGCCTCGGTGTGTACCGCGGCCATGCCGGTGTAGTGCATGAGCACGATGCCCAGGCTCAGCACCGTACCGGCCTTGAGCCGCTGGCCCAGGGTGAGGTCGGGCTGGCTGAGGGCGGGCATGGCCATGAGTCCGGCCAGCACCACGATCAGCAGCGAGGCCAGGGTGATGAAGAGGTCGTAGTGCACCCGGGTGGGCACGGTGAAGGCCAGCATGGCGATGAAGTGCATGCCCCACACCCCGAAGCCGAAGCTCAGGGCGCCCATCAGGCTCCAGGCACGCCGCCGCGCCAGGGTACGGGTCTGGCCGATGCGCTCGGCGAACACCAGGGTGACGTAGCAGGCACTGACCGCGACGAGATAGGCGAGCGCCACCAGCCAGCCATCATGTTGGCCGTGCAGGTGCACCTGCTCTTGGGCAAGAGGGGCGACGAGGAAGTCGAGTCCCAGCCAGTTGTTCATTCCGTGGCCTCGGCAGGAAGTCTGGCGCGGCTGGAGGAAGACGGCCCGGCGGGATCTCCGTCCGGGTAGATTTCACCACGGCAACCTGCGCTCTGAGGTTAGCTTGCCTTGCCCTATCGGCGTGGTGAAGAGGGGCTTGAGTCTGCAGCCGCGCAGTTAGCGCGCGAGGTTTTTTCTGGAGCGGCAAAGTCACTTCGCCACCCGGCAGGCACAGGTTAGCGAAGCGCTCTGGATAGCTAGCTAGCGACTTTGCGATGTCACCTGGCTAGCATTATGACCGTTCGTCGAACAGGAGGCTGACGAACGGTCATGTGGGGAAGAAATCGGCCAAACAGGCCGACGAGAAAGGATTCAGCTGACCACGCGGTAGCAGGGCTCGTAGGCCGCGCCGCCGGGTAGCTTCATCCGGTGCTGCTCGACGAAGGCCTGCAGCAGCCGATCCAGCGGTCGCATGATGTCGGGATCGCCATGGATCTCGTAGGGTCCGCGTTCCTCGATCAGCTGGATGCCCTTGGCCTTGACGTTGCCGGCGACGATGCCCGAGAAGGCGCGACGCAGGTTGGCGGCCAGCTCATGGGGCGGCACGGCATGGGTCAGCTGTAGCGCGGCCATGTTCTCGTGGGTGGGATCGAAGGGGCGCTGGAAGCTTTCCTCGATACGCAGCAGCCAGTTGAAGTGGAAGGCATCGTGACGCTCGCGACGGAATTGCTTGACCGCCTTGAGGCCCTGGGCCATCTGCCGGGCCACCTCGACCGGATCGTTGACCACGATCTGGTAGTGGCGCTGGGCGGCCTCGCCCAGGGTGGCACCGATGAAGGCGTGCAACTGCTCGAGATAGGGCGCGGCGCTCTGCGGCCCGGTGAGCACCACCGGGAAGGGGATGTCTCGGTTGTCCGGGTGCATGAGGATGCCCAGCAGGTAGAGGAACTCCTCCGCCGTGCCGGCGCCGCCCGGGAAGATGATGATGCCGTGGCCAACGCGGACGAAGGCTTCCAGGCGCTTCTCGATGTCGGGCAGGATCACCAGTTCGTTGACGATGGGATTGGGCGCCTCGGCGGCGATGATCCCCGGCTCGGTGAGTCCCAGGTAGCGACCGCCCTGCAGGCGCTGCTTGGCGTGGGCGATGGTGGCGCCCTTCATCGGGCCCTTCATCACGCCCGGGCCGCAGCCGGTGCAGATGTCCAGGCTGCGCAGGCCCAGTTCGTGACCGACCTTCTTGGTGTACTTGTATTCCTCGGTGCTGATGGAGTGGCCACCCCAGCACACCACCATCTTGGGTTCCATGCCGGCGCGAAGGGTGCGGGCGTTGCGCAGCAGGTGGAAGACGTAGTCGGTGATGCCCTCGGAGCTCGCCAGATCGATGCGCAGGCTGCTCTGTTCGCTCTCGGTGTAGACGATGTCGCGCAGGGCGCTGAACAGCATCTCGCGGGTGCTGGCGATCATCTCGCCGTCGACGAAGGCGTCGGCGGGGGCGTTGATCAGTTCCAGGCGCACGCCGCGGTCCTGCTGATGGATGCGGATCTCGAAGTCCTGATAGGCCTCGAGGATGGTCTTGGCGTTGTCGCTGTGGGCGCCGGTGTTGAGGATGGCCAGGGCGCACTGGCGAAAGAGCTGGTAAAGGTTGCCCGAGCCGGCGGCGCTGAGCTGCTGGACCTCGCGCTGGGAAAGGGTCTCCAGGCTGCCCTTGG
This sequence comes from Pseudomonas sp. SORGH_AS_0211, assembly GCF_031453455.1. Lineage (NCBI taxonomy): Bacteria > Pseudomonadati > Pseudomonadota > Gammaproteobacteria > Pseudomonadales > Pseudomonadaceae > Pseudomonas > Pseudomonas sp. SORGH_AS_0211. The sequence continues at coordinate 2,936,008 of NZ_JAVIZV010000001.1, read as the reverse complement.
GGCTGACCTGAGCGTTGATGACCTGTCTGCTTGGAGCCATAGATGCTTCCCTATCGGTGATACGGCCGAACGGCGGCCGTAGCCGGGTGCGGACCGCCTCATGCGATCCGGCAATGTCATTGTTGGGGCCTCGGACGCCGGAATGCAAACCGGGCGGCGTCAGGACGCCGCGGTCACGTCCAGTACCCGGATCCGGTCCGCGGTCGGATAGTGCCAGTGCACCTCCACGTCCCACAGGCGCACCCCGTAGCGGCGCTCGGGCGCCGGCGCCTGATAGGCCGGCCGGGGGTCCTGAGCCAGGCACTGCTCGATCAGCTCGGCCAGGGGTTCGCCCAGCCGCTGGCCATGGGCCTCGGCCTGGGCCCGCGCGGCATCCGCCCAGCCCACCGCCAGGGCCGGCGGCGGCGCCTCGGCGATGGCGTTGTGGGCGCCCGGCGGGCTGTCGGCGTAGGGCACATAGGGCTTGATGTCCAGCACCGGGGTGCCGTCGAGCAGATCGATCCCCGAGAGCAGCAGCCGTCCCGGTTCCAGGCCGTCGAGGCGCACCACCGACTGGCCGATGCCATTGGGTCTGTGGGTGGCGCGGGTGGCGAAGACGCCCAGATACCGATTGCCACCCAGGCGCGGTGGCCGCACCCGCAGCCGTGGCTGGCTTTCCAGGGCCTGGTGGAAGAGAAACAGCAGCCAGACATGGCTGACGCCTTCCAGGCCGGCCACCGCTTCGGGCCGGTCGAAGGGCGGCAGCAGCTCCAGCACGCCACGGGCGGCCGGGGCCAGCGCGGGTTGCCGGGGAATGGCGAATTTCTCCTTGAAGCAGGAGCGGACGTGGCCGATGGGGGTGACGCTGTACTGCATGGGGCGGAGCCGTCTGACGCAGGGCCGGTCATTATGCCCTGCCCGAAGCCTCCGCGACCGCCGTGGCCGACGCCTCGCCGGCGTTGCGGCGCACCCCGCGCAGATTCATCGCCGCCAGGCCCAGCTGTAGCACGATCAGGGCATAGGCCTCCGCCTGCAGGCCCCAGGCGATCCACAGGCCGTTGCTCAGCAGGAACACCCAGAAGCCCAAATTGCGCCGGCCCTGGCGCTGGGAGGCCACCAGCCAGGCGGCGAGCAGGGTGATGGCCATGGCCGGCCATTGCAGCAGATCGAGCGCTTCCATGGAAAACCTTCAAAAGAGTGGCTAATGAAGGTGAGCCCTGGAAAGCGTCCCGAGTTCCGAAGGCTGGATTCAGGGCGCCGGATGGCGCGCCCGCGCGTAGGCGATGAAGCACTCGATATCGGCACTGCACAGGTGTCCGCCGGCAGCCAGGATCTCGGCTTCGGGCCAGTTCCACCAGGCGATGTCGAGCAGCGCCTGGCAGGTGGCCTCGGGAAAGCGCCACTTGAGGAAGCGCGCCGGATTGCCGCCCACTACCGCATAGGGCGGCACGTCGCGGGTGACCACGGTACCGGCGGCTACCACGGCGCCATGGCCGATGGTGACGCCGGAAAGGATCAGTGCATCGGTGCAGATCCAGCAGTCGCTGCCGATCACCACGTCGCCGCGGGTGCCGCCGTAATCGGTGATGTGGGCCAGGTCGTCGACGAAGGCAGGGAAGGGATAGGTGGTCACCCAGTCCAGCCGATGCAGGCCGCCAAGCAGGATGCGCACGCCCTCGGCGATGGAGGTGTAGCACCCCAGGCGCAGGGTGGCGCCTTCCTTGAGATCGAACACCTTCGGCGCGCCATAGGTGCCGGCGCCGATCTCGTAGTCGGGCAGCTCGCGGCGCAGGCGCGCCGTACGCTGATGCAGGCGGGGCAGGGCGGCCAGGGCCTGGCGTTCACGTTTCTTGCGCAGCTTGTCGAGAAAACCCATGGTGGTGCCCTGGCGAAAAGTATCCGGCAGGATACCGAAGCGCCCGGGCCGCGCTCAATCGCCGGGCTCGATCCGATCGCCCTCCACCGCCGGCAGGCCGAGCTGGTCGGCGAGATCCTGAAGGTCGCTCGCTTCGAGATCCCAGCCGCCGCTGGACACCTCGCCACCCGCCGGACCCTTTTCCCGTGGGCGCTGGATGAAGGCGGTCGCCAGCCCCAGCTCCTTGGCCGCCTGCAGGTCGCCATTGTGGGCGGCGCAGAGCATCACCTGTTCCGGTTGCAGGTCGAGCAGGGCGCAGGCACCCAGGTAGACCTCCGCGGCCGGTTTGTAGCGCTGGAAGAGATCGGCGCCAAAGAGCATGTCCCAGGGCAGTCCGGCGTGGCGGGCCATGTCCAGCAGGAGGCTGACGTTGCCATTGGACAGGGCGCAGACCGGATAGCCCTGGCGCAGCCGCGTGAGACCCGGCACGGCATCGGGCCAGGGGGTCAGCTGGTGCCAGAGGCGATTGATCCAGGCCACCTCCGCGGTGGTCAGGCCGACCAGTCCGTGGCGGGGCAGCAATTCGTCCAGCGCCAGGCGATGGACCTCGTCGAGGGGCAGCCAGGGCAGGCTGCGGGCGGCGATCTGCGGCAGGATGGCCTCGTAGGCTTCGGCGCGCCAGGCATCGGCCAGCCGCTCCCAGTCGCCCTGGACGCCATGCTTGGCGGACAGCCCCTGCAAGCCCTCGACCAGGCTGCCACGCCAGTCCACCACGGTGCCGAAGACATCGAAAAGTAGCGCCCGAACGGTCGTCGTCATGGGTAGACTCCTGCAGAAGGTTGTCTCCACCAGACGGAGCACGGATGACGGGGGTTCCCCCGGAGTGCCCGAAGGTCACCTCTCGCCAAAGGATCCCTGCATGACACTGCGTCACCTCAGCCACTGGGTGTTCGACCTCGACGGCACCCTGACCCTGGCGGTACATGACTTCGCCGCCATTCGCCTGCACCTGGGCATTCCCGAGCAGGCCGACATCCTCCACCACCTGGCCGAGCTGCCGGCCACCGAGCGCGAGGCCAAGCACGCCTGGCTGTTCGAGCACGAACGCGAACTGGCCGTCGCCGCCCGCCCGGCGCCGGGCGCGGTGGCCCTGGTACGCCGGCTGCACGAACAGGGCTGCCGGCTGGGCATCCTCACCCGCAATGCCCGCGACCTGGCGCTGCTGACGCTGGCCGCCATCGGCCTGGAAGACTGCTTCGACCCGCCTGCCGTGCTGGGGCGCGACGAGGCGGCGCCCAAGCCCGATCCGGGTGGCCTGCTGCGGCTGGCCGACCTCTGGCAGGTGGCGCCGGCCCGCCTGGTGATGGTCGGCGATCACCGCTATGACCTGGAGTGCGGGCGGGCCGTGGGCTGCCACACCCTGCAGGTCAATCAGCCGGGCGATCCCTGGCCGGCGGCGCGTGACCAGCGCTTCGAGACCTGCGCGGAGATCCTGGCGGCGCTCTGACGCTGGAAATTTGTCCGTTAGGCGTAAATAGTCTGTTGTTTGCCTGGCCGCTGGCTAAGATGCCGGCTTCGCATCCAGGTCGGGCCAGCCGTATGAGCCTCCACACGCCTTCGAGCGATCAGCCAGCCTCCAGCGATCTGCGCCAGTACGAGCGCCAGACGCTGGAAAGCCTTGCCACCGGGCTGCCCCTGACCCAGGTGCTGCACACGCTGCTGCAGCGGGTGGAGGTCCTGGCCCAGGTCCGCCTGCATGCCTGCATCCTGTTGCTCAGCGAGGATGGCCGTTATCTGCAGGACGGCATCGCGCCGAGTCTGCCGGACGCCTACAGCCGCGATCTCGGTCGGCTGGAGATCGGGCCGCTGGCGGGCTCCTGTGGCACTGCCGCCTACCGCCGCGAAGCCGTCTATGTCGAGGACATCGCCTGCGACCCACTGTGGGCCGGCGCTCGCGACCTGGCGCTGCGCTATGGCCTGCGGGCCTGCTGGTCGATGCCGCTGCTGGCCCTGGACGGTCGGTTGCTGGGCACCTTCGCCAACTATTTCCTCGAGCCGCGGCGCCCCCTGGCCGCCGAGCGCGACGCCTTCCGCCTGGTCACCGAGACCGCCGCCCTGGCCATCGAGCGCCATCAGGCGGATCTGCAGTTGCGCGAGAGCGAAGACCACTATCGGCACCTGGTGGAACTCAATCCGCAATACACCTGGACCTGCGATCCCGGTGGCCGGCGCATGGTCTTCTCGCCGCGCTGGCGGCAGCTGACCGGCCAGCCGGTACTGGAAGCCGAGACCTTCTGGGCGCTGCTGCATCCGGACGACCGCCGGACGACACGGCAGGCCTGGGACGCTGCGCGCAGCGCTGGTCAGGCTTACGATCGGGAGCACCGGGTCCGGGTGGCGGACGGCAGCCACTGCTGGCTGCGTACCCGCGCCTATCCGCGGCGCGATGCGGCGGGCACGGTGATCCGCTGGTATGGCACCAGCGAAGACATCGACGACCGCCGCGAGGCCGAGGAGGCCCTGCGCCGCGAACGCGCCACCCTGGAGCTCCAGGTGCGGGCACGGACCGCCGAACTGGAGGAGCGCAATCGCCAGCTGCGCGAGGAGATGCAGAATCGCGCCCAGGCCGAGGAGCTGCTGCGCCAGGCGCAGAAGATGGAAGCCGTGGGCCAGCTCACCGGCGGCATCGCCCATGACTTCAACAACCTGCTGGCTGGCATCCAGGCCAGCCTGGATCTCATGCGCCGCCGCCTGGCGCCGGAGGCGCTGAACGGGGTCGGCAGTCTGCTCGATACCGCCACCCAGTCGGTCGGCCGGGGCGCCAGTCTGACCCATCGACTGCTGGCCTTTTCCCGCCGCCAGACGCTCAATCCCCAGGCGGTGGACGTCACCCGGCTGATCGGCGATTTCCAGGAGTTGCTGCGGCACAGTCTCGGGCCGCAGATCCGCTGCCAACTGGAACTGGACGCCGAACTCTGGCTGGTCGACGCCGATCCGCACCAGCTGGAAAATGCCCTGCTCAACCTGGCCATCAACAGCCGCGATGCCATGCCGGCGGGCGGCACCCTGACCATCCGCGCGCGCAACTGGGTACAGCCCGACGCCGATCCGGCATTGCCGGCGGGCGACTACCTGCTGATCGAGGTAGGCGACGATGGCGTGGGCATGACGCCAGCGGTGCTGGAACGGGTCTTCGAGCCCTTCTTCACCACCAAGCCGGTGGGCCAGGGCTCGGGCCTGGGGCTGTCCATGATCTATGGCTTCGTCCGCCAGTCCCGTGGCCAGGTGAGCGTGACCAGCGCACCGGGGCAGGGCTGTCGGGTGAGGCTGCTGCTGCCGCGCCATCCGGCCCTGGCCGTCCAGCCACCCCTGGCCGTCGCCAGCGCCCCGACCGCTCGTGCGCTACCCGGTGTCCGGGTGCTGCTGGTGGAGGACGACGAGGTCATTCGCCAGTTGCTGGTGCAGGTGTGCGTCGACCTCGGCTGGCGCTATCGCGACGCCGTCGATGCCGAAGCGGCGCTGGCGGCGCTGCGCGAAGGCGAGGGCTTCGACCTGCTGATCACCGATGTCGGGTTGCCGGGGCTGAACGGCCGCTTGCTGGCCGGGGCGGCCCGTACCCTCAGACCCCACCTGCCGATTCTCTTCATCACCGGCTATGCGGCGGGCAACGAACCTCCCATGCCCCTGGTCGGCGCGCGCATGGCGCTGCTGGGCAAACCCTTCACCCTGGAGGCCCTGGTCGCCCAGGTACAGGAGCTGCTGGACGCGCCCACCGCCCTGGAGCGCTGAGGCTAGTCGCCGGCGCCGAACAGGGCCCGGCGGCCTGCGGGCGAGGTGAAGATGGCATCGCCGTTGTGACCGACGCCGAGCACCTCCACCAACTGCTGACGCAGCCCCGGATGACGGCCTTGCAGGTAATGGTAGTAATTCAGTCCGCGGGCCAGGCGATAGGGGCCCTGGGCCTCGGCGGCGCAGCCCTTGTCCAGCGCCGGATGGTTGGGGTTGGTGTCCTCGGCGCCCAGCAGATAGGTGAGATCGAGCCCCGCATAGTGCTGCTCCAGGCTGGCAGCCGGGCGTCCTTCGGCATAGGCCGGCAGATCCTGCATGCCGTATTTCCAGGTGTCGAAGTCCGGGCAGCTGGCGGCGTCGGCGAAGGGCACGGGCTGGCCCTGGGCATCCGGACGGCGGGCATCGAAATAGGCATAGGACGACGGATTGGCCACCACGTATCTCAGGCGGATGCCGTGGGCGGCGAGGGCGCGCTCGCCCTGGCCGAGCACGGCGTAGCGCTGCACCACCTGGCCACCGCCGGAATGCCCGGCGATCACCACCTCCTGCAGATTGGGCAGCAGCCGGCGCTCCGCCAGCCGTGCGAGCAGGGCGTCGAACACCGCGAAGCTGCTCAGCGGCTGCGGACCCAGGGCGGGTTCGCCACCCATCCAGGCATTGCCCTGCCAGCGCAGCAGGGTGTCCGGCAGCTGATGACGCTGGATGTCCGTTTCGTTGAGGAACTGCGGGGCGATCGCCAGGGTGTCCGCCGCGGCGCCGGCCGCCGCCGTAGCCGTTTCGCCGGAACGGAAATAGGTCGCGGCATTGCGCAGGCGACCGTGCACGATCACCAGGGCGCGGCGGATCTGCGGATGGGGCTGGTTCCAGTCGGCCGACAGCTGCAGGGTGGCCTGCGCCCGGCCAATCGGTAGCCGGTCGCCGACGATGCGGGCGACCCCCTCATGAGGCGCCGCCAGGGCGGAGCTTCAGGCCAGGGCCAGGCACAGCGCGAACAGGCGACGCATCGGGGATCTCCCGGTAGAGGTCAGAGCGCCTTGGCGGCGAAGGTGTCGCAGCTCTCCACCTTGCCACTCTCGAAGCCGGTACGGAACCACTTGACCCGTTGCGCGGAGCTGCCATGGGTGAAGGAATCCGGTACCACGCGGCCCTGCGACTGGCGTTGCAGGCGGTCATCGCCAATGGCGTTGGCGGCGTTCAGCGCCTTCTCCAGGTCACCCGGCTCCAGCCAGTTCAGCCGCTTCTGGGCATCGTTGGCCCAGACCCCGGCATAGCAGTCGGCCTGCAATTCCAGACGCACCGACAATCCGGTGGCACCCTCGGTGGGGATGCCGCGACGACGCGCCGCTTCCATCTTGCTGGTGGTGCCGGTGAGGTTCTGCACGTGGTGGCCGACCTCGTGGGCGATCACGTAGGCGCGGGCGAAATCGCCGTCGGCGCCGAAGCGCTGCTGCAGTTCCTGGAAGAAGGTGAGGTCCAGGTAGACCTTGCTGTCGACCGGGCAATAGAAGGGACCGCTGGCCGCGGTGGCGCCACCGCAACCGGATTGCACCTGGCCGTTGAACAGCACCAGCTTGGGCGGCTGATACTGCTCGCCATGGGCCTGGAAGATGCGCGTCCAGGTGTTTTCGGTCTCGCCCAGTACCACGCGGACGAAGTCCACCTGGCGATTGTCGGCCGGCGCGGTGGTCTCCTGCTGGCTCGGCGCGCCCTGGCCGCTGAGGCTGATCAGGTTGCCGAGGATCTGCGTCGGACTCTGGCCGCTGAGCAGGCCGAACACCACCACCAGGGCCACGCCGCCCAGGCCGAGGCCGCCGCCGATCTTCATGCCGCGTCCACCGCTGGCCTGTTGCACGTTGTCGCTACGTTGTCCCTTGTCCCACTGCATGGCGATTGCCTCCTGATCTTTGCTATCGCTAGGACCGCAGGGCGCGCCAAAAATGCGTTACCGGAAATGACAACGCCCGCGACGGGCGCGGGCGTTGGTGGCAGAGCGGAGCGCGGGATCAGGCCGCGGTCTTGCCCTGCTTGAGGCTTTGCATGTCGATCACGAAGCGGTACTTCACATCGCTCTTGAGCATGCGCTCATAGGCTTCGTTGATGTCCTGGATGGCGATCTGCTCGATGTCCGAGACGATGCCGTGCTTGGCGCAGAAGTCCAGCATCTCTTGGGTCTCGCGAATGCCACCGATGAGCGAACCGGCCAGCTGGCGGCGCTTCATCACCAGGTTGAACACGCTGGGCGCCGGGTGCGGCTCGGCGGGTACGCCGACCAGGGTCATGGTGCCGTCCCACTTCAGCAGGGTGAGGAAGGCGTCCAGGTTGTGCGGCGCGGCCACGGTGTTGAGGATGAAGTCGAAGCTGTTCGCGTGCGCGGCCATCTCGTCTTCGTTCTTCGAGACCACCACCTCGTCGGCGCCCAGGCGCAGGGCGTCGTCCTTCTTGTTGGCGCTGGTGGTGAAGAGCACCACGTGGGCACCCATGGCATGGGCGATCTTCACGCCCATGTGGCCCAGGCCACCCAGGCCGACGATGCCGACCTTCTTGCCCGGACCGACCTTCCAGTGGGCCAGCGGCGAGTAGGTGGTGATGCCGGCGCACAGCAGCGGCGCCACGGCGGCCAGGTTCTCGGTGTGGCTCACCTTGAGCACGAACTTCTCGTTGACCACGATGTGGTCGGAGTAGCCGCCCTGGGTGTTCTCGCTGCCACCGTAGAGGTTGCCGTTGTAGGTGCCGGTGAAGCCGTTCTCGCAATAGGATTCTTCGCCGGCATCACAGGGCGCGCAGTGCTGGCAGCTGTCGACCATGCAGCCGACGCCGACGCTGTCGCCGACCTTGAAGTTCTTCACGTGGGCACCGACCGCCGTCACCTTGCCGACGATCTCGTGACCGGGCACGGAGGGGAAGAGGGTGTTGTTCCACTCGTTGCGTGCGGTGTGCAGGTCCGAATGGCAGACGCCGCAGAAGAGGATGTCGATCTGCACGTCGTGGGCGCCGGGTTCGCGCCGCTCGAAGGAGTAGGGCGCCAGGGGCTGGTCGGCGGACTGGGCAGCGTAGCCTTGGGCTTGGCTCATGAGATACCTCATCTAGGTGGTGGAACCGGGGGGTGGAACGTCGCGGCCAGGCGGACCTGGCCAGGTGACAAACCGCCGATCCTGCTGAGCCAGAGCCGACGGCGCCAATCGATCGTCTCGATAATCGTCATGCCGCCCATCGATGGAACTCATGGGCGAGGGGTGCGAGATTTTACGACCGGGGTGCCCGCGCGGATGTTCCCGCCCCCGGCGCGGCAGCCGGGGCCGGTCGTCGAGCGGTCGTGGCTAGCGCGCAAGCTTCGGGGCCACGGTGGGCAGCAGGCGACTGGCCAGATGCTCCAGCAACAGCCGGACCCGTGGCAGGGTCTCGCGACTGCGCGGCCACACCAGGTTGATCGGCGAGCCCTCGACGCCGTGTTCCGGCAGCACGTCCACCAAGGCGCCGCTGGCCAGGTGCGTGGCGATCAGCCAGGTCGGCAACTGGGCGATGCCATGCCCCGCCAGGGCGGCCAGCACTTCGCCTTCGCCATCACCCACCACCAGGCGCGGCTGGAACACCCAGCGTTCGCTGTCGCCCGGCTGCTCGCCGCGCAACTGCCAGGGGCTGACCAGGCCGTCGGCCTGGCGAAAGCCGATGCACTGGTGATCGACCAGCTCGGCCGGGGTCAGGGGTCGGCCATGCCGGGCGAGATAGGCCGGCGCGGCGCAGAAGACCTGGCGCTGGGTGCCGAGGAAACGATGCCCCAGGCTGGCCGGCCAGGCGTCGGAGCCGCCGATGCGCACCAGGATGTCGATGCCCTCGTGGACCGGATCGACGAAGCGATCCGACAGCGACAGATCCGGCTGCAACAGCGGATAGCGATGCAGCAGCTCCAGGATCAGCGGCAGCACGTGCAGGCGGCCGTAGGAGGCGGGCAGGTCGATGCGCACTCGGCCATGGGGCTCGCCGTCCTGGGCGGTTAGCCCCAGTTCGGCCTGCTCCAGCTCGGCCAGTACCCCGGTGCAGGTACGGTAGAAGCTGGCGCCGGCCTCGGTCAGGGTCAGGCGGCGGGTGGTGCGCTGGAACAGCCGGACGCCCAGGCGGCTCTCCAGGCGGGCCACGCTCTTGCCGATGGCCGAACCGGTGAGATTGAGGCGCTCGCCGGCCGCGGTGAAGCTGCCGAGGTCGGCCACGGTGACGAAGACGTCGAGGCCCTTGAGGCGTTCGGAGGAATACAAGGCTGGCTCCCGATTGCGGAATCTGATTCCTGATAAACAGGAATTTATACCCAGGATACGCCGTTAATTCTCCAATAGGCTGGAATCAACCCTGGGACAAGGCACTCCCTTATCTACAGCGCCTGCGACCGCCGCAGGCCGTCTCTCATCCCTATCTGGAGGTTTCATGCGCAAGGGCACCGCTCTCATCGTCGGCGTGACCGGCATTTCCGGCTACAACCTGGCCAACACCCTGGTCGCCTCGGGCTGGACCGTCTATGGTCTGGCGCGCAAACCGGTGGCGCAGGAAGGCGTCATCCCGGTCGCCGCCGACCTGCTCGACGCCGAATCCACCCGCCAGGCGCTGGCCGGCCTGCCGATCAGCCACGTGTTCTTCTGCACCTGGACCCGTCGTGCCACCGAGAAGGAAAACGTCGAGGCCAATGGCGCCATGATGGACAACCTCTGCCAGGCCCTGGACGGTGCGCCGCTGCAGCACCTGGCGCTGGTCACCGGCACCAAGCACTACCTGGGTTCCTTCGAGGAATACGGCAGCGGCAAGGCCGAGACGCCCTTCCGTGAAAGCGAACCGCGCCAGGCCGGCGCCAACTTCTACTACACCCTGGAAGACATCCTCTTCGCCGCCGCGGAGCGTCACGGCTTCGGCTGGAGCGTGCACCGCTCCCACAGCATGATCGGCCAGGCCAAGGGCACCAACGCCATGAACATGGGCCTGACCCTGGCGGTCTATGCCTCCCTGTGCAAGGCCACCGGCCAGCCCTTCGTCTTCCCCGGTTCCCGTACCCAGTGGGACGGCATCACCGACGTCACCGACGCCGGCCTGCTCGCCGAGCAGCTGGAATGGGCCGCCCTGGCCCCGGCCGCGCGCAACCAGGCCTTCAACACGGTCAACGGCGACGTCTTCCGCTGGCGCTGGCTGTGGGGCGAGATCGCCGCCTTCTTCGACCTGGAGCCGGCACCCTATCCCGAGCAGCCCATGCCGCTGGAAGCGCGGCTGAAGGACGTGGCGCCGGCGCAGTGGCGCCAGCTCGCCGAGGAGCACGACCTGGTGGAAGCCGACGTCGACAAGCTTGCCTCCTGGTGGCACAGCGACGCCGACCTGGGCCGCGAGATCGAGTGCCTCAACGACATGACCAAGAGTCGTGACCTGGGCTTCTTCGGCTATCGCGACACCCGGGCGAGCTTTCTCGACCTCTTCACCCGGCTGCGGGCCCAGCGCCTGATTCCCTGAGCCGCTCTGGATCGCCGATTCTCGTGAGCGCGGGCAGCCGGCGGTTTTCACCGGCTGTTTCCGGGGCGCAGAATGCGCTTTCCTGTCGCAGGATGCGCCCCATGCTCGAAACCCTTGCTGCCCTGATTCCCGCCCTCAGTCCGCTCGATTGGCTGTTCATCGAAGCCATCGTGGTCCTGGCCTATCTGATCTTTGGCGTCGCCGGCTTTGGCAGCGCCCTGGTCGCCGGTCCCCTGCTCACCAGCTGGATGCCCCTGTCGCGCATCGTGCCCCTGCTGGTGATGCTGGATTTCCTCGCCTCCTTCCACAACTGGCTGCCGGATCGCCGCGCCATCGCCGGCCGCGAACTCAGGCGACTGCTGCCGATGCTGCTGCTCGGCGCCGCCGTGGGCACCTACCTGCTGATGCGCACCGATGCCCGGCTGCTGATGCTCTGGCTGGGGCTCTTCGTGGTCGTCTATTCCACCTACAGCCTGCTCACCCCCAAGGGCTTTCGCCAGCTGGCGCCGGCCTGGTCGATCCCGGCGGGCGGGGTAGGGGGCCTCTGCGGCGCCCTGTTCGGCAGCGGCGGCTTTCTCTATGCGCTCTATCTCAATGGTCGCCTGCAGGACAAGAACGCCGTCCGCGGCACCCAGAGTTTTCTCATCGGCTGCAGCGCCTCCATCCGCATCGTCCTGCTGCTGATCGCCGGCGCCTACAGCGACGGCCGCCTGCTGCTCCTGGCGGTCTGCCTGCTGCCGGCCATGCTGCTTGGTGGCTGGATCGGCCGCCATCTGCAACGGCGCCTATCGCGAGAGCGCTTCACCCGCCTGGTGACCTGGCTGGTGCTGGTCTCGGGGGTGACCCTGATCGGCCGGTATCTGGCGGGGTAGCCAGGCCTTCATGCGGCATAAGACCCGTAGGTTGGGTTGAGACGGCTCCATCGTCGAAGCCCAACGAGACCGGACACCCCTGTTGGGCTTCGCTGCGCTCAACCCAACCTACGTCGCCTCGACGGCGTGTTCGGGCGGAAACCCCTTGGCGTTTTCCACCCGAAGCCCACGGCGGGAACTCCCGACCCCTCATCCCGCTCCGCTCTATACCCCCAACGGCGGAGAATCCTCCATGCTCACCTCCATCCAGGCCGGCGTCCTGGACGTGGCCTACCAGGTCCAGGGACCGGACGCTGGGCATCCAGTCCTGCTGCTGCATGGCTTTCCCTACGACATCCACGCCTACGCCGAGGTGGCCGACGAACTGGCCGCCGCTGGCTGCCGGGTCCATGTGCCCTATCTGCGCGGCTACGGCGCCACTTGCTACCTGAGCGCCGACACCCCGCGCTCCGGCCAGCAGGCCGCGCTGGCCCATGATGTCCTGGCGCTGCTCGATGCCCTGGGCCTGGAGCGGGCGACCCTGGCCGGTTACGACTGGGGTGGCCGCGCCGCCGGTATCGTCGCCGCCCTCTGGCCCGAGCGGGTCGCGGGACTGGTGCTGGGAGACGGCTATCCGATCCAGGACATCACCGCCGCGGCTACCCAGCCCGCCGAGCCGGCGGCAGAGCTGCGCTATTGGTACCAGTACTATTTCCACGGTGAGCGGGGGCGCGCCGGCCTGGCGGCCCATCGCCGCGACTTCTGTCGACTGCTCTGGTCGCTGTGTTCACCCAGCTGGCGCTTCAGCGACGCCACCTATGCGCTTAGCGCCGCGGCCTTCGACAATCCCGATTTCGTCGACACCGTGATCCACTCCTATCGCCACCGCTACGGCCTGGCACCGGACGATCCGGCCTATGCCGAGACCGAGCGCCGGCTCGCCGCGCAGCCACCCATCCACGTGCCCACCACGGTATTGGCCGGTGCCGACGACGGGGTCACCCCGGTGCAGGGTGAGGCCAGGGTGGCGCAGCACTTCAGCGGACCCTTCCGCTACGAGGTGCTACCCGGCTGCGGCCACAACATCCCCCAGGAAGCCCCCGCCGCCTTCGCCGCCGCGGTAAGGGAGCGGCTGCCGTAAATGTCGGGGAGGTGTTGGGCTTCGCTGCGCTCAACCCAACCTACGGTCGAGCCAGGTGCCGAGTGATAGGTTAGGTTGAGCCGGCTCCATCGTCGAAGCCCAACGGAAGGCCGCGTAGGGTGGATAACGGCGCAGCCTTATCCACGCGATCCACGCGCCCCCAAGCCTACCGCCCCGACACCTCCGGATTGGCCAGGCCGGTCGGTTCGCCGGCGAAGAAACCCACCAGGTTGGCGAAGGCCTCGCCGAAATAGAGTTCGTAGCTGTGCTTTTCCACGTACCCCAGGTGCGGGGTGCAGAGCACCTGGGGATGGGCCAGCAGGGGATCGTCCGGCGCCACCGGCTCCTGCTCGAAGACATCCAGCGCCGCCTGGCCGGGATGACCTTGTTCCAGCGCGGTGAGCAGGGCGCCGGGTTCGATCAGGCCGGCGCGGGCGGTGTTGACCAGCAGCGCGCTCTTCTTCATCCGCGCCAGGTCCTCGGCGCGCACGCAACCACGGCTGCGCTCGCTGTATCTCAGATGCAGGCTGATGACATCGGCCTCGGCGAAGAAGGCCTCCTGGCTGGTCGCCGCGCGATGGCCGTCGGTTTCGGCGCGCGCGCGCGAGGCCTCGCTGCCCCAGACCAGCACCGGCATGCCGAAGGCCTGGCCGTAGCGCGCCAGGCGCTGGCCGATCCTGCCGTAGCCCCAGATGCCAAGGAGCTGCCCGTCCAGCCGCTCGCCCAGGTTGACCTGCCAGCGTCCGGTATAGAGGGCATCGATGGCCGGCTTGAGCTTGCGCCGGGCCATGAGGATCAGCGTCCAGGTCAGCTCGGCGGTGGAGACCGGCGAGCCGCTGCCCTCGCAGACCGCTATCCCCCGGTGGGTGCAGGCGGCCACATCGAGGTGGGCGGTGGCCTTGCCGGTCTGGCTGATCAGCTTGAGGCGCGGCAGGTGCGCCAGCAACTCGGCGTCGATCCGGGTCCGCTCGCGGGTCAGCACCAGCGCATCGGCATCGCGGAAGCGCTCCACCAGCACCTTGGGGTCACGCTCGGCGTCGTGATAGAGCGTCACCTGATGCCCGGCGCGCTGGAGCAGAGGGTAGCAATCCAGGGTTTCGACGACGTGCTGGTAGTCGTCGGGGATGACGATATGCATGGCGGGCTCCGTTGTTGTTCTGGACGGCCAGTGGAGCACTTGCAACGTCGTCCGACAAGCATGAAGCGGGGTGGTGGACAAGGCTGCGCCGTTGTCCACCCTACGCGTAGCCTGGAAAACCGCGCAGCGTTTTCCGGGGTTCGTTTCCTAGTAGGGAATCACCAGCGGCGTACCCGCCAGGGGATTCTCGATCACCGCGCACTTGAGGCCGTACAGCGCCTCGATCAGCTCGGGGGTGACGATCTCCGCCGGCCGGCCCTCGGCGAGGATGCGACCGGCGCGCAGGGCGATGATGTGGTCGGCGTAGCGACAGGCCTGGTTGAGGTCGTGCAGTACCGCCACCAGGGTGCGGCCACCCTCCCGATTGAGGCGGCAGAGCAGCTCCATCAGCTCCACCTGGTGGGCGATGTCGAGAAAGGTGGTGGGCTCGTCGAGCAGCAGCAGCGGGGTCTCCTGGGCCAGCGCCAGGGCGATCCAGACCCGCTGGCGCTGGCCGCCGGAGAGGCTGTCCACCGCCCGCTCGGCCAACGCCAGGGTGTTGGTGGCTTCCAGGGCGTGCTGCACCGCGCGTTCGTCGGCCTCCGTCCAGCCGGCGAAGGCCTGGCGATGGGGATGGCGCCCGCGCGCCACCAGGTCGCTGACCAGGATGTCGTCCGGCGCCACCGCGCTTTGCGGCAGCAGGCCGATGCGCCGGGCCACCTCACGGGTCGGTAGGTCCTGGATCAGCCGGCCGTCCAGGCGTACCTCGCCGGCGCTGGGACGGATCAGCCGCGCCAGGCTGCGCAGCAGGGTCGATTTGCCGCAGCCGTTGGGGCCGATGATGACGGTGAAGCGGCCGTCGGGCAGGCGCACATCGAGGTCGGCGCAGATCGGCTGGCCGCCGTAGCCCACGGTGAGACGGTGGGCGGCGAGGCGACTGGAAGGGGCGTCTTGACTCATGAGGTCCGCCGCCATTCGCGGCTCAGCAGGAAGATCAGATAGAGGCCGCCCAGGGCGCCGGTGAGCAACCCGACCGGAATCTGGAAGGGCGCCAGCAGCCGCTGCGCCAGTAGGTCGGCCAGGGCGGTGAGGCAGGCGCCGAGCAGGGCGGGGGCGAGGATGCCGAGATCGGTGCTGCGGGTCAGGCGGCGGGCCAGCTGGGGCGCCGCCAGGGCGACGAAGCCGATGGGGCCGGCGGTGGCGATGGCCAGGGCGGCCAGGGCCACGGCGACGGCCAGCAGCAGATTCTGGCTGGGCAGCACGGCCAGGCCCAGGGCCCTGGCCAGGTCGTCGCCCAGCTCCAGCAGGCGCAGCCGCCGCGCCAGCCAGGCGGCCAGCGGCAGGAGCAGCAGGCAGCCGGCGAGCAGGGTCAGGGTGCGACTCCAGGTCAGCATGTCCAGGCTGCCGAACAGCCAGAGCCGGGCCTCCTGGGCTTCATCCAGCTCGGCGCGGGTCAGCAGGTATTCGTTGAGCGAGGCGAGCAGGGCGCTGACGGCGATGCCGAGCAGGATCATCCGCTCGCCGCGGATCCCCGCCAGGGCCGCGAGGCCGGCCACCAGTACCGCGGCCAGCAGCCCGCCGCTGAGAGCGCCCAGCATCAGCGCCGCGCCCCCCAGTTGCAGCCAGAGCAGGGTGATCAGGGCACCACTGGCCGAGCCGACGGTGAAGCCCACCAGATCCGGACTGGCAAGGGGATTGCGCGCCAGCCGCTGGAAGATGGCGCCACTGGCGCCCAGGGCCGCGCCGACGCCAAAGGCCGCCAGCAGTCGCGGCAGGCGCAGCTCCAGCAGGATCAGGCTGGCCAGGGCATCGCCCCGACCGAGCAGGGTGACCGCCACCCGGTGCGGCGCCGGGGCGAAGGCGCCGCCGGTGAGGGTCAGGGCGCAGATGCCGATGGCCGCCAGCAGAAGCAGCAATAGGCAGGCCTTGAAGCGTGCCGAGCGGCGGGGGGCGAAACGATGACGACTCAAGGGCGCACCCGGCGGGCGGAACGGATGATCAGCGCGAGCAGCACCGGGGTACCGAGCAGGGCGCAGACGATTCCCGCCTCCAGCTCTCCCGGCAGCGCCACGCGGCGGCCCAGGGTGTCGGCCAGTAACAGCAGGTTGGCACCGGCCAGCGGCGCCAGGGCCAGGATCCAGCGCCAGTCGGCGCCCACCAGCAGGCGCAGGGCGTGAGGCACCACCAGGCCGAGAAAGCCGATGGGGCCCGCCACCGCGGTGGCGGCGCCACAGAGCAGCACGATGGCGACGAAGGCGAGCAGCCGCAGTTGCCCGGGTCGGGCGCCGAGGGCGCGACCGAGGTCGTCGCCCAGGGCCAGGGCATTGAGGCGGCCGCCCAGGGGCAGGCCCAGCAGCAGGCCGATCAGCAGCAGCGGCAGGATGCCGAGGGCGCCACCCGGCGTCTGGCCGCTCAGGGCGCCCACCGCCCAGAATCGGTAGCTGTCGAACACCGCGCTGTCGAACAGGGTGATGATGCCGGTGCAGGCGTTGAGACTGGCACTGAGGGCGATGCCGGCCAGGATCAACCGTATGGGCTGACCACGGGCCGGGGCGCTGCCACCGAGCAGATAGACCAGGCCGGCGGCCAGGGCCGCTCCCAGCAGGGCACAGGTCAGGCGCATCGGGGCGTCGTCCAGCCCCACCAGCGACAGCCCGGCCACCACGGCGAAGGCCGCCCCGGCATTGATCCCCAGCAACCCGGGATCGGCCAGCGGATTGCGCGTCAGCGCCTGCATCAGGGCACCGGCCAGGCCCAGGGCCGCGCCCACCAGCAGCCCGAGCAGGGTGCGCGGCAGGCGCAGTTCCCAGAGCACCACGGCGTCGGTGGAGTCATCGGGCGCGACGAGCAGGTGCAGGATCTGCGCCGCCGACAGCGACCGCGCCCCTATGCCCAGACTCGCCACCACCGCCAGCGCCAGGACGATCAGCAGCAGGACCAGCACCAGGCCGCCGCGGGCCGCGGATGCTCGTTGCGCAAGGGGCGCGGGGCGGGCTGGCTGGGTCATGTCACCCCCAGGGCGCCGGCGACCGTGCCGATCACCTGGCGGGCCGCGAGGGGGCCGGCGTTGAGATAGAAGGCGTCGGTGTCCACGCGGATGGCTCGGGAATTGCTCACCGCAGTGAGTCGAGGCCACAGCGGCTGTCGCGCCAGGCTGGCCAGGGCGGTGCCCTGCTCGGCATAGAACAGCCAGTCGGCGTCGGCCAGGTCCAGCAACTCGGCGCTGACGTCCCGCGAGGTGCCCTTGAAGCGCTGCGCCGCCGGACGGGTCATGCCCATGGCCTGCAGCAGGCCGCCGGCAAAGGAATCCGCGCCCATCAGGCGCAGTCGCGCGCCGCTGGAAAACAGCAGGGAGGCGGAGGGCGGCTGGGCGCCGAAGCGCTGCGCCAGGCCGGCCAGCTCAAGATCCAGGTCCGCCAGCAGTCGCTCGGCCTGCTGCCGGCGGCCCAGGGCATCGGCCAGCAGCAGGAAATCCGGTCGCCAGTTGCCGCCGGTGCCGCGCGCCACCACCGTGGGGGCGATGCGCGAGAACAGCTCCAGCCCGCCGGCCTTGAGCACGGTGCGATTGAGCACGATCAGATCCGGCGCCAGGCGTGCCAGGGCTTCCAGATCCGGCGCCTGGCGACTGCCCAGATCGACCATGGCCTCCAGCTCCTGCGCGCGGCTGGCGAGGGCGGTGCGCAGATAGCCGGGCGCCAGTTCGCGATTGTCCACACGGGTGGTGCCCGCCGGGATCACGCCCAGGCTCAGGGCGGCGTCCAGCTGGCCGGTGGAGATCACGGCCACCCGCTGGGGTTGGCGCGGGATCAGGGTGCTGCCCACCACATGCTCCACCTGCCGCGGAAAGTCGCCATCGACGACCGCTGCACGCGCGAACACCCGACCGGACAGGCCGGCGAGCAGGACGGTACCGGTGGCGAGCTGGAGAAAGGCGCGACGATCGAGCATGAGGGTGACTGGCTGAAGACGGAAAGAGGCACGCCAGGCGGGCCGAGGCCCCGTGGCGGGGCGGCTAGGATAGAGCATCAGCACCTGGCTGACATCCGCTGTCCATTGCCTCTTTCTGGCTCAGGGCGATTTTCTTCGCCCGCTCTCGGCGGTGCTGTCGCCTCCATTGTTCCGAGCCGCCAGATCGCGCGAAAGCCACGGGACCCCAACGTCTGGGCAGGCAGGGATCCCGCGGCCGGGTGCCGGGCCCTAGCTGCCTATGCCGCGCGGACCGGCGGACACCGTACCGGCCACGTCCTGCAGATCCTGGATGCCCACCAGTTGGATCAGCGAATCGGCGGCGTCGATCTGACCGGTATCGCCCACGTTATGCAGAACGTAGGTGTCCGAGCCATAGTGAAAGACCGCGGCACGCTCGTTGTAGGCCATGGATTGCGCCACCTGTTGCAGTGCGCCGTACAGGCTGTTGGCGCCCTTCAGGGCCGCATCCGCCACCGTGGTGACCGCCTCGGGTTTCTGGATCGAAAAACCGAAGATGAGCTGGTCTTCACTGGCCTGGTAGTCGGTAATCGTGACGTGGTTGGCCGCCAGAGAGCGATTGGCGGCGGCGCTGCTGCTGCCATCGAAGTTGGCCAACGTGCCGTTGCCCAGGGTGTCGACGATGAGGTAGTCCCGGCCTTCACCCAGGGTGATGGTAGCGCCGTGACCGTAGTTGCCCCTTACGGTGGCATTGTGCGCCGCGACGCCCTTTTCGATGGACAGGTCGATGGAGTCTCCACCCGCACCGGCGTTGATGACCATATCGGCCTGCTGGATGTAAGCCGATATATCGTCCCCACCGGCACCCGTGTCTATCGTCAACGGCTTCACCCTGGAATTGCCGAGCGCGGCGACGCTGTCCAACTCCGCTGCGGCGATGGTGCTGACATAGAGAAAATCGCCCGCGCTGCCAGTCGTTACCGTCTTGAGAAAGGCGCTCTCGCTACGCACGTCGGGGCCATCGCTTCTGTAGGCATTGGTCAGGTCGATGAACAGGCCGACGGTGGACTGGGAGCCGTCGAACGTCTGCAGCCCGTCGAAGTTGCTCAGGTCGACGTGAGACCACAGGTTGAGGTCATTGGTGGGCACATCGGTGAGGCTGACGGTCAGCTTGGCAATGCTGGAATCCAGCGAGGTGTCTCCCGGTGTGGTGCCGCGGGTATGGCCATCCAGGAGGGTTCGTTGCTCTTCGTAGTGACCGATGAGGCTCACTTCATTCAACGTCGAGCCTGCCGTGTAGTGCGGGCCGTTGGCGTCGAAGGTCTTGGCGAAACCGACCTTTGCCGCGGCGGCGTTGATGTCGAGGGTAAGGCGCGGCTGGTTCTGGAACGCGTAGTAGCTGACGCCGTCGAAGGTACCGGCCGGCGTGGCGGGTACGGCGGCCTGGGCTGCCCTGGCAAAGGCGGCGGATGGATTGGAGAGGGTCTGGTCAGCGTCTAGCGGATGTTGCTTGGCAGTCATGGCGTTCATCCTTGGTGAAAGTCAGGTTGAGCGCTCGCTGAACTTGCTCAGGGGAGCAAACGACTTGAACAAACGAACGTGGGCTGGACAGTGCCTGCCTTTCCACGCCCCGTCAGTGAACCATGCCTCATTCGTTGGCGCTGAAGGACGGTGCCGGAAGAGGGGATCGTACCTTTCAGCCCTCGGCCGGTTTTCGCACGCTGAGGGCTAAGAGGTACGCGTATCCTTTAGATCAAAAGCTCACGCTGGCACTCAACCGCGCCGTCCGCGGCTCGCCCACCGCGACCTGCAGCGGGCTGTTGGCGCTCGATGGGTAGTACTGCTTGTCGAACAGGTTGTCGACGTTGAGCTGCAGTCGGGTCTGGTAGCCGGTCACCGGCAGGTCCCAGCGCAGGAAGGCGTCGGCCACGGTGTAGCTGCTCATGTAGAAGCTGTTGGCCGCATCGCCGGCGCGCTCGCCGACGTAGCGGGCGCCGCCGCCCAGACGCCAGTCGCCCAGGTTCGAGGGCATTTGCAGGTGATGGGTCAGGTACAGGCTGCCCATGTGCTCGGGTGCCTGGGTCAGACGATTACCCTCATTGCTGGGGTCATCCAGCACCTTGGTCTTGTTGTAGGCATAGGTGGCGATCATGTCCCAGCGCTCGGCCAGGCGACCGGTGAGATCCACCTCCACGCCTCGTGAGCCAACCTTGCCGGCGGCTTCGCCAATAGTCAGGCCGCGCTCGGTACGAGTGGTGACCACGTTCTTTTTCTCGATGTCATAGAGCGCGACGTTCAGGTTCAGCCCCGGCGCCAGGTCATACTTGGCGCCTACCTCGAAGCTGCGGCCTTCTTCGGGATCGAAAGTAGTACCCAGGTCGTCCACCGTGGTGTTGGGGACGAACGAGCGGCTGTAATTGCCATACAGCGATAGATCGTCGGTGGCCTTGAATACCAGTCCGGCCAGTGGTGTCACTGCGTGATCGCGCTTGTCCAGGTTGACCACATGGGGTGCCAAACCCTGAGCCGCGTACTGGTCGAACTGCTGATAGCGCCCGCCGAGGACCAGGATCCAGCGGTCGTTGAGGTGCCAGTTGTCCTTGAAGTACAGGGAGGTCGAGTCGAGGTCGCTATCCTGGTTGCTCTGCGTCGGACTGAGATCGCTCGGCGGCGCCAGGTTGCCATAGACGGGCGCATTGATATTGATGTTTCGCCGCGTGTTGGTGTTGCGATAGGTCTTGCCGCGGTACTGGCTGTTTTCTTCGTGGTCAATGCCTACCAGCAGCTCATGACGTTGGCCAAACACTTCCTGACTGCCGATGAAGTCCCAACTGGTGTACTGGGTCTCGTAGTCGTAGTGGGCGCCATTGGCCGCCCGCAGCAGGTTGCCATTGGCGGCTAGAGAGGCTGGCTGAGCGAAGTCCAGGCTGTACCTGTCATTGTTCCAGGCGTAGATCAGCCGCGTCTTCCAGTCGTCACTGAGCTGGTACTCGAAACGAGCACTGGCCGTCTCGGTGATGCCTTTGGTCTGGGCCCATTTCTCGTCGAGGCGCTTGTCGTAGCTGGCGCTGCTGGGATGCCCATTGACGAACACCGTCCCCCGATCCACCGGGCCGGTGTAATCATTGTAGGAATAGGCCAGGGTCAGGCTGGCGCGCTCGCCGGTCCAGGACAGCGACGGCGCCACCAGGGTGTGCTGATCCACCCCGTAGTTGCGCCAGTAGTCCTCGCTCTGCCGTTCGGCGATCAGCCGATAGGCGAAGCCGCTGTCGCCCAGGGGACCGGTGGTGTCGACGCCGAGATTGCCGCCGCCTTCGCTGTAGGCCGAGCCGCTCAAAGTGGTGCGCTGTTGATACTGCGGTTGTTTGCTGACCACGTTGATCAGGCCGCCGGGCTCCAGGGCGCCATAAAGCAGAGAGGCGGGGCCCTTCAGGACTTCCACACGCTCGGCGGTGGCGTCGAAGTTATGCGACAGATTCGAGCGCACCCCGTCGCGGAAGATGGAGCCGTCGGCGTTGGTGCCGAAGCCGCGTTTGACGAAGGCATCCTTGGTCCCGGCCAGGGTGTTGCTCTGGGTCACGCCGCTGACGAATTTCGAGGCATCGTCCAGGGTCCGCACCTCGTAGTCCTGGATCAGCTGCGGAGTCACGGTCTGCACCGACTGCGCCTCTTCCTTGATCGGCACATCGCTCTTGCTCGCGGTCGAGGCCCGGGTCGCGCGATAGCCCTGGTCGGCCTCCGTAGCGGTGGCGGAAATGTCCATGGGGGCGAGGCTGGCGTTTTCCGCGGCCAGGAGGCCCGAACTGGTCGCCAGGGCCAGGGTGCTGAAGGCGAAGGGCGCAAAACGGCGAAGGGCTCTGGGCGGCGTGTTCAAGGGTGATCTCGAGAGGGGCGGGGAAAGTGGCGGCGATTCTATGTTGATAGTCATTCTCACGTAAATCGAATCCTCTTACCGTTGGTGTCCAGGTCCGTTGCCGCCCATCCCCAAGCGCAGGTATAATGTCGCGCTCCTAAATTTTCCCGCCCGGGAGCGCCCGCCATGCTGCGCATCAGCCAAGAAGCCCTGACGTTCGACGACGTTCTCCTCATCCCCGGCTATTCGGATGTCCTGCCGAAAGACGTCAGTCTCAAGACCCGCCTGACCCGTGGCATCGAGCTGAACATTCCCCTGGTGTCCGCCGCCATGGACACCGTGACCGAGTCCCGTCTGGCCATCGCCATGGCCCAGGAAGGCGGCATCGGCATCATCCACAAGAACATGACCGTCGAGCAGCAGGCCGCGGAAGTCCGCAAGGTCAAGCGCTTCGAGGCCGGCGTGGTGAAGGACCCCATCACCATCGACGCCGACGCCAGCGTGCGCGACCTGTTCGACCTGACCCGTATGCACAACATCTCCGGTGTTCCTGTGCTGTCCGGTCGTGACCTGGTCGGTATCGTCACCTCCCGCGACGTGCGCTTCGAAACCCGTCTCGACGTGCCGGTGCGCGAAGTCATGACCCCCAAGGATCGCCTGGTCACCGTGCGCGAAGGCGCCGACAAGCAGGAAGTCCGCGAGCTGCTGCACAAGCACCGCATCGAGAAGGTGCTGATCGTCGACGAAGCCTTCGCCCTCAAGGGCATGATGACCGTCAAGGACATCGAAAAGGCCAAGGCCTACCCCAACGCCAGCAAGGACGACGCCGGTAGCCTGCGCGTCGGCGCAGCCGTCGGTACCGGCGCCGAGACCCCCGAGCGCGTGGCCGCCCTGGTCGCCGCTGGCGTCGACGTCATCGTGGTCGACACCGCCCACGGTCACTCCAAGGGCGTGATCGAGCGCGTGCGCTGGGTCAAGGAGACCTATCCGCAGGTCCAGGTCATCGGCGGCAACATCGCCACCGCCGAAGCCGCCAAGGCTCTGGCTGACGCCGGCGCCGACGCGGTCAAGGTCGGTATCGGCCCGGGCTCCATCTGCACCACCCGCATCGTCGCCGGTGTCGGCGTGCCGCAGATCTCCGCCATCGCCAACGTCGCCGCCGCTCTCGAAGGCACCGGCGTCCCGCTGATCGCCGACGGCGGCATCCGCTTCTCCGGTGACCTGTCCAAGGCCATCGTCGCCGGTGGCTACTGCGTGATGATGGGCTCCATGTTCGCCGGTACCGAAGAGGCCCCGGGCGAGGTCGAGCTGTTCCAGGGCCGCTCCTATAAGTCCTACCGCGGCATGGGCTCCCTGGGCGCCATGTCCCAGACCCAGGGCTCCAGCGACCGCTACTTCCAGGACTCCGCCTCCGGCGCCGAGAAGCTGGTCCCCGAGGGCATCGAAGGCCGCGTCCCCTACAAGGGCCCGCTGGCGGCGATCATCCACCAGCTGATGGGCGGCCTGCGTGCCTCCATGGGCTACACCGGTTGCGCCACCGTCGAGCAGATGCGCACCAAGCCGCAGTTCGTGCGCATCACCGGCGCCGGCATGGCCGAATCCCACGTCCACGACGTGCAGATCACCAAGGAAGCACCTAACTACCGCGTTAGCTGATTCCTGATCTGTCGTTCTTATCGTTGCGATTCGGGGCTGTCTAGACAGCCCCGAATCGTCTGAACCTAGCGCTATCGAGACCTGGCCATGTCCCAAGACATCCACGCCCACCGCATCCTCATCCTCGACTTCGGCTCCCAGTACACCCAGCTCATCGCCCGCCGCGTGCGCGAACTGGGCGTCTATTGCGAGCTGCACCCCTTCGACATGGACGACGCCGACATTCGTGCCTTCGCTCCGCGCGGCATCATCCTCGCCGGTGGCCCCGAGTCGGTCCATGAGGCTGGCAGCCCGCGCGCACCCAAGGCGGTGTTCGACCTGGGCGTGCCCCTGTTCGGCATCTGCTACGGCATGCAGACCATGGCCGAGCAGCTCGGCGGCAAGGTCGAAGGCTCCAACATCCGTGAATTCGGTTATGCCAAGGTCGACGTGGTCGGCAAGAGTCGCCTGCTCGAAGGCATCCAGGACCACCTCGACGACGACGGCGTACTCGGCCTGGACGTCTGGATGAGCCATGGCGACAAGGTCGGCAAGCTGCCGGAAGGCTTCCACATCGTCGCCAGCACCCCCAGCTGCGCCATCGCCGCCATGGGCGACGACGAGCGCGGCTGGTACGGCGTGCAGTTCCACCCCGAGGTGACCCACACCAAGCAGGGCGGGCGGATCCTCTCGCGCTTCCTCAAGGACATCTGCGGCTGCGAGGCCCTCTGGACCCCGGCCAACATCGTCGAGGACGCCATCGCCCAGGTGCGCGCCCAGGTCGGCAGCGCCAACGTGCTGCTGGGCCTCTCCGGCGGCGTCGACTCCTCGGTGGTCGCGGCCCTGCTGCACAAGGCCATCGGCGACCAGCTGACCTGCGTCTTCGTCGACAACGGCCTCTTGCGCCTGCACGAAGGTGACCAGGTGATGGCCATGTTCGCCGAGAACATGGGCGTCAAGGTGATCCGCTCCAACTCCGAGCAGCGCTTCCTGACCAACCTGGAAGGCGAAGCCGACCCAGAGAAGAAGCGCAAGATCATCGGCCGCACCTTCATCGACGTCTTCGACGCCGAAGCCAGCAAGCTCGACAACATCAAGTTCCTGGCCCAGGGCACCATCTACCCCGACGTCATCGAGTCGGCCGGCGCCAAGACCGGCAAGGCCCACGTCATCAAGTCCCACCACAACGTCGGCGGCCTGCCCGAGGAGATGAACCTCAAGCTGGTCGAGCCGCTGCGCGAACTGTTCAAGGACGAGGTGCGCAAGATCGGTCTGGAGCTGGGCCTGCCCTACGACATGGTCTACCGCCATCCCTTCCCGGGCCCGGGCCTGGGCGTGCGCATCCTCGGCGAAGTGAAGAAGGAATACGCCGACCTGCTGCGCCGCGCCGACGACATCTTCATCAGCGAACTGCGCAAGGCCGACTGGTACCACAAGGTCAGCCAGGCCTTCGTCGTCTTTCAGCCGGTGAAATCCGTCGGCGTGGTCGGCGACGGCCGCCGCTACGCCTGGGTCGTCGCCCTGCGCGCGGTGGAAACCATCGACTTCATGACCGCCCGCTGGGCCCATCTGCCCTACGAGCTGCTGGAAAAGGTCTCCAACCGCATCATCAACGAAATCGACGGCATCTCCCGCGTCACCTACGACGTCTCGAGCAAGCCGCCGGCGACGATTGAGTGGGAGTGATCCCGCGGCCGGTATAGACCGGTACGTCTAGCAGAAAAAGCCCAAAGCCCGCGTAATTGCGGGCTTTTGGCTTTTTGATGAGGGTGAATCCTGGCGGTCTCCACGACTGGCGCCGCACGGCCAGCAGCGTTCGCACGGGGTGGGTTACGACTCCGACTGGATCGAGAAATAGCTAGCTCGCCAGCAGAGGGGACTCGCGCACCGTTTACAACTAGGTCGTGGCGGGATCAGCGTCGTGCAATGTAGCAGGATTGGGCCGATGTGATTGTTGAATGGACGCTCAGCCAACCTGGGAAAGCTATTGGGTAGGTTGCGTGGCTGCCCTTCATTCCGGCTAGTCGCTTGAGGAAGAAATTGCCCTCTATCGGAACAATTTGCATAGGTGCTGAGTAGCCGTTGGCATTTGACGTGACCGGTCGCACACGCGGCTCAGGGACGAAAGCAGTCATTCATGACTGACCGCTAACGACCCATAGCTGCCGTCGGCGGAGATCGGCTAACGGCTTTGGCGACCCACAAAAATCGGCTAGCGGCAGTTTCTTGGAGAGATGGATCGGAGGTGTCTACGAAACCAGGGACGACTCAGATGATAGCGTAGTAATGGCCTTTAAGGCATGCGATAGTCTTGCGCAAAACTCAGAGCGTCGCCGCCTGCACATAGAATTTTATAAAGGACCAGGTTATGTCGGATCAACGTGAATTTGATATTGCCCTCTCATTTGCGGGAGAAGATCGTGGTTATGTCGACCAGGTGGCTAACCTTTTGCGGGACTCTGGTGTGAAAGTTTTTTACGATAAATTTGAAGAGGATAATCTCTGGGGTAAGAATCTCTACGACTATTTATCTGATATCTACATGAACAAGGCCTTGTATACGATAATGTTCATATCTGAGCATTATGCCAAAAAGCTATGGACGAGCCATGAACGAAAAGCCATGCAGGCTAGGGCTTTCCAAGAAAGCCAGGAATATATACTTCCAGCCCGTTTCGATGAAACAGAGATATCAGGTATTTTGCCAACAACAGGATACATCTCACTCCTTGGTCGTTCTCCAGAAAAATTTGTTGAAGTGATTCATAAGAAGCTTATCAATAGTGGCAGAACATTACCTTCTGAGTCGATTCGCAAAGCGCTCTTTGCCACTACAACAATCCCACGCATTGATCCCCAGATACCCAGCGTATCGGTGATTTCATCCTCCGGTGCTACGGTAGCCTCAGCTACCGTCGTGGCCATTGCAGACAATGACACCACGAAGAGCGGGCAAACAGACTCCAACGGCAAAGTCACACTAACAATCCCCACTCGCCGTCGATATCAGTTGCTCGTGGCACACCCTGATTTCCCTGCTGCGTTGATCTCTTCCTGGGATCCAGCGGAAAACATTCAGGTAGCCCTCGCAGCTACTGAAAACACGGGCTCGGTAATTTGTCACAGCACCGGATACATACCTGGGCTTGAAGGTCGGCTTAATCCGATTCTTGATACAAGCAACAGAACGTATTTGTATGCAGAAAACATTGCCATCAACAATGGCGAGAAGCAACCTGCTACCTTCAAGGTGGATGAACCATTTGAGCTTGAAGATTCAAATGGAGTAGTTATGGAGGTTCGCGTAATTTATATTAAGGGGAGAACATCTTTGATACAGTTTGTTCGGCCGCGTTACGATCGCTAGAGGAATTTCCTTGAAGCAGCCCCAAGAGGATACAAAATGCACTAGAGAGTGAGATCCTAGATATCACAATCGCATCCAGAAATGAATTTAGCGACTTAAGACTAGATCAGGATAACTTGATCCGCGCATTCCCCTAGTAACACTACGAAAGAGTTGCTGTTTCCTTTTTTGGCCGATTTCAGCCGGTGGTAACGGGCTGCAATCGGCCGAAAGCGGCATTCAAAAGGGGCCTTGAAAATGCAAAGCCGAGCTTTATGCGAAAATTTACCTACTCACTCCTCGGCATCAAGTCTACGAGAAAAATTCGGGTAAGGTGTGAAATCAAAATCATGATTTATAGCTAATAGACGGCTCTTGACGCCCATATGATCAATACGTGCAGAGCCACGCCCGTACGTCTGACGGTTTCGCTCAACTCGCTCTAGCGTGAATATAAGCGCGTCTTCGTCGAAAAGGTGCAAGTATGGCTCAATCGCACTAGCAAATCGAACATCAGCACTGTTGAAACCCGCGCTCGCCCCATAATAAGCCCCCAAGAGCTTACACGCCCATTGCTGCCACTCGGGTGAGTCCTCAATTTCTACCATGACCTTCAGTTGTTCGTCATCGAGGCGCGGGTAGTCGTCACTTTCGATCCATTGCAGTAGGTCTGCGAAGTGATCGGACAATTCAGTCTTCACAAACCAACTGGCAATTTTTGCGGCGGAGTCAGTCGCAATTCCATGTTGAACACGTAGCTTTGCCGCATCGGATAATAAAGCATGTAATGTTGGATGCTTGGATAAGTAGTAAACAAAGAATCTCAACGGCGCACCATCAGCGGCAACGTTGCTGAAGTATTCCTGCTCAGCCCTGATGATCTCCTCCAGACGACCTGCTTGCCGATCGCTGATCGCTTCAAGTACGTCCAGATTAATCCTTCTGTTCGCATTACATTCAGCATTTTCAAGCTTAAAGGTGAGTTTCCACAAAGATTTAAAGATTGACGTTTCGACTGTAGGCTTGAACCGCCGCAGGTACCGGCTTTCCACATAAGCCTTTACCTTATGACGATCGTTAAGTGCATCTCGATGTTCTGCAAGATCTGCGAGCATTTCATTCAGGATGTGCTGGGTGTAGAAGGGAGGCTTAATGAGTAAGCCTTCCAGTGTATTACGAAGTAGGGATCTGACTGTTTCTCGGTTCGGCGCGTGGAGCTCACGCTCTTGAGTCAAAACCGGATGCGCAGAGAGGTGTCGCTGCTTTTGTAGAAACTTGAGGTTTTCGTATTCTGGAGCGTCAAGTAGCCGTGTCTTGGAGAACGTGTCCTCAATTAGCTTTATTTCCCAGGCAGAAGAAAATGGCTCTTGAGCCTGAATTCGAGTCATCTCATTTATTATCTCGGTAGCCGTTGCGTCCCTGTACACATCAATTAGGTATTCGAGCTTATAAATAATATCACATACTGCTACTGACCAGAGCATCACTACGGAAGAGCGGTAATTCTCGTTTTGGTATGAAGAAAGAACCTCTCTGAAATATTCCTTTGTTTTGGCCGCAAAAATATCGTCAGCGAATCCTTCTAGGGAAAATCCAGGCATGGGCAAATCCTTAAATACAAATTAGTTTCGAGGTAGGAAGCAGCGAATCATCCGAATACTTGTTGGGCATAGCTGGTATGACCTCTTGCGGGTAATGCATGACCTTATAGGCACTTTTTACCAACTCAGTGGCCAGCCCCTCTTGATGTTTTGAGCCTATCTAGAGGTCGGACTGATGGCCGTCTGCTTATGGCCGGTAGCTGCCCACCGCCAACGGCAGCCTTGGGTCGGTAGCGGTCGCTTGTCGACGTCCTCTTTTGGCCGCCTGCAGGCACGGAATGATCACATCACGGTATTCATGTTCTAGGCCCGACGGGCCAAGCGTGTCGCGCAAGCAAGTATGTCTATGTCGGCTTTCCGCAGGCTTCAGGAGTGCAGGGTCAAGCCCATACTTACCGGCCTAAGCTAAACTTCTTCAAGCTTCTGAATGAAATGGCACGAGCACCTACGTAAACCCAGGCAGGGCAAGGTGTTACGGGATTACAGGTGTGAGCGGACGCGTCTAAGCGAGAGATCGCTGCTTGGACAAGAGCTCGCGTCGCACCTGATACCCCCCCTACGAGTCAAACCGCCAACACCTTCTCCAACTGCTCCCCCTCCAACCAACCCCTAATCTCACTCGCCCGCATCGGCTTGGCGAACAGATAACCCTGCGCCCTCGTACAACCAAGATTCTTCAGCGCACCCAGTTCCGCAGCCGTCTCCACCCCTTCCACGATGCATTCCAGCTGCATGTCCTGGCACAGGGCGATCAGGGATTTGACGATCTTGAAGCTGGCCGGGTCGAGGTGAAGGTTGGTGACGAAGGTGCGGTCCACCTTGAGTTTGGTCAGGGGTAGGGCGTGGATCTGGCTCAGGCTGGAGTAGCCGGTGCCGAAGTCGTCGAGGGAAATGCCGCAGCCCAGCTCGCGAAAGCGGCTGATGGCGCGCTGGGTCTGGGGCAGGTCCTGGATGGCGGCGGTTTCGGTGATTTCGAGATCCAGGCAGGCCGGGTCGAACGGGCTGCGCTTGATCAGTTCGACGATCTGCTGGGCGGCTTCTTCGGAGGCACAGTCGTGGGCGGAGAGGTTGAAGGCCAGGCGGATGCCTGCAGGCCAGCGGGCGGCCGTGTTCAGCGCCTTGTTCAGCAGCGGCAGGGTGAGTCTATTGACCATGCCGACGCGCTCGGCGGTGGAGATGAAATCACCCGGCGGGACGTTGCCCAGCTCCGGGCTTTCCCAGCGGGCCAGGGCCTCGAAGGCCACGGTCTGCTTGCTGTGGATGTCCACGATGGGCTGGAAGACCATGTAGAATTCGCGCTCCAGGTCGGCCCGGCGCAGGGCCTGTTCGGTCAGGCCCTCGCGATTGAGTTGCTGACGATGGGCGGTGCTGAACAGGCAGGCCGTGCCGGGCCGGTGACGCTTGCTCTGGTACAGGGCGTAGTCGGCGTGTTCATAGACATCCGTGGCAGAAAAGGCCTGGTCGGGAAAGGTCGCAAGACCCAGCGAGCCACTGATCTGGATGGGCAGGTCCACCAGCAGGAAGGGCTCGCGCAGGCTGGCGCAGACCCTTTCGCCAAACGCGCGCAGCTGCTCATCGTTCAAGACCCCGGTGATGATCAGGCTGAATTCATCGCCGCCCAGGCGGGCCAGGTGGACGTCTTCGCCCAGCAGCCTGCTCAGGCGTTGGCCGACCTGATGGAGCAGCCGGTCACCCACGCTGTGGCCATAGAGGTCGTTGACCGGCTTGAAGCCGTCCAGGTCGATCAGGCCCACGGCCAGACGGGTCCCCTGGGCACGCGCGTCGGCCAGTAGCGTATCGAGGCGGGCAAAGAACTGTCGTCGATTAGCGAGGCCGGTCAGGCTGTCCTGATTGGCCAGCTTGAGGTTCTCCTCGCTGAGTTTCGCCGTCTGCGCCTGCATGTTCACCAGGCGGGTGAAGTCGCCGTACTGCGCCTTGAGGATGACCAGCATGGCGATGGACACCAGCAGGACGTCGATCGCCGTGGCCACGAAGGTGCTGATGGTGGTGGAGGCGAAGAACACCACGAAGGCCGTGTTGACCACGGCGGTGGTGGCCAGGGCCGCGGGCAGCAGGTGCATCATGCAGAAGATGCAGCCGATCACGGTGATCGCCATGTAGAAGCCCACATGCGCCTGGGTATAGCTGTCGCCATAGGGAAACAGCGCCAGCGCCCAGGCGGTGAAGGCCGAGGCCACGATGGGCGCCAGCCGGTTGGTGCGCTTCAGGGCCCTGAGCATCTGCGTCGGACTGCGCGGCTGATTGCGCGTGCGGACCCATTCGGCCGCGCGGACTACGCCGAACAGCGTCATGACCAGCGGGCAGTAGAGCACCAGCCAGCGTGGCGCGACGGCGTAGTGGGTGCCGGCCAGCATCAGGGTGTTGGTCAGCAGGATGAAGTACATCATCGGCAGCTGGCGCGACAGCGCGAGGTATTGCGCCTTGACCAGGCCAGGATTGTCCTTGGGCACCGACATCAGGGCACGCACGCCGAGCAGGAGTCTCTTCATCGGGCAAGGCTCTGAAAATACGACCAGGTAATCGATTGCACGGAATATCCTTTCCAGCCTGGGCGGAGCAGGGTTAAGGCTGCGCTCATGAGAGGCTGTCGGCAGGCGCCGGGATTTCTGCAGTCTTTGCGACTAGTGGCACTTGGGCAGCAGGGCAGGGGTGCAGCGCGGAAAACAGCCGTGTGCAGGCGTTGACGGGGCGCAGTAAAAAGCCCGCCGGTTGGCGGGCTTTTTCAGGTGCTTAGCTCTTAACCCAGCTTGGTCAGCAAGGCGTCCGCCGCGGCTTCCGAGCTGGCCGGATTCTGGCCGGTGACCAGGTTGCCGTCCTCGACCACGAACTCGCCCCAGTCCGGGCCCTTCTCGTAGCGGGCGCCGAGTTTCTTCAGCTCGTCTTCCACCAGGAAGGGCACCACGTCGGTGAGTTGCACGCCGGCTTCTTCGCTGTTGGTGAAGCCAGTGACGGTGCGGCCCTTGACCAGCGGGGTGCCATCGGCGGCCTTGACGTGGCGCAGCACGCCGGGGGCGTGGCAGACCAGGGCGAAGGGCTTGTTGGCCTGGGCGAAGGCTTCGAGCAGGGCGATGGAATCGCGGGATTCGGCGAGGTCCCAGAGCGGGCCATGGCCGCCGGGATAGAAGACGCTGTCGTAGTCGTCGGCCTGCACCTCGGCGAGCTTGACGGTGTTGGCCAGGGCCTGCTGCGCCTCGGGATCGTTCTTGAAGCGTTCGGTGGACTCGGTCTGGGCGTCGGCGGCGTCGCTCTTGGGGTCCAGCGGCGGTTGGCCACCGGCGGGGGAGGCCAGGGTGATCTCGGCGCCGGCGTCCTTGAAGACGTAGTAGGGAGCAGCGAATTCTTCCAGCCAGAAGCCGGTTTTCTTGCCGGTGTCGCCGAGCTGGTCATGGGAGGTCAGGACCATCAGGATCTTCATCGCGCGTTCCTCGTGTTCGAAAGGGTATCGCTAGACAGACCCTGGGTTCCTGCCGTGAGTGCCCGACTTCTTCGGCAAGCCACGAATACCGCACATAAGCAGCCGGCGAGCCGCCCGGTTGATCGCTCTGGGCGGCAAGCCGTGCGGCTCAGGGGCTATCAGGCCCAGCCGAGGGTGCCACCGGGTTCATAGCGTTCACGGGCCGCCACGGTGCTGGCGACATCATCGAGGTTATGGACGCCGATCAGCTGGACCAGGGAGTCCAGGTTATCGACCTGGCCTTCGTAGCCGGAGTCACGGAAGACATAGGTGTCCTGGCCGTAGTGGAAGACCGCGGCATTGACCAGCCCGGTGGTCGATTGAGTGACGATATTGAGCGCGGCGTACAGGCTGTGGGCGTTGGTCAGGGCTGAATCCTGGACGGTCACCACGGCCTTGGGGTCGGTAATTGCGAAGCCAAAGATAATGTTGTCTTCGCTCGCCTTGAAGTCGGTGACCGTCACATGGTTGGCCGCCAGCGCACGGTTGGCGGCGGCGCTGCTGCCGCCATCGAAGTTGGCCAGGGTGGGGTTGAGCAGGCTCAGGGTGTCACGGCCTTCACCCAGGGTGACGGTGGCGCCATGGCCGTAGTTACCTCGCAGGGTGGCATTGTGCGCGGCCACGCCTTCGGTGATCAGGATGTCGACGAAGTCACTGCCGGCGCCGGCATTGATGACCATATCAGCTTGCTGGATGTGGGCACCGATCTGGTCGCCGCCTGCGCCGGTATCGACGGTGATGGCCTTGACCCGCGAGTTGCTCAACGCCGCCACGTGCTCGAGTTCCGGGGCGGTACGGGTGCTGACCTGGATCAGATCGCCGCCGCTGCCGGTGGTCACGCTTTTGAGGAATGCGCTCTGGCTGGCATAGGTGTAGTCCGCGCCTGCGGTGTAACCATGCAGGAAGTCGATCGACAGGCCGGCCGTGGAGGTGGAGCCGTCGAAGGTCTGCAGGCCATCGAAGTGGTCCAGGGTGATCAGATCGCCTTCATTGAACTGATTGGTCGGCACGTCGGTGAGGCTGACGGTCAGCTTGGCGATGCTCGAATCCAGGGTGCTGTCACTGGCAGTGGCACCGCGGGTGTGACCGTCGAGGCGAAGGATCTGGTCTTCCCAATGACCGGTCAGGGTCAGTTCGTTCAGGGTCGAACCAGCCGTATAGTGCGGGCCCTTGGCGTCGAAGGTCTTGGCGAAGCCGACGTATTCGGGCGCGGTATTGATGTCGAGGGTGAGCCGGGGCTGGCTCTGGAAGGCGTAGTAGGTGACGCCGTCAGAGGTGCCGGCAGCCTTTGCGGGCGCGGCAACCAGGGGCGCCTTGGCAAGGGCAGCGGTGAACAGGGGGGCGGTGGTGTCCAGGGGATTCTTGTAGGTCATGGCGGTCATCCTTAATGCATGTCAGGCCGAGCGCTCGCTGGACACGTTCTCGCGCAGGGCAAGACGTTTCATACAGCCGAACGTCACGCCGACAGTGCCTAGCTTTCCACGGAGCTACAGCGAACCACGCCGCAATTTCATCGGGCCACTAGTGGCACGCCGCTAAACGGTAGTGCGCTAAAAGTTCAACAACCACGCGGCCAGAACGACCAATAGCGCGATCAGGACGGGCGACCAGCGGGTGCTCAGGAGCAGCGCCAGGGCCAGTGCGGCCAGAGCAACGTCCAGTGGGCCGCGGATGCCTCCCGTCCAGACCGGATCGTAGAGCGCCGCCAGCAGCAGGCCGACCACGCCGGCGTTGAGGCCGGTCAGCGCGCGTTGCCAGCCGGGGTGGTTCCGCAGGGTCTGCCAGAAGGGCAGGGCGGCGAGCAGGATGAGCGCGCCGGGCAGAAAGATCAGGGTCCAGAGCAGGCCATTGAGCCAGGCGGGCACGGTGGCGGGCACCAGGGCACCCAGGTAGGCGGCGAAGGTGAACAACGGACCGGGCACCGCCTGGGCCAGGCCGTAGCCGGCCATGACCTGGCCCTCGCTGACCAGGCCGCTGGGCACCACCACGGTCTGCAGCAGCGGCAGCACCACATGGCCGCCACCGAAGACCAGGGCCCCCGCTCGGTAGACACCCCCGGCCAGCGGGCCCCAGGCGGGCAACAGCAATAGCGGCAGCAGGAACAGCAGCAGCGCGCCGACCCCCAGCCGCCGGGAGAGTCCGGTTCGCAGGCCCAGGGCCGGCGGCGTGGCAGCGGGCGCCAGGGCGAGACGTCCGACCAGGGCGGCCAGGCCCAGCCCCAGCAGTTGCCCCGCCGAACCGGGCAGCCAGAGCGCCAGGCCGGCGGCAACCAGCGCCAGGAGGCGACGCGGCGTATCCGGGCACAGGCTGCGGCCCATACTCCAGACCGCCTGGGCCACAACCGCCACGGCGAAGACCTTGAGGCCATGCACCGCGCCCGAGTCGGCCAATCCCGGAAAGTGGGCAAGGCCCAGGGCGAACAGGATCAGCAGCAGGGCGGAGGGCAGGGTGAAGCCGAGCCAGGCCGCCAGCAGGCCCCAGCCGCCGGCGCGCCCCAGGCCCAGGGCCATGCCGACCTGGCTGCTGGTCGGACCGGGCAGCAGCTGGCAGAGCGCGACCAGCTCGGCATAGGCGGCTTCGTCCAGCCACTGGCGCCGCGTGACGAAGGCCTGGCGGAAGTAGCCGAGGTGGGCGATGGGGCCGCCAAAGCTGGTGCAGCCAAGGCGCAGGAAGATCAGGAAGACCTGCCAGGCGCTGTCCTTATCGCGGGCGATGTCACGCATGGCGGCCCCGATCAGCCGCGCGGCGCCGCAGAGGGAATTACTACCTCGCCATCTTCCTTGACGAAGGGACCGCGCTGCGGCTCGGGCAGAATATCGAGTACCCGTTCCGAGGGCCGGCAGAGGCGGGTACCCAGGGGGGTCACCACGATCGGTCGATTGATCAGCAGGGGATGCTGCAGCATGGCGGCGATCAGGGCCGCGTCATCCAGCTGCGGATCGTCCAGGCCCAGCTCGGCGTAGGGCGTACCCTTCTGACGCAGCAGCTCGCGCACCGGCATGTCCAGGTCGGCGATCAGCCGCTCCAGCTGCGCCCGGTCGGGTGGAGTTTCCAGGTAGTGGATGACCGTCGGCTCGACGCCGGTGTTGCGAATCAGGCCCAGCACGTTGCGTGAGGTGCCGCAGGCGGGGTTGTGATAGATCGTGATGGCGCTGTTCATGGACGGTCTCGATGGTGGGAAGGGGCACCCCGTTCGTACCAGCCACGCGAGCCGTTCACCAGGCGCACGACCAGCAGCATCAGCGGTACCTCGATAAGAACGCCCACCACGGTAGCCAGGGCGGCGCCCGAGTGGAAGCCGAACAGGCTGATGGCGGCGGCCACCGCCAGTTCGAAGAAGTTGCTGGCGCCGATCAGCGCCGAGGGACAGGCCACGCTGTGGCTCTCGCCCACCAGGCGATTCAGCCAGTAGGCCAGGGCCGAATTGAACAGCACCTGGATCAGGATAGGCACGGCCAGCAGGGCGATCACCAGCGGCTGCGCCAGGATGGCCTCGCCCTGGAAGGCGAACAGCAGCACCAGGGTGGCCAGCAGGGCGGCCATCGAGAGAGGGCCCAGACGGGCCAGGGTGCGGTCGAAGGCGGCCTGACCCTGGCGCAGCAGCGCCCGCCGCCAGAGCTGGGCGAGGATCACCGGCAGTACCAGGTAGAGGACCACCGAGAGCAGCAGCGTGGCCCAGGGCACCGTGATCGACGACAGGCCCAGCAACAGGCCGACGATGGGGGCGAAGGCGAAGACCATGAGGGTGTCGTTCAGCGCGACCTGAGACAGGGTGAACAGCGGATCGCCCTGGGTGAGTCGACTCCAGACGAAGACCATGGCGGTGCAGGGCGCCGCTGCCAGCAGGATGAGCCCGGCGATGTAGCTGTCCAGCTGCTCCGTCGGCAACCAGGGCGCGAACAGCTCCCGAATGAACAGCCAGGCGAGCAGGGCCATGGAGAAGGGCTTGACCGCCCAGTTGACGAACAGGGTGACGCCGATCCCGCGCCAGTGCTGGCGTACCTGGCCGAGGGCGCTGAAATCCACCTTGAGCAGCATGGGTACGATCATGACCCAG
Source organism: Pseudomonas sp. SORGH_AS_0211 (assembly GCF_031453455.1). Classification (NCBI taxonomy): domain Bacteria; kingdom Pseudomonadati; phylum Pseudomonadota; class Gammaproteobacteria; order Pseudomonadales; family Pseudomonadaceae; genus Pseudomonas; species Pseudomonas sp. SORGH_AS_0211. Next base: position 2,899,901 of record NZ_JAVIZV010000001.1, on the reverse strand, counting down.
ATCAGCAGGCCGACCGGCAGATTGACCTGGGCCACCTCGATCCGGCCGATGCAGCGGAACAGCCCCGGTGCCAGCTGGCCGAGGGCGATGCCGGCGAGGATGCAGAGCGCGACCCAGAGGCTGAGGTAACGCTCGAAGGTGTTCATGGCGGGTGCTGCCGGAGGGCAGGCGGGGGGACTGTGCATGGCGGGCCTGGTCTTGTGGTTGGCGGTGGAGGGACGGAGGTCAGCAGGAGCAGCGCGGCGGTGCGCTGACCGCGCAATCATCGCCGGCGCAACAGTGCTCGGTCAGGTAACCGAGCAGGGCATTCATCTGGTCATAGGCCGCGCGATAGATGAGATTGCGGCCCTGCTGTTCCACCGAAACCAGACCGGCATTGGCCAGCTCCTTGAGGTGGAAGGAGAGGTTGCTGCGGGCTACCTCGAGCTGATCGGCCAACTGGCTGGGGGTAAGGCCGGTCGTGCCGGCGACCACCAGGGCGCGAAAGACCCTCAGGCGCTGGGCGTGGGCGAGGGCGGCAAGGGCGGAAACGACAAGTTCTTCATTCATGGTTCAATAATACAAGAATCATTGAATCATTGAATCATTGAATGATAGGGCGTGGTGGGCGTTTGGTCGAGCCCCTATCAGCGGCGCAGCTGTCGCAACGCTTCCAGCACCTGCTGCAGCGGGCGACTCAGGGGTTTGTCGCGGCGCAGCACCAGGGCCAGGGTGCGGGTCAGGGGCGGTGCCAGCGGCTGCACTCTTAGTCCGTGGCGATGGTGCTCGGTGGCCACGGCGATGCCGGGCACCAGGCTGTAGCCGAGGCCGGCGGCCACCAGTTCCTTGAGCGCCTCGATGCTGCCCAGCTCCATCACCGGGCGGCTGGCCTGGCCGGCGCGGCGAAACCAGTCGTCGATCAGCAGCCGGGTGCTGCTGCCGGTCTCGAAGGCCAGAAGCGGCGTCTCAGCCAGGTCTGCCGGCGCCAGCGCGTGCGATGGCAGGGAGCTGGCGGGGGGCAGCAGGGCGACGAAGGCATCCTCCAGCAGCGGCTCCACCTGCAGGTTGCGGCCACTGGCGGGCAGGGTGACCAGGCCCAGGTCGAGGCGGTTGTCTTCCACCGCCCGCAGGACGTCCAGGGTGTTGCCGGTACTGACCCGCACATCCAGCTGTGGAAAGCGCTGGCGCAACTGGCCCAGCAGTGGTGGCAGGAGATGGATGCAGGCGGTGGCGCCGGTGCCGATGGCGATCCGTCCGCTGACCGTCTCGCCATGGCTGGCCAGCGCCTGCAGGGCCTGGTCCACTGCGGTCTGGATCTGCGCGGCGTGATCCAGCAGCAGACGGCCCGCCGCGGTGGGCTTGAGTCCGCGCCCCAGGCGCTCCAGCAGCTTGAGGCCCAGGCGCCGCTCCAGCTGGCGGATCTGCAGGCTGACCGCCGGCTGGCTCAGCCCCAGGCGATCGGCCGCGGCGGAAAAGCTGCCGGTGGCGACCACCTGGACGAAGGTCTGCAGCTGTGTGAGGTTGAGGTCGGCCATGAAGGTTTTGCTTATACCGGTGATAACCGAGCATAGCTTTATCTTTGGCTGGCCGTCCCGGCATGATCGCTTCATCGACCCCGCGAATGGACCTCTCCCGTGAACACCGCCCTGCAGTTGCGCGATGCCACCCCCGCCGATCTGCCGGCCATCCAGGCCATCTATGCTGAACATGTGCTGCGCAGCTGCGCCAGCTTCGAGCTGGAGCCGCCGGACCTGGCCGAGCTGGAACGCCGGTTGGCAGCTGTGCGCCAGGCCGGGCTGCCTTACCGGGTGGCCGAGCTGGACGGGGAGGTGGTGGGCTATGCCTATGCGGTGCTCTATCGCCCGCGACCGGCCTATCGCCATACCGCGGAAGACTCGGTGTATGTGCGCGACGGCCTGGGTGGCCAGGGTATCGGCCGGCGGCTGCTGGAAGAGATCATCGCGGCCTGCACGGCGGCGGGCTTTCGCCAACTGGTGGCGGTGATCGGCGACAGCGCCAACCAGGGCTCCATCGCCCTGCACCAGCGGCTGGGTTTCCGTACCGTCGGCACCTTCGAGGCGGTGGGCTTCAAGCATGGGCGCTGGGTGGATACGGTCCTGATGCAGCGCAGCCTGGGAGAGGGCGAGCGGACCCCGGGTACGCGCTGATGACATTGATGCCGAGCGATCGCGCCATCTGGCAACTGGGACTGATGCAGTTGCTGGCCTGGGGCCTGGCCTTCTATCTGCCGGGCGTCTACGGCCCGGCGATGGCCGCGGGACTGGGCTGGGACGCGCGCTGGGTCTATGGCGGCTTTTCCCTGGCGATGCTGACCATGGGGCTGGTCTCACCCTTCAGCGGCGCGGTGATCGAACGCCTGGGCGGCTGTCGTACCCTGCAACTCGGCCTGGTGCTCGATGCCCTGGGTTGCCTGGGCCTGGGCCTGGCGGCGGCCCAGTCGGCGCCGCTGTTCTACCTGGCCTGGGTGACCCTGGGCGTGGGCATGCGCCTGTCGCTGTACGACGCCGCCTTCGCCACCCTGGCGCGCCTGGCCGGCGAGCGCTCGCGGGCGGTGATGGTGCGCATCACCCTGCTCGGCGGGCTGGCCTCGGCGGTGTTCTGGCCGCTGGGGCACTGGCTGCTGGAGGTGCTGGGCTGGCGCCTGGGGCTGGTGGTCTATGCCGGCATCGCCCTGGCCGGCGTGCTGCTGCTCTTGCCGCTGCCCAATGTGCGTGGGCGCCTGCCCAGTGCCGAATTGCCGCCCGCGGCAGGGGGCGGCTCGCCGCGCCTGGCCGGCGTGCTGTTCGCCACCGGGATGGCGTTGATCGGCTTTCTTTCCGCGGGACTGTCGGCCCATCTGCCGGCGCTGCTGGCCGAGCGTGGGGTGCCGGTGGGGGTGGCGGCGCTGTGGGGGATCGGCCAGGTCTGCGCGCGGCTGGCGGAACTGGCTTCCGGCCAGCGGCTTTCGGCGCGTCAGCTGAATCTGTTGCTGGGCCTCGGCCTGCCGCTGAGTTTCGCCCTGGCGCTGGCGAGCGAAGGCCATCTCGGTCTCACCGCCGGCTTCGTCTTTCTCTATGGCGCCCTCAACGGCCTGGTGGCGGTGCTGCGGGCCAGCCTGCCGCTGGAGTTGTTCGATCGGGCGCTCTATGCGCGCCTGACCGGCAAGCTGCTGGCGCCGAGCTTCCTGCTCTCGGCGGCCGCGCCCTGGTGCTATGCCCTGGCGCGGGAGAGTTGGGGGGATCGCGGCCTGCTCGGGCTGTGCCTGCTGGTCAGCCTGGGCGTGACCCTGGCGGCGGTGGGGCTGCTCGGTCGGCGGCGTCCGGCGCCGGCCTGAGTGGGGCGCCAGTCCGTGAGCTAGTTCAGGCGGCGGGCGAACTGACCCACCGCACCGACCACGCGCTGGGCCCCATCCTGGATCTCGGTGATGCGGGTGCCGGCGGCGTTGGCCAGTTGCAGGCCCTGTTCCGCCTGGTGCTTGCTCGCCGCCATGTTGGCCACGGCGGTCTGCGCCAGTTGCTGGTTCTGCTGCACCACGCCGACGATCTCCTCGGTGGCCTTGCTGGTGCGGCCGGCCAACTGGCGGACCTCGTCGGCCACCACGGCGAAGCCGCGGCCCTGCTCGCCGGCCCGCGCCGCCTCGATGGCGGCGTTGAGCGCCAGCAGGTTGGTCTGTTCGGCGATGCCGCTGATGGTCTTGACGATGGTGCTGATCACCAGCGACTGCTCGCCCAGAGCCTCGATGCCGTTGGAAGCGACCTGCAATTCCTCGGCGATCTTGCGCATCACCGAGACGGTGTTTTGCACCACCTCGGCGCCTTCACGGGCGCTTTCATCGGTCTGCTGGGAGATGTCGAAGGCCACCTTGGCGGCTTCGGCCACCGCCTGCTCCTGCTCCACCTGGGCGGTGATGACGGTGGCGAATTTCACCACCTTGTACAGCTCGCCACGGGTGTTGAGGACCGGGTTGTAGGAGGCTTCCAGCCAGACGGTGCGACCGTGGCTGTCGATGCGCTTGAAGCGGCTGGCGATGAATTCGCCGCGATTCAGCCGTGCCCAGAACGCCTGGTAGTCGGCGGAGTGACTCTCTTCACTGGTGCAGAACATGCGGTGGTGCTTGCCCTGGATCTGCTTGAGCGAATAGCCCATGCCCTGCAGGAAGCGATCGTTGGCGGTGAGCACCTCGCCGGCCAGGTTGAATTCGATGACCGCGGTGGATCTCAGCAGGGCGTTGATGAGACCGGAGTGCTCGGTGGAGGTCTCCACCTGTTCGGTACGGTCGTTGCCGTAGCAGATGGTCTTGTGGATGCGGCCGTCGGCGTCGCGCAGCGGCTGCCAGGTGGCATAGAGCCAGGCTTCCTGGCCGTTGGCCCGCAGCAGGCGGTACATGCCGCTGGTCTGGTTGCCCTGGCTGAGCGCGTTCTTGAGGTCGCGATAGCAGGGCAATTGTTTGACGTATTCGGGAATGAAGGCGTCCAGCGGACGCCCCACCACGTTCTCCGGCCGGTAGCCCATCTCCCGGCAGAAACGTTCGTTGACCCGCTCGATGTTGCCCCGGTCATCCACGGTAAGACTTAGCGCCTGGCTTTCGAAGCCAGCGTGCAACTGACGCAATTCGGCGACCTCGGCACGCAGTTGGGCGAGTTCGGTCTTGAGCGGGCGATTAAACATGGCAGGGCACCGAGAGTAGTGAAAGTATGACTTCCACTACTTCGACGGTGCCGGGATTTTCTTAAGGGAAGCCGGGCGACTTTCGACTAAAGCCGCAGGCGTCAGGCCTGACGGCTGGCGATGAAGCGCCGGAAGACGGCCAGGGTGGCCTCGCTGACATGGTGCTCCATGCCCTCGGCGTCGCGCCGTGCGGTATCGGCGTCCACGCCCAGGGTCAGCAGGAAGGTCTCCACCACATGGTGGCGGGCGCGACTGGCTTCGGCCAGGGCTTCGCCTTCGGGGGTGAGGAAGACGCCGCGATAGGGACGCTGCACGATCAGGCCGGCGGCGGCCAGGCGCTTGAGCATCTTGGCCACGGTCGGCTGGGCGACGCCGATGCGCGCGGCGATGTCCACCTGGCGGGCTTCACCACCGTCCCGGATGAGGTCGGAAATGAGCTCGACATAGTCTTCGATCAGCTCCTGACGATGGGCTTCGCGGACCTGTTGAAAACCTTCCATATGAATGGATGGATCGACCAACCGATTCAGCAGTTCGTCGTCCTTTGTCATGTTGCCCACCTGAATGACCTTCTCCGCAAAGACCTGAGGCGCGTCGGGAGGACGCGTGCGGGCGCCATTTTGACCGAGTTGCGGGCGAATACCAAAGATTCCTTCGCCAATGGGCGTTATCGACGGATGAGATAGAGATTTTTTATTGCTGGATGTGTGAATTTTAGCCTAGGCTAAATTCTCCAAAGGGTAGTCCTACCTAGCCGCACGAGTCCGTCATGAAAGAATCCGCCAGCTACGTCGAGCCTGCCTGGCAGGAGCCTGCGCCGTCCGCCCGGCCCAGCCTGGGGCGGATGAACGCCAGCGTGCCGGTGCCCGAGGGCGGCAGCTGGTTGCGTCGGCTGCTGGCGTTCGTCGGCCCGGGCTACATGGTCTCGGTGGGCTACATGGATCCGGGCAACTGGGCCACGGACCTGGCCGGTGGCTCGCAATTCGGCTACCTGCTGCTGTCGGTGATCCTGCTCTCCAATCTCATGGCCATCCTGCTGCAGGCCCTGGCCGCGCGCCTGGGCATCGCCACCGGGCTGGACCTGGCCCAGGCCTGTCGCGCGCGCTATTCGCGGCCGGTGAGCCTGCTGCTGTGGATCGCCTGCGAGATCGCCATCATCGCCTGCGACCTGGCCGAGGTGATCGGCACCGCCATCGCGCTGAATCTGCTGTTCGGCATCCCGCTGATGTGGGGCGCCATCCTCACGGCCCTGGACGTCTTTCTCATCCTGCTGCTGATGAATCGCGGCTTTCGCTGGCTGGAAGCCTTCGTCATCGCCCTATTGACGCTGATCTTCGTCTGCTTCGGCGTGCAGATGGTGCTGGCCCAGCCATCCCTGGCCGCGGTGTTCGACGGGTTTCTGCCCAAGGCGGAGATCGTCACCAATCCGGCCGCGCTGTACCTGGCCATCGGCATCATCGGCGCCACGGTGATGCCCCACAACCTCTACCTGCATTCCTCCATCGTGCAGACCCGTGCCTACCCACGAACCGAGGCGGGGCGGCGCATGGGCCTGCGCTGGGCGGTGGCCGACAGCACCCTGGCGCTGATGCTGGCGCTGTTCGTCAACGCGGCCATCCTGATCACCGCTGCGGCGGTGTTCCACAGCGCCGGGCGCACCGACGTGGCCGAGATCCAGGATGCCTACCACCTGCTGTCGCCGATGCTGGGCGTGGGCATCGCCTCGCTGCTGTTCGCGGTGGCGCTGCTGGCCTCGGGCATCAACTCCACGGTCACCGCGACCCTGGCCGGCCAGATCGTCATGGAAGGCTTCCTGTCGCTGCGTATTCCCGACTGGGCGCGGCGGCTGATCACCCGTGGCATCGCCGTGATCCCGGTGGTGGTGGTGACCGGTCTCTACGGCGAGAGCGGTACGGCCAAGCTGCTGGTGCTGAGCCAGGTGGTGCTGTCCATGCAGCTGCCCTTCGCGGTGATTCCGCTGGTGCGCTTCGTTTCGGATCGCCAACTCATGGGGAGCTTCGTGATCGGGCGGGTCACGCAGGTGCTGGCCTGGGCGATCGCCGGATTGATCGTGGTCCTCAATGTGAAGCTGCTGGCCGATATGCTGCTCGGATAGCGGACAACTGAGGTCCTATGACCTCTGAAGGCTCTGGAACAAAGGTTTGGGAACTTCCAAAAGCGTGACGGTATCAATCCGTTACCACAATAAGTTCTTCCCATAACCACCCGGAGCACATGCCATGTCCTATGACGCCCGCCACACCCCAGCCTATGCAGCCACCACGGCCACCGCGACCGCGCCCCTGTTGAAGCGTATTTCCTGGAGTTCGATCATCGCCGGCGTGGTCATCGCCCTGACCGTTTCGCTGCTGCTGAGCCTGCTCGGCACCGCCATCGGCTCGGCTTCCATCGATCCGCAACAGGAAGCCAATCCGCTGTCCGGCCTGGGCAAGGGCACCGGTATCTGGGTCGGCGTCAGCGCCGTGGTCTCGGTCTTCATCGGCGCCTGGATCGCCGGTCGCCTGGCCCAGCGCGAAGGCGCCCTGCATGGCATCCTGGTCTGGGCCAGCGTGACCCTGGTCAGCGTCTATCTGGTGTCCAGCGCTGTGAGCGGCGTGGTGCGTACCGGTCTGAACGTGGCGGGCAGCGGCCTGTCGATGATCGGCAGCGGCCTGTCCCAGGCGGCACCGGCGCTGACCAACCAGGTTCAGGACCAGCTGCGTCAGCAGGGTATCCAGCTCGACCTGGGTGATCTGCAGAACGAACTGGAAACCGCGCTGCGCCAGACCGGCAAGACCGAACTGCAGCCGGAGAATCTGCAGCGGCAGGCTCAGGGCGCCGAACAGGATGCCAAGAACACGGCCCAGAACAGCGCCAACAATCTGCAGCAGACCGATGACCAGCTGAGCGCCCTGCTGGATCGTCTGAAGCAGCGTGGCGACCAGGCCTGGAACGCCGCTGACCGTCAGGCACTGGTCAACCTGATCAAGGCCCGCACCGGCAAGAGCGACGCCGAGGCCAACGCCATCGTCGACAAGGCCCAGCAGACCTACCAGCAGGCCTATGCCAAGTACCAGGAGCTCAAGGCCCAGGCTGAGCAGAAGGCCCGCGAAGCGGCTGACGTGGCTGCCCGCAAGGTCTCCCAGGCCAGCTGGGTCCTGCTGATCAGTCTGGTGATCGGTGGCATCGTCGGTGCCATCGGTGGTGCCCTGGGTCGTCGTACCCAGCCGGCCAACAAGTTGGTCGCTGCCTAAGCGTAACCTCTGGCGGATCCCGCGGGATCCGCTGTCAAGGCACGCGGCCCGGACTGGCGACAGTCCGGGCCTCGTCGTTTAGGGGCCGGTGCTTTTCCTAGCGGTCTGGCCGCAGTACCCGGGCGAGCAGCTGCAGGCACAGCGCCAGGTCGGGGCGTTCGGCGCCGAACAGGGTGCGATAGATCAGCGGAGCGACCAGGCCGTCGAGCAGGGCGTCCAGGGGCGGTGCCGGCTCGCCACGCCGGTGGGCACGTTCGAGCAGCAGCTCCAGGCGTTCCCGGGTCGGTTCGGTACAGCGCACCGCGCAGCACGGATCGGTGGCCGCCAGGGCATCCCTGAGCATGGCCTGGCCCGGCGTGGAGGCGAGGTCGTCGACATAGTGTTCCAGCCAGCGTTCGAGATCGCCTCTGAGGCTGCCGGTGTCCTCCGGTGGCTGGTCCGGGCGCAGGCGCTGCAGGTCGACGTCGGCCAACAGGCTGGGCAGATTGCCCCAGCGGCGATAGAGGGTCGAAGGCGTGACCCCGGCGCGCGCGGCGATCAGGGGGACGGTGAGGGCTTCCCGGGGCTGCTCCTGCAGGAGCGTCAGGACGGCCTCGTGGATGGCTTGCTGAACGCGGGCACTGCGGCCGCCGGGGCGGGCTTGCTTGTTGGTCATGGTGACAGGATACCCGGCTCTTAACGCAAACGCATTGCTTTTGCCGCAGGAAGGGTTCAGGCTTTAAAGCAATTATTTAGCTTTAAGGTATGGGCATGTCTTCTCTGAACGGCTCTTCCTCCGCACGCCTGACGCTGCTGGGCTCGGTACTGCTGGCCTTCCTGGCCGCGTCCAGTGCACCGACCCCCCTTTATGCCAGCTACCAGCAGGCCTGGGGCTTTTCCACCTTCTGGCTAACGCTGGTGTTCGCCGTCTATGCCTTTGCGCTGCTGGCCGCCTTGCTGGTGGGTGGGCGGCTGTCCGATCACCTGGGGCGCCGGCCGGTGATCCTGGCGGCGCTGGTGCTGGAAGCCGGCTCCATGCTGCTGTTCCACCAGGCGCATGACCTTGCCGACCTGGTGCTCGCCCGCGCCTTGCAGGGCCTGGCGACCGGAATCGCCACCAGTGCCCTGGGGGCGGCGCTGCTCGATGTGGATGCCGAGCGCGGCCCCTGGTTGAACAGCCTGACGCCGCTGCTCGGCATGGCGGTCGGCGCGCTGGGTTGCGGTCTGCTGGTGGAATTCGCGCCGGCGCCGTTGCAACTGGTCTATCGACTGTTCCTGCTGCTGTTCGTGTTGCAGGGCCTGGCGCTGTTGCGCCTGCCCGACCGCGTACCGCGCCGGCCGGGCCTGCTCGCCGCCTTGCGTCCCCAGCTGGCGGTGCCGCCCCAGGCCCGCGCCACGCTCTGGCGGGTATTGCCGCTGGAGCTGGCGGTCTGGGCGGTGGGCGGCTTCTATCTGTCGTTGATGCCGGGGCTGGTCAAGGCGGCGACCGGTACGACGTCGATCCTGGTTGGCGGAGTGGTGGTGGCCGGTCTGACGCTCACCGGTGCGGCCTGTCTGCACGGCTTGCGCCTCTGGCCGGCGGCGCGCCTGCTGCGGCTGGGGGCGGGCACCCTGGTGGCCGGTCCGGCAGTGCTCTGGCTGGCGGTGGCCAGCGGTCAGCTGGGCTTCTTCGCCCTGGGTACCCTGGTCACCGGCGTCGGCTTCGGCAGCGGTTTTCTCGGCGCCACCCGCAGTCTGCTGCCGCTGGCGGAACCGACCCAGCGCGCCGGGTTGCTGGCCGCCTTCTATGTGCTCAGTTACCTGGCCTTCTGCCTGCCCGCCCTGGCGGTCAGCGCCCTGGTGCCGCGGCTGGGCCTGGCCGGCGCCGCCGAACTCTATCTGGGCGGGGTGATCCTGCTGGCGGCGCTGGGGGTGCGCAACAGCCTGCCGCGCGCCTGCGTGCAGCCGGGTTAGGCGTTGTCTGAAAAGGGCCTGCGCTCGGTCAGGCGGCATTAAAAATCCGCTGGATCGCCAGCCCGGTCGGAATGCTCATTTACCCCTCGTGAACTCGAGCGCGAGCCCGGTCCACTTCCCCACGGATTTGATTCGCTGGCGCTCACCCTTCGGGCCAGCCGTTGGCTGTTACTCCCCTTGGTCGTTGCGCCTTGCCTGACCTTCGCTCGGCGACGTTACAGACAAGCCCTAGAGCAGAATGTCGGCTGGGCCGAAGATGGCCCGTTCGACGGGGCTGCCAGTGGCTCGCTCCTCATTGGAAAAGCCGTCGTGGTCGCGCAGCGAACCGAAGTCGATGCCGGTCAGCTGCTCGATGTGCAGGACGCTGCACTGGTAGGTACGCAGGCGGCCGAAGGCGATGGACAGCTGGTCGAGTTCGCGGCGCTGGTCGATCAGATAGGCGCTGGCGGAGGGCTTGCCGTCGTCACCGAGAAAGGCCACCACCTTCCAGAACGCCTCGGGAATCCGGGCCTCGCGATAGGGGCGGTCATCCGCGCGCAGGACCGGGCCGCTGAAGACGGTGATGCGCGCCTGCCAGCGCTGGGTGTTGTCGAGCAGATAATCCTCCAGCTCCAGCCAGGTCCGCTGGTTGAAGGCGGCCATCTGCGGTGCGCAGTTGGTGAAGTGGAAGGTGTCGCGGTTGGCCTGGGTGGCGGCGGCGCCCCAGTTGGGGTCCTGGCGGCGCACCAGGTGGCCGCGATCGAGCAGGTTGTCGGCATAGAGCGCTTCCCCCAGCTGGGCCTCCAGCGGCACCCGGCCGTCGTAGGCCCAGGCGTCGCGACTGCGGGGCACCTCGACGTGCTGGTCGCCATCGATGTTGACCCCGACCCAGAGCGCCATCCGCCGGCTGCGCGAGAGGCTGACCGAGAAGTGGGTGTAGTCCAGGCGATCGCCGGAGGCGGGCAGCGGATGGACGTCGCCGGCCAGGGGCGCGCTCGGACGCGGCCAGGGGACCTGGAAGTCGCCCAGGAAGTCGGCCTGGTAACCCTGGCGATCCGCCAGGCTGGCGGCGGGGGTGATGCGCGGCGCGGCGCTTCTCAGGTTGGCGGGTTGCGCCGGCAACAGGGGATGCAGGTCGGCGAGGCGCGGACGATAGGCGAGATCGACGGCAAAGGGCTGGCTGGGCATGGGTTGTCTCGACGCAGAGGGCGAACCGCCAGCGCAGCACAGGGAGGTGACCGGACGATGACGACGGTCAGCGAAGTGGTATGCACTGGCGCTAGCTGGCAAACTCGTTCGCGACCTAACGATTCCAACCGAGATCCCTGAGTGAACCGCCCATGAAGCTATCGCTGTTTTCCCCCTTTGCCCGTCGGAGCGTCTGGCTGCTCGGCGTGCCCGGCCTGCTCCTCAGCGGCGCCGCCCTGGCCAGTCAGCAGTCCGATGCCAAGGGCTTCGTCGAAGACGGTGACCTGACCCTGCTGCTGCGCAACTACTACTACCTGCGCCAGAACGAGGGCGACGGCCATGGCGCCGCGGCGCGCAACAGTCGCGATCCGCGCAGCTGGACCCAGGCCTTCCTGCTCAACTACACCTCGGGCTTCACCCAGGGCACCGTGGGCGTGGGCGTGGATGCCTATGGCTACCTGGGCCTCAAGCTGGATGGCGGCGATGGCCACGCCAACACCCCGAACATGCCGGTGGACGGCGACGGCAGCCAGCGCAGCGAATTCAGCAAGGGCGGCGCGGCGGTCAAGCTGCGCGTCTCCAACACCGTGCTCAAGTACGGTGACCAGCAACCCACGGCGCCGGTGCTGGCGGCGGGTGGCAACTGGCTGTTTCCGCAGACCGCCCGGGGCTGGAGCCTGGTGAGCCAGGAAGTCGATCACCTGATGCTCGAAGGCGGTCATTTCACCGCCGCCACGGCGCCGCGCACCACAGGTTCGGACGGCGGCATCTTCGCCGGCTACGCGGGGGTGGAAGCGGCCTCGGCCAGCTATGCCGGGGGCGTCTACAAGTTCAGCGATCACCTGAGCGCCTCGCTCTACGCCGGCCACTTCGAGGATGTCTGGGACCAGTATTACGGCAACCTCAACTATGTGGTGCCGCTGGCCGCCGAGCAGAGCCTGACCTTCGACGCCAACCTCTATCGCACCCTGGACGCCGGCAGCGCCAAGGCCGGCAGCATCGCCAACACCGCCGGCTCGCTGGCCGCCGCCTTCCAGACCGGCGCCCACACCTTCACCCTGATCCACCAGCGCATCCATGGCGACCAGCCCTTCGACTACGCGGTCTTCGGCGCGCCGGTGCCGGGTTCCTTCGGTGACTCCATCCTGCTCGGCAACTCGATGCAGTTCTCCGACTTCAACGGCCCGGGCGAGCGCAGCTGGCAGGCCCGCTACGACCTGAACATGGAAAGCTACGGCGTGCCGGGCCTGAGTCTGATGGTGCGCCATACCCGTGGCAGTGGCATCGACGGCACCCACGTGGCGGCGGATTCGGCCTACGCCGGCCTCTATGGCGACGGCGACAAGGAACACGAGACCGATCTGGAGGCCAAGTATGTCCTGCAGAACGGCCCGGCCAAGGACCTGAGCTTCCGCCTGCGCCAGGCCTGGCATTCCGGCAGCCAGAGCACCGGCGGCACCGTGGCCGAGACCCGGCTGATCACCGAATATCCGCTGAATATCCTCTGATGGGCGGCGCTCTGTAGGTTGGGCCTTGTAGGTTGGGTTGAGCGTCGCGAAGCCCAACAGTCCGTTGCCATCGGCATGTCCGGGGATGCCCTCACCCCAGCCCTCTCCCAGGGGGAGAGGGGGTAGTTCGGTGTGGGCGGGTGCCTCGTAGGTTGGGCTGAGCGTCGCGAAGCCCAACGGTCCGTTGGCCATCGGCACGTCCAGGAATGACCTCACCCCAGCCCTCTCCAAAGAGGAGAGGGGGTAGCCGCGTAGAGTGGATAACGGCGCAGCCTTATCCACGTCCAGGTGCAGTTGATCAGCGGAAAACGCTGCGCGGTTTTCCACGCTACTGACGCCTTGGCAGCGCGACACCAGGGGACAAGCCACCCCCGCGCCGGACCCAATCGCCCCCTCTCCCTTGGGGAGAGGGTTGGGGTGAGGGTTGCCCCCACCAACGGTGCCAGGGTCATGCGCGGCTTGTTGGGCTTCCGCGATAGAGATGCCTCAACCCAACCTACATGGCTGGGCCTCGTAGGTTGGGTTAAGCGTAGCGAAGCCCAACAGCCCGTTGGCATCGGCATGTCCGGGAATGCCCTTGCCCCAGCCTACCTCTAAGAGGAGAGGGGGTAGCCGCGTAGAGTGGATAACGGCGCAGCCTTATCCACGTCCAGGTGCAGTTGATCAGTGGAAAACGCTGCGCGGTTTTCCACGCTACGGACGCCTTGGCAGCGTGTTACCACGAGCAAACCACTCCCCGCGCCGGACCAACCGCCCCCTCTCCCTGGGGGAGAGGGCTGGGGTGAGGGTTGCCCTCACCAACGGTGCCAGGATCGAGCGCGGCTTGTTGAGCTACGGCGATGGAGTAGCCTCAACCTAGCTAAGTCCAACCTTGGCTACTTGCCACCTTTGGCCATCGGCATGTCCGGGAATACCCTCACCCCAACCCTCTCCCAAGGGGAGAGGGGGCAGTTCGGTGTGATCGAGTGCCGTGTAGGTTGGGTTGAGCGCAGCGAAGCCCATTTCAGACTTTCGCTCGCGATTCCTCCAGCAGCCGCTCGATCTCCCCATGCAGTCGCTCGGTGGCACCGGCGCGGTCGATCCACCATTCGGTGGACCAGACGCGCAGCAGCGTCCAGCCGAGGCCCTGGAGGATGGCGCTGCGGGTCTTGTCGCGGTCACGGGCGGTGGCGGCGCTGTGGTAGGTGGCGCCGTCGCATTCGATACCCACCAGGTAGTCGCCCGGGCGGTCGGGATGGACGATGCCCAGGTCGATGCGGAAACGCGACACGCCGATCTGCGGCACCACCTGCCAGCCCTTGGCCTGCAGCGCCTGGGCCACGGCTTCCTCGAAGGGCGAATCGTGCCCGCCCAGCGAACCCTTGACCGCGGCGGCCAGGGCCTGGGGCCCGCGCTGGGCGAATTCGAGGAACAGCTTGAGATCGCGCACCGCGCGGGCATTGGTGCGATTGAGGTCGATCAGCCCCGGATCGAAGGAGGAGAACACCAGCATCTCCCGCCGCGCCCGGGTCACGGCGACGTTGAGCCGGCGCCAGCCACCGTCCTTGTTCAGCGGACCGAAGTTCATCGACATCGTATTGGCGCCGGGCTCGGTGGGACCGAAGCCGATGCCGAGCATGATCAGGTCGCGCTCGTCGCCCTGCACCGTTTCCAGGTTCTTCACCACCACCGGCTCGGCCAGGTCCTCGGCGAAGTGCGCCTCGATCTCCGGGTGCTGTTGACGCGCGCGGTCGAGCAGGTCGGTGACCAGCCGCTGCTGTTCGCTGTTGAGGGTGATGATGCCCAGGCTGAGACCGGCGAAGGCCGGATCGAGCAGGCGCTTGACCGCTTCGGCGACCATGGCCTGGGCCTCCAGGGCGTTGTGCCGCCCCTTGCCCTTGGCGTAGACGCCGTCCACCCGCCGCCATTCCACCGCGCTCGGACGGATCTCCGGCGCGGGAAAGGTGATGAGCTTGCCGTCGTAATAGTGGTGGTTGGAAAAGGCGATCAGGCTCTCGTGGCGACTGCGGTAGTGCCAGTTGAGGCTGTGGCTGTAGATGCCGGCGCCCAGGCATTCGTCGAGGATGCTCTCCAGGTCCTCGGCGGTGTCGTCCTCGCCGGCGGCGCGGTCGAAGAAGCGCGTCGGCGGCATCTGCCGGGGGTCGCCGGCGATCACCACCTGCACGCCGCGGGCGATGGCACCCACCGCGTCCCAGGGGGCGATCTGCGAGGCTTCGTCGAAGATCACCAGGTCGAACAGACCGCCGTCCGGCGGCAGGTACTGGGCGATGGACAGCGGACTCATCAGCATGCAGGGCGCCAGTCGCGCCAGGGCGTCGCCCATTTCCAGGGCCAGCTGGCGCAGCGGCTTGTGCCGCCGCTGCTTCTGCAGTTCGTGCTTGAGCACGGCGAAGCCGCCGCCCTGGCGCGCCGCGTCGTTCTTCGGTGGCAGGCCGTGGCAGAGCAGGGCGCGGATATGGCGCACGGCCAGGGTCTGCAGGCGATCGTCCAGCCGGCGATAGGCCTGGATGTCGCTCTCGTGCTCGGCCGGGACGAAGTCGCGCAGCAACGGCTCGGCGTCCAGGGCGGTGGCGGCGAACCAGCGGGCATAGGCGGTTTCGAACAGGGCTGCCAGGTCCTCGACCGAAGCGACCGTGGCGCGGGCGATCAGAGTTGCCAGGCCGAGGGCGTCGGCTTCCTCGCGGACGCGCTGCCAGTCGCACCAGGCCTTGAGGCGACCTGGCTGACGCAGCAGCGCGGCAGCGGTACGCACCAGCTCGGCGGCGGCGGTATCACCGGCCAATCCCGCCTGCGCGGCGAATGCCTGGCGGGCGGCTTCGGCCGCGTCGAGGGCCTCGGCGAAGGCACTGCCGGCCGGGGCCAGGGTGGTGTCCACCGGCTGGTCCTCGGGATGCTGCAACCGGCGCGCTGCCGCCTGGCGCAGGGCCAGCAGCTGCTCGGGCGTTTCGGCCAGGGCCGGCAGCGCCGCGCTCAGTCTTTCCGCCAGGACGCGGCGCGCGAGCAGGGCATCGAGATCGCTGGTGACACCCTGCCAGCCACTGATGCAGGCCAGGGTGGGCGCCAGTTCGTCCAGTTCGGTGAGCAGGGTGCGCTGACGCCGCAGCCGCGGCAGATCGGCCGCCACATCGGGCTGACCCTGGGTTTCGCCCTGGCGGGCGAGATCCTGGGTGACCTGTCGCTGGGCGCGGCTGGCGAAGATCCAGAAGCGCTGCCCGGCGGCGTCCCAGGCGGTTTCCAATTGGGTCAGGGCGACACGGCGACAGGCTTCGGCGGCATAGGGCACCGACAGCTCGCGCTCCAGCGTCTGGTAGTCGCGCAGCAACTCCAGGGCGCGCCCCAGCTGGCGCTGACGCTCGGCGGCGCCAGGCCCGAAGGCGAAGGCCAGATCCGGGCCAGCGGCGTTCTGCAGCAACTCGGCGAATTCCAGCAGGCGACGGGGCGCCACCTGGTCCGCCAGTGGCAGACCGAGGACATCGCGCAGGCGTTGGCGCGCCTGCTGCAAGGCGTGTTGGCTGTCGCGCAGCCGTTCGGCGGCGGTAACCAGGGCATCCTGCCAGGCGTTGGACCAGGGATGGGCCGGCAAGAGGGCGAAATCCGCCGCCAGGCTGCGGCCGGTCTCGGCGTGCAGGGCCAGGCGCCGCACGGCGTTGCGCAGCTCGGCCAGGCCCTCGGCGTCGTGGGCGTCGGCGTTGGACCAGGCGAGTCGCGGGGTATCGGGGGCGGCGTCGCGCAGTACCCGACCGATGCTCTGCTGCAGGGTCAGGCCATTGGGCCAGCGCCGGTGCAGGCGCTCCACCACGGCATTGAGGCGATCGCGCAGGCGCTCCACCTCGGCGGCCTCGGCCAGCCATTCCTCTTCGTCGAGGCCGTCGCGGGTATCCCAGGCGCGCTCCAGCTGCTTGAGCACCTCGGCCTTGGAGGCCTTGCTCGAATGCAGTTCCAGGCAGAACTCGCCGAGTCCCTGGGCCTCCAGGCGGCGATACACCACGTCCAGCGCCGCGCGCTTCTCGGCGACGAACAAGACTCGCCGGCCGAGCGCCAGGTTGTGGGCGATCATGTTGGCGATGGTCTGGGACTTGCCGGTGCCGGGCGGGCCGTCGAGCACGAAATCCTGGCCACCGGCCGAGGCCAGCACCGCCGCCAACTGCGACGAATCCGCCGGCAGCGGGGTGAAGAGTTCCGCCGGGGTCACCTGGCGATCCAGCTCGCGCTCGCGGGGAAAGCTGCCGCCGCTCAGGTAGGCGCCGGACTCCGCGGTGCGTTCCAGCAGGTGACGCACCAGCGGGCTTTCCAGCAGCTGGTCGCTGCGTTCGGTGAGGTCCTTCCACATCAGGTACTTGGCGAAGGAGAACTGGCCCAGCAGCAATTCGCTGCTGACCTCGAAGCCGGGCAGGTCGCGCACCGCACGCCGCACCTTGGTCCAGATGTTGTCCACGTCGATGCCGTTGCCATCGCCGGGCAGCGGGCCGTCGAGTCCGGGGATGTCCAGATCGAAGTCGTGACGCAAGAGCTCCAGCAGGGTCAGGTTGAAGCGCGGCTCGTCCTCGAACAGGTGCAGGGTGATGCCGCTGGCGGCGCTCTGCCGTTCCAGGCGCACCGGCAGCAGGATCAGCGGCGCGCGGTAGTGCTTGGGATCGTCGGCGGCCTTTTTCCAGCGCAGGAAGCCCAGCGCCAGGTAGAGGGTGTTGGCGCCGCCCTCGTCGAGATCGCTGCGGGCGCGGCGATAGAGCTCCACCAGCGCCGCGTCCAGCTTGGTCGCATCCAGGGGGGCGACCACCTCGCCGCGGGCCAGGGCGCCGCGGGCGTATTCGTCGTCGAGATTCTCGTGTTCGCGGGCTTCGTGCAGCACGGCGTCGCGGCCGCTCACCGCCAGGTCCGGCAGCGGCACCAGGCGCAGCGCCCGGCCCTCGGCCAGGCGATCTTCCAGCGCCGCCGGCTCGGGGCAGAGCAGGGGCACGCTGCGGGCGTTGTCCGGCACGTGCAGCAGGCGATTGCGGGTGGTGAGATCGAGCAGCTTGCGTTGCCACAGCGCCAGGCGCCCGACCGGGGTGGTCGGTGCCGCCTCGACGTCCACGTCGAACGCCGGCAGCGGCGGGGCCTCTTCCAGAGCTTCGCCCGGCAGCAGCAGACCGTCCGCGTTGCTGGCCGGCTGGCCGGGCACCGCTAGCGGGCGGATGCGCTGCAGGCGGGCACGGCGGACGTCCAGGGCCAGTACGAAGGTCTCGTCGTCCAGCTGCCGCTCGGCCAGTTGCATGGCCTGACTGAAGGACGGCGGCGGCGAGGCGGTGGCCTGGGTGGTCTCGAAGACCAGCAGGTCCTTGAGCGCCACCCGCTTGCGTACCGGCTCGGCGTCGTCGGTGAGCAGCTGGGCGAACTCCTGGGGCTGCAGCCAGACCCCGGCGAAGGCATGGCCGCGGGTGATGACCAGCAGCGGATTGAGGCCGGCCTGTTCCAGCGCCGCGCAGGCGAGCAGGGCGAGATCCAGGCAGGTGGCCAGGCCACCGTCGAGGATGCTGCCCGGCGTGCGGATCTTCTGGCCCTGGCGCTCGAAGCTGGCGGGCGGCACCGCGTAGGTCAGCTGCAGACCGCACAGCGCCGACCAGAGCGCCGAGCCCAGCTCCCAGACGCGTCGCCGCGAGCCGCTCTCGTACCCGTCCAGCGCCGTGGACTTGCCGGCGCGGCGCAAGACCTCGGCGGCCGCGCCCAAGAGGCGATCCACCGCCGGATCGTTGGGCATGACGAAGGCCGCCGCCAGTTCCGGCATGCTGTCCACGCCACCCCACTGGTTGCGGGCCAGCAGCTCGACCGGATAGCGCCGCGTCTGCAGGATCGTATCGCCCTGGCGCACCGTGAAGGTCAGCTGGGCGACCAGGCTCTCCTGCAGGCTGCCGAGCAGGGCGGCGTCGAATTCGAGGTCGCGGTCATCGAGGTAGAGGGTGCCCTGGGGATCCAGGCGCTCCAGGTGCCAGGTGCGCGGGATCACGAAGGCCGGCTCGGCCGTGACCGTCAGACTGAGGTCGGCGAGGGATTCCTGGCCGCTGTGGGTGAGGCGCAATTCGCGCAGCACGGGCACCGCGTTCTGGTGCGCCGCGAAGCCGATCTTGCCGGCCAGCACCAGTTCGACATCCACGCTCATCGCCTACCACCCTTGCTTATTGCCTAAGGTAGATGAATGTACAGTAGTGGGCGAGTCGATGCAGCCCATAGCCCGCCTGGGCAAGCGGAAAAAGTCCTTTGGTGACGGGCGGTTGCGTGGTTTGAGCGATAGGTCGCGGTTCAGGCTGCCGGGGTCGGGAAGACCAGGCTGAAATGGATGCCCCGTTCATTCTGCTCGACCTCGGCACGACCGCCGTGCAGGCGCATGATCGCCGCGACGATGGCCAGGCCCAGGCCATTGGAATCATGGGGTTGATGGCGGGAGGGATCGGCGCGATAGAAGCGGTCGAACAGCCGTTGCAGATGCGCGGGCGCCAGGGCGGGGCCGGTGTTGCTGACGCTGATCCGGCCACCCTCCGCCTGCAGGCGGATTTCGCCATCCGGTTCGGCATAGCGAATGGCGTTGGCCACCAGGTTGCTCAGGGCGCGGCGCAGCATCAGCGGATCGGCGACCACCTGGCCGCCACCGGCCACCACCAGGCGCAGGCCGCGCTCGTCGGCCGGCCCTTCGAAATAGTCGGCGATGCGCGCCAGCTCTTCGTCCAGCCGCAGCGGCTGCGGGGTCAGTACCGCCTGGGCGTCGTCGGCGCGGGCGAGAAAGAGGATGCTCTCCACCAGCCGCGAGATGCGCTCCAGCTCTTCCAGGTTGGACGCCAGCAGCGCCTGGTAGTCCTCGGCGCTGCGCACCTGGCGCAGGGCGACCTCGGTATGGCCCATGAGGGCATTGATCGGGGTGCGGATCTCGTGGGCGAGGTCGGCGGAGAACTGCACCAGCCGGCCATAGCCGTCGGCCAGTCGCGCCAGCATGGCGTTGTAGTTTTCCACCAGCGGCTGCAGCTCGCGCGGGGCATCGGCCAGCTCCAGGGGCGCGGCCAGCCGGGTCGGGGTGATGCCGCCGGCGTGGCGGGCGATGCGCCGTAGCGGCGCCAGGCCGCGCCGCAGCAGCAGATAGCCGAGTCCGGCGGTGGCGAGGAAGGCCAGGGTCACGGCGCCGAGCAGTCCGAGACGGAAGTCGGCCAGGGTGGTGTCCTCGTTACGCAGCACATGGGCGGCGGTCAGTTCCACCGGGCCCTCGGGGGTGTTCACCGCGACCCGCGCCGCGCGCCAGCGGGTGCCGTCGGCCAGCTGGCCTTCGCGCAGATCGGCCCGTGTCGGTCGCCGCGTCTGCGGCACCACGGCCAGGTCGGGGAGGGTGATCTGCAGCGGATTGGAGGCGATCACCGGCTTGGCGCCCGGCGTGCCGATGAGAAAGACGTCCTGTTCGTTGCCCAGCATGTTGGCGAACAGCTGCGGACTGCGCCCCAGGGTCTCCAGCGACAGGTCGGCGCTGAGCAGGCTGCGAAAGTGCGCCAGCCGCCCGAGCAGCGCGTAGTCGGCGCGCTCCAGCACGGTACGTTCCAGGCTGTGGTAGAGAAAGGCTCCCGCACCGCCCACGGCGAGCAGCGCCACCAGGGCGAAACCCAGGGTGGCGCGCAGGATCAGCGAGGGTGACCGCGCGCTCAAGGCCGCACCTCGCAGACGTAGCCGATGCCGCGCACGGTATGGATCAGCTTGACCGGGTAGGGGTTGTCGACCTTGGCGCGCAGCCGCTTGATGGCCACGTCCACCACATTGGTGTCGCTGTCGAAATTCATGTCCCAGACCTCGGCGGCGATCAGGGTGCGCGACAGCACCTCGCCTTCGCGACGCAGCAGCAGGTGCAGCAGGGCGAATTCCTTGTTGGTCAGCACGATGAGGTCGTCGCCACGGGTCACCCGCCGCCGCAGGAGGTCCAGCTGCAGGTCGGCCAGGTGGAACTGCTCGGGCTCGCGCACCACGCCACGGCGCAGCAGGGTGCGGATGCGCAGCAGCAGCTCGACGAAGGAGAAGGGCTTGACCAGGTAGTCGTCGGCGCCCAGCTCCAGGCCGCGGATGCGATCCTGCAGGCCGTCGCGGGCGGTGAGAAAGAGCACCGGCACGTCGAGCTTCTTGCGCAGGACTTCCATGATCTGCCAGCCGTCGATGCCGGGCAGCATGACGTCGAGGATGACCAGGTCATGGCGGCCGTCCAGCGCCAGGTGCAGGCCATCGGCGCCGTGCTGGGTCCAGTCGACCGCGTAGCCGGATTCGCCGAGCCCCTTCTTCAGGTACTCGCCGGTCTTCTGGTCGTCTTCGATGAGGAGAATATGCATGACGTCATGGTAGGGCCTCCGGTCGCTTCGCTGGGTGACATTTTTGTCATTCGCCGGTCATCTTGCTGACCCCCCACGCGTCGCACTGTGGCGGGGCGATTCCCTATCCCAGGAGGTTTCATGCGTACCCAGACTCTGCTCCGCGGTTCCCTTGCCCTGCTGCTCGCCAGCAGTACCCTGCTGGCCCAGGCCGCGCCCATGCCCACCGTCAAGCCCATGCGCGGCACCGTGGACAGCGTCCAGGGCGACACCCTGGCCTTCACCACCCGCAACGGTGCCCACCAGACCCTGATGCTGGATGACAAGACCAGCTACCGCGCCGTGTCCAAGGCCAACCTGGATCGCATCGAAGCCAACAGCTTCATCGGCTCGGCCGCCACGCCGCAGCCGGACGGCACCCTCAAGGCGCTGGAAGTGACGGTGTTCGAGGCCAGCCTGCGCGGCTCCGGCGAAGGCCACTACGGCTGGGAAAACGCCGATGGCAGCACCGGCACCATGACCAACGGCACCGTGGGCGAACTCAAGAAGGCCAACGGCCGCACCCTGACCGTGCAGTACAAGGGCGGCGAGAAGCAGCTGGTGGTGCCGGAAGACGTACCCATCGCCTATGTCGAGAAGGGCGACCGCAGCCTGCTCAAGCCCGGTGCCAAGGTGGTGCTGTTCCCCGCCGAAGACGGCAAGCACGCCAAGGGCGTGGCGGTAGGGAAGGACGGTTTCACCCCACCCATGTAAGAACCTACTCACGGTCTGCTGCGCGTCGGCCAAACTGTGTTGAAAATGTCCTGGGTCGCCAGCCCGGTCGGAATGCTCATTTACCGCTCGTAAACCCGAGCGCGAGTCCGATCCGCTTCCTCAGCCATTTTCGCGGGGCCGCCTAGGCCTTGTTTGTCTCTAGCTCGCGAGATCGTGAGCAGGTTCTAAGACCTCCGGCGGTCGGGCAACCGACCGCCTCCATCTCGCGGTGAAGAGGGAAATGTCATGAGCACCTCGCGACGGCGTCTGGTGCACCGCTGGCCGGTGCGCCTCACCCATTGGCTCAACGCCCTGGCGATGCCCTGCATGTTCATGAGCGGCTGGGCGATCTACAACGCCTCGCCGCTGTTCCCCTTCACCTTTCCCGCCTGGGCGACCCTCGGCGGCTGGCTGGGCGGCGCCATCGCCTGGCACCTGGCGGTGTTCTGGCTGCTGCTGGTCAATGGCCTGATCTATCTGCTCTATGGCCTGTTCAGCGGCCACTTCCGGCGTGATTTCCTGCCGCTGTCGCCGCGTGCCATCGGCCGTGATTTCGCCGCGGCCGTGCGCCTGCGCCTGGGTCATCGCCTCGGCACCTACAACGCCGTGCAGCGCCTGCTCTACTGGGGCGTACTGGTCCTCGGGGTGCTGGTGGTGCTCTCCGGCCTGGCGATCTGGAAACCGGTGCAGTTGCAGGGGCTGGCGGCCCTGCTCGGCGGCTTCGACACCGCCCGCTACGTGCATTTCTTCGCCATGGCCGGCATCGGCGCCTTTGTCGTCGTGCACCTGGCCCTGGTCATCCTGGTCCCCCGCACCCTGCCGCCGATGATCACCGGTCGGGCGCACGAGGAGGTTAACGATGAGTCGGCGTGAACGGCTGCGCCTGGAGCCGGCGCAACAGCGACAGGTGGAAAATCTGCAACGACGCCTGCTGCTCAAGCAGGGCCTGACCGTGGGCGCCCTGGCCATGCTCAGCGGCTGCAACCTGCAGGACGGCGACAGCGTCGACAAGGTGCTCTGGTCCATGTCGCGCTTCAACGACCGGGTACAGGCCTGGCTGTTCGGCCGCGAGCGCCTGGCGCCGACCTATGCCGCCAGCCAGATCACCAACCCCTTTCCCTTCAACGCCTTCTACCCCGAATACAACGTTCCCGAGGTGGACCTCAGCGACTATCGCCTGGAGGTCTCCGGCCTGGTCGCCAACAAGCAGGCCTGGACCCTGGAAGACCTGCGCCGCCTGCCGCAACGCGCCGACATCACCCGCTTCATCTGCATCGAGGGCTGGAGCGCCATCGGCCAGTGGGGCGGCGTGCCCCTGCGCACCTTCCTCGAACGCATCGGCGCCGACACCAGCGCCAAGTATGTCGGCTTCAAGTGCGCCGACCGCTACTACTCCAGCATCGACATGGCCTCGGCGCTGCACCCCCAGACCCTGCTGGCGCTGGACTTCGGCCAGGTGGCCCTGCCGCCGGACTACGGCTATCCGCTGCGGCTGCGGGTACCCACCAAGCTCGGCTTCAAGAATCCCAAGCACATCCAGGCGCTGTTCGTGACCAACGACTATCCTGGCGGCTACTGGGAAGACCAGGGTTACAACTGGTTCAGCGGGATCTAGGGGCAACGTCCGCTGCGCGTCTGCCGAACTGCGTTGACAAGACCCTGGGTCGCCAGCCCGGCCTAGGCGGCCCCATCGGAAGGCTCATTTACCACTCGTGAACCCGGGCGCGGGTCCGATCCGCTGCCTCGGGTCTTCGCGCCTTGTCTGGCTCCCGCTCGCGAGACGATGACTAGACCTTTGATGGCGGAACCCCGGCCTGGAGGTAGAGTCGAGATACCACCATCCTCTACCGGGAGCTCCCCTCATGTCCGCTCATCCCTCGATCGGTTTCATCGGCTTCGGCGCCATGGCCCAGCGCATGGGCGCCAACCTGCGCGAGGCCGGCTATACGGTCAGCGCCTATGCCGAACACCAGCAGGACGGCGAGCGCCACGGCACGCCGATGGAGTCCCTGGCGACCCTGCTGTCCCAGGCCGAGGCAGTGATCGTCTCCCTGCCCAACGACGCCATTCTCGAACAGGTCCTGCTCGGCCCCGACGGCGTGCTCGCCCGCCTGGAAAGCGGTCGGTTGCTGATCAACACCAGTACCAACTCGCCCGCGCTGTCGCTGCGTCTGGAAGCGGCCGGCAGGGCTCGCGGCATTGCCGTGGTCGAGGCGCCCGTGTCCGGTAGCACGCCCGAAGCGGAAAAGGCGCAGCTGGTGGTCCTGGCCGCCGGCGAACCCGAAGCGGTGGAGCGTGCGCGGCCGATTCTCGAAGTCCTGGGCAAGACCGTGCACCACGTCGGTCCGACCGGGCAGGGCGCGGCCATCAAACTGGCTATCAACGGCCTGATGGGCGCCGGGCTCGCGGCCCTCGCCGAGGCGCTGGCCTATGCCACCCGCGCCGGCCTGGATGCCGAGGTGCTGTTCGAGGTGTTCGGCGACCTGGCGGTGCTCTCGCCCCATCACCAGCGCAAGCTGGCGGCGCTGCGCGACGGCGACTTCGCCCCGCAATTTCCGGCCGCGCTGATGCATAAGGACATGGGCCTCCTGCTGGCCGAACTCAACGCCACCTTCCAGGGCGCGCCGACCCTGGCCGCCGCGGCGCAGCAACTGGCGCTGGGCGCCGAGTTGCATCCGGATGCCGACTACCTGATCACCGCAGATGTCCTGCTGGAAGAGGCCGAAGACGCCGCCACCCGTTAACGGACCTGGCCGCACGCATGGGCGTGCGGCCAGGAACACCTCAGACGTCGGCAATCCCCAGGACCTTGGCGGTCTCCGCGCGACTCTGCCGGCAGGCCGCAGCATCGGTCTTCAGATCGACGCCGTAGGTCGGCAGGATGCGCCTCAGTGCCGGCAGCCAGGCGTCTTCGGTGAGGCGCTCCGGGAAGCAGGTTTCCAGCACTTCCAGGGCGATGGCCGCTGCCGTCGAGGCGCCGGGCGAGGCGCCGAGCAGCGCGGCGATGGATCTGTCCGCGGCGCTCACCAGTTCGGTGCCGAATTCCAGTTCGCCCTTCTTGCTCAGCAGGCCGTGCTGGCCGGTGGGCTTGATGGTCTGCACCCGCTGCCCGGCCACGGCTTCCTGCCAGTCGCGCTTCTTCGCCAGGGGGAAGAATTGCTGCAGCATGGCGAATTGCTGGCTGGAGCTCTGGAAGATCTGCCCGATCAGGTATTCGGTCAGGTCGATGTTGTCCTTGGCCACGTTCAGCAGCGGCAGGATATTGTCGTGGCGTAGCGAGGTGAAGAGATCGGTCAGGGCGCCGTGCTTGAGGAAGCGCGAGGAAAAGCCCGCATAGGGTCCGAACAGCAGCGAGCGCTGGCCGCCGATGATACGGGTATCCAGGTGCGGCACCGACATGGGCGGCGAGCCCGAGGGCGCCTTGCCATAGACCTTGGCCTGGTGCCGTTCGGCCAGTGCCGGGACGTCGCAGCGCAGCCAGATGCCGGAGATGGGAAAGCCGCCGAAGCCGTGGCCTTCCGGAATGCCGGACTTCTGCAGCAGCGGCAGCGAGCCGCCACCGGCGCCGATGAAGACGAACCTGGCGGTGACCTCCGTCCGTCCGCCATGCTCGACGTCCTCCACCGTCACCCGCCAGCGACCGCTGTCGGTACGCGCCAGGTCCACCACCCGCTGGTGATAGTGCACGGCGAAACCGGATTGCTGGCTGAGCTGGCGCACCAGCAGGTGGGTGAGGGCGCCATAGTCGACGTCGGTCCCGGTCACCATGCGCGTTGCGGCCACCGGCTCGTCGGCACTGCGCCCCTCCATGATCAGCGGTGCCCACTGGGCGATCTGGGCGCCGTCTTCGCTGTATTCCATGCCGTGATAGCAGTGATGGGCGCTCATCG
Organism: Pseudomonas sp. SORGH_AS_0211; assembly: GCF_031453455.1. Classification (NCBI taxonomy): domain Bacteria; kingdom Pseudomonadati; phylum Pseudomonadota; class Gammaproteobacteria; order Pseudomonadales; family Pseudomonadaceae; genus Pseudomonas; species Pseudomonas sp. SORGH_AS_0211. Next base: position 2,874,444 of record NZ_JAVIZV010000001.1, on the reverse strand, counting down.
TCCGATAGCGTTCACGGAGGAAGGCGACGTTCTCCGCCCCCCAGACGAAACTCAGGTGCGGGCAGGCATGGATGAAGGCCTGCGGATCGGGGATGGCGCCCTTGCGCACCAGATAGGCCCACAGTTGGCGCGAGAGATCGAACTGGGTGTTCACCTTGAGCGCCTTGGCGATGTCGACGCTGCCGTCGTCTCGCTGCGGGGTGTAGTTCAGCTCGCAGTTGGCGGCATGGCCGGTCCCGGCGTTGTTCCAGCCCTGGGAACTCTCCTGGGCGCAGTCGTGCAGACTCTCGAACAGGGTCACGCTCAGGCTGGGGTCGAGCTCCTTGAGCAGGGTGCCCAGGGTGGCGCTCATGATGCCGGCGCCGATCAACACGACGTCGGGTGAATCCGTGGAAGATAAGGACATGCCAGGTTCCTCGCGGTCAGGGGTTTGACGGTGGCGCAATACGACTGGGCGGCCGAGCGGCCAGAAGGCCATGGCGCGCTCCTGCAACCGCTCCGATCTGCCGGGGCTCGCGGCTTGCGCCGCGCGAGCCCCGGACAGGCTAGAGCAGGGTGGTCAAGGCGATGCCCAGGGCGATACCCGGGATGGCGACCAGGGTGCTGAACAGCACGCTCCGCGCGGCGTCCTCGGTGTAGACGCCGTGGGCCATCGCCAGCGTGGGCGCCGCCGTGGCCGCCGGCAGTACGCCGAGCAGGAATACCTGCTGGAGCAGCGCGCCCTGCAGGCCCACGGCCAGGCCGACGCCCAGCATCACCAGCGGTTGCAGCAGATTCTTCAGGGCCACATTGAGCCCGATGTCGCGATCCAGCCGCGGTTGGATGCCGGACAGGATCAGGCCCAGGGTGAACAGCGCGACGCCCCCGGCTGCCCGCCCTATCTCGTCAGTCGCCGTCACCAGCAACTGGGGCAGGCGGATACCCAGCAGCGCACAGAGCAATCCCAGCAGCGGCAGGATCACCAGCGGTTGGCGCAGCGCCTTGCCGAGCGCCTGCCGGGCGCCACCGCCGCTCAGCAACAGCAGCGACAGCGGGATGACCACCAGGGTGAAGATCAGATTGCCGACGATCACCGCCAGCACGGCGGAGGGGCCGATGGCGGCAGTCAGCACCGGCGGCCCGCAATAGGCCATGTTGGGAAAGGCCACCGTGATGCCGCGCATGGCCCCTTCGCACCACGTCCGCCCACCGCGGTAGCGACCCAGTAGCAGACCCAGCAGCCAGACGCCGATGAGTCCGCTAGCCAGGGTCGCCACATAAGACAGGTTGAGGACCTGCTCGGGGCGGGTGTGGGCGGCGGCGAGGAACAGGGCGATAGGCAGGGCGAAGGTGACCACGAAGGTTGCCAGGGGCTTGCTCGCCGTCTGCGGCAGTACCTTCCAGCGGCCGGCGCCCCAGCCCAGGACGGTAACGAAGATGATAGGGGCGAGTGCCTGGAAAATGGTCTCGATCATGAGCGAGGCCCCCTGGGAGCCAGGGACATGGCGAAAGACTGGCTGAATGGCGTTGGATCATCGAATGAACAGCAAGGCATCCGAAACTCCTTTGCCCGCCCAGATGCGGGTCTTCGATTGAAGGACTCATCGCGGCCTCTTCCCGCGTAGCACCAGTATCGAAAGGCCGGCCGTTACGCCTGAAGGGCTCTGCAATGCAGGTTTACCCTTTCTCTGAGGGCAAATGGAAACGTTTGTTTATACCTATTGGTGCGACATTTCGTCGCATCTAGACCTTTGTCGAATTCCCGGGGAAGCCTATATGTGAACCCCATGCTGGCCGTGGAAAGGCGCCGGCCTGTCCGGATGCAGCGCCAGCGAGCGTCCGCTAAGCTGGCTGGCCTGGCCAGATACTGGTGGCCAGTGGAAGTACCCGGTGCAAGGAGATGGCATGACCGCGACCACCCCACGCTTCTGGCACGATCCCGCGCTGCCCTTTCTCGAAGCCCGTTCCATCCAGGACGGCCGCGCGCTCTGCTATGCCCCGCATTCCCACGAAACCTTCTCCATCGGTACCGTGCTGGGTGGGCGCAGTCGCTATCACAACGGCTCGACCCGCGAACTGGTGGGGGCGGGCACCCTGGTGCTGATGAATCCCGGTGACGTCCATGCCTGCAATCCGCAGGGCGAGGACGCCTGGCGCTATCGCATGCTGCACGTAGACGCCGGCTGGCTGGCCGACCTGCAGCGCCCGGGTGCCGCCGACTTCCAACCGCTGGCCGTACAGCTGTCCCGTGACGCCCAGCTGTACGTCGGGCTGGAAGCCCTGCACGCCTGCCTGATCGATCCGGATAGCCTCACCCTGCAGCGCCAGAGTCAGGCGCTGCTGTATTTCGAAGCCGTACTCGCCCGCCTGGGTCGTACCCCGGTCGCGGCGGCGCGGGCCCGCGAGGATCGCCGCCTGAGGCGCGCCGCCGAGTTTCTCGATGCCCACTGTGGCGAGGGCGTCAGCCTGGACCAGCTCAGCCAGGTGGCGGATCTCTCGCCCACCCAGCTGATTCGCAGCTTTCGCCGGCGCTATGGCCTGACGCCCCACGCCTACCTGATCGACCGGCGCATCCGCCTGGCGCGGCAACGCCTGCGTCGGGGCGATGGCCTGGCCGAGGTCGCCCTGGCCACCGGCTTCGCCGACCAGGCCCATCTGCAGCGCACCTTCAAGCGCCTGGTGGCGGCCACCCCCGGTCAGTACCGCGCCGCTTCAGCCCTCCAATAGCAGCGAAGCGGCGCACAGCACCAGCAGCGCGGCGAGGGCGCGATTGAGCAGGCGCAGGCGGGCCGCCGACGGTGAGTGGCCACGCAGCCATTGGCCGGCCACGGCCCAGCAGGCCAGGGAGGCGAAGCAGATCACCAGATAGAGGCCGGCGAACAGCGCCAGGCGCCCGCGATCTTCGCCGACGAACAGCGCCACCCCGGCCGCGGCGGCGAGCCAGGCCTTGGGATTGAGCCATTGCAGCAGGGCGCCGTCGCGAAAGCCCGGGCAGGCTGCCACCACGCCGCTGCCCAGGTCCCCTGTGGCCCGTGCCAGTTTCCAGGCCAGGTACAGCAGGAAGAGGGCGCCGGCCACGCGCAGGATCCAGAGCAGCGCCGGCCAGGCGGCCAGCAGCTCGTGCAGGCCGAGGCCAACGGCCAGCAGCAGAACGACGAAACCCAGGGTGGCGCCAGCGACATGCCACAGGGCCGGTCGCCAGCCATGGGTGAGGCCGGTGTTGAAGCCCACCATGTTGACCGGGCCGGGAGAGAGGGACGCCACCAGGGCAAAGGCGGCCATGGACAGGATCAGGGTCATCGCGAGGTCTCGACAGTTATGGAGACCTCAACCTAGCGAGGGTAACCCCTGGCGGTATTGAAGAAAATGACCCTTCCGGCCCGACGAAAGGCGGGAATTCGCGGCGTTTCGCTGACGTCCATTACAGCGAGCCTAGCGCTCCCCCGGTGGTTTCAACGTCGCTGTCGGCCACCGGGGCTTTCTCTTCGCGGATCCTGGCGCGCTAGGGCGCGATAGGCAGGGTAAACCTGAAGGTGCTGCCCCGACCCAGGGCGCTGGTGACGCTCAAGTCGCCGCCGTGGGCCTCGACGATACCCTTGGCGATGTACAGCCCCAGACCGTGACCGGTGGGATTGTCTTCCTGCACGTGCCAGAAGCGCTCGAACACCCGCGCCTGCTGCGCCTGGTTCATGCCGCGGCCGTTGTCGGTCACGCTGATCTCGGCCAGGTTGCCGAGCTGCCGCATGCTGAGTTGCACCAGGCCGCCTGGCGCGGTGAACTTGATGGCATTGCCCAGCAGGTTCATCAGCACCTGGAAGATGCGCTCGGCTTCCACCAGTACCTGGAGATCCGGATCGGCAGCGTATTCCAGGCTGATGTTCTTGACCTCCGCCAGCGGCCGCGACAGCAGGATAGGTTGCGCGCAGACATCTGCCAGCCGTGCCGGTTTGAGGTCCAGCACCAGACGATTCGACTCGATCTTCGACAGGTCCAGCAGGTCGCTGATCAGGGCGTTCATGCGGTTGGCCGCGGTCTCTATCACCTGCAGCGAACTGGGCAGCCGGTCATCGCCCAGCGCCAGCTTTTCCAGTTGGCGCTGCAACATCCCCACCTTCATCAGGATGATGGTGATGGGGCTGCGCAGGTCGTGGGAAACCGCCGCGACGATCTCGTCGCGCAGGCGTACGGCCTGACGCTCGCGTTCGACCTGACGCGCCAGGTCCAGCTCGATGGCCGAACGGCGCAGGTCCTTGGCGGCAAACAGATCGGCCGGGCGCCAGCGTTCGGAGCGCAGGCGTACCAGCTCCTTCCAGGCATCGAAGGAGCGCCGCGGATGCGGATAGTTCAGTCCCGGACCCGATGCGGATGACGTGGCTTCCAGCTTGGCCGGGTTGCCACTCCAGACCACGGTGGTGACGATCTCGGGACGGAACCAGAGCACCAGGTTGCGCACCGGTTTGGGTAGCGCCAGTGCCAGGACGCCGCTGACCCGGTCGCTATAGCGGCGGGCCTCGGGCAATTCGTCGGCCAGGCAGCGGGTCGCATAGATGCCCGAGGCGTCCATCTCGGCCGTCACCCAGGCGGCGAGGGTACGGATGTCTTCCGCGTTCGGGCATTCGCCCAGGGTGCTGAGCTCATCCTCCACCAGCACCGCGACACCGCCGGCATTCACCAGCTCCAGGAGATCGGCGGGTCTTTCGGCGAGGCCACTGAGTACCTCGCCACGGCTGTCGCACATGCCCTGGATCAACGCCGCCAGTTGCGCCTCGCGGGCATCGATCTCGCGTTGCACCTGGCGATTTTCCAGCGCGCGAATCATCAGCGACACCAGCACCCCGACCGAGCGGCAGGCCATCCGCGTGCGATAGGGCAGATACAGGGGTTCGCGGTGGCCACAGCTGATCAACCCCCAGAGCTTGTCGTCGCTGATCAGCGACACGCTCATGGAGGCACGCAGGCCCTGGTTGCGCACATACTGGCAGTGGATGGGCGAGACACTGCGCAGCACGGCATGGGTCAGGTCGATGGGGTCGCGCTCGGTGCCATGCAGAAAGGCCGGTACCAGCGGGATCGCCTCGTACTGGGCGTCGGGAATATTGCGGATCCAGTTTTCGCGATAGAGCGCCCGGGCCTGGGCGGGAATGTCGGCCGCCGGAAAGTGCATGCCCAGATAGCTGTCGATGTCGTCGACACGGTCCTCGGTCACCACCTGGCCATCGCCGCCGTCATCGAAGCGATAGACCACTACCCGGTCGAAACCGGTGAGGGCGCGCACCTCGCGCACCGCACCCTCGCACAGCTCGGGCAGGGTGCGAGCCTGCTGCAGGCGGGCCAGGGCGCGCGCCAACCCGGCGGGCTCGACGCCGCCATGGTCGTCCGGCTCGAATTCCAGGAACACCAGGCCGTGGCTGCGATGCAGGATCACGTCCATGTCGCGAAGCGGACGCGCCCAGCTCAGCGGATTGGCTTCTTCCAGATGCTCCAGGGGCAGCGCCTGCTGCACCTGTTGGACCAGCTCGAGCGGCAGCGCCTGCTGAAACGGACGATGCAGCAGCTCGACCTGCGGCTTGCCCAGCAGCTCGGGCAGGTTGCGGCTGACATGCTTGATCAGCCATTCCCTCTCATCGAAGGCCAGGAGGTAACCGTGTGCCTGGATGGCGCCTGGAATGCGGATTGGCTCGCTTTCGCAGCTTTGCAGCGACTGACCGGAAGGTGCAGCAATCATGCGACTGTCTCAGATGAACTCTTGAATAGGACCGCGCCGAGGCGTTCCTGTTAAGGCTTCGGTACCGAATGGCTGTGAATGTGATGTCGATCACAGGCGCTTCCCAGGCATCGCACCCGCTTTGTATTTTCTGCATTCGATAACAATTATCGCGATCATTTTCTGACGAGAGGTTCATCTCCGGCGTCGGGTCCCATGGCTGGCCTCCCGGGCTGACGGCGGTATCATGGCGCTTTGACCAGAGTTCAGCCATGGCCCGCTTACGCCCCTTGCCCATCATCGATCGCAGCCGGGATGACCTGTTCATGCGCGAGGCCCTGGTCCTGGCCGAGCGGGGCGCCGAACAGGGCGAGGTGCCGGTCGGGGCCGTGGTGGTACTCGACGGAGAGGTCATCGGTCGCGGTTTCAATCGGCCCATCGGTGCCCACGATCCCAGCGCCCATGCCGAGATGGAGGCCATCCGCGATGCCGCCGCGCGGCTGGCCAACTACCGGCTGCCCGGGGCGACGCTCTACGTCACGCTTGAACCGTGCAGCATGTGCGCCGGCCTCATCGTCCACAGTCGCATCCAGCGGCTGGTCTATGGCGCCAGCGAGCCGCGCGCCGGCATGGCCCAGAGTCGCGGGCGCTTCTTCGAGCAGGACTTTCTCAATCACCGGGTCCTGGTGGAAGGCGGGGTGCTGGCCGAGGCCTGTGGCCAGGTGCTGACCGGGTTCTTCCGCGCACGGCGCAATCCCGCGGCCAGCGAAGGCTAGGCCGCCAGTTCGCGCATCCGCGTGAGCACGGCGTTCAGGCCGTTGCTGCGCGATTGCGACAGCTGGCGTTCCAGCCCGAGTTCGCCCAGCCAGCCGTGGATGTCGAGGCGACCCAGTTCTTCACGGGTCAAGCCGTTGGCGCGCACCAGCACCACGGCAAGCAGCCCCTTGAGCACCCGGGATTCGCTGCTGGCGCGAAAGAAGTGACGATCGCCCTGGGCTTCATGGGTCAGGCGTACCCGACTCTCGCAGCCCTGCACCAGATCCTCGTCGCGTTCCTCGAGCACCGCCTGCAGGCGCTCGGCCCACTGCAACAGCAGTCGCGAGCGCGCCTCCCAGCCCTTGGCGATGATGAAGGCGCGGCGAGCTTCCGCCGCATCGGGAAGCAGATTCATCGCAGCAGCTCCAAAGCGTTGTCCAGGGCAGTGAAAAAGCGCTGCAGGTCCTCGGCATCGTTGTACAGGCCCAGGGATACCCGCAGTGCACCAGGCGTCTGCAAGGTCTGGAACAGCGGCATGGCGCAGTGCTGACCGGCGCGCACCGCGATGCCCTGTTCCCCCAGCAGATGGGAAAGATCGCCGACATCGATGCCCGCGACCTGGAAGCTGGCCAGGGCGATCTGGGGTTCACCCAGCACCTGGACGCCGTCGCGGGCAGCCAGTCCGGCCAGGAGCTTCAGACTGAGCGCCTGCTCGTGACCGCGGATCAGCGTCTCGTCCTGACCCTGTAGCCAGTCGACCGCTGCACCCAGGGCGATGGCCGCGCCTATGGGCGGCGTCCCGGCTTCGAAGCCCATGGGCGCGGCATGGAAGCGGGCCTCGGCAAAGGTGGTGTGCTGCACCATCTCGCCGCCGAACTGCCAGGGCTTGAGCCGCGCCAGACAATCGGCCTTGCCCCAGAGCACGCCAATGGCCTCGGGGGCATAAAGCTTGTGGCCGGAAAAGACATAGAAGTCGGCGTCGAAGTCGCCCGGGCGATGGCGGCCATGGACCGCGCCCTGGGCGCCGTCCACCACCAGCCAGGCCGGCGAGCGCGCCCGTACCAGGGCCGCGAGCTCCGCCAGCGGTTGCCAGGTGCCGAGCACATTGGACAGCTGGCTGACCGCCACCACGCGCGTTCGAGGGCCCAGCAGCCGCTCGGCGGCTTCCAGGTCCAGATGACCGCTTGGGGTCAGGGGGATGACCCTGAGTTCAAGGCCCCGACGCCGGGCCAGCTGCTGCCAGGGCAACAGATTGGCATGGTGCTCAAGGGCGCTGATGAGAATCTCGTCACCCGCCGCGCAGGCGTCTTCCAACCCGTAGGCCAGCAGATTGAGGGCCTCGGTCGCGCCGCGGGTCAGCACCACCTCGTGCGGCGAGGCCGCGCCCAGCCAGGCGGCGATCCGTCCACGGGCGCCTTCGTAGGCGGCGGTGGTCCGCTCGGCGGCCCAGTGCTGGGCGCGATGCACATTGGCTGCACCCAGGCTGTAGCTGGCCAGCAGGGCATCCAGCACCACCTGGGGCTTCTGCGCCGTGGCGGCGCTGTCGAGGTAGGTGATGCCGTCGGCGGCGAAGGCGGTGAAAGCCGGAAACTCGGCTCTCCAGGGAGAGGGTAGCGACATGGCGACAGCTCCGGGGTAGCCCGCCTGGAGCGGGCTGCCCGGTTGTGGACTCAGTTGTGCGCGTGCAGCGCTTCGTTGAGTTCGATGGCGGTCTTGTTGGTCTTGCACTCGACCGCGCCGGTTTCCGAATTGCGGCGCAGCAGCAGGTCGCTCTGACCGGCCAGTTCGCGCGCCTTGACCACCCGTATCAGCTGGTTCTGGTCATCCAGCACGGCGACCTTGGTACCCGCGGTCACATAGAGGCCGGATTCCACGGTGCAGCGATCGCCCAGCGGGATGCCGATGCCGGCGTTGGCACCGATCAGGCAGCCTTCGCCGACGCTGATGATGATGTTGCCACCGCCCGACAGGGTGCCCATGGTCGAGCAGCCGCCGCCCAGGTCCGACCCCTTGCCGACGAAGACGCCCGCGGAGACGCGGCCTTCGATCATGCCCGGGCCGGCGGTACCGGCGTTGAAGTTGACGAAGCCTTCGTGCATCACCGTGGTGCCTTCACCCACATAGGCGCCCAGGCGCACGCGGGCGGTATCGGCGATACGCACGCCGGCCGGCACCACGTAGTCGGTCATCTTGGGGAACTTGTCCACCGAGAAGACTTCCAGCAGCTTGCCGCGCAGACGGGCCTCCAGCTGCTCGGCCGGCAGCTCGGCCAGGTCCACGGCGCCCTGGTTGGTCCAGGCCACGTTGGGCAGCAGGGCGAAGATGCCGCTGAGGTTCAGGCCATGGGGTTTGACCAGGCGATGGGACAGCAGATGCAGCTTCAGGTAGGCCTCGGGGGTGGAGGCGGGCGCGGCGTCCTCGGCCAGCAGCGTGGCCACCAGCGGCTTGTTGCTTTCCGCCAGGCGGGTCAGCAGCGCCGACTGCACGGCATCGATGCCCTTGAGGGCTTCGGCCAGACCGCGGGCCTGGGCCGGAGCGAAGGCGATGGCCTGGTTGCCGCCCTGGTACTCCAGCAGTGGCGCGACCGCTTCGACCAGCGCCGCCGAGGGATTCAGCAGAGGCTGTGCATAGAAGACTTCCAGCCAGGCGTCCTGGCGATTCTGGGTGCCGACACCGAAGGCGATACTGAAGAGGGCATTCGACATGAGACTGTTCCTTTGCAGAGGCACCGATCCGGTCGGTGCGAGATGTTCGGTAGTAGGGGCGGTGGCCGCGGGGTCAGTTCAGGGCCGCGGCATAGAGCTCGGGCTTGAAGCCCAGCAGGGTACGGTCGCCGAGATCGAGCACGGGTCGCTTGATCATCGAAGGCTGCGCCAGCATCAGGTCGATGGCCCTGGCGGTATCGAGGTTGGCCTTCTGGGCGTCGTCGAGTTTGCGGAAGGTGGTGCCGGCGCGATTGAGCACCTTGTCCCAGCCATGCTCCGCGCACCAGGCCGCCAGCCGTTCGCGGTCGATGCCGCTCTGCTTGTAGTCATGGAAGTGATAGGCCTGGCCATGCTCATCGAGCCATTGGCGGGCCTTCTTCATGGTGTCACAGGCCTTGATGCCGTAGAGGCTCAGGCCACTGGCCGCTGCGGGCATGGCGTTCTCCTGCGAAAGACTGCAACCGCGGATTATGCCATGACGGGCCGGAAAAGGGCCGGGCGTCGCGCCCTGGGTGACGAGGGCAGGCGCCGGAAAGCAGAAGGCCGGGGAGTCCCCGGCCTTGGCGATCAACCGCGGCTTTTCACGCCGTAGGTTTCGTCGAGGGTGCCGGGGGTGCCGTCACCCTTGGGCGCGTAGTCCCGCGGCGCCTCGGTCGGACCGTCGATGCGCTCGCGACTGGACGGGTAACGCTGCTCGGCGCTGTGCAGCGAAGCCAGCAGGTGCTGACGGGTCAGCTCGTCCTGGGCCAGACGCTCGGCGCCTTCGGACAGGTGCGACTGCATGTCCTGGTAGGTCTGGGTGAGCTTGCGCACCAGGCCGGCGGTGGTGCTGAAGTGGCTGGTGACCTCGTGCTGGTAGTCGTCGAACTTCTTCTGCAGGTCATCCAGCTGGCGCTGCACGCGGCTCGGCGCGGCACCCGGCACCAGGCGCGCCAGCAGAAAACCTATCCCGACCCCGATCAGCAGCGCGATCAGGGGCAACAACCAGGTAGTGAGCGACTGTTCCACGAAACTTCCTCTATGAGCGGCTTTGCTTTACGGTAACGGCAGACCGACGAGCCTGTACACTGGGTTGCGTCATCTGCCATTCGCTGGGCGTCATCATACCCCGCAGTCAGGCATCGCGCAGGATCGACCCTATCAAAATCAACTCCTTGGATGAGCACTGTTCGTCCGGGATCACGGAGTCAAGCGTGTCAGCCCGTGAACAATCCCTGCTGCTGGAGGGCCCCGCGGGCACTCTGGAAGCGCTGTACCAGAGCCCGGATGCCGCCACCGGCGCGGTCCTGCTCTGTCATCCCCATCCGCTCCATGGCGGCGCCATGCAGAACAAGGTGGTCGCCACCCTGCAGCGCATCGCTCGGGACGCCGGCCAGGCCACCCTCAGATTCAACTTTCGTGGCGTCGGCGCCAGCACCGGCGTGCATGCCGGCGGTGAAGGCGAGATCGACGATGCCGCGGCCGCCGCGGCCTGGTTGCGCGAGCGCCATCCCGACCTGCCGCTGACCCTCTGCGGTTTCTCCTTCGGTTCCTGTGTCGCCGCCTGCCTGGGCGGCCGCCTGGAAGGCGAGGGCGTGGCGGTGGAGCGGCTGTTCATGCTGGCGCCGCCGGTGGAGCGTTTCGCGGTCGACGGTCGCCTGCCACAGCGGGCGCGCCTCACGGTGATCCAGCCCGAAGCCGACGAGGTGGTGACCCCTGAGCGCGTCTACGCCTGGTCCGCCGCGCTCGAACGGCCGCACGAATTGCTCCGCGTCGCCGAGTGCAGCCATTTCTTCCATGGCAAACTCGTCGAACTCAAAGATCTGGTCCTGCCGCGCCTGCAGGCCTGACCCTCGTTAGTCTCTCGGATTCCCAGCGCCTCCATGACCACTCGCATTCTCACTGGCATCACCACCACCGGTACCCCGCACCTGGGCAATTACGCCGGGGCCATCCGTCCCGCCATCCGCGCCAGTCTGGGCGACGATGCCGACTCCTTCTATTTCCTCGCCGACTACCATGCCCTGATCAAGTGCGACGACCCCGCGCGCATCCAGCGTTCGCGCCTGGAGATCGCCGCCACCTGGCTGGCCAGCGGCCTGGATCCGGAGCGGGTGACCTTCTATCGCCAGTCCGACATCCCCGAGATCCCCGAACTGACCTGGCTGCTCACCTGCGTCGCCGGCAAGGGCCTGCTCAATCGCGCCCATGCCTACAAGGCCGCGGTCGACCGCAACCTGGAGCAGGGCGAAGATCCCGACGCGGGGGTGACCATGGGCCTCTACAGCTACCCGGTGCTGATGGCCGCGGACATTCTCATGTTCAACGCCCTGCGCGTGCCGGTCGGGCGGGACCAGATCCAGCACGTGGAGATGGCCCGCGACATCGGTCAGCGCTTCAACCACCTGTTCGGCAACGGGCGCGACTATTTCGCCCTGCCCGAGGCGGTCATCGAGGAAAGCGTCTCCACCTTGCCCGGTCTCGATGGCCGCAAGATGTCGAAGAGCTACGACAACACCATCCCGCTGTTCGGCAGCGCCAGGCAGCTCAAGGACGCCATCGCCCGCATCGTCACCGATTCGCGCCTGCCCGGCGAGCCCAAGGACCCCGACAGCGCCCACCTCTTCACCCTCTATCAGGCCTTCGCCACCCCCGAGCAGAGCGCGGCCTTCCGCGCGGCCCTGCTGGATGGTCTAGCCTGGGGCGAAGCCAAGGGCCAGCTGTTCGAGTTGCTCGACGCCGAGCTGGGCGAGGCCCGCGAGCGCTACGCAGCGCTGATCGCCCGTCCCGACGATCTGGAGGACATCCTGCTGGCTGGCGCCGCCAAGGCCCGCCGCTATGCCACGCCCTTCCTCGGCGAGCTGCGCGAAGCCGTGGGCCTGCGTTCGCTCAAGACCCAGGTCGCCACGGGTGGCGCCAAGAAGAAGGCCAGCAAGACCGCCCGCTTCGTCAGCTTCCGTGAAGGCGATAGCTTCCGTTTCCGCCTGCTCGACGCCGACGGCACGGAACTGGCGCTGTCGATCCCTTTCACCGAGGCCAAGACCGCCGGCATCACCAGCAAGCAGCTGGTCAGTACGCCGGCCACCGTCGTGGCGGCTGAGGGCAACGGCTTCCAGCTGCTGCTGGAGGATCAGATCGTGGCCGAGGGCGTCGCCAGCGATTCCCCCGCCGCGCGCGATGCGCTGATCGAGCGCACCCGGACCGCGCTTGCACAACTGGCCGAGTCCTGAAGGGCACCGGTGGTCCCTGGCGTTGTCAACGCCAGGGACCACCATTACAGTGACCACCCTTTTTTCCCATCCGACCAGAAGCCGCCATGACCCCCCTCGAGCGTTACCAGGCCGACCTCAAGCGCCCGGAGTTTTTCTACGATGCTGCCCAGGAAGAGGCCGTCCGCCATCTGCAGCGCCTTTATGACGAACTGCTCGTCGAGCCCGCCGCCAAGGGTGGCCTGTTCGGCAAGCTGCTCGGGCGCAAGACGGTCACGCCGATCAAGGGTCTGTATTTCTGGGGTGGGGTAGGGCGTGGCAAGACCTATCTGGTCGATACCTTCTATGACGCCCTGCCGTTCAAGCAGAAGATGCGCACCCACTTCCACCGCTTCATGAAGCGTGTCCACGAAGAGCTGCGTACCCTCAAGGGCGAGAAGAATCCCCTGACCATAATCGCCCGGCGCTTCGCCGACGAGGCGCGGGTGATCTGCTTCGATGAATTCTTCGTTTCCGACATCACCGACGCCATGATCCTGGCGACCCTGCTCGAAGAGCTGTTCAAGAACGGCGTGAGTCTGGTCGCCACCTCGAACATCGTGCCCGACGGCCTCTACAAGGACGGTCTGCAACGCGCGCGCTTCCTGCCGGCCATCGCGCTGCTCAAGGAACATACCGAAATCGTCAACGTCGACAGCGGCGTGGATTATCGCCTGCGCGCCCTGGAACAGGCCCAGCTGTTTCACTATCCGCTGAGCGAAGCCGTCGAGGCGGCGATGGCCAAGAGCTTCCGTTCGCTCACCGTCGAGTGCAACGACCTCTGCGAAGATGTGCCGCTGATGATCGAGAATCGCGAGATCCGCGCTCGTCGCACCTGCGAAGACGTCGCCTGGTTCGATTTCCGCGCCCTTTGCGACGGTCCGCGCAGCCAGAACGACTACATCGAGCTGGGCAAGATCTTCCAGACGGTGCTGGTCAGCAATGTCGAGCAGATGGATGCGCTCAAGGACGACATGGCGCGACGCTTCATCAACCTGGTCGATGAATTCTACGATCGTCAGGTCAAGCTGATCCTGTCCGCTGAGGTCGAGCTCAAGGACCTCTATTCCGGTGGCCGTCTGGAGTTCGAATTCCAGCGCACCCTTAGCCGTCTGCTGGAAATGCAGTCCCACGAATACCTCGCCCGACCGCACAAGCCCTGAACCCTGCCTGGGTTGAAGGATCAATCCTTTGACCCAGGTTCTCGGGAGGTACGTGTGAATTCCAATCCCTTCGCCGAGTGGGATGGCTCGCCCACCCAGGCGCGCATCCTGCAAAAGCAACTCGCCAAGCAGGTCCTGCTGCACGACGACTTCGGCTCGCCGCGGCGTTACGCCGGTGTCGATGCAGGTTTCGAGGAGGGCGGCGAGATCACCCGCGCGGTGGCCGTCCTGCTGGATGCCGAGACCCTGCAGCCGCTGGCCCATGCCGTCGCCCGCATCCCCACGGTGATGCCCTATGTCCCGGGACTGCTGTCCTTTCGGGAGCTTCCCGCACTGCTCCAGGCGCTGGCGGAATTGCCGGAGACTCCCGACCTGGTGTTCTGCGATGGCCATGGCATCGCCCATCCCCGCCGGCTGGGGATCGCCGCTCATCTGGGTGTGGTCACCGGTCTGCCGACGATCGGCGTGGCCAAGAAAATCCTTACCGGCCACCACGGCGAACTCGCCGAGACGCGCGGCAGCCAGGTCGACTTGCTGGATCGAGAGGGTGGAGTGATAGGCACGGTGCTGCGCAGCAAGGATCGGGTCAAGCCGCTGATCGTCTCGCCCGGGCACCGGGTCGGCCTGGCCACTGCGCCGGCGCTGGTCATGGCCTGCGTAAGGCGCCATCGCCTGCCGGAACCCACGCGACTGGCAGACCACCTGGCCTCACGCCGTCAGGGCTCGGCGGCTACCCAGGCGCTATTTTCCTTCTGATTCTCTGCTTGCTTTTTTACCCTGAACGGGTATCATGCCGCAGCTTTCTTGGCGGGGGATGCCTAAGCCTGCCGAAATCGCCGTAGCGGACGCCGACCCGAGCCCCCGAAGAGCGTCTGTTTCCGGCTGCCCCCGACTTGTCTGGGGTTGCACTGTTGTGTAGAATTTGCCGTCTTTTTACCAGGGCGGCCTCTGAGGCCATAGAGAATGAAAACTTTCACCGCAAAACCGGAAACCGTTAAGCGCGACTGGTACGTCGTCGACGCTGCTGGCCAGACTCTGGGTCGTCTGGCTACTGAAATCGCCACTCGCCTGCGTGGCAAGCACAAGCCCGAATACACCCCTCACGTTGACACCGGCGACTACATCGTCGTCGTCAACGCCGAGCAGGTTCGTGTGACCGGTGCCAAGACTACCGACAAGATGTACTATCATCACTCCGGTTTCCCGGGTGGCATCAAGTCGATCAACTTCGAAAAGCTGATCGCCCGTGCTCCCGAGCGCGTCATCGAGACCGCCGTCAAGGGTATGCTGCCGAAGAACCCGCTGGGCCGCGACATGTATCGCAAGCTCAAGGTGTACAAGGGTGCGAACCATCCGCACACCGCTCAGCAGCCCCAAGAACTCAAGTTTTAATCGGGATAGTACAACATGTCGGCAACTCAAAATTACGGTACCGGCCGTCGTAAGACTGCCACCGCTCGTGTCTTCCTTCGTCCGGGCACTGGCAAGATCTCCATCAACGATCGCGCTCTGGACACCTTCTTCGGCCGCGAAACCGCGCGCATGGTCGTGCGTCAGCCCCTCGAGCTGACCGAGACCCTGGAGAAGTTCGACATCTACGTTACCGTCGCTGGCGGTGGTGTGAGCGGTCAGGCCGGTGCTATCCGTCACGGCATCACCCGTGCTCTGATCGAGTATGACGAAGGCTACCGCAGCTCCCTGCGCAAAGCCGGTTACGTCACTCGTGACGCCCGTGAAGTCGAGCGTAAGAAAGTCGGTCTGCGCAAAGCGCGTAAGCGTCCGCAGTACTCCAAGCGTTAATCCTTCGGGATACGCTCGAAAAACCCAGCCAATGGCTGGGTTTTTTTATGCCCAGGATTTTTCCCGCATGGGCGCCGGAGTCTCGGGCAGGCGGGCTATCTCGCCTGTCGTTGGGCTTCGCTGCGCTCAGCGCCGACCTGCCCGGTATGTCGAGGCACCACAGGTTAGGTTGAGGCAGCTCCATCGCCGAAGCCCAGCCCGTCTATCTCGCCAGCACCGGGCTGCGCTGCGCTCAGCGCCAACCTGCCCGGTATGGCGAGGCACCGTAGGTTGGGTTGAGGCAGCTCCATCGCCGAAGCCCAACAGCCCGTCTATCTCGCCAGCACCGGGCTTCGCTGTGCTCAGCGCCAACCTGCCTGCTATGTCGAGGCGCCCTAGGGTGGCTGAGGCAGCTCCAATTCGGCGCCCGGCACCAAGGCCTATTCCTCTGTCTCGGGCTCGGCGTCAGCCCGTACGAGGCTTCTATAGCCTTACCTGGGCCGGCGCGAGTACCTATTCGAGCGCGTACCGCCGCCTGTGCGGATTCCAGGCATAAAAAAGGGGCGCCTAGGCGCCCCTTTTCATGGGTGGCTGAGATCAGCCGGGGTGATTTTCCCGGGAGTCCTTGAGCTTGCGATCGAGTTCGGCCTGAGTGGCTTCATCCTCTTTCACGGCATCGGCCTTGGGCGCTTCGTCAGTGACACTGTCCTGACCGGTCAGGGCGACGCTGGCCGCTTCTTCCTGGGCCGGGCTGGGCACGACCTCGACCGGCTCTTCCATCACGATCGGTGCCGACTCGGCCTCGGCTGCGGGCAGCTCTTCGGTCGCCTGGACGGGCTGGGCCTCGGGCGCCTGCTGCGGCTCCACGGTGCCTACCGCTGCGGTGGCGAAGGTTTCCTCGGTTTCGGCGATAGCCCCCAGAGCGGGTGCCTCGGCCTGCTGCTCGGTCTGGTTGGCGCGAGCGGCTTCAGCTTCACGAGCCATGCGCTCACGGCGACGACGCTCGCGCGGGTCGTTGGAGGCGCGGCCCGCGGCCGACTCTGCAGTTTCGGCTTCGACCGGTGCGGCAGGAATGGGGGCGGGGGTCGCGACCGGGGCGACCTGCTCGGCGGCAGGTGCGGCAATTTCCACTTCCTGGTGCGGTGCGCGCTCGTCCTGGAGCTGGCTCACGTTGGGCGTGAGGATCTCCGGCTGGGCAGGCGCCTCGGCGGCAGGCTGCTCCATCGCGGTTTCCCGGGTGGCTTCAGCGGCAGGAGTGTCGGCAGCCACTACCGGCTCGTGCTGGCGAACCTCGCGAGCCTCTTCCTGGGTGGCGACGGCAGTGACGCTCTCGCTCACCACGACAGCGGTACCCAGAGCTATGGCGGCGGGCGCTACATTGGCGTCGGTACCCGGCTCTTCGTCTTCGATGAAGTTGCCATTGGCATCGCGCTGGCGCTCGCGACGGTTGCTGCGGCGACGCTGACCGCGGGAACGACGACGCGGACGCTCTTCGCCTTCTTCCAGCTCGTCATTGCCTTCCAGTACTTCTTCTTCGTTCAGCTCTTCGGCGCTGGCCGCTTCCTGACGCTCTTCGCGCGCCTTGCGCTCTTCACGGGGCTGACGCTCTTCCCGCGGCTTGCGCTCCTCGCGCGGCTGGCGCTCTTCGCGAGCCGGACGCTCTTCGGCACTCACGTGCTCTTCGCGCGGCTGGCGATCTTCACGGGGTTGACGCTCTTCACGCGGCTGACGCTCTTCGCGAATGGCGCGCTCCTCGCGGGGCTGACGCTCTTCGCGAGGCTGGCGCTCCTCGCGCGGCTGGCGTTCTTCACGCGGTTGACGCTCTTCGCGGGTGGCGCGCTCTTCGCGAGGCTGACGCTCCTCGCGCGGCTGGCGTTCTTCACGCGGTTGACGCTCTTCGCGGGGCTGACGCTCCTCGCGAGCCGGACGGTCTTCACGGGGCTGACGCTCTTCCCGCGGCTTGCGCTCTTCGCGGGCCGGACGCTCGCTGCGCTCGCCACGATCGGCGCGGGGCTGACGCTCTTCGCGCGGCTTGCGCTCGTCGTCACGGCGACCTTCGCGGCGGCGATTCTGCTGACGGCCGTTGCGGCGCTCGTCCTGGCTGCGCTGCTCGTCGCTGCTCTTGGCGGCGACCGGTGCGGCAACGGCCTTGTCGGCCATGGGTTGCTCTTCGGTCTTGCCGGCGAACAGGCTGACCAGGGACTTGACCAGGCCCTTGAACAGATTGGGCTCGGCGGTGGCCTTGGCTGCGGTAGCGGCGGGCGCCACGACTTCGGCGGTGACCGGGGTAGGGGCGGGTGCGCGCTCGGGCGCGACCTTCACCGCCGCTTCCTGGCGCACCAGGGTGCGGGTGGAGCTGACCGGCTGCACCTCTTCGGCTTCGGTGTTGGCCATCTCGTAGCTGGACTGGCTGTTCAGCAGCTCGGGATTGTCGTCACGCAGACGCTGCACTTCGAAGTGCGGGGTCTCGATGTGATCGTCCGGCAGGATGATGATGCGCACGCGGGTGCGCAGCTCGATCTTGGTGATGCTGTTGCGCTTCTCGTTGAGCAGGAAGGACGCGACCTGGATGGGTACGTGGGCGCGGACTTCGGCGGTGCGATCCTTGAGGGCTTCTTCCTCGATCAGGCGCAGGATGGCCAGCGACAGGGATTCCACGTCGCGGATGATGCCCTGGCCGTTGCAACGGGGGCAGACGATGCCGCTGGTTTCGCGCAGGGAAGGGCGCAGGCGCTGGCGGGACATTTCCAGCAGGCCGAAGCGGGAGATACGACCGATCTGCACGCGGGCGCGGTCGGCTTCCAGGGCTTCGCGGACGCGATCTTCCACGGCGCGCTGGTTCTTGACCGGGGTCATGTCGATGAAGTCGATGACGATCAGGCCGCCGATGTCGCGCAGGCGCAGCTGGCGGGCGATTTCCTCAGCCGCTTCCAGGTTGGTCTGCAGGGCGGTTTCTTCGATGTCGCCGCCCTTGGTGGCGCGCGCCGAGTTGATGTCGATGGACACCAGGGCTTCGGTGGGGTCGATGACGATGGAGCCGCCCGAGGGCAGCTTCACTTCACGCTGGAAGGCGGTCTCGATCTGGCTTTCGATCTGGAAGCGATTGAACAGCGGGACGCTGTCCTGGTACAGCTTGATCTTGCTGGCGTACTGCGGCATCACCTGGCGGATGAAGCTCAGGGCTTCTTCCTGGGCTTCGACGCTGTCGACCAGGACCTCGCCGATGTCCTGGCGCAGATAGTCGCGGATGGCGCGAATGATGACGTTGCTTTCCTGATAGATCAGGAAGGGACCCTTGCGCTCGCCCGAGGCTTCGTTGATGGCGGACCAGAGTTGCAGCAGGTAGTCGAGGTCCCACTGCAGTTCTTCGGTGCTGCGACCAAGGCCGGCGGTGCGCACGATCAGGCCCATGTCGCCCGGGGCGTTCAGGCCGTTCAGGGCTTCGCGCAGTTCGTTGCGCTCTTCACCCTCGATGCGACGGGAGATGCCGCCCGCGCGGGGATTGTTGGGCATCAGCACCAGGTAGCGACCGGCGAGGCTGATGAAGGTGGTCAGGGCGGCGCCCTTGTTGCCGCGCTCTTCCTTTTCGACCTGGACGACTACTTCCTGGCCTTCGGAGAGCACTTCCTTGATGTTGACGCGGCCTTCCGGGTTCTTCTTGAAGTATTCCCGGGAGATTTCCTTCAGTGGCAGAAAGCCGTGGCGGTCAGCGCCGAAGTCGACGAAGGCGGCTTCCAGGCTGGGCTCGATGCGGGTGATGCGGCCTTTGTAGATGTTGGCCTTTTTCTGTTCGCGGGCTCCGGACTCGATGTCCAGATCGAACAGACGTTGACCGTCGACCAGGGCAACCCGCAATTCCTCGGGCTGGGTCGCGTTGATGAGCATTCTTTTCATGTAATACCACTACGTTCCAGGCTCTCGGCCCGCGTGGTGGCAACAGGATTCAGGAGAAGGGTGCACGGGGTCGTATCGAAGCCGGTCCAAGCCGGCCTTCGTGTCCAGCAGCAGGCCCGGGGGGCGTGCCGCGACTACGTCTCCTGCAGGCGCTTGAGCGACTGCCGTTGCAGCTCCACAAGAGGAGGAATCAACCAGGCATGGTGCGGGCGTGACAGCCGAAAGGCTCAGGCAGCCGGGTCGTCGCGGGATTCGTGTCAGGTGTCGCGGTTGGAGCATCGGCCGTTGGCCTTGAGGCTTCCACCTGCGATCGTCACCTTGGCCGAAGCTGGGCGCGAAGCGGGCTGCAGGCGTACTGTCAGGCTACGCGATACGCTGGTTGTGCATCTCCATCCTGCACACAATCTTCAGGAATCTGGTGCCGCCCGCAAGGTCCGGAGCGGTTGTCGTTTTACAGCTGACACCCTGGGTGCCGCTGCCTTGGTTACCAGGCGGATCGCAGCTCGCCACTCACCCCCTTGGGCAGAGTCGGCGGTCTGCTGGACGGCCAGACGTCCAGTGACTATTGCATTTGCAGCCTATTATTCGCGGGCGGAATCTACGGCCTCGCGAGCGGTGCCATCCAGACAGGACTGATAACCGCCTCCGGACTATAGCAGCAAGCTTTAAGTGCTTCAAATAAGGGAAAATTGCTATCATCTGCCGATGACTAAGCCTCCTTCTCCCAGCACCGGCGTTCAACTGCTCGATGTGCCCGCCGACTATGCCGGCCAGCGTATCGACAACTTCCTGCGTACCCAGCTCAAGGGTGCGCCCAAGACCCTCATCTATCGCATCCTGCGCAAGGGCGAAGTACGGGTGAACAAGGGACGCATCAAGCCCGACTATCGTCTGCAGGCCGGCGACCAGATCCGCGTCCCGCCGCTGCGCCTGTCCGAGCCTGACGAGCCGGCGCCCCTGGCCAAGGGACTGCTCGAGCGCCTGGAGGACTCCATCGTCCACGAGGACAAGACCCTCATCGTCATCAACAAGCCGGCCGGCATCGCCGTGCACGGCGGCAGTGGCCTGTCTGGCGGGGTCATCGAGGTCTTTCGCCAGCTGCGTCCCGACGCCCGCGACATCGAGCTGGTCCATCGTCTCGATCGGGATACCTCGGGCCTGCTGATGATCGCCAAGAAGCGCAGCATGCTGCGCTTCCTGCACGAAGCCTTGCGCGGCGACGGCGTGGACAAGCGCTATCACGCCCTGGTGCGGGGCCATTGGCCGGCAGCTAAGAAAAAGATCAGCGCGCCGCTGCTGAAGAACACCCTCAGGTCCGGCGAGCGCATGGTCGAGGTTAACGACGAGGGCAAGGAGGCGCTCACCGAGTTCCGGGTACTGCGGCGCTATGGCGATTTCGCCACCCTGGTCGAGGCGCGGCCGGTGACCGGGCGGACCCATCAGATCCGCGTCCACGCGCGCCATGCGGGGCACGCCATCGCCGGCGATCCCAAGTACGGCGACGAAGCCTTTTCCCAGGGGATCCGCGAACTCGGCGGCAAGCGACTGTTTCTGCACTCGGCGAGTCTGGTGATTCCCTTGCCCGAGGGCGGTGAGCTGCGCCTGGAGGCACCGGTCGACAGCACCTGGAGTCAGACGCTGGAGCGTCTGGATGCCTGACTACCAGCTGCTGATCTTCGATTGGGACGGGACCCTGGCGGATTCCATCGGCCGGATCGTCGAGGTCATGCACGTCGCGGCCGAGCAGTTGGGGTTGCCGCCGCGTAGCGACGTGGCCATCAAGGGCATCATCGGCCTGGAGCTGGTCGCGGCGATCCAGACCCTCTATCCGCATCTGGTGACCCCGGCGCAGATCGAAGGCTTTCGCGATGCCTACAGCGCAGAGTTCGTCCGTCGCGAGCAGGCGGCGTCGCCCCTGTTTCCCGATGTGCTGAGCGGGCTGCAGCGCTTTCGCGCCCAGGGTTATCAGCTGGCCGTGGCGACCGGAAAGAGCCGGCGCGGGCTGGCGCGTTCGCTGCAGCAGCATGGCTTGAGCGAGTTCTTCGACATCACCCGCTGCGCCGACGAGGCCGCCGGCAAGCCCGATCCGCAGATGGTGCGGGAAATTCTCGCCCACTGCGGCGTGGCGCCGGAGCGTGCCCTGCTGGTTGGGGATGCCGTCTTCGACCTGGAAATGGCGCGGCGTGCCGGGGTCGCTGCGGTCGGGGTCGCCTATGGTGCCCAGCCGGCCGAGGTCCTGAGGGATTTCGGGCCGCGCCTGGTGATCGAAGCTTTCGCGGACCTGGCGCTATGGCTGGGTGACAATGTTGTGTGCAGGAGTGATGGCGGGCATGGCTGACGAGTGGAAGGAAGACAGCGGACGTACGCGTCCGGCGGACGACAAGACCTGGGCCCTGATCGAGAAGACCATGCTTGCCAGCGTGCGCGAGCAACGGCGAGCGCGGCGCTGGGGCATCTTTTTCAAACTGCTGACCTTCGCCTACCTGATTGTCATGCTGGTGCTGTTCACGCCCCTGCTGTCCCTGGGCAAGAAGGGCGGGGTGACCGAGTCCGGCGCCCATACTGCGCTCATCGAACTCAAGGGGATGATCGCCGACGACGAGAAGGCCAGTGCCGACAATGTCGTGACGGCGCTGCGCAAGGCCTTCGACGACAGCAACACCCGCGGTGTGGTGCTGCGGATAAACAGCCCAGGCGGCAGTCCGGTGCAATCCGGCTACATCTATGACGAGATCAAGCGTCTGCGCGGCCTGCATCCGGACATCAAGCTGTACGCGGTGATCGCCGACCTGGGTGCCTCGGGCGCCTACTATGTGGCCAGTGCGGCCGATGCCATCTACGCCGACAAGGCCAGTCTGGTCGGCTCCATCGGCGTGACCGCGGCTTCCTTCGGCTTCGTTGGCACCATGGAAAAGCTGGGCGTGGAACGGCGGGTCTATACCTCCGGCGAGCACAAGGCCTTCCTGGATCCCTTCCAGCCGCAGAAGCCCGAAGAAACCCGCTTCTGGCAGCAGGTGCTGGATACCACTCATCAGCAGTTCATCGACAGCGTCAAGAAAGGCCGCGGCGATCGACTCAAGGTCGAGGGCCATCCCGAGTTGTTCTCCGGACTGGTCTGGTCCGGCGAGCAGGCGCTTTCCCTGGGGCTGATCGATGGTCTTGGCAGTGCCAGCTACGTGGCACGGGATGTGGTCAAGGAGGAGCGCCTGGTCGACTTTACCCAGGAGGACTCGCCCTTTGATCGCTTCGCCAAGCGCCTGGGTGCCAGCGTCGCCGAGCGTCTGGCCCTCTATATGGGCTGGCAGGGTCCGGCGCTGCGTTAGCCGCTGCCAGCTGCGGCTGGCCTAGGGCACCTGCAGTCCTGCCTGGCGCAGCAAGGCGGCCAGGCGGATCAGTGGGAGGCCGATCAGGCTGGTGGGATCCTCTCCCTGCATGGCTTCGAACAGGGCGATGCCGAGGCCCTCGGCCTTGAAGCTGCCAGCGCAGTCATAGGGTTGCTCCGCCCGCAGGTAGCGGTCGATCGTCGCAGCATCCAGCGGGCGAAAGCGCACCTGAAAATCCACCACCTCGCTTCGGCACTCGCCGGTCCGACTGTCCAGTACGGCCAGTCCGGTATGGAACACCAGGGTGCGACCGCTGGCCCGGGCCAACTGCTGGTGGGCACGGTCGTGATTCAGGGGCTTGCCAAGAATCTCTCCGTCTATGGCAGTCGCCTGATCCGAACCGATGATAAGGGTCGGCTCCCGCTGATCGGCCAGGGCGGCGGCCTTGGCTCGGGCCAGGCGTTCTACCAGCGCCCGCGGGCTCTCGCCGGATAGCGGCGTCTCGTCGATGTCCGGCGACTGGTGGGCGAAGGGCAGGTGCAGCCTTTCCAGCAATTGGCGGCGGTAAGGCGAGCTGGAAGCGAGTAGAATGAGAGGCATCAGTTTGTTCTCGGGCGAGGTCGACCAAAGGTCGGTCGGAGTCGCTTCGGGGTTAATTTCCTTTGACAGCCGTAAGGCCGTCCCTATAATGGCGCGCTTATGTTGAATGGGCCAATTCCACCTCAGGTCGATCCTCGCAAATTGGCGGATCGCGGCGTAACCCTCAAGGGTGAGCTGCCTCTCGCGAACATGCGGCGTGTCGGCGAGCAGCTCGTGAAGTCCGAAGGCGCGGTTGCCGTCGTCCTCGACTTCGGGCGTGATCAACAAAAGCAATTCGTCATCCATGGTGTCCTGGATACCAAGGTCGAGATGATTTGCCAGCGTTGTCTGGAGCCGGCAGTGCTTCCCATTAGCAGCGAATTCGATTTCGCCGTGCTCTGGGAAGGGAAGTCGGCCGATGCCTTGCCACAGGGTTACGATGCCCTGGAGGTTGGTGACGAACCCCTGGATCTGCATAGTCTGATCGAAGAAGAGCTGCTGCTCGCGCTGCCGATCATTCCCGTGCATCCAGAAGGTGCTTGCCAGCATCCGGAAGGTTTCGAGGCGCCCGAAGAGCCGGCGGACGAGGAAAAGCGACCCAACCCGTTCAGTGTACTTGCGCAGTTGAAGCGTGACCCAAACGTTTAGGAGTTAAATCATGGCTGTTCAGCAGAACAAAAAATCCCGTTCCGCTCGCGACATGCGTCGTTCGCACGACGCCCTCGAAGCGAACGCTCTGTCCGTGGAAAAGAGCACCGGTGAAGTTCACCTGCGCCACCACGTGTCGCCCGACGGTTTCTACCGCGGTCGCAAAGTGATCGACAAAGGTTCCGACGAGTAATTCTCGATCGAAATCGTCATCGCGATCGATGCAATGGGCGGGGACTTCGGTCCCCGCTGCATTGTTCCTGCTTCACTCGACGCCCTCGAGCGTTTCCCCGCCTTACACCTCCTTCTCTGTGGTCAGCGCGACGCCCTGTCGGCCTGGTCACCGCCTGCCTCTCTTGCCGCTCGCCTGCAGTTCGAATACGTCGATGGCCTCGTCGGGCCCGATGAGCGTCCCGCCAGTGTGGTGCGCAGTCGCACCCGTACGTCCATGCATGCCGCGCTCGAAGCGGTACAGCAAGGCCGTGCCCAGGGCTGCCTGAGCGCCGGCAATACCGGGGCGTGGATGGCGCTTGCGCGCCTGCTGCTCGGCACGCTGCCGGGCATCGATCGTCCGGCCATGATGTCGGCGCTGCCCGGGCAGGGCAGGCATCAGACGCTGCTGCTGGATCTTGGCGCCAATCTCGACACCACCGCCGAACAGCTGGTGCAATTCGCCTATCTGGGGGCGGGTGCGGCCCAGGCCCGGGGCGTGGTGCGGCCAAGGGTCGCGCTGCTCAATGTCGGTCGCGAACCGGGCAAGGGCACGCCGGTGATCCAGGACGCCGCACGGCGCCTCGCCGAGAGTCAGGCCTTCGACTTCATCGGCTTCGTCGAGGGCAGCGATCTCTATGCCGCGGTGGCGGATGTGGTGGTTTGCGATGGCTTCACCGGCAATGCCGTGCTCAAGTCGGGAGAGGCGCTGCTGCGCCTGCTGGTCGAGCGCAGCGGCACGGCCTCCTGGCTCGAGCGTCAGTTGCTGCAGCCGTGGCTGGCCCGGCGTTTCCGCCACTGGGATCCGGAGTTGCGCAACGGCGCGAGCTTTCTCGGCCTGAATGCGGTGGTGGTGAAAAGCCATGGCGCGGCAGGCGAAGTCGGTCTCGTTCAGGCCATCGAGCGTTCCCTGCGCGATGTGGAGACTGATCTCCCCGGGCGGATCCGGTTAAACTTGGCGGTTCTGAAAGCGGTGTGACCGACCGGTCGACACCGACATCTCAGTCTGTCAGTGGCGGAACCGCGGTTTCGCCGGCAATGGACCTACAAGAGACCTGCCTATGTCCGCCTCTCTCGCTTTCGTCTTTCCCGGTCAGGGTTCCCAGGCCCTGGGCATGCTGGGTGAGCTGGCTACGCACCACGCGCTGATCGGCGAAACCTTCGCCGAAGCGTCCGCCGTCCTCGGCTATGACCTCTGGGCGCTGACCCAGCAGGGCCCGCAGGAGTCGCTCAACCAGACCGACCGTACCCAGCCCGCCATCCTGACCGCCTCCATCGCGCTGTGGCGTCTGTGGCTGGCCGAGGGCGGCGCCAGGCCGGCCTATGTCGCCGGTCACAGCCTGGGCGAATATTCGGCGCTGGTCGCCGCGGGCAGCCTGCCGTTCGTCGAGGCGGTACGCCTGGTGGCGCGCCGCGGTGAGCTGATGCAGGAAGCCGTGCCCGCCGGGCAGGGCGGCATGGCCGCCATCCTGGGTCTGGAAGATGCCCAGGTGCTGGCCGCCTGTGCCGAAGCCGCCCAGGGTGAAGTGGTGAGCGCGGTCAACTTCAATGCCCCGGGTCAGGTGGTGATCGCCGGTGCCGCCGCTGCGGTGGAGCGCGCCATCGAGGCCTGCAAGGCCTTGGGTGCCAAGCGCGCCGTGGCCCTGCCGGTCAGCGTGCCCTCCCACTGCGACCTGATGCGTCCGGCGGCCGAGCGCTTCGCCGAGGACGTGCGTGGCTGCGCCTGGAGCCAGCCGGAGATTCCGGTGGTGCAGAACGTCAATGCCGGCGTCAACACCGATCTGGCCAGCCTCCAGCAGGATCTGCTGGCCCAGCTGTACAGCCCGGTGCGCTGGGTCGAGTCCGTGCAGTACCTGGCTGCCCAGGGCATCACCCACCTGGTGGAGTGCGGCCCCGGCAAGGTACTGGCCGGCCTGAACAAGAGATGCGTCAAGGGCGTGGAAACACTGGCCCTGGACACCCCCGACGCCTTCGCCGCCGCGCGCGCGGCTTTTTGAATCGAGGAAAACGAGATGAGTCTGCAAGGTAAGGTCGCCCTGGTCACGGGCGCCACGCGTGGTATCGGTCAAGCCATCGCCCTGGAACTGGGTCGGCTCGGCGCCACGGTGATCGGCACCGCGACCAGCGAGGCGGGCGCCCAGCGCATCGCCGAGTCGCTCAAGGCCAATGGCATCGAAGGTACCGGTCTGGTGCTCAACGTGTCCGACAACGCCTCCGTCGCGGCCGCCCTCGAGCAGGTCCAGGCGCAATTCGGCGCGCCGTCGATCCTGGTCAACAACGCCGGCATCACCCGCGACAACCTGATGCTGCGGATGAAGGACGATGAGTGGTTCGACGTGATCGATACCAACCTCAACAGCCTGTTCCGTCTCTCCAAGGCCGTGCTCAAGGGCATGACCAAGGGTCGCTGGGGTCGTATCATCAGCATCGGCTCGGTGGTTGGCGCCATGGGCAACGCCGGTCAGGCCAACTATGCCGCCGCCAAGGCCGGTCTCGAGGGCTTTACCCGGGCGCTGGCCCGCGAGGTGGGTTCGCGCAACATCACCGTCAATGCCGTGGCCCCGGGGTTCATCGACACCGATATGACTCGCGAGCTGCCCGAAGCCCAGCGCACCGCGCTGCTGACCCAGATCCCGGCCGGCCGCCTCGGTCAGGCCGACGAGATCGCCAAGGTGGTCGGCTTCCTGGCGGACGAGGGCGCGGCCTATGTGACCGGCGCCACGATCCCCGTGAACGGCGGAATGTACATGAGCTGACCGACGTTACCCCCGCGCGGCTATTGCGCTAAGCTGGTAAACTGTCGGACCAGCAATGGCCGCGCATACGTCTTGATGTCGCGTCAGCTTGAAATACGGAAATCCCTTTCTATACACTTACGCGCAATCCGTTGTGCGGATTTTTCCTTTAGGAGTGAGAACACGGTATGAGCACCATCGAAGAACGCGTTAAGAAGATCGTCGCTGAGCAGCTCGGCGTGAAGGAAGAGGAAGTTACCAACAGCGCTTCCTTCGTCGAGGATCTGGGCGCCGACTCCCTTGACACCGTCGAACTGGTGATGGCTCTGGAAGAGGAATTCGAGACCGAAATCCCGGACGAGCAGGCTGAGAAGATCACCACCGTCCAGGAAGCTATCGACTACATCGTTGCTCACCAGCAATAAGTAGTCGCCAGTTTCGGACAAAAGAAGCCGCACGTCCTGTAGGGCGTGCGGCTTTTCTTTAGGTCCAAGGTCAAGATCGATGCAATCGGCTGTTTTCAAGAGGGGTGGCCGCCCCGGAAGGACAAGAGGAGTTGGGTGTGTCGCGTAGACGTGTCGTGATCACGGGTATGGGCATGGTATCGCCGCTTGGCGCCGATGTAGCGAGCAGCTGGGAAGGCATCCTGGCCGGTCGCAGCGGTATCGCGCCGATCGAGCATATGGACGTCTCTGCCTTCAGCACGCGGATCGGCGGATCGGTCAAGGGATTCGACGTGGAGCAGTATCTGTCCGCGAAGGAAGCCCGCAAGCTGGATCTGTTCATCCAATACGGTCTCGCCGCCAGCTTCCAGGCCATGCGTGACAGCGGTCTCGAGGTCAACGATGGCAATCGCGAGCGCATGGGTGTCGCCATGGGTTCCGGCATCGGCGGACTGACCAATATCGAGGCGAATTGCCAGTCGCTGCTCGCCCAGGGTCCACGCCGTATTTCCCCCTTTTTCGTACCGGGCTCCATCATCAACATGGTGTCCGGCTTCCTGTCGATCCATCTGGGTCTGCAGGGCCCCAATTACTCCATCGCCACCGCCTGTACCACGGCAACGCACTGCATCGGCATGGCGGCGCGCAACATCGCCTATGGCGAGGCCGACGTCATGGTCGCCGGCGGTTCGGAGATGGCGACCTCGGGTCTGGGTCTGGGTGGCTTCGGCGCGGCGCGTGCCCTGTCGACCCGCAATGACGATCCGACCCGCGCCAGCCGTCCCTGGGATCGCGATCGCGATGGCTTCGTGCTGTCCGACGGTGCCGGCGCCCTGGTGCTGGAAGACTACGAGCACGCCAAGGCGCGGGGCGCCCGCATCTATGCCGAGCTGATCGGCTTCGGCATGAGCGCCGACGCCTTCCACATGACCGCCCCGCCGGAAGACGGCGCGGGCGCCGCTCGCTGCATGAGAGCGACGCTCAAGGATGCCGGTATAGCGCCGGAAGCGGTCGACTACGTCAACGCCCATGGCACCTCCACGCCGGCCGGCGACCTGGCCGAGGTGGCGGCCTTGAAGCAGGTGTTCGGCGAGCAGGCCAAGCGTCTGAGCGTGAGCTCCACCAAGTCCATGACCGGTCACCTGCTGGGCGCCGCGGGCGCGGTGGAAGCCATCTTCACGGTGCTCGCCCTGCGCGACCAGGTGGCGCCGCCCACCATCAATCTGGACAATCCCAGCGACGGCTGCGATCTGGACTTCGTGCCCCACGAGGCGCGGCAGCGGCCCATCGAAGTGGCCCTGTCCAATTCGTTCGGCTTCGGTGGCACCAACGGCAGTCTGGTGTTCCGGCGCTTCGAGGCTTGATCCAGGACTGGCTCAACGGCCAACCGCTGGACCCTGGTCTGCAACGCGATCGAGGTCTGGCCTATGGCGATGGGCTGTTCGAGACCATCGCGGTACGCCGGGGCCAGCCGCGTCTGCTCGACCGTCATCTGCAGCGGCTGGCCACCGGTTGCCAGCGGCTGCGCATTCCCTGCGACCTCGCTCAGCTTGAGGTTGAAGTCCGCGCCTATGCGGCGCTGCTGGGGGAGGGCGTCGCCAAGCTGCTGTACACCCGCGGCGATGGCCTGCGCGGTTACGCCCCGCCGGCCGAACCCGAGGTGCGGCGCCTGCTGCTGGCCTCGCCCACGCCGGCCTACCCACCGGCGCACGCGATCGAGGGCATCGCCCTCTATCCCTGCGCGACGCGCCTGGCTACCCAGCCGTTGCTGGCCGGGCTCAAGCACATGAATCGACTCGAACAGGTCCTGGCGCGCGGGGAATGGACCAGCACCGACTATGCCGAAGGCCTGATGCTGGATCAGGACGGCCGGCCGATCGAAGGGGTGTTCAGCAATCTGTTCCTGGTCTGCGCGGGGCGGCTGCAGACCCCCGCGCTCGATCGCTGTGGCGTGGCCGGGGTGCTGCGCGGTCTGCTGCTCGACCTCGCCGCTCAGGCAGGCATCCAGAGCGAGGTCCGGCCGCTGGCGCTGGACGATCTGCTCGGTGCCGACGAAGTTTTCCTCTGCAACAGCCAATACGGTATCTGGCCCGTGCGCCGGTACGCAGCCGCGAACTGGTCCGTGGGGCCGGTGACCCGTAAACTGCAAGGTTCGATAAACGAGATTCTGGAATAGCCGATGCGCAAGGCGAGAGCTCTGCTTACGGCGGTATTGGCCGCCGGTGGCCTGCTGCTGGTCCTGGCCGGTTGGCGCCAGCACCAGGCACTGATTCAGCCGCTGAAAGTCGACGGCGAGCAACTGATCGAGATCCCCAAGGGCGGGACCCCGGGCGGCAGTCTGCTGCGCCTGGAAGAGCAGGGCGTACTCGACGGCGCCTTCTGGCTGCGCCTGTACTGGCGCTTCAATCTGGCCGGGCAGACGCTGCACAGCGGCGAATACCGTCTGACCCCGGGCATGACGGTGGAGCAATTGTTCAGCCTCTGGCGCAAGGGCGAGGTGGTGCAATACGGCCTCACCCTGGTGGAGGGCTGGAATATCCGCCAGGTTCGCGCTGCGCTGGCGCGCCAGCCCAAGCTCGACCACGACACCGCCGAGCTGGACGATGCGGCCCTGATGAAACGCCTGGGGCTGGACGGCCAGCACCCCGAGGGACGTTTCTTTCCGGATACCTATCGCTATGTGAAGGGCCAGCGCGAATCCGACCTGTTGCGCCAGGCCAATCAGCGGCTGCAGTCCGTGCTCGATCAGGAATGGCAGGCGCGTGATCCCGCGGTGCCCTACAAGGACGCCTACCAGGCGCTGATCATGGCCTCGCTGGTGGAAAAGGAAACGGGCGTCCCCGAAGAGCGCGACGAGATCGCCGGGGTCTTTGTCCGGCGACTGGCGGCCGGCATGCTGCTGCAGACCGATCCCACCGTGATCTATGGCATGGGCGACCGCTATAACGGCCGGATCACCCGCGCCGATCTGCGCGAGCCCTCGCCCTACAATACCTATCTCAACGCGGGACTGCCGCCGACACCCATCGCCATGCCCGGTCGCGAGGCCATTCATGCGGCGCTGCATCCCAAGGAGGGTGACAGCCTGTACTTCGTCGCCCGTGGCGACGGCAGCCATGTCTTTTCCAAGGACCTGGAGGCGCACAACCAGGCGGTCCGCGACTTCCAGCTCAAGCGACGTGCCGACTATCGCTCCAGTCCCGCTCCGCAGACGTCCGAAACCAAGGAAACCCCATGACGGCAAACGGTCTGTTCATCACCCTCGAAGGTCCCGAGGGTGCGGGCAAGAGCACCAACCGCGACTATCTCGCCGAACTTCTTAGCGCCAGCGGGCGCGAGGTGGTGCTGACCCGCGAGCCGGGTGGTACGCCGCTGGCCGAGCGCATCCGCGAGATCCTGCTGGCGCCAGCGGCCGAGCCGATGGCCGTGGATACCGAATTGCTGCTGATGTTCGCCGCGCGCGCCCAGCACCTGGCCCAGGTCATCCGGCCCGCCCTGGCGCGGGGTGCCCTGGTGCTCTGCGATCGCTTCGTCGATGCGACCTATGCCTACCAGGGCGGCGGCCGCGGCGTACCCGTCGAGCGCATCGCTACCCTGGAGGCCTTCGTGCTGGGCGACCTGCAACCCGATCTGACCCTGGTGTTCGACCTGCCGGTGGACATCGGCCTGGCCCGTGCCGCCCGCCGTGGTGCCCTGGACCGGTTCGAACAGGAGCAGCGTGCCTTCTTCGAGGCGGTGCGCCAGACCTATCTGGATCGCGCCCGGGCCGTGCCGGCCCGCTATCGCCTGATCGATGCCTCGCGCAGTCTCGCCGAGGTACAGGCGGAGCTGCGCGCCCTGGTCGCCACCCTGGAGCCGACGCTCGGTGGCTGACGTCTATCCCTGGCAGCAGGACCTTTGGGCGCGGATCTCGCCCCGGCGGCAGCATCCCCATGCCTATCTGCTGCATGGCCCGCGCGGCATCGGCAAGCGTGATCTGGCGGAACGCCTGGCCGCCCTGCTGCTGTGCCAGGCGCCCCAGGGCGATGCCGCCTGCGGCCAGTGCAAGGCCTGTTCCCTGCTCAGGGCCGGGACCCATCCCGATTATTGCGTGATCCAGCCGGAAGAGGCCGAGAAGCCCATCCGTGTCGATCAGATCCGCGGCCTGGTGGACTTCGTCACCCAGACCGCCCAGCTGGGCGGGCGCAAGCTGATCCTGCTGGAGCCGGTCGAGGCGATGAACCTCAATGCCGCCAACGCCCTGCTCAAGAGTCTGGAGGAGCCCTCGGGCGCTACGGTGCTGCTGCTGGTGAGTCACCAGCCGAGTCGCCTGCTGCCCACCGTGCGCAGCCGCTGCGTGCAGCAGGCCTGTCCGGTGCCCTCGCGCGCCGAGAGTCTCGCCTGGCTGGGCGAGCGCCTGCCGGACCTTGAGGAGGAGATCCGCATCCAGTTGCTGGTGCTGGCCGGCGGCTCGCCGTTGGCGGCCCTGCGCCTGCATGGCGAGGACGTGCTCGCCCGCCGGGCCCTGGTGGTGGAGGGGGTGAAGCGCCTGCTCAAGCGCCAGGCGGCGCCCAGTCAGCTGGCCGAGAGCTGGAACGCCGTGCCGCTGCCGCTGCTGCTCGACTGGTTCTGTGAATGGACCCACGGCGTCCTGCGCCAGCAGTGGGGTGGTGCCGATGTCGAAGCCGCACCGGACATGGCCAAGGTACTGGGTTATCTGGCCGAGAAGAGCGCGCCGCAGACGGTGCTGGCCCTGCAGGAATGGCTGCATGCCGAGCGGCAGAAGGTGCTGGGCAAAGCCAACCTCAACCGCGTATTGTTGCTGGAATCGCTGTTGATCCGCTGGGCCGGCCTGGTGCCCGGGCGCTAGCGATCCGCGCGTTCGTCTTGCCTGTCTCGAGAGAATCTCATGAGTTTGCCGCAGAACCTGGGCCCCCGTAATGGCATCCTGTCCCTCACCATCAAGGACAAGTCGGTGCTCTATGCCGCCTACATGCCCTTCATCCGCAACGGTGGCCTGTTCATTCCGACGGGCAAGACCTACAAGCTCGGCGACGAGGTCTTCATGCTGCTCAACCTGATGGACGAGCCGGACAAGATCCCGGTCGCCGGCAAGGTCGTCTGGATCACCCCCAAGGGCGCCCAGGGCAATAGAGCCGCCGGAGTCGGTGTGCAGTTCAACGAAGGCGACAATACCGCGCGCAACAAGATCGAAACCTATCTGGCCGGCTCGCTGAAGTCGGACCGTCCCACCCATACCATGTGATGCCTGCGCCGTCCCGCTCGGGGCGGGGCGTCGCTGCTGATTCAAGGCTATTTCCCGTGCACTTCGTCGACTCCCACTGTCACCTGGATCGACTCGATCTATCCCTTCACGACGGCTCCCTGGACGCAGCGCTGGATGCCGCGCGCGCCCGGGGCGTCAGCCAGTTCCTCTGCATCGGCGTCGATGCCGGCAACGCTCCCACGGTGCAGGCCCTGGCCGAACGCTATGCCGACGTCCACTGCGCGGTGGGCATCCACCCGCTGGACGCGGCCCAGGGCAGTGCCATCGATCTCGACTGGCTGCTGGCGCGGCTGGCTCATCCCCGCGTCGCCGCCATCGGCGAGACCGGGCTGGACTATCACTATCAGCCGGACACCGCCGAGATCCAGCAGCGCTCCTTCGCCCTGCACCTGGAGGCGGCCCGCCGCACGGCGCTGCCCCTGGTGATCCATACCCGCGAAGCGCGGGCCGACACCCTGGCCATGCTGGGCGCCGCTGACCTGCCAGGCGCCGGGGTGCTGCACTGCTTCACCGAGGATTGGGCGACGGCCAAGGCTGCCCTGGACCTGGGCTTCTACATCTCCTTTTCCGGCATCCTGACCTTCCGCAACGCCGCCGACCTGCGCGATGTCGCGCGCCAGGTGCCGGCCGATCGCCTGCTGGTGGAAACCGATTCGCCCTATCTGGCGCCGGTGCCCCACCGCGGCAAGGCCAATCTGCCGCAATTCGTGGTCGAGGTCGCCCAGTGCCTGGCCGACGTGCGAGGCGTCAGTCTGGAGACCCTGGCCGAGCAGACCACGGCCAACTTCCGGCGGCTGTTTCCGCGCGCCATCCTCTAGGCAAAAAAATGGCCCGGGTATCTTGGGATACCCGGGCCGGACCAGCGGTTCGCCTGGACGGAGAGCCGCCTGCCTGGCCCGCGCCGCGGGGGTCGACGCGACCAGTCACTTGAGTATTGGTCAGCTCGGAAAAAGGTCCAGTCGGGATTGGACGTTTTTTAAACAGTTTTGGAATAGCGCTGGCCCGACACTGGCTATCCCGAGCCTTTCAGGTCCCTAGAAGCGCGCCAGTGCCCCGACCAGATCCAGCGTTTGCTCGAGTACGTGCTCGCTGGTATAGAAATGGGGCGACAGGCGGATGCCCGGACCCCGCTGGGCGCAGACCACGTCGGCGGTCTTGAGACGTTCGAACAGTTGGCGGTTGTCCCAGCCCTCGAGCGAGAAGGTGAGGATGCCCGAGCGCCGCTCGACGTTGGCCGGCGAATGCAGGACGGCACCGGGCAGGCGGCGGATATGGCTGTCGAGCAGCTCGATCCGCGCCAGCAGGTCCTTGCCCACCTGTTCCATGCCGGCATCCTCCAGCAGTGACAGACTCGCCTCCAGGGCGACGGCGCCGAGCATGTTGGGGCTGCCGCACTCGAAGCGCATCGCCGTGCTGGCCGGTTGCCATTCGCGCTGGCTGTAGTCGCCGGCGTTGTCCAGCATGTGCCAGCCGTACTCGTGCAGCTTCAGCTGCTCGCGCAGATCGGCGCGGCAATAGAAGACGCCCAGGCCTTCCGGGCCGAGCATCCACTTGTGACCGTCGGCCATGGCGAAGGCGCAGTTGCAGGCCTGGGCATCGAAGGGCAGGGCGCCCAGTTGCTGGATGGCGTCTACACACAGCAGCACGCCCTTGGCGTCGCAGCCCTGGCCCAGCTGGGGCAGGTCCAGGCGCAGGCCGCTGGCGTACTGCACGGCGCTGATGGCCATGAGTCGGGTGCGCGGGCCGCAGGCAGCCAGCAGATTAGCCTCGGGAGTGTCACCCAGGCTGACTTCCACCACCTCGACGCCAAAGCGGGCCAGGGCTTCCCAGACCACCCTGTTGGAGGGGAACTCCTCATCGCTGATCACCACCTGGTCGCCGCTCTGCCAATCCAGGCCGAAGGCAACGAAGGAGAGCGCTTCCGAGGTGTTCTTCACCAGGGCGATGTCGCTGCTGGACGGCGCATTGAGCAGGCGGGTCAGGCGATCGCGCAGGCGCTGTTCCATGACCAGCCAGGTCGGATAGTTGCGCGCGCCGTATTGGCAGTTTTCGGCGGCGAATTCGGTGACGGCCTGCGCAGCGCGCTTGGGCCACGGGGCCACGGCCGCGTGGTTGAGGTATCTCATGGCGTAGGCCTGAGGGAATTCGTGCTTCCAGGAAGACATTGACTCGATCCGTACAATCTGGGTGTGATGGGGCATAATAAGGGGCGCGCCCGCGCGGTTCACCGATGCTTTCGGTGCAGCTCGTCCAAGGTGTGACGAAGTGCCGGTATGCCGAGGGGTGACTGGCGATTCGAAGGCCCTATCCCTTTTCAAAACAACAAGTGGGCTGCCATGCAGAAAGAATCCCGCAAAGTCCGCGAGTTCCGTCGCCGCGAACAGGAAATCCTCGATACCGCCCTGCAGCTGTTTCTCTCCGAAGGAGAAGACAGCGTCACCGTCGAGATGATCGCCGAGGCGGTCGGTATCGGCAAAGGCACCATCTACAAGCACTTCAATTCCAAGGCCGAGATCTATCTGCGCCTGATGCTGGATTACGAGCGGGACCTGGCCGAGCTGTTCCAGTCGGACAACGTCGCCCGCGACCGCGAAGCGCTCTCCCGCGCCTATTTCGAATTCCGCATGAGCGATCCGCAGCGCTATCGCCTGTTCGATCGACTCGAGGAGAAGGTGGTCAAGACGCGTCAGGTGCCCGAACTGGTCGAGCAGCTGCACAGCATCCGCACCTCGAACTTCCAGCGGCTGACCAGTCTGATCGAAGGCCGGATCGACGAAGGCAAGCTCGAGGACGTACCGCCCTATTTCCATTACTGCGCCGCCTGGGCGCTGGTGCACGGGGCCGTGGCCCTTTACCATTCGCCGTTCTGGCGCGACGTGCTGGAGGATCAGGAAGGTTTCTTCCAGTTCCTCATGGAGATCGGCGTGCGCATGGGCAACCGCCGCAAGCGAGACGTCGAAACGCCTGTCCGATCCTAGGGTCCGATAGAGGCAAGGGATGCCGCGCCATCCCTTTTCTCTTGTCCCACTGGAGTACCCCCAAGATGATCGTTGACCGCCAGGGTAGGGCGTTTCGCAACTTGCGGATCAGCCTCACGGCGGCCTGCAACTATGCCTGTACGTACTGCGTGCCCGACGGCAAGCGGCTCGTGGCGGCGCAGGACGAACTCAGTGCCGAAACCATGGCCCGGGGTGTGGAATACCTCATCGATGCCGCCGGTATCGAACGGCTGCGCATCACCGGGGGCGAACCCCTGGTCACGCCGCGGCTGGAACCCTTTCTCGCCCGGGTCTCCCAGCTCGGCCTCAAGGACATCAGCCTGACCACCAACGGTCAGCTGCTGCCACGCAAGCTGGATTTCCTCATCGACCATGGTATCCGTCGCCTCAACGTTTCCCTCGACACCCTCGATGCCGCAGCCTTTCCGCGTCTGGCGCGGGGGGGCGATCTGGCCACGGTGCTGGCCGGACTGGAAGCGGCCCGGGCCGCCGGTCTCAAGATCAAGCTCAACATGGTGCCCCTGCGTGGCCAGAATCTCGACCAGGTGCTGCCGCTGCTGGACTATTGCCTGGAGCGGGGTTTCGAGCTGAGATTCATCGAGCTGATGCGCATGGGGCACCTGGCCAAGAATCCCGCGACCTTCAACAACCAGCTGGTGCCCCTGGCCGAATTGCTGGAGATCATAGGTTCGCGCCATGCCTATGTGCAGGCCGATGCGCCGGTGGATTCCACGGCGCTGCGCTATCGCGTCGAGTCGGGCGGGCACTTCGGCGTCATCGCCAACGAAAGCGTGCCCTTCTGCCGGACCTGCTCGCGGCTGCGCCTGTCGTCCACCGGCTGGCTGCACGGCTGCCTGTCGTCGAGCAACCGCCACTATGTCGGCGATCTGCTGGACAAGCCGCGTCACCTGGCATTGCCAGCGCTGCAGCGGCTGCTGGTCAAGGCCCTGGGCGACAAGCAGGAGGTGGCCTTCTCGGGGGGCGTGACCGTGATGAAGATCATCGGCGGCTGATCTACCGGCTGCGCCTCGAACTGGCGCGAAAGCTGCTAAGGCCCCTGTATCGACGACAACTTGGCGCCGGACAGGGGTCTGCTCTTCATGGTCAAACTGCGTTTTCTATTCATTTCCGTGCTGCTGGCCTGCCTGGGCGGCTGCATGAACGTCAGCGACATGGCGTCCGGTGTCGAGTACCACCTGCGCGACGCGGGGCTGCTCGACTACAGCAAGACCCAGCGGCTGAACAACTTTCGGCTACAGGCCGACTCCTACATCTACATAGCCCAGGGTGCCTTCGTGCCCGTGGGCCATCCCTATGCCCGCCCGAACGTGGTGGCGGAAGAGGCCTTCAAAGGCTTTGTGGAGTACTTTCCGCGGGTAAGGAGAGCAGACAAACCGGAGGGTTTCGACGAGGCCATGGCCAAGGCCCGCCAGCTCGGGGCCCACTATGTGCTCTATACCCGCTTCGCCGGCGCAGACGACCGCATCGGCACCTGGGAGGAATGGGAAGACCAGGACGACATCGGCCGGGTCGGGCGCGATCGCAGCGTCGTGCAGATGATGCTGGTGGAGACCGCTACCTTCCGCCTGGTGGACACGGCGCGGATCCGCAGTCGTGGCGGCTTCCTGACGTTCTATGACGAGCGCCCGGAAGACCTGCTCGGACCGGCGCTCAACGAATATGCCCAACGCCTGCTTGGTTTGGGCTCCCGGTAGAGGAGAAGGGCGTGACCCAGGTTGACGTGACGCGGAATCTGCTGGCGCAGCTGCCAGTCGCTGAGGACGGCAAGCTGCCGCCCGTGGAGCTCTGGCATCCGCCGTTCTGCGGCGACATCGACATGCGCATCGCCCGGGACGGCACCTGGTATCACCAGGGCACGCCCATCACCCGCCCGGCCATGGTACGGCTGTTTTCCACCATCCTGCGCCGCGATCCCGAGCGCTATGTACTGGTGACGCCGGTGGAGTGCGTGGGCATCCAGGTCGAGGATGTGCCCTTTCTGGCCGTGGATGTCGAATGGCGTGGCGACGGAACAGACCAGGCGCTCGATTTCCTTACCAATGTGGGTGACAGGGTCGCCGTCGATGCCGAGCATCCGCTGCGCTTCGCCGAGCAGGATGACCAGCCGGCGCCCTATGTGCGAGTGCGCGGCGGTCTGGAGGCGCGGCTCAACCGGGCGGTGTTCTATCGGCTGATGGAAAGGGTCGAGGAGGGCACCCACGAGGGCCGCTCCTGGCTCGGCCTCTGGAGTCGCGGCAGCTTCTTTCCCGTCGCGCCCGCTGAATAGAGAAAGGGCCCCGAGGGGCCCTTTTTTTACGCTTACATGTTGGGGTAGTTGGGACCACCGCTGCCTTCCGGCGCCACCCAGGTGATGTTCTGCGCCGGGTCCTTGATGTCGCAGGTCTTGCAGTGGACGCAGTTCTGGGCATTGATCTGGAAGCGCGGCTCGCCGCCGTCGCGGACCACCTCGTAGACCCCGGCCGGGCAGTAGCGCTGGGCGGGTTCGTCGTACAGCGGCAGGTTCTGCGCGATGGGGATCGAGGGATCCCTGAGCTTCAGGTGAACCGGCTGGTCTTCCTCGTGGTTGGTGTTGGAGAGGAACACCGAGGACAGCTTGTCGAAGCTCAGCTTGCCATCCGGCTTGGGATAGCTGATGCGCGGCGCCTCGTCGACCTTCTTCAGGCAGGTGTGGTCCATGCGTCGATCGTGCAGGGTGAAGGGCAGGGCGCCACCCAGCAGGTTGTGCTCGACGAAGGCGAAGGCCGGGCCCAGTAGCGGACCGAACTTGTGCATGGCCGGACCGAAGTTGCGGCTGGCGTGCAGTTCTTCCTGCACCCAGCTGCCCTTGAAGCCATCGACGTAACCCTGGAGTTCGTCGCCTTCGCGACCGGCCGCCAGGGCGGCGACGATGGCGTCGGCGGCGAGCATGCCGGACTTCATGGCGGTGTGGCTGCCCTTGATCTTGGCCGGATTGAGGGTGCCCAGGTCGCAGCCGATCAGGGCGCCACCGGGGAAGACCATCTTCGGCAGGGAATTCAGGCCGCCCTTGACCAGGGCACGGGCGCCGTAGGAGACGCGCTTGCCACCTTCCAGGTACTGGGCCACCACCGGGTGGTGCTTGTAGCGCTGGAATTCGTCATAGGGCGAGAGGTGCGGATTGCTGTAGGCCAGGTCGACGATCAGGCCGACCACCACCTGGTTGTCTTCCAGGTGATAGAGGAAGGAACCGCCCGGGTTCTCCTTGTCCAGCGGCCAGCCGGAGGTATGGATCACCAGACCCTGCTCGTGCCTGGCCGGATCGATCTCCCACAGTTCCTTGATGCCGATGCCGTAGTGCTGCGGATCGGCGCCTTCGCCGAGCTTGAATCTCTGGCCCAGCTGCTTGCCCAGATGGCCCCGGCAGCCTTCGGCGAACAGGGTGTACTTGCCGCGCAGTTCCATGCCGGGGGTGTAGACCCCCTCCTTGGGCTGGCCTTCGCGATCCACGCCCAGGTCTCCGGTGATGATGCCGCGCACCACGCCCTGCTCATCGATCAGCGGCTCCTGGGCAGCGAAGCCCGGATAGATCTCCACGCCCAGGGCTTCGGCCTGCTGGCCCAGCCAGCGGCAGAGATTGCCCAGGGAAATGATGTAGTTGCCCTCGTTGTGCATGGGCTTGGGCACGAAGAAATTCGGCACCTTGGTCGCCTGGCGATCACCCTTGAGCAGGTAGATATCGTCGCGTTTGACCGGGGTGTTCAGGGGCGCGCCGAGTTCCTTCCAGTTGGGAAAGAGCTCGTCCAGGGCGCGGGGTTCGAAGACGGCGCCGGAGAGAATGTGGGCACCGACCTCGGAGCCTTTCTCGACCACGCAGACACTGATCTCCTGGCCGTTTTCGGCCGCCTGCTGCTTGAGGCGACAGGCCGCGGACAGGCCCGCGGGGCCGGCCCCGACGATCACAACGTCGAATTCCATGTATTCGCGTTCCACGGCTCACTCTCCTCAGGCAAAACTCACGATCTGGTTATTTATGTAGGGGTGCAACAAAAGACTTCATTATATCCGGCGTGCTCCCTGGCACCCATTCAAACGTTTGTTTAAATTTTCTGCAAGCCTGTTAGACTCGGGAGTTACTGGCCCCTGACGGACTGTCGCGTTGACCCCTGCTGCCGTGGAGGTCAACATAAGAAGGATTTGCAACACGGTGTGGACCGACAGGGGTCGTGTCCAACGCAAGGCCGCCTTGGCGTCCTGTTTATTCACCAGAATAAATCGAGGGATTCATGAAGGTTCTCGTAGCTGTCAAACGCGTGGTGGACTACAACGTCAAGGTCCGCGTCAAGGCCGACCAGACCGGTGTCGACCTGGCCAACGTCAAGATGTCCATGAACCCCTTCTGCGAGATCGCCGTGGAAGAAGCGGTGCGCCTGAAGGAAAAGGGTATCGCCAGCGAGATCGTGGTCGTGACCGCGGGTCCCGCCCAGGCGCAGGAACAACTGCGTACCGCCCTGGCACTGGGCGCCGATCGCGCCGTGCTGATCGACACCGGCACCGCCGAGCTGTCGTCGCTGACCACCGCCAAGCTGCTCAAGGCCGTGGTGGACAAGGAACAGCCGCAGCTGGTGATCCTCGGCAAGCAGGCCATCGACAGCGACAACAACCAGACCGGCCAGATGCTGGCCGCTCTGACCGGCTTCGCCCAGGGCACCTTCGCCTCCAAGGTGGAGCAGGCCGCCGACGGCCTCAACGTGACTCGCGAGATCGATGGCGGTCTGCAGACCGTGGCGCTCAAGCTGCCGGCGGTGGTGACCACCGACCTGCGCCTCAACGAGCCGCGCTACGCCTCGCTGCCCAACATCATGAAGGCCAAGAAGAAGCCGCTGGAAACCCTGACCCCGGACGCCCTGGGCGTGGCGGTGAAAGCCTCCTACGAGGTGGTCAAGGTGGAAGCTCCGGCGGGTCGTCAGGCGGGCATCAAGGTCAAGTCCGTGGCCGAGCTGGTCGAAAAACTCAAGAACGAAGCTAAGGTGATCTGATGGCCATTCTCGTCATTGCCGACCACGACAACGCCAACCTCTTCGGCGCTACCCTGAACACCGTTGCCGCGGCCCAGGCCATCGGCGGCGACATCCATGTGCTGGTCGCCGGCCAGAATGCCCAGCCGGTCGCCGACGCCGCCGCCAAGCTCGCCGGCGTCGGCAAGGTGCTGCTGGCCGACAACGCCGCCTATGCTCACCAGCTGCCGGAAAACGTCGCGCCGCTGGTGGTCGAGCTGGCTGCCAACTACAGCCATGTCCTGGCCGCTGCCAGCACCAATGGCAAGAACTTCCTGCCGCGCGTCGCCGCGCTGCTGGACGTCGACCAGATCTCCGAGATCATCGCCGTCGAATCCGCCGACACCTTCAAGCGGCCGATCTATGCCGGCAACGCCATCGCCACCGTGCGCTCCACGGCGCCGATCAAGGTGATCACCGTGCGCGCCACCGGTTTCGATCCGGTCGCCGCCGAGGGCGGTTCCGCCGCCATCGAAGCCGTGGGCCTGGTCAAGGATGCCGGCATCTCCAGCTTCGTCGGCGAAGAGCTGGCCAAGTCCGACCGGCCCGAGCTGGGCGCCGCCAAGGTGGTGGTCTCCGGTGGTCGCGGTCTGCAGAACGGTGACAACTTCAAGATCCTCTACGCCCTGGCCGACAAGCTGGGCGCGGCGGTGGGTGCCTCGCGCGCCGCGGTGGACGCCGGCTTCGTGCCCAACGACATGCAGGTCGGCCAGACCGGCAAGATCGTCGCGCCGCAGCTGTACATCGCCGTCGGCAT
The DNA here is from genome assembly GCF_031453455.1 of Pseudomonas sp. SORGH_AS_0211. Classification (NCBI taxonomy): domain Bacteria; kingdom Pseudomonadati; phylum Pseudomonadota; class Gammaproteobacteria; order Pseudomonadales; family Pseudomonadaceae; genus Pseudomonas; species Pseudomonas sp. SORGH_AS_0211. The sequence goes on along the minus strand of NZ_JAVIZV010000001.1, from coordinate 2,833,244 downwards.
CTCCGGGGCCATCCAGCACCTGGCGGGCATGAAGGATTCCAAGGTGATCGTCGCCATCAACAAGGACGAGGAGGCGCCGATCTTCCAGGTGGCCGACTACGGCCTGGTGGGTGACCTGTTCGAATTGATCCCCGAGCTGGAAAAGGCCATCTGAGGCCCACCCCCGTGCAAGAGCCCGCCCTTTGGCGGGCTTTTTCATGGGCGCGGCAAGGCCTCTGACGTCAAGGAGGGATGCGCCGGTTCCCTGTCGTTTTTGGACATTGCCGCCCCGGGAAGGGAAGGGTTAAGGTCAGGCCTAGCTGTACCGGTATACCTTCAGGGTAGCCTGCTACTGTTCCGCTTTCGTCCAGGAAGACGCCATGACCAATCTGTTGCTCTACCAGCGCATCGCCCAGCAACTGGCGAACGACATCCGCACGGGGGTCTACAAGCCCGGCGAACGGGTGCCGTCGGTGCGCAAGCTGAGTCAGCAGTTGGGCGTAAGCCATGCCAGCGTGCTGCAGGCCTATGCCACCCTGGAAGACCAGGGGCTGATCCGGGCCCGGCCGCAGTCGGGCTTCTATGTGCACCAGACCCCGGCGCTGACCGCGCCGACGCCGGACATCGCCACGGTGGAACGGCCCAGCCTGGTGACCCGCGCGGGCATCATCAACCAGGTGCTGGCGGAATCGCGGCGGGAAGGCGTGGTGCCCCTCGGCATGGCTGTCCCCCAGCCCGACTACCTGCCCTTGCGGGCCCTGCACCAGCAACTGTCCAAGGTGACGCGCTTCCAGGCCCGCGCAGCCTTTTCCTATCTGCACAGTCCGGGCTACGAGCCCCTGCGCCGCCAGGTGGCCATCCGCCTGCGCGATGCGGGGGTGGTGGTGGGTCCGGAAGAGGTGGTGATCACCCATGGCTGCGTGGATGCGCTGCAGATGTCGCTGCGGGTGCTGACCAAGCCGGGCGATCTGATCGCCACCGAATCGCCGTCCTACTACGGGCTGCTGCAGCTAGCCGAGGTGCTGGGGCTCAAGGTGATCGAGATCCCCTGCGATCCGGAAACCGGGCTCAGCGTTGAGGCGCTGCAGCTGGCCGCGAGCCAGTGGCCGGTCAAGGCCCTGGTGGTGGCCGCGCGCCTGAGCAATCCACTGGGGGGCAGCATGCCGGAGGCGCGGCAGAAGCAGCTGCTCAGGCTGGCGGCCGAGCGCAACATCGTCATCGTCGAGGACGACATCTATGGCGAGCTGACCTACGACAGCGGCTCCAAGGCGCTCAAGGCGCTCGACAAGCAGGGTCGGGTCATCTACTGCTCGAGCTTTTCCAAGACCATTTCGCCGGGCGTCCGCATTGGCTGGGTGGTGGCCGGGCCCTACCAGGAAGACATCTGCCGCCTGCAGACCTTTACCACCCATTCCGCCTGCAGCGTGACCCAGATGGGCGTCTCCGCCTATCTGGAGAACGGCGGCTATGACCGCCACCTGCGGGCCATCCGCCAGGAATACCGACGCAACATGACCGCCTTCCAGCTGGCGATCCAGGAGCACTTTCCCGAGGGTACCCAGATGAGTCGGCCCAATGGCGGCTTCATCCTCTGGGTCAGCCTGCCGGTGCGGGTGGACACCCGTCTGCTGCACCAGCGCGCCCTGGATCAGGGGGTGAGCATCGCGCCTGGCATGATCTTCAGCAACACCGACCAGTTCAATCACTGCATCCGCCTCAATTGCGGTCTGCCCTGGGGGCGCGATGCCCAGCGGGCGCTGATGACCCTCGGGCTGCTCGCCCGTCAGCTCTGCCAGGAAAGCCTGGCCGCCTAGCGGCACGCCTGGAACCCGCTGTAGGGCAGCGGAGTCGGTTGTAGAGACTGACCCCTATCGCGCCCGGTGCTTTGCTCCGGGAGCGACACCCTGAGTGTGGTGGGCCCCATGCGTGGATACCTGGCAACGACGGCGCTGGCCGTAACCCTGCTGTTGGCGGGCTGCGATAACGAGTCACCGCCCGTCACGGCCAAGGCGCCTCCTACAGCGGCTCCAGCGCCAGAAGCGCCGAAGCCATCGGTGGCAACCGATCCCCAGAGCAGCGCCGCCGATCTGCGCGCCTACCGCCTGGACCCGCTCCCGACCAGGGCCTTCGTGCTGCCTGCACCGCCGCCCAAGAAACAGGACCTGGCCAGGAACAGCCATCTCAAGAAGCCTGCCGTGCCCAAGCCGGCCCCGGCTGTCGCCCATCCGCTCGACCTCAGCGTGCCCGGTGAAGCGGCTGCGTCCCAGTCGGCGAGCGCTCGCCGACTGGGCGCAGGCAAGACCGACAACAACGTCGCCGAGGCGGGGCTGCTGCCACAGCTGTTTCGCAAGGAGGGCGACCCCGGTCGTTTCGAATTGGGCGGTCGGGTGATCAGTCGGGATCGCAGCGACGACTTCGAAGGGGCGGAGGTCCAATTGCGCTTTCGGCGCTAGTCCGTTGCTGCCAGGTGGTCGGTACTGAACACCGGCCCGGAACTTCATCGCCGCAACGCTTGCCGACAGTTCAGGTGGCGGACACAACGTCTGCCCGGATTCGGGAGCGTTCCATGCCCAGTGCGACAGGCAAGATTCGTTATGCAGTGGTAGGCGGTGGCTGGATTTCCCAGGGCGCCTTCATGCCCGGGGTTGGCCAGACCAGCAATTCCGAGATGACCGCCCTGGTTACCGGCGATCCCGTCAAGGCGCGCGATCTGGCCGCCAAGTACGGTCTCAAGAGCTATACCTACGAAGAATTCCCGGCGCTGCTGTCTTCCGGCGAGATCGATGCGATCTACCTGGCCACGCCCAACTTTCGCCATCTGGAGTTCGCGGTACCGGCGCTGGACGCCGGCATTCACGTCCTGCTGGAAAAGCCCATGGCGATCAGCGAGGAAGAATGCCTGGCGATCAACGCCGCGGCTGCGCGCTCCGGGGCCAAGTTGATGATCGCCTATCGACTGCACTGCGAGCCGGGCACGGTGGAAATGATCGAGCGGGTGCGCAACGGCGAGATCGGCGATCCGCGCCTGTTCACCTCGACCTTCACCCAGCCGGTCGACACGGCCAACCACCGCGCCCAGAGCGGTTTCTGGGCCGGCCCCGTCACCGACATGGGGCCCTATCCACTCAATGCCGTGCGGTCGCTCTTTGGTGACGAGCCCATCGAAGTCAGTGCTGTCGGGGTGCAGACACCCGGGCGCGACATCACCACCTGGGATGCCGTGACCGTGACCTTGCGCTTTCCCGAGGAGCGGCTGGCGACGTTTTCCGTCAGCTTCAGCGGCCCCAACACCGAGCGCTTCCAGCTGGTGGGTCGCAAGGGCGAGATCGAGGCTTCACCGTGCTTCGGTTTCGGCGAAGGCGTCGCCATCGGCTATCGCCTGACCGTGGAGGGGGAGACAGCAGAGTTCAAGGCGCCGGTGGTGGATCATTTCGGCGGCGAGACGGCCTATTTCTCAGATTGCATTCTTCAGGATCGCCAGCCGGAGATGGATGGGGAGGAGGGCTGGCGCGACGTGCGCGTGCTGGCGGCCATCGAGCGCGCCCTGCAGAGCGGTCAACCGCAATCCCTGGAGCCGCTACCCAAGCGCCAGGGGCCGACCCGCGAGCAGGTGCGCAGCCTCCCACTGGCGGAGGTGCCGGAATACGTCAACACCAAGGTCCCGCTGGAGTCCTGAGACCACGAAGCCCTGCCGCACGTGATGTGGCAGGGCTTCGTCCGGACAACCAGGGTGCGCGATCAGCGGTCCTGGGCCTCCTTGGCATCCATCTCGGCATTGCGCTGCCGGATCTTGGATTTCTGTTCGTCGGTCAAGGGCACCTTGCGCGCCGTGTCCTTGAGCATGAGCAGGCTGCCGACCACCGAGCCGATGGCGACCAGCAGGATCAACCAGGCATACCAGGGCATCTTTCTTCTCCTTGAGTGGCTATATCGCTTCGACCACGGGAGCGGCTGTCAGTGCGCCCGGCAGCTCGCATTCGTGCGTCTGGCCCAGGCGGCGTAACCCAGGTCGTAGAGCCAGTTGAACGCCAGGGTATAGGGCAGGAAGAACAGGATCAGTCCCAGGTCCAGCAGCAGCGCCTGCCAGAGACCGATGGACAGCCACCAGGCGGCCAGGGGCACCAGCACCACGATCAATCCCCCTTCGAAGCCGAGGGCGTGCAGCAGCCGGACACCCAGGCCACGGCTGAAGCCCAGGCGCTCCTGCAGTCGATCGAAGCCCAGGTTGAAGATCAGATTCCAGAGCATGGCGATGGCGGAAAAGGCAGCGGTAAGCAGGCCCATGTGCCCGAGTGAGCGATCCAGCAGCCAGGCCAGGGTCGGGGTGGCGAGCAGCACGGCGATGCCTTCGAAGAGCAGGGCATGCAGCACGCGGGCACTGGCGGGACGCTGGGTGAGCGGAATGGACATGAGACGACTCCACGATGGACAGGCCCTCAGTCTCATCGGTTAAGCTGGGGAGATCAAAATGGATTCCATAGGCTGAGCCGATATGTATCCCAATGCCGAAGCCCTCGAGGCATTCGTCGAGGCGGCCGCGACAGGCTCCTTCAGTGCGGCGGCCCGGGTGTTGGGCAAGCGTCAGTCCAGTATCAGCGAAAGCATCGCCCGGCTGGAGGACGAATTGGGGTTACCGCTGTTCGATCGCCAGGGCCGCTACCCGGTGCTGACGGCGGCCGGCGAGCAACTGCTCGACCAGGCCCGTGCCGTGCTCTCGGCCCATGACCGCCTGGCCAATCGCGCCACCCAGCTCGCGGCCGGCGTGGAGCCCCGCCTGACGCTGGTGATTTCCGATACCTACCAGCCCACCCGCTATGAAGCGCTCCTGGCCGAGCTGGACCAGCGCTATCCGGATCTCGAATTCGAATGCCTGATCGCCGAAGACGCCGATGTGCTCAACTTGGTACAGGGGCGGGCGGACCTGGGCCTGCTGGCGGGTCAGCCGCCGTACCCGGCGGATATCGAGGCCGCGACCCTGGATGGCCTGGTGACCTTTGGCCTGTACGTGGCTGCCGATCACCCGCTGGCGGCGCTGTCGCGGGTCACCACGGCTGACCTCGCGCCCTATCGCCTGTTGCGTCTGAGCACCGTGATTGAATCCTCCCAGCAGGTCTGCCGTCTGCCGGACACCCGCGGGCGCTGCTGGTCGGCGCCCGACTATCTGCTGCTGCTGGACATGGCGGTGCAGGGGTTCGGCTGGGCCGAGCTGCCGCTCTGGTTGGTGACGAACTTCGGTCAGGACCGCCTGGTGGAACTGGCCGTCCCTGGCTGGCCGCAGCGGGTGGCGGTGGATGTGGTCTGGTCGCGCCGGCGGCCGCTGGGTCCGGCGGGCAACTGGCTGCGCGAGCGATTGCTCAAGCCGAGTTGAAGGAGGGGAGCGCATGCAGACAGCGGCCAAGTGCCGGCGCGGCGCTTTTCTGCGAAAATGCCGGCCTTTGCCGTTTTGCCGAGAGCGCCCATGTCCGCCTGCCAGTCTCCCATCATCGTCGCCCTGGATTTCCCTTCGTCGTCCGCCGCCCTGGCGCTGGCCGACCGCCTCGACCCCGCCACTTGCCGGGTCAAGGTCGGCAAGGAGCTGTTCACCGCCAGCGCCGCCGGCGTGGTGGAAGCCCTGCGCACGCGCGGCTTCGAAGTCTTCCTCGACCTGAAATTCCACGACATCCCCAATACCACTGCCATGGCGGTCAAGGCCGCGGCGGAGATGGGCGTCTGGATGGTCAATGTCCACTGTTCGGGCGGCCTGCGCATGATGACCGCCTGTCGCGAGACCCTGGAGGCCTTTCAGGGTCCCAAGCCGCTGCTGATCGGTGTCACCGTGCTGACCAGCATGGAGCGCGAGGACCTGGCCGACATCGGCCTGGACGTGGATCCCCAGGAGCAGGTCCTGCGCCTGGCCGGTCTGGCCGCTCGTGCTGGCCTGGACGGTCTGGTCTGCTCGGCCCAGGAGGCCTCGGCGCTCAAGGCCGCGCAGCCGACGCTGCAACTGGTCACGCCCGGCATCCGTCCGGCCGGCAGTGCCCTGGACGACCAGCGCCGCATCCTCACCCCGCGTGAAGCCCTGGATGCCGGCTCCGACTACCTGGTGATCGGCCGGCCCATCTCCCGCGCCGCCGATCCGGCCCGCGCCGTGGAAGAGATCCTCGCCACCCTGAAATAAGCGGTAAACCTCCGGGGCGGCGGTCGCCGGCAAAAGGTGCTGCTATTCTCGTTCTGCAGGCCGACGCCTTCTCGTGTCGGCGCAAGGCGAGAGACCTCAGGGCATGCACGATAGGTTGAACGCCTGTCTCAAGGCGGTAGACGGCGTTTTGTTGGGCAAGGAAACCCAGGTCAGGCTGGCGCTGGCCTGCCTGCTGGCGCGGGGTCACCTGCTGATCGAGGACCTGCCCGGGATGGGCAAGACCACCCTCAGCCATGCCCTGGCCAAGGTGCTGGGGCTGTCCTTCCAGCGCATCCAGTTCACCTCGGACCTCTTGCCCGGCGATATCCTCGGCACCTCGGTGTTCGATCGCGACAGCGGGCAGTTCGTCTTCCATCCCGGGCCGGTGTTCGCCGAACTGCTGCTGGCCGACGAGATCAATCGCGCCACGCCCAAGAGCCAGAGCGCGCTGCTGGAAGCCATGGAGGAGGGGCAGGTGACCATCGAGGGCGCCACCCGGCCCTTGCCCGATCCCTTCTTTGTCATCGCCACCCAGAATCCCATCTCCCAGGGCGGCACCTTCGCCCTGCCGGAATCCCAGCTCGATCGCTTCCTGATGCGCCTGTCGCTCGGCTATCCCGGGCGCGCCGCCGAGCGGGCGCTGCTGCTCGGCGGTTCCGGACGCGAGCAGCTGCCGCGGCTGGAGCCCCTGCTGGATCACGCCCAGCTGCGGCTGATCCAGGCCGAGGTGCCGCGTATCCACGCCAGCGAGGCGGTGGTGGACTATGTGCTGCGCCTGGTGGAGGCCACCCGCACCCAGACCTCCTTCGCCCTGGGCCTGTCGCCGCGCGGCAGCCTGGCGCTGCTGGCCGCGGCGCGGGCCTGGGCACTGCTGGCGGGGCGCGACCATGTGCTGCCCGAGGACGTTCAGACGGTGCTGCCGGCGGTGGCCGGGCATCGCCTGCGCGACATCGCCGACCCTGCCGGGCACGGTGGCGGCGCCCTGGTGCAGTGGCTGCTGCGCGAAGTCCCGGCGCTGTGACCGGCGGCGCCTGGCAGCGCTATCGAGACGGCTGGCTGACACGGCGGATTCCGCCGGCCAATCGCATCACCCTCGATCAGCGACGCATCTTCATCCTGCCCACCCGCCAGGGCGGCGCCTTCGCCATCGCCTTGCTGCTGATGCTGCTGGCCGGCATCAACTACCAGAACAGCCTGGCCTATGGCCTGACCTTCCTGCTGTTTTCCCTGGCGCTGGTGGCCATGTTGCACACCTATCGCAACCTGGCCGGCCTGCAACTGGTCGGCGGCGGCGCCAGCCCGGTGTTCGCCGGGGAGGTCGCCGGATTTCGCCTGCGCCTGGAGAGCAGTGGCCGCGCGCACCAGGGCATCGCCCTGGGCTGGCGTAACGTGCCGCTGGTGCTCAGCGACGTACCGGCGGCGGAGAGCGTCGCCCTGCAGATCTTTCACCCGGCGCCGAGCCGCGGCTGGCTGAGGCCCGGACGGCTGCGGGTGGAGAGCCGCTTTCCCCTCGGCCTGTTCGTCGCCTGGAGCTGGCTGGACCTGGACGTGCGTGCCCTGGTCTATCCGCAGCCACTGGCGACCACGACGCCGCTGCGCAGTGGCCAGGATGCCGGAGGCGAGGAAGGCCAGCGCCAGGCGGGGCAGGGCAGCGACGACTTCCAGGGTTTGCGCCCCTATCAGCCCGGCGATTCGCGCCGGCGGTTGGACTGGAAGGCCTTTTCCCGGGGGCAGGGCCTGCTGGTCAAGGACTTCACCGCCCTGGCCGGCAGCGAACTCTGGCTGGATTTCAGCGTACTCGATGGCGACACCGAGACCCGGCTATCCTGGCTGTGCCAGGCGGTGCTGGACTGCGGCGCCCGCCAGCTGCGTTTTGGCCTGCGCCTGCCCGGGGTGGAGCTGGCGCCCGCCACCGGCGAGAGCCAGCGTGACGCGGCGCTGCAGGCCCTGGCCCTGTTCGGACGGCCGACATGAGCACTGCCGTGCCGCAACCCATTCCGCGCATCGCCCTCATCTGGCTGCTGGTGGCCCAGGCCCTGGTGATCCTGCCGCACCTCACCCATCTGCCGCCCTGGGTCGGATTGCTCTGGGCCTTTTGCGCCGGCTGGCGGGTGCTGCTGTTCCGCATGCAGGTGCGGGCGCCGACGCGGATCGAGAAGGGCGGCCTGCTGCTCTTGGCCATGGGCGGCATCTGGTTGTCACGCGGCTCCTTCATCGGCCTGGACGCCGGTGCCGTCCTGCTGCTGGTGACCTTCGCCCTCAAGCTGATCGAGATGCACAGTCGCCGCGATGCCCTGGTGGTGATCTACCTGGGTTTCTTCGCGGTGGTGATCGCCTACCTGTTCGAGGACGGCCTGCTCGCCGCGCTCTACAGCCTGCTGCCGGTGACCGCCCTGGTGGCGGCGCTGATCGGTCTGCAGCAGAGCGCCCTGGCCAGTCGGCCGCTGGCGACGCTGAAGGTCGCCGGTACCCTGCTGCTGCAGGCGGTGCCCCTGATGCTGCTGCTGTTTCTGGTGTTTCCCCGGATCGGTCCGCTGTGGTCGCTGCCGCAACCGGGCGACCAGGCGCGCACCGGACTGGGCGACAGCATGGCACCCGGGGAGATCGCCCAGCTGTCGCAATCCGCAGAGCGGGTGTTTCGTGTCAGCTTCGCCGGCGAACGGCCCGCGCAGCGTGACCTCTACTGGCGGGCCACCACCTACGAGCGCTTCGATGGCGCGCGCTGGTCGGTCGATCCCGATACCGCCTGGAGTCCGGAACCGGCCTGGACGCCAGGCGGAGCCCGGCTGGATTATCAGGTGGTCATGGAGCCGAGCGGTCGGCCCTGGCTCTATGGCCTGGACGTGGCGCGCAGCGATCAGCGCGACGTGCGCCTGGCCAGCGACTTCCACCTGCAGCGCCGCCGCCCAGTGGACCAGGCGCTGCTCTACCGGGTTTCCAGCTGGCCGCAGGCAATCCGCGAGCCGGAGCGGCTGTCCGCCTCCAGCCAGCGGCGCGCGCTGCAGCTGCCCAGTGGCGGCGAACCGCGCACCCGTGCCTGGGTGGCCCAGCTCAAGACCCGCGCGTCGACATCCGAGGCCCTGGCCCAGGCGATCCTGGCCTATTTCCGCCAGCAGCCCTTCGTCTACACCCTGCAGCCGCCCACGGCGAGCGTCGATGCCATCGACGCCTTTCTCTTCGACAACCATCGTGGCTTCTGCGCCCACTATGCCGGCGCCATGACCTTTGCCCTGCGGGTGGCGGGCATCCCCGCGCGGGTGGTGGCGGGCTACCAGGGCGGTGAATTCAACGCGGCGGGTGGCTACCTGCTGGTGCAGCAGTTCGATGCCCATGCCTGGGTGGAATACTGGTTGCCAGGACGCGGCTGGATCAGCGTCGATCCTACCGCCCAGGTGGCGCCCGAGCGGATCGAGCGTGGCCTGCAGGAGGCCCTGGCGGCCCAGGGCGCGGCCAGTGAATTCCTCGCCGACAATCCCTTCGCCGCCAATCGCTATCGCAACCTGGCCTGGCTCAACGACCTGCGTCTGGGCTGGGATCGCATCAACTACGGCTGGCAGCGCTGGGTGCTCAACTATCAGGAAGACACCCAGGGCGAAGTGCTCAAGCGGCTGCTCGGCGAGGGCTCGCTGCAACGCCTGGCCCTGCTCCTGGCAGGCGTGGTGCTGGGCGTCCTCGGGGTGATGGCGCTGCTGGTGCTCAAGCCCTGGCAGCGAACGCGGGATCCCCTGCTGACGCGCTTCGGCCAGTTCGAGGGCCTGCTGGCGCGCCGGGGGGTGAAGCGGCAAGGCGGCGAGCCCGCCGGCAGCTTCGCCGCGCGCGCCATGGCCGAATTGCCGGCGTCACGCGTGGCGATCATGGCGTTCTCCGCGGAATTCCAGGCGCAGCGCTATGCCGGTCGGCCGCCGGATCCGGCGGCGCTAGCGAGGGCGCTGAAACAGTTGAAACGCCAGCTGCGTGAGCGTCAGGCGCGCAGCGACTGAGGTAGGGGGAGCGCGTCGGGTTCCTGCAGGGCGAAGGCCACCAGGCAGACGACGGCCGCCAGGATCAGCGGTTGCGGGTGCGGGTTGCCGAGTGCCTGGGCGATGCAGCCCAGGCCCAGCAACAACAGAGCGGCGGAAGTGAGGGTGCTGACCGAGCGCATGGCGGTTCTCCAAAAACGTGCGGGCATCTTGCCGCCTGTCGGGCAACCGCGCGAATGCGCTCTCGCTATGGAGGCTATAGGCGCAACTGGCGGATCGCCTGATTCAGGGTTCCTGCGAGGGCGGCCAGTTCGGTGCTGGTGCTGGCCGACTCCTGCGTCAGCAGCATGGTCCTTTCCGTGACATCGCGGATGCCTACAACCGACCTGCTCATCTCTTCCGCCACCTGCGCCTGCTGCTCCGCGGCCACCGCGATCTGGGTGTTGCTGTCGCGCATCAGGGTCACGGCGGCGGTGATGTCGGCCAGGGCCTGGCCGGCGGCGCCGGCCTGGACCACGCAGTCGTCGGCCTTGAGCGAGCTTTCGCGCATGAATTCCACGGCATCGCGGGTGCCGGCCTGGAGGCTGTCGACCATGCGGGTGATCTCGTCGGTGGAGCCCTGGACGCGCTTGGCCAGGTTGCGCACCTCGTCGGCCACCACGGCGAAGCCACGGCCGGCCTCGCCGGCGCGGGCCGCCTCGATGGCGGCGTTGAGCGCCAGCAGGTTGGTCTGCTCGGCGATGCCGTGGATGACGTTGACCACGCTGGTGATGCGCTCGCTGTTCTCGGCCAGCTCCTGGATCATCACCGCGGTCTGCTGCACGCCCTGGGAGAGGTCGGCGATGGAATGGCTGACGCGCTCCACCGCCTGCTGGCCGGCGCCGGCCAGGCGATCGGCTTCCTGGGACTGGTCGCGGGTGCCGGCGGCGTGCTCGGCGATCTGCTGCACGGTGGCGCTCATCTCGTTGATCGCGGTGGCCGCCTGGTCGGTCTCGTGCTGCTGATCGTGCATGCCGCCGCGGACGCCCTGCATGCCGCTGGCCAGGCGTCCGGCGCCTTCGTCCAGGCGCGAGGCGCTGGCGGCCACGGTACCGACGACGCGGGTGTAGCTGTCCTGCATGGCGTTGAAGGCCTGGGTCATCTGCCCCACCTCGTCGCGTCCGCGCACCTCGACCCGGGCGGTGAGATCGCCGTCGCGCTCCACCCGCAGCATGGTGTCCTTGAGGCGGTGCAGATTGCCGAGGATGAAGCGGATCAGCAGCTGCGAGGCCACCAGCAGCACCAGCATCAGCACGCCCACGGCCAGGGCGTATTCCGGCGCCCGGGCGATAAAGATGTCGCCGAAGGTCGGGGCGGTCAGCCTGGCGGCCGCCTCACCCATGGCGGCCTTGACCGCCTTGAGCTGCTCGGCGCGACCGGAGACTTCCAGCTGCATGGCGAACAGCACCAGCAAGAGGCTGGTGACGAAGGCGACGGCATTGACCGCCCAGAATTTGTACTTGAGGGAAATATCGCGCAGCCAGGCAAACATAGGGGGCATCCAGTCGGCGGGGCCGCACAGCCTGGCAGGCCGGCGCGCCCCGGATCTTGACTGGCGTCAACGTCCTGCAGGGAGGAAGGTGACGCCGCGGAACAAGCCCTGAGGTTAACGGCCCCGGCCTGCGCGACTTTAGCGCAGCGGCGCTCCGCGCCTAGTCGTATTCCTCCACCCGCTCTGGCTCGGTGATCTCCGGCAGGTCGAAGAAGGCGCGGGCGGTGGCGGTGGTGTGCAGGGCGGTCTGCTCGGGCGTTTCGTTGCGCAGGCGGGCCACGGTGCGCAGGATCTCCGGCAGGAAGGCCGGCTCGTTGTGGCCATGGCGCGGCTTGGGTCTGAGGGTACGCGGCAGCAGGTAGGGGGCATCGGTTTCCAGCATCAGCCGGCCGACCGGGATCTGCCCGACCAGTTCGTGCAGGTGCAGGCCACGGCGCTCGTCGCAGATCCAGCCGGTGATGCCCAGGTGCAGGTCAAGATCCAGGTAGCCGTAGAGCGCCTTGCGTTCGCCGGTGAAGCAGTGCACCACGGCGGCCGGCAGATGGTCGCGATAGTCGCGCAGGATCGCCAGCAGCCGCTCGCTGGCGTCGCGCTCGTGGAGAAACACCGGGCGGTGCAATTCGGCGGCCAGGGCCAGTTGCTCCTCGAAGCAGCGCTCCTGCTGCGGTCGCGGGGTGAAGTCGCGATTGAAGTCCAGGCCGCATTCACCCAGGGCCCGCACCTTGGGTTGGCTGGCCAGGTCACGCAGGATCCTGGCGGCAGCGGCGTTCCAGGTCGAGGCCTCGTGGGGATGGACGCCCGCGGTGCTGAACAGGACTTCAGCGGCATCCAGGCGCAGGCAGAGGTTGAGGGCGTTCTCGCTGTCTTCCAGGGTGGTACCGGTCAGCACCAGTTGCATCACACCGGCGGCCCGGGCCCGCTCGATCACCGCGTCCACCTCCTTGAGCAGACTGGGGTGGGTGAGGTTGACGCCGATGTCGATCAATTGCATGGTGCGGACCTTCTACAGACTTTGTTCGCTCATTCTATCCGTAGTCCGGGTGCTATCGGCGCTGTCCCGGCCAGGTCAGGAGTCCTGGATGCCGTTTCGATTCACCCTTGCCGTCCTCGGCTGCCTGCTCGCCGGTTCCGTCCAGGCGCGGCTCGGCGTCCTGCCACCCGAAGCACCGCGGCATGTCGCGGCCCGCGACCTGGTCGCCATCGAGCGGGCCGGTGAATTGCGCGTCTTGGTCAACCAGAGTCGCCACAGCTCCGGCGAATGGAACGGCCAGGCGCTGGGCATCGAGTATCGGCGCCTGCAGGCCTTCGCCCGCTACCTGCAGCACCAGCCCGGGGGCCGGCCGCTACGGCTGGTCTTCGTGCCCAAGGCCAAGGACGATCTCCTGGCGGCGCTGCAAAGAGGCGAGGGCGATCTGGTGGCGCCGGGCGAAACCCTGCTGCCGCCGCCGCGTTCGGCACTGATCGCCGCGTCGGTGGCGGCGCCCGCCAGCCTGGTGGTGGTGGGCGGACGTGGCCAGCGCCTGCCACGCCATCTGGAACAACTGGCCGGGCGCCGGGTGGTGCTGCCCCAGGGCAGCGCCGCCGGCCCGGCCCTGGAACGGCTCAACGTCCAGCTGGAAAGGCGTAAATTGCGGCCGGTGCAGATCGAGTGGGCTGATCCGACCCTGGCGGTGGAAGACGTCCTGGAGCTGACCCAGGCCGGCATCTATCCGCTCAGCATCGTCGAATCCGGCCTGGCCCATCGCTGGACGCGGGTGCTGTCGCGCCTGCGAGTGGCCGATCGGGTGGTGGTGGCCCATGACCAGGCGCAGCTCTGGTATCTGCGCGCCCCGGCGCACCAGCTCGCCGAGCGGATACGGGCCTTCGCCCGGCAACCCCAGGCGCGTGACGACGACAAGGCCTTTCGCCAGGCCTATGCGCGTCGCTATCAGGTGCGCGATCCGCTACAGGCCCATGACCGCAAGCGCCTGGCCCAGGTGCGGCCGCTATTGCAGCGCTATGCCAAGGCCTATGACTTCGACTGGCTGACCCTGGCCGCCATGGCCTACAAGGAATCCGGCCTCGATCCCCATGCCCGCGGTGCCGGCCGCGCCGCGGGGCTGCTGCAGATCACCCCGCGCGCGCGGCGCGCAGCGTCGGGGTCCGCAACCTGCATTCCGCCGAGGACAACGTCAAGGCCGCCACCCGCTATCTGGCCCGCCTGCGACGAGAATTCTTCTCCAGTCCGAAGCTGACCGAGCGCGAGCGCCGGGCCTTTACCCTGGCGGCCTACAACCTGGGACCGGAGCGTGTCCAGGCGCTGCGGGCCAAGGCGCGCAGGCAGGGGCTGGACGGCGATCGCTGGTTCTTCCAGGTCGAGCGCATCGCCGCCGAGGAGGTGGGTATCGGGGTGGTCAACTACGTGGCCAGCGTCAACAAGTACCGGGTGGCCTTCAGTCGTGAACGGGCGCGCCTGGAAGCACCGGCCGTGGCGGCGACGAGCGCCAGGGCGATCCGCCGCGAAGACGGTTGAAGCCCGCTTGACAGGGCAGTCGGGCCCTCCCTAGGATGATCCTGCGCCGATTTAAACAGCAACTTGCGGGGCGCTTACAAATACCGCTAAAGCGCTGGACGGAAGAGGCCTCGTACTACCGCCCAGCTGGATCCACGAGGCGGAATTTCGTCCATGCTACCTCTCCCGCTACGCCTTACCCCCCTGACCCAGGGCAAGCTCGCCTGTCATCCCGCCATCCTGCTCGGCGGTCCCGATCAGCCCACCCTGCTGCGCTATCTCGAAGGCTGGCCGAGGCGCTGGCCCCACAGCCGTACCCTGCAGATCCGCTTCGCCGACCAGGCCGAGCAGCTACGTGGCTTTGCCGACGACAGCTTCGACTTCGCCGTGGTGCAGTCGCCCGGCCAGGCCGGTCTCGCACCCCTGGTGCGGGAATTGACCCGGGTGGCGCGTCAGGGCGTGATTACCCGGCGGCGCTAGCGCGGGTATCGGCCAGCCTGAAGCCTCCCTTGCCGGCCAGCTTGGCGGTGTAGAGCGCCTGGTCCGCCCGCGCCAGCAAGGCCGGACTGTCCTCCGTGGTCTGCTGCAGGGCGATGCCGATGCTCACGCTCGTACCCTGAGGCAGCAGGCGTCCGAGGATACGCCGGGCCAGGTCCTGAGCCCCGTTTTCGGTGGCGTCCTGCATTACCAGCAGGAACTCGTCGCCGCCCAGGCGTCCGGCGAAATCACCCTGCCGCACGCTCAGGGTCAACACCTCGCCGCAGGTTTGCAGCAAACGATCGCCGGCGGCATGGCCCTGGGCGTCGTTAACACCCTTGAAGTCGTCCAGGTCGATATAGAAGACCGCCACGCGCCCAGATCCTGAACGCGGTCGGTGCAGGGCGCCCTCGAGCAGCGCGAGGATGCCCGCACGGTTGTAGAGTCCGGTCAGGCTGTCGTGAGTGGCATGCCAGCGGCTATCGAGTTCGGCCGTCAGTGCGCGGACCAGGGTGCGATTGAGCTTGTCCAGCAGTATCCAGTTGGCCGTCAGATAGAGCGGTGCCTGCAGCAGGAACAGCCGCAGCATGGGCTCGGGCTGGAACAGGGTGGCCAGTTTCATCGGGACGTCGGTCAGCAGGATCTGCAGGAAGGCGTAGCGTGGAATGCCCTGGTTGCGCATGGTGATGGCCCCGTTCATGGCGACTGCCGAGGTACAGCCCAGCACCTGCAGCACCACGTCGCCGCTGAGAACGCAGGCGGCCGTGCCCACACCCAGGGTAGCCGTCCAGAGCAGCCCAAGTATCAGTGAAACCTCGCTGAGCCATGGCGGCGCCAGGCCGTCCATCAGCTGGATGCAATGCAGCAGCACCAGGCGGGTGAGCCAGATCAGGGTATCGAGAATCATCCAGCCGAGGAACAACGGCGTGGGATGCAGGAAGGCGCAGGTCCAGCTGATCAACAGACTGTTCAGAGCTCCGACGAACATGGCGCCCCGTGAGGAAAACGGGCCGGCCAGCAGCTGCTGCAGCAGATTTTCGTCGAGCGGGTCCCGCGTGGTCACGAGCCAGCGGAGTACAGGCTGATTGGGCAAAGCGTAGAGCGGCGCTCCCATGCGGTGAATCCTTGCTTGAGAAGGGGGCGGTCCTCCGCCGTATGCGCCGTGGATGTTGCCTTAATTATGTGATGTAGATCACGTTTTTCGGACGGGAGTGTCTGTCGGGTCGATCAGTTATCGAGGTATTCGATCTCGACGATGTACCAGCGCTGTTCGCCAGCCGGCGTCTGCAGGCGGACTTCCGCGTCCAGCGCCTTGCCGACCAGCGCCCGCGCCAGGGGCGAGTCGATGCTGATGAGGTTCTGCCGGAGGTCCAGTTCGTCCGGGCCAACGATGCGATAGCGCTTCTCGGCGCCGTCATCGTCTTCCAGGGTGACCCAGGCGCCGAAATAGACCTTGCCCGGATCGGCCGGGCGCTCGCGGATCACCTTGAGATTCTCCAGCCGCTTGCGCAGGAAGCGCACTCGGCTGTCGATCTCGCGCAGCATCTTCTTGCCATAGATGTACTCGGCGTTCTCCGAGCGATCGCCCAGGGCGGCCGCCTCGCTCACCGCCTGGGTGACCTGGGGCCGGCGTACGTTCCACAGCTCGTGGAGTTCGGCGCGCAGCCGGGCTTCGCCGGCGGCGGTGATCAGGGGCGTGCCGGCGGTGCGCGGCGGACGGTAGCGACTCATGGATCAGCTTTCTCTCAGGATCAGTAACGGACTGGCGGTGAGGGCCCGCCGCGTACCCAGCAGGCCCGCCGTGCCGACCAGCAGGGCGCCCAGCACCGGCAGGAGCAGCAGCCAGGGATGGGGTTGCCAGTCCAGGTCGAAGGCCAGCCGGTAGAGCAGGGCGCTGACGATCTCGCAACCGAGTGCCGCGAGCAAGCCGCTGGCGCCACCGAGCAGGATGAATTCGGTGCGCCGCGCCCGTTGCAGCAACTCGCGCCGCGCACCCAGGGCGCGCAGCAGGGCGCCCTGGCGGATACGCTCGTCGAGGGTCGCCTGCAGGCCGGCCAGCAGCACGGCGATGCCGGCGGCCAGCACGAACAGCAGCACGAACTCCACCGCCACGCTGACCTGGCGCAGGATACTGCGCAGCTGGTCGAGCAGGGCGTCGATGGGCAGCAGGGTCACCGCCGGGAACTGTCGGGCCAGGGCCAGCAACTCGCGGTCATGGCCCGGCGGCAGGTAGAAGCTACCCAGGTAGGTGAAGGGCACACCCTCCAGGGCACCCGGGGCGAAGATCACGAAGAAGTTCGGCTGGAAGTTGTCCCAGCTGACCTGCCGCAGGCTGGTGATCCGCGCTTCGATCTGGCGGTCACCGATGACGAAGCCCAGGGTGTCGCCCAGGCCGACGCCGAGGCTGCGCGCCAGCTCGCTTTCCAGCGAGACGCCGGGCAGCTCCCCGGCGGGCAGCGCGTCCCACCACTGACCGGCTTCCAGGCGGTTGCCGTCCGGCAACCCCGCCGACCAGGTCAGGTTGAGATCGCGCCGGGTGGCTCGGCCACCGCGGGAATCGTCTTCCAGGCCTTCCTGGGCCGGATGCCCCTTCACGCTGACCAGCCGCCCCTGCACGATGGGATAGAGCGGACTGGCGTGGGGCGAGAGATTGCCCACCGCCGTGGCGAAGGCCTGGCGCTCGTCCGGCAGGACATTGAGGGCGAAGTGATTGGGCGCCTCGGCCGGCAATTGCGCCTGCCAGCGTTCCAGCAACTCGCCCCGCAGCAGCACCACCAGGCTCATGGCCAGCAGGATCAGGCCGAAGGCCAGGGTCTGGCCCACTGCTGCCAGCGGATGGCGCAGCAGTTGGCCCAGCCCCAGTCGCCAGGCCAGGGGCGCGCCCTGCATCCCCCGGCGCAGGCCGCGCAGGGCCAGGTAGAGCAGACTGCCGAACAGCAGCCCGGCGAGCAGGCCACCCACCAGCAGCGCCAGGGTCAGGCGCAGATCCAGCGACAGCCGCCACATGATCAGCCCCAGCGCGAGCAGGGCGCAGCCATAGACCAGCCAGGTGCGCAGCGGCACGGGTTGCAGGTCGCTGCGCAACACCCGCAACGGTGGGACCCGGCCCAGGGCGGCCAGCGGCGGCAAGGCGAAGCCGACCAGGGCGACCATCCCGGTGCCCATGCCGGCCAGCGCCGGACCGATCCCGGCGGCTGGCAGGCGCGCCGGCAAAAGTCCGTGCAGCAGCTCGAACAGCACCAGCTGCGCCAGCCAGCCGAGCAGGGCGCCGAGCAGACTCGCCGCCAGGCCCAGCAGCCCCAGTTGCAGGCCATAGAGCACCAGGGCGTCGCGCCGGGTCAGGCCCAGGCAGCGCAGCAGGGCGCTGGCGTCGAAGCGCCGGGTGGCGAAGCGATTGGCCGACAGTGCCACGGCCACGCCGGCCAGCACCACCGCCACCAGACTGGCCAGGCCGAGATAACGCTGCGCGCGCTCCAGGGCGTTGCCCAGTTGCCGATTGCCGTCGCCCGGTCCCTCGAAGCGCTGGTTGGCGGCCAGCGCCGGCGTGAGGGCCTGGCGGTAAGCGGCCAACGCTCGAGGCTCGCCGCGCCAGAGCTCGCGGTAGCGCACCCGGCTGCCGGGCTGGATGACGCCGGTGGCGGCGACGTCGTCGAGATTGATCAGCACCCGTGGCGTCAGGCTGTAGAAGTCGCCGGCGCGGTCGGGTTCATAGGTGAGCACCCGGGTGATGGTGAGGGTCTTGCGCCCGATGTCCAGGCGATCGCCGACCTTCGCGTCCAGGGCCAGCAGCAGGCGTGGTTCGACCCAGGCTTCCCCAGGTGCCGGAGCGCCACCGGGCTGGTCGGGCGCATCTGGCGCCGCAGCGCTGCGCACCTCGCCGCGCAGGGGGAAGTTGGCCTGGACCGCCTTGACGCTGGCCAGCTGCAAAGCCTCGGCACCTGCCGCCATGGTGCTGAAGTTGAGCGAGCGGCTGTGTTCGAGGCCGAGCTGCAGGCCGGCGTCCACCTGGTCCGGGCGCGACGGTACGCTGCCCAGCAACACCAGGTCAGCCGCGAGGAATTCGCTGGCGCGATTTTCCATGCCCGCGCCGAGGCGGGCAGTGAAATAGCCGATGGCGACGCTGGCCGCGACGGCGATCACCAGCGCCAGGCAGAGCATGCGAATCTCACCGGCGCGGAGTTCGCGCAAGCTCTGCCGCCAGGCCAGCCCGAACAGTCGCATCAGCGGTAGACCGATGCGCCTCATGCCGCGACCTGCCGACCGCCTTCCAGGCGCAGTTGGCGGGCGCAACGGGCAGCCAGGCGCTCGTCATGGGTCACCAGCACCAGCGTCGTGCCCCGCTCGCGATTGAGCTCGAACAGCAGATCGCTGATATGGGCGCCGGTACGGCTGTCGAGATTGCCGGTGGGCTCGTCCGCGAAGAGAATGCTCGGACGCGGCGCGAAGGCGCGGGCCAGGGCCACCCGCTGCTGCTCGCCACCGGAGAGCTGGCGCGGGTAGTGCCGCAACCGTTCGCCCAGACCGACCCGTTCCAGCAGGGCCACCGCCTGTTCCCGGGCCTGGCGCGCACCCTCCAGTTCCAGCGGCAGCATGACGTTCTCCAGTGCCGTGAGGCTGTCCAGCAACTGGAAGGACTGGAAGACGAAGCCCACCCGTTCCGCACGCAGGCGAGCGCGGGCGTCTTCGTCGAGGGTATCCAGGCGCTGACCGGCGAGATGGACCTCGCCGCCGCTGGGCAGATCGAGACCGGCCAGCAGGCCGAGCAGGGTGGACTTGCCGGAACCCGAGCTGCCGACGATGGCCAAACTGTCGCCGGCCTCCAGTTGCAGATCCAGCGCCTGGAGGATCGGCAGCGCGCCTTCCGCGCCCGTGACGACCTTGCTAAGGTCGCGTGCCAGCAGTATGACTTCGCTCATGAGGATTCCGATGCCGTATTCGAAGGGCCCGCACGCGGGCGGCTGTGGCGAGTTAGAGTCAAAAAGCCGGGCGAAGTCCAGTGCGCCTTTGCGCCAAGGCATTGCCTGGCTGCTGGCCGTGCTCTGTCTGACCCTGACGCCCCTGGCCATGGCGCGCACCCTGCTGGTGGTGGGCGACAGCATCAGCGCCGGCTACGGCCTCGCCGAAGGCCAGGGCTGGGTGCGGCTGCTGGAGCGGCGCCTGCAGGAGCAGAAGCTCGACTACCAGGTGGTGAATGCGTCCATCAGTGGCGACACCACCGCCGGTGGCCTGGCGCGACTGCCAAGGCTGCTGGCCGATCATCAGCCCACGGTGGTGGCCATCGAGTTGGGCGGCAACGACGGCCTGCGGGGCCAGCCGCTGGCCCAGTTCGAGCGCAACCTCACCGCCCTGGTGGAGCAGGCCAAGGCCAAGGGCGCCCGTGTCCTGCTGCTGGGCATGCGCCTGCCGCCCAACTACGGACCGCGCTATACCGACGGCTTCGCCCAGGTCTACACGGACGTGGCCAAGGCCCAGCAGGTAGCCCTGGTGCCCTTCCTGCTCGAAGGGGTAGGCGGCGATCCCGCCTTCATGCAAGCGGATGGCATCCACCCTCGGGCCAATGCCCAGCAACGCCTGCTGGACAACGCCTGGCCGCAGCTGCAGCCGCTGCTGCGCGACTGAACGTCGGACTTTTCCCCGACGGGGCTTTCCGCTAAGGTTGCGCGCCCCGCCGGTCCGGCCAATCGACCGCCCGGCGGAACCGCCCCTGGAGTATCCCGATGTCCCGCCTTTCCCGGTCCATGCATGGCTATCAGCTGATCCAGCCCGATGCCCAGCTCGACCTGTTCGCCTGCCGCGAGGGGCGGGTCCATATCGTCGCCCGGCAGCTGGAGCTGGGCTCGCCCACCGACCGGACCCTGTGCGGCACCCTGTTGCCGGCGCGGCCCCGATTGCATCCGCTGAATCGCCGGGCGCTCGGCCTCAAGACCCTCTGCCCGGCCTGCATGCAGCGGCTGCAGGGCGCCAAGCGAGGCCTGCCGAATCCGTTGCAGGTCTTTTGAGAGCCTGACCAAAGTCCGCCGCGGGTCGGCGAAACGGTGTCGAAAATCCCTTCGGAAAGCTCATTTACACCTTGTAAACTCCGCTTCCCCAGGTCCTTTCGCCTGGTTTGGCGCTCGCTCGCGAGCCTTTGAGCAGGCGCTGGGCTCTGCCGGAGGCGGGGTGAGCCGTGTACAATTCGCGCCGTCACCTTTTTGCTTCTTGCAAGGATTCATCCCATGCCCGCGCGCGTTTCGACCCTGGTCGGTTCCCTCTCGCTGTTTGGTCTGTTGAGCGCGGGTACGGCGCAGGCACTGGAGTTGCCGCTGCCGCCACCCGGTGAAGACGTGGTCGGCGAGGTTCAGGTCATCAAGGCCGCCTACGAAGACACCTTCGCCGATCTCGGCCAGAAATACGATCTGGGCTACACCGAGATGGTGGCCGCCAATCCGGGCGTGGACGCCTGGCTGCCGGGCGCCGGCACCGAGATCGTGCTGCCGACGCGGTTCATCCTGCCGCCCGGGCCGCGCGAAGGCATCGTCATCAACATCGCCGAATACCGCATGTACTACTACCCCAAGGGTGGTCATTCGGTGTTCACCTACCCGCTGGGCATCGGTCGTGATGGCTGGGGCTCGCCGGTCGGCGTGGCCAAGGTGGTGGACAAGATCAAGGATCCGGCCTGGTATCCGCCGGAATCCATCCGTGCCGAGCACGCTGCCGAAGGCGATCCGCTGCCCAAGGTGGTTCCGCCCGGTCCGGACAATCCCCTCGGTCCCTACAAGATCCGCCTGACCCTGCCGGGCTATCTCATCCACGGCTCGGACAAGAAGTTCGGTATCGGCATGCAGGTCAGCCATGGCTGCTTCCGCATGTACAACTTCAACGTCACCGAACTGGTCGGCATGCTGCCAATCGGCACGCCGGTGCGCATCATCGACGAGCCCTACAAGTTCGGCGTGAGCCAGGGCAAGCTCTATCTGGAAGCTCATCAGCCGGTCAACCTCAAGGGCGACCCGACCGACATCGACCGTCAGGCCGCGGTGGTCAATGCGCTGATCAAGCGTGACGACCTGCTGCAGGCCAACAGCGCGGTGAACTGGAACACGGTGCGGGACGTGGTGCAGGGCCAGGACGGCCTGCCGGTGGAAATCGCCGACCTGCCTGCCGGCATGGTTACCGGTACGGTGGCCAAGGCGCCGGCCAAGACCCTGTGATGGCGACCGGCCGAGCGTGCTCGGCCGGCCACACAAACAAAAAGCCCGCCATCTGAGATGGCGGGCTTTTTGTTTGCTCCGGGAAAGGCGACTGTTGCCACTCGCCTTTCCAGCCGAGGCGCTTACTTGCGGCTGGCTTTTTCCAGCATACGCAGGGCGCGCTCGTTGGCTTCGTCAGCGGTCTGCTGAGCTTTCTGAGCGGCGGCCAGGGCCTCGTCAGCGTGACGGTAGGCTTCGTCAGCACGAGCCTGAGCGCGGGCAGCGGCGTCTTCGGTAGCGGTCAGGCGAGCTTCGCTTTCCTTGTTAGCGGTGCTGCAACCAGTGGCCATAGCAGCGGCCAGAGCCAGGGCGGCGAATTTCAGAGCGTTGTTCATCGTAAACCCCTTGAGGTAGACATCCTGTTTTAAGATCAATTTCCCAGGTGGAAAATTGCGGCTACATACTACTCATTACCGGTCGTAAGTAAACTGAGTGAACCCGTTGAAGAGGGATTTTTTGCGGAAATTCCTCTCTTGCTCCCCGTGTTCGTCCCCGAATGCCCGCACCCGGCACCAGCAACTGCTTGGATGGCTGAAAGCCACGAACGTTTCAAAACGTTAGAGGATGACCGGAAGTTGTCAAGGTCAAAGCCGCGCCTGCTCCCGCGTGAGCAGCCCTGATATAGTGTGATTTCTCGGTGCGACGGCTGGTCAGAACCTGCTTCTTCCGGAGGGGTCTGACGCGCTGTGGCTCAGTCCCGCACAGGAAAGGTGCGTTCTCGTCTTCGGGTATCATCGATAACAATGGATAAGGCGGAGCCAAACCGCCAAGGAGTAGTCATGAATGAATCCCTGCACGTGGAACACGATGAAGCCAATCATCAATTCCACCTTTCTGTCGACGGTCAACGCGCCTATCTCGCCTACATGGATCTGGGCAAGCAGACGATGGATTTCTATCGCACCTTCGTCCCCGATGCCCTGCGCGGGCGCGGCCTTGCCGCCAGGCTGACCGAGCACGCCTTGAACTATGCCGAGAGCCGCGGCTACAGCGTCATACCGTCCTGTTCCTATGTGGAGCACTACCTGGAACGGCGTGGCCAGGTGACGCCGCTGGCCTGAACGGCCGCGCCATGAAAAACGCCGGGCTCAGCCCGGCGTTTTCGTATCCGCTGGCGGATCAGCTGCGTGCGCGACGCGGCAGTACGGCCGTGAGCTTGCGGTGCATGTCGAGAATGCTCTTCTCGGTCATGGCCCAGTCGATGCAGGCGTCGGTCACCGAGATGCCGTACTCCAGCTGCGACAGATCCGCCGGAATCGGCTGGCTGCCGAAGCCCAGGTGGCTTTCCACCATCAGGCCGACGATGGAGTTGTTGCCCTCGACGATCTGGTTGGCGACGTTGTCCATCACCAGCGGCTGCAGGGCGGCATCCTTGTTGGAGTTGGCGTGGCTGCAGTCGACCATGATGTTCGGCTTGACCTTGGCCTTGACCAGCGCCTGCTCGCACAGGGTGACGCTGACCGAGTCGTAGTTGGGCTTGCCGTTGCCGCCGCGCAGGACCACATGACCATAGGCATTGCCCTTGGTCATCACCACCGAGACCTGGCCGCGCTGGTCGATACCCAGGAAGCGGTGCGGACTGGAGACCGACTGCAGGGCATTGATGGCGACCGTCAGGCTGCCATCGGTGCCGTTCTTGAAGCCGACCGCGGAGGAGAGGCCCGAAGCCATTTCCCGGTGGGTCTGGGATTCGGTGGTGCGGGCACCGATTGCCGACCAGCTGATCAGGTCCTGCAGGTACTGGGGGGAGATGGGATCCAGCGCCTCGGTGGCGGTGGGCAGGCCCATTTCCGCCAGGTCCAGCAGCAGCTGGCGACCGATGTGCAGGCCGTCCTGGATCTTGAAGGAGTCGTCCAGGTAGGGGTCGTTGATCAGGCCCTTCCAGCCCACGGTGGTCCGGGGCTTCTCGAAATAGACGCGCATGACCAGATAGAGGCTGTCGCTGACCTGAGCGGCCAGTGCCTTGAGCCGCTCGGCGTATTCGTGGGCGGCCTTGATGTCATGGATAGAGCAGGGGCCGATCACCACGAACAGGCGATGGTCCTTGCCGTCGAGGATGTCGCGGATGACCTGGCGGCCCTGGGCGACGGTGTCGGCGGCGAGATCGCTCAGCGGGATCTCCTGCTTGAGCCGCTCGGGCGTGATGAGCGGCTCGTTGGCTTCGATGTTGAGGTCGTTAAGGCGGGGCTGTGCGGCCATGGTGCTACTCGTCGGTCACGGCGCTGCGACAGGACGGGGCCCGTGCAGGCAAAATACGGTGGAGAGGGTGGGGCACCTTAACGCGTGTCCCGCCCGGTCACAATGGTTACGACGCTATTGGCGAGCCTGAGGGCGCGCCTTGGCGATGATCGTGGCGAGGAAGCGATGGAATTGGACGATGGGACGGCGGATGCCGTCCTGCTGGCGGCGCCCGGGCGCTCGCTGCTGATCTTCACCAGCGTCGGCTGCGCTACCTGCCGGCTGGCGCGCCAGGTGCTACCTGGGGCGAGGCTGCCGGTCGACCGACTGTACTGGGTGGACGCCGAGCGCAGCGGCGGCCTGGTGCAGCGCTATGGCGTCTTTCATCTGCCGGCGCTGTTTCTGGTCCGGGACGGCGAGTTCCTCGGCCCGGTACAGGCGCCGCTACGCGAGCCGGCCCTGGTGGCGGCGATCCAGGCGGCGGATGGGCGCGAGTCCGAGGAACTGCCCTGAGCGTCCTGAGCAGGCTCTAAGGCGCGGGTTGCAGCGCAATTGGCGATCCCCTGCTACGCTGGTTAGGCTATCCCGCGTCGTACCGGCCCGATCGGCTGATCTGGCCAGGAGGAATCGTGATCCGCTCGCTGCTTTACGCCACGGACCTGGGCCTCTGTTCGCCCTATGTCTTTCAGCATGCCTTGACTCTCGCCCGTATCCATCAGGCCCAGCTGTATGTCGTCCATGTGGTGGAGCCGCTCGGCCTGCTGGCGTCTACCCTGTTGCAACAGCATCTGGACGGTGAATCCCTGGACCGCCTGCGCAATGGCGGTCTGGATCTGGTTCTGGAGACCATCGAGCAGCAGGTGTTCGAGTCCCTGCGCGAGGACCTGCTGGAAACCCCGGCCACCGTGGGGCTGGTGCGTGCGGTACGGGTGGTGCAGGGCGATCCGCCAGCGGCCATCCTCAAGCAGGCCCAGGAGTTCGCTGCGGATCTGCTGGTGATCGGCAGTCGCAGCCAGGGCGACGCCCAGGTGACGCCCCTGGGGCGTACCGCCAGCCGCCTGCTGCAGACCGCGCGCATCCCGGTATACCTGGTGCCGCTGCGTCAGGGCTGATCCGTAAGCGTCAGCCTTACTCCTCCGCGACTTAATTCGATTTCGGTCTAGAAAAAGCTTAAGGGCTGCATTACTGTTATATGCTTGCGCACGGGGTCAGCGAGGAGCCGGCATGAAGCTGCAACAGTTGAGATATATCTGGGAAGTCGCCCACCACGATCTGAACGTATCCGCCACGGCCCAGAGTCTCTATACCTCGCAGCCCGGCATCAGCAAGCAGATCCGCCTGCTCGAGGACGAGCTGGGCGTCGAGGTCTTTGCCCGCAGTGGCAAGCACCTGACCCGGGTGACCCCGGCCGGCGAACGCATCATCCAGACCGCGGGCGAGATCCTGCGCAAGTGCGAGAGCATCAAGCAGATCGCCCAGGAATTCTCCAACGAGCGCAAGGGCACCCTGTCCATCGCCACCACGCACACCCAGGCGCGCTATGCGCTGCCGGACGTGATCAGCGAATTCATCAAGCAGTATCCGGACGTGGCCCTGCACATGCACCAGGGCTCGCCGACCCAGATCGCCGAGATGGCCGCCGACGGCACCGTCGACTTCGCCATCGCCACCGAGGGTCTGGAGCGCTTCAACGACCTGGTGATGATGCCCTGCTATCGCTGGAACCGCTGCGTCATCGTGCCCCAGGGCCACCCCCTGGCCAAGGTGGAGCACCTGACCCTGGAGCATCTGGCGGAACAGCCGCTGGTGACCTACGTCTTCGGTTTCACCGGGCGCTCCAAGCTCGACGAGGCCTTTGCCCGCCAGGGCCTGGAGCCCAACGTGGTGCTGACCGCGGCGGACGCCGACGTCATCAAGACCTATGTCCGCCTTGGCCTTGGCGTGGGCATCGTCGCCGACATGGCGGTGGATCACAAAGCCGATGCCGATCTGGTCTGCCTGGACGCCAGCCACCTCTTCGAGGCCAGCGTGACCAAGATCGGCCTGCGCCGCGGCACCTTCCTGCGCGGCTTCATGTGCGATTTCATCGGCCGCTTCGCGCCGCACCTGACCCGCGATGTCCTCACCGAGGCCATGCAGACGCCTTCGCGACAGGAGCTGGAAACCCTGTTCCACGGGGTGACGTTGCCGACGTACTGAGGCCGGTTTTTTCGACGGTTTATCGCTGCCATCGCGGCCATGGCGGTCCGCCGATGCGGCCGTTCCTACAAAAGCATCACGCCCTGTAGGAGCGGCCCATGGCCGCGATAGAGGTTTTACTCCTCCAACCGCCACTGCTCCAGCAGCAGCTGCGCGGCCGCCGACAATCCCGCGCCCTGGCGCACCAGGATCGAATAGGGCTCGTTGCGGGTGCGCTGGACCACCGGCAGGCGGCGCAGCAGGCCGTGTCTCTCGCCGAACTGGGCGATGTCGCTGGGCAGCATGGCCACCTGATTGGCGTCTTCCTGCAGCAGGCCGAGCAGGGTGAAGGTCGAGGAGGTTTCCACCGGATAGCGGGGAAACTCCAGTTCCGCGGCGCGAAATTCCCGTTCCAGGGTCAGGCGCATGGGCAGGTTGGCCGGATAGACGATCCAGCGGCTGTCGACCAGCTCGGCCAGCCCCAGCGTCTCCGACTCCGCCAGCGGATGGCGGGGATGGCAGACGATCTCCAGCCGCTCTTCGCGCACCTCCAGACAGTCATAGGCATCCGGCCGGCGGCTGACGCTGCTGCGGCAGATGGCCACTTCGATGCGGCCGGCGTCGAGCAGGTCGAGCAGGCGCACACTGGTGTCCTCGATGATCTCGATCCCCAGCTGGGGTTGCGCCGCACCCAGGCGCGACACCGCGGCGATCAAGCGGGGCACGGCGCCCATGATCACGCCCACCGCCAGCCGGCCTCCTTCACCCTGGAGAATGCCGAGCATCTCTTCGCGCAGATGGGCCAGGTCGCTCTCGATCAGCCGCGCATAACGGATCACGCAGCGGCCCAGGTCATTGGGCTGCAGGCCCTGGTGGGTGCGCAGGAACAGGGTGGCGCCGAGGGTGCTCTCGATCTCGTGCAGGGCCTTGGTGGCGCCGGGCTGGGAAATGGCGATGCGTTCGGCGGCCTTGTGCAGCGAGCCCTCCTCGTCGAGGGCGATCAGCAGGCGCAGTTGCCGCAGGCGCAGACGGGAGGCGATGGAGCCCAGGGATGGCAGCATGGGAATAACCGTTGGTTATCACGGGATAGGGAGTTCTCATTAGGCAGGCCCCGTAGCGCCGAGTAAAGTCCTTCTCAGGCGATAACCAACAAGGAGAATGCCATGCACCTGATTCAGTTCGAAGACCAACAGGGCCAGCGCCGCGTCGGCGTGGTCGAGCGCGGCGAAGTCCGGCAGGTCCGGGGGGCGACCAGCACTCGAACCCTGGCGCTGCAGGCCATCCGCGCCGGCGTATCGCTGGAGTCTCAGGTGCAGACCCTGGGCCTGGAGCCCGGACCGGCCTATGCCGAGCTGCTCGATGCCGGGCGCCTGTTGCCGCCGCTGGACCACGAGGACCCGGCGCACTGCCTGGTCACCGGGACCGGTCTTACCCACCTGGGCAGCGCCGCCACCCGCGACAAGATGCACCAGCAGAACAGCCAGGAGGAGGCCAAGCTGACCGACTCCATGCGCATGTTCAAATGGGGCGTGGAGGGCGGTCGGCCCGCGACCGGCACTGCCGGTGCCCAGCCGGAATGGTTCTACAAGGGCGACGGCGGCATCCTGGTGCGCCCAGGCGCCGACATCCCGCTGCCGGAGTTCGCCGAAGATGCCGGCGAAGAGCCCGAGCTGACCGGTCTCTATGTGATCGGCGACGACGGCAAGCCCTATCGGCTGGGTTATGCGGTGGGCAACGAATTCTCCGACCACGTGATGGAACGCAAGAACTATCTCTATCTGGCCCATTCCAAACTACGCTACTGCAGCTTCGGTCCGGCGCTGCGCACCGGTGAGCTACCGCGCCATCTGGCGGGCACCAGCCGGATCCGTCGCGGCGAACAGGTGGTCTGGGAGAAGGAGTTCCTCTCGGGCGAGGACAACATGTGCCACAGCCTGGAGAATCTCGAGTACCACCACTTCAAGTACGCGCAGTTCCTGCGACCGGGCGATGTCCATGTGCATTTCTTCGGCACGGCGACCCTGTCCTTCGCCGACGGTGTGCGCGTCGAGCCGGGCGACAGATTCGAGATCGCGGTGCCGGAATTCGGCGAGCCGCTGAGCAATGGCGTCAAGGCCGGCACGGCAGCCTTCCAGCCCGGGCAGGTCCGGCAGCTCTGATAGTTGTATGATGACTGCTGACTATGCGAATGCTAGAGTGGGTATCGCACAGGCTGGCCCGGCCGCTCGGACAATGAGCGTGCCACCCTTTCGAAGACCGCCCCGCAGCGGGTGGTCTTCCCTGAACCCCTAGGTATAAGGAGTCGAGAACAATGCAGATCCAAGGCAAGAACTACATCGGTGGCGCTCGCAGCGGCGAGGGCGAGGTGCGGGTCTATAGCATCGACGCCACGACCGGCGAGAAACTGCCCTACGAATTCTTCCAGGCTTCGACCGCCGAGGTCGATGCCGCCGCCCGCGCCGCCGAGCAGGCCGCGCCCCTGTACCGCAAGCTGAGCGCCGAAAAACGCGCCACCTTCCTCGACGCCATCGCCGACGAACTGGATGGCCTGGGTGACGACTTCGTCCAGCTGGTCTGCCAGGAAACCGCGCTGCCGGCCGGTCGCATCCAGGGTGAGCGTGGCCGTACCAGCGGCCAGATGCGCCTGTTCGCCAAGGTGCTGCGCCGCGGTGACTTCCATGGTGCGCGCATCGATACCGCGCTGCCCGAGCGCAAGCCGCTGCCGCGCCCTGACCTGCGTCAGTACCGCATCGGTCTGGGTCCGGTGGCCGTGTTCGGCGCCAGCAACTTCCCGCTGGCGTTCTCCACTGCCGGTGGCGACACCGCTGCGGCCCTGGCCGCCGGTTGCCCGGTGGTGTTCAAGGCCCACAGCGGCCACATGGTCACCGCCGAATACGTGGCCGACGCGGTGATCCGCGCCGCCGAGAAGACCGGCATGCCCAAGGGCGTGTTCAACATGATCTATGGCGGTGGCGTGGGCGAGCAGCTGGTCAAGCACCCGGCCATCCAGGCCGTGGGCTTCACCGGTTCGCTGCGCGGCGGCCGCGCCCTGTGCGACATGGCCGCGGCTCGTCCGCAGCCGATCCCGGTCTTCGCCGAGATGTCCAGCATCAACCCGGTGGTGGTCCTGCCCGAGGCACTCAAGGCCCGTGGCGAGGCCATCACCGGCGAACTCGCGGCGTCCGTGGTCCTGGGCTGCGGCCAGTTCTGCACCAATCCGGGCCTGGTCATCGGCGTGCGTTCGCCCGAGTTCAGCAGCTTCCTCGAGCGCCTGGCCGGTGCCATGAACGAGCAGGCGCCCCAGACCATGCTCAATCCAGGCACCCTGAAAAGCTACGAGAAGGGCGTCGCGGCGCTGCTGGCCCATTCCGGCGTGCAGCACCTGGCCGGTGCCAACCAGGAAGGCAACCAGGCGCGTCCGCAGCTGTTCAAGGCTGACGTGAGCCTGCTGCTGGAAAACGACGAGCTGCTGCAGGAAGAAGTCTTCGGTCCCACCACCGTGGTGGTCGAGGTGGCCGACGAAGCCCAGCTGCAGCAGGCGCTGCAAGGCCTGCATGGTCAGCTGACCGCCACCCTGCTGGCCGAGCCGGCCGATCTGCAGCGCTTCGAGGCCATCATCGGCCTGTTGGAGCAGAAAGCCGGTCGCCTGTTGCTCAACGGCTATCCCACTGGCGTGGAAGTCTGCGATGCCATGGTCCATGGCGGTCCCTATCCGGCGACCTCCGATGCCCGCGGCACCTCGGTCGGCACCCTGGCCATCGACCGCTTCCTGCGCCCGGTGTGCTACCAGAACTACCCGGACGCCTTCCTCCCGGAAGCCCTGCAGAACTCCAACCCGCTGGGTATCCAGCGCCTGGTGAATGGCGAGAACACCAAGGCCGCGATCTGATCGCGCGCTTTTGAGTGGTAGAGGACCCGGCGTCGCGAGACGCCGGGTTTTTTATTGGGCGGTGAAGGGGAGTGGCAGGACAGTGGAGAAGGCTGCGCCCTTTGCCACGCTACGGAGCACGGAGGCGAGCGGGTAGCACCAAAACAAAGGCCGCTCCCGGGAGCGGCCTTTGCCTGGGTCGGAGAAAGCCCTACTTGCCAGCGAACTTGAAGATCGTCGTCTGGGTGTAGGTCTGGCCGGGATCCAGGCGGGTGGTGGGGAAGTTCGGCTGGTTGGGCGCATCCGGGTAGTGCTGGGTTTCCAGGGTGAAGGCACCCCAGTGGCCGTAGGTCTTGCCGGCCTTGCCCTTGATGTTCCCCTCCAGGAAGTTGCCGGTATAGAACTGCACGCCCGGTTCGGTGGTGTAGAGGGTCAGGGTGCGACCGGAGCTCGGATCGCTTACCACGGCAGCGGCCTTCTGCAGATCGCCGGCGGTGTTGAGCACCCAGTTGAAGTCATAACCACCCTGCTTGGGTTCGGCGTACTTCAGCTGCTGGTTTTCGTCGGCGATATGCTTGCCGATGGCGGTCGGCTTGCGAAAGTCCATCGGCGTGCCGGCCACCGGTGGCAACTCGCCGGTGGGGATCAGCTTGGCGGTCACCGGGGTGTAGGTGTCGGCATTGAGCATCGCCACCTGCTTGAGCACCGTGCCACTGCCGGCGCCGGCGAGGTTGAAGTAGCTGTGGTTGGTCAGGTTGAGCACCGTCGGCTTGTCGGTGGTGGCGCGGTACTTGAGGGTCAGCTGGTTGTGCTCGTCCAGCTGGTAGGTCACCTGGGTGGTCAGGGTGCCGGGAAAGCCCATCTCGCCATCGGGGGAGACATAGCTCAGGGTCACGCCGACCCAGCCGTCGCCCTTGGCCGGCTCGGCCTTCCACACCTTGGTGTTGAAACCCTGGGGGCCGCCGTGCAGGGCGTTGGTCTTGTCGTTCTGGGGGATCTGGTAGCTCTTGCCATCGAGGCTGAAGCGGCCCTCGGCGATGCGGTTGCCGAAGCGGCCGATGGTGGCGCCAAAGAACACGGTGGGGTTGTCAAGATAACCCTGGACGTCATCGAAGCCCAGGACCACGTCTTCGCTGTGGCCCTTGCGGTCGGGCACCTTGAGCGCCTGGAGTACGCCGCCATAGGTGATGACGGTGGCCTGCATGCCGTGGCTGTTGGTCAGGACGAACTTCTCGATGGGGGTGCCATCGGGCAGCTTGCCAAAGCTCGACTGCTGGCTGCTGAGGCCGGCCGCCTGGGCGGTAAGGGTGCTGATCATGAGTGACAGTCCAAGTCCGGTGAGGGCTAACGTGCGTTTCATCTCGACCACCTTTTCGGTTTGTTGTTGTACAGGGAACAGCGGGTTGCGGGTTGTTGGGCTTCGCTGCACTCAACCCAACCTACGGGATCTCGTAGGTTGGGTTGAGCAAGGCGAAGCCCAACGGTAGAAGCCGGTCAATGGGAGTGGCGGGGCACCTCGGCGCCGCGGCAACCGACCAGGAAGTCGAAGTCGCAGCCTTCGTCGGCCTGCAGCACGTGGTTGACGTAGAGGCGACGATAACCGCCGGCCAGCAGCTGGTCGGCCGGCGGTTGCCAGTCGGCCAGGCGCGCGGCCAGTTCTTCGTCGGGGATATCCAGGTGCAGGCGCCCGGAAGCGCAGTCCAGTTCGATCATGTCGCCTTCGCGAACCACCGCCAGCGGGCCACCGGCCGAGGCCTCGGGTGCCACGTGCAGGACCACGGTGCCATAGGCGGTGCCGCTCATGCGGGCGTCGGAGATGCGCACCATGTCGGTGATGCCCTTGGCCAGCAGCTTGGCCGGCAGGCCCATGTTGCCCACCTCGGCCATGCCCGGATAACCCTTGGGTCCGCAGTTCTTCAGCACCATCACGCAGGTCTCGTCGATATCCAGGTCCGGGTCGACGATGCGCGCCTTGTAGTCTTCCAGGTTCTCGAACACCACGGCGCGACCGCGATGCTGCATGAGCGCCGGGGTCGCGGCCGAGGGCTTGAGCACCGCGCCCTTGGGCGCCAGGTTGCCGCGCAGCACGCAGATGCCGCCATCGGCGCGCAGCGGGTTGTCCAGGGCGCGGATGACCTCGTCGTCGCCGTAGATGGGCGCCTCGGCGCAGTTGGCCCAGAGGCTCTTGCCGTTGGCGGTCAGCGCCTCGGGATGGGGCAGCAGCTTGGCTTCGCCCATGCGGCGGATCACCGCCGGCAGGCCGCCGGCATAGTAGAACTCTTCCATCAGGAAGCGGCCGGAGGGCTGCAGGTCGACGATGGTGGGGGTGCCGCGGCCGACCCGGGTCCAGTCATCCAGCTCCAGGTCCACGCCGATGCGGCCGGCGATGGCCTTGAGGTGGATCACCGCGTTGGTGGAACCGCCGATGGCGGCGTTGACGCGAATGGCGTTCTCGAAGGCTTCCTTGGTGAGGATCTTCGACAGCCGCAGGTCTTCTTCCACCATCTCGACGATGCGCATGCCGGACAGGTGCGCCAGCACGTAGCGCCGCGAATCCACCGCCGGAATGGCGGCGTTGTGCGGCAGCGAGGTGCCCAGGGCCTCGGCCATGCAGGCCATGGTAGAGGCGGTGCCCATGGTGTTGCAGGTACCGGCCGAACGCGACATCCCGGCTTCGGCGGAAAGGAACTCGTTGAGGTCGATGGCACCGGCCTTGTAGGCCTCGTGCATCTGCCAGACGATGGTGCCGGCGCCGATGTCGCGGCCGTGGTGCTTGCCGTTGAGCATGGGGCCGCCGGTGACGACGATGGCCGGCACGTCACAGCTGGCGGCGCCCATCAGCAGCGCCGGCGTGGTCTTGTCGCAGCCGGTGAGCAGCACCACGGCGTCCACCGGGTTGCCGCGGATCGCCTCTTCCACGTCCATGCTGGCCAGGTTGCGGGTCAGCATGGCGGTGGGTCTGAGGTTGGATTCGCCGTTGGAGAACACCGGGAATTCCACCGGGAAGCCGCCGGCCTCGTAGATGCCGCGCTTGACGTGTTCGGCGATCTTGCGGAAGTGGGCGTTGCAGGGGGTCAGCTCGGACCAGGTGTTGCAGATGCCGATGACGGGCTTGCCCTGGAATTCGTGGTCCGGGATGCCCTGATTCTTCATCCAGCTGCGGTACATGAAGCCGTTCTTGTCGTTGCTGCCAAACCACTGGGCGGAGCGGAGCGGGCGTTTGGGCGTGGTCATTGTCTTGTCCTCGGGCATTTCACGGGCAAAGCGGTCCCCGGCGCGGCGCCCCTGGCGCCGCGGAGGAGAACAGAGTCTGGGTTTAGCGCTGCTTGAAGCGGTCGATCACCACGGCCAGCAGCAGGATGGTTCCGCGGATGACGTACTGGTAGAAGGTGTCGATGTTCTTCAGGTTCATGGCGTTCTCGATGATCGCCAGGATCAGCACGCCGGCGATCACGTGGCGGATCATGCCGATGCCGCCGGCCAGGGAAACCCCGCCTAGCACGCAGGCGGAGATCACCGTGAGTTCGAAGCCCTGGCCGATCATCGGCTGGCCGGAGGTCATCCGCGAGGCCAGCACCACGCCGGCCAGGGCGCCGATCACCCCGTGCATGGCGAAGATGATGATCTTGGTGCGATCGACGTGGACGCCGGCCAGCAGCGCGGCTTCCTCGTTACCACCGATGGCCATGGTGTTGCGGCCGAAGGTGGTGTAGTTGAGCAGCCAGCCAAAGAACAGGATGCACAGCAGGGTGATGACGATGGGCACCGGCAGGCCGAACAGCTGGCCGTTGCCGAACACGAAGAACTGCTCCTGGGAGACGCCCACGGCCTTGCCGTCGGAGAAGATGTAGCCCAGGCCACGCACGATCTGCATGGTCGCCAGCGTGGTGATCAGGGCGTTGATCTTGAGCTTGGCGATCACCAGGCCGTTGATCAGGCCGACCACCAGGCCCATGGCCAGGGCGGCGGCGACGCCGAGAAAGACGCTGTCGAACTCGCGCATCACCACCGCGGCGACCACCCCGGCACAGGCGATGACCGAACCCACCGAGAGGTCGAAGTGGCCGGAGGCCAGGCAGAACAGCATGGTGCAGGCGGCGATGCCCACGGTGGAGATCGCCAGGCCCAGACCGCGCATGTTCAGCGGCGAGAGGAAGTTCTGCACGAACAGCGCGCAGAGGGTGAAGATGACGACGGCGGCCAGCATCATGGCCCAGTCGTCGAGGAAGCGACGCATGTCGAAGCCGCGGCGCGGCGGGGTCAGGCTGTGGGGTTGGGCGGACATGGACTGAACCTCTTTTCTTGTTTTCATCAGGCCCGGGTACGGGGCAGGGCGAGCTGCAGCAGGCGCTCGTCGTTGAACTCGGCGCGGGCCACCTCGCCGGTGATGGCGCCTTCGCTCATCACCAGGATGCGATCGGCCACGCCCATGACTTCCATCAGGTCGCTGGACACCACCACCACGGCGATGCCGCGGGCGGCGAGGTCATGGATGATGGCGTAGATCTCCGACTTGGCGCCCACGTCGATGCCGCGGGTGGGTTCGTCGAGCAGGAGCACCTGCATGGGCATCGACAGCCAGCGACCGAGGATGGCCTTCTGCTGGTTGCCGCCGGAGAGATTCTTGATCTTCTGCCCGGCATGGGGCGTCTTCACGTTCAGCGCGCGAATCTGCTTTTCGGCGTTGGCCTTTTCCCAGCGGCCCTGGATCAGGCAGCCGAGGCTGGCGTGATGGGCGCGGGCGCTGATGTTGATGTTCTCGGCCACGCTGGCCAGGGGCACGATGCCTTCCTTCTTGCGATCTTCCGGGCAGAGCAGGATGCCGGCGGCGATGGCGTCACGCGGCGATCTCAGACTGACCGGGGCGCCCTTGAGACTCAGGCTGCCGGCCTTGTGCTTTTCCAGACCCGCCAGCAGGCGCAACAGCTCGGTGCGACCGGCGCCGACCAGGCCGAACAGGCCGAGGATCTCACCCTGGCAGACCTCGAAACCGACCGGCTGCTGCAGGCCCTGGCCGAGCAGGCCCTCGACCTTGAGACAGCCACCGCCGATCTCGCGTGGGCGGTAGTCGTAGATGTCGGCGAGATCGCGGCCGACCATCAGGGTGATCAGCTGGTCGGGGGTGATGTCGGCCAGGCGCTCGATGGTGCGCACATGGCGGCCGTCCTTGAACACCGTCACCGCATCGCAGATGCGGAAGACCTCTTCCATGCGGTGGGAGACATAGAGCACCACCCGGCCTTCATCGCGCAGCCGGGCGATGATGGTCATCAGCCGATCGGTCTCGCGGGCGGACAGCGAGCTGGTCGGCTCGTCGAAGGCGATCACGCGGGCGCCGCGGGAGAGCGCCTTGGCGATCTCGACCAGTTGGCGCTGACCGAGCGACAGGCGCCCGACCTTGGTGTTGGGGTCGATCTCTTCGGCCAGGCCCTTGAGCAGGTCCAGGGCCTGGCGGCGCAGATGGCCGCGATTGACGATGCCGTAGCGCGCCGGCAGGTGCCCGAGAAAGAGATTTTCGGCGACGGTCATCTCCGGCACCAGCTGCAATTCCTGCTGGATCACGGCGACGCCGGCACGGATGGCTTCGGCGGTGCTCTTGAACACCAGTTCCTGGCCATCGATGTTGAGGTGGCCGGTGGTGGGGGCGTGGTAGCCGCTGAGGATCTTCAGCAGGGTCGACTTGCCGGCGCCGTTCTCGCCCATGAGGGCATGCACGGAACCGGGACGCACGGTGAAGGAGATGTCGGCGAGCGCCTTGACGCCGGGAAAGGTCTTGCCGATGCCGACGAAACCGAGGCTGTCGGCGCTCTGGGCGGTGGTGTGTTCCAGGGCTGCCATGAAGCACTCCTGTCAGACGAAAGAGGAGGGCGGCGCCAGCACGGGCGCCGCCGGGGTCATCACTTCCAGAGGCCGATCTTTTCCAGCTCTTGCTGGAAATTGGCGCGGGTGATGAGGGTGACCTTGTCCATCGCGGTGTACTTGGGCGGTTCCTTACCGGTAGTCACCCACTCGTACATCATGCTGGCGGTCTGGTAGCCCTCTTCGTGGGGGCTGGGCAGCATGGAGCCGAAGAAGCCGCTGTTGGCTTTCTTCAGTTCGCCGATGGCATCGGTGCCGTTGATGCCGATGCCGATCACCTGTTCGGCCTTGAAGCCGGCGCTTTCGGTGGCGCGGACGCCGCCCAGCACGGTGTTGTCGTTCATGCCGCCGATGATCAGGTGCTTGGCGCCCGAAGGCAGCTTGACCAGCGCGGAGGTGGTGGAGTCCATGCTGCCGGGCACGTCCAGGGTCTTCTGCGGCGCGAAGATGATGTGGTCGGCGGGCAGGCCGGCCTTCTTCAGGGCTTCCACCGAACCGTCGGTGCGCTTCTTGCCGGTATCCAGCTCGTTGTAGGTGTTGATCACCGCATAGGTGTCATCCCACTTCCAGCCACGCTTCTCGGCTTCGGCGGCCATGGCGGCGCCCTGCTGCTGACCGACCTCGAAGGCGGCCATGCCCAGGTAGGGCACGTCTTCCATGAATTTGCCCTTGGCGTCGACGAAGCGGTCGTCCACGGCCATGACCTTGAGGTCGTTGAGCTTGGCCTTGGCCACGATGGCCGGGCCGAGGGCGACGTCGGGCGGGCAGATCACGAAGCCCTTGGCGCCGTTGGCAGCCAGGCTGTCGATGGCGGCGAGGGTCTTCTCGCCATCCGGCACGGCGATCTTGAGCAGGGTGAAGCCCTTGTCCTTGGCAGCTTTCTCGGCGAAGGCCCACTCGGTCTGGAACCAGGGTTCCTCGGGTTGCTTGACCAGGAAACCGATCTTGACCGGATCGGCAGCGAAAGCAGAAAGGGACAGGCTGACAGCGCCGGCAGCGAGGGCGGCACGCAGCAGAGAACGAACTCCCGGAACACGGAACATAGCTGGAACTCCTTGTTTTTATTGGTGTGGCCAGGCAATGCAAGGCGGCGGGCTGCCGTCGTGGAGGTCAGACGACGCCGCTCTGTATTGATATTATGATTGGATGGATGCGGGCGCAAGAAAAAGGTGACGAGATTTTTCGTCACCTCTGTCACCGACCTGTTACATAGGGCCGGAAGCGGAAAGGCGCTGCGAAAGGACGCCTGGGTCGGTAGGATGAATCAGCCGGCGAACCTGTGGCAGGGCATGCCGGCTACCGGCGCGGTCGCCTTGAGCAGGGCGCCGTCGAGGGTACCGTCGGCGGCGGCACTGGTGACGTAGAGGGTGCGCAGATCCGCTCCGCCGAAGACGCAGCTGGTGGGCCGCTGCACGGGCAGCTCGACGATCTCCAGCAGCTCGCCCTCCGGCGAGAAGCGCAGCAGGCAGTTGCCATCCCAGCGCGCGTTCCATACGCAGCCTTCGCTGTCGATGGCCGAGCCGTCCGGCGAGCCGCGCTCGTGGGGACCGGCCCAGACGGTGGGGGTCCCCAGGTTGCCACTGGCATCCAGCGGGTAGCGATAGAGGGTGTCCTTGAGGGTGTCGGCGCTGATGACGTGGTTGTCGGCGGCGCTCCACACCAGGGTGTTGGCGATGCCGAGGTCGCTGGCGTGACGGCTGACGCTGCCGTCGGGATCGATGCGGAACAGACCGCCCGAGTGCCGGTCGATGGCCACGTCGCCGCCCTGGGCATCGAGGTTGTTCTGCATGGTGCCCAGCCACAGACGCCCCTGGGCGTCACAACGCGCCTCGTTGCCGCGATTGCCCGGATCGGGATCGGCGACGCAGAAGAGTTCCAGGGCGGGACGCTCGGGCGGGGAATCGAGATCCAGGCGGAAGACGCCGTTCGGCAGGGTCACCAGGGCATCGCCGCGGACCGTGGGCACGAAGGCGGAGCAGGGGCGATCCAGCTGCCATTCCTGATAATGCTCGCCGCGCAGGCGGCAGGCCTTGAAGCCGGCGATGTCTACCCAGTAGAGCGCCTGGGTCTCCTGGTCCCAGAAGGGGCCCTCGGCCAGTTTGAAGCGCTGGGGAAGCAGCGGCTGCCAGTCCATCGTTTACCTCTCTTGTTGTGGCAGGACGAAAAGTTCAGGCATGGGAACCTGAAACGCAGCGCAGGTTGCGCCGGGCGCGACGTCAGTCGGTATAGCGCGCCAGGGTCACCGCCGCGCTGTCGATCAGCATCATGCACGCCCAGACGGCGCGCGCGGCATCGCGCGAGGCGATACCGTCGGCCAGGGTCTTGTGCAGGGGGAGGGTGCGCCGCAATTCGTCGGGATCGGCCGACGACAGCGTGAAGGAGGCTGCCAGCAGTGCGCCCAGGGCAGGCACCATCTGCTCGATGAACTGATTGTGGCTGGCCGCCAGGACGCATTCGTGGAAGCGCTGGTCGGCGGTGTTGTAGTCGCCGCCATTGAGGGACGCTTCCAGGTGCTGATAGGCGACCTGGATCGCCTGGACCTGCTCGGGGGTGGCCCTTTCGCAGGCCCAGCGTACCGCCGCCGGCTCGATGGCGTGGCGCAGGTCCAGCAGGTCCTTGACGAAATGAGCGGGCAGACCGCCCGTGGCCAGCCAGCCCACCACCTGGGTATCGAAAAGATTCCAGCGACTGAGCGGCAGGACCCGGGTACCGACCTTGGGGCCGACTTCCAGCATGCCCTTGGCCGCCAGCGTCTTGATCGCCTCGCGCAGGATGGTGCGGCTGACGCCCAGTTCCTGGCAGAGGTCCGCCTCTACCTTGAGGGCGCTACCGGGTGGAAATTGCCCGGCCGCGAGTCGCTGGCCGAGTTGTTCTACGGTAGAGGCATGGTAGCTGCTGGACATGAGGGCATACCGCGAGTGGGTTCTTGCCCTCAATGATCATACGAAATTTCACCTTCAGACAAGGGCTGCGGCCGGAAGGCTTCGGCGACCATGTCATCGACACCGGCCAACTGGGCGATGGCGGCGTGGCGAGCGGTCAGCGGGTCGCGGTGCTGGATCGCGGTAAGGATCGCCTTGTGCCGGGAGACCAGCAGGTTGAGGCTGTCTCCGGCGGCGAACAGCGCCGAGGAGCGTTCCAGATAGTCCCGCACCGGCAGCAGCATGATGCTGTAGAGGTGCGTCAGCAATTCGTTGTGGGTGGCCGTGGCGATGGACAGGTGGAAGGCCATGTCCGGCTCGGCCATGTTGGCGATGTCGGCCGCCTGCTCCATCCGCTCGTAGGCGTCCTCGATGGCCTTGACGTCTTCGGGCTGGGCGTTGGCAGCCGCCATGGCGGCGACCTCCGGCTCGATGATGTTGCGCACCTTGACCAGGGTCTCGTAGAAGCTGTGTCGCGAATCGCTCTGCAGCAGCCAATGGAGCACGTCCGGATCGAGCAGATGCCACTCGTTGCGTGGCTTGACCACGGTACCGACCTTGGGCTTGGACCTGACCAGGCCCTTGGCCACGAGCACCCGGGTGGCCTCACGCAGGACGGGGCGGCTCACTTCGTACTCTTCGCACAGCTGCGCCTCGGGGGGCAGGCGCTGTTCTGGCAGGAAGTGCCCAGACACGATCTGGGTGCCGAGCTCATGAACGATGCGAGCGTGTCTGCTTTTGCGCGGCAGCGGTGTCTTGTAATTCATCGAAAGGCATCCGAAGTCGTCGTGCCATCACTATAACACCATCAGCGCGATAACCGATGTTATGGCGGGCCAAGCGGCTCTGTAACGGGGATCAGCGGAAATCAAGAGATAAGATTTCCTACTTCGTAACAATATTTTAGTATTATCAAAATTAGCTTAAGAGCCGATTAATGGCCTGATTTTGGTATTTAACGACTCAATGATAGTACGTTAGAATTTCGAGCGATCTGCGCTTCAACCGCACAACAACAACAAGTCGGAGAACGCCATGCACCCTGAATCCGCCCTCATCCGTCGGATCACGCTCAAGCTGGTCCCCTTTCTCGTATTGCTCTATCTGGTCGCCTACATCGACCGCTCTGCCGTGGGCTTCGCCAAGCTGCACATGGGCGCCGACATCGGCATCGGCGATGCCGCCTACGGCCTTGGTGCCGGGCTGTTCTTCATCGGCTATTTCCTCTGCGAGGTACCCAGCAACCTGCTGCTGGAACGCTTCGGTGCGCGCCGCTGGTTCGCCCGCATCCTGGTGACCTGGGGTGCCATCACCATGGGCATGGCCTTCGTCCAGGGACCGAACAGCTTCTATGTCATGCGCTTCCTGCTGGGTGCGGCCGAGGCCGGCTTCTTTCCCGGCGTGCTCTACTACCTCACCCAGTGGTTCCCGGTACGCCATCGCGGCAAGATCATGGGGCTGTTCATCCTCTCCCAGCCGATCGCCATGCTGGTGACGGGACCGCTGTCGGGCATGCTCCTGCAACTGGATGGCGCACTCGGTCTGCACGGCTGGCAGTGGCTGTTCCTCTGCATCGGAGCGCCGGCGGTGCTGCTGGCCTGGCCGACCCTGACCCGCTTGCCGGATGGTCCGCAACAGGTCGCCTGGCTGGACGCCGATGAAAAGCGCTGGCTGGCAACGGAGCTGGAAAAGGACCTGCACCTCTTCGACCAGACCCGCCATGGCAATCCCCTGTATGCGCTCAAGGATCGCCGGGTGCTGCTCTTGGCGCTCTACTATCTGCCGGTGACCCTGAGCATCTATGGCCTGGGGCTGTGGCTGCCGACGCTGATCCACCAGTTCGGCGGCAGCGATCTCACCACGGGCTTCATTTCCGCCATTCCCTACGCCTTCGGCATTCTCGGCCTGCTCATCGTGCCGCGCAGTTCCGATCGCCTGGGCGATCGCTATGGGCATCTGGCCGTGCTCTATGGGGTGGGCGCCCTGGCCATGGCCGGCAGCGCCTGGTTCGGCACTGCCGTGCTGCAACTGGCGGCGCTGTCGGTGGTGGCCTTCTGTCTGTTTTCCCTCACCGCGCTGTTCTGGACCCTGCCGGGGCGCTTCTTCGCCGGGGCCAGTGCCGCCGCCGGTATCGCCCTGATCAACTCGGTGGGCAACCTAGGCGGTTATCTTGGCCCCTATGGCATCGGTGCGCTCAAGGCGGCCACGGGTACCCTCTCCTCGGGGCTCTATCTGCTGGCCGCGGTGCTGCTGTTCGGCCTTTTGCTCACCGGTATCGTCTACAGCCGCCTGGAGCGCAAGAATCGGCGGGAAGAAGGTTATGCCGCGGAGCGTTCCGCCAGCTGACGCCCCGGACAGGTCTCGGCGGCGAACCAGGCGGCGCCGAGACACACCAGGTTGGCCACCAGCAGGTAGGCGGCCGGCGCCATACGGTCGCCGGTGGCGCCGATCAGCCAGGTCACCACGATCTGGGCGGTGCCGCCGAAGGCCGCCACCCCTAGCGCATAGACCAGCGAGAAGCCGGTCGCCCGCACCCGCTGCGGAAAGCTTTCCACTAGCAGCACGATCAGGGCCGCGCCACTCATGCCGTGCAAGCCGGAGAGCACCGCCAGGGTCAGCAGGAAGGTGCCCGGCCCGGGTGCCTGGGTGATGAGCTGCAGCGCCGGATAGAGCAGCACCAGCAACAGCAGTCGCGGCAGGATCAGCACGATGCGCCGGCCATAGCGATCGCTGAGCACGCCGCCCAGGATCGAGCAGACCGCCATGGCCGCGCCCATCACCAGGGTGGCGAGCATGGCGATCCCGGCTGGCAGCTTGAGCTCCACCAGGGCGAAGGTGGTCATGTAGTTGAGGAAATACTGGGTGATGGTGCTGCCGGAGAGGATCAGCAGCCCCAGCACCAGTGGCCGCCGCTGGGTGGCCAGCACCTCGCCCAGCACCGCGCTGGTGCCCCGGGTTTCGCCGACGTGGGTATCCACCAGGCCGCGACGGATATAGAGGCCGATGGGCAGGATCGCCAGGCCCAGCAGGAAGGGCAGGCGCCAGCCCCAGGCGAGCAGCTGCTCCGGCGTCAGCCAGAGGGTCAGGCCGTAGCCGATCAGACCGGCCGCCACCGCGGCCAGCCCCTGGGCCACCACCTGCCAGCAGGCGTAGGTGCCCCTCTTGTGCAGCGGCGCCGCTTCCAGGATGTAGGTGGTGGCCGGACCGGCTTCGCCACCCCAGGCCAGGCCCTGCAGCAGGCGCGTCAGCACCAGCAGGATGGGCGCGGCGATGCCGATCTGCTCGTAGCCTGGCAGCACGGCGATGCCACCGGTGCCCAGGGCCATCAGCACCATGGTCAGCAGCATCGCCGGCTTGCGCCCGACGCGGTCGGCCCAGGCGCCGATGAGAATGGCGCCCAGCGGGCGGACGACGAAGCCGACGCCAAAGGTGATGACGCTGGCCATCAGGCTGGCGAAGGCATTCTGCGAAGGAAAGAACACCTGGCCGATCAGCACGGCGAAGGTGGCGTAGACGCCGAAGTCGAAGAACTCCACGGCGTTGCCGAGCACCACGGCAAAGACGCCCTTGCGGGAGTGGATAGGGCGGGAAGTGGTCATGGGCGATGTTTCAGCGGAAGCAGGGCGCGCCCGGAACCGAGCGCGCGGGAGGTATCGACTCAGTGGGCGAGGTGCAGACCGCACTCGCGGTTTTCGTCACCCTTGGTGGGATCGAAGTAGTCGAATTCGTTGGGCAGGTCGTGGGCGGTGAGGTACTGGTAGAGGTCCTTGGAGGTCCAGTGCAGCAGCGGCGCGACCTTGATCAGACCGTCCGGATTGACGCTGACCGGATCCATCTGGGCGCGCACCGCGGTATCGGTGGCGCGCAGGGCGGTGAACCAGACCTCGGGCGCCGTCTCGCGCAGGGCGCGGGCGAAGGGCTCCAGCTTGACCTCTTCGGTGAAGGCGGCGTGGCGCGGATCGTCCAGCCCCGGGACCGGGCCGTCGATGGCCTCACGATGAGCGCGCGAGCGCCTGGGCAGGTAGGTCACCAGGTTGAGATCGAGCTTGCGCACGATCTCGTCGGCGCAACGGTAGGTGGCGGGGGTGTTGTAGCCACTGTCCATCCAGACCACCGGGATGTCCGGCTTGACCTGGCTGACCAGGTGCAGGATCACCGCCTCGAAGGGGCGGAAGTTGGTGGTGACGATGGCGCTCTTGCCCAGGCCCAGGGCCCAGGCGACGAGCTTTTCGGGATCGCGGCCGAGGTCGGCGTTGATGCGGGCGAGATCGAGGGACATGGCGGGCTCCAGCCGGGGAAGGGATGAGGCCATGGTAGCAAAGCCGGATCAGCTGTGGGCTGCCAG
Source organism: Pseudomonas sp. SORGH_AS_0211 (assembly GCF_031453455.1). NCBI lineage: Bacteria > Pseudomonadati > Pseudomonadota > Gammaproteobacteria > Pseudomonadales > Pseudomonadaceae > Pseudomonas > Pseudomonas sp. SORGH_AS_0211. The sequence goes on along the minus strand of NZ_JAVIZV010000001.1, from coordinate 2,790,069 downwards.
CGTCTCCAGCAGCACCCGCACCTTGGCCAGGGACTCGGCGTATTCGTCGGCCCAGTGCGAATCCATGACGATGCCGCCGCCGCCCCAGCAACTGAGCACGCCGTCTTCCGCCAGCAGGCTGCGGATCAGGATGGAGCTGTCGCTCTCGCCGCGCACGTCCAGATAGAGCAGCGAGCCGCAATAGGGACCGCGCCGGGTTTCTTCCAGCTCGTCGATGATCTGCATGGCACGGATCTTCGGTGCGCCGGTGATGGAGCCACCAGGGAAACTGCCGGCCAGCAGGTCCAGGGCGTCCAGCCCGGCGGCCAGTTCACCGGTGACGGCGCTGACCAGGTGATGGACGTTGGGATAGCTCTCCAGGACGAACAGCTCGGGCACCCGTACCGAGCCGATCCGGCAGCTGCGCCCCAGGTCGTTGCGCAGCAGGTCGACGATCATCAGGTTCTCGGCGCGATCCTTGGGGCTGGCCAGCAGGGCCTTGGCTTCGGCGGCATCGGCGCCAGGCGCGGCGCGGCGCGGCCGGGTGCCCTTGATCGGACGGGTTTCCACCTGACCACGGCTCACCCGCAGAAAGCGCTCCGGCGAATGGCTGAGCAAGGCGCCGCGCTCCAGCGCCAGATAGCCGGAGAAGGGCGTCGGGCAGGCCGCGCGCAGGGCCTGGTAGGCGGTCCAGGGCGAACCCTGGAAAGGCGCGCGAAAGCGCTGGGCAAAGTTGACCTGATAGCAGTCGCCGGCGGCGATATAGGCCTGGATGGCCTCGATGCGCTGGCGATAGGTGGGCTCGTCGATGTCGGCGGCGAAGGGGGCGGTCAGCCGGAAGCCCTCGGCCCTGGGCGCCTCCCCGGCGTCGAACAGGGCGATCAGTCGCTGGCGTTCCCCGGCGTCCAGCGCCGGATGGCAGACCAGTTGGCTGGTCCGCGCCTGGTGATCGCTGACCAGCGCCCAGGCATGGAGGCCCAGCCGCGCATCGGGTAGTGCCAGGTCGGCGCGGGCGCCCGCGGGTAGGCGCTCCAGGCGCCGGCCGAAGTCGTAGCCAAGATAGCCCAGCAGGCCACCGGCGAAGGGCAGGTCCGCACCCTCCGGCAGGTCGGCGCGACCCAGGCTGGCGAGGGCCGCGCGCGTCCGCGTGAAGAAGGCGTGGCCCGTTTCACCGGCAGCGGGCTGCAGCACCTGCAGCGGCCAGGCTGCCATGAGGTCGTAGCGCCCCCGCTCGGCCACTGGCCGCCCGGAGTCCAACAGCACCGCGCCGGGTTCGCCCTGCAGCAAGGCGAAACGCACGGTGGGATCGGCGTGGTAGGGCAGGGGATGCAGGTGGCAGAGGGGCATGGCGAGGTCGGCTGGGAGGGACGGCGCGCTAGTGTAGCGAACCGCCTCTAGCGGAGCGAGATACAGGCTGTCACAGCTGGATTGTCGACAGATGTTGACGGGAAAGGCGTTGAGGCGTAGTTATTCAGCCCATAAACACAAAAGGTGTCGACAATGATCGATAGCCCCCTCCAGGCCGAAGCGCCCGAGACCGACAGCGGGACCCTTTCCGAGCAGGTGTTCCGCCGGATCCGCGAGGCCATCGTCCGTGGCGATGTGGCGCCGGGCAGCAAGATTTCCGAGCCGGAGCTGGCCCGCACCTATGGCATCAGCCGCGGGCCGCTGCGTGAAGCCATCCACCGGCTGGAAGGCCAGCGCCTGGTGGTGCGGGTGCCCCATGCCGGCGCCCGGGTCGCCGCCCTGAGCCTGGCCGAGCTGGTCGAACTCTACGAAATCCGCGAATCCCTCGAGGGCATGGCCTGCCGCCTGGCAGCCGAACGCCTCACGTCCCAGGGCATCGACGAACTGCGCCGGCTGCTGGATACCCACGAGCGCGATCCGGCGTTCCAGGCCGGCACCGGCTACTACCTGCAGGAAGGCGACCACGACTTCCACTACCGCATCATCCAGGCCAGCGGCAACGGCATGCTGGTGCGGCTGCTCTGCGGCGAGCTCTATCACCTGGTGCGCATGTACCGGCTCAAGGTCTCCGCCACCCCCAATCGGCCGCGCCAGGCTTTCGCCGAGCACCATCGCATCCTCGATGCCCTGGCCGAGGGTGATGGCGAACTGGCCGAGCTGCTGATGCGCCGCCACATCGCCGCCTCCAAGCGCAATCTGCAGCACCATCCCCTAGTCCAAGATCAGTCGAGGTAACGCCATGCCTGCCGTCAGTCCCGGCCAGAAATTCCGCGCCGCCGTCGCCGCCGAACGCCCGCTGCAGGTGGTCGGCGCCCTCAACGCCAACCATGCGCTGCTGGCCAGGCGCGCCGGTTTCCAGGCCATCTACCTGTCCGGCGGCGGCGTCGCGGCCGGCTCCCTGGGCCTGCCGGACCTGGGCATCAGCGGCCTGGAAGACGTGCTCATCGACGTCCGCCGCATCACCGATGTCTGCGACCTGCCACTGCTGGTGGATGTCGACACCGGCTTCGGCGCCTCGGCCTTCAACGTGGCGCGCACCGTCCGGTCGCTGATCAAGGCCGGCGCGGCGGCCATGCACATCGAGGACCAGGTGGGCGCCAAGCGCTGCGGCCATCGGCCGGGCAAGGAGATCGTCAGCCAGCAGGAGATGGTGGATCGTATCAAGGCCGCGGTGGATGCCCGTACCGATCCCGACTTCGTCATCATGGCGCGCACCGATGCCCTGGCGGTGGAGGGCCTGCAGGCCGCCATCGACCGCGCCTGCGCCTGCGTCGAGGCCGGCACCGACATGATCTTTCCCGAGGCCATGACCGAGCTGCCCATGTACCGCCAGTTCGCCCAGGCGGTAGGGGTGCCGATCCTGGCCAACATCACCGAATTCGGCGCCACGCCGCTGTTCACCACCGAGGAGCTGGCCGGGGCCGATGTCGGCCTGGTGCTCTATCCGCTGTCGGCCTTCCGTGCGGCCAATCGCGCCGCCGAAAACGTCTACACGGCCATTCGCCGCGACGGCAGCCAGCAGGCGGTGGTCGACACCATGCAGACCCGCGCCGAGCTCTATGACCGCATCGACTATCACCGCTACGAGGATCAGCTGGATCGCCTGTTCCAGCAGCAGAAGAACTGACGCTCCACCCTGAACGCCCGCTTTTTCGCACAACAACTCCAAGAGGAGCGAGACGATGGCAGACAGCAAAACCCTCGGCGGCGCCGGCCTGCGTGGCCAGGTCGCCGGCCGCACCGCGCTTTGCACCGTCGGCAAGACCGGCGCCGGCCTCACCTACCGGGGCTATGACATTCGTGAACTGGCCGCTCAGGCCGACTTCGAGGAAGTCGCCCACCTGTTGCTCTATGGCGAGCTGCCCACGCAAGCGCAACTGGACGCCTATCGCCAGCGCCTGGCGGCCCTGCGTGACCTGCCGCAGCCGCTCAAGGAAGGCCTGGAGCGCATCCCCGCCAGCGCCCACCCCATGGACGTGATGCGTACCGGCGCCTCCTTGCTGGGCACCCTGGAGCCGGAGCACAGCTTCGCCGACCAGCAGCAGGTGGCCGATCGCCTGCTCGGCGCCTTTCCGGCGATCCTGCTCTACTGGCACCACTTCAGCCAGCGCGGCACCCGCATCGACTGCAGCAGCGACGCCCCGGACATCGCCAGCCACTTCCTCACCCTGCTGCACGGCAAGGCGCCCAGCGAGTTGCATGCCCGGGTGATGAACGTCTCGCTGATCCTCTATGCCGAGCACGAATTCAACGCCTCCACCTTTACCGCCCGGGTCTGCGCCTCGACGCTGTCCGACCTCTATTCCTGCGTCACCGGCGCCATCGGCTCCCTGCGCGGGCCGCTGCACGGTGGGGCCAACGAGGCGGCCATGGCGCTGATCGAGCGCTTCGCTTCGCCCGAGGCGGCGGTCACCGGCCTCAAGCAGATGCTCGAACGCAAGGAGAAGGTGATGGGCTTCGGCCACGCCATCTACCGCGACAGCGATCCGCGCAACGAGGTGATCAAGGACTACGCCCGGCAACTGGCGGCGGAGGTGGGCGACCGGGTGCTGTTCCCGGTCTCGGAAGCCATCGACCGCACCATGAAGGAAGAGAAGGGGCTGTTCCCCAACGCCGACTTCTACCATGCCTCGGCCTACCACTTCCTCGGCATCCCGACGCCGCTGTTCACCCCGATCTTCGTCTGCTCGCGCACGGCCGGCTGGTGCGCCCACGTCTTCGAGCAGCGCGCCGACAACCGCATCATCCGCCCCAGCGCGGATTACATCGGTGTGGAGCAACGTGCCTTCACGCCCATCGCCAACCGCTGAACAAACCTGATCGCGGCCATGGGCCGCTCCTACAAGGGCGAGAGGGTCCTGTAGGAGCGGCCCATGGCCGCGATGAACCTAGCCCCGTAGCAGCGGCCGTATCGGCGGACCGCCATGACCGCGATAAGGAATCAAAACCCCATGAGTGCCAACGTCGATCTCAACAACCGGCCCGACTACGACCAGGTCATCCAGGACCTGGCCGACTACGTGCTGACCTACCAGGTCACCTCCCGCGAGGCCCTGGACACCGCCCGCAACTGCCTGATGGACACCCTCGGCTGCGGCCTGCTGTCCCTGCGCTTCCCCGAGTGCACCAAGCTGCTCGGCCCCCAGGTGGAGGGCACCGTGGTGCCCCAGGGTGCGCGGGTGCCGGGCACCAGCTATCGCCTGGATCCGGTCAAGGCGGCCTGGGACATCGGCTGCATCATTCGCTGGCTGGACTACAACGACACCTGGCTGGCCGCCGAGTGGGGCCATCCCTCCGACAACCTCGGTGCCATCCTGGCGGTGGCCGACCACCTCTCCCAGCGCCGCGTGGCCCAGGGCGAAGCGCCCCTGACCATGCGCCAGGTGCTGGAAGCCATGGTCATGGCCCACGAGATCCAGGGCATCTTCGCCCTGGAGAACTCCTTCAACCGCGTTGGCCTGGACCACGTCTTCCTGGTCAAGCTGGCTTCCACCGCGGTCAGCGCCAAGCTGATGGGCGCCAACCGCGAGCAACTGCTGGCGGCGCTTTCCCACGCCTTCGTCGATGGCCAGGCGCTGCGCACCTATCGCCATGCGCCCAATGCCGGCAGCCGCAAGTCCTGGGCCGCCGGCGACGCCTCCAGTCGCGGCGTGCGCCTGGCCGATATCGCCCTGCGCGGCGAGATGGGCATTCCCGGCGTGCTCAGTGCACCCCAGTGGGGCTTCTACGACGTGCTGTTCAGCCACACCAACAAGGACCTGGCCACCAAGCCGGCCGATCAGCGCCAATTCAGCTTTCCCCAGGCCTTCGGCAGCTACGTGATGGAACACGTGCTGTTCAAGATCAGCTTCCCGGCGGAATTCCATGCCCAGACCGCCGCCGAGGCCGCGGTGATCCTGCATCCCCAGGTGCGCGATCGCGTCGATCAGATCGAGAAGATCGTGGTGACCACCCACGAATCGGCCATCCGCATCATCTCCAAGCAGGGCCCCATGGCCAACGCCGCCGACCGCGACCACTGCCTGCAGTACATGATCGCCGTACCGCTGCTGTTCGGCGACCTGGTCGCCGAGCACTATGAGGACGCCTTCCACCAGGCCCATCCGCGCATCGACCAGCTGCGCGAGAAGATGGAGATCGTCGAGGACGAACGCTACAGCCGCGAATACCTGGAAGCCGACAAGCGTTCCATCGCCAACGCCCTGCAGGTGTTCTTCACCGACGGCAGCAGCACCGAGAAGATCGCCGTGGAATATCCCATTGGTCATCGCCGTCGCCGCGAGGAGGGCATTCCGCTGCTGGAGCGCAAATTCCAGAGCAACCTGGCGACGCGCTTCCCGGCCGGTCGCTGCGCCCAGATCTTCGAGCTGTGCAAGGACCAGGCGGGACTGGAGGCCACTCCGGTGCATCGCTTCGTGGATCTGTTCGTCCTCTAGGCATTGTCTGAAAAGTGCCTGCGCTCGATCATGCTGCGTTGAAAATCAGCTGGAATGCCAGCCCAGTCGGAATGCTCATTTACCGCTCGTAAACTCGTTCGCGAGCCCGGTCCGCTTCCTCGCTGATTCTTGCCTTGCCTGACCTTCGCTCGGCGACTGCTCAAACAAGCCTAACCAAATAAAGGAGGCGACTCGACCGAGCCTGCAGGGCCATGCAGGAGCGGACGAGTCGCCTCGGAGGTTGGGGCAGGGCGTGGCGGGTGATCAACCACCCGTCGCGCCCTTTTTCATGGCTAGCAGTAGCGATCCACATAGGCCGGCTGCTGCTGCCGACCGGCCAGGCGCCAGTGCTCCTGCAGGGCGGCGTGGACGCTTCTGATGAAGTGGTCGTCCGCCGCGGCCGACTTGCCGACATAGCCGCCGCCCTTGTTGTAGGTCTTGAAGCGGATGCGCAGGCTGGGATGGCGCTCTTCGAACTGCTCGGGCGTTTCGCCGCCGGGCAGGCGGTCGACGTGCACCGCGCCGCTCTCGCAGACCCAGAGGATGTGGGTGTGGTTCTTGTCCTTGAGCCGGCCGAACAGGCGCTTGAGATCGTCCAGGCTGGGGTTGTCGTTCAGGTTCATGAGCGTGTCCTCCGCAGTGGCCGTGATCAATGGAACTGGTTCATGGTGTTGTCCTTGCCCGCCGCCTTGAGGGCGGCCTCGCCGGCAAAGTATTCCTTGTGGTCGTCGCCCATGTCCGAGCCGGCCATGTTCTGGTGCTTGACGCAGGCGATGCCCTGGCGGATCTCCTGGCGCTGCACGCCCTTGACGTAGGCCAGCATGCCTTCCTCGGCGAAGTAGCCCTTGGCCAGGTTGTCGGTGGACAGCGCCGCGGTGTGGTAGGTGGGCAGGGTGATCAGGTGGTGGAAGATGCCCGCTTCCCGTGCCGCATCGCGCTGGAAGCTCTGGATCCGCGCATCGGCCAGGCGGCCCAGCTCGGTGTCGTCGTAGTCCACGCTCATCAGCCTGGCGCGGTCGTAGGCGGACACGTCCTTGCCCTCGGCCTGCAGGGCGTCGAACACCTGCTGGCGGAAACTCAGGGTCCAGTTGAAGGAGGGGCTGTTGTTGTAGACCAGCTTGGCGTTGGGCACGACTTCGCGGATGCGGTCGACCATGGCCTTGATCTGGCCGACGTGGGGCTTCTCGGTCTCGATCCACAGCAGGTCGGCGCCGTTCTGCAGCGAGGTGATGCAATCCAGCACCACCCGGTCCACACCGCTGCCGGCACGGAACTGGAACAGGCCGCTGGCCAGGCGCTTGGGCCGGAGCAGCTTGCCGCCGCGGCTGATCAGGACATCGCCGTTGCCCAGCTGGCTGGCGTCCACCTCGTCGCAGTCGAGGAAGCCGTTGTACTGGTCGCCCAGGTCGCCCGGCTGCTTGCTCACGGCGATCTGCTTGGTCAGGCCGGCGCCCAGGGAATCGGTGCGGGCGACGATGACGCCCTCGTCCACGCCCAGTTCGAGGAAGGCGTAGCGCACGGCGTTGATCTTGGCCAGGAAGTCCTCGTGGGGCACCGTGACCTTGCCGTCCTGGTGGCCGCACTGCTTCTCGTCGGAGACCTGGTTTTCCAGCTGGATGCAGCAGGCTCCGGCCTCGATCATCTTCTTGGCCAGCAGGTAGGTGGCCTCGGCGTTGCCGAAACCGGCGTCGATGTCGGCGATGATCGGCACCACGTGGGTCTCGTAGTTATCGATCTTCGCCTGGATGGCGGCGGCCTTGGCGTTCTCGTCGGCGGCGCGGGCGGCGTCCAGGTCGCGGAACAGCATGGCCAGCTCGCGGGCGTCGGCCTGGCGCAGGAAGGTGTAGAGCTCTTCGATCAGCGCCGGCACGCTGGTCTTCTCGTGCATGGACTGATCGGGCAGCGGGCCGAATTCCGAACGCAGCGCGGCGATCATCCAGCCCGACAGGTAGAGGTAGCGGCCTTTCGTGCTGCCCAGGTGCTTCTTGATGGCGACCAGCTTCTGCTGCCCGATGAAACCGTGCCAGCAGCCCAGCGACTGGGTGTAGGCGCTGCTGTCGGCGTCGTAGGCGGCCATGTCCCGGCGCATGATGGCCGCGCAGTAGCGGGCGATGTCGAGACCGGTCTTGAAGCGATTCTGCAGGCGCATCCTCGCGGCGTATTCCGGATTGATGGCGCTCCAGTGATTGCCGGTGCTGTTCTTGAGGGCGGCGATGGCCTGAACGTCGTTCTCGTAAGCGGACATGAGTCGATCCTTCTCGATGAGGTTGGCTTGGGTACCAGTCTTTTCCCAACGTCCGGCAGCGGGATGGCGGTTGCCACCCGGATGCCGGTCGCGAAGGCGAAAGGTCAGCCCAGCTGTCGAGTCATGTCGCCGTACGTTCCTGCATGGATCCGGACGTCACCTCTGGCGACGCTGCCTCGAGCAGCGCGGCATTTCAGTCGTCTTCTCTTGTAGTGCCTCTTGAGCATCACTACGCAAGACGGCCCGAGGGTCACCCGGAGCCCAGGCGCGACCCGCATGGATAGGGGGTTCGCGTCCGGTGCAGCTAGAGATTTGCAGGAGATCAGGCTGTCGTCAATCGAGTTTTGTAGTGCTTTCGTATAGTCACTACAAAAGTCGTAGACGCGGCCGGGAGCAGGTTTGGGGCGTCTATTGCTGACCCGTGGGTCGCCGACAGGGGCAAAAAGGGCCCGCAAGCCACGGCGCTGGCCGTGACCCTGCGGTCACTTGGAAGGTGATCCGATGCCCACCGGTATCTGCCCCTGGTGAGGGGCAGCTACGCGGGCGACGGGCGAGACTTGCCGGTCAGTGCCGACGAACGGTAAGTCCCTCTGGCCTAGGACGACGTGGCGGCGGTAAGGCCGGTGAGGGTATCGGCGATGTCCTTGGTGCGGTGGGAGGTCTGGGCGGTGAGCCGGCCGGATTCGCGCAGGACGGCAAGCAGCTCCTGCAGCGAGCCCACGTCCTCGGCCTGGCCGGCGATATGGGCGCCGACCTCGCTGATGGCGCGGGACAGCTGGTCGATGTCGGCGCCGATCTCGGCGGCGTTCTTGTGGGTGATGGCCGCCAGGTTGCGCACCTCGTCGGCCACCACCGCGAAGCCGCGGCCGCTCTCGCCGGCGCGCGCCGCCTCGATGGCCGCGTTGAGCGCCAGCAGGTTGGTCTGGCCGGCGATCTGCTGGATCACCTGGACGATGGACTGGATGCGCAGACTCGACTGGCTCAGTTCGTTGGCACTGCGCACCACGTCCTCGGCCTGTTCGGTGAGGTGCTGCACGGTGCTGTCGGCCTGGCGGGTGACCTCGCCCTGCTGCAGGATGTTGCCCGCCAGATCGTCCATGCTGCTGTGCAATTCGCCGGAGTAGTGCCGCAACTGCTCGCCGATCTCCTGGCGACTCTGGTGGGCCTGGCGCAACACCTGGCCGAGATCGGCGAGGCCGCCGAACACCGCCTGGATGGAGTCGTCGAGGCCCTGGGCATCCACCACGCCGTTGAAATTCTGCCGCTTGAATTCGTTGATCTGGTTGACCACCACCTGGCTCAGGCCGGCCAGCTTCTTGATCTGTCGACGCAGGAAGAAGGCCTTGAACTCGCCATAGTGGGCGGCGAAGTTGTCGACGTAGTCGTCGCGGAAGGGCGCGCCTTCGGGGGTGCGGAAAAAGAACACCGCGGTGAGCGTCTGGTTGAGATTCAGGCCAAGGATCTCGCCAAAGGTGGAAAAGCCCACCACCGGCGTCTGGCCGAACACCTCGCCCATGCGCGGCAGCTCGGTGCCGTTGTTGGCGCGGCGCAGGATGCAATCGTTGAGCACGCCCACCAGCGGGGTGCCGCTCTTGCCCTGCAGGAAGCGCGCGAAGTCCTGGCGGGTGGCGTCCACCAGCGAGGTGCGCTTGACCATCACCAGCTCTTCGCCGGGCGCCACGTCGCAGAACAGGTGGATGCGCTCGCGCGCGTAGTCGATGCGGGCGATGGAGCGGACGAACAGCTCCTCGCCCACGCGGATGGCGAAGGAATAATCCGCCAGGCGCTGCTCCAGCTGTTCGGCGCGGCAGCTCAGGGCCTCGCAGAGGGCCGCCACCATGCTCTTGATCTGGCCGCGGCTGTCGACCACCTGGCTGATGTAGCGCTCTTCCAGGGAGGCGGTGAGGACACTGAGGCTGAGCGGCGTGGCGCTGAAATTCTGGCTCTTGAACACCCCGAAGCGGGTGTTCCTGGCCATCTTCAGGAAAACCAGCTGGGCATGGTTTTCATAGGCCTTGCGGCCATCGTGCAACAGCGTCTGGCGGAAGTCGCCCTTGCCGCCGGCGGAGCCGCCGACGAACAGGCAGGGGAAGCGGCCGGACTCGTACAGCGCCTCCATGAAGAAGGATTCCGAGGCGGACAGGCCGTCGAACAGCACGAAGGCCAGGGTATCGCGGTGATCGATGGGCGTGCGCACCTGCAGGCGCTTGAGCGACTCGGTCAGGCGGGCGAGGCGTTCCTTCATGCTGCGGCGCGGTCCGCCCCGGCGGATGTCCTCGCTGTCCAGCGGGACGTGCACCACCTCGGCCGAGGCGATGACCGAGGCATCGAAGAATTGCAGCACCAGCCGGTCCCAGGCGCCGTCGGCGGTGCAATACAGGCGTGACTCGCTGCCGCAGAGTTCGCCGGAAGTGGTGCACAGGCTGATGGAGGCGTCGGGAAAGCGCCCGGCCAGTTGCCGGGCGATGGCGTCCAGGTCCAGGTGCGGCGAGACGAACCCGGCGATGTAGGTGGGCTTGAGGGCGACGCCGCCGAGGCGGTCGCTCAATTCGCGAGCGGAGCAGGTCAGGCTGAACACGCCGCTACCGCCCTGGCGGGCACGCGCGCCGAAGCGTTGCAGAAACCCCATGATTGTTCCTCTTGTCTGGCAGGCTGGGAAAGGGAGCTCACCCAGGCATCGGCGCGTTTGGCGGCGGCTTGATAGGGGTGTGCGCCCAGGCCGCAGGCACGCGGGCAGGGTGGCTCGGGGGTGGGGAGGGGAATGGGGCTCTGGCACGAGCCTTGGCGCGCTAAGCGCCGTGCCCGGAGGCGCCCAGGGTCAGGCGACCAGCGGTCATGGCCGGCGCCGGGAGTCGAACCCGGGCAGCTAGTCCCGGCTGTCGTGCTCGGCCAGGGCTTCGGCGCCGGTCAACTGGCGATGCGAGTGCGTGAAGCAGTACCAGGGCGGCTTTTCCTCCATGAAGATTTCGCTGTCCAGCCACCAGTCCGCGCCCTCGAGCAGGCCGACCGGGATGGCATAGTGCGGCTCGGCCTTAAGGCGGTAGAACAGGTGGGTGCCGCAGTGGCGACAGAAGCCGCGCTCGGCCCAGTCGGACGAGGCATGGATGGCCAGGGCGTCGCCGCCACCGATCACCGGCGGCTGGGCGCATTCCACCGCCAGCAGCGGGCCACCACCCCAGCGGCGACAGGTCCGGCAATGGCAGGCCGAAACGGCCAGGGTAGCGAGACGACAATCCAGCTGAACAGCGCCGCACAGGCACTGGCCGTGACGTTCGAGGGGCAGGGACATGGCGCTATCCTCGGGAGGCAGGAAGTCTGCAGGATAGCCGGTTGGGCGCAGGGAGGGGAGGGTGCTCCCGCCGTGAGCGGGAGCACCGGCGCGATCAATCCTCGCGGCTGGTGACTTCCACCAGGTGATAGCCGAACTGGGTCTTTACTGGACCCTGGACCTGGTGCAGCGGCGCGCTGAACACCACGGTGTCGAATTCCTTGACCATCTGGCCCGGGCGGAAGGTGCCCAGGTCGCCGCCCTGACGGCTGGAGGGGCAGCTGGAGTTGTCCTTGGCCACCTGGGCGAAGTCGGCGCCTCCTTCGATGGCGGCTTTGAGTTCGTTGCACTTGTCTTCGCTGGAAACCAGGATGTGGCGGGCAGAGGCTTTGGCCATGGGAGAGACTCCTGTTGAATGAGCGGGCGAGCCTACCCCAATCACCCCTGCAAGCAAACTGCCATCCGTTCCTCGGTTGGCGAACCGTTTGGGTTGCGCCCCCGGTTCAGGGCGGGTACATAGCGCTTCCCTGTTTTCCGGATCCGCTCGCGCATGCCTCGTCTTTCCGCCTTGTCCCTGCTGCTGACCTCGACCTTGCTGACCCAGGCCGCCCTCGCCGCGACGCCCGAGGAGGCGCGGCTGGTCAGCCTGATCAACGCCTATCGCGCCGTGCCCCAGGGCTGCCCCGGCACCCGCGCCGCGGCGCCCCTCGCCGCCGACGGCCGCCTGGCGGCGGTACGCCTGACCGGTCGCGATCGGCTGCAGAGCGATCTGCGCGCCGCGGGTTATCAGGCGTCGGCGGTGCAGGTGATCATGCTGGCGGGCGCGCCGACCGCCCAGGCGGCCATGGCCGGGCTGCGCCAGCAGTACTGCCGACCGCTGGCCAGCAGCGACTATGCGCAGATCGGGGTGAGCCAGCAGGGGCCGCGCTGGCAACTGGTGCTGGCGCGGCCGGTAGTGAGCGCCGGCCTGGGCGACTGGCAGACCGCCGGCAAGGCGGTGCTGGCCGAGGTCAATCGCGCCCGGGCCCAGGCGCGCACCTGCGGCACCCGCCGCTTCGCCGCCACCACGCCGCTGCGCTGGAATCCGGCGCTGGCCAATGCCGCCCTGGCCCACAGCCAGGACATGGCCGGGCGCGACTACTTCTCCCATACCGCACCCGGCGGCGGCACCGTGGCCGAGCGGGCGGCCAGGCAGGGTTACGGCTGGACCCGCATCGGCGAGAACATCGCCGCCGGCGCCGGTTCGGTCACCCAGGCCATGCAGGGCTGGCTGGCGAGTCCGGGCCACTGCGCCAACCTGATGAATCCGGAATTCACCGAGATGGGCGCGGCCTATGCCCTGAATCCGCGCAGCACCCACAGCCTCTACTGGACCCAGGTGTTTGGCCGGCCACGCTAGCCCGGGTACTCGGCGATCTCGATCAGGTTGAGGTCGGGATCGCGCACATAGACCGAGCGAATCGGTCCGGTGGCGCCGGTGCGCGCCACCGGACCCTCGATGATCGGCCAGCCCTCGCGCTGCAGATGGGCGATCACCCGGTCCAGCGGCTCACGGGCGATAAAGCAGAGGTCGAGGGCACCCGGCACCGGCAGGTGGGCCTTGGGTTCGAATTCGTGCCCTCGCTCGTGCAGATTGATCTTCTGGTTGCCATAGCGCAGCGCCTTGCGCCCCGCGCCGAACGTTTCCAGGCGCATACCCAGCACCCGGGTGTAGAAATCCTCGCAGGCGGCGAGGTCCGTGGTGGTCAGGACCAGATGATCCAGATGGTCGATCAGCATGGCGGTCTCCGCGTCGGGACTGGTATCTCACTGTGCCAGTCCCGGACGCGGTGCACCATCACTTGGCGTGGGCCTTGATCCAGCGGTTGAGCTGGTCGATTTCCTTCTGCTGGGCCTGGATGATGTCCTCGGCCAATGTGCGCATCTCCGGGTCCTTGCCGTGCTGGAGTTGGTAGCGAGCCATGTCGACGGCGCCCTCGTGGTGGGCCAGCATGCCCTTGGCGAAGGCCAGGTCCGGGTCCTTGGCCTTGAGGCCTTCTTCCATGCCCTGATGCATGGTCTCCATGCTCTTCTGCATGTCTTGGTGGGCCGGGTGCTGGGCCTCGGCGGCCTGGGCGACGCCGCCCGCCAGCAAGGTGAGGGCGAGCAGGGTGGAGGTAAGGGCAATACGCATGTTCAGAGCTCCTGACTGGGCTGACGACGCCGAGGCTAGAGCTTGCCCCTGGGGCAAGGTCAATGACCAGCTGCCTTTCGCCAACAGCCTGACCCAGGCAAAAGGTTTCGCGATGTTTTGTCGCAGCGACGGGCAGCTGCCAGGCCGGTTACTGGGCGAAAAAGCGCCGCCGATCAGGCAGTTGGGCACTCTGAGCGGGTGATGGTGGCAGCCGGGCGCAACTGCAGGTGGTTGTGGGGGTCCGAATCGACAGCGTAGAATTTTTACCACATCCAATTCCAATCCCTACCTACAGCAGACTTCTCGCTCGCGAACAGGCGTCGCAGGCGGGCCAAGCCTTTGCTCGTGGGTTTTCGTCGTCGACTTTCCGTCTGGAATTCGCTGTCCACCCTTTCGCTCTGGAGTAGAAGCCCCCCCATGGATGCTACCGCCGAAGCCCGGAAACCCAGCTGGTCCGGTGTCATCGCCCTGGCCCTGGCCGCCTTCATCTTCAACACCACGGAATTCGTCCCGGTGGCGCTGCTCAGCGACATCGGTCGCAGTTTCGACATGCGTCCCTCGCAGGTCGGGTTGATGCTGACCATCTATGCCTGGGTGGTCGCCCTGATGTCGCTGCCGATGATGCTCGCCACCCGCTCCATCGAGCGGCGGCGCCTGCTGATGTTCGTCTTCGTCGTCTTCATCGCCTGCCACGGCCTCTCCGGGGTGGCCTGGAGCTTCGAGGTGCTGGTGGCCAGCCGCATCGGCATCGCCTTTGCCCATGCGGTGTTCTGGTCGATCACCGCCTCGCTGGCGGTGCGCATCGCTCCGGCCGGCAAGCAGACCCAGGCCCTCGGCCTGCTGGCCACCGGCACCTGTCTGGCCATGGTGCTGGGTATCCCGCTGGGCCGGGTACTGGGCGAATTGCTGGGCTGGCGCTACACCTTCGTCGCCATCGCGGCGCTGGCGGTGGGCACGGTGCTCTGGCTGGCGCGCAACCTGCCGCTGCTGCCCAGCGAGAACTCCGGTTCCCTGGCCAGCCTGCCGGTGCTGTTCAAGCGCCCGGCGCTGCTGTGCATCTACCTGCTCACCACCCTGGTGGTGACCGCCCACTTCACCGGCTACAGCTACATCGAGCCCTTCGCGGTGGAAGTAGCGGGCATGGGCGGGATGCAGATCACCGCCTTGCTGCTGCTGTTCGGCGGCTCCGGCGTCATAGGTTCGCTGCTGTTCAGCCGCTACAGCCTGAGATTCCCCAATGGCTTCCTGGTCGCGGCCATCGCCGGCATCGCCCTGTCGCTGCTGTTGCTGCTGCCCTTCGCCTGGAAGAGCTTCATGCTGGAAGGGCTGAGCGTGGTCTGGGGCATCGCCATCATGAGTTTCGGCCTGGCGCTGCAATCCAAGGTGCTGGCGCTGGCCAAGGACGCCACCGACGTCGCCATGGCGCTGTTCTCCGGCATCTACAACGTCGGCATCGGTGGCGGCGCCCTGCTGGGCAGCGTGGTGGGGACCCATGTCGGCATGCCCTACATCGGCCTGGTGGGCGGCAGCCTGGCGGTGGCCGGCCTGCTGTTCGCGATCTTCATGACGCGGCGCTACACCGAGCAGCTCAACGCCAATCCGCTGTGATGTGCCAGGGCGCCTCGGCTGTTTCGAGGCGCCTCGGACCGCACGACCAGTGAGTCGCGAACTGTCTACCGGGCCGCGCCCGCTAGTCGTGGAGCGGCCCGGGACGAAGCGCTAAGCTGCGGGCTCCTGGCGCCTCGGCCAGGCTGCCGGATGCGCTCGCCATGAATCGACTGCTGTTCAATCTCTTCGTCTGGACCAAGGTGCCCATCGCCAAGATCGCCGGGCTGCGCCTGCGGCACCTGGACGATGCCGGCTGCCAGATGCAGGTCACCCATGGCTGGCTGAACCAGAATCCCTTCAGGAGCATGTTCTGGGCGGTGGAGGGCATGGCGGCGGAATTCTCCACCGGCATCCTCGCCGACCGGCACATCCGCCGTTCCGGCAGCCGCTACGCCATGCTGGTGGTGGCCATGAGCGCGACCTTCAGCAAGAAGGCCGTGGGCACCCTCGTGTTTCGCTGCGACCAGGGCGCGGCCATCGCCGCGGCGCTGGTGCAGGCGCGCGCGACGGGCGAGCCCCAGACCCTGAGTCTGCGCAGCGTCGGCACCGACGAAAGCGGCGACCAGGTCGCCGAATTCTGCTTCACCTGGAGCTTCAAGGCGCGGATGCCGGTGGCTACGTCTCTGTAGGATCGGCCGGCCGGTAGCGTGGAAAACCGCGCAGTGTTTTCCACTGGCAAGCCCACTGCAAAACGGTGGAAGGCCGCGCCGTTATCCACCTCCGCGGCCTAACCGCGCCCTCTCCCTGGGGGAAGGGGCTGGAGAGAGGGGGATCGCGGCCATGAGTGGCCACGTTGTTGGGCTTCGCTGCGCTCAGCGCCAACCTACGAAATTAGCGGCCGAAGCGTCCGCCACGGCGTTCGCCCCGTCCCTGGCGGCGCTCGCCCTTGCCTTTGCCCTGGCCCTTCTCCTGGCCACGTGGCCGCCGCCGGCGCGACAACTCCCGGGTGATGGCGTCGTTGAGCAGGTCGCGATGATCCTGGCCGCGTTCCAGGGCCGGAAACAGCTCGGGCAGGCTACGCGCCAGGTGCAGATAGGTCTCCACCACGTGCAGGGCGCTTTCCAGCCCGGCGAGATCGGTGCCCATGGGGATGCGCGGCAGGTCCACCGGCTCGCCGCGAGCGACGCTGCGCAGCCAGCGCTGAGCCTGGCCGCTGGCCGGGCCTTCCAGGCCGCCGCGGATCGGCGTGCAGGCGAAGATCCAGCGCAACTGGAAATCGATGCCGGGCAGGTCGATCAGCTTGATCCACTCGGCCAGCTCGTCGGGCAGTACCGAGACGAAGGCGTCGCCATAGTTGATGTTGCGATTGAAGGTCAGCCAGGTGCGCAGCAGGCTGGGCTCCTCCATGAACTCGGACAGCGCGCGCAGGTGCTCCAGGCTCGGCCGCACCTGGAACTGGTGCAGGTCCACCGGATCGTCCGGACTGTGGAACAGCCGCTTGATGTTGCGCAGTACATGGGGCTCCAGCGCGGTGATCTCGCCCTCGGCATGGTGACCGAAACGCCCGGCGCGACCGCCGATCTGCTTGACCTCCTGCACCCGCAGTGGACGGTTCTCCACCCCGTCGAATTTCTCGTCGGTGTAGAAGCACAGGGTGTGGGCCGGCAGGTTGAGGCCCATGCCCACCGCATCGGTGGCGACCATGATCTCGGTCTCGCCTTCGCGGAAGCGGCGCGCCTGCTCCCGGCGCACCTCCGGCGAGAGGGCGCCGTAGACCACCGAGACCCGGCGGCCGGCCATCTCCAGCAGGCCCTTGAGTTCCAGCACCACCCGCCGGCTGAAGGCCACCAGCAGCGAACCCGGTTCCAGGCGTTCCAGGGTGGTGGCGTGGCGCGCCACCGTGACCGGTGACAGGCGCTTGGTAGGCTTGATCTCCAGACGGTCCTCGCACAGGGCGCTGAGGGTGCGCAGCGAGGGCTCGATCAGCGCCGGACCGGTCATCAGCAGGCGTTTGGTGTGGGCGCTGACCAGGGCATCGACCCAGGCCCAGCCGCGCTGCGGATCGGCCAGCATCTGCACCTCGTCGACCACCACCACCTCCCACTGCTGGCGGCGGAAGCGGGCGAATTCCTCGACGGTGCAGCAGAAGTGGGTGGCGCCCGGACGGATGATCTCCTCCTCGCCGGTGACCAGCGAGCAGGGTACGCCCAGGGATTCCAGGCGCTCCTGGTTTTCCAGGGCCATCAGCCGCAGCGGCGAGAGGTAGATGGCATGGGTCACCGCCGCCATGGCCTCGATGGATCTGTGGGTCTTGCCGCTGTTGGTGGGGCCAAGCAGGGCAGTCCAGGTGCGGGTCAGCCGCCGGGCCGGATAGTTCTGGTGGTACTGGCCGAAGCGCGGGTTGTTTTCCAGCAGCACGGCGAAGGCCATCTTCTCGCGCTGCTGGGTCACGGCGTGGCGCAGGGCCCGGCGCAGCTTGTCGGCTTCCAGGCGCATCAGCTCCTGCAGACGCGGCGTGCCCAGCTGGTGCAGGTCGAAGTCCAGGGCATCGGCTTCGCCCACCAGCACGGCGAAACGCTCGCGCAGGTCCGCCTCGGCTTCGGCCCTGAGCGCGGCGACATCGGCAGCGCCGAGCAGGCGGCCCTGGTTGGCCGCCAGCCGCCGGGGGATCTCCAGGCGAATGTCCTCGTGGGTCAGGACCACGTTGAATCTCAGTTCGTGGCGCGTCTCGTTGAGCACCTCCACCGCCCGCGGCAGGAAGTCGTCCAGACGGATCAGCGCCTGGGGCACCCGCTCCAGTACCCGCTGGCGATCCTCGTCGGCCATCTCGGCGAAGGGCGCCGCCAGGAGGCCCAGACGCTCGCGCACGGCATCACCTAGGCGCTCGCTGACCGCGGCGGCGAAGGCTTCGGCGCAAGCGCTGTCAGCCAGATTGAGCGCCCAGTGGGGTTCGAGCAATTCGCTTGCCGCGCCGCCGGTAAAGAGCTTTTCACTGCCGAAGACATCCACCGCATAGCCGAAGGTCTTGCCGGCACCGAGCAGCGCCTGGCCCAGCAGGCTGTCGGGATCGGGCGCGCTGCCCGTAGCCACTGCGGCGGCTTCGTCCAGACCCAGCCAGAAGGCCTTGGCGATCCGCCCCAGGTGCGGCAGGGGATAGCCCGAATAGGGCTTGAACCAGAGTTCCTGGTGCTGTTGCCGGGCGACGAAGTCGGGATAGGTGCGGCCGGCCCAGTCGAGGAAGCGCTGCAGGCGTTCGAGGCGGCGTTGCTTGCGGAGGCGGTGATCGCTCATGCGAGGAGAGACTTTCCTTGAGGACTATAGGGCATGGGACCCCGGCCATGGGCACGGGGTCACGGCTGCGCGCACCATTCGGCAGATAGGGGGCACCGTGGCTGCGTTTGCGCAGTCTCCATCACAAGGGTGGCATTCGCTACCCGCTCTCCTTCTTCTGTTCTGGATCACGCTACCCACATGACATTTCTCGTCTGGGTCGGGGTATTGGGATCGCTGTTGATGATCCTGGCCCTGACGTCCGCCTATCTGCGCTGGCTGCCGGTCACCACCTCGGTGGTCTGTCTGGCCTTCGGCATGCTGATCAGTCCCATTGGCCTCGGACTCGCCGAGGTCAATTTCCAGCAGTCAGCGACCTGGATCGGTCACCTCACCGAGGTGGCGGTGCTCTTTTCGCTGTTCGTCAGCGGCCTCAAGCTGCGCCTGTCCTTTCATCGCTCCTCCTGGCACGGCGCCTACCTGCTGGCCGGGCCGGTGATGATCCTCAGCATCGCCGGGGTCTGCCTGGTGGCCCACTATCTGCTCGGCCTGCCCTGGGGCGTGGCCCTGCTGATCGGCGCCATCCTCGCGCCCACCGATCCGGTGCTGGCCGGGCTGGTGCAGGTCAACCACGCCCAGGATTTCGACCGGGTACGCTTCGGTCTCTCCGGCGAGGCGGGCCTCAACGACGGCACCGCCTTTCCCTTCGTGCTGCTCGGCCTGCTGCTCCTGCAGCACGGCGAATTGCAGTGGGGCTGGACCCTGGAGTGGTTCCTCAAGAACGTGGTCTGGGGCGTGCCGGCGGGCCTGCTGCTGGGCTATGTCATGGGCAAGGGGGTCGGGCGGCTGATGATCTTTCTGCGCACCCGGCATGGCGACAGCACCATCTCGCCCAATGACTTTCTCGCCCTGGCGCTGATCGCCCTGTCCTATGTGCTGGCCGACGAGATCGGCGCCTTCGGCTTTCTCGCGGTGTTCGCCGCCGGCCTGGGCCTGCGCCAGGCCGAGGTACAGACCTCCGGCCATGCCGAAGTACCCTCCGAGCACCTGGCGCAGCCGGTGATCGGTCATCTCACCGGGGCGCCGGAGCGCGCCACCGTGGCCAACGCCGAGGACATCGAGGAGCCGCGGATGGCGGCCGGGGTGATGATGGGCGACATGCTCGCCTTCGGCAGCCTGGTGGAGCGCTCCTTCGAGGTACTCCTGGTGACCCTGCTCGGGGTGGTGCTGATCACCCACTGGGACAGCCGCGCGCTGCTGCTGGGCGCCTTGCTGTTCGTGGTGATCCGCCCGCTGGGCGTGGCTACCATGCTGCCCTTCACCCGCATCGATCGCCACCAGGGTGCGCTGATCGGCTGGTTCGGCATCCGTGGCATCGGTAGCCTGTATTATCTGTGCTACGCGCTCACGCATCACGTCACGGCCGACTGGGCCGGGACCATCGTCGACCTGACCCTGTCGGTGGTGGCCTTGAGCATCGCGGTCCACGGGATTTCCATCCAGCCGCTGCTCGACCGCTACGAGCGCCTCACTGCCCGTCGCGAGGGCTCGGCGAGACCCTGAGCCCGTTTGCGACCTATACCGGAGGACGCATGTATCACGGCGAACGTCTCAATGCCTGGACCCATCTGGTCGGTGCCCTGCTGGCCCTGGCCGGCGCCATCACCCTGGTGGTGCTGGCCAGCCTGCAGGGCGATCCCTGGCGCATCGTCAGCGTGGCCATCTACGGGGTCGCGCTGGTGATCCTCTACAGCGTCTCGACCCTCTACCACAGCGTGAAGGGCCGCGCGAAACGCCTGCTGCAAAAGCTCGATCACCTGTCGATCTATCTGCTGATCGCCGGCAGCTACACGCCGTTCTGCCTGGTAACCCTGCGCGGGCCCTGGGGCTGGACGTTGTTCGGCATCGTCTGGGGCCTGGCGCTGATCGGCATGGCGCAGGAGCTCAAGCCCCGTTCGGAGGCGCGCATCCTGTCGCTGGTGATCTACGCCGTCATGGGCTGGATCGTGCTGGTGGCAGTGGGACCGCTGCTGGACCGCCTGGGCGGTGAAGGCTTCGCCTGGCTGGCGGCCGGCGGCGTGCTCTATACCGTGGGCATCCTGTTCTTCGTCTTCGACGATCGCTTCCGCCACTGGCATGGCATCTGGCATGGCTTCGTCATGGCCGGCAGCGCGCTGCACTTCGTCGCCATCCTCCGCTACGTGCTGCCGACGTCCTAGGCGGGTCTTGAGGGGTCCGTCACAGATATGGCGGCCTATGGCCATACTTCGCGAACCCTTGGGTAGCGGAGCGGTTCAGAGATAGCTGAATCCACTCCCCAGTGCGTTGCTTTCCCAAAACGAAGAAGAAGAGGAAGGTGAAACGTGTTCAGCCGTCCCAGATTTCTTGTATTGCTCCTGTTGCTCGCCTGCAGCGCCTGCCAGGAAAAGGATGCCAAGACCGTCGCCGCGCCGATCAAGAAGGAAGCCAGCTTCGAGCAACGCGGCAAGGCCTCCTTCTATGCGCGCAAATTCCATGGCAAGGAAACCGCCAGCGGCGAGACCTTCAACAACAACGAGCTGGTCGCCGCCCACAAGACCCTGCCGCTTGGCACCCGGGTCAAGGTGACCAACCTGGAAAACGATCGTGCCGTGGTGGTGCGCATCAACGACCGCGGCCCCTATATCCGCGGCCGTATCATCGATCTTTCGCGCGCCGCTGCCCGGCGGGTGGACATGGTCGACGACGGCACCACCGCGGTGAAGGTGGAAAAGCTGGAGTAGCGACCCTCAACGGATCCAGACGGTCTGGTCCTTGCCCTGGCGCTTGGCCCGATAGAGCCCTTCGTCCGCCTGGCGCAGCAATTCGTTCAGCGACAGCTCCGGCGCGAGCCGTAGCGCCCCGGCACTGAAGCGGATACCCAGGGGCTCGGCTTCAGCCAAGCGCCTGCGCAGGGTTTCCAGCAGCTGACTGACCCGCGCCTCGTCGAGGTCGCGGATCAGCAGGCCGAATTCCTCGCCGCCCAGCCGGCCGCCTTGCAACCGCGGATCGAGCTGATCGAGTTGCCGCGCCGTGGCGAACAGCACCTGGTCACCGACCTGGTGGCCGTGGCGGTCGTTGATCTCCTTGAAGTTGTCGATATCGAGCATGACGAAATGCCTGGGCGCCTGCCCGCTCTCGCCGCGTGCCGCGTCGACCTGCTCGAGGAGCTTGCGGCGGTTGGCGATTCCGGTGAGTTCATCGGTCTCCGCGAGAATCCGATAGCGCTCCTTGAGAATGAAGGTCCGCCGCATCCACTGGCTGTTGGCATGGTTGTAGGCGATGCCGATGGCCAGGGTGGCACTGACCAGCAACCCGACCAGCTGCACCGGCATGGCGGCGGGTATCAGCTGGGCCTGACCGGCGAAGAGGATGAAGGCGGCGCCGGCGAGGGTGATCAGGTAGTGGGAGAGGCGATAGGTCAGGCCGCAGGTGCCCAGCACGACGGCGACGGCGATGGGGAGATTCCAGTAGTGACCCAGGGCGCCACCATCCTGGATCTGGATGCGGAAGGCGAAGACGAGCGCCCAGATGTTGCCAGTGAAGGTCAGACTCATCATGCGCGCGCTGCGCGCCACGCCGAGCAGGGCGCTGATCCCCAGCAACAGCAGCATCACCGCGAAATAGCGCGTCTTGTAAGGACTGCCGATCAGCGGATTGCTCCACAGACTCAGCGGCCACATCGCCAGCATCAGGGGCTGCAACACCAGCAGGGGCGTGCGCAGCACCCGGCGGACATGCTGTTCATAGCGAATATCGTCGTCCATCGACATCTCGGAAGGGGATAGGGCCGCTGGACGATGGCAAATCGGCCGATGGCTCGGCCAGGGTGCGTCACTGTAATGGCTAAGTGCTAGTGCCTCCAAGTAGGAAAGGGGTGCTATTGCCCGCCGTAGAGCGGTTTGCCGATGACTGGTCTGACTGTATGGCCAGCCTGGCGCAACACTGTATCTGGCCGACGCCCGCCCGTGAGGCCGAGACTCTTGCTTCACCCCGCGCCCTGGTAGCCCCATGCACCTCGCCATCCTCACCTTCGACGGCTTCAACGAACTGGACTCCCTGATCGCCCTGGGCCTCCTCAATCGCATCAGGCGTCCGGACTGGCGGGTCTCGCTGATGGCGCCGACTCCCTGCGTGACCTCCATGAACGGCGTTCGCCTGGAGCGTCAGGCCGGCTTCGACGAGCTGACGGACTGCACCGCCGTGCTGGTGGGCAGTGGCAGCCGTACCCGGGAACTGGCGCGAGACGCCGCGCTGCTGGAACAGCTGGCGGTGCTCGATCCCGGGCGCCAGCTGATCGGTGCCCAGTGCTCCGGGACGCTGCTGCTGGCGCGCCTCGGCCTGCTCGACGGCGTACCCGGCTGCACCGATCTCACCACCAAGCCCTGGGTGCAGGAAGCCGGCATCGAGGTGCTGAATCAGCCCTTCTTCGCCCGCGGCAACCTGGCCACCGCTGGCGGCTGCCTGGCTTCCAGCTACCTGGCGGCCTGGGCCATCGCGAGGCTGCTGGGCCGCGACGCGGCGGCCGAGGTGCTGCATTACGTGGCACCGGTGGGCGAGAAGGAGGACTATGTGCAGCGCGCGCTCGGCAATATCGAGCCCTATCTCAGCCATCCATCCCGGGAGGTCGACTCGGCATGCTGAAGATTCTTGGTCGCGTCTCTTCGATCAACGTACGCAAGGCGCTCTGGTGCCTCGATGAACTGGGCCTGGGCTATGAGCGCGAGGATTGGGGCGCCGGCTTTCGCTCAGCGCAATCCGCCGAGTATTTGCAGTGGAATCCCAATGGCCAGATCCCGGTCCTGCTGGACGGCGACTTCGTGCTCTGGGAGTCCAACAGCATCCTGCGCTACCTGGCCAACGCCCATGGCGGCGAGGCGCTGTATCCCACCGCACCGCGCGCCCGAGCGCGGGTCGATCAGTGGCTCGACTGGCAGGCCTGCGAACTCAATCCGGCCTGGAGCTATGCCTATCTGGCGCTGGTGAAGCAGCAGCCACCGGAACCCGATCCGCAACGCCTGGCGCAAGGCATCGCCGCCTGGAACGGGTGCATCGCCATTCTGGACGCGCACCTGGCGCAGCATGGCCCCTACGTGGCCGGCGAACACTTCAGCCTGGCCGACATCGCCCTGGGCCTGTCGCTGCACCGATGGCGCAGCACCCCAATGGAGCGCATCGCGGCGCCGGCGATCGAGGCCTATCTCGAACGCCTGGCCACGCGCCCGGCCTGGGCCTGCTATGCGAGCACTGCCACGCCCTGAGACGCAGCGTCTGGGCTAGTGGGCCGACTCCTCCGGCTGGCTCTTCTCCGTAGGAGGGAACAGCGGATTGCCGCAGCGGTTGCAAAAGGAGGAATCGGGTTCGTGGGTAGGCTTCTGGCAGCGTGGACAGTCGCGCTGCAGCGTGGCGCTGCGCATGGCGTTGGCCAGCTCCGCGGTAAAGATGCCGGTGGGCACGGCGATGATCGAATAACCGGTGATCATGATCATCCCCGCCAGGGTCTGGCCCAGCGCCGTCTTGGGCACCATGTCGCCGAAACCCACGGTGGTCAGGGTCACCACTGCCCAGTAGATGCTGCGCGGGATGCTGGTGAAACCATTGGCCGGTCCTTCGATGACGTACATGAAGGTGCCGAACATGGTCACCAGGGTGCAGATGGCCAGCAGGAAGACGGTGATCTTCTGCCGGCTGCTGCTCAGCGCCACCATCAGGAAATCCGCCTGGCTCAGGTAGGGCGTCAGCTTGAGTACGCGGAACACCCGCATCATCCGCAGCACCCGGATGACCAGGAAATACTGGGCGTCGGGCATCAGCAGGGCGATGAAGGCCGGCAGCACGGCCAGCAAATCGATGAAGCCGTAGAAACTGGTGACGTACTGGCGCGGCCGGGGCGCGCAGATCACCCGCAGCAGGTATTCGATCGCGAAGAGGCCGGTGAAGATCCATTCCAGTCCATAGAGCCAACTGCCGTAGCGCAGGTGGATGGCCTGGATGCTGTCCAGCATCACCACACCCAGGCTGGCCATGATGATCGCCAGCAGCAGGGTGTCGAAGAGTCTTCCGGCCGGGGTGTAGGTGTGGAAGATGATGACGTACAGGCGCTCGCGCCAGGTACCTGGGCGAGGGTAGGGATCCATGGGCGCTCCTGGGCAGGGGTATCCAACGGACCAGCATAGCAAGACCCTTCCCGCTGACCGAGTGAATGTGCCCTAGAGCCGTCCGGCCACCTCGGTAGTCGCCAGGAGGTGCTGGAAGCCGTCCAGCAGCGCCGTTTCCGCCTGGGTCATGCGCTGCTCGCGGTGCCAGAGCAGGTGCACGTCGACATCGGCCACGCCTTCGCCCGGCGGCAGTCGCCAGAGTTCGCCGGCGGCCACGTCATCGGCCACTACATGCTGTGGCAGACAGCCGATGCCGTAACCGGCGCCGACCAGGCGGCGGATTTCTTCCAGGCTGGGTGAGGAAGCGACGATCCGTCCGGTGAAGCCCTGCTGGTCGCGAAAGATGGTGAGCGGCGAGAGGCTGCCGCCAATCTGGTCGCTGGTGAAACTGACGAAGTTCTCGCCCTGCAGATCGGCCAGCGACAGGTCACTGCGCCCGAACAAGGGATGGCGACGTCCGCAGAAAAAGGCATAGCGCTGCTGCAACAGCACCCGTTGCTCCAGTTTTGGCTGAGGAATACGGCAGAGGGCGAGGCCCAGGGTCGCGGTCTTCTGCAGCAGGGAGCTAATGATGTCCGAGCTGCGCATCACGTCGATCTCCAGTTCCACCCGTGGAAAGCGGCGGTGGAAGTCGGCGAGGAAGTCGTCGTAGCAGCGCGACTGGATGCGGCTGATGGTGAGCATCCGCACCTTGCCCACCACGGTTTCCGTTGAGCGCTCCAGCGCAGCGCCGAGGCGGGAGACGTTGCCATAGAGATCGCTGGCGATGCGGGCCACCTCTTCGCCGGCCTCGGTGAGGGCGAAGCGCGGCCCCCGGCGAATGATCAGCGCCCGATCGAGTTGTTCCTCCAGCCGCTTGAGGGCCTGGCTCACTGCCGGCTGAGTCAGGTGCAGCCGCGCGGCCGCACGACTCACGCTGCCTTCCTGGACGATCACCAGATAGGTGCGCAGAAGATTCCAGTCCAGCCGATCGTTGAGAAACCGCCGGCCGTCGTGCAAGGGCGCGGGGGAGAGCGGTTCATTTTGATTATTAGTCATGCTTATAAATAAGTATAAGAATTAGAAAATTGACTAATCTTAGCCTGCCAAGGGATAACGACGTCAAGGCGCCCCAGAACGCTCCTGCATTCTTCTTCCTCTCCTGCCCAACAAGAACGATACCTCCAGGAGTGCTGCGTCCATGTCTCCCTGATTGCGCCTGCCCATCGCTCTCCGTGCGTCCGGCCTTTTAATCCGCCGCGCCGCCCCTCTTTCCGGCAGTCGATAGGAGCACCCTGCATGCCGTCCACCTCATCTCGCCGCCAACCCAGGCGCGCCGCCGCCGCTGCTTTCGTGGGCACCACCATCGAGTGGTACGACTACTACATCTTCGCCACGGCCGCCGCACTGGTCTTCGGCCAGCTGTTCTTTCCCTCCGATGACCGCTTGCTGAGCACCCTGGCTGCCTTCGGTACCTTCGCCGTGGGGTTCTTCGCCCGGCCATTGGGTGGTCTGGTCTTCGGCCATATCGGCGACCGCATCGGCCGCAAGAAATCCCTGATCGTCACTCTGCTGATGATGGGCGTGGTCACCGTACTCATCGGCGTGCTACCCACCTACAGCCAGGCCGGCGTCTGGGCGCCGATCCTGCTGATCCTGCTGCGGGTGGTGCAGGGCATCGCCGTGGGTGGCGAATGGGGCGGCGCCGTGCTGATGGCCGGCGAGCATGCACCCGCCGGTCGACGTACCTTTTTCGCTTCCTTCGCCCAGTGGGGTAGCCCGGCCGGCCTGATCCTGTCGATCATTGCCTTTCGTAGCGTCACCAGCCTGCCGGAAGAGGACCTGCTCGACTGGGGCTGGCGCCTGCCGTTCCTGGCCAGCGCGCTGCTCCTGGTGGTCGGCCTGGCCATCCGCCTGGGCGTGGACGAGTCCCCCGAGTTCGCCGAGATGAAGGAGCGCCAGGAAACGGCCAAGGCGCCGGCGGCCGAAGTGCTGCGTACCGCCTGGCGTCCGCTGCTGCTGTGCATCGGTGCCAATACCCTGGGCATCGCCGGGGTCTATTTCACCAATACCTTCATGCTCAGCTACACCACCCAGGTGCTGGAGTTGTCGCGCTCGCTGATCCTTGATTGCCTGCTGTTCGTCGCCCTCATCCAGTTCCTGGTCCAGCCGCTGGCCGCACTGCTCGCCGAGCGCCTGGGCAGCGCACGTTTCCTGCTGTTGATCTCGGCCCTGGCCATGGCCTCGCCCTATCCGATGTTCGTCCTGGTCAAGACCGGCTCGGCGCCGCTGATCGTGCTGGGAATCGCCCTGGCGGCCGCCTGCATGGCGTCCTTCTATGCGGTGATCGCCGGCTTTGTCAGTGGCGTCTTCGCTACCCGGGTGCGCTACACCGCCATCTCCATGGCCTACCAGGTCTGTGGCGCCATTGCCGGTGGCCTGACACCCATGGTCGGCACCCTGCTGGCCCATCGCTTCACGGGCGAGTGGTGGCCGCTGGCGGTCTTCTACTCCCTGCTGGCCGGCCTGTCGCTGCTGTGCGTGGCGGCCCTGGCGCGCCGTCGGGAGGCCACCGCCCATGTTTCTCCCGCCTGAGCACAAGGAATCCAGCATGTATAAAGTTGATGGCGAGCGCCTCTGGCAGAGTCTGGCCGCCATGGCCGAGGTCGGTCCGGGCGAGGCCGGAGGCAGCAGTCGCCTGGCCCTGACCGAAGAAGATCGCCAGGGTCGGGCGTTGTTCAGCCAGTGGTGCGTGGCCGCCGGCCTCAGCCTGACGGTGGACCCTGTCGGCAACCTGTTCGCTCGTCGTCCGGGTGTTGATGAGCAGGCCGCGCCAGTGGTCATGGGCAGCCATCTGGACACCCAACCCAAGGGCGGGCGCTTCGATGGCGTCTATGGGGTGTTGGCCGGGCTCGAGGTGATGCGCAGCCTGAACGACGCGGACATCCAGACCGACCGACCCCTGGAAATCGCCGTCTGGACCAACGAGGAGGGTGCCCGCTTCACGCCGGCCATGCTGGGTTCCGCGGTCTTCACCGGGCAGTTGCCCCTCGCCGCCGCCCTGGCGACCTGCGACCGTGACGGCATCTCCGTGGCCACGAGTCTGGAACGCACCGGCTATGCCGGCGACCAGCCGTTGGGGCGGTCCTTCGATAGCTATTTCGAGGCCCATATCGAGCAGGGCCCGGTTCTCGAAGACGAAGGCCTGGCCGTGGGCGTGGTCACCGGGGGCCAGGCGATCTGCTGGCTCGACGTGTGCGTCCGGGGCACCGCGGCCCACGCCGGCACCACCCCCATGGCTAGGCGCCGGGATGCCCTGTTCGGCGTCGGTCGGATGCTGGCTGCGCTGGAGGATCTCGCTTCTCGCTTCGGCGACGGACTGGTCACCGTGGGGCAACTGGACGTGGCGCGCTCCTCGCGCAACACCATCGCCGGCGAGGTGCACTTCACCCTGGACCTGCGTCACCCCCGGGACCCGACCCTGGCAGCGCTGGAAACCGCCGCACGCGAATGCCTGGCCGCCGTGGCCGCGGAGCGCGGATTGTCGCTGGACGTCCAGCGGCACTGGCTGAGCCCTGCTACCCCCTTCGCCGCCGACTGCGTCGCCGCCGTACGCGACGCGGTCCAGGCGCTGGACTATCCCCACCGCGACATCATCAGCGGCGCCGGTCACGACGCCATCCACCTGGCCAGGCACTGCCCCACGGCGATGATCTTCATCCCCTGTGCCGGCGGCCTGAGCCACAACGAGGCCGAGTCGGCCAGTTTCGATGACGTCCGCCGCGGCGCCGACGTCCTGTTCAATGCCGTGCTGGCCCGCGCGGGCCATCAGGAGAGATGACATGAAGACCTTTTTCCATCCCGATCAGCGCCTGCATCATCCGCGCAGCTACCTGTCCCGTGGCCAGATGCGCACCCCCCAGGAGGTGCCGGCCCGCCTCGACGCCTTGCTGGCCGCGGTGGAGCGGCTGGGCTATCCCCTCGAACAGCCGGCGGATCACGGCCGCGCACCGCTGCATGCCGTGCACGGCGAGGCCTATGTGACCTACCTGGAGAATGCCTATCGCGACTGGCACCAGGTGCCCGAGGACTGGGGTGACGAGGTGATGTCGAACATCTATGTCCGCGAGAACAACCCGCTGCGTGGCATCCTTGGCCAGACCGCCCGCTACCTGGCGGACGGCAGTTGCCCGATCGGCGCCCAGACCTGGGCCGCCGTCTATGGCTCCGCGCAGAGCGCGGTCGCCGCGGCGCGCTGCGTGCGGGACGGCGCGCCAGCCGCCTATGCGCTCTGTCGCCCACCGGGGCATCATGCCCGGGCCGAGGCGGCCGGCGGTTTCTGCTACCTGAACGGCGCCGCCATCGCCGCCCAGGAGTTGCGCGCGCGCTTCGCCCGGGTCGCCATCCTCGATACCGACATGCACCACGGCCAGGGTATCCAGGAAATCTTCTACGACCGCGACGACGTCTATTACCTGTCGATTCACGGTGATCCGACCAATTTCTATCCGGTGGTGGCGGGCTTCGCCGACGAACGCGGCAGCGGGCGGGGCGAGGGCTGCAACCTCAATCTGCCGATGCCCCACGGCGCCTCCGAAGCGGACTTCTTCGCCCGGCTGGAAGAGGCCGAGACGGCGCTGCGTGAATGGGCGCCGGACGTGCTGGTGCTATCCCTCGGCTTCGACATCTACGAAAACGATCCGCAGTCCAAGGTGGCGGTGAGTCAGGCAGGGTTCGGCGTGCTGGGCGAAAGGATCAAGGCCCTGGGGCTGCCCACGGTGATCGTGCAGGAAGGGGGATACGACCTGAAAACCCTGAGCGACAATGCCGAGCGGTTCTTCCGCGGTTTCGACGGTCGCTGACCGCAGGCCCCGGCCTTGGCGCCGGGGCCTGTCCTGGCCTGATCAGGCAAACACGAAATACTTACGCACCGTCTCGACCACTTCCCAGGTGCCCTTCATGCCGGGCTCCACGACGAAGATGTCGCCGGCCTTGAGGTGGATGGGTTCCTGGCCATCGGGGGTGATGATGCAGTAGCCCTCCTGGAAGTGGCAGTACTCCCACTTCACGTAGTCGACGCGCCACTTGCCGGGGGTGCAGATCCAGGTGCCCATGATCTTGCTGCCGTCATCGGAGGTGTAGGCATTGAGGTTGACGGTATGGGGCTCGCCTTCGATGCGCTCCCATTTGCAGGCATCGACCACGGGCATAGGTTGGGTGTCGCGCAGAACGGTGATGGGCGGGTTGGCCATGGCGGCTCTCCTGGTGATGGAAGCCGCCAAGGGTGAGGGGTCGCCCCGGACCGGAGTTGTCCAGGGTCGACCTCTAGCGGTGCGTTTGCGCTATCCGGCCGACTAGCGCTCCACCTGCCGATTCCAGCGCGCATTCCACTGCGGCCGTACCTTGTTGACCTCGTCCCAGTCGATGGTCACGGCGGTCTTCAGGTAGTTCTGCATGGCGTCCACCTGGCCGCGGGTCTTGTCGGTGGTGGGGGTGTTGGGATTGGACGGGATCTGGTCGCCCAGTTCCAGCGCCGGGGCCTGGGCCTCCGGGGTCAGCAGGTACTCAGCCAGTTGCTGGGCCAGCTCCGGCTGGTCGTTGTTGGCGGTCACGCATTCGGCGACGTTGAGGACCACGGCGCCTTCCTTGGGCGGCGCGTATTCCACCGGGATGCCCTTGAGCTTGAGCGCGGTGACCTGGGTGGGCGTCAGCGGGAACAGCGCCGCCTCGTCGGTCTGCACCATCTCCGAGAGCTTGGCCGAGCTGGGGATGTACTCCAGCACATTGGGGCCGACGGTGGTGGGCCAGGCCTTGAAGCCGGGGTCGACGTCCTGCTCGGTGCCGCCCTTGAGGCGGTTGAACATCAAAAAGCCGTGCAGGCCGAAGGTCGACGAGGACAGCGACTGGAACACCACCTTGCCCTTGTACTTGGGGTCGGCGAGGTCCGCCCAGGAGGTCGGCGCCGCCCAGCCCTTGTCCTTGAACAGCCGGCTGTTGTAGGCCAGGCCGGTCACGCCCAGGCTGACGGCGGCGGCCTGGTCCTTGATCTTGGCCTTGTCGGGAATCTGCGCCAGGCTCGCGCTGGGCTTGAGCGGGCTGCACAGGTTCATGCCGATGGCGCGGTACATGATGCCGTCGTCGAGGAACATCACGTGGATCGGCGGCTTCTGCGGACTGGCCTGGACCTTGGCGAGGATGTCCGCCGAAGTACCGGGCACGATCACCACCTTGACGTTGTGCGCCTTCTCGAAGGCGGGCAGCACGCTGTCGGCATAGAGGCGCTCCATGGTGCCGCCATTCATGCCGAGATAGAGCGTCGGTTCGGCCACGGCGGCCAGGGGCAGGCCGGCGAGGGCCACGAGCAGGGCAGGGGTCAGGCGCATGATTGGGAACTCCTGGGCTGGGAAGGGAAACGGGCGATGGAAAAGGCCTGCAGGCTGTGCCGGGGCGCGCCCTGCAGGATGCACTCGGCCAGGGCTTCGCCAGCCGCCGGCCCGATCTGGAAGCCCGCGCCGGCAAAGCCGAAGCCGTGCAGCAGGCCGGGAGTGGTGAGACTAGGGCCGAGCACCGGCTGGTGGTCCGGCAGATAGCCCTCGACGCCGCTCCAGGTGCGGATCGCCTGGGCACCGGTCAGGGCCGGATAGAGTTCGGCGGCGTTTCTCAGGATGTCGAGGATGGCCAGCTGGCCGGGGCGGGCGCGGTCGGCGTCGAGGGCGAAACCGCGCCCGCCGCCCAGCACGCAATTGCCGCGCGCCACCTGGCGAGCATAGATGCCACCGCCTTCCACGCCGGTGCTGGCGGTCATGAACGGGGGCAGCGGTTCGGTCACCAGCATGGCCGGATGGGCCGCGGTAAGGGGTACCGGCTCGCCGAAGCGGGCGGCCAGCTCCGCGGCCCAGGCGCCCGCGCAATTCAGCAGCCAGGGCGCGCTCAAGGTCAGGCCGCTGTCGGTGCGGAGCTGGAAGCGCTGGCCGTCGTGCTCGACGGCGGTCACGGCGGTCCGCTCGAGGATTCGGGCGCCCGCCCGGGCAGCCGCCTGGGCGAAGGCCGGGGAGACCAGCCGTGGATTGGCGTGGCCGTCCTCCGGGCAGAAGGAGGCGCCCACGGCGATGTCGCCGACCCAGGGAAAGCGCCGGCGCAATTCGCCCCGGTCGAGCAGTTGCAGATCGAGGTCGAAGCCCTGGCTGGCCTGGGCATAGGCCTGCAGGGAGGCGAAGTCGGTGTCGCTGCGGGCCAGTTTGAGGTGGCCGGATCTGAGGTATTCGCCATCGGTACCCAGCAGGTCTTGCAGACCGCCCCAGAGCTGATGAGCGCGACTGGACAGTGGCAACTGCACCAGCGGGCGGCCCTGGCGGCGCACCCCGCCGTAGTTGACGCCACTGGCCTGGGCGCCGCAGAAGTTGCGTTCCAGCAGGGCGACGCGCTGGCCGCCCTGCGCCAGGAACAGCGCCGCGCTGCTGCCGACGATGCCGCCACCGATGATCAGGACATCCACGTCCAGCCGGCTCATGGCGCCAGCTCCACGCCGAAGGGCAGCGGCTTGATCGGCGCCTGGGCGCGCAGCCGGCCGATCTGGTCCGGCGGGCGACCACTGGCGCAGGCGATCAGCTCGGCCGCCGCGGCGCCGCAGATGCGCCCCTGGCAGCGGCCCATGCCGACCCGGCAGGTGGCCTTGACCCTGTTGATCTCCCAATGGCCCTGGCCCACGGCGGCGCGGATCTCGCCCGCGCTGACCTGTTCGCAGCGACAGACCATGAGTTCGTCCGGCGCCTTGGCCGCCCAGTCCGCGGGGAAGGGGAAGGCTCGCTCCAGGCCCTGGCGAAACACCTCGAAGCGCGCCAGCCGTCCTTGCAGGACCTGGATGCGCGCCCTGTCCACCGGCACGCCCCGATCGTCCAGCAGACTCAGGGCCGCCAGTTCGCCCGCCAGTTCGGCGGCATCGGCGCCCTGGATACCGGCGCCATCGCCGGCCAGGTAGACCCCGGCCTGGCTGCTGCGACCGCCGTTGTCCCGCACGGGCAACCAGGCGCGATTGAGGCCACTCCAGGCGAAGTCGCACCCCAGCAGGTCGGCCAGTTGCGTCTCGCTGCGCAGCGTCTGGCCGAAGCCCAGGGCGTCGCACTCCAGTCGATGCGCCTCACCATCGGCAGCGCGCCAGCGCACGGCAGCCACCCGGCGTTCACCTTCGACGGCGAGGAGCTCGGCGCCCTGGTGCACGGGTACGCCATGCAGCGCCAGCCAGCTGCGGTAATAGAGGCCCTTGGCAAAGATGGCCGGCTGGCCGAGCAGGGCCGGGGTGGCCGCGGCCTGGTCGCGGAAGGGCGCGCTGTCCAGTACCGCCAGTGGCTTGGCCCCGGCCTTGGCGTATTGATAGGCCACCAGATAGAGCAGCGGGCCCGTCCCGGCCAGTACCGGACGGCTGCCGATGGCGCAGCCCTGGAACTTGAGCGCCACCTGGGCCGCGCCGAGGCTGTAGACGCCCGGCAGCGTCCAACCCGGCACGGGCAGGATGCGGTCGGTGGCACCGGTGGCGACGATGACCTGGTCGAAGGTCAGGCGGTCGACGTAGCGGCCTTGGCTCAGGGTATCCAGGGCGCTTTGCTCGGCATTCCACACCAGGGTGTCAGGCCGATAGTCCAGCGCCGTCTGCACCTCGGTCAAAGCACCGTGCAGTGCCTGGGCCTTGCCGGCTTCGAAGCCGTACAGCGCCTTTGGCGGACGCTGGAAATTGTCCGGTTGCTGGCGATAGATCTGGCCGCCGCCGCGGGCGCTTTCATCCAGCAGCACCGGCTCGAGGCCATGGGCGACCAGGGTCTGGGCCGCACGAATGCCCGCCGGCCCGGCGCCCACCACCACGACGGCGCTCATAGCGGCCGCCCCGGGTCGCGACTGATCGCCTGGCCCGCTTCGAGAAAGGTGGCGCAGGCGCGCACCCGGCGGCCGTCGGCCAGGCGCACCCAGCAGTCCTGGCAGGCGCCCATCAGGCAGAAACCGGCGCGGGGTTCGCCGCCGAAGTCGCTGCCACGCAGGTGATCGCTCTGGGTCAGGATGGCGGTGAGCAGAGTATCGCCCTGCAGGCCCTCGGCCGGCTGGCCGTCGAGGGTGAAGGCCAGGGTCGGGCGGTCGCCTTCGGCCACTCGCTTGAGCAGTGCCATGGAGAGGTCTCGGCTGTTCATTGTTTGCCCACCAGCACGCGATCCAGGCCATAGACGCGGTCGAGCAGGATCATGGTGGCCGCGGTGAGGGCGATCACCAGGGCCGACACCGCCGCCATCATCGGATCGATGGATTCGGTGGCGTAGACGTACATCCGCACCGGCAGGGTCTGGGTCGCGGGGGAGGTGACGAAGATCGACAGGGTCACCTCGTCGAAACTGTTGATGAAGGCCAGCAGCCAGCCGCCGGCCACCCCGGGCAGGATCATCGGCAGGGTGATGCGGCAGAACAGCGTGGTGCGACTGGCGCCCAGGCTCTCGGCGGCCTGCTCGGCGCTGCGGTCGATGCCGATGGCGGCGGCGATCACCAGGCGCAGCACATAGGGGGTGATCACCACCACGTGGGCCAGCACCAGCCAGCTGAAGCTGCCGTTCACCCCGAGCAGGGCGAACAGCCGCAGCATGGCCACGCCCAGCACCAGGTGCGGGATGATGATCGGCGAGAGGAACAGGCCGTTGAGAAAGCCCTGGCCGGGAAAGCGGTAGCGGGTGATGGCCAGCCCGGCCGGTACCGCGATCAGCGTCGCCAGGGTCGCCGACAGCGCCGCCAGCTGCAGGCTGTTGTAGAAGGCGGTGAGGAAGTCCGCCCGTTCGAACACGGCGGCGAACCAGCGCAGCGAGAAGCCGGAGGTGGGCAGGCTGAGGGTGTTCTCCGGGGTGAAGGCCACCAGGCAGACCACCACCAGCGGCGCCAGCATGAAGACCATCACCAGGGTATGGAAGGCGAGCCCGAGCGGGCCGTTGCGGGTCATGAGGTCAGACTCCCAGGGCACGTTTGTAGCGGCGTTCCACCAGGCGATTCCAGCCCAGCATCACCAGCAGGTTGAGCAGCAGCAGGGCCACCGCCAGGGTGGCGCCCATCGGCCAGTTGAGTTCGGCCAGGTACTGGTCGTAGATCAGGGTGGCGACCATCTTCAGCCGGCGTCCGCCGAGCAGGCCGGGGATGGCGAAGGAGCTGGCGGCCAGGCCGAAGACGATCAGCGTCCCCGACAGCACCCCGGGCATTACCTGGGGCAGCACGATGCGCCGCAGCACCGTCAGGTGACTGGCGCCCAGCGACAGCGCGGCCTGCTCGGCGGCAGGATCGAGCTTCTGCAGCGAGGTCCACACCGGGATGATCATGAAGGGCAGCATCACGTGGACCAGGCCGACGATCACCGCGAAGGGGGTGTAGAGCAGCTTCAGCGGTCGCCCGCCCAGGGCCACGATGGCCTGGTTGACCAGCCCGTCGGCGCCCAGCAGCAGACTCCAGCCAAAGGCGCGCACCACCACCGAGATCAGCAGCGGCGTCAGCACCAGGATCAGGAAGATCGAGCGCCAGGGCGCGCCCATGCGACTGAGGACGATGGCCTCCGGTACCCCGATCAGCACGCAGAGCAGGGTGACCAGGGCGCTGATCCAGAAGGTGCGCAGGAAGATCTCGTAGAAATAGGGGTCGCCCAGCAGGCTGATGTAGTGCGCCAGGGTGTAGCTGCCTTCCTTGATCCCGGTCTCGTAGTCGAAGACGTTGAAGGACAGCGCCAGGGTCAGCGCCAGGGGCGCCAGCAGCAGTCCGGCGAACAGCACCAGCGCCGGGGCGCTGAGCAGATAGGCGCGACCGGTGCCGCGCAGCAGGGTGCTCATGCCGCGGCCTCCGCGGCTTCCAGCCGGCGCAGCAGACCGTCGTCCCAGTGCAGCCCGACACGCTGCCCTTCGTCCAGCGGCGGCAGCCCATCGTTGCTGCGCAGCACCGAGACCTCGCCCAGCGCCGTCTCCAGGCGATACAGCCACTGGCTGCCGAGGAAGAAACGGGTCAGCACCCGCCCTTGCAGACGCCCCTCACCGGCAGGGCGCACCTCGATCTTTTCCGGCCGCAGCGAGATCGCCAGGGCGCCGCCCGCGGTGATCTGCGGCCGACCCTGGGGATCCAGGCTGCCGGGCAGCAGGTTGGCCTTGCCGACGAAATCGGAGATGAATCTGTTGCGCGGGTGTTCGTAGAGGCGATAGGGCGCATCCACCTGGGTGATGCGCCCGGCCTCCATCACCACCACCCGGTCGCTGATGGACAGCGCCTCGGATTGGTCGTGGGTCACCATCAGGGTGGTGATGCCCACCTCGCGCTGGATGCGGCGGATCTCGAACTGCATCTCCTCGCGCAGATGGGCGTCCAGGTTGGACAGTGGTTCGTCCAGCAATAGCACCGGGGGTGCTATCACCAGCGCCCGCGCCAGGGCCACCCGCTGGCGCTGGCCACCGGAAAGTTCGCGCGGATAGCGCTCGGCGTGCTGGCCCAGGTGCACCAGGCCCAGGGCTTCCTCGACGCGCCGCGCCAGTTCGGCGCCCGCCACCTTGCGCATGCGCAGGCCGAAGGCGACGTTGTCGCGCACCGTCATGTGCGGAAACAGCGCATAGCTCTGGAAGACCACTCCGAGGCCGCGACTGGCCGGCTTGGCGTGGGTGATGTCCTGGCCGTCGAGGAGGATGCGCCCGCTGCTGACGTCGACGAAGCCGGCGATCATCTGCAGGGTGGTGGTCTTGCCGCAGCCGGAGGGGCCGAGCAGGGAGACGAATTCGCCGCGCTCGATGGCCAGGGTCGAACCGGCCACCGCGTAGCTGTCGCCGTAGCGCTTGCTGAGATTGTCGAGAGTCAGGAAAGCCATGGCCGCAATGCTCCTCCGGTCGCGCCCACGGGAGAGGTGGGCAAGGTATGGGCAGGGCGAAAGACAGCCTGGATCTGGGACGTTGGCGCTCGCTCGATTGGCGGCGTCCGGTGATTGTGAGTATCGCCCTATGGACCTGAAGGTAAGGGCGACCTAGGATGCAGGACAAGCAAGTTTTTCACTGAATGAACTCTTTTTTCATATTTTTTCACTCAGTGGAATATTTTGGAGTGGCGTAGATGGAAGATTCCATTGAAAGAAAGACCATTGCGGGAGAGGTAGGCGTCGGCGCCATCAGCCGGGTGTTTGCCGTGGTGCGCGCCCTGGGCGAGGGCGATCCCGAGGGGGAAAAGGTCACTCGCCTCGCTGAGCGCGTGGGCCTGTCGCAACCCACCACCCACCGGTTGCTGCGCGGCCTGGTGGAGGAGGGCATGGTCGAGCAGTGCGCCCGCAGCAAGAGATACCGCCTGAGCCTGGACTTCTTCGCCCTGGCGGCTCGTGCCGGCCAGGTCGGCAACCTGCGCGACCTGGCGCGCCCCAGTCTGCTGCGGCTGTCGGCGTCTCTGGGCGATTCGCTGTTCCTGCTGGCGCGCAGCGGCTTCGACGCCATGTGCCTGGACCGCAGCGAGGGGCCCTATCCGATCCGTACCTTCACCGGCGACATCGGCGGTCGCGTGCCCCTGGGCGGCGGCCAGGGCGCCCTGGCGATCCTCGCCTTCCTGCCCGAGGAAGAGCGCGAAGAGGTGATCCGCTACAACCTGCCGCGGCTGCGCGATGCCCATCATTACGACGAGGTGCTCCTGCGCGCCGAGATCGACAACGTCCGCCAGCAGGGCTACGCCGCGCGCAACACCGGGGTACTGGCTGGCATGGCGGGTCTTGCCGTCCCCATCCTCGACCGCAACGGCCGGGCGGTGGCGGCCCTGAGCGTGGGCACCCTGAGCGAACGCCTCAACCCCCAGCGCCTGCCCACGGTGATCGAACTGCTCCGGCGCGAAGCCGGAGTGATCGCCGCACGCATCAACCCCTTCGATCCGGTCTTGCGCCGGCCGACCCAGGGGTTTGGTTAAAAAAGCGGACCGGAGCGGGTGTTATTGCCCTTCGCCAGGCGGTCATAGAGCACCACGTTGACCGTGGCCGCCAGATTCATGCAGCCCTGGGTGGGGATGTACACCACGTCCTCGCACCAGTCGCGCAACTCCTGGCTCAGGGAGCCGTCCTCGGCGCCGAACAGATAGAGGGCGCGATCGGGATGGGTGTACTCGGGCAGCGGCCGGGCGCCGTCCACCAACTCTACCGCCACCGGCACGCAACCCAGCGGCAGGATGCGGCGCAGGTCGTCGATGTTGATCAGCGGGATGTCCTGGTGGACCTTCTTGGTGTCGGTGACGAAGTCCTTGGCGCGATCGTAGCGGGTGCCGGTATAGAACACCGAGGCCACTCCATAGCAACCCGCCGCCCTCATGATGGACCCGACGTTGGACGGCGACTTGGGGTTGCTCAGGCCGATGCAGGCGTATCTCTTGTTGCTCACGTCAGGGGACTCTCGGGAAAACCGCCAGTATAAAGGCTCGATCATGGTTAAAACCGACTAAGATGCGCGCCCGCGTCTCCAGCCCCGAGCCCCTGCGATGTCCGCCACCGCCCTCTACACCGACCTGTCGGCCTACTACGACCTGCTCTGCGCCGACATCGACTACCGGGCCCAGAGCGAGGCGGTGCTGCGTCTGCAGCGAATGTTCGGTAACGGCGGCAGCCGTCACCTGGATCTCGCCTGCGGCACCGGCCCCCATGTGCGGCATTTTCTCGATGCCGGCTTCCAGAGCAGCGGGGTGGACCTCAATCCGCCGATGCTGGCCCAGGCCGCGCTGCGCTGCCCCGAGGCCCGATTCTCCTGCCAGGACATGTGCGCCTTCGAGCTGGAGCAGCCGGCCGATCTCATCACCTGCTTTCTCTATTCTCTACACTACAGTGGCAGCCTTGCACGGCTCCAGGCCTGTCTGGCGCGGGTCCACGCGGCGCTGACCCCGGGCGGCCTGTTCTGCTTCAACGCCGTCGACAAGCGCCGCATCGACAATGCCTCCAGCGTCGGCCACAGCGTCGAACGGGCCGATGGTCACTTCAGCTTCGCCTCCGCCTGGCACTACCCGGGCGACGGCGAGCACCAGCAACTGCGCCTGCGCATCGAACGCCGCCACGCCGGCCAGCAGCAGACCTGGCAGGACGAACACCCCATGGTGGCGGTGGACTTCCCCGAATTGCTGGCCCTGCTGGAGCCGCACTTCGAGGTCCAGGTGCTGGAGCACGACTACCAGCGCATCGAACCCTGGGCCGGCGAGGCAGGCAATGCGCTGTTCGTCTGCGTCAGGCGCTAGTGGGCATGGGCTACCGTAGCGTGGAAAACGGCGGAGCCTTTTCCACTGATCACTATCAACGCATGACTGGAGTATCTGCGTGGACAAGCTGCGCGTTGTCCACCCTACCTCGCTGCCTCAAGCGCTGGTGGGCTAAGGGCTACCGTAGCGTGGAAAACGGCGCAGCCTTTTCCACTGATCACTATCAACGCATGGCTGGAGTATCTGCGTGGGCAAGCTGCGCGTTGTCCACCCTACCTCGCTGCCTCAAGCGCTGGTGGGCTAAGGGCTACCGTAGCGTGGAAAACGGCGCAGCCTTTTCCACTGATGCCGCCAAGTCGTGACCCCGCGTGGACCAGCTTCCCTTGTCCGCCCTACGTAGCTATTCCCCCCAATGCCCCATCTCCGCCATAAAGTCTCTACCCCAATCTTGCGGATAGAGCCCCTCCCGCACCGCTTGATGGAAACTCGAATAAGGCCAGTCCTTCACCGCGCCAACGTGGCCATGCTTTACCGGATTGAAGTGGATGTACTCCACATGACGCTGGTAATCCTGCTCGTCTCTTATCAGGTGCTCCCAGTACCGCCGCTGCCATATCCCGCGTTCACCCCGGGCCCTTTGCGTCGCGGTACGCTCCTCACCTACTGGCAGGCGCTTTGAGAAACCGAACTTGATCACCTTCCAGCGCAAGGCGAAATTCGCATCGCCCTCCGGCAGGGTCCAGATGCAATGCAGATGATCGGGGAGGGTGACCCACGCATCGATATGAAAGGGATGGCGCGACTGCGTCGCCCGCACGGTCTCGCGGAGCAGATCAATATGGCGCGTCAGCAGATCGCTACGCCGATCCGCCAAGACGACGGTGAAAAAATAGGAAGCCCCCGGAACACGGGCACGACGAAATCGAGACATGGCAGCTCTTCCTTGAGCAGAGACAGAAACGATAGCTCAACCCGTAGCGTGGAAAACGGCGCAGCCTTTTCCACTAACTCCACCAACACATGATCCCAAAACTCCCGCATGGACAAGCTTCGCGTTGGCCACCCTATAGGTCCCGTAGCGTGGAAAACGGCGAAGCCTTTTCCACTGACGCCACCAACGCCAATCCCAAAGCTCTCGCGTGGACAAGCTTCGCGTTGTCCACCCTACAGGTCCCGTAGCGTGGAAAACGGCGTAGCCTTTTCCACCGGCGCCACCAACGCACGCCCCCAAAGCTCCCACATGGACAAGCTTCGCGTTCTCCGCCCTACAAAATCCGTAGCGTGGAAAACGGCGCAGCCTTTTCCACTGACGCCTCCAGCGCACAGCACCAGAGCTTCCGCGTGGACAAGCTTCGCGTTGTCCACCCTACGCCTCCAACCCCTTCTCCATGAACACGCTCAACGGATCCTCCCGATACGCCCCAAAAGGACCACGCCGCCGGTAACCCGCCGACTCATAAAGCCTCAAGGCTTCCGGCTGATAAGGCCCCGTTTCCAGTCGTGCCAATTCACACCCGCGACCTGCCGCTTCGCGCTCCAGCTCCCTCAGCAGGCGACCACCCAGCCCTTGCCCGCGACCCCTGGGGCTCACATACATCCGCTTGATCTCGCCATAGCCGTCCTGCAGCACCATGGCCCCACAGCCCAGGGCGCTACCGCTGTCATCCCGGGCGACCAGGAAAAGCACGTTCGGCTGCATGAGTGATGTCAGATCCAGGGCATGACGACTCTCGGGCGGATAGAGGCCGTCCTGATAGGCATCCAGTTCGGCGATCAGGGCGATCACCTCGGGTTGGTCGGGGGATTCGAGGGCGATGGGCATGGTGGCTCCGGTCAGGCAATCGCCCAAGCCTAAGCCATTAGCGCGGCTTCATCCCAGGCTCATCCGCAAGCCATCCCGCCCGCCGCGCTTGGCGGCGTAGAGGGCACCGTCCCCGCGCTCCAGCAGGGCCGCGAGGCTTTCCGGCGGTTGGTCGAACAGCACGGCGCCGATGCTCAGGGTGACCGGCTCGGGCGTCCGCAAGCGCTGCGCCGCCAGCTGGTTGAAGCGCTGGCGCAAGGTGTCTGCCAGACGCACGACATCCGCATCAGCCGCCTCACCCAGTAGCACCACGAACTCATCACCCCCCAATCTAGCGATGAGGGCCTGGCGAGGCAGGGTGCTGCGCAGCAGGTCGCTCAGGGCGATCAGCAGGCCGTCGCCCGCCGCGTGACCATGGAGGTCGTTCACCAGCTTGAAGTTGTCCAGATCGATCAGCAGCAGCGCGCCGGGTCGAGCCGGTGTCGCCTGGCCGAACAGTCGCGGCGCCTCGGCTTCCAGCGCGCGGCGGTTATGCAGGCCGGTGAGGGGATCGCTGCCGGCCAGGCGCTCGATATGCTGCTCGCGGCGATAGCGCACCGTGCCGGTCATCGACAGGGCGATCAGCATCACCGCCATCACCCCCTCCACCAGCGAGACCTGGATGATGGCGCCGCGATAGACCGCCAGGTCGATCAGGGCGCCGGGGGTGAGCGGTGGGATCATCTTGATCAGGTAGAAGAGGCCATGGAT
The DNA here is from genome assembly GCF_031453455.1 of Pseudomonas sp. SORGH_AS_0211. Classification (NCBI taxonomy): domain Bacteria; kingdom Pseudomonadati; phylum Pseudomonadota; class Gammaproteobacteria; order Pseudomonadales; family Pseudomonadaceae; genus Pseudomonas; species Pseudomonas sp. SORGH_AS_0211. The sequence continues at coordinate 2,748,787 of NZ_JAVIZV010000001.1, read as the reverse complement.
CAGCAGCACCATGCGCAGCTGCCGCTCTCCGGCATTGCGCCGCCGCAGCAGCAGGCTCGCCCGTATCGCCAGGACGCCGATCATGAGCGACTGCACCACCAGCAGTACCTTGGACCACCAGGGCTCGTTGGGCAGCAGCAACAACCCCAGCCAGAGGGCGGCGATGGCCCACCAGCCCAGACTCAGCCGCCGCCCGGTGAAGCGCGCCACGCCGAGCAGAAAGAGGCCATGCACGAAAATCAGCAGCCCATTGGCGAACCAGATACCCACCAGCAGCAGCCCCTGACTGCGCAACAGCGCCAGGGTGCTACCCACGCAAATCAGGGCGAAACCCGTGCTCCAGTACAGCAGCGCCGACTCGCGCACCGACCGCCACTCGATGGCTAGATAGCCCGCCGCGGCAGCCGCCAGGGCGATGGTGAGGGTCAGCATGGTGGGGGCATCGAGTGCCATGGGCGAATCGGACCTGTCTGGATACGAGAAGGGCGTTCCCTGCCTGGGACGCGCGCCCGCCAAAGCGGAGCCGCACCGCAGTCTTATCGACACGGCAGGCGCGGGCTTGAGGCAGAGGATTGCCGGTCATGATGACGGGCAGATAACGCTAATTCAAACCTGACCTTTAGCGGGGGCAGGTGGCCCGCCCGTTACTGGGGTTTCACCAGCGTCCGAATCGCCGTGGCCGGCAACCGCGCCATGCTGCCGTCCGCCAATCGAAGCACGAAGGCCTCGCCCAGCGACCAGACCACCTGCACGTCCTTGAGCACGCACTGGTCATCGGTGGGCAGCACCCTGGCCTGCTCCTTGGCGCAATAGGAGGTATCGAGCACGATGGCCCTGGCGTGGTAGTTACCCAGACCCAGCGTCTTGACCATGGTCTCGGGCAGGGTGGTGAGCACACCGCTATAGCCGGCGAGAAAGAGAGCGAAGAACAGCGAAAACATCATCGCCGCCTTCCAGCCAGCGATGAACAGCATGGAAGTCATGGTCGTGACGAAGGCAATGATGAAGGGGGCGATGGCCAGAGCGCCCCACTTGAACAGCGGCTGCCAGTCGCCCACCAGCGGATAGGCCTGCGCCAGCATCCAGACAATGAACAGGCCGACGATCATTGTCGGCAGGTAAGCCTCCCAGACGAACTTCAGGAAGCTGAAGCGGCGCAAGTCGAATAGCCCCTGTACGGCCATGCCTGCCAGCAGCGTGATGGGGATGGGTGCAAGCAAGGCAACGCTGACAAACAGCTCAGGATCGACGAAGAGAATGGCCGCATCGCTGAAGCCCGCCAGCAGATAGGGCACGAAGAACACCAGCGCAATCAACAGCATGACCTTGCGAAAGCGCCCCTCGCCGCGATAGGGCAGGGCGTAGGTGATGTCTTCCTTGATCGCCGCCGTATTGATGAAGCGGTAATAGACCCAGGCTCCAGGCAGAAACAGTGCGGCGACGAAGGCGCCTATGGTCAGGAAGCCTAGGCAGGCAGCCGCCAGCAAAAGCGACGAAAACTGGAAGAGATCGAAGCTGGGATAGAAGTGATTCCGGGCGAAATAGGCCAGGAACATCCCGAAGCCCAGGGTCGGCGGCAGCCCCTTGGCCAGCAGCGAGGCATGACGCCGTAGGAAGGTGCCGGAGAACTCTAGGATAAAATCGAAGACGGCGTCCGTGTCGGTGGCGGGTTGTTCAGTCCAGCGGGGCATGGGTTTTGTTATCGTCAAGTGTGGAGATTGACTGATTTTCACAATTTGATTGATTAGTCGTTGTAGCCTTGAACTATTAATTTTTCATTGCCGTCAAAGATTGTTTCTTGATAGCTTTCTATTAGTTTTTCTAATTCATCCGATGTCAGGCTCAATGTGATTTGAAGATTTTCTTTTATTCTTCTTAGTCGGCTTATCGATGAATTTATCAGGTCTTGATCTCTTTCGTTTATAAGAACTTCTTTATTTGTTATTCCTAGTGTTTCTAGGTCTGATAAAAGCATAGGCATTTCGCCTAACGCGGTAGCCAATGCTAGGGCCTTTTTTTCAGGCAAAAACCAAAGTTGCTCTAGCGCTATATCGGATTTCAACCAGATATCTTTATGCATTAATAGACTCGTCATTTTGAATGTATCATAAGGACGTGTCGCGCCTAAGCGGATTTTTTGTTGTTTTTCAAGCGCTCCTAGAACGCAAGATGCTCTTCTTATAAGAAGTTCGGCTGCAGGGCGGAAGTAGGCTTGAAAGCAATTGGCTTTGCTTCGGCCTTCACGTATGCGATGATAGGAGTCTTTCAATGTTGCGAAAAGTGCAACCACTATAGCTGCTAAGGTCAAGTAGTCAGATATTGGCATTTTAGAGCTTTCTTAATAGAGTTTATCTGCTTGGCTGCCTGTGCTCTTCGTGTTCTATTATTATTAAATTTTCCCGTAAATGTACTAGGATGTGACTGGTCATTGCTGAAGTTGACAGTGGTTCAGCGTGATCGTTGTTTTCGGTATGGATTATCGTTTGAGCATATGCTCTGTAAAAAGGATCTTTGAATGAATAGAGGCCAGAGTCAGAATCGTGGCGCAGGATTGATCCATATTCTGCTTCAAGTAACTTTTTGATATGAATTTTCAGAATCGCGTCGGTGTAACTTGGCGAATTCTCTTGAATTCTACTTAGTAACTTCAGTCTGGCTAAGCCCCGTTCGTGAGCAAACGCCAGAGCTTCAATGATTAGCCGTGAACTATCGAATTTCGTTTTGTTCCGCTGCTTTAGTGCTTTGTCGAATGCGCCGCGCAGACTATCAGAAGCATCTTCAATATACATTTCGACAGCTCTGTCGAAATTCTTGTCTGAGAGAGCTTTCGGTGAGCCCTGTTTTCCTATGACGTTGGCGTCTATGCACATGTTTAGACATAGCTGATGACATATTGAGGCCACGCCGCAAGCGTGTTTTGCAACTTTGCTCCTCAATGCGCTTGGAAATCGAATATTAAGAAGTTCTTCGCCTTTGTTTACGATCTGGTAGATTTCTTGATCGCTCATTAAGGGGACGTGAATTTCGGCTACTCTTCTTCTCATTTCCTCGTCATAGGCGACAACTTGTCTTGCTGTATCTACAGCTCCTAAGCATATTATCTTTAGGAGTCGGTGCTCTGGTGCAAGATCCATGAATACTTTCAGTAGTTGAGAGAGTTTTTGCTTTTCTGTTTCATCTATCTTGTGAAAGTCTTCAATAACCCAGCACTTTTTGGATGATCCTAGTAGCCTTCCTAAAGATTGAGGTGTTAGCTGGGGTGGTAAGGCCCTTTTTTCGTTTTTTGAGTATTCTGAAGTGTGTGATGCTTCAAGGGCTAATTTAATTGATTTGTAAGTTGCTGCCAAGGATGCCTTTGAAGTGGCAGATTCTTTGGTGGATTTCTGTTCTTCGTAATATGGTGCTAGCTGATCAAAGGCATCAATTACCAGCTGCTCGAAAGACATTCCTTTCATGCATTGGCTAGTTATGTGGCCTTCATAAGTCTGATACAGTTTATTGCTTAGTAGAGTGGTCTTTCCGCTTCCGGAATGACCATAGACAACAATCTGCTTGCCAGGTGTCCTAAGCGCATTAACCAAGCCGGAGTTTATAGTTTCCCTATCTATAAAGGAAAGTTTTGCAGGTTGCGAGGGCGTGAATACGTCAAACACATCATAAGGTAACGTGTCTTCTTTTTGCATTTTATAATATACGTTAGGTAGTGTTAGATGCAGATCACCACCATGATTGGTGGTGATCTTTTAGACAAGACTTGTATCAATCCCAGCTCAACGCCCCACCGGTCTGATACTCGATCACGCGGGTCTCGAAGAAGTTCTTCTCCTTCTTGAGGTCCATGATCTCGCTCATCCAGGGGAAGGGGTTGGTGGCGCCCGGGTATTCTTCCTTGAGGCCGATCTGGGTCAGGCGGCGGTTGGCGATGAACTTGAGGTAGTCCTCCATCATCGCCGCGTTCATGCCCAGTACGCCGCGGGGCATGGTATCGCGGGCGTATTCGATTTCCAGTTGGGTGCCCTGGAGGATCATCTGGGTGGCTTCGTCCTTCATCTGGGCATCCCACAGCTGCGGGTTCTCGATCTTGATCTGGTTGATCATGTCGATGCCGAAGTTCAGGTGCATGGACTCGTCACGCAGGATGTACTGGAACTGCTCGGCGGTGCCGGTCATCTTGTTGCGGCGACCCATGGAGAGGATCTGGGTGAAGCCGCAATAGAAGAAGATGCCTTCCAGCACGCAGTAGTAGGCGATCAGGTTCTTGAGGAACTGGCGATCGGTCTCCGGGGTGCCGGTCTTGAACTCGGGGTCGGAGATGGAGCGGGTGTACTTCAGGCCCCAGCTCGCCTTTTTCGCGACGCTCGGGATCTCGTGGTACATGTTGAAGATCTCGCCTTCATCCATGCCCAGCGACTCGATGCAGTACTGGTAGGCGTGGGTGTGGATCGCCTCTTCGAAGGCCTGGCGCAGGATGTACTGGCGGCACTCGGGGTTGGTGATCAGGCGGTAGACGGCCAGCACCAGGTTGTTGGCGACCAGGGAGTCGGCGGTGGAGAAGAAGCCGAGGTTGCGCTTGACGATGCGGCGCTCGTCCTCGGTGAGGCCGTCTGCGCTCTTCCAGGTCGCGATGTCGGCGTTCATGTTCACTTCCTGGGGCATCCAGTGGTTGGCGCAACCATCCAGATACTTCTGCCAGGCCCAGTCGTACTTGAAGGGCACGAGCTGGTTGAGGTCGGCGCGGGCGTTGATCATCTGCTTGTCGCCAACGTGCACGCGTGCGGAAGAGCCTTCCAGGTCGTCCAGGCCTTCTTGGATGTCCAGTTCGTTCAGCGCGGCCTTGGCGCGGGCCACGGCGTCGGAGTCGTCGGCGGAGGGGGCGCGGGCGTCATGGACCAGGGCGTCGCCTTCGGAGTCCAGACGCTCCGTCTGGGCGGGCGCCTGCTGGCCGGCGGCCTGCGCGGGCTTGGCGGTGGCGGTGTCGTCGTCTTTGTCGAATTCTTCCCAGTTCAGCATGGGGTGTCTCCTGGGTGGGCCCGGCCTGAAAGGGCCGGGCGGATAGAAAGGATCGCGGCCATGGGCCGCTCCTACAGAAAGCGCAGGAGCGGTGGCGCGGGGGTTACTGGCAGGCTTCGCACTCGGGATCGTCGAGGCTGCAGGCCTTGGGCACCGGAGCCGGTGCGGCGGCGGGCGCCGCTTCGACCTTCTGCGCCGGGGCGGGCGCCGCGCTGGCCTGGACGCCGGTGATGGGATCGGCGCTCACGGCGTTCAGCTTGCCGGTGTTGATGGTCGACTTCTCGGTGCTGGTGGCGGCCAGGGCACGGAGGTAGTAGGTGGTCTTCAGACCGCGGAACCAGGCCATGCGGTAAGTCACGTCGAGCTTCTTGCCCGAGGCGCCGGCGATGTACAGGTTCAGCGACTGCGCCTGGTCGATCCACTTCTGGCGACGGCTGGCGGCCTCGACGATCCATTTGGTCTCGACTTCGAAGGCGGTGGCGTACAGGTCCTTCAGATCCTGCGGGATGCGCTCGATCTGCTGCACGGAGCCGTCGTAGTACTTGAGGTCGTTGACCATCACCGAGTCCCACAGGCCGCGGGCCTTGAGGTCGCGTACCAGGTAGGGGTTGATGACGGTGAATTCGCCCGAGAGGTTCGACTTCACATAGAGGTTCTGGTAGGTCGGCTCGATCGACTGGGACACGCCGGTGATGTTGGCGATGGTCGCGGTCGGGGCGATGGCCATGATGTTGGAGTTGCGGATGCCTTTCTTGGCACGCTCGCGCAGCGGGGCCCAGTCCAGGGTCTCGGACAGGTCGACCTCGATGTACTTGGCGCCGCGCTCTTCGATCAGGCGCTTCTCGGAATCGATCGGCAGGATGCCCTGGGACCACAGCGAACCCTGGAAGCTGGAGTAGCTGCCACGCTCTTCGGCCAGGTCACAGGAGGCCTGGATGGCGTAGTAGCTGATCACTTCCATGGAGGTGTCGGCGAACTGCACGGCGGCATCCGAACCGTAGGCGATGTGCTGCAGGTACAGCGCATCCTGGAAGCCCATGATGCCCATGCCGACCGGACGGTGCTTGAGGTTGGAGTTCTCCGCCTGGGGCACCGAGTAGTAGTTGATGTCGATGACGTTGTCGAGCATGCGCACGGCGGTCTTGACGGTGCGGGCGACCTTGGCCACGTCCAGCTTGCCGTCGACGATGTGGTTCACCAGGTTCACCGAACCCAGGTTGCACACGGCGATCTCGTCCTTGTTGGTGTTCAGAGTGATCTCGGTGCAGAGGTTGGAGCTGTGCACCACGCCCACGTGCTGCTGCGGGCTGCGCAGGTTGCACGGGTCCTTGAAGGTCAGCCACGGGTGGCCGGTCTCGAACAGCATGGACAGCATCTTGCGCCAGAGGTCCTTGGCCTTGATGGTCTTGTGCAGCTTGAGCTTGCCGTACTCGGTCAGGGCTTCGTAGTACTCGTAGCGCTCTTCGAAGGCCTTGCCGTAGAGGTCGTGCAGGTCGGGCACGTCGGCGGGGGAGAACAGGGTCCAGTTGCCGTCCTCGAAGACGCGCTTCATGAACAGGTCGGGGATCCAGTTGGCGGTGTTCATGTCGTGGGTACGCCGACGGTCATCACCGGTGTTCTTGCGCAGCTCGAGGAATTCCTCAATGTCCAGGTGCCAGGTTTCCAGGTAGGCGCAGACCGCGCCCTTGCGCTTGCCGCCCTGGTTGACCGCCACGGCGGTGTCGTTGACCACCTTGAGGAAGGGCACGACGCCCTGGCTCTTGCCGTTGGTGCCCTTGATGTAGGAGCCCAGGGCGCGCACCGGGGTCCAGTCGTTGCCCAGGCCGCCGGCGAACTTCGACAGCATGGCGTTATCGTGGATGGCGCCATAGATGCCGGACAGGTCGTCGGGCACGGTGGTCAGGTAGCAGCTGGACAGTTGCGGACGCAGGGTGCCGGCGTTGAACAGGGTCGGGGTGGACGCCATGTAGTCGAAGCTGGCCAGCAGGTTGTAGAACTCGATGGCGCGGGCTTCCTTGTCCTGCTCCATGTGCGCCAGACCCATGGCCACGCGCATGAAGAACAGCTGCGGAAGCTCGAAGCGGGTGCCGTGGCTGTGCAGGAAGTAGCGGTCGTACAGGGTCTGCAGACCCAGGTAGGTGAACTGCTGGTCACGCTCGTGATCGATGGCGGCGCCCAGGCGTTCCAGGTCGAAGCTGGCCAGTTTCGGGTCCAGCAGCTCCAGCTCCACGCCCTTGGCGACGTAGGCGGGCAGGGCCTTGGCGTAGAGGTCGGCCATCTCGTGGTGGGTGGCGGACTCGGCGACGCCGAGGAAGCTCAGGCCTTCGGCGCGCAGGCTGTCCAGCAGCAGGCGGGCGGTGACGTAGGAGTAGTTGGGCTCACGCTCGACCAGGGTACGGGCGGTCATCACAAGAGCGGTGTTGACGTCCTTCTCCGCCACGCCGTCGTACAGGTTCTTCAGGGTTTCCTTCTGGATCAGCTCGCCGTTCACCTCTTCGAGGCCTTCGCAGGCTTCGGTGATGATGGTGTTCAGGCGGCCCATGTCCAGCGGCTGGGTGGTGCCGTCGGCCTTGGTCACGCGGATGCTCGGGTGCGGCTCGGCGATGTCGCTGACGGCGCCTTGCTTGCGCTCCTGGCTGCGGGCTTCACGATAGATCACGTAGCTGCGCGCGACCTTCTGCTCGCCGGCGCGCATCAGCGCCAGTTCGACCTGGTCCTGGATCTCCTCGATGTGGATGGTGCCACCGGAGGGCATGCGGCGCTTGAAGGTGCTGCTGACCTGGTCGGTGAGCTGCTTGACGGTGGTGTGAATGCGCGAGGAGGCCGCGGCGGTACCGCCTTCCACGGCGAGGAAAGCCTTGCTGATGGCCACGGTGATCTTGTCGTCGGTGTAGGGGACGACGGTACCGTTGCGCTTGATGACGCGCAGTTGACCGGGGGCGGTGGCGCCCAGGTCCTGGCTGTCATCTTGCGCCGGGCGGCCCTGCTGGGCTTGCTCGCGGGTCAGGTCGGTGTGCATGCGGAACTCCCTTGATCGGAAAGAGGGGATCGTCGGCGAGCCGGCGATCCGGAAAAGTGTTGGTCTGGGCCTGCGCGACGACTGCCGATCGCGTCCTTACCCTGAAGATTCCAACGAAAAGCCGTACTGCCGCCGATTCCCGAGGGAACCGGCGTTCGGGGTCAGGGACCCTGGAAATTCATGATTCGGACAACAGGATAAGCCCTCCTCGCTAGGGAAGACAGTCTTGACAGAGGGGTGTTTCGCCGTCCCGGGTCATACCGACGAACTGCTATATATGGTGGTATGGGGGTACAAGGGCCACTAGATGTCGCGTTTGTCACGTTTCCGGCTGTGGATAAGACGTGGATAAGCTGTTCGGGACTGGGGGGTATCCTGGGGGTGGTACCTGGCCAGTGCGCGTGAAGGCTGGGCTCAGAGCGAAGTGGTCAAATAACGTACAACGTGACAGGGCCGGTGAGACGAAAGCGTCAGGGGATATACCGGTTCGCTATCAACACCTTCTCCACCATAAGAAAACGTTCGATGCCCACTGCGACGTTCTGCCCTGGCCGGCGGCTGCGCACCTGCTCGACCAGAGAGCGCTTCCTCTATATGGCGTCATCTCTCAATGACGAGGCGCGACCAGCGTCAACAGCCGAGCTTCCTCGTCCAGGCGGAAGTGACCGCGCACCGAGGTCCCGATGGACCAGCGCGGCGACAGCGCGATCAGCAGCCGGAGATCGAAGGTGCCGCTGGGATCCATCGTCAGGATCTCGGCATCCTGGAAGAAGAACATCTGCCCGACCTGGGGGTGCAGCGCCTTGAACAGGCTCTCCTTGGCGGAAAAGGCCAGGGTGATGGCAAAGGCCTGCTGCCTTTCGTCCAGCGGCTGCAGGCGTTCCCGTTCGGCCGGGGTGAGGATCTGCTCCGCCAGGCGCAGGGCCTTGTCCGGTTCGAGCAGGGTTTCCACGTCCAGGCCAAGGCCCAGGTAGTCCCCTGCCTTGCCCACCACGGCGGCTGCCCAGCCATGGCTATGGGTGATGGCACCGACCCAGCCGGAAGGCCAGGCGGGGCCGCGGTCCGTAGTGCGATGGCCGGGGACGACGGGGGCGCCGCTCAACTGGCGCAGGGCCTCGCGGGCGCAGAGACGACCGGCCAGGTATTCGGCCTGGCGCTTGGCCACGGCGCGGCGGATGTTGTCCGGCGGCAGGGCGCCGAGGCGCAGGGCGTCGCGCTCGAAGCTCACCTGGGCGGGATCGAAGCGGCAGTGCCGCAGGGCCAGGGCGCCGAGCTCGACCGCCAGGGGCGGCAGCGGCTCGGGTGGCGTGCAGCAGCCGGGCAGGTCGGAGGCGGGCAGGGCAGGCATCTCAGCCGACCACTCGGAGAGGACAGCAACGGATCACGACGGGCTCCGACGAAAAGGCGCGCAAAGAATAGCCGACTACCGACTCCGGCTGGCGGAAAACCGCCTCGGGCCCGGGGGATTTCCGCCGGTTTCCGTCGGATGGCGGGGTTCCGCCCGCCGCTGGCAACTAGACTTTCGACTGAAAGGTGCATGAAAGCTGGCCCTTTGATTGCGCACCAGGATGTGGAACGGCGATTGCTTATATCAAGCCAGATGCTGGTGTCACCGTCGCACGGCCACCGGATCCACAACAAAAAGCTCTCAGGATGAGAGAGCCACTTTCAGTCAGTGCCCACTCAGACAGGACGTCAGGCAGTGGCCACAAGGGATCGAGCCATGACAGCAACCGTCGATACAACAACTACTACAGCTCCCGCGCCCAAGGTGCCCGTCAAGCAGCCGCTCTACAAGAGTCTCTACTTCCAGGTGATCCTGGCGATCGTCCTGGGTATCTTGCTCGGCCACTTCTATCCCCAGACCGGCGCTGCCATGAAGCCCCTCGGTGACGGTTTCATCAAGCTGATCAAGATGGTCATCGCACCCATCATCTTCTGTACCGTGGTGACCGGTATCGCCGGCATGCAGAACATGAAGGCCGTGGGCAAGACCGGCGGCATGGCGCTGCTGTACTTCGAGATCTTCTCGACCATCGCGCTGCTGATCGGCCTGATCGTGGTCAACATCGTCCAGCCGGGCGCCGGCATGAACGTCGACGTCAGCACCCTGGACACCAAGGGCATCGCGGCCTACGCCGCTGCCGCGGAAAAGCAGACCACCATCGATTTCCTGCTGAACATCATTCCCTCGACGGTCGTCAACGCCTTCGCTACCGGTGAGATCCTGCAGGTCCTGTTCTTCGCCGTGCTGTTCGGCTACGCCCTGCATCGCCTGGGCGAGACCGGTCAACTGGTGTTCAACTTCATCGACCGCATCTCCCACGTCTTCTTCAACATCATCAACGTCATCATGAAGCTCGCCCCCATCGGCGCCTTCGGTGCCATGGCGTTCACCATCGGCAAATACGGCGTCGGCACCCTGGTGCAGCTGGGCTACCTGATGGCCTGCTTCTACATCACCTGCCTGCTGTTCGTGCTGCTGGTGCTGGGCGCCGTGGCGCGCATGCACGGCTTCAGCATCCTCAAGTTCATCAAGTACATCCGTGAAGAACTGCTGATCGTGCTGGGTACCTCGTCTTCCGAGTCCGCCCTGCCACGCATGCTGACCAAGATGCAGAAGCTGGGCGCCGAGAAGTCGGTGGTTGGCCTGGTGATCCCCACCGGCTACTCCTTCAACCTCGACGGTACCGCCATCTACCTGACCATGGCCGCGGTGTTCATCGCCCAGGCCACCAATACCCAGATGGACATCACCCACCAGATCACCCTGCTGCTGGTGCTGCTGATCTCCTCCAAGGGCGCTGCGGGCGTCACCGGTAGCGGCTTCATCGTGCTGGCCGCCACCCTGTCCGCCGTCGGTCACGTACCGGTCGCCGGCCTGGCACTGATCCTGGGTATCGACCGCTTCATGTCCGAAGCCCGCGCCCTGACCAACCTGGTCGGCAACGGCGTGGCCTCCATCGTGGTCGCCAAGTGGTGCGGCCAGTTGGACGAGCAGACCCTGAAGACCGAACTCGCTCGCGGCCCGAACGCCGTCGAAGTCGAGGAAGCTCGCCAGACTGCCTGAGGCTGATGCAAGGGCCGCTCCTGGAGCGGTCCCTGCGGTCACTACCAGACGCCCGTATCGCAAGATGCGGGCGTTTTCTTTTGTGCTGGATTCGGTGCGGGGAGGGCGGCGGTGGCGTGCCTGGCCGAGAGTGCCGAGCGGTCAATCGACGGGGGCTCAGGGTGACGGCCAAGGCGTCAGGGCGGCAGCTCCATCATGGGTGGAGTGGCAGCCGGGCTACGGCGAAGGGCGGCAGGGCGCCCTGGGCGGGTCTTGCGAGCGCCCTCGTGCCGAAGGGCTGGTAGGGCTGAGGGAATGACTCGCGAGCGTCGGACGGGCGCGTACGACCCGCCAGGCAGCCTGGTCGCAGCCGGGTTGTCGAGGCAGAGGGATAGGAGGGGAAGCGGGTAGCGGCAGGGGGGGGAAGCGCTGGCAGACCGCCAGCGCTTCGGGGGTGGATCAGCGACGCAGGGTGGGGCGATAGCCCATCACGCCGTAGAACAGGATGTAGAGGTAGCAGACCAGCGGGATCAGGAAGGAGGGCAGCAGGCCGATGGTGTCGGCGAAGTAGCCCTGGATGGCCGGCACCAGCGCGCCACCCACGATACCCATGCACAGCAGGCCCGAACCCTTGGAAGTGAACTTGCCCAGGCCCTTGAGCGCCAGGGAGAAGATCGTCGGGAACATGATGGAGTTGAAGAAGCCGATGGCCAGCAGCGCCCACATGGCGACCTTGCCACCCTGCAGCACGGCGATGGCCAGCAGTACGCCAATGGCAATGGCGTTGAAGGTCAGCACCAGGTTCGGCCGCACCTTGGTCATGATCACGCCGCCGATGAAGCGACCGATCATGGCGCCACCCCAGTACAGCGACAGGTACTTGGCGGCGGTGGCGGCGTTCAGGCCGGCCACGTCCGGGCTTTCCATCAGGCTCACCAGGTAGCTGCCGATGGAGACTTCCGCACCCACGTACATGAAGATGCCGACCACGCCGAGCAGCAGGTGGCGATAGGCCCAGACGCTGCTGGCGGTCAGGGCGTTTTCGTCAGTAGCGTTGTCCTGTTCGGTGTCCTTGATCTGCGGCAGGCGGAAGAGACCGATGATCACCGCCAGGGCCACCAGCATGCCGGCCAGGATCAGGTAGGGCAGCTGCACCGAGTGGGCGGCGGAGTCTTCACCGACCAGTGCCAGGATGGTCACCGCGCCCACCAGTGGGCCGACGGTGGTACCCAAGGAGTTGAAGGCCTGGGTCAGGTTCAGGCGCGAGGCCGCGGTTTCCGGCTTGCCGAGGATGGTGACATAGGGATTCGCTGCCACCTGCAGCACGGTGATACCGGCCGCCAGCACGAACAGGGCCGTCAGGAAGAAGCCATAGGACTGGGCTCCGGCTGCCGGGTAGAACAGCACGCAACCGACGCCGGCGGTAAGCAGGCCGACGATGATGCCCTTCTTGTAGCCCAGGCTTTCCACCAGGCGACCCGCCGGGAAGGACACGATGAAGTAGGCGGTGAAGAAGCAGAACTGGATCAGCGAGGCCTGCAGATAGCTGAGGGTGAAGACCGCCTTGAGGTGGGGAATGAGGATGTCGTTCAGCGAGGTGATCAGCCCCCACATGAAGAACAGCATGGTGAGGACGATCAAGGGTCCGCGGTAGCTCTGGTTTTGATTGTGCATTGGGGCTCCATGGGTACTACAGTTTCTTGTTTCTGTCCGGCATGTCCAGACAGCGCTGTCTATGGCGGCTGCGCAGACACAGCGAAGCGGCGCGAGATTAAGCTATTCACGCTGCTGAATCCATTCTTCCTGGAGGTTCGCAGGCGAAGTGCCGGCGCCTTCGACCGCGGGGCCTGTGACCGGTTCAGCCGGGCAGGGGGCAGAAATGAAAAACGGCGCCAGAGGCGCCGTTTGGGTCACACAAGCGAGGGCTATCAGCCCTGCCAGCGCTTCAGGACCAGGGTGGCGTTGGTGCCGCCGAAGCCGAAGCTGTTGCTCATGATGAGGTCCAGCTTGGCGTCTTCCTTGGTCTCGCGCAGGATCGGCAGGTCGGCGACCTCCGGATCCAGCTCGTCGATGTTGGCCGAGCCGGCGATGAAGTTGCCTTCCATCATCAGCATGCAGTAGATGGCCTCGTGGACACCGGCCGCGCCCAGGGAGTGACCGGACAGGCTCTTGGTGGAGCTGATGGCCGGAGCCTTGTCACCGAACACGGCGCGCACGCCCTTGATCTCGGCCACGTCGCCCACCGGGGTGGAGGTGCCGTGGGTGTTCAGGTAGTCGATCTCGCCATCGACGGTGGACAGCGCCTGCTGCATGCAGCGGATGGCGCCTTCGCCACTTGGGGCGACCATGTCGTAGCCATCGGAGGTCGCGCCGTAGCCGACGATCTCGGCGTAGATCTTGGCGCCACGGGCCAGGGCGTGCTCGAGTTCCTCGACCACCACCATGCCGCCGCCGCCGGCGATGACGAAACCGTCACGCTTGCTGTCGTAGGCACGGGAAGCCTTTTCCGGCGTCTCGTTGTAGTCGCTGGAGAGCGCGCCCATGGCATCGAACAGCATGCTCTGGGTCCAGTGCTCCTCCTCGCCGCCACCGGCAAAGACGACGTCCTGCTTGCCGAGCTGGATCTGCTCCATGGCCAGGCCGATGCAGTGGGCGCTGGTGGCGCAGGCCGAGGCTACGGAGTAGTTCAGGCCCTTGATCTTGAAGGGGGTGGCCAGGCAGGCGGAAACCGTGCTGCTCATGGTCCGGGTCACGCGGTAGGGACCGACGCGCTTGACGCCCTTCTCGCGCAGGATGTCCAGGGCTTCCATCTGGTTGAAGGTGGAAGCGCCACCGGAACCGGCGATCAGGCCGGTACGGGGATTGGAGACCTGGTCTTCGGCCAGGCCGGAGTCCTTGATCGCCTGCTCCATCGCCAGATAGGCGTAGGCAGCGGCATCGCCGACGAAGCGCTTGACCTTGCGGTCGATCAGTTCTTCGAGGTTCAGGTCGATGGAACCGGAAACCTGACTGCGCAGACCCATCTCGGCATATTCCGGATTGTGACGGATGCCGGCACGGCCTGCGCGCAGGTTGGCGGAAACGGTGTCTTTATCATTGCCCAGGCACGAAACGATACCCAGACCGGTAATGACGACGCGACGCATGCGAAAAGCCCTTAGAAGCTATCGGTGGAAGTGAACAGGCCAACGCGCAGACCTTCGGCGGAGTAGATCTCGCGGCCGTCCACGCTTACGGTGCCATCGGCGATGGCAAGAATCAGCGACCTGTTGATGGTGCGTTTGATATGGATATTGTAGGTGACCTTCTTGGCGGTCGGCAGTACCTGGCCGAAGAACTTCACTTCGCCAGAGCCCAGGGCGCGACCGCGGCCCGGATTGCCCTGCCAGCCAAGGTAGAAACCAACCAGCTGCCACATGGCATCCAGGCCCAGGCAGCCCGGCATCACCGGGTCACCTTCGAAATGGCAGCCGAAGAACCAGAGGTCGGGACGGATATCGAGTTCCGCCACCAGTTCGCCCTTGCCGTATTTCCCGCCTACCTCACTGATATGCACGATCCGATCGATCATCAGCATGTTCGGTGCGGGCAATTGGGCATTGCCCGGACCGAAGAGCTCGCCACGGCTGCAGCGCAGCAAGTCTTCGTAGGTAAAGGCGTGTTGTTTGGTCATGCAAGCTCCTGTAGCTGGCCTAGGTCCAGGCTCTGGCGACTCCAATGGTCGCTCTGGGTATGGCTTCGTGTAGCAGTAGACTGCCGGGGCATGGGGAAAGTCACAGGCCAGCGCCCCGCTCGTTAACGGACCATTGTGCACTTTCCGCAGTCAATTCTCCATCCTGGGCCGCGCGAGCGGCTACCGTATACTGGCGACGAGGCCGCGCGATCGCGGTGAAGCCGAGAGTTTCGATGACAGTCCAATCCCCCATCGCCGTCCTGGGCGGCGGCAGTTTCGGTACCGCCCTGGCCAATCTGGTCGCCGAGAACGGGCTGCCGGTGCGCCTGTGGATGCGTGATCCGCAACAGGCCGAGACCATCCGTCGCGAACGCGAGAATCCGCGCTATCTGAAGGGCATCAAGGTGCACGCCGCGGTCGAGGCCACCAGCGACCTGCAGGGCGCCATCCAGGGCTGCGAACTGATCCTGGTGGCGCTGCCGTCGAGCGCGCTGCGCCAGGCGCTGGCGCCCATCGCCCAGCAACTGGAAGGGCGTTTTCTGGTCAGCACCACCAAGGGCATCGAGGCGCATTCCTTCATGCTGATGAGCGAGATCCTCGCGGAAATCGTGCCGCGGGCGCGCATCGGCATCATCTCCGGGCCCAACCTCGCCCGCGAGATCGCCGAGCATCAGCTCACCGCCACGGTGGTGGCCAGCGAGGACGAAGCCGTGTGTCGGCAGGTCCAGGCGGCGCTGCACGGCCGTACCTTCCGCGTCTATGCCAGCGCCGACCGCCTCGGCGTGGAGCTGGCCGGTGCCCTGAAGAACGTCTACGCCATCATCGCCGGCATGGCCGCGGCCCTGGCGATGGGCGAGAACACCCGCAGCATGCTGATCACCCGGGCCCTGGCCGAGATGACCCGCTTCGCCGTGCAGCGTGGCGCCAATCCCATCACCTACCTGGGCCTGGCCGGGGTGGGGGACCTGATCGTGACCTGCTCGTCGGAGAAGAGCCGCAACTACCGCGTTGGCCATGCCCTCGGTCGGGGACTGACCCTGGACGAGGCGGTGGCGCAGATCGGCGAGACCGCCGAGGGCGTCAACACCCTGCGCGTGCTCAAGGAAAAAGCGGATGAGCTGGGCGTCTACATGCCCCTGGTCAACGGCCTCTATGCGATCCTGTTCGAGGGTCGCAGTCTGGGGCAGGTGATCGAGGCCCTGATGGGCGGTGAGCCCAAGACCGATGTCGATGTGGCGGACGCCCCTTTTAATTGAGCCGCTACACTGTCTGAAAAGAGGAATTCCCATGTCTCAACCCGAGCATTCCCGCGAGCTGCTGGGCCTGCGCTTGATCTGGATGCTGCTGTTCCTGTTCGTCTGGCTGGGTGCGCAGTACGTGCTGGCGGTGGTGGTATTGGTGCAACTGGTGGTGCGCCTGATCAAGGGCGAGGCCAATCCCGGGCTGATCGCCTTCGGCGCCGCCCTGGGCGCCTATCTGGCGCAGATCGTCCGCTTCGGCACCTTCGCCAGCGAAGTGAAGCCCTGGCCCTTCGCCGATTGGCCGGCCACCGCGCAACCCGACGACCGCTCCGCCACCGCGCCATGAGACTCTGGCTGCTGCGGCATGGCGAGGCCGAAGCGCGGGCGCCGAGCGACGAGGTGCGCGAGCTGACCGCGGCCGGTCGCGCCGAGGTGCTGCGCAGCGCCATGCAGCTGCAGAATGCAGAGCCGCGGCTCATCCTCGCCAGTCCCTACGTGCGCGCGCAGCAGACGGCGGCCCTGGTCCGGCAACAACTGGGCTGGTCGGGCGAGGTGCGCAGCGTCGCCTGGGCCACGCCCGACGGCGAGCCGGAGCGCGCCCTGGCGGAACTGGCGCTCCTGGAGGTGGAGGAGCTGTTGCTGGTCACCCACAACCCCTTCGTCGGTGAACTGGCCGGCTGGTTGCTGCATGGTCATCGACAGGCACCGGTGCCGATGGGCACCGCCTCCCTGCTGTGCCTGGAAGCGCCGCTGCCCCTGGCTGGCGGTTTCGATCTGGTCAGTCGCTTCCACGGCTGACGCCCTTGCAAGGAACGTACATGAGCATCTGGCAGACCCTTCCGGATCCCGCGGACCTCGAGCGTGCGCTCGAGAACACCCTGGCCGAACACCTGGACATGCGCATCGAAGCCTGGGACGACAGCAGCCTGACCGCCAGCATGGTGGTCGACCGCCGCACCCATCAGCCCATGGGACTGCTGCATGGCGGCGCCTCGGTGGCCCTGGCGGAAACCGTCGGCTCGATCGCCAGCATGCTCTGCGTGGATCGCTCGCGCTTCTATTGCGTGGGTCAGGAAATCAATGCCAACCACCTGCGCGGCGTGCGGTCCGGGCGGGTGACGGCGGTAGCCCGGCCCCTGCACCTGGGGCGCAGCAGCCATGTCTGGGATATCCGCCTGAGCGATGAGGAGGGACGCCTGACCTGCGTCTCGCGCCTGACCGTGGCCGTGGTGCCGCTGCAACGGGACGCCTCCTAGCCATGGTCAGCGTCTGGCTGGCAGGGGAGGCCGGCGCATGACCGCCCAGGTGCAGGAGTTGCGTCTGGAGTTGCCTCATATCGAACTGAGCGCCCGGGTCTTCGGCCCGGAAGACGGCTATCCCGTGCTGGCGCTGCACGGCTGGCTCGACAATGCCATGACCTTCGCCCAGCTCGCCCCGCGGTTGCCGGGGCTGCGCATCGTCGCGCTGGATCTGCCGGGACACGGGCTGTCGGCACATCGCCCCGTGGGCGTCGGCTATGCCATCCAGGACTATGGGCTGGATGTGCTCGCCGCCGCTCGGCAACTGGGCTGGGACCGCTTCGGCCTACTCGGGCATTCCATGGGGGCCATCGTTGGCGTCATCGCCGCCGCCGCCCTGCCGGAGCAGATCGAGCGCCTGGCGCTGATCGATGGCCTGCTGCCCTACACCACGCCGGCGGAGGAAGTCGCCGAGAAGCTGGGCAAGGCCTTGCTCGCCGAACTGGAAGTGCCCAATCGGCGCAAGCCGGTCTACGCCACAGTGGAAGATGCCGTGGCGGCGCGGTTGAAGGGCGCCCTGACGGTCAGTCGCGAAGCCTCCGAATTGCTTGCCGAGCGCGGCCTGATGGCGGTGCCCGGCGGCTACACCTGGCGCTCCGATCCGCGCTTGCGCCTGCCCAGCCGGATCCGCTTCACGCCGGAACAGGCCGCCGCCTGCCTGGGCGCCGTGCGCTGCCCGACGGCTCTGGTGGTGGCCACGGGCGGCCTGGTGGCGACCCATGCCGAGGCCATGCGGCTGGCGCGGCAGCAGCCGAACGTCCGTCTTCATGAACTGCCGGGCGGGCACCATCTGCATCTGGACGATGCCGCGGGCGCCCAGGCCGTCGCAGATTGTTTCAATGCCTTCTTTGCCGCCGGCACCGGGCGCGACGAATAATGCGGCATGCCTAGCCGTCCGTTTTGCTCGCGCTTGCCCTCCGTTCGACGCTCTCTGCTGATCGGCCTGTTGTCCACCGGGATGGCGCAGGCGGAGGTGTTGCCGGAGATCGCGCCCATGGATCATGCCCAGCTCGTGCGCGAAAGCGCACCGGCCAGCGCCGAACGTCTCTATCCACTGGGACCGGTCAGTCGCATTGGCGGTCGTCTGCGCCTAGAGGACTCGCTGCAGCTGGAAGGCCGGTTGCTGACCCAGACCTTCGAACTGGCCAGCGGCCATCCACCGCTGGCACGGCTGGACAGCGAGCGGCAGCGCCTGCAGCAGCAGGGCGCGACGCTGCTCTACTGGTGCGAGGGGCGTGATTGCGGCGCCAGCAATGTCATCGCCAACAACCTGCTGGGCGAGGCCATGCTCTATGGGCCGGATGATCAGCAGGGGCTGCTGGTGCTGCAGCTGGTGGAGCCGCAGACGGTGCTGACCCTCTATGGCATCACCCGTGGCAATCGTCGCGGCTACCTGCATGCCGAACGACTGCAGGCCGGCCAGCCTCTTCCTGAACTGTTGCCGAGCGCTGCTACCCTGCTCAAGGAATTGCAGCGCGACGGCCAGCTGCTCTTGCCCGCCCTGGAACGGGCGCCAGAGCAACCCTGGATCGCCCGCCTCGCGGCGGCCCTGGCGCTCAATGGCGACGTGGCGGTGACCCTCGGCGGCGACCAGGCCGCAGCCTGGCAGAGCGCCCTGCGCGAGGCGGGCATCCGCGCGCCGCGGCTGCAGACCGAAGCCGGTCGAGCCGCCGGGCTCTATCGCCGCTAGACGTCGTTGACGTAGCGGGTGCGTCCCGCACCCAGACCGAACAGCGTGGCCAGCACGGCGATCAGGGTAAAGAGCACGCCCATGGGCGCCCAGCCGTGGGTGGCGTCGTGGATGATGCCCACCAGCAGCGGACCGAGCGAGGCCAGGCTGTAGCCCGCGCCCTGGGCCATGCCCGACAGCCGCCCGGCGGTTTCCGCGTCCCGCGAGCGCAGCACCAGCAGGGCGAGCGCCAGGCTGAAGGTGCCGCCCTGGCCCAGGCCGAGGATCACCGCCCACAGCCAGAGGCTGCCGACGGGGGCGTACAGGCAGCCGAGCAAGCCGGCGAGGGTCAGACTCATCACCACCACGATGGCCAGGCGCTGGTCCTGGCCGCGGGTCGCCAGCCAGGGGGCGGTGAGGGCGCTGACCAGCTGGGTCATCACCGAGCCCGACAGCATAAGGCCGGCCTGCACCATGCCCAGGCCGCGATCCATCAGCAGGGTGGGCAGCCAGCCGAAGACGATATAGGCCAGCGACGACTGCAAGCCCATGTAGAGGGTGATCTGCCAGGCCAGCCGATTGCGCCACAGCGAGCCACCAGCACCCCGCGTTGGCGCGGTCGTGGGCGCCTGGCGCAGCTGTGGCAGCCAGACCAGCAGGGCTGCCACGGCGACCAGTGCCCAGGCGGCGAGGGCGGGCTGCCAGTGGCCGTCGAAGGCTTCGGCAAGGGGCGCAGTAGCCCCGGCGGCCACGGCGGCGCCAATGCACAGCATCATGGTGTAGAGCCCCATCAGCTGGCCGGCTTGGGCGGGGAAATCGCGCTTGACCAGGGCCGGCAGCAGCACGCCAAGGATGCCGATGCAGGCGCCAGCGATCAGGCTGCCGAGAAACAGACCCAGGGGCGGCAGCAGGCTGCGCAGGACGATGCCACAGGCGAGCAGCGCCAGGATGGCGCCCAGGGTGCGTTCGCTGCCCCAACGGCGCGCCAGACGCGGAGCCAGGGGGGCGAACAGCCCCAGGCAGAGCACCGGCAGGGTGGTGAGCAGGCCGATGGCACTGCTGGACAGGCCCGTGCTGGCCTCGATCTGCCGCAGCAGCGGCGCCAGGCTGGAGAGGGCCGGACGCAGGTTGAGGGCGATGAGCATGAGGCTGGCGAGCAGCAGGCCGCGTTGCCACGGCGTGAGATGGGAAGTCGCTGAGGAAGACATGAGTCCTGCTATGACCGGGGAAACCGCCAATGCTAGCGCACCCTGGCCATAACGCACGGCGCTTCCATTCGCTACCCTCAAACGGGAAAAAATAGTTGGCAGACCGGCTAAAAAATCGCCAGTTCGTCAATCGCCGCACCGCCGCTCGCTTGTCCGGGGTCAGCTGGAGGTTTTCCACGAGGTTATCCACAGCAACTGTGGATTACCCTTAGAAAACAGTCCTTTTGCTTTGGCGGGCGATCTGTTAAGCGCGGCCGGTGCCCGCCAGTAGACGGGCATTTGCTACTATTACGCCCCTTCGCGCTGCCTGTCGAACGAGCGCCACCGCTGAACCGGAGTAACGATGACCGATCCCATTCGCCTCACCCAATACAGCCACGGTGCCGGTTGTGGCTGCAAGATCGCCCCCAAGACCCTGGAGACCATCCTGGCCGGCAGCGGCGCCCAGCATCTGGATCCGCGGCTATGGGTGGGCAATGCCTCGCGCGATGATGCCGCGGTCTATGGGCTGGATGACGAGCGCGGGGTGGTCTCCACCACCGACTTCTTCATGCCCATCGTCGATGACCCCTTCGATTTCGGCCGCATCGCCGCCACCAACGCCATCAGCGACATCTACGCCATGGGTGGCGATCCGCTGCTGGCCATCGCCATTCTCGGCTGGCCGGTCAACGTGCTGCCGCCGGAAGTGGCGCGCGAGGTCATCGCCGGCGGCCGCCGCGTGTGCGACGAAGCCGGCATTCCCCTGGCTGGCGGCCATTCCATCGACGCCCCCGAGCCGATCTTCGGCCTGGCCGTCACCGGGATCGTGGAAAAGCGCCATCTCAAGCGCAACGACACCGCGACCCTGGGCAGCCGCCTCTATCTGACCAAGCCGCTGGGCATCGGCATCCTCACCACCGCCGAGAAGCGCGCCCTGCTGCGGCCCGAGGATCGCCATCTGGCGCGCGACACCATGTGCCAGCTCAATCGTCCTGGCAGTCGCTTCGGTCGGCTGGCCGGGGTCACGGCGATGACCGACGTCACCGGCTTCGGCCTGCTCGGCCACCTGGTGGAGATGGCCGACGGCAGTGGCCTCACCGCCGAACTCGACTTCGCCGCCATTCCCCGCCTCGAAGGGGTGGATTTCTACCTGCAGCAGGGCTGCGTGCCCGGCGGGACCGAGCGCAACTTCGACAGCTACGGCAGCCGCATCGCCCCGCTGGCCGAAGGGCGCCGCCAGCTGCTGTGCGATCCCCAGACCAGTGGCGGCCTGCTGGTGGCCGTCGCGCCGGAAGGCGAGACGGAATTTCTCGCCGTCGCCGCGGAGCTGGGCCTGGCGCTGCAACCCATAGGGCAACTGGTGGACCGGCGCGCCCATGCGGTCGAGGTGGCCTGATGAGCCAGCGTGAGGATGCCCGCGACCTGCAGGCGCTGTTCCTGAGCGATATCCCCCTGGTCGATGTCCGCGCCCCCGTGGAATTTGGCAAGGGCGCCTTTCCCCAGGCGACCAATCTGCCGCTGATGAATGACCTGGAGCGCCAGCGCGTCGGTACCCGCTACAAGCAGCAGGGTCAGCAGGCGGCGCTGCAACTGGGGCATCAGCTGGTGTCCGGGGCGGTGAAGGAGGCACGCATCCAGGCCTGGGCCGACTTCGCCCAGGCGCATCCCGAGGGCTACCTCTACTGCTTCCGCGGCGGCTTGCGCTCGCAGATCAGCCAGGAATGGCTGCGCAGCGAAGCCGGTATCGCCTATCCGCGCGTGGTAGGGGGCTACAAGGCCATGCGCACCTTCCTTATCGATACGCTGCAGCAGGCGCTCGCCGAGTGCGGCTTCGTGGTGGTGGGCGGCATGACCGGCACCGGCAAGACCGAAGTGGTGGCCCAGCTCGCTAACGCCGTCGATCTGGAGGGTCATGCCAACCACCGGGGCTCCAGTTTCGGCAAGCGCGCCACGCCGCAGCCGGGGCAGATCGATTTCGAGAACAGCCTGGCCATCGACCTGCTGCGGCGTCGCCATGCAGGGCAGGCGCAATTCGTGCTGGAAGACGAGTCGCGCCTGGTCGGTCGCTGCTCCCTGCCGCTGGAATTGCACCAGGGCATGCAGCAGTACCCCTTGGTCTGGCTGGAGGACAGTCGGGAAAATCGCATCGAGCGCATCCGGCGCGACTATGTCATCGACCTGGCAGCGGAATTCATCGGCCTGCACGGCCCCGAGCAGGGCTTCGCGCTGTTCGCCGAGCAGTTGCGCAAGAGTCTTTCCGGCATCGCCAAGCGTCTGGGCGGGGAACGCTTCCAGCGGCTCTCGGCCATCCTCGAAGACGCCCTGGCGGAACAGGAGCGTTCGGGCGACGTCGCGGCCCATCGTGGCTGGATCGAGGGACTGCTGGCGGAATACTACGACCCCATGTACGCCTATCAGCGCGAGAGCAAGGCCTCCCGGGTGATCTTCAGCGGCGATCAGGCCGCCGTGGTCGAATTTCTGCGCGACCGGCGCTGAACAGCCTCCGCGCTTGGCGGTCTACGCTGCGGTTATCCGGCCGTTCCGGCCGGCTGCAGGTCGCAAGGAGACCAAGAGATGAAAGCGAAACTGGTGCCTGTCCTGGCCGCCACACTGGCTGCCGTGGTACTCGCAGGCTGCTCGGGCAAGGTGGTCAATCGCGATAGCTGCGCCGCCCAGACCCGCTCCGCCTGGCAGGAGCTCGACCTGGCCAAGGCCGAAGGCTTTTCCGGTACGGTGAGCTATTCCAAGGCGCTGGCGCTGCTGTCCACCGCCAAGACGCAACAGCAGGTGGAGGCCTACACCGGCTGCGTGAAGAATGCCGAAAAGGCGAGCTTCTATATTCGCGAGTCCCGCGCCGGTCGTTGATCGGTCGTGCGGCTGGCAAACGGCCGCCATCCAAAGCGACGTCGGCATAACCGCGTGCGACGGATAGCGGCCCGTTAGCCCCCCAGCCCCTCAAGAATCGGTTTCTGCGGACGACAGCGTCGGTAGAACTCATTCCGTTGGGGTGCCGTATGAAAGGGATTGCCCGCTATCGCCTGGCCAATTGGCGAACCGCGACCAAACTGGCCGTGGGCTTTGGCCTGGTGCTGCTGCTGACCCTGGTGGTGGCCTTGCAGGGCGGGCTCGCGCTCAAGGACGTGGAACATCGCTTCGGTTCCCTGCGCGACATGGCCGCGATCAACCGGCAGGTGATGCAGGTCCGCGCCCTGGAGCAGGGCTTTCGCCTCAGCGGCGAGGCGGCCCAGGCCGAGCACCTGCGGCAGGCGCTGCCGGCGGTACTCGATCACCTGGAGCAACTCGCGGCCGAGGTGGGCAGTGCCAACGCGGCCGATATCGACGCCGCCCGCGCGGCCACCCAGGCCTATGGCGCCGCCTTCGCCGACTATGAACGCCTCAACACCTCACGCCGTCTGGCCATGGAAGGGGCGGCCTTCCTCGTGGAGGGCGCGGCCAACAGTCTGGACATCCTCCAGTCCGGCCTGTTGGACGACGGCGCCTATGCCCTCAAGGACTCCGGCGGCAAGCAGGGCGCCGAACTCCTGACCCTGTCGCAACAGGTCGGCGAACTCTATCGCCTGATGCTCAAGAGCCTCGACGAAGCCCAGGCGCGGGCGAGCAAGAGCACGGTGGACGATCAGCCGTTGCCGTCGGCCAGTGCCGCATTGGAGCTGTTGGCCAAGGTGGAGCCGCAACTGAGCGATCCGGCCTATTCCTCGGTCATCCAGGACGTCTCCACCAACATCAAGGAATTCATCCGCCGCCTGGGCGACTATGCCGCGGCCCTGGCCCAGGAACAGGCCGCCGGCGCGCGCATGACCAGCCTGGCCGAGGCCGCCGTGCAGCGGGTCGATGCCCTCTATGGGCAACAGGAAACCGAGCTGCAAGCGATGATGACCAAGCGCCTGCTGACCATCGGCGGCGTGGCCCTGCTGGCGTTGATCGTCGGCACCCTGGCCGCGCTGATCATCACCCTGGCCATCGTCCGGCCGTTGCGCAAGGTGATCGCCGCTGCCGAACGTATCGCCCAGGGTCAGCTGGATGTCGAATTGACGGTGGATCGGGGCGACGAGATCGGCCAGCTGCAACGCTCCAGCGCCAGCATGGTGGCGGCACTGCGCGGCATGGTCCTGCAGTTGCAGAACGGTATCGGTCGGCTCGGCCAGTCCGCGGCCGCCCTGGCCGAGCAGGCGCGCGAGGCGCAGCTGGGCGTGACGCGCCAGCGGGAGGAAACCGATCAGGTGGCCGCGGCCATGGCCGAACTGGCCGCCACTGCCCAGGGCGTCGCCGCGGACGCCGAGGCGGCTGCCGGTGCTGGCGATCAGGCTGAACGCCAGGTCAGCGATGGCCAGGCGGTGATCGGCCGTAGCCTGGCCGGTATCGAGACCCTGGGAGTGGACGTCCGTGCGGCTGCCGAGCGGCTCCAGGGTGTGTCCCACGACAGCCAGGCGATCAGCAGCGTGCTCGACGTGATCAAGGCGGTGGCCGAGCAGACCAATCTGCTGGCGCTCAACGCGGCCATCGAGGCGGCGCGGGCCGGGGAACAGGGTCGCGGCTTCGCCGTGGTCGCCGACGAGGTCCGGGCGCTGGCGCGGCGTACCCAGCAGTCGAGCGTCGAGATCGAACAGCTCATCGTGGTGTTGCAGAAGGGCAGTGGTGAGGCAGTCGAGCGGATGCAGCAGAGCGAGACCCTGCTGGCCGGGACCCTGGGCAGTGCCGGTGACACGCGTCGCGCCTTTGCCGGCATCGCCACCGCGGTGGCCAGCATCCAGCAAAAGAACCAGCAGATCGCTGCGGCGGCGGTGCAGCAGCGAGGAGTGGCTGAAGAGGTCGCGGTCAATGTCACGCGCATTCGCGACGGCGCCGACCAATCCAGTCAGGCGATGGCGGCGACGGCCTCGGCCAGCCGCGAGCTGGCCGAGCTGGGTGACGAACTCTCGCGCCTGGTGCAGCGCTTCCACGTCTGACCGGACCTGTTACTGGGCGTTGAGTGCCTGGCCGGTGGTGCCCTGGCTGGCCGGGCCGAGCAGATAGAGATAGACCGGCAGGATGGCGTCCGCCGCGGGCACCCGGGCCGGGTCCTCCTCGGGATAGGCCGCCGCGCGCATGGCGGTACGGGTACCGCCCGGATTGACGCTGTTGACCCGGATACCGGCTTCTCCAAGCTCCTCGGCCCAGACCTGCATCAGCCCCTCGGTGGCGAACTTGGACACCGAATAGGCGCCCCAGCCGGCCCGGCCCTTGCGACCGACACTGCTGGAGGTGAAGATCACCGAGGCCTCACCGGCAGCCTTGAGCAGGGGCAGCAGGGCCTGGGTCAGGGCGAAGCCGGCCTGGACATTGACCTGCAGCACCTGCGCCAGGGCCGTGGCGGGCGTCTGCTCCAGCAGCACCCGCGGTCCCAGCAGGCCGGCGTTGTGCACCAGCCCATCCAGACGACCATGACGTCGCTGCAGGCGTTCAGCGACGGCGGCATAGGCCGCCGCATCGGCCTGTTCGAGATCCAGCACCAGGGTCTCGGCCCGACCGCCGCTGGCCTGGATCTCCTGGCGCACCTGTTCCAGCGCCGCGGCATCGCGACCCTGGAGGATGAGGGTGGCGCCCAGGGCGGCGCAGCCCTTGGCCAGGGCGGCGCCAATGCCGCGATTGGCACCGGTGACGAGGATGACACGGTCTTTGAGCAGCTCGGCCGGAGCCTGGTAGTCGAACATCTGAACCCCTAGCAGCCGCACAGTGCGCGATCGAGCAGCGCACGCAATTCCAACGGATGGTCGATGATGGCGTCGGCACCCCAGTGCTCGGGATGGTCGTCCGGATGGATGTAGCCGTAGCGCGCCGCCACCGTCCTGCTGCCGGCGGCGCGGCCGGACTCGATGTCGCGCAGGTCGTCGCCGATAAAGAGGGCGGTCTGGGGATCGACATCCAGTTGCCGGCAGGCCAGCAGCACCATCTCCGGGTCCGGCTTGCTGTGCGTGACGTGGTCCGGGCAGACCAGGCAGGCCGATCGCTCGGCCAGGCCCAGGCGCTGCATGATGGGCTCGGCGAAGCGCACCGGCTTGTTGGTCACCACGCCCCAGCGCAGCCGGGCGGCGTCGAGATCGCGCAGGATCTCCTCCATGCCGTCGAACAGCCGGGTATGGACCGCGCACTGCGTCTGGTAGCGCTCGAGGAATTCCAGGCGCAGCGGTTCGAGTTCGGCGCCCAGCGGATCGACCTCGAAGCCGGCCAGGATCATCGCCTTGGCACCGCCGGAAATGACACCGCGCAGGCGGGCCTCGTCGGCCGCTGCCAGGCCCTGGTCCTGGCGCATGGCCTGGATGATGGCGATGAAGTCCGGCGCCGTGTCCAGCAGGGTGCCGTCCATGTCGAAAAGGACCGCTTGCAGACGCATGGCCTAGTCCTCGCGCTGGGTGCGCACCATGTAGTTCACCGTCACGTCGCCTTCCAGCTTGTATCTCTTGGTCAGCGGGTTGTAGGTGAGACCGATGACGTCACGCAGATTGAGGCCGGCGGCGCGGGCCCAGGCCCCCAGCTCCGAGGGGCGGATGAACTTGCGGAAATCGTGGGTGCCACGCGGCAGCAGGCGCAGCACGTATTCGGCGCCGACGATGGCGAACAGATAGGCCTTGGGGTTGCGGTTGATGGTGGAAAAGAACACCTGGCCGCCCGGCTTGACCAGGTCGTGGCAGGCCCTGATCACCGAGGAGGGATCCGGCACGTGTTCGAGCATCTCCAGGCAGGTCACGATGTCATAGGTGCCGGCGTGCTTGCGCGCGTGGTCCTCGGTGGTCTCCTGGATGTATTCCACCGGCACACCGGATTCCAGCTGGTGCAGCCGGGCCACCGCCAGGGGTGCCTCGGCCATGTCGATGCCGGTCACCTGGGCACCACGTTGCGCCATGGCTTCGCTGAGGATGCCGCCACCGCAACCGACGTCCAGTACCTTCTTGCCGGCCAGACCGGCGTGCTGGTCGATCCAGTTGACGCGCAGCGGGTTGATGTCGTGCAGCGGCTTGAATTCGCTCTCGCGGTCCCACCAGCGGTAGGCGAGGGCCTCGAACTTGGCGATCTCGGCGTTATCGACGTTGGACATGGTGTTCTCCAGAGGCAAGGGAGCGGGGCGCGTCAGGCGCCCTGCTGGATACGGGTGGCCCACTGCTGCGCATTGGCTATGAGTTCGGCCTCGTCCAGGCGCACGAGTTCGCTCTGGCGCAGCAGCGGCACGCCACCGACCCAGACGTCGCTGACGCGATCGCGGCCGGTGGCGTAGATGAGTTGCGAGACGGGGTCATAGAGCGGCTGCTGGGCGAGACCGCTGAGGTCGACGGCGGTCAGGTCGGCCGCCTTGCCGACTTCCAGCGAACCCAGGCAGCGCTCCAGGCCCAGGGCGCGGGCACCGTTCAGGGTGGCCATGCGCAACGCGCGGTGGGCATCCAGGGCGGTGGCCGAGCCGGCGACGGCCTTGGCCAGCAGGGCGGCGGTGCGGGTTTCGCCGAGCAGGTCGAGATCGTTGTTGCTGGCCGCACCGTCGGTGCCGATGGCGACATTGACGCCGGCCTGCCAGAGGCGCTCCACCGGGCAGAAGCCGCTGGCCAGCTTGAGGTTGGACTCGGGGCTGTGGATGACGTGGCTGTTGGTCTCGACCAGGTTTTCCAGGTCCTCGTCGTCCACCTGGGTCATGTGCACGGCCTGGAAACGCGGGCCGAGCAGGCCCAGGCGCCGCAGCCGGCTGAGCGGCCGCTCGCCGGTCTGCTCCAGTGCCTGCTCCACCTCGAAGGCGGTCTCGTGCACGTGCATCTGGATCGGTGCCTGCAGCTGCTCGGCCAGCACCAGGATCTCTTCGAGCTTGGCGTCGGCCACGGTGTAGGGCGCATGGGGGCCGAAGGCCACGCTGATGCGCTCGTGCAGCTTCATGTCGTCGAACAGTTCCAGGCCCCGACGGATCATGTCGTCGGCGGTACGGGCGCCCGGAATCGGGAAATCGAGGATCGGCAGGCAGACCTGGGCGCGCACCCCGGTGCGATGGATCGCCTCGCACGCCACCTGGGGATAGAAGTACATGTCCGAGAAGCAGGTGATGCCGCCGCGGATCTGCTCGGCGATGGCCAGGGTGGTGCCGTCCCGGACGAAATCCTCGTCGACCCAGCGCCCTTCGGCGGGCCAGATGTGATCCTGCAGCCAGGTCTGCAGCGGCAGGTCGTCGGCCATGCCGCGAAACAGCGTCATGGCGGCGTGGCCGTGGGCATTGATCAGCCCGGGAATCAGCACCTTGCCCGGCAGCTCCAGGGTCTCCTTGGCCGGATGACGCAGGGCCTCGCTACGCGGCGCGAGCAGGGCGATGCAGCCGTCGCGCACGCCCAGGGCGTAATCGCGCAGGACCACCCCGGCCGGCTCCACCGGCACGATCCAGCTGGGGAGCAACAAGAGGTCCAGGGGCGCGGGGGTGGGCATCTGCGGCGGTTCCAAGAGGGGCGAGCCGGCAGTATAGCGGTCCTTGCGGCGCTACCGCACGCCGATGCCGGTATACTGGCGGGCTACAGATTCAGGTCGAGGAGAGATCATGCGAGAGCGTCTGCTGGCGGCGGAAAAGATCAAGGCGATCGAATGGCGGGACGGTGCCCTGCACCTGCTCGACCAGCGCCTGTTGCCGCTGCGCGAACACTGGGTCGCCTGTCACAGCGCCGCCGAGGTGGCCCAGGCCATCCGCGACATGCTGGTACGAGGCGCGCCGGCCATCGGCATCAGCGCCGCCTATGGCGTGGTGCTGGGTGCCCGGCAGCGCGCCGCGGCGGGCGAGGACTGGCAAGCGACCGTCAACGTCGACTTCGAACTGCTGGCGGCCTCGCGGCCCACCGCGGTCAATCTGTTCTGGGCGCTCAACCGGATGCGCGAGCGCCTGGCGCGCACCGCTGGGGAGGGCGCCCTGGCGGCGCTGGAAGCCGAGGCAATAGCCATCCACCTGAGCGACCGCGAAGCCAACCTGACCATGGCCCAGCTGGGCGTCGAGCTGATCCGCAAGCACGACGCCAGCAAGCAGACCTTCCTTACCCACTGCAATACCGGCGCCCTGGCCACCGGCGGCTTCGGCACCGCCCTGGGCGTCCTGCGCGCGGCGCACCTGGACGGCCTGGTGGAATGCGTCCACGCCGACGAGACCCGCCCCTGGCTGCAGGGCTCGCGCCTGACCGCCTGGGAACTGGCCGGGGAGGGGATCCCGGTCAGCCTCAACGCCGATGCCGCCGCGGCGCATTTGATGAAGACGCGCAACGTCGCCTGGGTGATCGTCGGTGCCGATCGCATCACCGCCAATGGCGACGTGGCCAACAAGATCGGTACCTACAACCTGGCGGTCATCGCCATGCACCACGGGGTGCGCTTCATGGTGGTGGCGCCCAGCTCCACCATCGACATGAATCTCGCGTCCGGTGACGACATTCCCATCGAAGAGCGCGCCGGTCATGAGCTGCTGGAAGTGGGCGGGCAGCGCATCGCCGCCGGCGTGGAGGCCTTCAATCCGGTGTTCGACGTCACCCCGGCCGATCTCATCGACGCCATCGTCACCGAGCGTGGTGTGGTGGAGCGTCCGGACGCCAGGAAGATGGCCGAGCTGATGAATCGCCGACGCCTGCATTGAGGTGATCGCCAGGGGCGGATACATCCCTGAATGTGTTAGAATTTCGCTCTTTGCACAGGCTTTGTTCGAAAGCCCTCGGCAGGCGGTGATGCAGTGCCGAAAACCGGTTGGGGCGCCCCTTGCGCCGCTGGTGGCAGGCGCCGCCAAACGGGCTTTCGCCTCTCCTATATCAGGCTCGGCCGACGTGCGGACGAGCCCTAGCGCTTTTCAGATCAGAAGGAACCAGGCTTCTCATGGGTGAACTGGCCAAAGAAATCCTCCCGGTCAATATCGAAGACGAATTGCGGCAGTCGTATCTCGACTACGCGATGAGCGTCATCGTCGGCCGGGCCCTGCCGGATGTGCGCGACGGCCTCAAGCCGGTGCACCGGCGCGTGCTCTACGCCATGAGCGAGCTGGGCAACGACTGGAACAAGCCGTACAAGAAATCCGCCCGTGTGGTGGGTGACGTCATCGGTAAGTACCACCCCCACGGCGATACCGCCGTCTACGACACCATCGTGCGGATGGCGCAGCCCTTCTCGCTGCGCTACATGCTGGTGGACGGCCAGGGCAACTTCGGTTCGGTGGACGGTGACAACGCCGCGGCCATGCGTTACACCGAAGTGCGGATGTCCAAGCTCGCCCATGAACTGCTGGCCGACCTGGACAAGGAAACCGTCGACTGGGTGCCCAACTACGACGGCACCGAGCAGATCCCGGCGGTGATGCCTACGCGCATCCCCAACCTGCTGGTCAATGGTTCCAGCGGCATCGCGGTCGGCATGGCCACCAACATTCCGCCGCACAACCTCGGCGAAGTGATCGATGGCTGCCTGGCGCTGATCGAGAACAGCGAGCTGACCGTCGACGACCTGATGCAGTACATCCCCGGTCCGGACTTCCCGACCGCGGGCATCATCAACGGTCGTGCCGGCATCATCGAGGCCTATCGCACTGGTCGTGGGCGCATCTATGTGCGGGCCCGCGCCGAGGTCGAGGACATCGACAAGAGCGCCAATCGCCAGCAGATCGTCATCACCGAGCTGCCCTACCAGCTCAACAAGGCCCGGCTGATCGAGAAGATCGCCGAGCTGGTGAAAGAGAAGAAGATCGAAGGCATCACCGAGCTGCGCGACGAGTCCGACAAGGACGGCATGCGCGTGGTCATCGAGCTGCGGCGCGGCGAAACCCCCGAGGTGGTGCTCAACAACCTCTATGCCCAGACCCAGCTGCAGACGGTGTTTGGCATCAACGTGGTGGCCCTGCTCGACGGCCAGCCGCGCACCCTGAACCTCAAGGAACTGCTGGAAGCCTTCATTCGCCACCGTCGCGAAGTCGTCACCCGGCGGACCGTCTACGAACTGCGCAAGGCGCGCGAGCGTGGCCACATCCTCGAAGGCCAGGCGGTCGCCCTGTCCAACATCGATCCGGTCATCGAGCTGATCAAGAGCTCGCCGACCCCGGCCGAAGCCAAGGAACGCCTGATCGCCACGCCCTGGGAGTCCAGCGCGGTACGCGAGATGGTCGAGCGCGCCGGCGCCGACTCCTGCCGTCCGGACGAACTGCCCGAGCAGTACGGCCTGCACGAAGGCAGGTACCACCTCTCGCCGGAACAGGCCCAGGCGATCCTCGACCTGCGCCTGCACCGCCTGACCGGCCTGGAGCACGAGAAGCTCATCGCCGAGTACCAGGAAATCCTGCTGCAGATCGGCGAGCTGATCCGCATCCTGACCAATCCCGAGCGGCTGATGGAAGTCATCCGCGAGGAGCTGGAAAAGGTCAAGGCCGAGTTCGGCGACAAGCGTCGTACCGAGATCATCGCCTCCCAGGTGGACCTGACCATCGCCGACCTCATCACCGAGGAAGACCGCGTCGTCACCATCTCCCATGGCGGCTACGCCAAGTCCCAGCCGCTGCACGCCTACCAGGCCCAGCGCCGGGGCGGTCGCGGCCGTTCGGCCTCGGCGGTCAAGGAAGAGGACTACATCGAGCACCTGCTGGTCGCCAACAGCCATACCACCCTGCTGCTGTTCTCCAGCCTGGGCAAGGTCTACTGGAAGCGTACCTACGAGATCCCCGAGGCTTCCCGCGCCGCCCGTGGCCGGCCGCTGGTCAACCTGCTGCCGCTGGCCGAAGGCGAGCGCATCACCGCCATGCTGCCGGTCGATCTGGAGGCCGTGCGCCAGCAGGCGCCCATCGGTGAAGAAGAGCTGGGCGAGCAGGACGACAACCTGGACATCGAAGACGCCGTGCTGGTGGAAGACGACGTCGAGAGCGAAAGCGAAGGCGAAGAGGGCGAGCTCCTCGATGCCGGCCAGGACGAGCCCACCGGTGCCTACATCTTCATGGCCACCCGCAACGGCACCGTGAAGAAGACCCCGCTGGTGCAGTTCAGCCGTCCGCGCAGCAATGGCCTGATCGCGCTGAAGCTGGAGGAGGGCGACAGCCTGATCGCCGCCGCCATCACCGACGGTGCCCGCGAAGTCATGCTGTTCTCCGATGGCGGCAAGGTCATCCGCTTCAAGGAGCGCCATGTGCGCACCATGGGTCGTACCGCCCGCGGCGTGCGCGGCATGCGCCTGGCTGAAAGCCAGCGCCTGATTTCCATGCTGATCCCCGAGCCGGGCGCCGAGATCCTCACCGCCAGCCTCAACGGCTTCGGCAAGCGCACCGCCATGGCCGAATACCCGCAGCGCGGCCGCGGTGGCCAGGGCGTGATCGCCATGGTCATCAACGAGCGCAACGGCCCCCTGATCGGCGCCATCCAGGTGCTGGACGGCGAAGAGATCATGCTGATCTCCGACCAGGGCACCCTGGTGCGTACCCCGGTCGAAGGCATCTCCCGTACCGGCCGTAATACCCAGGGCGTCACCCTGATCAAGCTCGGCAAGGGCGAGAAGCTGGTGGGGCTGGAGCGGGTGCAGGAGCCTTCGGTGGACGAAGAGCTGCTGGATCACGAAGCCGAACTGGACGACGAGGTGCTCGACAAGGAGTTGCCGGTCGACAGCCACGAGCCGGACCAGGACGATGTGCTGCCCGGTGCCAGCGACGTACCGAGCGATGACCTTCCCAACGAGGATGACGAGTGATGAGCAAGCGTGCCTACAACTTCTGCGCCGGCCCGGCGGCCCTGCCTGAAGCTGTGCTGCGCCAGGCCCAGGCCGATCTGCTGGATTGGCAGGGCCGTGGCCTGTCGGTGATGGAGATGAGCCATCGCGGTGAGGACTTCACCGCCATCTCGAACCAGGCCGAGGCCGATCTGCGCGAGTTGCTGGGTGTCCCCGGCAACTACAAGGTGCTGTTCCTGCAGGGCGGCGCCAGTCTGCAATTCGCCCAGCTGGCGATGAACCTGATGCCCGAGGGCGGCACCGCCGACTACATCGACACCGGCATCTGGTCGCGCAAGGCCATCGAGCAGGCGCAGCACTATGGCACCGTCAATGTCGCCGCCAGCGCCAAGGGCTACGACTACTTCGCCATCCCGGGGCAGCACGAGTGGCAGCTGTCCAAGGATGCCGCCTACGTTCATTACACCCCCAACGAGACCATCGGCGGCCTGGAGTTCGACTGGATTCCGGACGTGGGCGATGTGCCCCTGGTGGCGGATGCCTCTTCCGACATCCTCTCGCGTCCGCTGGACGTCTCGCGCTTCGGGCTGATCTACGCCGGTGCGCAGAAGAACATCGGACCCAGCGGCCTGGTGGTGGTGATCGTCCGCGAAGACCTGCTGGGTCGCGCCCGTGCCGCCTGCCCGACGCTGCTGGACTACAAGGTCGAGGCCGACAACGGCTCCATGTACAACACTCCGGCGACCTTCTCCTGGTACCTGTCGGGCCTGGTGTTCAAGTGGCTGAAGGAGCAGGGTGGCCTGCCCGCCATGGAGCGCCTGAATCGCCAGAAGAAGGAGCTGCTGTACGGCTTCATCGACGCCAGCGACTTCTACAGCAACCCGATCGCCCACAACGACCGCTCCTGGATGAACGTACCCTTCCGCCTGGCGGACGAGCGCCTCGACAAGGCGTTCCTCGAAGGCGCCGAAGCGCGCGGCCTGCTGTATCTGCAGGGGCATCGTTCGGTGGGCGGCATGCGCGCCTCCATCTACAATGCCGTCACCCTGGAAGCCGTCCAGGTGCTGGTGAGTTATCTGGCCGAATTCGAGAAGGAGCACGGCTGATCATGTCGGAACACGAGCTCAAGGCCCTGCGTCTGCGTATCGACAGTCTGGACGAACGCATCCAGGACCTGATCAGCGAGCGCGCTCGCTGCGCCCAGGACGTGGCGCGGGTCAAGATGGGAACGCTGGCGGAAGGCGAAAAGCCCGTGTTCTACCGACCCGAGCGCGAGGCCCAGGTCCTCAAGCGGGTGATGGAGCGCAACGGCGGTCCGGTCCGTGACGAAGACATGGCGCGACTGTTCCGCGAGATCATGTCCTGCTGCCTGGCCCTGGAAGAGCCGCTGCACGTGGCCTACCTCGGCCCGGAAGGCACCTTCTCCCAGGCCGCGGCGCTCAAGCACTTCGGCAAGGCCGTGGTGACCCGGCCCATGGCGGCCATCGACGAGGTGTTCCGCGAGGTCGCCGCCGGTGCCTCCCAGTTCGGCGTGGTGCCGGTGGAGAACTCCACCGAGGGTGCGGTCAACCACACCCTGGACAGCTTCCTCGAGCACAACCTGTCGATCTGCGGCGAGGTGGAACTGCGTATCCACCACCATCTGCTGATCGGCGAAAACACCAAGGCCGACAGCATCACCCGCATCTATTCCCACGCCCAGTCGCTGGCCCAGTGCCGCAAGTGGCTGGACTCCTATTACCCGAGCGTCGAGCGGGTGGCGGTGGCCAGCAACGCCGAAGCGGCGCGGCGGGTGAAAGGCGAGTGGAACAGCGCGGCCATCGCCGGCGACATGGCGGCCTCGCTCTATGGCCTGACCCCGGTTCAGCAGAAGATCGAGGATCGCCCGGACAACTCCACGCGCTTCCTCATCATCGGCAACCAGGACGTGCCGCCCAGTGGCGACGACAAGACCTCCATCATCGTCTCCATGCAGAACAAGCCGGGCGCCCTGCACGAGTTGCTGCTGCCGTTCCACACCAACAACATCGACCTCAGCCGGATCGAGACGCGGCCTTCGCGCAGCGGCAAGTGGACCTATGTCTTCTTCATCGATTTCCTCGGCCACCAGGCCGATCCGCTGATCCGCGATGTCCTGGAACGCCTGTCCACCGGTGCCGTGGCGCTCAAGGTCCTGGGCTCCTACCCCCGCGCCGTGCTCTGACGGAGCAGCCGTCGGTTGCGGGCGTCAGCGCCGACGCACGCAACCATGCTCGTCGAAGGTCACCAGCCGCGTACGGTCTTTGCGCTGGCGCGCCTCGTAGTGATAACGGGTCAGGGCATCCAGCTGGGAAATCCGCTGCGGTTGCCCCAAGGCGCTCTCCACGTCCGCCCGGCTCATGCCGACCTTGACCTGTCCGCGAATGATCGCCTGGCGCCTTGCGCTGGCGCTGAGCAGATCGCCACAGCCGTCCGTCTTGGCTGCCACCACCGTGGGCGTGCGCGAGACTTCCTTGCGGGGAGTGGCCTTGGGTTTCGCCATCAGCGTGGGTTTGGCACCGCCCGGACGGGGATTGTCCGCGCGCTGCAGCCGGCTATCGCTGTCCGAGGCGCAGCCGCTGGCGGAAAAGGTGAGGTGGCCGTCGGTATCCTCGCAGCGATACACCGTGGCGGCCTGGACGGTGGTGCAACCCAGCAGCAGGCCGAGCGCGAGCAGCTTTTTCATGGGACGTCCTCCTTGACGTAGGGGCTCAAGCTTAGCGAAGCCTGGGGCGTTCGGCGAGGGCCGGAAACGTGCCCTCGTGACCTTGCGGAAGCCTTGCAAATAGCTGTTTTGAAACCCTTTTGCCTTAGCACCCGCAAGCGGTCCGGTGTATCATCCCCGCCGTCAGCCCCGCCGGGGCAGTGGTTATCCCCCCTTATGGACTTACCCAGTCAATACTCAATCGCCTTTTTCGTCCCGTTGTTGAGTTAGGGTTCGTCGGTGCGCTCCGCCGGCGGGCCGGAGTGCGCTATGACCGTAGTGAACGAAGCAGAAATCAGAAAGCCCCACGAGACGCTGCAGGAGCGGCTCGCCCAGGTCGTGGAGTTGCTGGAGCGCTACGACCTCGCTGTCGAGGCGCGTGAAGACCAGGACCGCGCCCCCGTATCCCCCGCCGATATTCCCGAGGAAGGCCTCGAAGAGCTGCGTGCCCGCCTGGACGAGCTGCACCCGGCCGACGTCGCCTTCATCCTCGAAGCCTTGCCGCGGGAAGACCGCCTGACCGTCTGGGGTCTGGTCAAGACCGAGCGCGATGGCGAGATCCTGCTCGAAGTCTCGGACGCGGTCCGCGAGACCCTGATCGCCGACATGGACGACCAGGAAATCCTCGCGGTAGCCGGTCAGCTCGACGCCGACGAACTCGCCGACCTGGCGCCGGATCTGCCGCGCGATGTCGTTCACGAACTCATGGACGCCCTCGACGCTCAGCAGCGCGAGCGGGTGCGCTCCGCACTGTCCTACGAAGAGGATCAGGTCGGCGCGCTGATGGACTTCGAGATGGTGACCATCCGTGACGACGTCGCCCTGGAAGTGGTATTGCGCTACCTGCGACGGCTGAAAGAGCTGCCCGACCACACCGACAAGCTGTTCGTGGTCGATAACGACAGCATCCTCAAGGGCGTCCTGCCGATCAAGCGCCTGCTGGTCAACGACCCGGAAAAGCTGGTGGTCGAGGTCATGGCCAAGGAGGCGGTGGCCTTCCATCCGGACGGAGACGCCTATGACGCGGCCCAGGCCTTCGAACGCTACGACCTGGTTTCGGCGCCGGTGGTGGACAAGAACGGCAAGCTGATCGGTCGTCTCACCATCGACGAGATGGTCGACCTGATCCGCGAGGAAAGCGAAAGCGAAGTTCTCAACATGGCCGGTCTGCGCGAAGACGAAGACGTCTTCGCCTCGGTATGGAAATCGGTGGGCAATCGCTGGACCTGGCTGGCCACCAACCTCATCACGGCCTTCATCGCTTCGCGGGTCATCGGTCTCTTCGAGGGTTCGATCGAGAAGCTGGTGGCCCTGGCCGCACTCATGCCCATCGTGGCCGGCATCGGCGGCAACTCGGGCAACCAGGCCATCACCATGATCGTCCGCGCCATGGCGCTGGGGCAGATCAGTGTCACCAGCACCGCGCGACTGCTGCGCAAGGAAATGGGCGTAGCCCTGTGCAATGGCGTCATCTGGGGCGGGGTGATAGGGCTGGTGGCCTTCTATCTCTACAGCAGCTGGTCACTGGGCCTGGTGATGATGGGCGCCATGACCCTCAATCTGCTACTGGCCGCATTCATGGGGGTGTTGATTCCCATGACCCTGCAGCGCTTCGGTCGCGACCCGGCCATGGGGTCGAGCGTGCTGATCACCGCAGTGACCGACAGCGGCGGCTTCTTTATCTTCTTGGGGCTCGCCACCCTGTTCCTGATGTAGGACAGGGTAGGGGGCAACGGGCTACCCAGGGGCAGGGCAGCCCGACGTCGTCAGGATGCGGCGTCGATGTCGTGGGCGATCAGCGAAATCAGAGCGTTCTGCTGCCGACCCGACAGTTGCCGAAAGCGCTGCAGCAACTCCCGCTCGCTGGCGGTGATCTCCGGACTGTCCAGGCGAAGCCCGGGCTCGTCGCCAAGGGCGCCCTCTTGCTGCAAGCTCTGCTCGAGACGCGCGATGATTTCGGAGTTCATGCTGCGATGATGGTTGCGGGCCACATCCGCGATGCGCTCTCGCATGCCCTCGGGCAGACGCACGACGAATTTGTCAGCGGTACGGCTTGAGTAGGATCTAATGGCCTGGGTCATTGAGGTACTTCATCTGGAGTCAAAAATCAGTGAAGGCGTTAGCCCTCGTCTCGTTCCGCTAGCACTCACGGCACCTTGGACTCTGTAACCACCTGTCCCTAGGTATCTGTTTTTATTGACGTCAATTTACCGACGTACACAAAAAATTGCAAAGCTGCCGAAGAACTTCCTGCCTTTGCCCGTCCTCGCGCACAGTGGCGCTGCCGAACCGAAGCATGACAAACCTTCCGCTGCTCGTTACCATGAGCGCCCTTTACTGTCCCAGTAGCTCAATTGGATAGAGCATCCCCCTCCTAAGGGGAAGGTTGGTGGTTCGACCCCACTCTGGGACACCAGATTCCTTTCCAGTACCTCTCCTCGCGATCCGACGCCTTCAAGTGCCCTTGCCGAACCGTTACAGCAGTTTGGAGGATAGGGCAAAAACGGCGACCTTGTCCGACTTCCAGGCTCTTCCAGTAGCGATTTGTGGCTGTGATCACAGCATAGAGCAGCAGACGAAAACCTGCCGAATTTATCTGTACTCTCCGTTGGCTAACCGTCTGCATTGCTTGTATCTGGAGCGCCTCTGGAGGTTCGCGTCATGGCCTTTTATCCCGTCCTACTTTCAGTCGTGTTCGTCGTTCGTAATCAGGCTGCCGAGTTGCAGAGCGTCCTCGAACGCGCGGCAACTGTTATCGGTCCCTTGGTAAGTGACTACGAACTTATCATTGTCGATAACGCCTCCGCTGATGACAGCGTAGCGCGACTCAAACAACTCACCAGTATCACCGGCCTGCCCAATCTGCAGGTATATGCCCTGACCAAGGAAGTGGACTCCGATACCGCTGCCTGGGTGGGTCTGGAAAATGCGCTGGGTGACTTCGCGGTCGTCATAGATCCGGAAACCGATGACATCGCCTTCTTGCCTGACATGTTGCAACAGGCGGCCGGTGGCATCGACGTGGTGTTCGCCAACAATCAGCAGAAAGTTCGGCAGACCCTGTCCTACAGTCTGTGCTCCAGAGGTTTCAACAGCCTCTACCGGCGATTCAACGGGGTCGATCTGGCCAAGGATGCGCCCCAGTACCGCATGCTCAGCAAGAAGGTCATCAATTACATCCTGCGCCATCCCGCGCCGGCCTTGACCTACCGGCACCTGCCGGCGACGGCAGGCTTCTCCCGTACCAATCTCGAATACAGCATGCCGCCGCGCAGCGGCAAGCCCAAGCGGCTGTCCGGCAGCTTCGATCGCGGTGCCCGACTGCTGGTGTCCTCCACCCGCAAACCCATGCGCATGGTCAGTTTCCTGTCCATCGTGGGCGCCTTGTCCAATCTGCTCTATTCCATTTACGTCATCGCCATCGGCCTGTTCAAGGATGACGTCGCACCGGGTTGGGTGACGATTTCATTACAGCAGTCCGGCATGTTCTTTCTCATTTCGCTGGTCCTGCTCGTCCTTGGCGAATATGTCCTGCAGTTGACCCACAGAGTCAACGAAGGGCCGCTCTACCATGTCGCCCAGGAGTTCACGAGCGCCGTCATGACGCGTCGTGACAAGCTCAATGTCGAAGTAGTGCAGGGTGGCAATGCCGCCAGACCGGCTACTCAATCCGGCATGGCGTGACAATCATGAGAGATGCGATCGTCATAGGCGGCGGATTTTACGGGGCCATGACGGCCCTGTATCTCATGCGCGTGAGGGGCTTTGCGAAAGTCACCCTGATCGAGCGGGAAGACGGGCTGTTGAAGCGTGCCTCTTATCACAATCAGGCACGTGTTCATAACGGTTACCACTATCCGCGCAGTTTCGTCACGGCCTTTCGCAGCCGGGTCAACTTGCCGCGCTTCTTGCGCGACTATCCCGATGTGGTAGTGCGGGACTTCACCAAGTTGTATGCCATTGCCCGCAACAACTCCAAGGTAACGGCCAAACAGTTCGAACGTTTCTGTCAGGGGATCGAGGCTTCCCTGCAGCCGGCGTCCGAAGAATTAAGTCGATTGTTCGACGATCGATTGATCGAGGCGGTGTATCTCACCGAAGAATATGCCTTCAACTCCGCCGTACTCGCCGCCGAAGTGAGTCGCGAGCTCGATGCCGTCGGCGTCGAGGTGCGCCTCAAGAGTCGCGTGACAGCGATCCGCGGTGAAACGGGCGGGCTGGGTGTTGATGTGGTGGATGAAGCCGGAGGACAGGAGGAGCTGCACGGCCGCTATCTCTTCAACTGTACCTACAGCGGCCTCAACCAGTACGGCGGCGACTTCCCCGGTACCGCCACCCGGTTGCGCCACGAGATCACCGAGATGGCCCTGGTGGAGATGCCTCCGGAGCTGCGCAACCTCGGCGTGACGGTCATGGACGGTCCGTTCTTTTCCATGATGCCGTTCCCGGCGCGCGGTCTGCACACCCTGTCCCATGTGCGTTATACCCCGCACCTGAACTGGGAAGACGCCAATGGCACCGATCCCTATGCACTGCTCGACGATTACGACCGTGCCTCGCGCGCGGACTGGATGGTCCGGGACGTGACCCGCTACATGTCGGCTGCGGCGCGGGTGGAGTACCGGGACTCGCTGTTCGAGGTGAAGACCATCCTGATGAAGAACGAAGGCGACGACGGCCGTCCCATCCTCTTCGAACAACATCCCCAGCTGCCCGGCTGCTATTCGATGCTGGGCGGCAAGATCGACAATATTTTCGATGCCCTGGAGCGCCTCGATGCCGAACCCTTCCACTGAAGCGACACCCAGGGGGGTGTCCGGCGTCGCCGGCTTCATCAGCGTTCTGGTCTTTTCCATCATCAATTTCTTTCTGTTCGGCAAGGGCGTCATCCTCGACCCCTTCCACCAGGGAGAATACTTCGCCACGCTGCCGACGCTGCTGCACAGTCAGCCGGGCGCGCATGCCTTCACCATCCATGGCGGGCTGGATTTCATCCCGGTATGGCTGGCGGAGACCTGGTTCGGTGCCCAGCACACCTTCCTGGTGACCCAGATCCTCTATGGACTGTGCAACACCGGCGCGGCCCTGTTGCTGTGGGGAACGGCCGTTTTGCTGTGCCCCGTGCCCAAGGGCCGCGCGCGACTGATCCTGCTGGTCGCCGTGGGCGCCGTGGCGACCCAGGTGGTGGGCTATCGCGATCTCTTCCTGCTGCTGTCGCTGTTCCTCTTCTGTCTGCATCGCAAGGTGGAGACCACGCCGCGGCGATTGGTCTGCGAGGTGCTGTTGGGGCTGGCAGCCGGTTTCAACCTGTTCTGGTCCTATGACCGCGGGATCGCCGGGGTGCTGGCCATCGGCTCGGCCGTACTGCTCACGCTGCTCCTACAGCGGCGCCATTTCCTCTCGCTGCTGAGCTTCGTGGCAACGGTTGGCTGGCTTGGCTTTGGTACCGATTTCTTCGCCCTGACCGATTACGTCAAGAACCTGACCTTCCTCCTGGAAACCTCTTCCCAGTGGGGCTATGGCCTGGATGCCCGGCCGCTGGCACTGAGCCTGCTGCTGGCGGTGCCTACGGCGCTGGCCGGTTTCGCGCTGATCCGTTGCCTGCCCTGGCCGTGGCGCTGGAGCGAGGATCTGCCGCTGATCGGCGCCCTGGCGGTGCTGCTCGCGATCTTCTTCAAGATCGGGGTCAATCGCGCGGACTTCCAGCACATCCAGATGGGCTTCTGGGTGCCCCTGCTGAGCCTGCTCTATGCTGC
Organism: Pseudomonas sp. SORGH_AS_0211; assembly: GCF_031453455.1. Lineage (NCBI taxonomy): Bacteria > Pseudomonadati > Pseudomonadota > Gammaproteobacteria > Pseudomonadales > Pseudomonadaceae > Pseudomonas > Pseudomonas sp. SORGH_AS_0211. The sequence continues at coordinate 2,707,476 of NZ_JAVIZV010000001.1, read as the reverse complement.
CCGCCGGCAGCGGCTGGCCCGCAACGGCGGCTGGGACATCTCGGCGCATCCGCGTGCGGCGGCCGCGGCCGTCGCCGCCGCCGTGCTGATGGGACTGGTCGGACTTAATCCCTCGCCGTTCTTTGCGGTGCTGCTGGCAGGTGCGCTGCTGGCCTTCGGCCGGCGCCTGCTGTTGCCAGGCCTGGCGGCGCTGCTGGTGCTGCTCGCCGCCTTCAATCTCTACAAGTCGCCGGTCGAGCGGGTGTGGGCCCAGGGGCTTGCCTGGGTACCGGCGCTGACCGCCTTGCCGGATGACGCCGCCCTGGCGACGCCCGGGGTGCAATGGGCCTCGCGACGCCTGCTGGAAAGCGGTGCCCACTGTGTGTTCGACCTGGCCAACAACGGGGTCATCAACGGGGTGACCGATCTGCCGGCCTGTACCAAGTACATCTATCCGGTCTATGCCACGCCGCCCTACGAGGCCGACCTGCTCAGCGATCTGCAGCATGCCGATCCGCCGGCGGTGGTGTATTCGACGACCTTCTGGTCATTCAAGCTGAACAACATTTCCATGCACGACAAGTTTCCACGACTCAAGGCCTACCTGGACGAGCGTTATCCCGTCGAGGAGTGCCAACCGGACTATTGCCTGAGATTCAAGACCAAGGGGTGAGCAACATGAAGACCGACGCATTGATAGGGTACAGCGGCTTCGTGGGGTCGACGCTGCTCAAGCAGAAGGCCTTCGGCGCGCTGTTTCGCTCCACCAATATCGACCAGATCGGCGATCAGCCCTATGGCCAGGTCATCTGCGCCGGAGCTCCCGCGCAGAAATGGATCGCCAATCGCGATCCCGCGGCCGATCGCGAGAAGATCGATGGCCTGATCGGTCATCTGTCGCGGATCCAGTGTGATTCCTTCGTGCTGATCAGCACCGTGGATGTCTTCAAGCAGCCGCTTGGCGTCGATGAGACCACCGCGGTGGACGAAGAGGGACTGCACGCCTACGGCGCCAATCGCTATCGACTGGAGCAGTTCGTCCGTGCGCATTTCGCCAATGCGCTGATCGTCCGCCTGCCGGGCCTGGTCGGGCCCGGGCTGCGCAAGAACGTGATCTACGACCTGCTCAACGACAACAACCTGCACGCGGTGGAAAGTCGCGGCGTCTTCCAGTTCTATCCGATGGTCAATCTCGGCTATGACATCCAGACCGCCCAGGCTGCCGGGCTGGACCTGGTGCACCTGACCGCCGAGCCCATCAGCGTGGCGGACATCGCCAGCCAGGGTTTCGGACGCGATTTCGGCAACACCCTGGAGGGTACGCCGGCGCGCTACGATTTCCGCAGCGTGCATGCCGAGGCCTTCGGCGGGCGGGACGGCTACCAGTACAGCGCGCGCGACACCCTGCTCGCGGTCCGCGCCTACGCCCAGTCGGAACCCCCGGTCATCAAGGCGGAGGGTCAGTGATGCGCATCGCCATCTCCAATATCGCCTGGGATCCGACCGATGACGCCATGGTCGCCGAGATCCTGCAGCAATACCGGGTGGATGCCATCGACATCGCCCCCGGCAAGTATTTCGCCGATCCTAAGACGGCCACCGCCCAGGAAATCCAGGGCGTGCGTCAGCAGTGGCAGGCCCGCGGCATCGAGATCACCGGCATGCAGGCGTTACTGTTCGGCACTACCGGCCTCAATGTCTTCGGCACCGACGACGTGCAGCACGCGCTGCTGGCGCAGCTGGAGGGCGTCTGCCGGGTCGCCGAGGGGCTGGGCGCGACGCGCCTGGTGTTCGGCTCGCCGCGCAATCGCGATCGCTCGGGGCTGAGTGACGACCAGGCCCTGGCGCAGGCACGGGATTTCTTCCGCCGCCTGGGTGATGTGGCCGCGGCGCACCGGGTGCAGATCTGCCTGGAGCCGAATCCGCCACGCTATGGCGCCAACTTCATGATCGACAGCGATTCCACCGCCGCCGTGGTACGGGCCGTGGAGCATCCGGCGATCCTCATGCAACTCGATACCGGCGCCCTGACCATCAACGAGGAGGACGCCGCCCGCGTCCTCGAAGAGCATGCCGAACTGATCGGCCACGTCCATGCCAGCGAACCGGATCTGGTGACCCTGGGGGAGGGTGGTACCAACCACGAGGGCATCGCCTTCGCCCTGACCCGGCGGCTGCCGGAGCAAGTGGTCAGCATCGAGATGCTGCCAGCCAAGCAGGGCTCCAACCTGGCCGCGCTGGAGCGTGGCGTCCAGGTCGCGGTCAAGGCCTATCGCGAACTGCCGGAGGCTGCCGCATGAAGTGGCTGATCCTGATCCTGGGCATCGCCTCCAACGCCTCGGCGAGCGTGCTGGTGAAGCTGGCCATGCTGCCCCCGCGGCGCTTTCCCAGCCTGAGCGATCCCATGGCCGCGCTGGCCAACTGGCCGTTCTGGCTGGGGCTGTTCATGTATGGCCTGGCCTTTCTGCTGTACGCCGCCGCCCTCGCCAAGCTGCCGCTGAACGTGGCGCATCCGGTGCTGACGGCCGGGGCCATCGCCAGCGTCGCCTTGTTGTCGGTGGTGATCTTTCGTGAAGCCTTTCCCTGGACCACGGCGGCAGGCATCGTCCTGATCATCGCCGGCGTCGCCCTCATCACGGCCCGTGTCGGTTGAACCTGGAGGACCTATGACTACTGCAATTCCCGCCACCGAGCGCGCCCTCTGGCAGGTGCCCAGCTATTCGACGACCTTCTGGAACGGTCGCAGCCGTCCGCACTGCGTGGTGATCCCGGTCATCAACGAAGGCGAGCGGATTCTCAACCTCTTGCGGCGCATGGCAGCGGTCAGGATCGCCGACATCGCCGACGTCATCATCGTCGACGGTGGCAGCACCGACGGTTCGCTGGAGCCGCAACGGCTGCAGGAGCTGGGCGTTCGCGGGCTGCTGGTCAAGACCGCGTCGGGCAAGCTCAGCTCCCAGCTGCGCTGCGCCTATGCCTTCGTGCTCGACGAGGGTTACACCGGCATCGTGACCATCGACGGCAACGACAAGGACGACCCGGACGCCATCCCGCGCTTCATCGACGCCATCGAGCAGGGCTACGACTTCGTCCAGGCCTCGCGCTTTCTGGTCGGCGGCGTGGCGGAGAACACCCCCAAGTCCCGCGACTTCGCCATTCGCTTCATCCATGCGCCCATGCTGAGCCTGGCCTCGGGTTTCCACTGGACCGACACCACCCAGGGTTTCCGCGCCTACAGCCGGGCCATGCTGCTGGATCCGCGCGTGGCACCGTTCCGCGACGAGTTCACCACCTACGAGTTGCTGGCCTATCTTTCCTATCGGGTACCGAAATTGGGCTATCGCTGCGTGGAACTCCCCACCGTGCGGCGCTATCCGAAGGGCGAGGTACCCACCAAGATCAGCAGCGTCAGAGGTAATCTGTCGGTGCTGCAGGTACTGATGAAGGCCTGTGCAGGCCAATACAACCCACGCCTGGGCGAGGACGCCCAGCTGGCGGCGCAACGACGAAGCTGATTCCGTCGCGCTTGCCGGGTGTGCAAGAGACGATGGAGTAGGCAATGGTGCGTGTGCTGTCGGCGTTTCGCGGGCTCTATTTCGCGACGCTGTTGATGTTGATCGGGACCGGTCTGCTGAGTACCTATCTCGGTCTGCGACTGGCCGCCGATCAGGTGCAGGGACTCTGGGTCGGCGCCCTGACCGCTGCCTATTACGCGGGACTGGTGATAGGCGGCAAGTTGGGGCATCGACTGATCGCCAAGGTCGGCCATATCCGTGCCTATGTGACCTGCGCCGGCGTGGTCGGCGCAGCGGTGCTGGGGATCGGCCTGCTGCCCTGGCTGCCGATGTGGCTGGCACTCAGGGTGCTGATCGGCATGGGCATGATGTGCCAGTACATGGTGCTGGAGAGCTGGCTCAACGAGCAGGCCGGCCCAGGCGAGCGCGGCAAGGTCTTTTCCGGCTACATGACCGCTTCCTACCTCGGCCTGGCGCTGGGGCAGGTGGTGCTGGTGCTCTCGCCCGATCTCGGCGTCGACAAGCTGATGCTGGTTGCCATCTGCTATGCCCTGTGCCTGGTGCCGGTGGCAGTCACCGGCAAGATCCACCCGGCACCGCTCAAGCCGGCGCCGCTGGAACCCACGTTCTTCATCCAGCGGATTCCGCAGTCGTTGACCACGACCCTGGTCGCCGGACTGGTGATCGGCTCCTTCTATGGCCTGGCGCCCCTCTATGCCAGCGCCCAGGGTCTGCCCACCGAGCGCATCGGCCTGTTCATGGCCTGCTGCATCTTCGCCGGCCTGATCGCCCAGTGGCCCATCGGCTGGCTGTCGGATCGGCATGATCGCAGCTGGCTGATCCGGGTGGTCGCCATCGCCCTGACGCTGGCTGCCCTGCCACTGGCCGTGCTGCCCCATGTGCCGCCGGTGGTGCTGCTGCCGCTCGGCCTCATTGCCAGCCTGCTGCAATTCGTGCTCTATCCCCTGGCGGTGGCGCTGTCCAATGACCATATCGAGGGGGAGCGGCGGGTATCCCTGAGCGCCATGCTGCTGGTGACCTTTGGCATCGGTGCCTGTATCGGTCCGCTGGTGGTGGGTGCGCTGATGAATCTGGTCGGACCCAACATGCTCTATGCCTTTGTCGTGCTCTGCGGTGCCATCCTGATCTGGCGCATCCGCCCGGATGCGGTCACCGGCAAGCACCTGGTCGACGAGGCGCCGCTGAGCCACGTACAGATGCCCGAAGGGTCGACCAGTTCGCCGCTGGCAGCGGCCCTGGATCCACGGGTCGATAGCCAGGTGGTGCATGACCAGATGCACACTGAGCCGGTCGTAGAGGAGGAGCCTGTCGAGGAGGGAGCACCGCTGCAGGAAGAGATCGAGTTCCTGCAGAACCCGCCTGAATCCAAGGCGCCCTGAGCGGTGGAGGAGGGCGTCCAGCAGTCGTGGACGCCCGGTCGATCACTCGAACCGGCGGTTTTCCCGCTGCAACTGGTAGATGAAGCGCTCGATCTGGCGCTGGGCTGCGCCGGTCAGGCTGTTGAAGCAGACGCCGACGTCGCTGTATTCCAAACGCTCCGGGCAGGCCACGTGGCGAATGGTCACCGGGGTGTTGATCGTTCCGATGGGCAACTCCGCGCTGAAGCTCTGTACCTGCTGCCCCGGTTGCAGCAGATGAGTGACGTTGCCAGGGAAGCGCAGCTTGCAGCCCGTGGCCGACAGGTCGATCAACTGGCCTCGCAGCTGGATCGGGCTGTTGCCCTGGCTCAGCTCTGCGGTGGCCGGCTGGGTCAGCAGCAACTTGACCCGATAGGCGTTGCGCCGCTGGTGATAGGAGAGTTCGGCGGGCAGGCCGATCCAGTAGCAGCGATTGCCATCCAGCTCGCTGAACTCGACCGGATGATCGATCTGCCAGCTGACCTTGATGCCTTCGTGGAAGCTGTCCACCCGGAACGGCTGGCCCTGTTCGAGCAGGCGTTCGGCTTCGCGTGGAATGAATTCATCCAGCGCGATCAATCCCTTGGCCTCGTCGATCTCGACGACGAAGCTCTGGAATTGCTGCCCCTGACGATTGAAGGTGATCCGCAGCGGAATATGCTGCTGTTGCGCCGGCCGCAGGCAGGCCAGGATCTCGCCCTTGGAGCGATAGACCTGGGGTGGCTGAGCGGCATGGTCGCTAGCGGAAGAGCCTTGCACCTGGAAACTCCTGTAAACAGCGGTCAGCAAGGATACTGGCTTAACGCCATCTGTACAGTGAAAAACGCTGGCATGAGAATGCCCGTGATCAAGCCGAACTCAGGGGGCGCTGATAGCCGCCACCGGTCTGACTGCCGCGACGGTTGTACAGCGTGGGCGCCGAGGTGCCCTGCAGTACATTGAGCAGTTTGCCGACCACGAAGCGGTTGGCCTGGATGATCTGGCCATTACGGACGTTGTGAGCCTTGCATTGCTCCATGAGCTGCGCGAGCTGACTGGAGCGCGCCAGCAATTCTTCCCCGTCGGGCTGCTGGGCGGCGTAGGCCTGCAAACCCTGCAGATCCGCTCGCAGACCATGGGCCTGGAGCAGCAAGGTGCGCTGCTGGGCGTGCTGGTCGAGCTGCTTGAGCAGGATCTGCTTGGTGCCCAGCAGGGCCTCCAGCCGATCGAGCTGGCGCTCGCTCAGGGCCTGGAACTCCTGCTCGATCAGGGCCAGCAGTTGCTCGCTCAGGTCGATGTCGTGGCGGGTGATCTCGAGCAAGTTGGCATGGGGCATGGCGCGGTTTCCGTTCGAACGTTAGTGGCGATCGTCAGAAAGGCCATGCCGAACCGGGCGTCAGGACTCGAACGCCATCAGCTTGTCGGCCACCTTCTGGCTGTCGACCTTGTAGGAGCCATCGGCGATGGCCTGTTTCAGGCGGCTGACCTTGTCGCTGTCGACCACCGGCAGATCCTTGAGCCCTGCCGTCAGGGAGCTCAGTTGCTTGGCCTCGGCGCTCAAGCTGACCGACTCGCCGGAGGCGGTGCTCTTGGTAGCCTTGACGTCGCTGGCCTGAGCCGTGGACACGTCCTTGGTGGACGCCGCCTTGGTGTTGCCTATGCCCGCAGTAGAGGACGAATTCAGGCGATTGATATCTAGAGCCATGAGTGAAGATCCTCGTGTCGTCTCATTCGCATGTCCGGCTTATCGGCGCGCCATGCCGAAACTTTAGCCGTAGACCTGTGCGCCATGTCACATCCTTCGACAGGATGACGCGCAGAGGTTCAGGATGCAGACGCCAAGGTACTCCTTTTGACTTCTTCGCTAAAGCGCCACCTCCACCTGCCCCTGATCGACGACCCGACCGCGGATCACCCGGTTGGAGCTCAGGTTGCGTACACGAATCTCCTCGTCCTTGGCCCCTGCGCTGAGGGCTTCGCCCTGCATGCGGATACTGAAGGAAGCGCTGCGGGCATTGATCACCACCTGTTCGCCCTTGCGGATGAGTTCGGCCTGCTCGATAAAGGAGGGCGCCAGCACCTGCTCGCTGACCACCTGACGCTTCAGCTGGGTACCTATCACCTGCTCCAGGCTGGTCAGGTAACCCTGGGTCAGGGTGCCGACATCGCGTTCCACCAGGGCCACGTTCTGGTCGTCGAGCACCGCGCCGCGCAACAGCGGCTGCAGGGTGACCACCACCGGGCGATACAGCTTGACCTGGGCGGGCACGAACACCGTCCAGGGACTGCCGCCTTCGCAACGCACCTTGATGTTGATCCGCCCCACCGGCGTCGGGCTGCCCTGTTGCGAGAGCGTCAGGGGTTTGTCGCAGGCGGCAAGGCGCAATCGGGGATCCAGGGAGTTGATCTGGGTTTCATGGCGAGCGTTGGAATTGGTCTCCAGCAAATATTCCTGCACGCGCTCCTCAAGAAAACTTTCGACAGCGCCGATAAGTTCGTCAGATGAGGTGTAGTCGCCTTCTGCATAGGCCTTTCCGCCCAGGCATGTCAGGATCAACAAGAGATTCGCAGCCCAGCGGCAAGAGGTCTTCATAGGTCGGAAACACGTCGCTTCGATCTTCATGAGTCACATCTAAGCAAGCCCTGTGCCGAGTTTTCCAACCGGTCCGTGGCAACGAGAGGAGTCGCCAAATGGCTGGTGTATTGGACGCAGTCAACCAACGTACCCAACTGGTGGGCCAGAACCGTCTGGAACTGCTGCTGTTCCGCCTGGACGGCTCGCAGCTCTACGGCATCAACGTCTTCAAGGTGAAGGAGGTGCTGCAGTGCCCCAAACTCACCGTGATGCCGAAATCCAGTCCGGTGGTACGGGGCGTGGCCAGCATTCGTGGCGGCACCTTTCCCATCATCGACCTGGCCATGGCGACCGGTCGTCGTGGGCTGGAAGACATCAACAACTGCTTCGTGATCATCACCGAGTACAACACCAAGGTGCAGGGCTTCCTGGTGCGCTCGGTGGAGCGAATCGTCAACATGAACTGGGAGGGCATCAACCCGCCGCCCAAGGGCACCGGTCGTGATCACTACCTGACCGCCGTCACCCGGGTCGATAACCAGCTCGTCGAGATCATCGACGTGGAAAAGATCCTCTCCGAAGTCGCACCGTCGGTCGAAACCGTGTCGGCCGGCGTCATCAGCGAAGTGGTACAGGCCAAGGCCGTCACCAAGCGCGTCCTGATCGTCGACGACTCCTCGGTGGCCCGCAAGCAGGTGAGCCGCTGCCTGGAAACCGTCGGGGTAGAGGTCATCTCCCTCAACGACGGTCGCCAGGCCTTGAATTTCCTCCAGGCGATGGTGGCTGAAGGCAAGCGTCCGGAAGAGGAATTGCTGATGATCATTTCCGACATCGAGATGCCGGAAATGGATGGCTACACCCTGACGGCGGAAATCCGTCATGATTCGCGGATGCAGAAAGTGCATATACTGCTGCATACCTCCTTGTCCGGCGTCTTCAACCAGGCGATGGTCAAGAAGGTCGGTGCGGACGACTTCCTGGCCAAGTTCCGTCCCGATGATCTTGCCTCCCGGGTAGCCGAGCGCATCAATGCGGTCGACAGTCACTAGGTGAAGGCGTCTCTATCCCGGTATCCAGAAGGCGGAGCGGCAGTGTCAGCAGTCAACGCGGATTTTGTGCTTTTTCGTGATTTCCTCGAGAAATCCAGCGGGATCCTGCTCGGTGACAACAAGCAGTACCTGGTCTCCAGTCGGCTCAACAAGCTGATGGAGACCGAGGGGATCAAGACGTTGTCGGAGTTGGTGCAGCGCATCCAGATGCAGCCCCGTAGCGGTCTGCGGGAAAAGGTCATCGATGCGATGACGACCAATGAAACCCTCTGGTTTCGCGACACCTATCCCTTCGAGGTGCTGAAGAACCGCCTCTTGCCGGAGTTGACCAAGAACACCTTTGGCCAGCGCCTGCGGGTCTGGTCGGCGGCCTGCTCCTCGGGTCAGGAACCCTATTCGCTGTCCATGACCATGGACGAATTCGAGCGGAGCGCGGCAGGGCAAGGGCGAGGCGGCATGCAGATCGTGGCGACCGACCTGTCCGGCGCCATTCTCACCGCGGCCAAGTCCGGCGAGTACGATTCGCTGGCGATCGGCCGGGGGCTGTCCCCGGAGCGCCTGCAGCGCTACTTCGACGTGCAGCAGCCGGGTCGCTGGGCGGTCAAGCCGGCGATTCGCAGCCGTATCGAATTCCGCGCGCTGAATCTGCTGGACAGCTACGCCAGTCTGGGCAAGTTCGACATGGTGTTCTGCCGCAATGTGCTGATCTACTTCTCCGCCGAGGTGAAGAAGGACATCCTCACGCGCATCCACGGCACCCTCAAGCCGGGCGGCTATCTGTTCCTGGGCGCCTCCGAGGCCCTCAATGGCCTGCCGGATCTCTACCAGATGGTGCAGTGCAATCCGGGCATCATCTACAAGGCCAAGTAGGCCGGTCGATTGACACCCAAGGGCAGACCCAGGTCTGCCCTTTCTTTTGCGCCAAAGTTTTGCCGCAGCCGATCCCGGAGCCGGCAAAGCCGGCGGAAAAACCTTGCCGCTTGCCGTCGTTCTGACTGCCGCGTTGCGCTAAGCCCTTGATTTAGATGGATGCTGGAGGCTGGCACGGGCCTTGCTAAATCGCTTGCAAGCCACGTCAAAGGTCTCTCGACATGAGCATCAGTTTCGACAAAGCACTCGGGTTGCACGAACAGGCGCTGAACTTCCGTTCGCAACGCGCCGAGGTACTGGGCAACAACATCGCCAATGCCGACACCCCGGGCTACAAGGCGCGGGATCTGGATTTCAGCGCCGTGATGGCTGAGCAGGCGGCCAAGAGCGCTCCGGGGGCATCCGGCCACTATCAGCTGGAAACCACCAACAGCCGCCATATCGCCGCTGAAGGCTTCGACATGGGCATGGGCGACTCGGCCTTGAAGTATCGCATCCCCACTCAGCCCTCGGTGGACCAGAACACCGTGGATGCGCAGGTCGAGCAGGCCAACTACGCCGAAAACGCGATGAATTTCCAGGCCAGCTTCACCCTGCTCAATAGCAAGTTCAAGGGGCTGATGTCGGCCCTGCGCGGAGAATAGCCATGTCCCTGAGTTCGCTGTTCAACATCGCCGGTAGCGGGATGAGCGCCCAGAACGTTCGCCTCAACACCGTGGCCAGCAACATGGCCAACGCCGATTCCGTGTCCTCCAGCGTCGACCAGACCTACAAGGCGCGGCATCCGGTATTCGCCGCCCAGCTCAATGACGCCCAGGGCGGCGCCTCGCTGTTCGACGACCGGGGCCAGGCCGGCGTTGGGGTAGAGGTGAAGGGCATCGTCGAGGATCAGAGCGAGGTGCAGAAGCGCTATGAGCCCAACCACCCCATGGCGGACAAGGAAGGCTACGTCTACTACCCCAACGTGAACGTGGTGGAGGAGATGGCCGACATGATTTCGGCCAGTCGCGCCTTCCAGACCAATGCGGAAATGATGAATACCGCCAAACAGATGATGCAGAAGGTACTGACCCTCGGTCAGTAAGGAACCGGCGCCATGTCCATAAGCACGACCAATTCAACCGCTCAGTCGGTGCTCGACAAGTACTCCGTCAACAAGACAGACGCTACCTCCGAGACCGCCAGCAGCGATGGCAAGAAAGGCGGCAAGCTCGGCAAGGACGAGTTCCTCAAGCTGATGGTCGCCCAGATGAACAACCAGAATCCGCTGGAGCCCCAGGGCAACGGCGAATTCATCGCGCAGCTGGCGCAGTTCAGTACCGTCGAGGGCATCACCAACCTCAACACCAGCGTCAGCTCGATCCTCTCCGGCAGTCAGTCCTCCCAGGCGCTGCAGGCGTCCACCCTGGTGGGCCGCAAGGTGATCGTCGATACCGACAAGGTCAAGGTGGATACCAGCGCGGACTTCAAGGGTGCGCTCAACCTGACCGCGTCCAGTCCGAACGTCTGGGTCAACGTCTACAACGACGCGGGCAGTCAGGTGAATCGTCTGAACCTGGGGCAGCAATCCAGTGGCCTGGTGAATTTTACCTGGGATGGCACCGACGCCAGCGGCAAGAAGCTGGATGCCGGCACCTACCGCTTCGAGGCCCAGGCGAACGTGAACGACACCACCACGGCCATGAAGACCAGCCTGCCAGCCAACGTCGACAGTGTGACGCTCGGGCAGAACGGCGGCGAAATGACACTCAACCTTGCCGGCGTCGGCAGCATCGGCATCTCCAAAGTCCAGGCGGTCGGCCAGTAAGGCGCGGCACACGAGAGGAATCCAGCATGTCTTTCAATATCGGTTTGAGCGGCATCAAGGCCGCGTCCAGTGACCTCAACATCACCGGCAACAACATCGCCAACGCCAGCACCGTCGGCTTCAAGCAGTCACGGGCGGAGTTCCAGGACCTCTATGCCGCCTCGGTACTGGGCACCGGCAAGAATGCCCAGGGCAGCGGCGTGCTGCTCGGCAACGTCGGCCAGCTGTTCAACCAGGGCACCATCGATTCCACGCAGAACGCGCTGGACATGGGCATCAACGGCAATGGTTTCTTCGTCACCAGCAACAATGGCGCTATCCAGTACACCCGTGCCGGTTACTTTGGCACCGACAAGGAAGGCTTCATCGTCGACAACAACGGCTACAAGCTGCAGGGCTACACCACCAACGACCAGGGTCTGCTGCAGCCGGGCGTGCGCAGCGACCTGCGTATCGAGACCGCCAGCCAGGCGCCCAAGGCGTCCAGCTCGATCAAGCAGACGGTCAACCTGAACTCGACCCAGACGACGCCGACCACGACGCCGTTCAACCCGTCCGATCCGACCAGCTACAACTCCTCGACCTCGGTGAACATCTATGACAGCCAGGGCAACGCCCACGTCCTGTCGCAGTATTTCGTCAAGGGCGCGAACAACTCCTGGACCATGAACGTGCTGATCGACGGCCGCAATCCGGGCGACCCCACCAAGGAAGATGCGACCACCAAGGTCGCCACGCCCTACAGCGTGACCCTGCCGTTCACCAGCAGTGGTGCGCTCGACGGTGCCAATGTGGCCTCGACCGATCTCAAGCAGGTCAACAACGCCAGCACCAATGCCTTCGAGGGCGTGCTCAAGCTGGACAACTGGGTCCCGGCCATTTCCAATGGCGGTACCCCGGCGACCTGGGCCTCCAACGGCGCCGTGGCCAACCCGGCCGGCATTACCCTGGACATGCGTGGCTCGACCCAGTACAGCAGTGCCTTTGCCGTGACCAGCGTCAACCAGGACGGCTACACCACCGGCCAGCTGTCCGGCCTGGAGATCGATGATACCGGCCAGATCTTCGCGCGCTACACCAACGGTCAGTCCAAGGTCCAGGGCCAGGTCGTGCTGGCGAATTTCGCCAACGTCCAGGGCCTGACCCCCATGGGCAAGACCTCCTGGACCGAGTCTTCGGAATCGGGTCAGCCGGTGGTCGGCACGCCGCGCTCCGGTACCCTGGGTGCCCTGCAGTCCGGTGCGCTGGAGGCGTCCAACGTGGACATCTCCACCGAGCTGGTCGACATGATCGTGGCGCAGCGCAACTACCAGGCGAACGCCAAGACCATCGAGACCGAGAACGCCATCACCCAGACCATCATCAACCTGCGTTGATGTCGTTTCTCTGACGGCTTGCCGCTCAGACGTCAGGAAAAGCCTCCCTCGGGAGGCTTTTCTATTCTCAAGTCCTTGATTCAGCAGGCTTTCCGTTTTCTGGAACGGGCCTTGCTATAGAACCTCCGAACGCAAGCTTGGCGGCAATCTGCCGCCGTCGGAGGATCAGATGGACAAGCTGCTGTACGTCGCCATGACCGGCGCCAGCCAGAACGAAATGGCCCAGCGCGCCCATGCCAACAACCTAGCCAACGTCTCGACCTCGGGATTCCGCAAGGATCTCGAACAGGCGCGCTCGATGCAGGTGTTCGGCGAGACCATGCCGTCGCGCGTCTATTCCATGAGCGAGCGGCCGGCGACCGACTTCACCCCCGGCGCACTGCAGGAAACCGGGCGTGACCTGGACGTGGCCGTCCAGGGGCCGGGCTTCGTCGCGGTCCAGGATCCCTCCGGCAAGGAGGCCTATGTCCGCACCTCCAGCCTGCAGATCGATCCCCTCGGCATGCTGCGGACCGGCAGCGGCTTGCCGGTGCTCGGCAATGGCGGACCCATCGCCGTGCCGCCCGCTTCCAAGGTGGAAATCGGCCAGGACGGCAGCATCACCGTGCGCGGCTCCGGTCAGGCGGCCAACGCCCTGGCCCAGGTCGATCGCATCAAGCTGGTCAATCCCGACACCAAGCAGATGGAAAAGGGGCTCGACGGCCTGCTGCACATGAAGCAGGGCCAGGCAGCGCCGCCCATGGACGCCAACGTGTCCCTGGTGTCCGGCTTCGTCGAGTCGAGCAACGTCAATGCGGCGGAGGAGATGACCTCCATCCTGTCGCTGTCCCGCCAGTTCGAACTGCAGGTGAAGATGATGCGCAGCGCCGAAGACAACGACGCGGCGCTGGCAAAGGTTTTGCAATTCTCCTGATCAAGGCTAGCGCCGACGTAAAACCGGCACTTCGAGGAATACCATCATGATGTCGTCACTGTGGGTCGCCAAGACCGGTCTGTCCGCCCAGGACATGAACCTCACCACCATTTCCAACAACCTGGCCAACGTGTCCACCACGGGCTTCAAGCGCGATCGCGCCGAATTCCAGGACCTGCTGTACCAGATCCGTCGCCAGCCGGGTGCCCAGTCCACACAGGACAACCAGCTGCCCTCCGGCCTGCAGCTGGGTACCGGTGTGCGCATCGTCGGCACCCAGAAGAACTTCACCGAGGGCTCGCTGCAGACCACCGACCAGCCGCTGGACATGGCCATCAACGGCGACGGCTTCTTCCAGGTGACCATGCCCGACGGGACCATCAACTACACCCGTGACGGTACCTTCCACCTGAATGCCGATGGCCAGCTGGTCACCGCCAATGGCTTCGCCCTGCAGCCCGCCATCGTGCTGCCGGCCGATACCAAGACCTTCACCGTCGGCGAAGACGGCACCGTGTCGGTCACCACCGCCGGCCAGGCCGCGCCCCAGGTGATCGGCAATCTGCAGATCGCCCAGTTCGTCAACCCGGGCGGTCTCCAGGCCGTGGGCCAGAACCTGTTCAGCGAGACCGCGTCCAGCGGTGCGCCCCAGGTTGGCACCCCTGGCCTCAACGGTCTTGGCACCGTCCTGCAGAGCACCCTGGAAAACTCCAACGTGAGCACCGTCGAGGAGCTGGTGAACATGATCACCACCCAACGCGCCTACGAGATGAATTCCAAGGTCATCAAAGCGGCCGACGACATGCTCGGCTTCGTCAGTCAACAGCTCTAATCCCCTGTGAGGAAGCGCTCCATGAAACCTCTGTTCGCCGTCGTCCCGCTCCTGGGAGCGCTCGTACTCGCAGGATGCGTAGCCCCGGCCGCCAAGCCGGACGATCCCTACTACGCCCCGGTGCTGCCGCGCACGCCGGTGCCGGCGGCGCAGAACAACGGCGCCATCTTCCAGTCGGGGTTCGAGCAGAATCTCTATACCGACCGCAAGGCCTTCCGCATCGGCGACATCATCACCGTCACCCTGCAGGAGAAGACCCAGGCCAGCAAGAACGCCAGTTCCGACGTCGCCAAGAACAGCAAGGCGACCCTCGGGCTGACCTCGCTGTTCGGCGCCAAGCCGAAGATCCCCAATCCCCTGTCCGATGGTGACCTGAGCCTGGACGCCGGCTTCTCCGGCAACCGTTCCAACACCGGCAAGTCCACGGCGGCCCAGGGCAACAGCCTGTCCGGCTCGCTGACCGTGACCATCGCCGAGGTGCTGCCGAACGGCATCCTGGTGGTCCGCGGCGAGAAGTGGCTGACGCTCAACACCGGCAACGAACTCATGCGCATCCAGGGCATGGTCCGCGCCGACGACATCGCCACCGACAACACCGTGTCGTCCACCCGCGTGGCCGATGCGCGGATCACCTATTCGGGCACCGGCGCCTTCGCCGATGCCAGTCAGCCGGGCTGGCTGAGCCAGTTCTTCGGCAGCCCGCTGATGCCCTTCTGAGGATGAGCGCCATGTTCAAGACCCTCATCGCCGCTGCCGCCCTGGCCCTGGTCATGCCCCTGGCCCAGGCGGATCGGCTCAAGGACATCGCCAGCATCCAGGGCGTGCGGACCAACCAGCTGATCGGCTACGGCCTGGTGGTGGGGCTGCCCGGTACCGGCGACCAGACCACCCAGACGCCCTTCACCGTGCAGACCTTCAACAACATGCTGGCCCAGTTCGGCATCAAGGTACCGCCGGGTACCACGGCGCAGCTGAAGAACGTCGCGGCGGTATCGATCCATGCCGATCTGCCGGCCTTTTCCAAGCCCGGCCAGACCATCGACATCACGGTGTCCTCCATCGGCAACTCCAAGAGCCTGAGAGGCGGCAGTCTGCTGCTCTCGCCGCTGAAGGGTATCGATGGCCAGATCTACGCCATCGCCCAGGGCAACCTGGTGGTCGGGGGTTTTGACGCCGAAGGCCGTGACGGCTCGAAGATTACCGTCAACGTTCCGTCGTCCGGCCGCATTCCCAATGGCGCCACCGTCGAGCGACCGGTGCCGAGCGGCTTCGACCAGGGCAACAGCATCACGCTGGACCTCAATCGCAGCGACTTCACCACCGCCAAGCGCATCGTCGACAAGATCAACGAGACACTTGGCGCGGGTGTTGCATCAGCTGTCGATGCCGGATCGATTCGTGTCACGGCGCCGGTGGATCCTGGCCAGCGCGTCGACTACATCTCGATCCTGGAGAACATGGAAGTGGATCCGGGGCAGGCGGTGGCCAAGGTCATCGTCAACTCCCGCACCGGGACCATCGTCATCGGCCAGAACGTCAAGGTCTCGCCGGCGGCGGTGACCCAGGGCAGCCTGACCGTGACCATCAGTGAGGACCCCCAGGTGAGCCAGCCCAATCCCTTGTCGGGTGGGCAGACGGTGGTGACTCCCCAGTCGACCGTCAAGGCCAAGCAGGAGGCCAAGCCGATGTTCAAGTTCGGTCCGGGTACCACGTTGGACGAGATCGTGAGAGCGGTGAATCAGGTGGGCGCGGCGCCCAGCGATCTGGTCGCCATTCTCGAAGCGTTGAAACAGGCCGGCGCCTTGCAGGCCGATCTGATCGTTATCTAAGGAGAACGGGCGATGGAATCTCGTCTGGGTGGCAACTACGGCAACGTCAAGGATTCGGGGGCCTTCACCGACCTGAATCGGTTGGCCCAGATGAAGGGTAAGGATCGCGACAGCTCGGAAAACGTCAAGAAGGTCGCCGGCGAATTCGAGTCGCTGTTCCTGAGCCAGATGCTCAAGTCCATGCGCAGCGCCAACCAGGCGCTGGCGGACAAGGACAGCCCCTTTTCCAGCGAGACCACCAAGCAGTACCAGGACATGTACGACCAGCAGCTGGCCGTGTCCCTGTCCCGGGACGGCGGCGGTATCGGCCTTGCCAACGTGCTCGAGCGTCAGCTGAGCAAGACCGCCCAGCCGTCGGCGCGCCCCAATCCCTTCGCCCAGGTCGGCCAGGCTGCGCCCACCGAAGGCCAGCTGGCCGCTGGCCGTAACGCCAAGCTCAACGACGTGGCGAGCCACGGCCTCAAGCCGACCAATGCGGTAGCGTCCGGGCGTGACGATTCCAGCGCGCTGAATTCGCGTCGGCTGGCGCTGCCCGGGCGACTGGCCGAGCGTACCGCCGCCAATATTTCCGGCGCGGCCGAGCAGGGCGCCACCCTCAAGCAGAGCTTCCAGGACGTCGCGGCCGTCCAGAGCGCCTGGCGTCAGCAGGCCACGCAACCCGGCAGCAGGCCGGCCGCCTCGACCGAGGCCGTCGCCAGCGTGGACGGCGCCGCCGCCACCGGCAAGACCCGTTTCCGTACCCGTCAGGAATTCGTCGACACCATGATGCCGATGGCCGAAGCCGCGGCGAAGCGCCTGGGCGTGGACCCCAAGTTCCTGGTCGCCCAGGCGGCGCTGGAAACCGGCTGGGGCAAGCACATGGTCAAGCAGGCCGACGGCAGCAACAGCAACAACCTGTTCGGCATCAAGTCCCACGGCTGGGACGGCGGCAGCGCCCCGGCGGTGACCCAGGAGTTCGTCAACGGCAAGGCGGTGACCGAGACCGCCAAGTTCCGCACCTACGACTCCTTCGCCGACAGCTTCCACGACTACGTGAACTTCCTGCAGAGCAACGACCGCTACGACAAGGCGCTGTCCACCAATGGCAACTCCGAGCGCTTCATGCAGGGCCTGCAACAGGCCGGCTACGCCACCGATCCGCAATACGCACGCAAGGTGATCCAGATCGCCCGCAACATGAACACCTATCAGACGGTCGCCTCCCTGGGCACCAGTCCGTCCCGCGGTTGAGGTGAGCCATGGCTGATCTACTTTCCATTGGTCTGTCGGGCCTGCGCACCACGCAGAACGCCCTGACCACCACCGGCCACAATATCGCCAACGTCAACACGCCCGGCTATTCGCGGCAGGAGACCATCCAGCAGACCAACATCGCCCAGTTCAACGGCTCGGGTTATGTCGGTTCCGGCTCCCAGACGGTGGATGTCCGCCGTCTCGCCAGCGATTTCCTCACCAACCAGGTGCGCTCGGCCAACAGCCAGAACAGCGAGTTGCAGACCTTCAAGAGCCAGATCTCCCAGCTCGACGGCCTGCTGTCCGACAGCACCACCGGTATCACCCCGGCGATGCAGAAGTTCTTCGCCACCCTGCAGACCGCTGCCCAGGATCCCTCGTCGATCCCGGCGCGGGAGGCCGTGCTCGCCCAGGCCCAGGGCATGGCCAAGTCGTTCAACACCCTGTACGACCAGGTCGACAAGCAGAACGGCCAGATCAACGATCAGCTGTCGGCGCTGACCAATCAGGTCAATGCCCTGGCCAAGAGCGTCGGCAGTCTCAACGACGCCATCGCCCGCTCCAAGGCCGCCGGCGGTTCGCCCAACGATCTCATCGATTCCCGTGAACAGGCGATCAAGCAGCTGTCCGGCATGGTCGGGCTGCAGGTGGTGGAGCAGGACGACGGCGCGCTGAACCTGTTCGTCGGCACCGGCCAGCCGCTGGTGGTGGGCAATACCGTGTCCAGCATGACGGCCAAGCCCGGTACCGACGATCCCTCGCGCTTCCAGATCGTCCTGACCTCCGGCTCGACCGAGCAGAATGTCACCAGCCAGCTGAGCGGCGGCGAGATGGGCGGCCTGCTGTCCTATCGCGACACGGCGCTGGACCACGCCTACAACAGCCTGGGGCAGTTGTCGCTGACCCTGGCGGATACCATCAACAAGCAGTTGGGACAGGGCCTGGATCTGTCCGGCAATGCCGGCTCGGCGCTGTTCGGCGACATCAACGATACCCAGAGCATCGGCTTGCGGGTGATGGGGCGGGCCACCAACACCGGCTCGGCCAGCGCCACCCTGAGCATCACCGATACCAGCAAGCTCTCGCCCAGCGACTACCGCCTCGATTACAACGGCACCGGCTTCACCGCGCGTCGCGCGAGCGACAACGCGGCGCTCACGGTCAACCAGAGCGGTACCGATCCGGTCACCCTGACCCTGACGGATTCCAATGGCAACGATCAGGGCTTCAAGGTGCAGTTCAGTGCTGCCGAACTCGCCAAGGCCCAGGCCGGCGACGTCTTCAGCCTGCAGCCGACGCGTCGCGGCGCCTCCCAGCTCAAGGTGGACCTGGCGCAAGCCGATCA
Organism: Pseudomonas sp. SORGH_AS_0211; assembly: GCF_031453455.1. Lineage (NCBI taxonomy): Bacteria > Pseudomonadati > Pseudomonadota > Gammaproteobacteria > Pseudomonadales > Pseudomonadaceae > Pseudomonas > Pseudomonas sp. SORGH_AS_0211. The sequence continues at coordinate 2,688,756 of NZ_JAVIZV010000001.1, read as the reverse complement.
GCTGGGCTTCGCCGGTACCGCCAAGGCCGCGGCCACGACCAACAACCGCGGTACGGGGGCCATCACCCAGCCGGCGCTGACCAGCATTGTTTCGCCGGTCAACACGGCGGATCTGACCCGCCTCTTCGGGACCGATGGCCTGAAGTTGAGCTTCAATAGCACCACCAACCAGTTGGCGGGCACCCTGCCGACCGGGGCGACGCTCAGCTACGTGTCGCCCACGACGACCGGTCTCACCAGCGGCCAGACCAACGCCGTTCGCCTCACGTACGCCGACCCGACCACCAACAACAGCTACACCTACGATTTCAATATCAGCGGCGTTCCCCAGTCTGGTGACAGCTTCACCCTGGGCGCCAACAAGGGCGCGGTTTCGGACAACCGTAACGCGCTGAACCTGGTGGCCTTGCAGACCAAACCCACCATGGGCGGCTATGGCAATACCGGCACCACCTACAACAACGCCTACGGCGGCCTGGTGGAGCGGGTCGGTACCCTGACCGCCCAGGTGCGGGTGGATTCCGCCGCCAGCGAAACGGTGCTCAAGCAGTCCCAGGACAACCGTGACTCCCTGTCGGCCGTCAACCTCGACGAGGAAGCCGCCAAACTCGTCCAGTTCCAGCAGTACTACGGTGCCTCGGCGCAGGTCATCAAGATCGCCCAGTCGCTGTTCGATACCCTGCTCGGCGCCTTCAGATAAGGAAACCGCCCATGCGCATCTCTACCGTCCAGGCATTCAACAACGGCATCAGCGGCCTGCAGAACAACTACGGCAGCGTCACCCGTACTCAGGAAGAGATCAGCACGGGCAAGAAGATCCTGACGCCGGCGGACGATCCGGTGGCCTCGGTCAAGCTGTTGCAGATCAGCCAGGAAGAGGCGCTCAACGGTCAGTACAACACCGGCATGACCGCCGCCAAGAACAGCCTCAACACCGAGGAGTCCATGCTGACCTCGGTGGAAACCGTGCTGACGCGCATCCGCGAGATCGCCGTCCAGGCCGGCAACGGTGCCCTAGATCCAACCGATCGCGCGTCCCTGGCCAAGGAGGTCGGTCAGCGCGAAGACGAGCTGATGAACCTGATGAACAGCAAGGATGCCAGCGGCAAGTACCTGTTCTCCGGCTCCATGGGCGATACCCAGCCCTATGTGCGCAACGCCGATGGCACCTACAGCTACAACGGTGATGAAGGCCAGCGCAGCGTACAGATCGCCAGCTCGACCTTCGTGCCCATCAGCGACAGCGGTAAGGACGCCTTCGAGAACAACTTCAACGCCAATCGGGTGGATACCACGCCGGTGGCTGGCAATACGGGTACCGGGCGGATCTCGCTCGGCCTGGTGGATGACAAGAAAGCCTACGATTCCACTTTTCCCGCCAGCAATCCACCGGCCGCTACCGATGGTGTCGGCATCCATTTCCTTGATGACAAGAAGTACGTCATCTACGACCTGTCCAAGGCGCCTACCGCTGCCGAATGGGCGGCCTACGACCCGGCCAATCCGCCGGCTGGCCAGCTCAAGGCAGATAGCCTCAACAGCACCCAGGAAGCCAGCAAGTTCATCAACTACGGCGGGGTGAAGGTGCAGATGGACGGTGCTCCCGCTGCCGGCGATGAGTTCAAGATCACTCGCGATACCTCCAACGAGAAGCGCAGCCTGCTCAATGTGGTATCCGATCTGCGCAAGGCCCTGGAGAGCGGCGATGGCAGCACCGAGGGCGTGTACAAGATGCGCGACAACGCTGCAGTAGCCCTGAGCAACCTCGATACGGCCTATACCCAGGTCGATGGCATCCGCGGCAAGGTCGGTGCACGTCTCAACGTCATCGACTCCACCAGCGACTTCATCGCCGACGTCAGCCTGGTCAACAAGTCGGTGCAGTCGGACCTCCAGGATCTGGACTATGCTGAGGCTTTGTCACGCTACGCGCTGCAGAACACCGTACTGCAGGCGACCCAGCAGAGTTTCGTGAAGGTGTCGCAGTTGAGTCTATTCAATTATCTGTCATAGCTGTAGAAGGTTGTTTTATTATTATGGGGTTCGATTAATGACGAAGGTGGCCATCGTCCAGTCCAATTACATTCCTTGGCGCGGCTATTTTGATCTGATCCGAAGTGCTGATGTATTTGTGCTGTATGATGATGTCCAGTTTACTCGACGGGATTGGCGTAACCGCAATCTGATCAGGACTGCACAGGGGCTGCATTGGTTAAGTATTCCAGTGAAGAACCGTGGTCGCTTTACCCAGAGAATCCAAGATGTAGAGGTTAGTGACCGCGACTGGTCCGCAAAGCACTGGCAGACCATAAGCACTAGCTATCGCAAAGCTGCGGGCTTTGCGGCTATGGCAAATCGCCTAGAAGAGCTCTATGCCCAATGCCAGCCTCTGGAGCGACTCTCCGATATCAACCAGCTTTTGCTCAGCGGCATATGTCGTTTGCTCGGTATCCCTACGCCACTGATCTTTTCATCGAGTTTTCCAAGCGTGTCCGGACGTACCGAGAATCTCGTCAACCTCTGCGTAGCCTTGAAAGCCAATACCTACATTTCGGGTCCCGCTGCCAAGGTTTATTTACAGCACGACCTCTTTGAAAGGCGAAACATAGGCGTCGAGTATTTTGATTATGCTGGCTATCCAGCATACGCACAGTTGCACGGTGGGTTCGAATCGGCCGTCAGTATCCTGGACCTGCTGCTCAATACTGGAGAAACCGCTGCCGCTTATTTGCAAAAGGAGCTCGCATGACTGAGGTTCTGCAGGCTCTCGAGGGGGCGACGGAAAGATATTATTCGAGGAAGATCAGTGAGTTCGGTGCCACTCCCCGAGGGGTGGACTGGAATGGTCACGAGTCGCAGCAGATCAGGTTCCATCAGTTGGCCAAGATCATTGGCGAAGCCGGGCAGGAACCGATATCGCTAAATGACCTGGGCTGCGGCTATGGAGCCTACTACGATTATTTGAACACATTGAGCATCCCGCTGAGCTACCGGGGTACCGATCTCTCAGCGGGCATGATCGCAGCAGCGCGGAACGCTCATCCCGGAGCCGGTAATGCCCAGTTCGAGGTCAAGCGCACCTGTGCAGGACCTGCCCACTACTCGGTGGCCAGCGGAGTGTTCAACGTCCGTCAGACGGCATCCGTAACCGATTGGCATGCCTATGTACTGTCCATGTTGGAGGAGCTTGACAGCAACAGTAGTCGAGGATTCGCCTTCAATTGCCTCAGCATCTATTCCGACCTTGACCGTCAGCGCGCCGATCTCTATTACGGTGACCCGCTGTTTTTCTTCGATCATTGCAAGAGGCATTTTGCGAAAAATGTCGCGCTGCTTCATGATTATGATCTATACGAATTTACGGTGCTCGTAAGGAAGTCGTGAGAAGGGGCCATTTGATGCCCTCTGGCAATGCGGACCAATGATAAAAGGGTGTGACGCATGGAGATTCCGTTGGTCATCATCGGCGACGGGCTGTTCGCTGATATAGCCTATGAATACTTTACTCATGATTCTTCGTACCATGTCGTTGCGTTCAGCGTCGATCAGGACTATTTGCGCAGCTCGGAGAAGTTCGGTTTGCCGGTCATTCCCTTTGATAGGCTGACCGAATATTTTTCCGATACTGCTACCCGGCCTCACTTCTACGCTGCCATCACGTACGGCCAGTTGAATCGCACCCGCGAACGTTTCTATAGAGAAGCCAAGGCCATGGGCTTCCTAGCGGCGAGTTATATCAGTTCCAATGCTTTTGTATGGCGTAATGTGGTAGTTGGTGAGCATTGCTTCATCTTTGAGAACAATACGGTGCAACCGTTCGTGACCTTGGGCGACAACGTCGTACTGTGGAGCGGTAACCACATAGGTCACCATTCGGTCATTGGCAACCACGTGTTCGTCGCGTCCCAGGCAGTGATTTCCGGCAATTGCCGGATCGGCGATCACCAGTTCATCGGAGTCAATGCAACGTTGGTCAATGATGTCGCTTTGGCCGACGATGTTCTGGTGGGAGCCGGTGCGCTGGTCACCCGCAGCGTCGCCACCGATCAGATCGCGAAGGGCGTCGCCGCCACCAATGTTGCTGGAGCCAAGCGCTACTTCAAGGTCGAGCATGAGTGAACAGCGCTGGCGTCGGCTCGGATCAGTGTTCGTTCCGGATCGGCAGCGTTCCTGGCTATTCAGCCATGCCTCCAATCCCCAAGCGATAAAGCTTCCCCATTCCGACCTGTACCGGATTTACTTCAACTTCCGTGATGAGCGTAGGCGCTCCGGAATTGCCTGGCTGGACTGGCGGCTTGCCACAAATGAGGTGATCTCGTTAAGCGAACACCCGGTGCTTCTCCCTGGCAGAGAAGGACATTTTGACGAGGATGGCGTTTCGCTGGGCAATATCGTCGTCCGTGACGCGGAGCTGTGGTGCTTTTATGTCGGCTGGAACCTGAGTGTCAGCGTCCCTTGGCGCAACTTCATCGGGCTCGCCCGTGGCCAGGGGGAGTATCTCCTCGAGCGGGTAGGACGAGTACCCATTCTCGACCGCAGCGAAGCTGATCCCTTTTCCCTTTCCTATCCCTGGGTGCTGTGGGACGCCCAGCATTCCCGCTGGCGTATGTGGTACGGCTCGAACCTCGCCTGGGGAGCCCAGCCAGAAAGCATGCAGCACGTCATCAAGTATGCCGAGTCGGTGGATGGCCTTTCCTGGCAACGCTCGGGCGCGGTGGTGTTGCCGTTGCGTGAGGGCGAGCTGGGCCTTTCCCGACCCTGCGTCCTGATCGACCCTCAGGGCCGGTACCGGCTCTGGTACGCCATTCGGTCGTCCCAGGGGTATCGGCTGGGGTATGCCGAATCAGCTGATGGAACGAACTGGGAACGGCTGGACCAGCGACTCCATTGGCTTGGACCGGTCGGCGCATGGGAGAGTGAGAGCCAGACCTATCCCTGCGTTTTCGCGGCTGAAGGCGTCCTCTACATGCTGTACAACGGTAACGGCTATGGTCGTCACGGGTTCGGTCTGGCGCGCCTGGAAGAGTAATCGCCCATGAAAACAAGCACGCTCGACATCGACGAGCTCAAGATTCTACTTGATACCCAGGGGTACGCTGTCGTGCCTGCCGTGGTCCCCCCACGTTTGCTCGCGCGCATGAGCGAAGGTCTCTACAGGGTGCGGGATCGAATCGAGGAAGAGGTGGGGCGGTTTCGCCTGGAAAGAGCCAGGGAAGTGGGCGTCCTACGGCTGATGATGAGGTTCGATCCGGTCTTCACCGAGCTGTTGGAGTTGCCCATCCTGCTCACGCTTGTGGATGAACTCATGGGGAGCACAGCCATTCTTCACCTACAGAATGGCTTGCTGCTGCCGCCTACCAGCGAGCCTGACGCAGATGTCTTCCAGTATCGTTTCCATCAGGACTTCCCGCGCTATCTCAACGGTTATCGGGCATCGCTGAACGTCATGATCGCCATCGACGCCTTCACCGCAGAAAATGGCGCGACCCTAGTGGTTCCTGCAACTCATCAGCGCGAGATAGCTCCTTTGGGAGAGTTCTGCCGGCGTTGGGCGCGGCCTGTGATCTGTGCCGCCGGCGATGCCATCGTGTTCGATTCTACGTTGTGGCACGCGGCGGGGACCAACCGCAGTAGCCGTGATCGTCTGGCGATCAATCACCAGTTCACCCGTCCCTGGATAAAACAGCAGATCGATTATTGTCGTGCCCTGGACGCCACTCTGCTAGACGGCCTGCCAGAACGCAGTCGTCAGCTATTGGGCTACTACACTCGGGTGGTGGCTTCGCTGGATGACTACTACCAGCCCACGGAGCATCGCCTTTACCGGAGTGGCCAGGGCTGAACACTATGCGTCGAAAAACTGGCGGGTCCGGTTCTTGCAACGAAGGCATTGCAGACTCCATGTCGGAAGCTCGAGAGCGCTAGCGCCGCTCGTGGCATTCGATCTACTCCATTCTGGGAGACCTCATGTCACGAGCGCGTATCCCCTTCGCGAAGCCATTCATCATGGGCAAGGAGCTGTTCTACATCGCCCAGGCGGTAATGAATGGTTCCATTGCTGGTGACGGCGAGTTCACCAAGCGCTGCCAGGCCTTGCTTGAAGAGCAGCTCGGTTGCCGGAAGGTCCTGTTGACTCACTCCTGCACGGCGGCTCTGGAGATGACCGCGATTCTGGCTGGGATCGGTCCCGGAGACGAAGTCATCATGCCTTCGTTCACCTTCGTCTCTACAGCCAATGCCTTCGTCCTGCGCGGAGCAGTACCGGTATTCGTGGATATCCGCCCGGATACCCTCAACATTGATGAGCGCCTGGTCGAGGCAGCCATCACACCGCGTACCAAGGCCGTCGTCGCGGTGCATTACGCTGGTCAATCCTGCGCCATGTACACGCTCAAGGCCCTGTGCGTACGCCATGGCTTACGGCTGATCGAGGATGCGGCTCAGGCCATCCTCGTCAAGAACGAAGGCCAGTCGCTGGGTACCATAGGCGACATGGGCTGCCTGAGCTTTCACGAGACCAAGAACATCATCGCTGGCGAGGGTGGAGCGTTGATGATCAACGACGAGAGCCTGATCGAGCGCGCCGAGATCATTTGGCAGAAGGGCACCAATCGTAAGGCCTTCTTCCGCGGCGAGGTAGACAAATACACCTGGGTCGACATGGGTTCATCGTTTCTGCCAAGCGAACTGACGGCAGCCTTCCTCTTCGCCCAGCTCGAGCATGGCGAGCGGATCAACGCTCATCGTCGGGAGCTTTACGAATACTATTACCAGGCCCTGCTGCCGCTGGAGCGCGATGCGTTTCTGACACTGCCCACCTATCGCGGCGACGCCTCGGCCAATGCCCACATCTTCTTCGTTCTCACCCGGGACAGCGAAGAGCGGCGGGCGCTGATCGCTCATCTACAGGCGCTGGGTATTAGTGCGGTGTTCCACTTCGTCCCGTTGCACGACTCTCCCGGCGGCCGACGTTTTGGCCGAGCGTCCGGGGAGCTGCCGGTCACCCATGACATCTCCGATCGCATCCTCAGGCTGCCCTTGTTCTCGGACCTGACCCACGAGCAGGTACGGCAAGTCACGGAGGCTGTCACAGGCTTCTACAGGCCGACTTCGCTTTCTTTGTTCAATGTGGAATCTAGGAAGGACCGCGCATGAGTTTCTCATCAATGGCGGGCGTACCGACAGACAGCAGGCTCCACCAAATGCACCTTGGGCTGGGGCATCCCTATTACATCTATGCGCCAGATTTCCGCGATACCTCGGCCGGGGTAGCCTGCCTGCATTACCTCTGTCACACCCTTAACATCCACGGGCGAGATGCCTATGTGATGAGCTGCAATCAGGTCAACCCCAACCTGAAGACTCCGCGGGTGAGCCAGGAACTGGTGGATAGCCATCGACAACTGGGCAAGGTTCCCATCGTTATCTATCCAGAGGTGGTCAGTGGTAACCCGGCTGGCGCAGATGTCGTGGTGCGCTACCTGCTCAATTTCGAGGGTGCCCTGACCGGTCGAGGTATGGAGGCAGGCAGCGACGACCTGAGGATATATGCCGGCCCGGTCCTCGTCCGAGATCCCGGCGAGCGTGCGGATGGCTTTCTCGACGTCCCTTGCATAAACACCGTGCTGTTCAATGCCAATGGTTGCGGTACGCGCCTGGGCCGCTATTTCTATCGCCATCGCTATCCGCTCGATCAGGTGGACTTCAGCCGATTCCCCCTGGACGTCCAGGAATTGTCGATGCACGAGCCGCTTCCCCTGCCCAGGCTGGCGCAGCTGCTCCGAGGCGCTGAGGTTCTCTACACGTACGAATGGTCCATGACCTGTGTCCTGGCAATTCTCTGCGGCTGTCCGGTGCTGTTCATGCGGGAAGGAGGCATTGATGAGGCCTTTCTAGACCAGAGCTACATAGGTTCCGGTGGCTTCGCCATGTTCGACGCGCCTCAAGCACTGGAGGTTGCTCAAGGGGGGCTGGCCGATGCCATGGCGCGTTATGCGAGGCTCGAACATGGCTTCTGGCGGCAGCTCGATCGCTTCATCGAACTCACCCAGGCACGTAGCGAGCATCACGTGGGCGCTGATCTTCTGAACCAGCAGTATCAGCGGTGGCTGGGCGAACGTGCGCTGCAGGGTACCCGGCTGCGCCTGTACGAGCAGGCGCTGGTGGTGGGAGAGCGGCCGCTGCACTTCGAGGTAGTGGTGTTCGGTGGAGCAGGGGAGGACGAACGGACCCTGGCCAGTCTGGCGCGGCAGCACTATCCACTTACCCAGGCGTCCTTCCTGCCGGAAGCGACGGACTACCTGACGCCATGGCAGGCGCTGGCACATGCCAGTCGTTGCCAATGGTTCGTGCTGCTACCCAATGGCGATGAGGTAGCGACCGATCTACTGCTGCTGGCGGCCGAAGCCATTTCCCTGAACCCGCGCCTTAAGGCGCTATACGTCGACCAGGACGAGCTGACCGCCCAGGGGCCTGCCAATCCCGTGTTCAAGCCGGATTTCAATCTGGACTTGCTCCGCAGCTACAACTATACGGGCTCGCTGTTGCTGGTGAGTCGTGACGCGCTGCTGGTTACGGTCCCCAGTATGCCCTGTACTGGCGAAGCCATTTTCACCGATATTCTATTCCAGAGCGTTGAACGGGATGGGGTGACGGCCATTGGTCATCTCTCCGCTATCCTCCATCACAGTCGCCAAAGCTATGCAGCCTGGCTGGCCGAGCAAGTCGATCCTTCAGTCGGACGCGGCATTGTGCAGGCCCATCTTCAACGGCTGGGCCTGGCCGCTCAGGTGGAGTCTTGTCGTCTGCCGTTCGTCAACCGCATCCGCCTGGTATGGCCAGGCAACCCCCTGGTGTCCTTGCTCGTAGATGCCCGCGGGCCGCTGTCCCAGGTCACTCGCTGCCTGGAAAGCCTATTACAGACGCGCGGCGTCAATTACCAGATCCATCTGGTGGAGTCATCGCAAGCGGAGCCCGAGTTGCGCGCCTGGTTGATGGAAATCGAGGCGATGGGTGAGCCGTTGATCCGGGTCGTACGCGCACCGCTGAGCCAGGTGATTGAATCGGCGGACGGTGAGTACCTCGTGCTGCTCGACGCGGCCTGTCTCGCCACAGATCCTGACTGGCTTCTGGAGCTGCTGGCACAGGGTCGCCGTGATGAGGTCGCGGCGGTGGGTGCAAAACTCGTCGGGCCCGACGACCGCATCGTATCGGCCGGGCTGGTACTGGGTCTACGAGGTGCTGCCGATTGCCTATTCAAGGGCGAGTCCGATCAGAATGGCGGCTATCTGCATCGTCTTCAGGTTGCCCAGAATCTCAGCGCCCTAGACGGAAGATGCCTGCTGCTCAAGAAGGCAGCGCTCGCTGAAATCGATGGCCTGGCTGACCTCGCCTGGGGGCAGCGAGGCACTGATGTCGAGTTGAGCCTGAAACTTACGCAGGCCGGCTATCTGCTGGTTTGGACGCCCTACGCGAAATTGCTCTGGCAGGAACAGGAGTATCGTGGGGCCATGCTCGACGAGGTCTCTCCAGGGCTCTACGAACAATGGCTGCCGGAGCTGGTCGACGATGCTGCTTACAACCGTAACTTCAGCCGTGAGGGCCTGGATTTCGAACTGGAGATCCAGTCGCAGCATCTTTGGCGACCCCTTGCGTGGCGGCCGCTACCGGTCGTCCAGATCGTACCAGGTCAGTCGGCGGGATGTGCTTATTACCGTGTGCTGCAACCCTTCCGAGCATTGGAACAGGCGCTCGAAATCGAGGGCATCATCACCGAGCGGCCGAAGTCGCCCGTACTGTTGGCCGGTATCGCAGCTGACGTGGTGGTCGTCCAGCGTGAGCACCAGCCCTTGCAAATGGATGCGTTGCAGACCCTAAGGCGGGCCACGGACGCCTTTGTCATCTACGACATGGACGATTGGCTCGCCGATTCGCCTGCTGCAGGTAAGGGAGCGGCGACTGGGGCACCAGCCGTTGCCGACTTGGAAAGAGCACTCGCCAACGTTGATCGTGTGGTCGTCTCTACCCCTGCGCTGGCGAATCGGCTGGAGGGCCGGCATCACGACATACGCGTGGTACCTACCCGGCTTCCCGCTGCCCATTGGGGCTCCCTTGTCAGTAATCGGCGACGCCAAGGGCGGCCACGGATCGGTTTTGCCGGCAACGCTGGTCATAGGCTTGATTTGGCGATAATCGAGGAAGTGATACAGACACTCGGGCAGGAGGTCGAATGGGTATTCCTCGGAATCCGGCCCGCAGTGGCCAAGATCGACGAGTTCCACGCTCCCGTGCCGATTGAGGATTATCCAGGGAAGCTCGCAGGTCTCGACCTCGACATCGCGCTTGCGCCCTTGCTGGCGAACGATTTCAACGAGTGTAAGAGCAACCTGCGCCTATTGGAGATGGGAGCCTGTGGCTATCCGGTGATTGCATCGGATATCGCGCCATACCGGGGAGACCTCCCTGTACAACGGGTCGCCAACGAGCCGACGCAATGGCTGGAGGCGATCCGCGCTCATCTGGTGGATTTGGACGCGGCCTTCATCCAGGGGCAGCGGCTGCGAGAAGCCGTGCAACGTGACTGGCTATTGGAGGGTGCCAATTTGAGAAGTTGGAAACGAGACTGGTTGCCAGGCTAGGAGACGTTAGCCCGCCACTGGCAGGTGCTTAGCCTCCTTCTACTCTCGAGCCTTGGCGGACGTGTCTATCTTTGTAGTACCAGGGGCTGCGCTGCCGGCCTTTGACAACCTAGATCCCCAAGGTGAGGGCCGGCCTTCAGGGGTTTTCCTTCCGATTGTGTCGCAGTGCCGACCCGGAAGCCTGGGGTTCCGAGTTTGGTTAGCTTTTTGCTTGTCTCGGCCATCCGCCTTCTGCCGCCGATTTCTTGACTGGAGCAGAGGCTAACCAGTAAGAGGTCTCAAGATGACGGGCTCACCCGCCAATGTGTTCTGTAATGCTGATACCGATTCGGGTGAGGTGCCTACGGCGGCTGAGGTTGATCGGAGCCATGCGCAGTGGCTGGCTGATCGGCGCTCCAGCGCGACGCGCCTTGAAATCTATCGCCAGGCACTGATCCAAAATGCTCAGCTGCATTTCTTGGTAGTGATCGTCGGCAGTCCTACGGAAGCCAGCTCCACCCTGGCATCGCTGGCTGAGCAGCATTATCCCAACTTCAGTACCGCACTGGTGGTGGCTTCGGCCAACGAGCTGTCGGACTGGCAGGAAGCGCTGGCGAGCAGTGAGGCGCACTGGTTGCTGAAGCTTCCGGCGGGTAGCCACCTAGAGCCCGAAACATTGTTGCGTTTGGCTGAGCGTATCCTTGTCTCCGGTGGCATACATGCTTGCTATTGCGACGAAGATCATCTTGCCGATAGTGGTCTCGAGTGTCCGATCTTCAGACCTGGCTTCAATCTCGATCTGCTACGCAGCTATCCCTACACCGGCTCTCTGCTGGCCATGAGTCGCGAGGCGTTGCTGGCGTCCTCATCCAGCGTCACCGCGCCTGGCGTGGCACTGGTCCAAGACGTGTTGCTGCAGGTGGTCGAGCGCCAGGGTGTCACGGCCATCGCCCATCTACCCGAAGTATTCCACCACTCGCGACAGACCTTTCCCGACTGGCTGCAACAGTGCGAGCCGGCGGCGACCCATGGCATCGTCCGCGCGCACTTGGCGCGCCTGGGTGTGCAGGCGGAGATCAGCGCTGGTGCTCTTCCATGTGTCAGCCGTATTCACTACCAGAGCGATCACCAACCGCTGGTTTCCATTTTGATTGAAGCCAGGGGTTCGCTGGAAGAGCTGGGTCGCTGCCTGGAGTCTGTCTTGGGAGGCACCGCCTATCCACGTTACGAGATCCTTGTCGGGCGGCCTTCGAACGTCGCGGTCGATACCGGCTGCTGGCTAGACGAGCTGGTGACGCTGGGCTTGGAGCATTTGCGGGTCATCCCCGCTGACGGAGCTCAGGCTCTGGCTCGGGCTGCCAAGGGCGAATACCTGCTCTGGCTCAGTGCAGGTTGTCTCAGCATCAAGGCCTCTTGGCTGGATGAGCTGGTCAATCAGGCGCGACGCCCGGAGGTCGGGGTGGTAGGCGCCAAGCTTCTGGATCGTGAGGGCAAAGTAGCCATGGCCGGGCTGGTACTCGGACTGCGTGGTCCTGCCAGCAGCCTCTTCCTGGGTGAACCCGATGACCGCGCAGGCTATCTCTACCGGCAGCAGGTGGTGCAAAACTTCAGTGCCGTGAGCGGTCGTTGTCTATTGGTGCGGGCGGAGATATTTCATGCCATCCCTGATTGCGGTTCCTTCGCCACCCAGCCGTTCGCCGATGTCGAGTTCTGTCTCAAGGTTGGTCAGGCCGGCTATCTTGTGGTCTGGACGCCCCACGCCCGTCTCGGTTGGGAGTCGGAGCAGAGCCCAGAGGTGTCGGCGTGGACGCGAGCCGAGTCGAGACTCTACGAGCAGTGGCTACCCGTCCTGGCCAATGATCCCGCCTATAACCCAAGTCTAGCTCTGGACAAGGCGGACTTCGCAGTGGAAGTCGAACCCGAAAACTTATGGCGACCACTGTCCTGGCGTCCGCTGCCGGTAATCCAGGTCATGCCCGGCGATCGCTGGGGCTGCGGTCACTACCGGTTGATCCAGCCGCAGCGAGCGATGGAAGCCACCCTGCAGATCGATTCCAACGTGCAGTTCCGCTACTTGCACGCAGCCAACCAGGGACGCATTCAGGCAGACAGCATCATCGTACAGCGCCAGCTCTCCGAGCCGCAGATCGAGGAAATGCAGGCTATCAAGCGCTATACCTCGTCCTTTCTCGTGTACGACCTGGACGATCTACTGGGTAACCTCCCGCTCAAAAGCATACATCGTGAGTCTTTTCAGCCTTCCCAGGTCGCGAGAGCCTTGCGTAACGGATTATCCATCGCGGATCGAGTGACGGTCTCCACGGAACCCCTGGCAGAGGCGATGCGCGGATTCAATGCGGACATTCGCGTTGTTCCCAATCGATTGCCTGTCCCTTGGTGGGGAGAACTACAAGGCAAGCGGCGGAAAGGTCGCCCAAGGATCGGTTGGGCAGGCGGCACCAGCCATACAGGAGATCTGCAGATCGTGGTGGATGTCATGAAGGCCTTGGCCAACGAGGTGGAGTGGGTGTTTCTTGGTATGAGCCCACCGGGTGCGCCACCCCATGAATTCCATTATGGAGTCGAAATCGAGGACTTTCCCGCGAAGCTCGCCAGTCTCGATTTGGATCTGGCCATCGCCCCGCTCGAAATCAACGCCTTCAATGAGTGCAAGAGCAATTTGCGGCTGTTGGAGCTTGGCGCCTGTGGTTTCCCGGTTGTAGCTACTGATATAGAGCCCTATAGGTGCGGTCTCCCCGTGACCCTGGTACGCAATAAATATAAAGACTGGCTAGGTGCTATTCGTGACCATCTGGCCGATATCGAGGGAGCCCACGCATTGGGAGCCAGCCTTCGCCAGCACATTCATCGTGACTGGATGCTTGAGGGAAGAAATCTCGAGTCATGGCGAGCGGCGTGGTTACCTGACTAACTGGGCGCGGCCTCATACGAGCGGGTTGCCGCTACCAAGAAGCTGTGAGGCGTGCGTGCGTAGGCGGATGCGTCCCTTGTAACCCGATCCGCTAGAGTGAACGTCGCGAAGGGGCTAAATAAATTACGGGTTCGGTCGATAACCAGTATGCACGAATCGGTATGTCACCACCTGTCAAGCTTCTGCTGAAGAAAATCGCGGAAAAATCCTAAAGGTTTGACGGAAAGTACCGATAAATATCTTGAATGCGAAACACAGGGGCGTCTGAGCAAGCAGGTCCCATTCGCATGCTCAGGCACACAAGGTTCAACTGGAGACGCCACCATGGCACTTACCGTCAATACCAACATCCCTTCCCTGAACACCCAGCGCAACCTGCAGAACGCGTCCAGCTCGCTGGCCACTTCCATGCAGCGCCTGTCCACTGGTAGCCGTATCAACAGCGCCAAGGACGATGCCGCCGGTCTGCAGATCTCCAACCGTCTGACCAATCAGATCAACGGTTTGAACCAGGCCACTCGCAACGCCAACGACGGTATCTCCCTGTCGCAGACCGCTGAAGGCGCCATGCAGCAGTCCACCAACATCCTGCAGCGTATCCGCGACCTGGCCGTGCAGTCCGCCAACGGCTCCAACAGCGACGCCGACCGCTCTGCTCTGCAGAAGGAAGTGACCGCGCAGCAGAACGAACTGACCCGTATCGCTCAGACCACTACCTTCGGCGGCCGCAAGCTGCTGGACGGTTCCTTCGGCACTACCAGCTTCCAGATCGGCGCCAACGCCTACGAAACCATCGACGTCACCCTGAAGGACACCTCGGCTACTGCGCTGGGTTCGAACCAGGTCGGCTCCGGTGCCAGCACCTCCGCAGGTAGTGCCGTTGCTGGTAGCGGCAATGCGCTGGCTTCCGGTGGCACCGTCACCTTGGTGGGTGGTGGCAAGAGCCAGGACGTAGTCTACGCCGCAGGCGACACTGCCAAGACCATCGCTGGCAAAATGAACGGCCAGATCCCCGGCCTGGCTGCCTCGGCGCGTACCGTGCTGACCGTCACTGACAGCATCTCCAGTGGTGCGGCCAACATGACCATGAACGTTGGCAGCAACTCGCTGAACCTGGTCGGCGTGGCTAGTACCAAGGACATGGCTGACCAGATCAATGCGAACGCCGCCAAGCTGGGCGTCACCGCCAACTACGATGATCAGGCTAAGAAACTGACGATTACCTCTGCCACTGGTGAAAACGTAACCTTTGGCAAGGATACCGGTAATGCTGCGGGCGCCATCAGTGTCTCCTCGCAGAAGTCCGACGGCAGCTTCAGCGGCCCTGTGGATGTCCGTGCCAATGGCGGTCAAGCGATGGGCTACATCAAGCTGGACTCGCCAACGACCTTCGCGATGACTGGTGATACCGCCCAGTTGTTCGGGGCCACCAAGTCTCAGCTCAGTCAGGTTTCCACCGTCGACATCTCCACCGCCGACGGCGCCCAGAAGGCCCTGTCCGTGATCGATCAGGCTCTGGCCAACATCGATTCCCAGCGCGCTGACCTCGGTGCGGTGCAGAACCGCTTTGACAACACCATCAGCAACCTGACCAACATCTCGGAGAACGCCACCTCCGCCCGTAGCCGCATCAAGGACACCGACTACGCCGCGGAAACCGCGAACCTGTCGAAGAACCAGGTGCTGCAACAGGCTGGTACCGCGATCCTGGCCCAGGCCAAGCAGCTGCCACAGTCGGTTCTCAGCCTGCTCCAGTAAGGGCAGAGATCGGTCTAGGCAGGGAGAAGGGGGACGCCCCTTCTCCCTTTCATGCGTTGTGAGGACATTACAATGGACATCGTCAAGACAACGGGTTTTTCAGCGGTAAGGCCCTATGGCGCTCACTCGAGCCCTGCGGCCGCCACTTCCTTCAGCGCTGCGGCGCCCACGGCGGATTCCACGGTCAAGCCGGTTTCCCAGGCCAGCAAGGCGGATGGGGACAAGGCCGAAAAGCCGGAAGACGGCAACGTGGATGGCGCCTTGTCCAAGCTGAAGTCCAAATTCCAGGAAGATCACCGCAACCTGGACTTCAGTATCGACGACTCCACCGGCGAGGTGGTGGTCAAGGTGCTGGACGGCGAATCCGGCAAGCTCATCCGGCAGATGCCCAGCGAGGAAGTGCTCAAGCTGGCCAAGCAGCTGGACGACATGCGCAGCCTGATGTTCAAGGCCGAAGCCTAGTTGGCGCGGAACTTGAATCAGACTGACTGAACGCAGGGGCGACGACGTAACGTTGGCAGGGGGATAGTGACATGGCAGGTATCAGCGGGATTGGCGGATCGGGACTGGACATCGATTCCATCGTCACCAAGATGGTGGCCGCCGAAAAGGCACCGAAGATGGATCAGTTGAACGCGACGCAAACCAAGGCGACCGCGCAACTGACCGCGATCGGTTCCCTGAAGGGCGCCATCAGCGAATTCCAGACCGCGCTGACCACGCTCAATAGCCCCACCAGCTTCCAGGCGCGGGCCGTCACCCTGTCGAAAAGCGACTATCTCACGGCAACGGCCAGTACCAGCGCCAGCGTCGGGAGCTATCAGGTCGCGGTCACGCAATTGGCGGGCAGCAGCAAGGTGGCCCTTGCGTCCGTACCAGCCACCTCCAACACGACTGCGAGCGATGGCACCAAATCTTCTTCTCCTACCACCTTCGGCAAGGGCACGCTGAGCATCAAGATCGGCGATACCAAGTTGTCGGATATCCAGGTCGATGCCACCAACAATACCCTGAGTGGCATCCGTGATGCCATCAACAAGGCCGGACAGAGCCAGGGTATCAGTGCCAGTGTCGTCAATGACGACACGGGTTCACGACTGGTATTGAGCAGCACCAAGACCGGCGACGGTAACGACATCTCGGTAGCGGTAAGCGGTGACGACGGTTCGGGCAAGCAGAGTCTGACCAAGCTGGCCTATACGCCGAGCGACACTGACTCCACTGATCCTGCGGCCGCCCACTCGCTTTCCAAAGCCAAGAGCGCCCAGATGACCATCGATGGTCTGAAGGTCACCAGTGCCTCGAACACGGTGAGCAATGCGGTCGATGGTCTGAGTTTCACCCTCAAGGCCACCACCCCGGCGGACAGTCCTATGACCGTCGGCGTCAGCCAGGACGAGTCGGGGGTCAAGGGCAACATCAAGGGCTTTGTGGATGCCTATAACAAGCTCATGGGCGTGATCAAGACCCAGACCTCGGTGACGAAGGTTGGGGACAACAGTTCGCCCATCGCGGCTGCGCTGGTGGGGGATGCGACTGCCCGCGGCCTCACGACCACCATCCGCAGCGAGCTGGGCACCATGCAGGGCACAGGTGCGGTCAAGGCGCTGGCCGACTTGGGTATCACCACCCAGAAGGATGGCACCCTGGCCATCGACGACACCAAGCTGGGCAATATGGTTAGCTCCAACTTCAGCGACCTAACCAGCTTCTTCACCGGCGACCAGGGCATAGCGGCGCGGCTCAAGGGCAAGCTCGATCCCTATACCATGACCAATGGCATTCTCGAGCAGCGTTCGAATTCCCTGAGCACCACCTTGAAGAACGTGGATGCCCAGACAGCCACGCTCAATACTCGGATGACGGCACTCTCGGACCGCCTCTACAAACAGTACAACGCCATGGACCAGCTCTACTCGTCGTTGTCGAGCACCGCGTCCTCGCTCTCCCAACAGCTGGCGGCCATGCCCTTCGCCAACAAGAGTTGAGTGGGCAGATTCGGCCAATCCGGTCGATAAAGGGGTCAAGTTTTTCGCGTCATGACCGATAAAGTACGTATCGGAAACACACAGAGGTCGTGACATGAACGCAATGACAGCCATGCGCCAGTACCAGCAGGTCGGCCTGCAGGCGCAGGTGTTCGAAGCCAGTCCCCATCAGCTGATCCAGATGCTCATGCAGGGCGCCCTGGATCGTCTGGCCAAGGCACAAGGTGCCCTGGAGCGCGGTTGGCTGCCCGAGAAGGGCGAGCTGATCGGCAAGGCGGTATCCATCATCGCCGGTCTCAAGGACGTCCTGGATTTCGAGCAGGGTGGCGAGCTGGCCACCAACCTGGATCGCTTGTATGACTACATGATCCGCCGGCTCAGCGAAGCCAACCGCAACAATGATCCTGTTATTCTTGAAGAAGTATCCGGCCTGATCCGTGAGATCAAATCCGGCTGGGATGCCATAGCCCCCTGATCTGGAGTCGACCGATGAACGTCGCCATGCAAAAGACCCCGGTGGAACGCGTCGAGCTCGTCTATGAGCAGATGGCTGCTGCGCTCAAAGCCGGAGACTGGACGCGGATCGCCGAGCTGGATCTGGATTGCCGGCTGTTCGTCGACGAAGCTATCTATGCCACAGGCGACGAGGCCGTAGCCCTGCGTGCCAGTCTCGAGCGCCTGCTGGCGCTCTATGCCTCCCTGCTGCAGGGTTGCAAGGCAGAGCGGGACGCTACTGCCCAAGAGCTGACCAAGCTCAACAAGTCGAACCAGGCCGCCAAGGTCTATCAGCTGTTCGGTTGACTGTCATCCGTTGGACGGTAATTCAAAGTTTAGATATTTCGCCGCCATAAAATTGACCCCGCATCACAATTTGTCTTAACTTGCGCAAGATGCCGACCAGTTGGCACTTGGATGCAGGCGACACCTGCGCGTAGCGAACCGACAAGCCGAATTGGGGCAGGGACATGTGGCGTGAAACCAAGATCCTTCTGATCGACGATGAAGCCGAGCGGCGCAAGGCGTTATCGGTCATTCTCGATTTTCTCGGCGAAGATCACCTCGCCTGCACCAGTTCCGATTGGCAAGCCTCCCTCGAAGCGCTCGACAGCAGTCGGCAGGTCAGCTGTGTGCTGGTCGGCCGCGTCGACAGCCGGGGCAACAGCGTCGAGCTGCTCAAGCAGGTGGTGGCCTGGGACGAGATGGTCCCGCTGCTGCTGCTCGGCGAAGCGGCGCAGCCGGAGTGGCCGGATGACGTTCGCCGCCGCGTGCTGGTCTCTCTCCAATATCCGCTGGCCTACAACAAGCTGCTGGATTCCCTGCACCGCGCCCAGGTCTATCGCGAGATGTATGACCAGGCCCGGGATCGCGGGCGCCAGCGCGAGCCCGAGTTGTTCCGTAGCCTGGTGGGGACCAGCCGCGCCATTCAGGGCGTGCGCAAGATGATGCAGCAGGTGGCCGATACCGAGGCCACGGTGCTCATCCTCGGCGAATCCGGCACCGGCAAGGAAGTGGTGGCGCGCAATCTGCATTTCCACTCCAAGCGTCGCGAGGCACCCTTCGTGCCGGTCAATTGCGGCGCCATTCCCGCCGAGTTGCTGGAAAGCGAGCTGTTCGGCCATGAGAAGGGCGCCTTCACCGGCGCCATCACCAGCCGCGCCGGTCGCTTCGAACTGGCCAACACCGGCACCCTGTTCCTTGACGAGATCGGCGACATGCCGCTGCCCATGCAGGTGAAGCTGCTGCGGGTGCTGCAGGAACGGACCTACGAGCGAGTGGGCAGCAACAAGACCCAGAGCGTGGACGTGCGCATCATCGCGGCGACCCACAAGAACCTGGAGCAGATGATCGCCGCGGGCACCTTCCGCGAAGACCTCTACTACCGTCTCAATGTCTTCCCCATCGACATGGCGCCCCTGCGCGAGCGCGGTGAAGACATCCCCCTGCTGATCAACGAACTGATCGCCCGGATGGAGCACGAGAAGCGTGGCTCCATCCGCTTCAACTCGGCCGCCATCATGTCGCTGTGCCGCCACGAGTGGCCGGGTAACGTCCGTGAACTGGCCAACCTGGTGGAACGCATGGCGATCATGCATCCCTATGGCGTCATCGGCGTGGCCGAGTTGCCGCTCAAGTTCCGCTATGTGGAAGACGAAGCCGATCCCATGGTCGAATCCCTGCGCGAGGAATTGCAGGAGCGCGAGGCCATGGCCGGGATCGGGACCCTCGAGGTGTCTTCTTCGGCACTGCTGCCCAGCGAAGGGCTGGATCTCAAGGACTACCTGGCCAACCTGGAAAAGAGCTTTATCCAGCAGGCGCTGGACGATGCCGGTGGCGTCGTGGCGCGGGCCGCCGAGCGTCTGCGCATCCGCCGGACCACCCTGGTCGAGAAGATGCGCAAGTACGGCATGGGGCGCCGCGACGACGAGTTCGACGAAGAGATCTAGTGCACCTTCAGCGATGCTGAGCGTATCGAGGTAGGGTGGATGACGGCGCAGCCTCATCCACCTTCTACTTTGTAATGCTGCAAGTGGGTGGAAAAGGCTGCGCCGTTTTCCACCCTACGGCGCTTTGGCGCCAGGGCGGCATGGGTCTTGCTCCAGCCCGGACAATGTCAATTGTCCGTCGTGAGCCCCAGCCGATGCCTGCGCAAGCCCTTTCTTCCGCTGTCCCTGCCGACGCTGTCGTGGAGGCCTCCGCCTCGGCGCAGGCCCGCGAAGCCCTGGGGCAGATGTCGCGCCAGCTGAGCGAATCCTTCCAGTTGCTCGAAGCCCGGATGAATTCGCTGCAGGGCGAACTGGAGTGGGTGTCCGCCCAGCGCCTGCAGGAGCTGGCGGAAAAGGAACGCCTGGCCAGCCGGCTGCAGAATCTGCTCGATGTGCTGCCCGCCGGCATCGTGGTGCTGGACGGCGCCGGACGCGTGCGCGACGCCAACCCGGTGGCGGAGGCCCTGCTCGGCGAACCCCTGGCCGGCGAGCTGTGGCGTACGGTGATCGCGCGGGCCTTTGCGCCGCGCCATGACGATGGCCACGAGGTGTCCCTGCGCGACGGCCGACGCCTGTCCATCGCCATCCGCTCCCTGGATGGCGAGCCGGGGCAACTGGTGCTGCTCAACGACCTTACCGAAACCCGCCACCTGCAAGGCGAGCTGGCGCGGCATGAGCGGCTTTCGGCACTGGGACGGACCATGGCCTCGCTCGCCCATCAGATCCGTACCCCGCTGACCGCGGCGCTGCTCTATGCCAGCCATCTGGAGGAGGGTGGTCTGGCGCTGGCGCAACAGCAGCGTTTCGCCAGCCGGCTCAAGGAGCGGCTGCACGAACTGGAGAACCAGGTCCGCGACATGCTGGTATTCGCCCGGGGCGAACTGCCGCTGGCGGATCGGCTGACGCCCGCCGCGCTGTTCGCTGCCCTGCGCGAGGCCGCGAACCCGCATCTCGGTGACTGCCCCGTGCGCTGGCAACTCGATGCCCAGGGTGGGCTGCTCACCTGCAACCGCGACATGCTGGTGGGCGCCGCCTTGAACCTCATCCACAACGCCCTGCAGGCCATGGCCGGCAGTGGCCGCCCGGGACGACTCAAGGTGCATCTCCATCGTCGTGACGGGGAGTTGCGCCTGGCGATCAGCGACAGCGGTCCCGGCATCCCGCAGGCGGTCCAGCAGCGTCTGGGCGAACCCTTTCTCAGCACCAAGACCACCGGCACCGGTCTCGGCCTGCCGGTCGCCCTGGCGATGGCCAAGGCCCATGGCGGGCGGCTTACCGTGCGCTCCCGATTGGGGCGCGGCACGCTGGTGACCTTCATCCTGCCGCTGCTGGCGGGCGAGGAGATCCCGGCATGACCCTGCCCATCCTGCTGGTGGAAGACGATCGCGCCCTGCGCGAAGCCCTGGCCGACACCCTGGAGCTCGGCGGCTATCGCTATCGCGCCGTGGACAGCGGCGAGGCGGCGTTGCTGGCGCTGGCCGAGGAACCCTTCGGCCTGGTGATCAGCGACGTCAACATGCCGGGTATCGATGGGCATCAATTGCTGGCCAGTATCCGCGTGCGCGATCCGGCGCTACCGGTGCTGCTGATGACCGCGTTCGGCAGCATCGAGCGCGCCGTCGAGGCCATGCGCAGCGGGGCGACGGATTATCTGGTCAAGCCCTTCGAGCCGCGCCTGTTGCTGGAGACCCTGGCGCGCTGCTGCCCACAGGGACGGCGCATGCCCGGTTCTCGCCAGCCGGTGGCGGCCGATCCCCAGAGTCGGCAACTGCTGGAGCTGGCCAGCCGGGTCGCCCGGAGCGAGGCCACGGTGCTCATCACCGGCGAGTCGGGCACCGGCAAGGAGGTGCTGGCGCGCTTCATCCACGATCAATCGGCGCGGGCGGATGGCCCCTTCGTGGCGGTCAATTGCGCGGCCATTCCTGATCACCTGCTCGAGGCCATCCTCTTCGGGCACGAGAAGGGCGCCTTCACCGGCGCCATCGCCGCCCAGCCCGGCAAGTTCGAGCTGGCCCAGGGCGGCACCCTGCTGCTGGACGAGATTTCCGAGCTGCCGCTGGGCCTGCAGGCCAAGCTGCTGCGAGTCCTGCAGGAGCGCGAGGTGGAGCGGGTCGGCGCGCGCAAGCCGTTGGCGCTGGACATCCGCGTGGTGGCCACCAGCAACCGCAAGCTGGCGGAGGAGGTGGCCGCCGGGCGCTTCCGCGAAGACCTCTTCTATCGTCTGTCGGTGTTTCCGCTGGCCTGGCTGCCGCTGCGCCAGCGACCGGCCGATATCGTGCCCCTGGCCGAACGACTGCTGGCGGTCCAGGCCGCGCGGATGAATCGTCCGGCACCGGTCCTGAGCCCTGCCGCGCGCCAGGCGTTGGCCGAGCATCCCTGGCCGGGCAACGTGCGCGAACTGGACAATGCCGTGCAGCGGGCGCTGATCCTGCAACCGGGCCACCAGCTGCAGGCCGAGGACTTCGGGCTGCACTGGTTGGCGACCGGGGTATCCCTGAAGCCTGCCGCCGCGCCTGTGCCAGCGACCGGCGTTGGTGATGACGTACGTCCCCTGGACGCCGATCTGCGCGATCGGGAATTCCAGGTGATCCTCGATACCCTCAGGGCCGAACGCGGCCGCCGCAAGGAGACCGCCGAGCGCCTCGGCATCAGTGCGCGTACCCTCAGGTACAAGCTGGCGCAGATGCGCGACGCCGGCGTGGATGTCGAGCTGGCCCTCGCCGGCGACTACTGAGCGGGCAAGTCGATAGCCGGCTATCTACCCGTGCGGAACCAACCCTCTGGCGTGCTGTTCTAGAGAAAGGATCGCGACTGCGACGTGGGGTCGCAGAGGATGCATGCCCCCGCCGCCCCGGACCCTGTCCGGCCGCTTTGCTTTCTTCTCTTAGGCGCCGCCTTTGCTGAAAACGGTTTCACGGACGGTGTTTGCCGTTTTCGCCGCGGGTGGCGCGCCTGCCAGCACGAGGACGCTTGCCATGGGTTCCACCGCACCTTCCAGCTCCAACGCCGACCAGCTTGTCATCAATACCATCCGTACCCTGTCCATGGACGCGGTGCAGAAGGCCAACTCCGGCCACCCTGGTACGCCGATGGCCCTGGCCCCGGTCGGGCACACGCTGTGGAGCCGCTTCCTCCGCTATCACCCCGAGCATCCGGACTGGCCCAACCGCGACCGCTTCGTGCTGTCGGTCGGCCATGCCTCCATGCTGCTCTATTCGCTGCTGCACCTGGCGGGCGTCAAGGAAATCGACGAGCACGGCACCGCCACCGGCAAGGAAGCAGTCAGCCTCGACGACATCAAGCAGTTCCGCCAGCTGGATTCCAAGACCCCGGGCCATCCCGAGTACCGCATGACCACCGGCATCGAGACCACCACCGGTCCGCTGGGGCAGGGCTGCGGCAACAGCGTGGGCATGGCGCTGGCGCAGAAGTGGCTGGCCGCACGCTTCAACCAGCCGGGCGTGACCCTGTTCGACTATGACGTCTACGTGCTCTGCGGCGATGGCGACATGATGGAAGGCGTCACCGGCGAGGCGGCCTCCATGGCCGGTCACCTGGGTCTGGATAACCTCTGCTGGATCTACGACAACAACACCATCAGCATCGAAGGCCACACCGAGCTGGCTTTCAGTGAAGACGTGGCCGAACGCTTCCGTGGCTATGGCTGGCACACCCTGCACGTCAAGGATGCCAATGACGCCGAGGCCCTGGCCGCTGCCCTGCATCGCTTCAAGGGCAACACCGGCAAACCGACCCTGATCGTGGTCGACAGCCTGATCGGCTACGGCGCGCCCAACAAGCAGAACACCGCGGCGGCCCACGGCGAGCCCCTGGGGGCGGACGAGATCAAGCTGGCGAAGAAGGCTTATGGCTGGCCCGAGGATGCCGACTTCCTGGTGCCCGACGACGCCCGTCACCACCTGCGCGATGCCCTGTTGGAGCGGGCCAGCGGTCTTTACGAAGACTGGAACCGTGCCTTCGATCGCCTGCGTCAGGACGATCCGACCCGCGCCGATGAACTCCAGCGCATGCGCGCCGGTGAGATGCCGGAAGGGTGGGACGCCAAGCTGCCCAGCTTTGATACCGATGCCAAGGGCGTGGCCTCCCGCGAGTCCGGTGGCAAGGCGCTCAATGCCTTTGCCCAGAATATTCCCTGGCTGGTCGGCGGCGCGGCGGACCTGGCGCCGTCCACCAAGACCAATCTCAAGTTCGATGGCGCGGGCAGCTTCTCCGCCCGTGAGCCGTCCGGGCGCAACATGCACTTCGGCATTCGCGAGCACGCCATGGGCTCCATCGCCAATGGCATGGCGCTCTGCTACCTGCGTAGCTTCACCGCCACCTTCCTGGTGTTCAGCGACTACATGAAGCCGCCGATCCGCCTGGCTTCGATCATGGAGCTGCCGGTGGTGTTCGTCTTCACTCACGACTCCATCGGTGTGGGCGAAGACGGCCCCACTCACCAGCCCATCGAGCAGCTGGCGCAGCTGCGTGCCACGCCGGGCCTGCTGACCCTGCGTCCGGGCGATGCCAACGAAGCGGTGCAGGCCTGGAAGATCGCCCTGCAGCAGACCAATCGGCCTTCGTGCATGGTGCTGTCGCGCCAGCCGCTGCCGACCCTGGATCGCAGCAAGTACGCCAGCGCCGAAGGCGTGGCCCAGGGTGCCTACGTAGTCGCCGATAGTGGTGGTGATACGCCCCAGGTGATTCTCATGGCCACCGGCAGCGAGCTGGGCCTGGCGGTCCAGGCTTATGAGCAGCTCACGAGCGAGGGTATTAAGGCGCGGGTCGTCTCTATGCCGAGCTGGGAGCTGTTCGAGGAGCAGGACGAGGCCTACAAGCAATCCGTACTACCCGACGCGGTTCTCGGCCGGGTCGCTATCGAACAGGGTGGCTCCATGGGCTGGCACCGCTTCATCGGTCGCAAGGGCGCCTCGGTCACCATGAGCACCTTTGGTGCCTCAGCGCCCATCGGCAAGCTGCAGGCGAAATATGGCTACACCGTGGAAAACGTGGTCAAGCTGGCCAAGGAACAGGCGCAACGTAAAGGGAGCGCCACATGAGCAATCCACTCAAACAGCTGACGGAGCAGGGCCAGGCGGTCTGGCTCGACTTCGTCAGCCGCGAATTCCTCGCCAAGGGTGAGCTGCAAAAGCTGATCGAGCGTGACGGCCTCACCGGTGTCACCTCCAACCCTTCGATCTTCGAGAAGGCCATGGGCCACGGCAGTGACTACGATGCCAGCCTCGAGGCCTTTCTGAAAAAGGCCGATGCCGAGCCGGTGGATGTCTATGAGCATCTGGCGATCGAGGACATCCAGCAGGCCGCCGACATCCTGCGGCCGGTCTACGATCGCCTCGAAGGCCGCGATGGCTACGTGAGCCTGGAGGTCTCGCCCTATCTGGCGCTGGATACCCGTGCCACCCTGGAAGAGGCGCGCCGCCTCTGGCAGGCGGTGGACCGGCCCAATCTCATGGTCAAGGTGCCGGGTACGCCCGAGGGTGCCGTGGCCATCCGCAAACTGATCGAAGAGGGGATCAACGTCAATGTGACCCTGCTGTTTGATCGCAACGCCTATATGGCGGTGGCGGAGGCCTATATCGCCGGTCTGGAAGCCCGCCTGCATCGCGGTGAAGACATTTCCCGTCTCGCCAGCGTGGCGAGCTTCTTTATCAGCCGGGTCGATGGCGTGCTGGACAAGCTGATCGACGAGCGCAAGGGCGAGGACGCCGAGCTGGGCGGGCTGCGTGGCAAGATCGCCATCGCCAACGCCAAGCTGGCCTATCAAGACTATCTACGGTTGATTCAGTCGCCGCGCTGGAAGGTGCTGGAAGCCAAGGGCGCTCATCCGCAGCGACTGCTATGGGCGTCTACCGGCTCCAAGAATCCCGCCTATCCCGATACGCTGTATGTCGATCAGCTGATCGGTCCCGATACCGTCAACACCATGCCGCCCAAGACCATGGACGCCTTCCGCGACCATGGCACGGCAGCCCCCATGCTGAGCACCGACATCGAAGCCGCGCAGCGTGTCGTGGATGCCACTGTCCGTTTCGGCCTGGATCTCGATGGCGTGGCCAGGCGGCTGGTCAAGGACGGCGCCCGGCAATTCGAAGATGCCGCCGATGCGCTTCTGGGTGCGGTTGGCCAGAAGCGCCTCGATTTTCTCGGCGAACGCCTGAATGCCGCGGACTATCGTCTGCCACAGGATCTGCATGAAGCCGTCGAGGCCCGGCTGGAAGAGGCGCGGCGTGAAGGCTGGTCGCGCCGGCTCTGGCAGGGCGACGCCTCGCTCTGGACCGGTCGTGACGAAGACCAGTGGGTCGGTTGGCTGGCCGCGGCCCAGGGTCGTCAGGCTGATCCCCAGGCGCTGGAAGCCCTGGCTGAAGCGGCGCGCCAAGAGGGCCTGGATACCGTGGTGCTGCTGGGCATGGGCGGTTCGAGCCTGGGTCCGGAAGTCCTGTCCAACACTCTGGGTACCGCCAAAGGCGGACTTACGCTCAAGGTACTGGATTCCACCGATCCGGCGCAGATCGCTGCACTGGAGGAACAACTGGACCTGCACAGGACGCTGTTCCTGGTATCGAGCAAATCCGGCTCGACCCTGGAGCCGGAAATCCTGCGGGCCTACTTCCACAAGGCCGTCGAGCAGGCGCTGGGTGCGGAAGAGGCCCGGCGGCGCTTCGTCGCCATCACCGATCCGGGTTCCAAGCTCGAAGCCAGTGCCACGGCTGAGGGCTATCGCGCCATCTTCCAGGGCGACCCCCATATCGGTGGGCGCTACTCAGTGCTGTCAGTGTTCGGCATGGTGCCCCTGGCGTTGCTTGGCCATTCGGTGGCCGACTTCTTCCAGGTGACCCAGCCCATGGTGCTGGCCTGCAGCCCCAGTGCGCCGCCGGCCATCAATCCCGGCATCCGCCTGGGCGTGGTCCTGGGCGAGGCGGTGCGTGCCGGACGCGACAAGGTCACGCTGATCGCGTCACCAGGTGTCGCCAGTCTGGGCGCCTGGCTGGAGCAGCTGCTCGCCGAGAGCACCGGCAAGCAGGGCAAGGGCATCATCCCGGTAGACCTTGAGCCCCTCGGAGAGCCAGCCGTCTACGGTAGGGACCGGGTGTTCGTCAGCCTGGTGCTGGCCGGCGAGGAAGACGCCGAGCGCGATAGTCGCCTGCAGGCGCTGGCCGCGGCCGGGCATCCGGTGGTGGACATCCGCCTCGCCCGTGCC
The DNA here is from genome assembly GCF_031453455.1 of Pseudomonas sp. SORGH_AS_0211. Taxonomy (NCBI): domain Bacteria; kingdom Pseudomonadati; phylum Pseudomonadota; class Gammaproteobacteria; order Pseudomonadales; family Pseudomonadaceae; genus Pseudomonas; species Pseudomonas sp. SORGH_AS_0211. The sequence goes on along the minus strand of NZ_JAVIZV010000001.1, from coordinate 2,661,760 downwards.
CAACTGATCGGCCAGGAATTCTTCCGCTGGGAGGTGGCGACCGAGGTGGCCGGTGCCGTCATCGGCATCAATCCCTTTGATCAGCCCGACGTGGAAGCCAGCAAGATCAAGACCCGTGCCCTTACCGATGGCTACGAGCGCGAGGGTCGTCTGGCCGGCGACGAGCCGCTGCTGGAGGAGGGCACGCTGACGCTGTTCGGCGATGCCGACCTGCAGGGGCAGGACACCGCCCGCGCGGCGATCAAGGCGCACCTGGCACGCCTGCAGCCTGGCGACTATCTCGCCGTGCTGGCCTATCTCGAGCGCAACGCCGTGCACGAGGAGGCCTTGGGCGCCATGCGTGATAGCATTCGCGACAGCAAGCGCGTAGCGACCGTCGGCGGCTTCGGCCCCCGTTTCCTGCACTCCACCGGACAGGCCTACAAGGGTGGTCCCAACTCGGGTGTGTTCATCCAGATTACCGCCGATGCCCAGAACGACCTGCAGATTCCAGGGCGGAGTCTGAGCTTTGGTGTCGTCGAGGCCGCCCAGGCCAAAGGCGACCTCGAGGTGCTGGCCGAACGGGGACGGCGCTATCTGCGCGTGCATATCAAGGGCGGCGACATCGACGCCGGCCTGCAACAAATCGTCGAACTGGTCGAGGCGGCGGTCGCCTGACCTCAAGGAGTCATCAGCATGCAATTGGGAATCATCGGACTGGGCCGCATGGGCGGCAACATCGCACGGCGTTTGATGAAGCATGGGCATGAAGTCGCGGTCTACGACCGCAGTGCCGAAACCGTAGCCGGCCTCGGCAAGGAAGGCGCCATTACCGCTGACAGCCTGGATGGCGTCATTGCCGCCCTGGCACAGCCGCGGGCCATCTGGGTCATGCTGCCGGCGGGTGCGCCGACCGAACAGACCATCGCCGAGCTGGCCGACCGCCTGGCTCCCGGTGACGTCATCATCGATGGCGGCAACACCTACTACAAGGACGACATCCGTCGCGCCAAGACCCTGGCCGAGAAGGGCATCGACTATGTCGACGTCGGCACCTCCGGCGGTGTCTGGGGCCTGGAGCGTGGCTACTGCATGATGATCGGCGGCAAGTCCGAGGCCGTGGAGCGCCTGGAGCCCATCTTCGAAGCCCTGGCCCCCGGCTACGGCAGCATCGAGCGTACCCGCGGCCGCAATGCCCCGGACGAACGTGCCGAGCGTGGCTTTATCTTCACCGGTCCGGCCGGCTCGGGTCATTTCGTCAAGATGGTGCACAACGGCATCGAGTACGGCCTGATGCAGGCCTACGCCGAAGGCTTCGACATCCTCAAGATGAAGAACAGCGACAAGCTGCCGGAAGACGAGCGCTTCGACCTGGACCTGGCCGACATCGCCGAAGTCTGGCGCCGTGGCAGCGTGGTGTCTTCCTGGCTGCTGGACCTGACCGCCCAGGCCCTGGCCGGCGACGTTGAACTGGAGAAGTTCTCCGGTTCGGTAGCCGACAGCGGCGAAGGCCGCTGGACCATCGAGGCGGCCATCGAGGAAGCGGTGCCGGTCAATGTCCTGTCCGCCGCCCTCTATGCGCGCTTCCGTTCCCGCCAGCAAGCCACCTACGCCGACAAGCTGCTGTCGGCCATGCGCTTCGGCTTTGGCGGCCACGTCGAAATCCCGCAATAAAACCCCGGCCGTTCCCCTGTGGAGCGGCCACGGGCCGCGTCCCGGGGGACGGCATCAGCCGCCCTCGTGGATAAGGCCCTGTCATGACCGATTCTCCTGCCGTTACTCCCAGCACCGCCGCCCAGGAGCGCCGCTCCTGCACCAAGGCGCCCACCGCGCCGCCAGCCACGCTCTTTCTGTTCGGCGCCAATGGCGATCTGGTCAAACGACTGCTGATCCCCTCGCTGTACAACCTCCTGCGTGACGGTCTGCTCGACGACCGTACCCAGATCATCGGTGTCGACCACAACCCCAACACCGACGAAGGTTTCGCCGACCGGCTGGAAGCCTTCATCCGCGATCAGGCCGAAGCCAAGGGCAAGTCCCGGGACGAGGCGCTGGATGCCGATCTGTGGGGCCAGCTGCGCGGGCGCATCCACTATCTGCAGGGTGACTTCCTCGAAGACGCCACCTATCAGGCGGTAAGCGAGCGCATCGCCCAGGCCGACACCGACAACGCGGTCTTCTACCTGGCCACCGCCGCCCGCTTCTTTGGCGACGTGGCCGAGCGCCTCGGCAAGGCCGGGCTGCTGGAGGAGCGTGAAGACGCCTATCGCCGACTGGTGGTGGAAAAGCCCTTTGGTGCCGACCTGGCCAGTGCCCAGGCGCTCAACCAGCGCCTGCTGGCGAACATGGAAGAAAAGCAGATCTATCGGATCGACCACTACCTGGGCAAGGAGACGGTGCAGAACATCCTGGTCAGCCGTTTTTCCAATGCGCTGTTCGAGTCGTTCTGGAACAATCACTACATCGACCATGTGCAGATCACCGCGGCCGAGACCGTGGGCGTGGAGTCGCGCGGCGATTTCTACGAGAAGACCGGCACCCTGAGGGACATGGTGCCCAACCACCTGTTCCAGCTGCTGGCCATGGTCGCCATGGAGCCGCCGGCATCCTTCAATGCCACCTCGGTGCGTGACGAGAAGGCCAAGGTGGTCGGCGCCATCCGTCCCCAGACCCCCGAAGAGGCCCTGGCCAATTCGGTACGTGGCCAGTACACCGCCGGGACGATGAACGACAAGCCCGTCAAAGGCTATCGCGAGGAAGAGCGGGTCGATCCGCAGAGCCAGACCGAGACCTATGTGGCACTCAAGCTGTTCGTCGACAACTGGCGCTGGGCCGGGGTGCCCTTCTACCTGCGCACCGGCAAGCGCCTGACCGCGCGCGATACCGAGATCGCCATCTGCTTCAAGCACGCGCCCTATGCGCAATTCCGCGATACCAAGATCGACCGGATGCGGCCCAATTACCTGATCATCCAGATCCAGCCCGACGAAGGCATGTGGTTCGACTTCCACGCCAAGCGCCCGGGACCGCTGGTGGAGCTGGAGAACATCCGCATGGGCTTCGCCTACAGCGACTTCTTCGAGATGCAGCCCTCCACCGGCTACGAAACCCTGATCTACGATTCCCTGATCGGCGACCAGACCCTGTTCCAGCGCGCCGACAACATCGAGAACGGCTGGCGCGCCGTGCAACCCATCCTCGACGCCTGGCAACAGGGCGGCGCGGTGGAAAGCTACGCCGCGGGCAGTGCCGGTCCCGCCGGTGCCGATGAACTCCTGCAGAAGGACGGCCGCTCATGGCATCCGCTGACCTGATCCCCATCGACCTGCTGGTGTCGGATATCGACGGCACCCTGGTGCGTGACGACAAGAGCCTGAGCGAGGCGGTGATCGCCGCCGTCAAACGGCTACAGGCGGCCGGCAAGGCCATCACCCTGGTCAGCAGCCGCCCGCCGCGGGCGCTGCTGCCGCTGGTACGGCAACTGGGCATTCATCAGGCGGTGGCCGGTTTCAATGGCGGCAATCTGGTGGAGGCGGACGGTACCCTGATCCGCGCCCATCGCCTGGCGGAGCAGGTCACCCGTCAGGTGCTGGACCGCCTGGACCGTGAAGCCTTCGAGATCTGGCTGTTCGCCGACGACCTCTGGCTGACGCGCGATGGACAGGGCGCCTACGTTCCGCGTGAGACTCGGGCGCTGGGGTATGGGCCGACCGTGGTGGAATCCTTCGAACCCTACCTGGATCGCGTCGACAAGATCGTTGCCGCCGGTAGCGATCACGCCGGCCTCGAAGCCCTGGAGGGTGAGCTGGGCGAGCGGCTGGGGGAGGGCGCCACGGTACTGCGCTCCCAGCTCTATTACCTCGACATCACCCATCCCAAGGCCAACAAGGGCGATGCCCTCATCGAACTGGCCCAGGCTGCGGGCGTGCCCGTGGCGCGCACCGCGGCCATCGGCGATGGCAGCAACGACGTGCCCATGTTCCACCAGGCTGGTCTGGCCATCGCCATGGGCCAGGCCGGGGCGGCGGTGCGGGAGGCGGCCGACCGGGTCACCGCCAGCAACCAGGAAGACGGCCTGGCCCAGGCCATCGATCGGTGGATTCTGGAGAGCTGCTGGCAGGCAGGCGGGTGATGTTGGGCTTCGCTGCGCTCAACCCAACCTACAGGACGCGTAGGTTGGGTTGAGGCGGCTCCATCGCCGAAGCCCGACATGGCCTGCCTTCGCATCAGATGGAAAAGGCTGCGCCGTTTTCCACGCGACGGTCTGGTGGGTGATGTTGGGCTTCGCTGCGCTCAACCCAACCTACAAGACGCGTAGGTTGGGTTGAGGCGGCTCCATCGCCGAAGCCCAACATGGCTCGCTCTTGCACCAGGTGGAAAAGGCTGCGCCGTTTTCCACGCGACGGTCTGGTGGGTGATGTTGGGCTTCGCTGCGCTCAACCCAACCTACAAGACGCGTAGGTTGGGTTGAGGCGGCTCCATCGCCGAAGCCCGACATGGCCTGCCTTCACGTCAGATGGAAAAGGCTGGGCCGTTTTCCACGCGACGGTCTGGTTCGTGATGTTGGGCTTCGCTGCGCTCAACCCAACCTACAAGACGCGTAGGTTGGGTTGAGGCGGCTTCATCGCCGAAGCCCAACATGGCTTGCTCTCGCACCAGGTGGAAAAGGCTGCACCGTTTTCCACGCTACGGTCTGGTGGGTGATGTCGGGCTTCGCTGCGCTCAACCCAACCGACAAGACGCGTAGGTTGGGTTAAGGCGGCTTCATCGCCGAAGCCCAACATGGCTTGCTCTCGCACCGGGTGGAAAAGGCTGCACCGTTTTCCACGCTACGGTCTGGTGGGTGATGTCGGGCTTCGCTGCGCGCAACCCGACCTACAAGACGCGTAGGTTGGGTTGAGGCGGCTCCATCGCCGAAGCCCAACATGGCTCGCTCTCGCACCAGGTGGAAAAGGCTGCGCCGTTTTCCACCCTACGCGGGGTCAGGCGGGCGTCCCTCTCCTCCGGCCTACCCCTCGTTCTCCTCCCGATACCCCCGCACATGCTCCACCAGCGCCCGCAGCTTGGGCGCCAGGTTGTGGCGGTTCGGATAGTAGAGGTAGAAGCCGGGAAAGGGCGGCAGATAGTCTTCCAGCACCCGCTCCACTTCACCCCGCGCCAGATAGGGGCGGAAGGTGTCCTCCATGCCAAAGGTGATGCCGCCTCCGGCCAGGGCGGTGCGCACCATCAGCAGCATGTCGTTGGTGGTGATCCGTGGCGCGACGGCCACATCGAAGGCGCGACCGTTCTCGCTGAATTCCCAGCGCCAGGGCGCCACTTCCGGGGCCGGGCGCCAGCCGATGCAGCGATGATCCGCCAGTTCGCGCGGGTGCCGGGGCCGGCCATGACGGGTGAAATAGCCAGGGGTCGCCACCGCCACTTCGCGCTGCGGTCCGGTCACCGGAATGGCGATCATGTCCTGCTCTATCACCTCGCCCAGCCGTACGCCGGCATCGAAACCACGCGCGACGATATCGAATTCCTCGTCGGTGACGGTGATGTCCAGAGTCACCTCAGGATAGGCCTCGACGAAGCTGGCCAGCAGCGGCCCATCGAGAAAGCGTTCGGCGATGGACGTGACCGCGACCCGTAACAACCCTCGTGGTGGACCGGCGTGGCTGGCGTCTTCCAGGGCGCCCAGCAGACCGGCCAGGGGGCCGGCAATCTGCCGTTGCAGGCGTTCGCCAGCCTCGGTCAGGCGCACGCTGCGGGTGGTGCGCTGCACCAGCGAACTGCCCAGTTCGTCTTCCAGACGGCGGATGGCCTGGCTCACCGCAGAGCGGCTGACGCCCAGGCGATCAGCAGCCACGCGGAAATTGTCGGCGGTGGCCACCACGACGAAGACCTTGAGCAGATTCAGATCGGTGTGCATTGGTAAGTCCGGCTAACTATGGCAGTCAAGATCAGGGGAATTATCACGACAATGAGCCTTCGCTAAGGTAGTGGCAAGCCTGGAAGGGCACGCAGCCGACCAGCAGGTCGTCCAGGCAAACCACTCCCTTCAAGAGGAACACTACATGGCTATCGACAAGGTCGTACTCATCACCGGCGCCTCCAGTGGCATAGGCGCGGGCATCGCCCGCGAACTGGGCGCGGCCGGCTGCAAGCTGTTGCTCGGCGCACGCCGCAGCGAACGGCTGGAGGCCCTGGCGGCCGAGATCAACGCCGCGGGTGGCGAGGCCGCCTGCCGCCGGCTGGACGTCACCGACAGCGCCGACGTGGCCACCTTCGCCCAGGCGGCTCGCGAGCGCTGGGGGCGGGTGGACGTCATCGTCAACAACGCCGGGATCATGCCGCTGTCGCCCATGGCCTCGCTCAAGACCGAAGAGTGGATGCAGATGGTCGACGTCAACATCAAGGGCGTGCTCAACGGCATCGCCGCGGTGCTGCCGGAATTCACCGCTCGTGGCGCCGGGCACATCATCAACCTGGGCTCCATCGGTGCGCTGTCGGTGGTGCCCACGGCGGCGGTCTATTGCGCCACCAAGCACGCGGTGCGGGCGATCTCCGAGGGACTGCGCCAAGAGCGCGACGATCTGCGGGTCACCTGCATCCACCCGGGTGTGGTGGAAAGCGAATTGGCTTCCACCATCACCGATCCCGCGGCGCGGGCGATGATGGACGACTATCGCGCCATTGCCCTGCAACCCGACGCCATCGGCCGCGCGGTACGCTACGCCCTCGAGCAGCCGGACGACGTGGACGTCAACGAGATCGTCGTCCGCCCGACCCGCAGCGCCAACTAGACGGTCTCGGCCAGGGCTTCGAGAAAGCGCTCCAGCACCAGATTCGGTCGCCGGCCCTTGCGGGTAACGGCGGCCAGGGTGGTGTCGAAGTGGAAGCGCTCGGGATTCAGGGCGCGCAACTGACCCTGGGTCACCCAGGGTTGGGCGACGTGGTCGGGCAGGTAGCCGATGTAGCAGCCGGTGAGGATGAGAAAGGCCACGCCTTCGCGATCCGAGGCGCGTGCCGTGCAGTTCAGCGCGGCATGGCGCTCGTGGCCGTCCTGGTTGAGGAGGTGATTGGGGCCGACGGCGTCCTGAGCGGCCAGGAGGCCGTCGTCCAGCGCCGCGTCGGCCACCTCGAACAGTGGATGGCTGCGGCTGCAATAGAGCAGGGCGCGCTCTTCGTAGAGTGGCAGGTAGTCCAGCCCGGCCAGGGCATTGATCAGCGGCAGCACGCCCAGGTGCAGGTGGCCGTCGAGCACGCCGGTCTCGATCTCGCCGGGCAGGGTCATGCCGATGTTGACCACCACGCCCGGCGCGGCGCGCTTGAGCGCGGCCAGCGCATGGGTGATGCGCATGCGCGGCTGGGTCACCAGATTGTTGATGATGCCCAGGTTCAGCTCGCCACGCAGGTGCTGGTGCAGCTGGTTGACCTCGCTGCGAAAGCCTTCCAGGGCGGCGAACAGCGACTGGCTGGCCTTGAGCACCTCGCGGCCTTCGTCGGTCAGGGAGAAGCCGGCGCGTCCGCGCTGGCAGAGGCGCATGCCGAGGCGTTTTTCCAGGTCGTTCATGTGCAGGCTGATGGCCGAGCGGGTGATGCCCAGCCGGCCTTCGGCGGCGGTGAAGCTGCCGCATTCCACCACCGTCTTGAACAGTCGCAGCAGGCGGATCTCGAAATCGCCGACCTGGGCGAGCAGGGCCTTGCGCGTCGTCTTCATGGCTGCCACCGCAAATGCGGGACAGCATAAGGCGCCGTCGGGAGCGGCGCCAGCGACCGGTTTCAGGCGCCGATCAGGACCCGGCTGCGCTGCCGGGTGACCTGCTTGACCACCCAGACCGCGGCGATGCAGCAGAGCAGGGTGATCAGCGTCAGGCATAGGCGGGTGCCCAGGTACTGGGCGAAGTTCTGCTCACCCAGTAGGCGACCCAGCACGCGATAGGCGCCGGCGAGATAGCCGTGCAGGAAGTAGATGGCGAAGCTGTAGGCGCCCAGCAGGGCCATGCCCTTGGTCAGGCGGCTCTCGGCGTATCCCGGTGCCTTGACCTTCTGGCTGAAGACAGCGAACAGCAACAGGCACAGTGCCAGTTTCTGCAGCCCGTAGAAGGCGCTGTCGAGCACTGCCGCGCCACTCATCAGCACCAAGGCCGCCAGCAGCCAGTAACGCGCCTGGGGCCGTTGCAGTCGCTCGCGCTGTTCGCAGGCCAGCATGCCGCAGAGGTAGATCGGCAGGAAATGCAGTGCCGCCAGCAGCGGATCGGCGTCATTGGCCGGGCGATCGGATACCAGGAAATACAGCAGGCCGACCATGGTCGCCGCCGGTAGCAGGCCACGCTTGACGATCCACTCCAGGGCCGGCGCGAGCAGGAAGATCAGCGTCAGCGCCGGAATGAACCACAGCGGACCCAGGTGGGCGCCAGTGGCCAGCAGCAGGGCGGTCTGGGCGAAGGGCGGCCAGTCATGGAAGGCGTTCATGTCGATCCACTCGTGTTCCTGCTTGAGTCCGGAGACATAGAGCAGCACGGCGGGGATCGAGATCAGCAGATAGGGGAGGATGACGTTCTGCAGCTTCTTGCCCAGATAGACCTGGTAGCTGTATTTGCCGAGGTTGTAGCGAAAGAAGAAGCCCGAGAGGGCGACGAAGATGCAGGTGGTTTCCAGCGACAGCAGATTCAGGGCGATCTGCTGGTGCTCGGTGGTCTGGTAGCTGCCCACGGTCATGTGGTGAAAAACGATGAGAACGGCCGCCAGGCCGCGGATCCAGTTGAGCTGAATCAGCATGGGAGAGGTTTCCTTGAGGAATAGCTGAACCGCGCGCTCTGCCTCGGGAGAGGGGCACGGGTTGGCAAAAGCGGAAAGTGGGCTACGCGGCAGAGACGGCGGACAGGCTACCGCGCCCGGCTGGACTACGCGCCGGGAAGAGAGGTGAGGCGAGGGTGCCTCGGCGCCACGGGACTACGGTGGCAGGCGGCCAGCTTAAAGTGTTTCAAGCAAGTTACTGATTACTAATCAAATTCGTTGGTTTCAAGATGTTTCAGTAGTGCCAAGTTGGCATGGATAATCGTGTTTAGAAAGGGGCTTTCAGGCGATTCGCGACCGGATGAGGTGAAGTCGTTCTCCCTCGCCAATCGTTCTCGACCGCCGTTTAAAACGGAATGTTGGGTAAGGATTTAGATGCCTATGTGCGAGAAAAAAACCATTTAACTCACGCAAGACTGGGCGCACTCTGCAGGCTCACCGTCACCGCCCGAGGCCCCGTCATGAACCAGCCGCTGACCGTTTCCCCACCTGTCGCCGCCCAGCTCAACCTGCGTGCCCACTGGATGCCCTTCACCGCCAATCGCGCCTTCCAGAAGGATCCGCGCATCGTGGTGGCCGCCGAAGGCAGCTGGCTGATCGACGACCAGGGTCGGCGCATCTACGACAGCCTCTCCGGGCTCTGGACCTGCGGCGCCGGTCATTCGCGCAAGGAGATCCAGGAGGCCGTGGCGCGTCAGCTGGGCACCCTCGACTATTCGCCGGGCTTCCAGTACGGCCATCCGCTGTCCTTCCAGCTGGCCGAAAAGATGGCCGAGCTGACCCCGGCGGGTCTGGACCATGTCTTCTTCACCGGCTCGGGTTCCGAGAGCGCCGACACCTCGGTCAAGTTGGCGCGGGCCTACTGGCGCATCAAGGGTCAACCGGCCAAGACCAAGCTGATCGGCCGGGCTCGCGGCTACCACGGCGTCAACATCGCCGGCACCAGCCTGGGCGGCATCGGCGGCAACCGGAAGATGTATGGCTCCTTCATGGACGTCGACCATCTGCCCCATACCCTGCAACCGGGCATGGCCTTCACCAGGGGCATGGCCGAGACCGGTGGCGTCGAGCTGGCCAACGAGCTGCTCAAGCTGATCGAGCTGCACGATGCCTCCAATATCGCGGCCGTCATCGTCGAGCCCATGTCCGGTTCGGCCGGGGTGATCGTGCCGCCGGTGGGCTATCTGCAGCGCCTGCGCGAGATCTGCACCCAGCACGACATCCTGCTGATCTTCGACGAGGTCATCACCGCCTTTGGCCGCATGGGCCGTCACACCGGCGCCGAATTTTTCGGCGTGACGCCGGACATCATGAACGTGGCCAAGCAGGTCACCAACGGCGCCGTGCCCTTGGGCGCGGTGATCGCCAGCAGCGCCATCTACGACACCTTCATGAACCAGGCCACGCCTGAGCACATGGTCGAGTTTCCCCATGGCTACACCTATTCGGCCCATCCGGTGGCCTGTGCCGCGGGCCTGGCGGCGCTGGAGCTCATGGAACGTGAGAGTCTGGTGCAACAGGCCGCCGAGCTGGCGCCCAAGTTCGAAGCCTCGCTGCATGGCCTCAAGGGCGCCAAGCATGTGGTGGACATCCGCAACTGCGGCCTGGCCGGTGCCCTGCAACTCGCCCCGCGCGACGGCGATGCGGTGATCCGCCCGTTCGAGGCCGGCATCGCCCTGTGGAAGGCCGGCTTCTATGTGCGCTTCGGTGGCGACACCCTGCAGTTCGGGCCCACCTTCAATGCCAGGATCGAAGACCTGGACCGCGTCTTCGCCGCGGTCGGTGATGTCCTCAATCGCCTCGACTGATCCCCTTTCCGGCGCTCCCCGGCGGGAGCGCCCATCCCTCGTACAAGGAGTCCCTTCATGAGCCTCAAGCATCTCATCGGCGGCCAGCTGGTCGACGGTGGCAGCCGCCGCGCACCGGTCTACAACCCCTCCACGGGTGCGGTCATCCGCGAAGTGCCCCTGGCCGATGCGGCCACCCTGCAGCAGGCCATTGACGCCGCCCAGGCCGCCTTTCCGGCCTGGCGCAACACCCCGCCGGCCAAGCGCGCCCAGGTGCTGTTCCGCTTCAAGCAGCTGCTGGAAAGCAACGAAGAGCGCCTGGTGCAGCTGATCAGCGAAGAGCACGGCAAGACCCTGGAAGACGCCGCCGGCGAATTGCGCCGTGGCATCGAGAACGTCGAATACGCCACTGCCGCGCCCGAGTTGCTCAAGGGCGAATACAACCGCAACGCCGGTCCGAGCATCGACACCTGGTCCGACTTCCAGCCCCTGGGCGTGGTGGCTGGCATCACCCCCTTCAACTTCCCGGCCATGGTGCCGCTGTGGATGTATCCGCTGGCCATCGCCTGCGGCAACACCTTCATCCTCAAGCCCAGCGAGCGCGATCCCAGCTCCACCCTGGCCATCGCCCAGCTGTTCGAGGAAGCCGGTCTGCCCAAGGGCGTGTTGAACGTGGTGCATGGCGACAAGGAAGCCGTGGACGGCCTGATCGATGCTCCCGAGGTCAAGGCGCTGAGCTTCGTCGGCTCGACCCCTATCGCCGAATACATCTATGCCCGCGGCACCGCCAAGGGCAAGCGCGTCCAGGCCCTGGGTGGCGCCAAGAACCACGCGGTGGTCATGCCCGATGCCGACCTGGGCAACACCGTCAATGCCCTGATGGGCGCTGCCTACGGCTCCTGCGGCGAGCGCTGCATGGCCATCTCGGTGGCGGTCTGCGTCGGTGACCAGGTCGCCGATGCCCTGATCGCCCGACTGGTGCCGGAGATCGAGAAGCTGAAGGTCGGCCCGGGCACCCAGTGCGGCCTGGACATGGGCCCGCTGGTCACCGGCGCGCACCTGGACAAGGTCACCGGTTATGTCGTCGACGGCGTGGCTGCGGGCGCCAAGCTGGTGGTGGACGGCCGCAGTCTCAAGGTTGCCGACCACGAAGAAGGCTTCTTCCTCGGGGGCTGCCTGTTCGATCAGGTCACCCCGGAGATGCGCATCTACAAGGAAGAGATCTTCGGTCCGGTGCTCTGCGTGGTGCGGGTCAAGAGCCTGGCAGAGGGCATCGCCCTGATCAACGCCCACGAGTACGGCAACGGCACCTGCATCTTTACCCGCGACGGCGAAGCGGCGCGGCTGTTCGCCGACCAGATCGAGGTGGGCATGGTCGGCATCAACGTGCCGCTGCCGGTGCCGGTGGCCTACCACAGCTTCGGCGGCTGGAAACGCTCGCTGTTCGGCGACCTCCATGCCTACGGCCCCGACGGTGTGCGCTTCTACACCCGCCGCAAGACCATCACCCAGCGCTGGCCGCAACGCGAGGCTCAGGAGGCTTCGCAATTCGCCTTCCCCAGCAACGGCTGACCGCTAGAACGTCCATTCCTTGGCCTGCCGCACAGCAGGTCGGCCAGGGAAGGCCTTACCCTTCGGCTGCCCCCAGCCGCCGAAGTCCCCATGCCTGCCTCCACCTTCACAGCCGTCGCCCGTCTCGGGTGTGTGATCGGCCTCCTGCTCGCGAGCCTGACCGGCTGTAGCAGCCAGTCCGCCCAGGACATCGCCCGGCAATTCGGCAAGACCCGTCCCAGCGAATTCCTGCAGACCAGCTCCGACCGCATGGCTACCCTCGCCATGCAGGCCAATCTGCAGAGCCTCTATCGGCTGATGAACAAGCTCTACCTGCGCAATCCGGCCGAATGGAAGAAGACCGGCCTGCCCGATGCCGCCAGCGCCGAGCGCGAGATCCGCCTGGCCATCGAGCAGCGGCGCAGCCTCCCTGCGCTGGGCGGACGCAAGGACGTGGCGGCCCTGAGCTACGCGCTCGACGACGACTACCGCGGCGACCGCGTCGGTGCCTTCATCTATGCCATCGGCAGCATGATCATCGCGGCCCACGGCAATCGCACCGAGTTCTACATCACCGATGTGGTGAATGCGCGCTTCGTCAACAACGCGGCCCGCAACATCGAGAAGGCCACCTGGCTGCTCGGCCAGCGCAAGAACGCCGAGGGCGAACCGCTGCTGTTCGCCAACGAGATCTCGGAGGAGGGCAGCAACCTTAGCTTCGCCACCGAGTTCGGCAAGATCGTCGCCCGGCTGGACCTGCTCGCCCAGTTGCTGGACGAGCGCTACCGGCGCATCGGCGTCAACTACGCCCAGAGCCTGCTGTTCATCAATTTCCTGCCGGTGCAGTAGCGCCTTCGACCGGGTGTCCCTTAGAGTCGAGAGACCTCGACAACCATAACAAGGGGTTCTCTCATGGTCGCTGCCTTGCGCATCGCCCTCATCGGCGCCGGCAACATGGGCCGCCAGCACCTGCATCATCTTCAAGCCGTGCCGAGTGCCCGGCTGTGCGGCCTGGCCGACCCCGATCCGATGGCGGCCGAGCTGGCCGCGCAATGGGCCGTGCCGCATTTCCGCGATCATCGCCAGCTGCTGGAAACCGTGCGCCCGGAAGCGGTGATCGTCGCCAATCCCAATGCCCTGCACGTCGCCACCGCCCTGGATTGCCTGGCCCTCGGTATCCCGCTGCTGCTGGAGAAGCCAGTGGGGACCACGTCGGAAGAGGTGGCTCAGCTGCTGCACGCCCAGCGCGACCGGCGCGTGCCACTGCTGGTCGGTCATCATCGTCGTCACAATCCGCTGATCGCGCGGACCCGCGAGCTGCTGCGTCAGGGCGCCATCGGCCGCCTGGTCACCGTCACCGCACTGTGGCAACTGCAGAAGCCTGAGAGCTATTTCGAGAGTGCCTGGCGCCGCGAAGCGGGGGCCGGGATGCTGCTCATCAACCTGATCCACGACCTCGACCTGCTGCGTCATCTCTGTGGCGAGGTGCGCCAGGTCCAGGCCTTCGCCGACAACGCCCTGCGCGGCTACGCCAATGCCGACAGCGCCGTGATCAGCCTGCAATTCGAAAGCGGCGCCCTGGGCAGTCTCACCGCCAGTGACGGCGCCGTCGCGCCCTGGAGCTGGGAGCTCACCAGTGGCGAGAATCCGGTCTATCCCCACCAGCCGGACCAGCCCTGCTACCTCTTCGCCGGGACCGAAGGCGCCCTGAGCGTGCCGCAGCTGCGCCTCTGGCGCTATGCCGAGCCGGGCGCCGGCTGGCACCAGCCGCTTGCAACAGAGCTGCGGGCCGCGGCCCCGGACGAGGCCCTGCGGCTGCAGCTGGAGCACTTCGTGCGGGTCGCGCGGGGCGTGGAGGCCCCCCTGGTCAGTGCCGAGGATGCCGCCCGTACCCTGGCGCTGGTGGCCGCCGTGGAGCGCGCCGCCGCCAGCGGCACGGCGCAGCACCCGGCAGCGACCTTGCCAGACTAGCGGTCCTTACAGCGGCTTGGTCAGTTCCTTGGCGCGGTCATAGGCCTTGGAAAAGCCCTTGAGCGACAGGCTTTCGCTGGCGGTCTCGCCGTTGGCGACCGGGGTGGTCACGGTCAGGCGACCGCCGCGCTGCAACTGCTTGAAGACGTCTCCGACGAATTCCACCGGTACCACGCAGCCCTGGGGGATGCAGGTGTGGAAGGGCCGATTCTCCAGGCTGCGCTTGTCGATCTGCAGCGAGATCGGCTTGGTCACCGCCACGCCAAAGGGCAGCACCAGGATACCGTCCACGCCTTCACGATTGGGGCGCAACTCGGTGACCAGCATGCGCTGGCCCTTGGCGCTATCCTTCTGCTGGGTGATGGCGCACAGCTGCGCGGAACGGTCCGCGTTGCGGGCGATGCGGCAGATCACCTGCCAGTCGCCATACTTCTCCGTGACCGATGGCTGGGGTTCCTGGGCGTTGGCAGGCGCCAACTGGGCGAAGGCCTGGCCGGCGAGCAGCAGGGGCGCGAGGAACAGGGCCGAGCGGAGGAAGCGCTGAGACATGGAGAGTCCTTGGCAGGAGGGAAAGAGCCTCAAGGGTAGGGCATCGCTCCGCCAGGGAACACCCCGGCACGACGATCAGACCTTTTTGACGAACTCGGATTTGAGCTTCATCGCACCTATGCCATCGATCTTGCAGTCGATGTCGTGGTCGCCGTCGACCAGGCGGATGTTCTTGACCTTTGTGCCGACCTTGACCACCAGCGACGAGCCCTTGACCTTGAGATCCTTGATCACGCTGACGGTATCGCCGTCCTGCAGGGTATTGCCGACCGCATCGCGGATCACCTTGGCTTCAGCCGCGGTACCGGCGTCGCCGGGCGTCCATTCATGGGCGCATTCCGGGCAGATCAGCTGATCGCCATCGACGTAGGTGTATTCGGAAGCGCAGAGGGGGCAGGGCGGCAAAGCGGTCATGGCGGGGCACCTGGCTGGAAAAGCCGCGCATTGTATAGGGTTTTAGCCCGGCGCGGGTGGAGGCCATGCCCTAGGCTGCCAGCTGTACCTCGACCACGGTACCGTTGTCGTTGCGGTAGTGCGCCTCGCCGCCGAGCTGTTCGGCCAGGCTCTTGATGATCTTGAAGCCCAGGCGCTGGCTGGTGCGCGGATTGAATTGCTGCGGCATGCCCCGACCGTTGTCGGCGATCCGCAACAGCAGGCGCTGATCGTCGCCGCGCTGCAGGCTGATGCTGATCAGGCCACGCTGGCTGGCGTCGAAGGCGTGCTTGAGGGAATTGGTCACCACCTCCGCCACCAGCATCGACAGGGTGGTCAGGCGGGGCAGGTCGAAATTGAGCGGTTCGGCGGTGATGGCGCAGGAGACATTGGCCTGTCCCGCGGCGGCCAGCAGATCACTGGTCAGCAACTGCAGGTGATGGGCCACCGGCTGATCGGCATCGGCGGGGTCGTGCAGGCGCCGGTGGATGCGCGAGATGCTCTCCAGCCGCGAACGGGCTTCTTCCAGGGCCTGGGATGCCTGGCTGTCGCCGGGCAACTTGAGTTGCTGCAGCATGAGCAGCGAGGCGATGAACTGGATGTTGTTGGCGACCCGGTGCTGCAACTCCTGGAACATCGTCGTCTGGACGTTGTAGAGGTCGTGGATCACCTGCTGTTCGGCGCGCAGCCGGGCGCTGGCCGTGTGCATGTAATGGATCAGCACGATATCGACGCTGACGATGACCACATAGAAGGCCAGTGCCAGGGCACCCTGGGGCCCTACGTCGAAGGTCCAGCCCGGCGGAATGAAGAAATACCACGCGGCCAGTCCGGACAGCACGGCACACAGGGTGCCGGCGCGGCTGCCGCAGAAGAAGGCGGTCAGGATGACGGCGGGAAAGAAGGTCAGGTAGGGAAAGCCCTGCATCAGGACGTCCACCAGGGCGAAGCGTGCCGCCAGGGCCAGGGCGAACGCCAGCAAGGCGAGGCTGTAGGCCAGTGCCGGACGAGCGCGGATCCTGCTGCTGAGATCGCTGCTCCAGTGACGACGAGACGACGGATCCAAGGCTCTGACCTGCGGGGTAGACGGCGGCGGCGCCAGCTTAACGCAAAGCCGTCTCGCTTGGGCGGATGGTGGCACCAAAGGTGGCTCTGTCCGGCTCGACGGCGATTTCCTGTACAAGGCCTGCACCTTCCTGAGCGAAAGTGCTGGCTCTGCGCGGGACGGGGCCTTTTTCTTGTACAGGGTGCCCTTGGTCGTACAGGTCAGGACGGCAGTGAAACATTATTGTCAAAAGATTACGTCTTAACCATCACAGGATCCGCTCATGAATCGCCAGCGCGTATTGGTCGCCGAAGATGAGCCCATCCTGCTGGACCTGTTGCGGGAACTGTTCGAGGACTTGGGTTATCAGGTGCACGCCTTCGGCAGCGCCGATGCGGCCTGTGCCTTTCTGCAGGACGAGCAGCCGCAGCTGGATCTGCTCTTCACCGATGTGCGCATGCCGGGAATCCTGAGCGGCGTCGACCTGGCGCTACAGGCGCGGGGGCGGCAGGCCAATCTGCCCATCGTCATCACCTCGGGCTATTGCGACGACAATCCCGCTCGCGCCGCGCAGGTGACCTTTCTGCCCAAACCCTGGGATCTGGAGGCGCTGCACCGCAGTTGCCCGCCGCCCGGGAGGCGATCGCACTACGCCTAGGCCCTCTGCAGGGTCCCGGTAGCAGACGGATTGTGCCCATGAAAAAGCCCGTAGCGGTTACCCGCTACGGGCTTTTCAGATTTTGGCTCCGCGACCTGGACTCGAACCAGGGACCCAATGATTAACAGTCATTTGCTCTACCGACTGAGCTATCGCGGAACAACGGGGCGTATCTTACTGATAGATAACGGGAAGTCAAGCCTCGGCAGCACCTTGATAAGGCGCTGCCGGAAGCGCCGTCTTAGCCCTTCAGGACGGCGGCGATGGCCTGGACGGTCGGCGGCAGATTGCGTTCATTCAGCGCCGCCACGCAGATGCGTCCGGTGCTGACCGCATAGATGCCGAATTCGCTTTTCAGCCGCTCGACCTGTTCGGCGGTGAGGCCGGAATAGGAGAACATGCCGCGCTGGGCGTTGACGAAGGCGAAGTCGCGAGTGGCACCGGCCGCGGCCAGGCCTTCAACCAGGGCGTTGCGCATGGTGCGGATACGCTGGCGCATCTCGCCCAGCTCGGCTTCCCAGAGGGCGCGCAGCTCGGGATTGCTCAGCACGCTGGCGACGATGGTGGCGCCATGGGTCGGCGGGTTGGAGTAGTTGGTGCGGATCACGCGCTTGACCTGGGACAGCACCCGGGCGCTTTCCTCGCGGCTCTCGCTGACCAGGGTCAGGGCGCCGACCCGCTCGCCATACAGCGAGAAGGACTTGGAGAAGGAGCTGGAGACCAGGAAGGTCAGGCCGGAGTCGGCGAACAGGCGTACTGCCTGGGCGTCTTCCTCGATGCCGTCGCCAAAGCCCTGGTAGGCGATGTCGAGGAAAGGCACCAGGTTGCGCGCCTTGACCACGTCCAGCACCGCCTGCCAGTCGGCCGGCTGCAGATCCACGCCGGTGGGGTTGTGGCAGCAGGCGTGCAGCACCACCACCGAGCGCTCCGGCAACGCCTGGAGGTCGGCCAGGAAACCTGCGCGATTCAGGCCATTGCTGGCGGCGTCGTAATAGCGATAGTTCTGCACGGGGAAGCCGGCGCCCTCGAACAGCGCACGGTGGTTTTCCCAGCTCGGGTCACTGATGGCGACCACGGCATCCGGCAGCAGCCGCTTGAGGAAGTCGGCGCCGATCTTCAGCGCGCCGGTGCCGCCAACGGCCTGCACGGTGATGGCACGGCCTTCGCGCACCAGGCTCGACTCGGCGCCGAACAGCAGGTGCTGGACGGCTTGGTCGTAGGCGGCGATGCCCTCGATGGGCAGGTAGCCACGCGGCGCCTGGGCGGCCACGCGCTGCTGCTCGGCCTCGGCCACGGCGCGCAACAGCGGAATGCGGCCCTGCTCGTCGTAGTAGACCCCCACGCCCAGATTGACCTTGTGCGGACGGGCATCGGCGTTATAGGCCTCGTTCAGGCCAAGGATGGGGTCGCGGGGTGCCATTTCGACGGCGGAGAACAAACTCATGGGGCAGGGGCTCGAATGAGGGGTGAAGGGAAGGGCGGAACGCTCAGGAAGCGGAAGTATAGCCCCCTGCAGGCGCCATCGCGACCCGACCTCCGTCGGAGCTTTCCTGACGTGCGGCGGCGTAGGTGGATTGCAAAAGGGCGCTTGCGACCTCATCTGGGTGGTTCCAGCTTTTTCCTCGCCCGCATCGCCCTGGCCCCCGGCCAGCGCGGTGTCGTCCGTGCATTTCCGCGCTACTGAGGCAGCCATGTCCGCATTCCAGCTCTCCACCCGCTATACCCCGGCCGGCGACCAGCCCGAAGCCATTCGCCAGATGGTGGAAGGCCTGGAGGCGGGCCTGTCGCACCAGACCCTGCTCGGCGTGACCGGCTCCGGCAAGACCTTCAGCATCGCCAACGTCATCGCCCAGGTGCAGCGCCCGACCATGGTGCTGGCGCCGAACAAGACCCTGGCCGCCCAGCTCTATGGCGAATTCAAGGCCTTCTTCCCGAACAACTCGGTGGAGTACTTCGTCTCCTACTACGACTACTACCAGCCGGAAGCCTATGTGCCCTCGTCGGACACCTTCATCGAGAAGGACTCGTCCATCAACGACCACATCGAGCAGATGCGCCTGTCCGCCACCAAGGCGCTGCTGGAGCGCAAGGACGCCATCATCGTCGCCTCGGTGTCCTCCATCTACGGCCTGGGCAGTCCCGAGGCCTACCTGAAGATGGTCCTGCACCTGGATCGCGGCGACCGCATCGACCAGCGCACCATCCTGCGTCGCCTGGCCGAGTTGCAGTACAGCCGCAACGACATGGAATTCGCCCGCGCCACCTTCCGGGTACGCGGCGACGTCATCGACATCTTCCCCGCGGAATCCGATCTCGAAGCGGTGCGCATCGAGCTGTTCGACGACGAGGTGGAAAGCCTGTCGGCCTTCGATCCCCTCACCGGCGAGGTGATCCGCAAGCTGCCGCGCTTCACCTTCTATCCCAAGACCCACTACGCCACGCCGCGCGAGACCCTGCTGGGCGCCATCGAGAACATCAAGCTGGAGCTCGCCGATCGCCTGGAATGGCTGCGCAGCCAGAATCGCCTGCTCGAAGCCCAGCGCCTGGAGCAGCGCACGCGCTTCGACCTGGAAATGATCCTCGAGCTGGGCTATTGCAATGGTATCGAGAACTACAGCCGCTACCTGTCCGGGCGCGGTCCGGGCGAGCCGCCCCCCACCCTCTATGACTATCTGCCGAGCAACGCCCTGCTGGTGATCGACGAATCCCACGTCACCGTTCCGCAGATCGGCGCCATGTTCAAGGGCGACCGCTCGCGCAAGGAAACCCTGGTGGAGTACGGCTTCCGCCTGCCCTCGGCGCTGGACAATCGGCCCTTGAAGTTCGAGGAGTGGGAAGCCGGTGCGCCCCAGACCATCTTCGTCTCGGCTACCCCCGGTCCCTATGAGGAAGAACACGCCGGCCGCGTGGTCGAGCAGGTGGTGCGACCCACCGGCCTGGTCGATCCGATCATCGAGATCCGTCCGGCCACCACCCAGGTGGACGACCTGCTCTCCGAGATCCGCCTGCGCGTGGCCCAGGAGGAGCGGGTGCTCTGCACCACCCTGACCAAGCGCATGGCCGAAGACCTCACCGACTACCTGGCCGACCACGACGTACGGGTGCGCTACCTGCACTCCGACATCGACACCGTGGAGCGGGTGGAGATCATCCGCGACCTGCGCCTGGGCACCTTCGACGTCCTGGTGGGCATCAACCTGCTGCGCGAAGGCCTGGACATGCCGGAAGTTTCCCTGGTGGCGGTGCTCGATGCCGACAAGGAAGGCTTCCTGCGCTCAGAACGCTCGCTGATCCAGACCATCGGCCGGGCGGCGCGCAACCTCAACGGCAAGGCCATCCTCTACGCCGACAACATGACCGGCTCCATGCAGCGCGCCATCGACGAGACCGAGCGGCGGCGCAACAAGCAGCTGGCCTTCAACGAAGAGCACGGCATCGTGCCCCAGGGCATCAAGAAGGACATCCGCGACATCATGGAAGGCGCCGCGGCCCCGGGTGCCAAGGGCAAGCGCCGGATGGCCAAGGCCGCCGAGGACCAGGGCGAATACGCCGCCGAACTGCGCTCGCCGAGCGAGATCGGCAAGCGCATCCGTCAGCTCGAAGAGAAGATGCTGCAACTGGCGCGCGACCTGCAGTTCGAGTCCGCCGCCCAGCTGCGCGACGAGATCCAGGCCCTGCGCGAGCGTCTGGTTCAGGTCTAGGTCCGCTCCAACTGGCAGCGCCAGGGCTGGCGCTGCTACCATTCCGCCTTTGTCCCTTCGCGTTTTTCGAGAAAGCCGATGACCACCGTTCGCACGCGCATCGCGCCGTCGCCCACCGGCGACCCGCATGTCGGTACCGCCTATATCGCCCTGTTCAACCTCTGCTTCGCCCGTCAGCACGGCGGTCAGTTCATCTTGCGTATCGAGGATACCGACCAGGTCCGCTCCACCCGCGAATCCGAACAGCAGATCTACGACGCCCTGCGCTGGCTGGGCATCGAGTGGGACGAGGGCCCTGACGTCGGCGGCCCCCATGGCCCCTACCGGCAGAGCGAGCGTGGCGAGATCTACTGGAAGTACGCCCGGGAGCTGGTGGAGAAGGGTCATGCCTTCCTCTGCTTCGCCACCCCGGAAGAACTCGACCAGATGCGCGCCGAACAGCAGGCGCGGGGCGAGACCCCGCGCTACGACGGTCGCGGTCTGCGGCTGACCCCGGAAGAGGTGCAGCAACGCCTGGACGCCGGCCAGCCCTATGTGATCCGCATGAAGGTCCCGGAAGAGGGCGTCTGCGTCGTTCCCGACCTGCTGCGTGGCGAGGTCGAGATCCCCTGGGATCGCATGGACATGCAGGTGCTGATGAAGGCCGACGGCCTGCCCACCTACTTCCTCGCCAACGTGGTCGATGACCACCTGATGGGCATCACCCACGTCCTGCGCGGCGAAGAGTGGCTGCCCTCGGCGCCCAAGCTGATCAAGCTCTACGAATACTTCGGCTGGGAGCAGCCGCAGCTCTGCTACATGCCGCTGTTGCGCAATCCCGACAAGAGCAAGCTTTCCAAGCGCAAGAATCCCACTTCGGTCACCTTCTATCAGCGCATGGGCTATCTGCCCGAAGCCATGCTCAACTACCTCGGCCGCATGGGCTGGTCCATGCCTGACGAGCGCGAGAAATTCAGCCTGGACGAGATGGTCGAGCATTTCGACCTCCAGCGCGTCTCCCTGGGCGGTCCGATCTTCGACGTCGAGAAGCTCTCCTGGCTCAACGGCCAGTGGCTGCGCGAGCTGAGCCCCGAGCGCTTCGCCGCCGAGGTGCAGCAGTGGGCGCTCAATCCCGAGTACCTGCTCAAGATCGCCCCGCTGGTGCAACAGCGGGTCGAGACCTTCAGCCAGATCGCCCCGCTGGCCGGTTTCTTCTTCAGCGGCGCCCTGAATCTGGATCCGGCGCTGTTCCAGCACAAGAAGCTGTCCGCCGACCAGGTGCGGCTGGTCATGCAGCTGCTGCTGTGGAAGCTCGAAGCCCTGCGCCAGTGGGACAAGGAACGCATCACTGCGGTGATCCAGGCGGTCGCCGAGCACCAGCAGCTCAAGTTGCGCGACGTCATGCCGCTGCTGTTCGCCGCCATCACCGGCCAGGCCAGTTCGGTCTCGGTGCTGGATGCCATGGAGATCCTCGGTCCGGACCTCACCCGCTTCCGCCTGCGCCAGGCGGTCGAGCTGCTGGGTGCGCCTTCCAAGAAGGAAACCAAGGAGTGGGAGAAGCTGCTGGCCGAACTCGGCTGACAGTCTCTCGGCCGACCCCGACATCGGGGTCGGCTTCCCCCTCGCGCCAGGATGGCCCCATGACCTCCGTGACTCCCCAACGGCACAATCTGCTCGAAGACGTGCTGGCCTTGCTTAGCGCGACCCTGATGATCGCCCTGGCAGTCAATCTCTATCGCCAGGCCGGCCTGCTCACCGGCGGTACCGCGGGCCTGGCCTTTCTCGCCCAGTACGGCACGCGTCTCTCCTTCGGTCAGGCGTTTTTTCTCATCAACCTGCCGTTCTACTGGCTGGCCGTGCGGCGCATGGGCTGGGCCTTTACCCTGCGGACCCTGGCGGCCGTGACCCTGGTGTCGCTGCTTACCGAACTGACCCCGAGCTTCGTCGCCTTCAGTGCCTTGCAACCCCTCTATGCCGCTGTGGTTGGCGGCGTACTGATGGGCGTGGGGCTGCTGATCCTCTTCCGTCACCAGGCCAGCCTCGGCGGCATCAACATTGCCGTGCTCTATCTGCAGCAGCGCTATGGCTGGCGAGCGGGCAAGGTGCAGATGGGCATCGATTGCCTGATCGTCCTGCTGGCGCTGTTGGTCGTCGAGCCCGGCGCCATCCTCGTCTCGATCCTGGGCGCCGTGATCCTCAATCTGACCCTGGCGATCAACCATCGGCCCGGGCGTTACAGCGCCATCAGCTAGGGGCTTTCCGTCGCGCAGGCGCAACTTCGATTGGTCCGCGACCCGCCTTGGCTTTAAGATGGCGCCCATTTTCGGCGGCTCGACCGTCGTCATCGCAAGTTGAAGAGGTCTCCATGAGCTGCGATTTCCTGGCACAAGCCCTTCCCGGCGTACAGAAACTCTCGCCCTACGTGCCCGGCAAGCCCGTCGATGAACTGGCCCGCGAACTGGGCATGGCGCCGGCCAGCATCGTCAAGCTCGCCAGCAACGAGAACCCGCTCGGCCCCAGCGCCAAGGCCCTCGAAGCCATTCGTGCCGAACTGGCCGAGCTGACCCGCTATCCCGATGGCGGCGGCTTCGATCTCAAGCAGGCCCTGAGCCAGAGGTTCGGCGTGGCCACCCATGGCATCACCCTGGGCAACGGCTCCAACGACATCCTCGAACTGGTTGCCCGGGCCTATCTGGCGCCCGGCTACAACGCCGTGTTCAGCGAGCACGCCTTTGCCGTCTATCCGCTGGTGACCCTGGCCATCGGCGCCGAAGGCCGCAGCGTCCCGGCCAAGGACTACGGGCATGACCTCGACGCCATGCTCGCCGCCATCGATGCCGACACCCGGGTGGCCTTCATCGCCAATCCCAACAACCCTACCGGCACCTGGTTCGACAGCGAGGCCCTGGCACTCTTCCTTGCCCGCGTACCCGAGCACGTCCTGGTGGTGCTGGACGAGGCCTACATCGAATACGCCGAGGGCGACGAGCTGCCGGACGGCCTGGCGTTCCTCGCCCAGTACCCCAACCTCATCGTCTCGCGCACCTTCTCCAAGGCCTATGGCCTGGCCGCCCTGCGCGTCGGCTATGCCTTCTCCTCGCCGACCGTGGCCGACGTCCTCAATCGGGTGCGCCAGCCGTTCAACGTCAACAGCCTGGCCCAGGCCGCGGCCTGTGCCGCCCTGGCCGACAGCGACTACCTGGCCCGCAGCCGGGCCCTCAACGATGCCGGCATGGCCCAGCTGGAAGCCGGTTTCCGCGATCTGGACCTTAAGTGGATTCCCTCCCGTGGCAATTTCATCGCCGTGGACCTGGGGCGCGACGCCGCGCCGATCAACCAGGGGCTGCTGCAGGAGGGCGTCATCGTCCGGCCCGTCGCCGGCTATGGCATGCCGACCTTCCTGCGCGTCTCCATCGGTACCGAAGCGGAAAATGCCCGCTTCCTGGCGGCACTGGGCAAGGTCCTGGGTCGTGGCTGAAGTGGCCACCCCCCTGATCGACCGTCTCGTCGTTGTCGGCCTGGGCCTGATCGGCGGCTCCTTCGCCAAGGGCGCCCGCGCCAGTGGTCTCTGCCGTGAGGTGGTCGGGGTCGATCGCGATCCCGAGACCCGCCGGCTGGCGGTCGAGCTGGGCGTGGTCGACCGCTGCGTCGCCGAGCTGGGCGATGCCTGCCCGGGTGCCGACGTCATCCAGCTCGCCGTGCCCATCCTGGCCATGGAGCGGGTGCTGGCCGATCTCGCGGCCTTGCCGCTGCAGGGTGCCATCCTCACCGACGTCGGCAGCGCTAAGGGCAACGTGGTGCGCGCCGCTCGCCAGGCCTTCGCCGGCCAGTCGCTGCGCTTCGTGCCGGGTCATCCCATCGCCGGCTCCGAGCGCAGTGGCGTCACCGCAGCCAACGCGGCGCTGTTCAACCGGCACAAGGTCATCCTCACGCCGCTGGAAGAGACCCTGCCGGCCGATCTGGACAAGGTGGATCGGCTCTGGCGTGCCATAGGGGCCGACGTCGAGCACATGACCGTCGAGCATCACGACCAGGTCCTCGCCGCCACCAGCCACCTGCCGCACCTGCTGGCCTTCAATCTGGTGGACTCCCTGGCCAAGCGCAGCGAGAACCGCGAGATCTTCCACTACGCC
The DNA here is from genome assembly GCF_031453455.1 of Pseudomonas sp. SORGH_AS_0211. Taxonomy (NCBI): domain Bacteria; kingdom Pseudomonadati; phylum Pseudomonadota; class Gammaproteobacteria; order Pseudomonadales; family Pseudomonadaceae; genus Pseudomonas; species Pseudomonas sp. SORGH_AS_0211. Next base: position 2,637,194 of record NZ_JAVIZV010000001.1, on the reverse strand, counting down.
GCCGGCGGCTTCCGCGACTTCACCCGCATCGCCGGCAGCGATCCGACCATGTGGCACGACATCTTCATCGCCAATCGCGAAGCCGTGCTGCAGGCCCTGGACACCTATCGCGCCGATCTCGACGAGCTGCGCGGCGCCATCCAGGCCGGCGATGGTCAGTTCCTCATGGAGGTGCTGACCCACGCCCGCGGCGCGCGCGAATATTTCGGGCGCATCCTCGCCAGTCGTACCCAGGCCGGCGCTCAGGTCGCCGTCCATCAATCCCTTACGGAGGGGCACTCATGAGCAGTACCGCACCCGTCATCACCCTCGATGGCCCCGGCGGTTCGGGGAAGGGCACCCTCGCAGCGCTGGTCGCCCGCCAGCTGGGCTGGAATCTGCTGGATTCCGGCGCGCTCTACCGCCTGCTGGCCTTCGCCGCCCGCAACCATGGCGTGGACTACACCAACGAGGAGTCGCTCAAGCTGCTGGCGGCCCACCTGGACGTCCAGTTCCTCGCCGGGCATGAGCACGGCCAGCGCATCATCCTCGAAGGCGAGGACGTCACCGACGTCATCCGTACCGAGGAAGTGGGCGCCGGCGCCTCCCAGGTGGCGACCCTGCCCGCCGTGCGCGATGCCCTGCTGCAGCGCCAGCAGGCGTTCCGCGAGGCGCCCGGTCTGGTCGCCGATGGTCGCGACATGGGCACCGTGGTGTTTCCGGACGCCGAGCTGAAGATCTTTCTGACCGCCGGTGCCGAGGAACGGGCACAGAGGCGTTATCTTCAGTTGAAGCAGAAGGGCGAAAATGTTAGCTTGCCTGCCCTCCTGGAAGAGATCCGTGAGCGGGACGCCCGCGATAGTCAGCGTAGCGTTGCTCCGCTCAAGCCGGCCGACGATGCCGTCGAGCTGGATTCCACGCATCTCTCCATACAACAGGTATTGGAACGCATCCTGACCCTGGCCGCCGAACGCGACCTGGCTGGATGAAGGCCGAGACTCATCCGAGTCGTCGGTGAAAGCTGCCGGGAACCAGTCGCATCCCGGCAGCCGGATGGTAACCACTCACCCCGCATGGGCTGGTCATGCGGTAGCCGGATACATCGGGTATCCATACAACAGGTATGAACATGAGCGAAAGCTTCGCAGAACTCTTTGAAGAAAGTCTGAAATCCCTCGACATGCAGCCGGGCGCCATCATCGTCGGCACCGTGGTGTCGATCGATGGCGACTGGGTTGTGGTCGATACCGGCCTGAAATCCGAAGGCCTGGTTCCGCTCGAGCAGTTCTACAACGAACAAGGCGAGCTGACCATCAACGTGGGTGACGAAGTCCACGTAGCCCTGGATGCCGTCGAAGACGGTTTCGGCGAAACCAAAGTGTCTCGCGAAAAGGCCAAGCGCGCCGAATCCTGGCTGGTCCTGGAAGCCGCGTTCAGCGCCGACGAAGTGGTCAAGGGTGTCATCAACGGCAAGGTCAAGGGCGGTTTCACCGTCGACGTCAGCGGCATCCGCGCGTTCCTGCCGGGCTCCCTGGTCGATGTCCGTCCGGTGCGTGACACCACTCACCTGGAAGGCAAGGAACTCGAGTTCAAGGTCATCAAGCTGGACCAGAAGCGCAACAACGTTGTCGTTTCCCGTCGTAGCGTCCTGGAAGCCGAGAACAGCGCCGAGCGTGAAGCTCTGCTGGAATCCCTGCAGGAAGGCCAGCAAGTCAAGGGTATCGTCAAGAACCTCACCGACTACGGTGCGTTCGTCGACCTGGGCGGCGTGGACGGCCTGCTGCACATCACCGACATGGCCTGGAAGCGCATCAAGCATCCGTCGGAAATCGTCAACGTCGGCGACGAGATCGACGTCAAGGTGCTGAAGTTCGACCGCGAGCGCAACCGCGTCTCCCTGGGTCTGAAGCAGCTGGGCGAAGATCCGTGGGTCGCCATCAAGGCCCGTTACCCGGAAGGCACCCGCGTTCAGGCGCGCGTCACCAACCTCACCGACTACGGCTGCTTCGCCGAGCTGGAAGAGGGCGTGGAAGGCCTGGTGCACGTGTCCGAAATGGATTGGACCAACAAGAACATCCACCCGTCCAAGGTCGTTCAGGTCGGCGACGAAGTGGAAGTCATGGTCCTGGATATCGACGAAGAGCGTCGTCGTATCTCCCTGGGCATCAAGCAGTGCCGCGCCAACCCGTGGGAAGAGTTCTCGGGTCAGTTCAACAAGGGCGACCGCATCTCCGGCACCATCAAGTCGATCACCGATTTCGGTATCTTCATTGGTCTGGAAGGCGGCATCGACGGCCTGGTACACCTGTCCGACATCTCCTGGAACGAAACCGGCGAAGAAGCCGTGCGTCGCTTCAAGAAGGGTGACGAGCTGGATACCGTGATCCTGTCCGTTGACCCGGAGCGCGAGCGCATCTCCCTGGGCATCAAGCAGATGGAAGACGATCCGTTCTCCAACTACGCCTCCCTGAACGAGAAAGGCACCATCGTGCGCGGTACCGTCAAGGAAGTCGATGCCAAGGGCGCTGTCATCACCCTGGCCAACGAGATCGAAGGCGTCCTGAAGGCGTCCGAAATCAGCCGTGACCGCGTCGAAGACGCCCGTAACGTGCTGAAGGAAGGCGACGAAGTCGAAGCCAAGATCATCAGCATCGATCGCAAGAGCCGCGTGATCAGCCTCTCCGTCAAGTCCAAGGACGTCGACGACGAGAAGGAAGCCATGAGCTCCCTGCGTAGCAAGCAAGAACCTGCTGCTGGCCCCACCACCATTGGCGACCTGATCAAGGCGCAGATGGAAAGCCAGAACTAAGTTCGAGCTTGAATAAAAGGCGACCCTTCGGGGTCGCTTTTTTTTGCCTGGCGAAAAGTGGGCAGGGTGGTCATGACCCGTAAAAAGTTGCCGGGACCAAAGTCGTCCGCTTGACTTTTCAAAAATCCGCCGGCGTGCTAAAAGTCCTTGGAGGTGATCTAGCCGCTTGATAACGAAGGAAAAATCCATGACCAAGTCGGAATTGATCGAGCGCATCGTTTCCTATCAGGGGCAGTTGTCGTCCAGGGATGTCGAGCTGGCGATCAAGACCATGCTGGAGCAGATGGCCCAGGCACTTTCCACCGGAGACCGTATCGAGATCCGGGGCTTCGGCAGCTTCTCGCTGCACTATCGCGAACCTCGTACGGGACGCAATCCCAAGACCGGCGAGTCGGTGCTGCTGGACGGCAAGTTCGTTCCGCACTTCAAGCCAGGCAAGGAGCTACGGGACAGGGTCAACGAGCTGGAGCCATAAAGCTGTCGCCCACTGGCGGTCTTTTCCCTGGCTGTCCGGCAAGAGGTTGATTTTCCTGGTTTTTTTGGCTAGCCCCAAGTCGTCAAAAAAGCGTTATCCATAAGGTTATTATCGGTATTTTGACGTTTACAAAAAAAGTCAAGCCGTTTTGATATTTTTGTAGACGGGTTCCGATTTTTGTATGAGACTTCCTTCACATAAGGTCTTGGGTGACCTCGTAGTCCACGCCGAGTGAGGAAGTTGTCATGCGCCACTATCTTTTCATCTGGATCGGTATCGCCGCCTGCTTCACCAGCATGCACCTCGGTCATCCCTTCCTCGCTGTAGCCGCTCTGGCCGGTAGCTGGATGGTTGCCCTGTTCCTGCAGCCCGCTCAGCGCGTCGAGAGCTTCTCGCGTCACTACGTTGCCCAGCCGACCGCTCGCTTCCAGGCCGTCGAAGTCCAGGCTTCCGCCAAGAGCTTCTAAGGCTCTCAAGTTTTTCGGCCCGCCGAGCTCAGGTTCGGCGGGCTTTTTTATGCCTGCGTTTTGCGTGGCTAGGCCCTCGCGGGGCAATGTCTTACCATAAGCGCCCTTCCTGGCTGACTGGCACGGCGCAACGCATTGATGGAACGCAAGATTCTGGTGACAGGGGCGGGGGGCTTCGTCGGCGCAGCTCTGGTTCGGCAAATACAGGCCAAGGGCTATCCGGTGGTCGCTGCGCAGCGCCAGCCGGCAGTTGCCTCGGTCGCGGGCGGGGTGATTCCGGTGATCCGTGAGTTGTCCGCCGATACCGACTGGTCCGCGCCCCTGGCAGGGGTGGATACCGTCATCCATCTTGCCGCCCGGGTCCATCAGCTGGGCGAGCAGCCAGGCGAGGCCAGCGAGGCTCGCTACGATGAGGTGAATCGGGCGGCAACCCTCAAGCTGGCCCGGGATGCCCTGGCTGCCGGCGTCCGTCGCTTCGTCTTTGTCAGCAGCATCAAGGTAAACGGTGACTGGACCCTTCCCGGCAAGCCCTTTCGCGCTGACGATCTTCCCGCGCCCACCGATGCCTACGCGCGTTCCAAGGCCGCTGCCGAACAGCAGCTGCTGGCGCTGATGGCCGAGACCGGGCTGGAAGTGGTCATCGTGCGTCCACCGCTGATCTACGGGCCTGGGGTAAAGGCCAATGTGGCCCGTCTGCTGGACACCCTGGCACGGGGCGTGCCGCTGCCGCTGGGGGGCGTTCGGCACAACAGGCGCAGTCTGCTTGCGCTGGAGAATCTGCTCGACCTGTTGATCCTGTGCATCGCGGCGCCCAAGGCGGCCGGTGCCATCCTGCTGGTCAGCGACGATGAAGATCTCTCCACCGCCGAGCTGCTCGAATCGTTGGCCGAAGGCCTGGGTCGGAAACCCCGGCTGATCGCCGTTCCGTCCGCCTGGCTCGAATGGGGCGCCGCATTGCTGGGGCGGGGTGAGGTCGCGCAACGTCTCTGTGGGTCGCTGCAGGTCGACATCCAGCCCACCAAGACCTTGCTGGGCTGGCAGCCCCCGCTGTCGGCGCGGGCCGCCTTGCGTGCGCTGGGTGCGCAACGGGCCGGTGCGGAGGGGCGGAAATGATGCTGCTCCTGTTGCTCCTGGCCGGCGGCTGCAGCTGGCTCGGCACGGCGGCGCTGCGCCGCTATGCCTTGTCCGGAGGCCTGCTCGACGAACCCAATGCGCGCAGTTCGCACCAGGTGGCGACGCCTCGAGGCGGCGGCTTGGCGATCGTCGTGGTGTTCGTGCTCGGCTGTGTGGTGCTGCGACTGCTGGGCCAGCTTGATCCGGCTTCCTGTGGCGTCCTGATAGGGGCGGGGCTGCTGGTGGCGGTGCTCGGCTTCGTCGACGATCATCGGCACGTGGGCGCCGGCTGGCGTCTGCTGGGTCACTTCCTGGCGGCGGTCGCTGCCCTGCTGTGGCTGGGCGGTTATGGCGCGCTTCCGGCGCAGCTGTCCGTTATTCTGGGGCTGCCCGGCTGGCTGGTGATGACCCTGGGCGTCCTCTATCTGGTCTGGCTGCTGAATCTCTACAACTTCATGGACGGCATCGATGGTATCGCCGGCGTCGAGGCGCTCGTCGTCTGTCTGGGCACGGCGCTGATCTATGCCGTGGCCGGTCACGGCGCCTTGCTGGGCGCACCGCTGCTCCTGGCGGCGGCCGTGGGTGGCTTCCTGTGCTGGAATTTTCCACCGGCGCGCATCTTCATGGGCGATGTCGGCAGTGGCTTTCTCGGTCTGATCCTCGGCATGCTGTCGTTGCAGGCGGCACTGGTGGAGCTGTCGCTGTTCTGGGCCTGGCTGATCCTGCTCGGCGTCTTCGTGGTCGATGCGACCTGGACCCTGTCGCGGCGGCTGAGCCGGGGCAAGAAGCCCTACGAGGCTCATCGCACCCACGCCTATCAGTGGGCCTCCCGTCAGCATGGCGCCCATCGCCCGGTGACCCTGGCGGTACTCGCCATCAACCTGTTCTGGTTGCTGCCTATCGCTTTGCTGGTGGGGCTGGGGCTTTTAAGTGCCATACTGGGGCTCTTGCTTGCCTATGGGCCTCTGCTTTGCCTGGCCCTTCGATACCATGCTGGGACCGATGAGGTAGCCATGGCTGCGCAGTCCACCGGATTCAGGGATTAGGGACACTGACATGTTGCGTGACCATCTGGTCAAGCTGAACCGGCGTACCAAGAGAGTCATCCAGGTCGCGGTCGACCTGTTGCTGATCTGGCTCTCGCTCTGGTTGGCCTTCTATCTGCGCCTGGGTTCCGTGCAGATGATCGAGCCCTTCAGCGGGCATGCCTGGCTGTTCATCACTGCGCCGGCCATCGCCATTCCCCTGTTCATCCGCTTCGGCATGTACCGCGCGGTCATGCGCTACCTGGGCAACGACGCCCTGATCGCCATCGCCAAGGCGGTGACGCTGTCGACGCTGCTGCTGTCGGTAGTCATCTACTGGTATCGCGATCTGCCGGAGATCGTCCCGCGTTCGATGATCTTCAACTACTGGATCGTCAGCCTGATCCTGATCGGCGGCCTGCGTCTCGCGCTGCGCCAGTATTTCCTGGGCGACTGGTATCGCGCCATCACCGTGCCCTTCATCAAACAGCCGGACGAGCTGCCACGGGTCGCCATCTACGGCGCCGGCTCGGCGGGCAATCAGCTGGTCGCGGCGCTGCGCATGGGCCGCGCCATGCGTCCGGTGGCCTTCATCGACGATGACAAGAGCATCGCCAATCGCATCATCGCCGGGCTCAAGGTCTACACCCCCAAACACATCCAGCAGATGATCGACGAGACGGGGGCCGAGGAGATCCTCCTGGCGATCCCGTCCGCTACTCGCGCGCGGCGGCGTGAGGTGCTCGGTCTGCTGGAACCCTATCCGCTGCACGTCAGAACCGTACCACGGATCAGCGACCTGGCCTGCGGCAAGGTACAGGTGGACGACCTCCAGGAGGTCGACATCGCCGATCTGCTGGGACGCGATCCGGTGACGCCCCGGCCCGAGCTGTTCGCCCGTTGCATCACCGCTCAGGTGGTGATGGTGACCGGGGCAGGGGGGTCCATCGGCTCCGAGCTGTGCCGGCAGATCATCGGCCAGAAACCGCGCACCCTGATCCTGCTCGACCACGCCGAATTCAACCTCTACAGCATCCACCGCGAGCTGGAGACCTATATCCAGCGCGAAGCCCTGCCGGTCACCCTGGTGCCGGTACTGGGCTCCATTCGCAATGCGCCGCTGCTGTTGCAGGTGATGCGGCACTGGAAGGTGGCCACCCTCTACCATGCGGCGGCCTACAAGCACGTGCCCATGGTCGAGCACAACATCGCCGAGGGTTTCGGCAACAACGTCCTGGGCACCCTCAATGCCGCCCAGGCGGCCATCCAGGCTGGCGTGACCAGTTTCGTGCTGATCTCCACCGACAAGGCGGTACGGCCCACCAACATCATGGGCAGCACCAAGCGCCTGGCCGAGATGATCCTGCAGGCCCTGAGCCGCGAGGCGGCGCCCGTGCTGCACGGGCAGACGGACGGTATCCATCAGGTCAATCGCACCCGCTTCACCATGGTGAGATTCGGCAACGTGCTGGGCTCGTCCGGTTCGGTCATCCCGCTGTTCAGGACCCAGATCCGCAAGGGTGGGCCGGTTACCGTTACCCATCCCAAGATCACGCGTTTCTTCATGACCATCACCGAGGCCGCCCAACTGGTCATCCAGGCGGGCGCCATGGGCGAGGGCGGAGACGTCTTCGTGCTCGACATGGGCGAGCCGGTGCGCATCGTCGAACTGGCCGAGCAGATGATCAAGCTGTCGGGCCTGAGCGTCCGCTCGCCGGCCAATCCCCATGGCGATGTCGCCATCGAGTTCACCGGGCTGCGACCCGGTGAAAAACTCTATGAAGAGTTGCTCATCGGTGACGACGTGAGTCCGACCTCCCACCCGAAGATCATGCGCGCCAGCGAAGACTTCCTGGCCTGGGATGCCTTCCGGGCAGCTCTTGTCGAGCTGAGCCGCGCGATCGATGCGGGTGATTACCTCCGTGTCCGGCAACTGCTGCGCGACACCGTCGCCGGCTATTCGCCAGAGGGCGACATCGTCGACTGGCTGCATGGTAAGAGATCCATCGAGTGATCCCGTCCGCGCTTTCTTTCAGCCTGGATTTGAAGCCGAGCACAGAAGCGGCAGCCGCCCAGCGCTAGGCTGAACTTTCTTTTCCTGCCACTGTTTAACTCAGGTCTTTGGGTGCATGGCCGTGGCTGTGACCCAAGCCAGGGATGGCTGCGCCGTCCTCCGATGTCTCGTCCGCAGCGCCGGGCGCGATGATGTACAAATCGATATAGGCAGGATTCAGGATGAAGGTACTGGTAACAGGTGGCGCGGGTTTCATTGGTTCCGCCGTGGTACGTTTTCTTATCAACGAGACCCAATGCAAGGTTGCCAACGTCGACAAGCTGACGTACGCCGGTAACGTGGATTCCCTGGCCGAAGTCGCCGACTCCGACCGCTACGAATTCCACCAGGTGGACATCTGCGACTTCGTCGCCCTGCAGCAGGTCTTCGCGTCCTTCCAGCCCGACGTGGTCATGCACCTGGCTGCTGAGTCCCATGTGGACCGTTCCATCGAGGGCCCTGCCGCCTTCATCCAGACCAACGTGGTCGGCACCGGCGTCATCCTCGAGGTGACCCGTGCCTACTGGAACGACCTGGCGCCGGAAGCCAAGGCAGCCTTCCGTTTCCACCACATCTCCACCGACGAGGTCTACGGCGACCTGCACGGCACCGACGACCTCTTCACCGAGACCACGCCCTATTCCCCGAGCTCGCCCTATTCGGCCAGCAAGGCCGGCAGCGACCATCTGGTACGTGCCTGGGGTCGGACCTACGGTCTGCCGGTACTGGTGACCAACTGCTCGAACAACTATGGCCCCTATCACTTCCCCGAGAAGCTGATCCCCCACGTCATTCTCAATGCCATCCATGGCAAGCCGCTGCCGATCTATGGCGATGGCTCCCAGGTGCGTGACTGGCTGTTCGTCGAAGACCATGCCCGTGCCCTCTATACCGTGGTGACCCAGGGCGAGGTCGGCGAGACCTACAACATCGGTGGCCATAACGAGAAGCGCAACCTGCAGGTCGTCGAGACCATCTGCGACCTGCTCGAAGAACTGGCTCCGCAGAAGCCCGAGGGTGTCGAGCGCTATCGCGACCTGATCACCTTCGTCAAGGATCGTCCCGGTCACGACATGAGATACGCGATCGACGCCAGCAAGATCGGCCGGGAGCTGGGCTGGACGCCGGAAGAGACCTTCGAGACCGGCATGCGCAAGACGGTAATCTGGTACCTGAACAATCGTGAGTGGTGGCAGCGGGTACTGTCCGGCGCCTACCGCCTCGAGCGCCTCGGCGAAGCCGTTTAACGATCCTATCGCGGACATGCCCGCGGGCGTGTCCGACCGACAGCAACAGTCAATTTTCAGAGGACGATTGCCATGAGCAAATACAAGGGAATTCTGCTGGCCGGTGGCTCCGGTACCCGTTTGCACCCCATTACCCTGGGCGTGTCCAAGCAGTCGCTGCCGATCTACGACAAGCCCATGATCTACTATCCGCTGTCCGTGCTGATGCTGGCCGGTATCCAGGAAGTCCTGATCATCTCGACGCCGGCCGACCTGCCCGGCTTCCAGCGCATGCTCGGCGACGGCAGCCATTTCGGCATGCAGCTGAGCTACGCCGAGCAGCCCAGCCCGGACGGTCTGGCCCAGGCCTTCATCATCGGTCGCGAATTCGTCGGCGATGACAACGTCTGCCTGGTCCTCGGCGACAACATCTTCTACGGCCAGCACTTCAGCGAGACGCTGCTCAAGGCTGCCAGCGTGGACAAGGGCGCCACCGTCTTCGGCTACTACGTCGCCGACCCCGAGCGTTTCGGTGTGGTCGAGTTCGACGAGCAGGGCAAGGCCCTGAGCATCGAAGAGAAGCCCAAGAAGCCGAAGTCCAACTATGCCGTCACCGGTCTGTATTTCTACGACAACGACGTGCTGGACATCGCTGCCAACATCAAGCCGTCGCCCCGTGGCGAGCTGGAAATCACCGACGTCAACAACGAGTACCTGCGCCGTGGCTCGCTGAACGTTTCCCTGCTGGGCCGCGGTTTCGCCTGGCTGGACACCGGTACCCACGACGCCCTGCTGGAAGCCGGTCATTTCGTCCAGACCATCGAGAAGCGCCAGGGTCTGAAGGTCGCCTGCCTCGAAGAGATCGCCTTCCAGAAAGGCTGGATCACCTGCGAGCAGATGGCCATGCAGGCCGAAGCCCTGAGCAAGACCGGTTACGGCCAGTACCTGGCGCGGCTGTGCAAGGAGCAGGACTGATGCAGGTCTTCGACACCGCGATCCCGGACGTCAAGCTGATCGAACCCAAGGTCTTCGGTGACGACCGCGGCTTCTTCCTGGAGTCCTTCCAGGCGGAGCGCTATGCCCAGCAGGCGGGGATCACCCTGCCGTTCGTGCAGGACAACCATTCTCGTTCCGCCCGCAACGTGCTGCGTGGTCTGCATTTCCAGCGCAGCAAGCCGCAAGGCAAGCTGGTGCGCGTCGTGCGCGGCGAGGTGCTGGACGTGGCCGTCGACATCCGTCGCGGTTCGTCCACCTTCGGCAACGTGGTCGCCGAGATTCTCTCGGAAGACAACAAGCGCCAGCTCTGGATACCGCCGGGCCTGGCCCACGGCTTCGTGGTGCTGTCGGAAACCGCTGATTTTGAATACAAGTGCACAGATTATTACGATCCCTCTGATGAAGGGTCTTTGATCTGGAATGATCCGGATCTGAATATCGACTGGCGGGTAACGGATCCCATCCTGTCCGCCAAAGATGCACAAGGCCTTCGATTGGCGGAGCTGTATAGATGAAGATACTGGTTACCGGAGCTAACGGTCAGGTCGGACGCTGTCTGACCGATCGTCTTCAGCGTTCAGAACTGGCATGGGAGGCCCATGGACGTGCCACTCTGGATATCGCTGACGAAGGCTCGGTAACCAGCCATCTCGAGCGGTTCGCTCCGGACGTCGTGATCAATGCGGCCGCCTACACGGCGGTCGACAAGGCCGAGCAGGAACCCGAGATCGCCGCCCGCGGCAATATCGAAGGTCCCGCGGTGCTTGCCCAGGCCTGCGGTGCCGCCGGCATCGCCCTGCTGCATCTGTCCACCGACTATGTGTTCGACGGTACCGCCACCGAACCCTATCAGGTCGAGGATCCGGTCAGCCCGTCCGGGGTCTATGGCATGACCAAGCTGGAAGGGGAGAACCGCGTGCTCTCCGCCTGTCCGCGCTCGGTGGTGCTGAGAACCGCCTGGGTGTTCAGCGAACACTGCAACAACTTTCTCAAGACCATGCTGCGGCTCGCTGCCGATCGCGGCGAACTGCGGGTGGTGAGCGACCAGGTGGGTTGCCCGACCTACGCCGGTCACATCGCCGATGCGCTGTTGCAGATCGCCGTCCACGCCGAAGCCCAGCCTGAGCAAACGGCCTATGGCCTCTATCACTTCGGCGGCGACAGCGGCCTGAGCTGGTGCGACTTCGCGCGCTACATCATCGATGCCGGCCAGGAGCTGGGCATGCTGGAGCGGGCGCCGCTCATCACCGGTATCGCCACGTCCGAGTTTCCCACCCTGGCCAAGCGCCCGGCCTATTCCATGCTGGATTCCAGCGCGCTGGAGCAGCACTTCGGCATCCCGCCGAGCGACTGGCGCCAGGGCGTTCGCCAGACCCTGCTGGCGCTCAGGACCGAGCGTGCCCAGGCAGGGTCACTGGTGAGTTGACCGCCTGAACCCTTGCGTTAAGCTCTTCGAATCAAACAGCGGAACAAGGAGGTTCCTCTATGAGATTCATCTGGATAGTGACGTTGCTGGCCCTGTTCGGTCCCTGGGCCAATGCCTGTGAGTCTGGCACGGGTGCTGCAACCAAGCCTGCCTCGAGCGCCGACCTGGCACCCCTGAACATCAACGTCGCCGACGTCACCGCGCTGCAACGTCTGCGGGGGATAGGGGCCGTCAAGGCACAGGCGATCGTCGACCATCGCCAGGCCCATGGCGCCTTTGTCTCGGTGGACGAGCTGCTCGAGGTCAAGGGCATCGGCAAGGCCCTGCTGCAACGCAACCGCGAACTGCTCAGCGTCGACTGATTTTCGGCAAACTTTAATTGTCTCTCTGCACCTTTTTCCCAAGCCATTGTTTTGGCTGGATTTTTAGGATCTGGCACAAGCATTGCTCTATCTCTGACACGAGTGGGTACGGCGTCAATTTCCCGTGCCAGAGGAGCAGAGCAAATGGTTCAAGGTGTCGAGTTCAATCGGTTGATGCTGGAAATGCGTTCCATGCAGACCGAAGCCATGGCCCGGTCGAAAGCCGTCGTAGCTCCGGCTGCCGGCGCGGAACAGGTCCAGGGCCCGAGCTTCGCCGACATGCTCAGCAAGGCCGTGGGCTCCGTCAACGAGACCCAACAGACCGCGGGTGAGATGGCCAAGGCCTTCGAGCTGGGGCAGGGCGGCGTCGACCTCACTCAAGTCATGATCGCTTCGCAGAAGGCCAGCGTCTCCGTGCAGGCCTTGACCCAGGTACGCAACAAGTTCGTTCAGGCGTACCAAGACATCATGCAAATGTCGATTTGAGGACGGTCTAGAAAATGGCTGAAGCTCTCACCAACGCACCCGTCCCGACGACCAAGCCCGAGGCTGAAGACAAGCCCAAGAAGTCGCTGCTGGGTCTCAGCTTTCTCGACAACCTGTCCGATATGCCGCTGCTGCGGCAGATGGGGCTGCTGATCGGCCTGGCCGCCAGCGTCGCCCTGGGCTTTGCCGTGGTGCTCTGGACCCAGCAGCCGGACTATCGGCCGCTGTACACCAGCATGAATGGTCTCGACGCCAATCAGGTGCTGCAGGCCCTGGGCGCGGCCGACATCGGCTACAAGGTCGATCCGAATTCCGGCGCCCTGCTGGTCAAGTCCGACGACCTCGGCCGGGCGCGCATGAAGATGGCCGCAGCCAGCATCACTCCCTCCGATGGCAATGTCGGCTTCGAGCTGCTGGACAAGGAGCAGCCGCTGGGCACCAGCCAGTTCATGGAAGCGGCCAACTATCGTCGCAGCCTGGAAGGCGAACTGGCCCGGACCATCTCCAGCCTCAACGGCATCAAGGGCGCCCGGGTACACCTGGCGATCCCGAAGAGTTCGGTGTTCGTCCGCGACGAGCGCAAGCCGAGCGCTTCTGTGCTGGTCGAGATGTATCCCGGCCGTACCCTGGATTCCGGTCAGGTCATGGCCATCATCAACCTGGTCGCCACCAGCGTGCCGGAACTGGACAAGTCCCAGGTCACCATCGTCGACCAGAAGGGGCAGCTGCTGTCCGACCAGCAGAACATGTCCGAGCTGTCGATCGCCGGCAAGCAACTGGACTACACCCACAAGATGGAAAGCTCCCTGACCCAGCGCGTGCAGAACATCATACAGCCGGTGGTGGGCAACGGTCGTTTCAAGGCGGAAGTCGCGGCGGACGTGGATTTCAACGCCGTGGAATCGACTGCCGAGCAATTCAATCCCGATCAACCGGCACTGCGCAGCGAGCAGCAGAACAGCGAGCAGCGCCAGACGTCCGGCGGCGGCGCCCAGGGCGTGCCCGGTGCCCTGTCCAACCAGCCGCCCGGTCCGTCCTCGACGCCGGAGAAGGCCGGTGCCCAGGGTGGCGGCGCCAACTACATCGCTCCCGGCCAGCCGCTGCGCGACGCCAACGACCAGTACATCTACGACAGCAAGACCAGCCTGCCGGCGACCCTGCCGTACCCGACCGACAAGCGTGAGCAGAACACCCGTAACTACGAGCTGGACCGCAGCATCAGCTATACCCGTCAGCAGCAGGGCCGTTTGCGTCGACTTTCCGTCGCGGTGGTACTGGACGATCAGGTCAAGGTCGATGCGGCCGGCAAGGTCAGCCATCAGCCCTGGACTCCCGAAGACCTGGCTCGCTTCACCCGTCTGGTGCAGGATGCCGTGGGCTTCGACGCCAGCCGTGGCGACAGCGTGAGCGTGATCAATGCGCCCTTCGCCCCGGTGCAGCAGGAAGAGATCGAGAGCATTCCCTTCTACCAGCAGCCCTGGTTCTGGGGCGTGGTCAAGCAGGCCCTCGGCGTCCTCTTCATCCTGGTGCTAGTCTTTGGGGTGCTGCGTCCGGTGCTGAAGAATCTGTCCGGTGGCAATACCAAGGACGCCGCCGCCCTGGCCGCTGCCGGTGGTGCCGGTGCCCTGGGTGCCGGCGGTCTGGATGGCCTGTCGGACGATCTGGCCGACGACAAGGTGAGCCTGGCCGGTCCGGCACCGCTGTTGCTGCCGAGCCCGAGCGAGGGCTATGACGCTCAACTGACCGCCATCAAGCAGCTGGTCAACGATGATCCGGGCCGTGTCGCCCAGGTAGTGAAGGATTGGATCAATGGCGACGAATGAAGCGCAACTTTCCAAGGTAGAGAAGGCCGCGATCTTCCTCCTGTCGCTGGGCGAGGCCGATGCCGCGCAGATACTGCGCCACATGGGGCCAAAGGAGGTACAGAAGGTCGGTACCGCCATGGCCCAGATGCGCAACGTCAACCGCGAGCAGGTCGAGCGGGTGCTGGGCGACTTCATCGAGGTGGTGGGCGACCAGACCAGTCTGGGCGTGGGCGCCGACGGCTACATCCGCAAGATGCTCACCCAGGCCCTGGGCGAGGACAAGGCCAGCGGCCTGATCGACCGCATCCTGCTGGGCGGCAACACCAGCGGCCTGGACAGCCTGAAGTGGATGGAGCCACGGGCGGTGGCGGATGTGATCCGTTACGAGCACCCGCAGATCCAGGCCATCGTGGTGGCTTACCTGGATCCCGACCAGGCAGCCGAAGTCCTTGGCCACTTCGATCACAAGGTGCGCCTGGACATCGTCCTGCGCGTCTCCTCGCTGAACACCGTGCAACCGGCGGCGCTCAAGGAACTGAACCTGATCCTCGAGAAGCAGTTCTCCGGCAGCGCCAGCACCACCCGTACCGCCCTGGGCGGCGTGAAGCGTGCCGCCGACATCATGAACTACCTGGACAGCTCGGTCGAAGGCCCGCTGATGGACGCGATCCGCGACGCGGATCAGGATCTGTCGGGACAGATCGAGGACCTGATGTTCGTCTTCGACAACCTGTCCGATGTCGACGATCGCGGCATCCAGGCGCTCCTGCGCGAGGTGTCCTCCGATGTGCTGGTGCTGGCGCTCAAGGGCGCCGACGACGGGATCAAGGAGAAATTCTTCCGCAACATGTCCAAGCGCGCGGCCGAGCTGCTGCGCGACGATCTGGAAGCCAAGGGGCCGGTGCGACTGTCCGAGGTGGAGGGGGCGCAGAAAGAGGTGCTCGCCGTGGCCCGCCGCATGGCCGACGCCGGCGAGATCGTGCTCGGTGGCAAGGGCGGCGAGGAAATGGTCTGACGCCTTGCCGGAATTGGCCTGTGCTTTGCTAAGGTCTGGTCAGTAGCGGTTTTCTGACGGACAGGTAATGAGCAAAGAAGCGGCGAGCGAGCTGATCAGGGCGCGGGATCTGGAGACCTTCGACGTCTGGCGACTGCCAGCCTTCGACAGTTTCGACGCACCTGCAGAAATTCCTGTGCCCGCGGCAGTCGAGCCCGAGCCCCAGCCGGAGCCCCAGATCGAAGAGGTCCCGGTCGAAGAGGTCCAGCCGATCACCCTCGAAGAGCTGGAGGCGATCCGCCAGGAGGCCTATAACGAGGGCTTCGGCACCGGCGAGCGCGATGGCTATCATGCCGGCCAGCTCAAGGCGCGCCAGGAAGCCGAGGCGGCCCTGACCGCCCGGCTGGCCAGCCTGGAAACCCTGATGAGCCATCTGCTCGATCCCATCGGCGAACAGGACCAGGCCCTGGAAGCCGGCATGGTGCAGCTGGTCCGGCATATCACCCGCGAGGTCATCCAGCGCGAACTCACGCTAGACTCCAGTCAGTTGGGTCAGGTGGTGCGCACGGCGCTGAAGCTGCTGCCCATGGGTGCCGAGAACATCCGCATCCAGGTCAGCCCCCAGGACTTCGAGCTGATGAAGGCCTTGCGTGACCGCCACGAGGAAAAATGGCGCATCCTTGAGGACGAGACCCTGATGCCTGGCGGTTGCCGGATCGAGACCGAGAGCAGCGTCATTGATGCCAGCATCGAGACCCGCCTGACCCAGGCGCTGACCCAGCTGGCCGAACAGCAGCGCCACCAGGCGACCCAACCCCAGGAAGCCGATCTGCACATCGACATCGAGGATGCCTCCCATGCGTCTTGAGCGTCTGAGTTTCGAACGCCGCCTCAGCGGCTACGATGAAGCCATCCGGGTCGAGCAGCAGCCGGTGATCGAAGGCCGCCTGCTGCGCATGGTCGGTCTGACCCTGGAGGCCGAAGGCCTGCGCGCCGCCGTCGGCAGTCGCTGTCGGCTGATCAATGGCGGTGGCTATCAGCCGGTGGAAGTCGAGGCCGAGGTGATGGGCTTCAACGGCGACAAGACCTTTCTCATGCCGGTGGGCAGCCTGGCCGGCATCGCGCCCGGCGCCCGGGTGGTGCCGGTGCCGGACACCGGTCGCCTGCCGATGGGCATGTCGATGCTGGGGCGCGTACTGGATGGCCTGGGCAACGCCCTGGACGGCAAGGGTCGCATGCGCGCCGAAGACTGGGTGCCGATGGACGGCCCCACCATCAACCCGCTCAAGCGCGAGCCCATCAGCGAGCCCCTGGACGTCGGCATCCGCAGCATCAACGGTTTGTTGACGGTAGGTCGCGGCCAGCGTCTTGGCCTGTTCGCCGGTACCGGCGTGGGCAAGAGCGTGCTGCTCGGCATGATGACCCGGCTGACCAAGGCCGAGATCATCGTGGTCGGGCTGATCGGCGAGCGGGGTCGCGAGGTGAAGGAATTCATCGAGCACATTCTCGGTGAAGAGGGCATCAAGCGGGCGGTGGTCGTGGCCTCGCCGGCGGACGATGCGCCCCTGCTGCGCCTGCGCGCGGCCATGTACTGCACCCGCATCGCCGAATACTTTCGCGACAAGGGCAAGAACGTGCTCCTGCTGATGGATTCCCTGACCCGCTATGCCCAGGCGCAGCGGGAGATCGCCCTGGCCATCGGCGAGCCGCCGGCGACCAAGGGCTACCCGCCGTCGGTGTTCGCCAAGCTGCCGCGCCTGGTGGAGCGGGCCGGCAACGCAGAAAAAGGTGGGGGTTCGATCACCGCGTTTTATACTGTGCTCTCGGAAGGCGACGACCAGCAGGATCCCATCGCCGACTCGGCGCGTGGCGTGCTGGATGGTCACTTCGTGCTGTCGCGGCGGCTGGCCGAGGAAGGGCACTATCCGGCGATCGATATCGAGGCGTCCATCAGCCGGGTCATGCCCCAGGTGGTCAGCCCGGAGCATCTGCGCAACGCCCAGCGCGTCAAGCAGCTCTGGTCGCTCTATCAGCAGGCCAAGGACCTGCTCAGCGTCGGTGCCTATGTGCCCGGCGGGAATGCCGAAACCGATCTGGCGATCGCCCGCTATGCGCCCATGCAGCAGTTCCTGCGCCAGGGCCTGCGCGAAAGCGAGTCGCTGGAGCAGAGTTCCGCCAATCTCCAAGCCGTGTTGGGAGGCTGATAGATCATGAAAGGCAGAGCCGAGCGTCTGGGTCCGGTGGTGGAGATGAGCGAGCGCGACGAGCGCGACGCCGCCCAGCGCCTGGGACAATGCCAGCAGCAACTGGCCCAGGCCGAGTTCAAGCTGGGCGAACTGCAGCGCTATCGCGAGGATTACCAGCAGCGCCTGGTGGTCAACGGCAGCCGTGGCGTCACCGGGCAATGGCTGATCGGCTATCAGCGCTTTCTCAGCCAGCTGGAAGAGGCGATCGGCCAGCAGGAGCGCAACGCCCAGTGGCACCGCGACGTGGTGGCCAAGGCACGCACCCAGTGGCAGGAGCGCTATGCTCGCCTCGAAGGCCTGCGCAAACTGGTCGAGCGCTATCGCCAGGAGCAGCGCCAGGTCGAGGACAAGCGTGAACAGAAACAGATGGACGAATACGCCCAGCGGGCCCGCTCGACCTATATCTAGGCCAGGCCCCGCCTTCGTTCCTTCTTTTGGTCAGAGAGAATGCCGATGTTTTCCTCCCATCTCGATCCGGAAACGCTCGCCGCCCTGCGCGACTGCATGGAGGAGGAATACGTCGATCTCATCGAAACCTTTCTGCTCGACTGCGAAGAACGCATCGCCGAACTCAAGCGCAGCGTGATCGGTGGCGATGCCGAGCAGGTTCGCCAGCTGGCGCACAGCTTCAAGGGTAGCGCCGGCAACATGGGCGCCGCGCCCCTGGCCCAGCTGTGTCGGGACGTGGAGGAGGGCGCGCGGCGCCGGGCGACTACCGCCGAACTGGCCATGGGGGTTTCCGCCATGGAGCGCGAATTCGCCATTGTCCGCATCCTGTTCAAGGTCGAGCGCCAACGCTACGCGGGCTGATCTTGTCAAAGCGCTGGCGTTTCTGGCTGGCGCGCAACTTGCTAGATACCCGGAAACCCGTCGTTCGGAGCTCTCCATGGCCGTCGTGCCCGATTTCCTTTTGAATACCGCCACCTCTCCAGCCGGCACCGGCCGGGCGGCGGCCAAGACCCCCTCCCAGGATCGCCCGGCAGTCCAGGAGCGGTTCGCCGATGTCTTCGCCCAGGAGCAGCCGCGTGAGCCGGTGCGCAGCGAAAAGCCGCGCGACGCCAGCGACAGCAAGGCCCCGACCCAGGCGCGCAAGAACGAACCCGGGCGTGCCCGGGATGACGATGACCGAGTGAAGCGCTCCAGCGATGACGACCGCACCGCAGAGGCTAAGCCCCAGGCCGACAGCACCGCCAAGAGCGGCGAGCAGTCGGCAGCCGCTACCGACGACAGCGGCAAGACCTTGCCGGTGGCCCAGGGCGAAGACGCCAAGGCACCCGTCGATGCGCTGCTGGATCCGCTGTTCATGTTCGGCATGACCGGCCAGTTCCCGCCACCCGTGGCCACGCTGGCACCTCCGCCTCAGCTGCCGACCGGGACGGCGGCGGAAGCGACCACCACCGCCACCACCCAGGCCCTGGATCCGGCGGCGCTGCTGGGCGCTGCCGTGGCTACCGCAGGCCAGACGACCGCCACGGGGGCGGGGACGGGCGTGACGGCGACCCCGGCCAGGGCCGGCGAGCAGCAGGCCGCGGACGACGGTCTGGCGCAACTGCTGGGCCAGGTGCCCCAGGCACAGGGAGACGCCGCCAAGGCCGCCACCAACGCCAACAACCTGGCGGCCACGCAGCTGCAAGGCTTGTTGCCGGCTGATGGCGCCCCCGCTCAGGTGGCGGATCAGGCGGCCAGCGCGGCCCTGGCCGCGACGCTGGACAAGGGCGATGGGCAGGACGCGGCGGTACCGAGCAAGACCGATGCCTTCGCCGACAAACTCACCGCCCTGTCGCAAGCCCTCAGCACGCCCGCCGCGACAGCTCGCCCGGTCACGGCCACGGTGCCTGGCCAGCCGCTCAGCCCGCAGGCGGGCAACTTCAGCGAGGCGGTGGTCGACAAGGTCATGTGGATGTCCAGCCAGAATCTCAAGACCGCCGACATCCAGATGGAGCCGGCGCAACTGGGCAAGCTGGAGGTGCGGATCGACATGACCCAGGACCAGACCCAAGTCACCTTCACCAGCCCCCACGCCGACGTGCGGGAGGCGCTGGACAACGGCAGCCAGCGCCTGCGCGAACTCTTCGCCCAGCAGGGCATGAACCTCGCCAACGTCAACGTTTCCGATCAGTCGTCCGGTCAGGGCTGGCAGCAGTCGCAGCAGGGTGGCCAGAGCGATAATTCGCGTCGCGGTGGCCGCGGCGCGGGCGGGGGCGAGGACGAAGCGGTGGCGAATGTCGCCGAAACCCGCGGCTCGGCGACGCTCGCGGCGCGCAGTCTGGTCGACTACTACGCGTGACAGGCCGCCGGCTGCCAGGTGACAGCCTCGGCCGCACCTGCTATATCCCCTTCGTATCAATAGGTTAGCTGCGTCACCCAACAGGGGTGACGCGCAGCACAGGATTCGGTCGAGCACTTATGGCGAAGAAGCAGGCCCCTGCGGCAGAGGGTGCAGCCGCGGAAGGCAAGGGCAAGGGCAAGCTCAAACTCATCATCATCATCGTCGTGGCCCTGCTGCTGGTCATTGGCGCCTCGGTGGGCGCGACCTGGTTCCTGCTCGGCAAGAAGAGCGCCGAGCCCGAGCACGCCGCGCCGGCCGCCCCGGCGGCACCCGTGCACCTGGCGGCGGTCTACCAGGCGCTGGTGCCGGCCTTCGTGGTTAACTACAACGCCGACGGTCGCCAGCGCTACATGCAGGTCACGGTGACCCTGATGGGGCGCGACCAGGCGCAGATGGATGCGCTCAAGGCGCAATTGCCGCAGGTCCGCAACCAGCTGGTGATGCTGTTTTCCGGCCAGGACTTCAACAGCCTCCTGACCCCGGTGGGCAAGGAGATGCTGCGTCAGCAGGCCACCAGCAAGGTTCAGGAGCTGGCGAAGAAACTGACCGGCCAGACTGCCATCGAACAGGTATTGTTCACCAATCTCGTCCTGCAATAGGTAACGCCATGGCCGTGCAAGATCTGCTCTCTCAGGATGAAATCGACGCCCTGCTGCACGGGGTCGACGATGGCATCGTCGAGACCGAGACCGATGCCGAGCCGGGCACCATCAAGGGCTATGACCTCACCAGCCAGGATCGCATCGTCCGCGGACGCATGCCGACGCTGGAGATGATCAACGAACGCTTCGCCCGCTATACCCGGGTCAGCATGTTCAACCTGTTGCGGCGTTCGGCCGACGTCTCCGTGGGCGGGGTGCAGGTCACCAAGTTCGGTGAATACATCCATTCGCTGTACGTCCCCACCAGCCTCAACATGGTCAAGATGAAGCCGCTGCGCGGTACCGCGCTGTTCATCCTCGATGCCCGGCTGGTATTCAAGCTGGTGGACAACTTCTTTGGCGGTGACGGCCGCCACGCCAAGATCGAGGGCCGTGAATTCACGCCAACCGAACTGCGCGTGGTGCGCATGGTGCTCGACCAGTGCTTCGTCGACCTCAAGGAAGCCTGGGGCGCCATGCTCGACTGCCAGTTCGAATACATGAACTCCGAGGTCAACCCGGCGCTGGCCAACATCGTCAGCCCCAGCGAAGTGGTGGTGGTGAGTACCTTCAACATCGAACTGGATGGCGGTGGCGGCGAACTGCACGTGACCATGCCCTATTCGATGATCGAGCCGATCCGCGAGATGCTCGACGCCGGTTTCCAGTCGGACGTGGACGACCAGGACGAACGCTGGGTCAAGGCCCTGCGCGAGGACCTGCTCGATGTGCGCGTGCCGCTGGAGGCGACGGTTGTCCGGCGCCAACTCAAACTCCGCGATATCCTCAACATGCAGCCCGGCGACGTGATTCCGGTGGAAATGCCGGAGGAGATGCTCATGCGAGCCAACGGAATGCCCACCTTCAAGGTCAAGATGGGCGCACGCAAGGGCAACCTGGCCCTGCAGATTCTCGAACCGGTCAGCCGCGGCCGCTGAGCGACAACCGATTTTTCCGTCCGGGCCGAGGCCCGGCGTAGCACGAGACCCAGACGATGGCAGACAACCCCGAAGAACAAGCCCTGGCGGACGAGTGGGCCGCGGCCCTGGCCGAAGCCGGTGACGCCAGCCAGGACGACATCGACGCCCTGATGGCCCAGGGTACCCAGGTCGAAGCCCCCAAGCCGCCCAAGGCGCCGGTGGAAGAATTTGGTCAGAGCAGTGGGGGTTTGGCAGTGACTGGCATGGAAGGGCCCAACCTGGATGTGATCCTGGACATCCCGGTGACCATCTCCATGGAGGTCGGCCACACCGACATCTCCATTCGCAACCTGCTGCAACTCAACCAGGGCTCGGTCATCGAGCTCGACCGTCTGGCCGGCGAGCCGCTGGACGTGCTGGTGAATGGTACGCTGATCGCCCACGGTGAAGTGGTGGTGGTGAACGAGAAGTTCGGGATCCGCCTGACCGACGTCATCAGCCCCACGGAACGTATCAAGAAGCTGCGGTGATCCATGAAGAGTCTGCTCCTGCCGCTGGGTCTCCTGCCCCTGACCGCGCGTGCCGCCGAAGCCACCTCGCCGGGGCTGGATGTGGGGGCGCAGGTCGGCCAGCTGCTACTCGGCCTGCTGCTGGTCATCGCGCTGATCCTCGGTCTGGCCTGGCTGGTGCGTCGGGTGCAGCAGCAAGGGCCGCGCGGCCAGCAGGTGATCAAGGTGATCTCCACCCAGCACCTGGGCCCGCGCGAGCGGCTGGTGCTGGTGCAGGTCGGCCAGGAGCAGCTGCTGATCGGCGTCGCTGGCGGACGGATCACGCCGCTGCACAGCCTGCGCGAGCCGGTGCGACTCGGCGAGACCGAGGCGCCGGCGCCGGAATTCGCCCAGCGCCTGCTGGAACTCATCAGCCGCGACCCCAAGGCGAAACCATGATCCCTGCGCGTCTACCGGCCGGTCTGGGGCGCACCCTGGGCTGGCTACTGGGCCTGGCCGTGCTGCTGTTCGCGCCCCTGGCGCTGGCGCAGCAGGCCGGGCAGGCCAATCCGCTGTCGATTCCGGCCATTACCCTGAGTACCAACGGCCAGGGGCAGCAGGAGTATTCGGTCAGCCTGCAGATCCTGCTGATCATGACGGCGCTGAGCTTCATTCCAGCGTTCGTCATGTTGATGACCAGCTTCACCCGCATCGTCATCGTCTTCGCCATCCTGCGCCAGGCGCTGGGTCTGCAGACCACGCCGTCCAACCAGGTGCTGGTGGGCATGGCGCTGTTTCTCTCGCTGTTCATCATGGCGCCGGTGTTCGACCGCATCAACACCACCGCCGTGCAGCCCTACCTGAACGAACAACTCAGTGCCCAGGACGCCATCTCCCGTGCCCAGGTGCCGATGAAGGACTTCATGCTGGGGCAGACCCGGCAATCGGACCTCGACCTGTTCATGCGGCTGTCCAAGCGCACCGACATTCCCAGTGCCGATCAGGCTCCCTTGTCGATCCTGGTGCCGGCCTTCGTCACCTCCGAACTCAAGACCGCCTTCCAGATCGGCTTCATGATCTTCATTCCCTTCCTGGTCATCGACCTGGTGATCGCCAGCGTGCTGATGGCCATGGGCATGATGATGCTGTCGCCGATGATCATCTCCCTGCCGTTCAAGCTGATGCTGTTCGTCCTGGTGGATGGCTGGGCGCTGATCATGGGTACCCTGGCCAGCAGCTTCGGCACCGTCTAGCGGTGCCCCCTTTGCGTGGAGAAGCGAAATGACCCCTGAAGTCGCCGTCGATCTGTTCCGCCAGGGCCTCTGGCTCACCGCCTTGCTGGTAACGGTGCTGGTGGTGCCGAGTCTGATCGTCGGCCTGATCGTGGCGGTCTTCCAGGCGGCGACCCAGATCAACGAGCAGACGCTGAGCTTTCTGCCGCGGCTGATCGTCACCCTGCTGACGCTGATCGTGCTGGGTCCCTGGATGGTCCGGCAGCTGATGGAGTTCATCCAGACCTCGGTCGCCAACATCCCGCGGCTGATCGGCTAGCCCATGCTCGCCCTCAGCGACGCCCAGATCGGCGGCTGGGTCGGCAGCTTCCTGTTTCCGCTGTTTCGCATCGCCGCGCTGCTGATGACCATGCCGATCATCGGCACCACGCTGGTCCCGGTGCGGGTGCGGATGTACCTGGCCCTGGCCTTGAGTCTGGTGCTGGTGCCGACCCTGCCGCCGATGCCGCAGGTGGATGCCATCAGCGCCCAGGCTTTGCCGCTGATCGTCGAGCAGATCCTCATCGGCGCGGTGATGGGCTTCAGCCTGCAGCTGTTCTTCCATGTCTTCGTGGTGGCGGGGCAGATCATCTCGACCCAGGCGGGCCTGAGCTTCGCGTCCATGATCGACCCGGTCAACGGCGCCTCGGCGCCGGTGATGGGCCAGTTCTTCACCATGCTGGTGACGCTGCTGTTCCTGGCCATGAACGGCCACCTGGTGGTGTTCGAGATCCTCGCCGAAAGCTTCGTCACCCTGCCGGTGGGGGATACCCTGAGCGTCGAGCACTTCTGGCAGGTCGCCGGGCGGCTGGGCTGGGTATTGGGCGCCGGCATCCTGCTGGTGCTGCCAGCCATCACCGCGCTGCTGGTGGTCAACATCGCCTTCGGCATCATGACCCGCGCAGCACCGCAGCTGAACATCTTTTCCGTCGGCATGCCGCTGATCGTGGTGCTGGGCATGGTCATCGTCTGGCTCGGCACCGCCGACATCCTCTCCCACTATGAAAGTCTCGCCACCGAGGCGCTGCAATGGCTGCGCGAACTGGCCCGAGAACGCTAGGAGATACGCCACATGGCTGAATCCGATGGCGAAGACCGCACAGAAGACCCCACGGAGAAACGCAAGCGTGATTCCCGGGAGGAGGGTCAGCTCCCGCGATCACGCGAACTTGGCACGGTGGCGGTCATGCTCTCGGGAGTCGGCGGCCTGCTGATGTATGGCGCCTTTCTGGGCGGCAAGCTGCTGGAGGTGATGCGCAGCAACTTCTCCCTGCGGCGGGAGGAGGTCATGGACGAGCGCTTCATGGGCACCTTCCTGCTGGCCTCGGGCAAGGCGGCGATGATAGGCATGCTGCCGATGATCGCCCTGGTGGTGATCGCCGCCATCATTGGTCATATCGCCCTGGGTGGCTTCCTGTTCTCCGGCAAGGTGCTGGCGCCCAAGCCGAGCCGGATGAATCCCATGTCCGGCATCGCCCGGATGTTTTCCAAGCATTCCCTGGTGGAGCTGCTCAAGGCGCTGGGCAAGTTCTTCATCATCCTGGGCGTCTCGGTGATGGTGCTGATGAGCGAACGCACGGCGCTGCTGCAGATCGCCAAGCTGCCGACCGAGCAGGCGCTGCTGCACAGCATGCAGGTGGTGGGGCATGCCACCCTGCTGCTGGCCATGGGGCTGCTGATCATCGCCGCGGTGGACGTGCCCTTCCAGATCCTCAGCAATCGCAAGAAGCTGATGATGACCAAGCAGGAGATCAAGGACGAGTACAAGGACAGCGAGGGCAAGCCCGAGGTCAAGGGCAAGATTCGCCAGATGCAGCGGCAGATGGCGCAGCGGCGGATGATGGCCGAGGTGCCCAACGCCGATGTGGTCATCACCAACCCGACCCACTTCGCCGTGGCGCTCAAGTACGATGCGGCCAAGGGTGGGGCGCCGGTGCTGGTGGCCAAGGGCAGCGATTTCACCGCGTTGAAGATCCGCGAGATCGCCCAGGAGCATCAGGTCTCGCTGCTGGAGTCGCCGGGGCTGGCGCGGGCGGTGTATTTCTCCACCGAAGTGGACCAGGAGATTCCGGCCGGGCTCTACGTCGCCGTGGCCCAGGTCCTGGCCTATGTCTATCAGCTCAGGCAGTTCCGCGCCGGACGCGGGCGCAAGCCCAAGCTGTCCGATCTGCCCATCCCGCCGGATCTGCGGCGGGATGAGGAGGGGAAGGCGCCTACTTGATGACGCCGCAGGCGACGCGCGCGCCGCCACCGCCCAGCGGCTTGGGCTGGTCGGCATAGTTGTCGCCACCGGCATGCACCATCAGCGCATGACCCTTGAGTTCTTCGAGCCGCTTGAGGCGCGGCGCCAGCACCGGCTGGGTGGCCTGGCCGTCGGCGGTCACATAGAGCGCCGGCAATTCGCCCAGGTGGCCGTCGTCCGACCAGGGCGCGCTGTGCTTGCCGGTGTTGCGCGGATCCAGATGGCCGCCCGCGGCACCACCCGCGGTCAGGGTGCCATTCACCTCGGCCGCGCCGCAGTTGGGCTTGGTATGGACATGGAAGCCATGGATGCCGGGCTCCAGGCCCTTGAGGTCGGGCGTGAAGACCAGGCCGTACTTGGAACGGGTCACCTGCACGCTGCCGACGCTCTCGCCCACACCGTCGGTCGTGACCTTGTTCAGCGGGATCGTCAGGGATTCGGCCGCCTGGGCGGTTCCGACCAGGCAGGTAGCCAACAGCGTCGCGGTCCAGATTTTCATGATGATGTTCCTCGGATAGGCGCGCTAGCGCGGGTCCCTAGACAGACTCGTGGCCTCCGCCCACGGTTCAGCCGACGGATCCGGCGATCCGTAACCAGTCCTGTATCACCCCAGGGAAAACCTCGCTGATTCAAGGTCTTGAGCAGTTGGCCCGGAGCTTGCTCAAGCCCCTGCGAACAGTGCGCTGCGTCAACTTTCCGTGACGACGGCACCGGCAAGCGAGGAATGGGTGTGAAAGTCGACAAATCCATGATGATGGGCAACATGCGCGGTCTGGCTCGCGGCAACCTGGGCGTGCCGCTGGCCGTCCTGGCGATGCTCGCCATGATGACCCTGCCGATGCCGCCGTTCCTGCTGGACGTGCTGTTCACCTTCAACATCGCCCTGTCGATCGTGGTCCTGCTGGTCAGCGTCTACGCCCTGCGGCCGCTGGACTTCGCGGTCTTCCCGACCATCCTGCTGGTGTCGACCCTGCTGCGCCTGGCGCTGAACGTGGCCTCGAGCCGCGTCGTGCTGCTGCACGGCCAGGACGGCCACGATGCCGCGGGCAAGGTCATCCAGGCCTTCGGCGAGGTGGTGGTCGGCGGCAACTACGTGGTCGGTGCGGTGGTGTTCGCCATCCTCATGATCATCAACTTCGTGGTGGTGACCAAGGGTGCCGGCCGTATCTCCGAGGTGTCGGCGCGTTTCACCCTGGATGCCATGCCCGGCAAGCAGATGGCCATCGACGCCGACCTCAATGCCGGCATCATCGACCAGGTCGAAGCCAAGAAGCGTCGGACCGAAGTGGGCCAGGAAGCCGACTTCTACGGTTCCATGGACGGTGCCAGCAAATTCGTCCGCGGCGACGCCGTCGCCGGTCTGCTGATCCTCTTCATCAACCTCATCGGCGGCATGGCCATCGGCATGGCCCAGCACGGTCTGCCGTTCGGCGAAGCGGCGCGCATCTACGCCCTGCTGACCATCGGTGACGGCCTGGTCGCCCAGGTCCCCTCGCTGCTGCTGTCGGTCGCCGCGGCCATCATGGTGACCCGGGTGTCCTCGGCCGAGGACATGGGCCAGCAGGTCAATCGTCAGATGTTCGCCTCGCCCAAGGCGCTGGCGGTCTCGGCCTTCATCATCATCGCCATGGGCCTGGTCCCGGGCATGCCGCACCTGCCGTTCCTCGGCCTGGGCGGTGGTGCCGCCGCCGGTGCCTGGCTGATCTACAAGCGCCAGCGCCAGGCCAAGCAAACCGCCGAAGTGGAAGCCAAGAAGCAGCAGGACCTGGCGCCCGTGCAGCGTCCGGCCGAGGCCAAGGAGCTGGGCTGGGATGACGTGACCCCGGTGGACATGGTCGGTCTGGAAGTCGGCTACCGGCTGATCCCCATGGTCGATCGCAACCAGGGTGGCCAGTTGCTGGCGCGGATCAAGGGCGTGCGCAAGAAGCTGTCCCAGGACCTCGGCTTCCTCATGCCGTCGGTGCACATCCGCGACAACCTGGACCTGCTGCCCAACGCCTATCGTCTGACTTTGATGGGCGTCAGCGTGGCCGAGGCCGAGATCTATCCGGATCGCGAACTGGCCATCAACCCCGGTCAGGTCTACGGCTCCCTCAACGGCGTCGCCGCCAAGGATCCGGCATTCGGTCTGGAGGCCGTCTGGATCGACGTCACCCAGCGCGACCAGGCCCAATCCCTCGGCTACACCGTGGTCGATGCCAGCACCGTGGTCGCCACGCACCTCAACCAGGTGCTCTTCAAGCACGCCCACGAGCTGATCGGTCACGAGGAAGTCCAGCAATTGCTGCAGGTGCTGGCCAAGAGTTCGCCCAAGCTGGCCGAAGAACTGGTGCCCGGCATCGTCTCCCTCTCGACCCTGCTCAAGATCCTCCAGCAGCTGCTGCAGGAGCAGGTGCCGGTCCGCGACATCCGTACCATCGCCGAAGCCATCGCCAACGTCGGTCCGCGGAGTCAAGATCCCGCCGCCATCGCCGGTGCCGTACGGGTCGCCCTGTCCCGCGCGATCGTCCAGAACATCGTGGGAATGGAGCCTGAGCTGCCTGTTATCACCCTTGAACCAAGGTTGGAACAGATGTTGCTAAGTAGTATGCAGAAGGCCGGTCAAGGCGCCGAGGACGGCATGTTCCTCGAGCCTGGCATGGCTGAAAAACTGCAGCGTTCCCTTATCGAGGCAGCGCAGCGTCAGGAAATGATGGGTAAGCCAGTGGTGCTGCTGGTAGCCGGTGCGATCCGCGGGATGATGTCCCGCTTCGCGCGGATGGCGGCACCGAACATGAGTGTTCTGGCCTACCAGGAAATTCCGGACAACAAGCAGGTCACCATCGTCGCTACCGTTGGCCAGAATGGCTGAGGTCTAGATCATGCAAGTCAAACGTTTCTTCGCTGCCGATATGCGTCAAGCCATGAAGCTGGTACGCGACGAGCTGGGCCCGGATGCCGCCATCCTCAGCAACCGCCGGGTCGCCGGCGGGGTCGAGCTGACCGCGGCGCTGGACTACCAGGCTCCGGCACCGGCTGCGCCCAACGCGGAGCTGCAGGCGGAGTTGCGCAAGACCCATGCGAAGATCGCCCAGGCCCATGCCGACCTTAGTATCCGTGCACCGGGCGTGCCCTCGGCCGCGCCGAAGGACAAGCAGCTGCTGGGCGCCATCAGCGCCGCCGACAGCCGTCGCGAGCCGGTGATCGCCTCGCCGCGTGCCCCTCAGCCCGCCGCCGCGGCGCCTGCCGCCAGTGCCGCGCCGGAAGACCGCCGCGCCCTGGAAGCCATGCGCAGCGAACTCAGTGGCCTGCGTGAACTGCTGGAAGTCCAGCTCGGCTCCATGGCCTGGACCCAGGTGCAGTCCACCCGTCCGCAACAGGCCGGCCTCTGGCGCCGTCTGCAGCGCATGGGCCTGCCCGCCGATCTGGCCCGCCACCTGCTCGACAGCGTGGCCAAGATCCAGGATCCGCGGCATGCCTGGCGCATGCTGCTGGCCAATTTCGCCCAGCTGGCCAAGACCACCGACGCCAAGATCCTGGAGGAGGGCGGTGTCGTCGCCTTCGTCGGTCCGGCCGGCATGGGCAAGACCACCACCCTGGCCAAGCTCGCCGCCAACTACGTGCTCAAGTACGGCCCCCAGAGTCTGGCGCTGGTGAGCATGGACAGCTTCCGCATCGGTGCCCAGGAGCAGATCAAGACCCTCGGCCGCATCCTCGACGTGCCGGTCACCCTGGTCGATCCGGGCCAATCCCTGGCCCAGGCGCTGGCACCCCTGGCGCGCAAGCGCCTGGTACTGATCGACACCGCGGGCATGCCCGCCAATGATCCGGCGCTCAAGGTGCAGCTCGAAGCCCTGGCCAACCGCCAGCTGAAGATTCGCAACTACCTGGTACTGGGTGTCACCAGCCAGAGCCAGGTGCTCAAGGCGGCCTACCACAGCTACCGGCGCTGCGGCCTGAGCGGCTGCGTGCTGACCAAGCTGGACGAAGCCGCCAGCCTCGGCGAAGCCCTGGGCCTGGCCATCAGCCAGCGCCTGCCGGTGGCCTACATCGCCGACGGCCCGCGCATCCCGGACGACCTGCATCCGGCCCGCAGCCACCAGCTGGTGAGCCGCGCCGTGAGCCTGCAGGCGCCCGAGGAGCCGAGCGAAGAAACCATGGCCGGCATGCTCGCCGGCCTGTATCAAGGCAATGCCCGCCGCGCCGGTTAGCGCAGACGAACGGTAGTGGTGCATCGCATGCCTGGGCACGCCAAATGCACTTGGTCTAAAGTGTGACGGATTTCAATCAAAGGTATCAGGCAATGGGTAGCATGCATCCCGTCCAAGTCATAGCGGTCACGGGCGGTAAAGGCGGTGTCGGCAAGACCAATGTGTCGGTCAACCTGGCCTTGGCCCTGGCCGATATCGGGCGGCGCGTCATGCTGCTCGACGCCGACCTGGGCCTCGCCAACATCGACGTTCTGCTCGGCCTGTCGCCCAAGCGCACCCTTGCCGACGTCATCTCCGGCGAGTGCGAGCTGCGCGACGTGCTGCTGCACGGCCCGGGCGGCATCCGCATCGTTCCGGCGGCCTCGGGCACCCAGGCGATGGTCAATCTGACGCCGGCCCAGCACGCCGGTCTGATCCAGGCCTTCAGCGACATCAGCGAAAACCTCGACGTGCTCATCGTCGATACCGCTGCCGGCATCGGCGACCAGGTGGTCAGCTTCGTTCGCGCCGCCCAGGAAGTCCTGGTGGTGGTGTGCGACGAGCCCACCTCCATCACCGATGCCTACGCCCTGATCAAGCTGCTCAATCGCGACCATGGCGTCACCCGTTTCCGGGTTCTGGCGAACATGGCGCTGACGCCCCAGGAAGGTCGCAATCTCTTTGCTAAGCTGACCAAGGTGACCGACAGATTCCTGGATGTCGCCCTGCAGTATGTGGGCGCCATTCCGTTCGACGAGGCGGTGCGCAAAGCCGTGCAGAAACAGCGCCCCGTGTTCGAAGCCTTTCCGCGTGCCAAGGCCTCGCTGGCCTTCCGTGCGGTAGCTCAGAAAGTCGATGGCTGGCCGCTGCCCGCCAATCCGCGCGGCCATCTCGAGTTCTTTGTCGAGCGCCTTGTGCAACCAGCCATCGGTACCCACGCATGACAGCATCCAGCGGGCTTCGCATGTACAGCAAAACCTCGGAACGTACCCAGCAGGAGCAACTCATCAACCGCTACGCGCCGTTGGTGAAACGCATCGCCTACCATCTCCTGGCGCGGCTGCCGGCCAGCGTGCAGGTCGAGGACCTGATGCAGGCCGGCATGATCGGTCTGCTGGAGGCCTCGCGCAAATATGACGCCGGCAAGGGCGCCAGCTTCGAGACCTACGCCGGCATCCGCATCCGCGGCGCCATGCTCGACGAGGTCCGCAAGGGCGACTGGGCGCCGCGCTCGGTGCACCGCAACACGCGCATGGTCACCGACGCCATTCGCGCGGTGGAAGCGCGTACGGGGCGCGACGCTAAAGATTCCGAAGTCGCGGCCGAACTTAAATTGAGTCTGGATGAGTACTACGGCATCCTTGGCGACACCATGGGGAGTCGCCTGTTCAGTTTCGACGACCTCATGGAGGGTGGTGAGCATGGGCTCGAGGAGAGCGGTTCGCATGAACTCGAACCCGGTCGCGGTCTGGAGGACGAGCGCTTCCGCAAGGCCCTGGCCGACGCCATCGCCAATCTTCCGGAGCGTGAACGTCTGGTGCTCTCGCTGTATTACGACGAGGAACTCAACCTCAAGGAAATCGGCGAGGTGCTGGGCGTGAGCGAGTCACGCGTCTGCCAACTTCACAGTCAATGCGCGGCACGCCTGCGGGCGCGGCTGGCGGAATGGCGTTCGCGTTAACCGGCTGGTACTCAGGCTACTACGATTGCTTAGGCGCGCCTTGCGGCGTGTGTGCGGATTAGGACGGAGGTCGACTTGGACAAGAACATGAAAATCCTCATCGTGGACGATTTTTCCACGATGAGACGCATCATCAAGAATTTGCTGCGCGATCTGGGATTCACCAATACCGCCGAAGCAGACGACGGCAACACCGCCCTGCCTATGTTGCAGAGCGGCAACTTCGATTTTCTCGTCACCGATTGGAATATGCCCGGCATGACCGGCATCGACCTGCTGCGCCAGGTGCGCGCCGACGCGCGCCTGAAAACCCTGCCGGTGCTGATGGTGACCGCCGAGGCCAAGCGTGAGCAGATCATCGAAGCCGCTCAGGCCGGCGTGAATGGCTATGTGGTCAAGCCTTTCACCGCCCAGGTGCTGAAAGAAAAGATCGACAAGATCTTCGAGCGGGTGAACGGCTGAAGAAAGCCGCGGGGACGTTATGGATCAGCTTGGCACCAACAGCTTCAGCGACTTCGAGTCGAATCTAAAACAGCACGCCCAGGAGCTGGTGAAATGCCTGGAAAGTGGCGACTTCACCCAGGCGGTGCATGTCATCAATGAACTCAACCAGTTGCGTGACCGCGGTCTCTACCAAGAAGTCGGCAAGCTGACCCGCGAGTTGCACAACGCCATCGTCAACTTCGAGATCGATCCGCGCGGCATGGCCGGCGAAGAGGTCTCCCAGATCAGCGATGCCACCGATCGTCTCTCCTACGTGGTGAAGATGACCGAGAACGCCGCCAACCGGACCATGGATCTGGTGGAGGAGAGCGCGCCCCTGGTAGGCAACTTCGGCGATGAAGCCCGTGCCGTGCATGCCGACTGGAAGAAGTTCATGCGCCGGGAAATGGGCGCGGACGAATTCCGCGAGCTGGCCAAGCGCGTCGATGCCTTCCTCAGCCACAGCGAGAGCAGCGCCGAACAACTGTCGGCCAAGCTCAACGACATCCTCCTAGCGCAGGACTACCAGGACCTTACTGGTCAGGTGATCAAGCGCGTGGTCAATCTCGTCGGGCAGATCGAGAAAGACCTCGTCAAGCTGGTGATGATGGCCAGCCAGGTCGATCGCTATACCGGCTTCAGTCACGATCACAGCGCGCTGATCGAACAGAATCGAAAAGAAAAGACGATGAAGGGTGAAGGTCCGCAGATTCATGCCGATAAGCGTGAAGACGTCGTGGCCGCTCAGGTCGACGTCGACGATCTTCTATCCAGTCTGGGCTTCTGACCCAGACCCTCTTGGGGAGTGCAGGAATGAGCTTCGACGCCGATGAAGAGATCCTCCAGGATTTCCTGGTAGAGGCCGGCGAGATTCTCGAACAGTTGTCGGAACAATTGGTCGAGCTGGAAAGCCGTCCGGATGACATGGATCTGCTGAACGCCATCTTTCGTGGCTTCCATACCGTAAAGGGCGGTGCCGGTTTCCTGCAGCTCCATACCCTGGTCGAGTGCTGTCATATCGCGGAAAACGTTTTCGACATCCTGCGCAAGGGCGAACGCCGCGTGGATGCCGAACTGATGGATGTGGTGCTGCAGGCACTGGATTCCGTCAACGAGATGTTTGGTCAGGTACGGGAGCGCGAAGAGCCGACCCCGGCCTCGCCCGAGTTGCTGGCGGCGCTGGCTCGCCTGGCCGATCCGGCCGGCAGCGAACCGGCGCCGGTAGCGGCTGCGCCCGTAGCCGCCACTCCGGTGGCCGCGGCACCGGCGCCCGTCGCTGCTGCTGCAGCTGCCGAACCGGAATTGAGCGATGCCGATTTCCAGAATCTGCTCGATGCCCTGGGCAGCGAGCCGAGTGCGGCAGCGCCTGCGGCCGCCAGTGGTGACGACATCACCGATGACGAATTCGAAGCCCTGCTTGATCAGTTGCACGGCAAGGGCAAGTTCCATGACGCGCCGGCCGCTGCGCCTGTTGCTGCCGCAGCTCCTGCCGCCGTTGCGGCCAGCGGTGATGACATCACCGATGACGAATTCGAGGCCCTGCTGGACGAATTGCACGGCAAGGGCAAGTTCGTCGCGAACGAGGCCGCGGCACCTGTCGCAGCAGCCCCGGCGGTAGCGGCTCCAGCGGCGGCGGGTGGTGGTGACGAGATCACCGACGACGAATTCGAATCCCTGCTCGACGAATTGCACGGCAAGGGCCGATTCAGTGGTCCCGCGGCAGCCGCCGACGCTGTAGCCGCACCTGCCACTGCTGCGCCGGCACCGGTCGCTGCGCCTCAGCCCGCGCCTGCACCCGCGCCGAAACCAGCTCCGGTTGCCGAGGTCGCGGTGCCCAAGCCGGCAGCGGCAGCGCCCGCCGAACGTCCCACCAGCGAAGCGGAGACCACCGTGCGGGTCGATACCGCACGGCTGGACGAGATCATGAACATGGTCGGCGAGCTGGTGCTGGTGCGTAACCGCCTGGTGCGTCTGGGCCTGAACAGCGGCGACGAGGCCATGGCCAAGGCCGTGTCCAATCTCGACGTGGTCACCGCCGACCTGCAGACCTCGGTCATGAAGACGCGGATGCAGCCGATCAAGAAGGTCTTCGGCCGCTTCCCGCGCCTGGTCCGCGATCTGGCGCGCAGCCTGAAGAAAGAGATCAACCTGGAGCTGGTCGGTGAAGAAACCGACCTGGACAAGAACCTGGTCGAGGCCCTGGCCGATCCGCTGGTGCACCTGGTGCGCAACGCGGTCGACCATGGCATCGAAGGGCCCGCCGAACGTGAAGAGAACGGCAAGTCCCGTGCGGGGCGTGTAGTGCTCTCCGCCGAGCAGGAAGGCGACCACATCCTCCTGTCGATCTCCGATGACGGCAAGGGCATGGACGCGGATCTGCTGCGCAACAAGGCCGTGGAAAAAGGCCTGCTCGACCGCGACGCGGCCGATCGCCTGACCGAGACCGAGTGCTTCAACCTGATCTTCGCCCCGGGTTTCTCCACCAAGGCCGAGATCTCCGACATCTCCGGTCGTGGCGTGGGCATGGACGTGGTCAAGACCAAGATCAGCCAGCTCAACGGCACGCTGAACGTCTACTCGACCAAGGGCCAGGGCTCCAAGATCGTCATCAAGGTGCCCCTGACCCTGGCGATCATGCCGACGCTGATGGTGATGCTGGGCAACCAGGCCTTCGCCTTCCCGCTGGTCAACGTCAACGAGATCTTCCACCTCGACCTGTCCCGCACCAACGTGGTGGACGGCCAGGAAGTGGTGGTGGTGCGCGACAAGGCGCTGCCGCTGTTCTACCTCAAGCGCTGGCTGGTGCCCAATGCGGCCCATGTGGAGCAGGGGGAAGGGCATGTGGTGATCCTCTCGGTGGGCACCCAGCGCATCGGCTTCGTGGTCGATCAGCTGGTGGGCCAGGAAGAGGTGGTCATCAAGCCACTCGGCAAGATGTTGCAGGGAACGCCCGGCATGTCCGGAGCGACCATCACCGGCGACGGGCGCATCGCGCTCATCCTCGATGTGCCCAGCATGCTCAAGCGCTACGCCCGTCGCGGACTCTGAGTCGGCCAGGTACGAGCGGCGTCAGGCCCTGGGCCTGGCGCCATCGGGTGGCCTGCGCCGCCCCAGTTAGGAGTTTCAACGTATGCCGGTAAAAGTACTGGTGGTGGACGATTCCGGCTTCTTCCGGCGTCGGCTCAAGGAAATCCTGGCGGCCGATCCCAACATCTCGGTGGTGGGCACGGCCAGCAACGGGCGCGAAGGGGTCGACCAGGCCCTGGCGCTGCGGCCCGATGTCATCACCATGGACTACGAGATGCCGATGATGGACGGCATCACCGCGGTCCGCCACATCATGCAGAAATGCCCGACCCCTGTGCTGATGTTCTCCTCGCTCACCCATGAAGGCGCCCGGGTCACCCTGGATGCCCTGGATGCCGGCGCGGTCGACTACCTGCCCAAGAATTTCGAGGACATCTCGCGCAATCCGGCCAGTGTGCAAAAGCTGCTGTGCGAGAAGATCCACCATATCGCCCGTTCCAACCGGCGCTTCGCCGTGGCTCCCAGCGTCGCGCCGGCGACGCCCGCGAGTGCTTCCGCG
Source organism: Pseudomonas sp. SORGH_AS_0211 (assembly GCF_031453455.1). NCBI lineage: Bacteria > Pseudomonadati > Pseudomonadota > Gammaproteobacteria > Pseudomonadales > Pseudomonadaceae > Pseudomonas > Pseudomonas sp. SORGH_AS_0211. The sequence continues at coordinate 2,601,922 of NZ_JAVIZV010000001.1, read as the reverse complement.
GCACCGGCCACGGCCCGCCCGGCAGCGCGTCCGGCCGCGCCTGGCGGCGCTGCGGCAGGTCACGCGTCCGCGGCCCCGGCTTCGCCGCCGCCCAAGCGCAAGCACTATCGCCTGGTGGCCATCGGGACCTCCACCGGTGGTCCGGTGGCCCTGCAACGGGTGCTTACCCAGCTGCCAGCCAATTTCCCGGCGCCCCTGGTGCTGATCCAGCACATGCCGGCGGCCTTCACCAAGGCCTTCGCCGAGCGCCTGGACAAGCTCTGCCGAATCAGCGTCAAGGAAGCCGAGGACGGCGACCAGTTGCGTCCGGGACTGGCTCTGCTGGCACCCGGCGGCAAGCAGATGATGGTGGACGGTCGCGGCATGGTGAAGATCCTGCCCGGCGACGAGCGCCTCAACTACAAACCCTGCGTCGACGTGACCTTTGGTTCCGCGGCCAAGGCCTATGCCGACAAGGTGCTGGCAGTGGTCCTGACCGGCATGGGCGCCGACGGCCGCGAAGGCGCGCGGATGCTCAAGCAGGTCGGCAGCCAGGTGTGGGCCCAGGATGAAGCCAGCTGCGTCATCTACGGCATGCCCATGGCCATCGCCAAGGCCAATCTGGCCGACGCCGTCTACGGCCTGGACGACATCGGCAGACACCTGACCGAGGCCTGTTCGTGACGGCAGGCGTTTACTGGCCAGAAGGGCATTGAGCGTGGACGTTCTCAGCCTCATCGGCATCCTGCTGGCGTTTACCGCCATCATGGGTGGCAACCTGCTGGAGGGCGGTTCCTTCACCGCCCTGGCCAATGCTCCGGCGGCGCTGATCGTGGTCGGCGGCACCCTGGGCGCCGTCCTGCTGCAGACCCGCCTGCCGGTGCTGCGCCGGGCCCTGACGATGCTGGCCTGGGTGTTCGTGCCGCCGCGGCTGGACCTCGTCGGCGGCATCCGCAAGGTGGTCAACTGGAGCAACGTCGCGCGCAAGGAAGGCCTGCTGGGTCTCGAACCCCTGGTCGCCCGCGAAGCCGATCCCTATGCCGCCAAGGGCCTGCAGCTGCTGGTGGACGGCACCGAACCCGAGGCCCTGCGCAGCATTCTCGAGGTGGATCTCTACGGCCAGGAAGATCGCGACATCGCCGCCGCCAAGGTCTATGAAGCCATGGGTGGCTATGCACCCACGGTCGGGATCATCGGCGCGGTGATGGGCCTGATCCACGTCATGCAGAATCTCGCCGATCCCTCCCAGCTGGGCAGCGGCATCGCCGTGGCCTTCGTCGCCACCATCTATGGTGTCGGCTTCGCCAACCTGCTGTTGCTGCCGGTCGGCAACAAGCTCAAGGCACTGGCCCAGCAACAGTCCCGCTACCGGGAAATGCTGCTGGAGGGCCTGATGTCCATCGGCGAGGGCGAGAATCCCCGCTCCATCGAAATGAAGCTGCAAGGTTTTCTGGACTAGGAGGACGCCGCATGCCTCGTCGCCGCCGCCGTCCCGAAGAGCACGAGAACCACGAACGCTGGCTGGTCTCCTACGCGGACTTCATCACCCTGCTGTTCGCCTTCTTCGTGGTCATGTATTCCATCTCCTCGCTGAACGAGAGCAAGTACAAGGTGCTGTCGGACAGCCTGTCCGGCATCTTCAGCCAGCCGGAGCGTTCGCTCAAACCCATTCCCCTCGGTGATCAGCGTCCCGCGGGCGTGACACCGACGGTGATGGACGCCAGCGCCGCTCAGCCGGCCAGGAGCGCCCCCAGCGATCCGCTGCAGCAGATCGCCGACAGCGTGCGCGCCACCTTCGGCGATCTCATCGCCGGCGACCAGTTGAACATCAAGGCCAGCGAGATGTGGCTGGAAATCGAACTCAGCTCCAACCTGCTGTTCGCCAGCGGCGATTCCCTGCCGAGCAATCCCGCCTTCGGTCTCATGGAGAAGGTGGCCAAGATTCTGGCGCCGTTCAGAAATCCGATCCAGGTACAGGGCTACACGGACGACCGCCCCATCAGCACGGCGCTGTATCCCACCAACTGGGAACTGTCCGCGGCCCGCGCGGCCAGTATCGTGCGGCTGCTGATCGGCAACGGCATCGCGCCGCAGCGCCTGGCCGTGGTGGGCTATGGCGCCTATCAACCGGTGGTCGACAACACCAACGACGTCAATCGCGCCCGCAATCGACGCGTGGTCCTGCTGATCTCGCGCAATCTCGACCTGTTCCGGCCACAGAGCACCTTGCAAAATCCGTCGACTGGCACACAATCTGCAGCATCGCCTGGAGAACCGGCGCCCGGGGTGGCGCCCGTCAAATCTTCGTCGCCGGCCACCAAGCCGGCACCTTGACCCGGCTGGTCGTGTCGTCGGGAGGAAGTCTGCACATGAGAGTCTGGGCTGTCGCCAATCAGAAGGGTGGGGTGGGCAAGACCACCACCACCGTTGCCCTCGCCGGGTTGCTCGGCGATGAAGGCAAGCGCGTCCTGCTGGTGGATCTCGATCCCCACGGCTCCCTGACGAGCTATTTCGGTCAGGATCCGGACAGCCTCGAACACAGCGCGTTCGATCTGTTCCAGCACGGTGGCCAGGTTCCGGAAGGCCTGCCGAAGCGGCTGCTGCTGCCCACCAGCCATCCGCAGCTGTCGATGCTGCCGTCCAGCACCGCGCTGGCTACCCTGGAGCGTCAGTCGCCCGGCCAGAGCGGCCTGGGCCTGGTGATCTCCAAGAGCCTGGCACAGCTGTGGAACGATTTCGATCATGTGCTGATCGACAGTCCGCCGTTGCTCGGCGTGCTGATGGTCAATGCCCTGGCGGCCAGTCAGCATCTGGTGATTCCGACCCAGACCGAATTCCTCGCGCTCAAGGGACTCGAGCGCATGGTCAACACCCTGACCATGATCAACCGCTCGCGCAAGCAGGCGCTGCCCTACACCATAGTGCCGACCCTGTTCGACCGCCGTACCCAGGCCTCCATCGGCACGCTAAAGGTCCTGCGCAGCACCTATCCGGCGCAGCTGTGGCAGGCCTTCATTCCCATCGATACGCGGCTGCGCGACGCCAGTCGTTCCGGGCAGGTGCCGTCGCGCTACGAGATGAACAGCCGCGGCGTCATCGCCTACCGGGCGTTGCTGCGGCATCTGCTCGACGGGGCGCCCAGCAGCCAGGTCGCCTGATTCAAGTTTTCCACCCTGCCGGCCGATAGGCTGGACAACTCACCCACGTAGATCGCCATGAGCCAACCGACGTCTCTCGACAATCGTCCTCAGCGTGTCCTCCAGGGCTATCTCGATGCCCTTTTGCTGGACGCGTTCCTGGAACTGCCGACCGCCGAAGCCACGCCGGTCGTGGCGCCCGTGGTGGCACCGGCTGCGCCGATCGCCAGCGTGAGCGAAGACGAATTCGCCGCCGCGGTGCGCGAGGAGCTCGAACGGGATGCCGCGTGGCAACCCCGGGTCGTGCCGCTGGCCGCCCGCCGTGCCGGCGTCGACCTGCCCGAGGTGCTGCAGCCTGCAACCCAGGTGCCGTTGCCGCCGGAAACCGACATCGAGCTGGACTGGCGCGTCCCCGAACTGGCCCCCGCTGCCGAGCCGGCGCGTCCGGTGGTGGAGGGCATTGCCCTCGGTACCCCGGCGGTGCAGCCCGCCGCCGCAGCGGGCGTACCGCCCAGCGCCGTGCACCTGGAAGGTCGCCCCGAGTGGGGCGAAGAGCCCTTCGAATGCCTGCTGTTCGACGTGGCCGGCCTGACCCTGGCCGCGCCCCTGGTGTGCCTGGGCTCCATCTACCCGCTCACCGACGAAGAGTTGACGCCGCTGTTTGGTCAGCCAGACTGGTTCCTGGGCCTGCTACCCTGCCAGGCAGGCAACCTGCGCGTGCTCGACGCAGCCCGCTGGGTGATGCCCGAGCGCTACCGCGACGACTATCGCGAAGGCCTGAAATTCGTTATATCGCTGCAAGGCCTGGACTGGGGCCTGGCCGTGCATGGCGTCAGCCATTCGGTACGGCTGGATCCCGCTGAGGTCAAATGGCGGAATCAGCGCGCTACCCGGCCCTGGCTGGCGGGTACGGTGATCGATCAGATGTGTGCGCTGCTGGATGTGGCGGCGCTCGCTGAACAGGTGGTGGGTGGCCGTCGCTAGGGCTGCCCGCTGCAACTAACCGGCGGGTTCGCCCGCTTCGCCGCACGTGCGGTATTTGACGAGGCTAGGGAACATGAAAAAAACGTCCGCACAGGGTTCCGAAGATCCGGTCCTGCAATGGGTCACCTTCCGCCTGGATAACGAGACCTACGGCATCAACGTGATGCAGGTCCAGGAAGTCCTGCGCTACACCGAAATCGCTCCGGTCCCGGGTGCGCCGAGCTACGTGCTGGGCATCATCAACCTGCGCGGCAACGTGGTGACGGTGATCGACACCCGTCAACGCTTCGGTCTGCTGCCCACCGAGGTCACCGACAACACCCGTATCGTCATCATCGAGGCTGACAAGCAGGTCGTCGGCATCCTGGTCGACAGCGTGGCCGAGGTGGTCTATCTGCGGCAGTCGGAGATCGAGACCGCACCGAACGTCGGCAATGACGAATCCGCCAAGTTCATCCAGGGCGTGTGCAACAAGAACGGCGAGCTGCTGATCCTGGTCGAGCTCGACAAGCTGATGACCGAAGAAGAGTGGTCGGAGCTGGAAAGCATCTGATGCTCGTCGGGCTGATCCTGCTCAGCGTTGCCCTGGGGCTGGCCTGTGCCGGCCTCGGCGGTTGCTGCTGGTTGCTCTGGCAGCGCCAGCAGCAGCAGGCGGCCAAGCTGGCCGAGCGGGAAGCCCTGGTCGACAAGCGCATGCAGATCCTGCTCAAACGCCTGGAAACCTACCAGGCCGGGCAGGTGCGCATGGGCGAACAGGTGCAGGGACTGGCCCAGGTGGTGGCACCCTTGCCCGATCGGTTGACCCAGATCGAGCAGAGCGACCCCACCAGTCTGTCGTTTTCCCAGGCGGCGCGCCTGGTGGGACTGGGCGCCAGCGCCGACGATCTCACCCAGGCCTGCGGTCTGTCCCAGGCCGAAGCCGAGCTGGTGGCCCGGCTGCACCGGCAGCGCCAGCAGCGTTCCGGCTGATCAGGCCGGCTGCGCAGGATCGCCGCCTCAGCTGACGATCCAGTGGTAGAGCGCGATCACCACCAGTACCGCTAGCACCGGCTTGGCGATGCGGTAGGCCTTGGGATGGCGCCGCTTGAATTTCTTCACGCCACCACCGATGCGATCCCCGAATCTCTTGCTGAAGGCATAGGCCTGGTTGATGCCGCCGACGCGTTCCCCTTCGACGTTCTGCGGTGCCGTGGCGCTGCCGAGGAAACGGCTGACCGCCTGATTGACACGGGTCAGCATGCGGTTGCGCAGCGGACGCTCGACGTCGCAGAAGAGAATGACCCGGGTCTGGTCGGTCTCGTTCTTGACCCAGTGCACGTAGGTTTCGTCGAACATCACGTCTTCGCCGTCGCGCCAGGCATAGGGCTGGCCATCGACATAGATGCGACAGGCGTCCGAGTTCGGCGTGGCCAGACCCAGGTGGTAGCGCAGCGAGCCGCCGAAGGGATCGCGATGGGGATTCAGATGGCTTCCACCCGGCAGCAGGGCGAACATGGCGCCCTTGACGTTGGGGATCTGCCGCACCAGTTCGACGGTCCGCGGGCAGAGCGTCTGGGCGGAAGGCAGCGGCTCGCCGTACCAGGTCAGGTAGAAACGCTTCCAGCCCTTCTTGAAGAAGGAACCGAAGCCGGCGTCATTGTCCTTTTCCGCGGCGCGGATATAGCCCTCGTCGAACAGCCGCAGGGCTTCGACGCGAATCTCCTGCCAGTTGTCCTTGAGCACGTCCAGCTCGGGAAAGCGGCTGCGATCCAGATAGGGTTTGGACGGCACGCTGGAGAACAGGTACATCAGGGCGTTGTAGGGGGCGAACACGGCCGAGTGGTTGACCAGCTGGCGCAGGAAAGGCAGCCGAGCGCGTCCGCGAAGGTGGATGAAGAGCACGCTGGCGACGAAGAGCAGGACGATCGCGAAGGTAATCATGGGCGAATTGTGATCGGCAGCGCCCGAACCAGGGGCGGATAGGTAATGACCGCATTATTTCACCCCAGAGAAAGGCTTGCACTCGCTTCGTCGGCTGCGCAGGATGGACACCCTGGCGCGCGGCCGCTTTCGAGCCGCGCCCCCTTGGATGATCTAGACGAGTCGTATCGATGAGCATGTCCCTACGCGACCAGCTGCTGAAAGCCGGATTGGTCAATGAAAAGCAGGCCAAGCAGGCCGTCAAGCAGAAGCAGAAGCAGACCCGCATGGAGCATCGCGGGCAGACGGAGAAGGACCGCTCCCAGGAGCTGGCCGTCCAGCAGGCCCAGGCGGAGAAGCTGGCCAAGGACCAGGAGCTCAATCGCGCTCAGGAAGACAAGAAGAGGCGCAAGGCCGAGCAGGCGCAGATCAAGCAGCTGATCGAGACCAGCCGCCTGCCCAAGCTGAGCACCGAGGACTACTACAACTTCGTCGACGACAAGAAGGTCAAGCGCCTGTCGGTCAACGTCATGATGAGAGACAAGCTCAGCAAGGGCAGCCTGGCCATCGTGCGCTACGAAGGCCGCTACGAGGTGGTGCCCCGGGCCACCGCCGAGCGCATCCAGGAGCGCGATCCCAAGCGGGTGGTGCTGCTCAACGTGCAGAGCGGTGAGCCGGATCCGGACGATCCCTATGCCGCCTATCAGGTGCCGGACGACCTGATGTGGTAAGTGGCCAGGTCAGGCGTTCTGCCTGACCAGCATGTAGATGCGGTAGACGGCGATGCTGGGGATCAGCTGCAGGAAGCCCGAGAGGGTCTGCAGTGCGATCTCCGCTACCGCGGCCTCGGCGAAATGCCGGGTGATCCAGGCGTCGAGCAGCCAGGCCGGCAGGACCGTGGCCAGGATGCACGCCAGCAGGGTGAAGAAGTGCCCGCGGCTCAGCCGGAAGCTGCCACGCAGGGCGTCCAGCGGCGCCCGTCCCTCCAGCACCAGCAGATTCTCGGCGAAGGCCAGCTTGGCCATGATCAGAAAGCCCGGCACGATCAACAGCGAGAAGCCCAGCATCACCAGCCCCGAGGTCAAGGCCGCGAGGATGGCGAAGCGCGGCCAGAGCAGCAGGGCGGCGCCCCAGACGTCACTCAGGCGCGGGGTATTGCCCTGGGTGCGTGCCTCCAGAAAGATCAGCAGGGCGGCGGTGTACAGCGGATAGCAGAGCAGGCTCACCAGCATGTCCCACAGGCCGCCACTGGCCCCGAAGCGTTCCAGCACCTGATAGCGCAGCAGGGCTTCGAGCAGCAGCCAGGGCAGGGTGAGGACGGCCAGGGGCCGCAGATTGCGGGCAAAGAAAGACAGCGAGTCGCGCAGGATATCGACAGGGTTCATGCAGCTCTTCCAGACGTTCAGGAGGGCAGTCTAGCAGGGCGACCCGTTCGCCCGCAGGCGTTCGAGCATGGCCGCGCTGGAGGTGACGGTGGCGTATTCGCCGTGCAGATTGGCCATGGCCATCGCATGGACCTCCTCGGCGCTGCGCGGCCGACCGGAGAAGTCGGTCTTGGCGAAGGTGTAGCAGGCGTCTTCGGCGACCCAGGTGGTGAAATCCAGATTGCCGGCGCTGCGCGCGGTGGCCTCCACCGAGTTCTCGCTAGCCACGCCGCAGATCAGCAGTGAGGCTATGCCGCGCTGGTGCAGCCAGCGCTCCAGGCCGCTGTTGGCGAAGGCGTCGGGGACCTGCTTGTCGAATACCGTCTCGCCGGGCAGCGGCGCCAGCGCCGGCTGGAATTGCACGCCGGGCTGTCCCGGCCAGAACACCGAAGTCGGACTGCGCGACAGGTGCCGGACGTGCAGCAAGGGCGCTCCGGCCTGGCGCCAGGCCGCCAGCAGGTCGCCCATGCGCAGCTCGGCGTCCGGGTGGTTGCGTGGGCCCAGATGGGGCGCGCGGATCCCCTGTTGCTGGTCGATGAGGATAAGCAGCGGCGGCATGGGCGAGTCTCGCGGGCAAAGCGGCAGACTCCCCCAGCACAGGCCGGTTGTCCAGTCACCGGCGCGGCGCTGGAACTCGTCACCCCGCTGTCCCTTCAGAAGAGAGAAGCTAAGGCGGGGAGGGCTGGCTGAATCCGCGCTGAACATAGCGCGGGTCCTGCTTGAAAAGCTGCTACAACGCCTCTATCTGGCATAGCAGCGCAGGCTGCTGCGCCTTTCGATATCCAGGCCGTTCCCAGGGGAAGGCCGCCAGTAGACCGTCTGCGGGAGGGTCATCATGCAACGCGAAGAAAGCCAGCTGATCGAAGGTCTGTTCGACCGTCTCAAGACCACGGAAGCCCAGACCGCACCCCGTGACCGGGAAGCCGAGGCGCTGATCCAGCAGCGCCTGCGCGAGCAGCCCGCGGCTCCCTATTACATGGCCCAGGCGATGCTGATCCAGGAGGCCGCCATCAAGCGGCTGGATCAGCGCGTCAAGGAACTGGAAAGCCAGATGGCCCAGGTCCAGCAGAATCGTCCAAGCAGCGGTGGCTTCCTCTCCAGCCTGTTCGGCGGTGGCAGCAGCCAGGCAACGGGCGGTCAGGCACCGGCCAACGCCGCGCCGTCGCGCGGCTGGAATGACCCGGGTCCGGCAGCGCCGCGTCCCGCCAATCCGGGGTATGCCCAGCCTAATCCCGGCTATGCCCAGCCCGCACCCGGCTATGGCGCGCCCCAGGCCGCGCCTTCCCGCATGGGCGGCTTCATGGGCGGTGCGCTGCAGACCGCGGCCGGGGTCGCCGGTGGCGTGCTGGCGGCCCAGGCTATCTCGGGCCTGTTCCATCACTCGCAACCCGAGGAGATCGTCAACGTCATCAACGAGACCCCGACCGCCGACCAGGGCCTGGCCGATGCCGGCTCCCAGGGAGGCTGGGCGGACAACGCCAGCTACGACAATGGCGGGGGTTTCCAGGATGCCGGTGGTTTCCAGGATAACGCCGGCTTCCAGGACGCCGCCGACTATGGCGATACCGGCGGTGGTGGCGGCTTCTTCGACGACAGTGGCGACGACGATTCCTTCATCTAGGTGGTCGTACTCCGCCAGCCCTGGTGCCGCGAGGCGCCGGGGCTTTTTTATGCGCGTCTTCAGCTGGGCATGAGCGGCAGCGGGCGCTCGAAGGGCGTCGACAGCACCACCACGGTCCGGCTCATGCCGAATCGGGTCAGCTGATCGATGAGGCTTTCCAGTTCGCCCATGTCGCGTACGGCGACCCGCAGCATCAGGCAGTCTTCGCCCGTAACCCGGTGACAGGCGAGCAGTTGGGGGAGGGCTTCCAGCTTCTTCAATACCGGGCCCTGACTGGTGCTGTGCAGGCGCAGGGAGATCAGGCATTCGGTGCCGTAGCCCAGGGCGCGGCGGTCGATACGGGCGCCATAGCCGGTGATGATGCCGGTGTATTCCAGCTTGGCGATGCGTTCGGCGATGGCCGGGGCGGAGAGGCCCAGCCGGCGACCCAACTCCGCGTAGCTGGCGCGGCCGTCCACCAGCAGCAGGTCGATGAGCCGACGATCGATATGGTCCATGTCCGGTCCCCTGCCTTCGAATCGAAGGTCACTATCCCTAAAATAGGCTGAATCAAAGGCTGGTCGGGCCCTTTCTCCCTCGACTGTATCTTAGCCGTCCCGATGCGCGCTCCTACAATGTCAGCCTGACCCCTCAGGACTCTTGCGCATGGACACCTCCGCCTCGCCCTGCCTCGCGCCGCCACGCCTACCCAGCTGGCTGCCGCTGCTGGCAGCCTTCTTCGCGCTCTATGTGGTCTGGGGTTCCACCTATCTGGTCATTCGCATCGGCGTGGCCCATTGGCCGCCGCTGTTGATGGCGGGGCTGAGGTTTCTTATCGCCGGGAGTCTCCTGCTGGGCTGGTTGCGTTGGCGCGGGGCGCCCTGGCCAACGGCGCGCGAGACCGCCGCGGCCGCGGTGATCGGTATCCTGCTCCTGGGCGTCGGTAACGGCGGGGTGACCCTGGCCGAGCATTGGGGCGTGACCTCCGGTATCGCCGCGTTGTCGATCGCCACGGTCCCCCTGTTCACCCTGCTGTTCGGTCTGCTCTGGGGGCAGCGCAACACCCTGCTGGAATGGGCCGGCATCGCCCTGGGTCTGGTGGGGATCGCCCTGCTCAATCTGGGCGATACCATGAGCGCCACGCCGCTCGGGGCCGCGGTGATCCTGATCGCCGCGGCGGCCTGGGCCTTCGGCTCGATCTGGAGTCGCTACCTGCCGTTGCCGCGTGGCGCCATGGCCAGCGCGGTGGAGATGCTGGTGGCGGGCGTGGTGCTGCTCGGCGCCAGCTACCTGAGCGGCGAGCGCCTGCAGCACTGGCCGGCCCTGGGTGGCTGGCTGGCGCTGGGCTATCTGGTGGTGTTCGGCTCGCTGATCGCCTTCAGTGCCTATCTTTATTTGCTGGGGCGGGTACGGCCGGCGGCCGCCACCAGCTACGCCTACGTCAATCCGGTGGTGGCGGTGCTGCTGGGTACCCTGTTCGCCGGCGAACGGATCGGTGCGGCCGAAGCGCTGGCCATGCTGGTCATCGTGGGCGCGGTGGTGCTGATCGGGCTGCCGCAGTGGCGACGGCTTTGAGAGCAGGCTAGGCTGGCGCGTCATCCAAGCGGAGTCCGCCATGAGCCAAGCAGTCACCCCCGCCTTTGCCGAGGAGCCGCTGGAGGCTACCGAGATCCGCGTCCTCGGCAGTCTCATCGAGAAGCAGCTGACCACCCCGGAAAGCTATCCCCTGACCCTCAATGCCCTGGTGCTGGCCTGCAACCAGAAGACCAGCCGCGAGCCGGTGCTCAACCTCACCCCGGGCGAAGTGGGGCAGGGACTGCGACGTCTGGAGGACCGCGGCCTGGCCCGCCTGGTCATGGGCAGCCGGGCGGATCGCTGGGAACAGCGGCTGGACAGGGCCCTGGAACTCCCTCCACCCCAGTGGGTGCTCTGCGCCCTGCTGTTCCTGCGCGGGCCCCAGACCCTGGGCGAATTGCTGGCCCGCAGCGGCCGGATGCACGCCTTCGATGATACCGAGCAGGTGCGCCACCACCTGGAGCGCCTGATCGCCCGCGGCCTGGCCACCGGCCTGGGGCGACAGCCTGGCCAGCGCGAAGAGCGTTATCTGCATCTGTTCGGCAACGCGGCAGAACGCGATGCCCAGGTCGCGCAGCTGGGTAGTGCCGCCGAGAGCGCTACCCCTGCCGGCGGACGCGAAGGCCGGCTGGAGGCGCTGGAAGCCCGCATCGCCGCCCTCGAAGAGCGCCTGGCGCAGCTGGAAGAAGCCGCTCAGCGCGGATAGAGCGGTGGCAGGGTGTCGTGCACGGCTGCCGGCGTCAGCGGCGGCAGGGCATTGATCGCCTGCCATAGCGTCTCGCCCTGCCAGCGCTGACCGGCTTCGCTGTAGAGCGCCCCGTTGAGGTCGTCGAGCGCGGCGGCCAGGGGCTCGAAACGTGCCCCCATGGCCGCCAGGGTTTCCGGTTGCTGTCGGGCCCAGGCGTCCAGGGCATGACGGGTGACGTGGGGATCGTTGCTCTGGCAGGCGCGGCGCAGCTCTTCGCGCTGCAGGCGGCTGTCGAGATCGGGCACGGTCGGCAACACCGCCGGCTGACGGCGGGCGCGCCACCAGAGGCCGAAGCCGAGCAGGGTGGTCAGGGCGAAGAAGGCCGTCGCCAGCTGCCAGCGCCAGAGTCCCCGGTCACTGCCGGTGATCTTGGCCGCCGCTGATGCCACCGGTTGCAGCGTCGGATCCTCGGCGACCACCAGGGGCTGGGCGGGCAGGGTAGCCCGCTCGAGGGTATCGGTCTCGGTGTTCCACCAGACCACCTCCACCGGCGGCAGGACCTTGTCACCCGTGGAGGTGGGAATCAGGGCGACCCGTTCCTCGCGTTGCCCGACCAGCCCGCGCGCCTGGGTCTGCAGCGACAGCCGCGGTTGCTCGGCATAGCGCTTCACGCCCTCGATCTCGGGCAGCACCAGCGGGGGGAGCTGACCAGGTGCCAGGCCTTCGGCACGCAGCTGCAGTGTGCGGGTCAGGGCGCTGCCCTCGCGGGCCTCTTCCGGCGCGGGATTCCATTGCTGCGTCAGGGTCAGGCTGCGCGCCGGCACCCAGGGCGTCTGCGGCGGATAACTGGCCGGTTGTGGCAGAACCTCCAGGGTCAGCGCCGGAGTGCGCAGCTGGATCGGCTGGCCAGCCCGCGAGCTGTCGTCGAGGCCACCGGCGAGGGTGGCGCTGAAGGTCTGGGGTGGCAGGACCAGGGTACCGCTCTGCAGCGGATGGATGGCGTAGCGCCATTCGATCACGCCATGCCGCACCCCCTCGACGTCGCGCTCGTAGACCTGTGGAGTGCCGAGCAGATCCACCCGCGCATCGCTGGGATTGGGCGGGGTGAGCACATGGTCGTCATAGAGCGCCACGGCGTGGTAGAGGCGGATGGTCAGGATGGTCTCCGCCTGCACATAGAGCCGGGTGCGCTCCACCGCGGCTTCCAGATAGACCGGTTCGCGGGTCTGGCGCCTGGCGGCAGTGGCTTCCACGGTAACGGTCAGCGGCTGGCTGCGGGCGCCGTCCAGGGTCAGGGCAGGAATGGTCAGGGCGCCGCTGGCCTTGGGTTGCAGGGTCACGTTCCAGCGCGTGGTCACCCGCTCGCCGGGCGGCAGGCTGTTCTGCCGTACCCCGAGCACCCGGAAGTCCTGCTCGAGCGGGCCGAGATCGGGCTTGCCGAACTGGGCGGGGTCGGTGGTCTCGAGGATGAGCTCCAACGTCTCGTTCTGACTGAGCTGGTTGCGCTCCAGGCGGGCGCTGAGATCCGCCGCCTGGAGCAAGGGCGCGAGCAGCGCGAGGGGCAGCAGCAACGGATAGGACTTCATTGCAGTGCGTTCTCCTCGCGTTGTTGTTGCTGGTACCAGAACTTGCGGCGCAACAGCTCGGCCGGGTTGTCGGGGATCTCTCGCAGCCACTGCTCGGCGGCCTGACGCTGTTCTTCCGCCAGCGGATCTTCGGCATAGGCGGGACTGACGAGCCAGTCCGCGCCGGCCTGGGCCTGCGGCTGCGGGCTGGCCGCGGCGGCTGCAGCGGACGGCGGGGTACTGCTATTGGCCGGCTCGTCCGCCTGGGCGCTGCTCTGGCTGGCGTTCTGCGCCTTGCGACTGCGGGCGGCGGCCTCGGCCTGGGCTGCGGCGCGTTGGGCCAGCAGGCGTTCGAGGCGATTGCGATTGCGCAGGGCGGGGGTCAGATCCGGGCGCAACACCAGCGCCGCCCGGTAGGCACGCAGGGCCTCGTCCAGGCGTCCGGCCATGGCCAGGGCGTTACCGCGATTGTAGTGGCCGTCCGCCGACGGATCCCGGGCGAAGGCCGCGGCGGCGCCGCTGAAGTCGCCGGCGCGGTAGAGCGCCACGCCGCGCCAGCGCTCGTCGCTGAAGAGGTCAGCGGCCGCGCCGGCCTGGTCGTCGGCCAGCAGCTGCAGGGCCTGCTGGTCGCGAAGCAGCCAGAGGTCGTCCCAGCTGCCGGCCTGCGCCGGAGGGGGCGTCAGCAGCAGACAGAAGGGCAGGCTCAGCAGCCAGCCGCGGCGCGCGCCGCAGGCGACCAGGATCAGCAGAGGTAGCAGCAGCAGGTAACCCTGGTCGCGCCAGTCCGAGGGGGCCTGGCCTTCGCTGGCTCGCACAGCGCCGGGACGCTCCAGCAGGCCGAGACGGCGCAGGTCGCTGTCGTCACGCTGCAAGCGCTGATAGCGTCCGCCCAGCGCCTGGGCGACGCCCTGCAGGTGGCCTTCGTCCAGTCGGGCGATGCGGATGCCGCCGGCGGCGTCGCTTAGGTAGTTGCCGGTCTCGGCGGCCACCGGGGCACCCTGGGGCGTACCCGGGCCGAGGATCGCCAGCTGGCGTAGTCGACCCTGCAGCTGGCGCTCAAGGCCCAGGCGCTCGCGGTCGTCCAGGTCGCTGGCGATGAGCAGCAGCCGGGCGCTGGCGCTGGGCGCCGGACCGAGCAGCTCCAGGGCCTGGGCGATGCCCAGGTCGGCGCGCTGCCCGGGCACCGGCATGATCGACGGCCGCAGCGCCTTGAGCAGGTTGTCCATGGTTGGCAGGTCGTCGGTCAGGGGCACCAGGGTGTGGGCGCTGCCGGCATAGACGACGATGGCGGTCTCGCCGTCCTGGCGCGCCTTGAGCAGGTCCTGCAGCTTGCGCTGCACGGCCAGCAGGCGGTTCGGGGTGACGTCGGTGGCGAGCAGATCGGGCGTTAGCGCCAGCACCACCACCAGCGGATCGTTGCGGCGAAAGCTCTGCGCTTCGCCCTGCTGCCAGCTGGGACCGGCCAGAGCCAGGCAGGCCAGCACCCCGGCCAGGCCCAGCAGCACCAGGCCAAGGGGCGAGCGCTGGCGATCGCTGTCACTGAGCAGCCAGGGTTGCAGCGCCGGAGGCAGCAGCGCCTGCCAGCGCCCGTGGCGATGCCGGCGCCGGCGCAGCGAGCCGATCACCAGGGCGACCGGCACCAGGGCCAGTAGCCACCCGGGACGCAGGAACAGCGGCAGCCAGTCGTTCATCGGGCCTTGCCTCCCCGCTGCCAGCGCTGCGGCCACGGCAGGCGGCCGAGCGCCAGGGCCAGGCCGAGCAGCAGCGCCCCGGCCAGCGGCCAGGGATAGAGTTCACGGGTGGGACGGGCCTGGTCCGGCTGCTGGCGGATGGGTTCGAGGCGATCGAGCTGGCGCGACACGGCGGCCAGTTCGGTGCTGGATCTCACCCGGAAATAGGCGCCGTTGGTGACCTCGGCGAGGTGGCGCAGCATGGGTTCGTCGAGATCGCTGGGTGTCGCGCCGGCGCCGAGGGTATCCGGATCGGCGCCGATGCCCAGGGTATAGACGCGCACCCGCTCGCTGGCCGCCAGGCTGGCCGCCACCTCGGGCGTCACCACGCCGCCGTTGCTGGCGCCATCGGTGACCAGGATCAGGGTGCGGCTGTTGTCCGGTCGCTTGCGCAGGTGCTTGACCGCCAGCCCCACGGCGTCGCCCACCGCCGTGTTGCGCCCGGCCAGGCCGATCTGGGCTTCTTCGAGGAGGGCATGCACGGTGCGTCGGTCGGCGGTCAGGGGCGCCTGCAGATAGGCCTGGGAGCCGAACAGGATCAGGCCGACACGATCGCCCTGGCGACTGTCGATGAAGCGGCCGAGCAGTTGCTTGACCAGCGTCAGGCGGCTGACATTCTCGTCGCCCAGCTGCATGTCCGGGGTGTCCATGGACCCGGAGACGTCCACCGCCAGCAGGAGGTCGCGCCCGCTCACGTCCAGCGGCTGGGGCGGTCCCACCCATTGCGGGCGCGCCGCGGCGGCCAGGATCAGCAGCCAGCCCAGCAGAAAGGGCAGCAGGCGGCGGGTGCCGCTCAGGCCGCCGGTGTGGCGGATGCGTCCGCCCAAGTGTTCGAGTTCACCGAGGAATTCCACGCGCAGGGCCGCCTGGCCGCTGTCGGCCGCGGGCAGCAGCACGCGCAACGCCCAGGGCAGCGGCAACAGCAGCCACAGCCAGGGCCAGGCGAATTCAAACATGCTTGCGGATCCAGGTGGCGACGGCCTCCTGCAGGCCGTCGATGACGCGGTCATTCAGCCGGCAGTCCGGGCGATAGCCGCCGTCGACCAGAATCATGTAGCGCGTCAGGCCGGCCGCCGGGCAGCGCGAATCGAGAAAGGCCAGCCAGTCGCGGCCGCTCAGGGTCTGGCTGAGCTGATCCGGATAGCTGGCGCGGCAGAGGCGCTTGAGCAGCGCATTCAACGCCTGCAGCCAGGGTCCGGCTGGCGCGCCATAGGGACGTGGCAGGCGGGCCAGTTCGGCCAGGGCGGTGGTACGCAGATCCTCTTCGGTGGTCGCCTCGACGGGGAGGGCGCTGTCCAGCGGCCGCCGGCCGTGACGGTGGCGCAGAAAGAAACCCAGGGCCACCACGACCAGCAGCAGCAACCACCAGCCCGGCGCCGGTGGCCACCAGGCCGGTTCCGGTGGCAGCCGCAGCGGCTCCAGCGTCGGCAGGCCCGGGGTCACGAGGTGTACCCCGGGCGATGTTGCCGCAACAGATGCCGCAACTGCTCGACCAGATCGTCCGCCGTGGACAGCGGCAGCAGCGGGATGCCCAGGCGCAGGCTGAGCTCGGTCCAGCGTTCGCGGCGCTGCGCGGCCTGCTCGGCATAGCCCTGGCGGACGTCGGCGCGATCGGTATCCAGCTCCACCTCGGCCTGGCCGCTGGTGAAGCGCAGCAGGCCGGCCTGGGGCAACTCATGATCCAGCGGATCGGAGAGCGGCAGCAGGACCAGGTCGCTGTGCCGCGAGAGCAGGGTGAGGTGCTGCTCGGTGGCCACGTCCAGGCTGCGCTCGTCGCAGATCACCAGCGCCAGGCTGCCGGGACGCAGCACCTCGCGAGCACGGCGCAGGACCTGGTTGAAGGTGATGCGCGGCACCTGTGCCAGGGCCGGGTCCTGCAGCGCCCGATTGGCGTTGATCAGGTGATCGAAGAAGCGCAGCAGATTCTGCTTGCTGCGTCGCGGGCGCACCTCGTGCAGGCGTTCGCCGCCGAAGATCATGCCGCCGATACGGTCGTTGTGCTCCAGCACCGCCCAGCCGATCAGCGCGGCCAGCCGACCGGCCAGCACCGACTTGAATTGCTGGCGGGTGCCGAAGAAGGTGCGCGGACTCTGCTCCAGCAGGAGATAGACCGGGCGCTCGCGCTCTTCATGGAACAGCTTGGTATGGGGTTCGCGGGTGCGGGCGGTGACGCGCCAGTCGATGGCCCGGACGTCGTCGCCGGGCTGATAGGCGCGCACCTGGTCGAAATCCACCCCGCGGCCGCGCAGGCGCGAATGGTGCAGGCCGATCAGCGGGCTGCGGCGTCCGGCGGCGGAAAACAGCTGCACTTCGACCACCCGGTGGCGCATTTCGATGAGCTCGGCCAGGCTCAGGGTCACGCCGTTGCGCTCGGCCATCTCAGGCCACGGCCACCAGATCGAGGATGCGCTGCACCACCCGGTCGTGATCGATGCCGGCGGCTTCCGCCTCGAAGGACAGGATGACGCGGTGGCGCAGGACGTCGAAGACCACCGCCTGGATATCCTCCGGGCTGACGAAGTCCCGCCCGGCCAGCCAGGCATGGGCGCGGGCGCAGCGATCCAGGGCGATGGAACCACGCGGGCTGGCGCCATAGGTGATCCAGTGCGCCAGGTCCTGGTCGAAGCGCCCCGGGGTGCGGGTCGCCATGATCAGCTGGACCAGGTATTCCTCCACGGCATCGGCCATGTACAGCCCGAGCACCTCGCGACGAGCCGCATTGATCTCCGCCTGGGTGACGCGCTCGGTTGGCAGGGTCTCGCCGTCCAGGGCTTCGCCGCGGGCCTGGGCCAGGATGCGACGCTCCACCGAGGCGTCGGGGTAGCCGATCTTGACGTGCATCAGGAAGCGATCGAGCTGGGCCTCGGGCAGCGGATAGGTGCCTTCCTGCTCGATGGGATTCTGGGTGGCCATCACCAGGAAGAGGTCGGGCAGGGCATAGGAGGTGCGGCCGATGCTCACCTGGCGTTCGGCCATGGCTTCCAGCAGCGCGGACTGCACCTTGGCCGGCGCCCGGTTGATCTCGTCGGCGAGCACCAGATTGTGAAAGATCGGCCCCTGCTGAAAGGAGAAGGTCGCCGTGTCGGGGCGATAGATCTCGGTGCCGGTGATGTCGGCCGGCAGCAGGTCGGGCGTGAACTGGATGCGGTGGAAATCGGCCTCCAGGCCTTCCGCCAGGTCCTTGATGGCCTTGGTCTTGGCCAGCCCCGGGGCACCTTCCACCAGCAGATGACCATCCGCCAGCACCGCGATGAGCAGGCGCTCCACCAGGGTTTCCTGGCCAAGGATCTGGCTGGTCAGGTAGGTGCGAAGCATCTGCAGAGCGTCACGGTGAGCCATGGGACATCCTGAATACGGCACTGGAGCGGTCAAGGGTGCTGGATTTTACTGCAAGCGGCGGCTGCCGCCCATGCCTGTGCTGACGTCGCAACCAGAGCAGTCCTTGACGAAATTTTGACGAGCTCCTGCTCAGGCTGGGCGATTGACGGCGCGGTGGAGGTCTCGCTTCGGCCAAGCCCGAGCGGCCAAGACTGGCGCGATCGCGCCGGAGGGTTAAACTCCCACGCCTGCCGACCGCGCCCGAGGCCTCTGCGTGGCCGATCCCGAGCCGCTGGCCACGCGCCGCGAATCCCTGCTGCTTTTGACAAGGTGTTTTCATGTCGCAAACGGAAGTCCCCCAATCCCCGCGCACCCCCGGCATCCGGCCGGTGCCGACGCTGGGTAGCCACCTGAGCTTCGTCCTGGGCTGCGGCCTGGCGCTGCTGGTCATGTTCACCCTGCTGCGCCTGGCGTTGCTGGGCTACAACACCGACCTGATCGGCGATTCACCCTTCGCCACCTTCGCCGAGGCCTTCTTCAACGGCGCGCGCTTCGACCTGCGCCTGGTGGTCTATATCTGCGTGCCCTCGCTGCTCTGTCTGTTGAGCGCCAGAGCCATGGCCGCGCGCCGGTTGCAGGCCGGGTGGTTCACCCTGGCCGCCAGCCTCTGCCTGCTGCTGGGCGTCGGCGAGCTGAATTTCTATCGCGAATTCCACCAGCGCCTGAACAGCCTGGTGTTCCAGTACATGCAGGAAGACCTGCACACCGTCACCAGCATGATCTGGAACGGCTTCCCGGTGGTGCGCCTGCTGCTGGCCTGGGCCGTGGCGACCCTGCTGTTGGGCCTGGTGTTCTTTGGCGTCGAGCGGGCCACCCGGCGTCATGCCGCGGCGCGACCGGCCGCCTGGTATCGCCGGGGCGCGGTCTTCATGCTCTGCCTGGTGGTGGCGGTCGTCGCCGCCCGTGGCACCCTGAGATCCGGGCCGCCGCTGCGCTGGGGCGACGCCTATACCACCGACTCGATGTTCGCCAACCACCTAGGTCTGAACGGTACCCTGACCCTGATCAATGCCGCCGAGAACAGCTTCTCCGATCACCGCGACAACAGCTGGAAGGCCACCATGCCGGCCGCCGAGGCGCTGGCCACCACCCGGCAACTGCTGCTGACCCCGCGTGACGAACTGATCGACGCCGACAAGGCCGCCGTCCGCCGGATCTACACCCCGCCCACCGACGGCCAGCTGCCCAAGGTGCGCAACGTGGTGGTGATCCTCATGGAAAGCATGGCCGGTCGCTATATCGGTGCCCTGGGCAACGAAGACGGCATCACCCCCAACTTCGACGCCCTGGCCAAGCAGGGCACCCTGTTCACCCGCTTCTTTTCCAACGGCACCCACACCCACCAGGGCATGTTCGCCACCATGGCCTGCTTCCCCAATCTGCCGGCCTTCGAGTACCTGATGCGCATGCCCGAGGGCGCCCACCAGTTCTCCGGTCTGCCGCAACTGCTCAGCACCCGGGGTTTCGACGACGTCTACGTCTACAACGGCAACTTCCAGTGGGACAACCAGTCCGGCTTCTTCAGCAACCAGGGCATGACCCGCTTCGTCGGTCGCGAAGACTTCGTCAATCCGGTGTTCATGGACCCGACCTGGGGTGTCTCCGACCAGGACATGTTCGACCGCTCGGTGCAGGAACTGGACAAATTGGCCAAGGCGCCGGACGGCAAGCCCTTCTATGCGCTCTTGCAGACCCTGTCCAACCACACCCCCTATGCACTGCCCAAGGACCTGCCGGTCACCCCGGTCACCGGCCACGGCTCGCTCGACGAGCACCTCACCGCCATGCGCTATGCCGACTGGTCGCTGGGGCAGTTCTTCGCCAAGGTCAAGCACGAACCCTGGTACCAGGACACCCTGTTCGTCATCGTCGGTGACCACGGCTTCGGCAACAACGAGCAGATCACCGAGATGGACCTGTCGCGCTTCAACGTGCCGCTCTTGCTGATCGGTCCGGGCGTGCAGGAAACCTTTGGCGCCCGGCGCGACACCGTGGGCAGCCAGATCGACGTGGTACCCACGGTGCTGGCCCGCTTCGGCCGGCCGACCCAGCACCAGTGCTGGGGCCGCGACCTGCTGGGTCTGCCCCAGGGCGATCCGGGCGTGGCGGTGATCAAGCCGTCGGGCAGCGACCAGACCGTGGCCCTGGTCACCGGCGATCGCATCCTGGTCAAGCCGCGTGATCGCGACGCCGTGCTCTATCGCTATCACCTGGGCACCCAGGCCGGTGGCGAGGTGCTCAAGGGCGATGCCAGCGCGCCCGAGTTGCAGAAGCGCCTGGAAGCCTTCATCCAGACCGCTACCGCCAGCCTGCTGGGCAATACCACCGGCATGACCGACAGCAAGGCCGCCGAGGCTCAGCGCCAGTAACGCCTGTTCCTGACGTTCGCCCAAAAAGAAAGGCCGCCCCGAGGGCGGCCTTTTTCATTGACGAAGGGATCAGGCGGCGATGATGACGTCTTCGGCCTGCAGCCCCTTGTCGCGCTGGATCACCGAGAACTCCACGCGCTGGCCTTCCATCAGCACCCGATGGCCTTCGCCGCGGATCGCGCGGAAGTGCACGAAGATATCGTCGCCGGTGTCGCGGGAGATGAAGCCGAAGCCCTTGGAGGTATTGAACCACTTCACCGTGCCGCGCTCGCGGTCATCGGCCAGCGGGCGTGCCGGGGCGGCCGCAACGGGCACCGGACGCGCCACCTGGCGCGGGCGCGCCTCGGCATCGATTACCGGGGCACTGCCGGCCGGGGCGCGAAACTTCTCCGGCAGGCTGGCCAGGGCGGCGACCAGGGTCAGACCCAGCGGCAGCAGCTCGGCCGGCAGGCCGCCGATCTGCTCGAGGGGCGCCAGCAGGATGAAGGTCTGGGCCACGACGGCGAGCACCAGCAGGGCGCTGGCGAGTTTCTGGGCACCGCTGCTGCGGCTACGGGAGAAGGGTGTGAAGAGGAGGGTGGCAAGACCCAGCAGGGCCAGGTGGATGGACTCGGGTTGATCGAAGGACGAGGTGTCGGACTGCAGTCCGGGAATCGCCGATAACAGGAGCGCAGCGGCGCCCACCACGACATGGACAGTAGATAACGTGTTCAATGTGAAATCACCTTGGGATAGATAACACGGGTCTGCCGAAACTGCCGGAGCGATGCCCGACAGCGGAATGACCCGGCGCGAAAAGCGCGTCCTTATTAAACCCAAAAGGTGAGGGCCGCTCAATCGTGGCACCGTCGCGGGCTGCGACCCGCGACGGTGGCCGGACTCAGGCGGCCAGCAGGCTGCGCAGCATCCAGGCGGTCTTTTCGTGGGTCTGCATGCGCTGGGTCAGCAGATCGGCGGTGGGCTCGTCGCTGACCTTGTCCAGCAGCGGGAAGATGCCCCGGGCGGTCCGCACCACGGCTTCCTGCCCCTGCACCAGCAGGCGGATCATCTCCTGCGCGTCCGGTACGCCTTCCTCTTCCTTGATGCTCGACAGCCGGGCGTAGGCGGCATAGGTGCCCGGCGCCGGGAAGCCGAGGGCGCGGATGCGCTCGGCGATGTCGTCCACGGCGACCGCCAGCTCGGTGTACTGGGTCTCGAACATCAGGTGCAGGGTGTTGAACATCGGCCCGGTCACGTTCCAGTGGAAGTTGTGGGTCTTCAGATACAGGGTGTAGGTGTCGGCCAGGAGGCGCGACAGGCCCTCGGCGATCTGGGCACGATCCTGTTCGGCGATTCCGATGTTGATTTCCATGCTGACGGCTCCTGTGCGTCGGTTGCGAAGGGCTCCGAGGCTATCACAGAACCGCTGGCCGTTTAGCCAGTGTTCGCACGTCGAGCTGCGCGCCCGGCTACGGTAAAATCGTGACGGATGATATAGAATCTCCCGTTCAGTCGAGCGCCCGGTCCTGCCGGCCCGGCGCCTCCACGCATTCAGCCTGTTCTAGAGAAGCGAAACCACGACCATGATGCGCAGCCACTATTGCGGCCAGTTGAACGAGAGCCTGGACGGCCAGGAAATCACCCTCTGCGGTTGGGTCCACCGCCGCCGTGACCACGGCGGGGTCATCTTCCTCGACATCCGCGATCGCGAAGGCCTGGCCCAGGTGGTGTTCGATCCGGATCGCGCCGAAACCTTCGCCAAGGCCGACCGCGTGCGCAGCGAGTACGTCGTCAGGCTCACCGGCAAGGTGCGCCTGCGTCCCGAAGGCGCGCGCAACGCCAACATGGCCTCCGGCGCCATCGAGGTGCTGGGCTACGAGCTGGAAGTGCTCAACGAGGCGGAAACCCCGCCGTTCCCGCTGAACGAGTACACCGACGTCGGCGAAGAGACCCGCCTGCGCTATCGCTTCATCGATCTGCGTCGTCCGGAGATGGCCGAGAAGCTCAAGCTGCGTTCGCGCATCACCTCCAGCATCCGCCGCTACCTGGACGAAAACGGTTTCCTCGACGTGGAGACCCCGATCCTGACCCGGGCCACCCCCGAGGGTGCCCGCGACTACCTGGTGCCCAGCCGCACCCATCCCGGCAGCTTCTTCGCCCTGCCGCAGTCGCCCCAGCTGTTCAAGCAGCTGCTGATGGTCGCCGGCTTCGATCGCTACTACCAGATCGCCAAGTGCTTCCGTGACGAAGACCTGCGTGCCGACCGCCAGCCGGAATTCACCCAGATCGACATCGAGACCAGCTTCCTCGATGAAAAAGACATCATGGACATCACCGAGACCATGGTGCGCAACCTGTTCAAGGAAGTGCTGGACGTCGAGTTCGGCGAGCTGCCGCACATGACCCTGGCCGAAGCCATGCGTCGCTTCGGTTCCGACAAGCCGGACCTGCGCATCCCGCTGGAACTGGTGGACGTGGAAGACCAGCTCAAGGACGTCGACTTCAAGGTTTTCGCCGGTCCGGCCAACGATCCCAAGTGCCGCGTCGCCGCCCTGCGGGTACCGGGCGGGGCGAGCATGCCGCGCAAGCAGATCGACGACTACACCAAGTTCGTCGGCATCTATGGCGCCAAGGGCCTGGCCTACATCAAGGTCAACGAGCGCGCCGCCGGCGTCGAGGGCCTGCAGTCGCCCATCGTCAAGAACATCCCGCTGGACAACATCAATGTCATCCTCGACCGCGTCGGCGCGGTGGATGGCGACATCGTGTTCTTTGGCGCGGACAAGACCAAGGTCGTTTCCGAAGCCCTGGGCGCGCTGCGCATCAAGCTCGGCCACGACCTCGACCTGCTGACCTGCCAGTGGGCGCCGCTGTGGGTGGTCGACTTCCCGATGTTCGAGGAAAACGACGATGGCAGCCTGACCGCCATGCACCACCCCTTCACCTCGCCCAAGTGCGACCCGCAGGCGCTCAAGGCCAATCCGGGCGCAGCCCTGTCGCGGGCCTACGACATGGTGCTCAACGGCACCGAGCTGGGCGGCGGTTCCATTCGTATCCACGACAAGAAGATGCAGCAGGCCGTCTTCGAGGTCCTCGGCATCAGCGCCGAGGAGCAGGAAGAGAAATTCGGCTTCCTGCTGGATGCCCTGAAGTTCGGCGCACCGCCCCATGGTGGCCTGGCCTTCGGCCTGGATCGCCTGGTGATGCTGATGACCGGCGCCTCGTCTATTCGTGAAGTCATCGCCTTCCCGAAGACCCAGAGCGCGGCTGACGTCATGACCCAGGCGCCCGGCGCCGTCGATGCCAAGGCGCTGCGCGAGCTGCACATCCGCCTGCGCGAGCAGCCCAAGGCGGAATAAGTCCTATCGGCGGAGGGCGCCCGGGTGGATGCCCTCCGTTTCCCTTTTCAGTGCGCCGCGGCCCTCGCCGCCGGTGCCGTCTTCGTCAAGACATTGGAGTAGCTTATGGCCGGTCATTCCAAGTGGGCCAACATCAAGCATCGCAAAGAACGCCAGGATGCCAAGAAAGGCAAGATCTTCACCAAGATCATCCGTGAGCTGACCGTGGCCGCGCGCCAGGGCGGCGGCGTTCCAGCCGATAACCCCCGCCTGCGCCTGGCGGTGGACAAGGCGCTGACCGCCAACATGACCCGTGACACCATCGACCGGGCCATCGCCCGCGGCGTGGGTGCCGGCGAAGGCGAGAACGTCGAGGAACTGACCTATGAAGGCTACGCCCCGAGCGGTGTCGCCATCATCGTCGAAGCCATGACCGACAACCGCAACCGTACCGCGGCCGAAGTCCGCCACGCCTTCAACAAGTGCGGTGGCAACCTGGGTACCGACGGTTCGGTGGCCTATCTGTTCGAGCGCAAGGGCCAGATCAGCTACGCCCCCGGCCTGAACGAAGACGCCCTGATGGAAGCCGCCCTGGAAGCCGGTGCCGACGACGTGGTGGCCAACGACGATGGCTCCATCGACGTCTTCACCAGCTTCGCCGACTTCATCGCCGTCAACGAAGCCCTGACCGCCGCCGGCTACAAGGCCGACGAAGCCGAGGTGACCATGATCCCCTCGACCTCCGCGACCCTGGATCTGGACACCGCGCAGAAGGTGCTCAAGCTGATCGACATGCTCGAAGACCTGGACGACGTGCAGAACGTCTATTCCAACGCCGACATCCCCGAGGATGTCATGGCGCAGCTCGGCTGATGTCCCTCTACGAGCGCCTGCCTCCCGATGCGCCCGGCACCCTGGTGCTGGGCATCGACCCGGGCTCGCGGCTGACCGGCTTCGGCGTGGTGCGCGACACCGGGCGGGGCTGCGAATACGTGGCCTCCGGCTGCATCCGTACGGGAAACGGTCCGTTGCCCGAGCGGTTGCAGATCGTCTATCGCGGCGTGCGCGACGTCATCGCCCAGTACGGGCCGGTCACCATGGGCATCGAGCAGGTGTTCATGGCGCGCAACGCCGATTCGGCGCTCAAGCTGGGTCAGGCCCGGGGTGCGGCCATCGTCGCCGGCGCCGAGGGTGGCCTGGAGATCTCCGAGTACACCGCGAGCCAGGTCAAGCAGGCCGTGGTCGGCAACGGCGGGGCGGACAAGCAGCAGGTGATGCTGATGGTCATGCACCTGCTGCGGCTGACCGAAAAGCCGCAGATCGACGCCTCCGATGCCCTGGCCATCGCCCTGTGCCATGCCCATACCCGGCAGAGCCTGGTGCCTCATGGCCTACTGGCCACCCGCCGCCGTGGCGGTCGTCTGCGGCTCTAGTCCTGTTCGCTCAACCCTCTCGCTCCAACGTTAGGAAGGTAACCCTGTGATCGGTCGTCTACGTGGCACCCTGGCGGAAAAGCAGCCGCCGCATCTCCTGCTCGACGTGGGCGGAGTCGGCTACGAGGTCGAAGTGCCCATGACGACCCTTTATCGGCTGCCGGCCCAGGGTGAAATCGTCACATTGCATACCCACCTCGTGGTACGGGAAGATGCGCAACTGCTGTATGGGTTCGGGGAAAAGCGCGAGCGTGAGCTGTTTCGCGAGCTGATCCGGCTCAATGGTGTCGGCCCCAAGCTGGCCCTGGCGTTGATGTCCAGTCTCGAGGTGGATGAATTGGTTCGCTGTGTGCAAGCCCAGGACACGGCCGCCCTGGTCAAGGTGCCGGGGGTGGGCAAGAAGACTGCCGAGCGCCTGCTGGTCGAGCTGAAGGACCGCTTCAAGGCCTGGGAAAGCCTGCCCGGCATCGCTCCCCTGGTCCTGCCGAACCAGGCCGCCGTCGTGGCCAGCGCCGAGGCCGATGCGGTCAGCGCCCTGGTCGCCCTGGGCTTCAAGCCCCAGGAAGCCAGTCGCGCCGTCGCCGCCGTGGAAGGAGATGACCTTTCCAGCGAGGAACTCATTCGTCGCGCCCTGAAGGGCATGGTCTGATCCCATGATAGAAACCGATCGCCTCATCTCGGGCACTGGCCGCGACCGTGAAGAATTCCAGGATCGCGCCATCCGTCCGGTGCGCCTGGCCGACTACATCGGCCAGCCGGTGGTGCGCGACCAGATGGGTCTGTTCATCCAGGCCGCGAAGGGCAGGGGCGAGGCCCTCGACCACACCCTGATCTTCGGCCCGCCCGGCCTGGGCAAGACCACCCTGGCCAACATCATCGCCCAGGAAATGCAGGTTTCCCTCAAGAGCACCTCGGGCCCCGTGCTGGAGCGCCCGGGCGATCTCGCCGCGCTGCTGACCAACCTGGAAGCGGGCGATGTGCTCTTCATCGACGAGATCCATCGGCTGTCGCCCATCGTCGAAGAGGTGCTCTATCCGGCGATGGAGGACTACCAGCTCGACATCATGATCGGTGAAGGCCCGGCGGCTCGTTCCATCAAGCTGGATCTGCCGCCCTTCACCCTGGTCGGCGCGACCACCCGCGCCGGCATGCTGACCAATCCGCTGCGCGATCGCTTCGGGATCGTCCAGCGTCTGGAGTTCTACGGCACCGCGGACCTGGCCACCATCGTCACTCGCTCGGCCGGTATCCTCGGTCTCGCCATCGAAGCCGAAGGGGCCATGGAAATCGCCCGCCGGGCGCGCGGCACGCCGCGGATCGCCAATCGCCTGCTGCGGCGGGTGCGGGACTTCGCCGAGGTGCGCGGGCAGGGTCACATCAGCCATGACATCGCCAGTCGTGCCCTGGATCTGCTGGACGTCGACGCCCAGGGTTTCGATCACCAGGATCGCCGGCTACTGCTGACCATGATCGACAAGTTCGACGGTGGCCCGGTGGGCGTCGACAGCCTCGCTGCCGCCATCAGCGAAGAGCGTCACACCATCGAAGACGTGCTGGAACCCTATTTGATCCAGCAAGGCTATATCATGCGCACGCCGCGCGGACGGGTGGTGACCCGGCATGCCTATCTGCACTTCGGGCTCAATCTGCCGACGCGTCTGGCTCAGGGTGGTACACCCGATCTGTTCGAGGTCAATGGTAATTAAATGCAGTTGCGAACATTTCTGATTGGCAACGGCGAGGCTAGGTTCTAGAGTATGCACGCGCAATCGCGGAGCCCGTCGCCGTCCGTCCTCAGGTGTCGTGTCTACTACGAAGATACCGATGCCGGCGGCATCGTCTATTACGTCAACTACCTCAAGTTCATGGAACGCGCCCGCACCGAGCGACTGCGCGCGCTGGGCTATGCCCAGTCCGAACTCGCCCGGGATGGTCTGCTGTTCGTCGTCCATAGCAGCGAAGCGCGCTACCATGCGCCCGCGCGACTGGATGACGAGTTGCTGATCGGGGCCGAGGTGGTCGAGGCGAAGCGCGCCAGCCTCAGGTTTCACCAGGAGGTCCGGCGCGCCAGGGACGATGTCCTGCTCTGTGAAGGGTGGGTGACGGTCACCTGCGTGCGTGCTGACAGCTTCAGGCCCAGGGCGATGCCCGAAGCCATGCGAACGGTTCTTGCCGGAAATCCGGCGTCAATTCAATCAGGAGATTAAGCGTGCAACCCAACGTCGACCATACGTCCATGTGGAGCCTCATCGCCAACGCCAGCTTGGTGGTGCAACTGGTGATGCTCATCCTGGTCGCAGCCTCTGTCACGTCCTGGATCATGATCATCCAGCGTGGCAATGCCATGCGCGCCGCGAAGCGTTCCCTGGATGCCTTCGAAGAGAAATTCTGGTCGGGCATCGATCTGTCCAAGCTGTATCGCCAGGCCGGCAGCAACCCCGATCCGGACTCCGGCGTCGAGCAGATCTTCCGCGCCGGCTTCAAGGAATTCTCCCGCCTGCGTCAGCAGCCCGGCGTGGATCCCGATGCCGTGATGGAGGGCGTCTCGCGCGCCATGCGCGTCGCCATCTCCCGTGAGGAAGAAAAACTCGATCAGGCCCTGCCGTTCCTGGCCACCGTCGGTTCCACCAGCCCCTATGTGGGTCTGTTCGGTACCGTCTGGGGCATCATGAACTCCTTCCGCGGGCTGTCCACCGCCCAGCAGGCGACCCTGGCCACCGTGGCTCCCGGCATCGCCGAAGCCCTGATC
This sequence comes from Pseudomonas sp. SORGH_AS_0211, assembly GCF_031453455.1. Lineage (NCBI taxonomy): Bacteria > Pseudomonadati > Pseudomonadota > Gammaproteobacteria > Pseudomonadales > Pseudomonadaceae > Pseudomonas > Pseudomonas sp. SORGH_AS_0211. The sequence continues at coordinate 2,574,095 of NZ_JAVIZV010000001.1, read as the reverse complement.
GCCACCGCCATCGGTCTGTTCGCCGCCATTCCCGCCGTCGTGGCCTACAACCGCTTCGCTGCCCGCTCGGAAATGCTGATCAACCGCTACTACACCTTTGCGGACGAATTCCAGGCCATCCTGCACCGCAAAGTCCACACCAGCGACGAATAAAGAGGTATCCCATGGTCCCTCGCCGCAAGAAACGCAAGCCCGTCGCCGAGATGAACGTGGTGCCCTACATCGACGTGATGTTGGTGCTCCTCGTCATCTTCATGGTGACGGCGCCCATGCTCAACCAGGGCGTCAAGGTCGACCTGCCCAAGGTCGACAGTCAGGCCCTGCCGCAAGACAACGACAAGCAGATCCTCACCGTCTCGGTGAAGGCCAACGGTACCTACTACTGGAACGTCGGTTCCGAGGTGGATACCGATCAGAAGGCCAAGTCCGAGACCGCGGTGTCGCTGCCCCAACTGAGTCAGCAGGTCGGTGCCATCATGCGTCAGCGGGCGGACACCCAGGTGTTCATCCGGGGTGACAAGGCTGCCAACTACGGTGTCGTCGCCGGCGCCATGGGTGCCTTGCAACAGGCCGGCGTGCCCAACGTCGGGTTGATTACCGAGGCGCCTTGATGCGACACCGCGAGCGTTCGTCGTCCGAAAGTTATTTCTGGCCGGTCATCTGGGCAGTCGCCCTGCATGTGCTGATTTTCGGCCTGCTGTTTGTCAGCTTCGCCTTCACCCCCGAATTGCCCCAGTCGCGCCCGGTCGTCCAGGCCACGCTGGTCCAGCTCAAGTCCAAGAGTTCCGCGCAGGTGCAGACCGAGCAGAAACTGGCGGGGGAGGCGAAGAAGACCGCGGCCAAACAGTACGAGCAGGAGCAGCTGGAGCAGCGTCGCGAGCAACAGGAAGCCCAGCGCGAAGCGGCGGCGGCCAAGGCGGCTCAGCAACAGAAGGAAGCCCAGCAACAGGCCGCGGAACAAAAGAAAGCCGACGACGCTCGAAAGGCGCAGCAAGCGGAAGCGGCGGCCAAAGCCGCCGAAGCCAAGGCTGAGGCCGAGAAACAGTCCGAGGCCGCCAAGGCGGCTGCGGAAGCCAAGCAGGCTGTCGAGCAGAAGAAACAGGCGGATATCGCCAAGAAGAAGGCCGACGAAGCCGCCAAGCAGAAGGCAGCCGACGAGGCGGCCAAGAAGGCGGCGGCCGAAGCGGCCAAGCAGAAGTCGGCGGAAGAGGCCAAGCAGAAGGCGGCGGCAGAAGCGGCCAAGAAAGAGGCTGCAGCCGAGGCCGCCAAGAAGAAAGCGGCGGACGACGCCAAGAAGAAGGCTGCCCAGGCAGCTGCACGCAAGGCGGCGGAAGACAAGAAGGCGCAGGCGTTGGCCGAGCTGCTGTCCGATGATACCCAGCGGCAGCAGGCACTGGCCGAAGAGCAGGGCGACGAGGTGGCATCGAGCTTCGATGACCTGATCGTACGTCTGGTCAGCGAGCAGTGGACGCGTCCGCAGTCGGCGCGCAACGGCATGAGCGTCGAGGTGCAGATCAACATGCTGCCCGACGGCACCATTACCAGCGCGACGGTGACCCGCTCCAGTGGCAACAAGGAATTCGATAATTCAGCGGTATCGGCCGTGCGTAATGTCGGTCGTATCCGTGAGCTGCAGCAGCTGGATCGCAAGACGTTCGATCAGCTGTACCGTCAGCGCCGCATGATCTTCAAACCGGAGGACCTGAGTCTGTGAACACCCTGATCCGTTACATCCTGCTGGGCCTGGTCCTGGTGGTGGGCTCCGCCCAGGCGGCCGATCCGCTGGTGATCTCCAGCGGTAGTGATCGCGCCATTCCGATCGCCGTCGTGCCCTTCGGCTGGCAGGGTGGTCAGCCGCTGCCGGAAGACCTGGGCAATATCGTCAGCGACGACCTGCGCAATTCCGGGGTGTTCTCGCCGATTCCGCGCCAGAACATGCTGAGCCAGCCAAGCCAGGCCAGCGAAGTCATCTTCCGTGACTGGAAGGCGCTGGGCGCCAACTACGTGCTGGTGGGCAACGTCGTGCCCAACGGTGGCCGGCTGCAGATCAGCTACGCCCTGTTCAACGTCTCCACCGAGCAGCAGGTCCTCACCGGCAACGTCGGCGGCAGCACCGACCAGCTGCGCGACATGGCGCACTTCATTTCGGACCAGGCCTATGAAAAGCTGACCGGGGTGAAAGGTGCCTTCTCGACGCGTATCCTCTATGTGACCGCCGAGCGCTTCTCCGCCACCAACACCCGTTACACCCTGCAGCGCGCCGACTATGACGGTGCGCGCGCCGTTACCCTGCTGCAGTCGCGCGAGCCGATCCTGTCGCCGCGTTTCGCGCCGGACGGCAAGCGCATCGCCTACGTCTCCTTCGAGCAGCAGCGTCCGCGCATCTTCATGCAGTACATCGACACCGGTCGCCGCGAGCAGCTGACCAACTTCGAAGGCCTGAATGGCGCGCCGGCGTTTTCGCCCGATGGCAATCGTCTGGCCTTCGTGCTGTCCAAGGATGGCAACCCCGAAATCTATGTGATGGATCTCGGCTCGCGTGCCATTCGTCGCGTGACGAATGACTCCGCCATCGATACCGAGCCCTTCTGGGGCAAGGACGGCCAGACCATCTATTTCACCTCCGACCGCTCCGGCAAGCCGCAGATCTACAAGACCAGTGCCAATGGCGGGGGCGCTGAGCGCGTGACTTTCGTCGGTAACTACAACGCCAACCCGAAACTTTCGGCGGATGAAAAGACCCTGGTCATGGTGCATCGTCAGGAAGGTTTCACCAACTTCCAGATCGCTGCGCAGGACCTCCAGCGCGGCTCTGTGCGGGTACTTTCCAACACCAGCCTCAACGACTCGCCCACTGTTGCGCCCAATGGCACCATGCTAATCTACGCCACCCGCCAGCAGGACCGAGGCGTACTGATGCTTGTCTCCATCAATGGTCGCGTCCGGATTCCTATTCCCACCGCCCAGGGTGACGTGCGCGAGCCTTCCTGGTCTCCTTACCTGAACTGACGGCTAATTAGAAAAGTCCTTAGTTACACCAACATTGCGGTTCTTTTAGGAGTTACATGATGGAAATGCTGAAATTCGGCAAGTTCGCTGCACTGGCTCTGGCCATGGCCGTGGCCGTGGGCTGTTCCTCCAAGGGCGGCGACGCCTCCGGTGAAGGCGCTGGTGCTGGCGCTGGCGCCGGTGCTGTCGACCCGAACGCTGGCTACGGCGCCAACTCGGGTGCCGTCGACGGCAGCATGGGTGACGAAGCCGCTCTGCGCGCCATCACCACCTTCTACTTCGAGTACGACAGCTCCGACCTGAAGCCGGAAGCCATGCGCGCTCTGGACGTTCACGCCCGTGACCTGAAGGCCAGCGGCCAGCGCGTCGTCCTGGAAGGCAACACCGACGAACGCGGTACCCGCGAGTACAACCTGGCGCTGGGCGAGCGTCGTGCCAAGGCCGTTCAGCGCTACCTGGTGCTGCAGGGCGTGTCCCCGGCTCAGCTGGAGCTGGTGTCCTACGGTAAAGAGCGTCCGGTTGCCGTCGGTCACGACGAGGCTTCCTGGGCTCAGAACCGTCGCGTCGAGCTGAAGAAGTAATAAACGATGTCCAAGCGCCTGCAGTTCTTGATCGCCCTGACCCTCGGTGTACCGGTTGTCGCCGGGGCTCAGGTTCCCGTACAGGATGGTAGTTATGGCGTTGCCCAGTCCGCTGGGCAAGGCTATGGCAACGCAGGCGCGGCCAGTGCCGGAAACGGGGCTCCCGTTTCCGGCATGGGTCAATTGTTCATGCAGTTGCAACAGATGCAGGACGATATCGCGCGCCTGCGTGGCCAAGTCGAGGTTCAGGAAAACGAGATCCGCCAGCTCAAGCAGGAAGGATTGGATCGTTACCAGGATCTGGATGGCCGTATTTCCCAGCTTTCTTCCGCTCCTGCCAGTGCCGGTGCCGGAGCCGCTGCGGGTGCCGCCCAGGGCGGTGCCATCGCGGCCAACAATACGCCGACTCCGCCAGCTTCCGCAGGGGCACCGGCCGCCAGCAGCGAACCGGGCGATCCGGCGAAGGAAAAGCTGTACTACGACGCTGCCTTCGATCTGATCAAAGCCAAGGATTTCGACAAGGCCAGTCAGGCGTTCAACGCCTTTCTGCGCAAGTATCCCAACAGCCAGTACGCCGGCAATGCCCAATACTGGCTGGGTGAAGTGAATCTGGCCAAGGGCGATCTGCAGGCCGCGGGCCAGGCTTTCGCCAAGGTCAGTCAGGCCTATCCCACCAGCAACAAGGTGCCGGATTCGCTGTACAAACTGGGTGGGGTGGAGCAGAAGCTCGGCCGCACCGATCGGGCCAAGGGCATGTATCAGCAGGTCATCAGCCAGTATCCCGGAACCTCCGCTGCGCAGCTGGCGCAGCGGGATCTGAAAAGCCTGCCCTAGCGCAGGCTTTTTTCTTCTATCTACCGCAACGGAGGCGGATGGCCTGTGTAGCCGTCACGCCCGTGGCTTCCATGCAAAAAGATACCCTACGTCTTACCGAAATCTTCTATTCGCTCCAGGGTGAAGCCCGCACCGCCGGTCTTCCCACCGTCTTTGTCCGCCTCACCGGCTGTCCCCTGCGCTGCCACTATTGCGACACGGCCTATGCCTTCACCGGCGGCGAGATCCATCACCTGGATGCCATCCTGGAGCAGGTCGCGAGCTACCGGCCGCGGCACATCTGCGTGACCGGTGGCGAGCCACTGGCCCAGCCCAATTGCCTCAAGCTGCTCGAGCAACTGTGCGAAGCGGGCTACCAGGTGTCCCTGGAAACCAGTGGCGCCCTGGATGTCAGTGGTGTGGACGTGCGCGTCAGCAAAGTCGTCGACCTCAAGACACCGGGGTCGGGGGAGGTGGGGCGCAACCTGTACGCCAACCTTGACCACCTGACGCCCAACGATCAGATCAAGTTCGTCATCTGCTCCCGCGAGGACTATGACTGGGCGGTTTCCAAGCTGATCGAGTATCGCCTGGAACAGCGTGCGGGCGAGGTACTGTTCTCGCCCAGCCATGGCCAGGTGGTGCCACGTGAGCTGGCGGAGTGGATCGTGGCGGACAACCTCCCGGTGCGTTTCCAGCTGCAGCTGCACAAGATTCTCTGGAACGACGAGCCGGGACACTGAGCATGAATCAGCCTAAAGCGGTCATCCTTCTTTCTGGCGGCCTGGATTCCGCCACCATCGTCGCCATGGCCAAGGCCCAGGGCTTCGCCTGCTACACCATGAGTTTCGACTACGGTCAGCGCCATAGAGCCGAGCTGCAGGCCGCCGAGCGCGTGGCGCGTCAGCTGGAAGTCGTCGAGCACAAGGTGATCGGCCTGGATCTCAACGGCATCGGCGGCTCGGCGCTTACCGATCCGGATATCGCCGTCCCGGAGACGCCGGGCGAGGGCATTCCCGTCACCTACGTGCCGGCGCGCAACACCGTGTTCCTGTCGCTGGCCCTGGGGTGGGCCGAGGTGCTTGGTGCCCGCCATCTCTTCATTGGGGTGAACGCGGTGGACTACTCCGGTTATCCGGATTGTCGGCCGGAATTCGTCGAAGCCTTCGAGCGCCTGGCCAATCTCGCCACCAAGGCCGGTGTGGAAGGGGATGCCTTCAAGATTGAAGCCCCGCTGCAATTCCTCTCCAAGGCGCAGATCGTCCAGGCTGGCAGCCAGCTGGGCGTGGACTATGGCCTGACCGTGTCCTGCTATCAGGCCGACGACGAAGGTAAGGCCTGCGGGCGCTGCGACAGCTGCCGCCTGCGCGCCGAAGGCTTCAGGGCAGCCAAGATTTCCGACCCCACACGCTACCAGTAAAAAATTTTCATCTAGGGTGTTGATTCTCCTGAGAAAATCGCTAGAATGGCGGCCACTAACGGGTCGTTAGCTCAGTCGGTAGAGCAGTTGGCTTTTAACCAATTGGTCGTAGGTTCGAATCCCACACGACCCACCATCTTCACCAGAAACCCTCCGCAATGGAGGGTTTTTGCGTTTCAGGCCTATGTCCAGGAAAACTGAAAGGCTCTCTCAGGCTGCGAGGAGTCCTTGTCCTGAGGTGTAATCGCCAAGTCAGGCGTGCCGTCGGCCTTGGGTTGTACGCTAGAGGGCCAGGCCTGCTGCCAACGCTGAAACGTATTCCGCACTTGACCCTCAGAGGGTGCCCCCCCTCGCCTAGGGTGGAGCGGCTACCGGTAAGGTAGTCGCCGAAAAGGTGCCCGGCGCCTGAGGGACGGTTGGAGATTGCCGGACAGGCAGCGTCACCTCGGGCGTCTGAACCGGCGCGGATGTCAGCGCCACGCCGGTGGGCACGGATTCGACTGCGACAGGGGAGAGGTGTTCGGTAGGGGAGGCGTCATGCGCCCTGGCGTGGCGAACGGTCGGCTTCATATCGGCAAAAAAAAGCCCCCGCGCAGGGCGGGGGCAGATTCAGTCTGAAGCCTTCAGATAAGCCAACCTGAAAGATGAGCTGGAGCACTCTCTCTAGCTGACTGCACCACCAGTTGGCGGTTCAGGCCAGGCAGCCAGGACGTGCGCACCGTCACTGTTGAATCATGGTGGCCGCCCGCTGCGTCGCTTCGGACGTGCGCGTAGCCAGCTTCCGAACCTCGTCGGCTACCACCGCAAAGCCTCGTCCGGCCTCGCCGGCTCGTGCCGCTTCGATCGCGGCATTGAGCGCCAGCAGGTTGGTCTGGGCGGCGATGCCTTGGATCGAGCTGACGATGTCGGTGACGTTCTTCAAGTTCTCTTCCATCTCGCGATGCTGGGCCTGCTGAGAATCGCGAAGCGCATTCTGCTCATAGGTGGCATGGATATCGGTCAGGGCGCCTACCACCCGCAGTGGCGTGCCGTCCTGCGAGCGTCTGGTCTGACCCCGAGCCCTGAACCAGCGGTAGCTGCCATCCTTCAATTTCAGACGGTAGGTGATATCGAAGCCGGTCTTGCCGCTACGGTCATTGAGGTGGGCGCCAAAGGCCTCGATGCTGCGTTGCTTGTCCTCGGGATGCAAACGGGACGCCCAGCTGTCGAGAACATCGGGAAATTCCTCGACTGTCTCGAATCCCAGCAGGCGACGGAACTGGGGCGACCACCAGAAGGGATTCTGCGCATTGACCGGATCGCCCGCTATCACCTCCATGTCCCACAGCCCATCGTTGAGCATTTCACGCGCAAGCTCGAAGCGCGTCAGGGTCACCTCGAGTTCAGCATCGCGCTGACGCTGATCATGGATGTCCCTGAGAGAGCCTGCCACGCGCAGCGGCGTACCCTTGGCATCGCGGAGGGTCTCGCCGCTCGCACGAAACCAGCGATACTCGCCGCTCTTGGTGGCCACCCGGTATTCGATGTCATAGGGGGTGTTGCCGCTGCGATCATTCAGGTGCCGGGCGAATGCGTCCAGAGTCGGTTTGCTGTCCTCGGTCGGGTGCTCGATCGCCGGGAGCGCTTCCAGGAGGTGTTCGCCGCCGCCCGCGAGGCGCGGAGACCCCTGATCTTCGGGCAGCTGATCATCATGGTGGTCTATCTGCCGGTGTTCGCCCTGACGGGGGTGGAAGGCAAGATGTTCCATCCCATGGCCTTCACCGTGGTGATCGCCTTGGTGGGCGCCATGCTGCTGTCCATCACCTTCGTCCCGGCGGCCGTGGCGCTGTTCGTCACGGGGCGCGTGCAGGAAAAGGACAATCGGCTGATGAGCGCGGCGCGGCGCGGCTATGCCGTCGCGCTGGATGCAGCCATGCGGCGGCGGCCACTGGTCTTCGCCGGCGCAGGCCTGAGCGTGGTGCTGACGGTGCTGCTGGCGCTGCGCCTGGGCAGTGAGTTCGTACCCAGCCTGAGCGAGGGCGACTTCGCGCTGCAGGCGCTCAGGGTGCCCGGTACCGGCCTGGGGCAATCGGTGGACATGCAGCAACGCCTGGAGCGCTCCATCCTGGATCAGGTTCCCGAGGTGGAGCGGGTATTCGCGCGGACCGGCACCGCCGAGATCGCCGCGGATCCGATGCCGCCGAACATCTCCGACAGCTACGTGATGCTCAAACCGCAGACGCAATGGCCCGATCCAGGCAAGTCCCGCGAGCAGCTGATGGCCGAGCTGGAGGCGGCGGCCGCGCGCGTGCCCGGTAGCAACTACGAGCTGTCGCAACCGATCCAGCTGAGGTTCAACGAGCTGATTTCCGGGGTGCGCAGCGATGTGGCGGTCAAGGTCTTCGGCGACGACATGGCGGTGCTGAACAAGACCGCCGCGGACATCGCCAGGGTACTGCAGAAGGTCGCCGGCGCCGCCGAGGTGAAGGTGGAGCAGACCGGTGGGCTACCGCTGCTGAGTGTGCAGATCGACCGTGAGCGGGCTGCGCGCTACGGTCTCAACGTCGGTGACATTCAGGATGTGGTTGCCACGGCGCTCGGCGGCCGGAAGGCCGGCACGCTCTTCGAGGGTGATCGTCGCTTCGATCTCATGATCCGCCTTCCGGAGGCCCTGCGCAGCGATCCGGCGGTGCTGGCACGCCTGCCCATTCCATTGCCGGCGGTGGAAGGCCGCGTCGAGTTCATCCCCCTGGCCGATGTGGCGCGCCTGGAAACGGTGCTGGGTCCGAATCAGGTCAGCCGTGAAGACGGCAAGCGCCTGGTGATCGTCAGTGCCAATGTGCGCGATCGGGATATCGGTAGCTTCGTGGCGGATGCCACCGTTGCCATCACCGACCAGGTGCGGATTCCGGCAGGCTACTGGACCAGCTGGGGTGGCCAGTTCGAGCAGCTGCAGGCCGCCGCCGCGCGACTGCAACTCGTGGTTCCGGTAGCGCTGCTGCTGGTGTTGGTGCTGCTGTTCATGATGTTCGGCAATCTGCGCGACGGCCTCGTGGTCTTTACCGGCATTCCCTTTGCCTTGACGGGCGGGGTATTGGCGTTGTGGTTGCGGGACATTCCCTTATCGATCTCGGCCGGCGTGGGCTTCATCGCCCTGTCGGGCGTTGCGGTGTTGAATGGCCTGGTGATGGTCTCCTTCATCCGTGGCCTGCTGGAGGAGGGCAGGCCGCTGGATATCGCCGTGCGTGAGGGGGCGCTGGTCCGCCTGCGGCCGGTGCTGATGACCGCGCTGGTGGCCTCGCTGGGCTTCATTCCAATGGCCCTGGCCACCGGCACCGGCGCAGAGGTGCAACGGCCGCTAGCGACCGTGGTGATCGGCGGCATCCTGTCCTCCACCGCCCTGACGCTGCTGGTCCTGCCCGCGCTCTACCACAGCGTCCTGCGCCGTCGCGAACAGCCCGGGGAAGGATGACAGGATTGTAATGCGCGGCTCATCCGGGCGTTAGCCGCGCCCCTCTAGAGTGACCCTCATACCCACGCTGCACCCTAGAAGGAGAAACACCATGACGTTCCTTAAGACTGCCCTGTTTGCCGCCGTCCTCGCTGTGGCCAACGTCAGCTATGCCGCCGACGGCAGCGAGCGCTCGATCTCGCACAACGACGATTTTCGCGATAGCCAGGCGGCGCTCCAGCAGCACCGGGAAATGCATGAAACGCTGGCCCAGGAAGGGCGGAGGGCAGACAAGGCCTCCAAGGTCGAGGCTACCAACTGACAAACCGGTAGCCATGGGTGATCGGAAGGTCACCTATGGCTGCTTTCCAAGGGACGCCACCCCACCAGGCTACCAGGCGGCAGGCGAAAGAAACTCCGCCGCACGGGCAGTTCCAATTCATCCGCGTGGCAACTGCGTGGCTAGCGCCATCTGACCAGGGCACCTGCCTGGTTCATCGCATCAGACCCTGATTGCGGACCGCCTCCCACCTTGCGCTGAGCCAGTGCGGTCTTTCAGGTCATCGGCTGCGATGACCTGCGAGCAGTCGGCCCGGCCGAAGAGCAATACCCGTACTCCCTGCTACTGGACCGATCCGCCAAGACCGGCGCGCGGTCTGCCTCCCCGCGAAGAGGACATCGCGCCTGGTCGGGGTGTTTCGAGTACGGGAGTGTTTGACCCGCTCCCGCTGGAAGGGGTAGCTCGGTGAGGCCAGCAGCCCGTCGAGTATCACCCGGATCGGGTGGTACTCGACCTGGCTCGACCCAGCGGTCAGCCTGCTGGCCGGTTGCCGACAGGCCCTGGGGGAGGGGCAAGCACCTAGGGGGTCAGGGACGTCTACACGCGGAATCGGCGAATCTGCCCGTTCAGCTGCACCGCCAGTTCAGACAGCTGCTGGCTGGCGACGCGGGTCTGTTGCGCGCCGGCGGCCGTCTGGACCGACAGGTCGCGGATCCGCACCAGGTTACGGTCGACCTCGCGAGCCACCTGAGCCTGTTCCTCCGCGGCACTGGCGATTACCAGATTGCGCTCGTCAATACCTGACACCGACTGGGCAATGGTTTCCAGGGCGCCGCTGGCGGCCTGCGCCTGTTCGCGGGTCTGGCGCGCCTGGTCGGCACTGGTCAGCAAGGCATTCACGGTCTGCCCGGTGCCGTGCTGGATACTGCCGATCATCTTCTCGATTTCGCGCGTACTGTCTCCGGTTCGCTGGGCCAGCCCCCGTACCTCGTCCGCCACGACCGCGAAGCCGCGACCGGCATCGCCGGCGCGAGCGGCTTCGATGGCCGCATTGAGCGCCAGCAGGTTGGTCTGCTCGGCTACCGAACGGATGACGTCGAGGACCTGGCTGATGTTGCGGGTCTGTTCGGCCAGCTCACGCGCGCGATCGCTGGCGCTCATCACATTGTCGGTCAGGGTCTCGATCGCTACCAGCGTGTTGCCCAGCTGCTGCTGGCCGTGACGCGCGCTGGCCGCGGCCTGGCGCGAATCGGTAGAGGTGGAGGTGGCATTGCCGGCCACTTCCTCGACCGCCTGGCTCATCTCGGTCACCGCGGTGGCCGCCATCTCGATTTCGCTGTTCTGCTGCTGCAGGCCGGTAGCGCTCTCCTGCATGACGGCGGTCATTTCCTCGGCGGCGGAGGCCAGCTGGGTGGCCGACTGGCCCAGATGGCCCAGGGTGTCGCGCAGATTGGTCTGCATCTGCTGCATGGCCTGCAGCAGTTGGGCAGCCTCATCGTGACCACGGGCGTCCAGGGTCTGGGTCAGGTCGCCGCTGGCAATGACCCTGGCCGCGGCCACCGCGGTGGCTATGGGGTAGGTCAGGCTGACCGTCATGCGCCAGGCCAGCAGGAGGGTCAGGCCCAGCGCGAGGCCGATGGACAGCCAGGTGATCGTCTTGGAGTGGCTATAGGTGATGCCCGCGTCCTCGGTGGCTGCCTTGACGTCCTCCTGGTTCACCTTGCGCAGGGCCTCGGTGCTCTCGTTCATCTTGGTGCCCAGTTGGGCCATGGCCGCCTGCACCAGGGTCCGGCCTTCTTCCACCTTGCCAGCGGCGACCAGATCGGCCAGCTGGTTGACGTTGTCCAGGTAGTCCCGATGGACCTGGCGCAGGCTTTCGAAGGCCTGGTGTTCACGATCGGAGCTGATCATTTTTTCATAGCGGCCGAAGGCGTCCGCAACCTCGCCACTGATGCTGTCGATCTTCTTGCGCGTGTTGGCGACGGTCGAGGCGTCAGGAATGGCTAGCAGGCGCAGCACCTCGATGCGGGTGCGGGCCAGTTGCAGGGCCAGGTTATCGGCTTCCACGATGCCCGGGATGCTGTTCGTTTCGATCACCAAACTCTGATCCCGGATTTGCGACATCTGGGTGATGCCAAAGATACCCAGCCCGGCTACCAGCAAGGCGAGTAGACCGAAGCACAGCAGGCTGCGGGTGGCGATGTTGAACGCGCGAAGGGTCATATCCATGTACCGGTTGGGAAGTGTGAGAAACATAGCGGCAATGGTCGCGGTAACTTGAGACAAAGCTTTCTAGCAAGGGGTTTTCAGCCGGATTTTGACGCTGAGGATGTGGATCTGGGCGGATGGTATGTGCCCCCGCCGGAAGCGACGGTCGTGTGCGGGACAAGTGTCCCGATCGTATTCGCCCGTCCTGGAGCGGTCGTCACCCCGGATGATCGAAGTAGGGCCCACGAGGTCGGGCATCCGAGGCAGCCCCGGAAAAGCGCGACTAGGCCGCGGCGCGCTTCTGTTGTTAGCTTGGGGTCTTCCTGGGCCATGGGCGCGAAGACATGACGGATCGCCAGTTGATCATCCCCGACAGCATGAGACTGCTGGTCGAACGTGCGGGTTATGTACCGGCAGTGAAGGTTGGCAAGACGCTCTATTGCGCAGGGCAGGTGGGCCGTACGCCGGAGCTGGAGGTTATCCAGGATCCCGAGCAGCAATTCCGGGCGGCCTGGGACAATCTTCGCACTGTGTTGGCAGCGGGTGGCTGTACGTTCGAGGACGTCGTGGAGTTGACGACTTTCCACGTCGACCTGCATAGGCACATGCCGGTCTTCAGGCGTGTGAAGGATGCGGTCTTTCCCAGAGAGATGTGCGCCTGGACCTGCATTGGCGTCGCCGAACTGGCCCGTGCCGGACTCCTCGCGGAAATCAAGTGCATCGCCGTGCAGCGATAGACCCTGCCGCCTGTTCGGCCTGATGGCTCTGCCTGTGCAGGGCCTCGCTCAGCTCGGTGACTTGGGCTGAGCGAGTCGGAGCACTTGGCTGCTCAGCCAGGTGTTCGGGGTTGTGGCTGCCGTGAAGGCGCAGCGGGCGCTTCGCCAGAGCGTTCTTTCCTGTCTCCAGCGTGGTATCACCGGCAGAATGTCGGCTGCGCCTTGTCCGGGTTGCGGAAACAGCTGAAGGGCTGCAGCGCTCAGGATCGGATAGTCAGGTGAGCGGTCCTTCATTCGCCTCCGCGAGCCCTGGAGACGATCGTTCCAACCCCATTCAGGAAGCACTGTGATGAATAAAGATGGCAGCGAAACCTCGGCGGGCTACCTCTTGCTGGGCTACGTCGATGCCCGCCTGTTGGCGCTGTACCAGGCCGGGGTAGTGCCCAGGCTCGAACTCGCGCGCACCCCGGCTGCGCTGACCGCCACGGGGCAGGCCGACGGAGCCGTGGTCCCGCTGTACATCCAGCAGGACGCTGCGCACGACGTTCTGCCCAGCTCGGGCCCCTGCGAGTTTGCTGAGGCAGCTGGAGCGAATGAACCGCCGTCTATCCCCTCGCTGGACGGCCTGGCCTGCCCTGTCGCGGAGGATCGCGCCGCGGATGCCGGTTGGCATTCCTCCAGTGTGCTTGAACGACAGCTGGAGCTGCCGGACGAGGACGTGGAGGACTACTCCCTGGAAGAGCGGCTCGAAGCCACCCGCCTGGCATTGGCGGAGCTCGAAGCGGGAGATGAGGTCAACGTTCCGCTGCTGAGGCAGGTCCCAGTGAAATAGTGGCAATTAGCCACATATGGGGCTAAGGTTAATAGCCTTAACCTCAGACTGTGTCATCCTAAGCACCTTTTCCGCCGTTTCTTGCACTATGACCGCCTCACGACGACCTCCTCGCGGTGCAGGCCGCACGGCCAAGCCCGATTCCCTCCGCGCTGCTCATGAGCAGATCACCCGCAACAGCGGGACCCTCGCCGATATCGCCGATCTGATCGAGATGGAAGGCAAGGCCAGGCCCGGGCGTCAGCCGCCGGCGCAGCCCACCCGCGCCCGCTCCGAAGGCGGCAACCCGGCTGAGACGTCCAAGACAAAAGTCGCCGGGGAGAACAGCGGCGGCCATTTCCTGGTGCAGCCCGTGTTCGGGATACCGCTGGTGGCGCTGCTGGTCTGCGCCCTGATCCTGGGCGCTGCGGTGGGGGTACCGCTAGGTGTGGTTACCTATGGAAGCGCGCTCTGCACGGCGGTGCTGGATAGCCTGGCGATCTTCTAAACGGGCCGGTAGCCGCTTTGCAGGCTGCCCTCATGAGGCCAGCAGTCGGCTAGCGGCCATGCTTCAGGCTTCCAGGGACGCCATCAGCTGGAATTCCCGACCGCTCGGAGCCGCCGCGGGTCTGCCCAGCAGATACCCCTGGGCGAGCCGGACACCCAGCTGCTGCAGCTGCGCCAGTTGTTCCGGGGTTTCCACGCCTTCGCAGAGCACCTCGAGTTTCATGGCCTTGCCCAGCAGCAACAGGGAGTTCAGGACCTGGCCACGTTGTTCCTCGTCCTCGATCGCCAGGATCCGGCGATCGAGCTTGATCAGCTGGAAGGGCAGTTCGAGGATGGGGCCGAGGCCGGCGAAGCCGCTGCCGAAGTCGTCCAGGGCCATGCGGATACCCAGCAGCTGGAGCAGGGCGAAGGACTGGCGGGTCTTGGTGTCTATGACCAGTTCCACCCCTTCGGTGACCTCCAGGACCAGGCGGTTGGGCGCCAGGCGCGAGAGCCTGAGGGCCGCGGATACCCGCTCATGGAGGATGGGATCGGCGAATTGCAGCGGTGACAGGTTGATGGAGATGCTCAGGTGCGGAGGCCACTGACTGGCCGCGAGACAGGCCTCCTTCACCACCCACTCGCCCAGGGCGATGATGAAGTTGCCCTGTTCCGCCAGCGGAATGAAAACCTCCGGCGAGACCATGCCCAGGGTCGGATGCTGCCAGCGCAGCAGCGCTTCGTAACCCGTCACCTGCCTGGGTTCGACGCGATAGATGGGTTGGTAGTGCAGCAGGAATTCGTTGCCCGCGAGTCCCTTGCGGACATCCTCCGGGGTGAGCAGCGCGGCATGGTCGAGCGGGGCGCCCAGGATGGCATCGACGCCCCCTTCGAACACCCGGTCACGGCCATCGCGCTTGGCGCGATAGAGCGCGCGGTCGGCACAGTCCAGCAGGTCGTCGGCGCTGCTCAGGCCGGCCAGGCCGCTGCGGGCGATGCCGATGCTGACGGTGACCTGGGTCTTGTCGTCCTGACGCCCCTGGTGCGGGATCTGCAGGTCACGAACGCGTTCCAGGATGGCTTCCGCCACGTCCAGCGCCTCGGCCGGGCCGATCCGGTCCAGGAGGACGACGAATTCTTCGCCACCATAGCGACCGATCCTGTCACCCGGGCCCAACCCGACCGCCAGGGCCTTGGCCACGGAGCGCAGGCAGTCATCTCCGGCGAGGTGGCCGTAGTAGTCGTTGTAGCGCTTGAAGTGATCCACGTCGATCAGCAGCACGGCGCCTTGCTCGCCGGCCAGGCGCCGTTGCCAGAAGTCTTCGAGGAGCGGGCGGAGCTGACGACGATTGGCAAGCCCGGTGAGGGAATCGGTTTCCGAAAGGATCTGCAGATCCTGATTGGCCGAATTGAGTGACGCCAGGCGGACCTCTTCGCGCAGCTTGTAGAGATAGGAGCGGCGCCCTTCGACGTTGAGCCAGTAACTGGCCAATAGCGAAAAGAACGCCATCACGATGGCGTTGGTCATCATCAGCCCGCCCACGATCGGTGACACCGGCGCTTCATGGACGGCAAGGGCGATCACCGACAGGGCGAAGCCGTTGAACAGCAGGGCCGGCAGCAGCGGACTCTTCATGCAGGTGTTGACGAAGGCCAGCATCAGCGGCCAGGTGAAGATGAACAGTGTCTGATTCATCTCCCTGCCCGATGGGCCATTGATCACCAGGTTGTAGACCACCACCAGGCCGACATAGAACGGCAGCGAGGCCAGGGTTTCGCGCCAGCGTGTCGGCACCACCTGCAGCAGCACCACGACCAGCAGCGCGAAGGGGGTAGCGATCCCCAGCATCTGGGCGGCCGCCCAGGGCAGGGCGTCTTGCAGCAGGAGCCACCACCAGATCAGAAAGCTGTCGTAGCTCAGGGTGCCGATCAGCAGGCAGCGAGTGAGGTGACGCGTGCGCTGCTGGTGGATATCCAGCTGAAACAGGCGCTCCAGCACCGAGACGAAGGCAAAGGGCCCGACCGGCACAGCAAGCGTCTGATCGACAAGCCGACCCAGCTCTGGTGAGGTTTTCATGTGTGACCTGGACTGACAGAAGAGATATCAATGTGCGATAAGTGACATTGATAATATCAATATGATGGCACCTAGTGACCGACCGCTGGCTCAGGGATTCAGCCGAAATGACCGGCGGTTGAGTTGGAGAACCTGACGGTGCGAGCCCCTCCCGCAGGCCGCTGCGGCAGGGGCTCGGGCTGTGCTCAGACCTGGAAGCGGCGGGTCATTTCCTGCAGGCGGACACCGATGCGCGCCAGCTCCGTGCTCGAGGAGGCGGTCTCTTCGCTGGCGGCGGCGGTCTGCTCGGAGATGTCGCGGACATTGGTCACGCTGCGACTGATCTCTTCACCCGCGGTGCCCTGCTGCTCCGCGGCGCAGGCGATCTGCTCGTTCATCGACTCGATGTCCTTGACCGAACGGGTGATGCGCTTGAGCAGCTCGCCCGCCTCGCGCGACAGGCCGACGCTGCTGTCGGTCAACTGCACGTTATGGTCGAGCACCGCTGCCATGCGGTCGGTGCTCTGGTGCAGACCGGTGATGAGCTGGGCGATCTCGTCGGTCGAGGAGCGGGTGCGCTGGGCCAGGCCGCGGACCTCGTCGGCGACCACGGCGAAGCCGCGTCCCGCCTCGCCGGCGCGGGCGGCTTCGATGGCCGCATTGAGCGCCAGCAGATTGGTTTGCTCGGAAACCGCCTTGATCACATCGAGCACGCCACCGATGCTGTCGGCATGATCGCGCAGGGCCGCCATGGCGATCTTGGTCGACGCCATTTCGCCGGCCAGCAGTTCGATCTGGGCGATGGCCTTGTTGACGGCCTGGTCTCCCTGCTGGGCCTGCTGACTGGCCTCCAGCGCCGAGCGCGCGGCGGCCCCGGCGTTGCGCGCCACTTCGTGGGTGGTCGCCGTCATTTCCTGCATCGCGGTGGCGATCTGATCGGTCTCGACCTTCTGGGATTGCACCCCGGCACTGGTCTGCTCGGTCACCGCCGACAGCTGCTCGGCGGCACTGGCGACCTGGACGACACCGTCCTTCACTTCGCCGATGAGCCCGCGGAGGTTGGTGGTCATCTGCTGCATGCTGATCTGCAGCGCGCCCAGTTCATCCTTGCGGGTCACCTCCAGCTGACGGGTGAAGTCGCCGTTGGCGACCGTCTGCGCCAGGAGCACGGTGTCCTTCAGCGGGCGGACGATGGAGCGGGTGATCAGCCAGGCGCCCAGGAGGCCCAGAGCGATCGCGATGGCCAGCCATACCAGCAACAGCTGGCGTGCACCGCTCACATCCGTCAGCTGGAATTCCTTCTGGATCGCGGTGAGCCTGTCGGCGACCGACAGCAGCGTGGTGATGGTGGTGGTGATGCCGGCCTGGCCCTGGTCCACCTGGGCCTGGGTGGTGATCAGCTGTTGCAGGCGCTGCTGGTAGCCGACGAGTTCGTTGCCAAGCGGCTGCAACGCCTCGGTCGGCAGGCTACTGGTCGTAGCGAGTTGTTTGACCTGTGCCTGGATACCGTCCAGGGCGCCATGGGCAACGACCTCGTTGTCCTTGGTGGGCGTGGCGGCATAGCTGCGCAGGGCAATGCGCATCCGCTGCAGGTCGATGAAGAGGGCCGCTACCTGCTGACGGTCTTCGACTCGCCCTTCCTGGGCATTGGCCGCCGTGGCCAGGGCCAGCAGATAGGTGTTGGCCGCTTCCGCCGTGGCGGTCGCCGCCTGCTGGACGGCCGCACGCTCCCGCGTGGCGGTTACCACCTGGGTGTAGAACTCCCGATAGCGCTTGAGTGTGGCCTGGGCTTCGCTCAGCAAGGCCTCGTTGGCCTTCGAGTTGAAGTTGGGGATGATGCTCTGCAACTGGGCTTCGAGCCTGTCGAGCGCGGCCAGCCACTTGGCCGCCTGGGCCTCGTCGGCCTTGACGATGTAGACGAGTCGCTCGATGCGCATATCGCGCGCCAGGGTGCTGAATCCGGAGATGTCGCCGATCCTTTCGCTCCGATCGCGCAGGGCGTCGGTAGCCTGCCATCCGGTGTAGGCCACCAGCAGGATCATGCCGATGAGCAGGGAGAAGCCGAGTGCCAGCTTGGCCCGGACGCTGATGTTGCTGAGGAAATTCCAGCCATTGTGCTGCATGTGGACTACCTGGAGAGGAGGGCCGGGTGGAAGCACCTCAGCCGGATTCATGGTGATTTGTTATCGCGATATCGTTAGCCCCGTGGACGGGCTCCGAATACCTGACCCTACGGAGCCGCCGTCCTTCGTTGCGCGCCGATAACGGGCGGTAGCCCGGCGGGCGCGGAGCGCTCATCGAGAGCCCCCTGAGCGTTGTGGATGGGTCTGACCCTCGCTATGGAAAAGTGATCCACGTCACATCTTTTCCAGAGATGGCTGGTGGCTATTCCTGGATGGACGGCGCGTCGCCATCATGGGGACGCTGGGTTTCCCTGCGGGCTGACACAGGGCGAAAAGGGTCCTCCGACGTGGACCTCCAGGGCCACTGGCGGATCGAGGAGCCTGGCGACTTGCCAATCACCTCGGTCGAGAACTACTGTATAAAAGAACAGTTATGGAGCCCGCGCCCATGGCCCAGAGCCAGCCATCCCAGCTGACCTCCTATGATCGCCTGACGATGCGGGTGTCGCGGCTGGTGAACAACGCGCGTGGGGTCATCGACAAGCACGTGCATGTGGAGCGCCTGGAAGCGAGCAGCGAGGACTGGGAATCGTTGCTTGAAGCCTTTGGCGAGACCGAAGGCCTGATCGTGGCCCATCGCGATGACGGCAGCATAGACCTGTTCTGGAAGGTCAGCTACGACGATTTCTGAGCGGTCATGACACAGTGCTGGCTTCGTAAGCGGCTTGTCGCTGGAAGAGGAGGTTGGCCATGAATATCCAGCGCCTGGGGCCTGCCTGGGGCCCCGTCTACCGGCAACTGATGCTGGACGCCTATGCCCGACATCCGGAAGCCTTCACCTCCAGCCCCGAGGAGCGGGCGGCGCTGCCGCTCGACTGGTGGGAGCGTCGACTGCAGGAGGATGATCAGGCGCGAGAGCAGGTCTGGGGCGCTACCCGGGGAGCGGATCTGCTGGGCGTTGTCGGCCTTGGCCTCGAGACACGGGAAAAGGTCCGGCACAAGGCGACCCTGTTCGGAATGTACGTCCCCGATCGCCACCGGCGTCTGGGAATCGCCAAGGGCCTGCTGGACGAACTCCTGACCCATGCGCAGGGGCTGCCCAGACTCAGGGTCGCTCAGCTTACGGTGACCGAGGGTAATGATGCCGCTCTGGCGCTGTACCGGCAGGCGGGGTTCAACCTCTTCGGCAGCGAGCCGCTGGCGATTGCGGTAGGGGATAGCTTGCTCACCAAGCTGCACCTCTGGTGCGATCTGGACAGGTTGCGCCGCGGCTAGCGCGTCCCTGTCATCCACCACACCGCGATCCTTTCCCTGCTGGAGCCGCGGGTCCACGGTCCCGAGCGTCATCAGATGTCGTGAAACTGCCTCCAAATCGCCGCCACCCCGTCACAACACCGCTCTAGGCTCGCCGCCCCAAGACAGCTTGTAACAAGTTGTATCCACAGGGCCGAGGAGAAGAGCTGGTGAAACGTTCAGGTAACAAACCCGCGGTGTTGACGGTCGTGTTCGCGGCGTCGCTGTTGGCGCTTTCGGTGCAGGCGGCCAGCCGTTCGGGCAACAACGCCATCAATGGCGTCGATCTGCTGTCAGGCTACAACAAGCTCTGGACCCCTGGCGCCACTTGGAACACCGGCACGCCCACCGCCTTCGGGGCGCCCATCCTGCAGCGCAATATCCAGTACGTGGTCGACCTCGCGAAGACCCGCACCCAGGCCCAGGAGATGGCGGCCTACTACGACGACCGCCGCGACCAGAGCTACAGCCTGATCAGCGGCCTGGGCTCCCTGGCCAGTGGCTACCTGGCTGGCTCCGGCGCCTTCACCACCATCCCGGTGTTCGACGCCTCCACCCAGACCACCAAGTACAACGACAACGGCAACGGTGCCGGCGACGCCAACTCGCAACTGGGCAAGGTGGTGCAGCTGGTCCAGGCGATCCGCAACGATGCCTCCACCACCCCGGCCAAGAACGCCTACCAGTATCCGCGGCCCTGGCGGCAAGCCAGCGTGGACATCGTGCCGCTGTCGTTGCGCCCGGCGCTCAGCACCACGCCGCAGAGCGACGGCGGCTTTCCCAGCGGCCATACCAACGCGGCCTACCTGGCGGCCATGGGCTTCGGCTACGCCGTGCCCCAGCGCCTGGGTGAAGAACTCTTCCGCGCCTCGGAGCTAGGCAACAACCGCATCGTCGCCGGCATGCACTCGCCGCTGGACGTGATCGGTGGCCGCATCACCGCCACCTATTTCGCCATCGACAACCTGGTCAACAACGCCCAGCTGCGCAGCGATGCCTTCGCCCAGGCCCAGGCCTACTTCGCCCAGCAGTGCGGCGGCGACATCAACAGCTGCGTGGACAGGATCGATCCGGCCACCGACCAGCAGTCCCAGCACACCCAGGACAAGGCGCTGTACACCGCCCGTATGACCTACGGCTTCGCTCCCGTCGGTCCGACCAATCTGGCGCCGGTGGTGCCGGTCAATGCGGAGGTGCTGCTGGAGACGCGCTTTCCCTATCTCACCGCCAGTCAGCGCCGCGACATCCTGGCCAGCACCGAGCTGTCTTCCGGCTATGTGGTCATCGACGAATCCAACGGCTACGGTCGCCTCAACCTGATGGCCGCGGCCGATGGCTACGCGGCCTTCACCGGCAATGTCAGCGTCAACATGGATGCCAGTCAGGGTGGCTTCAACGCCCGCGACGCCTGGCGCAACAACATCGCTGGCAGCGGCAGCCTGACCAAGAACGGCAGCGGCGAACTCACCCTCAGCGGCTTCAACACCTACAGCGGCGGGACGGTGATCAATGGCGGCACCCTGCGTGGCCATGCTCAGGCCTTTGGCAGCGGCGACATCACCGACAATGCCACCCTGGTGCTGGATCAGTCGGTCAACGACAGCCTGGCCAACAACCTGCACGGCAGCGGCAGCCTGGTGAAGACCGGGAGCGGCTCCCTGAGCCTGACCGGCAACAGCGATTTTTCCGGTATTACCCGCGTCAACCAGGGTCGCCTGGCCATCAACGGAAACCTCGGTAATTCGGCGGTCACCGTCAACACGGGCGCCACCCTTGGCGGAAACGGCAGTCTCGCCAGCCTGCGTGTGGCCGAGGGCGGCATCCTCGCGCCCGGCAACTCGGTGGGGCAACTCAACGTCAACGGTAACGCCGGCCTCGACCAGGGCTCGATCTATCAGGTCGAGACCGATGCCAGCGGCCGCGCCGATCGCCTGGTGGCCAGTGGCGGCATCACCGTCGACGGCGCCACCCTGGCGCTGGTTTCCAGCCCCTACTGGCAGCCGCTGGGCAGCTATCAGCTGCTGAGCGCGGGCAATGGCCTGAGCGGCCGCTTCGGCCAGATCCAGTCCGACTTCGCCTTCCTCACCCCGACCCTGAGCTATGGCGCCAACCAGGCGACCCTGAGCCTGGCGCGCAATGGCGTGGCCTTCGCCGAGCTGGCCGAGGGCCGCAACGCCCGCGCCGCCGCGACGAGCCTGGATAGCGCCGGTGCCGGCAATGCCTTGTGGAATCAGGTGGCCGCGACCAACGCCGCCGGCGCCCGGAGCACCTTCCAGAGCCTGGGCAACGAGCTGCACGCCTCGACCAAGACCGTGCTGGTGGAAAACAGCCGGCTGGTGCGCAATGCCATGAGCGATCGCCTGAGCGACGCCCTGGACGAGTTGCCGTCCAGCTCCGGCATCCAGGGTCTGGCCGGCAGTCGCGAGCGGGGACTGGTCTGGACCCAGGCCCTTGGCGCCTGGGGTCGCAACGACGGCAGTCACGACGCCAGCAGCCTGGACAGCCACAGCCGTGGCCTGCTGATCGGTAGCGACGTACCCCTGGACAGCGGTTGGCGCGTCGGCGGGCTGGTGGGCGTTGGTCACACCGATCTCGACCTGCGCGGCGAATCCGGCTCGGCGGACAGCACCGACTACCACCTGGGCCTCTATGCCGGCCGGCAGTGGGACGCCCTCAGCCTCAAGCTGGGCCTGGCCCACAGTTGGCACCAGGTGGAGGCGCGGCGTACCCTGGCGATCCTCGGTGACGACCAGCGCCTGGCGCCGGACTACGATGCCGGTACCAGCCAGGCCTTCGGCGAACTCGCCTATCGGATCGAGCAGGGCAGCCTGAGTCTGGAGCCCTTCGCTACTCTGGCCCAGGTGCATCTGCAGACCGATGCCTTTCGCGAGCGCAGCGGTGCGCTGGAACTGGACAGTCGGCGGCAGACCACCGATGCGACCTTCAGCACCCTGGGCCTGCGCCTGGCGGCCCGGCCACTCGGTAGGCTGAAGGTGGTACCGAGCGCGACCCTGGGCTGGCGCCATGCCTTCGGCGACACCACCCCCGAGCATGAGTCGGCCTTTGCCGGTGGCCCGGACTTCAAGCTGGTGGGGGCACCCATTGCGCGGGACGCGGCCGTGGTGCGCGGCGCCCTGGACCTGGCGCTGAGCGAGACGGTGTCGCTGGGATTGGGCTATGAGGGCCAGCTGAGCAGCCAGGCCAAGGACCAGGACCTCGACGCCCGGCTCAGCTGGCGCTTCTGAGGAAAGGTGCCCTGACTGTCCGAAAGGGCAGGGCGCCTGGCCCGGGCAGGGCGGCTGCCGGAAACGGACAGCCTGCCTGCCGTGAGGGCTAGAAGGACGCCAGATTGTCCGGCGTGATCAGCTGGA
The DNA here is from genome assembly GCF_031453455.1 of Pseudomonas sp. SORGH_AS_0211. Taxonomy (NCBI): domain Bacteria; kingdom Pseudomonadati; phylum Pseudomonadota; class Gammaproteobacteria; order Pseudomonadales; family Pseudomonadaceae; genus Pseudomonas; species Pseudomonas sp. SORGH_AS_0211. The sequence continues at coordinate 2,551,498 of NZ_JAVIZV010000001.1, read as the reverse complement.
AGGGGACCCGGGTGAGATTGCTGCTGGTAGAGCCGTTGGCCAGCCGCAGGGCCATGTCCACCGCGCCCTGGCCCTGGCCCTTGGCGTCCTGCAATACACTGACCGCCAGCTTGCCCTCGCGCATCTCCTGCAGCCCGTCGGGGGTGCCGTCGATGCCGCCCACCAGGTATTTCGCCAGCGGCTTGCCGGCCTTTTCCAGACCACGGATCGCGCCGATGGCCATCTCGTCGTTGTTGGCGGCGACGATGTCGAAGGCCACGCCCTTGTCGACCCACTGCAGGACGCGTTCGGTCGCCTCGCTGCGCTGCCAGTTGGCCGAGGCCTTCACCACCACCTGCATGTCCGGGTACTTGGCCACCACCTTCTCGACGCTCTCGGTGCGCAGCTTGGTCGCCGGGTGGGCCGGTTCGCCCATCAGGATGGCCACCTTGCCCTTGTAGCCGGCACGGCGAGCCAGCTCTTCCATCTGCATCGTCGCGGCTTCCACCTCGTCCGAGCCGACGAAGCCGGCATAGGTGGGCAGGGGCGAGACGCTGGGGCGATAGTTGATGAACACCAGCGGCACCTTGCTGCTCATCGCCAGCGACAGCATCTCCTGGGTATTGCTGTCGTCGATGAGATTGACGATGACCGCATCGACATGGGCGGCGATCAGGTTGCGGTACTGGCGCAGCTGCAGGGCGCTGTCACTGTTGGCGTTTTCCAGGAAGAGGTCGGCGTCCAGGGTATGGGCGCGTTCCTCGACATTGTTGATCAGCAGGGTGCGGAAGTTGTCGCGCTTGGAGGTCAGGACGCCGATCAGCGGGGCGCTGGCCTGGGCCAGGTTGACGCAGGTGGCGGCCAGGACGAGACCGGCGAGAAGGCGAAGCTTTGGCTTGAACATGAGTCGGTCCCCGGTCAGACACTGAAACGTTGCAGCAGCTCGCGCTGCCGGCTGGCCATGAGCGAGAGGTCCTCGCTGCTCCGCGCGGCGCTGTCGGCACCCTCTGCAGCCCTGAGCGCGGCGTCGTTGATCTGCACCATCATGCGGCTGGTTTCCTGCACGGTGGCGCTCTGCTCCTCGGTGGCGGCGGCGATCTGGGTATTCATCTCGCGGATGGTGCCGACCGCCTGGCTCATGCTCTGCAGGGCTTCCCGGGCGGAGGAGGCCAGTTGCACGCACTCCCCGGACTGGGCGCGGCTCACCCCCATGATGTCCACCACCGAATGGATCTTCTGCTGCATCTGTTCGATCTGTTGCTGGATCTCGCTGGTGGAGGCCTGGGTACGACTGGCGAGGGAACGTACCTCGTCGGCGACCACGGCGAAGCCGCGGCCCTGCTCGCCGGCGCGAGCGGCTTCGATGGCGGCGTTGAGAGCGAGCAGATTGGTCTGCTCGGCGATATTGCGGATGGCGTCGACGATGCCGTCGATGCTCTGGCCATAGCCCTGCAGTTCATCGGTGGCCTGGGCGGCGACCTGGATCTGCTGGGCCTGGCGCTGGATGCTGTCGATGGTCTCGGCGACGGTGGTGCCGGTCGCCGTACTCAGTTCGAAGGTGTGGTCGACCGCATCCTTGGTGTCGAGGGCGCGCTGGGCCACCTCGGCCACGGTGCTTTCCATCTGGGTCATCGCCGAGGCGGCGGAGCCGAGACGCTCGGTCTGCTCCTCCACGGCGCGGGTGGTGCTGGCACTGATGTCGGCATTGGCCAGGGCGGTACGCCGGAGGTCGTCGGCCGACTGCGTGAGGGTCTGCACCGTGGTCTGCAGCGAACGGATCAACTCGTTGAGATAGCCGCCCAGTTCGCTGAATTCGTCCTTGCGACGCACATCGAACTGGACCCGCAGATCGCCAGCCGTGACCCGGCGCAGCGAGTCGCGGAACGCCTGCAGTGGTCGCCGCAGGCCGCGTGCGACCCACAGGCCGATGATCACGGCGGCGCAGATCGCCAGCAGGGCAACGATGGCCAGGACCTGGCGGCTGGTGGCCACGCTGGCATCGGTATCGCTCTTGGCTTGCTGCGCCACGGCGACGGCACCGGCGCTGAGGGTGCGCAGGGCATCCAGGGTCGCCTGCAGGGCGGTGCCGGTGCGCTGGCGCTGGGCGTCGAACTGGGCCTCGGCCGCGGCCTGCCGCTCATAGGCCTGGCGCAGGCCATTGGGCGCGGTCATTTCGTGCAGCAGACGGGTGACCATTACCCCCACGATGCGCGCGCTGCGCTCGTCGACGGTGGCCAGGGCGCGCAGCCGATCGGTGATGACATCCTGCTGCTGGTTGAGCGTCACCGCCAGACCTGGCAGATCCAGGCGGGCCGCCTGAGCGGCGAAGGCGGCATAGGTCTTGTCCGTTTCGATCAGCAGCATCTGGGCGGCGCGAACCGCCGCGGTGGCGCCTTCCGCCTTCTGTTGCGCACTGTAGGCCTGCAGGTAGCTGGACAGCCGATTGGCCTCCGGCGTGGCATAGCCCTGCAGGATCCGGGTTTCACGGCGCACGGTGACCAGCCGGCGATAGCTGTCGATGAGGATTTTCGCCTGGTCGCCATAGGCGTTGCCCAGCTTCTGCTCCTGAGCGAGCGCCTGGGTCAGCTGGTCGTGGCCGCGCAACAGCGCCGGCAGGCGCTGGTGCAGCTGCAGGTAGTCGGCGAACTGCTGCTGGAATTGCTTCTCGTGCGTGGCGATCGGGGCGGAGTCGGTCTCGGCCAGCAGACTGAGCAGGGTCTGGTTGGCGCCCAGCAGCTGCACGTTGATTTCGCCAACGGCCTGACCGAGCGGCGCGGATTGCTCGGTGATGACCGCCAGCCGCTCATGGATGGACTGGGTACTGGTGAAGCTTACGGCGACGATACCCAGCAGCAGCAGCACCAGAAGAGCGATGCCGCCGACTACCCGTTGAAGAAGCGTCATGGTTGTTCCCTGCTTTGTTATCGGTGTAGAGGCAGGAGGCCAGCGGCGGCAGGTGTCATCGTGCGTCTCGATGCCTGTCCGTGGCCAACATCCCCGCAGCCTAGTCTTATCCCCTGACCTTTCCGCAGGGTCTGCGGACGTGCGGCCTTCGCCGGGCGATCAGCTGTCGTCGACACCCGCCAGCGCTCGTGCCAGAGCCTGGCGTGCCGGTTCGCGTCCTCGACGGGCAGTACCCGCGGGCTGCCAGGCACATGGCAGGCGCTCGCCTAGGGCTACCGTGCGACGGACACCTCAGGTTGCGATGCTGGCGTGCTCGGCCAGAAACCAATCCGGGCTTCGCCAGGTCCCTGAAAGGTCTCTTTTCTCAGGAATACCCGATGTCCAAAGCTCTGCTGTGCTCCCTCGTACTGGCTACCGCCGCAACCCTGACGGCGTGCGACAAGACCTCCGAAGACCACGCCCAGGACGCTCAGACCCATAGCCAGAAGGCCCAGGAGAAGGCGGCCGAAGGCAAGGTCGAGCGGGCCTCCAAGGAGCAGGCCAAGGCGCAGGAAGACCGGGCCCAGGCCAATGAAGCCGCGGCCACCGAAGGGCGCAACACGCCACCCGATTCCGCCGTGCCCGGCTATATCAAGACGCCCAGCAAGGAAAATCCCTGAGTCTCGGCCCTGGTCGGCTGTTGGTTCAGGAGCGGCCGCCGAGGAGGCGACGCGAGAGGCAAGGCCCGCTGCAAGAGGACTTAGCGTCTTCTTTGCTGTCCAGCGAGATCAGCTTGTGACGCTCTCGCTGGCGGAACATCCGGAGCGTGGGAGGAAGCGGACCAGGGCAAGGCGCTGATCGGCGGTGCGGAGAACGGGCCTGGGCTTGCCGACGACAGCCATCGTCGAGGCGAGCAACGGCTGTTTACATCCGGGCCAGGACGATTAGAGTAGAAGCCACTTCGCCATCATTCGTCCAGCCTCCGGAGCCACCATGAGCCTTTCGCGACCGATCCACTGGTATCGTGCCCGCAGCACGCTCGAAATCGTCGCCCTGGGCCTGGGCGTCATCGCCCTGGTGGTCGCGCTCGATCAGGGGCTGCGCAATTCGCCTTCCGAACACCTCGCGGACTATCACGCCTGCAAGGGTGACGGTGGCCTGGCGCGAATGAACGCCATCGGCGAAATCGTCTGCCGGCTGCCCAGCCCGGTGATCGGTCAGGTGGCGGCCAAGACCCCGGCGGTCTCCGGCCTCTAAACGACCGCCAGGCTTCCCACTGCGCGGCCCGTTCAGGCGCAGCCTGAATCTGTGACGGGCCCCTTCCAATCCGGTCGACGCCTCTTTCCTGCATTCCTTCCTGATGCCGTCCTGACCTCTGGGCGTGGATCACGGCTGCCTGGCGTTCGCGAGGCGAACAGCTATTGCTTAACGTAATATTTGATAATGAGAGTGCTTATCATTTAAAGTGCTGGCCCTCGCGGGATACCGCGAAGAGCAGCCTTCAAGTGCACGGCGTCGGCTGCAACGCCACGGTCACAAGGATCACCATGAACACCCAAGGAACCCTCTGCCAGCCCGTCCGCCCTTGCCGCGGGGCTCTCCGTCAGCTGCTGCTGATCGGCGCGCTGATTCCCTTTCCGCTGACGGCCCTGGCCGCCACGGTGGCCGAGCAGAACGCCACGGAACTGGACACCCTGACCATCGAAGGCAACCGCCTCTACGACATGGCGCCCTCGGAACAGACCGGCGGCTATACCGTGGATTCGGCGACCGTGGGCACCAAGACGCCGGCCGCCCTGCGCGATATTCCCCAGTCGATCACCTCCTACACCAGCGACTACATCAAGGATCGCAACTTCAACACCCTGGACGAGCTGGCCAAGTCCACCGCCGGCCTGCGGGTGCTGACCAACGACAGCGGGCGTTCCTCCATCTATTCGCGTGGTTACGAGTACGACGAATACAACATCGACGGCCTGCCGGCGCCCATGACCAGCATCTTCGGCACCGTACCCATTCTCTCGCCCTTCGACCGGGTCGAGATCATGCGCGGCCCCTCCGGGCTGTTCAACAGCACCAGCGAACTGGGCGGCATCGTCAACATGGTGCGCAAGCGCGGCACGGAAGAGTTCCAGGGTCACATCACCGGGCGCTACGGTTCTTGGGACACCAACTACCAGGAAATCGACCTGGCCGGTCCGCTCACCGAGAGCAAGAACGTACGCGGTCGCTTCGTCGCCTCCCGCGCCGACACCAATGGCGAGGTGGACTACAACGCCAACACCGACCAGAGCTACTACGGCGACCTGGACATCGACCTGTCCGACGCCACCCAGATCTCCTTCGGCTTGATCCATCAGGTCAAGAACCTCACCCCGCACAATGGCTATCCCACCGACACCCAGGGCAACCTGCTGGACTTCAGCCAGTCGCGCTTCCTGGGAGCGGACTGGAACTACTTCGACGGCAAGACCACCGACGGCATCTTCGAGCTGACCCACAGGTTCGATAACGGCGGCTATGGGCGCATCGCCGCGCGGGCGTCGCATCGGGAGGCGGATTACCTCTATGCCTTCACCGGCGGGGCGGTGCAGGCCAACGGCAATACCAGCATTCGCGCCAGCACCCGGGACTTCGAGCAGGACGCCTATTCCCTCGACGCCAGCTACAGCCAGCCGTTCGAGGCGCTGGGTCAGGTCAGCGAATTCGTCGTGGGTACCGACTACAAGCACTACGACACCGATTACCAGAACGGCAACAGCGTCCTGGGTACGGTCAACGTGAACAGCTATTCGCCGACCCGCTTCGCCAAGCCGGCGCGCGCCTACCAGACCGACTTCAGCAGCGAGGATCGCGAATTCGGCCTCTATTCCAAGGTCACCTTCCGCCCCATCGAGCGCCTGGCGCTGATCGGCGGTGCCCGGGTCTCCTGGTACAAGGGCGAGGCCTACACCACCACCCTGGCCAGCGGCGCCGAGGCGGGGGAGAGCCAGAAGCACAGCGGCTTCGTCACCCCCTACCTGGGTACCGTCTACGACCTGGACGACTACCATTCCCTCTACGCCAGCTATTCGAAGGTGTACAAGCCACAGAGCGAGCTGGATGCCCAGGGCAAGGCCATCGATCCGCGCGAGGGTGACCAGTACGAAGTCGGGATCAAGGGCAGCTACTTCAACGGCGACATGAATGCGCGGCTGTCGGTCTTCCAGCTGACCGACGAGAACCGCGCGTCCACGCCCTTCGATGCCAATGGTCTTGCCATCACCACCTATTCCGAAGCGTCCGGCAAGACGCGGGTGAAGGGGGCCGAGATCGAGGTCAGCGGCAAGCTCACCGAGCAGTGGGAAATGCTCGCCGGCTACACCTACATGGATACCCAGAACCTCAGCGGCGATGGCAACACCCTGTTCGAAGCCATGCCCAAGCACATGGCCTCGCTGTGGACCAAGTACACCCTGGCGGGTGGTCCGCTGACCGGCCTGAGCATCGGTGGCGGGGTGACCGCCATGAGCGATTTCTCCCAGACCAACCAGACCTCCGGGGTCACGGTGTCCGCGCCGGGTTATGCCACGGTGGATGCCAAGTTCTCCTATCCGGTCACCCAGCAGCTCACCGCGACCCTGGACGTGAACAACCTCCTCGACAAGGAATACTGGTCGCGCGTAGGTTCGGTTTCCACCTTCAACTTCCAGGGCCCCTCGCGCAGCGTGATGGTCGGGGCGCGCTACGACTTCTGAGGTTCAGGCCGACCTGCGTCAGGCGCAGGTCGGCCAATGCGCTGCACGCCGTGACGATCTCTTCCACGATGCACCGAGATGCGATGAAAGATTCACTCTTCCAGCGGGACGATGTCGGCAGCGAGCCCTGGTGGCAGGCCGTGGCCTGTCGCGGCACGCCGCTGATCGAACCCACTGTGGCCGGGCGCTATCGCCTGACCTTTGTCTGGCGCGACCCCGAGGGGTTGGCCGAGCGCTCCCGTACCCGGCGGGTCTGGCTCAACATCACCGGCGTCACCGACCATCATCAACCGGGCCTGCCGCAGAGTCTGCGGCGCCTGCCAGGCAGCGATGTCTGGGCCTGGGAGACCGAGCTGGAGGGCGGCTGGCGCGGCAGCTACTGCCTGATCCCCAGCGGGGAGCGCGGCACCGTTCGAAGGCGAGGCCCAGCCCGACCTCCAGGGCATCCGCCTCTGGTGGCGCAGCGTCTTTCCCCTGGCCCAGGCCGACCCGCTCAACCCCCGCCGCGCCTGGCAGGGTGGGCGCGGGCTGGCCGTATCGGGCGTGCACCTGCCGGAGGCGCCTGCGCAGCCGGCCTGGGCGGCCTTCGATACCGACCGGCCACGGTCTCCAGCGGCCTGGCCCCGCCTGCAGCAGTACCCGTGGGACAGCGCCCGGCTGGGCAACAGCCGCCCGGTATGGCTCTTCGCTACGGGTAATACCAACCCTATGGAGCGGCCGCTGGCCATTCTGCTGGATGGGCAGTTCTGGGCGCAGGCGATGCCGGTGGGCGTGCCGCTGCAGCGGCTTACCGATGCCGGCCAACTGCCGGAGGCGGTCTATCTGCTGATCGACAACAGCGACCGCGCCCTGCGTGGCAGCGAGTTGCCCTGCAATCCGGAATTCTGGCTGGCGGTGCAGGAAGAGCTGCTGCCGCAGGTGCGCGACTGGGCGCCCCATGCGCAGTCGCCGTCCTCGACGGTCGTCGCCGGGCAGAGCTTTGGCGGACTGGCGGCGCTCTATGCCGCGCTGCACTGGCCTGAGCGCTTCGGTTGCGCCCTGAGCCAGTCCGGATCCTTCTGGTGGCCGCAGCGCGGCGCGTCGGGACGGCTGTTCGAGGCACTGGCGAGCGGGCAGGGGCGCACTCACCCCTTGCGGCTGTTCATCGAGGCCGGGTTGCGCGAGCCGGCCATCCTCGAAGCCTCCCGCGCCCTGGTCCCACGCCTGCGCGAGCAGGGTCACGACCTCGACTATCGCGAGATCGACGGGGGCCATGATGCCCTCTGGTGGCGCGGTGGCCTGCTCGACGGTCTGGTCCGCCTCTGGCAACCCCTGCTCGCCGACGCCCCTCGCTAATCCCCCTTTCCCAGGAGCTCCGATGGACGCCCCCAATCCCTTCGACGATCCCGCCCAGGTGCTGCTGATCCTGCGCAATGCCCGGGGCCAGTGCAGCCTCTGGCCGCAGGCCATGGCCGTTCCCGCCGGTTGGGCGCCCGTGTTCGGCCCGGCGCCGCGCGTCGCTTGCGACGACTGGCTCGCCAGCCACTGGCGCGATATCCGCCCGGTCGTCTCCCTGCCTTCCTGACTGGAGTTCCCGTGTCTTCCACGCCCCGTTCTCGCTTTCCCGAGCTGCCGCTGGTCGCTGCCCAGCCCGGCATCTGGCTGGCCGATCAGCTGTCGCCCCATGCCAACGCCTTCGCCGTGGCCCATCTGGTCGAGTTGCGCGGGCCGATCGACGCCCAGGCGCTGATGGCGGCCATCGTCCAGGGCCTGGGCGAACTGGACAGCCTGCAGCTGACGTTCGCCGAGCGCGAGGGCGAGCTGGTGCAGTGGATCGACAGCGCCATGGCCATCCCTGCGCCCGAATGGCTGGACCTGCGTGGGGTAGCCGATCCGGAAGGCGTAGCGCGCGCGGCCATCCGCACCGATCTCGACGGCGACCTGCGGGCCACCAGTGGCGGTCCGCTGTGGCTCAACCGGATCTACCGGCTGGGTGACGATCACCTGTTCTGGTACCAGCGCTATCACCACCTCCTGATCGATGGCTATGGCTTCGCGGCCCTGGCCAAGCGGGTAGCGGCCCTGTACAGCGCCAGGGTACGGGGCGAGACGACCGAGGCCTCGCCCTTCGTGTCCTTTGCCGAGGTGGTGCGCGAATACCAGGATTATCGGCAGTCGGCCGTGCGCGAGCGCGACGAAGCCTTCTGGCGCGAGCGTGGCGCGGCCTTGCCGCCGGCGGCGTCCCTGGCGCCAGGTGGCCTGTCGGGACAGGTACCCACGCCGCGGGTGGTGGAAGCCCGCACCCGGGTGCCCGCCACGGTCTTCACCCGGCTCGCCGAGCAGGGCAGGGCTCAGGGGGTGACGCCGGCCGATCTGGCCGTGGCCCTGGCCGCCACCTGGTTCGCGCGCCTCAGTGGCCAGCCGGCCTTCAGCGCCGGCTTCATCTTCATGAGACGCATGGGTTCGGTGGCGCTCAAATCCGGTGGCGCGACGCTCAACGTCCTACCGCTGGGCGTGCGCACCGACTCGACCCAGACGCTGCCGCAACTCGCCGCCGCGCTGGCCGCCGAGCTGAAGAAGGTACGCCGTCACCAGCGCTACGACGCCGAGCAGATCGCCCGCGATCTTGGCCGTCCGGGCGATGCCGAGCCGCTGACCGGACCGGTCATCAACCTCAAGCTGTTCGATTTCGCGCTGGATTTCGCCGGGGTGCCCGGCATCACCCACGAACTGGCGTCGGGGCCTGTGCGCGACCTGGAGATCGCCCTCTATCTGGAAGCGGGCGGCGCCCTGGATATCAAGCTGCTGGGCAATGCCGAGCGCTACGCCGCCGATCTGTTGCAGGGGCACGTGGAGCGGTTCGGCCTGCTGGCCGGGCAATTCGCCGAGCAGCCCGGTCTGGCCCTGGGCGATGCAGACCTGCTGGCCCCGGCGGATCGCGCCTGGCTGGCCGAGATCAATGCAACCAGGCAACCGCGGCCTGAGGCCACCCTCGCGACCCTGCTGGCCGACCAGGCCGCGCGCACCCCTGCCGCGCCTGCACTGGCCGATCTGCAGCTTGCCTTCAGCTATCGGGAAACGCGCCAGCAGGTGCTGGCGCTGGCCCAGCGGCTGAGCACGGCCGGGGTCGGTCGCGGCGACATCGTCGCCGTGGCCCTGCCACGCTCGGTGTTCCTCTCCCTGGCGCTGCTGGCGACGATCGAGCTGGGCGCCGCCTACCTGCCGCTGGACAGCGGCTATCCCGACGAGCGCCTGCAACTGATGCTCGACGACGCGCGACCCCGGGTGCTGGTGACCGATGCCAGCCAGCGCGGGCGCTTCCCGGCGCTGCGCGAGGATCAGCTGCTGATTCTCGATGCGCCCCTGGAGGAGCTGGACCACGAGCCCGTGTTCGCCGGACCGCGTCGCGGCGATCCGGCCTATCTGCTCTATACCTCCGGCTCCACCGGCCGCCCCAAGGGCGTGGTGGTCGGCCATGCCGCCATCGTCAATCGCCTGCTGTGGATGCAGGACAGCTATCCCATCGGCGCCGGCGACACTGTCTTGCAGAAGACGCCGAGCAGCTTCGATGTGTCGGTCTGGGAATTCTTCTGGCCGCTGCTGGTGGGCGCCCGGCTGTACCTAGCGCCGCCCGAGGCCCATCGCGATCCCGCGGCGCTGCAGGAGCTGTTCGCCCGCGAGCGGGTGACCACGGTGCACTTCGTGCCCTCGATGCTGGCGGCCTTCGTCGCCAGCCTGGACGAGCCGGCCGCGGTGGCCCGCTGCGCCAGCCTGCGCCAGGTGTTCTGCAGCGGCGAGGCGCTGCCCACCGAGCTGGCCCGCACCTGGGAGCGCCGGGTCGGCGTGCCCCTGCACAATCTCTATGGCCCCACCGAAGCCGCGGTCGACGTCTCCTATCATCCGGCTCACGGCGCCGCCCTGGCGGCCGTCACCGGCAGCAGCGTGCCCATCGGCAAGCCGGTGTGGAACACCGGGCTGCACATCCTCGACGAACGCCTGCGGCCGGTACCGCCGGGTGTAGCGGGTGAACTCTATCTCAGTGGGGTGCAGCTGGCCGACGGCTATCTGGGTCGCCCCGAACTGACCGCGGCGCGTTTCATCGCTGCGCCGGACGGGCAGGGCGAGCGGCTGTATCGCACCGGCGACGTGGCGCGCTGGCTGCCGGAGGGCGTCGTCGAATACCTGGGCCGCAGCGACGACCAGGTGAAGATCCGGGGTCAGCGCATCGAACTGGCGGAGATCGACCATGCCCTGCTGGCGCTGCCCGGCGTGGCCCAGGCAGTCACCCACGCCCGGGTGCTGGGCGAGGCGGCCGCTACCACCGGCGGCGATGCCCGCCAGCTGGTGGGTTATCTGGTCGCCCAGCCGGGTGCTGTACTGGACCTGGAGCGCCTGCGCGCGCGCCTGGGCGAAAGCCTGCCGCCGCATCTGGTGCCGGTGGCGCTGGTCGAGCTGGAGGCCTTGCCCCTGGGCGCCACCGGCAAGCTGGATCGCAAGGCCCTGCCGGCGCCCCGGGGCGTGGCCAGGGCCGCGAGCCGTCCCCTGGCGCCGGGGCTGGAAAGCGAGCTGGCGGCGGCGTTTTCCGAGGTGCTCGGCTGCGCCATCGTCGGTGCGGACGATGACTTCTTTGCCCTCGGTGGCCATTCGCTGCTGGCCATGACCCTGGCGGCCAATCTGCGCCCGCGCCTGGGGCGGCCGGTATCCATTGGCCAGATCATGGTGGCCTCCAGTGTCGCCCGCCTGGCGCGGCAGCTGGAGCAGGACGCGGCGAGCGCAACGCGGGCCGGCTTCGAGACCCTGCTGCCGCTGCGCCCGGGCGACGGGCCCAGGCTGTTCTGCTTCCATCCGGCCTCGGGTTTCGCCTGGCAATTCAGCGTACTGGCGCGCCACCTGGATCCGCGCTGGTCGCTGCTCGGCATCCAGTCGCCGCGCCCGGACGGTCCCCTGGCCCAGGGCGCCGATCTGGACGCCGTCATCCAGCGCCATCTGCGCACCCTGCGCGAGGTGCAGCCGCACGGCCCCTATCATCTGCTCGGCTATTCCCTGGGCGGCACCCTGGCCCAGGGCCTGGCGGCGCGGTTGCAGGCGGCAGGAGAAGAGGTCGCCTTCCTCGGCCTGCTCGACACCTATCCACCGGAAACCCAGAACTGGCAAGAGCGCGAAGGCCAGCGCGAGCTGGATCCTGAGGTGCTGGCCGAGGTCAATCGCGAGCGCGAGGCCTTCCTGGCCGCCCAGCAGGGCCTGGCCGATCCGGCGCTGGGGGAGGGGGCGGAGCTGTTCGCCACCATCGAGGGCAACTACGCCGATTCGGTGCGGCTGCTGGCCACCGCGCGCAGCGCGCGGTTCGACGGCGAGGCACTGATGTTCGTCGCCCGCCGCACCCTGCCGGCGGGAATGGACGTCAGGACCACCTGGGCGCCCTGGATCACCCGCTTGCAGGCCCACGAGGTGGACTGCGCCCACGTCGACATCATCGCCCCGGCCCAGCTGGCGCAGATCGGCCCGCTGCTGAATCGGGCGTTGAAGGCGTTGTGACGGCTCGAGGGTTCGCCTCGACGGCGACTCCTCGCTCAGGCAAGGTGTGAAACCTGGGCGGGGCAGGAGAGATGATCGGCCAGGCCGCTCCTTCTCTCATTGCAGGTGGACCCATGGTGAAAAGCGTGACCATTCAGGATGTCGCCCGGCAGGCAGGCTTGTCCAAGTCTGCCGTTTCGCGCTACCTGAATCACAGCCTGAGCCTGCCACCCGCCACGGCGCAGCGTATCGAGGGTGCCATCGAGGCCCTGGGCTTTCGGCGCAACAGCCTGGCCCAACGCCTGAGCAAGGGCGGCAGCGAGACCATCGGGCTGGTCCTGCCGGACATCGCCAATCCCTTTTTCGCCGAACTGGCCGACGCTGCCGAGGCCACTGCCTTCGCCCATGGCTACAACCTGGTGCTCTGCCTGACGCGCAACGATCCGGCGCGGGAGATCCAGTACGTCCACTGGAAGGGATCGCGCCGCGTCGACGGTCTGCTGTTTATCACCAACCGCGCGGATGACGGGACGCTGGCGGTGCAACTGGGCGCCTACCGGGAGATCGTGTTGCTGGACGAGGACGTACCGGGTACCTCGATGCCCAAGGTCTTCGCCGACAATGTCGTCGGCGGTCGCCTGGCCACCGAGCATCTGATCCGCCGAGGCCATCGGCGCATCGCCCATGTCTCCGGGCCGGCAGCGGTGATGAGCGTGAGGGAGCGGCGACAGGGCTATGAGCTCGCCCTGGCCGCGGCCGGAATCCCCTCGCGTCCCGACTATCTGCTGCTGGGTGAATACAGCCGCGAATTCGGGCGTCAGGCGGCCGCGACCCTGCTGGATCTGCCGGAGCCGCCTCAGGCGATCTTCGCCGCCAGCGACTTCATTGCGGTGGGGGTGCTCGATACCCTTCGCGAGCGCGGCCTGACAGTTCCCGCTTCCCTGTCCCTGGTCGGCTTCGACGACGCGCCCTACGCGGAATTGCTCACGCCGCCGCTCAGTACCGTGCGCCAGTCGGCGCGGGACCTGGGTCGCCAGGGGATTGAAGCCCTGCTGGGGGTGCTCGCCGGGCAGCCGGTAGCCGGGGAGCAGCGGGTGGCCGTGACCCTGGTGGAACGCGGCTCGGTCGCCCCAGCGCCTGCCCCAAGGTAGCACCAGGCGTTTCCATACTGCCCAGTCGCGGAGCACTCCCGGTGCTGTCCTGCCAGAGGCTCTGCGCAGGGGGTTTGAGTAACTGTTTGAATTGGCAGTGGAAGCTAGTCCTCTAGTCGCTGCTGGCACGCCTTGTGCTGTTTCTTTCCCAGCAGAACCTTCCGGGTTCTATTTTTTGGTCAGTTTAGTAAACCGGTTTACTAGCCGCTGCCGCATCCGCTGGCAGGGTAGAGGAGGATGGAGATGCTTCGATTCGGCAAGACGTTCGCTTCCATGCTGATGGTGTTCGGATTGGGCCTGGCCGGTGTCGTCCAGGCGGCGCCGGCCAAGCGGCTGGCACTGGTCCAGGTGAATCAGCAGGCACTCTATTTCACCCAGATCACCCAGGGTGCCCAGGCCGCCGCCAAGGCGGCGGGCGCCGAACTGGTGGTGTTCAACGCCAACGACAACCCCTCCGCCCAGAACGACGCCATCGAGGCCTATATCCAGGACAAGGTGGACGCCATCCTGGTCTGTGCCATTGACGTCAACGGCATCAAGCCGGCGGTCTCGGCGGCCGTCCAGGCCGGTATCCCGGTGGTGGCCATCGACGCCGTGCTCAAGGGCGACAACCAGGTGCAGGTCGGCGTCGACAACCGCGCCGCGGCTCGTCAGCTGGGCGAGTACACCGGCAGCTACATCACCCGTGAGCTGGGTGGCGAGGCCAAGATCGGGGTGGTGGGAGCCTTGGGTTCCTATGTGCAGAACCTGCGCCTGGACGGCTTCCGCGACGGGCTGGCACAGAGTGCGCCGAAGGCGAAGATCGTCGGCACCGTGGATGGCAACAACGTGCAGGACACCGCTCAGAGCGCCGCGGAAAATCTGCTCACCGCCAATCCGGACCTGCAGATCGTCTATGCCACCGGCGAACCGGCGTTGATCGGTACCGTCGCGGCCAGCGTCGCTCAGGGCAGCGGCGAACGTACCCGGATCTTCGGCTGGGACCTGTCGCCCCAGGCTGTCCAGGGCCTGGATGACGGCTCCGTGGCGGTGGTGGTGCAGCAGAACACCCGCGGCATGGGCAAGGCGGCGGTGGAGGCGGCGCTGGCGCTGCTCGCCGGCCAGCAGGTGACCAAGCAGCAGGATATCCCGGTGACCCTGGTCACCCGGGAAAACCTGGATTCCTATCGCGCCGATTTCAAGTAGCGGAGGCCCAGCATGGACACTGCGACGACGGTTCCCCGGGTCAGCATGACCGGCATCACCAAGAGCTATGGCTCCATCCAGTCCCTGCGCGGCGTCGACCTCGCCCTGCAGCCGGGCGAGGTCCTGGGGCTGGTCGGCGACAACGGCGCCGGCAAATCGACCCTGACCAAGATTCTTTCCGGCGCGGTGCTGCCCACCAGTGGCTGCATCCGCATCGACGGCCGCGAAGAGGTGTTCCAGGGCCCGGCGGATGCCCAGCGCTGCCGGATCCAGATGGTCTATCAGGATCTTTCCCTGTGCGACACCGTGGACGTGGCCGGCAACCTCTTCATGGGGCGCGAGCCCCGCCGCCGGCTGCTTGGCTTGCCGTTGCTGGACGAGCGCAAGATGCACGCCGATGCGCGCCGCATCCTGGAGGGGCTGGGCATCAGCCTGCCCGATACCCGCGCCCAGGTGCGCCATCTCTCCGGCGGCCAGCGCCAGGCCGTGGCCATAGCCCGTGCCGCGGCCTTCGAACCACGGGTACTGATCATGGACGAGCCGACCGCCGCCCTGGCGGTGGCCGAGGTCGAGGCCGTGCTGGAGCTGATCCGCACCATCAGCCGCCAGGGCGTGAGCGTAATCCTCATCACCCACCGGCTGCAGGATCTCTTCCTGGTCTGCGATCGCATCATGGTGATGTACGAGGGCCAGAACCTGGCGGAGCGCCGGGTGGCCGACACCAGTCTGGGCGAGATCGTCGAGCTGATCGTCGGCCACAAGTTCACCGCCCGTTCCGCCTGCGCCTGAATCGGAGGATTTCATGAATACCCTCGACCTGACCCGACAGCGCGTGGTGGTGCAGTCACCGCTGCGCCGCCTGCTGCACGACTATCCCGGCGTGGCCAGCATCGCGCTGTTCTTCGCCCTCTGCTGCCTGCTCTTTGCGCTGGTGACCGACAACTTCCTCAGCGGCGGCAACCTGCTCAACGTGATTCGCCAGAACGCGCCGCTGCTGATCGTGGCCGTGGCCATGACCCTAGTGGTGACCACCGGTGGCATCGACCTGTCGGTCGGTTCCACCCTGGCCCTGGTGGGCGCCCTGGCCGCCCTCGGCCTCAACACCTGGCAGCTGCCCTGGCCGGTGGTGCTGGCCGGCGGTCTGCTGGTGGGGGCGCTGATCGGCGCGCTGAACGGGTACTTCATCGCCTACGCGGGAATCCCGGCGTTCATCGTGACGTTGGCGACCCTGACCATCATTCGCGGCCTGGCACTGCTCATCACCCAGGGCTACTCCATTCCGGTCCCCCGTGAACTCACCGCCTTTCTCGCGCTCGGTCGCGGCTGGATGCTGGGACTGCCGCTGGCGGTATGGCTCGCGTTCTTCACGGTGCTGGGCGGCATGCTGCTGCTGGGCAAGATGCGCTTTGGTCGCTATCTCACGGGGATTGGCGCCAATGCCGAAAGCGTCCGCCGAGCAGGGGTGAACACTCGCGGCGTGTTGCTGCGGGTCTATGTGCTGAGCGGCATGGCGGCGGCGCTGGCCGGGATGATCGTGACGGCACGGCTGGGCAGTGGCTCCTCCAACCAGGGAGAAGGCTTCGAACTGGAGGTCATCGCCGCGGTGGTGCTCGGCAGCACCAGTCTGTTCGGCGGCTTCGGCACCATCCTCGGCACCCTGCTGGGCGTGCTGACCATGGCGGTGATCAAGAACGGCCTGATCCTCGCTCATGTATCGCCCTTCTATACCCAGATCGCCACAGGGGCCATCGTGCTGCTGGCGATCTGGCTCAACACCCGCATCCTCAAGACCGGCCGTCCGCTGGGGAGGGTAGGCGGATGAGTCTGTTTCGCCATCCTGAGCCGCTTCCGGTCGGGGTCGACAGCGGCCATGCCATGACGGTGCTTGGCCCGCTGCCGGTGGACCGGTTGGGCGTGACCCTGATGCACGAGCACATCCTGCTCGACGCCTCCGGCAAGTGGGTGCCACCCCGTTGCTGCGGCGAACGGCACCTGGCCGAGCAGCCGGTAAGCATCGAACTGCTCGGCGAGCTGCATCTGAATCCGCTGGTCAGCCGCGACAACTGCCAGCTGTTCGACGTGGACCTGGCCTGCGCCGAGCTGCTGAAATATCGCGCCCTGGGCGGGGAGACGGTGGTCGATCCCACCAACCTCGGCATAGGTCGCGATCCCCAGGCGCTGCAGCGCATCGCGCGGCTCACCGGTCTCAACATCATCATGGGCGCCGGTTTCTACCTGGAGCCCTCGCACCCGGCCTATGTCAGGGAGCGCTCGGTGGAGGAGCTCACCGCCCAGATCGTCCATGACGTGGGCGGAGCGGCGGAAAAGCCCGAGGTCATCGCCGGCCTGATCGGCGAGATCGGGGTGTCGGCTGCCTTTACCGCCAGCGAGGAAAAGTCCCTGCGCGCCGCCGCCCGGGCCAGCGGCCTCACCGGCGTACCCTTGGCGGTCCATCTGCCCGGCTGGGAACGCCTCGGCCACCGGGTGCTGGACATCGCCGCCGCCGAGGGCGCCGACCTGCACCACGTGGTGCTCTGCCACATGAATCCCAGTCATCGAGACCTCGACTACCAGCACGGACTCGCCGAGCGGGGCGCCTTCCTCGAATACGACATGATCGGCATGGGCTACTACTTCGCCGACGAGGCCGCCCAGTCGCCGTCCGACGAGGACAACGCCCGCGCCCTCGTCGGTCTGCTGGAGGCCGGCTACGGCGAGCGCCTGCTGCTGTCCCAGGACGTCTTTCTCAAGACCATGCTCACCCGCTACGGCGGCCACGGCTATGGCTACCTGCTCAAGCACTTCGTCCCGCGTCTGCGCCGCCACGGCGTCACGGGGGCGCAACTGGAAACCCTGCTGATCGACAACCCGCGCCGCGTCTTCCAGCGCGATCGATCGGCCTTACGTCCGCTACCGGAGAACCTATGAAACAGTCCGTTCTGCTCGCTGGCGAATCCTGGGTCAGCACCGCGACCCATATCAAAGGCTTCGACCAGTTCGCCTCCGTCACTGCCCACAACGGCGCCCAGCGCCTGCTGGCGGCACTGGCCGACAGTGACTATGCCATCACCCAGATGTGCGCCGACCAGGCGCAGACCGAGTTTCCCGCGACGCTGGAGGCCCTGCGCGACTACCAGGTGATCATCCTCTCGGATATCGGTGCCAACAGCCTGTTGCTGCATCCGGACACCTGGTTGCGCAGCCGCCGCACGCCGAATCGCCTGACGGCGCTGCGCGAGTACGTGCTGCAAGGCGGCGCCCTCATGATGGTCGGTGGCTACTACAGCTTCCAGGGCATCAACGGGGGCGCGCGTTATCGCGGCACGGCGGTGGAAGAGGTGCTGCCGGTGCGTTGCCTGCCCTATGACGACCGCATTGAGGTGCCTGAAGGCTTCACCCCGCAGGTGCACGGCGAGCATGAGTTGCTGCGTGGCCTGCCCGAGGACTGGTCCTATCTGCTGGGCTACAACGAGGTGGAATTGCACCCGGATGCCCAGCTCGTGGCGAGCGTCGCGGGCAGCGGCCATCCGCTGCTGGCGACCCGTGAAGTCGGCCAGGGGCGTACCCTGGTCTGGACCAGCGACATGTCGATGCACTGGATGCCCGACGACTTCCTGGCCGGCGATGCCTATCGGCGCTTCTGGCTCAACTGTCTGGATTGGCTCTCGCGGCGCGCCTGATCATCCTCAATCCGACTGGAGATCACCGATGCTCGACGATCCTCTGGCTCTGACCCGAGCGCTCCTGGGGTTTCCCACGCTCAATCCGCCAGGCGATGAAGAAGCCTGTGCGCAGTGCCTGGTCACGATGCTCCGCGAGGCAGGCTTCCACTGCGAGTTGCAGCGTTTCGGCGAGCGACGCTGCAACCTGGTGGCCTGGCTGCCAGGGCGTGGGGCGGGCAAGCCGCTGGGCTTTACCGGACACCTGGACGTGGTGCCCCTGGGCAATGGCACCTGGCGCCACGGCCCCTTCGCCGGCGAGGTGGCCGAAGGGCGCCTCTATGGTCGCGGCGCCAGCGACATGAAGGCGGGCATCGCGGCCTTCATCGTCGCCTGCCAGCGCAATCGCGACGTCATCGCCCAGGGGCCTGGCGTCCGGCTGCTGCTCACCGGCGGTGAGGAAACCGGCTGTGACGGCGCCCGGGCGCTGTGCCGGGACGCGCCGCACCTGCTCGGCGACCTGGGCGCGCTACTGGTGGGCGAGCCAACCGCCAATCGACCGGTGCTGGGGCACAAGGGCGCCTTCTGGCTCCGCTGCACGGCTCATGGCCGAACGGCCCACGGCGCCATGCCCGAGGAAGGGGAAAACGCCATCTACCGCCTGGCCGAGGCCATTGGCCAGGCGCGCACCTTCGCCGTCGGCCCGCCGCATCCGCTCATGCGGCAACCCACGCTCAATGTGGGAACCGTCAGCGGGGGGCTGAACATCAACTCGGTGCCGGATCGTGCCGCCTTCACCCTCGATCTGCGGACCGCACCGAACCTGGACCATGCCGACATTCAGCGGCGACTGGCCGAGCACCTGGGCAGCGATCTGCAGCTGGAGGTCCTGGTGGATCTGCCCGGTGTCTGTGCCGATATGGGCGACGCCTGGGTGCGGCAGGTCTTCGAGCGCTGTGCCACCCTGCATGGCGAGGCGCTGCCCGCCAGTGTGGTGCCTTACTTCACCGATGCTGCCGTGCTGCTGCCCGCGCTGAATGATCCGCCCACCCTGATCCTGGGGCCGGGCGAGCCGAGCATGGCGCACAAGGTGGACGAATACTGCGAGGTGCAACGACTGGAGGAGGGCACCGAGCTCTATGGGCAGTTGCTCCGGGACTGGATGCTCGCCGGACCCTAGCGCCGCGCCAGGGGCACCACCATGGGGGTCCCGGCCACCGGGTCGTCGATGATCAGGCAGTCGAGGTCATAGACCGCCTTGATCAGCGCGGGGGTGACCACCTCGCGCGGGCGGCCGGTGGCCAGCACCTTGCCGTCGCGCATGGCAACCAGATGGGTGGCGTAGCGACAGGCGTGGTTGAGGTCGTGCAGCACCATCACCAGGGTATGGCCCTGCTGGCGATTGAGGTCTTCCAGCAATTCCAGCAGGTCGATCTGGTGAGTGATGTCGAGCCAGGTAGTCGGCTCGTCGAGCAGCAGCAGCGGGGTTTCCTGGGCCAGGGCCATGGCGATCCATACTCGCTGGCGTTGGCCGCCGGAGAGGGTGTCCACCGCCCGGTCGGCCAGTTCGAAGACGCCGGTGGCCTGCATGGCGTGGGTCACCGCGCGCTCGTCGTCGGCGCGCACGCCACCGAACAGCGTCTGGTGCGGATAGCGCCCGCGGGCCACCAGGTCGCGCACCGAGATGTCGCCCGGGGCCTGGGAGCTCTGCGGCAGCAGCCCCAGGCGACGGGCCACCTCCTTGGTGCGATAGCTCTGGATCGCCTGGCCGTCCAGCCAGACCTGGCCCTGGCTGGGCGCCAGCAGCCGGCTCAGGGTGCGCAGCAGGGTCGACTTGCCGCAGCCGTTGGGACCGATGATGACCGTCAGCTCGCCATCGGGGATGGTCAGCGACAGGTCCTCGGCGATCAGCTTGCGGCCGTAGCCCAGGGTCAGGCGCTCGGCATGCAGGCGCGAAGCGGGGGCGTCGTTCATGAGCGGCGGGACTCCCAGATGAGCAGGCCGATCAGGTAGAGCCCACCCAGGCTCACCGTGACCAGGCCGACCGGCAGGACATAGGGCAGGAACAGGCGCTGGGCGAGCAGATCCGCGCCCAGCAGCAGCACCGCGCCGGTCAGGGCGGCGGCGGGCAGCGCCAGGCGCTGGGTGCCGGTCAGGCGGCGGGCGATCTGCGGCGCGGCCAGGGCGACGAAGGAGATCGGTCCGGCCACCGCGGTGCCGGCGGCGGTGAGCACCACGCCCAGGCCCAGCAGCGACAAGCGGGTGCGCTCAACCGGCACGCCCAGGGCGCAGGCGGTGTCGTCGCCCATCTCCAGCAGGAACAGCCGGCGACTCAGCGCCAGGCTGGCGGCCCCCGCCAGCAGGATGAAGATCACCGCCGGCCAGGCCTTGGCCCAGGTCAGGCCGTTGAGCGAACCGGCGCTCCAAAGGCCGGCGCTGAAGGCGGCTTCCAGGGAGGCGTGGACGATCAGCCAGGTGTTGAGCGCCATCAGCAGGGCGCGCACGCCGATGCCGACGATGATGAGTCTCAGGGTATCCACGCCGCTGCCGCGCCAGGTGAGGGCATAGACCAGGGCGGCGCTGAGCAGGCCGCCGATGAGGGCGGCGGTGGTGCTCCAGAGTATGCTGGCCTGGAACAGCACCAGGGCGACCAGCACCCCGCTGTAGGCGCCGGTGTTGAAGCCCATGATGTCCGGGCTGCCGAGGGGATTGCGCAGCAGCGACTGGAACAGCGCGCCGCTGAGGCCCAGGGCGGCGCCGATCAGCAGCGCCAGGGCCACCCGCGGCAGGCGCCACTGGGTGACCACCAGTTCGATGCCGCGCGGCGCCTCGCCGAGCAGGGCGGCCAGTACCTGGGAAGGATTCAGGGCCAGGCTGCCGCTGCCCAGGGCGAACAGCGCCAGCAACAGGGCGCCGCCGAGCAGGGCGAACAGCACGCCGGGCAGGCGCAGGCGATCAGGGCGGTTCATGCCCGACCTCCCTGGCGCTGGCGACGCGCCAGCCAGATCAGCAGCGGCGCGCCGAGGAAGGCGGTCACCACCGAGACGCGCAGCTCATTGGTGACCAGCAGGCGGCCGACGATGTCGGCGCTCAGCAGCAGACCGGGGGTGAATAGCAGGACAAAAGGCAGCAGCCAGCGATGGTCTTCGCCGATGGCCCAGCGACCCAGGTGCGGCACCATCAGGCCGACGAAGGCGATGGGTCCGACCGCGGCCGCGGCGGCCCCGCAGAGCAGGGTGATGGCCAGCAGACCGAGCAACTGGGTCTGGCGGACCCGGGTGCCGAGGGCCACGGCCAGATCGCTGCCCAGGCTCAGGGCGTTGAGCGCCGGAGCCAGCAGCAGGGCGATGACCACGCCGCCCAGCACCGGCAGGCTGGCGCTGCGCAGCAGCTCGAGCTGACGCACGTCCAGGGAGCCGAATTGCCAGAATCTCAGTTGATCGTAGACCTGGGGATCGAGCAGGGCGATGCCCGAGCTGACGCCTTCGAGCATGGCGCCCAGGGCCACCCCGACCAGCACCAGGCGCATGGGATTGAAGCCGCCGCCACCGGCGATGCCGGCCAGCAGCACCACCAGGCTGGCCAGCAGGGCGCCGCCGAAGGCAAAGCCCAGGTACTGCTCGGGACCACTGGCACCGAACAGGGCGATGCCCAGCACCACGGCGAAACTGGCACCGGCGTTGACGCCGAGGATGCCGGGGTCGGCCAGGGGATTGCGCGTCAGCGCCTGCATCAGGGTGCCGGCCACCCCCAGCGCCGCCCCGGCGAGCAGGCCGGCGAGGGTCCGCGGCAGCCGCGCCTCGCGCACGATGAGGCAGGCCGGCTCGCTGCAGCCCTGGCCCAGTGCCTGCCAGACGTCGGCCAGCGGGATGGCGGTGGCGCCGAGCGCCAGGCTGGCAGCCATCACCAGGAGCAGCAGGAACGCGGCGCAGCCGAGGATGAAGAGGCGGCGCCTGGTCATCCGCGGCGACCGACGGGGAGAGGAGTGGATGAGAACAAGGCGTATTAACACATGATAGTCTGTATTACATGCTAACAGCCTTGCCCCGGCGGCTCGATAGCGTCCCCTGTGTTTTTCCGGTGATTCATGTCCAAGACGTCCTTCCTGCTCGACTTCGGCCTGCTCAGGTCCCACGCCGCCTTTCGCACCCTGTTCATCGCCCGCCTGGTGTCCGTGCTGTCCCTAGGCCTGCTGGCCGTGGCGATTCCCATCCAGGTTCAAGTCCTGACCGACTCGCCACTCAAGGTAGGCCTGGCGCTGAGCATGGCCGGCATCGGCATGTTCGTCGGCCTGCTCACCGGCGGGGTGCTGGCCGACCGCCTGGAACGACGCCGCCTGATCCTGGCGGCCCGCTCCATCTGCGGCCTGGGCTTCGTCGGCCTGGCGGTCAACGCCAGCCTGCCCGAGCCATCGCTGACCGCCATCTACCTGCTGGCCCTGTGGGATGGCTTCTTTGGCGCCCTCGGCGTGACCGCGCTGCTGGCGGTCACGCCGATCCTGGTCGGTCGTGAATCCATGGTGCAGGCCGGCGCCCTGAACATGCTCAGCGTGCGGGTGGCGGCCATCGTCGCCCCGCCGCTGGGTACCCTGCTGATCGCCCAGAGCGGCGTGGCCTGGAACTACGGCCTGACCGCCTGCGGCACCCTGATCACCCTGCTGGTGCTGCTGCGCCTGCCGCCGTTGCCGCCGCCCGAGCAGCCGCGCGAGACGCCCTGGGAGGCCCTGGGCGGCGGCATCGCCTTCCTGTTCGAGAACCGCCTGCTGGGCGCGGTTGCCCTGGTCGGCGCCCTGGTGACCATGGCGAATGCGGTGCGGGTGCTCTATCCGTCGCTGGGCGAGAGTTGGGGGCTGGATACCGGACACCTGGGCTGGCTCTATGCCGCCGCGCCCCTGGGCGCGGCCATCGGCGCCCTCACCAGTGGCCGACTGAACCAGGCGCCACGCCCCGGGCGTACCCTGCTGATGACCGCGGTGGCGACCTTTCTGGCAGTGGCGATGTTCGCGCTGCTGCCCGGCTTCTGGCTGTCCGCGCTGTGCCTGGTGCTGTTCGGCTATCTGGGCGCGCTCAATTCCCTAGTGCAGTACGCGCTGATCCAGCGCCTGACCCCGGATCGCCTGCTGGGGCGCATCAATGCGCTGTGGACGGCACAGAACATCGGCGGCGAGGCCCTCGGCGCGGCGCTGTTCGGCGGCCTGGCAAGTCTGATGCTGCCGGCGCAGGCCGCCTGCGTCTTCGGCCTGGTCGCCACCGGGGTGGCCGCCCTCTGCTGGGCGCTGGCCCGCGGCCTACGCCGGGCGGAAAGCCTCGGCGCCTGATCCGCTCCGGTGCGCCTGGCGTAGTGTGGAAAACCGCGCAGCGTTTTCCACTGCGGCTCATGGCAGGGATTGGTGGACAAGGCTGCGCCGTTGTCCACGCTACGGGTGCTCAAGATCTGGCGTAGCGTGGAAAACCGCGCAGCGTTTTCCACTGGGACTCATGGCAGGGACAAGTGGACAAGGCTGCGCCGTTGTCCACGCTACGGGTGCTCAAGATCTGGCGTAGCGTGGAAAACCGCGCAGCGTTTTCCACTGGGACTCATGGCAGGGACGAGTGGACAAGGCTGCGCCGTTGTCCACGCTACGGGTGCTCAAGGCCTGGCGTAGCGAGGAAAAGCGCGCAGCGTTTCCACTATTGCCCAGTTCAGGGCTTGGCGTAGCGCTGTTCCAGACGATCCAGCAGCAGGTTGGCGCTATAGGGGTCGAGACGGAAGGTCTCGGCGCCCAGGGCTTCCACACGGTTGTCCTTGACCGCCGGCAGGTGCGCCAGCAGCGGATTGCCGCGTACCGCCTCGGCTTCCTTGGCATCCGCGGCGAACAGCAGGAAGGTCTGGCCCGTGAGACCGGTGGCGACGTTTTCACCGGCCAGTTGCAGGATGTCGTGGCGCTGCCCCTGGCTATGGCCGGTCTCCAGTCCCGCCGGCAGCGCCGCCAGTTTGAAGCCCAGGCTTTCCAGCAACTGACCCTGGGAGGAGGCGGCGGTCCAGAGATTGGCCTGGCGCGTCGCCGGGTTGTAGACGAAGGCCGACACCGGTTGTAGCGGCAGCTGCAGACGCGCCTTGAGATCGGCGACGCGCCGGTCGAAGTCGGCGACCACCTTGCGGGCGGCGTCCTCGCGGCCGGTGGCCTGACCGAGCAGCTCCACCACCTGTTGCCAGCTGCGATTGTCGTAACCCACCACCAGCACCGGGGCGATGGCCTTGAGTTGCTCGACCAGGCGCAGCGCCGAGTCGTTGCCGGCGGCGCTGACCAGGATCAGGTCCGGTACCTCGGCGGCCACGGCTTCGGCATTGGCTTCGCCGATATACAGGCGTTTCACGTCGCGCTGCTTGGCGACCGTGCCCCATTGACGCAGGAAGCCCTGGTCGTCGGCGAATCTGTTGTTGGGCGAGGTGGCACCGCTGGCCACCACCGGCGCGCCGATGGCGAGCAGGGAACCGGTGAGGGTGACGCTGGTGGAGACGATGCGTTGCGGCTTGGCGGGCAGGCTGACCTGGCTACCGTCGGCGCTGATCTGCCGGGGCCAGTCCGCCGCCCGGGCGGTACCACCCAGTGCCAGGGTCGCGAGGGCCAGGGTGGTGAGAATGCGAAACACTGACGACAAGCTGAACATGAACGCCTTCCGGTTGTAAGATAATCACTCTCATTTTCAAAGAAGCGCCTCCTGGCAGCAAGTCGTTCCGGCCATACCGTCGGTCCGCCGACCGGGAATGACAGGAGATCCCCTCCAGGCGAGCTTCCGCCCGGTGGATATTACTTTTATAAATCAATGGGTTGCGGGATAGCCGGGAATATCGTTCGGTCCCTAACGAATTGACTTTCCGCTATCCAGTACGTTAGCTTCTGCTTATTGATAAGCATTATCATTCGTGTAGAGGTTCATCGAAATGACGAGCAAGAGGGCCGAGGTGGTCGAAGAAGTTGCTGCCGATCGTCGGGAACAGGCCGCATTCCTGTTCCAGTCAGGCGATCTCGTCCTGCAGGGGCGGGGCATCTGCGCCCGGGTCGAGACACCGGCCAGCGGCGGTGCGCACCGGGACAGCCTGTTCCTCCACGCCGTGGAAGAGGCCTTCGCCCGTGCCCGCCAGGCCGGTATCGCCGAACCGGTGATCATGGGCGCCATTCCCTTCGATACCACCAGGCCCTCCTGTCTCTATGTGCCCCGGGAGCACGCCTGGATGACCCGCCCGGCGCCGGTCAGCAGCGCACCGGTCGCCCCGGCGCAGGTGCGCGAGGTGCGCAACCTGCCCAGTGCGGACGGCTTCTGCCTGGCGGTGGAGGAGGCCATCGAGGCCTTCCGCCGCGGCGAGCTGAGCAAGGCGGTGCTGTCGCGGATCCAGGAGATCCACCTGGCGGAGCCCGCCGACGTGGAGGCCATCCTCGCCAATCTGGCGCGGCAGAATCCCACCGGTTATCAGTTCCGCATCCCCACCGCCGAGGGGGGCGAACTGGTCGGAGTCAGCCCCGAGTTGCTGGTGCGCAAGCAGGGCGCCCAGGTCCATACCAATCCGCTGGCGGGTTCGGCCAAGCGTCGCGCCGATCCGCAGGAAGACCAGCGCGTCGCCCGCGACCTGCTGGAGTCCAGCAAGGATCACTACGAGCACCGCCTGGTGATCGAGGACATCCGCCGGCAGCTGGCGCCGCTGTGCAGCCGGCTGGACGTGCCCGAAGGGCCTTCGCTGCTCGGCACCAACGCCATGTGGCACCTGTCCACCGCCATCGACGGCGAACTGGCCGACAGCCGCACCTCGGCGCTGCAGCTCGCCTGCCGCCTGCATCCGACCCCGGCCGTCTGCGGCTTTCCAACGGCGGCGGCACGGCAATTGATCCAGCGCATCGAGCCCTTCGACCGCGGCCTGTTCACCGGCATGGTCGGCTGGTGCGATGCCCAGGGCAACGGCGAGTGGGTGGTCACCATCCGCTGCGGCACCGTGCAGGACGACCGGCTGCGGCTGTTCGCCGGCGCCGGCATCGTCGAAGCCTCGGATCCGGCGGCGGAGTGGGCCGAGGTTACCGCCAAACTGGGCACCATGCGTGCCGCCTGTGGTTTGCTCGACGAGGAGAACCCCACGTGAGTCTGGAATTCACCCCCTGGCCGGAAGACCTGGCGGCCCGCTATCGCGCCCTGGGTTACTGGCCCGATCTACCGATGACCGAGATCCTGGCGCGCAGCCGCGCGGCCCTGCCGGACGCGCCGGCGATCCTCTGTGGCGAGCGGCAGCTGAGCTATGCCGAGCTGGACGAGCGCTCCAGTCGCCTGGCCGCCCACCTGCAGGCCGCCGGGCTGCGCCGTCACGACACCGCCCTGGTGCAGCTGCCCAACGTGGCCGAGTTCTATGTCGTGTTCTTCGCCCTGCTCAAGGCTGGCATCGCCCCGGTCAACGCCCTGTTCAGTCACCAGAAGCTGGAGCTGCTCGCCTATGCGCAGCAGATCCAGCCCCGGCTGCTGATCGCCTCCCGCGAGCACAATCTGTTTCGCGACGACAACTTCCTCGGCGAGTTGCGCGACGTGGCGCCGGGCCTGAGCGAGGTCTTGCTGGATGGCGCCGACGACGCACGCAGCCTGCAGCAGCGTCTGGATACCCCGCTGGACGGTTTTCAGCTGACGCCTACCGCCGGTGGCGAGGTGGCCTTCTTCCAGCTCTCCGGGGGTAGCACCGGCACGCCCAAGCTGATCCCGCGCACCCACAACGACTACTACTACAGCCTCAGACGCAGCGTCGAGATCTGCCGCCTGACCCCGGCGACGCGCTTTCTCTGTGCCCTGCCGGCGGGCCACAACTACACCCTCAGCTCGCCCGGTGCCCTGGGCGTCTTCATCGCCGGTGGCTGTGTGGTCATGGCTCGCGATCCCGAGCCGCTGCGCTGCTTCGCGCTGATCGAACGCCATCAGGTGGACTGGGTGGCCCTGGTACCACCAGCGGTAGCGCTCTGGATGCAGGCCGCCGCCGCACCCGAGCAGCGCGCCCGGCTGGCCAGCCTGCGCGTGGTGCAGGTGGGCGGTGCCAGCTTTGCCGAGGCCCAGGCCCGCCGCGTGCCCGTGGAACTGGGCTGCCAGCTGCAGCAGGTGTTCGGCATGGCCGAGGGCCTGGTCAACTACACCCGCCTGGACGACGAGCCCGAGCGCATCTTCACCACCCAGGGCCGCCCCATGAGTCCTGACGACGAGGTGCGCATCACCGACGAGGACGGCAACCCGGTGCTCGACGGCGAGCCCGGTCTGCTGTCCACCCGCGGTCCCTACACCTTCCGCGGCTACTACCGCAGCCCCGAGCACAATGCCCAGGTCTTCGACGCCGAGGGTTTCTATTTCTCCGGCGACGTGGTCCAGCGCGATGCCGCCGGCTATCTCAAGGTGGTCGGCCGGGTGAAGGACCAGATCAACCGTGGCGGCGAGAAGATCGCCGCCGCCGAGATCGAGGGACTGCTGCTGCGCCATCCCGGCATCACCCACGCGGCCCTGGTCGCCATCGCCGACGAGCTGATGGGCGAGAAGAGCTGCGCCTGCCTGGTGGTCAGCGATCCGGCACTCAAGCCGGTGGCGCTGCGTCGCTATCTGCGCGAGCAGGGCGTGGCCGAGTACAAGCTGCCCGACCGTTTCCAATTCCTTGACCAGCTGCCGCTCACCGCCGTCGGCAAGATCGACAAGCGCCGCCTGCGCGAGCAGCTGCAGACCCCTTCCACCGAGCGTTCCTAAGGTTTCCCATGGCTATTCCCCGTCTTGCCTCCTATCCCTTGCCCCAGCCCGACGGCTTTCCCGCCAACAAGGTCGACTGGACACCTGCCGCCGACCGCGCCGTGCTGCTGATCCACGACATGCAGCGCTATTTCGTCGAATTCTATGGCGACAGCAGCCCGCTGATCGACCAGGTGGTGGCCAACATCGCCGCGCTGCGCGCCTGGGCCGATGCCCAGGGCGTGCCGGTGGTTTACACCGCCCAGCCCACGGACCAGCCGCCGGCCGACCGCGCCCTGCTCAACGACATGTGGGGCCCGGGCCTGACCCAGGCCGATCCCGCGCTGCAGCAGGTGGTAGCGGAGCTGGCGCCCAAGGGCGACGACGTGGTGCTGACCAAGTGGCGCTACAGTGCCTTCCATAGATCCAACCTGCAGGACCTGATGACCGAGTGGCGCCGCGACCAGCTGATCGTCTGCGGCGTCTATGCCCACATCGGTTGCCTGACCACCTGCACCGACGCCTTCATGAGAGACATCCAGGCCTTCCTGATCGGCGACGCCGTGGCCGACTTCAGCGAGGAAGAGCACCGCATGGCGCTGCGCTACGTGGCCACTCGCTGCGGCAGTACCCTCAGCACCGCCCAGGTCACCGGCGGCGCGGTAACCCTGGACGAAGCCTGGCTGCGTGCCCAGGTCCAGCCGCTGCTGGACGCCGACGACGAAGAGCCGGCGCTGGACGACAACCTCACCGATTTCGGCCTGGATTCTGTGCAGGTCATGACCCTGGTGGGCGAGTGGCAGAAGCGCGGCCTGCCCGTGACCTTCGCCGATCTCGCCGCCCAGCCGACCCTGCAGGGCTGGCTGGACCTGTTGCGCGCGCGCGCCTGAGGAAGCTCCCGATGACGCAACTGGATTTCACCGGCAAGCGCGTCTGGGTGACCGGCGCGGGGCAGGGCATCGGACTGCAGGTGGCACGCCGCTTCCAGGCGGCGGGCGCCGAGGTGGTCGGACTCGACCGACACTTCGCCGAGAGCAGCTATGCGTTCCGCACCCAGCTGCTGGATGTCGCCGACGCGGCCCAGGTCGAGGACGTCTGCCAGGCGTTGCTGGCCGAAGAACGCCGTCTGGACGTGCTGGTCAACGGTGCTGGCGTGCTGCGCCTGGGCACCAGCGACAGCCTGAGCCTGGACGACTGGCGGGCGCTGCTGGACGTCAACGTCTCCGGGCCCTTCTACCTGTTCCGCCAGCTGGTGCCGCTGTTCAAGGCCCAGGGCCAGGGCGCCATCGTTAACATCGCCTCCAACGCCGCCCATGTGCCGCGCCTGCAGATGGCCGGCTATTGCACCTCCAAGGCGGCGCTGGTGTCCCTGAGTCACTGCGTGGCCCTGGAACTGGCCGGGTCGGGCGTGCGCTGCAACGTGGTCTCGCCGGGTTCCACGGCGACCCCCATGCTGGCCGGCATGCTCGGCTCGCCCGAGGGCTATCAGCGCCTGGTGGACGGCCTGCCGGAAGACTTCAAGCTGGGCATCCCGCTGCGCAAGATCGCCCAGCCCGACGAGATCGCCAACACCGTGCTCTTCCTCGCCTCGGACCTGGCCAGCCATATCACCATGCAGGACATCGTGGTGGACGGTGGCGCGACCCTGGCCGCGTGAGGGTCTTGCATAGGTTGGGTTGAGCGCCAGCGAAGCCCAGCAGCGAAATATCCGACAACCGCGGTGTGTTGGGCTTCGACGATGGAGCCGTCTCAACCCAACCTACGACCAGGCGCAGTGATCGATCACGAGCTTGCCGGGGGTGATGCAGCTGAACGCCTACCCGAGCAGCGCCCTCTCAC
Organism: Pseudomonas sp. SORGH_AS_0211; assembly: GCF_031453455.1. NCBI lineage: Bacteria > Pseudomonadati > Pseudomonadota > Gammaproteobacteria > Pseudomonadales > Pseudomonadaceae > Pseudomonas > Pseudomonas sp. SORGH_AS_0211. Next base: position 2,521,859 of record NZ_JAVIZV010000001.1, on the reverse strand, counting down.
CTCGGGAGAGGGCTGGGGTGGGGGCGCCCTTGGCTACGACGCCCAGTGGAAAAGGCTGCGCCGTTTTCCACGCTACGGGGCTGAGCGGTTCCGTAGGTTGGGTTGAGCGCCAGCGAAGCCCAACGCAGGCGGCTTTGACTCCGCTCGTTGGGCTTCGACGAAGGAGTCGTCTCAGCCCAACCTAGGGTTAGGTGCGGTGATCCATCGCAGCCATGGGCCGCTCCTACGGTCCTGCAGGAGCGGCCCATGGCCGCGATTGAAGGGCCTCGCTAGCGAAGCCTTCAACTCAACCCGCCACCAGCACCCGAATGGCTTCCAGGCGCAGCGAGGCCTTGTCCAGGTAGGTCAGGCCTTCCTCGCGCTGCTGGCGCAGGCGATCGATCTCGTCCTGGCGGACGCTGGAGTTGACCGCGCGCAGGGCTTCCAGGCGGGCGATTTCCTCGTCCATGCCCGAGACATAGGCCTGGCGTGCCTTGGCGACGCGTTCCTCGTGGCGGGGCAGGGCCTTGTCTTCGCCACCGCCGATCAGCTTGGCCAGGGAGTCGCGCTGGGCCTGGACGAACTTGTTGGCACTGGTGCGCGGCACGCTTTCCAGCTGATCGTTCAGGGTCTCGAAGGCCACCCGGGCCGCCAGGTCGTTGCCGTTGGCATCCAGCAGGCAGCGGATCGCCAGCGGCGGCAGGTAGCGGCCCAGTTGCAGGGCTCGCGGCGCCACCGCCTCGCTGATGTAGATCAGCTCCAGCAGCACGGTGCCCGGCTTGAGCGCCTTGTTCTTGATCAGCGCCACGGCGGTGTTGCCCATGGAGCCGGACATCACCAGGTCCATGCCGCCCTGGGCCATGGGGTGCTCCCAGGTCAGGAATTGCATGTCTTCGCGAACCAGGGCCACGTTGCGATCGTAGGTGACGGTCACGCCTTCGTCGTCGCCGAGGGGGAAGCCCGCGTCCAGCATCTTCTCGCTGGGCTTGAGGATCAGGGCGTTGTCGGAGTGGTCCTCGCTGTCGATGCCGAAGGCGTTGAACAGCTCTTCCATGTACATCGGCAGGGCGAACTGGTCGTCCTGCTCGAGGATGTCCTCGACCAGCTGCTCGCCGGCACCGGCGCCCGAGGAATTGAGTTCCAGCAGGCGATCGCGACCGTTGTGCAGTTCCGTCTCCAGCGCGGCGCGCGCCTGGGCACCCTGTTCCAGCAGCGCCTGCCAGGTGGCGTCGTCACCACCGGCCAGCTGCTCGTCGAGTTCGCTGGCGAAGCGCGCTTGGAGGGCGCTGCCGGTCGGCGAGGTGGCCAGGAAGGCATTCAGCGCCTGGTGGTACCACTGGAACTGGCGTTCCTGGCGGCTGCCTTCGAGATAGGGCACGTGCAGCTGGATGGTGTGGCGCTGGCCGATCCGGTCCAGACGGCCGATGCGCTGCTCCAGCAGGTCCGGGTGGGCCGGCAGGTCGAACAGCACCAGGTGATGGGCGAACTGGAAATTGCGGCCTTCACTGCCGATCTCGGAGCAGATCAGCACCTGGGCGCCGAATTCCTCGTCGGCGAAGTAGGCGGCGGCGCGGTCGCGTTCGAGGATGCTCATGCCTTCGTGGAAGGTCGTGGCGGGAATGCCGGACTTCAGCCGCAGGGCGTCTTCCAGATCCAGGGCGGTTTCCATGCGCGCGCAGATGACCAGCACCTTGTGCGGCTTGAGCGCCTTGAGGGTGTCGATCAGCCACTCGACGCGGCCGTCGTGACGCCACCAGCGATCGTTGTCGTCTTCCGGGGCGAATTCGGTTTCCGGCTGCAGCGACTGGCCGGGCATGACGCCCTCGTCCAGGTAGGCATCCGGGAAGGGCAGGGCGTGGGCGTGCAGCTCGCGCTCGGGGAAGCCCTTGACCGCGGCTCGGGTGTTGCGGAACAGCACGCGCCCGGTGCCATGGCGATCCAGCAGCTCGCGCACCAGCCGCGCGCGGGCGTCGGCGTCGCCGGCTGCGGCGGCGGCCAGCAGGGTCTCGCCTTCCTGGCCGAGGAAGCCGCCGATGGCGTCCTGGGCGGCCGGGCTCAGGGCGCCGGCGTCGAGCAGTTCCTGCACGGCTTCGGCCACCGGGCGGTAGTGCTGGGACTCCTGCTGGAAGGCCGCGAAGTCATGGAAGCGGCTGGGGTCGAGCAGGCGCAGGCGGGCGAAGTGGCTGTCCTGGCCCAGTTGCTCGGGGGTCGCGGTGAGCAGCAGCACGCCGGGGATGACCTCACCGAGTTGCTCGACCAGGCTGTATTCGCGGCTGGCGCCCTTGGGGTGCCAGACCAGGTGGTGGGCTTCGTCGACCACCAGCAGGTCCCAGCCGGCGGCGAAGGCGGCATCCTGGGCCTTTTCGTCGCGCACCAGCCAGTCCAGGGAGACCAGCGCCAGCTGGGCGTCCTCGAAGGGATTGCCGTCTTCGCTGGCCATGAAGCGCTCGGCGTCGAACAGCGCCACTTCCAGATTGAAGCGGCGACGCATCTCCACCAGCCACTGGTGCTGAAGATTTTCCGGAACCAGGATCAGCACGCGGCTGGCGCGACCGCTGAGCAGCTGGCGATGGATCACCAGGCCGGCTTCGATGGTCTTGCCCAGGCCCACTTCGTCGGCCAGCAGGACGCGCGGGGCGACCCGGTCGGCCACGCTGCGGGCGATGTGCAGCTGGTGCGGGATCGGCTGGGCGCGGGTGCCGCCGAGGCCCCAGAGGCTGGACTGCAGCAGGCGGTTGCGATGCTCGTGGGTGTGATAGCGCAGGCCGAACCAGGGCAGGGGGTCGATCTGTCCGGCGAACAGGCGGTCGCTGGCCAGGCGGAACTGGATGAAGTTCGACAGCTGGGCCTCGGGCACGCTGCGTGCCTCGCGCTCCGCGGTGAAGCCGTGATAGGTCAGCAGGCCATCCGCTTCGGAGACCTCGCGCACGGTGAGCTTCCAGCCCTCGAAATGGGTCACCTCGTCGCCCGGGGCGAAGCGCACCCGGGTCAGCGGGGCGTTGCGCTGGGCATACTGACGCGTCTCCCCGGTGGCTGGATAGAGCACCGTGAGCAGGCGGCCGTCCAGGGCCAGGATGGTTCCCAGGCCCAGTTCGGCCTCACTGTCACTGATCCAGCGTTGTCCCGGTTGATGCGACGCCATGTGGAAGCTTCTCCCCAGCTATCAAAAAGCCGGCTATTTTAGCGAAAGCGGAGTCAGAAGCCTAACGCGCTCTTTGCCGCAGTCCGCGAATTCGAGGTCCCCGTCATGATCCCTGTCATTCCGCCGCCTGGCGTGACCCCGCCAAACCAGCTGGATCCCGCACCGGTGCGTCCAGCCATCGCCCCCATAGCGCCCGTGCAGGCGGCGGCCGAGACCGCGCACGCGCCCCTGGAGGACGAGGCCACCCTGGATCGCGAGGCGCGTCGCCGCCGCCGCCAGCGCGAAGCCCTGCGCCAGGGGCTCGGCGCCGAGCGCGCCCAGGCCCTGGAAGAGCCGGAGCAGGTGGGTGTCCAGGTGGATCTGCGGGTCTAGCCATGGTCGAGCGCCTGGAGCTGGACGACGCCGAACTGGCCTTCCAGCCGCACTGGCTGCCGGCGGAAACCGCCGACGCCTGGCTGCGGCAGCTCGACGCCGAAACCCCCTGGAGCCAGCCGCAGGTGCGGGTGTACGGGCGCTGGCATCCGATGCCGCGGCAGGTGGCCTGGTACGCCGATCCCGGGGTGATCTATGGCTACGCCGGCCTGGACCACGCCGCCTTGCCCTGGACACCGCTGCTGCAGCGGATTCGCGAAGCCGTCGAGGCGGCCTGCGGCCAGGGCTTCAATGGCGTGCTGCTCAATCGCTATCGCGACGGCCAGGACTCCATGGGCTGGCACAGCGACGACGAGGCCAGTCTCGGCGCCAATCCGCTGATCGCCTCGCTCAACCTCGGGGCCGCGCGGCGCTTCGACTTTCGCCGCAAGGGCACCAGCCGTATCGGCCATTCCCTGGAACTCGGTCACGGCAGCCTGCTGGTCATGGCCGGCGCGACCCAGCATCATTGGCAGCACCAGATCGCCAAGACCCGCAAAGCCAGTGGGTTGCGGCTGAATCTCACCTTTCGCCGGATAGCGACATGAGCGACGACAGCAACCTCATCGACTTCACCACCGAGCGCGGCAAGCGCATCCACGACCTCAAGGAGCGCCGCTTGCAGGAGGTGCGCTCGGCCTTCGAGCAGGCGCTGCCGCTAACCGCGGCCAAGAAGAAAAAGCGCAAGCCGAAGAAGAAATAGCGGGCACTACCGTTCGTCGGGATTCGCCCTTGAAATTCTTTGGGGAATTCCTATCTAGGTTCGTGCGGGATGCCGAAGTCGGGTCCCGCAGGCAATACCGAAACTTGCTGAACCTATCAGGAGATTCACCATGAGCAATGTACTGTCCCTGGCCCCGCTGTTCCGTCATTCCGTCGGCTTCGACCGGTTCAACGACCTGTTCGAATCCGCGCTGCGCAACGACGCTGGCAGCTCCTATCCGCCCTACAACGTCGAGAAGCACGGTGACGACCAGTATCGCATCGTGATCGCCGCCGCCGGTCTCCAGGAAGATGACCTGGACATCGAAGTCGAGCGTGGCGTGCTCACCGTCAAGGGTGGCCGGCGCGAAAACAGCGCCGAGAGCGTGACCTTCCTGCACCAGGGCATCGCCCAGCGCGCCTTCAAGCTGTCCTTCCGCCTCGCCGACCATATCGAGGTGAAGGGTGCCGATCTCAAGCACGGCCTGCTGAGCATCGAACTGGTGCGGGTGATCCCGGAAGAAGCCAAGCCCAAGCGCATCGCCATCTCCGGCCAGCGCCCGGCCCTGGACAACTGATCGTCCAGGCGTCCTGCCCAAGAGCCCCAGCCCCGCGCTGGGGCTCTTTCGTTTCCGGCTCCCGCGCTAGCGACCGTGGCCGAAGAGCTCCAGCAGCACCCCGCGCAACCAGCGATTGCCGGCATCCTGGTGATAGCGCGCGTGCCAGTGCTGCCTGACCGCGAAGCCGTCGATCGGCACCGGGCATTCGTGGACCCTGAGGTTGTAGGTCTGCGCCAGGGTGGTGCCGATGTGCCGTGGCAGGGTGACGATGAGGTCGGAGTTGCCGACCACCGCGCCAACGCCCAGAAAACCGGGTAGCTCCAGCACGATGCGGCGCTGCACCCCGGCGCGCACCAGGCCCGCTTCCAGCAGCTTCTGCCCGGTTCCGGCACTGACCAGCACATGGCCCTCTTCGGCGTAGGCCGCGGCCGTCAGTCGTTCGCCGAGGCGGGAATGGCTGGCGCTGACCAGGCAGACCCAGTCCTGGGGAAACAGCAGCTGCTGATAGAGACTGCCGCCCAGCCAGGGAATGAAGCCGATCGCCAGGTCGGCTTCGCCGATCTCCAGCGCCTGTTCGGTATTGCCGTCGATCCGTGCGACCTCCAGGCGTACACCGGGCGCCACCTCGCGCAGGTGCGCCAGGATCCGTGGCAGCAGGGTGATGTGGCTGGCATCGCTCAGGCAGAGGCGAAACAGCCGCTGGGCGGTGGCGGGCTCGAAGGCGACCTCCCAGGCCACCAGCCGGCGCAGGGATTCGAGCACCTCGCGACACGGGGTGATCAGGGCCTCGGCTTGCGGTGTGGGCTTCATGCCTCCAGGCGTGCGCACGAACAGCGGATCGCGCAGCTGCTGGCGCAACTTGCCGAGCCAGAGGCTGATGGTGGGCTGGCTCTGGCCCAGCTGTTCGGCGGCCCGGGTCACGCTGCCGGTGCGGTAGAGCACCTCGAACAGCATCAGCAGCTTGGGGTCGGGCAGGCCGTCCGTAGGCAGCATTATCAGGATTCCTGATGGGCGAATTGAGCCCTTTGTATAGCTCAATAGCAGGCGCGGGCCTAGGGTAGGGCGAAAACAAGGAGCCCGATCCATGAAAATCTGCATCCTCGGGGCCGGCGCCCTGGGCAGCACCTTTGGCGCCTGGCTGAGCGAGGCGGGACACGAGACCTGGCTGCTCAACCGGCCCAATGCCCATATCGAGGCGGTGGCGCGTGACGGCCTGGACATCGAGACCGCCGATGGCCGTCGCCGGGTTCAGGTGCGGGCGGCGGTCAGCGCCGAGACGGTCGGGGTAGTCGATCTGGTGGTGGTGCTGGTCAAGTCCTACGCCACCACCGCGGCCATGAGCCAGGCCCGGGCGCTGGTCGGTCCCCACACCCTGGTGCTGTCGCTGCAGAACGGCCTCGGTCACGAAGAGCTGCTGGCCGAGATCGTCGGCCAGGAGCGGGTGATCGCCGGCAAGACCTATGTCGGCGGCGTGCTGCTCGGCCCCGGGCGGATCCGCAGCGGGGTCGTGGGCAAGCGCACGATCATCGGCGAGCTCGACGGCCAGCTCTCGGCGCGCGTCCAGGCCGTCGCCGCCGTCTTCGAGGACGCCGGACTGGCTACCACGGTCAGCGGCAACATCCTCGGCACCCTCTGGGACAAGCTGCTGGTCAACGTCGCCACCGGTGCCCTCACCGGCATCACCCAACTCAGCTATGGCCAGCTCTATAGCGAGCCGCAGCTGCGTGACATCGCGCTGCAGGCGGTGGGCGAGGCCATCGCGGTGGCCCGCGCCGCCGGCGTCGAGCTGGGCCTGCGCGAGCCCCAGGCGGCCTGGGAGCTGGCACGCGAAGGGCTGCCGACGTCATTCAAGACCTCCCTGCTGCAGAGCCTGCAGAGGGGCTCCATCACCGAAATCGACTTCATCAACGGCGCGGTGGTGCGGCTCGGCCAGCAGTACCGCGTGCCCACGCCGGTCAACGCCACCCTGGTCGCCTGCATCAAGGGTATCGAGCGCGCCCTGGCCGACCGACAACAAGAGGACGCCACACCATGAGCATTCCCAAGGCCTATCTGGAACACGTCGCCATCTGGGTGAAGGACATCCACTGGCACATCCGCTTCTTCCACGAGGTGTTCGGCATGACCCTGCGCGAAGTGCAGGGCACGGTCGAACAGCCCAGTCAGTACTGGACGCTGGGCGGGATGCAATTCATGAGCAAGCCGGACTTCGAAGGCGCCGAGGGGCGCCTGGGTCATCTGGGGCTGATGTGCGAGGACCTGGACGCCGCCCTGGCCGCCGCCCGCCGTTTCGCGGGCGTGGAGCAACTGCCCCAGGGCCCCAACTGGCTGCGCCTGCCCGATGGCCTGGCGCTGGAGTTCATCCAGGCCATGCCGGCCCGCGCCGTGCACGACGCCCTGGCCGTCAACGCCCGCCAATCCGAGTGACAGCGACCATGACCGTACCAGAAAAATATTTCGAGGATGCCCGCGAGGGCGACGAGGCGCTCACGCCGAGCTACCGGGTCACCAAGGAGCGCATCCTGGCCTACGCCGACCTCACCGGTGACCACACCCCGGTCCACGTCGACGAGGCCTATGCCAATGCCAGCCACTTCGGCGGCCTGGTCGCCCACGGGCTGATGGGGCTGTCCATCGCCGACGGCCTCAAGACCCAGTGCGACTACCGCTTCCTACCGGGGATGTCGCTGGGCTGGACCTGGGACTTCCTCCTGCCGATCCGCGTCGGCGACGAATTGCACGTCAGGGTGCGCGTGGGGTCCATGCGTCCGAGCAAGAGCAAGCCGGGCTGGGGCATCGTGGTGCTGCCCTCGGAGCTGATCAACCAGAAGGGGGAAGTGGTCCAGCGCGGCGAACACCGGCTGATGGTGCCGCGACGGGAGGGCGTCGTATGAGCCAGCCACTGCCGCTGCAAGGCCTGAGGGTCATCGACTACAGCCACTTCCTCGCCGGCCCCTATGTGGGGCGCTGCCTGGCGGCCTTGGGCGCCGAGGTGATCAAGGTGGAGCGCCCTGGCAGCGGCGATGCCGGGCGCCAGCACGCCTTCGTCCTGGATGACCAGCAGAGCGGCTACTTCCTGCAACTCAACATGGGCAAGCAGGGCGTCAGCGTCAACATGAAGGACCCGCGTGGCAAGGCCTTCATGCAGCAGCTCTGCGACAGCGCCGACGTCTTCATCGAGAACTACCGACCCGGCGCCCTGGACCGGCTCGGCCTGGGTTACGCGGAGCTTTCGGCGCGCAATCCACGACTGGTGTATTGCTCGATTTCCGCCTACGGCCACACCGGCCCCGATGCCCATCGCGCCGGCTTCGGGCTGATCGCCGAGGCCAAGAGCGGCATCATGCAGATGGTCGGCACGCCGGGCGAGGCGCCGCCGCTGCTGCGCATCTCCCTGGGCGACATGTACACCGGCGCCCATGCCGTGGCCGCCATCAACGCGGCGCTGCTGGGCCGGGTCACCAGCGGGCGCGGCCAGCACATCGACATGGCGCTGTACGACACCCTGGTATCGATGCACGAGTACGCCGTGCAGTGCTATACCCTGTCCGGCGGCGAGATCCTGCCGCAGCAGACCGGCCACGACATGCCTACGTCGACCCTCTATGGCGTGTTTCGCGCCCAGGACGGCGACCTGGTGATCGCTGCCCAGGTGGACGAGGCCTGGAAGCGCTTCGCCGCCCTGGTCGAGCAGGACGCGGACCAGCCGGGCTTTGGCAGCGACCCGCGCTTCCACACCTCCACCGGCCGCAACGCCCATCGCGAAGCCATCCTGCCCGTCGTCAAGGCCTGGGTGGCGGCCAATCCGGTCGCACGGCTGCTGGCGCTGCTCGACGAGATCGACGTGCCCTGTGCCAAGGTGCAGCGCATCGACGAGGTGATCGAGGATCCCCAGATCAAGGCGCGCGGCATGATCCAGGAGCAGCAGCACCCGCGCTTCGGCACCCTGCGCATGCCCAATCTGCCATTCCGCTTTTCCGACTGTGACACCACCATCCAGCAGGTGGCGCCGGACCTCGGTGAGCACAACGCTGCCGTCGCCCGGAGCCTGGGCTACAGCGCGGAAGACATCGCCCGGCTGCAGGCCGACGGCGTGCTGTTCAGCCAGGAGCCCTGCGCATGACCGACCACTACGCGGTGATTGGCCGCCCGATCAACCACACCAAGTCGCCGCTGATCCATGCCCTGTTCGCCGCCACCACCGGGCAAGACCTGGAATACGGCGCCATCGAAGGCTCGCTGGAGGATTTCGTCGGCGACGTGCAGCGCTTTCGCGCCCAGGGCGGGCAGGGCCTGAACGTGACCGCACCGTTCAAGCTGCAGGCCTTCCAGCTGGCCACCGAGTTCAGCGAAAGGGCACGCCTGGCCCGAGCGGCCAACGCCCTGAAGTTCGAGGGCGACCGGGTGCTGGCGGAGAACTTCGACGGTATCGGCCTGCTGCGCGACATCGAGGTCAATCTCGGTCAACCCCTGGTCGGCAGGCGGGTCCTGCTGCTGGGCGCCGGTGGTGCGGTGCGTGGCGCCCTGCTGCCCTTTCTCGCCGCCGGACCGACGGAATTGGTGATAGCCAATCGCAATGGGCGGAAGGCGGCTGAGCTAGCCCGGGAGACCGGGCACCCGCTGCTGAGCGTGCGGAGCTACGCAGCGTTGGAAGGGGAGACATTCGATCTGGTGATCAATGCCACCTCGGCCAGTCTGGTCGGCGAACTGCCGCCGGTGCCGGCAGGCGTCTTCGCCCAGGCCGCGCTGGCCTATGAACTCGCCTACGGCAAGGGACTGACGCCTTTCCTGCGTCTCGCCCGTGAACAGGGCGTGGCGCAGCTGGCGGACGGCGTGGGGATGCTGGTGGAACAGGCCGCCGAAGCCTTCGCCTGGTGGCGCGGCGTGCGCCCCGAGACCCGGCCGGTCATCGACCGGCTGACTCTTCCCCTGACCTGAGCGAATCCATGAAGATCCTGATGCTGCACGGTATTAACCACAACATGTTCGGCAAGCGCGATCCGCTGCAGTACGGCACCGTGACCCTGGCCGAGATCGACGCCAGGCTGGCGGCCCTGGGTGCTGAACTGGGCGTCGAGGTGGAAAGCTTCCAGAGCAACCACGAAGGGGCGATGGTGGAGCGCATCCATCGTGGCTATGAGGAGGGCGTCGACGCGGTACTGATCAACGCGGGCGCCTGGACCCACTACAGCTATGGCATCCGCGACGCCCTGGCGATCCTCACCGTGCCGGTGGTGGAGCTGCACATGTCCAACATCCATGCGCGCGAGAGTTTCCGCCATCACTCGGTATTCGCCGAGATCGTCCTCGGCCAGATCGCCGGCTTCGGCGTGGACAGCTACCTGCTGGCGCTGCGCGCCGCGGTGAGCGCGGCCCAGGCGCGCAAAGCCTGAGCCGCCGCCCCCCTCCCAAAGGGAGAGGGGCGCTAACGGTGAGCCTGTGTAGGGTGAAAAACCGCGCAGCGTTTTCCATGCGCAAAGGTGTTGGCGGAGGTCATGTTGGGCTTCGCTGCGCTCAACCCAACCTACGGTGAGGTCTCGTAGGTTGGGTTGAGGCGGTTCCATCGCCGAAGCCCAACAGGCGGCCCACCCGCGGTGTACAGGTGTATGGAGGCCGACCCTGTTGGGCTTCGCTGCGCTCAACCCAACCTACGGTAGGGTTTCGTAGGTTGGGTTGAGGCGGTTCCATCGCCGAAGCCCAACGGCCGTAGCCAATCTTCGCTGTGCAGGTGTATGGGAGCCTTGTTGGGCTTTGCTGCGCTCTACCCAACCTACGGTAGGGTTTCGTAGGTTGGGTTGAGGCGGTTCCATCGCCGAAGCCCAACGGTCAGGGCTAGCCTTGGAGCGGGGCAGGTGGGAGAAGCCCTGTCCAATGACTGCGTCTACTCGTCGAACTTCCGGGCCTCACCCGAATGCGGCCCCAATTCCCGCCTGGGACAGTCCCGCCACTGCCTGTCCCCCAGGCCTGCGGTGTATTCCGGATGCAGCGGATAGTGCAGCCGGTTGCCCGTACGGCCCGCATCGCCCACCACCAGCAACTCCACCGGCTCGTCGGTCTCGTTGATGAAGGTATGGGCGACGCCATCCCCGGCCTTGAAACCCACGCCGTCGCCCGGCTTGAGCCGGTGGGCGTGGCCGTCGATCCAGGCGGTGGGATGGCCCGCGATCACATAGATGAATTCGTCTTCGGTGGCCTCGGCATGGGGCCTTGAGGTGCGCCGGCCGGGTGGCAGCCATTCATGGTGGATGCCCAGGCGGGCGAAGCCGAAGTGGCGGCCGAAGGCGGCGCCCAGGGAAAAGCGTTCGTCACTGTCGGGATAGCCGGGGCCATCCGGGGCCTGGAGCTGGGTCCAGTGCACGATCTTGTCTAAATCTTTCCGGGATTGCATGGGGTGCTGCGCCTCGCGGGAAAATAGCTCAAGCTTAGTCGTTTAGGCGGACGCTGCCGCCTCAGGTCTCTTTCGGTGCAGGAACGCGATGCCCAGACTGTCCAGACAACTCCTCGCACTGCTGACCCTGGCGCTGCTCGGTGGCTGTTCACCCGATACGCCGATCAACAGCCCCTACCGTGCTGGAGCCGAAGGCCAGAATACCCTCTATACCGCCTTTACCACCCGTTCGCCGAAGTACCTGGATCCGGCCAGTTCCTATTCCGGCGACGAGACCAACTTCACCTACAACATCTATGAACCGCTCTACGGCTACCACTACTTCAAGCGGCCCTACGAGCTGATCCCCCGCGGCGCGGAGCGGGTGATCGCGCCTTACTACCTGGACGCCCAGGGCCGGCGCCTGCCGGATGATGCACCGCCGGCGCAGATCGCCGAGAGCGTCTACGACATCCCCATCCGCCGCGACGCCCGCTACGCGCCCCATCCGGCCTTTGCCCGGGATGCCCAGGGGCACTACCGCTACTTCCCGATCCAGCCTGCCGACCTGGCCGATCGCTACCAGATCCCCGACTTTCCCGAGACCGGCAGCCGCGCCCTGACCGCCGCCGACTACGCCTACGGTCTGCGGCGCCTGGCCAGTCCGCGGCTGGTCTCGCCCAGCTACGCGATCTTCGCCGAGCACCTGGTCGGCATGCAGGCCTTTGGCGATGGCCTGCGCGCCGCCGACAAGGCCCTGCGCGCCAGCCTGCCCAGGGGCGCGCCGCTGCCCTGGCTGGACCTGCGCCAGGGCGAGTTGCCCGGGGTCGAGGTGCTGGATGAGCACACCCTGCGCCTGCGGGTGATCGGCAAGTACCCCCAGTTCAACTACTGGCTGGCCATGACCTTTGCCGCGCCGGTGCCCTGGGAGGCGGATCGTTTCTACAGCCAGCCGGGCATGACCGAGCACAACCTCGGCTTCAACAGCTGGCCGGTGGGCACCGGACCCTATCGGCTGGCCGAATCCATTCCCAATCGCCGCCATGTGCTGGCGCGCAATCCCAACTACCACGCCGATCCCTATCCCTGCGGGGGCGAGCCCGAGGATCGCCAACAGGGGCGGCTGGACGACTGTGGCAAGCCCATGCCGCTGATCGACCGCGCGGTGTTCAGCCTGGAGAAGGAAGGGGTGCCGCTGATGGGCAAGTTCATCCAGGGCTACTACGACACCCCCCAGGTCGAGCGCGGCGAGTATGGCGTGGCGCTGCGCACCAAGGCGGGTGACTCGGCCGATTCCGCCGAGCTCTATCGCGAGCGCGGCCTCAAGCTGCCCACCGCGGTGGAGGCGTCCAACTGGTACCTGGGTTTCAACTGGCTGGATCCGGTGGTGGGGCAGGGCGCGACGCCCGAGCAGCAGGCACGCAATCGCAAGCTGCGCCAGGCGCTGTCCATCGCCTTCGACTGGGAGAGCTACATCACCGTCTTCCTCAATGGCAACGGCCTGGTCGCCAATGGCCCGCTGCCGCCCGGCGTGCTGGGCTATGAAGCGCCGCCGGCGGGCAGCAATCCGGTGGTCTACCGGCTGGTGGACGGCAAGCCCGAGCGGCGGCCCATCGAGGAAGCCAGGCAACTGCTGGCCGACGCCGGCTATCCCGACGGTCGCGACGCCAGGAGCGGGCGGCCGCTGATCCTGCAATACGACGCCCAGACCAGCGGCGACAGCGCCATGTTCGACTGGATGCGCCAGCAGACCGCCAAGCTGGGTATCCAGCTGGAATTGCGCGGCTCGGACTACAACCGATTCCAGGACAAGATGCGCAAGGGCGCGGCGCAGATCTTCTTCTGGGGCTGGAACGCCGACTATCCCGATGCCGAAAACTTCCTCTTCCTCTTCTACGGTCCCCAGGGCAAGGCCAAGCACGGTGGCGAGAATGCCGGCAACTACAGCAATGCCGAATACGACCGGCTGTTCGAGCAGATGAAGAGTCTCGACGATGGGCCGGAAAAGGTCGCCCTGATCCGGCGCATGGTGGCCCTCGTGCAACAGGACGCCCCCTGGCTGTTCGGCTGGAATCCCTTGTCGGCCGGGGCCTATCAGCAGTGGGTGTACAACGCCAAGCCGACCCAGATGGTGCGCGATCAGCTGCGCTACCTGCGCCTGGACCCGGCGCTGCGCGAGCGCAAGGTGCTGGAGTGGAACCGGCCGGTGCTCTGGCCGCTGTGGCTGTTGTTGGGCCTGGCATTGCTGCTGGCCTGGCCGGCCTGGCGCAGCCTCCGTCGTCGCGAGCGCCAGACCGCCTTTGGCGACGAGACCGGGGAGGGCCGGCCATGATCGGCTATCTACTGCGGCGCCTGGCCTATGGCGTGCTCATCCTGATCGGGGTGAATCTGCTGACCTTCCTGCTGTTCTTTACCGTCAACACCCCGGACGACATGGCGCGCCTGGCCATCGGCGGCAAGTACGTCACCGCCGAGGCCATCGAGGACTGGAAGGCGGAGCACGGCTACGACAAGCCACTGCTTTTTAATACCACCCGTGAAGGGGCGGAGCAGTTCACCGATACACTCTTCTTCGACCGGTCGGTCAGTCTGCTGGTGTTCGACTTCGGCACGGCCGACAGCGGTCGCGACATCGGCCGGGAGATCGCCGAGCGCGCCGGGCCCAGCCTGGCGCTGGCGCTGCCGACCTTTATCCTCGGCCTGGTCGCCAGCGTCGGTTTCGCCCTGCTGCTGGTGTTCTTTCGCGCCACCCGTCTGGACTTCTGGGGCGTGGTGCTCTGCGTGCTGCTGCTGTCGATCTCCTCGCTGTTCTACATCATCGCCGGCCAGTGGCTGTTCGCGAAGATCCTGCGCCTGGTGCCCTATTCGGGCTATGAGGAGGGCTGGAATCTGCTGCGTTTCCTGGCGCTGCCGGTGCTGGTCGCGGTGATTTCCGGGCTGGGCAGCCAGGCGCGCTTCTACCGCGCGCTGTTTCTCGAAGAGATCGGCAAGGACTATGTGCGCACCGCGCGTGCCAAGGGCCTGGCCGAGCGCCAGGTGCTCTTGCGCCATGTGCTGCGCAACGCGGCGCTGCCGATTCTCACCGGCGTGGTGTCGGCCATCCCGCTGCTGATCATGGGCAGCCTGATCGCCGAGTCCTTCTTCGGCATCCCGGGCCTGGGCAGCTACACCATCGACGCCATCAACGGGCAGGACTTCGCCGTGGTGCGCACCATGGTGTTCCTCGGCTCGGTGCTCTACATCGTCGGCCTGATCCTGGCGGACCTGTCCTACACCCTCGCCGATCCGCGCGTTCGCTTCAGGTAGCCGCCATGCCGAAATTCGTCTTGCTCTGGACCGACCTCGCCCTCTACCTACTGGTGGCCGGTACCCTGTTTTACGCCTGGCGCGCGCGTCGCCAGCCAGCCCTGCGCGCCAGTTGGCGGCGGGTGCTGCAGGATGCCCCGGCGATGAGCGCGGCCGTGGTGCTGGCCAGCTTCGTCGCCATCGCCCTGCTGGATTCGGTGCACTACCGGCCACAGCTGCCCGCCACGCCCGGTACCACGGCGCCGATCTATTCCCCGACGGTGCTCTCGGCCCTCGATGGCCTGCTGGCCGACACCAGCCTGACCCAGCGCGAGAAGACCTATTCCGCGCCGCTCGCCACCCACCAGTTCACCAAGGAAACGCTGGGCACCAGCGCCGAGGGCCTGCCGCTGCGCGACTTCCCGCGACTCAAGCATGCCGGTACCACCTTGAGCGATCCCGCCATCGAATGGCGGGGCGATATCCTCAAGCGACTGACGTTGGGCCTGCTCGGCGGTCTGGCGCTGGTCCTGGCGACTGCCGCCCTGGCCGCGGCGCGATTGCGCGACACGGGCGGTTTCGCGGCCCGCTGCGCACTCATCCTCCGTGGCCAGACCGCCATCCCCTGGCGCGCCATCCTGCTGACCTGGCTGGGCGTCTGCCTGGTGGCCGGCAGCGTGATCGCCCTGGCCAGCGGCTATCACGTGCTGGGGACCGACAGCACTGGCAACGACGTCCTCTACCAGTCGCTCAAGAGCATTCGCACCGCCTTCGTCATCGGCAGTCTGACCACCCTGGCCATGCTGCCGCCGGCCATCGGCTTCGGCCTGGCCGCCGGCTACTTCAAGGGCCGGGTGGACGACGTCATCACCTACCTCTACACCACCCTGACTTCCATCCCCGGAGTGCTGCTGGTGGCGGCCTGCGTGCTGATGATGCAGGTATTCATCGACCGCCACCCGGAGCTGTTCGACACCGGTGCGGCACGCGCCGACCTGCGCCTCTTCATGCTCTGCCTGATCCTCGGCCTCACCGGCTGGGCCGGGTTGTGCCGTCTGCTGCGCGCCGAGGCGCTCAAGCTGCGCGAATTGGAATACGTCCAGGCGGCGCGGGCTTTTGGCGTCTCCCACTTCACCATCCTGCGCCGGCACCTGCTGCCCAACGTCTTCTACCTGGTGCTCATCACCCTGACCCTGGAGTTCTCCAGCCTGGTGCTCTACGAGGCGGTGCTCTCCTACCTCGGCATCGGCGTCGATCCGACCATGAATTCCTTCGGCTCCATGATCAACGATGCCCGGACCGAAATGTCCCGTACGCCGATGATCTGGTGGAATCTGCTCAGCGCCTTCGCCTTCATGCTGGCCCTGGTGCTGGCGGCCAATCTCTTCGCCGATGCCGTGCGCGACGCCTTCGATCCGCGCAGTCGCCGGCTGAGATCCGCCTGGCTCGGACGTCGCCCCGGCCAGGGTGGGGTGCAGCCATGACCCCGGTGCTGGAGATTCGCGATCTGGAGATCCTGGTCGAGGGCGAGGAGGGTGCGCGCCAGGCGGTCCGCGGCCTGAGCCTGGCCATCGCCCGCGGCGAGACCTTCGCCCTGGTAGGCGAGTCGGGCAGTGGCAAGAGCGTCACGGCGCTCTCGCTGCTGCGGCTGCTGCCACCGTCGCTGGGTATCGCCCGCGGCGCGGCGCTGCTAGCCGGCACCGACCTGCATCGACTGCCGGAAGGACGCCTGCGCGAACTGCGCGGCGGGCGCGTCGGCACCATCTTCCAGGAGCCCGCCACCAGCCTGAACCCGGTCATGCGCGTCGGCGAGCAGATCGAGGAAACCCTGCGCGCCCATACCGCGCTGCGCGGCGCCGCCGCCCGTGCCCGGGTGGTGGAATGGCTGCGGCGGGTCGGCATTCCCGAGCCGGAGCGGCGGATCGACGACTATCCCTTCCAGTTCTCCGGTGGCCAGAAGCAACGCATCATGCTCGCCCTGGCGCTGGCCGCCGAACCGGACCTGCTGATCGCCGACGAACCCACCACGGCGCTGGACGTCACCGTCCAGGCGCAGATCCTCGCGCTGCTGGCCGATATCCAACGTGAACTGGGCATGGCCATCCTGCTCATCACCCACGATCTGGCGGTGGTGCGCCAGGTGGCCGATCACGTGGCCCTGATGCGCCATGGCGAGATCGTCGAGAGCGCGCCGGCCGCGGAATTCTTCCAGGCGCCCCGGCATCCCTATGCCCGCGAGTTGTTCGCCGCCATTCCCACCTTTGCCAAGCGCGGCCAGACCCTGGCCGGCACCCCGCGCGCCCTGCCGCAGCGCCAGCCGGGCGCGCGGCTGCTGGAGGTGCGTGAGCTGGCCGTGCACTATCCGCTCCGCCGCGGGGCCTGGGGCCGAACGCGGGACTGGGTCAGGGCGGTGGACGGGGTGAGCTTCGACCTGCACGCGGGCGAGACCCTGGCGTTGCTGGGCGAGTCCGGGTGCGGCAAGACCACCACCGGCAAGGCGCTGCTGCGCCTGCTCGATGGACCGCGCATCAGCGGCAGCGCCCAGCTGGGCGGCGAGGACCTGCTGACGGCCGATCGGCGCACCCTGCAGCGGCTACGGCGGCAGATCCAGATCGTCTTCCAGGATCCCTTCGCCTCGCTGGATCCGCGCATGCGCATCGGCGCTACCCTGGAGCAGGGCTTGCTGGCGCTGCGTCCCGAGCTGGATACCGCCGAGCGCCAGCGCCGCGCTGCCGTCCTGGTGGAGCGGGTCGGGCTGCCCGGCGACACCCTGCAACGCTTCGCCCACGAATTTTCCGGCGGCCAGCGGCAGCGCATCGCCATCGCCCGGGCGCTGATCGTCGAGCCGCAGGTGCTGGTGTGCGACGAACCCACCTCGGCGCTCGACGTCTCGGTGCAGGCGCAGATCCTCGATCTCCTGCGCGAGCTTCAGGCGGAGCGGGGGCTGGCCTATCTGTTCATCACCCATAATTTCGGCGTGGTCGAGTACCTGGCCGATCGCATCGCGGTGATGGACGGCGGCCGCATCGTCGAACAGGGCAGCGCCGAACGGGTGCTCCGTGCGCCCGCTCACGCCATGACCCAACGCCTGCTGGCCGCCGTGCCGCGCCTGGATTTCGGGACCTCGCCATGAATTTTCCACCGCGCATAGCCCTGGCCGACTTCGCGCTGGTCTGGCCGCAACCGCGCCTGGCCGCGGCCTTCGCCGAGGCGCTGAACTGGAGCTATGCGGAGCACCGCCGCTTTCTTGGCTGGGCGCGTGAACAGACCACTGTTGCCCAGGCCCGCGACAGTCTGCTCGCCGCTCGCGGCGCCTTCACCCTGGCCCAGGGCGAGAAGCGCTACTTCCTGGTGCGCGGTGACGAGTTGCTCGGCTGCCTGGGGCTCACGCCACTGGACGGCGGGCGGCGCTATGAGGTCGGCTACTGGCTGCACAGCCTGCATACCGGTCAGGGTCTGATGACCGCCGCGCTGCGCTACTTCGTCGAGCAGCGCGGCGCGGCGGGGCTCTTGCTCACCACCTCGGCCGCCAACGACGCCAGCCAGCGACTTGCCGAGCGGGTGGGTTTCCGGCGCGTCCGGGTGCTGGAAAACGATCGGGAAGGTCCGGACGGACAGCGCTGCGCCACCTGGGTCTACGAATTGCCGCCACAGGTGAGGCCATGACCGCCCTGAGCGTTCCGCTGCAGTATCCACCCCGCTTCGCGGTGACCGAGGCGGTGGAACTGATCGACCTGACCCTGGCGGATCCCGCCGCGGTGGCCGACTACTACCGGCGCAATCGGCAGCACCTGGCGCTGTCGATGCCACGGCGCTCCGACGCCTTCTATACCCTGGCGCAATGGCAGGGGCAGGTGGCCGCCTATCGCGCCGGCGGGCCGGGCCTGAGCGAGTTGCGCCTGGTACTGCGGGCGGGGCCGCTGGTGATAGGGACGGTGAATTTCAGCCAGATGGTTCGCGGCGGTTTCCAGGCCTGCTACCTGGGCTACGGCCTGGATGCAGCCTGGCAGGGACGGGGGTTGATGCGTCAGGCGGTGCGCCTGGGGCGGGACTTCGTCATCGGCGAGCTGGGCCTGAATCGGATCATGGCCAACCATCTGCCGGAGAACACCCGCAGCGCTCATCTGCTGATCAGCCTAGGCTTCGAGCGCGAGGGCCTGGCGCGGCGCTATCTGGAGATCGACGGGGTCTGGCGGGATCACGTGCTGACCAGCTATGTACGTCCCGCCCCCTGAATTGAGAAACCCGGCGGGAGCGATCCGCCGGGTCCTGGCTTAGACGCGTGCCGCCGTAACCGCGGCCGAGCCCCAGGTGGTGCGCCAGCGGCGCTTGACGCTGAGCAGGCCGAACCAGGCGAGCACGCCGAGGGCGGCAAACAGCCAGAGCCCCAGCTGATAGTCGCCGGTGGCCTGCTTGACCGCACCGAGGCCGGCGGTGAGGGCGAAGCCGCCGATGCCGCCCGCCATGCCGATCAGTCCGGTCATGACACCGATTTCCTTGCGGAAGCGCTGGGGGACCAGCTGGAACACCGCGCCATTGCCGGCGCCCAGGCTGAGCATGGCCACCACGAACAGGGCCAGGGCAGCCATGGCGCTGGGCAGGTGGAAACCCACGGCGGCGATGCAGATGGCCGCCACGGTGTACATGCCGAGCAACGCACGGATACCACCGATACGATCGGCCAGAGCACCGCCCAGGGGGCGCATCAGGCTGCCGCCGAAGACGCAGGCCGCGGTGTAGTAGCCGGCAACCACCGGCTCCAGGCTGTACTGGTCATGGAAGTAGCCGGGCAGGGTGCTGGCGAGGCCGAGGAAGCCGCCGAAGGTCACGCTGTAGAAGAACATGAACCACCAGCTGTCCTGGTCGCCCAGGGCGTGGCCGTAGTCCGCCAGCTTCTTCGGTGCCGGGCGTTCCGGGGCGTTGCGGGCGCAGAGCACGAAGATCACCAGGGTGAGGATCAGCGGGATCAGCGCAAAGCCGAACACGTTGGTCCAGCCAAAGGCCTTGGCCAGTGCCGGGGCGAAAAGGGCGGCGAACACCGTGCCGGAGTTGCCGGCACCGGCGATGCCCAGCGCCTTGCCCTGATGTTGCGGCGGATACCACTGCGACGCCAGCGGCAGGGCCACGGCGAAGGAGGCCCCGGCGAAGCCGAGGAACAGGCCCAGCAGCAGGGTCTGCTCATAGCTGTGCACGCCGTGCTGCCAGGCCACCAGCAGCGCCAGGATCACCACCACCTGGCCGATGACGCCAGCGGTCTTCGGCGACAGCCGATCGGCGACGAAGCCCAGGATCAGGCGCAGGACAGCGCCGGCGAGGATGGGCGTGGCCACCATCATGCTGCGCTGTTGGGTAGTCAGCTGCAGGTCGGTGGCGATCTGCACGGCCATCGGGCCGAGCACGTACCAGACCATGAAGCTCAGGTCGAAGTAGAGGAAGGCGGCGAACAGGGTCGGCGCATGGCCGGCTTTCCAGAAACTGGGACTCATGGAGGCACCTCGGGCACGTCACGGGCATGAAAAAGGCGCCAGTCACCCTTGCCCGTTGCCGGGAGGTGAACTGACGCCTTTGTCGATTGGGGTGACCGCCGTTGGCCACCGCTACCCAGGTCTTTGCAAGAGCGAAGCCAAGTCGCGCGAGCCCGGTGCCGACCGAGCCTGACAGCGTTGCCAGCGTCCAAAGAGCACGTTGCGCTGCACAATGATCGGGCGCCGTTATGACAAGTTGCTCTCTATTAGCGCTTCGTAGAGCAGTACTGCACCCGAAGCCCAACAGTGCCACAGAGTGCCGGCAACGTTGGGCTTCGACGACGGAGCCGTCTCAACCCAACCTACGGTCTGGTCCTGCAGCGGCGTGCCGTACCCGTAGGTTGGGCTGAGCGTAGCGAAGCCCAACGGTGACGCAGGATGCCGGCAATGTTGGGCTTCGACGCTGGAGCCGTCTCAACCCAACCTACGGTCTGGTCCTGTAGCGGCGTACCGTACCCGTAGGTTGGGCTGAACGTAGCGAAGCGCAACAGTGATGCAGAGTGCCGGCAATGTTGGGCTTCGACGATGGAGCCGTCTCAACCCAACCTACGGTCTGTTCCTGCAGCGGCGTGCTGTACCCGTAGGTTGGGTTGAGCGTAGCGAAGCCCAACGGTGCTACGGGGTGCCGGCAATGTCGGGCTTCGACGATGGAGCCGTCTCAATCCAACCTGCAACTCATACCTTTACTTCGCGTACTTGGTCTGCAGGGCCTTGGCTTCCTGGAGGTGGTGCTCCAGCTTGGGCAGGGTCTTCTCGGCGAAGGCCTTGAGCGCGCCGTCATCGCCGGTCTTGGCTTCGTTGCGGAAGATTTCGATGGTCTGCTCGTGGGCCACGACCTGGTTGTTGGCATAGGAGCGATCGAAGGAATCGTCACGCACCTGCAGGATCATGGCCTTGGCCTTGTCCATAAGCTCGGCGTCGGTGGAGACTTTCAGCTTCTTCTCCTGGGCCAGGCTCTTGAGCTGCTCGTTGGCCTTGGTGTGGTCGTCGATCATGCTCTGGGCGAAGGTCTTGATGTCCTGGGACTGGCTCTTTTCCAGGGCCAGCTTGCCTGCTTCGATCTCGGCGATGCCCTTGGCCGAGGCGTCGTCGACGAATTCGGCCGGAGACAGCTTGTCGGCGGCCTGGGCGAGACCGGCACCGGCAGCCAACAGGATGGCGAGGGACAGGCTGGAAGCTTTCTTCAGCATGGGCGTCATGGACGTGCTCCTGATTTTCTTGGCAGTAAGGGAAGGGCGTCACCGGCTGGCAGTGAACGCACCTGCAAAATGGGACCTGCCTAAAAAGTCATACGTTCCCTGAAGAAAGCGTGCGAAGCCAGATCAGGTGCGGCTTACGCTTGAGCGAAACGCTTCGTAGGCGTCGAAATCGAAGCGCGTCGCCGAGACGATCTGGCTCTGTTTCAGGGTCAGGTAGATGTCCTTGCCCTTGTCCGCATAGTGGGTGGTAAAGGTCACCCAGAGTTTGTCCTTGTCGCGGTAGCCGCTCATGATCGGCTTGATGCAGACGTCCTGGTCGGCCCCTTCCGTTTCGCTCGGCTCGCCCAGGGTGGTGATGCGACCGACGTACACCTTGCGCTCTTCCAGGGTCAGCATCAGCGTCTCCTTGTTGATGGAGGCGGTCATCAGCAGATCGTCCAGCGGACTGTCCTTGAGGATGCCGGCGAGGATGAAGGTACGGTAGTTGTCCTCGCTCAGGCCGTACTTGCGCTTGATGGTCCAGCGCGCCAGCGTGGCCCAGGCGCCGGGGATCAGCAGGGCGGTCACCGTCACCACCAGGATCCAGGCGGCCTGCAGCGGATCCTCCAGGGTGCCGGTGCGGCGCAGCAGCTCGGCGAGACCGGCGAAGTAGTCGAAGGAAAAGGTTCGCCCGCCCCATGACCAGTTGCGCCCCTGCAGGACTTGAGCGATGCCCAGGTGCAGGATCACGGCGAGCAGGGTGCAGAACAGGCCGAAACGGGCGCTCTGCAGATAGAGGTACTGGCCCTCGTAGCGGTGCAGGCGATAGAAATAGAGCGGATGCTTGTGGCAGACGAGAAAACCGCTGACCAGGATCGGCAGGAGCAGCAGCAGGAACATCAGCGGTTGATGAGCCGCCGGGCGCGGTCCAGGTCTTCCTTGAATTCGGGGGAGTCGAAGACCTCCGCCGGATCGATGCGCAGGGTACCGCGGCCGACCACGCGCATGGACTTGTAGGAGTTGTTGATGCTCGCGGCCAGCTTGAGATCATCCGCGGAGGGCGATTTGAGCAGGTTGAACAGGCCTTTCAGCATGGCGATATCCTGGGGATGCACTAGGCGCTTATAGCTTGGAACACCCGGACTGACAAGAATTCGCCGCGCCGCCAATCGACGGCGCGGCGAAGGCTCAGGCCGGCTCGACGCCGGATTTGCGCGGGGCCGCCTTGGGCAGCAGGCCGTCGGCGCGGAACATCTGCTTGATGCCGCGCACCGCCTGACGGATGCGGTCCTGGTTCTCGATCAGGGCGAAGCGCACATGGTCATCGCCATAGTCACCGAAGCCCAGTCCCGGCGAGACGCAGACCTTGGCCTCGGCCAGCAGCTTCTTGGCGAATTCCAGCGAACCCAGGTGGGCATAGGGCTCGGGAATCCTGGCCCAGACGTACATCGACGCCTTGGGATTTTCCACCATCCAGCCGGCTTCGTGCAGGCCACGCACCAGCACGTCGCGGCGCTGCTGGTACTGCTGGGCGATGTCGCGCACACACTGCTGGTCGCCTTCCAGCGCGGCGATGGCCGCCACCTGCAGCGGGGTGAAGGTGCCATAGTCGTGATAGCTCTTGATCCGCGCCAGGGCGGCGACCAGCTCGGGATTGCCGACCATGAAGCCGATCCGCCAGCCGGCCATGTTGTAGCTCTTGGACAGGGTGAAGAATTCCACCGCGATGTCCTTGGCCCCGGGCACCTGCATGATGGAGGGTGCCTGCCAGCCGTCGAAGACGATGTCGGCATAGGCCAGGTCGTGCACCACCAGCACGTTGTAGCGCTTGGCCAGCTCCACCACGCGCTCGAAGAAATCCAGCTCCACGCACTGGGCGGTGGGGTTGGAAGGGAAGCCGAGGATCATCATCTTCGGCTTGGGAATGCTCTCGCGGATGGCCCGCTCCAGTTCGGCGAAGAAGTCCATGCCCTGCACCAGGGGCACCGAACGCACCTGGGCGCCGGCGATCACCGCGCCGTAGATGTGGATCGGATAGCTCGGGTTGGGCACCAGCACGGTGTCGCCGGCATCCAGGGTCGCCAGCATCAGGTGCGCCAGGCCTTCCTTGGAGCCGATCGTGACGATGGCTTCGCTGTCGGCATCGATTTCCACCTGGTAGCGGTCGCGATACCAGTGGGAGATGGCGCGACGCAGACGCGGAATGCCCTTGGAGCTGGAATAACCGTGGGTGTCTTCGCGCTGGGCGACCTGGCAAAGCTTCTCGACGATATGCGGTGGGGTGGGGCCGTCGGGATTGCCCATGGACAGGTCGATGATGTCCTCACCGCGACGGCGCGCGGCCATCTTGAGTTCGGCGGTGATGTTGAAGACGTAGGGGGGCAGGCGATCGATGCGCGCAAAACGGCGCACGGGACTGGAGTCAGTCATGCGTTCCTCGAAGTACGTAAGCGCCCGGAACCGTCCGAGCGACGTGGGTCACAGGAGGTGACCTGCGACGGACATTAGCCGCAGGTCGCTGCGCTTGTCGAGGAAAAAATCGGGCAGGTCCGCGCGGCCTGTCTCAGCCGAGCAATTCGCTCATGGCGATGATCTGGTCGGCCACCTGGATCAGCTTCTGCTGCTTGCTCATGGCCTGACGGCGCATCAGGGTATAGGCCTCGTCCTCGCTGCAACCGCGCATCTTCATCAGCAGGCCCTTGGCCTGGTCGACCTTCTTACGCTCCAGCAACTGCTGCTCGCGGGCCTGGAGTTCGGCGCGCAGGGCCTGGTCGGTCTCGAAACGGGCGCGGGCCACATCGATGATGGCCTGCAGGCGGCTGGTCTGGATGCCCTCGACGATGTAGGCGCTGACCCCGGACTGGATGGCCCGGCGCATCACCGCCGGATCGTGCTCGTCGGTGAACATGACGATGGGGCGTGGCCGGTCGCGGGTCACCAGGCAGACCTGCTCCATGACATCGCGACCGGGTGATTGGGTGTCGAACAGGATGACGTCCGGACGCAGGGCCTCGATGCGCGCGGGCAGATCGATGGTCAGGCCGGATTCCTCGATGACCTCGAAACCGGCTTCGATCAGCGCGGCCTTGAGACGGCCGACCTGCTTGGGGGTGTCGTCGATGAGCAGGATGCGCAAGGTCGTTCTCCCTAGTGATCGCTGAGCGCGTGAATGGCGAAGCTGCGGGCGTAACCGGCCGGATCGCTGCCGTCCCAGATACGACCGTCGAACAGGGTGCTGCTGCGCCGGGTCGGCGGCACCGCCAGGCCCAAGCCGGTAGCCGCCTCCTGATACAGCTCGGTGCATTGCACGGACTGAGCCACGGCCAGGTAGTCCGGGTCCTCGCGCAGCAGGCCCCAGCGGCGGAACTGGGTAAGGAACCAGAGGCCGTCGGAGAGATAGGGCGGATTGACCGCGCCCTGGCGATGGAAGGCCAGGGGATGCTCGTCCTCCCAGCGGCGGTCGAGTCCATCTTCGTAGTGGCCGAGGAAGCGCCCGGCCAGCAGCGCTGGATCGGCGTTCACGTAGGCGGCATCGCTGATCAGCTGGGCGGTGCCCAGGCGGTTCTCGCGACTCTCCTCGATGAAGCGGCTGGCGTCGAGCAGGGTGCGGATCAGCGCCCGGGCGGTGTTGGGATAGCGCTCGGCGAAGGCGGCGGTGCAGGCCAGCACCTTTTCCGGGTGGTCCGGCCAGATCGCCTGGGTGGTGGTCAGGGTGAAGCCCTGGCCGCGCGCCACGGCGGCAGCGCCCCAGGGTTCGCCGACGCAGAAGCCGTCGACCCGGCCGGCAGCCAGGTGCTCGGGCATCTGCGGCGGCGGCACCAGCGCGGTACGCACGTCCTTGAGGGGATGGATGCTCTGGGCGGCCAGCCAGTAGTAGAGCCAGAAGATATGGGTGCCGGTGGGAAAGGTGTGCGCCAGGGTTAAGGGCCTGGCATCCGGTCGGCGGATCCGCTCGACCAGGGAGGCGGTATCCTGCACGCCTTCCAGGGCCAGGCTGCGCGCCAGATTGAGACTCTGGCCGTTCTGCGCCAGCCCCATGAGCACCGCCATCGGCGTCGCGGCAGCGCCGCCCAGTCCCAGCTGGGCGCCATAGACCAGGCCATAGAGGCAATGAGCGGCATCGAGCTGGCCATTGAGCAGGTTGTCGCGCAGCGCGGACCAGGAGGGCTGGCGGTGCAGATTGAGTGTCAGGCCATGGGGTTCGCCAAACCCCTGGGTCGCCGCCACGATCAGCGAGGCGGCATCGCTCAGGGGCAGGAAGCCCAGATTGAGCTCGGGCTTTTCCGGGGCATCCGAACCCGCGACCCAGAGATGCGCGGCGTGGGGGGAAGGCTGGGCAGGCATGGTGTCTCCGGCGGCTGACGGACGTCCAGGCACCTCTTTGTGCACCGCTGTGGACGTCTCGGCTAGGGCCTGCACCATTTTGGTGACAGGCGCGGCACCATCACCGGGCGCTCTCACGGCCACGACGCCTGCCGGACAGCGCTTCTGCAGCGGTCCGCGGCGCGGCGGGAGGAGGAGGCGCCGGCTGAGGTCTGCGAGGGAAGGGGCAAAACCCGCGCCAAGTCACGGGTTGCCAGGGGAGGATTACTTCTGCGGGATCAGTAGCAGGTGGTCACGGTCATAGACGCGCTCCAGATTCTGCGGCTGCAACGGCAGGCTCTGGTATTGGCCGCGGCTCCAGCCCTTGCCCGGGGTGCCGGCCTGGCTCGCCTGCAGGGGCTCGGCCAGGCCGAAGTCCACCACCAGGCGCAGCGCCGGCGCCAGCCAGGCCTGGTCATCGCCGCCCCAGTGGCTGGCGGTCAGGTCCAGGGTCGAACCGTCGCCGCCACTGGCATTGCCGTCCAGGCGGTGCAAGCGGCCCCATTGCCAGGCAGCGCGATTGCTGCCCAGCTTGGTCTCGCAGGTTTCGACGGCCCCGGCCAGAGCGCGGGCGAAGATCGCCGGCTTGTCTTCACGGGTAGGCGTGCTGACGTCATCCCAATAGGGGCTGTCGTCGCGGGCCAGGAGATGATCGACGATGGCGTTGTAGCTGGTGTCGCTCAGGGTAGTGAAGGCCTGCCAGGCCGGACTTCTGGTACCACCCAGCTCGTCGGCGAAGGTCTGTTCGGCCAGGGCCTGCAAGAAGGCCTCGTAGAGCGCCGCATCCGCGGAGCCGGCGGCCAGGCGACCGTCGAAGGCCAGCAGGCGCCGCAGGGCTTCTTCCGCCTGTTGGCGCTGGGTGGCCGGCAGGGCGGCAATGGCCTGGCGCAGCGGTGCGGCGAAGCCGGGGGCGTCGAGCTGGGTCCTGAGCTTGGCGGCCAGGGTGGTGGTCTGGTCCTGCTGCAGGGCCATGGCGTCGCGGCTGTCGAGGCGCGCCGAGCGCCCGGCCAGTTGTGCCAGGCGCTCCTGGCGCTCGGGGCCCGACCAGTTGCTGGACAGCTGCATGCCGTAGCCGCGCGGCACCACGCGCTGGTTGGCGGCGCCCAGCCAGCCCTGGGCCGGATCCTGGTCATAGGGGTGCAGCATGGGGTCGGCGTAGCCATCCCAGGCATAGCGCTCGTCCCAGCCGGGCGAGGGCAGCAGCCCCAGGCCGCTGCGGCGATTGGGGTAACGGCCGGTCACCTGCCAGCCGACATGCTCGGCATCGGCGAATACCAGATTCCAGTCGCTGGCGCGCAGCTCGCGAGCCAGTTCGAAGGCGCGCTCCACGTCCTTGGCGCGGGTGAGGTCGAAGAGGGCATCCAGGCTCTTGTCGGCTTCCAGGCGACTGCTGCGCAGGGCCAGGCCGTAGCCGTTGGCGTCCGGCGCCAGGGCCAGATTCAGCAGCGGACCGCGCGGACTGGTGTAGAGGGTCTCGCGCCGCGGCTTTTCACCGCGGACGAAAAAGGTCTCCACCCGCTCGCCGGCCGGCTGCCACTGCCCGCCACTCTGCACCTGCAGGCGACCGCCCTGGCGCTGCAGGCGTTCGAGGTAGAGGTCCTGGCTGTCGCCCATCAGGGTGGCGGCGCCCCAGGCCAGCTTGCCGTTGTAGCCGTCGAGCAGCAGCGGCAGGCCGGGCAGGGTGGTGCCCACGGCCTCGAAACGCGGCGCCCTCAGGGTCACCAGGGTGAAGGGCGATTGGCCGGCAAAGGCGCTGACCTTGTCGACGCCGAGCAGGCTGCGACCGCTGCGGGTATGGCCCGGGGTGGCGGCCCAGGCGGTACCGGTGGGGCCGCCGAAGGGGGCGAGCGCCCGCCAGTTGCCGCTGGACCTGCAGCAGGGCGTCGAGCCCGGGCAACTGGCCACGCAGATTCAGGCCGCGCAACTTGGCGGTCTCTTCTTCCGGCAGCGGTTCGTCGGGGTAGGTGGGCAGGAGCCAGGCCAGGCGCTCGGGACCGACCTGGGCGGCCAGGGCCAGCGCCGCGGTCTCCTTGCGCAGGTCCACCGCCTGGGCGAAGTTGAGCAGTTCGAAGAGCAGGGCGCTGTCTTCGGCTTTCCAGTATTCGGCGCGGTAGTCGTGGCCATCCAGCTCGACCCGCTCACCGGCGCGATAGAGGTAGGCGTTGACCCCCCGGGCATAGACCTCGAAGAAGGTCTTCATCCGCGGCGAGGCGTTGCCGTAGGCCACCTGGGCGGCCTTGCGCAGGTCCACGGCGCGCATGAATCTGTCGCTGTCCAGCCGGCTCTCACCGTAAGCCTCGGCCAGTCGCCCCTGGGCCAGCAGGCGCAGCTCCACCATCTGCGCCAGGCGTTCGCTGGCGTGAACGTAGCCGAGGGCGAAGAGGGCATCGTGAAAGGTGGTGGTCTCGATCAGCGACTGGCCGTCGGCATTGCGGCGCACCGAGGCGGTCTGCGCCAGGCCGCGCAGGGGCAGGCTGCCCTTGAGTTGCGGCTGGCCGCGGGGCGACGGCTCCTCGGCGAAGTACTGGCAGCTGGCGAGGGCGGTCAGCAGGCCGAGCGTGGCGAGGCGCAGCGGCGCGCGCGAGCGAAACGGGAGAGGCGAGACCATGAACAGCGGACACTCCGAGCGGATGGATGCGAACGGGTGGCTACGTTAGCAGGGTCCGCCGGGGGAGCAAGCCTCGGGCGAGGGGTGGCGTCTGGGCGCTGCCGACAGGTCATCGGGAAAGGGGCCTAGCGCAGCCTCTTCCCGCTCAGCGCAGTGCCATCCAGATCAGCAGCGCGGCCTGGAACAGGCAGAACACCGCCAGGCAGCCGATGGCGAAACGCAGCGAGATGTCGTCACGACGGTAGAGGGCGATGCGGTCTTCCAGCTGGCGCAGGCTGGCATCGCGCTCGTCGATCACCCGATCGCACTGTTCCAGCAGGGTGGCGCCGTCCAGCAGCGACAGCAGCTGGACCTTGTCGGCGTTCCAGTCCTCGCGCAGCTGGCTGACCCGCGCTGCCCGGCAGAGCTGCTGACGCTCGTCGTCCGCTGCGGTTTCGACGGTGAAGCCCTGGGCGCCGAGCACGTGGTCGCGGCGTTTGCGGCTGTCTTCGTCGAGGGCGTCGCGGCGCGCCAGGGGCAGGTCCTGCACCCGGTAGTGGTTCCAGCGCAGGCGCGCCCAGGCAGCCGCCCGGGCCAGCAGGAAGCGGCCCAGGCCGCGCTCTTCCGGCTCGATCTGCAGGCCGCGTTCGGGGCCCAGGCGGATTTCACCAAGGCGATGGTCGACCCAGACCTCCAGCACGTTCACCTCGCGGTGCAGCAGCTGACCGGGAATCTGCACCGTCAGTCGCAGCAGGCTTTCCTCGTCGCCATGGCGCTCGACCAGGCCGAGTTGCACGAAGCGCAGGGGGCGCACGCCCACCCGCCGATCCGCCGGCTGCGGCATCAGCCGCAGCAGCTGGAAGCGCTCGGGCGGCAGGCTGGCCCAGGGATGGGGCTCATTGGGGACGGCTTCGACGGCCGGCGATGCTTGATCGGGGGTTTCCACGGGCGGACTCCAGCTGGCGCGCCTCCTGGGCGCCTTTGCCGGCTTATCGGCCAGGGTGCGGGGAACCTGAGCGCGCGACGAAGGCGGTCACGCGCTCGACCAGCGCGCGGGCCAGCGGCAGGTTGGGGTTGTCGTAGGTGGGCAGTTGCGCCTGGATGTCCGCCGGCGCGATGCGCAGCACGTGGTTCATGCCGGGAATGATCGCCAGTTCGGCATCCGGATTGGCCCGCTGCAGGGCGCGGGCATCGTCCACCTCCACCTGAACGTCATGGGTACCCTGGACGATCAGCGCCGGGGCGTGGATGCCGGCAAAGGCCTTGGCCGGGTCCTGGCGGAACAGCGAGATCAGATAGGGCTGGACGCTGGGGCGGAACAGCACCAGCAATTCCTTCGGCACCTCGGGCACCGGCGTGCCGCGCAGCAACTGGTCGATGATCCACTGGGCGCTGGCCAGGCCGGCGGGCGACAGCTTGCCGGCCAGCTGCTCGCGCAGCACCACGTCAATGGGCCGGCCGCTGCCGGCCAGGGTGACCACGCCGGCGACCGGCACCCGGTCGGCGGCCAGGCTGGCGATCAGGGCGCCTTCGCTGTGACCGAGCAGAATCACCTTGGAAAAGCGCGGATCGGCGCGCAGCAGCCGGATCCAGCCGACCAGGTCGTCGACATAGCGCTCCACGCTGAGACGACTCTCGTCCGGCTCGGCGCTGCGACTCTCGGCCACCCCGCGCTTGTCGAAGCGCACGCTGGCGATCCGCTGCCGGCCCAGGGCCTCGGCCAGACGCTGCAGGGCGGCATTGCGGGCGCCGGGGGCGTTGCCATTGCGATCGATGGGGCCCGAGCCGGAAACGAAGAGCACCACCGGTTGCGGACGCTCGCTGCGCGGCAGGATCAGACTGCCCTTGAGCACCCCGCTGCCGGTGTCGAGCTGGAGGGGGCGATAGAGCACGGGATCGGCCGCCGTGGCGAGGGCGGGCAGGGCGAGGCACAGCAACAGGGAGAACAGCAGACGCATGGCAGGAAGGGCACCGGAGAGCTGGGGTGTGGGGGCCTATCCCGCACACAATCCGTGTAAAAGACCACGGCGCGTGTAAAATCGCCCATTCCCAATTTGAATCTATACCTTTCACCCGTAGCACGGAGCCCTCGCATGTCCGGCAATACCCTCGGCACGCTGTTTACCGTCACCACCGCCGGCGAAAGCCATGGCCCGGCGCTGGTCGCCATCGTCGACGGTTGCCCACCCGGACTGCCCCTGGACATCGCCGACCTGCAGCGGGACCTGGATCGGCGCAAGCCCGGTACCAGCCGCCACACCACCCAGCGCCAGGAAGCGGACGAGGTGGAGATCCTTTCCGGGGTCTTCGAGGGCGTCACCACCGGTACCCCCATCGGCCTGCTGATCCGCAACACCGACCAGAAGTCCAAGGACTACTCGGCGATCAAGGACCTGTTCCGCCCGGCCCATGCCGACTACGCCTACCACCACAAGTACGGCCTGCGCGACTACCGCGGCGGCGGTCGCAGCTCGGCGCGGGAAACCGCCATGCGCGTGGCGGCCGGTGCCATCGCCAAGAAGTACCTGGCCACCCAGGGCATCCGGGTGCGTGGCTACATGAGCCAGCTGGGCCCCATCGAGATCCCCTTCAAGACCTGGGACAGCGTGGAAGAGAACGCCTTCTTCAGCCCCGACCCTGACCGGGTACCGGAACTGGAGGCCTACATGGATCAGCTGCGCCGCGATCAGGATTCGGTGGGCGCGCGCATCACCGTGGTCGCCGACGGCGTGCCCCCGGGCCTCGGCGAGCCGATCTTCGACCGTCTCGACGCCGAGCTGGCCTATGCGCTGATGAGTGTCAACGCGGTGAAGGGCGTCGAGATCGGCGCCGGCTTCGCCAGCGTCGCCCAGCGCGGCACCGAGCACCGTGACGAGCTGACCCCGGAGGGCTTCCTGTCCAACAACGCCGGTGGCGTGCTGGGCGGCATCTCGTCCGGCCAGCCTATCGTCGCTCACCTGGCGCTCAAGCCTACCTCCAGTATCACCACCTCGGGACGTTCCATCGACGTCCATGGCAATCCGGTCGAGCTCATCACCAAGGGTCGCCACGATCCCTGCGTGGGCATTCGCGCCACGCCCATTGCCGAGGCGATGATGGCCCTGGTGCTGATGGATCACCTGCTGCGCCACCGCGCGCAGAACGCCGAGGTGAAAGTGCACACGCCCATTCTGCCGCAACTCTGATCAGCGGACGGACGATGCCGGTTCCCTATTGGCGGCTGTCGGGCTTCTACTTCGCCTACTTCGCGCTGCTGGGGGCCACGGCGCCCTACCTGGGGCTGTACTTCCACCACCTGGGTTTTTCCGGCACCGCCATCGGCCAGCTGGTGGCCATTCCCATGCTGATGCGGGTACTGGCGCCCAATCTCTGGGGCTGGCTGGCCGATCGCACCGGCCGCCGGCTGAGCATCGTCCGCCTCGGCGCCGCCTGCACCCTGCTGTGCTTCTCCGGTATCTACCTCGGCCGAGGCTTCGCCTGGCTGGCGCTGATCATGGCCGGCCACGCCTTCTTCTGGCATGCGGTGCTGCCCCAGTTCGAAGCCATCACCCTGGCCCATTTGCGCGACCAGCCGCAGCGCTATGCGCGCATCCGCCTCTGGGGCTCTGTGGGCTTCATCGCCGCGGTGGCCGGACTCGGCTGGGCCTTCGAATACGTCAGCCTGGATCTCTATCCGGCCTATCTGCTGCTGGTGATGGCGATCATCCTGCTCGCCTCGCTGGCGGTGCCCGGGGTGGCGGTGGATCCTGGCCAGCGCCCCGAGGCGCCGGCCGAGCCCTTCCTGACCACCCTGCGCCAGCCGCGGGTACTGGCCTTCTTCGCTGCCGCGGCGCTGATGCAGCTGTCCCATGGCCCTTACTACACGGTCTTCACCCTGCACCTGGAAGCCCTTGGCTATGGCCGCGGCGTTATCGGCCAGCTCTGGTCCCTGGGGGTGATCACCGAGGTGCTGATCTTCCTGGTGATGCCGCAACTGCTGGCACGACTTTCGCTCAACGCCCTGCTGGTCGGCGCCTTTCTGATCGCTGCCGGGCGCTGGCTGCTCCTGGGCGCCCTGGCCGACCAGTTGCCAGTGCTGCTATTCGCCCAGCTCCTGCATGCGGCCACCTTCGCCTGCTTCCACGCCGCCGCCATTCAGTTCGTCCAATCCCATTTCGACCGCCGCCGCCAGGGCCAGGCCCAATCGCTCTACGCGGCGCTTTCCGGGGCTGGCGGTGCGTTGGGCGCGCTGTATGCTGGCTATGCCTGGCAGGTATCCGGCGCCCTTGCCGCCTTTGCCGGCGCCTCCCTGGCAGCACTGGCAGGCGCCTTCCTCATCCTCTTGTCCGTTAGGAGAACCCTCCATGATCCAGCAGCGTGAGCAACTGGCCCGGGAAATCATCGACGCCGGTCGCTTCCTCTATGGCCGCGGCTGGTCGCCGGCCACCAGCAGCAACTATTCGGTACGGCTGTCCGACAGTCGCCTGCTGCTGACCGTCTCCGGCAAGCACAAGGGTCAGCTGGAGCTGGACGACGTCCTCGCCACCGATCTCGACGGCACGCCGCTGGAGGACAAGAAGCCTTCGGCCGAGACCGCGCTGCACACCCAGCTCTATCGCTGGCAGCCGGAAATCGGCGCCGTACTGCACACCCACTCGGTGAATTCGACGGTGCTCTCGCGCCAGCTCGAAGGCGATCGCCTGCTGCTGGACGGCTACGAGCTGCAGAAGGCCCTGCATGGCGTCACCACCCACGACGTGCGAGTGGAGATCCCGGTGTTCGACAACGACCAGGACATCCCGCGCCTGGCCGATCAGGTGCAGACCTGGCTGGACGTGCATCCCGACTGCGTGGGGTACCTGATCCGCGGGCACGGCCTCTATACTTGGGGCCCGCGCATGGCTGATGCCCTGCGCCACGTGGAAGCCTTCGAATTCCTCTTCGAATGCGAACTCAAGACCCGGAGCCTGCGTCCATGAGCCGACTGACCGTCTACCACGATGCCGAACCGCGCCAGCCGCTGAAGGTGATCAGCGATGGCGAGCACATCGCCGCCACCCTGGCCGAGGTCGGGGTGCGTTTCGAGCGCTGGCAGGCCACCGCCCCGGTGGCGCCGGGCGCCAGCCAGGAGGAGGTGATCGCCGCCTACCGACCGGAGATCGATCGCCTCATCCAGGAGCGCGGCTACCAGACCGTCGACGTCATCAGCATGCATCCCGAGCATCCGCAGAAGGCGGCGCTACGCGCCAAGTTCCTCGAAGAACATCGCCACAACGAGGATGAGGTGCGCTTCTTCGTCGCCGGCCAGGGCCTCTTCACTCTGCACATCGAGGACCAGGTCTATGCCGTGCTCTGCGAGAGGGACGACCTCATCTCGGTGCCGGCCGGCACCCCGCACTGGTTCGACATGAGCGAATCGCCGTCCTTTGTTGCCATCCGCCTGTTCGACAATCCCGATGGCTGGGTCGCCCACTTCACCGGCGTCGACATCGCCCAGCGCTTCCCGCGCCTGGAGGTCGAGGCGTGACGATCAAGGCCATCCTCACCGATATCGAAGGCACCACCAGCGCCGTCAGCTTCGTCTTCGACGTGCTCTTTCCCTATGCCCGCGCGCACCTGCCAGGCTATGTGCGCGCCCATGCCGGAGAGCCGGCGGTGGCCGAGCAACTCGATGCCGTGCGCGCCGAAGCCGGCGAGCTGGACGCCGACGTGGAGCGGGTGATCGCCATCCTGTTGGAATGGATAGCCACCGACCGCAAGGCCACACCGCTCAAGGCGCTGCAGGGTCAGGTATGGGAGCAGGGCTATCGCGCCGGCACCCTCCAGGGCCACGTCTATCCCGACGCCGTCCAGGCCCTGCGCCAGTGGCACGCGGCCGGACTGCCGCTGTACGTCTATTCCTCGGGATCGATCCAGGCGCAGAAGCTGATCTTCGGCTGCTCCGAGCATGGCGATCTCACGCCTTTGTTTTCCGGGTATTTCGATACCCTGACCGGCGGCAAGCGCGAAGCCGAGTCCTATGCGCGCATCGCCTCGGCCACCACCCACGTGCCGGCGGAGCTGCTGTTCCTCTCCGACGTGGTGGAGGAGCTGGATGCCGCGCGCCAGGCGGGCCTGCCGACCTGTGGGCTGGTGCGTGCCGGTGGCCAGCTGGGCGATCATCCGTGCGTGGCGTCCTTTGCCGACATTGATCTGGCCAGACTCGCCTGAAGCCCGTGGCCGGCACCGCTTCCAAGCGAGCCGGCCGAACTCGACGCCCTCATCGCCAGTCCCAATTGACGAGACCTGTGTCCTCGCAACGGGAGTCGCGACATGATCAATTCTACCATCGGCGGTGTACTGGGCTTCATCGTCTTCCTGCTCGACATCTGGGCCATCGTCAACGTCATCCGCAGTGACAGCACCAGCAACGCCAAGATCGGCTGGACGGTGCTCATCATCGTGCTGCCGGTGATCGGCCTGATCGCCTGGGCTGCCGCCGGACCGCGCGGCAATCGCTCGGCCACGGCGCCTACGCACAAGGGCTAGCCAGCACAACGCTGGAGCCTGTCACATCCAGCTCTTACAATGCCCGGCTTTTGGCCGGGCATTGTCTGTCTCGGCCAGCCACCTGCGGAGATCGACATGAGCGACTACCTGGAAACCCTCTACGACGGCTACGGTCAGCGATTCACCGTCGAGCGCATGCTGCACGAGGTGCGCACCGAGCATCAGCACCTGGTGATCTTCCAGAACGCCGTGCTGGGCAAGGTCATGGCCCTGGATGGCGTCATCCAGACCACCGAGGCCGACGAATTCATCTATCACGAGATGCTCACCCACGTGCCCCTGCTGGCCCATCCGGCGCCCAGGCGGGCGCTCATCATCGGCGGTGGCGACGGCGGCATCCTGCGCGAAGTGGCCAAGCACCGGGGTGTCGAGCACATCACCATGGTCGAGATCGACGGCTCGGTGGTGGCGATGTGCAAGGAGCATTTCCCCGGTCACTCGGCAGGCGCCTTCGATGACCCGCGGCTGAATCTGGTGATCGACGACGGCATGAATTTCGTCGCCACTACCACCGAGCGCTACGACGTCATCATCTCCGACTCCACCGATCCCATCGGACCGGCCGAGGTTCTCTTTTCGGAGAACTTCTACCAGGCCTGCCATCGTTGCCTGAACGACGGCGGCGTGATGGTGGCCCAGAACGGTACTCCGTTCCTGCAGCTGGACGAGGTCAGGACCACTGCCAGCCGCATGTCCGAGCTGTTCGCCGATTGGCACTTTTATCTGTCGGCGGTGCCTACCTACATAGGGGGCGTCATGACCCTGGCCTGGGGTAGCAAGGACTCGACCTTGCGTCGGCAGAATGCCGAAACCCTGGCGCAGCGCTACAGTGATACAGGCATCCAGACCCGTTATTACACTCCGGAGCTGCATGCTGCAGCCTTTGCTCTACCTCGATACGTGCTGGAGGCCATCGGCAAGGCGTAAGCCCTGACGGTCGCTGCACCGTTCGAGTTCTCAGCCGCGACTCGCCAGGCGTCGGTAACGACGTCCAGCGAGACGATCATCCGAACCAGAGGAGGGAAGTCCTATGTCCTTGTCGTTTGCCGATGATGTGAGCTTGAACCTGCTGCAGCGGATGAAGGAGGGCGGCTTCGATTTCGCCCGCTTCCATCCCATCGACTTCTTCGCCATCTTCGCCGATGAAGGCAAGGCCCGCATCGCTGCGGACCAGTTTCACGGCGAATCCCTCAACGCCCAGGTGGTGCCCCATGAAGAGGGGGGCTGGCATCTGCAGGTCAGCAAGGTGATGTTCGCCACCCACGCCACCATCGATGATTTCGAAAGCGATCTCGAGGCGGTGGTGGCGCCTCTTGGCGGTCAGCTCGATGGCTGGGGCGTCACCCAGGAAGTCAGCCGCAGCTCTGCCTGATCCTGCGCGTCCCGAGGCGGCATCCCAGACGGGGTGCCAGTCTCATCTCTGTTAACCGCTCCGCCCGTCAATCATCGCACTTTCCGCCTGGCGCACCGTCTTAGGCTCATGACGGAGACGTTGCGGTGCACGCGCACGCCTACGTGCCTGGGTTTGGTGCATCGTGCGACCCGCAGCCGCGCAAGAGCTTGATCTTGAAGGCTCTGGCGCTGGCACGCGGCTTGCGAAGCTGCACCGTGGGTGACAAGGAGATCGGCATGAGCCGCCAACTGTATAACGAGATGTATGACGTCCAGGCACAATGCCGACCGCACTATGGTCGCTATGCCCAGTGGCTGAGCGAGACACCCCCGGAACTCCTGGCCCAGCGGCGGCGTGAAGCCGATCTGCTGTTCCATCGTGCCGGGATCACCTTCACCCTCTATGGCGACGAACAGGGCACGGAGCGCCTGATTCCCTTCGACGCCTTGCCGCGCGCCATTCCCGCCAGCGAATGGCAGATCATCGAACGTGGTTGCATCCAGCGCGTCCAGGCGCTGAATCTCTTTCTTCACGACCTCTATCACGACCAGCGCATCATCAAGGCCGGGGTCATTCCCGCCGAGCAGGTGCTGGCCAACGACCAGTACCAGCTGGCCATGCAGGGGCTGGACCTGCCCAACGGCATCTATGCCCATATCGCCGGGGTCGACCTGGTGCGTGACGGCGACGGTGCCTACTACGTGCTGGAAGACAACCTGCGCACCCCCAGCGGCGTCTCATACATGCTCGAAAACCGCAAGATGATGATGCGGCTGTTTCCCGAGCTGTTCACCCTGGAGCGTATCGCGCCCATCGACCACTATCCGAACATCCTGCTCGATACCCTGCGCAGCTCCACCCCGGTCAACAACCCCACGGTGGTGGTCCTTACCCCGGGTCGTTTCAACAGCGCCTACTTCGAACACGCCTTCCTCGCGCGCGAGATGGGCGTGGAGCTGGTGGAGGGGGCCGATCTGCTGGTGCGCGACGAACAGGTGTTCATGCGCACCACGTCGGGCTTCCGCAAGGTCGATGTCATCTACCGGCGTCTCGACGACGCCTTCCTCGACCCCCTGGCCTTCAATCCCGATTCCATGCTTGGCGTGCCTGGCCTGCTCGCCGCCTATCGCGCCGGGAACGTCATCCTGGCCAATGCCATAGGTACCGGGGTGGCCGACGACAAGTCGATCTATCCCTATGTGCCGGAGATGATCCGCTTCTATCTCAGCGAAGAACCCATCCTCTATAACGTGCCCACCTGGCAGTGCCGCAAGCCGGACGAACTGTCCCATGTGCTGGCCAACCTGCCGGAACTGGTGGTCAAGGAAGTCCATGGTTCCGGCGGCTACGGCATGCTGGTCGGCCCCACCGCCAGCAGCATGGAGATCGAAGCCTTCCGCGCGCGGCTCAAGGCCAATCCCAGCGCCTACATCGCCCAGCCGACCCTGTCGCTGTCCACCTGCCCGACCTTTGTCGAGAACGGCATCGCGCCGCGGCACATCGACCTGCGGCCCTTCGTGCTGTCCGGGCGCAAGACGCGTCTGGTGCCCGGTGGCCTGACCCGGGTCGCCCTGCGCGAAGGCTCGCTGGTGGTGAATTCCTCACAGGGCGGCGGCACCAAGGACACCTGGGTGGTCCAGGACTAGATCGCCACAGAACAGCGGCCGCTTCGGCGGCCCCGCAAGGACCTTAGAAAGGCGACCCCACCATGTTGAGTCGTACCGCTGCCGATCTGTACTGGATGTCCCGCAACCTAGAGCGCGCCGAGAATCTCGCGCGGATGCTGGACGTCAGCTATTCGCTGTCGATGATGCCGCAGAGCGGGCAGGGCGGAGGCCTGGATGAACTGGCCATGCCACTGCTCATCACCGGCACCCTGGATGACTACCGGGAAAAGCACGCGGCCCTGCACCCCGAGCGCCTGCTGCACTTCTTCGCCCTGGACGAGCGCAACCCCGGCAGCATCTATTGCTGTCTGCAGGCCGCGCGCAGCAATGCCCACGCGGTGCGGGGGCGCATCACCGCCGACATGTGGGAGAACGTCAACTCCACCTGGCTGGAGATGCGCGAGATCGCCGTCACCGGCCTGATCCGCTTCGGCATCAGCCGGTTCTGCGAATGGGTCAAGGAGCGTTCCCACCTGTTCCGTGGCGCTACCGTCGGCACCATCATGCGAAACGACGCCTATCGCTTCATCCGCCTGGGCACCTTCGTCGAGCGCGCCGACAACACCCTGCGCATGCTCGACGCCCGCTACCAGGTCCTGGGCGAAGAGGAAGCGGAAGCCATCAGCGACGCCTCCGCCCGCGGCTTCTATCAGTGGAGCGCCCTGCTGCGTGCCCTGAGCGCTTTCGAGGCCTACACCGAGCTCTATCGCGATGCCCTCAACGTGCGCAACGGCGCCGAGCTGCTGCTGTTGCAGGAAGACCTGCCGCGCTCGCTGCTGGCCTGTGTGATCGAGTTGCACCGGGTGCTGGCCAGCCTGCCCGGCGAGAACGGCCGCGAGGCCAAGCGCCTGGCCGCGGGGCTGGAGGCGCGGCTGCGCTACACCAGCATCGACGAGGTGCTGGAAGAGGGCCTGCACGCCTGGATCGGCGACTTCATCGTCCATATCCGCCAGCTCGGCAGCGCCATCAACACCGCTTACCTGGAGACCGTATGAGACTCGCGATCCATCACGAAACCCTGTATCGCTACGCCGATCAGGTGCGCGCCAGCATCCAGTACCTGCGTCTCACGCCCCAGGACGACGCCCGGCAGAAGATCCTCGGCTGGGAGCTGGCCCTGCCACGCCCGGCGCGGGCGCAGCGCGATCCCTTTGGCAACATCCTTCATGTGCTGACCCTGGACACCCCGCACGACGCCATCACCATCACCGCCAGCGGCCAGGTGGAGATCGACGAGACCTTCGAGGCGGAACCCTGCCAGGCCTCGGCCTTTCCCTTTTTGCGCCAGACCCGGCTGACCGAGGCCGACGAGGCGCTGACCGCCTTTGCTCGCGAGGTCTGCGACGGTCGCCGGGATCGCGACACGCTGATCCAGTTGATGGAGCGCCTGCACGAGCGCATGACCTATATACCCGGCTCCACCGAGGTGGACGGCAATGCCGCCCAGGCCTTCGCCAAGGGCGCCGGGGTCTGCCAGGACCATGCCCATGCCTTCCTGGCCTGCGCCCGCAGCCTGGGCATCCCGGCGCGCTATGTGTCCGGCTATCTGTCCACCGATGACAGCGCGCACCTTTCCAGCCACGCCTGGGCGGAAGCCTGGCACGACGGCGCCTGGTACAGCTACGACGTTACCAATCGCCTGATCCGACCGGAGCGACACCTGCGCCTGGCCATCGGCCTGGACTACCTGGATGCCTGTCCGGTGCGTGGCATGCGCCGCGGTGGCGGGGTGGAGCACATGGAGGCCAGGGTACTGGTCGAGCCCTTGCAGCAGGCGCAGCAACAGCAATAATCAGCGCTGCCCACAGCAGACGAAAAGGCGGCCACGGGCCGTCTTTTCTTTTGGTAGCGGGCCTGTTGCGTCGACCGTTCCATTACCCGAGGTTCGCATGACCTATTGCGTCGCCATGAAGCTGCAAGACGGCCTGGTATTCGTCGCCGATTCCCGCACCAATGCCGGGGTCGACAACATCGCCACCTTTCGCAAGCTGCACCTGTTCCGGATCCCCGGCGAGCGCCTGATCGCCATCCAGTCAGCGGGCAATCTGGCCACCTCCCAGGCGGTCGTAAGCCTCCTCCGGCAACGTCTGGACAGCGAGCAGGACAACCTGCACGGGGTACCCACCCTGTATGACGCCGCCCGGCTGCTGGGGCAGACCCTGCGCGAGGTCCTGCAGCGTGACGCCGAGGATGCGCCCCAGGGCCACGGTCTGGACCTGAGCTGTTCCTTTCTGCTGGGTGGGCAGATCCGCGGCGCGGAGCCGGAGCTGTTCAACCTCTATCCCCACGGCAACTTCATCAGTGCCACCGAGGACACGCCTTACTTCCAGATCGGCGAGAGCAAATACGGCAAGCCCATCCTGGATCGGGCGTTGACCTTCGCGACGCCGCTGGAGGAAGCCCTGCGCTGCGCGCTGCTGTCCTACGATGCCACCATTCGCAGCAATCTGTCGGTCGGGCTGCCGCTGGATCTGGTGGTCTATCCGCGTGATCGACTGGCGCAGGTGAGCAGTCATCGGATCGACGAACACGATCGCTACTTCCAGGCCTTGCGCAAGGGCTGGGGGGAGGGGCTGCGTGATCTGCTGGCAGCCTTGCCGGCAGCACCTGCGGACTACTGGCGCTAGGGATCAGCCAACGAATCGCGAGAGGTTGGGGATGACCAGCACTACGGTGGTGACGATGAGCACGAAACTCGCCTGACGCCACTTGGGGACGGGATTCTTGAACATGACTCGGGGCCTTTATTGTTAGCTGTTTAGAGCCTTTACGTCTTCAGCGGGAAGCGCTTGCGCAACAGCGGCATGCAATTACTGATACCCGCAGGCTTGAGCACTATCCAGTAGCTATAGAACATAAATTTCAGTTTTGTGGCGATAACCGGCCAGGCGGTTATCAGAAATGTCGTACCAGGCGATTTTTCCTTTGCTTTCAGCCGATTAGAAAAATGCTTGCGACGCTACCGTTGGTCGGAGGTATCAGCGGCGCGGAGCGATGGCATAGCGACCAACCGGTCATCCCATGAACGGAGCAGGGTGGGGCTTCTTCCAGGTCATGAATGCAAATGCATGAATCGATTGAAGAAAAAGCTTGCCATCGAAATCGCCTTTGCCTATAGTTGCGCGCCTCGGTGATGCAGATGCAGCCGCCGAGCAAATCTGGTGAGGTGTCCGAGCGGTTGAAGGAGCACGCCTGGAAAGTGTGTATAGGAGAAATCTTATCGAGGGTTCGAATCCCTCCCTCACCGCCAGATCTGAGAGAACCCCTGAGAGCCCAGCTCCAGGGGTTTTTTCTTGCCTGCGATTTGGTCAGGCCATGGGTGGATCAGGCCGCCTGGGCAAAGGTCGCCGCGGTATCCCGCGCGTTGGGCAGCACCGCGCTCAGCTGCGCCAGATCGATGCTGGCGAACAGCGGGCCGCTCAGGTCCTGCACCTTGCTGTCGCCGGCACTCTCGTGGAGCACCTCGGCCACGGCGACCGCCTGGGCCACGACCAGCGCATAGCCATTGCCTTCCGGTGCCTGCAGCGGACGGGCCTGATAGCCGATGGCATCGCGTAGCACCTGGGGCAACTGCCAGCGGCGGGCCAATTCCGCACCCACCTCCGGATAGCCGAAGCCCAGTTGCAGGGTCTCGTCGGCAGCGCGATGGCTGCTGGCGGTGGCGCGGCCGGCCAGGCTCGGCGCCAGTTCGGGCGCGCCGCTCTGGATCAGCAGTTCGCCAATGTCATGCAGCATGCCGCAGGTAAAGGCCGTTTCCTGGTCCAGACCGGCCTGCTTGGCCAGCGGCTTGCACAGGCTGGCGACCAGAAAGCTGTTGTACCAGAAGGTCTGCAGATCGAAGCCGGGCGCGGATTTGAAGCCGCTGGCGAAGGCCGAGGCCAGGACCAGGGTGCGCAGGGTGTTGAAACCCAGGCGCAGGGCGGCATCTTCGATGCTGGTGGATTCACGGGCGCCACGGAAGCGCGCCGAATTGGCCAAGCGCAATACCTTGGCGGCGATGACCGGATCGCGCGACACGGTGCGCGACAGGGTTTCGATGCTGGTGTTGGGGTCGTCGAACTGCTGGATCAGGACCTGCGCCACTTCGGGGACGTTGGGCAGGTTGTGCAGCTGGGCAAACAGGGTGTCGAGTTGCATGGGCGTCTCCGCGGAAAAGGGTTACATCTCCTTACACCCTCGTCATCGGTCGCCTGTGCGGATTTCTGTAGCTGTCATGTGACGATCGGTCGCAGGCAGGACGGCCATGATCGAGTAGCCGAGCAAAATCGCATTACCAGTCAGGGACTTGCTGCAAGAGAGCCAGGCCTGCCTGGTCGCACCATTACCGTTCGTCGAGGGCGAAATCGACCTGGGTAAGGCCCGCTTCGCTGGCTTCCAGCACCCAGCCGCAACGGTCCCAATCGCCCAACACTACACGTTCGGCCGGCTGGCCATCGAGCAGCAGCTCATGGCGGGTGGGCCTGTGGGTATGGCCGTGGATCAGCGTCGTCACTTGGGCGGCACGCATTTCCCGCTCGACCTCGGACTCAGTGACATCGGTGATGTCCATGGCCTTGGCCCGGGTCTGCTGGCGACTCTCGCTGCGCAGCTTGCGCGCCAGCTTCTGGCGGCTGGCCAGCGGCAGGTGGCGCAGGACGAAGAGGGT
The DNA here is from genome assembly GCF_031453455.1 of Pseudomonas sp. SORGH_AS_0211. Taxonomy (NCBI): domain Bacteria; kingdom Pseudomonadati; phylum Pseudomonadota; class Gammaproteobacteria; order Pseudomonadales; family Pseudomonadaceae; genus Pseudomonas; species Pseudomonas sp. SORGH_AS_0211. The sequence continues at coordinate 2,479,528 of NZ_JAVIZV010000001.1, read as the reverse complement.
GATGGGGTTGCGCAGAATGCGGCGCAGCTTCTGGTAGCCCTCGTCGCGGGTGCAGAGGGTATCGCCATGCATCAGCAGTACCCGGCGACCCTGGAAGTCGGCGATATGGCGATCCGCCAGCAGGCGGCAACCCGCCTGGCGGCAGAAGGCCTTGCCGATGAGGAAGTCGCGATTGCCATGCATCAGGTAGACGGCCGTACCGCTGTCGGCCAGCTGGCGCAGGGCGGTGGCGATCTCCTGCTCGAAAAGTCCCATGGCATCATCGCCGATCCAGGCCTCGAACAGATCCCCAAGGATGTACAGCGCCTCGGCACCGCGGGCGCGGTTCTGGAGGAAATGCAAAAACGCCCGGACCAGGTCCGGGCGTTGCGGTTCGAGATGCAGGTCGGAGACCAGTAGAATCACTCGACGATCTCGGCCTTCTCGATGATCACGTCTTCGCTCGGCACGTCCTGGTGACCGGCCTTGCTGGTGGTGGCGACGCCCTTGATGGCGTTGACCACGTCCATGCCCTCGACGACCTTGCCGAACACCGCATAGCCCCAGCCCTGGCTGGTGGGGGCGGTGTGGTTGAGGAAGGTGTTGTCGGACACGTTGATGAAGAACTGCGCCGAGGCGGAATGCGGGTCCATGGTGCGGGCCATGGCGACCGTGCCGATGGCGTTGGAGACGCCGTTGTTGGCCTCGTTCTTGATCGGGGCGCGGGTCGGCTTCTGCTTCATGCCGGGCTCGAAACCACCGCCCTGGACCATGAAGTTGCTGATCACACGGTGGAAGATGGTGCCGTCGTAGTGACCGCTCTTGACGTATTCCTTGAAGTTGGCCGCGGTTTCGGGCGCCTTGTCCTCGAAGAGTTCCAGGGTGATGACGCCGTGGTTGGTGTGCAGCTTGATCATGGCAGCGAATCCGTAGCTAGGGGGGACAGCATCCAGACCCGGCGAGGGCCTCAAGGGTTTCGCCGGGACTTGACGGGTTGGGCTATGATACGGGTTTACCTTTGCCCGGCCTACCCTGGCCGTGCGTCTGCCCAGTTAAGGATCCCATGAGCAAGCCGACTTCCGACTCGTCCACCGCCGCCAAAGCCGCCCCCGCGCATTTCCTGCGGCAGATCGTCCAGGCTGACCTGGACGCCGGCAAGCAGGCCAAGATCGTCACCCGTTTCCCGCCGGAGCCCAACGGCTACCTGCACATCGGCCACGCCAAGTCGATCTGCGTCAACTTCGGCCTGGCCAAGGAATTCGGCGGCGACTGCCATCTGCGCTTCGACGACACCAACCCGGCCAAGGAAGACCAGGAATACATCGACGCCATCAAGAGCGACGTGCACTGGCTGGGCTTCGACTGGGCCGGCGAGGTGCGCTATGCCTCCGCCTACTTCGACCAGCTCTACGCCTGGGCCGTCAACCTGATCGAGCAGGGCCTGGCCTACGTCTGCGACCTCACCCCCGAGCAGGCCCGCGAATACCGCGGCAGCCTTACCGAGCCGGGTCGCAACAGTCCTTTCCGCGACCGTTCGGTGGCCGAGAACCTGGACCTCTTCGCCCGCATGAAGGCCGGCGAATTCAAGGACGGCGAAAAGGTGCTGCGCGCCAAGATCGACATGGCCTCGCCCAACATGAACCTGCGCGATCCCATCCTCTATCGCATCCGCCACGCCCATCACCACCAGACCGGCGATGCCTGGTGCATCTATCCGAGCTATGACTTCACCCATGGCCAGTCCGATGCCCTGGAAGGCGTGACCCACTCCATCTGCACCCTGGAGTTCGAGGACCATCGCCCGCTGTACGAATGGTTCCTCGCCAAGCTGCCGGTGCCGGCCCAGCCACGCCAGTACGAATTCGCCCGCCTCAACCTGAACTACACCGTCACCAGCAAGCGCAAGCTCAAGCAGCTGGTGGACGAAGGCCACGTGCACGGCTGGGACGACCCGCGCATGTCGACCCTGTCGGGCTATCGCCGTCGCGGCTATACCCCGGCCGCCATCCGCAACTTCTGCGAGATGATCGGCGTGACCCGCTCCAACGGCGTGGTCGACGTGGCCATGCTGGAATTCGCCATCCGCGAGGACCTGGACCAGAACGCCCCGCGCGCCATGTGCGTGCTCAAGCCGCTCAAGGTGGTGATCACCAACTACCCCGAGGGCCAGGTGGGGCACCTGGAACTGGCGCGGCACCCCAAGCAGGATCTGGGTGTGCGCCAGCTGCCCTTCACCCGCGAGCTGTACATCGACCAGGGTGACTACGAAGAGAATCCGCCCAAGGGCTACAAGCGCCTGGAGCCGGGTGGCGAGGTGCGCCTGCGCGGCAGCTACGTGATCCGTGCCGACGAGGCCATCAAGGATGCCGACGGCACCGTCGTCGAACTGCGCTGCAGCTACGACCCGGACACCCTGGGCAAGAATCCCGAGGGCCGCAAGGTCAAGGGCGTGATCCACTGGGTGCCAGCCGAGGGTAGCGTGGAGTGCGAGGTGCGCCTCTACGATCGCCTGTTCCGTTCGGCGCAGCCGGAGAAGAGCGAAGAGGGCGGCAGCTTCCTCGACAACATCAACCCCGATTCCCTGGTGGTGCTCCAGGGCTGCCGCGCCGAGCCGTCGCTGGCCCAGGCCCAGCCAGAAGACCGCTTCCAGTTCGAGCGCGAGGGCTACTTCTGCGTCGATCCCAAGGATTCGGCGCCCGGCAAGCCGGTGTTCAACCGCACCGTGACCCTGCGCGATTCCTGGGGGCAATGATGGCGCTGCACCTCTACAACACCCTGACCAAGACCAAGGAAGCCTTCACGCCGCTGGTGCCGGGGCAGGTGCGCATGTACGTCTGCGGCATGACCGTCTACGACTACTGCCACCTGGGTCATGGTCGCAGCATGGTGGCCTTCGACGTCATCACGCGCTGGTTGCGGCATAGCGGCTACGACCTGACCTATGTGCGCAACATCACCGACATCGACGACAAGATCATCAATCGCGCCAATGCCAACGGTGAGCCCTTCACCGACCTGGTGGCGCGGATGATCGAGGCGATGCACGAGGACGAGGCGCGGCTGAATATCCGCAAGCCCGATCGGGAGCCGCGCGCCACCGATCACATCGATGGCATGCACGCCATGATCCAGACCCTGATCGACAAGGGCTACGCCTATGCCGCCGGCAATGGCGACGTCTACTACCGGGTTAATCGCTTCGCCGGCTACGGCAAGCTGTCGCGGCGGCGCGTCGAGGATCTGCGCATCGGTGCCCGCATCGAGCCGGGCGAGGCCAAGGAAGATCCGCTGGACTTCGTGCTGTGGAAGGCCGCCAAGCCGGGCGAGCCGAGCTGGCCGTCGCCCTGGGGCGCCGGGCGGCCGGGCTGGCACATCGAGTGCTCGGTGATGTCCACCTGCTGCCTGGGCGAGACCTTCGACATCCACGGCGGCGGCAACGACCTGGAATTCCCGCACCACGAGAACGAGATCGCCCAGAGCGAGGCGGCTACCGGCAAGACCTATGCCAACGCCTGGCTGCACTGCGGGATGATCACCATCAATGGCGAGAAGATGTCCAAGTCGCTGGGCAACTTCTTCACCCTGCGCGAGGTGCTGGAGAAGTACCACCCCGAGGTGGTGCGCTACCTGCTGATCGCCAGCCACTACCGCAGTCCGATCAACTACTCGGAAGACAACCTGCGCGAAGCCAAGGGCGCCTTGGAGCGCTTCTACCATTCGCTCAAGGGCCTGCCCCAGGCGCCGGCGCAAGGCGGCGAAAGCTACGCCGAGCGCTTCGCCCAGTGCATGGACGACGACTTCAACACCGCCGGCGCCTGTGGCGTGCTGTTCGAACTGGCCCGCGAGATCAACCGCCTGCGCGAGAGCGATCCTGCTGCGGCGGCTGGTCTGGCCGGGCGTCTGCGCGAACTGGGCGAGGTGCTGGGCGTGCTGCAGCTGGAGCCGGAAGCCTTCCTGCGGGCCGACGCGGCGGGGCGGGTGGATGCGGCCGAGGTCGAGGCCCTGATCCAGGCGCGCCTGAGCGCGCGCGCGGAAAGGAACTGGGCGGAATCCGACCGCATCCGCGACCAGCTCACCGCCCTCGGCGTGGTGCTGGAAGACGGCAAGGGCGGCACCACCTGGCGCTTGACGGAATAGGTCTGAGTTCAGGTGGATGACGGTGCTGCGTCATCCACCTGTTCCACCATTCCATCCCCGAAAAACGCTGCGCGATTTTCCAGACTACGGGATGTGTCGTAGTTATCGTAGGTTGGGTTGAGCGCAGCGAAGCCCAACAGGTCTTGCCTCAGGGGGCTGGCAATGTTGGCCTTCGACGATGAAGCCGTCTCAGCCCAACCTACGGTCTATCGCAGCCCTGGCCGCGATCATCCGTCTACCGTCGCTTCACCGCTAGCACCACCCCCACGCCTCAGGGCTTTTTGCGCGGCTTGCCGAAGCCGGGCGACTTGCGCACCGACTTGACCTTCGGCTTGCCGTCTTCCACCCAGCGACCCAGGGGCTTGTCCGATACCGGCGCGCCCACCTTGGGCTTCTTCGGCTTCTTGGGTTTCTTCACGACCAGGCCATTGGGTCGGGTTTCCGGGACCCGGTGATCGGGGACGAAGTCCGGCTCGTCGCGGCGCTGCAGGACCTGGCCGATCAGCGTCTCGATCGCGGCCAACTGCTCCACTTCGTCCGCGCAGACCAGGGACACCGCCTGGCCCTGGTTGCCGGCGCGCCCGGTCCGGCCGATGCGGTGGACGTAGTCTTCGGCAACGATGGGCAGGTCCAGGTTGACCACCAGTGGCAGGTCCTGGATGTCCAGGCCACGGGCAGCCACATCGGTGGCCACCAGGATGTCCGCCTCGCCGGCCTTGAAGCGGGCGAGGGCGCGCAGCCGCGCGGGCTGGGGCTTGTCGCCATGGATGGATTCCGCGGCCAGACCTTCGGCCTGCAGCGCCTCCACCAGCTGCTCCACACCCTTGCGGGTCTTGGCGAACACCAGCACCTGGCCGTGGCGACCGCTGCGATAGAGGTGCAGGAAGAGTTCGGTCTTGCGCTTCTTGTCGACCGGCACCACCCATTGCTTGACCGTGACGGCAGCGGTGTTGCGCGGACTCACGTCGATCGTTTGGGGATCGCGCAGAACGGGCGCGGCCAGCTGGCGCACGGCGTCGGAGAAGGTCGCCGAGAACAGCAGGGTCTGGCGCTTGCGCGGCAGCATGACGAACAACTCGCCCAGCTGCCGCGAAAAGCCCAGGTCGAGCATGCGATCGGCTTCGTCCAGTACCAGCAGTTGCACCTGGTCGAAGCGCACGGCGTTCTGGCTGAACAGGTCGAGCAGGCGCCCGGGGGTCGCCACCAGCACGTCCACGCCTTTGCGCAGCTTCATCATCTGCGGATTGATGCTGACGCCCCCGTAGGCCACTGCGGTGCGCAGTGGCAGGTGCTGGGCGTAGTCGCGCAGACTGGCATGGACCTGTTCGGCCAGCTCGCGGGTGGGGGTCAGGATCAGCGCCCGGATATGGTTGGGCGCAACCGGCGGGCCTTCCTGCACCAGTCGCTGCAGGAGCGGCAGGCCGAAGGCGCCAGTCTTGCCGGTGCCGGTCTGGGCGGCGGCCAGCAGGTCGCGACCGGCCAGCACCGCCGGGATGGCCTGGCGCTGGATCGGGGTAGGGGAGCTGTGCTCCAGGGCGCTGAGCGCCTGCAGCAGCGGATCTATGAGGCCGAGGTCGGCAAAGGTCATGACGGGCCCGGAAGGCGACGAAAAGGGAGCGAATTCTAGGCCGACTGTGACGCGTGCTCAAACTTTGTAGCCAGGCGGCGGCTGCAGGCGGAATCCCGACACGGCATAGTGGTCAGTTCCGTGGCTACAGGAGACCCCATGAGCGCTACCCCTACCTTGCCCCCGGTCCTGGCCGGCCCGCTGCTGCGGCGCACCGAGGCCTCCCGGTTGCTGCTCTGGCTGGTAACCACCACGGCCGAGGCGCCTGTCCCACGGCTATGGCAGGGCGAGGTCGAGCTCGGGGCTCAGGCCGAGGTGCGGTGCCTGCGCCTGGGCGAGCACGCCTATCTGCAACTGATCGATGTTCGGCCGGACGCCGCGTTGCCGGTCGACGCCTTCATCCAGTACGACGTGCGGCTGGCCGCAGGCGGGATTCGCGATTGGGCGCCGCACCTGCTCTCCACGGAGAGCGAGCTGCCACGCTTCGTGCTGCGCGCGCGTTTCGATCATCTGCTTCACGGCTCCTGCCGCAAGCCTCATCACGCCTCGGCCGATGGCCTGATCGCAGTGGATCGCCTGCTGCAGGCCTGCACAACCCCCGAAGAGCGGCCCGCGGCCCTGCTGCTCACCGGCGATCAGGTCTATGCCGACGATGTCGCCGGGCCGATGCTGTTGGCGGTGCAGGCGCTGATCTGCGGCCTCGGCCTCCATGGCGAGTACCTCGAAGGCGCGGTGGTGGCGGACAGCGACGCCCTGATGGCCCATCCGGCCAACCTCTATCACCGCGAAGACCTGCTGCCGGCCTTCAAGTCCAACCGGGCGCTGCGCGAGAAATTCTTTGGCGGGGTGGAGAAGCCGATCTTCACTTCCACCAATGCGCACAATCACCTGGTGACCCTGAGCGAGGTGCTGGCGCTCTATCTGCTCTGCTGGTCGCCGACGCCCTGGACCCTGATCGAGGTCGTGCCGCCGGCGCTGGACGCCAAGGACAGTGAGCGTTACGCCGCCGAATCGCGCTGCATCGACGGCTTCGTCGCAACCCTGCCCCAGGCGGCACGAGCCCTGGCCGGGGTACCGACGCTGATGATCTTCGACGACCACGACGTCACCGACGACTGGAATCTGTCGGCCCGCTGGGAAGAGACCGCCTACGGTCACCCCTTTTCCCGGCGCATCCTCGGCAATGCGCTGCTGGCCTACCTGCTCTGCCAGGCCTGGGGCAACGCTCCGGAAGCGGTCGCCGAACCCCTCGCGGTCACCGCCCGCCTGCTGGACACGGCGGGCGGCGACGGCATGCTGGATTGCCCGGTGCAGAACAGCTGCATCGACGACCTGCTGCGCTTCCAGGGGTGGCACTATGTGCTCAAGACCGACCCGCCGCTGATCGTGCTTGACACCCGCACCCGCCGCTGGCGCAGCGAAAGACGCCTGGAGCATCCGTCGGGCCTGATGGACTGGGAAGCCCTCTGCGAATTGCAGCAGGACCTGCTGGACCATCCCTCGGCGGTGATCGTCTCGGCCGCGCCCATGTTCGGCGTCAAGCTGATCGAGGCGGTGCAGCGTATCTTCACCTGGTTCGGCCAGCCGCTGATGGTGGACGCCGAGAACTGGATGGCCCACCCCGGTGCGGCCAGGACCATGCTCAACATCTTTCGGCACCGGCGCACCCCGGGCAACTACGTGGTGCTCTCCGGCGACGTGCACTATTCCTTCGTCTACGACATCCGCATCCGTGACCGACGGGGCGAGCCGCGGCTCTGGCAGATCACCAGCAGCGGCATCAAGAACGAATTTCCGCCGCGCCTGCTGGCGACCCTGGACCGACTCAATCGCTGGCTCTATGCGCCCTGGTCGCCGCTCAACGGCTTTACCAAGCGCCGCCGCTGGGAACTGCAGCCACGCCTGCCGGATCGGCGCGAGGCCGGCGAGCGTCTGTGGAACGGCGCCGGTATCGGCCAGGTGCTGCTGGATGAGGAAGGGCGGCCGGCAGTGATCCGCCAGCACAATGCCGATGGCTCGCCGGCCACCGAGTTCGTCGAGCGCCCGGCCTGAGCTCAGCGCGGCCGCTTGCTAGGTTCTCGAGGCTGACAGGCGTCTGATCAGCCAGGTCGAGATCCAGTACACCGGCTCCAGCACCAGAAAACCCAGCAGGATACCGCCCAGCCGCGCCATGCCCGCCACCGGGTCGATATGGTCATAGTGGTCAGGCACCATCACCACCAGAAACGCCAGCGCGAACTGCATGCCGAGATAGCCGATACCCAGTGGGCCGTTCTCGAGGTGTCTGCCGATCAGCACGCCGAGCGTGACGCCCGCCAGCGTCAGCCAGAGACTGTCCTGGCTGACCAGCAGCAGAATGGCCGCCAGGCCGCCGCCGAGCAGGCAGCCGAGCATTCGATGCAACAGCCTTCTGGAGACCGCCTTGCCGGCGCTGCTCAGGCCGTCGAAGGGAACGACCATGACCGCCAGGATGGTGATGGCGGCCTGGCTCATGTCCACCTCGATCTTCCCCGTCGCGCCCAACGCCAGCAGGGCCAGGGCCAGCCCCCCCTGCAGCGCATGGCGCAATGCCAGCGGCTGCCAGACACCCAGGGTGCGCGACGGTTGGGCTACCGTGGCTGGTGCCTTGGGCCATAAGCGGGCACGGACGCCGTAGGTAGAAAGCGCGCTCACCACTACGCAGGCCGAGGTGCCGAGCGCCACTTCCAACAGGCGCGACAGGGCGTATTGCTCGAGCTGATCGGGCGCCTGGAGGCTCGCCAGGACCACCATGGCGTAGGTGAGGCCGCCCAGCAACCAGGCGTAGCCATAGCGGCCCACCAGTGTCAGATAGAGGGTGATGCTGCCCACGGTGCCCAGCAGTAGAGCCTGCTCGTAGGGGTTCAGCTGCAGGTGACGCAGGACCAGCAAGGCGCCGGCGGCACCGATACAGGTACCCAGCACCCGCAGGCAGCCGCGCGCGAAGCTGTCGCGGACATCTGACCTCATCACGATATAGCCGCTGAAAGCCGCCAAGCCGACATGCTGAACCCCGGCCACATGGCCGAGCAGGATCGCCAGCAAGACCGAGGTCAGGGTTTCCAGTTCGTCGACCAGACGGCGACGGTCGCGGCCGAACTGGCGGAGATCTCCCGCCAGATCGCGCAACAACTGCCTGAATTCCGACAACGCCTGGGAAGGTGGCATGGATCCATGATGATTGCCGTGGTCTCGGCCTAGACTACCGCGCCTGATCGTCCAGCATCAAAGCAGGCTGTAGCTGGGCAGGAGGCGCGATGACCAAACGCAAAGGGGGCCTGCGAAGCTACGGTCAGAGGAAGCGGACCGGGCCGCCAGCGGTCAGGCTCCAGCTCTGGTGTCCGAGCGGGAGCGGCGCATCGCGACGGGGCCGCTCAGGCCGACCTGCCGCCAGCGGCCAGCCAGCGCAGCACGCCCCGGCCCGCTGCGCGGCCGCTGGCGAAGCAGGCCGTGAGCAGATAGCCACCGGTGGGCGCTTCCCAGTCGAGCATCTCGCCGGCGCAGAACACGCCAGGCAATTGCCGGAACATCAGGCCCTCGTCCAGGGCTTCCAGGGGCACGCCGCCCGCGCTGCTGATGGCTTCCGCCAGGGGGCGTGGTCTGACCACGGTGAGGGGCAGGGCCTTGCAGGCCTGGGCCAGCCGAGCCATGTCCTGGAACGTTTCCGGCGGGGCCAGCTCGCGAAGCAGGGCGGCCCGGGCGCCGTCGATCCCGGCGTGACGCCGCAGGTGATTGGCGAGGGACTGGCTGCCGCGTGGCTTGGCGAGTGCCCGGCCGAGTTCGGCAAGGTCGCGCTGGGGTGCCAGATCCAGGGTCAAGGTTGCCTGGCCGTCGCGTTCGATGGCCGAGCGGATCTCTGCGGACAGCGCATAGACCAGGCTGCCCTCGATGCCGGTCTCGGTAAGGACGAATTCGCCCTGGCGCGGCGGTTGGCCGGGCAGGGCCAGGGCGGCGGGCTTTACTGGCGCGCCGGCATGACGAGTCCTGAGGAAGTCGCTCCAGCCGGCCACCTCGAAACCACAGTTGGCTGGTTCCAGCGGTCGCAGTGTGACGCCACGTTCGGCCAGCAAGGCCTGCCAGGCACCGTCCGAGCCCAGGCGCGGCCAACTGCCGCCGCCCAACGCCAGCACACAGGCCTGGGGCCGCAAGAGACGCTCGCCCTCCGGGGTCGCCAGGCGCAGTCGGTTCTCGGCGTCCCAGCCCAGCCAGCGGCTGCGGGTATGGATGCGCACGCCCTGGTCGCGCAGCCGATGCAGCCAGGCACGCAGCAGGGGCGCGGCCTTCATGTCGGCGGGAAATACCCGACCCGAGGTACCGACGAAGGTCTCGATGCCCAGCTCATGGATCCAGGCGCGCAGGGCATCGCTGTCGAAGGCATCGAGCCAGGTGCTGACGTCGCCTTCGCGCTCGCGATAGCGCCGGCGGAAGGTGGCCTGCTCTTCGGCATGGGTGATGTTCATGCCGCCCACGCCGGCGAGCAGGAACTTGCGGCCAACGGAGGGCATGGCGTCGAAGAGGTCTACGGAGATGCCGGCGGCGGCCAAGGTCTCGGCCGCCATCAACCCGGCGGGGCCACCCCCGATGACAACGACGGCAGGGGTGGCGGGGGAGAGAGACATGGCGGCATCCAGGAGCTACGGAAAGCCGCCATTGTACGCGAGGTGCTAGGCTCTTAGACCACGCCAGCCTGACCCAGGGGTGCCGCCAGGGGTTCTTCCAAGCGCTCCGGAATCAGCGGTTCACTGCGCCCGGGCGTGAGGATCACCTTGCGGCAGTCCTCCTGCTTCTTGTCGAAGATCTTGTAGCCCTCGACCGCCTGCTCCAGGGACATCCGGTGGGTAATGATCGCCTCAGGAGCGAGATCGCCGCGCTCGATGTGTTCGAGCAATTCCGGCAGATAACGCTGCACGTGGGTCTGGCCCATCTTGAAGGTCAGGCCCTTGTCGAAGGCGTCGCCGAACAGGAAGCCATGGATGAAGCCGGCATAGACGCCTGGGACACTCACGGTGCCACCACGCCGTACCGCAGCGATGCACTGACGCAGGGCCTTGCCGCTGCTGCCTTCCAGCTTGAGGTTGGCGAGGATGGTCTCGGTGGTGCTGCCCTTGGCCTCGAAGCCCACAGCATCGACCACGCCGTCGACGCCGCGCTTGCCAGGCGTCTGTTCGATGATGGTCGCCGCCGGATCGTCGTCTTCGTCGAAGTTGATCGGGATGACGCCATAGGTCTGCTGCGCATAGGCCAGGCGATAGGGGTGGTGGTCGACCATGAAGATGCGCTCGGCACCCAGCATCCGCGCACAGGCGGCGGACAGCAGGCCGACCGGTCCGGCGCCATAGATGGCGATGCTGGAGCCCTGACCGATGCCGGTGTTGAGTACCGCCTGCCAGGCGGTGGGCAGGATGTCGGACAGGAACAGTACCTTCTCGTCGGCCAGGGTGCCGGGTACCTTGAAGGGACCGGTATTGGCCTTGGGTACGCGCACGTATTCGGCCTGGCCACCGGGCACGCCGCCATAGAGATGGCTGAAGCCGAACAGCGCCGCGCCCGGCGGAATCTGCTTCTTGTTGAGGATGGCGCCACGACCGGTATTGGTGGTCTCACAGGCGGCATAGAGATCCTGGTTGCAGAAAAAGCAGCTGCCACAGGCGATGACGAAGGGGATCACCACCCGATCGCCTTTCTGCACGGCCGTGACCGCCGAACCGGTTTCCTCGACGATGCCCATGAATTCGTGGCCGAAGATATCACCGTGCTCCACGGTGGGAATCTTGCCGCGATAGAGGTGCAGGTCCGAGCCGCAGATGGCCGTGGCGGTCACCCGTAGGACGATGTCGTCGGCGTCTTGGATGGTCGGATCAGGCACGGTATCGACGCGGACATCGTGGGCACCGTGGTAGGTCAAGGCTCGCATGGCGGTCTCCGTAGGGCTGCATTCACCTAGGGTGGAGGCCGCCGTCCGCCGAGCGGTTCCGCGACGTCTGACCGGTGGTATGGCAACCCGATGGCGACCGATCGCGACTTTTCGCCGCCAGTGCCCAGGCCAGAGCCGGGCAGGCGCAGCGGCGTCAGCGGTTGCGGATATAGACGGCCTTGCCCGCGCTGCCATCGGCGGGGTCGCGCTCCTGCACCTCGAAACGATCGCCATGGGCCTTGACCAGGCCGCTGAATTTGCGATGCCCATAGAGGCGAGCGTCGAAATCCGGACGCACCTTGCCCAGGTTGGTGCCGACCAGGCCCAGATTGGCCCAGCCGCCTTCGTCGGAGGCGTCTTCCACCGCCTGTTCGATGAGCTTGAGGATGGTGCTCAGCTTGGGCTTGCCGCGGTTGGTGGTAGCCGGCTTGTCGGAGGTGCTGGTGGCTTCCCGCGGCTCTTCCCGCGGCTTGGACCTGAGGATCTCGGTGTAGATGAATCTGTCGCAGGCCGAGACGAAGGGGTCCGGGGTCTTTTCTTCGCCGAAGCCATAGACCGTCAGCCCTTCCTCGCGCAGCCGCGCCGCCAGGCGGGTGAAATCGCTGTCGCTGGAAACCAGGCAGAAACCGTCGAAGCGACGGGTGTAGAGCAGGTCCATGGCATCGATGATCAGGGCGCTGTCGGTGGCATTCTTGCCCTTGGTGTAGCCGAATTGCTGCACCGGCTGGATGGAATGGTCGAGCAGCACCTTCTTCCAGCTGTTGAGTTGCGGCTGGGTCCAGTCGCCATAGATGCGCTTGACGCTGGCCACGCCGAAGCGCGCGATCTCGGCCATGAGGCCGTCGACGATGGCAGCTGGCGCGTTGTCGGCATCGATCAGTACTGCCAGGCGCGCCTGGCTGGATTCAGAGGTCTTGACGGTCTTGCTCATGAAAACTCCTGTTCAGGTCAGGCCCAGTTCCTGCCAGACCTGGGTCGCGGTGTGATGGAGGATGCCGTGCCGGCGGGCCAGGGCCAGGCGATCGGCGGAATAGCCGCCGCCGATCACCCCTACGACCGGTATATCCGCCGCCAGGCAGCGTCGCAAGACGAAACCGTCCCGGGCGGCGAGACCGGCATCGGTCAGGTCCAGATAGCCCAGGGCGTCATCTCGGTGGACGTCGACGCCGGCGTCGTAGAGCACCACGTCGGGCTGATGAAGGGGCAGCAGGTAGCCCAGGGCCTCGTCGAGGACCTGGAGATAGCCGGCGTCGTCCAGGCCGCGGGGCAAGGGGATGTCCCAGTCGCTCTGTGCCTTGCGCGCCGGATAGTTGGTGGCGCAGTGCAGCGAGACGGTGACGGCGTCCGGCACCCCGGCGAGGATGCGTGCCGTGCCATCGCCCTGGTGGACGTCGCAGTCCAGGATCAGCACCCGCCCGGCGCGCCCGCTTTCCAGCAGCGACAGCGACAGGATCGCCAGATCGTTGAAGATGCAGAAGCCGGCCGGATAGTCGTGGTGCGCATGATGGGTACCCCCGGCGAGGTGACAGGCCAGGCCATGGCGCAGTGCCAGCTCCAGGGTGAGCAGGGAGCCGCCCACGGCGCGGATGGTGCGGCGCACCAGGGCTTCGCTCCACGGCAGGCCCAGCTGGCGCTGCAGCGGCGGCGCCAGCTCGCCGGCCTGGAAGGCGCGGATGTAGGCGGGCGCATGGGCCAGCGCCAGCACCTCGTCCGGGCAGAGTTCGGGGCGCTGCCAGTTGTCCGTGCCGAGGATGCCGCTGGCGCTCAGGTGCTCGTGCAGCAGGCGGAATTTCTCCATCGGAAAGCGATGGCCCGCGGGGAAGGGCGGACTGTAGTCCTCGTGGTAGACCAGCGGCAGTCGCGTGCTCAAAACACCAGGAGCTCCAGGATGAACCAGAGGATGCCGGTACAGAAACCCAGTGCCAGAAGGAACAGCAGGCCATCGCGGGCGATCAGCGACAGGGCGAAGGAGGTCAATGCCAGTCCCGCCGTGGTGTTGGCGAAGGGCACCAGATCCAGCACCGGCATGGTCGCGGCGATCAGGATGCACAGCAGGGCGGTGACGAAGTGCGCCGGACGCGAGGTGAGCACCCGCAGTCGCGACTTGACCACCTTGTCCACCCAGCGCGCCGGCCTCTGCAGCAGCCGCAGCGACTTGCGCAGCTTGCCGCGCGAAACCGAGCGCTGCAGCACCCAGCGCGGCAGCCAGAAGTGATCCCGGCCGAGCAGCAGCTGGCCGCTCACCAGCATCACGAAGACGGCAATGGCGGTGGCGATACCGGGAATGCCAGTCAGCGGCGAGATCGCCAGCACCCCCGGCAAGAGAATCATGGAGCCGAAGGAGCGGCTGCCGATGGCATCGATCAGGTGCTGCACCGAGACCTGGTTCGGGCTGTTGCCGACCCGCTCCAGGCAGGCCAGAAAGCTCTGGAGGTCCACCGGGCCATTCTGCCCGGTGTCGCAGCTGGCGGGCTCGTGCTCCAGGGCCTCGTCCTTCATGGCTGGCCGCTGTCCAGCATGCGACGGATCCAGCGGGTCAGGTCCTGGCGACCATAGGGCTTGTTGAGAATCGGAAAGCGTTCGCCGTTGCCTTCTTCGAGTTCCAGCGCGTTGTTGGCATAACCCGTGGTCAGCAGGATGCGCAACTCGGGCTGTCGCCGCTGGGCCTCCTTGGCCAGCATCACGCCATTCATGCCGCCCGGCATGATGAGATCGCTGAACAACAGATCGACAGCGGGTTCGCGGGCAAGGATATCCAGCGCCTGCTGGCCATTGTGGGCGACCAGCACCTGGTAGCCGGTCTCCTCCAGGATGGCCTGGGCCAGTGCCGCCACGTCCGGTCTGTCATCCACCACCAGGATGGTCTCGGAGCCACCGCCGTCCTCGTGCGGGGTCGGCAGGGGCGTCGGGTGCTCGCGCGCCTCCTCTTCGGAAACCGGGAAGTAGAGGCGCACCGAGGTACCTATGCCTACCTCGGAATAGAGCCTGACCAGACCGCCCGACTGCTTGAGAAAGCCATAGACCATGGACAGGCCCAGACCGCTGCCCTGGCCTTCGTCGCGGGTGGTGAAGAAGGGGTCCAAGGCGCGCCCGAGCACATCGGTGGACATGCCGCTGCCGGTGTCGGTCAGGGCGATGCAGACATAATGCCCCTGGGCCAGGCCACCGTGGGCCAGGTCCTGGCCATTGACCTCGACGTTGAGGGTTTCCAGGGTCAGGGTGCCGGCGCCTCGCTCCTGCATGGCCAGGCGGGCGTTGTCGACGATATTGAGCAGCGCCGTTTCCAGCTGGATCGGATCGAGACGGCAGTTCCACAGCGCCGGTGCCGGGCGGAAGACAAAGCGGAAGGGCCCTCCCAGCGCCTGGGCCAGGCGCCCCTGGCGGGCATTGATGAGCTTGTTCAGGTCCACCGCGCGCCCGGTCAGGCGTTGCTTGCGAGCAAAGGCCAGCAGCTGCTGGGTCAGGGTCGCCGCCCGATTCACCGCGTCGCGGGTGTTGTCGACATGGCGCTTGGCCTTGTCCTTGTCCAGTTCCGGACGGTCCAGGTTGATCCTCAGGATATCCAGGTAGCCGACCATCACCTGCAGCAGGTTGTTGAAGTCGTGGGCGATGCCACCGGTGAGTTGGCCCAGGGCTTCCATCTTCTGCGCCTGGCGCAGGGCGTCTTCGGCATCGCGCCGACGGGAGACATCCAGCTGCGAGGCGAAGTAGTAGCGCAGCTGGCCCTCGTGATCGAACACCGGCGAGATGAACAGCGCATTCCAGAAGGTCGAGCCGTCCTTGCGGTAGTTCAGCAGCTCGACGTCGCAATCGCGCTGTTCGCGTACGGCATTGCGGATTTCGGCGATGTGCTCCGGGCGGGTGTCGGGCCCTTGCAGGAAGCGGCAATTGCGCCCCATCACCTCGTCCAGGGCATAGCCGGTGGTCCGCAGGAAGGACTCGTTGGCGAAGATGATCGGATTATCCGGCTGGTGCGGATCCGTCACGATCATTGGCATCCGGGTCTTCTTCACGGCGGCAAAGAAGATGTCGTCGTGTCCGAGGCCCTTGCCCAGCTCCGCGATCTGCGCTGCGGAAGGGTGGGGAGACGAAGCATTGGCGGTTTCGGTCATGGAGAGGAAGCCTGCGAGCGGACAGCGATACCTTCATTGTGACCGCTTATGCGGCCACACGCTCCACCAGTTATCGTCATACGATGAGCAAAGTGTCTGAAAGCAAGGCGAACGCGCAGGATTTGACCGGTTTTGCGTATGATGATCACTCTCTGTCAAGGAACCCTCCCCATGAGCAAGGTGCTGGACAACCTGGTCGATCTGCTGACCCTCGAATCCCTGGCCCCCGATCTGTATCGCGGCGGCAGTCAGGATCTCGGCTTCCCGCAGCTCTTTGGTGGACAGGTGCTGGGGCAGGCCCTGTCGGCGGCCAGTCAGACCGTGCCGGTGGAGCGCCGCGTGCACTCCCTGCACGGCTACTTCCTGCGCGCCGGTTCCGCGGTCGAGCCGGTGACCTACCAGGTGGATCGCATCCGCGATGGCGGCAGCTTTTCCACCCGCCGGGTCACGGCCTTCCAGGGTGAGCAGCCGATCTTCTTCTGCAGCGCCTCCTTCCATGTCGAGGAGCCTGGCTTCGAGCACCAGACGACCATGCCGGAGGTGCCCGCACCCGAGACCCTGCAGTCGGAGATCGCCCATGCCCAGCGCTATGCCGAGCTGATCCCTGCGCCGCTGCGCGACAAGCTGCTGGGGCCACGGCCGATCGAGATGCGCCCGGTGGTCTTTACCGATCCCTTCAAGCCGGAGCCGACCGAGCCGGTCCGCCATGTCTGGTTCCGCGCCACGGGCGATTTGCCGGACCCGCCGGCGCTGCACCGCTACCTGCTGGCCTATGCCTCGGACTTCAACCTGCTGCCCAGTTCGCTGCTGCCTCATGGCACCAGTTTCTGGGATCGCTCGCTGCAGATCGCCAGCCTCGACCATGCGGTCTGGTTCCACCGCGATTTCCGTCTGGACGACTGGCTGCTCTACGCCATCGACAGTCCCTGGGCCGGCGGCGCGCGTGGCCTGTGCCGCGGCAGCATCTACAACCGCGCGGGCCAACTGGTGGCCTCGGTAGCCCAGGAAGGACTGATTCGCAAACGCGGCCAAGACCAGGCCCTCTAGCTGGCTATTTAGGTAGCACCCTTATAGGCTCTTGCCTGCGAAGCACCGGGCGCTTGTCCAGGCGTCCCAGACACATCATTAGTTTGAGGCATCGTTCTTGAATCGACTCGAGCGCGTCGTAACCGGTATCCAGGGGCTGGATGAGATCTTGAAGGGAGGCCTGGTCGCAGGCGCGTCCTATGTCATCCAGGGCCGTCCGGGCTCCGGCAAATCGATCATGGCCAATCAGATCGCCTTCAACCATGTGCGCGGCGGTGGCCGGGTGCTGTTTGCGACCATGCTGTCGGAAACCCACGAGCGGATGTTCCAGTTCTTTTCCACGCTGGATTTCTTCGACCGCGCCTGCATCGGGGATCAGGTCCAGTACCTGAGCGCCTTCGATACCATGGAAGGCGAGGGGCTGGATGAGGTCGTGCGTCTCCTGCGGCGGGAAATCAGCCGGCAGAAGGCCAGTCTGCTGGTGGTGGATGGTCTGCTCAATGCGCGCTCGCGTGCGGAAACGCCCATCGACACCAAGAAGTTCATCGCGGAGTTGCAGGGGCATGCGGCCTTTGCCGGTTGCACGGTGATCTTTCTCACCAGCGCGCGTCTCGAAGACGGCAGCCCGGAGCACACCATGGTCGATGGCGTGCTGGACCTGCACGAGGAAGAGATCGGCAGTCGCACCATC
The DNA here is from genome assembly GCF_031453455.1 of Pseudomonas sp. SORGH_AS_0211. Lineage (NCBI taxonomy): Bacteria > Pseudomonadati > Pseudomonadota > Gammaproteobacteria > Pseudomonadales > Pseudomonadaceae > Pseudomonas > Pseudomonas sp. SORGH_AS_0211. Next base: position 2,462,084 of record NZ_JAVIZV010000001.1, on the reverse strand, counting down.
CGCCGTCTGGCGCTGCGCAAGACTCGCGGCAGCGGCGCGTTGCCGGGCTTCCACGAATTCACCATCTCCGATGCCGGCATCACCGTGTTTCCACGGTTGGAAACGCTCTATCGCAATCCCTCGGAGGGCGCGACCTACCGCATTGGGCACCAGCGCGTGACCAGCGGCGTGGCCTCGCTGGATGCGATGATCGAGAACGGGCTACCGGAAAGCTCGACCACGTTGCTCATGGGGCCCTCGGGTGCCGGCAAGACGTCCATCGCGCTGAATTTCCTGGCCGCCTGCACGCCCGAGGCCCCCGGTCTGATGTTCAGCTTCTATGAACCGCCGGAGCGGCTGCAGCTCAAGGCCGACGCCCTGGGGCTCGATCTGGCCGGCCGTATCGATCAGGGCGTACTGCACATGCACTGGCAGCCCACTACCGAGTTGCGCCTTGACGAAGTGGGTCTGAAGCTGCTCGCGCTGGTCGAGCAGCACGGCATCAAACGGCTGGTGATCGACAGTCTGGGCGCCATTGCCCGCTTCGCGCTGCCACAGGGGCGGCTCATCGAATACTTCAGTGCATTACTGAACGAGCTGCGTACCCAGGGCGTCACAGTTCTAGCTACCTGGGAATTACGGGACATGTTTGGCGCGGATATATCAGCGCCGGCCCCCGAACTTTCCAGCATGGTGGACAATCTGATTTTGCTGCGATTCGTCGAGGCCGAGGCGGAGATCAAGAGAGTTCTGTCCATCCTCAAGGTGCGGGATAGCCTGTATGACCCCTCGCTACGCGAGATGGTGATAGACAACTCGGGAATCGAACTGAAAAAGGCGTTCAAAGACATGGTGAAGGTGCTTTCCGGTTCAGCCATGCCCTCAATACAACCATGATCGCGTCGGCTGGGAGAGTCTCCACATGACGACGATACTGGTAGTCGATGACGAATTTCTGATAGCGGACATCCTGGCCTTCGCGCTTGAAGACGAAGGCTACATGGTGGTCAAGGCGAGCAACGGCCGCCGAGCGCTTGATGTCTTCGATCGAGAACTACCGTCGCTGGTCATCACCGACTTCATGATGCCGGTGATGAATGGCCGTGAGCTGGCGGAAGCGTTACGCGAACGCCAGGGCCTGCAACACCTGCCCATCATCCTCATGAGCGGGGCCCAGGCACATCTGGCCCAGGAGAGCTCGGAGCTGTTCGATGCCGTGTTCCAGAAGCCGTTCAACATCGGCGAGATCGTGGACGCGGTGCACAAGCACCTGGTAACGCTGGAACGTTAATGGGCTCCACAGCAAAAAGGCCTGTCTAGACAGGCCTTTTTGCTGTGGAGCTGGCGCGGTGGCCAGCCCGGCGTCTCCGATCAGGAGCGCGAAAGCAGTACGCCCAGCACGAAACCGACACCGCCAGCGATGGCCAGGGCAGTGAAGGGCTTGTCGGCGGTCACATTGCGCGCGCAGTCGATGGCCTGGCCATATTGCTCTTGCAGCTTGCCTTCCAGTTGACGGGCCTTGCCCTCGGCTTGCCAGTCGGCATTGCCGGTCGCTGCGCCGAAACTGTCCTGGACCTTGCCGGTAGCGTCCTTGGCATTGCCTATGATCTGATCGGTATTCATAAATGCACCTCGTGTGGGGAAACGGGGGAGGTCATGCCAAGCGGCATGCTTCCTTTATTGATCCGCGCCAGACGCATTTCGTTCAGGTCAATTTGCTGTTCGCGACATCTTTCGCGGTTCCCTGTCGAGAGGATTCATGATCTCCAGCCGTCTTTCCGCCCTTTGCCTGCTGTCGCTACTGGCTGGCTGCAGCACTCAGCAGCCGCCGGTCGAGCCTCCGACCAGTGCCGATGACCTCTTCGCTCGTCCGGTCATCGCCGAAAGCGTTCTGCGCGAGGATTCACGCCTGCAGCTGGCGCTCGCCCTGGCAGAGGACGGTTTCGCCATGGTGTCGCTGGATTGCGCGGCCGACCAGGCTGAACTGCTCTACCTCGATGGTGCTCAGCGGGTCTATCCCGGACGGGTGAATGCCTATGCCGCGCCCCTGCCGCTGAGCGCCGCCAAGGTTGCGACGCTCAAGCAGCGTCCCGATGTGGCGGCGCTCTGCGCCCAGCCAGCCAACACCGACTGGCGCGCCCTCGCCAGTGGCCCCGGCGGTGACACCCTGGTGATCGACCGCAACAGCCTGGTGGATGCCAACGGAGTACGCCGCTTCTGGGGCGGTCAGCAACTGGCCGTCGCGGTGCAGACGCCGCGCTACGGCGCCCCGGTGCGTCAGTGGCGCGAGTCCCTGGCCGCCGATTGCACGGCGCGTCGTTACCTGCTGCTGGCGCGCTACGGCCTGGACGACCGCGGGCGGGTAACCGACAGCCAGTTGGGCGCCCAGGGCCAGGAGGCCTTCACGGCGGCGCCGATCGAGCGGCGTACGCTGTTGGAAGCCGCCTGTGATCGTCGGGATGCCTTGCTGGCCACGCCACGCCTGGATGGGGTCAAGGCTGCCGCCGCCGCACCGGCCGCACCGCCGCCGCCCGGCGAATTGCCCACGCCGCAGGCACAGCCCCTGCAGGTGCTAAAGGCGCAGGCGCTACCCGCGCCGCGCCTGGCCGTCCAGCGCTTCGTGGAGGAGGGCGAAAGTCGCTACGAAGGCCAGACCCATGCCTATCGCGAAGAGGTGCAGGTTAGCCCCGGCCCTCAGCCCGGACTGCTGCGCTTCAGTGCCCAGGGCAAGACCGCCCGGGTCGATTCGCTCAACTGGCGCGGGCTGATCGATCTGGTACGCCGTACCCGTATCGACAACGGCAATCTGCCGGTGGAAGAAGTGGCCAGCCTGGACCAGCTGAGCTTCAGCGGCGACTGGCGCGCCCTCGCCGTGGGCAGCCAGATCGGCTATCAGGCGCGGCAATCCCTGACCGGCAATCTCAAAGGCACCGAGCAGCGCGAAATCAGGCTGTCCTGCAAGGTGGTGGGCGAAGGCGAGGCACGCAAGGTGCTGGCCAGCCTCAGCGGGCGGGCCAAGACCCTGGAGTGCCAGCATGGGGAGGCGGGAAGCGGACCGCGCAGTCGCTGGACCTACCTGGAAGACTACGGCTTCTTCCAGCTGACCAGCGTCGGCGCCGGCCGCGCCACGGGACTGGAAAAGCACCTGAGGGAGCTGCGATAGCTGGGCTAGAGCCCTTGGGCCAAATTGCCAACGCTCGGAACAGGTGGGAAGTTCCCCAGTGATATTTGCCTTATAGGTAAATATCACTCTCGAAAAGCGCTCTTTTTGGCGAATTAGTACTGGGAGTACGCTGTGTCTATCGAAACAGCACAACCAAGAGGTATTCGCTATGAAAGTCCTGGGTGTCCAAGCCATCGTCGCCGTCCTGTTCCTGGGCCTGCTGTCGGGTACGGCGTCCGCAGCCAGCCGCGACGTATCGAACAAATCGATCCGTGCCAATGCGCAAACGCAATTCCAGTCGGAGCATCCGAATCGGGTCTCCGCGCTTTACCAGAACAACGCCAACTAGGCTGGCTGTTGTCTCGACGCCCCGGCGACCCACTCATCGCCGGGGCGTCGTGCTGTCTGGCCAGCCGCCACAGGTCTCAGCCACTTCCCCGAGCGCAGCGTTTCACCTGCCGCCCCTCCGAGAAAAGCCGCAGTCCAGCACCGTCCCGACCGCCGTGGCCTCTTGCTCCGAAGCGGCCGGCGGCGCAGGCTGGGCGTCCGTCAGCAGAACGAGACAGAGTGATGAAGATCGGCGAATTGGCCAGGCGTACCGATTGCGCGGTCGAGACCATCCGCTACTACGAGCGCGAGGGGCTGCTGAGCCCGGCAGCGCGTAGCAGTAGTAATTACCGCAGCTATGACGACACTCAGGTCGAGCGTCTGGTATTCGTCCGCCATTGCCGTTCGCTGGACATGACACTGGAGGAGATTCGCGCCTTGCTGGCCCTGCGCGACACCAGCGAACCCGGCTGTGCCCAGGTGGATGCCCTGATCGGCGCCCATCTGCATCATGTCGAGGTGCGCATTCGCGAATTGAATCAGCTGCGCGAGCAGCTGGTGACCCTGAGGCGTCACTGCCAGGGAGAGGGCGAGGGTGACCGTTGCGGCATCCTGCGCGAACTTGGTCAGCCGGCGGCGCCGTCAGCGACCACCTCCAGTTGCAGTGCGGCCGGGCACGCCCATGTGCCCGGCACCCACCGTTTGCACGACTAGCTAGGGATCAGAGCGTCTCTGCCCAGAGGTCGTACTCGTCGGCGTCGGTGACCCGGACCCAGACCTTGTCGCCCGGCTTGAGGGGATTGGCGCTGTCGACATAGACGTTGCCGTCGATTTCCGGGGCATCGGCGTAGGAGCGGCCGATGGCGCCTTGCTCGTCCACCTCATCGATCAAGACCTCGATCTCGCGACCGATCTTGAGCTGCAGGCGCGCCGCGGAAATGGCCTGCTGGTGCGCCATGAAGCGCTCCCAGCGCTCCTGCTTGACCTCGTCCGCCACCGGATCCAGGCCCAGTTCGTTGGCGGGTGCGCCCTCGACCGGCGAATACTGGAAGCAGCCGACGCGATCCAGCTGGGCTTCGGTGAGCCAGTCCAGCAGGTACTGGAAATCTTCCTCGGTCTCGCCCGGGAAGCCGACGATGAAGGTGGAGCGGATGGTCAGTTCCGGGCAGATCTCGCGCCAGCGCTTGATGCGCGCCAGGGTCTTGTCCTCGAACGCCGGGCGCTTCATGGACTTGAGCACCTTGGGGCTGGCGTGCTGGAAGGGGATGTCCAGGTAGGGCAGCAGCTTGCCGGCGGCCATCAGCGGAATGACGTCGTCGACATTGGGGTAGGGGTACACATAGTGCAGGCGCACCCAGACGCCCATGCTCGACAGCGCTTCGCACAGTTCCAGCATGCGCGTCTTGACCGGCTGGCCGTTCCAGAAGTCCAGCCGGTACTTGAGGTCGACGCCGTAGGCGCTGGTGTCCTGGGAGATCACCAGCAGCTCCTTGACGCCCGCCTTGACCAGGCGCTCGGCCTCGGACAGCACGTCACCCACCGGGCGGCTGACCAGCTTGCCACGCATGGAGGGGATGATGCAGAAGCTGCAGCTGTGGTTGCAGCCCTCGGAAATCTTCAGGTAGGCGTAGTGGCGCGGCGTCAGCTTGATACCCTGGGGCGGCACCAGGTCGATCAGCGGATTGTGCTCCAGCTGCGGCGGTACCACCTCGTGCACGGCGTTGACCACCTGCTCGTACTGCTGCGGACCGGTCACCGCCAGCACGCTGGGATGCACGCCGCGGATGTTGCCCTCGTCCACGCCCATGCACCCGGTGACGATCACCTTGCCGTTCTCGGCGATGGCCTCGCCGATGGCGTCCAGGGACTCGGCCTTGGCGCTGTCGATGAAGCCGCAGGTGTTGACCACCACCACGTCGGCGTCTTCATAGGTCGGCACGATCTCGTAGCCTTCCATGCGCAGCTGGGTGAGGATGCGTTCGGAGTCGACGGTGGCCTTGGGACAGCCGAGGCTGACGAAACCGACCTTGGGGGCGGACGTTTGGATGGACATGGGCTAACCTCGGCGGGCGCTCAGGAGGCGCCTTGATCAAAAAACGCGCGATTCTAGCCATCTCTGCCGCTGCTTGGAAGGGGCAGGCGGGTCCTGGCGACCGCGCAGAGCTTTTTGCCGACCAAGGAGTCTATGGTGCTGGAAGCGCTGCGCCGAGAGGTTGCGCGCGCCACGCTACCGGCCTTTTCAACTTGATCCTGACGCCGCTTCGGCGCAGGATGCGCCGATTTTAGACTCTAGGAGCCCTGCATGAGCCGTCCGGAACACGAGCACGGTGGTAAAGCCCCTTCGGCCTTGGGAATGATCGTGCTCGCCACCGGCGTGGTATACGGCGACATCGGCACCAGTCCTCTCTATACCCTCAAGGAAGTCTTTTCGCCGCACTACGGCCTGCCGCTGAATCACGACAGCGTGCTCGGCATCCTGTCGCTGATCTTCTGGTCGCTCATCTGGGTCGTCACCCTCAAGTACATCACCTTCGTCATGCGCGCCGACAACCAGGGCGAGGGCGGCATCATGGCCCTCACGGCCCTCGCTCGCCGCGCTGCCCAGGGCTCGCCACGCCTGGCCACCACCCTGGTCCTGCTGGGGCTGTTCGGCGCCGCGCTCTTCTACGGCGACAGCATGATCACCCCGGCGGTCTCGGTGCTGTCGGCGGTGGAGGGCCTGGAGCTGGCCTTCGATGGCCTGGACGCCTGGGTCGTACCCATCTCCCTGGTGATCCTGGTCGGCATCTTCGCCATCCAGAAGCGCGGCACCGCCACCATCGGCAAGTTCTTCGGGCCGGTGATGGTGCTCTGGTTCACCACCCTGGGCGCCCTGGGCGTCTATGGCATCGTCCAGCAACCCGAGGTGCTCAAGGCCTTCAATCCCTACTGGGCGGTGCAATTCTTCGTCGACAACCCGGTGAAGGGCTTCATCGTGCTGGGTGCCGCCGTGCTGGCGCTGACCGGCGCCGAGGCACTCTATGCGGACATGGGCCACTTCGGGCGCAAGCCCATCGCCCGGGCCTGGTTGCTGCTGGTACTGCCAGGACTGGTGCTGAACTACTTCGGCCAGGGCGCGCTGCTGCTCGCCGATCCCGCGGCGGTGCGCAATCCCTTCTATCTGCTGGCGCCTGAATGGCTGCTGCTGCCGATGATCGGCCTGGCGACCCTGGCTACCGTCATCGCCTCCCAGGCGGTGATCACCGGTGCCTTCTCCATGACCCGCCAGGCCATCCAGCTGGGCTACATCCCGCGCATGCAGGTCCAGCACACCTCCAGCCAGGAGCAGGGGCAGATCTACATCCCGCTGATGAACTGGGCGCTGATGTTGGGGGTGATCTTCCTGATCCTGACCTTCCAGTCCTCGGCCAACTTGGCCGAAGCCTACGGCGTGGCGGTGACGGGGACCATGCTGATCACCAGCTGCCTGGTGTCGGCAGTGATCCTGCTGCTGTGGAAATGGCCGCGCTGGATCATGGTGCCGCTGCTGATCGGCTTCCTGCTGGTCGACGTGCTGTACTTCTCCGCCAATGCGCCGAAGATCCTCTCCGGCGGGTCCTTCCCGGTTATCGCCGGTGTCATCATCTTCATCCTGCTGACCACCTGGAAGCGGGGGCGGCAACTGGTGGTGGAACGCCTGGACGACGGTGCTCTGCCGCTGCCGATCTTTATCAGCAGCATTCGCGCCCAGCCGCCGTTCCGCGCCAAGGGCACCGCGGTGTTCCTCACCGCCCGTACCGACGTGGTCCCCCACGCCATGCTGCACAACCTGCTGCACAACCAGGTGCTGCACGAGCAGGTGGTGCTGCTCACGGTGCGCTACGAGGACCGTCCGCGGGTATCGCGCGGTGAGCGCATCGAGGTCGAGGACTTCGGTGACGGCTTCTATCGGGTGGTGTTGCACTATGGCTTCATGGACGAACCGGACATCCCCCTGGCGCTCAGCCACTGCCCCTATCCAGGGCTGGATTTCACCCCGATGCGTACCACCTACTTCCTCAGCCGGGAGACGGTGATCGCTTCCAAGCGGCTGGGCATGGCGCCCTGGCGCGAGAATCTCTTCGTCTTCCTGATGAAGAACGCCAACGGCAACCTGAGATTCTTCAAGCTGCCGGTGAACCGGGTGATCGAACTGGGTACCCAGGTCGAGATCTAGTCCGGCGCAAGAAGAAAAGGCCCCAGCAGGGGCCTTTTCTTTGCCTAGTTGAACACTGGCGGCGGCAGGGCGTCGGGATCGGTGATGAAGGGCATCTGCCAGCTGTCGAGGGTCTGGCCGCGGCCTTCCAGCTCGCTGCGTACCGTGCCTATGTAGCCGGCCAGGCGCAGGGGATCACTGTAGTCGCTCTCACTGAGCTGTTCTTCGGCGTAGAGCGTCTTGCCCTGGGCATCGACCACGCCCAGGGCCAGGTCATGGCCATCCGTACCGGACGACACCACGCAGCCAAGGGGTTGGAAGGCATCCACCAGGATCTTGCTGGCGGCATCGGCGGAAAGCGGTGTGCTCATGTCGGGGGTCTCCGTGGCTGTTGCAGCCATAGACCGCGGGAGACCGGTCCCTTGTTCCAGCCGTTCGTCCGGGCCCCGAGCCAGTCCAACGTCTACTGCGCGTCGGCCAGGCGGCGTTGAAGATGGCCTGAAGGGCCAGCCCCGTCGGGATGCTCATTTACCCATCGTAAACTCCGCTTCCTCAGCCATCTTCGCGGGGCCACCCAGGCCTTGCTTGTCTCTGGCTCGTTAGACTTTGAACAGGCTCAGGCCCGGTCTGTCTGGCGGCTATTGCGGCGTACGGGCCTCGATGGCCTTGACCATGAAGTCGGCCAGCTTGTCGTAGTTCTCGTCGAAATGGTGACCGCCCGGACGACCCAGCTTCTCACCCGGCTGGCCCGCTTGGGTACAGCCACTGTCGTCCTTCTCTTCCTCGCCATAGACGCAGAACAGCTTGGCGGCGGGAATCCTGCTGGTTTCCGGCAGGGTATCGGCTTCGTCACCCGGCTTGCCCAGCCAGCCTTCCACGGCGATCTCGAAGTTGCTCTTGCGGCTGAAGGCCAGCAGCAGCAGGGAGCTCACCTGGTCCTGATCCGTCTTGGGCAGGCGGTTGTAGACCGCTGGCAGGATGTCGGCACCGAAGGAGTAGCCAGCCAGCACGAAGTGCTTGGCGTTCCACTTCTCGCGGTATTCCTGCATCAGGTTGGCAAGGTCGGCGGCGACCTGCTCGGGACTCTTGTGCTGCCAGAAGTAGCGCAGGGAGTCCACGCCAACGACCGGATAACCGGCCTCGTTCATGGCCTGGGCCGAGAGCCGGTCGATGTCACGCCAGCCGCCGTCACCGGAGTAGAAGATGGTCACAATGTCGGAATGGCCAGGCTTGACGTCCGGATCGGCCGGCATCTCGATGGTCGGGATGTCGTTGTGCTGGCCCAGCAGGCGATTCTTCAGCTGGGTGCGCAGTACCACCGGCAGGGCAGTGCCATAGTCGGCGATGGTCAGGTCGGCATTGCTCTGCTGACGCACGAAGATGGCCGAATCGTCGGTCGGATGATCGTTCCAGGCGATGTGCCATTGGCCAGCGGCCGCCTTGGCCGGCAGGGCGTCCGGGCAATCCAGGGTTTCCAGATTGAAGCCCACGCTCAGGGCCGCCGCCTTCGGGCTGTCCTGGGTCGTCAACCAGCGCCAGGCCCGGGCGGCGCCCGGGCCGATGCCACCGACGAAGGTCGGCGCCCCACTCAGCTGCTTGGCCGCCTGGGTGAAGTCGTCGTTCTGCGCCTGGCAGCTGTTGGCGACCTTGACTTCGTACTGGACGATCTCGGCGCCGGTGTTGGTCGCCAAGCCCAGCAGGTCGGCATCCGCCAGTTGCAGGTCCGACGGCGTGGCCAGGACCACGCGGGCATGCGGCTCGCCCTTGGGCGCGGCCATGGTCAGCAGACGGCCATCCGGCTGTTCCAGGACCTTGACCTGGGGCGCCGACGGCCAGCGATGGAGCCACCACCAGCCCAGACCTCCCGCGATCAGCAGGATGACGAGCAGTACTGCGAGTGCACGTTTCAGCATAGGAGTCTCAACGTTTGACCAGGCCGGTATAACCCCCGGCGATTAGGGCGGCGGTATCGGCGAAGGCGACCAGGGGATCCAGGCCGGCGGGCACCGCCATGTAGCGTGGTTCCCATTCCGGATCGAACTTGTCCTTGAAGCGACGCAGCCCTTGGAAGTTATAGAACTGTTCGCCACGTCTGAACACCATGGCGCCCAGGCGCTGGGTGATGGGGGCGCCACGGCGGGGGTGCAAACCGGCCAGCGGGACCATCCCCAGGGAGAAGCGGGCGAAGCCGGCAGCCTTGAAGTGCAGAATCAGCCCCAGCATGAGGAATTCCATGGTCTGCTTGGGCGCATCCGCGGTGACCCGCATCAGGTCGATGCTGGCCAGATCGGGGCGTTCGGTTTCCAGCAGGTTGGCGAAGGCCACCGCCTTGTCCTGGAAACGCACCACGGCGATGCGAAAGTGCTTGAGATAGGTCGGATCGAAACGACCCAGGGAAAAACCCTTCTCGCGCACCTGCTTGCTCTCCAGCCAGACGTCGGAGATGGCCTTGAGCTCGTCCAGCGGCGCTTCGCCCGGGGCGTGGAATTCGATCGCCAGGCCGTCGCGCTGGCCGCGATTCCAGGTGTATCTAAGGTCCTTCTTGCCCTTGCTGTCGAGATCGAAGGCATGCAGGTCCACCCGGGCCTCTTCGCCGAGCTTGAGCGCCGTCAGGCCGATGTCCATGTAGAAGGGCAGGTTCTCGGCCCGCACCTGATAGAACACCGGCCGGGCGTGGTGCAGGTCGCAGAGGTCGCGGAATTTCCAGATCAGCTCGGCACGGGGCTGGGAGCGGCCGATGGGATCGAAGAGGGCGATCAAACTGCGGCCCCGTCGTCCGTACATCAGGAAGGCATCGTCGCTGTCGTGGAAGAGCAGCGCCTTGTCACCGGTCATCACCAGGCCGCCATCCGGCTGACTGGATTTGCGCACGATGGCGAAGGCCCGCTCGAGCTCGACGCCGGTGGGGGCTTCGATCGGCGGCGGCGCGGCGCGCAGCAGCCAGCCCAGGGCGATGATCAGCAGCAGGACCGAACTGCCCAGGGCGGCACGCAGGCCGCGTGGGGCATCGGCATCCAGCGCGAATTGCCACCAGAGGCGGGTGTCGTAGGGCACGTCCTGATAGGCGAACAGCAGCAGCCACACCGAGGCGGCGACCACGCAGATGCTGGCGGTCACGTACAGCGGCGAGAAGGGCTGTTCCATCAGCCGGCTGCGGCGATAGAAGGATTTGCGGAAGATGGCGAGCAGCGCGGCTGTGATCGCCAGAATGGAGGCTTCCTCCCAGTCGAAACCTTTCAACAGGGACAGCAGGCAGCCCAGCAACAGCAAGACCAAGGTCACCGCCCAAGCCGCGGAGAGGCGCCGGCGCAGTCCCTGCGCCAGCAATAGACAGACGACGCCGATCAGGCTCGCGCCTAGGTGGGAGGCATCGATCAACCGCTGGGGCAGCAGAAAATCCATGCCCTCCAGGCGGGTGTCTATTTCAGGGGTGACCCCAGAAAAAAAGCAGTACCACCCCAGAAAAAAAAACCAGGATGGCGAGGATGGGTGCCGCCAGGCCTGAGGCGACCCGTACGGCCGGACTGTTCGACAGCAGGCGGCGGCCCTCGCTGAACAGCAGCACCAGGCAGGCGATCACGAAGGGCAGCAGCACATAGAACAGGCGGTAGACCACCAGCGCCGCGGCCAACTGGGCGGCGCCCAGCTCGTTGGCGAAGGCTGCCAGCAGGACTGCCTCGAACACGCCGACACCGCCCGGGACGTGACTGAGCACCCCGGCGGCCAGCGCCAGCAGGTAGACCAGCAGGAAGGCACCGAAGGGCGGCGCTGTGGGCAGCAGCAGATAGAGCACCATCGAGGCGGCGGTCACGTCGAGGATGGTGATCACCAGCTGCAGCACGGACAGCCGCAGGGTCGGCAGGCGCAGGGCGCGCTTGCCGATGCGGAAGTGCAGGGCGTGGGCGCAGGGCTGCTCGGGCACCCGCCAGCGGCGCAGGGCCAGGATGCCGACGGCATAGCCGATCAGGATCAGGGCGGACACGGTGATGATCACCGCTTCCGGAACGCGCAGGGCCTGGGTCGACGCCGGCAGGTTGGTCAGGGCGGCGATGGCGGCCAGGGGGGGCAGCGCGGTGCCCAGCGCCAGGCTGGAAAACACCGTCATCTGCGCCACTTCCAGGGCGCTGAGGCCCTGGCGGGCATAGAGGCGATAGCGCACCGACCCACCGGACAGCATGGACAGGCCAACCGCATTGCCGATGGCAAAGGCGGTGAGGCCGCCCATGGTCCAGGCGCGTGCCGGCAGCTTGACGTCGGCGAAGCGCATGGCCGACCACTCGTAGCCGAGCAGGATGGTGAAGCCGGCGGCTGCGGCGATCAGCGCGCCGATCAGGGAGGAGTGTGGAATGTCGTGAAGGGCATCATGGAGAGCTTCGCCATCGATGCTGCTCAGCAGATGCCAGCAGACCACCAGGGCGGCGGCGAACAACACCAGCGTCAGACCCAGTTCGATGGGTTGCCGGTAGGCCGTCAGGCGCTCCAGGAGGCGCCAGGGCAGCGCCTGAGGGGGCGAAACAGGGTGGTCCGCAGGGGATGCCGGCTTCGAGGAGACCTCTTTGGCTGGATCAGGTGCAGTCATGCAAACTCCTCTAGACAGGAACGCGCGTCAGATTACTGGTCGCGCGCGGTTTGCCAAGCCTTGTACAGATAAAAAAGCTCTATACCAACCTTTGTAGCTCTTGTAGCTACAGAGTTCGCACCGCCTGGATCTGAACCGGGTCAAATTCAGGGCAAAAAAAAACCACTCAAGAGAGTGGTTTTTTCGAATTTGGTTGCGGGAGCTGGATTTGAACCAACGACCTTCGGGTTATGAGCCCGACGAGCTACCAGACTGCTCCATCCCGCGTCCGATGTGGCTCAGTATAGGGCCAAGAAAAAATTCGTCAAGAAAAAATTTAATATTCTTCAAAGGCTTATTTGCCAGGCAGGGACGGGCCTACTTGTCGCCGTCGCTTTTCTGCATCTGCACCGACGCCTTTTCGCCACTGGAGCGATTCTGCTGATCCGATTGGTCGCGATCAAAGCAGCCACCGAGCATGAGGCTGAGGAGTAGGGCAGAGGACACGAGTAGAGGGCGTTTCATGGGGGTTCTCCTAGAGGTACGTCCTCAGTCGACCTATCTAGCCGGCAAAGGGTCCGGAAACCCGATGAGGGCCCCTGTGCGATCAAGTGAGAAGGTGATAGCAAAACGCCGCTAAGCGGCCGAGGTGGGTGGTGGCCATGTGCTATCCTGGCTGAGTGTTATGGAGAACCTCATGCACCCTACCCAGGATTCGAGTCGTCTGGATCAGCGCATCATGCGCGTGATGGATCACGATATAGCGACACTGGTCGCCCAGTTGTGCAATCTTTCCCTGGCGCTTACCGGCAGCAGTGCCAAAGGTGCGTCGGAGATGGCACTTCAGGTCGTGGAGAAAGTCGAATTGCTCGTCGACGACATGCAGACGCTCCGCGCCGCCGCGCAGGAGTTGCTGGACACCACGTCCCGCCATGTTCGCTCCGGCCATATAGAAGATCGGACCGTCATCGCCGGCGACGAGGGTGCACCTTTCGACGATGGGCAGCGCGACCGAACCGTTTGACCAGGAAAGTCCAAGGGGCCGCCATGAATCTGCTGCTGGAAACCTTGCTCCAACATCTCCAGGGCCTGGGTCGCATCGAGTTCTTCGAGCGCAGCGAGCATTTCGCACGGTTGATGGTTACCACGCCCGACGGCGTGATCGCCGAGCGCCACCTCTATTACGATCAGCTGCACCATGCCCATGACCTCAAGGCGGTGGTCGATGAGTTGCGCGAAGAGGTCGTCCATCGGCAACGCCTGCTGCAAGACGTCGGTTGACGGGCGATTCGTCGTCCGCCATGGACAAATCCGGGCGGTCTTGGCTTACTGTACGGATAATCAGCCGCCAAGCCCGGCCCGGCATCTCCTTTCATGGCTCCGGACAGTTCTCCCGCTCAGCTCCCAACCAAACGCCAGCGCAAGATCATCCATGTCGACTGTGACTGCTTCTATGCGTCCATCGAGATGCGCGACGATCCGCGCCTGGGCGGCAAGCCGCTGGCGGTAGGCGGGACCCCTGATCGTCGTGGGGTCGTCGCCACCTGCAACTACGAGGCCCGGGCTTTCGGCGTGCGCTCCGCCATGTCGTCCCATCAGGCGCAGAAGCTCTGTCCCGACCTGGTCTTCGTCAAGCCGCGCTTCGAGGTCTACAAGGAGGTATCACGGCAGATCCACGGTATCTTCCAGGACTACACCGAGCTGATCGAGCCGCTGTCCCTCGACGAAGCCTATCTGGATGTCACCCAGTGCGAGCTGTTCAACGGCAGCGCGACCCTGATCGCCCGCGATATCCGCAGGCGGGTGTGGCAGGAGTTGAACATCACGGTGTCCGCCGGGGTGGCGCCCAACAAGTTTCTCGCCAAGATCGCCAGCGACTGGAAGAAGCCCAACGGGTTGTTCGTCATCGCCCCGCACGAGGTGGACGACTTTGTCGCCGCCTTGCCGGTGGCCAAGCTGCATGGCGTGGGCAAGGTCACCGCCGATAAGCTCAAGCGCCGCGGCATCGTCCTCTGCAGCGACCTGCAGACCTGGTCGCGCTTCGATCTGCTGCGCGAATTCGGCAGCTTCGGCGAGCGCCTCTGGTCGCTGGCCCATGGCATCGACGAGCGCCAGGTCAAGGTGGACAGCCAGCGGCAATCGGCCAGCGTGGAGCGCACCTATGACCGCGATCTGCCCGATGCCGCCGCCTGTGTTCAGGAATTGCCCGAGTTGCTGGCCAAGCTCGAAGAGCGGCTGACGCGCCTGGCCGATCGTTATCGCCCGGAGCGACCCTTCATCAAGGTCAAGTTCCACGACTTCACCCAGACCACCCTGGAGCAACAGGGCGCCGGGCGTGATCTCGACAGCTATCGGCGCCTGCTGGAGCAGGCCTACCGACGGGGCAATCGGCCGGTACGGCTGCTCGGGGTGGGCGTGCGCCTGACCGATCTGCGCGAAGCGGCACTGCAGCTCAGGCTGTTCGAGGACTAGCCCGCTAGAGCGGGCTCTTGGCCTGGGTGGACAGATTGACGATGGCTGCGTCCAGTTCTTCCAGCGCCGGGCTGGAGGTCGGCGCGCCCTGCTTGAGCAGGGTTTCGCTGTGCTGGCAGGCGGCGCGCAGCTGGGGCACGCCGCAATAGCGGGTGGCGCCATGCAGGCGGTGGACGCGCTCGATGAGGGCGATGCGGTCGCCGTCTTCGCGGGCCTGGCGAATGGCCTGACGGTCCGCCGCCAGGGAGGCGAGCAGCATGCTCAGCAAATCCTTGGCCAGGTCCGGCTTGTTGGCGGCCAGGCGCAGGCCTTCGTCCGCATCCATCACCGCCAGCGTGGAAATGTCCTGGCCGCCGCTGTTGAGGCTGGTGACCTCGGGCGCCGAGCTGTGCAGCAGGCGCAGGCCGGTCCACTTGAGGATGACCTGGGCCAGTTGCCGATCGCTGATGGGCTTGGTGAGGTAGTCGTCCATGCCGCTCTGCAGCAGGGCGCGCTTCTCGTTGGCCATGGCGTGGGCGGTAAGGGCGACGATGGGCACCGGGGTGCCACCTTCGCTGGCTTCCCAGTCGCGGATCGCCTCGGTGGCCTGGCGACCGTCCATGCCGGGCATCTGCACGTCCATGAACACCAGATCGAAGCGCTCCTGCTGGACGGCTTCCACCGCCGCGTAGCCGCTCTCAACCGCGGTGACCTGGGCGCCGAGATCGGTCAGCAGGGTTTCCACCAGCAGCAGGTTGGCCGGGTTGTCGTCCACGCAGAGCAGCCGCGGCGGCCGGTCGGTGATGCCCAGGCCACCGCTCTCGTTGCGTTGCGGGCGCTGGTTGAGCAGCTCGGCCACCGCCTGCTCGAGCTTGCGGCTGCAGGCCGGCTTGGAGTGCAGCTGGCAATGGACATCGGGCAGGGAGGCGTGGAACACCGCCTGGTCGGTGGTGGGGCAATAGA
Organism: Pseudomonas sp. SORGH_AS_0211; assembly: GCF_031453455.1. Classification (NCBI taxonomy): domain Bacteria; kingdom Pseudomonadati; phylum Pseudomonadota; class Gammaproteobacteria; order Pseudomonadales; family Pseudomonadaceae; genus Pseudomonas; species Pseudomonas sp. SORGH_AS_0211. Next base: position 2,446,469 of record NZ_JAVIZV010000001.1, on the reverse strand, counting down.
CCAGGGTATTGCAGTCCTGGCGACCCAGCTCCCAGATGCGCTCGGTGAGCAGGTCCGGCGGGATGCTGCGGGCACTGACGCCGAGCACCGCCAGGCTGACCGGCAGCTTGCCGGAGGCCGGGTGGGCGACCGCTTCGCTGAGCTGCTCCAGGGTCTCGAACGGCTCCACGCTCAGGCCGCATTCTTCCAGCTGGTGCTGCAGTGCCTGGCGGGTGAGGGGATGGGGCTCCACCAGGCCGACGCGACGACCGGCCAGGGCGATGCGCTTGTGGCTCTCGACGCTGCCATGGGCCTTGGGCAGGTTGAGGGTGATCCAGAATTCCGAGCCCTCGCCGGGAATGCTCTCCAGGCCGATCTCGCCCCCCATCTGCTCGATCAGGCGCTTGGAGATGACCAGGCCGAGCCCGGTGCCGCCGGCCTGGCGGGTCAGGGAGTTGTCGGCCTGGGAGAAGGCCTGGAACAGCATCTGCCGGTCTTCGTCGGTGAGGCCGACCCCGGTGTCCTGGACGCTGATGCGCAGCTGGGCGTGGTCGTCGGTCTCTTCCTCGACCATGGCGCGCACGGCGATGGTGCCGGAATGGGTGAACTTGATGGCATTGCTCACCAGGTTGGTGAGCACCTGGCGCAGGCGCTGCGGATCGCCGACCAGGTGGGTCGGGGTGTCGCGGTAGACCAGGCAGACCAGCTCCAGGTGCTTTTCATGGGCCGAGGGCGCCAGGATGGTCAGGGTGTCCTGGATCATGTCACGCAGGTTGAACGGCAGATTCTCCAGCACCAGCTTGCCGGCCTCGATCTTCGAGAAGTCGAGGATCTCGTTGATGATGCCCAGGAGGCTCTCGGCGGAATTCTGGATGGTGCTCAGGTAATCCTGCTGGCGCGGGGTCAGCTCGCTCTTCTGCATCAGATTGGTGAAGCCGATGATGCCGTTGAGCGGGGTACGGATCTCGTGGCTCATGTTGGCCAGGAATTCCGACTTGATGCGGCTGGCTTCCAGCGCGGCCTTGCGCGCCAGGTCCAGCTCGATGTTCTGGATCTCGATGGTCTCCAGATTCTGGCGCACGTCCTCGGTGGCCTGGTCGATGTTGTTCTGCATCTCGAACTGGGCGTTTTCCATGGCTTCGGCCATGCGGTTGATACCGGTCGCCAGTTCGTCGAATTCGGGGCTGCCGAGCTGGGTCGGCAGGCGCGTCTCCAGGCGACCCTCCTGCAACTGGCTGACGCCATGGGCGATCACCTGCAGGGGCCGGTTGATGCGGCGGCCCATGCGCACCGCGATGAAGGCGGTGAAGGCCAGGCCGAGCAGGATCAGCAGGAGGCCGGCCACCAGGTTGCGATAGCCGCGCAGCAGGGTGGCGTGATGGGAGAGTTCGAGCTGGATCCAGCCCAGGGTCTGGGGCGTGGCCGGACTGCCGTCGCTGCGGGTCAGGCGCAGGTCGTGGGTCTGCACCGGCAGGTTGAAGTGGGTGATGTCCAGCCCGGATCTCATGCTGATGGTCTGGTAGTCACGCCCGGTGAGCTCCACGGTCATTGAGGGACCGGCGTGGGCGAGCAGGTTGCCATCGGCATCCAGAAAGCTGATGGCCCGGACATCGGCCTGGTCGAGGGCGCGCTGGGCGATACGGTTGAGCTGGTCGTTGTCGCCGGTGCGCATGGCCGGGGCGATGAGCGGGGCCATCTGCTGGGCCACCAGCTGGCCGTGCTCGATGAGCTGGCTGCGCATGTCGGACAGCTGCACCCAGCTGAAGTAGACCCCCAGCAGGGCCGCCATGCAGCAGGTCGGGAGGACGCTCAACAGCAGGATGCGCCCCTTGAGTCCCAATTCGTCCAGCACTGCGCGTCCCCCGAGGAAATTGGCGAGTCTAACCCCTTTACCAAATGTAAAGAGAGTCTTTGCGAAAGGGGTCGCACCCCCTGGCGCGCCGATTCGCGAAAATCCGCGAAGGCTGCCACGGTCCCTGGCCGGGGTGCACAACCATTGACCCCATCGGCGGTCTGGTAGGGACTGCCGGTCGTTCCGGTGCGGTTGCGTTCGAGGAGATCCTTTGAAGAAGAGTTGCAGTCTGATGCTGGCGGGCGCCCTGTTGCTGGGGACCGGCTGGATGGCGTCGAGCCAGGCCCAGGAGCCGAAGAAGACCACCCTGGTGGAGCGGGGGTCGATGTACTACAGCTTCGAGACGCACCTGCTCGACTCGGCGGACGGCAAGCGCCGCTATCGCGTCTATATCGGCATTCCCAAGCAGCCGGCGCCGATGATGGGGTATCCCGCGCTGTTCCTGCTCGACGGCGATGCCGCCCTGGCGCAACTCCAGGATGTCTGGCTGTCCCCTCATAAACTGAAGAGTGCGCCGGTGCTGGTGGCCATCGGTTACGCCGATGCCGCGGACGCCATGCAGGAGCGCACCTACGACTACACCCCGGCGGTGGGCACCGGCCGCACGCGCGACGACGTGCGCAAGGACTGGCCGGCGGGAGGGTCGCGGGCCTTTCTCGACCTGATCGAGCAGCGCATCAAGCCGCTGCTGACCCAGAGCGTGCCGGTGGACCCCAATCGCCAGACCCTCTGGGGCCATGGCTACGGCGGGCTGTTCGTGCTCGACACCCTCTATCGGCAGCCGCAGGCCTTCCAGCGCTACGTGGCGAGCGATGTTGCCTATGGCTGGCAGCAGGGCTTCATCCTCAAGCGGGCCGAGGAATTCCAGGGCGTGGGTGGCGCCCGGCCGGTGCAGCTCTGGCTGTATTCCGGTACCGAGGATCTGACCCGCAAGGTCGCGCCCGACGCCGCCAGGCGCCTGGCCGACCGGCTGGGCGGGCTGCCGGGGATGCAGGTGACCTCCCAGGTGCAGCCCAACCTGGGGCCGGAGGGCATTCTGTCGCTGAGCCTGCCCGCCGCCCTGGAGGTGGCCAGCGACGGCGCCGCCACGCGCCGGCCCTAGCCAGGCGCCGGACGGGTAGGGTCGGCGAGGCTTTGGGAGTATCATGGAAGGCTTTCACCCCTGGCGGAACGAGCTGATTCATGAGTCTGCACTATCCCACCATCGCCGATTGCATCGGTAACACGCCGCTGGTGCGCCTGCAGCGCCTGGCCGGCGACACCCGCAGTACCGTGCTGCTCAAGCTGGAAGGCAACAACCCGGCGGGCTCGGTCAAGGACCGCCCGGCGCTGTCGATGATCCGCCAGGCCGAGGCCCGTGGCGACATCCAGCCCGGCGATACCCTCATCGAGGCCACCTCCGGCAATACCGGGATCGCCCTGGCCATGGCCGCCGCCATCATGGGCTACCGCATGATCCTGATCATGCCCGACAACTCCAGCGCCGAGCGCAAGGCGGCCATGACCGCCTATGGCGCCGAGCTGATCCTGGTCAGCCGGGAAGACGGCATGGAAGGCGCGCGGGATCTGGCCACGCGCATGCAGGCCGAAGGCCGCGGCAAGGTGCTCGACCAGTTCGGCAATGGCGACAATCCGGTGGCCCACTACCTGGGAACCGGGCCGGAGATCTGGCGCCAGACCCACGGCAGCATCACCCATTTCGTCAGTTCCATGGGCACCACCGGGACCATCATGGGTACCTCGCGCTATCTCAAGGAGCAGAATCCCAAGGTGCAGATCGTCGGTCTGCAGCCGGAGGAGGGGGCGGCCATCCCCGGCATCCGCCGCTGGCCGGAGGCCTATCTGCCCAAGATCTACGAGGCCAGCCGCGTGGATCGCATCATCGACATGGGTCAGCAGGAAGCCGAGGACACCATGCGCCGCCTGGCGCGGGAAGAAGGCATCTTCTGCGGCGTATCGTCCGGCGGGTCGGTGGCGGGCGCCCTGCGCATCGCCCGGGAAGTGGACAATGCGGTGATCGTCGCGATCATCTGTGACCGAGGCGATCGCTACCTGTCGACCGGCGTCTATGACGCGCGCTAAGCGAGGCGGCGGCGGACTGCGCTTCCAACCGGCCGGTGGCGCCCGGGCGACCGGGGTACCGACCGGCAAGCGGCAGCTGCTGGGCATCGAGCGGCTGTCCCATGACGGGCGCGGCATCGCGCGCGAAGGCGGACGGACCTGGTTCGTCGCCGGCGCCCTGCCGGGCGAGCAGGTCGAGGCGCGGGTGCTCGGCGCCCGCAGCCAGGTGGTCGAGGCCCGTACCCTCAGGGTACTGGAGGCCAGTCCGTTGCGGCGCACGCCGCCCTGCAGCGTGGCCGACCGCTGCGGCGGTTGCACCCTGCAGCACCTGCCCCATGCCGATCAGCTGACCCTCAAGCAGGAAGCCCTGGCCGAGCAATTCCGCCGTCTGGCCGGGGTGCAGCCGCTGGCCTGGGCCGCGCCCATGGTCGGTCCCGAGTTCGGCTATCGCCGCCGCGCCCGCATCGCGGTGCGCTGGGACGAACGCCAGGGGCGCCTGGAAGTGGGCTTTCGCGCCGAGGCCAGCCAGGACATCGTCACCCCCGACGACTGCCTGGTGCTGGTGCCGGAGCTGCAGCCACTGCTGCGCGCGCTGCCCGACCTGCTGAGCGGGCTGGAACGGCCCCAGGCGATCGGTCATGTCGAACTCTTCCAAGGGACGGCCACGGCCTTGCTGGTGCGTCATACCCAGGCGCTGCTGCCCGGCGACCAGGCGCGCCTGCGCGACTTCTGCGCGGCGGCGGGCGTCCAGCTCTGGTGGCAGGGCAAGGGTGAGCCGCAGCCGGATCAGGCCGACGCCAGGCTGGGCTTCCGGCTGGCGCCCTGGGACCTGACGCTGGCCTATCAACCGGGCGACTTCGTCCAGGTCAATGCCGCCATCAACGAGGCCATGGTCGCCCAGGCGCTGGACTGGCTGGCGCCGACGGCGGATGACCGGGTGCTCGATCTGTTCTCCGGGCTGGGCAACTTCGCCCTGCCGCTGGCGCGGCAGGCAGCGGCCGTCACCGGCATCGAAGGGGTCGCGGCGATGACATCCCGGGCAATACAAAATGCACGTGACAACGGCATCGGCAACGCGCACTTTCTACAGGTGGATCTGTCGAACCCGCTACCCGCCGATCTGGGCAGTTATTCGCTGGCCCTGCTGGATCCGCCGCGCGACGGTGCGCTGGAAGTGGTCCGGCAGCTCAAGGGCCTGGGTATCGGGCGGCTGGTCTATGTCTCCTGCAATCCGGCCACTTTGGCACGGGATGCCGGGGAGCTGGTCCGACAGGGCTATCGCATGACACGAGCGGGCATTCTCGACATGTTCCCGCAGACCGCCCATGTGGAAGCCATGGTGCTGTTCGAAGCGGGCAGGATGCCCGGGTAACGACGGCTCGCCAACCGATGCGAGCCAATCCGGCGAGAAGGCTACGCCGTGAGGAAGGGGTAGATGGTACAGGTCAGAGCGCATCAGCCAGTCAACGTCGATGGCAGCATCAACCTCCACGCCTGGCTGGATCATATCCAGAGCGTGGATCCGAATCTCGATCGCGAGGCCTTGCTGGACGCCTGCGGCTTCGCCCGCACGGCGGAAGAGAATTCCGGCCAGGTCGAGCACACCTGGGCGGAGGGGACCTCCAGTTTCCATACCGGCCTGCAGATGGCGGAGATCCTGGCCGACCTCAAGCTGGATCAGGACAGCCTGATCGCCGCCATCGTCTACCGGGCGGTGCGCGAGGGCAAGGCGACCCTGGAGTCGGCGGCCGAGCATTTCGGGCCGGTGGTGGCCAAGCTGATCGAAGGCGTGCTGCGCATGGCGGCGATCAGCGAGAGTCTCAATCCGCGCAAGTCCATGGTGCTGGGCAGCCAAACCCAGGTCGACAACCTGCGCCGCATGCTGGTGGCCATGGTCGACGACGTGCGCGTGGCCCTGATCAAGCTGGCCGAGCGCACCTGCGCCATCCGCGCGGTCAAGAACGCCACCGAAGAGCGCCGCAACCGGGTGGCCCGCGAGGTCGCCGACATCTACGCGCCCCTGGCCCACCGCCTGGGCATCGGCCATATCAAGTGGGAGCTGGAAGACCTGTCCTTCCGCTACCTGGAGCCCCAGCAGTACAAGCAGATCGCGACCCTGCTGCATGAACGGCGGCTTGATCGCGAGCAGTACATCGCCGACGTCATGCAGCAGCTGCGTGACGAGCTCACCGCCACCGGCATCAAGTCCGACCTCAGCGGGCGCGCCAAGCACATCTATTCCATCTGGCGGAAGATGCAGCGCAAGGGCCTGGAATTCAGCCAGATCTACGACGTGCGCGCGGTGCGGGTGCTGGTGCCCGAGGTGCGTGACTGCTATACCGCGCTGGGCATCGTGCATACCCTGTGGCGGCATATTGCCCGCGAGTTCGACGACTATATCGCCAATCCCAAGGAGAACGGCTACCGTTCCCTGCACACTGCGGTGATCGGTCCGGAGGGCAAGGTGCTGGAGGTGCAGATCCGCACCCACGCCATGCACGAAGAGGCCGAACTGGGGGTCTGCGCCCACTGGCGCTACAAGGGGACCGACGTCAAGTCGGCCTCCAATCACTACGAAGAAAAGATTTCCTGGCTGCGCCAGGTCCTGGAATGGCACGAGGAGCTGGGCGACATCGGCGGCCTGGCCGATCAGCTGCGGGTCGACATCGAGCCGGACCGGGTCTACGTCTTCACCCCTGACGGCCACGCCATCGACCTGCCCAAGGGCGCGACCCCGCTGGACTTCGCCTATCGGGTGCACACCGAGATCGGCCACAACTGCCGTGGGGCCAAGATCAACGGCCGCATCGTGCCGCTGAACTACCAGCTGCAGACCGGCGAGCAGGTGGAGATCATCACCGGCAAGCAGGGATCGCCCAGCCGCGACTGGCTCAACCCCAACCTCGGCTACGTCAACACCTCGCGGGCCCGGGCCAAGATCGTCCACTGGTTCAAGTTCCAGGCGCGCGACCAGAACGTCGCCGCCGGCAAGGCCATGGTCGAGCGCGAGCTGTCGCGCCTGGCGCTGCCCCCGGTGGACTTCAACACCTTGGCCGAAAAGGTCAACTACAAGGGTGCCGAGGACATGCTCGCCGCCCTGGGCGCCGGCGATCTGCGCCTGGCCCAGGTGATGCACGCCGCCCAGCAGCTGGTGGAGCCGGACAAGGGCCTCGATACCCTCGATCACCTGCCGCGCAAGCCCACCAACAAGCCGGGCAAGCGTGGCGATGTGCAGATCCAGGGCGTGGGCAACCTGCTCACCCAGATCGCCGGCTGCTGCCAGCCGGTGCCGGGCGATGCCATTGTCGGCTACATCACCCTCGGCCGTGGCGTGACCATCCATCGGCAGGATTGCGCCAATGCCCTCCAGCTGGCCAGTCGCGAGCCGGAACGGACCATCCAGGTGAGCTGGGGCCCAGTGCCGGTGCAGACCTATCCGGTGGACATCGTGATCAAGGCCTTCGACCGTTCCGGTCTGCTGCGCGATGTCTCGCAGATCCTGCTCAACGAGCGGATCAACGTGCTGGCGGTGAATACCCGCTCCAATCGCGAAGAAAACACCGCCAACATGCTGCTGACCATCGAGATCCCCGGTCTCGACGCCCTCGGCCGCCTGCTCGGACGCATCTCCCAGCTGCCCAACATCATCGAAGCCCGGCGCAATCGCGCTGCCTGAGTGGTGTGACGCTGCCCTCACGAGGCGCCTCCTGGCGCCTCGTTCTTTTTCCAGTGACAGGATTCATCCATGTACCAGCTCGACGACCTGCTGCACCTCATGGCCCGGTTGCGCGATCCCCGGCACGGCTGCCCCTGGGACCTGCGCCAGGACTACGCCAGCATCGTGCCCCACACCCTGGAAGAGGCCTACGAGGTCGCCGACGCCATCGCCCGGCGGGATTTCCCCCAATTGCGTGACGAGCTGGGCGACCTGCTGTTCCAGGTCGTCTACTACAGCCAGCTGGGTCGCGAGGATGGCCATTTCGACTTCGCCCAGGTAGTGGATGGCATCACCCGCAAGCTGGTGCGCCGCCATCCCCATGTCTTTCCCGACGGCGACCTGCATGGCCCGCTCGACCTGCCGCGACTGGACGAGGCGACCATCAAGCGCCGCTGGGAGGAGATCAAGGCCGAGGAGCGCGCGGAAAAGGCCGCGGCGCCGGAGCAGCTGTCGCTGCTGGATGACGTGCCGGCCGCGCTGCCGGCCCTGAGTCGTGCGGCCAAGCTGCAGAAGCGTGCGGCCAATGTGGGCTTCGACTGGGCCGATGCCACGCCGGTGGTGGCCAAGATCCAGGAGGAACTGGACGAGGTGCGCGAGGCCATGGCCAGCGGCCAGGCTGCCCAGGTGGCGGAAGAGGTCGGGGACCTGCTGTTCGTGATGGTCAACCTGGCGAGGCACCTGCAGGTCGACGCCGAGGACGCCCTGCGCCAGGCCAACGCCAAGTTCGAGCGGCGCTTCCGGTTCATCGAAGAGGCGCTTAAAGCCCAGGACCGTACGCCCCAGGAGGCCAGTCTGGAGGAGATGGATGCCCTGTGGGACGCCGCCAAGGTGGAAGAGAAGGGCGCCGTCGGGCATTCGTTGCGGCGGGGGTAGAGCAGGTTTTTGCGGGTTTTATCGCGGCCATGCCGGTGCACCGTAGCGACCGCTCTGACTTGGACTATCGCGGCCATGGGCCGCTCCTACAAAAGCATCACTCCCTGTAGGAGCGGCCCATGGCCGCGATAAGAGAATTGAGCTGGATATCTACGGCATCCGCTCCCAACCGTACGACAGATCCGGCTGGTCGGCCAGGTGCGCCGGGCACTTGCCCTTGAGGTGCCAGGCGAAGGCGATGATCTCGGCCAGGGTGCGATAGAGCGCCTCGGGGATTTCGGCGCCCAGTTCCAGGCGCGCCAGGATGCGCACCAGGTCGGCGTTCTCGTAGATGGGCACCTCGTGCTCCCGGGCCGTGGCCAGGATGAGTTCGGCCAGTTCGGCATCGCCCTTGGCGGAGAGGACGGGGGCGCTGCTGCCGTCATAGGACAGCGCGATGGCCTGGCGGGTGGCGGATGTGCTCATGCGGTGTCGTCGATCCAGCGTTGTTCGAGGGTGGTGCGCGGATGGCGTGCGGGACGGCCCTGGCGGCTGCTGAGGTCGCCGACCACGAAGCCGGCCGCCAGCAGGCGTTCGCGCAGATGGGGCAATTCGATATCGATCAGCGTCGCGGTGGCGCCCTTTTCCGCCCAGAATTCGCTCGACAGCCGGCCGCTGGCCAATTGCGCCCGCACCTGCAGCGGCCCCAGCGGTGCCAGGTCGAAGGCCAGTTCCACCTTCCACAGACTGTCGCGGGCTTCACCGTGGCTATCCGGCGGCGGTCGTTCTTCCTGGAAGCGCACCTGCACCGCGCCAAGGCGCTCGCCATCGCGCCAGGGAATCTCGGTCTGCCAGGTGGAGAGGTAGTAACCATCGGGCAGGACCTGGGTCTGGGCCAGGCTGGCGAGCTGGTGGGTCTGCAGGCGGGCGATGACGCCCGTGGCCAGTTGCAGCAATTCGTCGAGTTCGGCGTTGGCGGCACTGAGGCCGCGACCATCGCGCTCGCCCAGGGGAAAGTCCAGGGCGGTCGGTTGGCGACTGGTGGTGGCATCACCCAGGGCCCGGCGCAGGGCATCGGGCAGATTCTGCTGGGCGGTCTGGATCGCGACCTGGGGATTGCGCAGGGCATCGCCCGGCACGCTGGCCAGCAGCCGATCCACCAGGCGCAGCAGGTTGGCCTTGAAGTCTTCCTGGAGATCGGGACCGCCGCGATCCAGCAGTTGTTGCTCCAGTTGCAGGCCACTGCGCGCCAGGGCGCGGGCCCAGCCCTGGGGCGTGGTCAGGGCCGCGGTGGTTTCCAGATTGGCCAGCAGGGACTTGAGCGCGGCGCCCACCGACGGCGGCAGCTCTGCCTCGGGGACGTCCTCCAGCCATTGCAGCAGGGCATTCATCGACAGCTGGCGCTGCCCCTGACCCTGCAGCTGGCGATCGATGTCGAGCTGGTCGAGGCGCTGCGCCATGGGCAGCACCGTGACCTCCTGGCTGTCCTTGATCACCACGGTCAGCAGACTGCCCACCGGTACCGGGCGGGGCGATTCCAGCTTGAGCTGGCGACCTTCGAGACTGGAACTCAGGGCCTTGGCGATCACCTCGTAGGTGGGCGTCGCGCCGGGCGGCTGTTGCAGCAGGCTGCTCAGCACGCGCAACTGCAGGGTCGTGCCCACCGGCAACTGGCGCAGATCCAGTTGCTGCAGCGGCGGCGGTGGTGCGTCGCCCTCCAGGCTCTGCAGCAGCACCGCCAGCTGGGTGGAGCCGAGGGTGCTCACCAGCAACTGGCTGCCCACCGGCAGGTTGTTGGTCGGACTCTGTGTCGTGAGCAGGACGCTGCCGCCCTCGGCCAGCTGCAGTTGCAGCAGGAACTGGAAGCTCTGGCCGGCCGGACGGGTGGCGAGTACCTCGGCGGTGGCCGTGCTGCCGGGCGGAATCAGGTCGTCGAGGGATTGCAGGGCCTGCAGGATCTGCGCCCCCGCGTCCGACGCCTGCGCCGCCGCGGCCCGGACGGGCAGGGCGGGCGTGACGCCGACGCTGGGTTGGATCGCGGAGATGGAAGTCATCGGGCAGGTCCGGTGGAATCGCCTGTGTATAATGGCGCGCCTTCAAGGGCGTGTGCCGGGTTAACGGCCAGCGCCCGACCGACTTTAGTGCCGTGAGATCCCCTGTCTTGAATCAGCCCCTGCTCGACGCCGTCGCGCTCCGTTGCGAACGGGGCGGTCGCCTGCTGTTCGACGACCTGAGTCTGAGCGTGGCGGCGGGCGAGTCGCTGCAGATCGGGGGCGTCAACGGCAGTGGCAAGACCAGCCTGCTGCGTATCCTGGCGGGACTGCTGCCGGCCGACGCGGGTACGGTGCGCCGGCCCGCTGCGGCCGAATTGCTCTGGCTGGGCCATGCGCCCGGCATCGCCGAGGGGCTGACCGCGGCGGAAAATCTTCATGGCCTGGCCAATCTGTGGCGCCCGACCGCGAGTGAAGCCTGCCGGGTCGCCCTGGCAGCGGTGGGGCTGGCCGACTGGGCGGACGAGCCCTGCGGGCAACTGTCGGCCGGCCAGCGTCGGCGCGTTGCCCTGGCCCGGCTTCAGCTGCCCGAGCCACCGCGGCTCTGGCTGCTGGACGAACCCTTCACCGCCCTGGACGCCAGCACCTGCACGCAGCTGGAAGAGCGCCTGCGCGCCCATTGCGCGGCAGGCGGCGCCCTGGTGCTAACCAGTCACCGCGAGCTGGAGGTCGTCCCCGAAGGGCATCGGCTGCTGTGGCTGGACGGTGGCCGATGAGCGGCGCCTGGTTGGCCTTCCTCAGGCGCGAAGGGCGCCTGGCCTGTCGCCGTCCGGCGCTGTGGCTCACGCCCCTGGCCTTCCATGCCCTGGTGGTGACCCTCTTTCCCCTGGCGCTGGGTGCCGATAGCCAGCAGCTGGCCGCCCTGGCACCAGGCCTCCTGTGGATAGCGCTGTTGCTGGCCTTGCTGCTTGGCCAGGAAGCCCTGTTTCGCAGCGACTGGCAGGATGGCTCGCTGGAGCTCTGGCTGCTGGCGCCCCAGCCCTTGCCGCTGCTGGTGCTGCTCAAGCTGCTGGTGCACTGGTGCTTCGCCGGCCTCGGCCTGGTACCCCTGACGCCGCTGCTGGCGCTGATGCTGGGGTTGCCCGCCGCGGCCCTGCCGGCGACCCTGGCGGCCCTGATCCTGGGCAGTCTGGCCCTGACCCTGATCGGCGCCATAGGGGCGGCGCTGACCGTGGGCCTGGCCCGTGGCGGGCTGCTGCTGGCGCTGCTCAACCTGCCGCTGCAGATCCCGGTGCTGATCCTGGGCGCCAGCATCCTGGACGCAGCGCGTCTTGGCCTGCCGGTGACGGGGCTGTTGCTCTGGCTGGGTTGCCTGACCCTGCTGGCCCTGACCCTGGCACCCCTGGCGGTCGCCGCCGGCCTGCGCATTGGCGCGGCCCAATGACGAGGACGACATGAACTGGACCTGGCTGCATCGCCTGGGCTCTCCCGCCATCTTCTATCGCCTGGCCGGCCGCCTGCAGGGACCCTGCCTGGCGCTGGCCGGAGTGCTGCTGGCCGTCGGTCTGGTGTGGGGGTTGTTCCTGGCCCCGCCGGACTACCAGCAGGGCGACAGCTTTCGCATCATCTATGTGCATGTGCCGGCCGCCTTTCTGGCACAGTCCTGCTATCTGCTGCTGGCGGTCGCCGGGGTCGTCGGCCTGGTCTGGCGCCTCAAGCTGGCCGACGTGGCCCTGCGCGCAGCCGCGCCGATCGGCGCCTGGATGACGGTGATCGCCCTGGCCACGGGGTCGCTGTGGGGCATTCCCACCTGGGGCACCTGGTGGATCTGGGACGCCCGGCTCACCTCGATGCTGGTGCTGCTGTTTCTCTATCTGGGCGTGATCGCGCTGGGGCAGGCCATCGAGCATCGCGAGAGCGCCGCCCGCGCCTGCGCCATCCTGGCCCTGGTGGGCTCGGTCAATCTGCCGATCATCAAGTATTCGGTGGAGTGGTGGAGCACCCTGCACCAGCCGGCCACCTTCAGCCTGGTGGAACGTCCACCGATGCCCGCCGCCATGTGGCTGCCGCTGCTGGTGATGGTGCTGGCGTTCTATCTGTTCTTCGCTGGCGTCTTGCTGCAGCGGATGCGCCTGGAGGTGCTCAGGCGCGAGTGGCGCAGTCGCTGGGTACGCCTGGAGCTGGGGGAGGAAGGCGCTTGAGCGGCATGGACTGGGCGCAGGCCCTCGGCATGGGCCGCCACGGCCTCTACGTCTGGCCCGCCTTCGGGCTGACCCTGGCGATCCTCGGTGGTCTGCTGCTGCACGGCTGGCGGGCGCGGCGGCGCCTGGAGCGCGAATTGCGCCAGCGCTGGCGGCGGGAGCGGCGGCCATGAATCCGGTCCGCCGTCGACGGCTGCTGTGGGTCCTGCTGCTGTTGCTGGGCGTAGGGGGCGCGGCGGCGCTGGCCCTCAGCGCCCTGCAGCAGAACATCAATCTCTTCTATACCCCGAGCCAGATCGCCAGGGGTGAGGCGCCGACCGCCACCCACATCCGCGCCGGCGGCATGGTGGAGAAGGGCAGCCTGGTGCGCGCCGCGGATTCCCTGGCGGTGAGCTTCGTCATCACCGACTTCCAGCAGGAGGTGCGGGTGAACTATGCCGGCATCCTGCCGGATCTGTTCCGCGAGGGGCAGGGGGTCGTGGCCCTGGGCCGACTCGACGACCAGGGGCGCCTGGTCGCCGATCAGATCCTTGCCAAGCACGACGAGAAATACATGCCGCCCGAGGTGAGCCAGGCGTTGCGCCAGGCCGGGCGACCGCCGGACGGCGCGAGGCCGACGCCATGATCCCGGAACTCGGGCAACTCTGCCTGCTGCTGGCGCTCGTCATGGCCCTGGTGCAGGGCACCCTGCCACTGCTGGGCGCCTGGCGCGGTCAGGCCGACTGGATGCGCCTGGCGCGCCCGGCCGCCCTCGGTCAGTGCCTGTTCCTGGCGCTGGCCTTCGCCGCCCTGACCTGGGCCTTTCTGCAGGACGACTTCTCGGTGGCCTATGTGGCGGCCAATTCCAACAGTCGCCTGCCCTGGTACTACAAGGTCAGCGCCACCTGGGGCGCCCACGAGGGCTCACTGCTGCTGTGGGCGCTGACGCTGGCCGGCTGGAGTCTGGCGGTGGCCGTCTGCTCGCGCCAGTTGCCCCAGGCGCTGCTGGCACGGGTACTGGGCATCCTCGGGCTGGTGGCCACGGGATTCCTGACCTTCCTGGTCGCCACCTCCAATCCCTTCGCGCGCCTGCTGCCGCAATTTCCGCGGGAGGGCAACGACCTCAATCCGCTGCTGCAGGATCCGGGGCTCATCCTGCATCCGCCCATGCTCTACATGGGCTATGTCGGCTTTTCGGTGGCCTTCGCCTTCGCCCTGGCGGCCTTGCTGGAAGGTCGCTTGGACGCCGCCTGGGCACGCTGGGCACGGCCCTGGACGCTGCTGGCCTGGGCCTTTCTCGGCTGCGGCATCGTGCTGGGCTCCTGGTGGGCCTACTACGAACTGGGCTGGGGCGGCTGGTGGTTCTGGGATCCGGTGGAAAACGCCTCCTTCATGCCCTGGCTGGTGGGCACGGCGCTCCTGCATTCCCTGGCGGTGACCGAGAAGCGCGGCCTGTTCAAGGGCTGGACGGTGCTGCTGGCCATCGCCGCCTTTTCGCTCAGCTTGCTGGGGACCTTTCTGGTGCGCTCGGGAGTGCTGACCTCGGTGCACGCCTTCGCCAGCGATCCCACCCGTGGCGTCTTCATCCTGGCCTTCCTGCTGCTAGTGGTCGGCGGTTCGCTGGCGCTGTTCGCCTGGCGCGCGCCAGCGCTCGGCGGCTCGGCGTCCTTCAGCCTGGCCTCCCGCGAGGCGCTGCTGCTGGTCAACAACCTGATCCTGGTGACCGCCGCCGCCACGGTCCTGCTCGGTACTCTCTATCCGTTGATCATCGACAGCTTCACCGGGACCAAGCTGTCGGTGGGCCCGCCGTATTTCGACCTGCTGTTCGTGCCGCTGATGGCGCTGCTGATGCTGGCCCTGGGCGTCGGGGTACTGGTGCGCTGGAAAAGCAGCCCGGGTCGCTGGCTGGTGCGCCTGCTGGCGCCCGTCCTGCTGGCTTGCGCCGTCCTGGCGGGACTGGCCGGCTGGTGGCTGGACCAGCCCGGGGCGGCGATCCTGGCGGTGCTGGCGCTGGCGGCGTGGATCCTGCTGACCGCGCTACGCGACGTGCTGGGCAAGGTGTCGGCGCTGGGCTGGCGCCGCGGCCTGCGCAGTCAGCCACGCAGCTACTGGGGCATGCACCTGGCCCACCTGGGGCTGGCGGTGCTGGCCCTGGGCGTGGTGCTGGCCAGTCAGCTGGATGTGCAGCGCGATCTGCGCCTGGCGCCGGGCGAGCATGTCGAACTCCAGGGCTATCGCTTCGGCTTCGCCGGAACCCAGCACTACGAGGGGGCCAACTTCACCGCCGAGCGTGCCCTGCTGCAGGTCGAGCGCGAGGGGCGGGTGGTCGCCCTGCTGACCCCGGAGAAACGGCGTTATCTGGCCGGCGGCGCGGTGATGACCGAAGCCGCCATCGACGCCGGCCTGACCCGCGATCTCTATGTGGCCCTCGGCGAGCCGCTGGGGGAGGGCGCCTGGGCCGTGCGCCTGCAGATCAAGCCCTTCGTCCGGCTGATCTGGCTCGGCGGGCTGCTCACCGCCCTGGGTGGCCTGCTGGCCCTGGCCGATCCGCGCTATCGCCGCCGGCGCTCGTCTTCCCCTGCCGCTGCCGCGGAGTCCGCCTGATGCGCCGTCGCCTGTTGCTCTGCCTGCCACTGCTGGCCTTCCTGCTGCTGGCCGGCGTTCTCTTTCGCGGGCTCTATCGCGATCCCCAGGCCCTGCCGTCGGCGCTGGTCGGCCAGCCCTTTCCGGCCTTTTCGCTGCCGGGCGTACAGGACGAGCGACTGTTCACCCGGGAGGATCTGCTCGGCCGCCCGGCGCTGGTCAATGTCTGGGGCACCTGGTGCGTGGCCTGCCGTGAAGAGCACCCGGTGCTCACGCGACTCAAGGCCGAGGGCGTGGTGATCCATGGCATCAACTACAAGGACGATCAGGCCAGCGCCCGCCGCTGGCTGGCGGAGTTCCACGATCCCTACCAGCTCGATATCCGTGACGACGAAGGCCGGCTGGGGCTGGACCTGGGTGTCTATGGCGCGCCGGAGACCTTTCTCATCGATGCCCGCGGCGTGGTGCGCTATCGCCATGTCGGGGTGATCGATCAGCGCGTCTGGGACGCCGACCTCGGGCCGCGCTACCGGGCCCTGGTGGCGACGCCATGAGGGTCGGCTGGCTGCTGCTGTTGCTGGTCTGGTCGACCCTGATCCAGGCGGCCATCGACCCTTATGGCTTTCGCGACGACGCCGAACGCGGGCGCTTCCAGGCGCTGACCCGCGAATTGCGCTGTCCGAAGTGCCAGAACCAGGACCTGGCCGATTCCAATGCGCCCATCGCCGGCGATCTGCGCCGCGAGATCCAGCGCCTGATGGCGGCCGGGCAGAGCGATGACGAGATCATCGCCCACCTGGAGCAGCGCTATGGCGAATTCATCCGCTATCGGCCGCCCTTCGAGGGCCGCACCCTGCTGCTCTGGCTGTTGCCGGGCCTGGGTCTGCTGGGCGGCGCCGGGCTATTGCTGGTCCTGACGCGGCGGCGGCGCCCGGAGCAGACGCTGAGCGACGCCGAACGCCAGCGACTGGCCGCGCTGCAGGCCGAGGAGGAGGAGCCGAGATGCTGACCTTCTGGGGGCTGGCGGGACTGCTGCTGATCCTGGCGGTGCTGATCCTGCTGGTGCCGCTGCTGCGCGGTGGACGCGTCATGGCGGACCAGCGGGCGGTGCTCAATCGCTCGCTCTATCAGGAACGCCTGGCCGATGCCCGGGCGCGGGCCGCACGGGGGGAGCTGGACAGCCAGGCGCTGGCGCTGGCCGAAGCCGAGGCGGGCCGCAGCCTGCTCGCCGACAGTCCTGCCGAGGGTTCTTCGCCGCTGCGCCACGGCCGGCGCCTGGGTATCGCGGTCGCCCTGGGCGGCCCGGCCCTGGCCCTGGGGCTCTATCTGCTGCTCGGCGCCTGGCCGGCGCTGCAGCTGAGCCAGCGCCTCGCCGCGGCGCCGGCTTCGGCCCAGGCGCTGCTGGCCGATCTGGAAGCGGCGACGCGACTGCAACCCCAGGCGACCGACAACTGGTATCTGCTGGCACGGGCCTATGCCGGCCTGGGTCGCTACACCGATGCCGTAGCCGCCTTCGAGCAGGTCATCCAGCGCGATGGCCGGCGCGCGGAAGTCCTCGGGCAACTGGCCCAGGCCCGTTTCTTCGCCGCAGGGCGTCAGCTGGATGCGCGCACCCAGGCACTGGCCGACGAAGCCCTGGCCGCCAATCCTGGCGAGCCCACCACCCTGGGTCTGCTGGGCATGGCCACCTACGAACGGGGGGCCTACGCCAAGGCGGCGGGCTACTGGCAGCGCCTGGTCGCCGTGCTGCCGCCAGGGGATCCCCTGCGCGCAACCCTCGCCCAGGGCGTCGCCCGGGCGGAGACGGCGGCGCGGGCCGCCGGTCAGGCGCTGACCACGCCGGGGCTGGACGTGGAGGTCAGTCTGGCGCCCGCGGTGGCGCAGCGGGTGCGGCCCGAGGACAGTGTCTTCGTGCTGGCGCTGGCGGTGGATCAGCCCGGTCCACCGCTGGCGGTACGGCGGCTGCGGGTCGTCGATCTGCCCCGCCGGGTGCGCCTGGATGACCGCGACGCCATGCTGCCCCAGCGCAAGCTGTCCGACCATCGACGGATCCGGCCGGTCGTGGTGATCGCCCGGGGCGGCGATCCGCTCAAGGGGGACTGGCGACACGAGGGGCCGCCACTGGAGCTCTCTTCTGGTACGTTCAGCCTGTTGCGCGTGGAAGCCGCTGATGCCATTGCGCCATGATCGGGCGGGATACCGACACTCAGGGCAGGGAAGGCATGTACACCTATGAAGACGCCGTCGCAGCGACCCGCGAACTCTGTCGCCAGATCGAGAACGTCCCGGCCCGGCGGCGGGCGGTGCGCGAAGACTTCTATCTGCGCTTTGGCGATGCCGACAACGACGGCCTGAGCTATGGCGACTCGGAACTGGCCTTTCTCGACTGGGAAATCCAGGCCGGTGTCCTGGATCCCGTAGCCGGCAGTGCCTGGTGGCGCAACGTCAATCTGCACTTCATCTACCTGGCCGAGCTGGCTGGCTGCCTGGCGCAGCATGGGCTGCCCGGCGACCAGGCGCCCTATCCGACGCGCTGCTGGCTGACCTTCATCGCCGATCCTACCCCGCGGCACTGGTACCGGGCGCACAACGCCTCCATCCTGGCCGGCTTCGCCCTGCATCAGGCGGATGCGCGCGCGGAGAACGCCGTGGGTCAGCTGTTTCTCAACATAACCCTCTACCGATTGATGTTCGCCCAGGCGCTGGTGGAAGAGGCGACGCTGTTCGCCGAGCTGGGGGCCTTGCTGGCCGACCCGCGCGGCTTCTCGGTCAAGTTGCTGGTCAGCCTGGCCGAGTTCTATCCGCCGCACTATCCCCTCACCGATGCGGATCGCGAGGTGGTCGAGGGCCACGGCCTGGGTATCGAGGAGTTGGGCGTGCGCCTCATGGATGGCTGGATCCGGCTGGAATTGCATCGCCTCTACAGCGAGGCCGCGGTCTGGAACCAGGCGCCCGAGCTGCTGGACTACCTGGATGGCACCGCGCCGTGCTATCCGCCTGCCCTGGACCGCTGCGCCGAGCGCGCGGCGGTCCAGGCGGTGGCGCTACTGGAAGGCGTCCTCGCCGGGCAGGACCTCGCGGTGGCCGAGCAGGGCACGAGCGGTCTGCAGGCCGGATAGGGTCGCCGACTCCACGCAGCCCATGTTGAAGCCGTTGTCGATCCAGTCGCCAGTCAGATAGAGGTTGCGGCAGAGGCTGCCGTCGGTGGCCAGGCGATAGCGGCTGCTGCCGGCCACGCTCTGTACATAGCGCTCGCTGGGATCGACGTTGGCTCGCCAGTATTGATAGTCGAAGCGCGCCGGCCCCTGGACCTCGGCGGGCGCCAGCAGGACGTCCCAGCGATAGCCCGCCGGGGTCACGGCGGTCGGCCAGTAGGCGCCCAGTTTGGCGTTCATGAGGTCGAGGAAGGCCTGCTTGACCTTGGCGGCCTCCTGCTGCGGATAGTCATCCTTTTTGCCGATGGGCGGGGCGGCCTCGGCGGCGAAAACCCCGCAGAAATAGCTGATGTCCGCGGGCGGCGTGCCGCTCGACCAGTCTTCGCGGTCCACCAGGTAGCTGACATCCGCCCAGGAGTCCATCGCCTGGGCGGCGAAGCCCAGCAGCTCGGGGGCCTGCCCACCCTGAGGCGAGCCGCTCCAGCCCAGTTGCCAGACGTCGCGGTTCTGCCAGAGCTGTACCGCCTGGGTGGCGACGGTGGCCACCTGCCGGGTCATGCGCTCGAACGCCGGGTCCAGGGCGCAGAGGCCGGGGGCGAGGTCGGCCAGGCCGGCCACGGAAATCCCCAGCACCACCTCGTCGAAGTCGCGGTCGACCTGCAGCTCCAGCTGCTCGACGCCCTGCCAGCCGCTCCAGTTGGATTCCAGATTGATCTGGCCCTCCTGCAGGTCCCGGGCGATCTGGTCGTCGAGCTGGTCGTACAGCGGCGCCGAAGGCCAGCAGGGCAGGCCCTTGACATCCACCAGCGGTTGGTAGGCGTCACCCTTGAGCGTGACCTGGCGCTGGATCCGCAGGCGCGTCACCCGCGGCCCCTGACCGTCGTCAGCCGCTTCGATGGCGGTTACCTGGTGGAAAAAGCGGAAGTCCACGCCGCGGCGGGCGAGCACCTCGTAGTAGGGCGCGAAGACCACGTCGCCCATGCCGGCCTGCATGCGCCAGATGAAGGAGCCCTTGGCCGTGGTCAGGGCCAGCAGGGCGGCACGCAGCACGGTGCCGGCCTCGACGTCGGGTCGGGCGAGGTCACCGTCGCGATAGGCGAAGATGCCGCCGTGCAGGGACTTGAGCACCGCGCCGTCCAGGGTCGCGGCGCTGGCGCCATGGCGGCTCAGCCAGGCCTGGAAGGTCTCTTCGTTGAGCGCTGCGAAGCCCTTGGCATAGACCTCGTCGGCGAGCATGCCGATCAGCACGGTCAGCCCGAAATCCATCAGCAGCCACAGCCGGTGGGCCTTGACGTGGGTCTGGCTGCGGTCGTGCAGGATGTCGCCGAGCAGGCCGCGGAGCCTGCGCAGCAAAGCCAGCAGCACGGGATGGTCGACGCCGTCGGGCAGCGTCGTGCGGGCCTGCCGTAGTTGGTGCTCCGCCTCTTTGAGGGCCAGCTCCTGCAGTTCTTCCCGGCAGTGCGCGCGCAGCCGGGCGAACAGGCCGCCTGGCGCGGCGCCCGCCGGGGTGTCATCCACCTCGCCCAGCCGCAGCAACCATTCCAGCAGATCGCCGAGGGCGGCCATGAAGGGCTTGGGATTCCAGCCCTCGCCGGGCTTGCCGGGCAGGGCCAGGGTATCGATGGGCCAGGTGGTCCACTGCCCCTGGAAGGCATCGGCGAAGGCGGTATGGGAATGCGGGAAGAAGGCCTCGTCGAGGGTCGCCAGGGGCGCGCCGGCAGGCCGGTCCAGTTCCTCGTAGCACTGCCTCAGGCTGTGGAAGGCGTTGTAGTAGAAGCCGAACCAGACATGGATGCCGTGTTCCTCGATGCGCTGGTGGTCGGTCGCGTTGCGTCCACTGGCACCCTTGCCGCCGAGACGCCAGCCCTGCTGGTACAGGGTGATCTGATAGCGGTCCTGCCAGTTGGGCTCACTAGTAAGACGAAAGGCGGTGGTGACGGCGGACACGCCGCCGCCCAAGATGGCGATCTTGCGGACAGAAGGTACAGCGTCCATGCGTATTGCTCCGAAGTGTGCAAATTGTTGCACCAGTGGACGTAAGCCAGATGATGGCTAGGGTAATATCACTTTATCGAAAAGTTCCCTTGAGACTTTAGCAAGGCAACGGAAATAGTTGAGGCGCTGGCCCGGTATCCCCGGTCGGCCGAGGATCGAGGCGAACGCGGTGTTGAGGATTCCAGGCTACAGCTGCAAGGCGCAGGTGAGCGAAAGCCGCCATGCCCTGATCTACCGTGGCACGCGCCTGGCCGATGGCCAGCCGGTGATCCTCAAGCAGCTGGCCGCCGACTATCCCACGCCCCAGGCCCAGGCCGGGCTGCGCCACGAATTCGAACTGACCCGCCGCGCCAGTGCCAGCGGGGCGGTGAGCGCCGCCCTGGAACTGCTGGAATACCAGGGTCGCCAGGTGCTGGTGCTCGAAGACATCGGCGGCACCGACCTCGCCGAATTGCTCGCCGCCGGGCCGCTGGCGCTGGACGACTTCTTCGACTGGGCGCTGGCCATCGTCCGGGCCCTGGCGCGGCTGCACCGGTTGCGCATCGCCCACAACGATCTCAATCCGCGCAACATCGTCTGCAACTGCACCACGGGCAGCCTGCGGCTGACCGATCTGGGCATCGCCACGGCCTTTGGCGCCGTCCATGGCAGCGATGCCCGTCTGGAGGGCTCGCTCACCTATCTCGCCCCGGAGCAGAGCGGGCGGACCGGGCGCCATCAGGACTATCGCAGCGACTTCTATGCGCTGGGCGTGACCTTCTACGAGATGCTCGCGGGCGAGCCGCCGTTTCGCGCCCAGGACCCGCTCGAACTGGTGCATGCGCACCTGGCGATGCGTGCGCCCTCGCTGGTCGAGCGGGTGCCGACGGTACCGCCGATGCTGGCGGCGCTGGTGGACAAACTCATGGCCAAGGCCGCCGAGGAACGCTACCAGGGCTGCTACGGCATCCTGCGCGATCTGCAGCGCTGCCAGGCGGCCCATCAGGCCGGTGAGCGGGCGCCCTTCGCCCTGGGCGAGCAGGATCCGCCGGCACGCCTGATGCCGGTACGCACCCTGCAGGGCCGCGGCGCGCCCCTGCGCCTGCTCGAAGAGGCGCTGGCCCGGGCGACCCTGGGCCGGATCGAAGCCGTCTTCGTCAGTGGCAGTTCCGGGGTGGGCAAATCGGCGCTGGTGCAGGCCTTCGTCCGCCGCCAGGGTGAACGGGTGCTGCTCGCCCACGGCAAGTTCGAGACCCTTGGCAGCGGTGTGCCCTATGGCGCCCTGCGCCAGGCCGTGCGCGAGCTGGTCGACGTCGGCCAGAGCCTGGGCGAGGCCTTCGCCGACCGCCTGGTCGCGGCCCTGGGGGGCAACGCCGGGGTGCTGACCGAGGTCTCGCCCGAACTGGCCAGCTGGCTCGGGCCCCAGGCGCCAGTGGCCGAACTGCCGCCGCTACAGGCCGAACAACGCTTCGACGAAGCCGTGATCGCGCTGCTGCTGGCCTTCGCTACGGACACCCGGCCGCTGCTGCTCTGGCTGGACGATCTGCAATGGGCCGACAGCGCGTCGCTGCGCCTGATCGAGCGGCTGCTGGCGCGCACCGACCAGGGGCCGCTGCTGCTGGTGGCGACCCATCGTGAAGAACAGCTCGTCGGCAACGCCCTGGAACGCCTGCTCGGCGCGGCGCTGATCCGCACGCTGTCGCTGGGTCCGCTGTCGCGCGTGGAGATCGAGCGACTGATCGCCGAGCTGCTGCCGGCGCCGGCGAAGGAGCAGGCGGCCCTGGCCGGGCTCTGCCTCGACAAGACCCTCGGCAATCCCTTTTTCATCGAGCAGTTGCTGCGCAGTCTGCAGCAGGAAGGCCTGCTGGAGTTCGACGGCGAGCACGGTCAGTGGCACTGGGAGCTGGCCCGGCTCCAGGCCCTGGACGTCTACGACAATGTCGTCGACTTCATGGTCGGCAAACTCAAGGAGCTGCCGGCCAGCACCTCGCAACTGCTGCAGTGGGCAGCCTGCCTGGGTACCCATTTCTCCAGCGATCGCCTCGCCGCGCTGATGGCGGAATCGCCCGCGGACATCCGCCGCCTCTGCCAGTCGCTGGTGCAGGAAGGCCTGCTCACCGAGCCCGAAGGCGGTCCGGCGGGGGAACAGACGCCCACGCACTACAGTTTCCTGCACGATCAGGTACGCCATGCCGCTCACTCGCTGCTGGCGCCCGCCGAGCGCGAGCGGGTCCACCTGCGCGCCGGTCAGCTCTATCTCGCCGGAGGCAGCGCCACGCGGCTGGACGCGGTCAATCACCTCAACCTGGCGCTGGCGCTGATCGAGACGCCCGCCGAGCGGCTGCAGCTGCTGGAGCTCAATCTGGAGGCCGCGCGCAAGGCGCGCCAGGCCAACGCCTATCCCGCCGCTCAGGACTTCCTGCGCACGGCGGTCGCGGTGATCGACGATGCGGCCTGGGAGAGCCGCCATGGGCTGCTGTTCCAGCTGCATCGGGAATGGGCCGAGGTCGCGCACCTCTGTGGCGACGCCAACGAAGCCCTGCGTATCTGCGAAGTGCTGCTGCCGCGGGCGCGGACCATCTTCGAGGAGGCCGGGGTGCGCGCCCTGCAGATCGACCTCTACAGCGGCCTCGGGCGCTTCACCGAAGCCCTGGTGGTGGCCAAGGCCGGCATCCAGGTGCTGGACGAACCCTGGCCGGAGGCGCCGGACGCCATCAACCAGGCCATCGGCGCCGACAGCGCCGAGGTCGAGGCCTGGCTCGCCGAGCGCCATCCGGCGGCGCTGCTCGACCTGCCGCGCATGGAAGACCCGCGTGCCCAGTTGCTGATCCGCCTGCTGGGCCTGCTCTGGGGGCCGGCGATCAACGTCGACCTGCCGATGAGCCTGCTGGCGGTCATGCGCATCGTCAAGCTGTCGATCCAGTACGGCAATGGCGATCTCTCGCCCTTTGGCTATGCCAACTACGGCTCGCTGCTGTCGGCCTTCCACGGTCGCTACGAACTGGGTTACCAGGTCGGGCGCCTGGCCGTCGACCTGGTCGACCGCACCGGCAATCTGCCGCTCAAGTGCAAGGTCTACACCATGTTCGCGGTGACCAACAGCCCCTGGTCGAGCCCCATCGCGGACAACGTCGCCCTGCTGCGTGAGGCCCTGGCCGCCGGTCAGCGCACCGGCGAGATCATCTTCACCGCCTATAGCGCCTTCCACATCCTCAAGCACCTGCAGCACGCCGGGGCGCCGCTGGACGACATCCTTGGCGAAACCGCGGAGATCGAGCGGATCCTGCTGGGCATTGGCGATCCCAACACCCTGGAGATCTTCACCATCCTGCGCCAGTCGCTGCGCCTGCTGCAGGGGCTCACCCCGAGTCAGGAGACCTGGGACGAAGAGGGCCAGGACGAAGCGGCGCTGGTGCGGCAGATGCAGGACAGCGGCCATGTGCTCTGTCTGAACTACTACGACTTCAACAAGATGCAGGCGGCGCTGCTGTTCCGCCGGCTGCCCCAGGCACGGCAGCATGCCGAAGCCATGGAAGCCTCGCTGGCGGCGAGTTTCGGCTGGTTCAGCATCGCCGAGCACGCCTTCTATCAGGCGCTGATCCTGCTGGCCGAGGGCGAACTGGCGGGCGAGGCGCTGGCCAAGGTCGAGGTCGCCCAGGAACGGCTGAACGGCTGGGCCGCGCACTGCCCGGAAAACTTCGCCCACAAGCGTGACCTGGTGGCGGCCGAGCGCGCCCGCCGCGAGGGCCGGGTCGAAGCCGCCATGGATCTCTACGAACAGGCCCTGGAATCCGCGCGCTTGCACGGCTTCCGCCAGGGCGCGGCGCTGACCGAGGAACTCTATGGGCGCTTCTGGCTGGAACAGCAGCGTCCGCGGATCGCCCGGACCTACCTGCAGGACGCCCAGCGCAGCTATCTGCACTGGGGCGCCGCGGCCAAGGCCCTGGCACTGGAGAACGAATTCCCGCAATGGCTGCGCGCCGCCGAGGCCAACACCCTGACGGTGCAGCGGACCCATAGTCAGTCGACCAGCGAGATGATGCGGCTGGACTGGCTGTCGGTGCTCAAGTCGCTGCAGACCATCTCCAACGAACTGGCGCTGGATCAGCTGCTGGCACGGATGATGCGCATCATCCTGGAGGAGGGCGGCGCCCAGCATGGCCTGCTGCTGTTGCCCGAAGGCGGTCGCTGGCTGGTGCAGGCCTCGGTCTGCAGCGGCTCGGCCGAGCCCAAGGTGCTGCAGGGTCTGCCGCTGGCGCTGAACGAACAGGACTCCGGCGAGGGCCTGGTGCCCCTGACCCTGGTGTCCCACGTGATCCGTCATCGCGAACCGGTGATCCTCGATGACGCCGCCCGCGCCGGCCGCTTCGTCCGCGACGCCTACATTCGCGCGCGGCGCCCGCGGTCGGTCTGTTGCCTGCCGGTGCTGCGCCAGGGGCGCCTGATCGGCATCCTCTACCTGGAAAACAACCTGCTGGCCCAGGCCTTCACCCCGGGTCGGCTGCAGGTGCTGGGCATCCTGGCCACCCAGGCGGCGATTTCCCTGGAGCACGCGCAGATCTACGAAACCCTGGAGCAGCGCGTCGGCGAGCGTACCCTCGAGCTGGACCAGGCGCGCATCCGGGCCGAGGAAGCGGCGGCGGCCAAGTCGCTGTTCCTGGCGACCATGAGCCACGAGATTCGCACCCCGCTCAATGCGGTGATCGGCCTCAGCCGCCTGACCCTGGGCACCCGGCTGTCCGGCGAGCAGCGCGGTCACGTCGGTAAGATCCTCGACTCCGGCGAGACCCTGCTGGGGGTGATCAACGACGTGCTCGACTATTCGCGCAACGAAGCTGGCGGTACCCAGCTCGAACAACTGGGCTTCAACCTGGCCAAGGTGCTCGAACGCACCCTCAACCTCTGCGCCATCAAGGCCCACGAGAAGGGCGTCGAACTGGTGCTGGACTGCGGTCCGGACATTCCCCTGGCGCTGGAGGGTGATCCCTTGCGCCTGCAGCAGGTGCTGGTCAATCTGCTGAGCAATGCGGTCAAGTTCACCGAGCGCGGTCATGTGCTGATCCGCGTCGGCGCCGTCTGCGAAGCGGGTCGTGCCCATTTCAGCCTGGCGGTGGAAGACACCGGCATCGGCCTGACCGAGGCGCAGCAGGCGCAACTCTTCCAGCCCTTCACCCAGGCGGATGGCTCCATCAGCCGCCGCTACGGCGGTACCGGCCTGGGCCTGGCGATCTCCCGCCAGCTCACCGAACTCATGGGCGGCACCCTCGAGGTCCACAGCGAAGCCGGGCGCGGCTCCTGCTTTACCCTGCGTCTGACCCTGCCGGTGGTAGGCGAGCCCGAGCGGCTGCCCAGCCAGACGCCACGGCAGGTCCTGCTGGTGGACGACCACGGCCTGGCCCGGCGCACCATGGGGCAGCGCCTGCGCGAACTGGGCATGCAGGTGGTGGAAGCGGAATCCACCGAGCAGGCCCTGGCGGCGATGGCCACATCGGTCTTCGAGCTCGCCATCGTCGACTGGCGCCTGGGCGCCGAGGATGGCCTGGCACTGGCGCGCCAGTTGCGCTTCCGGCAGCCGGAGCTGGCGCTGACCCTGCTGGCTTCGCCCTACGAAGCGGAAGAGGTGCGCAGCCTGGGCGAGGATCTGCCGGGCCTGGAACTCCTCGACAAACCGGTTACCGGCCCGGCCGTGCAGCGCCTGCTCGCGGGCCTGGGCCTGGCGCCGGTGGTCGCGCCGACGGTGGGCCAGAGCGTGGTGGATCTGCAGGGCATTCGCCTGCTGCTGGTGGACGACAATGCCATCAACCGCCAGGTGGTCATCGGCTTCCTGCAGGGCAGCGGCATCCTGATCGACGTGGCCGAGGACGGCCAGGCGGCGCTGGACCAGCTGGAGCGACAGCGCTATGACCTGGTGCTGATGGATGTCCATATGCCCCGCCTGGACGGCCTGTCGGCTACCCGCGAATTGCGCACCCGACCGGCGCTGGCCGCGCTGCCGGTCATCGCCATGACCGCCAACGGCCTGCCGGGCGATCGCGAGCGTTGCCTGGATGCGGGCATGAACGATCACCTGGTCAAGCCGCTCGATCCCGCCGAGCTGTTCCGCATCATCGCCGCCTGGGCCAACCTCGAGCAGCTGCAGCGCGCCGAGCGCAAGGCGGTGGAAGAGGGGGTGGACGTCAAGGAAGTCGGCGTGCTGGCGCGGGCGCGGGCCAGTGCGGTGCTCGAACCCGAGTCGGCGTTGCGCCTGCTGCGCGGCAGCGCCCAACTCTATGAACAGCTGATCCGCGATTTCCGCGTGCAACAGGCCGAACTGCCCGGGCGGATCGCCGCCTGGCGCGCGGCCGACGATGTCACCGCGCTGTTCGAGTGCGCCCACGGCCTGCAGGCCACCGCCGCTTATGTCGGCGCCATGGCCTTGCAGGACGCGGCGCAACGTCTGACCAACAGGATCCGGCTGGCCCAGCCCATCGGCGAGGACGTGCGCCGCCTGCAGGCCGAGGCCGAGCGGTGCCTGGCGTCTCTCGACGAGATCCTGGTCGAGGTCGCCGGCGGCGAGGAGGCCTCCGTGGAGGAACTGGAAGCCCTGCTCGAACGCCTGGTCGGACTCCTGCAGACCTCGGATTTCGCTGCCGAGGAGGTGCTCGACAGCCTGCTGCGCGCCTGCGTGAGCACCCCCCACAGCGCCGATGTGGTACGGATCCGCGAGTGGGTGAACGACGTCGAGTTCGAACACGCCGCCGATGCCACCGCGGATCTGCTGCGGCGGGTGCGGCAGGCCGGACAACGGGCGGAATAGCTGCCCATGGAGGGGCGTCGTCCCGAGCTGCCGTTGATCCTCATCGTCGACGATCAGAAGAGCAATCTGCGCGTCCTCGGCGACCTGCTGCGCAACGAGGCGCGCATCATGCTGGCCAAGAGCGGGGTCCAGGCGCTGACCAAGGCCGCCCGCGAACACCCGGATCTGATCCTGCTGGACGTGGTGATGCCCGGCATCGACGGTCTGCAGCTGATCCAGCTGTTCAAGCGCCGCGCCGAGACCAGCGCCATCCCGGTGATCTTCATCACCGCGGCCAACGACCTGCACCGCGAGGTGGAGTGTTTCGAGCTGGGCGCCAGCGACTTCATCCAGAAGCCCTTCAATCCGCTGGCCGTGCTGGCGCGGGTGCGGCTGCACCTGCAGCTGGCCCGCCAGCGGCGGCTGCTGGAGGAACTGGCGCACATGGATCCGCTGACCGCGGTGGGCAATCGCCGCCGCTTCGACGAGCAGCTGACGATCGAGTGGCAGCTGGCGGTCAGCCGGCGGGGTTCGCTGGCCATCGCCATGCTCGATATCGACTACTTCAAGCAGTACAACGATACCCACGGCCATGGCGCCGGGGATCAGGCGCTGGCGCGGGTCGCCCAGGTGCTGGAGCAGCGCATCCGCGAGCGGGACTGCCTGGCGCGCTATGGCGGGGAGGAATTCGTGCTCTTGCTACCGGGCGCCACGCGCACGGCGGCGGAAGCGGTGCTGGAGCGCTGCCGGCAGGGCATCGCCGAATTGCGCATCGCTCATCCGCTGGCGGAGGACCGTCTCTGGCTGACCATGAGCATGGGCCTGGCCTGCTGCAATCCGACCCCCGAACAGACCCCGGACGGCCTGCTCAAGGCCGCCGACAACCTGCTTTACCAGGCCAAGGCCGAAGGGCGTAATCGCCTGGTGAGTCGCAGCTTCTAGACGTTTGGCGAAACGCCCTGGGACGCCAGCTCCGTGCCACCCTTGACCAGATGCACCCGGTTGCGGCCTTCGGCCTTGGCCTGGTACAGCGCCTGGTCGGTGCATTCGATGAAGGCTTCGTGGTCGTCGCCGCTCTGCGGCTGGATGCTGCCGACGCCGATGGAAATGGTGACGAAGCCGAGGTCGCTGCCGGAGTGCGCCACCTGCAGCCGTTCCACCCCGGCACGGCAGGCTTCGGCGACCTTGAGCGCGCCCTCGGCGTCGGTCTCCGGCAGCACCATGGCGAATTCCTCGCCGCCGTAGCGGGCCACCAGATCGGCCGGGCGCTTGAGCTGCTCGGTGAGCACCGCCGCCACCTTCTTCAGGCAGAGATCGCCGCTGAGATGGCCATAGGTGTCGTTGTAGCGCTTGAAGTGGTCGACATCGCACAGCAGCAGGGCCAGCGGCTGGCGATTGCGCCGGGCGCGCAGCCATTCGCCTTCGTAGGTCTGGTCGAAATGGCGGCGGTTGTTGATGCCGGTGAGGCTGTCGATGGCCACCAGCTTCTGCAACTGGATATTGGCTTCGGCGAGCTGGCGCTGGCTTTCGCGCAGGAAGCGAAAGGCCTCGTCGCGCTGGGCGCGCAGGACGTGGGCTTCGGAGTGGTAGCGCACCCGCGCCAGCAGTTCCAGCTTGTCGGGCAGCTTGACCAGATAGTCGTTGGCACCGGTCGCGAAGCTCTGCGCCTTGACCTGGGGATCCTCCTTGGAGGAGAGCACCACGATGGGTACGTCGCGCAGGGCCGGTTCGGCGCGGAAGCGCCTGACCGTTTCCAGACCGTCGATCTCGGGCATGATCAGGTCCTGCAAGACCACCGTGGGCTTGAGTTGCAGGGCCATGTTGACCGCCTGGTGAGCGTCCAGGCAGTAATGCAGCTCGATGTCGGGCTGATCGGCGATCATCCGCCGCAAGGCTTCGATGATGATCAGCTGATCGTCCACCAGCAGCAGGCGCACCTTGGGTGCGGTCAGGCTGTCCTGGGCGTTACCCTCATGCGTGGCCATTACTGCGAGTCCTTGTGCGGGCGGGGTCGGGCGTCCCGCGTCTCTTCTTGGCCAATCCCTGCCACTGCGCCGTCCAACGCTCCTGTTGGCGACCTTTCATGTCATGTTACGCGAGCCGTTGCCGAAGCGTCTTTGCAGCCAGGCGCCGATCTGCGCGGGGCTGAGAATGCGCTCCGCGGCGCCCATTCTAACCGCAGCCGCGGGCATGCCGTATACGGCGCAACTGGCCTCGTCCTGCGCCAGGGTCGGGCAGCCGCTCTGGCGCAGGGCATAGAGGCCGCTGGCGCCATCGCGGCCCATGCCGGTCAGCAGGATGCCCAGGGCCTTGCTGGCCCGCAGCGGGTGGCTGGCGAGCTGGGTAAAGAACACGTCCACCGAGGGACGATAGGGGTAGTCCACCGGCTCGGCGGTATAGGCGAAGCGGCCGCGCTCATCCAGCAGCAGGTGGTCGTCACCCAGGGCCACGGCGACGCGGCCGGGCTCTGGCAGGGCGCCGGGCATGGCGGCGGTGACCGGCCAGGCGATCTGGGTGCTGAGCCAACCGATGAAACTGGGGGCGAAGCGTCGGTCGATATGTTGCACCAGCACCACGCTGGCCTCCTTGGTTGGCGCCCAGGCCTCGAACAGGCTGACCAGGGCCGCCGGTCCACCCGTGGAGGCACCGATGGCCACCAGGCTGTCGCTGGTGGCCTCGGCCGCGGTGCTCGGCGTGGCAGCGGTGGCCTGGGGCGGTCGCGTGGCTCGTTCGGGCAGCCGCACCAGGGGTTCGATACGGGCGATCTTGCGCAGCAGGGCGCCACCATCGGCACCGCCGCTCAGGGCCGGGGTAGCGGTCACGTCGAGGGCGCCGGCGCCCATGGCGCGAAACACCCCTTCGCAGTCGTCGGGGGTGGCGGTGACCATGAGGATGGCGCAGGGCGATTGCGCCATGATCCGGCGCGTCGCCTCGATGCCGTCCAGGCGGGGCATCTGCAGGTCCATGAGGATCAGATCCGGGCGGTCCTCGGCGCAGCGTGCCACGGCTTCCTCGCCGTCATGGGCGATCCAGGCGACCGTATGGCGCCCGTCGCCGATCAGCAGGCGACGCAAGGCCTCGGTGGCGAGCAGCAGATCGTTGACGATGGCGATTCTCATGGCGCTCCGATGAGGTCCTGCACGGCGGTGATCAGGGCGTCGTCGTGGAAGCTGCCCTTGGTCAGATAGTAGTCGGCACCGGCTTGCATGCCCTTGAGCCGATCCTCCGGGCGATCCTTGTAGGAGACGATCATCACCGGCAGGGCATGCAGACGCGGATCGCGGCGCACCAGTTCCACCAGCTCGATACCGTTCATGCGCGGCATGTCGATGTCCGACAGCAGCATGTCGAATTCACCGGCGCGCACGGCGTTCCAGCCGTCCATGCCGTCCACCGCCACTTCCACCTGATAACCCTGGCCTTCCAGGAGCTTGCGCTCCATCTCGCGCACGGTGAGGGAGTCGTCCACCACCAGGATCCGCTTGACCCTGCGGCTGTCCAGGGCGGCGCCGCTCTGCACCTGCCGCAGGCGGCCCTCGCCGAGCAGTCGCTCGATGCCGGTGAGCAGGTCGGCAACGTCCAGCAGGAGCACCGGACTGCCATCGTCGAGCAGTGCCCCGGCGATGACCGAGCGCAACTTGCCGAAGATCTCGTCCAGCGGCTTGAGCGCCAGGCCCTGTTCGCCGCGCAGGCGATCCACCACCAGACCGTAGCGCCGGTCACCACCGCCGATCACCAGCACGGCGAGATCGCCGGTGGGCGGCGCGCCATCCAGTTCCAGCAGCTGATGGGCCGCGACCAGCCCCAGGCGATCCTCGCCGAGCAGGAAGAAGGCCTTGCCCTCCAGCGAATGCACCTCGGCCGGATCCAGGCGCAGCACCCGTTCGATGCGATTGACCGGCAGGGCATAGGCCTCGCCGGCGATGTCGACGATCAGAGCCCGGACGATGGAGCGACTGACCGGTACCAGCAGGTGGGTGCTGAAGCCCAGCCCCGGGCGGGTTTCCAGGCGCACCTCGCCATCCAGGGCGCGAATGGCGTCGGCCACCACGTCCAGGCCCACCCCGCGACCGGACAGCTCGGTCACCGTCTCCTTGAGGCTGAAGCCGGGCAGCAGCAGGAATTCCAGCAACTCCGCCGGGCTCAGCTCGGCGGCCACCGGCGGCGGACTCAGGCGCCGGGCGATGACCGCGGCGCGGATGCGCTCCAGGTCCAGGCCGCGGCCGTCGTCGTGCAGGCTGACCTGCAGGCGCCCGGCGACATGGCGGGCCTCCAGGCGGATCTGGCCGCACTCGGGCTTGCCCAGGGCGCGGCGTTCGGCCGGGGTTTCCAGACCGTGGTCGACGGCGTTGCGCAAGAGGTGATTGAGCGGGCTTTCCAGTCGCGCCAGCACCTCCCGATCGATCAGGGTGTCGGCGCCGTCCACCTGCAGCACGGCGTCCTTGTCCAGGCCCCGGGCCAGGTCGCGCACCAGCCGCGGAAAGCCCTGGACGGCATCGCGCAGCGGGCGCATGCGCACCCCGAGTACCTCGTCCAGCAGCCCCTGGCAGACCCCGAGCAGGCGCCGCTCGTAGGCTTCCAGCGCCTGCAGCTGCTGCTGATAGCGATCAAGCAGGCTTTCCTGGCGCTGACGCCATTCGCTGCTGACCGCCTGGGCCTGGCCGAACAGGCCCTGCAATTCCGCGCGATAGCCCTGGAAACCCTGGACCAGGCCATGCAGGCCGAGGCCCATGACCCGGGCTTCGCTGGTGAGGGCGAGAATCTGGTTGAAGCGACCGCTGTCCACCCGCAGCGGATCGCGGCTGCGCTCGGCATCGGGCGTTGGTTCTTCGGGTACGGCGGGTGCAGGCACCGGTTCCCGCGAGGCGACCGCGGCCGCTGGCAGCGGATCGCCCACGCCAGCGCTCAGCGCCTGCGCCAGCGCCCGCTGGCTGTCTCGCTGCTCGCGCTGCCAGCGCTGGCTGGCGGCCTCGTCCAGGCGACTGACCTCGCCGAGGACGTCGACGCAGCGAAACAGCTGATCGAGGTCCGCCGGACCGAGCTGGCGGCGTCCGGCCTGGACCGCGACCAGACAATCCTCCATGGCGTGGGCCAGCTCCACCAGGCCGTCGAGGTCGACGATGCGCGCCGCGCCCTTGATGGAGTGGGCCGCGCGCATCATCGGCTCGATCACCGCCGTGTCGCTGGGGTCGCGCTCCAGGCGCAGCAGACCGGCATCCAGCGCCTGCAGGTGACTCTGCACCTCGCTGGCGAAGAGGTCATAGAGGGACATCTCGCGCACATCGCGCGGTGGCTGGCTCATCGCAGCGCCTCTTCCAGGGCCCGCTCCAGGCGCGTCAGCTCGAGCAGGCCGACCTGGTACGCGCACTCGCGATAGACGCCGCCCAGGTAGCTGAGCAATTCACCGCCCAGGGTGGCTGGCGGCGGCTGCACCTCGCCAGGGGCATAGCGCTGCAGGCCCAGCACCTCGTCCACCTGTACCGCCCAGTCACGATGACCGACATGCAGCAGCAACAGGCGCGGAAAGCCACGGGTCTGCTCAGCCGGCGCCACCGCCAGCAGCAGCTCCAGGGCGATGCAGGGCTGCAATTGGCCGCGCACCGGGACGATGCCGCGCAGCAGCGGCGAACGCCGGTGCGGGACGCGATGCACGGCGGTGGGTTCGGTGGCGGTCACCAGGCAACTGCCCGGCAGACCCAGCCATTCCGCGCCGAGGCGAAAGACCAGCGCACTGGCCGAGCGCGCCTGGCGATCGTCCAGGGGCTCGGCATAGTGCTCGGCCCAGGCGGCGCGCTCCAGGGCGCTGAGTTCGCGGTTCAGGCTCATGCCTCGTCACCGGCGCGGGTCTGGATGCGCGCGGCCCGTTCGCGCAGGCGTCCGGCTTCGTCGAGTCGGCCGGCTCTTTCACAGATCAGCGCCAGGCGACAGAGGGCGGGATAGTGCCCCGGCTCCAGATAGAGGGCCTGGCGCAGCGCCCGCTCGGCTTCAGCGGCGCGGGCATCGGGCAGGATCAGCGCCAGCAGGAAGTGGGCCCTGGCCTGGCTGC
Organism: Pseudomonas sp. SORGH_AS_0211; assembly: GCF_031453455.1. Taxonomy (NCBI): domain Bacteria; kingdom Pseudomonadati; phylum Pseudomonadota; class Gammaproteobacteria; order Pseudomonadales; family Pseudomonadaceae; genus Pseudomonas; species Pseudomonas sp. SORGH_AS_0211. The sequence continues at coordinate 2,413,303 of NZ_JAVIZV010000001.1, read as the reverse complement.
GATCCGTCTCGAGCAGGTTGCGCAACAGCGCCTCGGCTTCGGCGCCGCGTCCGGCATCGGCCAGGCGCTGGGCTTCGTCGAGCGGCGCAGGGCCGGCGGAGACGGGGGGAGTCGGGGCCGGTGGAGGCGTGCTTCTGGCGCGCAGGCGCGCAGGCAGGTCCGCCGCGGCGGGTGGGCGCGGTGCGGCCTTGCGCCGGGGCGGCGCAGCCGGCGTGGGCGGGCGCGGCTGTTCGGGGGCGACGGCCTGGCGCTTGACCAGGGCGGAGGCGTGGGCCACGCCCAGGCTGGCGAAGCCGTGACGCATGGCGCTGACCATCTCCGAGCTGCCGACGCAGAGCAGGCCGTCGTCGTGCATGAGCGCGGCCAGGTGACTGAGGGCGCGGCCCTGGGTCTGGTCGTCGAAATAGATCAGCAGGTTGCGGCAGAGCACCACGTCGAAGGCGGTGCCGTCACGCAGGCTGCCCAGCTGCAGGATGTTGCCCTGGCGAAAACGCACCTGATTGCGCACCCGTTCGGCCAGGCGATGGCGATCGCCCTCGGGGTCGAAATAGCGATCGCGAAAGCTCAGGTCGCGAGCGCGAAAGGAATTGCGCCCATAGAGGCCGCGGCGGGCGCGCTCCAGGGACGGCTCGTTGATGTCCACCGCGGTCACCTCGAAAGCCGCAGCCGGCAGACCGGTATCGAACAGCGCCATGGCCAGGGTGTAGGGCTCTTCCCCGGTGGAGCAGGGCAGGCTGAGCAGCCGCACCGGCACGCCACTGCGGGCATGGCGTTCCTGGGCGAAGCGGGCGGCGTGGGCGATGGCCTGGGGATCGCGAAAGAACCAGGTCTCGGGAATGACCAGCAGGTCCAGCAGATCGGCGAATTCGGCTTCGTCGTCGAGGATGCGCGCCATGTAGCCCTCCGCATCGCTCTCCTGGCGCTCGCGCAGGCGCTGGCGGATGGCGCGACCGAGCATGTCGTCGGCGATGGCCAGGCCGGTACGCGCCCGCACCAGGGGCGCCAGCCGGGGATCGAGCTTCACGCGGCCTCCTGGAACAGCAGGGCGGCCAGGCTCGGCGAAAGCAGACGATCCGGCTCCAGCCACAGCCAGAGGCCCTCGGGTGTCTCCAGCACCTCGCCGAGCCAGGGATAGTCGGGCAACCGGACGCCTGCCGGCCGTGGCGCGCGAGCGGTGATCCGGCGCACGCCGGCGACGCCTTCCACCACCAGTCCGAGCGGACGGCTACGGCCCTCGGGCAAGTTGAAATCCACCAGCAGGATGCGGGTGTCCTGGCGCGCCTGGGCACCCGCGCCGCCGCTCATGGCGGTGACATCGACCACCGGGATCGCCGTGCCGTGCAGGTTCATCAGGCCGGCGACGCCCGCTGGGGCCGCGGGGAAGCGGGTGAGCTGCAGCAGGGGCAGCACCTGGCGGATCGCCGTCGTCGGCAGGGCTGCCGCGGCATCGGCCAGCTGGAAGATCAGGATCTGCATGGTCAACGGGTGACCGAGAAGGTGGCGACGCTGCTCTGCAGGTCCTGGGCCGCCTGTTGCAGATACTGGACCGCCTCGCTGGTGGCCTTGAGCGCCTCGGTGGTCTGCTGGGTGCTGTCGTTGAGCTGGGTGATCGTCTCGGCGATCTGGCCGGCACCCACCGCCTGGGACTGCATGCCCTCCAGCACGATGTCGAAGCGTGCCGGCAGCTTCTGCACGTCCTCGATCACCTCGGCCAGCTGATCGCTGACGCTGGCCACCTCCTGCACGCTGCGGCGGATTTCCTCGGAAAACTTGTCCATGCCCATGACGCTGGCGGAGACCGCGGAATTCATGTCCTTGAGCATCTGCTCGATGTCATCGGTGGCCGCGGTGGTCTGGTCGGACAGGCGCCGGATCTCGGTGGCCACCACCGAGAAACCGCGTCCTGCCTCACCGGCCTTTTCCGCTTCGATGGCGGCGTTGAGCGACAGCAGATTGGTCTGGTCGGCCACCTTGGTGATGGTGGTCAGCACCTTGTTGATGTGACTGGACTTCTCCGACAGGGCGGCGAGCTTGGCATTGATGGAATCGGTGGCGGCCACCATGCGCTGCATGGTGCCGTCCATGCTCGCCAGGCTGCTGCGCGCCTGTTCCGCGCCCTCGGTGGTCTCGTCCGCCACCTGCACGGCTTCTTCCATGGTGCGTACCAGGGCATTGGCGTTGGCGGCGATTTCCCGCGTGGTGCTCAGCACCTCAACGCTGGTCTGCGCCTGCTCGATGCTGGTGGCCTCCTGCTGGCGAGAGGAAGCGGCGATCTCGGTGGTGGAAGAGGTCACCTGGATACCGGCGCGCTGCACCTTGGCGAGCATGCCGCGCAGGTCCTCGATCATCTTGCTCAGGCCGCGGGCGAGCTGGCCGATGGCGTCGTCACCGCTGACCGCGGTCCGCCCGGTGAGGTCACCGGCGGCGGCCTTGCTGACCAATCCGAGCAGGTCGTCGACATCGGCCCGCAGGCGCTGCATCAGCACCTGCTCGCGGGCATGGTCATCCTGGATCTGCTGCGCCATTTGATTGAAGGCCAGGCCTACCTGGGCGAGTTCATCCCGGCCCTGGACAGCCACGCGAGCGCCGCTGTCACCCGCGGAAATGCGCGCCACGGTATCGGTCAGCCGGCGTACCGAGCGCAGCAGGTGATGGGACAGCAGCCAGGCGATGAGGGCGGCCAGCAGCACACAGAGGGCGCCACCGGCGACCAGGGTCCAGGTCAGCTGATTGCGCACCTCCTCGGTATGGTCCGCCCGTTGCGCGTACAGGCGGCGCTCCTCGTCGCCGATGGTCTGGATCTGCTGACGCATGGCCGCGACCTGGCTCGTCAGGGCGGTGATCAGGGGCTCGTTGGCCAGCTGTACCGGTGACAGGTTGCCGGTGTCGCGCAGGCGCAACAGGGGCTCGAAGGTCTGCTGCCGCCAGGTGTCGAGGTCCGCGGTGAGGCGGGCGAAGCGCTGCTGCTGGTCGGGATTGTCCTGAGTCAGCCGCTGCGGCACGCGCACGGCTGCGGCCAGGGGCCCCAGTGCCTGACGAGCGACGTCGGCGTCCGCAGTGGAGCCGGAATACCAGTAGTTGCGCAGCTTGGCCCGGGTCTCGAGCAGATTGTTGTCCAGCGTCGTGACCGACAGCAGCACCTCGGCGGTGTGCCGGTCCCAGCGATTGGCGTCGACCAGGCTCTGCAAGGCGGCATAGGTCAGCCAGAGCAGCAGAACCACCAGGGCGATGATGGCGGCGAAGCCGGCGAAGAGTTTGTTCTGGATGCGAATGTTGTTGAGCATGGGCACCGGCGCAGACGGACAGAGGCGGAAAGAGTGAGCCCTGGGGAGCACTCGGGTTGTCCGATAAAAGTAGCACGGTCATGCATTTGTGTGAGTTGTAACGCACTTCGGGGCTCAGGAGCCTGCAGTGCCGGCAGCGATGGAACAGCGACCACGGAAAGGGCAGCCTGCCAGGTCTTGCCATGCCTGGAGGGCTGCCGGACAGCGTCGAGGAACGCGGTTCAGGTCGCCTCGGCGTCATTCGCCGCTTCGGATCGGCGAGTGCCATGGCTGTTCTGGCCACCCTTGCGCCCGGCTTCGGAAGCCCGTGTCGGATTGTTGGCGAAATTGCCGCCGCTGGCACGCCCACCCTTGCGACCAGCCTCGGCGGCGCGATCGCGATTGTTGGCGAAGTTGCCTGGATTGCTGCTCTTGTTGGCCATCAGAACTTCTCCCACTTTTAATTATTGAAGAGTCGAACGCCGCGCTCCCCAAAGGCTAGGCGTTTCGGTTATTGAGAGTGGGGGTATGGAAGGCGAGTTCGAGCGAGGTGATAAAGGGGATTTTTGTTATACGACGTGCAAGTTAAATATAGACTTTTGTTTAACGATAGCCTGGCTAGAGCCGTCAGGCCGCACCTTGTACAGGAGCTGTAGAAGAATCGGCGAGCAGAGCGACAGTATTCCAGCAGGCTGTCTGTCATAGGCTGAAATGTCTTGTTGCATCTGGCTGCAGGGCTTATCCGGGCTGGGCTTCGCCGCAGTCTTGATTCAGACGTCTTCGCCAGGAGCTTGTTCTTTTTTCACGCGTAAATTTATCGCCGATTCAATAGCGCCGTTTCTCATTGCCGTTACAGGATAACGCTGTTCGCCTGACGATATAATGGGGCGACAGCCAAGCCAGAGCGCTTCACCAGGAAATTGAGTCGATCGATCAGGGTGCTGGACAATCGGCGATATAATTCTTCCGATAAAGTTTAATGCGATAGGAAGTTGGTCAACAAGTCCAATGAGGCGAATCTTGCAAAAAAACTTTCCAAATTTTCCCGAATGTGAGAAAAAATCCCTAAATTGGGAGGTGATCATGCTTGATCAACGTCTTGCCGTCCGGCTGAAGGCCCTGCGCCTGGAGCACGATCTGTCACTGGAGCAGTTGGCAACCCTGAGCGGGGTCAGTCGCGCGACACTGTCTCGGCTGGAAAACGCCGAGGTCAGCCCGACCACGGCGGTTCTCGGGCAGCTCTGTTCGGCCTACGGCCTGACCCTGACGCGCCTGCTGCATAGCGTGGAAAGCGCTTATCCGGCCCAGGTCGAGCGCCAGGCGCAGCAGATCTGGGCCGATCCCGAGCAGGCCTTCACCCGTCGTTCGGTCTCGCCGCCGGCCCAGGCCCTGGCGGGTGAAGTCATCGAGAGCCAGCTGGGGCCGGGAGTGGATATCCGCTATCAGGCATCACCCCGGCCAGGCCTCGAACACCATCTGCTCCTGCTCGAAGGCGAGTTGCAGCTGTGGATCGAAGAGCAGCCCTATCGGCTGGGCGTCGGCGACTGCCTGCGCTATCGCCTCTGGGGTGGCAGTCGCTTCCTCAGCGGCCCGGCGGGCGCCCGTTATCTCCTGTTCATGATCTGAGGTGTGTCCATGAGTGCTTCCCTGCGTATCGAACAGCTCGACGCCGCCGCTTTCACGAGTCATCTGAATGAATTCCAGCAACTGCTGGCCGCCTGTGTCGGGCAGGGCGCCAGCATCGGCTTCATCCTGCCGCTGGCCGAGGCTGTAAACCGGCGCTTCTGGACCGAAGCCGTGGCCCCGGGCCTGGCCCGGGGCACCCGGCTGTTGTTCGCCGCGTTGCAGGACGGCCGCGTGGTCGGCAGCGTGCAACTGGTCCTGGATACCCCGGCCAATCAGCCGCACCGCGCAGACGTGGTCAAGCTGCTGGTGCATCCGGACTGCCGTCGCCAGGGACTGGCACGCCGGCTGATGCAGGCGGTGGAGGCGGCCGCCCAGGCCCAGGGGCGAGAACTGCTGACCCTGGACACCCGCAGCGACGACCATGCCGAGCCGCTCTATCTGTCGCTGGGCTATCAGGTGGTCGGCAGGATTCCCGGCTATGCCCTGGATGCCCGCCAACCCGAACGCCGTGACAGCACCACCCTGATGTACAAGACGTTACCAGCCGCGCCCGCTAAGCTTGGCGCCCCTCGTTAAGGACCCTGTCCCGCCATGCCGCCTCGCTCCGCTCCCGAACTCTGGCAACTCCTGCGCGCCCAGGCCGAGGCCGGGCGCCGCGACGCCCCGGCCCTGGCCGAGGGTCTGACGCGAGCGCTGCTGCAGCCGGTCGATCTGGCCGCCGCCCTGGTCCGGCGCTGCGCCGAGGCCCTGGCGGAGGATCCACGGCAGGCCGAGGCCCTCGCCGAACGCTTCGCTGCCCTGCACGCCGAGTGGCCGGCCTTGACCCTGGCGGCCTGCGCGGACCTGGAAGCGGTGCTGGCACGGGATCCGGCCTATGCCAGCCTGCTGGAGATCTTTCTGTTCTCCAAGGGCTTCCTGGCACTGCAGACCCAGCGCCTGAGCCATGCCCTCTGGCACAACGACGAGCGGCTGCTGGCCCTGCACCTGCAGGCGCGCTGCAATCGACTGCTGGCCATCGACATCCATCCGGCGGCGCGGCTGGGGCACGGCCTCATGCTCGACCACGGTACCGGCATCGTCATCGGCGAAACCGCGGTGGTGGAGGACGACGTCTCCATTCTGCAACAGGTGACCCTGGGCGGTACGGGCAAGGAGCAGGGCGATCGCCATCCCAAGGTGCGTCGCGGGGTGATGATCGGCGCCGGGGTCAAGATCCTCGGCAATCTGGAGATCGGCGAAGGCGCCAAGATCGGCGCCAACAGCGTGGTCCTGCATCCGGTGGCGCCCCACACCACGGTGGTGGGCATTCCCGCCCGCCCGGTGGGTCGTCCACGCGACGCCCATCCGGCCGAAAGCATGGATCAGTCCTTCGACGGCTGAGCCAGAAAGACCTCGGCCTTGGGATAGCGCTCGCTGTTCAACGCGCTCGACTGCAGGCCCTCCGCCCGCGCCAGGCTGCGCACCAGTTCGCGATTGAAGGCGCTGTTGCCCGGATCGGCCAGGTAGTCGGGCAACGCCAGCCAGCGGGCGTCCGCGATCTCGTCCGGATCCTGGATGGCGATGTCGGCACTCAGGGGGTCGAGGCGGCAGACCACATAGAGATTGGACTTGCCGAAGCGGTAGGGGTGGGTGGTCACCAGGCCGACCACGCTGCGAAAGGCGCTGTGGATGCCGGTTTCCTCCCAGACCTCGCGGATCACCGCAGTCGCCAGGTCTTCACCCAGCTCGACATGGCCCCCCGGCAGCTTGTAGCCCTGGCTGCCGCGTTCGCGGATCGCCAGCAGTTCACCACGGGCATTGAGCACCAGGCCGCCAACGCCCAGGCTGTGGGTCGGCACGAAGGGCGCGAAGGCGGTGGGCGTGCCGCGCCAGACCAGGGTCAGTTCCTGCTCCAGGCAGTTGTGAAAGACGAAACCGGCGCTGGTGGCCACGCCGACCAGCTCGCCGAGGGCCAGCGGCAGGGTCAGCCAGATCAGATTGCGTCCGTCGCGGCGGGCGTTGTCGAGCAACTCGGCCAGCGCCGGGGCGAAGGCCTCGCGGGTAGTGGGCAGCGAGGCGGCGTCGATGATCAGGCCGTTGAAGGCGTCTTGACGGTATTGCACAGCTGTTACTCCGCAGGCCGTGGCTGGATGGGCGAGGAGGGCACGATACCGGCTTCGCTGGGCAGCAGCAGACTGGCGCGCGGATTGGCGATCTCGATGCCGCGTTCGCGGAAGCGTTCGAGGATGCGGCGGTTGAGTTCGCGCTGCACGCCCCAGCGGCCCTTGTCGAGGCATCTCATCTGCCCGGCGATGGTCACCATGGAGCCGTCGACGGCGTCCACGCCCCAGATCTCCAGATCGGCGAGGATGAGGTTCTTGAAGGCCTCGTCGGCGCGCATGCCGGCGCCGATGTCCTTGAGTTCGGCGATGACGCGTTCGATGTCTTCTGCGTAGCCCACGCTGATGCGCAGGGCGGCGTTGCCCAACCCACGGTTGATGTTGTTGACCGCCGACACCGAGCTGAAGGGCACGATGTGCAGGGAGCCGTCACCGGCGCGCAGGCGCACGGTGCGGATCGACAGGTACTCCACGGTGCCCGAGACCCCGGCCACGGTGACCCAGTCGCCCACCTGCATGGCGTTTTCCAGCAGCAGGAAGATACCGGTGATGAAGTCCTGCACCAGCTTCTGCGAGCCGAAGCCCAGGGCCACGCCGATGATGCTGGCACTGGCCAGCAGTGGCGTGGTGTTGATGCCCAGCTCGCTCAGGGCGGTCAGGCCGACGATCAGTGCGACCAGGATGAACAGGCCGGTGCGCAGCATGGGCAGCAGGGTACGCAGGCGGGCCGCCCGCACCGTGTCGCCGCGTTCGTTCCAGCTGCTCAGCCGACGATTCACCGTGGCGTTGGCGCCTTCCCAGACCACCACGGCGATGACGGCGGCGATGAGGATGGTGAGAAAGGCGGACAGCAGACTGCGCCCGATGCTGCCGTCACCGAACCAGTCCAGCACGCCCCAGCCCCAGGACTGGAACAGGGCCAGGGCGGTGATCAGGGTGACGATTACTCCCACCAGCCAGCGCGCCAGCGGATAGTAGCGCTGCAGGTGTACGTCGCTAGCGCTGCCGCCTTCGGGGGTGGCGGGCTGGAACAGCCGACCCAGCAGGCCGAGCAGGAACACCGCCGCCAGGCGCCCGAGGATCACGATGCCGGCGGAAAGCGCGACGAAATTCATCAGCCGCGGCAGCCCGTTCTCGATGTCCAGTGCCCACATGGTCCAGCCACCCATGACGAACACGGCAGCGAATACGGCCCAGACCTGACCCAGCCAGGCGCGCAGCACGGTCAGGGCGCCACTGCCATCCTGGCGCCCGGCGATACGGGTGGCCACCGGACGGCGGACATGGAAGATCAGCCCCACCACCAACAGGTGGGCCAGCAGCGAGACCAGCTTGACGATGGCTTCGCGGCCCTCTTCGTTGGCACCCAGGATGTCCGCGGCCTGGGCCAGCGCCAGGCCGAAGGTGATCAGGGCGACGAAGGCGTGCAGCCAGCGCAGCAGGGTACAGGCAAGGGCCGTCCTGACCTTGAGCAGGCGGATGCCGTGGGCGGCGGGATCGATCAGCAGGCGGATGACGATCAGCACCAGGCGGGTGGTGAGATAGGCACCGAGGAAGCCACCAACCAGCTCGCGCTGATTGGCATCCGAACCCACCAGATAGTGGATCAGCAGCGCCGCCGTGGCCCAGAAGGCCAATAGCGGCAGCAGTTCCAGCAATAGCAGTCCCAGGGCGAAGGGCAGGTGCCGCAGGGTGGTCCAGTGCTCCTCGGCGCTGGGTCGGGCGCGGTTGGCGGGTGCGGGATCGGTGGCAGTGGCAGTGGCGGTGGACTCGGTCGCCGGTGCGGCTGGCGCAGGTGCGGCGCTGTCGGATGGGGCGATGGGCACTTCTTCGAGTTGATCCACGCCATCACGCTGCGTCTTGACCAGGGCCACCGCGGCTTCGGCCGGGCGGGTGGCGGCCTCCTCGGCCGCCGGTACCGAGGCCGCGGGCGGGGGCTGCTGGGCCGCCTGCTGCTGGGCCTGGCGCCGGGCGCGGGTGTCGGCAAGATCGGCATGGCGCTGCAGCCGTTGCCGCGGGCGCTGGAGCGCCCGATGGATCAGCCACTCGCCCACCAGGCCGGCGGCAAAGAGGGTGGCCAGGGTCAGCAGGGCCTGCAGCAGGGCGCGGCGACCCGCTTCGGAGGTGAAGCTGGCGCGCGACCAGTCGGGCAGGGTACGCACGGCCCGCTGCACCTGGTTCAGCTCGCTGCCCAGGTTGTCGGCCCAGCGACCGACGCGACTGAGGGTCTGGGCGATCAGGCCATTGGCTTCCAGCGGTACCAGCGCCTTTTCCTCGCCTGCCGCCGGGGCGGCTGCCGCTGGCGCAGTGGCGGCGGTTGTCGTAGCCGCCGGCGCCGCCTTCGTCCCGGTCGCGCTCGCCGGCTGGCTGGCGATGGCCTGCAAGGTCAGGATCAGCTCCTGGCGGCGCTGCGGATCCTGCAGCAGGGCCGCGACCTGGCGCGCCTGCTGGGGATCGAGGCCGGCCGGGGCCGGGGCCGGGGCAGGGGTTTCGGCGGCGCGCAGGGGCAACGCCAGGCACAGCAGCAACAGGGCGAGCAGGAAGTTCGGCATGGGGCGACAATGGTCCTGATGAAGGATCAGCAAGTTACGACCCTTGATCCTTGCCTATGCTCCCTTCAGTTGGCCATTCCCTGCCGCTGGAGACGCCGCCAGTCGCCGGGCGTCTGCTCGGTCCAGCGCTTGAAGGCGCGCTGAAAGGCGGCGGGGGAGGCGAAGCCGAGCAGATAGGCGATCTCGCCGAAACTGGCCTCGGTATCGCGGATATAGGCCAGCGCCAGGTCGCGGCGGGTCAGGTTGAGCAGGGTGCGGTACTGGGTGCCTTCTTCGGCCAGCTTGCGCCTCAGCGTCCAGGAGGGCAGACGCAGCCGGCTGGCGATCTGCTCCAGGGTCGGCTCGCCGTGCCGCAACAGCGGCCCCATGACTTCGACCACCCGCTCGGTGAGACCCCGGGTGCGGGTCAGGCGGCCGTGTTCGGCTTCGCTCAGCGCCAGCAGCTGGCGCCAGGTGGCCGGGCAATGCTCGGGCCCGGGCAGGGCCAGGGTCGCGGCATCGAGCAGGAGCGCATTCTCGGCGGCGCCGAATTCCACCGGGCAGCCGAAGGCGGCCTCGTAGGGTGCCACGTCCGCCGGTGCGGGGTATTCGATGAGGACGCGGCGCGGTTGCAGCGAGCGTTTCGCGACCGCGCTCAGCAGCGCCAGCCAGGCGCTGAGCACCACGTCCACCACGAAGCGGTTGTAGCCGTTGTAGGGGCTAATGCTATAGAAATGCAGCCAGGCGTCGCGGCCCTGGGCCGCATAGCGCGACTGGCCCCGGTAGTTGCGGCCATAGAGCGGTTCCAGCCCGAGCAGCGTTTCGGCGGCATGGCGCACGTCCGGTGCCTGGCCCACGGTGATGCCGGCGAGACCGAGAAAGGCCGGTCGCATCGCCTGGCCCATGGCCAGCCCCAGCGCCGAATCGCCAGTCAGTTCCAGGGCGGCATGGCCCAGGCGCATGTAGTGGGGGATCGACAGCCGTCCGCCAGGCTCGGCCAGCCGCGCCGCGGTCAGGCCGAAGCGTGCCAGCAGGCCGGCGGCATCGGCGTCCCGCTGGACGACGGCGGCCGCCAGCGCCAGCACGAAGCCGGTGGAAAGGTCGCCCAGGCGCAGCGCCGGCGCGCTCATAGCCGCAGATTGATCAGCTTGCTTCCGGCCTGGGTGGAGTCGGTGGCCGCGGTCGCATCCGGGGTGAAGGCCTGGCTACCGCCGCCGGCCTGCCATTCCCAGAGGCGGCCGCGCAGCTGCACTTCCAGGGCGGCGCGGATGCCGGCGGCGCGCAGGCGCTGGATGTCGAAGGGTGTCGGTGCCGGGGTGGCGCCCGAGGCGAGGGCGGGGATCGCCAGCAGCTCCACCTGGGGATCGTCGAGCACCCTGGCGCGACCGGTGTCGCTACCCTGGATGACGCCGAGACGGCCCAGCGGCGTCTCCAGTCGCAGCAGGGGCGGGCTGAGATCGTCACCGCTGTCCCTGGCCGTCAGCGGTCGCACCAGCGGTTGGCCGAGCACCTTGCCGTCGGGTCCGAAGACCAGGGTGACATTGCGCAAAGGTCCCGTACCCACCTGCAATTCGCCGTCGACCAGGGTTGGACCGGGCAGGACGATGGAGCCGGCCACCAGGGTGACGCCGTACTGGCGGGCGAGGCCGCCGAAGAGCTGCTGGTAGGCGCTGGCCATGTCCCAGGCCTTCATACGCAACAGGCTGTCGGCCAGGCGCCGGTCGCCTTCGGCCTGGAACCAGGCGCGAGCCACCCGCAATGGGTTGCCCAGCAGCAGCCACTGGATGGCTTCTTCGCTGCGCGCCGCGGCATAGACCTCGGGCTTCTCGCCCATCAGCGCCAGGGGCGTGCCCAGATGCTCGGGCAGCACCACGATGGTCTGGGCGCCGATCAGGCCCAGGCGCCGTGCATTGGCCAGATAGGCATCGAGCTTGAGGCGCAATCGCGCGGGATTGCCATAGTCCAGGGCGACCAGTTCGGGCTCGATCCCCAGCAGGTTGCCGGTGGTGGCCGCCGCTGGCGTGGTGGTCAGGTCCACCTCCAGGCTGCTGCGCAGATCCGACAGGTAATGGAAGGCTGGCCGCTGGGCCACCCAGCCCGCCAGCACGGCGAACAGGGCGATCAGCACCAGGAATACGAGCTTGCGCATCGGCACTCCAGAGCGGTCCCGGCCTCCCGGGCCGGGCGAGATAAAGGTGCTCAGGGTAGGAGACCAGACCGCCACTGCCAAGGGGTGGCTGTACATTTGGGTAAAGAGGTTGTCATTTCCGGTGATTGAGGCCAGACCACGCTGCTCCTATCGTGGCGCCAGGCTTTCCCAGAAAGGCCAACCACCGGAGACCGCCATGATCGAGCTTGCCCCCCGTAATACCACCCCTATTGATAGCTATCCGCATCTGCTCGAACCCCTGCCCGTGGGGTCGATCACCCTGCGCAATCGCGTGGTGATGGGGTCCATGCACACGGGGCTGGAAGAGCGACCCGGCGGCTTCGCGCGGATGGCCGCCTTCTTCGCCGAGCGAGCGCGGGGCGGGGTGGGGCTGATCGTCACCGGCGGCATAGCGCCGAACGAAGAGGGGGCGGTGGCCAAGGGCGCGGCCAAGCTGACCACGGCCGAGGAGGCCGAGCACCATCGGCCGGTAACGGACGCGGTCCACGCCGCCGGCGGGCGTATCTGCCTGCAGATCCTGCACGCCGGTCGCTATGCCTATAACCCCCAGCTGGTGGCGCCCTCGGCGCTGCAGGCACCGATCAATCCCTTCACCCCGCGCGAACTGGACGAGGCCGAGGTGGAGGGGCAGATCGCCGCCTTCATCCGCTGCGCCACCCTGGCGCAACAGGCCGGTTACGACGGCGTCGAGGTGATGGGTTCCGAAGGCTACTTCATCAACCAGTTCATCGCCGCGCGGACCAATCACCGCACGGATCGCTGGGGCGGCGACTTCGCCCAGCGCTGCCGCTTGCCGCTGGCCATCGTCGAGGGCATCCGCGACGCGACCGGTCCGGATTTCCTGATCATCTTCCGTCTCTCGCTGCTGGACCTGGTGGAGCAGGGCAGCACCCCCGAGGAATGCCTGCAGCTGGCGCTCTGGCTGGAAGCCGCCGGGGTCAGCCTGATCAACACCGGCATCGGCTGGCACGAGGCGCGCATCCCCACCATCGCCACCCTGGTGCCACGCGGCGCCTTTGCCGCCGTCACCGCCCAGCTCAAGGGCCGGGTGCGGGTGCCGCTGATCGCCACCAACCGCATCAACACCCCCGAGGTGGCCGAGGCCATCCTCGCCGCCGGCCAGGCCGACCTGGTATCCATGGCCCGCCCGCTGCTGGCCGATCCGGATTTCGTCGCCAAGGCCGCCGCCGGCCGCGCCGACGAGATCAATACCTGCATCGCCTGCAACCAGGCCTGCCTGGACCACACCTTCGCCGGCAAGCTGACCAGCTGCCTGGTCAACCCGCGCGCCTGCCACGAGACCGAGTTGCAGATCCTGCCCGCCGTCGAGGTCCGCACCTTCGCCGTGGTCGGCGCCGGGCCAGCCGGCCTGGCGGCCGCCTGCACCCTGGCCGAGCGCGGCCACCAGGTGGTGCTGTTCGAGGCCAGCGAGCGTATCGGTGGCCAGTTCAATGTCGCCCGGCGCATTCCCGGCAAGGAAGAATTCGGCGAGACCCTGAGGTATTTCCAGCGTCGCCTGGAGCGACTGGCGGTGGATGTCCGTCTCAACCATCGCGTCAGCGCCGCCGAATTGCAGGCCGAGGGCTTCGCCGGGGTGATCCTGGCCACCGGGGTGACGCCGCGGGTGCCGCCCATTCCGGGGGTCGACCATCCCAAGGTGCTGGGCTACCTGGACGTCCTGCTGGAGCGCAAGCCGGTAGGGCGGCGGGTGGCGCTGATCGGCGCCGGCGGCATCGGCTTCGACGTGGCGGATTTCCTCACCCATGGCCATCAGCAGGCGGAGCCCATCACCGCCTTCTACCGCGAGTGGGGCATAGACCCCAGTTTCAGCACCCGCGGCGGGCTGGCCCCGGCCACGCCGCCGGCGGTGCCGCGCGAGGTCTGGCTGCTGCAGCGCAAGCCGGGCAAACCCGGCAAGGGGCTGGGCAAGACCACTGGCTGGATCCACCGCGCGCGCCTGCAGCAGCGTGGCGTCCAGGCGTGGGGCGGGGTGGAATACCTGGGTATCGACGACGCCGGCCTGCGCCTGCGGCTGCCCGATGGCAGCGAGCAGGTGCTGGACGTCGACAACGTCGTGCTCTGCGCGGGCCAGGAGTCCCTGCGCGAGCTGGAAGACGAGTTGCTCGGCGCGGGCGTGACGGTGCATCGGGTCGGTGGCGCGGATGTCGCCGCTGAACTCGATGCCAAGCGCGCCATCGATCAGGCCACTCGCCTGGCTGCCCAGCTGTAACTCTTCGTTGCAATCAGGGATGATTTCTGTGATCCACTCCGCATAACATCGGTTCCGGACCGACCCTCGTCCCAATGTCTGGCCTCTCTTCCATCCCGCCGACCAGGATTGGCTAAGCTGCCGTCCTGATGCGTCGGGTGGGGGCCCGGCGCGTCGGAGAAGTCGGGCGGAGACGCGGATCAACCGCGTCGCCGCCAGAGGTCGGCGGGCGGACGCAGGTCCGGTCGCCAGCTGGCGAGACACCGGCCTCGGTATTCATGTGGGATCGACAGAGCACGCGGCGAGAGATGGCAGAGACGTTGAACGAAGAGGCGGTACTGACCCCGGTGGTGCTGGGGTTCGGCGACCAGGGTGTGAATCGCGCCTTGCTGTTTCCCGATTTTCAGGCGCTCTGGCAGGGCGACCAGACGCTGCTCGACTGCGCCGGACGGCGCCATCGCTTCGTCTATCTGTTGCTGGACGATCACCGCCGGGTCAAGGCCGCAGTGTTTTTCCTGTTGGCCTTCGATGCCCAGGGCAAACCGCTGCCGGAATGGGACCTGCCGCTGGGCGAGCTGGCCGAGCGCGGCGATGCCGGCCTCGACCTGGGCGCCGGACCGATCCGCCTGGCCAGTCGCAGTCATTGTCCGATTTCCTGGCACCAGGGTGATCTCTGGGATCCGCGCAGCGAGGCCGAGCACGACGACTGGCAGGCGATCCGCGATTGCCTGGGTCTGGTCGCGCCGCGCGATGGCGAGGTGGAGCTGGCCGGGGAATACCACCCCAGTGCCGCCGACGGCATCGATGTCGAGGCCCGTCTCGAACGGGTCCGCCGCATCCTCGCCCAGGAACACCAGGAGGCGCTGGACAAGCTGATCGCCGGTCAGCGCACCCGGCTGCTGACCCTGACCCGCCAGCACCAGGAAGACCTGGCGCGTCTGCAACGCGACGCCGACGACGTGCGCGCGGCCAAGGCCGAGCTGGAGGTGCGTTACGCCGCCCTGGCCCAGCACCTGGAGCAGCAGCACGAGCAGGCTCGCCAGCAGCGCGAAGAACTCAACGAGCAGATGCGCACCCTGGAGCGCAACGCCCTCTACAAGATCGAGGCGCTGCGCATCCAGTCCGAAGCCGAGAGCGAGGCCCGGGTGGCCGCCGCCGTGGGCGAGCTGAAGAACCAGCTGACCATCCGCGAGGTGGAACTCAAGTACCGCGACGAGCTGGACGGCCAGTTGCAGGAAGACATCCGCCAGCTGCGCGAACGCTGCACCCAGCTGATCGGCGACAGCAACGAAGGCCAGCTGGAGCGCCTGGCGCGCCAGGGCATCCTGTTCGTCACCTTCCAGCCCGGCGCCGGTCATCTGATCCTCAGTCGCCAGGACGTTCCGCGTTTCAGCACCGATCCCCTGGGTTATGTCGCCGAGCATTGCAAGGTCAGTCGTGAGCAGTACCAGCGCTGGCTGGAACATCACCAGCAGCCGGTCTGCCAGGCCGAGGTCGAGGGCGAGCGCTGCGGCCGGCCGGTGGTACGGGTGGAACATCCCGCCCAGTTCGATCCGCTGCGCTCGACCCTGTGCGCCGAGCACCGCGGCGATGACAGCGATGGTGACGTCGCCAATCTCTGAGCGACTGGCTGATGACCTTTCTCCGGCCCGCCGCGCTCCAAGAGGTGCAGCTCGCCGCCCTGGCGGCGCGGGACCTACGCCTGGCGGTGCTGCGCCTGGATCAGCGTCCGGCCGGGCATAACGGTAACAAGGGTTACAAGCTGCAGCCCTGGCGCGAACGCCTGGCCCGGGGCGAGGGCCGCGGGCTCATCAGCCTCGGCGGTGCGCACTCCAATCATCTGCACGCGCTGGCCGCCCTGGGTCGCGAGGAAGGCTTCGCCACCGTCGGCCTCTTGCGTGGCGAGCCCTGCCTGACGCCCACGGTTCAGGATCTACAGGCCAATGGCATGACCCTGCACTGGCTGGGCTATGGCGGCTATCGCCGCCGCCATGACGCCGACTTCTGGCAACCCTGGCAGGCGCGCTATCCCGGGTTGCTGCCCATTCCCGAAGGTGGCTGCGACGAGCAGGTCGCCGCGGCCTGCGCGGCCATCGTCACGGAGGTGCGGCAGGGACTCGCCGCCCTGGGCTGGCCCGATTGTCAGCAATTCTGGCTGGCCGCCGGCACCGGTACCACCCTGGCTGGGGTGATCCGCGCCGCCGATCCCGCCTGGCAGGTGGTGGGCGGCCTGGCAGTGCCACCCGGGCATGGCGTCGAAGGCACGCTCGACCGGTTGCTCGCGCAGCGCACCCGCTCGAACTGGCGCCTGCTGGACGCCAGTCGCGGCGGCTTCGGCCGCATTGATGCCGAGCTGGCGCGGGCCATGGCGGACTTCGCGGCGCAGACCGGGATCACCCTTGATCCGCTCTATACCGGCAAGCTCTGGCTGGCGTTGCGCCAGGAAATCGAGGGCGGGGCGCTGGCGCCGGGCAGTCGCCTGGTGCTGGTCCACAGTGGTGGCCTGCAGGGCCGCCGTGCGCTGGAGACTCAGCTGGCGGCATTGGCCACTGGCTGAACCGGCCAGCCCGCAGGCACCAGGAACAGCCGCGCCTCTTCGTCACCGCGTGCATCGCGCCGCACCAGCAGTTGCGGCCAGATCGGCTCGCCGTCCGGCAGCGGCAGGCAGGGCGTGTCGGCGACCGCGGGTGCCAGCCAGTGGCCCTTGGGCAGCACCTCCCAGGGACCGTCCGGCAGTTGCCCGCGGGCGCACCACAGCTGGGGTTGTCGGGGCGGCAGCGCGCCAGCCGGCCAGGGCAGGGGGCGGTCGAGCGGCTGGAACAGATAGCCGCCCAGCCACAGCGCCGCCTGCGGGGCGGCGATGTCCAGCGCCGCCAGGCTGGCCTGGGCCAGGGGCGTGGCCGACAGCGGCAGCTGGCGCTGGCGCAGATGGGCGAGCTTGCGCGTCAGCTGGTCTTCGCCGCCGGGACCCAGCCAGCGCGGCGCGTCCGCTGGGCCTTCGCCCAGGTAGAACTTCACCGCCAGTTCCAGGTGATGGACGCCCTCGGCGTCTTCCACCAGCAGGTCCAGTTCGCCCAGGGTACGGTCACCGTCACGCAGAGGCAGGTTGGCCGCGCGCAACCTCAACCCCGGGGCGCGCGCCAGGGCGAATTGCCAGAGTCTTTCGTACTGGCGCCCTAGCCGGCGATCGCTGCCCTGGGCCAGCCAGGCCGCCAGGGCTGCGGGCGCCGCGTCCTGTTGCCGCAGCCAGTCGGCCAGTCGTTCGGGATGGCGCGCCCAGTCGCTGGTGGCCAGTGGATGACGGGTATCGGCGGCTTCCAGCAAGGGCGAGGCGACCAGCGTCCAGGCGAGGTCGCGCACCTGGGGCTGGCTCAGGCGGCGGGGCAGGGCGTGCAGCTCGGCGAAGGGCGCGTCATGGTGCCAGCATAGGCCAAGCCAGGTCGCTGCGGATCACCGCCGGCGACCCGCGGTCGGATGAGGGCGGTTTGCCGCTGCCACGGCCTTTCGCCCATACTTTCCGCACTTTCCAGCCAACGGGGCCGCCGACGCGTCATGGACTCCTTTCGTAACATCGGCATCATCGGTCGACTCGGCAGCACCCAGGTGCTGGATACCATCCGCCGGCTCAAGACCTTTCTGCTGCAACGCGGGCGCAACGTCATCCTGGAAAACACCATCGCCGAGGTCCTGCCCGGGCACGGCCTGCAGACGGTGTCGCGCAAGCTCATGGGCGAGATCTGCGACCTGGTGATCGTGGTCGGCGGCGACGGCAGCCTGCTGGGCGCCGCTCGCGCCCTGGTACGCCCACGGGTGCCGGTGCTGGGCATCAACCGCGGCAAGCTAGGCTTTCTCACCGACATCCGCCCCGACGAGCTGGAGACCAAGGTCGCCGAGGTGCTCGACGGTCAGTACCTGATGGAGACGCGCTTCCTGCTGGACGCCTTCGTCGAGCGCGGGGGCGAGATGATCGGCCAGGGCGACGCCCTCAACGACGTGGTGCTGCACCCGGGCAAGTCCACCCGGATGATCGAGTTCGAGCTGTACATCGACGGCCAGTTCGTCTGCAGCCAGCGCGCCGACGGCCTGATCGTCGCCACCCCCACCGGCTCCACCGCCTACTCGCTGTCGGCGGGCGGTCCCATCATGCATCCCAAGCTGGATGCCATCGTGGTGGTGCCCATGTATCCCCACACCCTGTCCAGCCGACCCATCGTCGTCTCCGGCGACAGCACCCTGTCGATCTTGGTGTCGCCGAACATGACGATCTATCCGCAGGTCTCATGTGATGGCCAGAATCATTTCACCTGCGCACCCGGCGATACCGTGACCATTCAGAAGAAGCCCCACAAGCTCAGGCTGATCCACCCGCTGGATCACAACTACTACGAGATCTGCCGGACCAAGCTCGGCTGGGGCAGTCGCCTGGGAGACGACTGATGCCCCAGGGCTACGATCTGATTGGCGACCTCCACGGCTGCGCCCATACCCTGGACCTGCTGCTGGAACGGCTCGACTACCGTCAGCTGGACGGCGTCTGGCAGCACCCCGAGCGCCAGGCGATCTTTCTCGGTGACCTGGTCGATCGCGGACCGCGCATCCGCGGCTCCCTGCGCCGGGTGCGGGCCATGGTCGAAGGCGGCCATGCCCACTGCATCCTCGGCAATCACGAACTCAATGCCCTGGCCTGGCACACCCCGGCGCTGCCCGGCACCGGCCAGACCTGGGTGCGCGAGCACACGCCGCGCCATCGCCAACTGATCCAGGAGACCCTGGCGGCCTTCGCCGACCACCCCGGCGAGTGGCAGGACCACCTGCGCTGGCTCTACCGGCTGCCGCTGTGCAAGGACTTCGGGCACTTCCGCATCGTCCACGCTTGCTGGGATCAGCGGCTGATCGACGAATTCCTCCACCACTATCCGGATGCCTGCATCGACGAGGACTTCGTGCGCCAGTCCATCGTCGGCGGCAGCCTGGCCAGTCGGGTCGCCTCGCGCCTGCTCAATGGCGTGTCGCTGCCCTTGCCCCATGGCCTGCGCCTCACCGGCAGCGATGGCTATGTGCGGGCGCGCTTTCGCACCAAGTTCTGGGAGAGCGATCCCCAGACCTATGGCGACGTGGTCTTCCAGCCCGATGCCTTGCCGGCGGAAATCGCCTGCGAACCCTTGAGCGACGAGGAAAAGGCCGGGCTGCTTTGCTACGGCGCCGATGAGCCGATGCTGTTCGTCGGTCACTACTGGCGCGATGGCCATCCCGAACCCTTGCGGCCGAACCTCGCCTGCCTGGACTACAGCGCGGTCAAGTACGGCAAGCTGGTGGCCTACCGCCTCGACGACGAACGTCAGATCGACCCGGCCAAGTTCGTCTGGATCGACGTGCAGCGCGAGGAGGGGCGATGAACCAGCCGCAACCCGTGCTGCGGGTGCCCCTGGGCCGCGATCTGCTGGGCTTCACCCGCCTGCTGCGGCGCCTGCAGATCCGCCACCGGGTAGTGGAAGAGGGCGACAGCCAGGTGCTCTGGGTGCTGGACCCGGCGCGGGTCGAGGAGACCCGCGCGCTCTATGAGCGCTATCCCGACGGCGATCCGCGCGGCGAGGTCCAGGCCAGCCGCGGACCGCGGGGCTTCGGGCTGCTGGCGCAACTCAAGGCCAGTCCGGTCAGCGCCGTCTTTCTCGCCATCACGCTGCTGCTGGGTCTGGCCACCGAACTGGGCGACAACCTGGCGTTGATCCACTACCTGACGCTGCAGGAATTCCGCCTGATCGACGCCGAGCACATCGCCTTTCTCGATCTCGACGCCAGCCTGGCTCGCGGCGAATGGTGGCGACTGGTCACCCCGATCTTCCTGCACTTCGGTCTGCTGCACCTGGCGATGAACGCCCTCTGGTACTGGGAGCTGGGTCGGCGCGTCGAATTCCGCCAGGGCGGCCTGATGCTGCTGCTCCTGACCCTGGTGTTCGCCGCCGGCTCCAACCTGGTGCAGTACGCCTGGACCGGCCCCGCCCTGTTCGGCGGCCTGTCCGGGGTGCTCTATGGCCTGCTCGGCCACTGCTGGCTGTTCCAGTGGCTGGCGCCCAGCCCGGCCTATCGCATGCCACGCGGCGTGGTGGCCATGATGCTGATCTGGCTGGTGATCTGCCTGACCGGCGTCTTCGACCTGCTCGGCTTCGGCTCCATCGCCAATGGCGCCCATGTCGGCGGCCTGGTGCTGGGTTGCCTCACCGGGCTGCTGGGCGGTGGTCTGGCACGCTTGCGGCAACGCTAGCTAGCGCCGCCGCTTGAGCTCGGGAGCGAGGCTCAAGGCATTGCGATAGCGCCAGCGCCGCTGGCTGCGGCGGCGCAACCAGAGCCCCATGAGCAGGAGCAGCGCACCGCCGCTCAGGAAGCCCTGGGCGGCCTCGCGGGTCAGGGTCAGATAGGGGGCCAGCTGCGGCAGCTGTAGCAGGGCGGCACCGCCTGCCAGCAGCGCCGCCAGGCCGGTCAGCACCGAGAAGGTGCCGAGGCCGGCGGCGAGGGAGGTCAGAAAGGGCCGCCGCAGGCGCACCGGTGGCGGATCGAAACGGTCGTGCTCGGGCAACTGCATGCTCATACCCCAGGCTCTGTAAGGCCGCCGAGGTTATACGCCTCGGCGTTGCTTGGCGAGCCTGGGAGGCGCGGGCTAGCGCAGCAGCTGGCGGGCGCCCTGCTTGAGCATGTCCCAGCGATTCGGATCGCCACTGGCGATAGCGCCGAGGAAGGCCCTGGCCTGCTCGAAGCTGATGTGCGGCGGCAGCGGCGGCACGCTGGGGTCGGTGACGAATTCCAGCACCACCGGGCGATCCGCTTCGAAGGCCTGCTGCCAGGCATCGGCCACCTCGTCCGGGCGATGGATGCGCAGGCCCTTGAAGCCCAGCAATTCGCCATAGCGGGCATAGGGGAAGTCGAGCACATCCTGCGCCGGGGCGAACTTGGGATCCCCGGCCAGGGCGCGCTGCTCCCAGGTCACCTGGTTGAGATCGCCATTGTTGAGCACCATGACGATAAAGGTCGGATTGCTGAATCTCTTCCAGTACTGCTGCAGGGTGACCAGTTCGGCATTGCCGTTCATCTGCATGGCGCCATCGCCCACCAGGGCGATCACCGGGCGATCCGGATGGGCGAACTTGGCGGCGATGGCGTAGGGAATGCCGCAGCCCATGGTCGCTAGCTTTCCCGACAGCGACCCCAGCATCTGCCCGCGCAGGCGGATGTCGCGGGCATACCAGTTGGTGTGGGAGCCGCTGTCGCCGCAGAGGATGGCATCCTGCGGCAGCTGGCTGGAAAGTTCGTGGAACACCCGTTGCGGATTGATCGGCTCGGCCGGCGCCAGGGCGCGTTGCTCGATGGAGTGCCAGGAAGCGGCCACGCTCTTTTCGATGCGCGCGCGCCATTTATCGTGGGGTTTGCTCTCCAGCAGCGGCAGCAGGCGTCTCAGGGTCTCGGCGGCATCGCCCAGCAACGGCTGCTCGATGGGATATCTCATGCTGATGTTGCGCGCATGCAGGTCGATCTGCACCGCCCGCGCCTGGCCTTCCCGGGGCAGGAATTCGGTATAGGGGAAGGTCGAGCCGACGATCAGCAGGGTGTCGCATTCCTTCATCAGCAGATCGCTGGCCTCGGTGCCGAGCAGGCCGATGGCGCCGGTGACATAGGGCAGTTCGTCGGAGAGTACGCCCTTGCCCAGCAGCGCCTTGGCCACCCCGGCGCTGAGCTTCTCGGCCACCGCCATCACCTCGCTGCGCGCCTGCAGGGCGCCGGCGCCCACCAGCAGGGCGACCTTGTTGCCGGCATTGAGGATATCGGCGGCGGCCTGCAGGTCGTCTTCCTGGGCATAGGGTCGCGGCGGGATGGCACCGGCACCGGAAAGGACATTGGCATGCTGGTGCGGCGGACTTTCCACCGCCGGCAGCTGCTGGATGTCGTTGGGGATGATCACCGTCGCCACCTGGCGCTCGGCGATGGCCACGCGGAAGGCGCGGTCGATGACATGGCGCAGCTGCGCCGGATGCACCACCGTCTCCACATAGGCGGAAACGTCCTTGAACAGGGTGTGCAGGTCGACTTCCTGCTGGTAGTCGCTGCCAAGCGAAGAGGCCGCCTGCTGGCCCACCAGGGCCACTACCGGCATATGGTCCATCTTGGCGTCGTACAGGCCGTTGAGCAGGTGAATGGCCCCGGGCCCGGAGGTGGCCAGGCAGACGCCCACCTCGCCGGTGAACTTGGCATGGGCGCAGGCCATGAAGGCGGCCATCTCCTCGTGGCGCACCCGCACATAGTCGAACTGGTCGGCCACCCGACCCAGGGCGCCCATGATGCCGTTGATGCCATCGCCGGGATAACCAAAGATGCGCTCGACGTGCCACTGGCCGAGGCGCTCCCAGAGATGGTCGGCTACGGTCTTGCTCATGACGTTCTCCTCGTTGAAGGTCTAGGCTTAGGAAGAAAGGCCCGGACGTTAAGTTCCTGCAGCCGGACCGGGCGCGGGTTAGAATGCGCGGCTGATCATCCGGAGCCTTTCATGAGCGAATCCCGCCTGCGCACCTTGCGCGACCACATCCGCTGGGCCGTCAGCCGCTTCCATGCCGAAGAGCTGTTCTTCGGCCATGGCCACGACAACGCCTGGGACGAGGCCCGCGCCCTGGTGCTGGGCGCCGTGCACCTGCCCTGGGACACCGCCGATCGCTACCTGGACTGCGCCCTGGAAGACGACGAGCGCTACGCACTCGGTGTGCTCCTGCACAAGCGCATCCAGGAGCGGGTGCCCACCGCCTATCTGCTCGGCGAAGCCTGGTTCTGCGGCTTGCCGTTCACCGTCGACGAGCGGGTGCTGGTGCCGCGTTCGCCCATCGGCGAGCTGATCGACGCGCAATTCGCGCCCTGGCTGCCGGCCGCGCCGGCGCGCATCCTCGATCTCTGCACCGGCTCGGGCTGCATCGGCATCGCCTGTGCTTATGCCTTCCCCGAGGCCGAGGTGGCGCTGGGCGATCTGTCCTACGACGCCCTCGAGGTGGCCTGGCAGAACATCGAGCGCCACGACCTGGAGGATCGCGTCTATACCGTCCAGGGCGACGGCTTCGCCGGACTGCCGGGGCAGCGTTTCGACCTGATCGTCAGCAATCCCCCCTATGTGGATGCCGAGGACTTCGCCGACATGCCGGCCGAATACCAGCACGAACCGGCCCTGGGTCTGGCCTGTGGCGAAGACGGCCTGGATCTGGTGCGGCGGATGCTGGCCGAGGCCGCCGATCACCTCACCGAGCAGGGCATCCTGATCGTGGAGGTGGGCAACAGTCAGATCCACGTCGAGGCGCTCTATCCGGAAGTCGATTTCACCTGGCTCGAATTCGAGCGCGGCGGCCATGGCGTCTTCCTGCTGGCCGCCGCCCAGTGCCGCGAGCACCAGACGCTGTTCCGCAGCCGTCTGGTCCCCTGATCACCTGCGGTCGCCCGCGGCGGCCGCCCTTTCTTTACCGAGGTCTACCCGTGTTTACCGAACTCGCTCTGCACGAGCGCCTGCTCAAGGCCCTCGATACAATGGGCTTCAAGACGCCCACTCCGGTCCAGGCCGCTGCCGTGGGCCCGGCCCTGGCAGGCCATGACCTGCGCGTCACCGCCCGCACCGGCAGTGGCAAGACCGCCGCCTTCCTGCTGCCGCTGCTGGATCGCCTGCTCAAGGATCCTAAGCCCCGCTCCGGCGCCCGTGCGCTGATCCTGCTGCCGACCCGCGAGCTGGCCCAGCAGACCGCCAAGGAAATCGAACGCTTCGGCCAGTTCACCTTTCTCAAGGCCGGCTTGGTGATCGGGGGCGAGGACTTCCGCGTCCAGGCCGCCGGCCTGCGCAAGAATCCGGAAATCCTGGTGGCCACCCCCGGCCGCCTGCTGGAGCAGCGCAACGCCGGCAACGTGAACCTGAAAGACATCGAGATGCTGGTGCTCGACGAAGCCGACCGCATGCTCGACATGGGCTTCTCCGAGGACGTGCTGCAGATCGCCGCGAGCTGCGAGCGCGAGGGTCGCCAGACCCTGCTGTTCTCCGCGACCAGCGGGGGCAACAGCCTGCGTCAGGTGGTCGAGCAGGTCCTGCGCGAGCCGCAGAATCTCATGCTGGACCGCACCGGCGAACTCAACGAAGCCGTGGTGCAGCAGGTGATCCTGGCCGACGAGCCGCCGCACAAGGAGCGCCTGCTGCAGTGGCTGCTGGCCAACGAGACCTATCGCAAGGCCATCGTCTTCACCAACACCAAGGTGCAGGCCGATCGCCTGACCGGCCGCCTGGTGGCCGAGGGTCTCAAGGTCTTCGTGCTGCACGGCGACAAGGACACCAAGGATCGCAAGCTGGCCGTGGAGCGGCTGCAGAGCGGCGCGGTCAAGGTGCTGATCGCCACCGACGTGGCCGCCCGCGGCCTGGACGTGGAGGGCCTGGACCTGGTGATCAACTACGACCTGCCGCGCAGTGGCGACGAATACGTCCACCGCATCGGCCGCACCGGCCGCGCCGGCGAGGCGGGTACGGCGATTTCCTTCGTCACCCATGGCGACTGGAATCTGATGTCCAGCATCGAGCGCTATCTCAAGCTGAGATTCGAGCGCCGTCACCTGCCGGGTCTCAAGGCCAACTACAGCGGTCCGAAAAAGCTCAAGGCCTCGGGCAAGGCGGCGGGCGTGAAGAAGAAAAAGACCGAGGGCAAGAAGGACGGCAAGGCCAAGACCAAGGCCAAACCCAAGTCCGAGCGCCGCCCCGGCGCCCTGGTGCCGACTTCGGCCGACGGCTTCGCGCCGCCGCGCAAACGCACCCAGGAATGATCCCGCCCCGGGCCTGAGGGGCCAACCCGCGGCGAGACCGCGGGGCAGGACGGGCTCAGTGCTTGGCGGCGTTGTCGAACAGCTGGAAGACCGGGGCGCGGCGGGTCGAGCGTTGCAGATCCGGTTGCTGGATCAGCAGCCAGGCCTGCAACTCCGGTTCGGGCATCGGTTTGCCGATCCAGAAGCCCTGGCCTTCGTCGCAGCCCATGGCCAGCAGGCTGGCCAGGGCCTCGGCGGTCTCGATGCCCTCGGCGGTGATGCGAAAGCCCAGTTGATGGGACAGTTCGATCAGCGAACTGACGATCAGCCGGTCCTTGGTGCGATGGGTCAGTTCGCGCACGAAGCTGCGGTCGATCTTGATGGTGTCGGCCGGCAACTCGCGCAGGTGCGAGAGGTTGTTGTAGCCGGTACCGAAGTCGTCGATGGCGATGCCGATGCCCAGCTCGCGCAGGGCGGCCAGCTGGCGATGGATCAGCGCCACGTCACCCAGCAGGGCATTCTCGGTGACCTCCAGCTCCAGGCGCCGGGGATTGACCGGATAACGCTGCAGCAGCTCGGTGGTCTGCTCGGTGAAGTCCGGATCGTTAAGGTCATGGGCGGAGATGTTGATCGCCACGCCCAGACTCCGGCCTTCCCGCTGCCAGGTATAGGCCTGGCTGATGGCCTGCTGCATCACCCAGCGACTCAGGGCGGTGATCAGCGCGGTCTTTTCCGCCAGCGGAATGAATTCCGCCGGACTGACCGGGCCCAGGTGCGGATGCTGCCAGCGCAACAGGGCTTCGACGCTGTGGCAGCGACCGGTGGCCAGGTCGATGCGCGGCTGGTAGACCAGGCTCAGCTGATCCTCGGCACGCAGTGCCTGGGGCAGGGCGCTGAGCAGGGCGAAGGCGCGACGGTAGGCGGCATCGTGCTGCGGATCGAAATGCCGGCAGCCGCGCATCTCGGCGCGAGCATCGTCGGCGGTGGCGATCAGGGCGCGCAGCCAGTCGGCCGGATGATCGTCGGTCAGGGACATCACCCCCAGGCCCAGGCGGGTCTGGATGGGAATGCCGTTGTAGTCGAGCACCCCGGTCAATTCCTCCTGCAGGCGTTCGAGCAGCGCCTGCTGCGCGGCCTCGTCGGCGTCGTGCAGCAGAAAGCCGAAGCGGGCCGGCCCCAGACGATACAGCGGTAGCTCGACCGGCAGCAGGCGACGCAGGTGCTGCTTGATGGCACGTTGCAGGCCATCGAAGTGGGCCTGGCCCATGGCCTTGATGAAGTCGTTGAGGTAGCTCTGGGCGAACAGATCGGCCGCCACGGCCACCACGCGGGTGCCCGCCCGGGTCAGGGCTTCGGCATCCTCGATGAAGCGCTGGCCATTCGGCAATTGGGTGACCGGGTCCCAGAAGGCTTCGGTGCGCAGCAGTTCGATGTGCTGGCTGGCGAGGGCCGCCAGTTGCTGCAGCGCTATCAGCCGATCCTGGGGCAGGGCGGCGCGGGGTGCCGAATCGAACAGGCAGAGGCTGCCGAGCATCAGCCCTTCGGTCGTGCGCAGCGGCGCGCCCAGGTAATAGCGGATGTTGGGCGCGCTCGTGACCACCTGGAGAGCGGCGAAGCGGGCGTCGTTGCGGGCGTCTTCCACCTGCAGCGGCAGGCTGGATTCCTGCAGGTGCTGGCAGAACGACTGGGTGCGCGGCACGGTCAGGGGCGCACAGCCCACGGTGGCTCGACAATGGACCTGCTGGCCGTCGAGAAAGCAGATCATGGCGTAGGGGACGTCGAACAGCCGCGCGCAGAGATCGGTGAGATCCTGGAAGGCACGATCGGAAGGACGGTCGATCAAGGCGAGATCGCGCAGCAGTGCAAGACGCTGGCGTTCATTGGCCGCAGTGAGTGGAGCGGGCTCCATAGCAACGTCTCGGTGCGCTGTAGTAGCAGATTGCTACTTAGAGCGTGATCGGGTCGAGAGTTCCCTCACCACCCGCCTCACACTCTGCCAGTCGTCATTTATCTGTCGAAAGGCTCAGGCCGCGAAGTAGAAGACGGCGAACAGCGCCTGGGGGTCGGTCCATACCCGTACCTGTCTGAAACCGGCGTCTTCGGCCAGCGCGCGAAAACTCTCCAGGCTGTACTTGTAGGAGTTCTCGGTATGCAGGCGCTCGCCTTCACGGAAGGTGAATCGGCGGCCTTCGAGACGTACGGTCTGGTCGCGGGTACTGACCAGGTGCATCTCGATGCGCGCCTGTTCTTCGTTGAAGAAGGCCAGGTGCCGGAAGCGCTGCGGATCCAGATCGGTGTCCAGTTCGCGGCGGATGCGTTCCAGCAGGTTGAGGTTGAAGTCGGCGGTCACCCCGGCGGCGTCGTTGTAGGCCGCATCCAGCCGCGCCCGGTCCTTGATCAGGTCCACCCCGATCAGCAGGCCCCCGGTCGCCGGCAGCATCCGGTGCAGGTTGCGCAGAAACACGTCGGCTTCTTCCGGGGTGAAGTTGCCGATGCTCGAGCCCGGAAAGAAGGCGATGGGACGCAAGCCGTCGAGACTGTCGGGCAGGGTCATGGGTCGACTGAAGTCGGCGCAGGCGGCGCTGACGTCCAGCCAGGGATAGTCGGCTGCCAGCCGCTGGGTGCTGCTGAGCAGGAATTCCCGGGAGATGTCGATGCCCAGGTAGCCGGCCGGGTGCATGGCTTCCAGCAGCAGGCGCACCTTGCGACTGGCGCCGCTGCCCAGTTCGACCAGGGCCGCGTCGCGCCCGGCCAGGCGAGCGATCTCATCGGCCGCCGTGGCCAGGATGGCCTCTTCGGTACGGGTGGGATAGTACTCGGGCTGGCGGGTGATGGCCTCGAACAGCTCGGAGCCGCGCTGATCGTAGAAATACTTGGGCGACAGCGCCTTGGGGGTCTGGGCGAAGCCCTGGAGCACATCGTCCCGCAGCGAGCCGTCGGCGACGCTCACCGGTTGCTGATCGAAGAAGCGCACGGCTAGGGCCATGGGTCAAACCTCTCTGGCCAGGCGCAGGCCGGAAAACTGCCAGCGCATGGTGGGATAGAAGAAGTTGCGGTAGGAGGCGCGCACATGGTCCTGGGGCGTGGCGCAGCAGCCACCGCGCAGGACCATCTGGCCGGACATGAACTTGCCGTTGTATTCGCCCAGGCTGCCCGGCAGCGGTTTGAAGCCGGGGTAGGGGCGGAAGGCGCTGCCGGTCCACTCCCAGACATCGCCGAACAGCTGGCGCATGCCCTGGCCCGCGCTGGCGACCGGCTGCAGGTGATCCTGCTCGACGAAGTTGCCCTGGACCGGCTGGCGCGCCGCCACGGTTTCCCATTCCGCCTCGGTGGGTAGCCGGGCGCCGGCCCAGCTGGCGTAGGCATCGGCTTCGTAGAAGCTCAGGTGGCAGACCGGTGCGGCCTGATCGATGGGAGTGAGGCCACCCAGGGTGAAGTGATGCCAGACGCCATCGAGCTTCTGCCAGTACAGCGGCGCCTGCCAGCCGAGGCTGCGGATGGCCGCGGCGCCGTCCGACAGCCAGAGATCGCTGCGGCCGTAGCCATTGTCTTCGATGAAGGCCAGGTATTCGCCATTGGTGATCAGCCGATCGGCCAGCTGGAAGTCATCGACGAAGTGGCGGTGGACCGGGGTCTCGCAATCGAAGGCGAAGCCTTCGCCACCATGGCCGACATGCCGGACTCCGCCCGGATGGGCTGCCCAGCCCAGGGGCGCGACCGCGGCCGCGGGGCCCTTGGCCAGGTCGGCGCGATAGACCGGATGCAGCGGGTTTTGCGCCAGGATGTGCTTGATGTCCATGAGTAGCAATTCCTGGTGCTGCTGCTCGTGGTGCAGACCCAGCTCCAGGCGGCGGGCGATCTCGGCGGCATGTTCGGCGGGCGGCGCGCTGAGCAGCTCGGCCATGGCGGTGTCCACCGCCGCACGAAAGCGATAGACGTCGTCCACGCCCGGTCGCGACAGATGCCCGCGGGCCGCCCGGGGAAAGGGTTTGCCGTGGGTCTCGTAATAGGAGTTGAACAGGTAGTCGTAGGCCGGATTGGGCGTCTGGTAACCCTTGAGGAAGGGCTTGAGGATGAAGGCCTCGAAGAACCAGGTGACGTGGGCCAGATGCCATTTCGGCGGACTGACGTCGGCCATGCTCTGGATGACGTAATCCTCGACGGTGAGCGGGGCGCACAGGGCCTCGCTGGCCCTGCGCACGCGCTGGAAGCGGTCGAGCAGGGTGGTGGCGGTGTCACTCGCTGCGGGCAGCTCGCGGGCGAGAGGATTCATGGCGTTCTCCCTGGTCGGCCTTTTGGTTGTCAGGAAACCGACCGGGCGGCATACGTTTAGTTCGCCTGGTTATGACGGGCGGTCTCGCTTGCTTCCGTCTACCACCAGGTTTCCAGCTGCACCCCGAAGTTGTTGCCGTGGCGGGCGTCGCCGAAGGCGCCGCTGTCGGACAGCGCCGTGCCAGCCACGGCAGCGTCCTGGGCGCCGCGGTTCCAGCTGGCGTAGGTCCAGTAGAGGCGGATCTCCGGCCGGTCCATCAGCCCCATGCCGCCCAGCGCCAGGGTCGGCGCCACGGTGACCTTGTTCAGCGTGCGGGTGGCACCGCTGTCGGGGTGGATCTGGTCGTGGCCGAATTCCACCTGCAGCTTGAACAACCGGGTGAAGGCATAGCTGGGCCGCACGCCAAAGGAGTACCAGGTCTGGCCGCCATCGCCCGGCGCTCGGTCGCGCTGGTAGAGTGCCAGCAACTGGCCGCCGAAGCGCGGGGTAAGCTGCCAGCGCGGCGACTCGAGCACGCGCAGGCTCTGGTAATCCTGGTCGGCGGTCAGGCTGCCGGTGGCGCCCAGGCCGGTGCCCGGTCCGCGGCCGTATTGCACGGTGAAGACATTGACCCCGCCAAGGAACTGCGACTGCTTGTGTTCGGCGGTGGCCGACCAGCCGCTGTGGGCGTTCTGCACCTGGCCGGCGCGCTGGACATAGGACAGTCCCAGTTCGATCTCGCCGCCGGGATTGGTCTTGATGCCGCCCAGGTTCAGGTCGTGGCGATTGGCCTTGTCCGGCTGGTCGACGTTGTCTTCGCGACTGAAGGCGTAGCTCAGCCGCAGGCCGCTGTCGCCCAGGCCGTAGTCCTCCACGCCGAAACCGGTGCCGCTCGGATTCCAGTAGTAGAAGTCGTTGATATGGATGTCGTGACGCTTGTAGTAGCGGCGACCGGCCCAGAGTCCGCCGCCATTGAGCGCCGGCAGGCTGAGACTGGTCCAGATCTGCGGCAGGCGCACGTTGCCGTTGTCGCCGCTGAAGGTGGGCGTCTGGTCGTAGACGTTGTAGAGGCTGGCCATGCCGTGCACCTTGAGCTCGGTGCCATCCACGCCCTTGTACAGGGTCTGGTGCAGCTCGAGTTCCCAGTAGGTCTCGCATTCATTGCCCAGCCGGTACTTGGCGGGTGCCCCGGGCAGCTGGAAGCAGCTCTGCTTGCCGCCTTCCGCGGCGCCACCGACACCTACCCGACCGTAGCCGTTGAATTCCAGCGCCGTGGCGTTCAGTGGCAGGCCGGCGAGCAGGGCGAGGCAGGAGGCCGTGCCGGCCTGGCGGAGAACTCTAGTCATCCCGAAAATCCCTGTGTGGTTGGCGAACGCCGATCGGACCTTGGGTGAGGTCCGCAAGTTGCGCGAAAGTCCTGGCCGATCAAGTACTTGCCCAAGGTTCGGGCCAGCGGTGAACGCCTCTGAAAATGGCGCACTAAAGAGAATGGTTGACGACCATGGCTCCTGCTGGCGACGCTTGGGTTTTGCCACAGGGAAAGTATTACAAGATGAAACCGACGCTGCTGATGGCCCCGCAATTGCCCCAGGGACTGGTGACCCGGCTCGAAGCCCACTACCGGGTCCTGGGTCCCTTTCCCTCAGCCGATCCCGCGGCGCTGCCCGCCGGGGCCGAGGAGGCCGTGGCCCTGCTGACCATCGGCGGCCTGCCGACCCGCGCTGCGCTACTGGATGCCCTGCCGGCCCTGCGCCTGGTGGCCTGCTACGGCACCGGCTACGAGGGGGTCGAGCTGGCGGCCTGTCGCGCGCGCGGCATCGCCGTGACCACCGCCGGTGACGCCAATGCCACCGCCGTGGCGGAATTCACCTTTGGCCTGATCCTGGCCAGCGCGCGCCGCCTGCTGCACGGCGATGCCTTCGTCCGCAGCGGTCGCTGGCAGGGCAACGCCATCGAGCGCATGCCCCAGGTACCGGGCCTGGCCGGGCGACGCCTGGGCATCTATGGCCTGGGCGAGATCGGTAGGCGCATCGCTCGCCGCGGCGAGGCCTTCGACATGGAGATCGGCTACTTCAATCGCTCGCCGCGGGAAGGGCTGGACTATGCCTACCACGGCAGTCTGCTGGAACTGGCGCGCTGGAGCGACGTGCTGGTGGTGGCGGTGAGGGCCAGTGCCGAGACGGTAGGGGCGGTGGATGCCGAGGTCCTGGCCGCACTCGGCGCGGAGGGCCATCTGGTCAATATCTCCCGTGGCAGCGTGGTCGACGAAGACGCCCTGGCCGAGGCCCTGGAACGGGGAGTGATCGCCGGCGCAGCGCTGGATGTCTTCGCCCGCGAACCCGAGGTGCCCGAACGCCTGCGCCAGCAGCCCAACCTGGTGCTCAGTCCCCATGTCGCGGCCAACGCGGCCTCGGCCCAACAGGCCCAGCAGCAGGTGATGCTGGCCAACCTCGAAGCCATGCTGGAGGGGGGCGAATTGCGCAATCGCATCGCCTGAGCCGCCGGTCGGCTCGGGTTGTGGCCCCTGAGGGCCACTCCCATATTGAGCGCATGACCTCGAACTCGCCTGCCGCCGTCCTGGCGGACTTTCACGACGCGCCGCGCAGCTGGTTCACGACGCGCTTTCCCGCCCCGACCGAGGCGCAGCTGCAGGCCTGGCCGGCCATTCGCGCCGGCGCCTCGGTGCTGGTGGCGGCCCCCACCGGCTCGGGCAAGACGCTGACCGCCTTCTTCGCCGTGCTGGATGGCCTGGTCCAGGAGGCATTGCGGGAAGACGGCCTGCCCGAGGCCTGTCTCTGGCTCTATGTGTCACCGCTCAAGGCCCTGTCCAACGACATCCGCCTCAATCTCGAAGAACCCCTGGCCGGCATCGGCGCGGCGCTGGAGGCACGGGCTTTACCGCCGCTGGCATTGCGCACGGCGGTGCGTACCGGCGATACCCCGCAAAAGGAGCGAGCGGCCATGCGCCGGCGGCCGCCGCACCTGCTGGTCACCACGCCCGAATCCCTCTATGTGCTGCTGGGTTCGGATTCCGGGCGCCGAATGCTGGCCAGCGTGCGCGGCGTCATCGTCGACGAGATCCATGCCATCGCCGATGGCAAGCGCGGCAGCCACCTGACCCTGAGCCTGGCGCGACTGGAAGCCCTGACCGGGCATCCGCTGCAGCGCATCGGCCTGTCCGCCACCCAGAAGCCGCTGGCCGCCGTGGCCGCCTTTCTGGTCGGGCGCGATGCGCAGGGCCAACCCCGCCCCTGTACGGTGATCGACATCGGCCACCAGCGCGCCCGCGACCTGGCCCTGGAGGTGCCGCCCATTCCCCTGGAGGCCATGCTGTCCACCCAGGCCTGGGAGCTGGTCTACGACCGTCTGGCCGAACTGGCCGAGGCGCACCGCACCACCCTGGTGTTCGTCAACACCCGCCGCCTGGCCGAGCGCATGGCGCGCCAGCTGTCGGATCGCCTCGGCAGCACCCAGGTCGCCGCCCACCACGGCAGCTTGGCCCGGGAGCAGCGACTGGACGCCGAGCAGCGCCTCAAGCGCGGCGAATTGCGCCTGCTGCTGGCGACCGCTTCCCTGGAGCTGGGCATCGACATCGGCGAGGTCGACCTGGTCTGCCAGATCGGCTCGCCGGGTTCCATCGCCGCCTTCCTGCAACGGGTCGGCCGGGCTAACCACCAGGTCGGCGGCTTGCCCAAGGGACGGCTGTTCCCCACCTCGCGGGACGACCTGGTGGAGTGCGTGGCGCTGCTCGACTGCGTGCGTCGCGGTGAGCTGGATACCCTGCACATCCCCCAGGCGCCGCTGGACGTCCTGGCCCAGCAACTGGTAGCCGAGGTCGCCTGCCAGGAGTGGTCGGAGGCGGGCCTGCTGGCCGCGCTACGCCAGGCAGAGCCCTATGCGGCGCTGAGCGAGGCCGATTACCGGGCCGTGGTGGAGATGCTCAGCCAGGGCTATACGGATCGCCGCGGTCCGCGGGCGGCCTATGTCCATCGGGACGCGGTCAATGGGCTTCTGCGCGGCCGCCGGGGCGGCAAGGCGACTGCGGTGATGAGCGGCGGCACCATCCCGGAGAGCGGCGATTTCAGCGTACTGCTCGAACCCCAGGGCCATACCGTCGGCAGCGTCAACGAGGATTTCGCCTTCGAAAGCCTGGTGGGCGACGTCTTCCAGCTGGGCAACACCGCCTACCGCATCGTCAAGATCGAAGGCAGCAAGGTGCGGGTCGAGGATGCCAAGGGACAGCCGCCCAACATCCCCTTCTGGCACGGCGAGGCGCCGGGGCGCAGCGATGAGCTGTCGGCCGGCCTGGCGCGGCTGCGCGCGGAACTCGAACCCCTGCTGCCCGCGGCCGGCGAACCACCGGAACCGGCCATCGTCCGCATCGGCGCGGCCTATGCGCTGGAGGAGGGCACGGCCCGCCAGCTGGTGGACTATCTCGGCCGGGCGCGCCAGGCGCTGGGCGCCTTGCCGACCCAGCAGACCCTGGTGATGGAACGCTTTTTCGATCAGGCCGGCGGCATGCAGCTGATCATCCATGCGCCCTTCGGCAGCCGCATCAACCGGGCCTGGGGCCTGGCCCTGCGCAAGAGATTCTGCCGCAATTTCAATGTCGAGCTGCAGGCGGCAGCCACCGAGAACGCCCTGATTCTCTCGCTGGCCACCAGCCACAGCTTCGTGCTCGACGAGGTCTGGCGCTACCTGCATCCGGCCACCGCCGAGACGGTGCTGATCCAGGCGCTGCTCGACGCTCCGCTGTTCGCCGTGCGCTGGCGCTGGAACGCCACCACGGCCCTGGCCCTGCCGCGCTTCAGCGCCGGGCGCAAGGTGGCCACCCAGGTGCAGCGCATGCGCAGCGAAGACCTCCTGGCCACGGTTTTTCCCGATCAGGTCGCCTGCCTGGAAAATCTCGCCGGCGAGCGGCAAGTACCGGATCATCCGCTGGTCCGCCAGACCCTCGACGACTGCCTGCACGAGTCCCTCGACAGCCGCGGTTGGCTGGCCCTGCTGGCACGTATCGCCGGTGGCCAACTGACCCTGCTGACCCGCGACCTGCCCGGGCCTTCACCACTGGCGGCGGAGGTGCTCACGGCCAAACCTTATGCCTATCTGGACGACGCTCCCGTCGAGGAGCGGCGGACCCTGGCGGTGCAGAATCGCCGTTTCGGCGGCGCCGATCCGGACGAGCTGGGCGCCCTGGATCCGGCGGCCATCGACCTGGTTCGGGCGGAGGCCTGGCCGCGGCTGGAGAGCGCCGATGACCTGCATGAAGCCCTGCTCGGGGTCGGCTTTCTCACCGAGACGGAACTGGCGCCCCACCAGGCCCAGGCCCGCCAGTTGGTCAAGGCCGGGCGGGCAGGGCGGCTGCGGCTGCCGGCGGTGACCCTCTGGATCGCGGCCGAGCGCTTGCCACTCTTCCAGGCGCTGTTTCCAGGCTCCGCCACGGAGCCAGTGCTCAGTGCGCCACCAGGTTTCGCAGCGCCCGCGGATGCCGCGGCGGCCCTGGTCGAGGTGCTGCGCGCCCGCCTCACCGCGCTGGGTCCGGTAGACCAGGACGAGCTGGCCGCTAGCCTCGGGTTGCCGCCGGCGCAGCTCACGCCGACGCTGCTGGCCCTGCAGGGCGAGGGCTATGTCCTGCAGGGGCGTTTCACCGCGACGGGTAGCAGCGTGGAATGGTGCGAGCGCCACCTGCTGGCGCGGATCCATCGCTACACCCTGGGGCGACTGCGCAAGGCCATCGAGCCGGTGGCCCTGGCCGACTACCTGAGATTCCTGCTGGAGCACCAGCAGCTGGCCGGTCCGGCGAGCCTGAGAGGCAACGAGGGGCTGGAGCAGGTGATCGGCCTGCTGGAAGGCTTCGAGGTCGCCGCCGCCGGCTGGGAAGGCGAGATCCTGCCCAGTCGCCTGCCGGACTATCAGTTCACCTACCTCGATGACCTCTGCCGCGCAGGTCGCGTTGTCTGGCTGCGCCTGCCCCAGGCGGGACGTGGCGGTAGCGGACCGGTCAGGGGTTCGCCCATCGTCCTGCTGCCGCGGCGGCACCTGGCCGACTGGAACGGCCTGACCGAGCCCACCGGCAGCGAGATGCTCTCACCCAAGGCGCAGCGGGTGCTGGAGGTGCTGACGCGCCGCGGCGCCTCCTTCTTCGATGAGTTGCTCGGCGAGGCGCGCCTGCTGCGCAGTGAGCTGGAGACCGCTTTGGGCGAGTTGGTGGGGGCAGGTGCGGTCAACGCCGACAGCTTCGCCGGTCTGCGCGCCCTGCTGCAGCCGGCAGCCAAGCGCGGCGGCAGTCGCAGCGGTTCGCGCCGTGGGCGCCTGGCGCTCTATGGCGGGATGGAGGATGCCGGCCGCTGGGTCGCCTTGCGGCCCGCCGAGGCGCCGGGCGAAGCGCGGCTACCGGATGCGCTGCTGGAGCGCCTGGTCGGGCTGCTGCTGCGCCGCTATGGCGTGCTCTGCTGGCAACTGCTGCAGCGGGAGAGCGCCGTCTTGCCGCCCTGGCGTGACCTCCTGCGTGCCTGCCATCGCCTGGAGGCCCGTGGTGAGATTCGCGGTGGCCGCTTCCTTGCCGGGCTCTCCGGCGAGCAATTCGCCGATCCGGCCGCCATCGCCCCCCTGCGCGAGTGGCGTCAGCGCCCGGCGGAGGATCTGTGGGTGTCCGTCTCGGCGCTGGATCCGCTCAATCTGGTCGGTACCCTGCTGCCCGGCGCCAGGGTACCCGCCGTGGCGGGCAATCGCCTGCTCTATCGCGACGGGGTGCCCATCGCCGCGCGGGTGGGAACCAAGGTCAGCTGGCTGGTCGAGCTAGGGGCAGAGGAGCAGGTGCGGGCGCGCCAGGCCCTGCAGCAACTGGGACGGGAACGACCCCAGGTCGGCATCGGGCGCAGCCTGCTGCGGCAGTAAGACTAGAAGAAGGGGTGCGAGGCCTTGAGCATCAGGGCGCTGTCGCAGTAGGTGTTGTGGCCCGAATACACCGAGCAGTCGGCGCCTCTCAGGCTGGTGCCGCTGTAGGTCAGGTTGAACAGGGTGTTCACCCACTTGCGGCTCAAATTCACCGACCAGTCGTTGAAGCTGCGCACCATGCCGCCGCTGTCGAGGGTCGAGGGCACATCCATTACGTAGTTGGTGTACTTGAGCGAAACCCCGGTCTTGATCAGCGGCAGCGTACCCAGGTCGGCATAGACCGAGGCGTTGTGGCGACCCGGGTCATTGGCGAAGGCGGCGCCGAGGCGCTTGCCATAGACGGTCATCCCGGAATACAGCTCGCGGCTGGGATCGACGTTCTGGATCAGGTTGCTGTAGTTGATCACGCCCAGCTCGTAGCCATAGCCAGGTGCGAAGCGGTGCTTGTAGCCCGCGTAGGTGTCCATCTCCAGCAGCGGCGCATCCGCGGACGAGGCGTTGTTGGTCGTCCACTGGCCGAAATACAGCCCGCTGTCGTGGGTGAGATCGAAGCCACCGCCCATGCCGGCGGAATTCGGCGCGACCAGACCCTGGGCCATGCTGCGTGACGGCGCCGTGCCCATCTTCAGATCGAAATCCCCTACCTCGCGCTGCATGCCCCAGCTGGCCGCCAGCACCGGACTTGCCAGCAACCCGAGCACGATGAAGAGAGGTAAGGATCTGGTCATGGAAGCACTCCTGCCGTGCCGGTCACGCTAACTTGAAAGTGGATGTGATGGGGATAACAACAAGCAGGGAAAACATCGAGGTGCGAGCACCCTGATGACATCGTTGTTATTGGATGAGAAACCGCGGCTAACCCGTTATCGTCCCTCGATGATAACCAACGACAGCGGCATATTTTCACCATTCGTCAGTTTTCGGATCGAGAATTGAACTCGATAGCAGTAACAAGACAGACGGGTTTGATATGGGTTCCGATAACAATCGGCGGCCATTGTCCAGGCTGGCGTCAGAGCGGCGCTGGCCCTGTCTTCGGGCAAAAGACACACTTTTTGACAAAGCGCAGCCCTGTTGCGACGAACAACCGCACGGTAGTGGATTGAATCGACCCGGGAAGACTCAATATTGTGGAGGAGGGCAGCAAGGTCTGCCCGCCAAGGCTGTCCCTGATTGAGCGCTGGCTCGAGGAGTTTCCATGAACGACCGTATACAAGCTCTGATGCTGGACCTGCTCGCGCGACTCGGTCTGGTCAAGGCCATCCCGATTCCCAGCCGTGAACGCGAGCAGCTGGCTGCCCAGCGTCGTCGCCAGCAGCAGCGCCGCTAAGCGCCACCGGCCCTGACGGACGCGAACCCGGCCGGCTGGAGCCGACCGGTTCGCGCGGGGTCCCCAGCGTGGGGACCCCGGCCTACTTGAGGTTGCCGCTGAGGAACTGGCGCAGGCGCTCGCTACGCGGGCTCACCAGCACCTCGCTCGGCGGACCTTCTTCCTCCACTACCCCCTGGTGCAGGAACAGCACCTGAGAAGACACCTCGCGGGCGAACGCCATCTCGTGGGTCACCATGAGCATGGTACGTCCTTCTTCCGCCAGGGCGCGGATCACCTTCAGCACCTCGCCGACCAGCTCCGGGTCGAGCGCCGAGGTGGGCTCGTCGAACAGCATGATTTCCGGCTCCATGGCCAGGGCGCGGGCGATGGCTACGCGCTGCTGCTGGCCACCGGAGAGGAAGGCCGGATACTGGTCCGCGACCCGCGGCTGCAGACCGACCTTGTCCAGGTATTTGCGTGCGCGCTCTTCGGCTTCCGCCTTGCTGATGCCCAGCGCCTTGCGCGGTGCCAGGGTGATGTTGTCCAGCACGCTCAGGTGACTCCAGAGATTGAAGTGCTGGAAGACCATGGCCAGGCGGGTGCGCAGATTCTGCAGCTGGGCCGCATCGGCCACCCGGACGGCGCCGCGATCCTCGGCCATGCGGATGGTCTCGCCATCCAGGGTCATGGTCACGGCGTTGGGCTGCTCGAGGAAGTTGATGCAGCGCAGGAAGGTGCTCTTGCCCGAGCCACTGGCGCCGATCAGGCTGACCACATCGCCGGTCTTGGCCTTGAGCGAGACGCCCTTGAGCACTTCGTGGTCGCCGTAACGCTTGTGCAGGCCTTCGACGGTCAGTTTGTACATGGATAGGAATTCCACAGCTGAAAAGGGGTAGGGGTCACGGCGAGAGCAGGTAGCCGCTGCGATAGGCCTCGGTGCCCGCCACATGGGCGATCACCATGCCGGCCGTGGCCATGCGGCGATTGGAGCGCGCATAGAGGATGCCGGCGACCGCGCTGCGGACCTCTTCGACGCGGTCGCTGATGGGATCCACGACCTGCGCCAGCAGCTGGCCGACCTCGATGCGTTCGCCCACCTGGGCCTTGAGCACCAGCACGCCGCCCTGGGTGGTCGCCACGGGCTCCACGGCGGCCAGCGGCGTGGCCGGTTGCAGCAGCGGCGGCAGGGGCGCGGTGCTGCCGCTCAGGAAGCCCTGGTGGCGCAGGTAGTTGACGATGGCCTCGGCATCCGCCGCGGCGAGTTCGTCACGCACGTCCAGCTGGCCGCGCAGCTCCAGGGTCACCGACAGGCTGCCCATTGGCAGGCGCTCGCCGAAGCGCTGGTTGAGATTCCACCAGAGCAGGGTGAAGCATTCGTCGAAGGACTGGCCGCCCGAATCGGTGGCGAGCAGGCTGGCTTCGGAACCGAAGTAGCGCGCCAGCGGCTCGACCTGGGGCCAGGCTTCCGGCGTGGTATAGAGGTGGGCGACCGCGTCGAAATCGCAGTGCAGGTCGAGCACCACCTCGGCGTCGCAGGCCAGGCGCTGCAGGGTCAGGCGCTGACTGTCGAGCTGGGTGCTGGCGGCTTCCGCGGCCAGGGCCGTGCGGAAGGCCTCGCGCACCAGGGCCTGGTTGGCGCTCACGTCGTCGCCGAGGCGTTCGCTGATGGCAGCTTCCACCTGGGCGGTCATGTCGCGGAAGCGACGATTGAAGTTCTGCCCGCTTTCCAGCTCGTAGCGACCGAGGTGGACGTCGGCGACCTGCTGATCCTGGCCGATGGGGTTGGCCAGCGGTACCAGGACCACCTCCGCCAGGAGTTCACCGGCGGCTTCCAGCGCCCTGAGGCGCTGCTTGAGGTGCCAGGCGGTGAGCATGCCGGGCAATTCGTCGGCATGCAGCGAGGCCTGGATATAGACCTTGCGGCCACTGTCGGCGGGACCGAAGTGAAAGCTGTGGATGCAGCGCTCGGTGCCCGGGACCGGGGCGACCAGCGGATGGGTGAGATGGCGCATGACAACTCCGGGGCCGCGCCAGGCGCGGCCGCTTGGGTCAGTGGGTCGGGCCGAGGAAGTCCAGCCAGCGGCGCTCCGCCAGGCGGAACAGGCCGATCAGGATGAAGGACACCGCCAGGTACAGCAACGCGGCCAGGCCAAAGGCCTGGAAGGTCAGGAAGGTGGCGGTGTTGGCGTCGCGGGCGATCTTGAGCAGGTCCGGCACCGTGGCGGTGAAGGCCAGGGTGGTGGAGTGCAGCATCATGATGACTTCGTTGCTGTAGAAGGGCAGCGAGCGGCGCAGCGCCGAGGGCAGGATGACGTGCACGTACAGGCGCCAGCCATCCAGGCCGTACGCCTTGGCCGCCTCGACCTCGCCGTGGGGGGTGTTGCGGATGGCCCCGGCGAAGATCTCGGTGGTGTAGGCGCAGGTATTCAGGGCGAAGGCCAGGATGGTGCAGTTCAGGCCGTCGCGGAAGAAGCTGCCCAGCATCGGCTGGTCACGCACGAAGCCCAGGCTGTAGATGCCGGTGTAGCAGATCAGTAGCTGCAGATAGAGCGGGGTGCCACGGAAGACGTAGGTGTAGAAGCCGATCGGCCAGCGCAGCCAGCGACGCTCCGAGACCCGGGCCACCGACAGCGGCACCGATACGATGAAGCCGATCACCACCGAGGCCACCAGCAGCCAGAGGGTCATGGCCAGGCCGGTGATGTGGTAGCCATCGGTCCACAGCAGGGGTTTCCAGTATTGCTGCAGGAGTTCGATCATCGCTTGGCCTCCCGCACGCCGACGTGATAGCGCCGTTCCAGGGCCCCGAGGATGGCGTTGGTCACGGCGGTGATGAGCAGATAGATGACGCCGGCGACGATCAGGAAATAGAACAGCTTGAAGGTGCCCTTGCCGGCCTCCTGGGAGGCGCGCACGAGATCGGCCAGGCCGATGATGGAGACCAGCGCGGTGGCCTTGAGCAGCACCTGCCAGTTGTTGCCGATGCCGGGCAGGGCGAATCTCATCATCTGCGGAAAGGTGATCAGGGTAAAGGTCTGCCAGCGGCTCAGCCCGTAGGCCAGGGCGGCCTCGCCCTGACCGCGCGGCACGGCGAGGATGGCGCCGCGAAAGGTCTCGGTGAAGTAGGCGCCGTAGATGAAGCCGAGGGTGGCGATGCCGGCGGCCATGGGATCGATGTCGATGTAATCCCAGCCCATGTAGTCGGTGAGGGCGCCCAGCCAGTTCTGCAGGCTGTAGAAGATCAGCAGCATCAGCACCAGATCGGGCACGCCGCGGATCAGAGTGGTGTAGCTCTGGGCAATGAAGCGCAGGGGCGCGAGGCGCGACAGCTTGGCCGAGGCGCCGAGCAGGCCGAGGATGACCGCCACGATCAGCGCGAAGCCGGCGAGCTTGAGGGTCGTCAGGGTGCCTTCCAGGATCAGCGGGCCGTAGCCATGCAGGCTGAGCGTGCCCAGTCCGATGGACTGCAAGAAGGAGTCGAAGGAATTCTGCTGCATGCGTCTTGGGAAAATCGCCTGGTGAGGCCGCCGGCGCGGTGGGCGCCGGCGGTCATACGTAAAACGCCCCCGGTGGCACCGGAGGCGTTTGCCGAACCGACCTTACTTGGGATCGTAGAGGTTCAGGTCGCCGAAGTACTTCTTCTGGATCTTGTCGTAGGTGCCGTCGGCGTGGATGGCCGCGATACCCTTGTTGACGAAGGTCTTGAACTCGTCGTTGCCCTTGCGGATACCGATGGCGGTATCGGCCGGCAGCAACTCGTCATGGATGGCGGTGTTGGTGTAGCCCTTGCCCTGGGGCGACTTCATGAAGCCACCTTCGGCCTGCAGCATGTCCTGCATGGCGACGTCGATACGACCGGACACCAGGTCGGCATAGACCTGATCCTGGTTCTGGTAGCTCTGGACGTTGACGCCGTTGGGCGCCAGCTTCTGCTTGGCGAAGGTTTCCTGGATGGTGCCCTGCTGCACGCCCACGGTCTTGCCCTTCAGGCTTTCCGCGGTGGCCTGCAGGTTGGCGCCTTCCTTGGTGACCATGGAGGAGGGGCCCGACCACAGCAGGTCGGAGAAGT
The DNA here is from genome assembly GCF_031453455.1 of Pseudomonas sp. SORGH_AS_0211. Lineage (NCBI taxonomy): Bacteria > Pseudomonadati > Pseudomonadota > Gammaproteobacteria > Pseudomonadales > Pseudomonadaceae > Pseudomonas > Pseudomonas sp. SORGH_AS_0211. The sequence goes on along the minus strand of NZ_JAVIZV010000001.1, from coordinate 2,372,078 downwards.
CGATCTGTTCGGCACGTGCCGGGGTCTTGGTCAGCGAGGACAGGATGCCGTCGAACTTGCGCGCGCGCAGGCCGGGAATCAGGCCGTCGAAGTCACTCACCACCCACTTGCACTTCACGTCCAGCTTTTCGCAGATGGCGTTGCCCAGCTCGATGTCGAAGCCGACGAAGCTGCCATCGGCGGCCTGGGATTCGAAGGGCGGATAGGTGGTATCCACACCGAAGCGGATCTCTTTCCATTCCTTGGCCATCGCCGAACCGGCGGCCAGACACAGGGCGAGCGCAGAGAGAGTCAGCCAGCTTTTTTTCATGTCGGATCCTAGTGCGAATGTGGATGAAATCATGGCGCCAGTACGACGCCCGTGCCCTCGCGGGAGCAATAAGCTTACCAGTCGGCGAAGATCGTCCCAAATCTGTACGCGGTTGCCGCGTTGGTTACATCCTGTAGCAGCCGACCCCGCCGAGCGGCGCGCATTATGCACCGGAAAGGCGCGGCTTTCCTGCCCGGTGCGGACGAACGCACCGCTTTGGGTCTAAAAATATACGCATGCGCCAAAGGTGGGCAGAAAGGTAGCAGAAGGCCCGCTTCGCCAAGACATCGTATCTGTTCGGTAGCAGTAACGCTGGGCAGCTGTGTGCAAAGGAAACGGGAGCGAAGCCTGATGAATTGTGGCGAAAGGGCGGGGACCTTGAGCAGGAGTGAGGCGCCTGGCGTCTATCGACACCACCCGGTGCGCCGGCCATGGGCAAGGGTAGTCGGCCTGCTCGGCTGCCATCAGGCAATGGGCTAGCCAGTGGCAAGGAGCCTGGGCAGGTTGCTGGCGCTGGTCGTCCTGGCCGCGCTCTATGGGGCGCTGCATGACCAGCTCAGCTATGGCCTGGGTCCGGATTACTTCGATTGCCTGAAATTCCCGCAATTCGGTCTGCTCGATAGCGAGGTGGCGCCGCGCTGGCGAGTGGCGCGGGTCGGCCTGCAGGCCGGCGCGGCGGCAGGACTGCCCCTGGGCCTGGCGCTGCTCTGGCTGGCGCGCGGACGTCCTGCCGGTGACCGTTATCTCTGGCGCGGCAGCGCCGCCGTGCTGCTCGGGGCGCTGGGTTGCGCGGTGCTGGGCTTGGGCCTGGGTTGGCTTGCCCTGGACCAGGGCAGCGTCCTGCGAGTGCCGGCCTGCGTGCAGGACCGTAGGGGTTTCCTGTTGGCGGCCTGGATGCACGATGGCAGCTACCTGGGCGCCCTGTTGGCTTTGCTGGTGTTTGCCTGGCGCAACCGGCGTCGCCGCTGAAGCCGGGCGAGGACCCGTGCGACGCCGGCTTCCAGCGCCAGAAAGAGCAGGGCGACCGTGCCACCGAGCAGGGTGCTGCCGATCCGTTCGCGGGCGATGCTCGCCTCGGGCACGCCGGCCAGGGCGACCATCAGCACCGTGGTGCCGGTGATGAACAGCGTCTGCAGCGAGTAGCGCCCGTCTTGCAGCAGATAGGCGCCCGCTGCACACAGCAGGCAGGCAGCGGCCAGGACGATGGGCGTGTTGTCGAGCCAGGCCACCGCGCCCGCCAGCAGGCAACCGGCCAGGGTGCCGCCCAGCCGACCCAGGCCGCGCCGCCAGGTATCGCCCAGGCGCGGCTTGAGCACCAGCAGGGCGGTCATCGGCGCCCAGTAGCCGTGGCCGTAATCGAGCAGGCCGGTCAGAGTCTGGCAGAGGGCGACCACGGCGGCGGCATAGAAGCCGTAGCGGCCGAGCCGAAATCTGTCCTCGAACAGCACCACCACCTCCCTGAGATGGGCCTTGAGGGAACCGGTGCGCAGCCGCCATTGGGAGCGATAGAGGGCCTTTTGTACGAGGGCGAAGACCAGCAGTTGCAGCAGTCCGCCGCCGAGCACCAGGCCGCCCCGCAGTAGGGCCTGGTGCAGGTCACCGGGAAAGCCGCCGGCTACCAGCAGGGCCACCGTCCACTGCTGGGTGATCCACCAGGGGCCATTGCCAACCGCGAACAGCCAGGCGCAGCAGGCCGCCCACAGGGCGCCGGCCAGCACCAGCGGCAGCAACTGCTGACCCAGCAGGGAGCCGACCACGGCGGAAAAGGCCATGCCCAGCGCCGCCACCAGCATGGGCGCCAGGGGCTCGGCGGCAAAGCTCTTGTAGGCGCCGAAGCCGACGGTATAGGCGCCACCCAGGGCCACCACGCAGGGGAGCCAGGCCCCGGTCCACCAGCCGGTGAGCAGGATCGCCGCCAGGGCCGGCAGGCAGGCGAGCGCCAGGGCCCAGCGCGGTTCCCGCGGCGCGCCTAGGGCGCCATCGGTCACCGGCGGCGCTGTCTGGCCAGCCATCGCTAGGCCAGCAGATTCTGCAGGATGTCGAGGGTATCGGCTTCGGCCACCGGCTTGTCGTGGCGCCAGCGCAGCATCCGCGGAAAGCGCACGGCGACACCGCTCTTGTGGCGCTTGGACAGGGCGATGCCCTCGAAACCCAATTCGAACACCAGGGTCGGCTCGACGCTGCGCACCGGGCCGAACTTCTCGACCGTGGTACGTCGGACGATGGCGTCCACCTTGCGCATCTCTTCGTCGGTGAGGCCGGAGTAGGCCTTGGCGAAGGGCACCAGGGTACGTTCGCTACTTTCCGGCGGACCGTCCCAGACGGCGAAGGTGTAGTCGGAATAGAGACTGGCCCGCCGCCCATGGCCGCGCTGGGCATAGATGAGCACCGCATCCACCGAGAAGGGATCGACCTTCCATTTCCACCAGGTGCCCATGTCCTTGGTACGGCCGACGCCATAGAGCGAATCCCGGGCCTTGAGCATCATCCCTTCGACCCCCAGGGTGCGCGAGGCCTCGCGCTGGCGGGCGAGATCCTGCCAGTCTTTGCCGTGCAGCAGCGGCGAGGGGCGCAGCAGCGGACTGGCGCAGCGTGCCACCACCCGTTCCAGTTCGGCGCGGCGCTGGCGTTGCGGCTGGCTGCGCAGGTCATGGCCCTGCCATTCCAGCAGGTCGTAGGCGAGCAGGATGACCGGGACGTCTTCGAGGATCTTCTTGCCCAGGGTCTTGCGCCCGATGCGTTGCTGCAGCAGGGCGAAGGGCTGCACGCCGAAGGGGATGGGCGCGGCTGGATCGCGGCCGTCCTGCTGCTCGCTCACTTCCTCGCTACTGAACAGGGCGTCGGGCGCGGCGTCTTCCTTCCAGACCACGATCTCGCCGTCGATGACGGTGCCATCAGGTAGCGATTCCGCGAGGGGATGCAGTTCGGGAAAGCGATCGGTGACCAGATCCTCACCCCGCGACCAGATCCACAGGCGACCGTCGCGCTTGACCAGCTGGGCGCGGATGCCGTCCCACTTCCATTCCACCTGCCAGTCTTCGGCCGGACCCAGTTGTGCCTCGAACTGCTCCACCGGCAGTTGCAGGGCGTGGGCGAGAAAGAAGGGATAGGGCTGGCCGCCGCGCTGGGCATGCTCGTCCGGACTTTCCGGGGCGACCAGGCGGGCATAGCCCTTTGCGGTGGGGCGGTGGGACAGATCGGTGTAGCCCACCAGGCGCTGGGCAACGCGCTTGGGGTCGAGGTCCGCCAGGGTGGCCAGGGCGCGGGTTACCAGCAGCTTGGAGACACCGACGCGGAACTCGCCGGTGATCAGCTTGATGCACACCATCAGACTCTGCCGATCCAGCTGGTCCCAGAGCGGCGGCAGGCGCTCGGCCAGTTCTTCCGGTGGCAGGCCGCGCAGGGGCAGCAGGTACTCCTCCAGCCAGAAGGCCAGGCCCTCGGCATTGGCGGCATCGGTGGTGGGAATCAGCAGTGCCATGGTCTCGGCCAGGTCGCCCACCGCCTGGTAGCTCTCTTCGAACAGCCACTCGGGTAGTCCGGAGAGGGCCATGGTCAATTCGCGCAGCTGCCGGGTCGGCACCAGTCGGCGAGGGCGGCCACCGGCGAGAAAGTACACCGCCCAGGCGGCATCCGCGGCCGGGGCGCTGCCGAAGTAGTCCACCAGCGCCGCGAGCTTGGCGTTGCTGGAGGTGGTGGCGTCGAGACGCCCATAGAGTTCGGCGAAGGCCTTCATGCCTGGGCCTCCGTGGCGACGGAGGTGTCGTCTTCCTCACCGTATTCGGTGGTGAAGCCCTGGGCGTCCAGGCCCTGGTCGCGCAGATAGCGCACCAGGGTGGCGACCGAGCCATGGGTGACCATCACTCGTTCGGCGCCGGTCTGCTCGATGGCCCACAGCAGGCCTGGCCAGTCGGCGTGGTCGGAGAGCACGAAGCCGCGATCTACCCCGCGCCGGCGGCGGGTGCCGCGCAGCATCATCCAGCCGCTGGCGAATGCGTCGCTGTGCTCGCCGAAGCGGCGGATCCAGGTGCTGCCGCCGGCCGAGGGCGGGGCGATGATCAGCGCCTGGCGCAGCGTGGGGTCGCTCTTCTTGAAGTCGCCGGCGTAGTGGGTTTCCGGGATGCGAATGCCGGCTTCGCGATAGACCCTATTTAGGGGCTCCACCGCGCCATGGGCGAGGATGGGACCGATCTCCGGATCCAGGCCGTGCAGGAGCCGCTGCGCCTTGCCGAAGGCATAGCTGTAGAGCACGCTGGCCAGGCCCTGGGCCTGGTTGGCGCGCCACCATGCATTGACCTCGGCGAAGATCTCCGCCTGGGGGCGCCAGCGATAGATCGGCAGGCCAAAGGTGGATTCGGTGATGAAGGTATGGCAGCGCACCGGCTCGAAGGGGGTGCAGGTGCCATCGGGTTCGACCTTGTAGTCGCCCGAGGCCACCCACACCTCGCCGCGGTATTCCAGGCGCACCTGGGCCGAGCCCAGCACATGGCCGGCCGGATGGAAGCTGAGCTTGACCCCGTGGTGGTCGATGACCTCGCCGTATTCCAGAGTCTGGAGGTTGATGTCGGCACCCAGCCGGGCGCGCAGGATGCCGGCGCTGCCGGAGGTGGCGAGATAGTGGCCGTTGCCCACCCGGGCATGGTCGCCATGGCCGTGGGTGATGACCGAACGCTCCACCGGATGCCAGGGGTCGATGTAGAAGTCGCCGGGCGGGCAATAGAGGCCGTCCGGGCGGGCGATGACGAGGTCCATGGGCGCCGCTCTGCTGGGGAATACCCATAGGAACGGCGGCTGGGCTCTGGAGTTCGCCGCTCAGGCCTCGGCGGCGAAGCTCAGGGCCTGTTGCAGGGCGGCCTGGCCGACCACCTCGCCGATCACCAGGATCGCCGGACTGCGCAGCTGGAAGAGGGCGGCGTCCACCTGCAGGTCCTGCAGGGTCGAGCGGCACTCGCGCTGGTCCGGCAGGGAGGCGTTCTCGATCATGGCCACCGGCGTGGTCAGCGCGAGCCCACCGTCCAGCAGGCCCTGCTGGATCTCGGCCAGGCGGGCCACGCCCATGTAGACCACCAGGGTGGTGCCGGTGGCGGCCAGGGCGGCCCAGTTGGGCGCCGTGTCGTCCTGGGTATGGGCGGTGACCAGGGTCACACCGCGGGCCACGCCTCTCAGGGTGAGGGAGATGCCGCAGGCGGTGGCGCCGGCCAGGCCGGCGGTGATGCCGTTGACGATCTCGCTGGCGACGCCACGGGCGGCCAGCCATTCGGCTTCCTCGCCGGCACGACCGAAGATGCAGGGATCGCCGCCCTTGAGCCGGGCCACGCAACGGCCCTGGCGGGCATAGCGCAGCATCAGCCGGTGGATGAAGGCCTGGGGCGTGGAGCGGCAGCCGCCGCGCTTGCCGACGCGGATCACCCGAGCGGTAGGACAGTGTTCGAGCACCGCCGGATTGACCAGGTCATCGATCATCACCACCTCGGCTTCGCCCAGGGCGCGCACCGCCTTGAGGGTCAGCAGCTCGGGATCGCCGGGGCCGGCACCGATCAACCAGACTTTCCCGCTCATGTAGTGACCTCTCGTTTCCAGGGTGGCGACTGTAACGCAAAAAAAAGGCGTCCCGCTGCAAGCAGCTGGGACGCCTTTGTCCGGAGGGTCTTTCCTCGCCGTTGAAGAAGGACCTGTATGTATTGTGGAATTGCAGACTTCATGCCAAGGCGCGGATCCGTCCTTTCTGGCGGTTTACCGCTGGAAACGGGCCGCTGGCTGCCCCTTTTGGGCGCAGCGTGCTGCAAAGGAGGGCATGGCGTCCCGACACTTCAGTGCCGATAGAGCCAGAGCAGCACCAGCAGCAGATTCAGCAGCAGCGAGCAGGCGGCCACGATCCGCCAGGTGCGCAGGGGGTCGCGCTGCAGCAGCGGCAGCGGGCGGGCCAGGGGCTGGCGCTCGCCCTGCTCCAGCAGCAGCAGGGCTTCTTCGGCGGTTTCGAAGCGGTCGGCGGGGTCGACCGCCACGGCGCGCTGCAGCCAGTCGTCGAGCCAGGCCGGTACATCCGGACGCCGGCGCAGGGCACTGGCCGGCGCGCCGAAACGTGGCCGCTGGAAGGGCTCGACCTCGCCGTAGGGATAGCCACCGGTGAGCAGCTGATAGAGGGTCACCCCGGTCGCATAGAGATCCTGGGCCGGACTGGGCTCGGCGCCCTCGAAGGACTCCGGCGCCCGGTAGCTGGGGGTGCCCGGGCTGTCATGCAGGTCCTCGGACAGCTGCGGGCAGTAGGCCAGGCCGAAGTCCAGCAGGCGCAGTTCGCCATCCTGGCCGCGATGCAGGTTGTCCGGCTTGATGTCGCGGTGAAGGATGTTGCGCCTGTGCAGCTGACCGAGGGCCCGCAGCAGGCGGGAGGCGACGTCCAGCCAGTCGGCCAGGGCCAGGGGGCCTTCCCCGCGTAGCTGCTGCGCCAGGGTGCGGCCGGCATATTCCCGTTGCACGAAGTAGAGATGCGCCCGCCGCGGCAACGGATGGACCTCGACGAAGGCGCGCCCGGCGACCCGGCGCAGGAACCACTCCTCCATGAGCAGGGCATGGCCGGCCAGGGTGTCGAATTGCCGCGCCGCGGGCAGGGTCTTGAGCAGCCAGGGACGGCCACCCTCGTCCTTGACCCGGTAGAGCAGCGATTGCCGCGACTCGGCCAGGCGCTCCACCACCGTCCAGCCTTCGAAGTGCTGGCCGGGCTTGAGCGCCGGCAACGGCGGCCAGGTGTCGGCGCTGGCCAGGGTATCGGCCAGGGACACATCGGGGAGGTGGTCGACCCGTACCAGCAGGGCGCTGGCGTTGTCCTGGCCACCGGCATGCAGGGCGCCGGCCACCAGGGCCTGGGCGGTGGCATCCAGCTCCGCGACGCCATCGACCAGGATGCGTCTCATGCTGTCTTCACCCAGCGCGGCCCAGACGCCATCGCTCAGCAGGAGCAGGGTTTCGCCGGCTTCCAGCTCGCCTTCGCGAAAGTCCACCACCAGGTGGTTCTCCAGCCCCAGGGCGCGGGTCAGCACGTGCTGCATGCCGGCCTGCTGCCAGACGTGGTCGACGGTGAGACAGCTCAGCCGGTCGCCATGCCAGCGGTAGGCGCGGCAGTCGCCGACGTGGGCCAGGGTATAGCGCCGCCCGCGGATCACCAGGGCGGTGAGGGTGGTCAGCAGGGGTTGGCCATTGCCCGCTGCCTGCAGCCAGCGATTCTGCGCCAGCAGCAACCGTTCCAGGGCCTGGGCCACCGGCCAGGTCTCCGGCGTGGAATAGTAATCCTGGGCCAGGGCCTGGAGGGTGGCGCGCGCAGCCAGGCCACCGTCCGGACAGCCGCTGACGCCATCGGCGAGGGCGAACAGATGCCCCTTGGTCGCCGCCAGCGCCGCGCTGGGCTGGACACTGCGCAAGGCGTCCTGGTTTTCCTTGCGCGGACCGGTCGCGGTGGCTTCGGCGAAGGCGAGTTCTAGGGGCATTGAAGGGGCGCCAGAGAGGAGAGGAGACCGGCGATGCAAAAGCGATACCCGACCACCGGACGCCCCGGATCCCTCACCAGATTTCCACGCGTTTCTCGTCCGGCCGGACCATGGCATCGCCTGCCTTGCAGCTGAACGCCTTGGCAAAGGACGGCATGTTGGACGGCGCCCCGATGGCGCGGAATCTCATGGGCGCATGGGGATCGGTGTTGAGGAACAGGCGCGCCTGCTCTTCACGGATCGAACCGCGCCAGACCCGCGCCCAGTTGAGGAAGAAGCGCTGCTGCTGGGTATAGCCATCGATCTTCCGGTTGGCTTCCTCCGGCTTCTTGGCCAGGGCCAGTTGCAGGGCGTCGTAGGCCGCACTGATGCCGCCGAGATCACCGATGTTCTCGCCCAGGGTGAGCTTGCCGTTGACGTGCAGCTCCGGATGATCCGGCAGCGGCTGGTAGTGGTCGAACTGCTCCACCAGTTTGCCGGTGCGGGCTTCGAAGGCCTTGCGATCGGCCGGTGTCCACCAGTCCACCTGGTTGCCGGCGCCATCGAACTTGCTGCCCTGGTCGTCGAAGCCATGGCTGGCCTCGTGACCGATCACCGCGCCGATGCCGCCGTAGTTGATGGCGTCGTCGCCGTCCGGATAGAAGAACGGCGGCTGCAGGATGGCGGCAGGGAAGTTGATGGTGTTGTCGGTGGGGCTGTAGTAGGCATTCACCGTCTGCGGGTACATGCCCCATTCCTGGCGGTCGGTGGGCTTACCGATCTTGTCCAGGTCATGGCGATAGTTGAAGCGCGAGGCGGCTTCCAGGTTGGCGTAGAAACCCTGAGGCTTGAGCGTCAGGCCGCTCCAGTCGCGCCAGCGCTCGGGATAGCCGATCTTGGGCAGGAAGCTGTCCCACTTGGCCAGCGCCTTCTGCTTGGTCTCCGGGCTCATCCAGTCGAGCTGCTCGATGCGCGCCCTGAGCGCCAGCATCACGTTGTCCACCAGTTCCTGGGCGCGCGCCTTGGCCTGGGGCGAGAAATGCTCCTGCACATAGAGCTGGCCGAGACCTTCGCCCATGGCGCCGTTGACCGCGCGCAGCACCCGCTTCCAGCGTTCGCTCTGCTGCTGCTGACCGCTCAGGGTCTTCTGGTTGAATTCGAAGCTTTCCTGCTGGAAGGGCCTGGACAGCAGCGGCGCGGCGTCGTCGATCACGTGAGCACGCAGATAGGCCTGCCACTGCTCGACGGGAGTCTCGGCCAGCATCCGGTCGAATTCGGCGAAGAAGCCCGGCTGGGACAGCGAAAAGCCCTGCTGGCCGGTGACGCCCTGGCTGGCGAAGAAGGCCTGCCAGTCGAAGTGCGGCGTGACCTTGTTGGCTTCGGCGAAGCTCAGGTAGTGATACTGGTTCTCCGGATTGCGCAGCTCCACCGGCTTGACCGAGGCGCGCGCCAGGCGACTTTCGAAGGCCAGCACCAGTTCGGCCTGGGCGGCCGCCTTGGCCTTGGGCACTCCGGTCAGCACCAGCAGCCGGGCGATGTGGCCGAGATAGGCCTGGCGCAGCTTGGCGTAGTCGGCTTCGGTGTAGTAGTCGGGCGTCGGCAGGCCCAGGCCGCCCTGATAGGCGTAGGCGATCTGCTGCTTGGCATTCTGGTAGTCGGCGCCGGAGCCGAAGGAGAACACCTGCATGTCGCCGCGGGCAAAGCTCTCGCGCAGATAGCTCGCCACATCGGCGGAGGTGCGCAGCCGGTCGATGGCGGCCAGTTGTGCCTGGATCGGCCGATAGCCGGCGCGCTCGATGGCGGCCTCGTCCATGCCCGACCGATACAGCCAGCCGACCTTCTGTTCCACCGAGCCCGCTTGCGCGCGGTCCGCCGTGCGGGCGGCGCGCTGCAGGATGGCGTGCTGGTCGTTGAGCGATTTCTCCCCCAGGGCCATGAAGGAACCCCAGCGTGACTTGTCCGGCGGGATCGGATTGGCCGCGACCCATTTTTCATTGACGAAGGTGTCGAGGTCGCTACAGGCGGTGGCGGGGTCACCCAGTTCGGTGACGTCGAAGACCGGGGCGGCGAAGGCCTGGCTGCCGAGCAGCAGGCCGATGGCGAGGGTGAGGGGTTTCAACGCAGGCATGGGAGAAAAGGGTCTCCAGGAAAGGACAGGGAAAGCAGGGTAGGGCGTCGAGGGTAGCGGTCGGGGCGCGACCCTGCCAAGCGCGGCGGCTTTGTCTGAAAAGTGTCTGCGCTCGGTCATGCAGCGTTAAAGATCCGCTGGATCGCCAGCTCGGTCGGAATACTCATTGACCACTCGTAAACTCAAGCGCAAGTCCGATCCGCTTCCTCACGGATTCTTGCCTTGCCTGACCTTCGCTCGGCGACTTTTCAAACAGGCCTCGACCCCAGAAACGACGATCCCCGCCGAGGCGGGGATCGTGGGCGACGCTCTGGATCAGAACACTGTGAGCTGCGCCAGTTGCAGCAGCGGCTGCGGATAGACGCCGAGGATGAAGGTCGCGATGGAAATGGCGATCAGCATCACGCCACCGGCGCGCTGACCCCAGTTCATCGGCGCGTCGTGGCGCTGCAGGCCCTGCTCGGTCAGGTACAGGGTGACCATCACGCGCAGGTAGTAGAACAGGCCGATGGCGCTGCCCAGCACGATGGCCGCGGTCTGCCACCACATGCCCGCTTCCACGCCCACGGTGATGACGTAGAACTTGCCGATGAAACCGGCGGTGAGCGGGATGCCGGCCAGAGACAGCATCATCACCGTCAGCGCCGCGGTCAGGTACGGACGGCGCCAGAACAGGCCGCGGTACTCGAACAGGGCATCGGCGTCACGCTGGCCGTTGCTTGGGCTGGACATCAGGGTGATCACGCCGAACGCGCCCAGGCTGGTGAAGACATAGGTCACCAGGTAGACCGCCACGGCTTCCATCGACAGGCCTTCGCCCGAGGCCACCGCCACCAGCAGATAGCCGAAGTGGGAGATGGAGGAATAACCCAGCAGACGCTTGAGGTTGCTCTGCATCAGCGCCAGCAGGTTGCCCACCAGCATGGAGGCGATGGCGATGAAGGCGATGGCATCGTGCAGCCAGCCGTCCTCGGTGGCCATGGGCATGGTCTGGAACACCCGCACCAGTACGGCGAAGACGGCGACCTTGCTGGCGGTGGCCAGGAAGGCACCGACCGGAGCCGGGGAGCCCTCGTAGACGTCCGGGGTCCAGAGGTGGAAGGGCACCAGGGACAGCTTGAAGCCGAGACCGACGATCAGCATGCCGAGGCCGATTTCCATCAGCAGGCCGGTGCTCGCCGGGGCGTCCATCTGCATGCCGATGTCGGCGAAGTTCAGGCTGCCGGACTGGGCGTAGAGCAGGGCCATGCCAAACAGCAGGATGGCCGAGCCGGCGGCGGACAGCACCAGGTACTTCATGCCGGCTTCCAGGGAGCGGCGATTGAAGTAGCTGTAGGCCACCAGGCCGTAGACCGGCACCGACAGCAGTTCCAGGCCGATGAACAGGCCGGCTACGTTCTGCGCCGCCACCAGCACCAGACCACCGGTGGCGGAGATCAGCAGCAGCAGGTACAGCTCTTCGCGGTTGCCCGGATAGCCTTCCATGTAGGCATGCGACAGGGTCATGCAGGCCAGGGTGGCGATCAGGATCAGCGCCATGTAGAAGCAGGTGAAGCCGTCGATGCGCAGCAGCGGGGTGACGTCGATGGCACCGACGCCGAGGGCCGGGATGCAGGAAAGCAGGGCCAGGTTGAGACCGATCACGCCCAGGGTGGGAATGAGGGTGTGATCCCGCCGCCAGGCGATGCCCAGCATCACCACCACGGCGGTGAAGCCGGTGATGATGATCGGCAGGAGGGCGATGAAGTGTTCGTAGGTAAAGGTCATGGCGCTCTTACCGGGCGGAAACGAGAGAGGAGAAGGCTTCGCCGAGCCACTGCTGGACACCGGCCATGCTCGCGGCCGAGGTATCCAGCACCGGCTGCGGGTAGACGCCGAGCAGCACCAGCAGCACGCCAAGCAACAGCAGCATCGACAGCTCCCGTGCGTTCAGTCCCGGCAGGGCGCCTTCGGCCTTGGCCGGACCGAAGTAGGCGCGGTGGATCATGATCAGCGAGTAGACCGAGGCGAACACCAGGCCGAAGGTGGCGATGACGGTGATCATCGGCACTACCGGGAAGGCGCCCAGCAGGATCAGGAATTCGCCGACGAAGTTGCCGGTACCCGGCAGACCCAGCGAGGCAGAGGCGAAGAACAAACTCAGGGCCGGCAGGTAGGGCACCCGCGCCCAGAGCCCGCCCATCTGGCGCATGTCTCGGGTATGCATGCGCTCATAGAGCTGGCCGCAGAGGATGAACAGACCGGCGGCGGAGAGGCCGTGGGCGATCATCTGCACCACCACGCCCTGCAGCGCCTGAGGGCTGCCGGAGTAGATGCCGATCAGCACGAAGCCCATGTGCGAGACGCTGGAATAGGCCACCAGGCGCTTGATGTCGGTCTGGGCGAACGACAGGATGGCGCCATAGAAGATGCCGATGATGCCCAGCCACATGGCGATCGGGGCGAATTCCGCCGAGGCGTTGGGGAACAGCGGGATGGCAAAGCGCAGCAGGCCGTAGGCGGCGGTCTTGAGCAGGATGCCGGCGAGGTCGACGGAACCGGCGGTCGGCGCCTGGGCGTGGGCATCGGGCAGCCAGGAGTGCAGCGGCACCACCGGCAGCTTCACCGCGAAGGCGATGAAGAAGCCCAGCATCAGCAGGTATTCCAGCTTTGGATCCAGCTGCAGTTGCAGCAGGTCTTCGTAGTCGAAGGTCAGGACGCCGGTGGCACCGTAGTTCACCAGCACCAGGGCGATGATCGCCACCAGCATGATCAGGCCACTGGCCTGGGTGAAGATGAAGAACTTGGTGGCAGCGGTGATGCGGCTCTTCTTGCCGTCCGCGGAGCTATGGCCCCACAGCGCGATCAGGAAGTACATCGGTACCAGCATCATTTCCCAGAAGAAGAAGAACAGGAACAGGTCCAGGGCCAGGAACACCCCCACCACGCCGCCGATGATCCACAGCAGGTTGAGGTGGAAGAAGCCGACGTGGCGCTGCACTTCGCGCCAGGAGCAGGTCACCGCCAGCACACCGAGCAGGCCGGTGAGCAGGATCATCAGCAGCGACAGGCCATCGAGGCCGAAGTGCAGGCTGATGCCGAAGCGCGGAATCCAGTTCATCTGGAATTCCGCGGTCCAGGCGGTTTCGGCGCCAGGGGCCGGAGCCAGGCTGTAGTCGCCGTGGGCCCACAGCCAGAGGCCGAGCACCAGCTCCAGCAGCATGGTGAACAGGGCGATCCAGCGGGGCACCAGCGGGCCGGTCTTTTCCGTGAGGAAACAGAGCAGGCCGCCGATGAAGGGGATCAGGATTAGCCAGGGCAGAAGCATGACGTGTACTTATCCTTAGTCAGGGGGTCAGGCCAGCAGCAGCGCGCCGAGCAACAGCACGGCGCCTCCCACGATGGAAGCCGCGTACCAGCGCAGACGGCCGTTCTCGGTGATGCTCAGTGCCAGGTTGCCGCCGCGGGCCAGCATCGGGATCAGGCCGATGGCCTGGTCGAAGGGGTCGCGACGCAGCAGGCGGGTCAGCAGCAGGTACGGCTTGACGAAGATCAGGTCGTACAGCCAGTCGAAGCCCCAGGCGTGATACCACCAGGTCCCGAAGAAGCGACCCGGCGCACTCCTGGCCAGGCCGTTCACGAAGGAACGCTTGCCGAGGAAGAGCAGGGCGGCCAGCAGGATACCGGCGATGGCGATGGCCCCCGAGGTGATCTCCAGGGAATGCTTGGCTTCGCCACCGGCATGGCCGATCGATTCCGGCAGCACACCCGCCAGCGGCGGCACGATCATCGCGCCGACAAAGGTCGAGAGCACCAGCAGTACCGCCAGCGGCAGGTTGTGGGCGATGCCGTGGCCGGCATGGGCCTCGGTGTGCGCCTCGCCATGGAAGGTGATGAAGATCAGGCGGAAGGTGTAGATCGAGGTCAGGAAGGCGCCGGCCAGGCCTGCGTAGAGCAGGTAGGTATGACCGCTGGCCATGGCTTCCCAGAGAATCTCGTCCTTGGAGTAGAAGCCGGCGGTCACCAGCGGCAGCGCCGCCAGGGCCGAACCACCCACCACGAAGCTGGCGTAGGCCAGGGGGATCTTCTTCCACAGGCCGCCCATCTTGAAGATGTTCTGCTCGTGGTGGCAGGCCAGGATCACCGAGCCCGAGGCGAGGAACAGCAGCGCCTTGAAGAAGGCATGGATCATCAGGTGGAAGATCGCCGGTTGCCAGGCGCCGACACCCAGGGCCAGGAACATGTAGCCGATCTGGCTCATGGTCGAATAGGCCAGGATGCGCTTGATGTCGGTCTGCACCAGGGCGGCGAAACCGGCCAGCACCAGGGTCACGGCACCGATGATGCCGACCAGGTGGAGGATTTCCGGCGCCAGCAGGAACAGGCCGTGGGTCCGGGCGATCAGGTAGACGCCCGCGGTCACCATGGTCGCCGCGTGGATCAGTGCGGAGACCGGGGTGGGGCCGGCCATGGCGTCCGCCAGCCAGGTCTGCAGCGGCAGCTGGGCCGACTTGCCGACGGCACCGCCAAGCAGCGCCAGGGTGGCCAGCACGATCAGCGGATCACCGCTGGCGAAGACGTCCGGGGCCTTCTGCAGCAGCTCCTGGATGTCCAGGGTGCCCAGGGTCATGAACAGGATGAACAGACCGAAGGCCATGAAGACGTCGCCGACGCGGGTGACGATGAACGCCTTCAGCGCCGCGTTGCCGTTGGCGCGCTCGCTGTAGTAGAAGCCGATCAGCAGGTAGCTGCACAGGCCCACGCCTTCCCAACCGAAGTACAGCAGCAGCAGGTTGTCGCCGAGAACCAGCAGCAACATGCTGAAGATGAACAGGTTGGTGTAGGCGAAGAAGCGCGAATAGCCCTCTTCACCACGCATGTACCAGGACGCGAACAGGTGGATCAGGAAGCCGACGCCGGTGACCACGCCGAGCATAGTCAGCGACAGGCCGTCCAGGTAGAGAGCCATGTTGGGCGCGAAGCCCTCCACGTTCATCCACTGCCAGAGGACGATGGTCAGGTGACCGTCGGCGGGCGGTGCGACGTGGAAGTTCCAGCCGACCCAGGCGGCGACCAGCGCCGCCAGGCCCACCGAACCCACGCCGATCAGCGCGGAGAGATTCTCCGACAGCCGACCGCGGGAGAAGGCCAGCAAGAAATAGCCGACCAGGGGAAAGGCGAAGGTGAGGGGTAGCAGGTTCATCCGTGCATCTCGCTGGCGGCATCGACGTCGAGGGTGTGGAAGCGGCGATAGAGCTGCAGCAGGATCGCCAGGCCGATACTGGCCTCGGCGGCGGCCAGGCTCAGCACCAGGATGAACATCACCTGGCCGTCGGGGGCGCCCCAACGGCTACCCGCGACCACGAAGGCCAGGGCGGCGGCGTTCATCATGATTTCCAGACTCATGAGCACGAAGAGGATGTTGCGGCGGACCATCAGGCCCACCAGGCCAAGGGCGAACAGGGCGCCGGCGAGGGCGAGTCCGTGTTCCAGAGGTATGGCGTTCATTGGCTGTTCTCCAGTCCTTGGCGACTCACTCGCCGATCCCGTCTTTGACGTCGCTGCGACCCAGGTGATAGGCCGCGACCAGGGCACCCAGCAGCAGCATGGAGGCCAGTTCGACCGCCAGCAGATAGGGTCCGAACAGGCTGATGCCCACGGCCTTGGCTTCCACCGAGGTATGACCGATGGCAGCGCCGCCCGGGGTGCGCGAGAGCACCACCAGCAGTTCCACCAGCAGCGCACCGGCGAGGATCGACGGACCGATCCAGACCTTGGGGGTCAGCCACTTGCGTTCCTGCTCGGCGACGACCGGCCCGAGGTTGAGCATCATCACCACGAAGACGAACAGCACCATGATGGCGCCGGCGTAGACGATGATCTCCAGGGCGCCGGCGAAGGGCGCGCCCAGGGCGAAGAACACCATGGACACGGCCAGCAGCGAGATGATCAGGTACAGCAGCGCATGCACCGGATTGGTGTTGGTGATCACCCGGAAGGTGGCCAGGACGGCCACCCCAGCGGAGAAATAGAAGGCGAATTCCACGACAGCTCCTTAGGGCAGCAGGCTCTTCACGTTGATCGGCTCTGCCTCGCTCTGCGCGGCACCCTTGGGCTTGCCCGCGATGGCCATGCCGGCCACGCGGTAGAAGTTGTATTCCGGATACTTGCCCGGACCCGAGATCAGCAGGTCCTGCTTCTCGTACACCAGCTCCTGGCGCTTGAACTCGGACATCTCGAAATCCGGGGTCAGCTGGATGGCGGTGGTGGGGCAGGCCTCCTCGCACATGCCGCAGAAGATGCAGCGCGAAAAGTTGATGCGGAAGAACTCCGGGTACCAGCGACCGTCTTCGGCTTCGGTCTTCTGCAAGGAGATGCAGCCGACCGGGCAGGCCACGGCGCACAGGTTGCACGCCACGCAGCGCTCCTGGCCGTCGGGGTCACGGGTGAGCACGATGCGGCCACGGTAACGCGGCGGCAGGTATACGGGCTCCTCGGGGTATTGCAGGGTGTCGCGCTTGCGGAAGGCGTGGCCGAAGACCATCACGATGCTGCGCAACTGGGTGTAGGTGCCATGCAGGACGTGCAGGATTTCCTTGATCATGACGGATACCTCACTGGCCGATGGCCGGCGTGGCGCTATAGAGCACCACCGCGCCGGTCACCAGCAGATTGATCAGGGTCAGGGGCAGGCAGAACTTCCAGCTGAAGGCCATTACCTGGTCGTAGCGCGGACGCGGAATGGACGCGCGCAGCAGGATGAAGATCATGATGAAGAAGGCGGTCTTCAGGGCGAACCAGAAAAACGACAGCCAGGGCAGGGTATCCAGGAAGGGACCGTGCCAGCCGCCGAAGAACAGGGTCACCAGCAGCGCCGAGATCAGCACGATGCCGATATACTCGCCGACGAAGAACATGCCCCACTTCATGCCCGCGTATTCGATGTGGTAACCGTCGGCGAGCTCCTGCTCGGCTTCCGGCTGATCGAAGGGATGACGGTGGGTGACGGCGATGCCGGCGATGAAGAAGGTGCAGAAGCCGAAGAACTGGGGAACGATGAACCACCAGCCCTGGTGCTGCGCCTCGACGATGTCCCTCATGTTGAAGGAACCCGTCACCGCCACGATGCCCATCACCGACAGACCCATGAACACCTCGTAGGAGAGGGTCTGGGCCGAGGCGCGCATGGCGCCCAGCAGCGAGAACTTGTTGTTGCTCGCCCAGCCGGCGAAGAGCACGGCGTAGACGTTGACACCGGCCATGGCGAAGAAGAACAGCAGACCGACGTTCAGGTCCGCCACGCCCCAGGTGGGGGTGATCGGGATGACCGAGAAGGCCACCAGCAGCGAACCCATGGCGATCACCGGCGCCAGGGCGAAGATCATCTTGTCGGCGAACGGCGGCGTCCAGTCCTCTTTGAAGAACATCTTCAGCATGTCGGCGCCAAGCTGAAAGGCGCCGAAGGGACCGACCCGGTTGGGACCGTAGCGGTCCTGCCAGAGACCCAGCAGGCGCCGTTCGACGAAGCTCAGCAGCGCCCCGCAGATGACCACCGCCAGCAGGATGACGATGGCCTTGAGGATGCCGATCACCACGGCGATGAGGGTGGGGGTGAGCCAGGTCATGCCGCGGCCTCCTGCAGTCCTTCCACGGTGAGGCCGGCGAAGTCCACCGGAATCCCTTCGAAGCCGGCGGGCAGACCGACCAGACCCGCCGACAGCTCGGACTTGATCTGCAGCGGCAGGCGCAATTCCTGACCGGCAACCTGCAGGCGCAGCAGGGCGCCTTCGTTGACGCCCAGGCGGTCGGCATCGGCCTTGGCCAGCGCCACATAGGCGGCCGGGATGCGCTCGCGTACCGGCTCGGCGCGGGAAGAGGTCTCTTCGCTGCCGAACAGGTGGTACAGCGGCACGGCCTGGAAGCCTGACTCGGTACCGCGCACGACGGCAGCCGGAGCGGCAAACCAGCCCAGGCGATCGCCCTGGGTCTCGATCAGACGCACGCCCGGATCGCCGGCGCGCAGGTGACCACCGACCTCGTCCTGGAACTTGTTCCAGGCCTGGGGCGAGTTCCAGCCCGGGGACCAGGCGAAGGGAATCTGCTGACGCGGTTCGACGCTGCCGGCATAGCCTTCCATGGAGAAGGCGAAGGCGGTGTCGGCATCCTGGGGCGCGCGCGGCTCGTGCACGCTGAGGTTGGCGCGCATGGAGGTGCGGCCGCTGTAGCGATGCGGTTCGCGGGCGAGCTTGAGGCCCTTCACCCGGAAGCTGGCGTTGGGCGCGGCGTCGCGGATGCCGTCCAGCTGCGGCGCGGCGGTGGCCACGGCGTCGGTGACGTGGTCCAGCTGGGTCCAGTCTACCGGGCGGTTGTCCAGGGTGTTGCGCAGGGCGTGCAGCCAGCGCCAGCCCTCGCGGATCAGGCTGGAGGGATCGTAGTAGCTCGGCTCATAGACCTGGAAGAAGCGCTGGGCGCGACCTTCCTGGCTGACCAGGGTACCGTCGCCTTCAGCGAAGCTCGCCGCCGGCAGCACCAGGTCGGCGCGCTGGGCAGTGGCGGTACGCTGGTGATCCAGCACCACCAGCACCTGGGCGCGGGCCAGGGCCTGATCCACCTGCTGGGCAGGGGCGCGGCGATAGAGGTCGTTCTCCAGCACCACCAGGGCATCGGCCTGGCCGTTTTCCAGGGCCGCGAAGGCGTCTTCGACGGACTCGCCGCCATAGAGCGCCAGGCCCAGGCTGTTGGCTTCGGGCACCACCAGGCTCAGGGAACCGGCCTTGCCCTTGGCGGCCAGAGCCTTGGCCAGGTTGGCGGCGGCTTCGATCAGCGCCGGCTCACCCAGGGAGGTACCGGACACCACCAGCGGGCGTTCGGCCGCCAGCAGGGTTTCGGCCAGCAGGCGCGCCTGCTCGGCGACTTCGTCGCTCAGGCCGTCGACGGCCGGGGCGCTGGCGTCGATGGCATGGGCCACGGCATGGCCGAAGCGGGCCAGTTCCAGCGGCGAACCATGCAGGCGGGCGTCGGCGACGTCGTCCAGGCGGGTGGCGGCGACGCTGGCGATGAACAGCGGATTGCGCTCGCTCTGGCCGATGTTCTGCACGGCCGCGTTCAGCCAGGGCTGGATCTTCTGGGCCGCGGCCATGGCCTCGGGCTTGCCCTTGACGGACTGCCGCAGGGACAGCGCCAGGCGGGCCGCGGTCTGGGTCAGATCCTCGCCGAGGACGAAGACGGCATCGTGCTTCTCCATGGCGCGCAGGGTCGGGACGGGCAGGGGGCTGTCCTTGAGCACCTGCAGCACCAGGCGGACGTTGGCCAGGTCACGGGCGCTCATGCCACTGGAGAAGTTTTCGGCGCCGACCAGCTCACGCAGGGCGTGGTTGCTTTCCAGGCTGGCACGCGGCGAACCGATGCCGATCACCTTCTTGCCGCGCAGCAGCAGGGCGGCGCGATCCAGGGCGGCGTCGATGCCGGTCTCCAGGCTGCCGTCCTTCAGCAGGGCCTGGCGCGGACGATCCTTGCGATTGACATAGCCATAGCCGAAGCGGCCACGGTCGCAGAGGAAGTACTGGTTGACCGAACCGTTGAAGCGGTTCTCGATGCGGCGCAGTTCGCCATAGCGCTCGCCGGGGCTGATGTTGCAACCCGAGGAGCAGCCATGGCAGATGCTGGGGGCGAACTGCATGTCCCACTTGCGGTTGTAGCGCTCGGAGTGGGTCTTGTCGGTGAATACCCCGGTGGGACAGACCTCGGTCAGGTTGCCGGAGAATTCGCTCTCCAGGGCACCGTCCTCGACGCGGCCGAAATAGACGTTGTCGTGGGCGCCGTAGACACCCAGGTCGGTACCGCCGGCGTAGTCCTTGTAGTAGCGCACGCAGCGATAGCAGGCGATGCAGCGGTTCATCTCGTGAGCGACGAACGGGCCGAGGTCCTGGTTTTGGTGGGTGCGCTTGGTGAAGCGATAGCGGCGCTTGTTGTGGCCGGTCATCACCGTCATGTCCTGCAGGTGGCAGTGGCCGCCTTCTTCGCAGACCGGACAGTCGTGGGGATGGTTGGTCATCAGCCATTCGATGACCGAGCTGCGGAATTCCTTGGCTTCGGCGTCTTCGATGGAGATGTAGGTCTTGTCGCTGGACGGGGTCATGCAGGACATGACCAGGCGCCCGCGGGTGTCATTCTCGTCGGCGAACTGCTTCACCGCGCACTGGCGGCAGGCGCCGACGCTGCCCAGCGCCGGGTGCCAGCAGAAATAGGGGATGTCGAGCCCCAGGGACAGGCAGGCTTCGAGGAGGTTGTCCGCCCCGTCGACCTCGTACGTCTTGCCGTCTACATGGATAGTGGCCATAGGGTTTTCTTCTCACCCGCGCAGGGCGGGTCTGGCTAATGGGAAAACGTTCGCGCCGCCCTGACGATCGTCGGAGGCGGCGCCGGCCGGAGCAGGTCCGGCCAGAAAGCGATGGGAGCGGCCCCGTGGGGGGCCGGTCCTCAGGTCACGCTCGCCGAAGCAGTTGGCCGTGGCTCGCTGGGCGCCTTGCGCACACCGGCCTCGAACTCTTCGCGGAAATACTTGATGGCACTGCCCAGGGGCTCGACGGCACCCGGTGCGTGGGCACAGAAGGTCTTGCCCGGGCCGAGGAAATTGACCAGCTGCAGCAGGGTATCGAGATCGCCCTGCTGGCCTTCGCCCTTCTCCAGGCTGCGCAGAAGCTTGACGCTCCAGGGCAGGCCGTCGCGGCAGGGGGTGCACCAGCCGCAGGATTCCCGGGCGAAGAACTCTTCCATGTTGCGCAGCAGCGAGACCATGTTGACGCTGTCGTCCACGGCCAGGGCCAGACCGGTGCCCATGCGGGTGCCGACCTTGCCGATGCCGCCGGCGTACATCTGCGCCGAGAGATGCTCGGGCAGCAGGAAGCCGGTACCGGCGCCACCGGGCTGCCAGCATTTCAGCTTGAAGCCGTCGCGCATGCCGCCGGCATAGTCCTCGAACAGCTCCTGGGCGGTGATGCCGAAGGGCAGTTCCCAGACGCCGGGATTCTTGACCTTGCCGGAGAAGCCCATGAGCTTGGTGCCCATGTCTTCGCTGCCTTCGCGGGCCAGGCTCTTGTACCAGTCCACGCCGCCCGCGACGATGCCCGGCACGTTGCACAGGGTCTCGACGTTGTTGACGCAGGTCGGCTTGCCCCAGACGCCGACGGCGGCGGGGAAGGGCGGCTTGGAGCGCGGGTTGGCGCGACGGCCTTCCAGGGAGTTGATCAGCGCGGTCTCTTCGCCACAGATGTAGCGACCGGCGCCGGTGTGGACGAACAGCTCGAAATCGAAGCCGCTGCCCAGGATGTTCTTGCCCAGCAGGCCGGCGGCCTTGGCTTCTTCCACGGCGCGCCGCAGGTTGGCGGCGGCGTCGACGTATTCGCCACGCAGGAAGATGTAGCCACGGTAGGCCTTGAGCGCCCGGGCGCTGATCAGCATGCCTTCCACCAGCAGGTGGGGCAACTGCTCCATGAGCAGGCGGTCCTTCCAGGTGTTGGGCTCCATCTCGTCCGCGTTGCACAGCAGGTAGCGGATGTCGAGGGATTCGTCCTTGGGCATCAGGCCCCACTTCACGCCGGTGGGGAAGCCCGCACCGCCACGGCCCTTGAGGCCGGAGTCCTTGACTTCCTGGACGATGGCGTCCGGTGCCAGCTCGGTCAGCGCCTTGCGTGCCGCGGCGTAGCCGTCCTTCGCCTGGTATTCCTCCAGCCAGACCGGGGCGCCGTCTTCACGCAGGCGCCAGGTCAGGGGATGGGTCTCGGGGGTACGGGCAATGCTGTTGGCAGGCCCGAAGGAGGTCAGTCTCATGCGTATCCCTCCAGCAGTTTGGCCACGCCCGCAGGTTGGACATCGCCATGGGTGTCGTCGTCGATCATCAGCGCCGGGGCCTTGTCGCAATTGCCCAGGCAGCAGACCGGCAGCAGGGTGAAGCGGCTGTCGGTGGTGGTCTGGCCCAGGCCGATGCCCAGCTGGCGCTGGATCTCGCCGACCACGGATTCGTGGCCGCCGATGTAGCAGGTCATGCTGTCGCACACGCGGATGATGTGGCGGCCGACCGGCACGCGGAAGATCTGGCTGTAGAAGGTCGCCACGCCCTCGACGTCGCTGGCGGGAATGCCCAGCACCTCGCCGATGGCGTAGATGGCGCCATCCGGCACCCAACCACGTTCCTTCTGGACGATCTTCAGGGCTTCGATGGACGCCGCGCGCGGGTCCTCGTAGTGATGCATCTCGTGCTCGATGGCCGAGCGCTCGGTGTCGCTCAGGACGAAGCGGTCGGTTTGGATCAGGGTTTCGGTGCTCATGCTCAGCGGTCCACGTCGGCCATGACGAAGTCGATACTGCCCAGGTAGGCAATCAGGTCGGACACCATGCTGCCGCGGATGACGGCCGGGATCTGCTGCAGGTGCGGGAAGCTCGGCGTCCGGATGCGGGTGCGGTAGCTCATGGTGCTGCCATCGCTCGTCAGGTAGTAGCTGTTGGCGCCCTTGGTCGCCTCGATCATCTGGAAGGCTTCGCCGGCCGGCATCACCGGACCCCAGGACACTTGCAGGAAGTGGGTGATCAGGGTCTCGATGTGCTGCAGGGTGCGTTCCTTGGGCGGCGGCGTAGTGAGCGGGTGATCCGCCTTGTACGGGCCTTCGGGCATGTGCTGCAGGCACTGCTCGATGATGCGCAGACTCTGGCGCATCTCTTCGACGCGCAGCATGCCGCGGTCGTAGCAGTCGCCGTTGTGGGCGATGGGCACTTCGAATTCGAAGTTCTCGTAGCCGGAGTAGGGACGAGCCTTGCGCAGGTCGAAATCGAGACCGGTGGCGCGCAGGTTGGGGCCGGTGACGCCCCACTCCAAGGCTTCCTTTGTGTTGTAGACGGCGACGTTCTTGGTTCGGCCGATGAGGATGCTGTTCTTCATCGCGGCCTTTTCGTACTCGTCCAGGCGCTTGGGCATCCAGTCGAGGAATTCGCGGACCAGCTTGTCCCAGCCGCGCGGCAGGTCGTGGGCAACGCCGCCGATACGGAACCAGGCCGGGTGCATGCGGAAGCCGGTGATGGCCTCGATGACCTTGTACGCACGCTGACGGTCGGTGAAGGTAAAGAACACCGGGGTCATGGCGCCGACGTCCTGGATATAGGTGCCCAGGTACAGCAGGTGGCTGTTGATGCGGAAGAACTCGGCCATCATCACCCGGATGAAGTCGACCCGCGACGGCACCTTGATGCCGGCGAGCTTTTCCACCGAAAGGACGTAGGGCAGGTTGTTCATCACCCCGCCCAGATAATCGATCCGGTCGGTGTAGGGGATGTAGCTGTGCCAGGACTGGCGCTCGGCCATCTTCTCGGCGCCCCGATGGTGGTAGCCGATCTCCGGCACGCAGTCGACGATCTCTTCGCCGTCCAGTTGCAGGATGATGCGGAAGGCACCATGGGCGGAAGGGTGGTTCGGGCCCAGGTTGAGGAACATGTAATCGGAATTCTCCGCATGTTCCTTCATGCCCCACTCTTCGGGCTTGAATCTCAGGGTCTCCTGCTCGAGATCCTGCTTGGCGGCGTTCAGCGCATAGGGATCGAACTCGGTGGCCCGCGCCGGATAGTCCTTGCGCAGCGGATGACCCTGCCAGTTGTCGGCCATCAGCATGCGCTTGGGCAGCGGGTGACCGTCGAAATGGATGCCGTACATGTCCAGCACTTCCCGCTCGTACCAGTTGGCATTGGGGTAGATGCCGGTGGCGGTGGGCAGGCGCAGGTCGTTGGCGGACAGGGCCACCTTGAGCATCACATCGCTGTTACGGTCGATGGACAGCAGGTGGTAGAAGACGGTGAAGTCCGCGTTGGGCAGGCCGCGGCGGTGAGTCCGCAGGCGCTCGTCCACGCCATGCAGGTCATAGAGCATGACGTAGGGGCGGGGCACGTTGCGCAGGAAGCGCAGTACTTCGATGATTCTTTCGCGCGCCACCCAGATCACCGGCATGCCGGTACGGGTGTCTTGCAGGGTCAGGGCGTCGGCGCCGAATTGGCCCTGGAGTTCGCCAACCACCGACGCATCGCCGGCAGGGGCGAGCGCAGAGGCGGACAGAGCGGTGTCTGCGGTCATGATGTTCCGTCGCTAATCGATCGTCGTCAGCGTGCAGGTCCCGTAGGGGACTTACACTTCGTCTGGGCTGCGCAGGTTGGTGACCTGGATGCGGCGCTCGCGGTTCTGCTCGCGCTGCGAAGGCATCTCGGCGCGATAGATGCCCTGGTCGCCCACCACCCAGGAAAGGGGGCGGCGCTCTTCACCGATGGAGTCCTGCAGGAGCATCAGGCCCTGGAGGAAGGCTTCGGGGCGAGGCGGGCAGCCGGGCACATAGACGTCGACGGGCAGGAACTTGTCCACGCCCTGAACGACCGAGTAGATGTCGTACATACCGCCGGAGTTGGCGCAGGCGCCCATCGAGATCACCCACTTGGGTTCCAGCATCTGCTCGTACAGGCGCTGGATGACCGGGGCCATCTTCATGAAGGGAGTGCCGGCGATGACCATGAAGTCGGCCTGACGCGGCGAGGCCCGGATGACTTCGGCGCCGAAGCGGGCGATGTCGTGGGGCGCCGTGAACGCGGTGGTCATTTCCACATAGCAGCAGGACAGGCCGAAGTTGTAGGGCCAGAGGGAATTCTTGCGTCCCCAATTGACCGCGCCCCGCAGGACATCTTCAAGTTTGCCCATGAAGATGCTGCGGTTGACCTGACTCTCCATTGGGTCGGCAACGGTTTCCCGTTGGCCGGCCGGATAGCGGTCTACTGCCGCATCGGGATCGATCCGGGTGAGATTGTATTGCATTGCCAAAGCCTCATTGTTTCGACTTCGCCTGCCGCTCGCGACGGCTCGCAGGCGCCCAATCGAGCGCTCCGATTCGCCACAGGTAGACAAGACCCGCCAACAGAATTGCTATGAAAATGGAGGCTTCCACGAAGCCGGCCCATCCCGATTCACGGATGGACACCGACCAGGCGAAGAGAAAGAGGGCTTCGACATCGAAGATCACGAAGAGCATCGCGACCAGGTAGAACTTGGCAGAGAGACGGAGACGGGCACCCCCGGTGGGGACGATGCCGGACTCGAAGGGATCGTTCTTGCTACGGCCCACGGCTTTGCTGCCGAGCAGGCTCGAGACTCCGAGCATGAAGGCGATCAGACCAACCACGCCCAGGAGAAATACCGCGAAGCTCCAGTTGTGGGTCAGTAGGCTGATCGACTCAGACATGCTTTGAATCCTTAATTATTGGGTATCAGGCGCTATCAGTGCGACACGGTGTCGCAAGACAGACAGATTTTATGCTCTATCGATTCATTCTGTAAATTTATTGGTCCAAAAAGATTCTATTGGACTGCTTTGAATCAAACTAAACAGAACTTCAGGTTTATTTGAGAATGAATATAAGAATTATTCTCAAATAAACTTCATTGTCTGGTGAAGCCTAGATTGCCAGGCGCCGCGAGAGTTCTCCCATTCGCCGGTCGGTCAGTCGATGAGGTCGGCGCGAATGCTCAACTGGCGGTCGTCATGACCCTCGGTCGAGTAGTAGCGGGTAAGCCCGTTCTGGTCGCCCTCGACCTGTTGCCGAAAGCCCCCTAGATCCAGCCATTGCCCGAGGGGACCGCTGATGCGGGTGGCGGCGCTCTGGGTCTGCACCGTGCCCGGGCGCCCGGTGGCGGCCCGATCATCGAGGCTGCTGATGTCCAGGTGCACCAGGTTGCCGCTCAGACGGGCGGTGACCTGAAAGCCTCGTTCGAGGCGGCGGTAATCGGTCTGGGCAGAGCTCTGCCCATAGGGCGAGGTCTGGTAGGTGGTGACCGGGACATCCTCGCCGAAACGGATGAAGGCGGGGTAGCCCTCGGTGACCTGGACGCGCTGGGCGCCATCCTCCTGCTGATCGGTGCTGTCTTCGATGATGCGCACCTGGGGCGCACGCACGTCGCCGTTTACCGAATAACCCTGACTGGCACCCGAGCTGCCGGCGCGGGTAGCCAGGGTGACAAGCAGGCGCCGCGGCTGGGTATCCAGCTGGGCCAGCAGAGTCTTGATCTCGGCGAGCTTGGCCGGCTCGGCATTGACGATCAGCTGATTGCCATAGACGTTGACCTTGCCTTCGCCGCCGATGACGGATTGCAGGGTGGGCAGGAGATCGTCGGCGGTGCGGTACTGCAGGGGAATGACCTCGGTACGAGGCGCGGCCCAGGCGGTGGCCGTCAACAGCAGCAGAAGCGCCAGCAGGCCCTTCACAGCACCATCCTCCGCAATTCCTGATCCGGCTGGCTGATGGCCCAGAGGCGGTCGAAGACCTGCTGCTGGACCTTGACGGCGGCGCGGTCGCCATAACGCACGAAGCCATTGGGGGCGCTGCCCATGCGACGCAGCAGGGCCTGGTCGTCGACGATGAGGCAGCTGCCTTCCGGTTGCCGATCGGCCGGTGGCCGCCGGATCAGCAGATTGCTGGTCAGGCGCTGCGCCAGGGCGATGAGGCGGTGGCCCTGGCGCATGGCGAGGGCGCTGTCGTTGATCAGGATGCGTACCTGATGCCGCGGATGGCCCAGCAGCAGGCGCTTGATCGCCGTCTCGACGTCCAGGTTGTCGTAGAGGGGCGCTTCCAGATCGGGCGTCTGGAGGCACAGCTGGCGGCTGGCTTGAGCGACGAGGCGAACGCTGTGCTCACGCAGGGCGTCCAGGCCTTCGAGGCGCAGGGCGAAGTCCTGGCCGAGCCGGGGTTCGGGCAGGCCGTCCAGGGTCAGATCGGCAAAGGACTCGTCCACGGCGGCTCCCTATCACTCTTCGTCGTCTTCTCCGGCGAAGATCAGACTGCCCTGCTGGAGCAGCTCGCGGATCAGGCGCATGGCATCGTCGTCCTGCAGCCAGGGCGCGAGATTGGCCTCGTGCAGGACCTCCGCCGAGCATAGCAGGTCGAGCAGCGGTTGCAGCCTCATGGGCAGCAGGCGGCTCTGGCCGCTGGCGAAGACCATCACCTCGTCTTCCAGGCGACTCCAGGCGATGCGACCGCTGGGATTGCGCATCAGCAGGGCGCCTTCGTCGAGTTCCTTGCGCAGCTGCTTGGCGCTGAGGTTTTCCCCGGCGACCCGCTCCGGGTAGCGCGGCTCGGTCATGTGCTGGCCGAACCAGGCCAGCAGCAGGCGATCATCGCTCAGGTGGCGCTCCATCAGGCCGCGCAGGCGCTCGATGGCCTCGGGCGGGATCTCCGCCGGATGCTCGCTGGCCGGGGCGCAACCGGCGTCGCTGTAGCGCTCGTCCTCGGGGATGAACTGGGCGAGGAAGTCGGTGAAGTGGGTGAGCACCTCGCCGGCGCTGGGGGCGCGGAAGCCGATGGAGTAGGTCATGCACTCGTCTTCGGCGATACCGTCATGGGCCAGACCCGGCGGCAGGTAGAGCATGTCACCCGGTTCCAGGACCCATTCGTCGGTCTGCTGGAAATCGGCGAGGATCTTCAGCTCCAGGCCGTCGATCAGCGGGCTGTCGGCGGTGCAGGGCTGGCCGATGCGCCAACGGCGGCGGCCATGGCCCTGCAGCAGGAAGACGTCATAGTGATCGTAGTGGGGGCCGACACCGCCACCGGGGGCGGCATAGCTGACCATGATGTCGTCGACGCGCCAATTGGGCAGGAAGCGGAAGGACTCCAGCACCTCGGCCACCTCGGGCACGAACTGGTCGACCGATTGCACCAGCAGGGTCCAGTCCCGCTCGGGCAGGCCGGCGAAGGTGTCTTCCGGGAGCGGGCCGCGGCGCAGCTCCCAGGTCTGGTCCTGGCCGATGATCAGGCGGGATTCGATTTCCTCCTCCAGCGACAGGCCGGCCAGTTCGTCGGGCTCCAGGGGATTCTGGAAGTCCGGGAGGGCTTGGCGGATCAGCAGGGGTTTCTGCTGCCAGTAGTCGCGGAGGAATTCACGGGCGGTCAGGCCGCCGAGCAGTTGCAGGGGTTGATCCGGGTTCATGCACACCTCGCGCAATGAAAAACGCCCGGCGAGGCCGGGCGTAGAAAAAGGATGATCTTCAGACCCGACGGGCCTGCTCGGCAGCATTGCCGATATAGCCGGCCGGGGTCAGCTGGCGCAGTTCTGCCTTGGCGGCCTCGGGGATCTCCAGGCCGTCGATGAAGTCCTGCAGGGCGCTGGCGCTGATGCCCTTGCCGCGGGTCAGCTCCTTGAGCTTCTCGTAGGGATTGGCCACGCCATAGCGGCGCATCACGGTCTGCACCGGCTCGGCCAGGACTTCCCAGCAGGCGTCCAGGTCCTCGGCGATGCGGGCGGCGTTGAGTTCCAGCTTGCTGATGCCCTTGAGGGTGGCTTCGTAGGCGATCACGCCGTGGGCCAGGCCGGTGCCCAGGTTGCGCAGCACGGTGGAGTCGGTCAGGTCGCGCTGCCAGCGGGAGATCGGCAGCTTGCTGGCCAGGTGCTGGAGGATGGCGTTGGCGATACCCAGGTTGCCTTCGGAGTTCTCGAAGTCGATGGGGTTGACCTTGTGCGGCATGGTCGAGGAGCCGATCTCGCCGGCCACGGTCTTCTGCTTGAAGTAGCCGAGGGAGATGTAGCCCCAGATGTCCCGGTCGAAGTCGATCAGGATGGTGTTGAAGCGGGCGATGGCGTCGAACAGCTCGGAGATGTAGTCGTGCGGCTCGATCTGGGTGGTGTAGGGATTCAGGGTCAGGCCGAGGTCGCCTTCGATGAAGGTGCGCGCATTGGCTTCCCAGTCGACGTCCGGGTAGGCGGACAGGTGGGCGTTGTAGTTGCCCACGGCGCCGTTGATCTTGCCCAGCGGGCGGACGGCGGCGATCTGCTCGATCTGGCGCTCCAGGCGATAGACCACGTTGGCCAGTTCCTTGCCCAGGCTGGTGGGAGAGGCGGGCTGGCCATGGGTGCGCGAGAGCATGGGCACGTCGGCGAAGCGATGGGCCAGCGCACGGATCTCGCCGGCGATCTGGCGCATCAGCGGCAGCAGCACCTGGTCACGACCTTCGCGCAGCATCAGCGCATGGGACAGGTTGTTGATGTCCTCGGAGGTGCAGGCGAAGTGGATGAATTCGCTCACCGCGGCCAGTTCCGGCAGGTCGGCGACCTCCTCCTTGAGCAGGTACTCGATGGCCTTGACGTCGTGGTTGGTGGTGCGCTCGATGTCCTTGACCCGCTGCGCCTGCTCGACGCTGAACGCGGTGGCCAGCTTGTCCAGCAGGGCATTGGCCTCGGCGGAGAAGGGTGCGACCTCGGGAATGCCGGCGTGGGCGGCCAGGCGCTGCAGCCAGCGGACCTCGACCTGGGCGCGGAAACGGATCAGGCCGAATTCGCTGAAGATGGGGCGCAGGGCGGCGGTCTTGCCGGCGTAACGGCCGTCGATGGGCGATACGGCGGTGAGCGAGGAGAGCTGCATGGGCATTCTCTTGGTAGCAGGGGAGAAAGGGGCGGAATTCTACACGCAAAGGCCGGGGCTTTAGTACCGCCGCCGGCCAGTCCGGGATCAGCCGTTGCGCAGGGGATAGAGATTGTCGAGCAGCTTGCGGCGGTTGAGCACCAGCTGCCAGCGATGGCCGCCGAGCTGCCGCCAGAGGCGGGCGGAACGAATGCCGGCCAGCAGCAGGGCGCGCACCCGCGAGGCGGTGGCGGACTGCTGGAGGTAGCGCATCTCGCCGTGCACCTGGATGCGCTGCTTGAAGGTGCTCAGGGTGTCTTCGTAGAGGCCACCGCAGGCGGCGATGACGTTCTCGTGGGCCACGCCGAAGTGTTCGACCTGGGACTGGATCTGGGTGAGGCGCCGGCCGATGAGGTCGAGCAGGTCGCCACGCTTCTCCAGCTTGCGTTCCAGGGCGATCATCGCCAGGGCATAGCGCAGGGGCTCGCGCTGCAGGCTGTTGGGATTGCGTTCCAGGGTGCTGGAGAGGGCGCCCAGTCCCTCGCGCAGGGGGGCGACGCTGCCGCCATAGACGTCCAGGGTGCTGCCCGGATCCCGTACCAGCAGGCTGCCGAGCAGGCAGGCCAGGGGTTCTTCCGCGACCTGGCCGGTACGCGCCAGCTGGTCCACCAGCAGGGCGGCCTGAAAGACGCCGCCCAGGGCGATGAGTTGTTCCTGGGTACGGTTCATGCAGCGGGCGCCTCGGCGCAAGCGGGTTGGTAGTGTTCGATCACGCCGCCGCCCAGGCAGACGTCGCCGTCGTAGAAGACCACCGACTGGCCGGGGGTGACGGCGCGCTGGGGTTCGTCGAAGACCACCCGGTAGCCGGCGCCCTGACGCTCGATCCGGCAGGGCTGGTCCTGCTGGCGATAGCGGACCTTGGCGGTGAGGCGGCGCGGCTGGGCGAGCTGCAGATCGTTGACCCAGAACATCTCGCCGACGGTCAGGGACTCGGCGAACAGCCAGGGGTGGGCATTGCCCTGGCCGACGATCAGCACGTTGCGGGTCAGGTCCTTGCTCAGCACGTACCAGGGATCGTCACCGGCGTCCTTCATGCCGCCGATGCCCAGGCCCTGGCGTTGGCCGATGGTGTGGTACATCAGGCCGTGGTGGCGGCCGATGACCTCGCCGGTGGTGGTCTCGATGTCACCCGGCTGGGCCGGCAGGTACTGCTTGAGGAAGTCGCTGAAGCGGCGCTCGCCGATGAAGCAGATGCCTGTGGAGTCCTTCTTGCGCGCGGTGGCCAGGCCATGCAGCTCGGCGATGGCGCGGACCTCGGGCTTTTCCAGTTCGCCCACCGGGAAGAGCGTGCGCGCCAGCTGCTCGCCGCCCACGGCATGGAGGAAATAGCTCTGGTCCTTGTTGGCATCCAGGCCCTTGAGCAGCAGGGTCTGGCCGTCGACATCGCGACGGCGAACGTAGTGGCCGGTGGCGATCAGGTCGGCGCCCAGGGCCAGGGCGTAGTCGAGGAAGGCCTTGAACTTGATCTCGCGGTTGCAGAGGATGTCCGGATTGGGCGTGCGGCCAGCCTTGTATTCGGCAAGGAAGTGCTCGAAGACGTGGTCCCAGTACTCGGCGGCGAAGTTGGCCGTGTGCAACGTGATGCCGATGCGGTCGCAGACCGCCTGGGCGTCGGCCAGGTCTTCCTTGGCGGTGCAGTACTCGGTGCCGTCATCCTCGTCCCAGTTCTTCATGAACAGGCCCTCGACCTGATAGCCCTGCTCCTTGAGCAAGAGGGCCGAGACCGAGGAATCCACTCCGCCGGACATGCCGACGATGACGCGGGTGCCGTTCACTTCAAAAACCTCTCATATCTACGATCATCGACAGGGGATAGCGGTGGCCGTCCAGGTATTTCTCGATGGCGTCCAGGACCAGGGGGCTGCGCAGCCGCGCCCGTTCGGCGCGGATCTCGTCGAGCGTCAGCCACACCGCGCGGGTGATGTCGGCGTCCAGGGCGCGCCCGGGCTCGTGGGCCAGGGGGCGGGCATGGAAGGCCGTGCGGTAGTAGGTGACGCCATTGGCTGGCGCCACATAGAGGCCGATGCCGATCACGCCCTGGATCTCCACCTGCCAGGCGGTTTCTTCCAGGGTCTCGCGGTGCGCCGCCTCGATCAGGCTCTCGCCTGGCTCCAGGTGCCCGGCCGGCTGGTTGAGCACCAGGCGACCCTGCTTCTCTTCTTCCACCAGCAGGAAGCGACCGGCGTCTTCCACCACGGTGGCCACGGTGACGTGGGCGTGCCAATCCATCTCGGACTCCGCTATCGGTAATCGCGCAGTATACGCCTTAAGCTTTGCCGGTCCCAAATGCAGCGAACCCCGGCCAGGGCCGGGGTTCGCTGAATCAACCTTTCAGGCTGCGGGCGCAGCCCTCAGGTTCAGCCCTTGAGCTGGGCCAGAGCGGCGTTGAGCGTGGCGCTCGGACGCATGGCCTGGCTGGTCTTGGCCTGGTCGGGGTGGTAGTAGCCACCGATGTCCACGGCCTGGCCCTGGACGCCGTTCAGCTCGGCGACCACCTTGGCTTCGTCGGCGCTCAGCGACTTGGCCACCGGCGCGAACTGGGCCTTGAGCTCGGCGTCTTCGCTCTGCTCGGCCAGGGCCTGGATCCAGTACAGTGCCAGATAGAAGTGGCTGCCACGGTTGTCCAGTTCACCCGTCTTGCGCGACGGCGACTTGTTGCTGTCGAGGAACTGGCCGTTGGCCTGGTCCAGGGTCTTGGCGAGGATCTTGGCCTTGGCGTTACCGGTGGTTTCGCCCAGGTGGTTCAGGGATTCGGCCAGGGCCAGGAATTCGCCCAGGGAGTCCCAGCGCAGGTGGTTTTCCTGCACCAGCTGCTGGACGTGCTTGGGCGCGGAGCCGCCGGCACCGGTCTCGAACAGGCCGCCGCCGTTCATCAGCGGGACGATGGACAGCATCTTGGCGCTGGTGCCCAGTTCCATGATGGGGAAGAGGTCGGTCAGGTAGTCGCGCAGGACGTTGCCGGTCACCGAGATGGTGTCCTCGCCCTTGCGGATGCGCTCCAGGGACACGCGGGTGGCTTCCTCGGGCGACAGGACGCGGATGTCCAGGCCGTTGGTGTCATGGTCCTTGAGGTAGCGCTCGACCTTGGCGATGACCTGGGCGTCGTGGGCACGGTTCTGGTCCAGCCAGAAGATCGCCGGGGTGCCGCTGGCGCGGGCACGGTTGACGGCGAGCTTCACCCAGTCCTGGATCGGCGCGTCCTTGGTCTGGCACATGCGCCAGATGTCACCGGCCTCGACCGGATGCTCGAAGATCACCTTGCCCTGGTCGTCGGTCACGCGCACGGTGCCGTCGGTGGGGATCTGGAAGGTCTTGTCGTGGGAACCGTATTCCTCGGCCTTCTGCGCCATCAGGCCGACGTTGGGCACGCTGCCCATGGTGCTGGGATTGAAGGCGCCGTTCTGCTTGCAGTCCTCGATCACCACCTGGTAGACGCCGGCATAGCAGCGGTCGGGGATGATGGCCTTGGTGTCCTGCAGGTTGCCTTCGGTGTTCCACATCTTGCCGGAGTCACGAATCATGGCCGGCATGGAGGCGTCGACGATGACGTCGCTCGGTACGTGCAGGTTGGTGATGCCCTTGTCGGAGTTGACCATGGCCAGCGCCGGACGCTGGGCGTACTGGGCGTCGAAATCGGCCTTGATGGCGGCCTGGGTGGCTTCCGGCATGCTGGAAAGGCGGGCGTAGAGGTCGCCGATGCCGTTGTTGCGATCGAAGCCGGCTTCTTTCAGGGCGGCTTCGTGCTTGGCCAGCACGTCCTTGTAGAACTCGCCGACGATGATGCCGAACATGATGGGGTCGGAGACCTTCATCATGGTGGCCTTCAGGTGCACGGAGAACAGCACGCCCTTGGCCTTGGCGTCTTCGATCTGGGCGGCGATGAAGCTCTGCAGGGCCTTGCGGCTCATGGTCGAGGCATCGACGATCTCGCCCGCCTTGACCGCGGTCTTCTCTTTCAGGACCTTGCTGCTGCCGTCCTTGCCGATCAATTCGATCTTCAGGCTGCCGGCGTTCTCGAGGGTGGCCGAGCGCTCGCTGCCATAGAAGTCATGGGCGTCCATGTGGGCGACGTGGGACTTGGAATCGGCGCTCCAGGCACCCATGCGATGGGGGTGCTTGCGGGCATAGTTCTTGACCGACAACGGTGCGCGGCGGTCGGAGTTACCTTCGCGCAGGACCGGGTTCACGGCGCTGCCCTTGACCTTGTCGTAGCGCGCCTTGACGTCCTTTTCCTTGTCGTCCTTGGGCTCGTCCGGATAATCCGGCAGGGCGTAACCCTGGCCCTGCAGTTCCTTGATCGCGGCCTTGAGCTGCGGTACCGAGGCGCTGATGTTGGGCAGCTTGATGATGTTGGCTTCGGGAGTGGTGGCCAGTTCGCCGAGTTCGGCGAGGTGGTCGGAGATACGCTGCTCTTCCTCAAGGTACTCGGGGAAGAGGGCGATGATGCGGCCGGCAAGGGAGATGTCACGGGTCTCGAGGGCGACGCCGGAAGAGGCGGTGATGGCCTCGACGATGGGGAGCAGCGAATAGGTCGCCAGGGCGGGCGCTTCGTCGGTCAGGGTGTAGATGATCTTCGACGTGGTGGACATGTCTTGCTTTAACTCCTCTTTATCACAGCTGTGGCGCGAAGCCGGGCGAGCGAGGATCGACCCTTGAGTCGATAGACGCCCCAAGAAGGCGTTATCGGGCCGCGCGACAGGCGCGGCGGCGATGGACGTGCGATGCGACAAAGCGTCGCTGCGGAAATTGCGGGATCGGCCGATACAGCCAGCGGAACCGGCAGGGCCTGCAGCGACCCGTCAGTCGGCGGAGTATACCAGCGCGGCGCCTGGCGTGCATTCGCACCACTGCGGCTGGGCTATGGAGAAACGTTGCCGGCGCGATCGGTCCGACAGAAGCGAACAGCCGCATCGTGGATTCAGGTCAAGAGGCTTGACCATTCGACGGCTGGCGCTGCACGGCAGTTGCTTAAGGGACTAAACTATTGCCCCTCTTAATTTGATGAGGTCGTTATGAAAACCAAGGACAACACGTCCAAGAGTCGTTCCTGGGCCATCGTCGGGCTGGAAACGCTCGTCATCGTCGCCCTGTCGCTGTACGTCGCCTTTGGCGCCGGGCTGTTCATCAAGCATCACTGCTGGGATACCCTGACCCCGCAGCAGCAAGACCAGATCCTCGAGCAGATGAGCCGCAGCGCTCAGGAAAATACCCTGCTCACCTGATTCGCGTCCGTTCGAATCCCTTCCTTCCAAACAATAAGAATCTTCCTTTTTCCCCGCGCACTGCTCAGGTGTCGAGGTGGCCTCGTCACGTCCGCAGCGCTAGCAGACCAGATGTTTGCCTGGACTCACGGGGGCGGTGGGCGTGACCTTGGGTAGCGCCCTGGGCGCGGACGTCGCCACGGGTCTGGCGCGACGTGCCAAGCGCAGCATGGCCCAGAGTATGGCCAGCGCCAGGGCTAGCCAGCCAAGTATCAGGAGAAGGATGTAGGTCGCAGGAGTCATTGACGTTCACCGTACGGCTGTCTCGGAAAGGTGTCTCTGCTGGGACACATTTCACTAGACTCGTCAATAACTATCCTGTTCAGGCCTTCCCGACGAGGGGTCCGACCGGGCCCCGCGCGCGCGGGGCCCGGTCGGTACGGGTCACAGGAACAGGTGCGCCAGCCAGAACAGGCCGGCGGAGAGAGCCATGGAGGCCGGCAGGGTCAGGACCCAGGCCATGAGGATGTTGCGCACAGTGCTGCCCTGCAGGCCGCTGCGGTTGGCGACCATGGTGCCGGCCACGCCGGAGGACAGCACGTGGGTAGTGGAGACGGGCAGGGCGAAGACGTTGGCCATGCCGATGGCGGCCACGGCCGTCACCTGAGCGCTGACGCCCTGCGCATAGGTCATGCCCTGGCGACCGATCTTCTCGCCCACGGTGAGCACCACGCGGCGCCAGCCGACCATGGTGCCGATGCCCAGCGCCAGGGCGACCGCGATGATGACCCAGAAGGGCGCGTATTCGGTGGTGCTGGTGAGGTCCTTGCGCAGGCGGCTGAGGTCGTCGCGATCGCGCGCGGTCAGCACCGGCAGCTTGCTCACCTTCTTGGCGGTGTCGTCCAGGCACAGCAGGTAGCGGCGCACCTGCTGGCGATGGTCGTCGCTCATGGCGCGGTAGTCGGTGATGCCTTCCAGATCGGCCAGCAGTGCCTGCAGGGTCGGCACGGTCATGTGCGGGGCGCAGCGGAATTCCTGGGGCAGATCGCGATTGCCGGGCACTTCGGCGAGGAAGTCCTTGAGGTTGTCGCCCTGGCGCTCGTAGAACTGGCCCAGGTGGATGGCCGCGTCGCGGGTGCGCTCGATCTGATAGGTGGTGCTGTCCAGGTCCAGCACGAACTTGGCCGGGACGATGCCGATCAGCACCAGCATGATCAGGCCGATGCCTTTCTGGCCGTCGTTGGAGCCGTGCACGAAGCTCATGCCCATGGCCGAGAGGACCAGCATCAGGCGATTCCAGAAGGGTGGATGCTTCTTGGCATCCACTTCGCGGCGCTGTTCCGGGGTCTTGTGCATCTTCGACAGCGGCCGCCAGCGCTTGAGGGCGAGCAGCAGCAGGCCGGCGACGGCGAAGCCGGCCAGCGGCGAGAAGATCAGCGACAGGCCGATGTCGATCGCCTTCTGCCAGTTCACGCCTTCGCTTACCGGCAGGCCGGTCAGCAGGGCGTTGGTCACGCCGACACCGAGGATGGAGCCGATCAGCGTGTGGGAGCTGGAGGCGGGGATACCGAAGTACCAGGTGCCCAGGTTCCAGGTAATGGCCGCGGCGAGCAGCGAAAACACCATGGCCAGACCATGGCCGGTGTTGACGTTGATCAGCAGCTCGACCGGCAGCAGGTGGACGATGGCGTAGGCGACGCCGACACCACCGAGCAGCACACCGAGGAAATTGAAGATGCCGGAGAAGAACACCGCGAGGTGCGGTGGCATCGCCTTGGTGTAGATCACCGTGGCGACGGCGTTGGCGGTGTCGTGAAAGCCGTTGATGAATTCAAAGGCCAGCACAAAGGCCAGGGCCAAGACGAGGCTGATGGCGACCCAGGCATGGAGTCCGCTGAAAAGTTCGAACATGGGGATACGTCGACAGTTGGCAGGCGCGAATTATGGCAGAAAAATGACTGCCGCCATCGCCACCTTGAATGGGAGGGGCAAATTAGTCGCCGCGGTAGATGCAGCCGCAGGTGCAGGTCTCGTGGACACGAACCTGGCTGAGCTCCGGCAGCAGGGGCTTGAGCTGTTGCCAGATCCAGCGCGCGAGCACTTCGCTGGTGGGATTCTCGAGGCCCGGGATGTCGTTCAGATAATGATGGTCGAGACGCTCGTACAGGGGTTTGAAGACGGCCTTGATGTCGGCGAAATCCCGGACCCAGCCGGTATGAGGGTCAATGGCACCTTCGATGTGCAGGCCTACCTTGAAGGAATGCCCATGGAGACGACCGCACTTGTGCCCGGCCGGAACGTTGGGCAGGAAGTGTGCGGCTTCGAAAACGAATTCTTTGAAAATTTCCACGATAACCACTCGCGTTGGGCCACGGTATGTGACGGCTGCGGGGCGGCAGTCTATCAGCTCGACAGCGGCTTGCCGAACCTCCGGCCTCAGGCGCCGGAACCGGCGGAATTCCGATTTGCCTTCGCCGGCGGGCTTAGGCAGTCTCCCGGTCTTTGTCCGGACGAGATTCCCTATGCGCAGCAATCCCCGTACCTTCTGGGTGCTTCTTGGCCTGGCCGCCATCTTCGGTCTCATCGGTCTGATCGGCAATCAGGTGGGATGGGAGCGCGTGGAGATCGGCTACCGGACGGTACCGTCGCCCAGCGGGCTGGACATCGGCGTGGCGGGGCAGGTCATCACCGGCCTGCCGTCGCTGTGCATCGCCCTGGCGCTGGTCACGGTGGTGACGGCGCTGATCATCCGTGGTGGCCGCCGCTTTCGTTCGCGGCTACCGCTGCCGGTAACGGCCGGCATTCTCTGGGTGCTGCTGGCGGGCCTGCTGGTGCTCTTCTATCCCAGCACCCTGGCGTTCCAGTGGGAGAATCATCGCAGCGCCGCGGATATCGACTTCTATGTGCTGCAGGAGCGCCAGGGTCCGTTCCAGGGTACGGCGCAGAAGAGCCAGCGCCTCAGCTACTACCAAGACTGCGGCAAGACCGGGCAGGCCGCCTGCCCGGTGTTCGAGTGCGTGGTGGAGAAGCGCAGCTGGCTGGGTGGCCTGCAGAAGATCGAAGGCTTCTATCCGGGCCTGGACCAGCAGCATCAGCTGGAGCTGCTGCGCACCCGCTGCCTGCCCGGCACGCCATGACCGACGAAGCCGCCGGTTTGGTGGCGCCATAGACGGGCATAGAGGCCGTTGTAGGCGATCAGCTCGTCATGGGAACCCATCTCAACGATCTGGCCGCGCTCCATGACCACCAGGCGATCCATGCGCGAGATGGTCGACAGGCGGTGGGCGATGGCGATCACCGTCTTGCCTTCCATCAGGGTTTCCAGGCTTTCCTGGATCGCCGCTTCCACCTCGGAGTCGAGGGCGGAGGTGGCTTCGTCCAGCAGCAGGATCGGCGCGTCCTTGAGCAGGGTGCGGGCGATGGCGATGCGCTGGCGCTGACCGCCGGACAGCTTGACGCCGCGTTCACCCACCTGGGCATCCAGCCCGGTACGACCATGGGCGTCGGTGATACGGGCGATGAAGTCGTCGGCCTTGGCCTTGCGCAGGGCGGCATGCAGCTCTTCATCAGTGGCCTCGGGACGGCCGTAGAGCAGATTCTCGCGGATCGAGCGGTGCAGCAGGGACGTGTCTTGGGTGACCACACCGATCTGGCATCTCAGGCTTTCCTGGGTGACATGGGCGATGTCCTGGCCGTCGACCAGGATGCGCCCGCCTTCCAGGTCATAGAGGCGCAGGAGCACGTTGATCAGCGTCGACTTGCCGGCGCCGGAGGGACCGACCAGACCGATCTTCTCGCCCGGTGCCACGTCGAGGGTCAGGCCTTCGATGATGCCGGCGCCCTTGCCGTAGTGGAAGGCGATGTCCTCGAACAGCACCGCGCCGCGAGTCACCTGCAATGGCTTGGCGTCCGGGGCGTCGCCGACCTGGCGTGGCTTGGCGATGGTGCTCATGCCGTCCTGCACCATGCCGATGTTCTCGAAAATGCCGTTGACCACCCACATGATCCAGCCGGACATGCTGTTGATGCGGATTACCAGGCCGGTAGCCAGGGCGATGGCCCCTACGGAGATGACGCCCTGGTGCCAGAGCCAGAGGGCAAGGCCCGTGGTGCCGGCGATGAGGAAACCGCTGAGGATGGCGATGGTCACGCCCATGGCGGTGATCAGGCGGGCGGCGCTCTCGGCCTTTTCGGTCTGCTCTTCCATGGCCTGGCGAGCGTACTGCTCCTCCTGGGCCGAGTGGGAGAACAGCTTGAGGGTGGATATGTTGGTGTAGCCGTCGACGATCCGCCCGGAGAGCTGCGAGCGGGCTTCGGAGGCGATGGCCGAACGCTCCTTGGTCTGGGGCACGAAATACCAGAGGGCGATGACATAGCCGATGATCCAGAGGATCAGCGGGACCATCAGCCAGACATCGGCCTGGGCGAACAGGATCAGCGAGGTGACGGCGAAGATCAACACGTGCCAGATGGCGTCCACCGCCTGCACCGCCGAATCGCGCAGGGAGACACCGGTCTGCATGATGCGGCTGGAGATGCGCCCGGCGAAGTCGCTGTGAAAGAAGCCCAGGCTCTGCTTGAGCACGTAGCGATGGTTCTGCCAGCGGATCAGGGTGGTGAGGCTGGGAGTGATGGTCTGGTGCACCAGCAGGTCGTGCAGGCTGATGAACAGGGGCCGGATGACCAGGGTGACCACCGCCATCCAGATGAGGGTGCCACCGTGTTCCTGGAAGAACACCGTGCTGTTGGGCGCACTGCCCGCGAGGTCGACGATCTGGCCGATGAAGTTGAACAGGGCGACTTCGACGAGGGCGCCGATGAGACCCACTGCCAGCAACAGGGCGAAGGCCGGCCAGGCTTGCTTGAGGAAGTGGAGATAGAAGGCGCCGACACCAGTGGGCGGCATTTCATCGGGGGCTTCCCGAAACGCATCGATGATGCGTTCGAAGCGGCGAAAGATCATGCGGGGTCCTTGTGAGGGGGAGACGGCGTCTCGCACTGGGGCCTCGCCTGGTTTACCGGACGACCGCCAGCGGATCGTCCGGCAGGAAGGGTCGGCTACAGCCGTTTGGCAGCGAGAATCATGACCGGTTCACGGGGAATGTCCCGCAGCATGCCCTGGCGGGTGGTCTGGACCCCGGCGATCTGGTCGACGACTTCCATGCCGCGCACGACCTTGCCGAATACCGCGTAGCCGAAGTCGCGCGAGCCGTGGTCGAGGAAGGCATTGTTCTCGACGTTGATGAAGAACTGACTGGTGGCGGAGTTGACGTCGGAGGTACGCGCCATGGCCAGGGTGCCGCGCAGATTCTTCAGGCCGTTGTCGGCTTCGTTCTTGATCGGCGCCTTGGTGCGCTTTTCCTGCATGTCGCGGGTGTAGCCACCGCCCTGGATCATGAAGCCGGGGATGACGCGGTGGAACAGGGTGCCCTTGTAGAAGCCGCTGTCGACATAGCCCAGGAAGTTCTCGGTGCTGACCGGTGCCTTAGCCGCATCCAGCTCGACCTCGATGTCACCCTTGTTGGTGCTGATGAGCACATGCGGATTGTCCGCGGCCCAGGTGGTGGAGGCGACGAACAGGGCGCAGGCGGCAAGCAGGGCTTTGAACATGATGGATCCTTGAGTGGCAGAGACGACTGGCGAACGATAGCAACCCGGCAGGCACCCCGCCACGGTCAGCGTGGCAGGGCATGTTTGCGCAGCAGGTTCATGAGGATCTGCGACGCCGGGCCCAGCTCGTGCTGGCGGGTCTTGTAGAGCTGGAAGGGATGGAAGCGCTGGGCGCCCTGTTCCAGCGGCAGCGGCTTGAGCAGGCCGGCGTCGAGATCGGTCTGGATGGCGTCCCGCGGCAGCCAGGCGAAGCCCAGGCCATCGCGCAGGAAGGTGGCGGCGGTACTGATGCTGCCCACCGTCCAGCGTTGTTCGGCGGCCAGCCAGCCGGCATCCCGTGGCTGGGCGCGGCCGCTGTCACGGATGACGATCTGCAGCTGCTCTTCCAGATCGGCGGTCACCAGGGTGCGCTGCAACAGATGCAGCGGATGCTCGGGATGGGCGACGGCGATGAATTCCACGTTGCCGAGGGAGGCGCCCAGGTGGGCGGTGATCACCAGGCCGGTGATCGCCAGGTCCGCCGAGCCGTCGAGCAGGGCCTCTTCCACCCCGGACAGGACCTCTTCGCGCAGTCGTATGCGGCAACCACGACTCTGCGGCATGAATTCGCGCAGGCAGTGCAGCAGCGGACGGGTCGGGTAGGCGGCGTCCACCACCAGGCGCACCTCGGATTCCCAGCCCTGTTCCATGTGGTAGGCCAGTTCCTCCAGCTGGCTGGCCTGCTGCACCAGGCGCCGCGAGCGGCGCAGGAGCACGGCGCCGGCATCGGTCAGCACGGCGCGGCGGCCTTCCAGGCGCAACAGCGGCACGCCGAGCTGCTCCTGCATGCGGGCGACGGTATAGCTGACCGACGACTGGGAGCGATGCAGGACCTCGGCGGCCTGGGCGTAGCCGCCGTGGTCCACCACCGCCTGCAGGGTCCGCCACTGGTCGAGGGAAACGCGAGGAGTCTTCATCGAGCGCTCTGGAGCCACGAAAGGGCGCATGGTAGTGCCTAGGGTGGCAATGGCAAAACGCGGCGTCCATCACGGCATGAAAAAATTCCGCCCGCAGGGACAAATGTCTGCTCGGCGCCACCCTCCAAGCCAGCCGATGGGTTTCCCACTCTAGGCAAGACAAGGAGTCTCCATGTCGTCATTCAAGGCGTTGCTGGGTTGCTGTCTGGTCATCGCGCCGCTGCTGGTCCAGGCCGAGGAATCCCGCGCGGCGGCGGCCGAGCCGATCGATATCGACGGCATGAACATCAGTCGCACCCTCGACTGCGAAGGCCGTGACGTGTCCCTGTCCGGCGAAGGCAATACCCTGACGTTGAAAGGTCAGTGCGGCACGGTGACCGTCTACGGCAGTCATCATCGGCTGGTGCTCGACGGCGCCCAGGTGCTGACCATCCATGGCCTGGGCAGCGTCACCACGGTCAAGGGCGCGGTGGCCAGCCTGAGCATCGGCGGTGGCTACCAGCAGGTGCAGGCCAATGTGCGCGGCAGCGACGGCCTGGCCAAGGTCGATGCCTATGGCTACGGCGCCAAGGCGCGCCTGACCCTGCTCAGCCAGGCCGACATCGCCGTGGGCGGTTCCAATCAGCAGGTCTACTGGTCGCGCGCCGCAGGCGTGGCCGAACCCAAGACCCTGGTCTCGGGCAGCGACAATGTGCTGCAGGCCAATCAGTCGGTAGCGGCGCTCACCGGCGGCGAGCCCTCGGGCCTCAACGCCACCCGCTAGCCCGCGACAGGTCGGGGGTTTCCCTTCGGCGACGGGCACGTTAAGGTCGCGCACCTTTTTCGTGCGTCGCCGCCATGCCTTATCTCCTGCTCGTCACCCTCATCTGGGCGTTTTCCTTCAGCCTGATCGGCGAGTACCTCGCCGGTCGGGTCGACAGCGACTTCGCC
The DNA here is from genome assembly GCF_031453455.1 of Pseudomonas sp. SORGH_AS_0211. NCBI lineage: Bacteria > Pseudomonadati > Pseudomonadota > Gammaproteobacteria > Pseudomonadales > Pseudomonadaceae > Pseudomonas > Pseudomonas sp. SORGH_AS_0211. Next base: position 2,330,035 of record NZ_JAVIZV010000001.1, on the reverse strand, counting down.
GTGCTGGTCCGCGTGGCCATCGCCTTCGTGCTGTTCCTGCCGTTCACCCGCTGGCGCGGGGTGCCGGGACGCTTCGCCCTGGGGCTGATGGCGGCGGGCGCCCTGCAATTCGGCATCACCTATCTGTGCCTGTACCGCAGCTTCGCGGTGTTGACGGTGCCCGAGGTGCTGCTGTTCACCGTGCTCACGCCTATCTACGTGACCCTGCTGGACGATGCCTGGCAGCGGCGCTTTCGCCTCTGGTCGCTGCTGGCGGCCGTGGTGGCGGTGGGCGGCGCGGCGCTGATCCGTTTCCAGCCGCTGACCGGTGACTACCTGCTGGGTTTTCTCCTGCTGCAGGTGGCCAACCTGACCTTCGCCGCTGGCCAGGTGCTGTGCAAGCACCTGGGCCATGCCTATGCCGGGCAGGGCGCCTTGCATCGCTACTTCGGCCTGTTCTTTCTCGGTGCCCTGCTGGTGGCGGCGCTGTCCTTTCTGCTGTTCGGCAATCCGGCGCGGCTGCCCAGCACGGGCTTGCAGTGGGGCGTGCTGGTGTGGATGGGCGTCTTCGCCACGGCGCTCGGCCTGTACTGGTGGACGCTGGGTTCGTTGCGGGTCAATGGCGGCACCCTGGCGATCATGAACGAGGCCCATGTGCCGGCCGGCCTGCTGGTCAGCCTGCTGATCTGGCAGCACCCGGCCGATCTGCCTAGGCTGTTGCTGGGCGGCGGGATCATCCTGCTGTCGCTGTTTATCAATCGTCTGGGGCGCCCGTCATGAATGTGCTGTCCGGCAAGGGCCTGGGCCTTTCGGTGCTGTCGTCGGTGCTGTTCGCGCTGATGCCGGTGTACTTCGCCTGGCTGGCGCCGCTGGATGGCCTGCAGGTCGTGGCCCTGCGGGTGGTCTGGTCGTTGCCGATGGTGCTGCTGCTGGTGGTGGTGCTGCGGGAGGGCAGGGCCCTGTGGGCCACGCTCAAGCGGCTGGCGCGCGAGCCTCGCCTGTGCCTGGCCATCCCGGCGGCGGCGCTGCTGATGGGCATCCAGTGGTGGGTGTTCGTCTGGGCGACCATGAATGGCGAGGCCATGGCCATGTCGCTGGGCTACTTCCTGCTGCCCCTGGCCATCGTGCTGACCGGACGCCTGGTCTATGGCGAGCGCCTGCGGCCGCTGCAGCAGGTAGCGGTGGTCTGCGCGCTGCTGGGGGTGGTCAACGAGGTCTGGGTGACCGGAGCGCTGTCCTGGGTCAGCCTGCTGCCGGTGGTGGGTTATCCGCCGTATTTCGTCCTGCGCCGCTGGATGGCGGTGGATGCGCTGTCGGGCTTCGTCCTAGAGATGTGCTGCCTGCTGCCCTTCGCGCTGCTCGCCCTGCACTGGTTCTCGCCCGGCGTCATCCTGCAGCAGACGCCCTGGCTGTGGGCGCTCCTGCCGGGCCTGGGCCTGCTCAGCGCCATCGCCTTCGCCGCCATGCTGGCGTCCAGTCGCATGCTGCCGCTGAGTCTGTTCGGCATCCTCAGCTATGTGGAGCCGGCGCTGCTGGTGTTCGTCGCCCTCTATGTGCTCGGTGAGCAGCTGCCGGAGGGTGCGATCTGGACCTATGGTCCCATCTGGCTGGCGGTGGCCTGGGTCTGCCTGGACAGTGCGCGCCTGCTGCGCAAGCAACTCAGGCGCGTGCCGGTTGCGCCCTAGAGCGCCAGGATCGGGCATTCCGGCGCGGCGAAAAAGAATTCGTCGCAGTTGGGCAGGGTGCCGGCGCGATCGACGATAAGGAATTCATCTTCGTCGAGCAGGGCCAGCACCGGATGGTGCCAGACCCCGGCGTGGTAGTTGATGCCCTGCCGGCCATCGGCGCGAAAGACGCGGATGGCGCGGGCATCCGGCTCGGCTGCGGGTGGCGCCACCACCACCAGAAAGGGTTCGCCGCGCAGCGGCACGAAGGCCTGGCTGCCGTGCGGATGGCGTTCGAGCATGGTGATGGTCAGCGGATAGTCCAGGCGCCGGGCGCGAAAGATGCTGATGATCGCCGCGCCGTCCGCCGGCCCCGTCTCGACCCGGGCCAGGGCGTGGTATCTCCGGGTCGAGCCGTTGTTGATCGGATACCAGTCCCGACCCGCCGTCTCTATGACCTCGCCGAAGGGCGCGAAGCCCTCGGCGGTCAGCGGCTCGATGCGCAGTGGCCGACTCATGCCTGGCCCCGTGCCACCTTGCCGAACAGTCGCAGCCGGCTGACACCGCCGTCCGGGAAGATGTTCAGGCGCACGTGAGTGATGGGGCCAAGGTCGCGCACCAGCTCGCGGAAGCTGTGCTCCTGGTGCATCTGCAGCTTTTGCGGCGGCAGCAGCTCCTTCCAGAAGAGACTCTGGGTCTCGATCTGGCCATCGGTACCGCCGCGGACGAAGGCGCCCTGGATCTGGCAGCTGTCCGGGTAGTTGCCCTTGAAGTGCAGGGTATCCACCAGGATCTCTTCGACGGTGCCGGCATGGCCCAGGGCGATGATCACCCAGTCATTGCCGGGGGTGCGACGGCGCGCGGTTTCCCAGCCATCGGCCATGCTGTCGGCGCGACCGGGGTTGAGGATGTTGCTCATGCGGCCGTAGTGCTCGTCGTTGCAGGCGAGGGCGCGCCCGCCATTGAGCGCGGCGGCCAGATCCAGCACCTCGTCTTCGGCCTGGGCCGACCAGTCGCGATGGGGAATGCCATAGACGCGCAGGCGCGCCACACCGCCGTCGGGAAAGATGTTCAGCCGCAGGTGGGTCCAGGGGCGGTCATCGGCGATGGCATGGTAGTGGTGGCTATTGCCCTGCATCTCGATGGCCGGCAGCACCTCGGTCCAGGCAGCGTCGTCGGCCGGATCGCCCTCGGCGCAGAAGCAGGCTTCCAGGGAGGCGGAGGGCGGATAGTTGCCGGTGAACCAGCGGGTGTCGATGTCGACGCCCTTGATCGAGCCGGGCACGCCCAGGCGGATCACCGCGTGGTCGTAGCCTTCGAAACGCTTGCGTCGCGATTCCCAGCCGTCCATCCATTTGCCGTTGTCGTCGTAGACGCCTTCCTTCCACTCCGGCTCGTGGGGCTGGAGCATGCGGTCGGCGGCGGCGAACCAGTCGTCGGTGACGCTGATGACGCGGGTGCCGAGACGGGCGTCGGCGAGGTTGAGGTACTTCTCGAAGGGCGCGGCGTAGGTGCGTTTCATGGGGTGCTCTTGTCGGGGAAGGGTCAGAGGGTCTGCAGGCGGAAGAGGGCGATGCGATCGATCTCGGCCAGGGCACGCTGGAATTCCTGCTCCGGGCTGTTGGGCAGGCGCTCTTCGAAGGCCGCCAGGATCAGATGCCGGTTGCTGCCCTTCACCGCCATGATGAAGGGGAAGCCGAATTTGGCGCGGTAGGCGTCGTTGTGGCGGGTGAAGCGATCGAGCTCGTCCGGGGTGCATTGATCGAGGCCGGCACCGGCCTGTTCGCCACTGCTGGCGGCGGTCAGCTCGCCGGCCAGGGCCGCGCGGCCGGCAAGATCCGGATGCGCCTGGATCAGCGCCAGTTGCTCGGCATGACTGGCGTGGGCGACCTGGGCGGCGAGGCGCTGATGCAGGGCGTCGACGCTGTCCGGCAGCGGCTGGCCCTCGTCGAAGGCGCGCTCGGCGACCCAGGCGGAGTGCTCGTAGATGCCGCCGAAGGCCGCGACGAAGGCGGCGCGATCCAGCTGGCTGGGCGTGACGGTGTGGAAGGCGCTCATGCCGGCGGATGCTCCCTGTGCCAGTGACGGGCGATGTCCACCCGGCGGGCGAACCAGACGCGCTCATGGCTCTGGGCGTATTCGAGGAAGCGCTTGAGACCCACCAGGCGACCGGGGCGACCGATCAGCCGGCAGTGCAGGCCGATGGAGAGCATCTTGGGCGCGGTGGCGCCTTCCGCGTAGAGGGTGTCGAAGGCGTCCTTGAGGTACTGGAAGAATTGCTCGGCGGTATGGAAGCCCTGGACCTGGGTGAATCTCATGTCGTTGGTGTCCAGGGTGTAGGGGATGACCAGGTGCGGCTTGCCGGTGGGCGTATCGGGCTCCCAGTAGGGCAGGTCGTCGTCGTAGGTGTCGCTGTCGTAGAGAAAGCCGCCTTCCTCCATGACCAGGCGCCGGGTGTTGGGCCCGGTCCGGCCGGTGTACCAGCCCAGCGGACGTTCGCCGGTCAACTCGGTGAGGATCTCGATGGCGCGCTGCAGATGGGCGCGCTCCTCGGCTTCGTCCAGGTACTGGTAGTCGATCCAGCGATAGCCGTGGCTGCAGATCTCGTGGCCGGCCTGGACCATGGCGCGGATGACCTCGGGATGGCGCTCGGCGGCCATGGCCACGGCAAAGACGGTCAGGGGCACCTGATGCTTGGCGAACAATTCCAGGATGCGCCAGACGCCGGCGCGACTGCCGTATTCGTAGAGCGACTCCATGGACATGTTGCGCACGCCCTGCAGCGGCTGGGCGGCGACCATCTCGGAAAGGAAGGCCTCGGACTCCTTGTCGCCATGCAGGATGTTGCGTTCGCCCCCTTCTTCGTAGTTGAGCACGAAGGACAGGGCGATGCGGGCGTCACCCGGCCAGCGAGGGTGGGGCGGCTGGGCACCGTAGCCGATGAGATCGCGGGGATAGGTCATGGGAAGGGCATCCTGGCAGTCGAGATGTTTTGTATACAATGTTTGGAGACCTTTGCCGAGTCCCAGCAAGAATCCTGCCTAACTGGTCTGACCGGTCTGAAGACTTGCTTGCGCTGGAGCGCGGTGGTCCCTTGGATAGGGCGGGGCAAAGGGCTGTATACAATCGCCGGGCAAAAAACTGCTAGGCTGGATCATCCCCTTGCAGGAGCTCTTCCATGTCCGTTTCATCCCCTGGCGGTTACCTGACGACTCATGTGCTGGACACCACCGGCGGCTGCCCCGGCGCGGATATCGCCGTCCGTCTGTACCGCCTGGATGGGGTGTCGCGGCAGGCGCTGGGTGAATGGCGGACCAATGCCGATGGCCGCGGCGATGCGCCGTTGTTGCAGGGCGAAGCCTTCACGGCGGGCACCTACGAGCTGGAATTCTCGGTGGGTGACTACTATCGGCGACGGGGGACGACGCTGGAGGAACCGGCATTTCTCGACACTGTGATCCTGCGCTTCGGCCTCGCCGATGAGGCGGCGCATTACCATGTGCCGCTGCTGGTTTCGCCCTACAGCTATTCGACCTATCGCGGCAGTTAGGCAAGACTGCGCTGCGGCGGTGCGCGCAGGGGTGAGCCGGCACCAGGCCAGGGCGCGGATCCGCTAAGGCTAGTGGAAGGTCGGCTCGTTGCTCAGCCGGGCGCTGGCCAGCAGTGGTCGGTCCGGCACCGCACTGCCGGGCCAGGTCTGGGCGATGCGTTCCAGCACCACCTGGGCCAGCATGCTGTGGGTACGGCTGGCGAAATGACCCCGGGCGCCGAAGATATAGGCCTGGTCAGCGCCCGGTTCGACGTAGCTGTCCGGATCGCAGAATTCGCGACCGGGCAGGCAGGCATCGCCTTCGGCATGGGTGAATCCATAGTTGCCGTAGTGGGCGAAGACCTCTTCCATCACCCGGTAGGCATCCACCAGCAGCAGGCGGTCTCCGGCCGGCAGGTTGGCCTGCAGGGTGTCATTGTAGAGCTTCACCAGATCATGATTACGCTGCGCCACCTGCTCGGTCCAGGGCTCCAGATAGGGCGCCTTGCCGTAGTCGGTGTTGTTGAGCACCACCAGCCGCTGGGCACCCAGGCTCAACAGGTAGCGCAGCAGCTTGACCTCGTTCATGGCCGTATGGCGGATCCGGGCCTCGACCTGCTCGCGGACCTCCGGGGGCAGCGGGGCATCGGCCATCAGCGCGGCCTTGAGTTTCTTGTCGTAGAAGGGGCCGATGATGTCATTGCCACCGATCTGCACCAGCACCAGATCCTGCTGGCGGAAGCGGCCATGCTGCATCTCGAAGTTGCGGATCTGCTGTGAGAACGCCAGCGGCGCCTCGTTGTGGTCGAAGCCTGGCTCGGTGAAGCTGCCGGTTACGGCGCCGCCCTCGGCGTAGCAGAGGCCGTCGGGATCGCTCGGACCCTCGTGACCATAGCCTTCCACCTGACGATTGGGGCCCAGCTCGATACCATAGGCGTCGGCGATTTCCTGGGGGTAGGTACGCCCCGGATTGGTGGCGTAGATGTGGCCGAAGGTGCCGCAGTCCATCAGGCTGTCGCCAAAGGCAATGACCCTCTGGATGCCCCGCGCCTCGGCGATGGGCTCAGGGCTGGGTACGAGGGCGAGCAGCGTGGCGACACCTGCGAGTGCAGTCGCCAATCCCCAGTGCTTGCCCATCGTCTACCTCCCGGCAGCGTCCAGCGTCGGTGCTGCCCTTGTCTTTTGCAACCTTCATACCGGGAAGAGCGAAAAAGGCCCCCGGGAGTTCCCAGCGCCCAGACCAGCCGAAGCGGCAGCCGACGACCAGCACGGGACAGCAAGGGCAGGGGGCGATTCCGAGGTTTCGCCGCTAGGGCTGCCCCACGACCGAGCTAGTCCGGCTTGATCACCGGATCGGAGGATTGCGCCAGGATGGCTGCCATCAGACCGGGGAAACGCTGATCCAGGTCGTCGCGCCGCAACTGGTTCATGTGCGTGGTACCGGCATTGCGGGTGTGTACCAGGCCGGCGTCGCGCAGGACGCGGAAGTGGTGCGACATGCTGGATTTCGGACGCCCCCCGTCGAGTTCGCCACAGGTGGCCTCGGCGACCCGCGCCAGGTAGCGGACGATGTCCAGACGCACGGGATCGCTGAGCGCATGGAACAGGCGCTCGAGGGAGAATTCGTCGGGACTGGGATGTTTGAAAGGGCGCATGCGCTAATCATACACCGGGGGTTGGCGATTATGTTATGTTCGATTAATATCGAAATAACGAAACAGCATCCGCCTCATTGGAGACCGCTCAGATGTCCGCATTGTTCCAACCCTTCACCCTCAAGGACGTGACGCTGCGCAACCGCATCGCCATCCCGCCCATGTGCCAGTACAGCGCCGTCGACGGCGTGATCAACGACTGGCACCAGGTGCACTATGCCGGCCTGGCGCGCGGCGGTGCCGGCGTGGTTATCGTCGAGGCCACCGCTGTTTCGCCGGAGGGCCGCATCACTCCCGGCTGCGCCGGTATCTGGTCCGACGCCCATGCCCATGCCTTCGTGCCGGTGGTGCAGGCGATCAAGGCCGCCGGTTCGGTGCCCGGTATCCAGATCGCCCATGCCGGTCGCAAGGCCAGCGCCAACCGCCCCTGGGAAGGCGATGACCACATCGCCGCCGACGACGCCCGTGGCTGGGATACCATCGCCCCGTCCGCGGTGGCCTTTGGCGCCAATCTGCCCAAGGTGCCCAAGGCCATGACCCTGGACGACATCGCCCGGGTCCGCCAGGACTTCGTCGATGCCGCCAAGCGTGCCTATGAGGCCGGCTTCGAGTGGCTGGAGCTGCACTTCGCGCACGGCTACCTGGCGCAGAGCTTCTTCTCGGTGCATTCCAACCAGCGCGACGACCAGTACGGTGGCGATCTGGCCGGCCGTAGTCGCTTCCTGCTGGAAACCCTAGCCGCGGTGCGCCAGGTCTGGCCGGAGCACCTGCCGCTGACCGCCCGTTTCGGCGTGATCGAATACGACGGTCGCGATGAAGAAACTCTGGCTGAATCCATCGAGCTGGCCCAGGGCTTCAAGCGCGAAGGTCTCGACCTGCTGAGCGTCAGCATCGGCTTCTCCACCCCGACCGCCAACATCCCCTGGGGCCCGGGGCTGCTGGCACCCGTCACCGAACAGGTACGCAAGGCCACCGGCATCAAGGTGGCCTCGGCCTGGAACATCGACACCCCGGCGCTGGCCGACCAGGTGGTGGCCGATGGGCAGCTGGATCTGGTGATGGTAGGTCGCGCCCACCTCGCCGATCCGCACTGGCCCTACTATGCGGCCAAGGCTCTGGGCGTCGACAAGCCGTCCTGGGTGCTGCCGGCGCCCTACGCCCACTGGCTGGAGCGCTATCGCAGCAGTTGAGTCGGCTTAGGCTGAAAATGAAAACCGCCCCTCGGGGCGGTTTTTTGTGGGTATTGGTTGGGCGTGCGGCGTGGTTTGTTGGGCTTCGCTGACGCTCAACCCAACCTACGGTGACCGGCCGATTGGGTTGTGGAGGCTCCGCTCCATCGGCGAAGCCCATCGGTGCCGTTTTGCTCCATCCGTGGAAAACGCTGCGCGGTTTTCCACGCTACGAGGTGACGGTGTCAGGCGTCGCGACTGTGTACCCGGCGACCGGCGGCATGGGTCTCCCGTATCACCCGGTCGTCGCCCAGGGTGGTGAGGACGAAGAGGGTTTCTTCCAGACTCTTCGCCTGCTGTAGACGGTAGTCCAGCAGCGGGGTGGCCTTGAGGTCGAGCACCACGAAGTCGGCGTCGTGGCCAGGGGCCAGGCTGCCGATGCGGTCGTCCAGGCGCAGGGCGCGGGCGCCGCCAAGGGTGGCCAGGTACAGCGACTTGAAGGGATGCAGGCGATGGCCGCGCAGTTGCTGCACCTTGTAGGCTTCGCCTAAGGTCTGCAGCAGCGAGAAGCTGGTGCCGGCGCCAACGTCGGTACCCAGGCCGACGTTGACCTTGAAGGCTTCCATCCGCTCGAGATCGAACAGTCCGCTGCCCAGGAAGAGGTTGGAGGTGGGGCAATGCGCCACCGCTGACCCGGTGTCGTGCAGGCGCTGGCATTCGGCGTCGCAGAGGTGGATGCCGTGGGCGAACACCGAGCGCGGGCCGAGCAGCTGGAAGTGGTCATAGACGTCCAAGTAGTTGTTCCGCTCCGGGAACAGCGCCTTCACCCAGTCGATCTCCTTGAGATTCTCGGAGAGGTGGGTGTGCAGGTAGACGTCCGGGTGTTCGGCCAGCAGGCGGCCGGCGGCTGCCAGCTGTTCAGGGGTGCTGGTGGGGGCGAAGCGTGGGGTGACGGCATAGTGCAGCCGGCCCTTGCCGTGCCAGCGCTGGATCAGCGCCTTGCTGTCGGCATAGGCGGACGCGGCCGTGTCCTGCAGATAGTCGGGAGCATTGCGATCCATCAGCACCTTGCCGGCGATCATGCGCAGGTCGAGGCGTTCGGCGACCTCGAAAAAGGCGTCCACCGACTGCGGATGGACGCTGCCGAACACCAGGGCGGTGGTGGTGCCGTTGCGCAGCAGTTCGCCGACGAAAATCTCCGCCACCTCGGCGGCCTTGGCCGGATCGGCGAAGGTGCCCTCCGTGGGAAAGGTGTAGGTGTCCAGCCAGTCGAGCAGCTGCTCGGCGTAGCTGGCGATCATGCCGGTCTGCGGATAGTGGATATGGGTGTCGACGAAGCCGGGGGTGATCAGGGCGTCGGGATGCTCGATGACCCGGGTGCCGGCGGGCAGGGTGGACAGCAACTCGGCGGCCGGGCCCATGGCCTGGATGCGGCCGTCCGCGACCAGCAGCAGACCGTCGGCATGGTATTCGTGGGAGGCGTCCAGCCCCACCTCGGCCGGGTCGGCGAGGCTGTGGAGCAGGGCGGCGCGATGGGCGATGGCGGTCATAACGATCTCGGATAGGGCTAGCGCTGATTGGGGGTGGCGGTGACCAGACGCAGGGGCAGATCCGCCTGCTCGGCCTGGCGGCCGTAGTGGGCGATGACCTCGCCGGCCACGGCGATGGCGATCTCCAGCGGCAGCTTGCCCTGGACCTCGGGCAGGCCCAGCGGGCAACGCACCGTGGCCAGGCGGTCGGCGCCGTGGCCGCGCGCCGCGAGGCGGTGGTGGAACTTGGCCCACTTGGTGCGGGAGCCGATCAGACCGAAATAGCCATGGTCGCCGCGGGCGAGGATGGCGTCGGTCAACTCCAGGTCCAGGGGGTGATTATGGGTCATGACGATGTAGTAGGCACCCGCCGGCATCCGGGCGATCTCGTCGACCGGCTCGTCGGTCAGGCGCTTTTCCACGCCGGCGGGCAGGACGGCCGGAAATTCCTGGGCGCGCGAATCCACCCAGCGCACCGCGCAAGGCAGCCCGGCCAGCAGCGGCACCAGGGCGCGGGCGACATGGCCGGCGCCGAAGACGATTACCGGGACGTCCTGCGCCAGCTGGGGTTCGAACAGCAGGGTGGTGACGCCCCCGCAGCACTGGCCGAGGCTGGCGGCCAGGGAGAAACGCTCCAGGCGCGGCTGGCGGGTACCGGCGGCGAGCATTTCCCGGGCGATCTCCACCGCGCGGTATTCAAGGTGGCCGCCGCCGATGGTCAGGTGCTGCTCTTCCCGGCCCACCAGCATCTTGGTGCCGGCCTCGCGGGGCGTGGAGCCCTGCTCGTCGGCCACGGTGATCAGCACGCAGGGCTCGCCCCGCGCTTCGAAATCGGCCAGCAAGGCCAGCCAGCCACGTTTGGTGTTCATGCCGGCTCCTCCGTGGCGGGGACCGGGGCGGGCGAGGCCTCGGCGGCCAGGCGACGCATGCGCTCCACGCCCCAGAGCACCCGTTCCGGGGTGGCCGGCGCGTCCAGCGCGGGATGGAAGCGGTAATCCGCCACGCTGGCCACGGCGTCCTGCAGGGCGCACCACACCGAGATGCCGAGCATGAACGGCGGCTCGCCCACGGCCTTGGAGTGGAACACCGTGGCCTCGGGATTCTGTCGATTCTCCACCAGCCGCACGCGCAGGTCCGGTGGTACATCGCTCACGGCGGGGATCTTGTAGGTGGAAGGGCCGGCGGTGAGCAGCTTGCCGGCGTCGTTCCACACCAGTTCTTCCATGGTCAGCCAGCCCAGGCCCTGGACGAAGCCGCCTTCGACCTGGCCGATGTCGATGGCCGGATTCAGGGAGGCACCGACGTCATGGAGGATGTCGGTGCGCAGCAGGCGGTATTCGCCGGTGAGCGTGTCGATCAGCACCTCGGAGCAGGCGGCGCCGAAGGCATAGTAGTAGAAGGGCCGACCGCGGGCCTGGTCGCGGTCGTAGTGGATCTTGGGCGTGCGGTAGTAGCCGGTGCTGGACAGCGACACCTGGCCGACATAGGCCAGCTGGATCAGCTCCTCGAAGCTCAGCAGCCGGTCGCGCACCCGGACGTGACCGTTGCGGAAGTCGACCTCTTCGGAGCCGACGTGGAAGTGGCGGCTGGCGAAGTCGATCAGGCGGTCCTTGATGGTCTGGGCGGCGTTCTGGGCGGCCTTGCCGTTCAGATCGGTGCCGCTGGAAGCCGCGGTGGGCGAGGTGTTGGGCACCTTGTCGGTGTTGGTCGCGGTGATCTGGATGCAAGCTATGTCGACCTGGAAGACCTCGGCCACCACCTGGGCGACCTTGGTGTTGAGCCCCTGGCCCATCTCGGTGCCGCCATGGTTCAGGTGGATGCTGCCATCGGTGTAGACGTTGACCAGGGCGCCGCCCTGGTTGAGGAATGAAGAGGTGAAGGAAATGCCGAATTTCACCGGGGTCAGCGCCAGGCCCTTCTTGAGTACGGGACTGGTCCGGTTGAAGTCGCGAATGGCTTCGCGGCGGGTCTGGTAGTCGCTGCTGGCCGCCAGGTCCGCGGTCATCTCGTCGAGCAGGTTGTCTTCCACCACCTGGTGGTAGTGGGTGACGTTGCGCGTCTCCTTGCCGTAGTAGTTGCGCCGGCGCACCTCCAGCGGATCCAGGCCGCGATGGCGGGCGATGGCGTCCATGACGTTCTCGATGGCCAGCATGCCCTGGGGGCCGCCGAAACCGCGGTAGGCGGTATTGGACGCCAGGTGGGTCTTGCAGCGGTGGCCGGTGATCTGGGCGTTGCCGAGGAAGTAGGCGTTGTCGGCATGGAACATGGCGCGGTCGATGATGGCGTTGGACAGGTCGGGCGAATAGCCGCAGTTGCCCGCCAGTTCGAAGCGGATACCCAGCAGGCGACCCTCTTCGTCGAACCCGACGTCGTATTCGACGTGAAAGGGATGGCGCTTGCCGGTCATGTGCATGTCTTCGAATCGCGGCAGGCGCATCTTCACCGGGCGCCCGGTGAGATGGGCAAACACCGCGCAGAGCGCTGCGGGCATGCCGGCCTGGCTTTCCTTGCCGCCGAAGCCGCCGCCCATGCGTCTCATGTCGACGGTAACCCTGTTCATCGACACCCCCAGCACCTCGGCCACCTGCTTCTGCACCTCGGTGGGATTCTGGGTGGAAGAATAGACCAGCATGCCGCCGTCTTCGGTGGGCATCACCGAGGCCACCTGGGTTTCCAGGTAGAAGTGTTCCTGGCCGCCAATGGCCAGTTCGCCCTGCAGGCGATGGGGCGCGGCGGCCAGGGCGGCGGCCGCGTCACCGATCCGATGGCTGTGGCTGGGTGAGATGAAGTGCTCGCGGCGAAGCGCCTCCCTGACGTCGAGGATGGCCTCCAGCGGCTCGTATTCGACGAGGGCGGCCTGGGCGGCGCGGCGGGCGGCATCCAGGCTGCTGGCGGCCACCGCCAGGATCGGCTGGCCCAGGTACTGCACCTTGCCATCGGCCAGCAGCGGATCGCCGGGCAATACGGCGCCAATGTCGAGCTGGCCGGGTACGTCGGCGGCGGTGATGGCCAGGGCCACGCCAGGGATCTGATAGCAGGGCGTGAGATCGATGTGCCTGATCCGCGCGTGGGCGTGCTCGCTCATCCGCGCATAGACGTGCAGCTGGTTGGGAAATTCCAGGCGGTCATCGATATAGACGGCTTCGCCGCTGACATGCTTGTCGGCGCTCTCGTGCTTGAGCGGCTTGCCGACGCCGGTGGCCAGGCCGACGGCGAAGGCCGCGGCCATTTCCTCGGGGGTGCGGGCGGGCAGGGTGCTAGACATGGGCGGTGACCCTCGTGGCGAGCGCGGGCTGGGTGGTTTCCAGGTGACATTTGCGCAGCAGGTTCTGCGCCGTCAGCAGGCGGTATTCGCGACTGGCGCGGAAATCCGACAGCGGGGCGAAATCCTCGGCCAGGGCCTGGACGGCGCACTCGATGGCTGCGGCGTTCCAGGGCTGGCCGAGCAGCGCCTGTTCGCAGCGCGCCGCCCGCTTGGGCGTGGCCGCCATGCCGCCATAGGCGATGCGCACGCTGGCGACGCGGTCCTGCTCAAGTTCCACGGCGAAGGCGGCGCAGACCGCGGAAATATCGTCATCCAGCCGCTTGGACACCTTGAAGGCGCGGAACATCAGGCCCTCGCGTGACCGCGGCACCCGTACCGCCTGGATGAATTCGCCCGGCTCCAGGGCGGTCTTGCGATAGTCGAGGAAGAAGTCGTCGAGGGCCAGTTCGCGCAGCCGTTCGCCCTGGCGCAGCAGCACGCTGGCGCCCAGCGCCAGGAGCAGGGGCGGACTGTCGCCGATGGGCGAGGCATTGCCGATATTGCCGCCCAGGGTACCCTGGTTGCGGATCTGCAGGGAGGCGAAGCGCTGCAGCAGGGTGCCGAAGTCCGGGTAGTCGGCGGCCAGGGCGGCGGCGCAATCGGCCAGCGGGGTGGCGGCGCCGATCTCGATAACCTCGTCGCTCAGGGTAAGGCCACGCAATTCGGGCAGGTTGCCCAGGTAGATCAGGGTTTCCAGTCGACGATGCTGCTGGGTGACCTCCAGGGCCAGGTCGGTGCCGCCGGCCAGCAGGCGCGCTTCGGGATGGGCCAGGTAGAGACTGGCCAGTTCGCTCAGGCTGGTAGGGCTGTGGCAGCGTCGACCGTCTCCTTCCAGGCGCGTAGCGGGCGTAGGCGCCAGGGCCTGGAGACGTTCCAGGGTCTGCTGCTCGCGGGCATCGAACTGATCCGGCTGCCGCCCGGCGCAGGCCTGCTCGGCCGCGGCCAGGATCGGCCGGTAGCCGGTGCAGCGGCAGAGATTGCCGGCCAGGGCCTCGTGGGTCATGGCGTCATCGGGCGCGGCCACGTTCTTTTGCAGGGCGAACAGCGACATGACGAAGCCCGGGGTGCAGTAGCCGCACTGGGAGCCGTGGCAGTCGACCATGGCCTGCTGCACGCTGTGCAGGCGGCCCTGGTGCTTGAGGTCCTCGACACTGATCAGCTGCCGGCCGTCCAGCGCCGCGACAAAGGTCAGGCAACTGTTGACGGTGCGATAGCGCAACCGGTCGCCGTCGGGCTCGGCCAGCACCACGGTGCAGGCGCCGCAGTCGCCCGAGGCGCAACCTTCCTTGGTGCCGGTCTTGCCGCAGCGCTCGCGCAGGTACTGCAGCACGGTGAGGTTGGGGTCGAGCTGCTCTTCGCTGCGCAACTCCTGGTCCAGCAGAAACCTGATCACGGCCGCTCTCCACCTGGTCTCGAATGTCTCGATGGTGGGTAAAGCTGACCGATAGGTCAACAATTGCCCGGTCGAGTGGAGCGCCCCTGTCGTTTTTGGGCAAGCGCCCTGGCCAAGGCTGCGCCGTCCTGGCGCGCCCAGCACGGTGTTGCACACCGATGGTGCAAAACAAGCGCTCTAGGCTGCGTTTCTGCGGAATATTTATGCCGGCGCTTCAAGGCCGTCACAGCAGTGCCGATATAAAAGGCAGACGATTGCGGCCTGGCCGCCTGCCGTCAGCACCCTCGTACAACCGTTGCAACAGGTCGCTACCGTGCCTACCCAACTCAACCGCGTCGCCCTTCAGGCCTCCCTGGGTTTCTTCGCCCTGGTCACCCTCATTTTCACCCTGGCCGGGTGGATGCTGTTCGACCTGTGCGCGCGCATCGACGAGCAGCAACGCCATCACAGCGAAGCGGATGCCCAGCGGGCGCTGGAGACGCGGCTGGACAAACTGGGCCGGGTGCTGACGGATTATTCCTTCTGGCTGGAGGCCTATGCGCGGACCAGCAAGAAGGTCGACGTCAACTGGGCCTACGAAGAAGACAACGTCGGGCCATCCCTCTATAGCGGCTATGGCGTGAATGGCGCCTTCATCCTGGCGCCCACTGGGGTCACGCGCTACGCCGTGGTCGGCGGCGGTCGCAGCAAGCTGCAACTGGATACATGGCTGGGCGACGACCAGGCGCGGTTGCTGGCACAGGCACGGGAGCGCTCGCTCAAGGATGGCTATGCCCAGGGCTATTTCCTGATCGAGGGCAAGCCGGCCAGCGTGCTGGCCGCGGTCATCCGCCCGGACGCCACCTACCAGGACTTCAAGCGGCTGTCCTACATGGTCTTCGTCGACATCCTCACGCCGGACAAGCTCGCCCAGCTCGGCCAGACCTTCGAATTGCCCGGGCTGACCGCGGAGCCAGGGGAACTGCCCGCCCTGGCGGAGCGGCCGACCCTGGTGGTGAAGTCCGATCCGGGCATCGTCGTGACCTTCCACTGGCTGGTGCATGGCATGGGGCAGCGCCTGCTGGCGCAGTTCCTGCCGTTGCTGGCGACGATGTGTGGTCTGGCGCTGCTGCTGGTCTGGTACCTGCGCCGCCGGATCGGCCTGGCGGCACGGCAGACGAATGTGGCCGAAGATGCCCTGAGGCACAGCGAGCAGCGCTTCCGCACCGTTTCCGAGGCCTCGTCCGACTGGATCTGGGAGAGCGACGCCGAGCAGCGGCTGGTCTATCTCTCGGAGCGCTTCGTGGCGGTGACCGGCTTCAGCCGCGAGGACTGGCTGGGCCGCCCGCTGCACGAACTGCTCGGCTATCCGCCGAGCCAGGTGGAAGAAGTGGCGAGGACGCCCCTGGCGACCGGCCGCACCCGGCGCCCCCTGCGCTGCGAGATGCGTGACGCCCAGGCCAAGCTCAGGTACTGCCAGCTGACGGCGCAACCCATCATCAGCGGTGGTCTGCTGGCGGGCTTTCGCGGCACCGTGTGCGACGTGACCGAGGAAATCGAGGCCAAGGCGCGCATCGAACACATCAGCCAGCACGATGCCCTGACCGGACTGGCCAACCGTCATCAACTGCACCGCTACCTGGCGCAGCGCTTCGCCGCGGGCGTCAACGCCAGTCAGCCGCTGCATCTGCTGGCCCTCGACCTGGACCGCTTCAAGCCGGTCAACGACTCCCTCGGCCATGGCGCCGGCGACCAGGTGCTCTGCCAGGTCGCCCGGGAGTTGCGCGCCAGCGTGCGCGAGGGCGATCTGGTCGCGCGCATCGGTGGCGATGAATTCGTCATCGCGGTGAATGGCTGCCTGAGCGCCGAGCAGGTGAGCGTGCTGTGCAACCGAATGCTGGAGGGCATCGGCCGGCCCATGCGCATCGACGAGCACGACATCAACATCGGTGCGAGCATCGGCATCGCCCGGGCGCCCCAGGATGGCCATGGCGCCGAGGATCTGCTGCGCTATGCCGACATCGCCCTGTACGAGGCCAAGGCGGCGGGACGCAATACCCTGAGGTTCTATGAACCCACCATGAACCAGCGCATCCTCGAGCGGCGCCAGCTGGAGACCGAGTTGCGCCTCGGGTTGCAGCGACTGGAATTCGAGCTGGATTTCCAGCCGCGCTTCGCCGCCAATGGCCAGCGATTGCTGGGCGCCGAGGCGCTGGTGCGCTGGAATCATCCCGCTCGCGGTCGACTGGCACCCGCCGCATTCATCGGGGTGGCGGAGGAAACCGGGCTGATCCTGGGGCTGAGCGACTGGGTGCTGCAGGAAGCCTGCAGTCAGGCGCTGGAGTGGGCGCCAGAGTTGATCGTGTCCATCAACCTGTCACCGCTGGAGTTCCAGCGCGATGATCTGGTGGCACGCATCCGCAAGGTGCTCGACCGCACCGGCATCGACCCGGCGCGGGTCGAGCTGGAGCTCACCGAGAACGTCCTGCTGGACGACGCCGCGGGCGCCCTGGAGTTGATGAAGAAGCTCAAGGCCCTGGGCGTGCGGCTGTCCATGGACGACTTCGGCACTGGCTATTCCTCGCTGAGCTATCTGCGCACCTATCCCTTCGACTGCCTAAAGATCGATCGCAGCTTCGTCTCCAACATCGAGGTGAGCGAGAGCAATGCCGCCATCGTCGAGGCCATCGTCAGCATGGGGCGGGCACTGTCGTTGACGGTGGTGGCCGAGGGCATCGAGACCGCCGGCCAGCTGGCGCGCATCGCCGACCTCAAATGCGACCAGGCCCAGGGCTTCCACCTGCAGCGGCCGCTGTCCCCGGCGCGTTTTGCGGCCTTGCGGCAGGAGCAGTCACAGCCACGGGAAGCGTCGAACGACGCCAGCCGGACCCTGGTCGCGCACTAGGCGCTGGGGGCGCCCAGGGCCGCTCCCAGCAACAGCGCGGCGAACACCAGAAAGAATGCGCCAGCCGCCCGCTGCAGCCGGGCGAGGGTGGTACCCGAGGTCAGGCGGGCGCTCAGGACTGTCGCTGCCCCGGCGTAGCTGCAATGGATGATGAAGCTCATCAGGCAGAAGGTCGCCACCAGCAGCATCAGCTGCGGCAACACCGGGCGATCCGCCTGGATGAAGGGCGGAAACAGCGCCAGGAAGAAGAGGATCAGCTTGGGGTTGGTCAGGGACACCAGCAGGCCCTGCAGGAGGTGTCTGGCACCGCTGACCGAAGGCCGCGTGGCGGCAGGCTGCCGGCCCTGGGACGCAGGACTGCGCAGACGCCGCAGTCCCAGCCAGCCCAGATAGAGCGCGCCGACCAGTTGCAATCCCTGCAGGGCCCGCGGCGAGCTGCTCACCAGGGCGCCGAGCGCGGTGCTGGCCAGGACGGCCACCAGCAGTATGCCCAGCACCACCCCGAGGATGCCCGGCAGGGCGCCGCGCAGCCGCAGCTGCAGCGCATTGGTGGTCGTGAGCAGTACGCCCGGGCCGGGGCTGGCGATGGTGAGGCCGCACAGCAGGAGGTAGAGGGCGAAGGGTTGCATTGGGCGTGTCTCAACCTGCTGGCATGGGACGACTGGAAGGGTCGTCTTCCTGGGAGGCTGGCCGGTGCCGGCCATGGGTACCCAGTATGGCCAGCCGCCTTGCCGAGGTCGCGATGCAGAATCCAGGCTTTTGGACCGGACAGCCGCTCGGGCCGGCCCGGTCGTCTTCTCCTATCGCAGGCTCAAGGCGGCGGGGGAAGCGGGTTGCCAGCCTCCACCTAGCGCCTTGAAAGTCCCTACTGCCGCCTGTGCTGCTGCCGTTTGCGCCTGGGCACGTGCATCGGCAGTGCGTAGCAGGCGCTCATCGGCCTGCAGAACGTCGACCAGGGGTACCACGCCCTTCTGGTAGGCAAGGGCGGAGGCCTGTCGGGCTTTTCTGAGAGAGGCTTCGCCCGCCGTCAGCAGAGTGACCTGCTCTTCGCGCTTCAGCTGGCTGGTGAGGGCATCTTCGACGTCTTCGGTGGCGCGCAACGCCGCCAGCCGATAGGCCGCCAGCAATTCCGCACCCTGGCCCTTGGCCGCCTGGATCTGCGCATCGATCCGTCCGAAGTCGAACAGCCGCCAGCGTACGCCCAGGGTACCCAGCGCCTGATTGGCGTCGTGGCTGAAGAGGTTGCCACTGGAAATCGTGGTGGCGCTGCCGAGCAGGGCGCTCAGGGAGATCCTGGGATAGTACTCGGCCATCGCTGCGCCGATCCGGGCATTGGCGGCAGCGAGACGGCGCTCGGCCGCGATCAGGTCCGGACGCCGCCGGAGCAGGTCGGCAGGCGTGCCTGCCGTATCGAGTCGGGGGCCGCTGGGGATGGACGCGGCGCCAGCCAGTTGGGCACGCCAGGTACCAGGTGGTGTCGCCAGCATCACGTCCAGCGCATTCATCGCCCGCTCCAGCGAGAACTCCAGACCGGGTATCGAAGCCTGAACCTCGGCCAATCCCCCTTCGGCCTGGCGTAGCTCCCGGTCGGTCGCCAGGTCCTTGCTGTTCAATAGCCTGACCATCGACAGCAACCCCTGCTGGGTGTCGACCTGACGCCGAGCGATCGCCAGGCGGGTCTGCAGACCGCGGATGCCGACATAGAGATCAGCGGTCTGGGCAGCCACGGCCAGCCGCACGGCGCGGGCGCCGGCCAGGGTGGCCTGGTAGTCGGCCCGGGCGGCCTCGCGATCTCGGCGCAGGCCGCCGAACACGTCCAGCTCCCAGCTTGCGTCGAGATTGACTTCATAAGAGGAGCCGCTCCTGTCATAGCCGGGCGATGAAGCCAGCACCCGTCCAAGCGGTGTCTCCCGAGACTGGTAGGCACGACCGGCTTGGCCATCAAGGTCGCCTACTGGCAACAGCGCGGCGTTGGCCGCCGTAACGCCGGCGCGAGCCTGGGTAATGCGTGCGTTGGCTTGAGCCAGGTCGAGATTTTGCGCAAGGGCCTGGTTTACCAGGCGGCTCAGGAGCGGATCGTTGAAGCGGTCCCACCAGCCAGCCAGCGCCTGATCGGCCAGGGGCGCTGGCACCGGCTCCCGCTGGAAGCTTGCCGGGAGCGCAACTTCAGGGGCGCGGTAGTCAGGCCCCACGGTACAGCCGCTCGCCAGAGTGGCGCTGGTGAGCAGAATAATCTGGAGTCTGGAACGCATGGGCTTTTATCCTGAGCAACGCCTGAACGGTTTTAGTGACTAATTTGTATATTGGTCACCTTCCGTTTCATTTTGCAACTGCCGGAACGCCTCTCTCCATGACTACCGAATCCGTTTCACCTGGCCAGGCCCGCGGACCGGCCGAGCACGACGTGCGCCACCAGATCATGGTGGCGGCGAAAGAACACTTCAGCCTTTATGGCTACGAGAAAACCACGGTGTCCGAACTCGCCAGGAGCATCGGATTTTCCAAGGCCTACATCTATAAATTCTTCGATTCGAAGCAGGCGATCGGCGAGGCCATCTGTGCGGATTGCCTGAGCCGAATCGAGGCAGAGGCCAGGGCCGCGGTTACTTCGACCAACCAGCCGCACGAGAAGCTCAGAAGGCTGTTCCAGAGCCTGGCGACGGCAACCTTGCAGCTGTTTTCCGACGATCGGAAGCTGTACGAAATCGCGATCTCGGCGGCGTCGGGTCGCTGGCCGGCCACGATCGGCTACGAAGCGCGGGTGCAGGCGCTGCTCAAGGAGATCCTGGTGCAGGGGCGCTGGGAAGGACAGTTCGAGCGCAAGACGCCGATCGACGACGTGACGATGGCGACCTATCTCGTGCTTCGACCCTATCTGAATCCGCTGATGCTGCAGCACAGCTTCGAGCATTTCGACGTCGCTCCCACCCAGGTGGCTAACCTGGTGCTGCGCAGCCTCGCGCCTTAAATTGCTTTGTGACTATTGACTAAAATGGTCACTGGTATCACATTGCGCGCTCTGCTGGCATCCTCTCGGAGCTTCCATGTTCGCGCACCGTCTGCTTTCCGCCGCTGTGGGGGCTACAGTCCTCTCGCTGTCCCTTGGCGGGTGCAACGCCCCTTCCCAGGGCGATCCCCGTACGCAGGCGCCTTTGGTGCGCGTTGCGATGGCGGAGCCCGCCGAGAGCGCCGGTCGTACCTTTACCGGTATCGTCGCCGCGCGGATCCAGAGCGATCTGGGTTTTCGCGTGACAGGCAAGGTCGCCGAACGGCTGGTGGACATCGGTGAATTCGTCAAGCGCGGGCAGCCGCTGCTGAAGCTTGATCCCATCGATCTGCAGCTGGCCCTGCAGGCACAGCGCGAAGCCGTGGCCGCGGCCCAGGCGCGGGCTCGCCAGGCGGCAGACGATGAGTCCCGCTATCGAGACCTGCGAGGTACAGGGGCAATCTCGGTCTCCGGCTACGATCAGATCAAGGCGGCTGCGGATACGGCGAGGGCCCAGCTCAAGGCTGCCGAAGCCCAGGCGGAGGTAGCCCTCAACGCCAGCCGTTATGCCGTCCTGGTGGCCGATGCGGAGGGCACCGTGGTCGATACGCTGGCCGAGCCCGGGCAGGTCGTAGCCGCTGGACAGATCGTCATGCGCCTGGCTCGCGCGGGCGCCCGAGAGGTCGTCGTCCAGCTACCGGAGACCTTGCGTCCGGCACTTGGCTCCCTGGCCCAAGCCAGCCGTTTGGGCGGTGCGCAACAGCCGGGACCGGCTCGGCTGCGGCAGTTGTCGGATAGCACCGACCGCGAGACGCGTACCTTCGAGGCGCGCTATGTGCTCGAAGGGGCGCTGGCCAATGCGCCCCTGGGCACAACGGTGAGACTGCGCATTCCGGAAGAGTCCGTGCCGCGGGCGAATGCCTTGAAGGTGCCCTTGGGCGCTCTGTACGACGAGGGCAGGGGCGCAGGGGTCTGGCGTATCCAGGGCTCGCCCGAGCAGGTCGCCTGGGTACCCGTGCAGGTTCGCCAGCTGGCGGATGACACCGCCCTGGTGGACGGCCCCCTCCTGCCGGGTGACAGGGTCGTGGCCCTCGGCGCTCATCTGCTTCACGAAGGCCAGACGATCCGCTTGGCTGCAGATGCCAACAATGCGCTGGAAGGAAAGCAGCCGTGAGCGACAGCCGATTCAATCTGTCGGCGCTGGCCGTCCGCGAGCGCTCGATCACCCTGTTTCTGATCCTGCTGATCTCGGTCGGTGGGGTGCTGGCCTTCTTCAAGTTGGGGCGGGCTGAAGACCCGGCTTTCACGGTCAAGGTCATGACCATCATCACGGCCTGGCCGGGGGCCACGGCGCAGGAGATGCAGGATCAGGTCGCCGAGAAGCTGGAAAAGCGCCTGCAGGAATTGCGCTGGTACGACCGCTCGGAAACCTATACCCGTCCGGGGCTGGCCTTCACCACCTTGACGCTGCTCGACCGAACGCCGCCGGCCGAGGTCCCGGAGGAGTTCTACCAGGCGCGCAAGAAGATCAGTGACGAAGCCAAGACCTTGCCCGCCGGGGTGATCGGGCCAATGGTCAACGATGAATACGCCGATGTCACCTTCGCGCTCTTCGCGCTCAAGGCCCGGGGCGAGCCGCAGCGGCTGCTGGCGCGCGAGGCGGAAACGCTGCGCCAGCGCCTGCTGCATGTGCCGGGGGTCAAGAAGGTCAATATCCTGGGTGAGCAGACCGAACGCATCCATGTGGAGTTTTCCCATGATCGCTTGGCGACCCTGGGGGTCGCACCGCAGGACATCTTTGCCGCGCTCAATGCCCAGAATGTCCTGACTCCCGCGGGCTCCATCGAAACCCGCGGCCCCGAGGTCTTTGTTCGCCTGGATGGTGCCTTCGAACGGCTCGATGCCATTCGCGACACCCCGGTGATCGTCAGAGGGCGCACCTTCAAGCTGGCGGACATCGCGACGGTGACGCGTGGCTATGAAGACCCGGCCACCTTCGTCATCCGCAGCGGTGGCGAGCCGGCCCTCCTGCTGGGCATCGTCATGCGCGACGGCTGGAATGGCCTGGATCTCGGCAAGTCCCTTGAAAGCGAAGTTGGCGCCATGAGCGCTGAGATGCCCTTGGGCATGAGCCTGACCAAGGTCACCGACCAGGCGGTCAACATCGCCTCGTCGGTCGACGAATTCATGATCAAGTTCTTTGTCGCCCTGCTGGTGGTGATGGTGGTGTGCTTCGTCAGCATGGGCTGGCGGGTGGGCATCGTCGTGGCGGCCGCGGTCCCCCTGACGCTGGCGGCGGTGTTTCTCGTCATGGCAGCCACCGGCAAGAATTTCGATCGCATTACCCTGGGCTCGCTGATCCTGGCCCTGGGGCTGCTGGTGGACGATGCCATCATCGCCATCGAGATGATGGTGGTGAAGATGGAGGAGGGCTATAGCCGGGTCAAGGCGTCGGCCTATGCCTGGAGCCATACCGCCGCCCCCATGCTGGCCGGCACTCTAGTGACCGCCGTGGGCTTCATGCCCAATGGCTTTGCTCAGTCCGCTGCAGGTGAATACACCAGCAACATGTTCTGGATCGTCGGCATCGCGCTGATCACCTCCTGGCTCGTGGCGGTGGTCTTCACACCCTACCTGGGCGTCAAGCTGCTGCCGGAGACCAGGACGGTCGAGGGTGGCCATGGTGCGCTCTACGATACGCCGCGCTACCACCGCTTCCGCCGCGTTCTCGGCCAGGTGATTGCGCGCAAGTGGCTGGTCGCGCTGCTGGTGATCGGCCTGCTCGTGGCCGCCATCCTGGGCATGGCTGTCGTCAAGAAGCAGTTCTTCCCCATCTCCGATCGCCCCGAGGTGATGGTGGAGGTGCAGATGCCCTATGGCACCTCGATCACCGAGACCGAGCGGGCGACCGCCAAGGTCGAGGCCTGGCTCGCCCAGCAGGACGACGCCCGGATCGTGACGTCTTACATCGGACAGGGCGCACCCCGCTTCTTTCTCGCCATGAGCCCGGAACTGCCGGATCCGTCCTTCGCCAAGATCATCATCCGCACCGACAATCCCGAGGCCCGCGAAGCTCTCAAGCTGCGGCTGCGTGACGCCATTGCCGCCGGACTCGCGCCGGAGGCACAGCTGCGGGTCACCCAACTGGTGTTCGGGCCCTATTCGCCATTCCCGGTCGCCTTTCGCGTGAGCGGTCCCGACCCGCAGGTGCTGCGGCGGGTGGCGGGGGAGGTGGAGCAGGTGATGCGCGCCAGTCCGCTGATGCGCACCGTCAACAGCGATTGGGGCACGCGTACGCCGGTCCTGCGCTTCAAGTTGCAGCAGGATCGCCTGCAGGCGCTAGGCCTGAGCTCGAGCTCCGTGGCGCAGCAGCTGCAATTCCTGCTCAGCGGCGTGCCGGTTACGGCGGTGCGCGAAGACATTCGTACCGTCCAGGTGGTTGCGCGCGCGGCGGGCGACGTTCGCCTCGATCCTGCGCGGTTGCGCGATCTGACGCTGGTTGGCGCCCAGGGCCAACGCATTCCGCTGTCGCAGATCGGCGACCTGGAGGTGCAGATGGAAGAGCCCCTCATGCGGCGGCGCGATCGGGTGCCGACGATCACGGTGCGCGGCGATATCGCCGAAGAGCTGCAACCGCCAGACGTTTCCACTGCCGTGCTCAAGCAGCTGCAGCCGATCATCGAGCGCTTGCCGGCGGGCTATCGGATCGTGCAGGCGGGCGCCATCGAAGAGTCGGGCAAGGCGATGGCGGCGATGCTGCCGATCTTCCCGCTGATGATCGCGTTGACGCTGCTCATCATCATCCTGCAGGTACGTTCCATGGCAGCGATGATCATGGTCTTCATGACCAGCCCGCTGGGGCTGATCGGGGTCGTCCCTACGCTGATCCTCTTCCAGCAACCCTTCGGTATCAACGCCCTGGTCGGGCTGATCGCGCTGTCGGGCATCCTGATGCGCAACACCCTGATCCTGATAGGGCAGATCCACCAGAACGAGCAGGACGGCCTGCCACCCTTCCAGGCGGTAGTCGAGGCGACCGTGCAGCGCGCAAGACCGGTGATCCTCACGGCGCTGGCGGCGGTGCTGGCCTTCATTCCGCTTACCCATTCGGTGTTCTGGGGCACCCTGGCCTACACCCTCATCGGCGGCACCCTCGCCGGTACGGTGCTTACCCTGGTGTTCCTGCCGGCCATGTATGCGATCTGGTTCCGCATCAGGCCACCCGCCCGCGGTGATTCCCTGTCCTCCGACCTGGCAATTGCGCCGTGATCGGACGCGAACAAGACACGAGGCCGCCCGCAGGCGCCTCGTCCATCGAGAAAAGAGGTAAGGCAATGCAAGTCAACGACAGAACACGCATCGTGGTGACCGGCCTGGGAACGGTCAGTCCGCTGGGCTGTGGCACCGACGCCGTCTGGGCGCGGCTGCTGGCGGGGCGCTCGGGCCTCAGCCTGCTGCCGGCCGAAGTCAGCGACGGGGTGGGCAGTCTCATCGCCGGTCAGGTCCCGAGCCGCGCCGACGATCCGGAGGCGGGCTACGACCCCCTGGTGGCCATCGCCGCCAAGGACCTGAAGAAGATGGATCGTTTCATCGAGTTCGCTCTGGTGGCGGCCAAGGAAGCGCTCGATCAGGCCGGCTGGCAGCCGACCAGCGAGGCGCAACGGGAGCGAACGGCGACCATCATCGCCTCTGGCGTCGGCGGCTTCGGCGCCATCGCCGAGGCGGTGCGGACCACCGACGCCCGCGGTCCGCGAAGACTCTCGCCATTCACCGCGCCCTCGTTCCTGGCCAACATGGCGGCGGGCAACGTCTCCATCCAGCACGGCTTCCGCGGTCCGCTGGGCGCGCCGATCACCGCCTGCGCCGCCGGTGTCCAGGCCATCGGCGACGCCGCCCGGCTGATCCGCAGCGGCGAAGCCGATATCGCCCTCTGCGGCGGGGCCGAGGCGGCCATCAACCGCGTGAGCCTGGGTAGCTTCGCTGTCGCCCGGGCCCTGTCCACGGGATTCAACGAGCGTCCGCAGGAGGCCTCGCGCCCCTTCGACCGGGATCGCGACGGCTTCGTCATGGCCGAAGGCGCGGGGCTGCTGGTGATCGAGACCCTGGAGCATGCCCTGGCACGAGGCGCTACGCCGCTGGCCGAACTGGTGGGCTACGGTACCAGCGCCGATGCCTACCATCTCACCGCCGGCCCGGAAGACGGTAGCGGTGCCCGTCGCGCCATGGAGCAGGCGCTGCGCCAGGCCGGGATCGACGCGACCAAGGTCCAGCACATCAACGCACACGCTACCTCCACGCAGGTGGGCGACAAGGGCGAGCTGGCGGCCATCCGCGCGGTCTTTGGCGACGCGTCCCCAGTGGCCATCACCTCGACCAAGTCGAGCACTGGGCATCTGTTGGGTGCCGCGGGCGGTATCGAGGCCATCTTCACCGTGCTTGCGCTGCGCGACCAGATCGTGCCGCCGACCTTGAACCTGCAGCACCCCGATTCGGCTGCCGAAGGCCTGAATCTCGTCGCCCTGCAGGCTCGACCGCTGGCGATCGACTACGCCCTGTCCAATGGCTTCGGTTTCGGTGGGGTGAACGCCAGTGTGCTGTTCAGGCGTTGGCTGGGGGCCTGATAGTTGCTGAACATACAGGCCCGCGTGTCCCGGCAGCCCATGCTCGCGGCGGTGCACATGATTTTTGGACTCGCATAGCGGTAGGAGCGGCGTTCCCTGCGTCGTTTCAGATAACAATTGAGTCCACCAGGAAGAGAAGGCGCTCTTCCTGTTTTTCTTCAGGCGCTGTCCAGAACCCCTGCCTGGGCTGATGGCACCTGAGTAGTTCCCAGGTCAGACGAGCACGCATCGTCCGGGAATACCGGAAGACAGTCCATGGAAGCATACATGCAAGAATGTTTGTAAAAGGCCGGCTAGACGTTAAGCTGGCGAAACAGAGGCCATTGAAACGAGAGACCCATGCGCCGTACGAAGGAAGACGCTGAGCAAACCCGGCAGACCATTCTGGATGCAGCCGAGGCGCTGTTTCTCACCAATGGTGTCTCACGCACCAGCCTCGAAATGATCGCCAGAGAGTGCGGGCTCACTCGAGGAGCGGTGTATTGGCACTTCAGGGACAAGGGGCAGCTGGTCCATGAGATGCTCAATCGCATCCGCATTCCGCTTGACGAAGTCACCCAACAGCTGAGTGCGGATGGGGAAGGCGATTGCCTGATGAGGCTGTACGAACTGTGCGTCGAGTGCATGGAGAAATTCGTTCAGCCGGGACGGGAGCGTCGAGTCATGACCATCCTGATGCACCGTTGCGAATTCACGCTGGAACTGCAGGAAGTCGAACAGCGGGAAAATGCCTTGACCCGCGAATTCGTAGCGCTCGTCGAACGCCTTTTCGACGGCCAAGAGCAGCGTCTGCGGGCCGCGGTGACGCCGAGAAGTGCCAGCCTACAGCTGCATAGCCTGTTTTGCGGCACGCTGGCTGGCATCCTTCGTGACCAGGACATCTTCTCGCCGCTCATGGATGTACGGCTGATCTTCACCCTCTACTTCAGGTCGCTGGTAAAGGACTGGCCCTGACGGTGGGCGAGCGGCTCGCCGGAGGCGCAAGGGACCGGCAATGAAGCCTTGCTGCCGCCGGACGCGGGGCTGAGCTGCCCCGGGACTCGGTTTTCAGCCTTCCAGGGGCGTTCGCGCAGGGTGATCGCTCTTTTCCGACAGCGCCCCGTACCCTTTCGGGACGCCAGCGTTCAGGCTGGCGCGCGCCCAGTCGCTATTTGAAACGAGCGGTGTAATCCGCCAGGTTACCGGGCGTGATCAGCTCGTACGGCACCCAGACATCCGCCTGGACCGATTCCTTTCGGATCATCCTGAGCGCGGATTGCACCGCCTGCACGGCCTGGCCGCGGGGGTCCTGGAACACCGAGGCGGCCAGCAGTCCGCGCTTGATGGCCGCCTGACCGTCGGGCAGACCATCCACCCCCACCACCGGAACCTGACCCTTGCCCATTCCGGCCTGTTGCAGCGCCATGGCGGCGCCGATGGCCATCTCGTCGTTGTTGGCGACGATGGCGTCGAAATGGGTCCCGGCGGTCAGCCAGTTGCTGGTCAGGTCCATGCCCTTGCTGCGGTCCCAATCCGCGTTCTGCTGGGCGATCACCTTGATGTCGGGGTAAGCCCTGAGCGCTTCCTTGAGACCCTCGGAGCGACCGCGGGTGGCGTTCTGGGTCAGCTCGCCCATGATCAGGACGACGCTGCCCTTGCCGTTCAGCTGCTTGGCGATGAACTGCCCCTGCAACTGCCCGGCCTGCTGGTCGTCCGAGGCCACGGCGACCACGCCGGCGGGCAGCTTGGGATCGTCCGGACGCCGGTTGACGTACACCAGTGGGACCTTGGCCGTGGTCGCGGCGCGGGTAATGTTGACGGTGGCGGCGGTGTCCACCGGCAGCACGATCACGGCATCCACGTTCTGCGCCAGGAAGCTCTGCACCTGGTTCAGCTGGCGAACGACGTCGCCCTGGGCATCCTCAAATTGCAGGCTGATCTTTTCCGCCTTGCCCGCCTCCTCCAAATTGCGGCGGACATAGGTCATGAAGTTGTCGTCGACCTTGGCGATACTGACCCCGATACGGTAGTCGGCGAGGGCCAGGGGTGTCAGGGCGAGGGCGAAGGCGGCGCACAGCAGGTTGCGAAGCAGCATGTTCAGTTCCTCTTGTTGTTATGCGAGCGAAAACATCTATCGGGAATTACAGGGTGAAGGCCGTTCTGAAGCGCTCCAGCGCACGCTCGGTATCACCTTCGGCAGCCCAGCCTTCGAGGCCGACCACACCGCGATAGCCGAGCCTGGCGAGGGCCCGGGCAATGGCCGGGTAGTGGATCTCGCCGGTCCCCGGCTCAAAGCGCCCCGGGACATCGGCTACCTGGATTTCCCCGATAGCCGACCCGGCCCGACGGATCAGCTCGATCAGGTTCCCTTCGCCGATCTGGGCATGGTAGAGGTCCAGGTTGAGCCGCAGGTAGGGACTGGCGACCGCCTCGATCAGGGCCAGGGTGTCTTCGGCGCGGGCGAAGGGCACGCCGGGATGGTCCACGGCGGTATTGAGGTTCTCCAGCAGGAAGACCCGGCCAGCGGACTCGCCCAGGCGGGCGATCTCGGCGAGGGTGTCACGCGCCGCCAGCCAGTGATGGCCGCCCACCTCGACCAGTGGCCTGACCGGCAAGCCGCGCGGGTCCAGGCCGGTGCCATGCAGATTGAGCGAGGGGCACGCCAGGCGCTCGGCCACGGCCAGGGATTCCTGGGCACTGGCGAGCAGGGCGGCACGGCCTTCGGCGCTCACCAGGTCGCCTGAGACATAGCCGGTCATGGAGGTGAAGCGCGCGCCGGTGGCGGCCAGGGCGTCGATGTCGTGACGCGTCCAGTCCCAGATCTCCACGGCGAAGCCCAGGGCGTGCAGGCGGCGGACCCGCTCGACGAAGGGCAGGTCGAGAAAGACCATTTCGGCGCTGACGGCCAGGATGAAGGGCGATGAGGTCATGGGCTTCACTCCGCGACGGCGACCGGCTGGCCGGTCTGCACCGATTCGATGGCTGCCAGGGCGATCGCCAGCGCCGCCCGGGCATCGTTGCCGCCCACCGGCACCGGGGTGCCCTCGCGCACGGCATCGACGAAGGCGCGCAGCTCGGCCAGGTAGGCGTCGCGCAGCAACTCGGCGTCGGAGCGCTGGGTGGTCTGGCTGATGCCTTCGGCGCCGTAGCAGACCAGCTCGCTGGTCCGGGCGTCCCCGGCGGTCAGCATCCCCGCGCTGCCGAACACCTCGCCGCGCACGTCGTAGCCATACACCGCCTGGAAATTCGCCTCGGCGGTGGCGATGGCGCCGTTGTCGTAGCGGAGGGTCACCACGGCGGTGTCCAGCAAGCCGCGGTCACGGAAATCGGGGCGCACCAGGGCGTCGGCCACCGCGTAGACCTGCACGGCGCGGGCGCCCGGATTGAAGAAGTTGAGGGTGTCGAAGTCGTGGATCAGGGTTTCCAGGAAGATGGTCCAGGGTTTTACCGCCGCCGGATCGTGCAGCGCCGGATCGCGAGTGAGCGAGCGCAGCAGCTGAGGCGTGCCGATGCGTCCCTGGCTGATCAGCTCGTGGGCGGTCCGGAAACTGGTTGCAAAACGCCGATTAAAACCCACCTGCAGGGCGACCCCTGCTTCAGCGCAAGCGGCGATGGCCCGGTCGGCCTCTTCCAGGGTCACGGCCATGGGCTTTTCGCAGAACACCGGCTTGCCGGCCCGGGCGGCGGCCACCACCAGCTCGGCGTGACTGCGGGCCGGGGCGACGATGACCACGGCTTCCACGGCAGGATTGTCGATCAGCGCCTGGGGATCGGTATGGATATGCGCGACGTCCAGCGTCTCGCCGAGTCGCGCCGCGGCGCCGGGCGCCGGATCGGCCAGGGCGACCAGGCGAGCGCCATGCAGGTGCCGGGCGAGGGCGGTGGCATGGAAGGTACCCATGCGGCCGGTACCGATGAGGCCGAGGGACAGGGGGGTCTTCGTCTGGGGCATGAGGCATCCTCTTGTGATTGTTGTAGGCACCGGCGGTGAAGCCAGGAGAACAGGAGCAACCGCCATGCCAGCGCTGGAAGACCCCCATTCCTGCGGCTTTCCGGGCTTGCCAGGGCCTCGGTATGTCTATAAAAAAGACATGTCTAGCTGGACATGTCCAATCGTTGGACAAGGAGGGGGGATGGAGGAGCAACGCGCCTCGGACGAACTGGCTCAGGAACTGCTGTTCGTCACCGAGTTGCAGCGGGCGACGGTAGCCGAGCGCGTCCAGGGTGAGCTGAATGCCGCCTGGAGGGCGTGCCTGGCAGGCGCGGACGAACTGCCCGGGGTACGGCCGGTCATCCGAGCTTCCTGGCTGCGCAGTCGCGCCACGGGCATCGACGCGGGAGAATTCCACTACGAGTTCATCGATCCGCCGGACCTGGCTCGGCGCCTGGAACGTCTGCGGGAGCTTTTGGACATCGCCGCGCCGATCATGGCCGACCTGCTGAGCTACAACCCGGATGGACACCTCAATCTCGCCGATGCCGACGGCGTGACGCTCGCCGCCTGCGGGGTCGACCTCACGCCACTGGGCAGTCGCCTGCTGGAGGAGGTGCAGGGCACCAACTGCACGGGGCTGGCTCTGCGCGAGCGGCGACTGGTATTCGTCCTGGCCGGCGAGAACTTCAAGCGCGAGCTCCGGGAGCGGCGGATGCATTGCGCCTCCGCCCCGGTGCGTGATCCCCAGGGGCGACTGCTGGGCGCCCTGACGCTCACCGCGGCGGTGGGCAATTTTCACTGCCATACCCTGGGCACGGTGCAGGCAGCGGCGGAGGCCATTTCCCGCCAGCTAGCGCTCAAAGCGCTACTGGACGAACAGCAGCGGGTGCTGGAGGTGCTCAACGAAGGGGTCATCCTGCTCGACGAGGACCGCCGTATCCGCAGCCTGAACGGCTATGCCCGCCGTTTGTTGCAGCTCGACGATCCGCAGCGCGGTCGGCCGTTCGCCAGTTTGATCGCCCAGGAGACCGATCTCGACCTGTGGCTGGATCGCCGTTGGGAGCGTCAGGATCGTGACCTCACCCTGTTGCTGCCAGACGGCAGCGGCTTGCCGTGCCTGGCCTCCGCCGCGCCCATCGCCCAGGGGGGCTGGGTGCTGTCGCTACGGGAGAATCGCCGTATCCGCGAGATCACCCGCCAGCTGCTGGGTACTCGGGCGCGCTACAGTTTTACCGATATCCAGGGCCGTTCGCCGGCGCTGCAGAGCAGCTTGCGGGTCGCGCAGGCAGCCAGCCGCAGCGAGGCGACAGTGCTGGTGCTGGGGGAGAGCGGCGTGGGCAAGGAGCTGTTCGCCCAGGCGATCCACAACGCCAGCGTCCGCCGCCATGGCCCCTTTGTCGCAGTGAACTGTGGAGCCATCCCGCGTGATCTGGTGCAGAGCGAGTTGTTCGGACACGTCGAGGGTGCCTTCACCGGCGCTGCGCGCGGCGGCGCGGCCGGCAAGTTCGAACTGGCAGACGGTGGCACCCTGTTTCTCGACGAGATCGGCGACATGCCTCTCGAGGCTCAGGTCAGTCTGCTACGGGTGCTGCAGGAGGGCGAGGTGACGCGGGTCGGCGCCAAGAAGGCCCAGGCGATCGACGTTCGGGTGATCGCCGCCACCCACCGCGATCTCGCCCAGGCGGTGGCGAGCGGGAGCTTCCGCGAGGATCTCTTCTATCGCCTCAATGTGCTTTCCCTGCAGGTACCGCCGTTGCGTGAGCGCCGCGACGACATTCCCCTGCTGGTGGCGACGCTGCTCAAGGCCCTGAGCCGTCAGCTGGAGCGCCCGCCGCTGGCCATCGCGGACGAGGCGCTGACGCTGCTGATGACCCATGGCTGGCCTGGCAACGTACGAGAGCTGGAAAACGTCATCGAACGGGCGGTCAATCTGGCCCAGGGACCGCTCATCCAGCCGCTGGACCTGCCTCCTTCGCTGGTCACCAGTGCGCTAGCCACGGATACCGCAGGCGATCGGCTCACGCCACTTGAAGTGGGTCAGCGGGAGCTGATCCGTGCGACCCTGGCACAGACCCGTGGCAACCTTCGGCAAACCGCCGCCCAGCTCGGTATCTCCCGTGCCGGGCTCTACGTAAAGCTGCGCCGCTACGCCTTGAATCCGGCGGATTTCAGGGTGGGACGCTGAAGCCCAGCCGCGTCCGATCACCGCGTGCCAGGCCACGGCGGGCCCGTTTCGGCCTGCCGGTTGCCAGCACGCGTGGCAGCCTCAGGCCACCCGGAAGCGGCCGACCAGCGCCTGCTGCTGTTCGGCGAGCCGAGCCAGTTCGCGACTGGTGACGGCGGTCTGCTCGGCACCGGCGCTGACCTGGATCACCAGGTCGTTGATGTCGTTGACGTTGCGGCTGATCTCTTCGGCGACCTGGCTCTGCTGCTCGGCGGCCGAGGCGACCTGGATGTTGCGGTCGTTGATCAGGGTCACGCCCTCGGCGATCTCGCCCAGCAAATCGCCGGCGCGGACCACGCTGCTGGCACCGGTCTGTACCTGGCTGAGGGTCTCCTGCATGGCCTGGGTGGCGCGGTCGGAGCCGCTCTGCAGATGGCTGATCATCTGCTGGATGCTGCCGGTGGATTGCTGGGTCTTCTGCGCCAGGGAGCG
Source organism: Pseudomonas sp. SORGH_AS_0211 (assembly GCF_031453455.1). Lineage (NCBI taxonomy): Bacteria > Pseudomonadati > Pseudomonadota > Gammaproteobacteria > Pseudomonadales > Pseudomonadaceae > Pseudomonas > Pseudomonas sp. SORGH_AS_0211. The sequence goes on along the minus strand of NZ_JAVIZV010000001.1, from coordinate 2,297,753 downwards.
CACCTCGTCGGCCACCACGGCGAAGCCACGGCCGGCTTCACCGGCGCGGGCGGCTTCGATGGCGGCGTTGAGGGCCAGCAGATTGGTCTGCTCGGCGATGCCGCGGATCACGTCCAGCACCGAGGAGATGGCGTCGCTCTCGTGCTTGAGTTCGGCGATGATCTCCGAGGTCCGCTCGGCCTGCACCGAGAGGCCCTGCACCAGGCCGATGGTAGCCTGGAGTTCGCGGCGGCCCTGGCTGGTGTTGCCCTCGACCTGACGCGAGCCTTCGGCGGCTTCGGTGGTGCTGCGGGCGACGTCCTTGACCGTCGCGCTCATCTCGGCGATGGCGGTGGCGACCTGGTCGGTGCCCAGGCGCTGCTGGGCGACGTTCTGGCTGGTCTGGATGGCGACGGCCGAGGCCTCTTCGGCGGCGGTGGCAACCTGCACGGTGGCCGCGCCGATCTCCTGGATCACCTGGCCAAGTTCCTGACTCATCAGGTTGAGGTTGCCGGTGATGGTGCCGAATTCATCGCGGCCCCGATAGCCACAGCGCGCGGTGAGATCACGGGTGGCGAGGCGGGTAAGGGTCGCGTTGACCTGCTCCACCGCCTGCTTGATGTTGCGAATGATCACCCAGGCCAGGGCCGAGACGGCCACCAGCACCAGCAGCACCAGGCCGAGGGTGATCCAGAGGTCGCGACTGGCCTTGGCGCGGGCCTGCTCGGCCTGGGCGCCGACGCTGGCGCCGAGGTCCGCCTCGACCTTGCCCATCAGATCGATGCGCTGGGTGGCCAGGTTGAACCAGTCCTCCGGCTTGACGCCCAGGGCATCGCCTAGGGGGACGGTAAAGGCCAGCTGTTGCAGGCGGCTGACTTCCTGGGCGCTGGGCTGCTTGAAGGTGTCGTCGAGCTGGCGGATGAAATCGGGCGTGGCCTTGCGCTCGAAGGCGTCGGCGTAGGCGGAGAATTCGCCCAGGTTGCGGGCGAAGCGCGACAGCAGACCGGCGTCGAAGCGATTCTGGTTGAAGGCCAGGCCCAGCAGCACGCGCTCGCGGCCGGCGCGCTCCTTCATCTCGACGAACAGGTTGAGGGCGCCCAGGGCGCGCAGGATGGTCGGATCGTCGACACCGGCTTCCAGGGAATGGGTGTAGCCGATCAGCGTCTTGATCAGGTCGGTATAGGCCGCACCGGACTGGGTGCTGTTGAGCGCCAGGCCGTCGACCTTGGTGCGCAGATCGGCCAGCCCGTCCAGGGCACGCAGCAGGCTCTGGATAGCGGCATCGCTACCGCTGGCCAGGGCCTTGAGCTCGCCATGGGCCTGGTCGCTGTCCTGGCGGAAGGTCTTGAGCTTGTCCTGCATCGACTTGCCGCCGCTGCCCAGGAAGACGCCGCTGGCGCCCCGCTCACGCTGCAGGCTGGTGACCACGGCGCTGATACGCTGCGCCGTGGCGCTGGCGGTCACGGTGTGCTCCATGTCCTTGAAGGTTTCGTAGCGGTCGGCGGTGTAGAGTCCGGAGATCACCAGGAATCCAGCCAGCGGCAGGAGCAGGATCAGCAGCAGCTTGGTACTTAAGGGGGCATTCCTGAGCATCGTGGCATTCTCTGAGGCGTTCAGCGGGTACGCCGGCGGCAAGGGGGGCTGGCGCGGGCAGGATCGATTCCGGTTATGTCGGCACCCGCAGATGAACCTTTATAGTCAGGCTATTAATTGGCGTGAGGGGAGCGGTACGCTGGGTGAGGAAGACGGCGCCCGGGAAGGCCGGGCGCTATCGTCAGACGCCAATCAGCCCAGTTGCGCCCGGAAGAGCAGGGCATAGCCGAGCACCAGCAGCGGCCAGCCCAGCACGGGGCCGAATACCAAGCGCCAGAGCCACAGGCGCGGCACGAAGCCGACCCCATGGACCAGCCCGGCCGAGACGCCGAGCATGACCGCCATGAGCAGCGGATGGCTGTAGTGGCCGCTGGCGTCGAGCATCAGCCCCGGGTGGATCAGCAGCAGCAGTGCCAGGGGCGCCGCCAGCAGCAGGGACAGCGTCCGCCCGAGCGCATGGACGCGGGGCAGGGCCTCAGCATTCGGCATCGTCATGGACATCGAGCTCCCGGGTGCTTTCCAGCCAGAGGGCGTTGATGATGCCGAAGCTCGCGGCGAGCAGGACACCGAGGATCCAGGTGAAGTACCACATGAGTGAGTCTCCTTGAGATCAGTGTTCAGTAGAGGCCGTGCGGGTTGGCGTCGATGAAGCGGTCGTCGACCTTGCCCCACATGCGCACGTAGCTCCACAGGGTGTAGGCCAGGATGAGCGGTACGAAAATGGCCGCGGCGACGAACATGATGCCCAGCGTCTTGTGGCTGGAGACGGCGTCCCAGACCGTCAGGCTGGAGGCCGGGTCCAGGCTCGACGGCAGCACGAAGGGAAACAGCGCGCAGCCGGCGGTGGCGAGGGTGCCGACGATGGCCAGGGACGTGCCGGTAAAGGCCAGGCCGGCCTGGCGCCAGCTGCTGCCCAGCAGGGCCAGGACGCTGCCGAGCACGGCCACGACCGGGGCGATCAGGGTCAGCGGCCGGGTATGGTAGTTGGCCAGCCAGCCCGGATTGCCGGCGGTCACCACCTTGTGCAGCGGATTCAGGGCACTGCCCGGATCGCCCTGGCTGACCAGCACGTAGCCGTCGAAGCCATAGGCCAGCCAGACGCCGGCCAGACCGAAGGTGACGAGATGGAGCAGGGCGCACAGGCCAGTGGCGCGACGGGCGCGCTCGCCCAGCGCCTGGTGGGTGCGCAGCATCAGCCAACTGCCGCCATGGGCACAGAGCATGGCCAGGCTGACCAGGCCGCTGAGCAGGGCGAAGGGGTTGAGCAGGGCGAAGAAGCTGCCGCTATAGGTGGATCTCAGGGTGTCGTCGAGCTGGAAGGGCACACCCTGGAAGAGGTTGCCGAAGGCGACGCCGAACACCAGCGCCGGGACCAGGCTGCCGGTGAACAGGCCCCAGTCCCAGGCGCTGCGCCAGCGGGTGTTGTCCAGCTTGCTGCGGTAGTCGAAGCCCACCGGGCGCAGGAACAGCGCGAAGAGCACCAGCAGCAGCGCCCAGTAGAGGCCGGAGAAGGCCGTGGCATAGACCATCGGCCAGGCGGCGAAGAGGGCGCCACCGGCGGTGATGAACCAGACCTGGTTGCCGTCCCAGTGCGGCGCGATGCTGTTGATGGCGGCGCGGCGCTCCTTGTCGGTCTTGCCGATCAGGGGCATCAGGATCATGGCGCCCATGTCGAAACCGTCGGTGAGGGCGAAGCCGATCAGCAGCACGCCGATCAGCACCCACCAGATGAGCTTGAGGACTTCATAGTCGAACATGGCGGTCTCCTCAGACGTTGGCCGGAGCGGCGGGCCTGGCCACGGCGGCCTGGCGCAGGACGTCGCCTACCCGGGCAGCGCGTTCGTGGTAGTAGCGGCCACTGTGCAGGCTGCTCGGGCCGAGGCGGGCGAAGCGGATCATCAGGTACATCTCCACGATCAGCAGCAGGGTGTAGAAGGTCACCAGGGCGCCGATGGAGCCGAGCAGATCGCCCGTGGCCAGGGTCGAGGCCGACAGGTGGGTAGGCAGCACCTCGCTGATGGTCCAGGGCTGGCGGCCATGCTCGGCGACCCACCAGCCGGTCTGGGTGGCGATCCAGGGCAGCGGCAGGCTGAACAGGGCCCACTTCAGCAGCCAGGGCTTCTTCAGCTCGTTGCGGCGGGTCGAGGCCCAGAAGGCGCAGATGAACAGCGCCAACATCAGCACGCCACTGGCGACCATGAGGCGGAAGGTCCAGAACAGGCTGGCGACGCCGGGAATGGTGTCCCGCGCGGCCTGCCGGACCTGCTCGGGGGTGGCCGTGGCGGGATCGTTGACGTATTTCTTCAACAGCAGGCCATAGCCCAGGTCGTGCTTGCGCGCGTCGAAGGCCGTGCGGGTGGCGGCGGAGTCGTCGCCGGCGCGCAGTCGCTCCAGCAGGGCATAGGCCTGGGCGCCATTGCGGACGCGGGCCTCGTATTGGCTGACCAGATCCCTGATGCCGGTGACCTGTTCGGTGGTGGAGCGGGTGGCGATCAGGCCCATCAGATAGGGGATCTTCACCGCGTAGTCGGTGCGCATCTCCTGTTGATTGGGGATGCCGAACAGGGTGAAGGAGGCCGGGGCTTCCTCGGTGTTCCACTCGGCTTCGATGGCGGCCAGCTTGACCTTCTGCACCTCGCCCACGCGATAGCCGGATTCGTCGCCCAGCACGATCACCGAGATGACCGCGGCAGTACCGAAGGCGGCGGCCACGGCGAAGGAGCGCCGGGCGAAGCCGATGTCGCGACCCTTGAGCAGGTAGTAGCTGGAGATCGCCAGCACGAAGATGGCGCCGGTGACGTAGCCCGAGGCCACGGTGTGGACGAACTTCACCTGGGCCACGGGGTTGAGCAGCAGGGCGCCGAAGTCGACCAGCTCCATGCGCATGGTCACGTAGTTGAATTCCGCGCCGACCGGATTCTGCATCCAGCCGTTGGCCACCAGGATCCACAGGGCGGACAGATTCGAGCCCAGGGCCACCAGCCAGGTGACCAGCAGGTGCTGCCCCCTGGACAGGCGCTCCCAACCAAAGAAGAACAGCCCGATCAGGGTGGATTCCAGAAAGAAGGCCATCAGGCCCTCGATGGCCAGGGGCGCGCCGAAGATGTCGCCGACATAGTGGGAGTAGTAGGCCCAGTTGGTGCCGAACTGGAACTCCATGGTCAGGCCGGTGGTGACGCCCAGGGCGAAGTTGATACCGAACAGCTTGCCCCAGAACTGGGTCATGTCCTTGTAGATCTGTTTGCCGGTCATCACATAGACCGACTCCATGATCCCCAGGATCACCACCAGCCCCAGGGTCAGGGGCACGAAGATGAAGTGATACAGCGCGGTCATGCCGAATTGCAGGCGTGACAGGTCCACGACGGATTCCGAGATCATCCCGGCAATCTCCTCAAGCTAAGGGAAAGGGTGCTAGTCCAGCAGGTGGGCGCTGACCGCCTGGGTGGCGTCGGGCGGGACCGTGGGGGCGTTGAACCAGAGGCTCTTGATCACCATCAGCAGCGCCAGCTTGATCAGCAGGATGACCAGGAGTTCTTTGACCAGGCGTCCGTTCATGGCGACCTCGTGAGCCGTGGCGCCGCTCCAGGACGGAGTGGCGGCTGCCTGCAGGATGCGCCTGCTGGCCCTGGGCAAAACTGATCCAGATCAATTGGCCAGTGGCCATCGCCTGGGGCAGGTTGTCGCAGCCGTTCAGGTCGGGTTCAGAGGGGTTAAGACAGCGTTAAGACGCCTGGGCGCAAGGTGGAACCGTGACTGACGCCGGACCGCTTGCCGCGGCGACGCCAGCCCCCGTGTTCAAGACAGGAGGACCTACCATGAACGTCTTCAACAAGATGGCCGCACTCGCCCTGCTCAGCACCGCCAGCTACACCGCCATGGCCGCCGAGATCAACGAAAGACGCGCCCAGGCCGCGCTGCAGCCCAAGCCGGCGCAAGCCGCAGTCGTCGCGGTTCAGCAGCAGGCACCGGCGCGCTGGGATCAGGTGCTCGATCCCCAGGCCTATGGCCAGGCCGCGGTGCGCTATCAGGCGCGGGCGGTCGATCCGGCGCTGTTGCGGGGCGTCAGCTTCGGCTAGGCCCGGGCCGTCCAGCCTGGGCGGATCTGTGGGCCTGGTCTGCATGCTATGTTGAACCCCTCGAGACGTGTGGAGGGGAGGACTAAGATGCAGGCCGTCACAGCCGGAGAAGCAGCACTCAAGCCGCTGCGCTGGGAGGCGCATGCCTGCCTGCCACTGGTGCCGGGGCAGGACATGTCCGGCTTGAGTCGCTATCGCGCGGCCGGCTTCCATCACGTGTCGATCAACGTCGGCATGGACATGACGCGTTTCGCGACGGTGCTGCGCACCCTCGCCGGCTTTCGCGCCTGGCTCGCCCGGCACGCCGCGCACTTCTGCCTCGTCGGCACGGTGGCCGACCTGCAGCGTGCGCGCGAGCAGGGCAAGCTGGCGGTTTCCTTCGATCTCGAAGGCTCGACCATGCTGCTCGACGATCCGGCGATGGTCGGGCTGTATGCCTCTCTCGGGGTACGCCAGATGCTGCTCGCCTACAACCGCGACAACGCCTGCGCCGGGGGTTGCCATGGCGCGGGCGGCGGTCTGACGACGCTGGGTCGCGCGGTTGTGGCGGCCGGCAATGCGGCGGGCATCACCCTCGACTGCGCCCACGCGAGCGAGCGCGCCAGCCTGGAGATCATGGCGGTCTCGACGCGGCCGGTGGTGTTTTCCCACACCAACATCAGGGCGCTGCATGACCATCCCCGGACGATCAATGATCGGCAGATCCGCGCCTGTGCCGACCAGGATGGGGTGATCGGCCTGACCGGGCTAGGCATCTTTCTGGGTGATCCCGCGGCCTCGGTGGCCAGCTATGTCCGCCAGATCGACTACCTGGCGGAGCGGGTCGGGACCCGGCATATCGGCATCGGACTGGATACCGAGCTGTGCCTGGCCGACCATGACCTTCCCGCCGGCGTCGACGCTGAAGACTGGTGGCCCGCACGCCACTATGGACAGCCGCACGGTCATGCCCAGCTGCAACCCGAGGCGTTACCTGAACTGGTCCGCCAGCTGGCGGGTCGGGGCTACAGCGCCGCTGACATCGACGCCATCCTGGGCGGGAATTTCCTGCGCATCGCGAGCCAGACCTGGCCGTCGGCGGCTACCTGAGTCCAGGCGCAAGGCGCTTTCCCTGGCCTAGACGTACTGCGCCGCCGCGTAACCCGAGGCCCAGGCCCACTGGAAGTTGAAACCGCCCAGATGGCCGGTGACGTCCAGCACCTCGCCGATGAAGTACAGGCCGGGCGACTTGAGCGACTCCAGGGTCTTGGACGAGACCTCGCGAGTGTCCACGCCGCCCAGGGTGACCTCGGCGGTCCGGTAGCCCTCGGTGCCCGCCGGGACCAGTTGCCAGTCGTGCAGGCGCGCGGCGATGGCCTTGAGTTCGTCGGGGGTGTACTGCTTCAAGGGCTTGGACTGGAACCAGCTGTCGGCGAGCAGGGTGGCCATCTTCTTGGTGAACAATTCGCCCAGCAGCGTCTTGAGTTCGCTGTTGGGGCGCGCCTGGCGCTGCTCGGCGAGCCACAGGGCCAGGTCGAGGTGCGGTAGCAGGTCGATGCTGAGGCTGTCGCCCGGTTGCCAGTAGGAGGAGATCTGCAGGATCGCCGGACCGCTGAGGCCGCGGTGGGTGAACAGCAGATTCTCGACGAAGCTCTGGCCGTTGCAGCTGATCCGGCAGTCTTCCACCGCCGTGCCGGACAGGGCGCCGCAGAACTCCTTGAGTTGCGGATCGGTGATGGTGAAGGGCACCAGGCCGGCGCGGGTCGGCAGCAGCTGATGGCCGAACTGGCGGGCGACCTGATAGCCGAAGCCGGTGGCACCCAGGGTCGGGATCGACAGGCCGCCGGTGGCGATCACCAGGGATTCGCCGCGCACCGGGCCCAGGCTGGTCTGCAGCTGATAGCCGCCTGCCTCGAGGCGGGCGATCTCCTGCACCGAGGTATCCAGGCGGATGTCGACGCCGCCTCGCTCGCACTCGTCCAGCAGCAGGGCGAGGATGTCGCTGGCCTTGTTGTCGCAGAACAGCTGGCCGAGCTTCTTCTCGTGATAGGGCACGCCGTGCTTGGCCACCAGGGCGATGAAGTCCCACTGGGTGTAGCGTGCCAGGGCCGACTTGCAGAAATGTGCGTTCTGCGAGAGGAAGTTGGCGGGCTCGCAATAGAGGTTGGTGAAGTTGCAGCGGCCGCCGCCGGACATGAGGATCTTCTTGCCGGCCTTGTTGGCGTGGTCGAGGACCAGGACCCGGCGCCCACGCGCGGCGGCGCTCAGGGCGCACATCAAACCGGCCGCGCCGGCACCGATGATGATGACCTGGGTCTCGAACACTGTGACTCCTTACCGATAGAAAGAGGGCCACTGGCCCGCGGCGGCGCATGTTACCCGATCCTCAGGGCGGGGTGGGGGGCCGCTGTCGGCGCGCTCCGGTACGCCGTCGCGCCCGGTCCTTCCCGGACGTAGCGGTCTGTCAGCGGTGCGCTAGGTGGTCAGGTGCGACTCGCACTCGGCGAGGATCTCCTGCAGCCGGCGGGACAAGGCGTCCGCCGAGTAGGGCTTGTGGATCAGCTCGAAGCCCTGGGCGCCATTGGTTGCCAGTACGTGGCTGTAGCCCGAGGTCAGCAGGATCGGCAGGCTGCGATAGAGGCGCCTGATCTCGATGGCCAGTTCCAGCCCGCTCATGCCGGGCATGACGACATCCGAGAAGACCACGTCGAACCGGCCAGGCTGGTCGGCGAGCAGGGCGAGGGCGCACTCGGCATTGGCGGCCAGCACCGCGTGGTAGCCGAGGTCGCTCAGCAGGTCGACGGCGAAGCTGCCGACCTCGAGATTGTCCTCGACCACCAGGACGGTGACCCCGCCGCCATCGGCGGTTGCCCCGGCATCATCCAGGGGCGGTGGCTGTCCGTTTGCCGGCGCGATCGGCAGGTAAAGGTGGAAGGTCGTGCCGCGACCGACCTCGCTGGTGACCCGCACCTCGCCACCGGACTGCTTGATGAAGCCGAACACCTGGCTCAGGCCGAGACCGGTGCCCTGGCCGACTCTCTTGGTGGTGAAGAAGGGCTCGAAGATCTGTTCCAGGTGCTCCCTGACGATGCCGCTGCCGTTATCCGTCAGGGCGACGGCCACGGCCGGGAGGGCCAGGGCCGGCTGGGTGGCAGTGGCCGGAATGCGGGCGACGGTGCTGACGCTGATGGTCAGGCGCCCCGCATCGCTCATGGCGTCCCGGGCGTTCACCGCGATGTTTACCAGGGCGGTATCGAACTGGCTGGGGTCGGCATAGACCAGGCAGGGGTCGTCGCTGACCTCGAGTGCGATACCGACCTGCGAGCCGAGCAGGGTTTCCAGCATGTCGCTCATGGCCAGGACATTGTCCCGCGCGGAAAACACCTCCGGAGCCAGCGTCTGGCGGCGGGCGAAGGCCAGCAGTTGCCCGGTCAATCTGGCGGCGCGATCCACGGTGGTGGAGATCGCCTCCAGATAGCGTTCGCGGCGGGCGTCGCTGAGGTTGGGGCGCTTGAGCAGGTCGCAGGAGGTGCGGGCGACGGTGAGCAGGTTGTTGAAGTCGTGGGCCACGCCGCCGGTGAGCTGGCCGATGGCTTCCATCTTCTGCGCCTGGCGCAGGGCGTCCTCGGCGGGCCGCGAGATCCAGCGTCTGCTGGCGTTGCTGGGTCACGTCGCGCACGGTGGCGTAGATCAGTTCGCCATTGCGCGTGGCATTCCAGGAAAACCAGCGGTAGGAACCGTCGCGGTGGCGATAGCGATTTTCGAAGCTGACCAGCGCGATGCCCTGCTTGATATCCCGGAACGCCTGGCGCGTGGCGACGAGATCGTCATCGTGGACAAAGGCCAGGAACGGCTGGGCCTTGAGTTCCGAGAGCGACCAGCCCAGGGTCGACTCCCAGGCCGGGTTGAGGTTGACGAAGAAGCCCTCGAGGTCGGCCACGCACAGCGGATCGGTGGAGCGGTTCCAGATCTGATCGCGCTCGGCGGTGCGCTCCGAGATGCGTTGCTCCAGCTCGTCGTTGAGCGCCGCGATGGCCTCGGCCCGGGCCTGCTGGGCCCGCTGGGCGAGGATGCGACTGCTGATGTCGCGGGAGATGCAGACGATCTTCACCTCGCCGGTACCGGCCACCTCGAAGGGTGAACAGGACACCTCCCACCAGCGCGGCTCGCCGCGGGCCGTGGGACAGAAGCCTTCGACCCGGGTGGTCTGGCCGGTAGCGGCACGCGCGACGGCGTGGCGGATCTTGGCGACTTCCTCGTCGGGCCAGAGGGCGGCGTACTCGCGGCCCATCACCTGATCGCCGGATTGCAGCTGGTTGAGCTCCAGGCCCTGGGCGTTCATGAATTCGATATGGCCCCTGGCGGAGAGGACCTTGACGCAATCCAGGCTGGCCTGGAGCAGGCTGCGGGAAAAGCCCTCGCTGTGCAGGACGTTGCGGGCGGCGACGAAACGGCGCTGGGCACCGATCTCCAACGCGATCATGCCGGCGAAGAGTTCGAAGGCGGACAGGATCTCGGGGCTGCTGGGTTTGGCCGGCTGCGGATCGATGGCGCAGAGGGTGCCGAAGAAACTGCCATCGTCCAGCACGATGGGGACCGAGATATAGCTGCGCAGGCCGTAGCGCCGCGGCGTGTGATGGTCGCGATAGCAGTCGTCCTGCGCCACGTCGTCGATCACCACGGGCTGGCGATGATCGCGGATCTCGTCGCAGATGGTCGACTTGAGCTCCAGCTCGCCACCGGGCTCGAGGCCGAAGCCGATCAGGTCGAGGGTGCTGCAGGCGATCCAGCGATCATCGGTCACCCGGGCGACGGCCGCGAAGCCCATGCCGGTCATCCGGCAGACCACATCCAGGATCTTGGGCACCGCCGCGATCTCGGCGATGAGATCGATGTCCTGGGTCAGGGCATACGAAGGGACTGGAGTCGAGGTGAGGATGCTCATCGGGTCGCTCGTACGGTGCCCTGCCCGGGCAACGGGGAAGATGGCGAGCGACAGTCTGAAGCCTCCAGCACGGATGCCAGAGGGATTCGTCACAGGCCGTGCGCGGCCAGTATAGCGAGCATCCAAGCGAAGCGGGTGACGGGATGCCCGCCAGTTTGCGATGGGCATCTCCGTCTCTCACCTGAGGTCGCGGCGGGCATTGCCGTGCGGCCCGGGCTTCAGCGACTGCCCGCCAGCGGCGGCCGCCGTCCCGCCCAGGGTTGCGCGCGCTCCAGCTGGGCGGCCAGCGCCAGCAGGGTGCCTTCCTCGCCAAAGCGCGCGGCGAAGTGGCTGCCCAGCGGCAGGCCATTGGCGGTCCACCAGAGCGGCACCGACATGGCGGGCTGGCCACTGGCGTTGAACAGGGCGGTGAACGGCGAATAGCTGTGGAAGGCGGCGATGGCCTCGGCCAGCGAGCGTTCCGGGCGGTCGCCATCCAGCTCGCCCAGGCGCGGCGGTTCGCGGGTCAGGGTGGGGGTGAGGATGACGTCATGGTCGGTGAGAAAGCGTGCCAGGGTCCGGCCCAGGGCATGCAGGCCTTCCACCGCAGCCGCGTAGCGATGGGCGGGAATGTCGCCCCGTTCGCGCAGGATCACCCGGGTACGGGCGTCCAGCTCCTCGTCGCTGACCGGGGCACCGCGCATCGCACCGAGCACCTGCAGGTAGTGACGGGTGCTGGGGCCGATGATGTCGAACACCTGGTCGAGGAAGCCTGGCAGGTCCACCGGCAGGGTCGCCGGCTCGACGTGGTGGCCAAGGCTTTCGCACAGTCTGGCGGTGTGGCGCACCGCGGCCAGGGCCTCAGGTCCGCTCGGCCAGGGTGCCAGGTGCTCGACCAGGGCGATGCGCAGCGGGCGGGGATCGCGCTCCAGCAGGCTGGCGAAGGGTACGTCGTGGGCCGGTGCGGCATAGGGCGCGCCCAGGTCGGCGCCAGCGGTGGCATCCAGCAGCAGGGCATTGTCGCGCACCGACAGGCTCATGGCGTGGGGCGTGCCCATGCCGGCCCAGCCTTCGCCGACCATGGGGCCGGACGGCATCCGTCCGCGGCTGGGCTTGAGGCCGAAGATGCCGCAGCAGGACGCCGGCACCCGCAGCGAGCCGCCGCCATCGTTGCCATGGGCGAAGGGCACCACTCGCGCGGCGACCAGGGCCGCCGCGCCGCCACTGGAGCCACCGGCGCTATGGGCCGGATTCCAGGGGTTGGCGGTGGCGCCGAACCGGCGCGACTCGGTGCTGTAGGAGGTGCCGAATTCCGGCGAGGTGGTGGTGCCGATGAACAGGCAGCCGGCCTGGCGCAGGCGGCTGACCAGTTCACAGTCGAAATCCGGGCGCGCTTCGCCCAGGGCCAGGGAGCCATTGGTCATGCGGGCGCCGGCCAGGGGGGTGAAGAGGTCCTTGACCAGGGTCGGGACCCCGGCGAAGGGGGCCTTGACATCGAGCGGCGCCCGGGCCGCGGCGCGGGCCTGGTCATAGAGCCGCTCGCTCACGGCATTGAGGCTCGGCTCAACGGTATCCAGGCGCTCGATGACCGCTTCGAGCACTTCGCTCGCCGTGATCTCGCGCTGCCGCAGCAGCGTCGCCAGGCCGTGGCCGTCCTGGGTGTCCAGCAGGGATTGCAGGCTGTGCATGGAAAGATCCTCGATCAGAATTCAGGAAGAGCGCGACGGAGCAGGCAGGGCGGCCTTGCGCCACAGCAGGCCGACGGCCGCCCAGACGAGCGCGGCGATCAGGGCGGCGCTGGCGAGGGCACGGATGGCCAGGTGCAGATCGCCGGTGAAGGGCAGGAGCACCGCCACCACCAGGGGACTGGCGAACTGACCCAGGTAGAGGCAGCCGGTGTAGCCGCCCATGCCGCGGCCCCGGGCCCGGGCACTCAGGGCCCCCATCACCGGTGCCATGGTGTTGGGCACCAGCATGCCGACGCCCAGGCCATGGACGGTCACCGCCACCAGCACGGCTTCATAGCTGCGCGCGTTCACCAGCAGCCAGAGGCCGCTGCCCATGCACGCCAGCAGCACGGCGTTGCAGCCGGCCAGGCCCCACCCGCGGCGCAACAGCGGCCAGAGCAGCGGGCCGCCCAGGGTGGCCAGCAGGCCCAGCCCCGCCGAGGCGCCGATCAGGGTGCTGGAGGTGATGCCCAGCTGCACCAGCAGCAGCGGACTCTGGATGGGCACCACCACGCTGAGCACCATGCCGGCGAAGACCAGCAGGTAGTTGACCAGCAGCGGCAGGGGCGCACTGCGCTCGGGGCCGTCCTCGGTGCGACTCGGGACGCTGGCGCGGCTGGGCTCCCACAGCAGGCGCAGCATGAAGGGCACCAGCAGCAGGGGCAGCAGATAGAGATAGAAGGGCGTGCGCCAGGAATGCTCGCCCAGGGCGCCGCCAACCACAAAGAACAGCGAGCCCACCAGGCTGATGGCGATGACCTGGCCATTGACGTAGGCCAGCCGCCGGCTGCCCTGCCAGTAGTCGGCGATCAGGGTCACGCAGCAGGTCATCACCGCCGCCTCGGCCAAACCGAAGACCAAGCGGGTGAGGGTGATGGCCGGCAACGATTGCAGCAGCGCCGGCAGCATGCCGAGCAGGGCATAGCAGAAGGTGGCGATGATCAGCAGCCGCTTGCGCCCCAGGCGGTCGGCCAGCCAGCCGGCCAGGGGCGCGAAGAGGGCGATGGCCAGGGCCGGCCCGGTCATCGCCAGGGGGATCAGCAGGTCGGCGCGGGGTTCGATGGGACCGAATTCGGCGCCCAGCTTGGGGATGATCGGCGCGACCATCACCGAACCCATGATGGTCAGGCTGCTGCCGAGCAGGAGTACGGCGCCCTGGCGCCGGCCGGGGGTAGGGCGGGAGGAGGCGGTGGCGGTCATGGACGGATCCTCAGAAGCTGTGGGAGAGCCGTACGGCGAAGGCGTAGCCCTCGGCGCGGTTGCGGGCGTCGACTTCCTTGTAGAGGTGCACCCAGACCGGTGGCAGGCCGGGCTGGAAGAAGCTCAGCGCCGGTCCCAGCGCCAGCACCCGGGCGCGATTGCCGCGGGTGAGGCCGGGGGCGTCGTCGTCGGTGAGCTGGCGGTAGTAGTAGCCGCCCAGACCCGCGGTCCAGGGGCCGAAGTGCTGCCCCACGGCGAATTCGTGGCGGTATTCCGTGCCGCTGCGGTAGTCGGTGGCGTGGTTACGGCTGTTGAAGTCGGTCTGGAAGCTGGACGACACCTCGAAGCCCGAATCGCTGATGTAGCTCAGGTTGAGCATCGGTGAGACGGTCCAGTGGTGGGTGCCCGGATTCACCAGTCGCCGCTTGTCGTAGTCCCCGGTAGGCGCCTGCACCTGGAACCAGAAGTTCACGCCCAGGTTGTGCGAGGGCTCCCATTGCAGGATCAGCGGAATGACTTGGATGTCGGCCTGGCGGAACAGGGTGGCGCTGTCGGCAAACACCGGCACGCCGTTGGCCTTGACGGTGAGGTCCGCGTCCATCCTGAAGAAGGGCTGGACCCCGCCAAAGCCATAGCGAGCGCCCAGGACGCGGGTATCGGTCATCTTCAGGTAAGCCAGGCCCAGGGAGAGGACGTCGATGGAAAAGGCATTGCCGTTGTCGCGACCGTGGCTATCGCGGATGGAGGTGGCGCGATAGAAGTTGCTGCGCAGGCCCAGGGTGCCGTGGGGCGTGGGCGGCGGGGTGAAGCCGGCGCCGAAGTCGTAGACGCCGAAGGCGGTGGTGGGCGAGCCGCTTTCGGTGGCGTGGGTCGCGGCGGTCAGCCCCAGGGCGGCGAGGCCGACGACGAGGGCGTGGAGCGGACGGGTAACGTTCATGGAGTTCCCTCTTCTTATTGGCCACTCGAGCCTGAGGGAAAGCCGTTATCCGCCGTTAGCCAGATTCAGCACTTCTGCGTGGCGGTCTTGAGGGTGGTGGAGGGCAACTGGCCGAACAGCCTCTGGTAGTCGCGAGCGAAGCGGCTGAGGTGGCAGAAGCCCCACTGGGCGGCGACGTCCTGCACCGATTCGCCCGCTCCCCGGCGCAGGGCGCGATGGGCCGCATTGAGACGCAGGGTGCGCAGGTAGGCCACCGGGTTGAGGCCCAGCGTCTCCTGGAAGCAGTACTGCAGCTTGCGGCGGCTGGCACCGACGCGATTGCACAGCTCCAGGATGCTGGGCGGCCGGTCTGGATGGGCCAGGGCGTATTCCCGTGCCCGCCGCACCATGCGCAGCCGCGCGCTGGGCGCCAGCTCCTGGGGTTCGCTGGTGTCGAGCAGATCGAGCAGGTGCAGCAGCACGGTGTCGCGCAGGGCGGCGCGGGCACGCGGATGGGCCAGCCAGGTCTGGATCTCCGCTTCCGGGGCGAAGAGTTCATGAGCCAGGGCGGCCAGCTCCCCATGGGCACAGCCGGTAGGGAGGCGATAGCAGCCGGACAGATCGCGCGCGTCGAGAGCGCTGTGCTGGCAGGCCAGCAGGCGCGCCATCTCGGCTTCCGGCAGATTGATGCAGATCAGATCGAGATTGGCCGGGGTCCGCAGCTCCGGCAGATTGTCGCCACGCGCCACCAGTAGCTGGGCCTCGTGCAGGGTATGGCCGCCGCAGTGCAGGGCGCCGGCGTCACGCATGGGCAGGCTGAAGGTCAGGGTGTTCCCCTGGGCCTCGCCGCTCTTGAGCATGGCCTGGTTGGAGCGATCCCGCAGCAGGCTGAGGTCGTCCAGCCAGAGGTCGCTGAGCTCGCCCTGAAAACGACCCGACGACAGCTGATCGTATTGCATGTGCCAGCCCTCGACGCAGAGCGCATGCTCGTCGATGTCACCGGTATACCGATGCCGTACGCGCGGCGGTAACGCGAGGGAGCCGTCTTGGTGCATTTGGGAAACCTTTTGGGTCGCAAAGGGCCGTTGCCGCGGGAGCTACAAGTTTCGTACCTCAAGGCCGGTTTACGCGGCAAAGGTGCCAATTCTGGCTAGTGCGGCGGGTTCCGCTCACCGCCTTTCCAGCAGAGCACCGCCGATTGGCTACCCTGGGAGGACCCCACAAGAAGGATGCAACCGATGCGCCACCTGTCCGCTGGATCTTTGCGCCCCGCGCTCGCGGCCATTGCCTGCCTTGCCAGTGCCACCGTCTGGGCGGCCACCTCGCCGGCAACCGATATTCCCGCTCGGCAAGAGGTGCTGACCTTCACCTCGCTGACCCTCAGCGATCAGCAATTCCTGACGGGGGACAAGGGCGGCACCGAGGTCCTGCTCGGTGGCGTGCTGTCGCTGCCGCCCGGCGCGGGCAAGGTCCCGGTGGTGATTCTTCAGCATGGCTCGGGAGGGGTGGGTGCCAACATCGCCTATTGGCAGCGGCAGTTCAATCAGGTCGGCATCGCCACCTTCGCCGTGGATGGCTTCTCCGGCCGGGGCATCACCAGCACCGCCACCGACCAGGCCCAGCTGGGGCGGCTCAATTTCGTCCTGGATGACTATCGCGCTGGCGCCCTGCTCGCGCGGCACGCGCGGATCGATCCAGGCAAGATCCTCCTCATGGGCTTTTCCCGCGGCGGGCAGGCGTCGCTCTATGCCGCCATGGAGCGCTTCGACAGACGCTGGAAAAGCCAGGATTTCCAGTTCGCCGGCTACCTGTCGTTCTATCCCGACTGTTCGATCACCTTTCGCGAGCAGAATCAGGTCGTCGCCAAGCCGCTGCGCGTCTACCACGGCCTGGCCGACAACTACGATCCCTATTCCCGCTGCGAGGGCTATTTCGCGGCGCTCAAGCAGCAGGGGGCCGACCTCGGGGTGCATACCTATCCCCATGCCGAGCATGGCTTCGACAGCCCCTATGCCTGGAGTCCGGTGGTGGTCGCGCAGGACAGCCAGACCGTGCGCGACTGCCGGATCGCCGAGAACGCCAGGGGCGAGTTGATCAACCAGCAGACCGGCAAGGTCTTTTCCTACCGGGACAGCTGCGTCGTGCTGGGGCCCAAGGTCGGGCCTGATGCGGAGGCGACCCGGCAGGCCACCCGGGATGTCTTGGCGGCGGTCAAGGCCATCGTCAAATAGGCCTGCCCTGGTTTGGCCGGGATCTGGGAGAAAGGGTGCCTGGGCCAGGCAGGCACCTGACGCCGACGTCGGCCCTGGCGGAGGAGGGCGCAGGACCGCCGCGGGCTTGCGCGAATCGCTTGACGGGACCGGCATCGAACCAGGCGGCGGGTCAGGCCCGCTGGTCGAAAAAGCGGCCAATATCCCGGTGTAGAGCCTTCAGGCACGAGCGAGACGGCACTTTTACAAGATGTGTCCAGTCGTAACTCAGGCCTCGCCCGGCCACTGAATCGGCCCCGCGCCTCCTCCATGCTCCGCTCCGAGACGACTCCTGATGAATACTGCGAACTGGGCTTATCTCCTTATCGTCGTTGCCGGATTCCTGCAGGCTGCCGGTGCGGCCATGAACGGCTCGCTCAACAAGGCGCTGGTCAATCCCTGGCTGGCGACCTCGGTGTCCTTCGTGATGGTCACCTTCGTCGCAATCGGGCTGTTCATCTGCATGCCCAGGCCGCTGCCCTCGGTGAGCCAGATCGGCGACATGCCTTGGTGGGCACCCCTGGGTGGTATCGCCGGCGCGGTGGCGGTCTTCGCCGGTCTGCTGTTCATCCAGCGCCTCGGCGCGGCGCCGGTGAACGGCGTCACCATCACCGCCAACCTCATCGCCAGCCTGGCCATCGATCACTTCGGCCTGTTTTCCATGGAGCAGCATGCGGTCAACGGCTGGCGGCTGCTGGGCGCGATCCTGATGATCGCCGGGGTCGTCCTGATTGCCCGGTTCTGAAGCGGCGCCCCGGTAATCCCTGGCCCGCGGCGGTCTCCCTGTCCCCAGGACGGCGGTCGTCATCACGCCTGGACGGTGACGACCGCGAGGCGACCGCCAAGGCGCCTCCGGACGCGCTGGGATCAGCCTAGCCGTCAGCCCTTTCCAGCCAGGCGCGGGCGATCTCTTCGCGGGTCGCGAACCACACCCCCTCGGACTGCCTGGCGTATTCGATGAATTTCTTGATCGCCCGGACCCGGCCGGGGCGACCGACCATGCGCGGATGCAGTCCGATCGACATCATGCGTGGTCCGGTCGCTGAGTCCTCGTAGAGGACCTCGAAGCTTTCCTTCATGTATTCGAAGAAGTCCGAAGCCTGGGACAGACCGGGCGAGTTCCAGTAGCGGAAATCATTGACGTCGGTGGTGTAGGGCACGACGAGATGGCGCCTGCCCTCGACCTCGACGAAATAGGGAACGTCGTCGTTGTAGGCGTCGGAGTCGTAGAGAAAGCCGCCTTCCTCGGCCACCAGCCGACGGGTGTGGATGCTGGCGCCATAGCGGCAATACCAGCCGACCGGCCGCTTGCCACAGGTGCGCTCGAAGGATTCGACGGCGAGGCGGATGTGCTCGCGTTCCTCTTCTTCGCTCAGGCGAAAGACTTCTTCCCAGCGATAGCCATGGCTGCAGATCTCGTGGCCTCCGGCGACGGCCGCCTGGGCGACATCGGGATTCTGTTCGAAGGCCACCGCACAGGCATGGAAGGTCGCGCGCACCGCCTGTTCGTCGAGGATATCGAGGATCCGCCAGATGCCGACGCGGGAGCCGTATTCGTACATGGATTCCATGGCCAGGTTGCGGGTGCCGGCGGGGATGGCGTAGCTGCCCCATTCGGTCATCGACTCCTGGTCCGGATCGCCCATGGCGAGCGAACGCTCGGAGCCTTCCTCGTAGTTGATCACCAGGCTGATGGCCAGGCGGGCGCCGTTGGGCCAGGTACCTTGCGGGCGTTGTCTTCCATAACCCACCAAATCGCGTGCAGGTGACAGCATCGGGATCTACTCCTGAAGTGATAGTTGTGAACTACAAGGTGAGCCCAGGGGCTCAGCAGTCGATGTCCTTCAGTCGTTCATGATCGAAGGTCCCATCGGTATCGCCCTGGCTGAAGGCGAGTCCCATGGCCAGGGTCTGGGCGATGCAGAAGGAGGCGGTGAGTGAGCGAAAACCGAGCAGCTCCGCATCGTTGACCTCTATCACCGTCTCCGCCATTTTGCCGATCGGGCTCAGCACGGTGTCGGTGATGGCCACCAGCGTCACACCCGCCTCGCGCGCCTGCCGGCAGGCCTCGACGGTATCCCTGGCGTAGGGCGGAAAACTCACGGCGATCAGCAGATCGTCATGGGCGATGGCGCTGACCTGTTCCGGCAGGGTGCCGCCACCGCCGCTGATCTGCACGGCGCGGCGGCCCACCCGGCTCAGGGCGTAGCTCAGGTAGGCGGCCACCGGGAAGGCGCGCCGCAGGCCGATGACGAAGGTCGTGCGGGCGGCCTGCAGGTGGGCGATGGCGGCTTCGATATTGGCCTGCTGGTCACCTTCCGCCAGGTGTTCCAGGGACACGATATTGGCCTGGCTGAATTCCCGCAGGATCGCACCGACGTCGCTGGGATCGTCCAGCAGCTTTTCCCCTCCGTAATGCCGGATGCGCTCGCTGTGGGTATCGGCGGCCTGTTGCAGCGGCGCGCGAAACAGCCGCTGCAGATCCTTGAAGCCGGCGAAGCCCAGCGCCTGGGCCAGGCGGATGTAGGCGGCCGGGGCGATGTTGGAGCGCCGGCCCAGCTCGGCGACCGTGCTGAGGGCGATCTCGTGCGGATTGTCGATGAGGAAGCGGGCCGCGTCGCGCAGCCGCTCCGACAGGTGCTCGTGCTGGGCGGCTATGCAGTCGCGCAGCTCCGCAAGGGTTTCCGGTAAGGCCATGAAAAACGCTCGGCAGAGGGAAGGGAGGGGCGCCGGTCAGCGCAACTCGGTGATTGCCCGATCCAGCGCGGTGATGAGGCGGTCGATCTCTTCGAGCGTGTTGTAGTGCGCCAGGGACACCCGCACCACCCCACCCAGGGGCGCCAGGCCCAGGGCCTCGATCAGGCGCCGCGCATAGAAGTCGCCGAAGCGGATGCCGATGCGCTGCGCGTCGACCTCGAGCACCACGGCTTCCGAGCGCACGCCTTCCACCACGAAGCTGATGGTGGGGACGCGCGCCTGGACGCCGGTCTTGCCGATGACCCGCACCCCGGGGCGCTGGCGCAGAAAGCCCAGCAGTCGCTCGGCCAGCGCATCTTCCTGGATCTCGAAGGCGTCGAATGCTGCCTGCATCCGCTCGCGCTCGCTACCCTGGACGCCAAGACGGTCGCCAATGTCGAGCAGATAGTCGGAGATGCCGATGCAGCCGAAGGACAGCTCGTAGTTGACGTTGCCGGGCTGCAGTTTGTAGGGCACCACGTCCTGGCCGATGAAGAAGTGGTTGAGGCTGGGAAATTCCAGCAGCAGTTCGCGACGGCCCCAGAGCACGGCGAAGTGCGGGCCGAAGGTCTTGTAGAAGCTGTAGACATAGAAGTCGGCGCCGCTGGCCTGCACATCGACCAGCCGGTGCGGCGCATAGGCCACCGCGTCCACGCACAGCTTGGCGCCCGCCGCATGGACGCGGCGGGCGATCTCGGCGACGGGGTTGATCGAGCCGAGGATGTTGGAGGCGTGGGTCACGGCCACATAGCGGGTCTTGTCGCCGAGCAGCGCCTGCAGGTCGTCCAGTTCCAGCTCGAGGCTGTCGGGATCGACCTGCCAGACGCGCAGGGTGGCGC
Organism: Pseudomonas sp. SORGH_AS_0211; assembly: GCF_031453455.1. Lineage (NCBI taxonomy): Bacteria > Pseudomonadati > Pseudomonadota > Gammaproteobacteria > Pseudomonadales > Pseudomonadaceae > Pseudomonas > Pseudomonas sp. SORGH_AS_0211. The sequence goes on along the minus strand of NZ_JAVIZV010000001.1, from coordinate 2,277,532 downwards.
CGCGGTCTTCGCAGAGCCGGACCCAGGGGCCGATGTTGGCTTCGTGGTCGCAGTTGGTGACGATGATTTCATCACCGGGCGCGATCGAGGGCGCGATGGCGCGGCAGAGTATCTGCAGCAGGTGGGTGGTCGAGCCGCCCATGATGACTTCGTCGGGATGGGCCGCGTTGATCAGCTGCATGACCGAGCGGCGGGCCTGCATCACGCGCTCGCCGGCCGCGACCGAGGGCGGGTAGGAGGCGCCCAGCTGGACGCTGCTGTTGAGCAGATAGTCGGCCACCCGGTCGGCGACCCCCTGCAACACCAGGGAACCGCCAGCGTTGTCCATGAAGACGTAGTCGTCGGCCAGGCCGGGAAACTGCTTGCGAACGTATGCGATATCGAGGGAATTCACGCGACTCTCTCCAGCCAGGATCAGTGGTGCAGGATGGCCTGCAGGAAGGCCCGGGTGCGGGGTTCCTGAGGGGCGGTAAAGAAGGGTTCCGGGGTGTTCTGTTCGACGATGCGACCGCTCTCCATGAAGATCACCCGATCGGCGACGCGCCGGGCGAAGCCCATCTCATGGGTCACCACGACCATGGTGACGCCGGAGCGGGCCAGGTTCTGCATGACGTCGAGCACCTCGCCGACCATCTCCGGGTCCAGCGCCGAGGTGGGCTCGTCGAAGAGGATGGCGCGTGGCTCCATGGCCATGGTGCGGGCGATGGCGACCCGTTGCTGCTGGCCACCGGACAACTGGCTCGGGTACTTGTGGGCGTGATCGCCCATGCCGACCTTGACCAGCAGATCCCGCGCGCGGGCATGGACCTCGCGCCGGTTCAGGCCGCGCACCCGGATCGGCGCCAGCGACACGTTGTCGAGGACGCTCAGGTGGGGATAGAGGTTGAAGCTCTGGAAGACCATGCCCACTTCGCTGCGGATACCGGCGAGGCGCGGTCCGTTCTCGACCCGTTCGCCCGCCACGCGGATATGGCCCTGCTGGTAGTTTTCCAGCAGGTTTATGCAGCGGATCAGCGTCGACTTGCCGGAGCCGGACGGGCCGAGGATGACCACCACCTCGCCTTCCTCGACCTGCAGGTTGATGTCGCTCAGCGCCTGGAAATTGCCGTAGTACTTGTCGAGGTGTTCGATGTCGATCAGGGTGCTCATGCGGTCTTGCCTCCCGCGCCATTGCGTCTTTCGACCCAGCTGACCAGTTGCACCATGGGCAACAGCAGCAGCAGATAGAGCAGGGCGGCGCCCACCAGCGGGGTGGGGTTGGCCGCCAGGGCCTGGGCCTGGGTCGCCTGCTTGAGCAGGTCGGGCATCGCCACCACCGAGGCGAGGGCAGTGTCCTTCATCACGTTGATGCAGTTGCTGGTCATGGGCGGCAGCACGATGCGGATCGCCTGGGGCAGCACGACGTCGCGCATGGTGTTGAAGAAGCTCATGCCCTGGGCGGCCGACGCCTCGAACTGACCGCGGGGAATGGCTTCGATGCCCGAGCGGAAGATCTCGGCGCTGTAGGCGCAGGACACCAGGGAGAGCGCACTGGCCGCTGCCGCGAAGGAGGACAGGCGGATACCGACGAAGGGCAGCGCGTAATAGATCAGGACCAGCAGGACCAGCAGCGGGATGGACCTCATGATGTCGATGTAGATCCGCGCCAGCAGCCGCACCGGCGCGTAGGAATACAGACGCAGCAGCGCCAGCAGCAGCCCGCCGACCAGGCCCAGGACGATACTCACGAGGCCCAGCAGAACGGTCACGCTCAGGCCCCGGATCATCAGGGGCAGCGATTCGACCAGCACGTTCCAGTTGAAGAAGGTTTGCAGAAGATCCATGGGATACCTCGGTCACGGCCCGGGGCGAACGGACCTCGCCCCGGGCCTGCAGCAGCGGCGGGCTTACTTGGGCGCGGCGGAGACCTTCAGGGTGCTCGACTCCTTGTCGGCCTCGGTACCGAACCACTGTTTGTGGATGGCGCCCAGGGTGCCGTCTTCCTTCATCTTGCTGATGATGTCGTTGACCTGGTCGCTCATGGGCCAGCCTTTGGCGTGCATCAGCGAATAGCGTTCACCCGTGGGAATGCGGGCGACGATGGTGAATTGCGGCTTGTCCTTGATGTAGTAGAGGACGGCGGGGATATCGCTCAGGTAGCCATCGATGCGCCCGGAGCCCAGGTCCAGCATGGCCGGTGACAACCCCTCGTAGCGCGAGACGTCGGCGAACTTGTACTCGTTCTGGTGTTGCCCGATCCACATGTCGCCGGTGGAGCCGGTATCGACACCGACGACCTTGCCCTTCATGTCCACCAGGCTCTTCACCTTGGAGGTGGTCAGGGCGGTCAGCGACTGGTCGCTGTCGAAGTAGGGTTGGGCGAAGGCGACCGATTCCAGGCGCTTGGGGGTGATGGTGATGGACGAAATCGCGATGTCGACGCGTTTCGACTGCACCGCGCTGAACAGCCCGTTGAAGGGAATGTTGACGAAATCCACGCTCTTGCCCGCCCGTTTCGCCACTTCCTTCACCACATCGACTTCGAAGCCGACGAAGTCCCCCTTGGCGTCCTGAAACTCCCAGGGCACGTTGCCGACGTTAGCTCCCACCGTCCAGTCGGCCGACCAGGCGGGCAGGGCTACTGCGGCGGTCATGAGCACGCCCAACGCTATCTTCGCTTTCATCTTCACTCCCTATTTTCCGGTGCTGTCAGTGGCTTTTTCCTTACGACGTCGGATCGAGAGTAAGGCTGTGAATTAATTTATTCAACAATAAATTTTATTGGATTTTTTGCTCCAAAATCGTGCGAAGAGTCGCGGTGGAAGCCTCTTCGGCAGGGTTGCAGACGCGACTTAGCAGCGGAGATGCCGGCGAAAGGCCAGCGCCAGACGCCTCGGGGTCGAGCGGCTGGGCGTGCCTGAAAATGAGGCACGCGGCCTCCGGCGCGGAGCCTTGCAGGAGCCCTGGGTCTGCCGTCCGGCGGATCGGCTCTGCGGCCGCGGACAGGCGGCGCACCCCTTTGGCGCAAGGGCCACCCGCTAGCCGGCGAAGCCCGGGAGAGGTCAGGTCTTCTGGCGACAACGGCCAGGACGTGCGGGGACGGTCGGAAAATGCGCGGGTTTCCCCTATGTCCTTGTTGCGACTACAGTTGTCTGACTAATCCAACAAGGCCAACAAGGAAAGTCCGATGTCCGTTCCCTTCTTCCGCACCACCCTCGCCGCCGTTCTCAGCTGCTGCATCGCCCTGCCCGCCAGCGCCGCGCTCGATGCGCGCATCCAGACCGCCGCGGAGCAGGCCAAGGCGCCGACGCTCACCTTGCTGGAGCAACTGGTGAACATCGACTCGGGCTCCGGTTACGCGCCCGGCCTGACCGAAGTGGGCAAGCTCGTCAGCGCGGAATTGAAGAAACTCGGCGCCACGGTGCAAGAGGTGCCCAACACCGCGCCGGACAAGAGCCAGCACCTGGTCGCCACGCTCAAGGGCAGCGGCAAGGCCAGGATTCTCTTGCTGGCCCACATGGACACGGTGTTCAAGGAGGGCACGGCCAAGGCCCGGCCGTATCGCACCGACGAAAAACGCGCCTATGGTCCGGGCGTGTCCGACGACAAGGGCGGCATCGTGGTCGCCCTGGCGGCGCTGGAGATTCTCAAGAAGCTCGACTTCAAGGACTACGGGCAGATCACCCTGCTGCTGGACGCCAGCGAGGAAACCGGCTCCCAGGCCGCCACCGAGCTGATCGCCACCACTGCCAAGCAGCATGACGTGACGCTGAATCTGGAGCCGGGCCGGCCGGCCGATGGCCTGGTGGTGTGGCGCAAGGGCAGCGCCACCGCCGTGGTGGAGGTCAAGGGCAAGTCGTCCCACGCCGGCGTGTCTCCGGAGCTGGGGCGCAACGCCGCCACCGAGGTCGCGCACCAGGTGCTGCAGCTGGGCAACCTGGGCGACGCGGAGAAGAAGACCTCGGTCAATTTCACCGTGATCGAGGCGGGCGAGCGCATCAACGTGATCCCCGATCATGCCGTCGCCAAGGCCGACGTTCGCGCCGCGCTGCCTGAAGAATTCGACCGGGTGGAAAAGGACCTGGCGCGGATCTCCGCCAACAAGCAGATCCCCAATACCGAGGTGACCACGCGGCTGGAGCGCGGCCTGCCACCGATGCCGCAGACCGCGGCGAGCGATCGGCTACTGGCCATAGCCCAGGGCATCTATGGCGAGCTGGGCCGCACGTTGACCGTCGAAGGCAGTGGCGGCGCCGCGGATGCCAGCATCGCGGCGGGTGCCGGCGTACCGACCCTGGACGGCTTCGGGATTGTCGGCGGCAAGCTGCATACCCCCGAGGAATACGTGGAACTGGACAGCGTCACACCGCGCATCTATCTGCTCACGCGGATGCTGGTGGAGCTGTCCAAGGGGCAGTAACTGCCGAAGCGGCTCAGGACCCCTGGGCGGCTGCAGGGCAGCGCCCAGGGCTGGCGATCAGGGCGCGCAGTTGCCCGCCTTGGTGAAGCCTGCCGCCTTCGCCTCGGCTTCGGAGGCGAACGTGACCTGGTTCTTCGGCGACACCTGGGCGTAGCTCGGGCAGCCTTGCGGCAGGTGATAGACGTGGCTGTTGCGGTTGCCGATGATCGCGCCCTGGCTCGCCGCGGCGGGGCTATCGCGCCTGGCCGGCGCTGACGGCGCTGGCTTGGCTGCTGGCAGGGGGCTGACGATGCCGTCACCCACCGGCTGGTAGCCCAGGGTCCAGTGCCGCTCGCCGGACACGAAGGGGTTGCCATGGCCCATCACCGCGGCGATGCGACCATCCCGTTCGCGCTCCCAGGCGGTGACCGGCTGCTGCTTGTCCCAGGCCATGAGCAGTTGCTGCTGCTGGCGCGACATGTTCAGGCCGTAGCGATCGAACATGTAGAAGGTGACCCGGGCGACCAGGCCCTTGACCTCGTCGCGCGGTTCGGCGGCGCGTTCCTGGAAGTCGATCTTCGTCGTGCACCGGCCGTATTGCGGCTGAACGCCCTGGGCCATGCCGTAGTTGAAATTGGCCCGGTCACCATTCACCTCGCCCACGGCGGGGTAGAGGTTGAAGAGGTCGGCCTCCATGGCCCGGAACACCGGGTCGTCCGCCACGCAGTGTTCCCGTCCGCCGTTCTGCCAGCACTGGAGCTGATGACCGAAGGTCCAGGCCGGCACGATGTGCTCCCACTCGGTGCGTTCGCCGCGGGTTTCCTGCTTGCGCGCCTGGAATCCGCAGGAGGCGGCATCGACCCGTCCTCCGGACTTGCCGACCCATTCCCACTTGCAGCCGCAATAGAGGTCGCCCTGGGCGCTGGTGTTCTGATCGAAATAGACTTTTTGTCTGGCGATTACCTTGGCCTCGACAAAGGTATCGGGCGCCGCGGCGAGCGCGGAGGAGGCCACCAGTGTGGCCAGGAGAAGCGAAAGCAAAAGGCGCATGTATCTTCACAGCTCGATTAGGGCGCCGAATTGTATAGCTTTTGCATCGCCGATAGCGGGTGCGAGGTGCGCAGGCCTCAGCGGAGCGCTCTAGCGCGAGGGCCTGGAGAAAACGGGAGCGGAGCTTGCATTCTGCAACAATGAGATTTGCTACGATTTGTGAACCAAATCTCAAAAACTTGTCTGATGACGCAGTCTGCAATCTGTCCGGAGTTTTCTATGAATGGCCCCAACCCCTGCTGTGATCTGGGCGGCATGAGCACCTCGGTGCTGGAAGATGAGCTGGCCGAGCGCAAGACGCGTCTGGCCCAGGCCCAGGCCGATGCTCAGCGCCAGTTCCTGTCCCATGCGGACGACCACGCCTGCATCGCCGTACTGGAGCGGGCGCTGGCCAAGGCTTATCGATTCTTCTAGCGCCCGGCATGAGGTTCCCGGATTCCAGCGCTGGCGGGGCCTGTGCAGGCGCCCCTTGGCTGGCGCGACGGTGGCCGCCGCGCTTCGGTACCAGGTCGAACAACGGCTCAGTTCTGGTCGTAGCAGCCGTTGCCAGACACCAGATAGCCCAGCTCATGTTCCCTGCCGGCGTGATCCAGATAGTCGAGGTGGGCCGGCACGATCCCGCACTGGACGCTCAGGTCAGTCTGGCTGACGACCCTGTCGACGTCGAGCGGGACGAAGAAGCCGGGCTTGTCATGGATCAGGGCGGGATGGTCGGCAGCAGCCAGGGCGGAGCCGGTGGCGAGCAGACCGAAGATACCGAGCAGAAGCGCTTTCATGGAGAGTCCTCTTGAAGGGGTGGGTAGCTGGTTGCTGACCGGGCCACTCTAGGAGGACAGGGGGGACGCCAGGCTGACCGGGTGATGACAAATCGGTCATGGAGGGTGTCGCCTGGCCGCGCGGAAGCGCCGTGATACTCGCGCGGCCCCCTGGCAGGCGGCCAACGCTCAGACCGAGCAGTCCAGCGCCTTGCCCGGCACCTGGCGCCGCCCGCAGGACAGCATGACGAGCACCAGGACGCAGCCGATCAGAATGGCGCCCGCCGACAGCACGAAGAGACTGCGCCGGTCGTTGCCTTCGATGAGCAGACTCAGCAGGGTCGGCGCCGCGGCGGCCGAGGCGACCTGCACCACGCCGACCAGCTTGGTCAGGCGACCGCTTGGGTCGTGGGTCACGACCGACGACATGTAGTAGGACAGCGCCAGGTTCCAGCCGAAGTTCATCAGGAACACCGCGAGCATGAGATCCGCCGCCGTGTGGATGCGCGTGGCCAGCAGATAGATGGCGCCGAGCACGGCCAGGGAGCCGGTGAGGATCATCGGCACGCGGCCCAGGTGTCGCCCGGCCACGCTGGGCAGGGCCGCACCGGGCAGGCCGCCGAGCAGCCCGATGCTGATCGCCCAGCCGATATCCACCGGTGCCACCCCGGCATCGCGGGCGATGCCCTCGACGAAGCCCCACAGCGAGTAGATCGACAGCTGCAGGAACAGCATGCCGAGCAGGGAACAGACGCCGATCACCGTCAGACCGGACCGCAGCGGCGTGGGGAAGACCTGTCGCTCTGCCGGGCTCTGCCTGGCCGGCAGGCAGAGGCTCAGCAGGCACACCAGGGCGAACCAGGCGGCCAGGTAGTAGATCGCCCCCGCGAAACCCTGCCACTCGGCGATCATCGGCATGAGCACCGCGCTGCTGGCGAACAGGGCGGTCTGCACGAACAGCAGGATGCCGAAGGACCTGTCCTGGCCCGGCATGCTGCCCAGCCAGTAGATGGCGTAGGAGTAGAGCACGCCCGAGCAGAGCCCCGAGAGGCCGCGCAAGGCCAGTAGCGGATCGAGGACGGTGACGCTGGCGGTCGCGACGTTGGCGAACAGCAGTAGCAGGGCCGTGCTCAGGGCCAGGGTGCGCGGTCCGAGGCAGCGGATCATCGGCAGGTACAGCAGCGTCCCGACGATGGAGCCGCACATCTCGACGGACAGGGTCCAGCTCTGCTGCGCCAGGGTCAGGTCGAGGCGTTCGGTCAGCAGTCCGATGAAGATCGGCTGCACGCCGATGACGAGAATGGAGGCGGCGGCGATAGCGATGCACGCGGCGCGCACCAGGGTTTGCTTGGCGATGGTCATGGTCGTTTACCTGCCGGATCGGCCACGGCGTGGCCTGCCGCTTCAGTAGAAAGCCTGGCTGTGAGAGAGGTAGCCGGTCAGGTGAGGCGATAGCAGTGGATGGCCACCTGGTCGGCGGCGGGATAGCCCACCTTGCCGATCATCACGCTGCGGACCAGCCAGGCGAGTCTGCCGCTCGCCACCTGGAAGCGCGGTGTGCAACTGCAGTGATAGTTCTCCTCGGCGATCGGCCAGAGGCCCTGGGCGACCTGCGCCTGTCCCCTGTCGCTGAGGGTGATGAGGCCGGTGTTGTGGATGTTGATCCACTCGCCCTGGTCGCTGCGCAGGCTGTAGCGCGCGTCCAGCTCGCCCACGCCGTCGCTGCGCAGCAGATAGAAATCCGCGCCGCCGGCGATCACTTCGCCGCGCACGTTCAGGCCCTCGAAATGCCCGCCGGTGATTCGATAGTTGCTGCGCTGGCCATCCGTGCAGGCGCCCAGGCCATCGGCCGGATCGATGAGGACATGCAGGCTGAGCACCCATTCCAGCGTCGGCACGGCGATCCCGGTTGGTGTCTTGGTATTCATTACGCTCTCCTGTGCCCCACGGGGGCTGTGGTGGCTGGTGGTCAGTAGCGATAGGTGAAGTACAGCTCGAGGGCGCTGAAGCGATCGTTGTCGCCGATCGCCTGGCGGGCGGCCGACCTGGCCTGCACCCAGTTGTACGAAAGCGAGCCGTAGAACTGCCGGTTGGGCGTCCAGTCGAGGTACACCGCGGTCTCGTCGGCGAAGCGCCGATCGCTGACCGCGGCGCCGCGGAAGTTGGCCTGGTCGAGCCAGAACTGGTAGTGGATGACGCCCAGGGTGAGGGTGTCGCTAAGCCGGTTCTTCAACGAGAACTGCTGGACGCGCTCGTTGCTGTTGAACAGCAGGTAGTTGCCCACCACGTCGCCGATCAGCCAGGTACTCCAGTCGGTGAAGCCCTTGCTCAGCGGGTCCCAGGCCTTCTGGCGGTTGTCGGTCGGGTTGTCGTCGCCGGAGAAGACGACGTAGCGATAGCCGAGGGTGGGCGTGAAGGGCAGGTCCTGGAACTGGTAGTCGGCCTGGGCGTACCAGGCCCTGGCGTCGTAGCCGATGGCGCCGTCACCACCACGTTGCACCGCGTATTCGCCATTCAAGGTGAGATTCGGCAGGCCCGGCAGGTGACCGCGCAGGGCCCGCAGGTTGTACACCCGCATGCCGTCGCGGCGTGCCGCGGTGCTGTTGTTGCTGGCCAGGCTATCGACCGTCATGGCCAGGGCGCCGAGGGTCACCTGGCCGTCGAGGTCGTAATCCAGGTTGGCGCCGCTCAGGCGGAAATCGCCATAGTGATCGTCGGTGCGCAGGGTGAAGGCCTGTGCCTGGGCCGGGCCATGCCCCCATGCCAGGATCGCCGAGTCGCGGAAGGCGGTGCGCGGGCCGAGCCAGTAGGCGCCATCGCCGAACAGATCGAGGTTGCCGTCCATGACGATGAAGCCGGTGCCGACCATGAAGTTCTGGCGGCCGGCGGTGAGTTTCCAGTCACCCGCCTGTACCCCGGCGTAGCCTTCTTCCGGGGCGAAGCGGCCGTCGGAGCTACGGGTGAAACCACCGGCATCCCCGTCGCCAAGGGTGGTGGCGCCGACCACCGAGCCGCCGGCGAGCAGGTGGAGGCTGTCGCTGAGCGAATAGTCGAGGGTGACGCCGGGTTTGACGTAGAACTCCTGCCAGGCAATGCGGCTGCCGTCGTTCCTGCCGCTGCGGGCATCCACGCGACCGGCGCCGAAGTTGACGCCCCGGGTGGTGATGGAACCGGCGCCCACCGTCAGGTTGACCGCGCCTTTGAGATTTCCGTTTTCGAATGGATAGCCCGCCAGGGCCGGCTGGCTGGCCAGCGGCAAGCCGAGCGCCAGCAGCACGCCGGAGAGGCGCTTGGTGGTGTACATGTAGAGCTCCTGACTATTTTTCTTGTATTACAGGGCAGTGAAGGGTGGCCAAGGCGACCACCGAATACCTGGCGCAGCAGGAGGGAGCGCTGGCCAGCCGGCGCTCGTCGATCTCGTTAGGGATGGATCAACCGCGCAACTGGGCAGCGATGGCGCGCAGCAGCCGTACGGTATCGATGTCCAGTTCGGTGACCGCCTCGGGCAGTGACGACTGCTTGACGATCACCACGTCGGCGCTGAAATCGACGAACAGGTACTGGCCGTGGATACCGCTGGCCATGATGGCCGGACTGTGGTCGTTGAAGACGTACCACTGGCTGCGGTAGGAGGCACCCGGGGTCCAGTCGGCGAAGTCCTGGTGCACGCCATAGAGGGCCGGATCTCCACCTGCCGCGATGGCCTCGACGACCGCCTGGTCGATGACCCGCTGGCCGTCGACCAGACCGCCGTTGGCCAGCATCAGGCCGAAGTGGCCCATGTCGCGCAGGGTGGCGTTGAAGCCGGCACCGGCGACGCTACGACCCCAGGGATCGGCCATGAAGTAGGCGTCGCGCTCGCAGCCGAGTTGCTGCCAGATCCGCTGCAGCTGCTCGGCGCAGCCCAGGCCGCTGGCGCGCTCCATCACCCAGGCCAGGACCTCGGTGGTGGCGGTCACGTAATGGAAGAGGCCGCCGTGCTCGCACCTTTTGCGCAGTGACGGCAGGTACTGATACAGCGACTCGTACTGGGCGTAGTCGGGCAGGGCCGGCTTGAAGCCACAGGCGTAGCCGTACTGGGAGCTTGCCGAGGTGGGATCGTCGTAGAGCTCGGTGTAATGGACGCCCACGGCCATGTCGAGCAACTGGCGGACGCTGGCGTCGCCGAAGGCACTGCCGGCCAGTTCCGGCACGTAATGCCTGGTCAGCGCCTGGGCATCGAGCAGGCCGTCGTGGATGAGTTGCTCGCCGAGTACGCCGATCAGCGACTTGGTCACCGAGAACATGATGTGGCGGTCGGTGGCGACCTGGCCGTTGAAGTAGCGCTCGTACACTACGCGGCCTTGGTGCAGCACCAGGAAGCCGTCGGTCTTGCTGGCGCGCAGATGGTCGAGGGCGCTGACGCTGCGGCCGCAGCTGCTCTCGAATCTCAGCGCTTCCAGGGCCACGGGCGCATGGGCCAGCACCGTGTCCGGTCGCGGTCCGGCAGCCACCTCGATGGTAGGGCGCAGGCGCGCCAGATTGCGAAAGCCCCAGCGATTGAACGGTGGTGACATCCAGTTGGCCCAGGTCACACGCTGGTCCGGCTCGGCCGGAAAACCCTGCATCAGTACGGGCTCTTGTTCTTGTTGGTCGTACATCTCGCTGACTCCCCGATTGCGGGAAACCAGGGAGCGGTCGAGGCTCTGGTTCATCAGACTCATCCTGGCAGTGGCCCTGCGTAGAGCAGGTACGGGAAAATAATTAACCCTGTTAATTTCTTTAGTCAATAAAATATTTTCTCTACCGAAGCCTGGCCAGCTATCCTCTCTGGCATCCCCGGAATCAGGAGCGACGGTGAGCGGCCTACGCGAACGTCAGAAGGAATTACGCCGCACCGCCATCTCGGCCGCGGCGGTCAAGCTGTTCCAGCGTCAGGGCTTTCGCGAGACCACCGTCGAGCAGATCGCCCGCGAGGCCGGTGTCTCGGCGCCCACGGTATTCAAGTATTTCGGCAGCAAGCACGAGATCATCCTGGAGATGATCAAGGAGTCCGATCGCCGGGCCCTGATCGACGTGCGCCGGCACCTTCGCGACGTCGCGGATCCCGTCGATGCGCTCTGCCACCTCGAACACCTGCTCGTCAGCTACGCCCTGGACGTCCTGCCTGCTGCCCTCTGGCGCGAATTGCTGCCGCTGGTGCTGGTGGGGGGCGACAGCGGGCTGCCCCGGGCCTATCGGCAGATGAACCGCGGCCTGCAGGGCGAGATCGCCAAGGTGCTGCGCGAGCTGCAGACCGCAGGTAAATTGCGCGCCGATCTGGACGTGGAGCTGGCGGCCTTCCTGCTCAACGACTACTCGCATCTGCAATTGCTGCGCCTGACGGCCAGTGACGAGATGGATCGCGAAGGCCACGCGGCCACCGTGCGCAACACCACGCGCCTGATCTTCGAGGGCATGCGCGCGGTACCGGCGTGAGGCGCTAACGGCTTCATCAGCCTTCGTTGTCTTCCCGGGCCGGCTGGCGTCTCGACAGGTCTCGCTCAGGGAGCGTGGCGGGATATCCGGCGAGCCGATTGCGAGGTCAGGGGGAAGGCGAAGCGGATCGCGGCGCCAACCCAACAGTGCGCCGAACAGGATGGGTATCTTTCGCTGATCTCGGCATGGACTTGCCCAGCCATTTTCAGATGCGCCTATAGTGATGCCGCGCGTAGCCGGGGAACGTCAGACAGCCTGACCGGCAGTGATCACCGCGCTTGCGGAAGGGGCGACAGCCAACGGGCCGGTCCGGCTCGCGCCGGCCAGGCATGGCCGCGCAGCCTCACAGGCGGGTTGTTGAGAATAACAAGGTAATTTGGGGTGGCTATGAATGTAACGGGTTTCCTGACACTGGTGGGTTGCTACCTGATTGGCACCTATATGACGAGCTTTATAGGGGGCATTCCGGCCAGTGTAATAGGGATCATCGTTCTCTTCGCGCTGCTGATGTTGTTGCGCAGAGTGCCCGAAGGGGTGGAGAAGATGGCGGGCCATCTGCTTGGTTACCTTCCCTTGATGCTCGTGGTGCCGGCGGTTGGCATCGTCGATTTCAGCGGCCTCGACGCCTCGGTGTGGTTGCGCCTGGTACTGGTCATTGCCCTGTCCCTGCTGGTCACCGTGCCCCTGTGTGGCTGGCTGCTGCAGTACCTGATCGGTAGAAGCAAAGACCATGTCTGACCCAGCCCTCGCATCCCTGTTGGCCCTGTCTCTGACGCTCGCGGCCTATCAGCTGGCGCTTGTGCTGCAACAGCGCCTGCGCCTGGTCATGCTGCAACCGGTGCTGATCACCACCGCCATCGTCGCGACCGCGCTCTTGATCGGCGGGATTCCCTACGACAGGTATCGAAGCGCCAGCGGTCTGCTCTCGATGCTGCTCGGACCCACCACGGTGGGCCTGGCCGTTCCGCTCTACAAGAACGTCCAGCGCGTGACGGCACTCTGCCGGCCGCTGCTGATAACCCTCACGGTGGGCGGCGTCGTAGGTGTCTCTCTGACCCTGGCCCTGGGCTGGCTGTTTGGCCTGCCGGAGACGCTGCTGATGAGTCTGCTGCCGAAGTCGGTGACCATGCCGATCGCCTTGCCCCTGGCGGATCATTTCGGTGGCGTGGCGCCGCTGACCGCGGTGATCGTGATGCTGACCGGCGTCATCAGCACCACGCTGGCGCTGCCACTGCTCAAGGTCTTCAAGATCGAGGATCCCGCGGCCCGGGGTCTGACCCTGGGCATGAACGGCCATGCCATAGGCACCGCCCACGCCTTGCGGGAAAGTCAGGAGACCGCTGCGTTCTCGGCGCTGGGCATGATCCTGCTCGGGATCGCTACCGCTCTGGTACTGCCGCTGGTGCTCGGTTGAGCGCCAGCGGCCTGTCGAGCAGCGCGGGTGCGCCAGCACCTCGCCGCCAATAGGTGGGCCGAGCGAAATCCCGAGCCGAAGACCTCGAAGCGCTGCCAACTGCCGCTCAGTCATCATTCTCGACACTTCATGCGATAACCGTTATGTGAGTAACGCCCGCGCGAAAGATGATAGCACTAGGCCAGCCGGCGATCGGCAGCCGTGCTTACAGGGAAGACGTCATGGGCATGGAAGACAACGAATTTCAGACCACCCTCCAGCAACTCGGTCAGCTGAATCTGGACCGGATCATGGAGCAGGCCCGCGTCGATCGGGACTTCATGAAGCGTGTGGTGACCGTGCTGGAAGAGTGTGGCGTGGACGATCGTACCGACGAGGAAAATTCCCTGCTCGAATGGGCCCGTGCCTTCCAGCGCCTGCCGGGTAAGGATGCTGATCGATAGGCGTTTTCGTGCCGGCCGCCCTGGTCTGACGGGGCGCGCCAGCGACTGATTTCCGCAGCGCCGCCTGGTGGCGCTGGTGTCAGGCACGGCTCCGGTGCATTCAGTCAGCTATGTCCGGTGAATCAGCGCTGACCACTGGCGTCCTGTGCGCCGCTTGCTGTGATCGGACCCAGTTCCAGGGGCGTCAGCAGGGCCGTCTCGGCCACCATGTCGGCGACCCGCTCGTTGAGATCCTGCACGGCCTGAAGGACAGCGCGGACGTTTGGATCGTCGCAGTCCACCGTGCCCAGCCGCTTGGCGTTTTCCTGTAGCTGGCGATGAAGGCCAAGTAGCGCCTCGCGGGCGTGGCTCTGGGGATCAGGGTGCATAGGGCGGTCTCGGACTTGGTTCTACCGGGGTGGCACCGGGCCACTATGGCTCTGCTGTTTGTATATCGCAATAAACATTAAGGCGATGTCGCTGCAGGGCGACGAGCGGTGGCTGCATGCACGCGTATCGGCCGCCGAGGTCGAGCGCCTGGGGAGGCGGGCTGCTGCTACGCCGCTGATCCGCTACCAGGCAGGGGCAGGGGCAGGGCAGTGGAAGGTGTACCCGGATCGCCACGACAGGGCTGGATGTCGCTGCGGAAACTGCCCGCCCCAAGGGATCGCGCCCACCCCTGAAGGATCCTCGAATGGCGCAGCTGCGCCTCACCGGAATGCGGTCGCCCAGGGGCAGGACCACAGGCCACGGCTAGTGGCCTGGGGTGCACGGCAGCGCCGGTAGCGGCGCCGTCGCTGTCGGCTTCAGTAGCCGGCCACCAGGCCGTCCTTGCGCGGATCGGAGCCGCCCACGTAGCCCCCGGCGACGCGCTGGATGATCTGGGCACCGCCGAAGGCGAACACGCCGGAGGGCTCTTCCACGGTCACCTCGTGGCCCAGGGCCCGCAGCGCCGCCAGGGTGGCCGGATCCAGGCTGCTTTCCACGGCGACCCGGCGGCCGCCTTCGAGGCGCCAGCGCGGGGCATCGGCGGCGGCCTGGGGATTCTGCCGGTACTTGAGGATGCGCAGCATCAGCTGGAGGTGCCCCTGGGCCTGCATCGGGCCGCCCATCAGGCCGAAGGCCATCAGCGGGGTACCGTCGGCATTCATGGCGAAGCCGGGGATGATGGTGTGGAAGGGCCGCTTGCCTGGCGCCACGCTGTTGACGTGATCCGGCGCCAGGGTGAAGCCAGCGCCGCGATTCTGCAGGCTGATGCCGGTGCCCGGCACCACCACACCCGAGCCGAAGCCCATGTAGTTGGACTGGATGAAGGAAATCATCATGCCGCTGTCGTCGGCCGCGGACAGGCAGACGGTGCCACCGGGGCGCGGTGCGCCATAGCCGGGATCGCCGGCACGTGGCCCGAGCAACCCGGCGCGTTCGCGCAGGTAGCCCGGGTCCAGCAGGTGCTCGGCCTGGATGCGCATGTGCGCGGAGTCGGTGACGTGCTGGTAGAGATCGGCCAGCCCCAGCTTCATGGCCTCGATGGACCGGTGCAGGGTAGCGGGGCTGTCCACGGGATCGGCGCCGATGCCGGCGGCCTCCAGGATACCCAGGCCGGCGAGGGTGGCGATGCCCTGACCGTTGGGTGGCAACTCGTGCACCACGGCGCCGGCGAAGGGCACCGAGAGGGTATCGATCCAGTCGGCCCGGTGGGCGCGCAGGTCTTCCTCGTCCAGCACCGCCCCGTGTTCGCGGGCATGGCGGGCCATGGCCTGGGCCAGTTCGCCCTGGTAGAAGGTGGCGCCTTCGCTTTCAGCAATGGCCTCCAGGGTCCGCGCATGATCGGGCAGGCGCACCAGGGTGCCGGCGCGGGGTACGCCGTTGGCCAGGAAGCAGGCGGCGAAACCGGGTTGGTCCTTGAGCTGCTCGGCGCCACGGCGCCAGAGTTCGGCGATCACCGGGGTGAGCAGGAAGCCGTCGCGGGCATAGTGGATCGCCGGGCCGGCGAGGGTGGTCAGCGGCAGCTTGCCGTAACGCCTGGCCAGGGCGACCCAGGCGGAGACGGCGCCGGGCACCGTGACCGCGCCCCAGCCGCGGGCCGGCATGGCGCTCTGGCCGGCGAAGAACTCCGGGGTCCAGCCCCGCGGCGCGCGGCCGGAGGCGTTGAGGCCCTGCACCTTCTCGCCGTCCCAGACGATGGCGAAGGCGTCACTGCCGATGCCGCAGCCGGTGGGTTCCACCACGGTGAGCACCATGGCGGCGGCCACTGCGGCATCCACCGCGTTGCCGCCGCGGCGCAGCATCTCCACCCCGGCCTGGGCGGCCAGTGGCTGCGAGCAGGCCACCAGGTTGCGGCCCATGACCGGCGAGCGAGCCGAGGAATAGGGGTTGTGATAGTCCAGATCGGGCATGGCGAAGGGTCTCATGGGTGACGAGGATCGAGGGCGTCGCGCAGGCCGTCGCCCAGCAGGTTGAAGCCGAGAACGGTGAGGTAGATGCAGACGCCCGGGGCGATGGACATCCAGGGCGCCTGCTCCATGAAGTTCTTGGCGGTGTTGAGCATGGAGCCCCAGGAGGGCATCGGCGGTTGCTGGCCAAGGCCGAGGAACGACAGGCTGGCCTCGGCGAGGATGGCGGCGGCGATGGTCAGGGTGGCCTGGACCACCAGCGGCGAGAGGATGTTGGGCAGGACGTAGCGCCAGAGAATCCAGCGATCCGGCAGACCGATGGCGCGGGCCCCTTCGAGGTAGTCCTCGTGGCGGATGGCGAGCACCTGGCCACGGGTCAGCCGGGCGAACACCGGCATGGCGGACAGGCCGATGGCGATCATGGCATTGCCCAGGCTCGGGCCCAGAAAGGCGCCCAGGGCGATGGCCAGGACCAGGAAGGGACAGGACAGCAGCGCCTCCACCAGTCGCGAGATCAGGGCGTCCAGCCAGCCACCGAAGTAGCCGGCCACCAGGCCCAGGGGGACGCCCACCAGCAGGGCGATGGCCACCGAGACCACGCCGGCCAGCAGGGAGCTGCGCGCCCCCCACAGCAGACGCGAGAGCAGGTCGCGCCCGAGTTCGTCGGTGCCCAGCCAGTTCAGCGCCGAGGGCGCCTTGCGCACCGCCAGGAAGCTGGTCTTGAGCGGATCGAAGGGGGCCAGCCAGGGTGCCAGCAGGGCGGCCAGGGCGAAGGCCAGGATCAGGGCGGCGCCCAGCAGCGCGCCACGATTGGCGCTGAACTTGCGCCAGAAGGGCGAACGCGCCGGCCGCAGGGTGGCCGGGCGGGGCAGGGTCAGGGCGTTCATACGGCTTGCCTCAGGCGCGGATTGATCAGGCGGTAGAGCAGGTCGGCGGCCAGGTTGAGCAGCACGAAGCCCACCGCCACGCAGAGCACCACCCCCTGGACCACCGCGTAGTCGCGGTTGAACACGGCGTCGACGATCATCTTGCCGAAGCCGGGGATGCTGAAGACCTGCTCGGTGAGCACCGCGCCGCCGAGCAGTTCGCCGAACAGCAAGGTGGTGAGGGTGACGATGGGCATCAGCGCATTGCGCAGCGCATGGCGCAGGATCACCACCCGCTCGCGCAAACCCTTGGCCCGGGCGGTGCGCACGTAGTCGGCGCGCAGCACCTCCAGCATGGCCGCCCGGGTATGGCGCATCAGGGTGCCGGAGAGGCCGGCGCCCAGTACGAAGGCCGGCAGGACCAGGGTGCGCAGGTTGCGCAGCGGGTCTTCGTGGAAGGGCACGAAGCCGGAGGCGGGCAGCCACTGCAACTTCACCGCGAACAGCAGGATCAAGAGGATGCCGAGCCAGAAGTGCGGGATGGAGATGCCGGACAGGGCCACCAGGTTGGCGCCGTAGTCGACCGCCGTGCCACGGCGTACCGCGGCGAGGATGCCGGTGGGGATACCGATGAGCAGGGCGATGACGATGGCCAGCAGCGACAGCTCCAGGGTCACCGGCAGCTTTTCGGCGATCAGCGCCGTCACCGGCTGGTCGGTGCGCAGCGAGACGCCCAGGTCACCCTGCAGCACCCCGCCCATCCAGTGCAGGTACTGCACCGGCACGGGGTCGTTCAGCCGGTATTTCTCGCGCAGGAATTCCAGCACCTGGGGATCGCGCTCCTCGCCGGCCATGGCCAGCACCGGATCGCCCGGCAGCAGTTGCTGCAGGGTGAAGACGAACAGCGACACCAGCAGCAGGGTCGGCAGGGCACTCAGCAGGCCACGCAGGAAGAGGCGCAGCATGGCTATTGTCCGCGGGTGACGCCGGCCAGGCGAATCAGGCCGTCGGGGTTGGGGATGAAGCCCTTCAGGTCGGCGCGGGTGGCGATGATGCGCGGATCGAAATAGAGATAGAACACCGGCAGTTCCTCGCGCAGCAGGGTTAGGGCCTGGGCATAGAGCGCCTGGCGCTGCGTCTGGTCATTGGTGGTGCGGGCCTGGTCGAGCAGCTGATCCAGCGCCGCGTTGCAGTAGCGGCCGTCGTTCTGGTTGCCCTTGCAGGTGACGAACGGGTGCACGTTGCCATCCGGATCGGGACGGCCGGACCAGGCGCTCAGGCCGAGCTGGAAGTTGCCGGCATGCTGTTCGGCCAGCAGCGTGGCGTATTCGGTGGCGACCAGGTTGACCTCGAAACCGGCCTCGGCGGCCATGGCCTGGATCAGCTGGCCCACCTGCTGGGCGATGGGGTTGTTGGCGATCTTCAGCTCCACCTTGACCGGCAGGCTGACCCCGGCCGCCTTGAGCAGCGCCTGGCTGCGCGCCACGTCGCGGGCCGGGACGGCGAAGGCCTTGTCGTAGTAGGGACTGCTCTGCGGGAATGGCTGCACGCTGGGCGCATAGAGACCCTCGAACACCACCTGGTTGAGCGCCTCGCGATCCAGCGCCAGGTCGAAGGCCTGGCGGACGCGCTTGTCCCCAGCGAAGGGATTCTTCGCCCGGTCGCCGTTGGCCATGTTCACCATCAGCTGCATGTAGCCCAGGCCCGGGGTGTTGTAGAGGGTGAAGCCGGCCTGGCCCTGCAGGCCCTTGACGTCGGTGGGCGCGACTCGCTCGACGATGTCCAGGTCCCCCGAGCGCAGGTTGGCCAGGCGCACCGAGGTGTCGGGGATGGGCAGAAAGATCAGCCGGTCGAAGTGGTAGGCGCTGGCGTTCCAGTACTGCGGGAAGCGTTCCAGCACGATGCGGTCCTGCTGCACCCGCTGCACGAAGCGATAGGGCCCGGAGCAGACCGGCTTGCTGCCCACGTCGCCGGTGGACGCCTTGGGCGCGAGCATCATGCCGGCGCGGTCGGAGAGCTGGGCGAGCAGGGTGGCATCGGGTTGCTTGAGGCGGATGCGCACGGTCTGGGGATCGACCACCTCCACGGCATCCACCGACGCCAGTTCGCTCTTGCGCAGCGAGTCGGGCAGGGTGCGGGCGCGGTCCAGGTTGAATTTCACCGCGGCGGCGTCGAAGGCCTCGCCATCGTGGAAGGTCACGCCCGGGCGCAGTTGCAGCGTCAGGCTGCGGTTATCGTCGCCCCACTGCCAGGCGGTGGCCAGTTGCGGGACCAACTCCAGTTGCGGCGAGACATCCACCAGCTTGTCGCACAGGGCGGTGTAGACCAGGCGCCCGGAATAGGTCCGCGAGCGATGCGGATCGAGCACGTCGGGATCGTCCTGGATGCCGATGCGCAGGGTGGTCTCGGCCAGGGCGGAGCCGCCGGCCAGGAGCAGAAGGGTAGCGGTGAGCCAGGCGGAGGCTTTCATGGGGTGGACTCCAGAAGGGACTGATGACGGTTGAACAGGGCCAGGCGGCGCGTGAAGGCCGCGCTGGTGGCGATCAGCGGCGGCGGTGAGGCGCCTGCACCTGCGATCTCGCGCCAGAAATGACAGGCCACCTGGCCTTCCCCGGCGGCGGGCTGCAGCACAGGCTTGGCCTCGCGGCACAGCGACCGGGCGTGGGGACAGCGGGTGTGGAAGCGGCAGCCACTGGGCGGTGCCGTGGGGCTGGGCAGGTCGCCGCCGAGCAGGGTGCGCGGTCGCCGCGCGCGTGGATGGCTCACCGGCACCGCGGCCAGCAGCGCCTGGGTATAGGGATGCAGGGGCGTCTCGAACAGCGCCTCCACCGGCGCCAGCTCGACGATCTCGCCCAGGTACATCACCGCCACCCGGTCGCTCATGTGGCGGATCACCCCCAGGCCATGGGCGACGATGATCAGGGTCAGGCCGAAGCGTGCCTTGAGGTCTTCCAGGAGGTTCACGACCTGCGCCTGTACCGAGACGTCCAGTGCCGAGACCGGTTCGTCGCCGAGCAGCAGGCGCGGCTCGGCGGCCAGGGCACGGGCGATGCCGATGCGCTGGCGCTGGCCGCCGGAGAATTCATGGGGATAGCGGCCGGCCAGTTCCGGCGCCAGGCCCACCGTGCGCAGCAGCTCCGCCACGCGCTCGGCGCGCTGACCGCGGTCCAGCGGCTTGTGCAGCCACAGCGGTTCGCCAACGATGTCGGCCACGCTCATGCGCGGATTCAGCGAGGCGAAGGGGTCCTGGAAGATGATCTGCAACTCCTGGCGAACCTGGCGCAGCGCCGTCGGACTGAGATTGCCCAGGTTGCGGCCTTCGTAGATGACGTCGCCGGAGGTGGGCGCGAGCAGGTTGAGCAGCAGGCGGCCGAGGGTCGACTTGCCCGAGCCGGACTCGCCCACCAGCGCCAGGGTCTCGCCGCGCCGCACGGCGAAGGAGACATCGCTTACCGCCTGCACCGGTGGGCGCGGGCGTTGCAGGAAACCGGCCTGGCCGCCGAAGTGCTTGGTCAGGCCGATGGCTTCGAGAATGGGGCGTTCGACCGCTTTCATGCACTGGTCTCCAGATGCTGTTCCAGGGGCGCGCGGAGGCAGGCCACCTGCTGGCCCGGAGCGAGTTCCACCAGTGGCGGCGGGGCCAGGCGACAGGCGTCGAGGACGAAGGGGCAGCGGCTGGCGAAGCGGCAGCCGGCCGGCATCTCGGCGGGCGTCGGCACCCGGCCGGCGATGGTCGCCAGCCGACCCGTGCGCGGCCCCAGCGAGGGCATTGAGCCCATCAGGCCGAGGGTGTAGGGGTGCTGCGGATCGTCGAACAGCTGGGCGACCGGGCCGGACTCCACCACCCGGCCGGCGTACATCACCGCCATCTCGTCGGCGACCTCGGCCACCACGCCGAGGTCATGGGTGATGAGGATCATGGCGCTGCCGGTCTCGGCCTGCAGACTGGCGATGAGTTCGAGGATCTGCGCCTGGATGGTCACGTCCAGCGCCGTGGTGGGCTCGTCGGCGATGATCAGCGCCGGATCGTTGGCCAGCGCCATGGCGATCATCACCCGCTGACGCATGCCGCCGGAGAGTTCGTGGGGATAGGCCGCCAGCCGCTGCGCTGCCGCCGGCACCCGTACCTTCTCCAGCATGTGCAGGGCGCGCTGCCGGGCAGCCGACTGACTGCCACCACGATGGCGCAGCACGATCTCCATCAGCTGCGCGCCGACGGTGAAGGCCGGATTCAGCGAGGTCATCGGCTCCTGGAACACCATGGCCAGACGGTCGCCACGCAGGTCACGGCGGCGTGCCTCGGGCATGCCCAGCAGGTCCTCGCCCATGAAGCTGGCCTGGCGGGCGCGGACCTGGGCGCTGGCCGACAGCAGCCCCATCAGGGCCATGGAGGTCACGCTCTTGCCACAGCCGGATTCGCCCACCAGGGCCAGGGTACGGCCCGGCTGCACGGTAAAGCTCAAGCCTTCCACCACCGCCGCTGGAGCGCCGGCGAAGCGCACTCTGAGGTCGTTCACCACCAGCACCGGGGCGCTCATAGGGCCTGCTCCAGGTTCTGCTGCAACACGCTGTCCAGAGCCATTTGCAGGGCACGCAGATGGGCGCGCATCACCGCCGCGGCGCGGACCGGATCGCGCGCATCAAGGGTTTCCACCAGGGCCTGGTGGTCATCGTGATAGGCCAGCAGGCGCTGGGCGTTGCGTGCGCGGTGGCGCAGGTCACGCCAGGTCGGGTCCAGGCGGATGGCGTCGAGCATCTCGAAGAGGTCCAGCAACAGGCGATTGCCGGCGGCCTCGGCGATGCTGCGGTGGAAGGCGCTGTCCCACAACTCGATGGCGTCGGCGTCCTCGCTGCTGCCCAGGCGCTCGAAGGCGGTGCGCTCGGCCATGCGACGGATCAGGGCACGCTGTTCACCACTGGCACGCTGGGCGGCCAGGGCGGCGAGATTTGGCTCCAGATGCAACCGTGCCTCCATCACCTCGCTGAAGTTGGTGCGCGCGGAGAGCTGGGTGAGGGTGAGGGCCGCGCTCGGCGGCGTAGGACCCACGTAGGTGCCCTTGCCCTGGCGGCGCCAGACCTGGCCCTCGGCTTCGAGCACCGCCAGGGCACGGCGGATGGAGCGGCGGCTGACCCCGAATTCGCCAGCCAGCTCGCGCTCCGGTGGCAATGGCTTGTCGGGTACGCTGCTCTGCTGGGCGACCAGGTTGCGCAAGGCATCCAGGGCCAGGCGAGCGCTGTCATCGGTATGGATCTGCATCGAACCTTTGCCTCTTAGGTCTGGGCTGTCTCCCGAGGCGAAGCGCGCTACCAGTGCCGTCGCCGGGGAGATCCGGATACCTAGGGTGGGTGCAAGGCCGATGCCATTTGAAATTGGTTCGCCGGTTCTTTCGGCGCGAGGCTCTGGGGCGATGCCTCGATTCCGCTCGCGGACCGGACCCGTGGCATTGGTTCACGCTTGGGCGAACCTTTGCCCGCCTGGTCAGAAGGCGCTGCGCCAGGATGGAGCCAGGTTGCACCGCGGCGGCGCGTTGGGGCGCCGGCCAGGGAAGGCGAAGGTCAGCGCCGTGTGGCTGCCCATGGACTCGGGAATCAGCCCGGCGATGCTGGTGGCCAACGCGCCGATACCTGGATGAGGATCCCTCCTGCTTCGATGGCAGTCGCTACAGCGAACGCCGAGGGAACATGAACGCTGTGCGGGCAATGTAGCCGACGCCGCTGAGGTTGATGGTCGCATCACCATTCTCGGCGGCGAGCACCGCTCAGGTAGCGAGCGCGGATGGTCATGGCGGCCGCGCTCAAAAGGTGCGGGTGCTGCGGATCCTGATGTCCTTCTGTCACGCGACTACTTTCATGCCGCTTCGCTTCAACGTTTGGAGGGGCATTGATCGGGGCAAGCCATACCTTCGACTCGACAGTTCATTCCTTTGCAGCATTGAGGTGGCTTTCCACCGCGCGGAACGTCAGCAACAGCAGACCGGCGATGCCGAGCGTGAGGGGTGCGCCTATGGCGCTGGCGAGCAAGCCCGCGAGCAGGCCACCCACTGCCTCGAAGCCGAAGCGCATGGCGATGTACAGGGCGATCACGCGGCCACGCAGCGCTGCCGGGGCATCGCCCTGCAACAGCATGTTGGTGCTGACGTTGTTGGCGGTGATGCCAAAGCCCAGCAGGGCCAGCAACAACAGCGCGAAGGGAAGCGGTAGCTTGAACGCCAGCAGGCAGAGCGCCAGGGCGCAGCACAATTCGGCGATGAAGATCACGCGCCGCAGGCGGTGCAAGGCGCCGACGAGAGCGAGCATGATCGTGGCCACGAAGGCGCCGGCGCCGGCGGCCCCCCAGAGCCAACCCAGCATCCGGGCGTCGCCGAGGTAGAGCGTCTTGGCCAGTACTGGCAGCAGGACGCTGTAGTTGGAGGCGAGCAGGTTGACGGCGATCACTCCCAGCATCAGGCGCCGGACGGAGAAGGTACTCCAGACGTAGCCCAGGCCTTCACGGAACATCTGACTGGTCGAACCGCTGGCTCTGGTGGTCGCGCTGCCCTGAACCTTGGTCAGGCCCAGCAGCAAGGTGGCGAAGGCAATCGCCGTGATCAGGAAGCAAAGCGCTTCGCTACTGGCGGCGATCAGGGCGCCGGCCAACGGAGGGCCGATGAAGCGCGCGGCATTGATCAGCATGGCATTGAGTGCGAGGGCGTTGGGCAAATCGCTGGAATCGGCCACGAAGCTACCGATGAGTGCCTGTCGGAGCGGCGTTTCCAGGGCATTCAGCAAGCCGAGGAGCAGCCCCATGGCAATCAGGATCGGCGCGTCGATCCAGCCCTGCCAGCTCAATAGCGCGAGTGAAAGCGATTGGATGGCCAGCAGCGACTGCGCCGCGATCAGGAGACGGCGTTTATCGTGGCGGTCGATCCAGGCGCCGGCGATCGGACCTACGAGCAATTGCGGGGCGAGCGTGAGAAAGGTGATTACGCCCAGCAGGGTGGCGGAAGCGGTGACGTGATAGGCCATCCAAGACAGCGCGACCTGCTGCACCCATTTGCCCAGGGTCGATACGCCCTGGCAGGCAAAATAGATCTGGAAGTCACGATGGGCGAGAGCCCGTACAGCAGCGGGCCAACGTGAGGGCGTCGTAGATTTCGCCAATACGGCTGTCTCCAGATTGACTCGGCGGGAAGCGACCGGTCCGGCATGTGACGTGCGGTACCGCTACAACCAGCACGGCGATGATTGGCACGAGGGCGGCTGTCCTTGGCGCTCGTGTCATGCAGGGCGGACAGCGCGCAGAATCCCACAGTCGTCAGGCAGGCCGTTTCAAGGTGAGAGATACAATCCGCTAGCGGTTGTTTTTTAGAATGTCATTTCGTTTTGTTTTTGCAACGATCAGACGCCCTGGCAACAGCCAGCCTGCCAGCCGCCCGTGCGAGATAGCGGAAATCTGCTTCCGTTAACCAGGAACCCGGGCGATATCGCGGCTAATCCGAGCGGTCGGGCTGGCAGGCGCTGGTGCTGGCGAGACGGCATTATCCTCGCCCGGCCATAGCGGCTGGAACGGCGCTGCCATCGAGCATGCGCTAAAGAAGCCGGCCGACGTGGGAGTGAGGGTCTTCAGTCCCGGCGTGGGGTCGATGCCGGGGAGGGAGCCTCTTTTTCCGGCAACGCTCCGTGACGAAGCAGATGCACCACCTCGTCCTGCGTCTGGTTGACCGCCCCGAGCCGCTCGATCAATTCGGCCGCGCGGCTGCCGCGCAGGCCGGCGGTGGTGAGCTGGCCGGCATGGACGTAGGTGTATACCCCGGACACGGCGAAGGCCTTGAGACAGGCGATATGCCGCGCCTGTTCGGGCAGGCTGCTGCGGAAGACATCGCTGGCGAAGAAGCGCCGACGGTCCAGCGGCGAGGCGAAGACGATCTCCACCATCGACAGCATTGCGCGGATGGCATCGGCCCTGTGCGCCACCTCTGGCGATGGCGGATGTTGACCGTCGTTGACGAAGGGCACGCAAGGGTGCACGCGCACTTTCAGGACGGCCGATTGTGCGGCCAGCCAGGGGCCTAGCTGACTCAGCAGATAATTGTTCAGGTCCTTGAGGCTGTCGCGGGGATGCAGGTGCAGCTGGAGGCGATCCAGCGGGTCGGGGCCGTTATGCTGCTCGTCCGCCAGCGTGTTCTTGAGCGCGTGCGAGCCATTGGGCAGATCATAGGCAAGCGTCTCGGCGAACATGTTCTGTTCGTCACGGAACAGCACGGGGCTGGCCGCCTGGAAGGTACGTTGACGCCTCTCGTCAGCGAAGCCGATCTCGACCATCCCATCCAGTTCGTAGTCGGGAATTTCCCGGATGCCCTCGGCCAGCGGCCACAGATGGGCGTCCTGCTCTCGGTCGAAGTGGTACTGCACGTAGTGGCCGAGGCCCGGCAGGCGGGCGCACAAGGGGCCGTGCACGTCACGCCAGTAGTGCGCGAACAGGTCATGGGGGACGCGTTCGCGACGCTTGACCGTGGTGTAGCTGTTGCGGGTGATCATGGGGTGCATTCCTGTAGGCGAGGCTAGGAAAGTGGACCCCTGATTCCGGCGATAAGCTCCGGACTTTCGCGCGACATCCCTGGCCACGGTGCATGCCTGCGCGCCTGCGCCAAGACGCTCTCGACCCGTGGGGCTTGCCTGATCGGCCATGAGCGAGATGCCTGTCAGACCTGCGCCATGCCACCGTCGACCGGCAACTCGGCGCCGGTGATGAAGCTGCTCTGGTCGCTGGCGAGAAAGAGCGCGGCCGCGGCCACTTCGTCGACGCGTGCCATCCGGCCGAGCGGGATCAGCCTGTTCAGCTGCTCCCGTACTTCTGCCGAGGTCGCGGCCATCATGGCAGTGTCCGTGGGTCCCGGCGCAACGACGTTGACGCGGATGTTGCGGGGTGCCAGTTCGTTGGCCCAGGTGCGTGCGAAGGAGCGCACCGCCGCCTTGCTCGCCCCATAGACGCCATAGCCCTGGGTGCCGATCGCCGCGGCGATGGAGCCGATCAATACGATGGCGCCGCCATTGGGCATGATCGCCGTCGCCGCCTGGGTGGCGAAGAGCAGGGCACGTACGTTGAGTGCGAAGGTCCGGTCGAAGTGCTCTTCGCTGAGGGTCTCGAGCGGCGCGAACTCCGAGATGCCCGCGTTCACCACCAGGACATCCACCCGCCCGACCTCGCGCCGTACGCTGTCAAAGAAGGCTGCGAGCGCCATCACATCGGACGCATCGAGGCTGCGATCATGCAACCTGCCCGCGCCGAGTTCGACGTCGCTGGCCTGGGTGCGCCGACTGGTGGCGTAGACAGCGGCGCCCGCGGCCGCGAAGCGTTCCGCGATGGCCCCACCGATCCCGCCATGCCCACCGATCACGACGGCGACTTTTGCTGAAAGCGTGCTCATAGATCCTCACCAGGCTGCTGTGGCTGTCCAGGAACACGGTATCATTCGTATATCTAATCGCAAGAACGCACCTGAGGGTGCCTAGATAGCCTGGTGGATACCCATGTCGAAAGACGAGCTCGAACTACCGCTCGATGTCACCGCAACGCGACCTATCCTGGAGCACATAGCCAACAAATGGACCGTGCTGATCCTCAGTGTCCTGTGCACCCAGCCCGCGCGGTTCAACGACCTCAAGCGACGTCTCCACGGCATCACTCACAAATCGCTGTCCGAGGCGCTCAAGCGCCTGGAGCGTAACGGGCTCATCAGTCGAAAGGTCCTGCCGACTCAGCCGATCGGTGTCGAGTATCGAATCACCGACCTTGGCTCCTCGCTACGCGAACCCTTTGCCGCCCTCTATGCCTGGTCGCTGACTCACCGAGCCGCTTTCGAGGACGCGCAGCGTGCCTACGATCACGCGAGGGCAAGCGAAGGGCGGGAGTGGAGTGGCGAGCAGTAGCGACAGGGCGCGGCGGCTACCGTCCGGTTCCCAAGCGCCCCGGACCGGCCCGTGGCTTGTGCGCGATGCTCTGGCCCTTGCCTAGCTGTCCCGCAGTGCTCGACGCAATCCGGCCCTGGCCAGCGAAAAGGCCAGGCCGTCTTCGGCCAGGCCGAGGCCGGCATTGAGCCAGGCGTTGCTGGCGTAACCCTTGCGCAGATCGAGCGCCACCTTGGCGGCGACACAGGCAGCGGTTGCCCCGATCAGTGCAGGCAGCAATCGTGGTTGTCGCTGCGCACCGGCGAGTGCCGCGGCACTGACGCCACCGGACAGGGCACGGACCAGCATCGAGGGCGCAATGGTGCGGTCCGGCGCGAAGGGCAGCTTGTCGCCCAGAAGCTCTGCCGCAGCCAGGAGTATCCCGTACTGCCGTACTCGAGACGACGCGAGGGTACGGGCGGGTTCGTCAGCGCCCGCGATAGCCTCACGCGCCGCCAGTGCCCCGCTGACCAGGGTCGGCGCCAGCATGCTGCGCATGCCTGTCACCACACCAATGGCCAGGGCGCCCCACAAGAGGTTGTTGGCTGTCGTCATGGTCGATTCTCCCGGTAGTCATACCCATACGGACCGGGCGTGTGCGGGCCTGTTCAGATTACCGGGTCCGCAGACGGCCTCCAGGCGGGTAGCCATGGCGTGCGATGCGCTACCAGCCGCCGTCTAAGCCTGGCGGTGCAGAACAGGGCGACGTCAAGCCACCCAGTCGATCACCCTATGCCAGGCGGAGCCAGACAGGCGCGCTCCCCGTGCCTCACCGCCACACCTTACGGCTTGCCGGGGAACAAGGCGTAAGGTGCGAGGTTGAGCCGATCCAGCTGGCATTCGCGCGGCTCGTGATGCGGCGGGAGCGACGTCGAGGCCTCGCGACGTTCAGGCAGCGTTGGCGCTACGACGACTGACGCCTGGGTGGATCAGAAGCGAAATGCCTGGCGCCCGATCAGCAGCCAATGGCCTTTCTGTTTCTGCCAGATCTGAAAGTTCTCGATTTCAGTCGGCACTACCTTGCCACTGTTGACGGCCTGAGCGGAAAAGTGGTTGCGCACCAGGGCAACGTCCCCGGACAGGGTGATCTTCTGGTTGAGCATCTTCAGCTCGTTGAACGCGCTTTTGCCCGTCTCGATGTCGGCGATGAACGCCTGCTTGTCCTGGATGTTGCCGCTCGAATGTCCATAGGTCAGGTTGTCTGCGGTCAGCGCCTTGAGCTGCGCAATATCCTTGTGCCACATGGCCTGGGTCAGTTGGTCGACGGCGGAGGCGACGTCCCTTTCATCAGTCGTCGCTGCTGCGACATAGCCACTGAACAGGCAGAGGAAACCTACCGCTAGTTTCAACTTTTTCATGCTCGGATCCTTTTGTTGTAGTTGTCGGAAACGCCGGGTGACGAGAGTCACAGATCACCTAGTCTTGTCTGTCATCGTATGACTATTCGATTGTGCCTGGCTGGAAGGCGCAAGACCAGCCCTGGGTGGCTATCCAGAAAGTGCCTGTCTGGAGGCCGCCCAGCCGGCTCGCCACTGTTCGTCAGTCACCTTCGGCTTGATATCGAATCGACCTGGCATCCGCGGACCGTCAGCCAGCTGGATGGCAAGGCGGTTCCCTGGTAGTCGAGACAGGGTTCATGGCGCTTCTCGCCGAACACCCTGAGCGGAGGCCTGTTGCCGCTGGCAACAGGTGGCGCCGAGTCGAGAGGTCGGTATTGGCGACGGGATGGCCATCCGGCCGCGTTCACCTCGGCGAGGGGACTGGTGGCTCGTCTTCTGGCGTCCGGGCGCTAAAGTGCCCGATACTCGTGGCTGATCGCTACCGACTCAGCTCATAGGCGCACATGTTCACCGTGGCCGCCAGATTCAGGGACTCGATGGCGCCCGAGCCGGCGATGGTGAAGGGCTGGGCGTTCAGGGCCGCGAGGTGCTCACGGGGAACGCCACGGGCTTCGTTGCCGAACAGGTAGCAGTCGAAGGTGGCGAAATCAGCGGACTGCACCGGCGTGCCCTGCATGTCCAGGCAGGCGAGGCGTGGGAAGCGCTCCTGCAGGCCGTCGAGTTCGACGTCGAGTTCCAGCGGGGTGTGGAAGATGGCGCCCATGCTGGCGCGGACCACCTTGGGATTGTAGGGGTCGACGCTGCCCGGGCTGAGCAGGCAGCGGAAGCGTCCGAACCAGGCCAGGGTGCGCAGGATGGTGCCCAGATTGCCCGGATCCTGGATCTCGTGCAGATAGACGGCGCGTTCGCCCTCGACCGCTGCTGCCACGGGCTCCCGGGGCATGGGCACCACCGCAAGGATGCCCTGCGGGGTCTTGGTATCGGCGAGCTGCGCCATCTGGCGGTCGCTGATCAGGTGCGTCCGGAACGGACTCTGCCAGTGTTCGTAGGCGCCCGTCACATAGAGTTCGGCGCGCTGCAGCGGGGGATGCTGCAGTGCGGCCTTTTGCAGTTCCAGCGCCAGGTGCTCGCCCTCCACCAGGAAGTGACCGAATTCGGCACGGTATTTCTTCTGGTGGAGCTTCTTGATGTCGTCGAGCTTCATCAACCCGCAGCCCGAACCAGCGGGGCGCTCTGTGCATCGCCTTCCGCGAGCATCGCCTTGGCCAGGGCTTCGGCAACCTTGATGCCATCCACGCCGGCCGACAGGATGCCGCCCGCGTAGCCAGCGCCTTCCCCGGCCGGATACAGGCCGCGCAGATTCAGACTCTGCAGGCTGTCGTTGTCACGGGTGATGCGCACCGGCGAGGAGGTGCGGGTCTCGATCCCGGTCAGGATGGCGTCATGGCGGTCGAAGCCGCGGATCTGCTTGCCGAAGGCGGGCAAGGCTTCGCGGATGGCCTCGATGGCGTAGGCGGGCAGCGACGGCGCCAGATCGCCCAGGCGCACGCCGGGCTTGTAGGAGGGCTCGACTTCACCGAATGCGGTGGAGGGCACGCCGCGAATGAAGTCGCCGACCAGTTGGCCAGGCGCCGAATAGTCGCTGCCGCCCAGTTCGTAGGCTCGCGATTCCAGGCGCTCCTGCAGTTCGACGCCGGCCAGCGGATCACCGGGGAAGTCCTGCTCGGGATTGATGCCCACCACGATGCCGGAATTGGCATTGCGTTCGTTGCGCGAGTACTGGCTCATGCCGTTGGTGACCACGCGGCCCGGCTCGGAGGTGGCAGCGACCACGGTACCGCCCGGGCACATGCAGAAGCTGTAGACGGCGCGGCCGTTCTTGGCGTGATGCACCAGCTTGTAGTCGGCGGCGCCCAGTTCCGGGTGGCCGGCGTACTTGCCCAGGCGGGCCTGGTCGATCATGCCCTGGGGGTGTTCGATGCGGAAGCCGACGGCGAAGGGCTTGGCTTCGATGTACACGCCCTGGCGGTGCAGCATGCGGAAGGTGTCGCGCGAGCTGTGACCCAGGGCGAGCACCACGTGGCGGCTGTGCAGGGTC
Organism: Pseudomonas sp. SORGH_AS_0211; assembly: GCF_031453455.1. Lineage (NCBI taxonomy): Bacteria > Pseudomonadati > Pseudomonadota > Gammaproteobacteria > Pseudomonadales > Pseudomonadaceae > Pseudomonas > Pseudomonas sp. SORGH_AS_0211. The sequence goes on along the minus strand of NZ_JAVIZV010000001.1, from coordinate 2,247,432 downwards.
TCGCCATTGGCCAGCACCACGCCTTCGAGCTGACCGTCGTTGATCAGCAGATCCGTCACCTTGGTTTCGAAGCGGACTTCGCCGCCGAGGGCGATGATTTCCTCGCGCATGGCCGCCACCACGCCGGTCAGGCGGAAGGTGCCGATGTGCGGCTTGCTGACGTAGAGGATCTCCTGCGGCGCGCCGGCGCGAACGAATTCGTGCATCACCTTGCGGGCGTAGAACTTCGGATCCTTGATCTGGCTGTAGAGCTTGCCATCGGAAAACAGGCCCGCCCCGCCTTCGCCGAATTGCACGTTGGATTCGGGGCTCAGCACCTTCTTGCGCCACAGCGCCCAGGTGTCCTTGGTGCGGCTGCGCACCTCCTTGCCGCGCTCCAGCACGATGGGCTTGAAGCCCATCTGGGCGAGCAGCAGGGCGGCGAACAGGCCGCAGGGACCGAAGCCCACCACCAGCGGGCGCTCGGTCAGATTCGCCGGGGCCTGGCCGACCGGGTAGTAGCCGGTGTCCGGCGCCGGGCGCACGTGCAGGTCATTGGCGAAGCGCGCCAGCACCGTGGCCTCGTCGCGCACCTCCAGGTCGATGATGTAGATGAACAGGATGACGCTGTTCTTCTTGCGCGCATCGTAGCTGCGCTTGAACACGGTGAAATCGAGGAGATCGGCGTCGCTCAGCTTCAGGCGTTCGAGCATGGCCTGGCGCAGTTCGGCGGGGGTGTGGTCAAGCGGCAGAGACAGTTCGTTGAGGCGAATCATGACGATAATCCTGGCCGGTGACTCCGGCAAAGGAAGGGACGAGGAGGGGTAGGGCGGCGATTGTACCCGGCGGCCCGGGCGCTGTCAGGCCGGGACGATGGGTGCTCCTTTGGACGGTCTGACGGGCACTCGGGCGATCGCTGATTCGTCCGGCCGCGTTATCGGCTTATAATCGCTGCCACTTCGCGGCCGGCCAGACCTGGCGAACGGCCGCTTCTCACCCGCTTTCCCGTGGTAGTTCCAACATGAAAAGATCCAAAAGCAGCCGTCGCTGGCTGGATGAACACGTCAACGATCCCTTCGTCAAACGCGCTCAGAAAGACGGCCTGCGCTCGCGCTCCAGCTACAAGCTGATCGAGCTCAACGAGAAGGACAAGCTGATCCGTCCCGGCATGCTGGTCATGGACCTGGGCTCTGCCCCGGGCGGCTGGTCGCAGGTGGCGGGTGGCATCGTCGGCGAGAAGGGCCGGGTGGTGGCGACCGACATCCTGCCGATGGGGGCGCTCGACAACGTCGACTTCGTGCAGGGCGACTTCACCGAGGACGCCGTCTTCCAGAAGATCCTCGGCATGCTCGAAGGCCGCCAGCCCGACCTGATCGTCTCCGACATCGCCCCCAATATCAGCGGGGTCGCCGCGGCCGACCAGGCGGCGGCCATGTACCTGGTCGAGCTGACCCTCGACATGGTGCGCCAGGTACTCAAGCCCGGCGGCAACTATGTGGTCAAGGTCTTCCAGGGCGAAGGCTCCGACGAATTCCTCAAGGACGTGCGCACCTCCTTCGAGAAGGTGTCGATCCGCAAGCCCGAAGCCTCGCGCCCCCGCTCGCGCGAGGTCTATCTGGTGGGCAAGGGTTTCAAGGGCTGAGCCGACCCCGGCTCCAAAGGCTCGACTGCGCTTCGATCTGATCGCGTCAGTTGCGGTCGATGCCGTTATCACAGCGCCTACTGCCGGCCGCTCCATGCCAAGCATGCCGTCAACGTAAACGCCAGATCCAGCTGCGCCGCTAACCGATTTGCACCGGGTGTACTGACAATTCATGAGATTCACTATGGCCTGGCCCCATCCACTTCAATCCCGGTAATCCGGTGAGCTAATCCGTGTGATGAGGGCGGAGTAATCGAATCGTTATGCGCAGAAGCAACGCGAGACGTCAGGGTGCGCTAGGGCAAGACGCACCTGGCTATTGAGACGGACGGTCAGGAACGATACCTATCAGGTGCTATCAGACTGCCATTGAGGGTAGCTCCTGCAAGGACAGTCACCATGGATCGTGTCGTCGCACAGATCTCTCAATCTCTCAACTGGGATTATCTCATCGCCCTGGAATGCAGCCTGAAAGCGCGTGGCGTTATGACCACAAAGGTCCAGGCTGCGTTAGATCATCATTCGCACGCTCTGGCCCGTCGCTACTTACTAAAAAAGGGCCGGCTTGGGCTAGGGCCGTTCTCGGCCGCGGAGGAGGAAATTCTAGATGTCCTCGCTGACGCGGTAACCGCGTTACGGCGCTCGGGGCGCTTACCGCACAACATCATCAAGAGCCTCTGCGTCGGCGGACTCATCGCTGCAGTGCAGCGTAGCGTCGCTCACGTTGGTCTGCTTAGGTGTCGCACCGATTTTGAGTCCGATGTGGTGCTGCGGACGGTCTTCGAAGCTATTATCAATCGCCATCCGACAGCGTTCAGTGCCGAAACCGTGGAATTAGCCGGTCTGCGCCCGGTGTAGGCCGCGCGCGACACCGCAGGCGCTTGGATGGTAGGTCGCCGCCAGCCGTAACAGGATGCCTTGGGCTTGATCGATCACTGGCAAGTGCCGAGTAGGCTCGGAGTTCTCTCATAGGGACCGACGCAGGCAAGCTGAAGCTGGGCACTTCGCTGGGGACGGTAAGGTGCCTACGCCGCCGAGTACCTACCCGGAGATCACCAGGACTGACGCCGGTGTTGGCGTTGAATCTCGGGAGTGATCGGCAATCCTGCTCCCGTTGCTATCACCCTGCTCCCGTTCTGCAACGAGACTGCGGAAGCCGCTGTCGTCAAAGGAGTCGTGCATGAATGCCCAAGCACAAGCCCGCGCTGAATCGCGCCGTCGCCTCGATGCTGCCAGGGTGAAGGTAGAAGCTGAGCTGTCCAAGTCGCTGCGATTTCGTAAGCGCCAGACCAACCCGTTCTGGATCCTTTTACCTGTGATCGGTGGCATTGCCGTTGCGGCCTTCATGGCGTGCTGGGCCCAACTGATGGTGTGACCGGGACGTGAGCAGCCCTGGCGAGGGCGCCCGATGCAGGCAGCTGATCTACAGGAGTACCGCATCCGGTGTAGCCCCTTGATCGACTCAGCAGCGCCCGGCTCTTTCCCAGGTTTCCTCGCGCGCCGGCGGGAGCCTGTGGGCGGCGGGCGTTCAGTCACCCATCGCAGCCCGCTTTAGACCGATGGTGATAGTGGCCACTGAACGGCGGGCGTTATGACCCTTCTGATCTAGGGCGAATCCCGCTTATAGGAGAATACAGATGTCCAATGAATCTAACGCCCGGATAGATGCCGGAGCGAAACGGGAAGATCTGCCCCCGACGCTGGAAGAGACACAAGCCAGGAATGCAGCGCTGCGTTTGGAAAAAATGGCAAAGCAGCGCCAGCGGGATCTGTCAGATCGCTCGATAGCAGCTGACAAGAACGAAAAGTTGGTTCCCTGATTTGCGGCCGAACGAGATGGCTCTGGTCTTACTGGTTACACGTCAATCCTATCAGTTGTTATCCATAATAATGGGTTTCACTGCCTTGCTGGTCATCTCGGCTGCATTCATCATCATCTCGTGAATGGATCTCCGCCTGGGGTATTGGTAAGTGCACAAGGCGATTACGCTATGCTGCATGGAATCTTTTTATCTCAAAGCCGGCGGATCTCCTGAGCCTGACCAGGATAGCGCCGATTCGTCGAGTCCAAGACTACTGCGGATGATTGACGCGCCAGCCAGGCCTTGTCCCGCGATCGACTATTCACCGAATAGCCTCGCAGTGTGTAGCTAATATTCTGCTGCCTGTCGCAATGACCAGCGTCGGATGATCTAGCTAAAAGCGATCGAGGTCTCGTCGCCGGATGCCGCAACCCAGTTTGCCGCTTGCGTCACTAAGTGAACGGAAATATGCGTAGCCTATTGTCTCCGTTTCTGTCCTTATAAAGCAGTTACCAAATGATACGAGCGTCGCGCGCATGTAGAGGTCACAGGCATTAACTATGGGCAGGCTGGGTAACACAGGCGTGGCGGTGACAAACTGAAATTATTGTCGATGCCCATTTTCCAGCGCCTAGGGCACGGTGGTGGCATGGGCGAAGAGAAGCACCTTTAGTAAACCTGGGGCTACTGCTCTGCAAAAGGCATTGGATACGAAACTTGGTGGCAATTCGCTTCTGACTGAAAAAGCAGATAAACAGTTAAAGATGACGCGTAAAGGTATGGCATTTGGATATTGGGTCCTAGGGACAGGAGGCTCTTATGCATGCGTTTTCTTGAGTTTTCGCTGATAAACGCTTTAAAAAGTAAGTCTCCCCAACGTCATGTTGGCCAATGGTATTGCTTTGGATTTCCTGATTTTTAACCATGTCCTTTGCTGGGAGCGTCCACTGTCCTACATTGTGGTGGTCCTGAGTTTTGAATGCCTGATCCGAGGGCAGTGCTTGTTGAGCTTCGGTGTTTTGAATTATTACTGTGCTTAATGCGCGCGTATGGTTTTTGGGAGGTGGCATGCCAAATGAGTCAGCTGCTGTAGAGGGTGTATTGTATTTTCTGCTGATCGGCGTTGTCCTGCTTGTGTTGTTAGCCACTCTTGTTTTTGATTTTTGGTGAGCGGCCCTTTTGAATGCTTCACGTACCTATCTCCCTAGGACGTGATGCCCCTTTCTGCGGTTTTCCGTGATTACGAGTCTTTCAAGCGTTCAGAGTAGATGTTGATTGTGGAATGAGTAGTTTACAGAGGGGTGTAGAACGGCAGCCTCAGGTGAGCGCCTGATGCCACCTGTGATAGCTGCACTGAAACCTGCTTGCCGGTCAGAGGTGTGATGGACGTTAATCTGATGGTCGTTTCCACGAAGGCACGAGCCGCTAAGTTTGCAAAGAGTATTGGTTCGACGTCGACTGTATTCAGTGTTTCGCATTTCCCTGACATCAGTTTCGCGTTGGCTGCACTTAATGCCGGAGGATTAACCGATGTCATCGTCCTAGTGATGACAAGGCGCATCCTGAAGCCTACTAAAATCCTCGGCCTCTTAAATGCTGCCGCTAACAATACTCCTCCCATTCCTGTTGTGGTGGTAGGCGCTGAGTCCCTGCGAGCACGAGTAGATTTTTCCCTTAAACAAGGCGCATATCTCTACATAAGCGACGAGGTTTCCCATCCCAGCGTCTTGGTGCAAGCCTTACAAGACGTCTGGATCGAGTCTGAAGGCTATCGCGTGCGCAGTAGCGCTCTGTCCAGGGCACAGATCACCCTGGACTCCATCAGTGATGGAGTGATAGGTACCGACAGCGCCGGAACGGTCGAATACATAAACCCCGCCGCTGAGAAGCTGACTGGCTGGCCGAAAGAGTTGGCAAAAGGAAAACCGGTTGGCGATGTTATGAAAGTCACGCTCGATGGGGCATTCGGCGATATCCCTCATCCGGTGGAGCTGGCGCTGAGCAAGCGCGCACCTACAGGATTAAGTGCAGGCGCTGTCCTGCTGAGGCGTAACGGTGGAGCCATAGACATCGAGGACTCCACCGCGCCGATGATCGATGAAACAGGCGCTGTAACAGGGGCGGTTATCGTTTTCCACGATGTCTCGATGGAGCGAGCCATGAAAGCCAAGATGACGTATCTGGCGGAGCACGATCAGTTGACCCATCTCCCCAATCGCCTCTTGTTCCGCGACAGGGCCGCGCAATCCTTACGATCCGGCGTCAGAAATCAGTCAAGCGTCGCGATATTCTTTCTGGATCTAGATAATTTCAAGGGGATTAACGATTCCTTCGGACACTCCGTGGGCGATAAGCTTTTGATTTCCGTTGCCGCTCGCTTGTTGGCTTGTGTGCGGGAAGAGGATACGGTAAGTAGACAGGGAGGAGACGAGTTTTTAGTGTTGCTCGCAGGGCTTAAAAGTCGTGAGGCAACCGAGCGGGTTGCGCAAAAAATAATGTCCAGCTGCAGTGAACCTCATCTGATAGATGGTCATGACATCCATATCACGATCAGCCTGGGGATAGGATTTTCTCTGCGAGAGCATACCGATATAGATGCGCTTATTGCCCAGGCTGATACGGCTATGTATCGGACAAAACAGAATGGCCGAAACGGTTATACCTTCTTTAGTGATGAGATAGGCGCGCAGGTACAAGAACAGCAGAAAATCGAGGAGGGCCTTCGGCGGTGTATCGATCTTGATGAGATCAGGCTTGTTTATCAGCCTAAGATTGATCTTTCAAGCGGTGCGGTAGTCGGTGTCGAGGCGTTGATGCGATGGACCAATAAATCTCTAGGAGAGGTTGCGCCGACTCGCTTTATTCCTGTGGCGGAGACGACGAGACTGGTGATAGCGCTCGGTCGATGGGCCATAAAGGAAGCCTGTACGCAAATAGGGCAGTGGAGATCTCTGGGTTTGGGGGATATCAAAATTGCCGTCAATGTGTCGGCATTAGAGTTGGAGGACGACGCCTATGCCGACTATGTCTCCACGGTGTTGAGTGACTGCAAGTTAGATCCTGGTCTGCTGCAATTGGAAGTGACTGAAACGGTGTTCATAAAGGACTTGACTAAATGCGTGGTGAGGTTGGAGCTGCTAAAAGAAGCCGGTGTTTTGCTTGCGCTCGATGATTTTGGTACCGGCTATTCGAGCTTTTCATACTTGACCCGTATGCCCTTTGATTTTTTAAAAATAGACAGATCGTTTGTTCACGATGTCGAATTGGATAGCGGAAGAGTGGCGGTGGTCGGTGCCATGCTTTCGATGGCGAAAAGCCTTGGTTTGACGGTGATAGCTGAAGGTATAGAAACCTCTGCTGAGGCAGAGTTTTTTATAAATAGCGGATGCGATCAGGCTCAAGGATTTTTCTTTAGCAAGCCGCTGGAGGCTATGGATATGCCCGACTTCCTTCGTCAACAGCGCTCAACTGCAGGTTAATGCCGGCTGGCAACACTCTTTATAGAATGCTGAATGCATTGACACGGGCTCGGAAAAGCCAGGCTGGATGCTCCATGAGCCTTTTGCCTACGGCATGTTGCCCTTCATCCACCTTTCAAGAGCAGCCCGCGCGTCAGTTGCGTGTTGGTAGATACGACAGCAAACGATCGGTTTCCTTTTTCACCACGGCATAGCATTCGCAACTCAGTTGTTCGAGTCGGGTGCGGTCAAGCACGGTGATGTGCCCGCGGCTGTATTCGATCACGCCTTGGCGTTGCAGTTTGCCCGCTGCCTCGGTAACGCCTTCGCGACGCACGCCAAGCATGTTGGCGATCAATTCCTGGGTCATGTTCAGTTGATCACCAGGCAGCCGATCTAGAGACAACAACAGCCAGCGACACAGCTGCTGGTCTATCGAATGGTGGCGGTTGCAAACAGCGGTCTGCGACATCTGGGTGATCAGGGCCTGGGTATATCGCAGCATCAGTACCAGCATGTCGCCATGCAGGTCGAATTCTTCGGTCAGGCGCTGACCTTGCAGACGATACGCATAGCCATCGCTCTGCACTACGGCACGACTGGGTGTGCTCTCGCCGCCCATGAACAGCGAAATCCCAACCAAACCTTCATTACCCACCACCGCGATTTCCGCGGAGGCGCCGTTTTCCATCACATTGAGCAGCGAAACGATAGCGTCGGTGGGGAAGTACACGTGGCGTACCAACTCGCCAGATTCATAGAGCACCTGGCCCAGCGGCAGATGGACGAGCTCTAGGTGCGAAGAGAGCCGTTGCTGGACGTCGCCAGGTAGAGCAGCCAACAAACTATTTTGCTGCGGCATGGAGTCTTCGGGCATGGCTTCCCTTCGGCGGTGCGGTCGGATTGACCCGTCACTATACGCCTCGCGTCGCCTACGGACGATGCATTGGCGTCAGGCGCTCCTGGGATGAACAGCGTCGCTGCTCGAGGTATCGGCGATGTTGATCAGGTCCTGACCGCGCGCTTGTGCGGACTCGTAGCGAGCGAGCTCGCTGGGCGCCGCCTCGAGGTAGATGACGGTTGCGGAATCCGTCGGCCTGACGTCGCGCCTGGTGACCCGGATGATGTTGCCCGAACTCTGTGAAACGACGAAATAGGCGAGCATGACTGCTTCCTCTTGGCTGTTTGAGCAATCTTCTTAGTACCGCGCGCCCCACAGAGTTCGCGAATAGCTCTCGCGCCTTCGCGGGGCTGGTCGCAGCGTTGGTGTCCGCAAGACCAGTCCTGCGTTAGGTGGGTCTTCGGCCCCGTGCGGTTCCTTCGGCATAAAGGTGCGGCGTTACTTGCTGCCGCTGTGCACCGGCCCTTCGTCGTCGAATCCCGTACCTGTTGGCGCGACCGCCCCTGGCGAAGCGGTCGGAGCCCGCTGTCACCTGTATGGCCAGTGCACCTTGACCTGATGCTCCACGCCATCGTCGACCAAGCCTATGCTGTCGCCTGGCACCGTCACGCCGTCCATTTGGATAGCCGCCTGGGGCAGCTCGGTGGGGGAGAGCGCGATGCGGTAAAGGGTGGTGCCGAAACGGTAGTCCAGGCTGAAGGTCGTCCAGTCCGCCGGCAGCAACGGCCGGATGCGCAACTGGGTGCCGGTGCGTTGCACGCCAAGTAGTGATTCTACGATCAGCTGATACATCCAGCCGGCCGAGCCGGTGTACCAACTCCAGCCGCCTCGTCCTTCATGAGGCGGCATGCCATAGACATCCGCAGCCACTACATAGGGCTCGACCTTATAGAGGTCAGTAGCAGTGGTCCCGTGGCTGATCGGATTGATCATTCGTAATAATTCCCAGGCCCGAGAACTGTCCCCTAGCTCAGCGAACGCCATGCCTGCCCAGACGGCTGCATGGGTGTACTGGCCACCATTCTCGCGAACGCCGGGTACATACCCTTTGATGTAACCAGGATCGAGCACACCCTGATCGAAGGGCGGATCGAGCAGCTGCACCAAGCCGATGTCACGCCGCATGAGGTGCTGTTCCAAAGACTCCATGGCCGCACGTTGGCGCTGCTCCGGCGCCGCGCCGGACAGCACCGACCAGCTCTGGGCGATGGAGTCGATGCGGCACTCATCGTTGCGGGTCGAGCCCAGGGGCGTGCCATCGTCGAAGTAGGCGCGGCGATACCAGTCTCCATCCCAGGCATGTTCATCAAGGCTCAGGCGCAAGGTCTCGGCCTGCTCTTCGCAGCGCTTGGCAAAGGCGGCATCGCCCTGGAGCAGGGCGGTGGTTGCGAAGCGGCGTAGCACGTCGTAGCCGAAGAAGCCGAGCCAGACACTCTCGCCCTTGCCCCCTTCGCCGACGCGGTTCATGCCATCGTTCCAGTCGCCGTCGCCCATCAGCGGTAAGCCGTGAACGCCACGCCTCAGGCTGTGCTCAATGGCCCTCACGCAATGCTGGTACAGAGTCTCTCGTAAAGGAGAGCGGCTCGGCAGGTCGTAATAGGACTGTTCACCGCTGTTGAGCGCGCGGCCTTCCAGGTAACCCACGTCTTCCGACAGTACGCTGGCATCGCCCGTGACCTTGACGTAACGGCTGGTTGCCCAGGCCAGCCAGAGATAGTCGTCGGAGCAGCGGGTACGCACGCCGCGATCCAGGGGCGGGTGCCACCAATGCTGCACATCGCCTTCGACGAATTGATGGGCGGCGGACAACAGCAGGTGCTGACGAACCGCAGCCGGGTCGGCATGCAGCATGGCCATGCTGTCCTGTAACTGATCGCGAAAACCGAACGCACCGCCGGACTGGTAATAGCCACTGCGGGCCCAGAAGCGGCAGGCGATCACCTGATACATGAGCCAGCCATTGACCAGTACGTCCACGGCCGGTTCTGGAGTCTTGATCTGCAGCTTGCCCAGCGTGTCGTGCCAGTACTCGCGTACGCCTTGCAATTCCGCTTCCGCGGTGGCGTTGCCCCGCATGCGCAGCACCAGACGCGATGCCAAGGTAGCATCCTGCGCCGCGCCTAGCCGGAAAGTCACGCTACGCTTTTCGCCGGGCGCTAGCGGCATATCCACCCGTAGGGCTGCGCAGGGATCGAGCCCAGGGCCGCTGCGCCCGGACAGATGGGGCTGTGCCATCGCTGCCGGTGCCGCGAGATTTCCGTTGCGTCCGATGAAGTCACAGCGGCCGGCGGTACTGCTGGTGATCGGCATATCGACATCGAAAAAGGCCACCCGGCTTGGAAACTCGATGGAGTAGCTATTGCGTGCGAAGAGCGCACCGCTGTTCGGGTCGGCCTCGCTGACCACATGCATGCAGGATTTCTCGCGAAGATCTCCGAGCACCCAGGCCACGTAGCCGGTAATAGAAAGCCGCCGCGGGCGATCTGAAGCGTTAAAGATTTTCAGGTGCGAGAACTTGACCGGATCCCGTAGCGATACGTAGACCCACAATTCGCTGCGAATGCCGTCTTCTTCGTGTTCGAAGACGCTGTAGCCGAAGCCGTGCCGGGTCACGTAGTTGCCCTTGCCAGAACGTGGCAAAGGCGTTGGCGACCAGTAGTGGCCGCTGTCCTCGTCGCGCAGGTAGAGGGTCTCGTCGCCTGGGTCGCTGACCGGATCGTTGCGCCACGGCGTCAGGCGGAATTCGTGGGCGTTTTCATACCAGGTGTAGGCGTTGCCGCTTTCCGAAATCACGCTGCCGAAGTCGGGGTTTGCCAGCACGTTCACCCAGGGCGCTGGTGTGCGCTGGCCAGCCTGCGAGTGAATGACGTATTCCTGGCCATCGGCACTGAAGCCGCCATGGGCATTGCTCAGGATCAGGGATGCATCAGCCAGTGGGATCGCAGCAGTCGGAACGACAGCAGGCAACAGCTTCGCATCGAAAACCGTTAGTCTCGGCTCCGCGCGGCGCCGGTGGACCTGCTCGGCGAGACTGCCGCGCTCATCGCTGAGCACCAGATGAGCGACCGCCAGCATCAGCACGCGATCCTCATGTGAGAGCTGTTGCGCCGGACGCACAAAGATGCCACCTGGCCGATCGATCAAGTGCGCCTCGCTGCCCGAGGTGACCAGCTCCATAATCGAGTCCTGCAGATCCTGCCGATAGCCCGCTTGGTCTTCGTTCCAGATCACCAGGTCGACACTGAGCCCTTTGTGTCGCCAGTAGGCGTGAGCCTGCACCAGCTTGCGCACCAGATCGATATGGATAGCCGTGGAAATCTGCAGCAGTACTATGGGTCGGTCGCCCGAGATCGCCTGACCCCAGAGGCCGCTTTGATTGCGCTGATTGGCCGCGAGGATACTCGGTGCGGCCCGCAGTGAGGGATTGGTATAGATGATCGACGCAGCCATTTGCTCGAACAGCCGCGCCTCGGCGTGGGAGGTGTTGAGCTGGCGTAGTAGCACCTGGCTATGGGTCCAGCTCAGGTCAAAGACCCGATCAGCCAGGCGTCGGTCTCGGTACTTGTTGATCAGCTCAAGGCAACCCTCGCGGTTGTCGCTCACGCCGGTCACCAGGTCGATAGTGGCGATCTGGCCGGGATCGAAGGTAATCCGGCAACGGATGGCAACGATGGGATCGAGCACCGCGCCGGCGGTGCACGAAAGTGTCTCACTATCCATCGCTGCAGGGTGCGTCAAATTCCGCCCGCGCCCGATGAAGCGAGCCCGATCGGTTTCGTAGGAAATCGCCACGATGTCCGCATCGTGGACGGCCAGCACGTGGCACAACCACGGCACCTTTTCGTCACTGGAGCGTGGCCGACGGCTGCACAGAATGGCCTGCAGCGGGGTGATCAGCTCGCTTTGCACGAATAGCTTACTGAATGCCGGGTGCAGCGCATCGCCTAACGCGGGGGCCAGTACCACTTCCGCGTAGCTGGTGAGCTCCAGGGTTCGGCGCTGCCCACTGCGATTGCTGATGTGCAGGCGCCGCAATTCGATGTCGTCTTCCGGCGAGACGACGATCTCGGTATGGACGTCGAAATCACGTTCGCGGACCCGAAACTCGGCTCTGGCATCGGTAAAGATCGCCTCGAAGCTTTCCGTCTTGCGTAGGGTGGGCTGGTGCGCCGAAGACCAGAAATCGCCGCTGTCGACATCGCGCAGGTAACAGAAGGTACCGCTGTTGTCGCAGGTGATGTCCTCCTGCCAGCGGGTGACGGCCAGGTTATCGCGGCGGCTGTAGCCGCCGCCGGCATTGCTGATCATCACATGGTAGCGGCCGTTTGATAGCAACTGCACCGCCGGGTGCCGGCGGCCAGGGTCGGTGTAGACCCGCAGCTTGTTTTCACTGGCCTGCAAGATCTGACCCTCCAGCGAGGCATTAGCGGTATGCAGGTATTGCGCAGCACTTTTAGGCGCGCGTTCCTGCAGCAGCAGGGACGTGGCCTGGAACTGCGGATTGGCTTCAAAGCGACGCTGCATGGGCCGTTCGAGGAGGACATGGGTCAGCGACAACAGGCTCATGCCCTGATGGTGCGCCATGAACGACTGGATGAGTCCGGCATTCTGCCCCGGAGGGAGACGGGCGCTGGTGAAGTCAATAGCTTCATAGAGGCCATAGCGACCAGCCATGCCCATACCGGCCAGGCGCTGGAGATTCTTGCAGGCGGCTTCTGGCGCTACCATCAGCGCCAACACCGACGCGTAGGGCGCCATCACCACGTCTTCGCCAAGACCGCGCTTTAGACCCAGGCCGGGCACGCCGAAGGCCCGGTACTGATAGTTCAGTTGTGTATCCAAGGTGCTGTAACCAGACTCGGATACGCCCCATGGCAGGCCCAGTTGCTGGCCGTATTCGATCTGTCTCGCCACCGCCGCGCGGCAGGTCTGGTCGAGCAGGGTGCCGGCATAATTGGGCATGATCAGCAGCGGCATCAGGTATTCGAACATCGAACCGGTCCAGGACAGCAATACGGGATTCCCGCCATTGCTCGTCAACAGCCGGCCCAGGGTGAACCAGCTCTCCTGTGGCAGTTGTCCCTGCGCGATGGCCAGGAAACTGGTCAGGCGTGCTTCCGAAGCCAGGAGATCGTAGTAGCCGCCGTCCAGGCGTTGTTCCTCGACGTTGTAGCCAATGGTCAACAGCTCGCGTTGCGGGTTGTAAAGAAAGGTGAAGTCCATGTCGGCCAGGTCGGCCGTGAGATCCGCCAGGCGTAGCGCGGTGGCGATACGCTCGCTGGCATGGGCGATCACCGCACGTACCTGAGGCTGTTCGGCAACGGGCCACTGCGTGAAATCCAGCTGCGCCAGCTCATGCCAGCTGGCCGACCCCAGGGGCGAGCCGGGCAGGGTCAGGCTGGCCAGTTCGCCGTGGAGATCCTCGCATTGAGCGAGTAAGGCCAGGCGCCAGTAGTCGGTTTCGGGAGCCACCCTTAGCGTGGACTCCAGCGCCTGTGCCTGCACGATCAAACGCTGTAGGACAGTGATGATATCGTCCAGATCTTCAAGCGTAAGAGCAACTGCCAATTCGCCGTGCACACCGTCGAGCAGGCGCTCATCCAGGTCGCTCTCCAGCACGGCTTCTTGCAGTACGGCGAGGCAGTCCGCCAGGCCATCGCGCCAGTTAGGGTTGAGCAGTGGCGCGTGCGGCAATTCATAAAGCCCGGATCTCAGGGTCAGTAACAGGCCAGCCAGATTGCCGCTATCCACCGTGGAAACGTAGCGCGGTGACAGCGGTTGCAGTGTCTGGGTGTCATACCAGTTGTAAAAGTGGCGGCGATGACGCTCCAGCCGCGCCATGCTGGCGAGCGCATTATCCAGTCGCGTGAGCAGACGACCCCCGCTCAGGTAGGCGAAGTCATGAGCCGCCAGGTGGGACAGCAGCGCCATGCCCATGTTAGTCGGCGAGGTGCGGTGGGCGGTCACCGCCGTGGGCTGTTCCTGAATGTTGTCCGGTGGCAGCCAGTTGTCTGCAGGGCCTACATGATCGTCGAAGAAGGCCCAGGTCTTGCGCGTCAGACAGCGCAGTAACTGATGCTCGACGGGTGACGGCGTGAATACCGATTGGCCGGTTGGTTTACTCAACCAATAGGCGATGGCCGGTGCCAGCAGCCAGGCCAGCAGCCAGGGTGCGGCGATTGCCAAGACCCCGGGTCTACCCAGCAGCAAGGCGGCCAGGGCGATAGCCAGCAGCGGCGCCACCCACATCAACCGATACAGGCCTGACAGGTCGTTGCGACCGCTGCGCTCCACTTCGCGAGACGAATTCCATTGCAGCAGATGGCGCCGGCTGACGGTCATCCGCCATAGCGTGCGAGCAATGGCGTCCAGGCTGCTGAAGGTTTCGAAGGGTAGCCACACCAGGCTCAGCACCGCCCGCGTGAAATGCTGGGTAGCGCTGCGAAGGACGACCTTCAGGTGCTGGCCGAGAGAGATGTCCTGGGCTTCGTGTAGCAGCTCCAGGGAGGCGCTGATCAGGGGCTGGGCAATCACCAGCAGAAATACGCCCAGGCTCCACGCCAGTGGCTGGGAGCTGACAAACCAACCCCATAGCAATACCCCAAGAAAGGCTGCCGGCTCCAGGCTACGACGCAGGTTGTCGATGATCTTCCAATAGGCCAGGTGGGTGAGGCGATTCTGCTCCAGACCACCGTCGGATTTCGGTGTCCAGGGCATTAGCCATGGCAGCAATTGCCAGTCGCCACGGATCCAGCGATGACGGCGTTTGGCGTCGGCGCTGTAGCACGCCGGGTGCTCTTCATAGAGCTGTACATCACTGATCAGCCCGGAATGGGCATAACAGCCTTCGATGAGGTCGTGGCTGAGGATACAGTTTTCGGGAAAGCGATCCCGGAGGGCATGCTCGAAGGCATCCACGGCATAGATTCCTTTGCCGATGAATGAGCCGTTGCCGAACATATCCTGGTAGACGTCGGATACGGAGCGCGTATAGGGGTCCACGCCTGCGTCGCTGCCGAACAGCTGAGCGTACGTGGAACGGGCGATGCTCGGCAGGCTGATACCGATACGAGGCTGCAGGATCGCGTAGCCGCTGGTGATGCGTTTCTGTCGCCCATCGAAGCGCGGCTGATTGAGTGGGTGACAGATCGCACCGAGGAACTGCCGCGCCACATCGCGCGGCAGTTGGGTGTCGGTATCCAGCGTGATGACGTAGCTGATCCTTGGTAGAGCAGAGAGGTTGCCGACGATTAGGGAGAAGCGTCCATCGCCATGCCCACGTAGCAGCGCATTGAGGTCTGCCAGCTTGCCGCGCTTGCGCTCGTGACCTATCCAGCTTTGTTCGGTAGGGTTCCAGCGCCGTGGGCGATGTAGCATGAAGAACCGCGCCGCGCCAGTTTCCGGGTACTTCAGGTTCAGGGCTTCGATAGCCTGGCTTGCGTAGAGCAGTACTGGCGCGTCGCCGTCGAGCACTTCGCTCTGGGCATCCATGAAATCGGTGAGCAGGGCGAAGTGCAGGTTGGCATCACGGTTGGCGAGAAAGCGTACCTCCATGCCATCAACCAGTTCTTCCACATCCTGAACGCTGCCGATCAGCGTTGGCACCACCACCAGTGTGCGCGCATCGGAGGGAATGCCGGCGCTGAAATCCAGGCGCGGCAGAATATCCGGCAGCAAGGTCAGGGTCACCAGGCGATTGACCAGCGCGATGGCCAGTTGGCTGGTCATCACCACTATCGGCCCGCCGAGCAGCAGTATCGCCCAGAGCCCCCATCCGTCCGCTCTCGACCAGGTGAAGAAAGGCCAGGCCAACAGCACGCTGAGCATCACGACGGGCACGACAAAGAACGCCATGGGCGCGCCGCGCAGTATTCGCCGGCAACGCTCCACCAGGGAGCGCTGGGCACCCAGCTGCGCTTCCAGGGTGGTCAGTCCCGCGCCCACCAGATAGAAACCGACGTGCCTCTTCAGCGGATCCCGTTCGGACGCGGCGTCGCAGAGGGCGATGGCCGCCTGCGCGATGTCAATCTCGGAATGCGAACAGCTGCGCGCCAGGCGCTCGATGGCGTGACGGTAGTGATCGCGGGTAGCGAAATCCATTTGGCTGTAGATATCGGCCGGGTCCTTGGCCAGAGCCTGTTCGACGCCGCTCAGGCGCTCGACGAACTCGCGCCAATCCGCCGCTGAAAGCAGGCGCAAGCTGTTGATGCTGTTACCGATCGACACCTGCTCCGTGGCTTGCAGTTGGCCATCAAGGTGGATGAGGCGTTCGACACTTTGGCCGGACTCCGCCAGGGCCTGTTCGATCCAGCTCATCGGCAGCACCAGAGACGTGCTTTGGCCCTGCAAGCGTCGCGAGAGCTCCGCAACGAAGGCGCTGGTCAGCGGCGGCGCCGAGCGGGCGAGGTCGGCCACCAGCAGCACGACGCTTTTGGCGTCGTGCTCTGCAGTCGAAATGAAACGGTCGGCCCAGTCGTTGGCGAGATTGCGATCGGTCCAGCTAGCCATCACCTGCGACGCGACACGACGCAGATTTTCGATCAACGCCAGGCGCAGCATGATAGGAATGGCCCACAACTCGCCCAGGGTCAGGGGCATGACCGCCTGATAAGCGGCGACGAAACGGCTCAGATTATCGCTATCGACGCGGCCGTCGCCATGGGAGATGGTTTCCAGCGCGATGTCATACACCCGCGGAAAGGTACGAGATGGCCCATCCTCCAGACCTGGCAGCTGACGGCAGTAGCCTTTGGGCAGATGTTTCTGGGCGGTGCGTATCTGTTCTTCGACCAGATAGAAATTGTCGAGTAGCCACGCGGCTGCCGGCGTGCTGCGTTGATTGGACAATGCGGCGACGGCCATCGCGTGGCAACTGCTGGCTAATAGACCGGTATTCTCAACAAGGCGGTGAAGCAGGGCGTCCGAGGTGGTATGGACGCTCAGCTGATGTTGTCGGGCGAGATGAGCGCCGTGGGCCGCCATCTGATCCAGACTGAATAGTTCTGCGCGTAAGGCCGGCTCGTACTGGAAGGTGCGCGGCGCGGGATGCCACAGCCGTTGGATCGCTCGAAGCCATTGCCTATCCATGTTTTCCTTAGCATTCAGCGCGAAACACAAACAGCGGCGCAGAGATGCCTTCCACGCAGATGCCGCGGGTACGCCGTCTGGAGACGGTGCGCATGCAGTGTGGAAGTCTATGGAGGGTGGCGTCTGTCTGCTGGCACACATAGCGTTGTGCCGTGATGGCGGTGAGTCGCTGCTGACGTAGCCCCAATCCGAAGCACCATCTTCTCTAGCGCCATCCATCAGCGGTTTAGGTAGTAGGCCCTATCCTTTTGCCCAGAGGGTCAAAGAAGGCGCTGAAGTGGCTTGGCCTGCTGTCTTGCCGACGCAGATGCTGACACGGTGATCAGCATCTGCGGGTCAAGGCCGAAGCACTACGGAGCGGGTCTCAGGCGGGCTCTTCGAAACGGCAGTAGCCAGCCGGCACGGTGCCGTGCGTTGCATGCCGCGAGGGGGCGGTCAGGGACGCAGCCCGCTTGCGTAATCTCGACTCTGGTTGCTTGGTAGCGGGACGCGGCAGGGCTGATGCGGTCAAGGCGCTGTTCAGGGTAAAGAACTCCATCAGTTGCTGGAGCAATTCGGCCTGGCTGCTCATCTCTTCGGCGGTGGCGGCCAGTTCCTCGGACGCCGAGGCGTTCTGCTGGGTCACCTGGCTCAGCTGCAGCATGGCGCTGTTGATCTGCTCGACGCCGGAGGTCTGTTCTTCCGAGGCGGCAGTAATCTCCTGCACCAGGTCGGAGGTCTTGCTGATGGAGGGCACCATCTCGTCCAGCAGCGAACCGGCACGCTCGGCCAGAGCCACGCTGCCTTGGGCGACGTTGCTGATCTCCTGGGCGGCGACCTGGCTGCGTTCCGCCAGTTTGCGCACTTCGGAGGCTACCACGGCGAAGCCCTTGCCATGCTCGCCGGCCCGCGCCGCCTCGATGGCAGCGTTGAGGGCCAGCAGGTTGGTCTGGTAGGCGATGTCGTCGATGATGCTGATCTTGGCCGCGATGGTCTTCATGGCCACCAGGGTGTCCCTGACGGCCTGGCCGCCTTCGTTCGCCTCGCGGTTGGCCTTGCCGGCCATGCCGTCGGTAACCTTGGCGTTCTCGGTATTCTGGGCAATGGAGGCAGACATCTGCTCGACGCTGGCACTGGTCTCCTCGACGGAGGCGGCCTGTTCGGTGCTGGCCTGGCTGATGCTCTGGGCGGTGGCGGAGATCTCCTCCGAAGCACTGGCCAGGCCATCGGAGGCGCTGCGGACATCGCTGATGATCTGCGACAGGCGCTGGTTCATGCCGTCCATGGCGCGCAGCAGGGCGGCGGTCTCGTCACGACCCTCGGCGTCGATGCGCTGGGTGAGGTCGCCTGCCGCCAGGCGATCGGCGATCTCGACCGCAGCGCGCAGGGGCCGGGTGATGCTGCGGCTCATCAGGAAGCCCAGCAGGATGCCAAAGGCCACGCCCACCGCGATGATGCCGATCAGCATGACCCGGCTGCGGGCATAGATCTGGTCGGTGAGGTCGTTGGCGTCGCTGGCGTTCTGCTCCTTGCGCTTGGACAGCTCGGTCATCAGCACACCCACCTGGTCGCCATAACGACGGACGCTGACCAGTTGATTGTCCAGCTCAGGATCGGCGTCACGCAGCGTCCGCTTGCCGGCGATCGCCATGGCCTGCTCCAGCTGGGAGGTATAGCTGCCGAGCAGCTCGTCGATCTGCCGGAAATTGGCGGCTGATGCTTCGCTGCTAAAGAGGGGGCGGGCCTTGGCGAGATTGTCCCGCACGTTGGCCAGACCCAGCTTGACCTCGGCCTGGGCACGAGTGCGCTCCTCTTCGGAGGTTGCCAGCAGGAAGTTGCTGCGCGCGCGGCCGATGAAGACCAGATTCATGTTGGCCTCCTTGATATAGGACAGGCCAAGCAATTCGTTCTGATAAAGCTGAGTCGCCAGATCATTGATCTGACTGCTGTTGTTCAGGCCCGCCAATCCCACCACCAGGCTGATGGACGCCACGGCGATGAAGGACACGATGAGGCGGGTGCCAATCCGGAAATTCTTGAACATCTGAAAGCTCCTGCTGAGGGACCAGCGATCAAGACTGGTCGCATGTGACGACGGGATAGTGACGTCAATAGTTAGGCTTTCGGATCGAATATCTGGAAGTTTATGGTGGCGCTTTGCCTTGGTGGTCAATTACTACATGTTCGCCGAATTTTCCTGAAGTTAGGTCAATAAGCGTTGTTGCAATAGCTTTCCTGGAGGCAACAGGTGTAGCAAGGGCGGTTCGAGACCGCATCGACTAATTGGCCTGATCATTTGTCTTTGCACCCGAGAGAATCGCTTGCTCCTTGTCCACGACCGCCCTGGCGGATGAGCCTCCGCGCCTGCGCTAGGCGGCGATGGCAGCACCCGGCGTTACACCTGGCGTTGCCACAGGGCCTCGACGAAGCGGCGAATCTCCTGTGCCACGTCTTCGTCTTCCGCCGTTGCCCCCATGAAACCACCGTGCGGCATGCCTTCGCCGAGGTAGAGCTCGACGGGCACCTGGGCGCAGCTCACGATGCAAGCGCGCCGCGTTGGACAGGAACAGGTCGCGGGTACCCGTTTGCAGGACGGTAGGCGGCAGTCCCTCAAGCTGGCCGAACAAGGGCGAAAGATAGGGGTGGGCGAGATCCGCGCCGCTTGCATAGAGTTGATTGATGGGCATCAGGGGGAGGGGCAGCATCACATCCACATGGCGGTTGGTATGGAAGCTGTCGCCGGATTCGGTCAGGTCGACCTCGGGTGACAGCAGCACCAGGCCGGCGGGCATTGGCAGGCCTTCATCACGTCCGCGCAGCAGCATGGCTAGGGCGAGGTTGCCGCCCGCCGAACGCCTGATGAGAAGGATGTCGGTGGGCGAGTGTCGGGTCAGCGCATGCCGATAGGCCAGGAGACAGTCATCCAGCGCGGCGGGGTAGGGATGTTCAGGCGGTAAGCGATAGTCCACGCCATAGCAGCGGATACTGTAGCGGTCCGCCTGTTGCCGCGCGTTCACGCGGCAGGCCTCGCCACCACCGAACAGAAGGGCGCCGCCGTGCAGGTCGATACAGGCCCGCTGGGGGTGTGCCGATCCTTCAGGCGTAGCCACATGGATCTCGGTATCGCCAAGAATCAATGTCTCGACGCGGGCGCGAAGGTGTTTTGCCAGGCCTTTCATGGCTACCGCGTACTGGCTGTTCACCTGATCCTTGAGTGCCTGCCAGGCGCCCCTGTCCTCTGCCGCGGGCAGGTCCAGGTGTGCATTCACCGGTCTGCCCTCGGCAGTGACCAGGCGTTGCAACGCCGCCCTTGCCTGGGCGCTGATCGATGTCGGAAAGGGAACGATACGTTCCGGCACCGATACGCCGTGGCCCAGATGAGAAGGCTTGGTCTCTGCCATGAGCGGCTCCGCGGTGAGGTGACCAGCAGGGTGTCGAGGTCGAGGGAAGAACTGGACGAGGCGGCAGGCTTCAGGCGTGTATCACGGACACCGTAGAGCCGAGCGGTCCGAGCACCTCATCGCCAGGCGCCGTATCCGTCACCAGGGCGCTGATGTCAGCCAGCGGGATGATCCCGTAGGGGGAGGCCGCGCCGAGCTTTTCGCGCGTCGCCAGAACGAAGGTCTCCGCCGCCTGGCGGCTGATGATCCGCTTGATCGCGGCTTCCTCGCCATTGCCCGTAGTGGCGCCCGTTTCCGGATGCAGGCCGGTCACGCCCATGAAGTAGCTATCCACGCGCACCCGGGCGATGGCCTCCGCGCAGGCCGCCCCCAGGGTGACGATGGAATGCTTGAACAGGCGGCCGCCCACGAGCTCGACCTCGATCAGCGGATGCTCGACCAGCTCCACCGCGATGTTCGGGCTATGGGTTACCACGGTGATCGCAAGATCCTTGGGCAGCTGGCGGACGAGTTGGACATTGGTCGTGCCGCCATCGAGAAAGACGATCTGCCCTGGCTGGATCAAGCGCGCACCCGCCCGGCCGAGGGCCACCTTGCTGGCCGTGGAAGCCTCTTCGCGCTTGGCGTAGTCCGCGACTGCCGCCGAAGCCGGCAAGGCACCGCCATGCACGCGTTGCAGCACACCGTCAGCCGCCAGTTCCCGCAGATCGCGGCGAATGGTGTCTTCCGAAACCCCCAGCTGCTGGCTGAAGGTCTTGGCGACCAGCCGTCCTTCCTGACGCAGTACCTGCTGGATAAGCGCCTTACGTTCACGGGTGAGCATCCGGGACTCCTGCACGAAAATTCTTGACGTTGCACGAAACTGCACGAATTCTAACGCGAAGCCCCAGGGCGGTAAACACCGCTCGCCAACCCAGAGGACTGCCCATGAGCATCGCCCCGCGTATTCGTGTCGAAGAGGTCGAGGTTTTATCTGACGACTGGTTCGTGCTGAAGAAAACCACCTTCGCCTTCCTGCGCAGTGACGGCACCTGGCAGCGGCAATCGCGAGAGACCTACGATCGCGGCAATGGCGCGACCATCCTGCTCTACGATCCCCAGCGGCGCACCGTGGTGCTGACGCGCCAGCTGCGCTATCCGGCCTTCGTCAACGGGCACGACGACCTGCTGATCGAGGCGCCCGCCGGCCTGCTCGACGCCGCCGAACCCGAGGTACGCATCCGCGCCGAGGTCGAGGAGGAGACGGGCTTTCAGGTGCGGGAAGTGCGGCAGGTGTTCGAGGCCTTCATGAGCCCCGGCTCGGTGACCGAGCGGCTGCATTTCTTCGTCGGCGAATACGCCCCGGGCGATCGCAAGTCGGCCGGAGGTGGCAATGTCGCGGAAGGCGAGGACATCGCCGTGCTCGAGGTCGAGCTGAAGGAGGCGCTGGCGATGATCGATGCCGGGACCCTGCGCGACGGCAAGACCATCATGCTGCTGCAGTACGCGGCCTTGAGGCTCATGCCGCGCCTGGCGGTCAGCTGATCGCCAGGGCTGCCTCGGGCGTTCGCCGCCTGGCGGCTAGGACGACGCCCCGGGGCGCAGATAGGGCAGCACATGGGCGACATAATCGGCCTTGCCCAGCTCGACGCCCTGGGCGCGCAGGATGGCGTAGGCGGTCATCACATGGAAGTAGAACTGCGGCAGGGCCCAGTCGCGGACGTACTGTTCGGCCGTGAAGTCGAATACCAGGCCCTGGGGCAGTTCGTGGGCGACCGGTGCCCCTTCCTGGATGGGAAGGCCTGTGCCTGCGATCGCCTCTATCCTGTCCAGGGTTTCGCGGATGCGGGTCTGTGCCTGGGCGAGGGTGCCCGGTTGTTCGCCGGCGTTGCGGCCTTCGTTGAGCAAGTCGGTCAGTTCGGGCGGAAAGGCCTGGTCGTGCAGTCTCAACATTCCTTCCTGGGCCTGGACGCAGGCGAAGCGGATCTGGGTGGCGAGGGGAAACATGTCGGGCGCCAGGCGGGCGGCCAGCAGCGTCTCGGCCGTGCCATCCGGCCGTTGGGCCTCGGCCTTGCCGAGCCAGGCCGACAGGGCGCCAAGCAGATTCCTGTAGGTGGGAACGAGGATGTCCGTGAAGGTCATGGCAGGTCCTTGCTGGGTCTGAAGCAGGGTGGGTCGGTCTAGTAGAGGGTGTTGGCGATCCGCTGCGGCAGGGCCTGGTCGTAGGCATCGCCGTCTATCTGGGTCGGACATAGCTGCTTGAGGATCGACCCGGGAGAGGGCAGGGCACTGCGCGGCAGGTGCCTGGTGGCATCCCACAAGCCGGCCCTGATCACCGCGCGGCTGCACTGGAAGTAGACACTGCTGACTTTGATCTCCAGCACCGTCCGCGGGCGCTGGCCCTTGACCTCGAAGCGCGCCAGCAGCGCGGGATCGACGGCTATACGGGCGGTGCCGTTGATCCGTAGCGTCTCGCCAATGCCGGGAATCAGGAACAGCAGCGCTACCTGGGGATCCTGGAGGATGTTGCGCAGCGTATCCAGGCGATTGTTGCCCCGGCGATCCGGCAGGTAGAGCGTCCTGGCGTCCTCGACCTGCACGAAGCCGGGCGCATCGCCGCGCGGCGAGGCATCCAGTCCCTGGGGGCCTGAGGAGGCCAATACCACGAAGGACGCTGCCTCGATGAAGGGCTGGTAGGCAGGGTGAATATGGTCTGTTTCCTTGAGGATCGAGGGTGCCGCAACCTCGCCGTAGAGGCTTTCCAGCGATTCCAGCGAGGTGATGTAGTTTGGCGCCTGGTTGTCCTGCTCCATGTGAGACTCCTGGTTTGAGGTGCTTTGCGCGCCTTCTCACGCGTGGCTCTTCCGGTGCCAGGCGTTCGCAACAGGCGAAGGGTTGGCTGAACTGTAGCCGATACGGTGGAGCAGAGCCCGGTCGGTGGGCAGGTTCCCGCGAGCGTCGCTTGGCTAGCGCCCTTCGCCTGCCAGATGGAGAGTCCGTCCGGCGAGTACAGCGTTCGTCATGGCCAGGAGGTGGGAGGTCGTCGAGAGCCTGGGTGGACGGCTGTCGGGGGAGCCGAGCTAAGGTCTGCCGTCGGTTGCTGCAATTCAGTCAAGCGATACATGAGCCACTGGCGAGGGGAATGGCTATCGAGACTGCGTTTGGGCGCGATTGCGCCCGTTCAGATCGTCAGTTTCCGGCTGAACTTCGTTTCCATCACGATGTGCGAGGCGGTGTGGGCGACACCCTTGATCATGTTGATGCGGGTGAGCTCCGCATTCAGCTCGCCGAGCGTATGGGTAGCGAGGTGGATGATGAAGTCGGATTCACCCGACACGGCATACACGGCCTGTACCGCTTCCATGTTGCGCAGGTGCGTCATGACATCGGTGTAGCTCTTGTTGGTGCAGGAGGTCATGGTGAAGCAGTTGATCACCTGCTGCAGGCGATCCTGGTCGATGCGGACGCTGTAGCCGGTGATCACGCCAGCCCGTTCCAGGCGGGTGATCCGCTCCTGTACGGCGGAGCGTGAGACGCCGAGCTTGCGCGCCAGGGCCGCAGTGGGCTCGCGGGCATTGGCCTGCAAAAGCGCCAGCAGCTGCCGATCCTTCTCCGTCAACTGAAACAGCGCTCCGGTGTTGCGTGCGTCCATGACCTTTCCTCGGCTCAACGGTGTCCGTGCGCCCGGGCTTCCTGAAATCTGTCCATCAGCTTGAGATAGGCATAGACGGTCTGCGCGGCTGCTGGTCCGACCGGACCGCCATTCCATTCGAGGCCGTAGGCGGAGAACAGCCGATAACGATCCGTCTCGCCACAGATGGCTTCCGCTATCACGCGGCCCCCGATCGGTGCGGTGTTCATACCATGGCCCCCAAATGAAGTACAGGTCCACACCCCTGTCGCCAGGCGACCGATGTGCGGCATCTTGTGGCGCGCATAGCCCATCAGTCCGGACCAGGCTTTGGCGATCTTCAGACCCTGCAGCTGGGGATAGACAGCGAGGATGTCGCGGGTGAGCAATTGCCCGAGCCGCTGCTCGTCCTGCAGGTTGTGAGTGGTGATATGCCCGCCCCAGAGCAGACGATCGCCTTCGACGATGCGGTAGTAGTCCGAGGCGCGTCGGTTGTCGCCGACCGCATCCGTGGTGGTTACGGCACTCGCGAGCCGCTCGCCCAGAGGCTCGGTCAGCACCACGTAGGTGGCGATCGGCAGGAAGGCGCGGCGGAGTCGTCCGAATTCCGTACCGCCATAGCCTCCGCAGCAGTAGACCACGTCGCGGCAGGTCACCGAGCCTTGGTTGGTCGTGACCCGGTGACGGTCCGCCTGGCTCACCACCTCGCGCATTGCCGTGCGCTCGTGGATCACGCCGCCGCCGGCCTCGAATAGCTCCGCCAGACCCAGGCAGTAGTTCAAGGGGTGGAAGTGAAAGCCATGGGTGTCGCGTAGCGCCTGAAAATAGCGGTCGGTCTTCAGACGCTCCCGGATCTGCTGGGTGCCCAGATACTCCAGTTCGAAGTCGAAGTCCCGCGCCATGCGATCGCGGGTCCGTTGCAGATTGATGCCATCCTCGTAGCGCACCACGCTGAGCTTGCCGGCCGTGGGTGCACAGCCGGGCAAGTGGTGGCGGGCGATGGTGTCCCGGACGATGTCGACACCCTCCAGCGACAGCCTGAACAAGGCGGCCGCTGTCTGACGGCCGCAGCGCCGTTCGATCGCGGACAGGCCTTCCGACCAGCCCTGCAGGACGAATCCGCCGTTTCGGCCAGAGGCTCCCCACGCTACGCGATTCGCTTCCAGCAAGACCACCGAACGGCCACGCGCCAGCAGCTCCCAGGCCGTGCTCAGACCGGCCAGGCCGCCGCCGATGACGCAGACGTCCGCCGCCACATCGCCTAGCAAAGGCGCGCGTTGCGTGGTCGCGCGCATGGTTCCGGTGTAATAGTTGTTGCTATAGGCAGCCATCAGCGGGTGTCCTTTTTCGGGCAGCAGCGGTCCACGCACCCGCCGCATGACGGGTACGGGTGTCTGAAGCGATGGTTACTGAATCAGGGTGAGGTCAGTGCCGTACCATTTCTGCGAGAGTTGCTTGAGCGTACCGTCGGCCTTCATGTCGGTGATGGCCTTGGCCAGCTCCGCGTTGAAGGCCTCGTCGCCCTTGTCGACCGCGATGGCGAGGGGTTCGTAGTAGGCCGGTTTGCCCGCTACGGCGGCGATGGGGTAACCCGCCTTGATGGCGCCCAGCACGGTGGGCAGTGCCGACAGGGTGGCGTCCAGCCGGGTGCCGTTGCCCATGCGCAGATCGTCGAGCGGACCCATGCTGTCGCCATAGGTGAGGACTTCGCCAGGCTCCACCTCGTAGGTGAACGCGGGCACATCGGCGGCATCGATCTTCAGACGCCTGTTAATGTAATCCTCTGAAGTGGTACCGGCTTCGACGCCGATCTTCTTGCCATTCAGCGCGGAGACCGTCGTCTTGGCCGCGTCCTTGTGCACCGCGAACACATAGGGTGTGTAGTAGTAGACGGCAGGGAAATCCAGTACTCGCGCCCTGGCGGTCGTCGGCGTCATGGA
Organism: Pseudomonas sp. SORGH_AS_0211; assembly: GCF_031453455.1. Classification (NCBI taxonomy): domain Bacteria; kingdom Pseudomonadati; phylum Pseudomonadota; class Gammaproteobacteria; order Pseudomonadales; family Pseudomonadaceae; genus Pseudomonas; species Pseudomonas sp. SORGH_AS_0211. Next base: position 2,221,633 of record NZ_JAVIZV010000001.1, on the reverse strand, counting down.
ACCGACGGAGAGATCCCAGCGATTGGCCCAGCGACCGGCGGTGATGATGCCGTACTCGGGCGTCACGAAGGTCACCTTGGTCCCGAGTCGACGCCCGATCTCGGTCGCCACGTCGATGTCGAAGCCGCGCAGCTGATTGTCCTCGCCGAGAAAGGACTGCGGCGGCCAATTGGCTGCGGTCGCCACCTTCATGACCTTGGTCTGGTGAATGCGGTCCAGGGTCGCGCCGGCCCAGGCGGAGGGCAGGGCGGCACTCAGGGCGGCAGCGGCGGCGACAGCGGTGAGAAGACGAGCGGCTGGGATCATGGTGATGTCTCCGGATACACGTTTGTTGTTGTCGTGAGGGGTGTAACGGCGGTGGTCAGTGACTGAGGATCTGCGAGAGAAATTCACGCGCTCGCGGCTGGCGCGGATTGTCGAAGAATTCGTCCGGACGGGCCTCTTCGATGATCTGGCCCTGGTCCATGAAGATGATCCGGTCGGCCACCTTGCGGGCGAAGCCCATCTCGTGGGTGACACAGAGCATGGTGATGCCGTCCTGAGCCAGCTCGCCCATTACATCCAGGACTTCCTTGACCATCTCCGGGTCGAGCGCCGAGGTCGGTTCGTCGAATAGCATGATGCGTGGCTTCATGCACAGCGCCCGGGCAATGGCGACCCGCTGCTGCTGGCCGCCGGAGAGCTGGCCGGGATACTTGTCCGCCTGGTTGGCGATCCGTACCCGCGCCAGGTATTGCAGGGCCAGTTTTCGTGCTTCGGCCTGGTCGAGCTTGCCGACCAGGCGCGGGCCCAGCATCAGGTTCTCCAGCACCGTCAGGTGTGGGAAGAGGTTGAACTGCTGGAACACCATGCCGACCTGTCGGCGGATACTGGCCACGCTGGCCGCTTCGCGGGTCAGCACCTGGCCGGCGATCCGCACCTCGCCCTGCTGGAAGTCTTCCAGCAGGTTCAGGCAGCGGATCAGCGTCGACTTGCCCGAGCCGGAGGGACCACAGATCACGACGATCTCGCCGTTGCCAATGTGCAGGTCGATCCCCTTGAGGACCTGGAAGTCGCCATACCATTTCTGCAGATCGCGTACCGCGACGGCCGCATTGAGGTTGGATGGAGCCGAAGTTTGATGCATTGGGTGCTCCCGGGTTAGCGATGGGCGCGGTCGAAGCGCTTTTCCAGACGGGCCTGCACGGTTTCGAGCAGGATCGACAGCATCCAATAGAGCACTGCGGCCGTGATCAGCATTTCCAGGTGGCGGAACTCCGCGCGCCCCTGGGTACGCGCCAGGAACATCAGCTCCCAGACCCCGATCACCGACACCAGCGAGCTGTCCTTGAGCATCGAGATGAACTGGTTGCCGGTCGGCGGAATGATGAGCCGCATCGACTGCGGCAGGATCACGCGGGTCATGGCCTGGAAGGGCGTGAGGCCGATTGCCCGACAGGCCTCCCACTGCCCGCGCGGGATGCTGCTGATCCCGGCACGAAAGATCTCGGTCATGTAGGCGCCGTAGCACAGCGACAGCGCCAGCACCCCCGCTGGCACCGCGCCCACGACATAGCCCAGTTGGGGAATGCCCAGGTAGATCAGGTAGATCTGGATCAGCAGCGGTACGCCGCGAAAGAACGAGGTATAGAAACTCGCAATGGCGACGGCGAAGCCGTTGGCCGAAAGACGCGCAGTGGCGCCCAGCAAGGCCAGCACGAAAGCGATGGCGATGGATAGCGCCGAGACGTAGACGGTGGTGAACACCCCTTGGGTGATCATGAAGCCGACTTTGCTGAAGATGAAGCTGTAGGACAGATCGAAGGTATCGAAGAACAGCAGGAACAGCAGCAGCAACTCGCACCAGACGGTGGCCACCTGAGCCTTCAGCGGAAATCGGCCAAGGATGAACAGGTTCAGCATCAGGGTGAGGGTCAGCGTCCCGGAGACCGCGATGTTGCGCAGCATGGGGGCTTCCAGGTCGAGCACGATCGGTCCCATGAGACGGGCCAGACCACCTTCGCCGACGCCATAGACGCAGGCCAGCAGAAAGACGGCGGCGGCTACCGCGGCCATGAACGGAAGGCTGTCTGTCGCGCGAGGTTTGACGATGTGGTCGCGATACATGGTTCGGTCCTCACGCGCTTGGCGCTTTTCTTGTTGTGAGGCCATTGTAGGGAGGCGTTGTGCAGGGCAGTACCCGGCGAAACGGGTCATTTCGCTGGTAACTGATTGAAAATCGACGGTCATGACCTGTCGTTCTGAAGGCTTGGTTGGCGAATGGATGGAGCGGCGATAGTGGCTGAGCGCTGTAACCCGACCTCTCTGGAAGGCCAGGTCCTCTGCCTGACGACCGTCTCGGAGCGGTCGGCACTCGGGCCATGACAGTCATCTCGGCGGCCGATTTCTGCGGTGATGCATTCCTCGGGTCCCCTGTCGGGGAGCGGTTGCTCGCGGCCTGGCGATCCCACCCGAGCTGGACACTTGCGGTCGAGGCGTGGTCCTAGCAAGGTGAGAGCAGCCGCCGCGCTGGTCCGACCCTCCTGCGGGCTGCCGTTTCTGGATGGCTTGCTGAACAACCAAAAGGAACCTCCTGATGACCCAACCCTTACGCCTGTACGAGCTGACCGGCGCCGACGACAGCTGCCGCTTCAGCCCCTATTGCTGGCGCATACGGCTGGCGCTGGCGCACAAGGGGTTGCCGGTGGAGACCGTGGCCTGGCGCTTCCACGAGAAGGAGGCCATCGCCTTTTCCGGCCAGGGCAAGGTGCCGGTGCTGGTCGACGGCGACCAGTGCGTGAGTGACAGCTGGACCATCGCCGAGTACCTGGATCGCCAGTACCCTGAGCGGCCTGCCCTGGTGGGCGATGCCTCGCTCAAGGCAACGACGCGCTTCATCAACCAATGGGTCGCGGACAGTGTCCATCCGGCGCTGGCGCGGTTGATCCTGCCCGACGTCCATGGGGTTCTGGATGAAGCCGACCAGGACTACTTCAAGCGGACGCGCGAGGCGGCATTTGGCGTGTCGCTGGAGGCCCTGGCTGGGCAACGCGAAACCTCGCTGCAGGCCTTTCGCGACATCCTGAAGCCCCTGCGCAGCACCCTGGCGGTGCAGGATTACCTGGCCGGCGAAGCCCCGGCCTATGCCGATCACATCGTCTTTCGGCGCCTTTCAGTGGGCGCGGATCGTCAGTGCCCAGGCGTTGCTGGCCCAGGACGATCCCATCACCGCCTGGTGCGAGCGGATGCTCGACGCCTACGCTGGCGTTGCGCGCCAGGTACCCGCGGCAGCCGCGCGGTAGGCCGCTGCCGCGCCTGAGCCGGCGGCTCGCCCGGGCGCTGCCGTCGAGGCGTCCACCAGGACGAACGCCCCGACGGCAGCGCCGGCACCCCTTGGTTGGCGGATTCCTACTGGATCACTGGCCGGTGCTGGCCAACCGATTCATTCTCTTCCTGCCGATCCCGCTCGGCCATGAAGTCCCCAGGCAGGGATTCGACATACAGGCTTCTGCTGGAGAGGGCGAAGCGCACGCCGATCTTGGCGAAGGCTTCCATCATCTCCAGATTGATCGCCTGCTGGATGTCCATGTACAGGTTGTAGCTGGCATCCAGGACGATGTAGACGACCTCGAAGTCCAGCGAGCTGTCGCCGAAGGCCAGCAGATGAGCCCGGTCAAAGCGCGTCTTGTCCTGCCGTTGAATGATGTCCTTCAGGGCGGCGGTGACCTGCCTGATCTGCTTCGGCTGGCTGGCATAGGTCAGGCCGAACTTGAAGACGATGCGACGCTCCTGCAGCTTCTTGTAGTTCTGGATGGTGCTGCCGATCATCTCGGCGTTCGCCATGACGATCTGCTCGCCGCCCAGGCTTCTGATCCGCGTGGTCTTCAGGCCCACGTGTTCGACGGTGCCCGCCAGCGAGCCGACGACGATGAAGTCGCCCACCTCGAAGGGTTTGTCGACCGCGATCGACAGGGAGGCGAACACATCACCCAGGATGTTCTGCACGGCCAGGGCGATGGCGATGCCACCCACGCCGAGGCTGGCGACAAAGGCGGTGATGTTGACGCCGAGATTGGACAGCATGGCCAGGCCGACCACGGCCCAGAGCAGCACCTTGGCGCCCCACAGCGACAGGGTGGCCAGGGCGCTGCCCTGGTAGACGTCGGCCTGGCTGTGCTTGACGAAGTAATGGTGCACCGCCAGGGCGACCGCCCGGTTGGCCCACAGCCCGACCTGCAGGGCCGCGACCACGAACCAGAGGCTGCTGACCCGCGTCAGCCAGCGCTCGGGCAGGTCCAGTATCCCCACGCCGATCAGGATAGCGGCCAGCAGCAGCAGGGTATTGCTGGTGCTGGAGAGCACCTGGATGGCGATATGGCTGACATGGGCGCCCGGTTTCTCGGCGCGGGTCCGCAGGTTTCTCAGGACGAAGCCGATGACGGTGCGGGCGAGGGTGAAGCTGAGCAGGATGATGCACAGCATGGCGAGCCAGTTGGCCAGCGAGATGCCGAGCAGACTGGTCGATAGCAGGGTGTTGAAAAATCCGAGATCCATAAAGCAAAGGGGTCTTCTAGCCGGTTCAGAAATCGCCACGACTCGGCCGCGCAGGCGCGGTCGCGACTCGTTTTATCCCAGCGCTCTCGTGGCCAACTGGAACACAGGACGCCATTCGCCAGCTCGGCCGTTCAGCCAGGAACCCGTGAATGGCATCAGCCAGGTTGGAGTCCATCGCGGCGGTGCCGTGCACTTTTTTTCATGGTCGGGCGCAGTTCGAGACGTGTCGATCGGGCGACTGGCAACCCTGAGCGCCTCTGGCCCGGTCGTTACGGCAGGCGCTGCCGAGTCGAAAAAAACTGGGCTCACCTGATCTGTCGATCGGGTGTTGCTAGTGGCCGCCGGCAGCACCGAGGAGTGAGCGCCGGTCACGCTCGAAGGGGCAAGGGAATGGCGGTTTCGCGAAGGGGCGGACAGCGCGGCAGGGGGCCGGGCTCCGGCGGCGATCACCTGGCCTGCGGGACGCCAGACCCGATAGCTCCCGGGAGCCCACCCGGGCTCAGTGGCTGTAGCCGGTCGGCTTGTTGCGGATGGTCTTGAGCAGGTCTTCCGGGCTGATGCTGGCCAGCGCCTTGGCAGCGGCCTGGCTGCCCGGCAGCGGCAGGTCGAGGATATGGCCCTTCATCTTGCCCACCACGTGCATCTCGCAGGGCTTGCAGTCGAACTTCAGGGTCAGCACCTCGTCGCCGTGGACCAGCTGCATGGGCGCGACCTTGGTGCGTACGCCGGTGACGCCCTTGGCCTGCTTGGGGCAGAGGTTGAAGGAGAAGCGCAGGCAGTGCTTGGTGATCATCACCGGCACCTCGCCAGGCTCTTCGTGGGCCTCGTAGGCCGCATCGATCAGCTGCACGCCATGGCGGTGGTAGAAATCGCGGGCCTTCTGGTTGTAGACGTTGTAGAGGAACGACAGGTGCGACTCGGGGTACACCGGCGGCGGACTGGTCTCGGCCTTGCGACGGCCGCGCGGGTAGGCGGCGACGCGGGCGGCGGTCAGCTGCTCGATGGCCTCGCGGCGCAGCGCCTTGAGCTGCGAATTGGGTACGAAGAAGGCCTGGGGGGCATCCAGGGTCACGTCCAGCGCATGGTATTCGGTGGTGCCCAGCTGGGTCAGCAGGTCGCGCAGGCCGTCCAGCGCCTGCTCCGGCTTGTTGGCCACGCCGAAGGGGCCGTCCAGGGTAACCGTGACGCTCAAGCCTTCCTCGCTGGTGGCGGTCAGCTGTAGCCGCTGCTCGCGCAGCTCGGCCTGCCAGCGCACGCCGATGCGGCGCTCGGCGCTGGTCTTGAGCAGGGCCTGCTGCCAGTTGTGGTCCAGATTGCGCGACAGCGGGTGATTCGGCCGCAGGCGGAACAGCCCCTCGGGCATCTCGTTGGGTTCGACGCGATAGCGATAGCGCTTCGCCCCGTCCTCCTCGAATTCGCCCTTGAGCTCGGCGACGTTGGCGCGAAAGCCCACCACCTCGCGCTTGACCAGCACATTGAGGCCGTCGCCGTTGGACAGCGGCTCTTCGGTCACGGCGATGAAGTCGCGCTTGCCGACCTTTTCCACCTGACCCACCGGCAGCCCGGTAAAGGTCGGCGAATCGAAGGCACCGATGTCCACCTTGCGGTCGGTGACGAAGTAGTCGGTGCTGCCGCGGTGGAAGGTCTTGTCCGGATCGGGCACGAAGAAGTGCGCCGTGCGACCGCTGGAGGCGCGCGCCAGGTCGCTGCGGTCTTCGAGGATCTCGTCGAGCAGCTGGCGGTAGTAGGCGGTGATGTTCTTCACGTAGCCCATGTCCTTGTAGCGCCCCTCGATCTTGAAGGAGCGCACGCCGGCCTCGACCAGGGCGCGCAGGTTGGCGCTCTGGTTGTTGTCCTTCATCGACAGCAGGTGCTTCTCGAAGGCCACCACCCGACCCTGGTCATCCTTCAGGGTGTAGGGCAGGCGGCAGGCCTGGGAACAGTCGCCGCGGTTGGCGCTGCGGCCGGTCTGGGCATGGGAGATGTTGCACTGGCCGGAGAAGGCCACGCACAGGGCGCCATGGATGAAGAATTCGACGGCCGCGTCGGTCTCGGCGGCAATGGCCGAGATCTCCTGCAGATTCAGCTCGCGCGCCAATACCAGCTGGGAGAAGCCGGCCTGGTCGAGAAACTTGGCCCGCGCCAGGGTGCGGATGTCGGTCTGGGTGCTGGCATGCAGCTCGATCGGCGGGATGTCCAGTTCCAGCACGCCCAGGTCCTGCACGATCAGCGCATCCACGCCGGCGTCGTACAGCTGGTGGATCAGCTTGCGTGCCGGCTCCAGCTCGTCGTCATGCAGGATGGTGTTGATGGTGGTGAACACGCGCGCGTGGTAGCGCCGGGCGAACGCTACCAGCTCGGCGATCTCGCTGACCTCGTTGCAGGCATTGTGCCGCGCCCCGAAGCTCGGCCCGCCAATATAGATGGCATCGGCCCCATGCAGGATGGCCTCTCGCGCGATACCGACATCGCGGGCCGGGCTGAGCAATTCCAGATGGTGCTTGGGCAGGGACATGGCGATTCTTCTCGGTCAGGCGTGGCACGGCAAGGCACGCATTGTAGCGGGCGAGGGGGAGGAGGGCACGCCTGGGGTGCTGGGTGGTTGGCGCCAGTCCATCAACCGGAAAGAGGATCTACAGACTCGCCCGTTGATTAAGGGTTATCCGTGTTTCCGGCCGGCATCCCGGTGCGGGGAGCGCAGCGGGGCAGACGGAGTTGCGGCTGCCAAGGGCTCAAGCACCGCCATCCTACCGGATATGACGTAAGCGCATTCCAAAGGGGAATGAATGCCTGTGCCTCTTTATCGCTTTTTTCCATTAATAGGGCGTCGTAAAACCTCCGTCACTTCAATAAACATAAAACTCGGAGGACTCATGACCGAATCCCTGGCTTCAAAGCCGGCACCGGCAGTAGCGGAACGGTCAGCGCTGCAGACGCGGTCCAGGACCCGCTATCGCTGGGTGGTGCTGACGGTCATCGTGGTCGTGTACATGCTCGCTGCAGCTGATCGGGCCAACATCGGCATCGCCTTGCCCTATATCCAGAAGGAGTTCGGCGCGACCAATGCCGAGGTGGGTCTGCTGGTCAGTGCCTTCTTCCTGTTCTACTCGCTCGGTCAGATACCGGCAGGCTTTCTGCTGAGCAAGGTCAGCGTGCGTGTGGTTGCTCCCGCGGCGATTGGCATGACATCGCTCGTGACGCTGCTGATCGGCACCTCCCATAGCATCGGTATGCTCAAGCTCTATCGCTCGGCTCTGGGCGTCGCAGAAGCTGCCTTGCCGCTGTCGATGTTGAGCACCATCAACCGCTGGTTTCCGCCGCGGGAAAAGGGCACGGCTACCGGGGCGTTCCTGTCCGCCGCGAAGATGGGCGCGGTGATCGCACCGCCCCTGGGAGCGGCGCTGATTCTGCTCGATGGCTGGCGCACCATGTTCATCGCCTTCGCCCTGCCGGGTGTGTTACTGGCCTTGCTGTGGTGGTGGCTTGTCCCCAATGACCCGCGGGCCTGCAAGCAGGTCAGTGACGCCGAAGCCGAGCACATCGAAGACCAGACGACTGCGCACAGCGAGTCGGTCCGCAAGCACCGGGATTTCGGCAGGCTCGACCGCGCGCTGCGGTATGAGCGTACCCCCATCCTGGATACCTCCCGCTCCGTGTTCAGATCCTGGAACATCTGGGGGTGTGGTCTGGGCTACCTGCTCATGACCGGTGTGGTGAACGTGCTCCTGGCCTGGCTCCCCAAGTACCTGGGCGAAGTGAAGCACTTCGAGCTGATGCAGGTGGGCTTCGTGGCGTCCTTGCCCTTTGTCGGTGGAGTGCTTGGCAATATCGTCGGCGGCTGGCTATCGGATCGAATCCTGGACCGCCGGCGCAAGCCGACCATGATGATCAGCGCGGTGGCGACCTGCGTGATGATGGTCGCTCTGGTCTATGCGCCCAATGGACTGCTCGCGGTCGGTCTGTTGCTGTTCGGTACCGGCTTCCTGCTCAACATCGGCTACTCGTCGTTCTCGGTCTATTCGATGGGGCTGACGACCAGAACGACCTATCCGGTGGCGGCATCCGTGGTCAACAGCGCGGGCCAGGCCGGAGGCGCCATGGCGCCGCTGATCACCGGCTTCCTGCTGGACAGCTACAGCTGGACCGCGGTGTTCATCTTCCTCGGCGTCTGTTCCCTGGCCGCGCTGGCCTTCGTGCTGACCATTGCCGAACCGGCTACCGCGCCCGTCGAGGCCTCCGCTGCCTAGGGGTGGCGCATCCTGATTCACGGTCGCGGCCGCCTGTGGCGCTGCCGTTCCGCTGGCAGCGAGGCGGTCTGGCGATACCGGACTAGCGCTGCAACTGTTTCGTGAAGTCGCAGAGGTGCGTCGCCAGCGTGGCGATCTCGGCGACGAAGGTCGAAGGTCGATCGTTGCGGTACATCGCCATGTAGGGAACCGGTGGCAGCTCGGGATCGGTCTCGACGATGACGAGCTTGCCTTCGTCCACCAGCGGGCGGAAACATTCGCGCGGCAGATAGGTGACGCCCAGGCCCGCCGAGGCCAGGCCGAGCATGGCGGTAAGGCTGTCGGAGGAGAGGATCCTGGGCAGCTCTATGCCCCGGGCATGCAGCCAGCGATTCACGAACAGGCCCGATCCTGACTTCTTGCCCTGCATCAGCATGGGATACTTGGCCAGCTCGGCCAGGCTCACCACGCCTGAATTCCGCACCAGTCCCGGCGCGGCCATCCAGGCATTCTCCACGGTCGCCAGGGGGATGCTGGTGACCTCGGGGGCGGTGAAGGTATCCGGGATCACGATGAGGTCGACCAGGTCGTCCATCAGCCGCTCATGCAGGTTGCGACTCATGTCGACCTCGGGCTCCACGGTAAGCCCGGGAAAGTCCGCGACCAGTCGTGTGACCAGGCGCGGTAGCCAGGTCCAGGCAGTAAGCTCGGTAACGCCCAGTCGCAGGCGGCGCGTGGTGACGTGCTTGCCGTCCTTGAGCGAGGTGATGCGCTCGTTCAGATCGAGCATCTCCCGCGCAATGACCAGCAACTCCTCACCCTCGGCAGTGAAGCGGGCACCCCGCTGCGAGCGATCGAACAGTTGCAGGCCGGTGGAGGACTCCAGCTCCTGCACGCGTTTCGAGATGGCCGACTGAGTCGTGTTGAGATGCTCCGCAGCCCTTTCGAAGGTGCCCAGCCGTTCGATCCAGTGCAGCGCCAGTAATTGCCGTAACGTGACCATTGGCATTCCTTCAGGGCATGAGTGGCCATACCTTAATATCGCTTTTTCTATTTGGCCAGCGGCCTATCCTTGACGTTATCCAACAAGAGGAGCCCCCATGAACGTCATCGCTTCCCGTCCGACCGCGCTGGTCGAAGCCTTCGCCCGCACCTCCACCTCGATCATCAGCGACTGTCTCGACCGGCTTCCGGGCGCTCGGCTGCGACCCTTCCACCGGATCGAAGGCACCATGGCGGGCCTTGCCCTCACCGTCAAAGTACCGGCCGGCGACAATCGGGCGATCCACCAGGCGCTGGAGCTCCTCGTCCCTGGGCAGGTGCTGGTGGTCGATGGCGGTGGCGACCTGAGTCGTGCCCTGATGGGTGACATCATGGCGGCTATCGCGGAAAAGCGCGGTGCCGCAGGGGTCGTCGTCGATGGAGCGATTCGCGACCTGGCGACGATCAGCCAGGGCAGCTTTCCCATCTTCGCGCGTGGGGGCTATCACCGTGGCCCCTACAAGAACGGCCCGGGCGAGATCAACGTGCCGGTGACCATCGGCGACATGATCGTGTCTCCGGGAGACCTCGTCGTGGGTGACCATGACGGCATCGTCGCCTTTCCCATCGCCCAGGCGGCGGAGCTGCTCGATCGGTGCCTGGCGACCGAGCGCAAGGAAGCGGAGATGCTCGCGCAGATCGCCGCTGGAACCTACCGGGGCGCCTACGCGGCCCACTGATTACGGAACACGCAAATGAAGCTAGCGATTATCGGCGCAGGCGAAGTGGGCCTTACCTATGCGCACCCCTGGGTGGCAGCCGGCCACGAAATCCTCTTGTGCGACCTCAAGCCCTCACCCAGAGCCCAGGCCTTTGCCAAGGAGCACGACCTGGCACTCGTCACCTCGGTAGAAGACGCGGTCGCCGAGTGCGACGCCGTCGTCTCCTGCGTGTTCGGCACCGTCTCGCTCCCGGTCGCCGAGCAGGCGCTCGCCCTTATGCCGGCGGGTGCGCTGTTCATCGACATGACCACCGCGGATCCTGAGCAGATCAGGCGAGCCGCGGCCATCGCGGCCGAGCGCTCGATCCCCTATGTGGACGTGGCCATCCTGGGGGCCATTGCGCTGACGCACGCGAAAACCAATCTGCTGGGCGCCGGCTTCGGTCTGGAGCGCGCGGTTGCGCTCTTCGCCGAAGCCGGTGCACCGCTCAAGCCCGTCGAGGGAGGCGCCGCGGGCGATGCGGCCGCCCTGAAGATCCTGCGCAGCGTGTTCACCAAGGGGCTGGAAGCCCTGACCATCGAGTGCTTCATGGCGGCCGAGAAGCAGGGCGTCACGGAAAAGCTCCACGATGCTCTGAGCGATATCGATCAGGCTTCGCTCAGGGACTTTCTCGGCGCCCTGATCAGGACGCATGTGGTCCACGCTCCGCGCCGTCTCAAGGAAGTGGAAGAGGCCGAACGCCAACTGCGGGCTGCCGAGCTGCCGGTGGCGGTGCTGCCCGGGGTCAGGGAAGTGTTTGCGCGGACAGCCGCGCAGCTCGCACGCGAGCCTGTCGACACGGCATCGCCGACTCTGGACCAGGCCTTTGCCTGGCTGTTCAAAGCCAATGGCGTGGTGAGGTAGCGGGTACTTGATTAAGCACCGAGCGGCTATGACCGCTCGGCGATTTCAGTACCTGGGGTCAAGGCGCCTCTGGCCCAGAGGTCGCATCCGGCACCGCCGCCCGCCCCAGCAACTCCTCCAGAATACTCAGGCGAAATTGCCGCTGCAGCGTCACCGCATAGAAGCGTTCGGCGATCTCGGGGACTTCGGCGTAGAGCTGCAGCGCGCCGCTGCGCAGTTCGTCCTGCACCACCACGGCGGGCAGCAGGGCCATGTCGCCGGAGTCGCGGGCCAGCAGGCGCAGCAGGGCCATGTCGTCGACCTCGGCGCAGATGCGCGGCGTCAGCCCCTGGCCGCTGCAATAGACGTCGAACTGGCTGCGCACGTCGCTGCTGCGCCCGGGCACGATCAGCCGTGCCTGTTGCAGATCCCGATGGACGTCGAAGGGACGGCTGTCCTGGCGGGGCGGGCCGATCAGGCACACCGGCTGGCGATGGAGCAGGCGGCATTGCCAGGTGCGCTGGCTGTCGGCGCTCACCGCCTGGTTGGTCAGCACCACGTCCAGCTTGTGCAGGGCCAGGCGCTCCAGCAATTCGTCCACGCTGCCGGATTCGAGCGTCAGCACCAGGTCTTCACGACCGAGGAAGGGGCGCAGCAGGTTCTCCTGGAAGTTGCGCGAGAGGGTCGCCACGGAGCCGATGCGCAGGGTCTGGTTGGCTTCCTGGGTGTTCTGCAGGGTGTCCTGCAATTCGCTGCCCAGGGCGAAGATGGTGTCGGCGTAGTCCAGCACCAGCTGCCCGGCTTCGGTCAGCCGCAGACTGCGTCCGGAGCGGATGAACAGGGGGTGGCCAAGCTGGTCTTCCAGCACGCGGATCTGGGTGGAGAGGGCGGACTGGGAGACATGCAGCGCCTCGGCGGCGCGGGTGAGATTGCCTTCCTTGGCGACGGCCCAGAAGTAGTGCAGGTGATGGAAATTGAGTCGGCGCATGTTTCGTTCTTCAAGAGTGAACGTTAGGTTCTGATCAATCTATTTTAAATAATTCGTACACATCCGGACACTGTCGGTATCTGGTGTTCATGGAGTGTGCACGATGTCTAGCCTGCTGTTTTCCCTCGCCCCACTGTTGCCCTGGGTCTATGCCCTGGCGCTGTTGCCCGCGGTCTTCCTCGCTGCACCGAGCCGCCTCTGGGTACCTGCGCGGGTCGCGGGTTATCTGGGTGTCTTCCTGGTGCTGGCGGCCTGGCTACAGGCGCTCGTCGGCACCCAGCACCCTGATCGCCTCGGCCTGGCGATGGCCGGACTCATCAGCCTGCTGGCGCTGGTGATCATCGAGTATTCCCGGCGCTATCTGGAGGGGGAAGCCGGGCAGCGGCGCTATGTGCTCGCGCTGCTGGGCACCCTGGCGGCGGTGGCCACGGTGGTCACCAGCGGCAACCTCCTGTTGATTGCCGGGGCGTGGATCCTGTCCAGCCTGTGCCTGCACCAACTGCTGACCTTCTACCGCGAGCGCCCGCAGGCCGTCGTCGCGGCCCACAAGAAATTCCTCGCCAGCCGCCTCGCCGATGTCAGCCTGCTGCTGGCGATCCTGCTGCTGGTGCAGGCCGGCGATAGCAGCCAGCTCTCGCTTATCCTCGCCGCGGTGAACGCCCAGGTGCAGGCGGGGGGTGTGCTCGGCTGGGAGCTGCAGGGCGCGGCGCTGCTGCTGGCGCTGACGGTGATTCTGAAGTCGGCCCAATTGCCGGTGCATGGCTGGCTGATCCAGGTGATGGAGGCTCCCACGCCGGTCTCGGCCCTGCTGCATGCCGGGGTGGTCAACCTGGGCGGCTTCGTGCTGCTGCGCTTCGCCCCGCTGTTTTCCGCCGCGGTACCGGCGCAGAGCCTGCTGGTGCTGGTCGGCGGCCTGACCGCGGTCCTGGCCGCGCTGGTGATGATGACCCGGATCAGCATCAAGGTCCGCCTGGCCTGGTCGACCTGCGCGCAGATGGGCCTGATGTTGCTGGAGTGCGGGCTGGGGCTGTACGAACTGGCGCTGGTGCACCTGCTCGCCCATTCCCTCTACAAGGCCCATGCCTTCCTGGCCGCGGGTGAGACGGTCGCCCACGCCCGCCAGCATGCCCTGCAGCCGCAGGCCGCGGTGCTCGAACTGGGCGGGCTGTTGCGCGCACTGCTGGTGGCCGCGCTGATGCTGACGCTGCTGCAAGGGCTTTGGGCCTGGCTGCTGCCCAGTCATGCGCTGCCCCTGGTGGCCCTGACGCTGCTGGCGATCGGCCTGGCGCCCTGGACCCTGCGCCGCGACCAGCCCGCCTATGGCTTGCTCATGTTCGGCCTGCTGCTCGGCGCTTACCTGCTGTGGCATCAGGCGGCCGGCTGGATCCTCGGCCAGCACCTCGCCACGGCGCCGCTGCCGCTGGCCCTGGTGGCGATGGTCATGCTGGTCGGTCTCTATCTGCTGCAGGGCCTGCTGCTGGCCCGGCCGCGCGGCGCCCTGGCGCAACGTCTCTACCCGCTGGCCTTCGCCGGCTTCTACCTGGATGAGCACTTCACCCGCCTGACCTTTCGCCTGTGGCCGGCGCGTGCGCCCCAGCCCCTGAACGCCACCCTTGGAGACCACGCATGACCGTCCTTGAAACGCTTTCCAGCCTTTACCCGGCGTTGCACGAGGCGGCCCGCCAGGCCTGTGCGCGTATCGCGCCGACCTGGCCGCTGGACCGCATGATCGCCGTCAACCCGCTGTGGGAACGGCGCGATCAGGCCTGGCAGAGCGTGGCCGCGCAGCTCTGGCAGCGCGCCGGCAGCCGCCTGACCCTGGGCGCCGCCGACTATCGCCAGGCCTGGCAGGACGGCCGCATCGCCGAACGCCATCTGCAGCAGGCGCTGGCCGAGCAGGGGGAATCCTGCAAGCCGGCAAGGCTGCTGGAGGTACTGGACGCCCCCGCTGAGGTCTGCCACGGTCTGCCGCTACTGGAAGACCTGGCCGAACCGGGGATTCCGCTCCCGGGCTGGCCGGCGCTGATCACCCACCAGATCGGTCAGAGCTGCGCGGCCTGGTTCGATCACGAACAGGCGGACTGGCATCCGCCAGAGGGTGGCGGGCTCTATCAGACCTGGCGCGCCAGTCTGCTGGCCGACCGGGGCCTGAGCATCCTCAGTGGCTGCCAGGATCTGCATCAGCGGATCGCAGCGTTGCCGGCGCAACCCCAAGATGCCCTGGAGGCGGCGGTCGAACACCTGGGACTGCCGGCGCAAGACTGGGCCGCCTGGTTCGACTGCCTGCTGCTGCGCAACCTGGGCTGGGCCTCCTGGTGCGCCTATCGGCGCTGGCAGGCCCGGCTGCAGGGCGAGGACGACCAGACCTTGCTGGAGCTGCTGGCCATCCGCGCGGCCTGGGAGTGGCTGGTGGATGATCGCCGGCGCGGTGCCGATAGCCGGTGGCACAGTTGGCGTGCGGCCTGGCAGGCGGCCCTGCAGCAGGCGCCCTCGGCCAATTGGCGGGCCCTGCAACTCTGGCAGCGTGCCGACGAGCTGGCCTGGCAGGAGCATCTGCAGCAGACGCTGTGCCAGCGCATCCCGGCAGCCGTGCCCCCGACGCCGCTGGCCAAGCTGTTCTTCTGCATCGACGTGCGTTCCGAGCCCCTCAGGCGTGCCCTGGAGCAGACCTGTCCGGCACTGGAAACCGGTGGCTTCGCCGGCTTCTTCGGGCTGCCCATCGCCTATACGCCGCTGGGTACCGGGGCCACGCGCCCGCAGTTGCCGGGCCTGCTCGCGCCGCAGCTGCAGGTAAGTGACGGCAGTGGCGATGCCACCCGGGATCGCCAGCTGGCGCAGGTGCGTCAGGGGCGTCTGGCGCGGCAGGGCCGCTGGCGGCTGTTCGAGCGGCTGCCGGCCTCGAGCTTCACCCTGGTGGAAAGTGTCGGGCTGGGCTACGCCGGGGCGCTGCTGGGACGGACCTATGGCCTGGCGGGTGGCGCGCCCTCGCCCGAACTCAGCGCCTGGCGCCGTCACGAACGGCAACAGTTGCAACCACAGCTACCGGCGATGTCCCGGCTGCAGCAGGTCGACCTGGCCGAGCGCATTCTCAAGGCCATGGGGCTCGACGGGCCGGTGCCGCCCCTGTTGGTGCTGCTCGGCCATGGCAGTCAGAGCGCCAATAATGCTCAGGCAGCGGGTCTGGACTGCGGTGCCTGCTGTGGCCAGAGCGGCGAGATCAATGCGCGGCTACTGGCCGGCCTGCTCAACGAACCCGAGGTGCGCGACGGGCTGCGGGTGCGCGGCCTGGACCTGCCGCCGCACTGCCAGGTGCTGGCCGGGCTGCACAACACCACGACGGATGAGGTGCAGGTCTTCGGGTACGAGGGGCTTCCTGCAGCGCTCCAGCCCAGCTGGCAGCGCCTGCGGCGGGCTCTGGACACCGCCAGCGCCGAGGTGCGGCGGCAGCGGGCGGGCAAACTGGGCCTGGCACCGCTGCCGGGACAGCCGGACAGATTGCTCGGGCAACTGCGCCGGCGCGCTCGGGACTGGGCGCAGACCCGGCCGGAATGGGGCCTCGCCGGCAATGCCGCCTTCATCGCCGCGCCGCGGGCGCGCACCCACGCGGTGGACCTGGAGGGTCGCGTCTTCCTGCACGACTACGATTGGCGGCAAGACCAGGAGGGCAGGGTGCTGGAGCTGATCATGACGGCGCCCATGGTGGTGGCGCACTGGATCAACCTGCAGTACTTCATCTCGACCACCGACAACCTGCGCTTCGGCAGCGGCAACAAGTTGCTGCACAACGTGGTGGGCGGCCATATCGGCGTGTTCGAAGGCAACGGCGGCGACCTGCGCATCGGTCTGGCGCGCCAGTCGCTGCACGACGGCCAGCAGTGGATGCATCGTCCGCTACGCCTGCACGTGGTGATCGAGGCGCCGCGCGCGATGATCGATCAGGTGATCGCCAGCCATGCCGTAGTGCGCGATCTGGTGCGCAACGGCTGGCTGTACCTGCTGCGTCTGTATGGCCAGCCGGCTTGCCTTGAGGTGCGTACGGCCGGGGGATGGCAGCCCTTGCCCAAGGTCTGACGCTGGCCGGCGCCAGGCCGCCCGAGGCTTCAGGCAGTCTGGCATGGCAAAGCTGAAGTCCGTGGCCAAGGGATCGACAGCGCGTGCTAGTAGGTCAGCAGTCGCTGCTCCAGCAGTGGAAGGATCACGTCGCGGGTCAGGGGCGCCAGCGGCAGATCGCCGGGCCCGTCTACGGCTACCCACACCGCCTCTTCGATTTCGGCGGCGGGTACCGCCTGGTCGCCCGCGCCCATGGCTACCTGATACAGCGCGCAATCGACCCTGAAACCGGGTTCATTGGCGGCCGGCGCCTGGAAGTTGCCGAGAAAGGTCGCAGCCTCTGCCGTGATGACCAGGCCAAGCTCTTCCCCCAGCTCGCGGATCAGGGCCTCCAGGGGTTGCTCCCCCGGATCCACCTTGCCGCCCGGTTGCATGAAGGCGGTGGTGCCCCGCTTGCGTACCAGCAGCACCTGCTGGCGTTCGTTCAGGAGGATGGCGGCGGCGATGTGCAGGGTAGGGGTCAAGGTGAGCGTCCCGGTCAAGGTGGGCGGGTCACCGTGCCGTGAAGCGAGCGAAAAGGCAATTGTCGGTGGTCCTGGTCCAACTCACCATGAGTGCCTGTGGTGCCTGTCAGAAGTCGAGGGCATCGAACAGGGTCCTGAACGGCTCGCCTTTGGGAAACCGGCTCATGGACAGGTGCGCCTCCTGAAACCAGGACTCATCGGCTTCGGGATGGGGGCCGCTCAAGACCACGACGCCTGCGCCAAACCGGTAGCGCGCCGCAGCGATGTCACCATTGCCATAGCTGCCGATCACGCGAAAACCGTCGCCCGATCCAGGCGGTAGATAGGGGCCATCCTGGAAGAACACCTGATCTTCACGACCGCCCCACCTCAAGAGCACCACGCTGTCGTCTGTGGAGGTGACCGGAAAGCCCGGGCGGCCAACCTCCGAATCCAGCTCGGCATCGAGCAGGCCGAGATTGGCGGCATCCGCGAGGTAGGCGCCCATGCAGATCCCGAGATACTGACCACCCTGGGCGACATAGGCGCGTATGGCAGCGATCCTGTCCTTGCCCAGACTGGCCAGGGCAGCCGGTATGTCCTGACCACCCCCCGGCTGGACGTAGGCTTCGTAGCGTTGCAGGTTTGCACTGGAAACATCCAGGCGTTCGTCCGGGCCGAGAAAATCAACCTGGTAGGCCGACCCAAGCCGTTCGATGGCATCCCTTACCGCCTCGGCACAACCCTCGCACGTGGCCGGACCTCGATAGATGGCGATCCGTATCACGTCGGCCTCGTCGAGGTCGACCAGGCCGAGCACGGTGGACAGGAAGGCCAGCAGCAGAATCATCGAGACGCCGAAGGAACGCATGGCCAAGGCTCGTGAAATGTCCTGGAAGCTGAGACGTTTTCCCGTGGATCGACGAAAGGAGAGGTCGCGTCGGTCTCACAGATCGGTATGCAGTGAATAGCCATTGAAGCCGGCGGCAAACAACATGGCGCCCCAGAGAAAGAAGTCGGTTTGCAGGAACTCACGCTTTATCGAAACCAGCTTTATGCCGTTGTTCAAGGAGACGGTAGGGTCTATGAGCCACCCCACGAGTACGGCCGCCACGCCCAGTATCATGGCGATGAAGCCGATGCTTTTTACGACGTGCCTCACTAGCGTCTCCTTTTGTGTGCGCGCCTTCGGTAGATGGCGCCTGAAAATCAGGATATCGATCGGTAGAACGGCCCGTGTAAAACCTCATGAAGGCCGGTAAACAAGTGTTAACGCGAGGCCATGGGCGACGGGGTCGTAGCGGGTGGAGCGGAAAGATCCGCTTCGCCGCTCCGCTCCCATTCGCCGCCCAGTGCCCGGAACAGGCCGACGTGGGCGATCATCAGCTGCAGCCGGGTTTCGATCAGGGCGTTATCGGCCTGGTAGAGGGTGCGCTGGCTGTCGAGCAGAGTCAGGTAGTTGTCCAGCCCCTGCCGATAGCGCTCGCTCGCCAGCTCGACACTGCGCGCGGTGATGTCATGCAGGCGCTGCTGGGCCGCGAGCTGCCGTCTCAGGGGCGCCTCGGCAACGAGTTGATCGGCCACCTCGCGGAAGGCGACCTGGATGCTCTTCTCGTAGCGAGCGATATCCTGATCGCGCCGCACCTCCGCCAGATCCAGGTTGGCGCGGTTGCGACCGCCGTCGAATAGCGGAACCTGCAATTGGGGGACGAAGCTCCACACCTGATTGCCGAGGTTGAACAGGCAGTCAAGGTCGGAACTCAGGTAGCCGGCGCTGGCCGTCAGGGTGATGCGCGGGAAGAAGGCAGCCCGAGCGGCGCCGATGTTGGCGTTGGCCGCCCGCAGGCGGTATTCGGCCGCACGAATGTCCGGACGGCGTTGCAGCAGGTCGGAGGGCAGGCCCGCCGGGACGGGCAGGTCGAGACCCTGGCGCGCGAGCGGCAAGGGCGCGGGCAGATCGCCGCGCGGCTCTCCGCCGAGCAGCAGGCGCAGGGTGTTGTCTACCTGCGCCCGACTCCGGTCCAGGACGGCGAGATCGGCTTCGGTGGTCTCTAGCGCCGTTTGAGCCTGGGCCAGGTCCAGTGCCGAACTCACGCCGGCAGCATGGCGCTGCTCGATCAGGGCGAGGCCTCGCTGGCGACTTTCCAGCGTACTGCGACTCACGAGCAGTCTCTCATCCAGGGCGCGCTGATTCAGATAGGCCGTCGTCACCTCGGCGATCAGTGACAGCTCCACCGCGCTGCGCGTCTCGCGTTGGGCCAGGTACTCGTCCAGGGCCGCATCGCGCAGATTCCCCAATCGGCCGAACAGATCCAGTTCGTAGGCGTTCGTACCCAACCCGACGCTGTATCTGCTGGCCATCTGGCTACCGCTTCGCTCCTGATCGGTGCGCGAGGCGCTATCCAGGCTCCCGGTCCGTTCTCGCGTCCGGCTTGCGGTGGCACCCAGTTCGAACATGAGGTCGGCACGGCTGATGCGATAGCGGGCGCGCGCTTCCTGGATATCCAGCGCGACCAGCCGCAGATCCCGATTTCCGTCCAGGGCCTGATCGATCAAGGCGTGCAGGTGCGGGTCGGCGAACAGGCTTTGGCGGTCAGGCGACAGGTCCGTGGACGCCGTCAGGACGGGATAGCGCTCCGGGACCGGCGGCTGCGGTCGTTCATGGCGGGGTGCCAGGGAGCAACCCGCGAGCAGGACACTCAGGGCCAGGACGGTCACTCCAGTCAGGACGAGCTTGCCTGCCGCGAGCTGTTTGCCCAAGGACAGGGATGGGTGGCGGGGCCGAGCCAAGGTGCGTGATGGCATCAGGATCCGCTTTTTTCCGGCTTGGCAGTAAGGGAAGAGTGGGTAGTGAAACATCGTACGTCCTCGTGGAGAACGCCATGGTAGAGGGCCCGCCTGGGCGGCCTTGTAAAGGTCTGTAGGTCTCTTGTGAAAGAGTGTTAAGGGCTGCCCTTGAGGGCTTGGCGCTCCGTTATGCTCGCCGCCTCCTTGCCCTGGGACCTACCTGTGAAACTCTTTTTCAACGTCGAAAACGTCACCATCCCCGCCGCGCCGGTGGCCACCGATCAGCGTCGCCGATGCGCGTTCGTGACCTTGCCTGGCCCGCACCAGGAAGGCGCGGGCTACGGCTCGTGCTGGCCGTCGTTCAAGCTGGCAAAACGGTCCGGACGCGACCCTCAGGTAAGACCTCGCCGCGGCGTCGAGTCCTGCTAGATGCTCAAGATCTTGATAAGGCTCTACTGCGTGCTGCTGGTGACCTATGGCGCAGCCAGCTATCTGGTCCCGGAAGCCCTGCAGCAGATGTTCAGTGATCGCTATAGCCGCGTCAGTCTGGAGCAGATGAATGGCCCGCTGAAACTGGTGGAGCGAACCTTCGTGGAAACGCCGCTCGCCCGCTGGCCGGCGCTGCTGGCTGAGCTGAACGCCGACATCGCGCCCGTCACCTTGCAACTGGGGCTACAGACCGATCCCCAGTTGACGAGCGCCGAGCGCCACCGTTTGGCCAAAGGCGAACGACGCGTCCGCCTGACCGACGATGGCGATCCCAGCGTGGCCTTGATCCCCCTGCCGGGCGGGCACGTCCTCTGGGTCGGCTTCGCCGAGGTTCCGACCGACATAGCCCTAACGTATTGGGCCATGAACGCCCTGATCGGTGCGGCGCTGCTCATCTGTCTGTATGTCTGGCTGCGACCGCACTGGCGCGATCTCGAGCGGCTCAGGCGCACGGCGGCGCGCCTAGGCAAGGGGCATCTGCAGGAGCGTACCGCGATCTCGCCGCGCTCGGACATCGGCCAGCTGGCGCGGGCCTTCGATGACATGGCCCAGGATCTCGAAACCCTGATCGTCCAGCAGCGCGACCTGCTCAATGCGGTCTCCCATGAGCTGCGCACGCCGCTGTTCCGTCTGGAATTCGGCCTGGCCCTAATGCAGGCCGACCCGCTGCCCGCTGAAACACAACGACAGCTGGAGCAGCAGGTTCGCCACGTGCGTGAACTGGATGCGCTGGTGAACGAACTGCTTTCCTACGCCCGCCTGCAGTCCAGTCAGCAGCCACCCGAGCGTCAAGCACTCAAGCTCGGTGCCTTCCTGGACAGCGTCCTGGCGGATTTCGGCGAGGAACAGGAAAGGCGTGGCGTCACCTTGAGCCTGGACATGGCCGCTGCGCCCGAGCAAGCCCTCTTGGCACCAAGACTCACGGCGCGCGCGTTGCAGAATCTGATTGGCAATGCCCTGCGCTATTGCCAGCGTGGGGTCTGGCTGACCGTTCGCCACGACGCCGACGCTCTGTTGATCACTGTCGAGGACGATGGCGAGGGTATTCCGCCGGGCGAACGGGAGCGGGTGTTCGAGCCCTTCTATCGCCTGGATCGCAGTCGGGATCGCGCTACCGGAGGCTTTGGCCTGGGGCTGTCGATCAGCCGTCGCGCCATAGAAAAGCAGGGCGGGCAGCTGGCGCTGACGCAAAGCGAAAGAGGTGGCGCACGCTTTGACATCCGGCTGACCGACGCCCTCGCGTCCTGACCAGCAGCAGCCCAAGGCCTCCTTGGCACCCGATGACGCGGACCCGAGTCCGCTCCTTCCTCTGACCGACCTGAAAGCAAACAAATGTCCAGTTCCTCTTCTTCCCCACGGTCGCCGGCTGAAACCGAGACCCTCGACGACTATGGCAACCTGGCCAGGCGTCATGTCACGTTCGCGCGGATTCTCGAACTACTGGCTCCGCATCGGGCCGCACTTGTGCTGGTGGTGTTGCTGATCGCGGTCGCCGGGATCAGCGGCGTGATCAGTCCCTTCCTGATCCGCAGCATCGTCGACGATGCCTTGCCGGCAAAGGACCTGACGCTGCTGGTCTGTCTGGCCGCCGGTCTGGTCGGGGTGGCGCTGTTCAATGCCATCGCCAACCTGACCCAGACCTATGTCGCGGTTCGGGTGGGCCAGAGCGTCATGCACGACCTGCGGACCCGCCTGTACGGCCACCTGCAGAACCTCTCGCTGGGGTTTTTCGCCGGTACCCGCGCGGGCGAGGTGCAGGCGCGCCTGTCCAGCGACATCGCCGGTCTGCAGACCCTGTTGACCCACTCCGCTACGGATCTGGCGAGGCATCTGAGCGTCGTGGCGGCGACCCTGGTAGCGATGCTGTTGCTGGACTGGCGCCTGGCATGTGTGTCCTTCGCCGTCATTCCCCTGCTGGTCTGGATCAATGGCCGCGTCGCTCAGCTGCGGGAGCGAGTGACCTACCGGCAACAGGAGCAGGTGGCGGACCTTTCCGCCAACATCGCCGAGTCCCTGTCGGCCGGCGGCATCATCCTGTCGCGTACCCTGGGCCGCGTGCACTATCTCGTGCAGCGCTTTCAGCGTGACTCCGCGCAGCTGGCGCGCCTGGAAACCCAGGCCAGCACGGCGGGACAATGGGAATTCGCGCTCGTCTTCCTGGCGCTGGATCTCCTGCCGGCGCTGACCTTCCTGGGCGGCGGTCTGTTCATGGGCCTGGGGCTGCAGGTGTCGATTGGCACCCTGGTGGCCTTTATCGCCTTGCAGGAGCAATTGCTCTGGCCGCTGCTGGAGATCTTTGAAACGCGGATCGAATTCGCCAAGGGACGCGCCTTGCTGGCGCGGGTGTTCAGCTACCTGGATACGCCGGCGACGGTCGTCGAGGCCAGCTCACCGACGAATCTTGCGCGGCAGGATTTCCAGCAGGGCATCCGTTTCGAGAACGTCGGTTTCGCCTATGGCGACCGCGTCGTACTCAGGGATCTGACGTTCGACATACCGGCCGGAAAGCACACGGCGCTGGTTGGCCCCACCGGCTCTGGCAAGACCACCATCTCCTATCTCCTCGCGCGCCTGTACGACGCCGATCAGGGCTGTATCCGCTACGACGGCATCGATATCCGCGAGCTGAGCTTTGCGACGCTGGCCAGCCTGGTCGGCATCGTGACCCAGGATACCTTCCTGCTCAACGCCAGCATCGAAGCCAACCTGCGCTTCGCCAAGCCCGACGCAAGCGAGGCGGAACTCTGGTGGGCGCTGGAAAGGGCACAGCTGGATGCCACGGTGCGAAGACTTCCCGAGGGGCTGGGTGCCGGTGTCGGTGACCGGGGGTATCAGCTGTCCGGTGGCGAGCGCCAACGTCTGTCCCTGGCGCGTATGCTGCTGCGTGATCCACCGATCATTGTCCTGGATGAAGCGACCAGCGCCCTGGACAGCAACACCCAGGCGGCGATGGCCGCAGCCCTGGCCTCGTTGCAGGGGCCGCGGACCCTGATTTCCATCGCCCATCGCCTCAGAACCGTCAGGCAGGCGGATCGGATTCTGGTCATCCAGGCTGGGCAACTGGTGGAGCAGGGCACTCATGAAGAGTTGATGAAACAGGGTGGACTCTATGCGGTCATGGCACTGAATGCCTGAATGCCTGAATGCCTGAATGCCTGAATGCCTGAATGCCTGAATGCCTGAATGCCCCTTGGCAGATGAGCGCGCGCTCAGCGCATCGCCCGAAAGGCTTCCCGCAGGTGCGCCACGAACTGCTGCGGATTTTCCATCGCCGCGAAGTGCCCGCCCTGATCGGCTTCCGCGAAGAACCGCAGATCGGCGAAGCGCCGCTCGGCCCAGCGGCGCGACAGCCGCAGTTGCTCGCCAGGGAACATGCTGACGCCCGCGGGCAGGGGCAGCGGCGCGCTGGGCATGCCGTTCGCCAGCTCGCGCCTGGCCTCCCAGTAGAAACGTGCCGAACTGGCGCCGGCATTGGGCAGCCAGTAGAGCATGATGTCATCGAGCAGATGATCCAGCGGCAGGACGCGTTCGGGTTCGCCCGCGGTGTCCGAGACGTCCTGGAACAGGGCGTAGATCCAGGCCGCCAGGCCTACCGGCGAGTCGGCCAGGGCGAAGCCCACCGATTGCGGGCGGGTGGTCTGCACCTTCATGTAGCCCGAGTATTCGCGCTCGTAGCGGGCGGCGTCGGCGAGCATCCGCTGCTCGTCCGGCGTGGTCGCCGCGACCTCCTGGGCAGTGGGCTGGAACATCACCATGTTCAGGTGCACGCCGGCCAGGCCCGCCGGGCGCATATGGGCCAGGGCGGTGGTCACCGCGGCGCCCCAGTCGCCGCCCTGGGCCAGCCAGTGATCGCCGTAGCCGAGTCGGCGCATGAGTTCGATCCAGGCCAGGGCGGTACGGCCCACGCCCCAGCCAGGCTCGCTGGGCTGGTCCGAGAAGCCGAAGCCGGGTAGCGCGGGAATGACCAGGTGAAAGGCGTCCGCGGCTTCACCGCCATGGGCGATCGGATCGCTAAGCAACCCTATCACCTCGCGAAACTCCAGCACCGAACCTGGCCAGCCATGGGTGAGCAGCAGGGGTGTAGCCGTCGGTTCAGGAGAGCGCACATGCAGGAAGTGGATGCCGAGGCCGTCGATCTCGGTACGGCTGCTGCCCCACCCGTTCAGCAGGGTCTCGGCCGCCCGCCAGTCGTAACCGCCGCTCCAGCGTTCCACCAGGGCTTGCAGGCGCTCCCGTTGCGGTCCCTGACTGCCATCGCTGACCGTCTCGCGGTCGGGCCAGCGCGTGAGTCTGAGTCTTGCTGCCAGCCCGTCGAGCTGGGCTTGAGGCACGCGGATAGGAAAGGACTGGATGAGATCGGTCATGGAGAGCCTCAAGGAAGGGCGCAGTCGAATAACTGAACGTTATCGTTCAGTTTACAGGCGCTGTCAATCCGCTTAAGGTTCGCCCATGACCGAAATGACCAAACCACGCGGTGGGCGACCCCGTCGCGAAGAGGCCGGCGATGTCGATCGCCGCCTGCTGGACGCTGCCTTCGAACTCTTCCTCGCCCAGGGCTTTGCCGGGACCTCCTGCGAGGCGGTGGCGCGGCTGGCCGGTGCGGGCAAGGCCAGCCTCTATGCGCGCTTCGCCAACAAGGATCAGCTGTTCGAGGCGGTGATCCGCCGTCATTCGGGAACCCTGCCGCAGATCGAGCCCTTGCCCTCCGGCCTGCCGCTCGCGGAGCGTCTGCAGCTGGCCGGTCAGGACATGCTGGAGCACGCCTCGCGGCCGGAAACCCTGGCGATGATGCGCCTGGTGATCGCCACGGCCGATCGCTTTCCGGCAGTAGCGGCCGAGGCGACCCGGATCGGCTGGGAGGCCGGCCGCCTGCGGGTGCGACAGGCCATCGAGGCGGGCCCGGATCAGCCGGACGACAGCGAGCGGCTGCTCGAGGGGTTCATCGATCTGGTCTTCGCGCCGCATCAGTTGCGGGCGCTGCTGGGCGATGATCCGAGGGCGCTGCAGGCTCAGGCCGCAGAGCGGATCGAGCGGGCGATCCGGCTGTTGCTGGGGTGAGGGTGTCAGGCGGCTCCCACTCGGTCGTTGACTGGCACATCGAACCGCCCATGCCCGGATCGGAATAACCCGGCAGTTTCCCAGGTTCGCAAGGAGGAGATCGGCTACTGCGCGGCGTTCAGCCCCGCACTCGCCGCTGCGGTCTGCCCGCCAGTTGCCGGGCCAGGACGATGAAGTTCTGCAGGGCGGGAGAGGGATTGAAGGCGCGGCAGGCCAGGGTGATCGGGGCGGCCAGCCGGGGGCGGGCGTCCAGGATGGGGCAGTAGCAGATGCTGGACCTGTGCAGTTCGGTCATGGACGCCGGTACCGCGGAGATGCCGGCGCCGGCCGCCACCAGGCTCAGGTTGGTGAGCATGCGGTCGACTTCGAAGGCTACCCTTGGCTCGAAGCCGGCATGGCGACAGGCGTCCAGCAGCTTGGCATACATGCCCGGCGCGCCCGGCTTGCGCACCAGGATGAAGGCTTCATCAGCCAGGGCCGCCAGTGGCAGTCCGCGTTGCACCAGGCTGTCCAGCGCCGCTGCGCCGATCCCCGTGATGAGTCGATGATTACTCGGCAAGGCGAGCAGCATCGCCTCGTTGAGCAGGCGGTGGTAGGTTACGCCTTCCGGCGCGCTGACCGGCGCGCGCAGGATGCCGAGGTCCAGGCGGCCTTCCGCCACCCGCTGGGTGAGGCCCTGGGCGTTGTCCTCGGCGATGGCGATTTCCACGTCCGGATAGCGCTCCCGGTAGGCGCGGATGACGCGGGGGATCAGCGCATGGGCGGCCGCCGAACTGGTGAAACCCAGCGTCAGGGTGCCGTCGATGCCCCGGGCGACCCGTGCCGCGCGATGCGCGCCCTGGCCGACCCGGGCCAGGATGTCGCGGGCGTCCTGCAGGAAGGCCGCGCCGCCGGCGGTCAGGGCGACGCCCTTGGGGTGACGCAGGAAGAGGGGGAAGCCGAGTTCGTCTTCCAGGGCCCGGATCTGCTGGCTGAGCGGCGGCTGCTGCATGTGCAGGCGCGCGGCGGCGCGGGTGAAATGCTGCTCCTCGGCCACCGTGACGAAGTACCTCAGATGTCGCAATTCCATTCGCTCGCTGACCTCGCTGACGCCGGTCTGGATGACCGATCGGTTAGGATGGGACGCAAGGTGTCTGGCGCCACCCACAATAATAACGACAGGAATCCGGATGATCGCGCGGATCGCTCGCAACGGCAGTGTGCAGATAGGCGTGGCGCTCGCCAGCGGGCTGCTGCTCGGCCTCTGGCGTCCCGAGCTGGCCGCGGCCATGAAGCCCTTGAGCGATCTGTTCCTGCGTACCCTTGGCCTGGCCGTCCCACTGCTGATGTTCGCGCTGATCGTCTCGGCCATTGCCCGCCTGGGCCGCGGCGTCGGCGTCATGGCGGCGCGCATGGTGCTGTACTTTCAGGTGATGTCCCTGCTGTCCCTGCTGTCCCTGCTGTCCCTGCTGGTCGGTCTGATCGTCGGCCTGGTGATCCATCCCGGCAGCGCCGTCGCGCCTGGCCCGATACCGATCAATTGGGGCAGTGCCGAACCGGCTGACCCCCTGTTGCCGGCTGCTCCCTCGTCGATGCCAGGTCTGCTCGACAGCCTGCCAGGCACGCTGCTGGGCGCCTTTACCCAGAGCGCCATACTGCCTGTGTTGTGCCTGGCCATCGTCCTGGGACTCGTCCTGCGTACCCTAGGTGACCGAGGCGCTTCCTGGCTCGCCGGGATCGAGCGGGCCCTGGCGTTCATGCTGCGGCTGCTGCGCCTGTTCCTCCGCCTGGCGCCCCTTGCCGCCTTTGGCGCCATGGCCTTCACCGTCTCCCGTTATGGCGGCGCCTCCCTGTGGCCGCTGTTGAAGTTTCTGCTCGCGGTCTATCTCGCCGCCCTGTGTTTCATCTGCGGCGTGCTGGTGCTGGTGGCGCGCCTCTGTGGCTTTTCCCTGCTGCGCCTGATCCTCTGGCTGAAGCACGAGTTGCTGCTGGTGGCGGTGACCGGTTCCTCGGTCGCGGCCTTGCCCCTGCTGATCGGCCGCCTCGAACGCGCCGGTTGCCCGACGGAGCTGGTGCGGTTGTCGCTGACCACCGGCTACACCTTCAACCTGGCAGGCTCGAATCTATACATTGCCGTGGCGATGCTATTCCTGACCCAGTTCGCCGGGATCGAGCTGTCGGTCGCGCAGTTGGTGATCTTCCTCGTCGGCCTGATCACCACCCTGGGTTCGACGAGTGTCGCCGGCTCGGCCTTCCTCACCCTGGCAGCGACCCTGTCGATCCTGCACTTCGTGCCGGTAGAGGCGGTCGGCCTGTTGCTGGGCGTCGAGCGGCTGATGAAGTGCCGCTCGCTCACCAACGTGCTGGGTAACTGCGTCGCCTGCCTGGCGCTGGCGCGCTGGCAGGGGACGCTGGACCGACCGCGACTGGCGGCGGCGCTCGCCCGTGGACGGCACTAGGCGATCACGGCTTCAGCAGCTTGGCAAAGGCCTGATCGAGCGCGCTGTCGGCCTCGGCCAACCACTGCCGCCGGGCCTTGGTCCAGTCGACATCGGTCTGCAGGGCCTGCTTTGCCTCGCCGAGCATGCGCTGCACCTCGGCCGGTTGCGGACCGCCGGTGCCGACCCGCGTCCTGACCATGCTGGTCGGGGAGAGGGCATTGCGGAATTCGGCTTCCTGCAGCGGCAGGCTGGTCTCCTTCCACTGGTACTTCTCAGCGGCCTGGGTGTAGAGCTGGCGGGCCTTGGCGAAGGGGAAGGTCTTGGGCGTGTAGCCTTCGTCGCGCGCCTCGGTGACGATCAGCGAGGCGAAGCTGTGACCGATGCGGAAGGGCGCCTTGTGCGCCCGCTCCAGGGTGTCGGCCAGCTCCATCGAGGTGGTCCATTCGTTCTCCAGCTCTTCCAGGGCGCGCTGCGGATTGACCTTCAGGGCGTCGAGCACGCGGTCCATGCTGGTGAACATGCCGATGGCCGAGTCATAGAAATTCAGGTCGTCGAAGGCGAACTTGTAGTCCGTCATGCCGGTGGTCACGTTGTGCGCGCGCAGGGTGATGGTCTGCGCCAGGCCGATGGTGTCCGAGGCGGCTTCCCGGGTGCGCATCAGCAGTCCGGGATTGCGCTTCTGCGGCATGGCGCTGCTGGTGTAGGTGGAGCCTTCCTCCAGCAGCAGCCAGGGGCGGATCTGGTGGTACTGGGTATGGATGTCGCCGATCATCGCCCCAAGCCGAATCGCCGAGGAGGCGGCGATGTCGGCCGCCTCGATGGGGATGTCGTAGGTGGAGACCTGGCTGGAATCCAGCGAATTCTGACGCACCCCATCGAAGCCGAGCAGGGCGGCGAGACGCTCGCGGTTCAGCGGATAGGCGGAATTGGCCAGCACGGCGGTGCCCATCGGACTGAGGTTGAGGCGCTGATAGAGCTGGGCGATGCGCTGCGCGTCGCGGGCGAAGGAATCGACGTAGGCGAGCAGATAGTGGGCGTAGGAGATCGGCATCGCCTGGACGCCATTGGTATAGGCCGGCACCAGGGTATCGACGTTGGCGGCGGCGAGGGTCAGCAGGCGCTGACGGGTCGCGTTCACGGCGTCGCTGTAGGCCAGCACCTGGCTACGCAGGGACGCCAGGCGGTAGGTGGCGTAGATGTCCTGGCGGCTGCGGCCCGAGTGGATCAGCGAGGCTTCCGGACCGATCTTGTCGGTCATGATCTTTTCCAGCTGAAGGATGTCGGTGGGTCGCTTGCCGTCCGGCCGACCACCCTGGTCGATGGCGAACTCGACCCCGTTGGCGATCTTGCGCCCCATTTCCGGGGTAACGATGCCTTCCTCGGTCAGCATCACGATGGAGGCCTTGTTGATGCGGTTCAGCCCGTCGAACTGGTCTTCGACGCCGCCGGCGCGGGTGCCACCGTGGGTCACGGTGCCGCCGATCCTGGCGACCTCGGCCTTGCACTCGGCAGTGGTCTTGCAAGGGGCGTCAGCGGTGTTGGCGGCCAGCGCCGGGGTACCGGCGGCCAGGGCGACGAGCAGGGCGAGCGGCAACAAACGCGAGGTAGCGGGCATGGAGGAAAGTCCTGTCGGGAGGGGATCGAGGCCGGCGCGGTCCGCGGCCGGCGGTGGGGTCAGAGTAGGGACAGGGTGTAGCTGAGGATCAGGCGGTTCTGGTCGAGCTCGGTGTCGTTATGGCTGCGGTAGCTGCCATTGCGCCAACGCACCTTGAAGTTCTTCAGCGCGCCGGTCTGGAAGGTGTATTCAAGCTCGGTATCGCGCTCCCACTCCTGACCGGCGACACCGCCGGGCCCGTCGAAATGGTCGCCCCTGAGATAGCGCGTCATGAAGGCGAGGCCCGGGAGGCCCCAGGCCGCGAAGTCGTAGTCGTAGCGCACCTGCCAGGAGCGCTCGCCCGGATTGGCGAAATCCGGCGACAGCATCACGTAGTTGACCAGGTACGAATCGGTGCCGTTGAGATGGGGAAAGCCGGTCTCGCCGTGCATCTGCTGGTAGGCGGCGCCGAAGGCATGGCGACCCAGGTTGTAGGTGAACTTGGCGCCATAGGCATCGTTGTCGACGTTGCTGCCGCCGTCCTTGCGCGAGCGGGCATAGCGCAGATCCGTCTCCAGCGACTGGTCCTTGCCGAGCGGCAGGACGTGCAGCACGTTGAACATATGCTGTTCGTAGTTCTGGTCGAGGTGACCGTAGTCGTAGACCGTGGTGAGCTGCCGGCTCCATTTGTAGCTCAGGCCGGCGAAGTCGAACTGGTCGGACGCGCGGCCGCCCCTGATACCGCTGCCCGCTACGGTCATGTCCTCGTTGGCGCTGTCGTTGCGAACCCGGTTCCGGGTCAGCCGCCCGGCGTTGAAGGTGAGGTTGTCCAGTTCCTTCGACACCAGCTGGGCGCCCTGGAAGATCTGCGGCAGCAGGCGGGAGTTGCTGCTGCGGATGGTCTGCAGCCGGGGGATCAGGGTGCCGACCTTCAGGGTGCTCTTGGACACCCGCACCTTGCCGGTCAGTCCGAGCTTGCTGTAGTCGTCGGGCGCTCGCCGGTCGCCCACCGGCAGCAGACCGGTGTTCTGCCGGTCCGGCCCCGAATCCAGCTTGAGGCCGAGCATGCCCAGGGCGTCGACACCGAAGCCCACCGGCCCCTCGGTGAAGCCGGATTCGTAATCGAGAATGAAGCCCTGGGCCCATTCCTCCCGCTTGGATTGCCGGGCACCGGCTTGGCGATAGTCGCCGTTGAAGTAGAAGTTGCGCAGTTCCAGGTCGGCCTTGCTGTCGGCGAAGAACTCGGCGAAGGCATCGGAGGGTAGAAAGGAGGCGAGGGCGGCGGTACCGACCTCGAGGGCTAGCGGTGGCATGCGCATGGTGAGATTCCTTGACGCGTTATTGTTATTGGGCGCGTTTCGTCGTGAGGCGGTGGCCGCTCACGACGGGAACCTTAAGGACTTTGCTGGAAGATTAAAAATATATGAAAAGTCGGTGCTTGATACTTTGAGGATATGGTGAGCGCGGATAGCTTTCTGCCAGCCCGATTGATCGCCGAATGGGCGTAGCCCACCAGGACGCCGGTGGGGCCTGGCGTCCCCCGAGGTGACGCCCGGCAATCGCGACTCAGCCCAACCGTGTTGCCAGCTGTGCGGGTACCCAAGGGCCCCGGAGCGGGATGTGGGGATAGGCGTCGTCGAGGATGCGCAGCTCGGCGTCCTTGGGCGTGTTGTCGCCTTCCCCCTGGATGCTGACGATATCCTGGGGGCAGGCTGAGAACGCCACGAAGCAATCCATTTCCGCGCGCAGGGTGATGAAGTCACCCGGACGGGTCACCGTGGGCAGGGTGTCCAGGTGGATATTGTCCGGCTGTACCCGGATGTTCATGAAGATATTGAAGGAGGCGAGGGTGCGCCGGGGCGGTGTGACACCCAGTTCCAGCATGCCCTCGACCAGGTTGTCGGTGCAGTTCCGGTGGTAGTGGCTGCACCCGAGCAATTCATAGCGACGGCGGTCGCAGGCCGCCATGAAGGTATCGTGGACCCCCGGGGAGGTGTCTTCGACCACGGTCAGGATCGGGTGGCGCTCGCTGGTGACGAAGCTGTCGCCGACCACGGGATTGAGGTGCTGCGTATAGACCCGGGTGGCCTCCATGCACATGTATTCGTTGAGGTCATAGGCGTTCCAGGCCCAGCAATCGACGACCTGGGTACCGTGGGTATTGATGACCTGCACGCTCTGGCCGGTGCGTAGCCGGACGGCCTTGCCGTGACCGGCGGGTATGACGATGGAAGCGGCGGGATGGGACATGGCTGAACCTCGTGGGTGACTAGTGGATGCGATGGCGGGTGAGGCGGCGCTCCCAGGCGCCGGCGGCCGCATCGATGGCGAGCGTGACCAGCCAATAGCTCAAGGCGACCGCGAGATAGATTTCCAGGGGGGCGTAGCTTTCCGAAATGGCCTGCTTGGCGGCGTACATGAACTCCTCGACCGAGACCACCGACAGCAGCGCCGAATCCTTCAGCAGGCCGATGAACAGGCCCGTCGCCGGGGGCAGGGCCACGGGTAGCGCCTGGGCCAGGGCGACATGGCGAAAGCTCTGCCAGCGCGACATTCCCAGGGCGCTGCAGGCCTCGAACTGGCCGGGAGGAATGGCGGCGAAGGCGGCGCGCAGCACCTGGGCGAGATAGGGTCCGTAATACAGGGTCAGGGCCGTCACCCCGACGAGGGGCGAGGACAGGGTGAGTCCGTATTCCGGCAGGATGAAGAAGAGCACATAGATCAGCACCAGCAGCGGCAGGCCCAGAATGAGGTCGGTGTAGCCACGCGCCAGCGTCTGCAGCAGAGGATGGCGTCCGCGCAGCCGGATCCAGGCCAGCAGGGCAGCCAGGAGCAGGGCGGGCAGCGCCGCGAGCAGGGAAAGCTGCAGGGTGTAGGCCAGGCCGGCAAGCAACGACGGGGCGTAGGCCAGGATGATGCCCGGATCCATCAGGTGGTCCTCGCGGTGGCGAAACGTACTTCCAGACGCCGAGCGAGCAACAGGATCGGCCAGCACACCAGCAGGTAGCCGGCGACGACCGGCAGCATCACCGGTCCGGCCTCGTAGGTCCGGGCGATGATCAACTGCCCGGCATAGGTCAGCTCGGTCACGGCGATCACGGACGCCAGGGGCGTGGTCTTGACGATCAGCGTGAATTCGTTGACCAGCGCCGGCAGGCTGCTCCGCAGCGCCTGGGGTGCCAGGACGTGGCGCCAGCACTGCAGGCGGGAGAGTCCCAGGGCCAGGGACGCCTCGGTCTGGCCGCTGGCCAGGTTGCGATAACTTCCCCGCAGGATCTCCGCGGTATAGGCGGCGCTGTTCAGGCCGAGCGCGAGCACCGCTGCCAGCAGCGGTTTGCCGCCCAGGCCGAGCAGCGGCAGCGAGAAGAACACCAGGAACAGCTGGACGATGGAGGGCGTTCCGCGCATCAGGCTGACGTACAGGCGTCCCAGCCGGCTGGGCAGCCAGGCCTGGCGTTGGCGAAGCCACCAGATGACGTGACCGACGCTGAAGCTGAGCAGCGCTGCGGCCAAGGTCAACTCGAGCGTGACCAGCAATCCGGGTCCCAGCTCCGGCAGGATCTTGAGCATCTGTTCCAGCACGGGTTACTCCGGGAAGTCGCTCAGGCTTTCCGCGACCGCAAGCACCACGGCGCCGACCTGATCGTTGCCGGGAATGCCGGTGCAGCAGGTCGAGACGACGAAGAGCATGTCCTGCACCACGCGGCAGGTGATCCGGTCGCCCGCCCTCGTCTGGTTCGGCTGGGGATGCAGGCTGCCATCGCGTTCCAGCGCGACATGCATGAACAGGTTGATGGGGTCCGGAAGCTTGGGCTGTTGCCGACCCAGCCGCGCGAGCTCGGCCTGTACCGCTTCGACGCAGCCGGTCTGCGCATAGCCGCGGCTGCGCAGGAAGGCGCTGGTGGAGGCGGGCAGCAGCAGGTCGTGAGTACCCAGGCTGTCCTGGCCCAGGACCATCACCGGGCGCCGCCGGTTGTTCACCAGCCGCATGCCCGAGCCCAGGACATAGGAGTTACTGAATACCCGGGTGTGATGGACCGAGAGATGCACCATGGGATCCCTCTCGCTGAAGCCGAAGAGGCTGGCCACCACACCGGCGTCCCGGGCTTCGATGCGCAGCAACTGACCCCGCTTCACGGCGATCGAACCGGCGCTTCCGGCGCGGACGTCGACACGCTGCACGGGCAGCGGCGCGCGTTCGTCGAGGTGTTCTTTCATCAACAGCATGGGGCGGTCCTCAGGCGGGGGTGGGGGCGGTGTCGGCGATACGGATATCGATGGGCGTCACGTGCAGGCCATTGCCCGGAATGATGTCCTGCGGACAGGAGGACACGGCGCAGACCAGGTCCTTGAGCGCCCGGAACACCACGTGATCGCCCGCCTTGCTCTTGGGGTCGGTGACCTGCATGCGGCCGTCGGCGGTCACCGGTCCGTTCTGGAACAGGTTGAAAGGCTCCGGTACGTTGATCGCCAGCAGGCCGTAGCCGGCCAGCCCTTCGTGCAGGTTGTCCAGGCAGTTGCGGTGGCCGTCCACACCGAAATCGACGCTGAAGCGGGTCGGGTCGCAGGCGGGCACGTTGGCATCGTGGACGCCGATGGTGTCGGCGATCACTTCCAGCAGCGGCTCGTCGGCGGTGGAGTAGAGGCAGTCGCCGACCCTGAAGAACAGCGAATTGAGTCGACGGCGGGTGTGCACCGGGGACAACTGCTCCTCGAGCTGGCCCAGCACGACGGCGACGAAGTCAGCCGCCTGCTGTCCGTCGGTGTCGATGATGGTGAGGTACTGGCCGGCACGGATCTCGAACGTCCGGCCGTGCCCGGCGGGGACGTGCACGTGATGGGTTGGGCAAAGCATGGGAAGACTCACTGGCGGGGGATGAAGTCGGCGGTGGGCAGGTCGAAGCTGACCCCGAGATAGCGCTGTTGCAGCGTTTTCAGTTCGCCGGATTGCGCAAGGGCAATGATTTCGTCGCTGATCACCTTGTTCAGGCGCGCGTCGTCCTTGCGGGTGGCCCAGCTGATCCACTGGCTGTCGCCCAGTTCGCCGACCTGCTTGACCTTGCCGGGCAGCTGCTTGGTCAGCCCGCCCAGCACGGTGAGATCATCGAAGACGAAATCGGCGCGGCGGGTCATGAGCGCGGCCAGGGTCTGGTCGACGCTGTCGACACTGATGATCTTGATCGGAGGGCGCTGCCGGGCCTTCAGTTGGGCATTGAACTGCCTGAGCAGCTGTTCCGACGCGGTGGTGGCCTTGACCGCAGCGGTCAGGCCGGAGAGGGCTTCGACGGTCAGCGGGGTGGCCGTCACCCGGGTCTCGTCGGCTCGCACCAGGACCGCGTTGACGCTCTTGCCGAAGGGGACGGTGAAGAACACCTTGGCGGCGCGCTCGGCGGTGACGTTGAGCGAGGAGCCTTCGGCGTCGACGGAGCCGGCGATCAACGCCGGGATGATGCCGCTGAAGGCCATCTTCTGGTACTCGAGCGTGACGCCCAGTCTGGCGGCCACCCGCTGCATGATTTCCGGTGTATAGCCGACGATGGTGCCGCTGGCATCCGTGTACTCGTAGGGTGCGAAGGTGGGATCTATGGCCACCACCAGCTTGCCCCTGGCTTTCACGTCATCGAGGGTGTCGGCGCTGGCAGCGCCCAGCAGGCCGAGCCCAAAGGCCAGGGCGGAAAGCGTCACGGCACAGCGATAAGCAAGAGAGGTCATGGGAGCGCCTTGGTCGGAGGGGTGACCCAGGCTTCATCGCAGAAAGCATGCCAGCTAGGGCACCTGCCGTAGCGAGCGCCGTAACCCCTTGAAGAAACTAATGTTTCTAGACAATTTTACTTGAAACATCTGTTTCTTAGGTTCCGGCACGGATCTGATCCGCTGCCTTTATCCGGTGCATGACGAATTGAAATGGTGCGTCAGCGGGGGTTGTCCAGCTCTTCCAGTTGCTGGTGCAGACGCTCGGTGGTCTCCAGATGGGAGGTCTTGCGGCCTGTCAGTTCCTTGCCGACCAGGGAGCAGAGCAGGTTGGTGATGGCCGAGACGCTGCTGTTGCTGTCGAACATCAGGGTGCTTTCGGTGTGGCAGCGGATCACCCAGGTCGCCAGCTGAGCGGGGCTGCCGGCCAGGACATCGGCCAGATAGAGCATGCGGACCCCCAGCTGACCCATCACGGCCATGGTCTTCTCGAGTTGCGGCATCCGCCGCCGCAGCCCGATGCAGATGGCCACATCGTCCGGCCCCAGGCCAGCGAGATATTCGGCCAGGCTGTCGCCGGGCGAGGGTAGCAGCAGGATGTCGTCGCGAACCTGGATCAGGTGGCTGCGAACCATGTGGGCGATGGTCTGGCTATGCCGAAAGCCGATGATGACCACCCGCCGGGCACCGACGATGGCGTGCACGGCGGCGAAGAGTTCGTCCTGATTCAGCGACTGATAGGTCTGCCGGACATTGGCCAGTTCCTGCTCCAGATGATGCTGCAGGAGGTCATCGACCGAGTGCTCGGCGGCGCCGCGGTCCTGCAGATAGAGCGGTGAGCCCCCTCCACGCAGCGCGCGGGCCTGGCGCCGGGCTTCCTCGTAGGAGCCATAGCCGAGCGTACGGAAGAAGCGTGTGGCGGTGGCCTTGGAGACGCCGGCTCGGGTGGCCAGCTCGGTGGCGGTCTGCATGGCGAGTTGGCCAGGAGCGGCCAGGATCACGTCGGACAGCTTCTGCTCCACGACCGACATCTGTTCGTAGCGTGCCTTGATCCGACTTTCCAGGGCGGTGGGTGTCGGTAGCCGAGTCTTGTCGGATGGCAGCATCGAGCGGCTCTGGTCTGCGAAGGGAGGCTGCAGTCTAGCGGCAAAGGCGCTGTCGAGCGTAGTGCTCCCAAGTAGCCGTCGAGCCTGGCGGTTCGGCAGGTATTCGGCCAGGCCCTCGGACGCAGCGCCCTCAATCCTCGCTGGAGGCGAAGCCCTCGAGCCAGCGCGCTTCCGAACAGAGCAGGTGGTGGCGCATGGCGGTCTGGGCACCGATCAGGTCGCGGGCTTCCACGGCGCGCAGGATGGCTTCGTGCTCGGCCACGGCGACGCCCCAGGTCTTCCGGCTTTCCGTCTGCTCGGCGACGTGGGTGGAGAGGGGGCCGTGGCGCTCGTCGAACAGCGAGGTGATGATGCGCACCAGCGTGGAGTTGCCGCTCATCCGGGCCAGGCGGCAGTGGAACTTGCGATCCTCCTCCATGGGGGACAGCCCCTGGGCGATCTTGTCGCTCATGTTCTGGATGCACTTCGCCAGGTAGCGGTAATCGGCCTTGCCGCCCAGGGAACAGGCCAGCACGATGGTCGCGCCCTCGATCATGGCCCGGGCGTGCATCAGCTCCGAAGGACTCTCGCCGAGGGTGGAGGTCCGGGCGCCGTTGTGCAGCAGCGCGGCGTTCACATAGATGCCGGAGCCCTGGCGGACCTCGATGCTGCCTTCGATTTCCAGCGCGATCAGGGCTTCGCGCAGCGACGGCCGGGAGACGCCCAGCGACTGCGCCAGGTCGCGCTCCGGCGGCAGGCGGGTGCCGGCTTCGATGGCGCCCTCGCGGATATGCTGGCGCAGGCGATCCGCGATCTTCTGGTAGAGCTTTCTTTCGGTGGTGGCGGTGGGTAGCGTCATCGGTGAAACCTGCATCTTCAAGGGCTTCAGTATCTCATGGGCTACCCGGAGTGGCGCCAGCGACCTAGGGCAGGGCGGCCAGCTCGAACAGCGGAGTCGCCAGCTGCCACTTCTCCGATCCCGCCTCGGGTGAGGACAGCTGATAGCGCGCCATCAGGGTTTCCCATTCCTGGATCCTGGGATTGCGCTGTTCCAGCTCGTGCAGGCGGGCAAAGGAGAAGTCCGGCCCGGCTTCGAGCAGCATGGTCAGCCGACAGCCGAGGCGCCAGATGGTCATGTTGGCGACGCCGGCTTCGCGCAGATGGGCGATGACCTCGGGCCAGACCGCCGCGTGCTGGCGTTCGTATTCGGCGATGAGCGCGGGATCGTCCCGCAGGTCCAGCAGCAGACAGTAGCGTGTCATGTTCTCGCTCCTCGGCCAGGTGCTGGCCGATCAGACCGTTCAGATTTCGACGATGGCCTTGACGACGCCGCGGGCCGGGTCCAGCAGCTCCGCGAAGCGGGTGGGCAGCTCGGCCAGGTGCAGGCGATGGGTATTGAGCGCCTGGTCCGGGATCAGCCCCTCGCGCAGGCAGCGCTCGACGTGCTGGAAATCCTCGGCGGTGGCGTTGCGACTGCCCAGCAGGGTGGTCTCGCGCTTGTGGAATTCGGGATCGGCGAAGCGAATGTGATCCTTGACCACCGAGATCAGCACATAGCTGCCGGCATGGGCGACGAATTCGAAACCGCGCTCGATGGCCCGGCCGTTGCCGGTGGCGTCGAACACCACGTCGAAGAAGTCGCCCTCGGTCAGCCGCGCCAGTTCGTCCTTGTCGCCGTCACCGACGGTGACCGTGGCCGTGACCTGCAGGTGCTGGCGGCAGAATTCCAGGCGATCGGTGCGGGTGTCGAGGACGGTGACCTGGGCCCCGGCGATGCCGGCGAAAATCGCCGCCGCCATGCCGATCGGACCGGCGCCCACCACCAGCACGCGCTGTGCCTGGCCCAGCCCCGAACGGCGCACGGCATGGGCGCCGATGGCGAGAAATTCCACCATCGCCGCCTGGTCGAGGGTGAGGCCCTCGGCCTTGAAGACGAAGCGGTCGGGCAGGCTGAGGTACTCGGTCAGGGCGCCGTCACGATGCACACCCAGGACCGCGATCTTGGTACAGCAGTTGGTCTTGCCCTGGCGGCAGGCGATGCACTGGCCACAGGAGAGGTAGGGCACCACGTAGACGATATCCCCCGCCTGCAGGCGCCCGCTGTCGTCGGTTTCCTCGACGACGCCGGAAATCTCGTGGCCCATCACCCGCGGGTATTCCAGATAGGGCTGGTTGCCTTCGTAGATGTGCAGGTCGGTCCCGCAGACGCCGACCCGGCGGATACGGATCAGGGTTTCGCCTGCGCCACGGGCGGGCTTGGGGGTATCGCGCGAGACCAGCAGGCCGGGTTTTTCACAGATGACGGTCAGCATAGGGAGACTCCGCATCGCTCGGGATGCACATTGGATTCGGGGCGAGACGCTCGCCGGGCGGGACAGCCAGCGTCCGGCGCCCGGGAGCTGGGTGGCAAGGGCTGTGCGGCTTCATGCCGGGGCGCCTGCCACGGGGGCGTCGGCGTCCAGCAGGCCGCGCTGTTTCAGGGTGCTCCAGAAGTCCGCTGGAATGGGCGTCTGCAGCCAGGCCACGTTGCTGGCCACCTGCTCGGCGCTGCGCGCGCCGATGACCGCCGAGGCGACCGCCGGATGCGCCAGGGGAAATTGCAGGGCCGCGGCGGCCAGCGGGATCGCGAAGTCGCGGCAGACCTCCTGCAGGGCCCGCACCTTGGTCACCACCGCTGGCGGCGCGGCGCCATAGTCGAAGTGCTGGCCACCGGCGAGGATCCCGGAGTTGAAGACCCCGCCGGCGACGATGACGTGGCCCCGGGCCAGGCAGCGATCGAGCAGGGGACTCAGGCTCTCCTGCTCCAGCAGGGTGTAGCGACCGGCCAGCAGGGTGCAGTCCAGCGGGCA
This sequence comes from Pseudomonas sp. SORGH_AS_0211, assembly GCF_031453455.1. Classification (NCBI taxonomy): domain Bacteria; kingdom Pseudomonadati; phylum Pseudomonadota; class Gammaproteobacteria; order Pseudomonadales; family Pseudomonadaceae; genus Pseudomonas; species Pseudomonas sp. SORGH_AS_0211. Next base: position 2,182,775 of record NZ_JAVIZV010000001.1, on the reverse strand, counting down.
CTCGTCGAGGCTGTCGACCACGACTTCCCATTCGTTGACGCCCAGGCCGATGGCCTGGACCTGGCCACCGCTGCGCAACTCTTCCAGCGCGCGGAAACCGCCGCCGCGGGTCAGCGCCTGCCAGTGCCGGTCATGCCGCTCGCCGTGGGTGCGGCGGCCGATGTCGTGCACATAGAGGATGTCGATCCGCGCCAGCCCCAGTCGCTGCAGGCTGTCTTCGTGGGACCTCAGGATGGCGTCGTAGCTGTAGTCATAGACCGGCTTGAAGGGCAGCGGCCGGGCCCAGCCGTCATCGTTGGCGCGCTCGCTGCCGTTGGGCGCGAGCAGCCGGCCCACCTTGCTGCTGAGCACGACTTCATCCCGCGGCAATTCGTCGAGAAAGGCCCCGAGGCGATGCTCCGAGCGGCCATAGCCATAGAAGGGCGCCGTATCGAAATAGCGGATGCCCTGCCGCCAGGCGCCGGCCAGGGTGTCGACGGCCTGCGGCAGTGGCATGTCCCGGTACAGTCCGCCCAGCTGGGAGCAGCCGAGGCCGAGCACCGGCAGGGCCAGCGGGCTTTTCGCCAGGGGACGCCGTTCGGAGAGATTCATCGCCAGGCCTCCGCTCAATAGAGCACGTTGCGCGCGTCAGGGCTGTCCAGGTTGGCCTTGTCGATGAGCAGGACGCCGGTGTCGATGAACTTGGGCACCTTCTGCTTCTCGATGACCTTGATCACCGTGGCGACCGATTCCAGGCCCATGCGATAGGAGCTCTGCACCACGATGGCGTCCAGGGTGCCGTCGCGCACGAAGCCCTGCAGGTCCTCGTTGCCGTCGAAGCCGATGGCCTGCAGCTTGCCGGCCTTGCCGGACTGGGCGATGGCCCGCGCCATGCCGACCGCGGTGGGTTCGTTGGCGCCGTAGATGCCCTTGAGGTCGGGGTTGGAGGCCAGGACGTCGGTGGTCTGGTTGAGGGCGTTGGCCATCTGCGACTGGGAATAGAAGGGGCCCACCACGGTCAGCTGCGAATGCTGCTCCAGGTATTTGCGGAAGCCGCCGACCCGGCCCACTTCCGAGCCGGTGCCGGGCACATAGGACATGATGGCGATCTTGCCGGTCTTGCCGACCTTCTCGATCATGCGCTGGGCGGACAGCTCGCCGGCCTTGTTGTTGTCGGTGGAGAGAAAGGACTGGTAGTAGGGCGCGCCGCTTTCCGCCACCGAGGAGTCGATCAGCACCACCGGGATATGGGCTTCCCAGGCCTGCTTGATGGCCGGGACCAGGGCGTCCGGGTCGGACGGCGCCAGCACGATGCCCGAGACGCCGCGGTTGACGGCATTGACCACCATGTTCACCTCGTCGGCGATCGCCGATTCCGAGGCCGGTCCCTGGAAGGTGACCTTGTAGCTGGTGTGCTGCTTGGCGGTTTCCTGCACGCCCTTCTGCACGTTCTGCCAGTAGTTGGAGTTGGCACTCTTGACGATGACGGCGATCTCGCCGTTACCGGCCAGCGCCAGGGAGGTCGCGGCGGAGAGGGCGACACCCAGGACCACTTTCTTGAAGTTTTTCATCGGTCGTTCCTTGTTGTTGTTATCGAGGGTTCACTTCTTGCGGTTGCGGAGCTGGTCGATACAGACGGTCAGCAGGATCACCAGGCCGATGATGATCTGCTGGGTGAAACTGGAGACGCCGAGCATGTTGAGGCCGTTGCGCAGCACGCCGATGGTGAAGGCGCCGATCAGGGTGCCCGACACGCTGCCGATGCCACCGGAGAGGGAGGTGCCGCCGATCACCGCGCTGGCGATGGCGTCCAGTTCGTACATCACCCCTTCGTTCGGCTGGGCGGTGACCAGGCGCGACATCAGCACCGCGCCGGTCAGGCCGGCCAGCACGCCGGACAGCACATAGGTGAAGAGAGTGACCGCGCGCACCTTGACCCCGGAGAGCCGCGCCGCTTCGGCGTTCGAGCCCACGGCATAGATGTGGCGGCCCAGGCGGGTGCGGCTGAGCACCAGCCACAGGGCGATGGCCAGGACGATCATGATGATCACCGGGTAGGGGATGCCCGGAAAGATCACGTTGGGAAAGCCGTCGTCGCCGATGCGCTCGATGCGGCCCAGGGTGCCGTTGCCGAGCACCCCGAACGCGGCACCAAGTCCGGAGACGGGCTGGGCGTCGGTCAGCCGCAGCGCCAGGCCGCGGGCCACCAGCATCATGCCCAGGGTGGCGATGAAGGGCGGCAGCTTGACCAGGGTCACGAACAGGCCATTGATCGCGCCGCAGATCCCGCCGACGATCAGGCCGACCAGGATGCCCACCTCGATGGACGCGCCGGCCTTGACCGCCATGGCGTTGGCCACGCCGGCCAGGGCCAGCACCGACCCCACCGAGAGGTCGATGCCGCCGGTGATGATCACCGCCGTCGCACCGAGGCCGAGAAAGGCGATGGAGGTGACCTGCAAGGCCACACTCATGCCGTTGCCCATGGTGAGGAAGGCACTGCTCATGGAGGAAAACACCGCGATCAGGGCCAGGAGGCTGACCAGGGCGCCAAACTTCTGCAGAAATTCTTTTTGTTTTTCGGTCATTTCTCTGTCTCGCTCGACACGCGTGGGCGAGCTGCCGTCAGTGCGACGTGCAGCCGGAGGCGTAGTGCATGATCTGGTCCTGGGACGTGGCCCGGGTCTCGACGTCACCGGTCAGGCGACCTTCGTGAAAGACCAGGATCCGATCGCTCATGCCCAGCAATTCCGGCAGCTCAGAACTGATCAGGACGACGCCGATGCCCTGGGCCGCCAGCTGGTCCATCATTTCGTAGATGGCGTACTTGGCGCCGACGTCGATACCCCGGGTGGGCTCGTCGAAGAACATGATCCGGGCGTCGCGGAACAGCCATTTGCCGATGATGATCTTTTGCTGGTTGCCGCCCGAGAGGTAGCGGGTGACCTTGTCGATCGAGGGCGTGCGGATGTCCAGCCGCCGCACGTAGTCCTGGGCGACCCGCGCCTCCTCGCCGAAACGGATGAAGCCCAGCGGCCCGCAGAGGGCATCCAGATTGGCCAGGGTCAGGTTGTGCGCCAGCGTCATCTTGACCGCCAGGCCGTCCTTCTTGCGGTCTTCGGACAGGTAGGCAATGCCCTGGTCGATCCCGTCGCGCGGACTGCGGAGGGTGACCGCGCGGCCGTTGATCTCCACCTGGCCGGCATCCAGCCGATCGGCGCCAAAGATCGCCCGGGCGATCTCGGTGCGCCCGGCGCCCATGAGGCCGGCGAAGCCGAGGATCTCGCCGCGGCGCAATTCGAAGCTGATGTCCTGGAAGACCCCCTTGCGGGTCAGGCCCTGCGCCCGCAGCAGCACCTCGCTGGTGGGCACCGAGGTGCGCGGCGGGAATTTCTCATCGAGGGAGCGCCCGACCATGCCCGCCACGATGGCGTCGACACTGGTGTCGGCAAAGCGCTGGGTGGAGACGTAGCGACCGTCGCGCAGGATGGTCACCCGGTCGACGATGTGGCGCATCTCGTCCAGCCGGTGGGAAATGTAGAGCATGCCGACGCCGCGCGCCTTGAGGTCCTGGATGACCTTGAACAGCGCCTGGGTCTCGCTTTCGGTCAGCGAGGAGGTCGGTTCGTCGAGGATGAGCACCCGGGCGTCCAGCGACAGCGCCTTGGCGATCTCCACCATCTGCTGCTGGGCCACCGACAGCTTGGCCACCGGGGCGCGGGGACTGATGGCCACGCCCAGGCGGGCCAGGCAGGCTTCGGTGTCCGCCTGCATCTTGCGCCTGTCGATCAGGCCGAAGCGCACCGGCTCGCGGGCCAGGAAGATGTTTTCCGCCACCGTGAGGTGGGGCACCAGATTGAGTTCCTGGTGAATGATGGCGATGCCCACATGCTCGGCTTCCGACACGGACTTGAAGTGCCGCTCCTCGCCGAGGTAGTGAATCCGTCCCTCGTCGGGCGGCTGCTGGCCGCTGACGATCTTCATCAGGGTGGACTTGCCGGCGCCGTTCTCGCCGCAGATGGCGTGGACTTCACCCGGGTAGAGGCTGAGGCTGACGTCGTCGAGGGCCACGACGCCGGGAAAGCGCTTGGAAATGTTTTCGAGCGTCAGGCAGGGCGCGGGCGCGGCCGGTACGGGGCCGCCACCTTCGCCGCGGGGCGATGGGGTATCCAGCATGGTGCTCTCTCTTGTTGTTGTTCTAGGGGTGTGCCCTATGTGAGATCCATGGCAGGGAAAGCTACACCCCCGTTCGGATATCTGGCAAGACCAATTGGATTTTTTCGAATTGGTCTTGCCAGATTGCGGCCTGGTTGATGAAAACCTCATGGCGCAGGGCAGGCGATGGGTGACGGACGGACCAGGCGTTCAGCACGGCGCGGCTTGGCGGGGAGACAGGCGCGGGATAGCGACGGATGGGGCTGACCAGTAGGCGCAGCGCCTGGTCCATGGGCCCCTCTGAAGTGCATGGGGAAAGGCGCTTTGGGTGGCCCGCCGCTGTTCAGGCCGGGCCACCGAGCGAGACGCCCTAGCGCACGGGCGCAGCCGCCGCGGCGCGTGCCGGACGGGCGTCGCGGAAGGTGACCAGAAAGGCCAGCAGCACGCCCAGGGAGAACACCGCCGGGAACAGCCAGATGCCCTGCCAGTCATGGCCGGCGGTGCTGGCATAGTGATCCGAGACCATCCCGGCCACCCGGAAGCCGACCAGCATGCCCACGCCGTAGGTGGCCAGGGTGATCAGGCCCTGGGCCGCACTCTTGTTCGCCTCGCCGGCCTTGGCGTCGGTATAGATCTGCCCGGAGACGAAGAAGAAGTCGTAGCAGACGCCATGCAGGGCGATGCCCAGCAGCAGGTAGGCGAGGGCGTCACCCTGGGCGCCCAGGGCGAAGCAGCCATAGCGCACCGCCCAGGCCAGCATCCCCACCAGCAGGGTGCGCTTGAGGCCGAAGCGGCGGATGAACAGCGGCAGGAGCAGCATGAAGCCCACCTCGGACACCTGGCCGAGGGTCATCATGCCGGTGGGGTTGGCGACACCCAGTTCGGCGAGAAAGAGGTTGGCGTTCTGGTAGTAGAAGGCCAGCGGAATGCAGATCAGCACCGAGGCGGCGAAGAACACCGCGAAGCTGCGGTCCTTGAGCAGGCGCAGGGCGTCCAGGCCAAGCATCGCGCCCAGGCCGCCGCGGGTGGCCGGCAGCGGCGCGGTGCGCGGCAGGCTGAAGCTGTAGAGACCGAGGAGGAGGGAGGCCGCGGCGCCGAGCAGGAAGGTGTTGCGCAGGGCGCCGGCGGCGATGCCGCTGCGGCTGTCCCAGGCGAAGACGAAGCTGATCGCCAGCCCGGCGGCGATCCAGCCCAGGGTGCCCCAGACGCGGATCCGGGCGAACTGCCGGGCCGGATCGGCCAGATGGCGGAAGGCCACGGAATTGGCCAGCGCCAGGGTCGGCATGTAGCAGAGCATGTAGGCCAGCACCAGCGGATAGAAGGTGGTGAAATCGGCCGCCGCATAGAGCTGGTAGAGCAGCACCGCGCCGGCCAGGTGCAACAGGCCGAGGATGCGCTCGGCGTTGAAGTAGCGATCGGCGATCAGGCCGACCACGAAGGGCGCCAGGATCGCGCCCCAGGACTGGGTGGCGAAGGCCTGGCCGATCTGGCCACCATTGGCGCCCAGGGTGTTGCCGAGAAAGGTCGCCAGGGTGACGAACCAGCTGCCCCAGATAAAGAACTGCAGGAACATCAGGGTGCTCAGGCGTAGCGAAAGTGCGTTCATCGTCGATTCCTTGTTGTGGGTTATGTGACGAAAAAACGAGCGGGGTCCTTACTCCAGGCCGAGCATCCGCCGATTGCGCGCCGGGTCGGCGTCGCTGCCGGCGAAGTCGTCGAAGGCGCGGGTGGCCGGCTGGATCAGGTGACGCTGGATGAAGGGCGCCCCTTCGGCCGCGCCCTGGGCCGCGTCCTTGAGGCAGCATTCCCATTCCAGCACCGCCCAGCCGTCGAAGCCGTACTGGGTGAGCTTGCTGAAGATGGCGCCGAAATCGACCTGCCCGTCGCCCAGTGAGCGGAAGCGCCCCGGCCGCTCGGCCCAGTCCTGGTAGCCGCCATAGACGCCGCTGCGCGCATCGGGACGGAATTCCGCGTCCTTGACGTGGAACATGCCGATGCGCGCGTGATAGCGGTCGATGAAGCCCAGGTAGTCCAGCTGCTGCAGGACGAAATGGCTGGGGTCATAGAGGATCCGCGCCCGGGGATGGTCGTCCACCGCCGCCAGGAAGCGCTCGAAGGTGGCGCCGTCGTGCAGGTCTTCGCCCGGATGCAATTCGAAGCAGAGGTCGATGCCTTCTTCGCCATAGACGTCGAGGATGGGGCGCCAGCGACGGGCCAGCTCGGCGAAGCCATCGTCCACCAGGCCCGCCGGACGCTGCGGCCAGGGATAGACATAGGGCCAGAGCAGGGCGCCGGAAAAGCTCGCCACCGCCTTGAGGCCGAGTCGGCGACTGGCCTTGGCGGCCAGCTTGAGCTGCTTGACCGCCCAGGCCTGGCGCTCTTCCGGGCGGCCGCGCAGTGCCGGCGGGGCAAAGGCGTCGAAGGCCTCGCTGAAGGCCGGATGCACGGCCACCAGCTGGCCTTGCAGATGGGTCGAGAGTTCGCTGATGGCCACTCCGGCGTCGGCGCACTGCCCGAGCAGTTCGTCGCAGTAGTCCTGGCTGGCGGCGGCGCGTTCCAGATTCGGGCACTGGGGGCCCAGCGTCGGTAGCTGGATGCCGCGGTAGCCGAGGTCCGCCGCCCAGCGCGCCAGATTGGGTAGGGTGTCGAAGGGCGGTTTGTCGTCGAGAAACTGGGCGAGAAAGATCGCCGGGCCCTTGAGGCCGGGACGAGCGTTGGCGGCCATGTTCAGGCTCCTGGGGTCGGTAGGGGGGTCCAGGCGCCCTGGTGCCGATGGCTGGCCAGGGCGGTTTCGATAAAGGCCAGGCCGCGCCAGCCCGTGCGGATGCCGGGCTGGCCCGGCGCGGGATCGGCAGGATCGCGAATGGCCGCGGCCAACTGGCGATAGAGATTGGCCAGGGCTTCGAGATAGCCCTCTGGGTGCCCGGCGGGCAGGCGCAGGCGCTGCTGGGTGCCGGCACTCAGCCAGGGCAGGCCGAGGCCGGCGCGCAGGTCCTGTGGCGGTTGGTCGAGGCTGCGCTGCAGCAGGCTGTTGGGCTCCTGCTGCCGCCATTCCAGACTGCCGCGTTCTCCGTAGAGGCGGATGCGCAGGCCATTTTCCTCGCCAATGCAGACCTGGCTGGCCAATAGGCTGCCGCTGGCGCCCGCGGCGGTCTCGAACAGCACCATGACATCGTCGTCCAGCCGCCGACCGGGCAGGTGGCTGCGCAGGTGGGCGCTGAGGCGGGTGATGGGCTGGCCGCCGATGAATTCGGCCAGGCTGAAGGCATGGGTGCCGATGTCGCCCAGGCAACCGCCCGGGCCGGAGGCGGCCGGATCGTCGCGCCAGGCCGCCTGCCGATTGCCGGTGGCGGCCAGATCCATGGCGAGCCAGCCCTGGAGGTATTCCACATGGATCTTGCGCAGTGCCCCCAGCTCACCCCGGGCGACCCGCTCGCGGGCCTCCCATACCAGGGGATAGCCGAGGTAGCTGTGGGCCAGGGCATAGCGCAGGGGCTGGGGCAGGGTGGCCAGCGTGTCCGCCAGGCTCTGTACCTGGGCCAGCGAGATACCGGCGGGTTTTTCCGAGAAGACGTGGAAGCCGGCGGTCAGGGCCGCCTGGGCGATGGGTACATGGAGGTCATTGGGTGTGACGATCACCAGCAACTCGACCCGCTGCTCGGCGGGCAGCCGGGCCTCTTCGGCCAACAGGTCCTGCCAGGAGGCATAGACCCGCCGGGGCGCCAGGCCGAGGTCGCGGCCGGTCGCGCCGTTGTTGGCGGGATCACGGCTGAAGGCGCCGCAGACCAGTTCGAGGGCGCCATCCAGGGCCGCGGCGCGGCGGTGGGCCGCGCCGATGAAGGCGCCCTGGCCGCCACCGATCATGCCGTAGCGGACCTTGCCGCCGGTTTGAGCCTGCATCCTCTTACCCTCGGTTTATTGTTGTGTTGAGTGTAACCGGTTACATCTGGGGATATTTGGAGCCCGTGGCGGTCGTTAGTCAAGCGCCCGGCGGACGTACGGCTTGCCCGCACGCAGGGCTTTGCGCACAGTGACAACCTTTCCCACGCCAACCGAGGCCGCATGTCCAATATCCGCAGGGTCGCCGAGCTGGCCGGGGTTTCGGTCGCTACCGTGTCGCGCACCCTGAAGAATCCCGAGGTGGTGGCGCCGGCGACCCGCGAGCGGGTGCAGGCCGCCGTGACCGCGGCCAACTACCGGCCCAATGGGATGGCGGTGCAGTTCCGTTCGCGACGCACCAGCAATCTGGTGGTGCTGGTGCCGCTGATCGCCAACAGCTTCTTCGCCCGTGTCATCGCCGGGATCCAGCAAGCGGCCCAGGCGGCGGGGTATCGGGTGTTGCTGTGCGATACCGCGGGCGACGAGGCCCGTGAGCGCGAGTACGCCGAGCTGGTCTATGCGCGGCAGGCGGATGGGGTGATCCAGTTGCGCGCCTTCGATCCCTTCGCCGGTGACCCCGACGCGCCGCCGGTGGTGAATGCCTGCGAGGTGCTTGCCGAGCACTCCTGGCCCAAGGTGCGGCTGGACAACCGTGCCGCCGCCCGCTGCCTCACCGAACACCTTTTGGCACTGGGTCACAGGCGCATCGCCCTGATCAAGGGCCCGGAAGACAGCCCGCTGACCCTGGAGCGCCTGGCCGGTTACCGCGAGGCGCTCACCCGGGCCGGTATCCCGCTGGACCCGGATCTGCAGCACCCGGGCGATTTCACCCTGGCCGCCGGCGCCGCCGCGGCCCGGGCGCTGCTGGGACTGCCGGAGCGACCAACCGCGCTGTTCTGCTGCAGTGACGAGATGGCGATCGGCGCACTCCAGACCCTTCGCGGCGCTGGGCTGCGGGTGCCCGAGGACCTGTCCCTGGCCGGCTTCGACGACATTGCCTTCGCGGCCTACAGCGATCCTCCGCTGACGACCATCGCCCAACCCGCGGAGGCCTTCGGCCAGCGGGCCGTCGCCCTGTTGCTGGAGATCCTCAGCGGCGCGGCGCCGACCCAGCGGGAGGTGGTGTTGCCCTTCGAGCTGGTGGTGCGGGGCAGCACTGGCGCCTGCGGCCTCCGCTGAGGTCTCGGGGAGCGGCTAGTCCGTGCGGGATGCACGGACCAGCGCCAGCCGCTCGCGGATGTAGCTGTCGTTGTTGATCGCCTGCGTATCGAAGGGGATGGCCACGGCCCGGGTGTCGGAGCGCGAATACAGGCGCGCGAAGATCGAACCGTCGGGGCAGGTGGGGCTCACCAGAACGGTCCAGTCGGCCAGTTCACGACTCAGACGCTGCATCAGGAACTGCGTCGGCAGGGTTGCGGGATTGACGTTGTTCATTGGTCTTGCCTTGGCTTGTTGCAATGGTTTCGACGGGTACTCGGCGCCTCTCCGCCTGCCGATCACCGCGCATGATCGATTCGGGTTTGGTTCCCAGCCTCTCCAGTACGCGGCACAGCGGCGACGGTCGCGCCCGGCTGCGACGCACCCCGGTGTCGGTCGAGAGGGTTGGCTGCCGGGGCACGTTCTCGAGGTTCAGTTTTTCCAGGATGGCATCGTGCGGGCGGCGAGCGCTTTGGCCAGCAGCGGCGGGTGGGCGCTCACCCCGGTCATGCGTGGGTGTCTCCCTGGTCAGGGTGAGGACGCAGGCAACGCTGTCCATGCGGGTGCGGTGACCCTTGTCCGGCACGGCGCCGGGCTGCGCCTTGCCGGGCAGTACCGCGGCAGTGGTGAGCTAATGCGCATCGGTCGCCAGTCTCACTGCCACTTCCTCGACCAGTTGTATGGTTTCCGCCGTCAGGGCTTCGAACTGGAAGAGGATCTCCTGCAGTTCCGAACTGCCCATGTCGACATTGCGCAATTGATCGATTCTCAAGGTAAGCAGTCGGTGAATATTCAACAGGCAATCGCGGTCGGGATTTTGGGGTATGGCGAAGCGGGCGCTCATCGTTGTCTCCGTGGAAGTTGACCACCATGACTCTCGATATCGCCTAACTGGCTTGTTTTTTAAGGCAATTGGTCGCCGACGGCCTACCTGGAAACGCCGCTTTTCGTGCTTGACTCCAAGTGTCCGAAGAGCACTCCCAGGCACTTTGTCGCGTTAATGACCTTATCTTCAAACAGTGCGTCAAGAAGGCGTGAAAAATTCGTTAAAAACGCTGATCGACAATTATTTTAGTGGAGTGTGGTTCTACGAAACTGGTCGCCAAGTTGACCTTGAAAGCGACGAACGAGCGCGTCGCTTCAGGCCTGGCAGACATCCACTATCCGGGCTTTCAACAGATTCGCCAGTTCATCGAAGAGAATCTGCACCGAGCGCAGCGACAGGTTGTCGGGGCGGGTCAGCAGCCAGATATCGGTGTCGCAGCCGGGCAGCGCCGGGCCCAGGCGTTCGACGCCGTCGAGGCTACTGATCATGAAGTCGGGGAGGGCGGCGATACCGAGACCGGCGCCGACCAGGCTGCCGACCGAGGACATGCTGCTGCAGCGATAGCGCGGGGTGAGGCTGGGGTAGGCCTGGCGCAGCCAGGTGACCGAGACATGATCGGCGAGGGAATCGTCCGGGGCTATCCAGGGCAACTCGGTGGCCAGCTGGCCGTAACCGGCGCGATGGCGCTCGTGGCCGCAGACGAAGTAGGAGCTGCGGCCGAGCCGGCGGCCGATCAGGTGTTCCGGCGGCGCGTTGGACAGGCGCAGAGCGATGTCCGCATCCCGCCGGCTCAGGCTGGCGAAGGTGTTGGAGGTGGCGACTTCCAGGGCGACCGCGGGATAGCGCGGCATGAGCTCGGCGAGCGCTGGCAGGAGCAGGCTGCGCAGGACGGCATCGGTGCAGGTCAGGCGGACCGTGCCGCTGATGACGTTCTCGCCCTGGGTGAGGGCGATCCGCGCCGCCTCCAGCGCCTGTTCGGCACGCTCGGCCTGTTCGGCGAGGGCCTTGGCGCTCTGGGTCGGGGTATAGCCGCGGCGGGTCTTGTCGAACAGCGCCACCTGCAGATTGGCTTCGAGCTTGCGGATCGCGCGAAAGACCGTGGAGACGTCCACCTGCAACTGCTCGGCCGCTCTGGCCAGGGTCCGGCCGCGCACCAGGGCGAGGATCAGCCTGAGATCGGCATGGCCTATCTGATATTGCATCCGTGCATTCTTCCTTTGCCGATTTGCCGATATGGGTTGCGCTCATGCCAATTTATACTGGCCCAGCCCGTCGAGGGCAATCAGGTGGAAGGGCGGACCCTGGCAAAGAGGGTCGCCGCCTGCAGCAACCACCGCCCACAGCCACGCTGCAAGACCCGCACGACCAAGCACAACGAAGCGGGCCAGCGTCAAGGATGCCTCCCATGAATGCGATATCCCCCCGCGTCGTCCAGCTCACCGAAGCCAACGGCTTTCTCAAGGAGCACCCGGAAATCCAGTACGTCGATCTGTTGATCACCGACATGAACGGCGTCATCCGCGGCAAGCGCGTCGAGCGGGCCAGTCTCTCCAAGGTCTATGAGCGCGGCATCAATCTGCCGGCCTCGCTGTTCGCCCTGGACATCAACGGCTCCACGGTGGAAAGCACCGGCCTGGGCCTGCACATCGGCGATGCCGACCGCACCTGCTTTCCCATCCCCGGCACCCTGAGCTACGAGCCCTGGCAGAAGCGCCCGACCGCGCAACTGCTGATGACCATGCACGAGCAGGACGGCTCGCCGTTCTTCGCCGATCCGCGCGAGGTGCTGCGGCGGGTGGTGAAGAAGTTCGACGACCTGGGCCTGATCATCTGCGCCGCCTTCGAACTGGAGTTCTATCTGATCGACCAGGAGAACGTGAACGGTCGGCCGCAGCCGCCGCGGTCACCGATCTCCGGCAAGCGACCGGTCTCCACCCAGGTCTATCTGATCGATGACCTGGACGAATACGTGGACTGCCTGCAGGACATGCTCGAAGGCGCCAAGGAGCAGGGGCTGCCGGCGGATGCCATCGTCAAGGAATCCGCGCCGGCGCAATTCGAGGTCAACCTGCACCACGTCGAGGACGCCATCAAGGCCTGCGACCATGCGGTGCTGCTCAAGCGGCTGATCAAGAACATTGCCTACGACCATGAGATGGATTCCACCTTCATGGCCAAGCCCTATCCCGGTCAGGCCGGTAACGGTCTGCACGTACACATCTCGCTGCTGGACAAGCAGACCGGGCAGAACATCTTCGCCACCGATGATCCCGAGCATCATGGGCCGCTGCGCCATGCCATCGCCGGTATCCTGGAAACCCTGCCGGCGTCGATGGCCTTCCTCTGTCCGAACGTCAATTCCTACCGCCGCTTCGGCGCCCAGTTCTATGTGCCCAACGCGCCGAGCTGGGGGCTGGACAACCGCACCGTGGCGGTGCGCGTGCCCACCGGCAGCAGCGAGGCGATCCGCATCGAGCACCGTGTCGCCGGGGCCGACGCCAATCCCTATCTGATGATGGCCTCGATCCTCGCCGGCATTCACCACGGTATGACCCAGCGCCTGGAGCCCTGCGCCCCGGTCAGTGGCAACTCCTACGAGCAGCTCGAACAGAGCCTGCCGAACAACCTGCGCGACGCCCTGCGCCGGCTGGACGACAGCGCGGTGATGAACCAGTACATCAGCCCCGAGTACATCGACATCTTCGTCGCCTGCAAGGAAGCCGAGCTGGAAGAATTCGAGACCACCATCTCCGATCTCGAATACAACTGGTACCTGCATACCGTCTAGGAGGCGTGATCATGACCGTGCTGACGCAACAGGACTGGGAGCAGCGCGCCCAGGCATTGACCGTCGAAGCCCGTGCCTTCATCGACGGTACCTACCGCGATGCCCTGGGCGGTGCGACCTTCGACGACCTGAGTCCGGTGGATGGTCGGCACCTGGCGCGGGTGGCCAGTTGCATGGCCGAGGATGCCGAGCTGGCCGTACGGGTCGCCCGGGCGAGTTTCGCGCGAGGCGACTGGGCCCATCGGGCCCCGGCGCAGCGCAAGCGGGTGCTGATCGCCTTCGCCGAGCTGCTGCTGGCCCATGCCGAAGAGCTGGCCCTGCTGGAAACCCTGGACATGGGCAAGCCGATCAGCGACTCGCTCGCCATCGACGTGCCGGCGGCGGCCAATGCCCTGCGCTGGAGCGCCGAGGCCATCGACAAGGTCTATGACGAGGTGGCGCCCACCCCGCGCGACCAGCTCGGCCTGGTGACCCGCGAGCCGGTCGGGGTGGTCGCGGCCATCGTGCCCTGGAATTTCCCCCTGATGATGGCCTGCTGGAAGCTCGGGCCGGCACTCGCCACCGGCAACTCGGTGATCCTCAAGCCGTCCGAGAAGTCGCCGCTGACCGCCATCCGCATCGCCGCCCTGGCGCTGGAGGCCGGCATCCCGGCGGGGGTGTTCAACGTGCTGCCTGGCTACGGCCACACCGTCGGCCAGGCGCTGGCGCTGCACCCGGACGTCGATACCCTGGTCTTTACCGGTTCCACCCGCATCGCCAAGCAGCTGCTGGTCTATGCCGGCGAGTCGAACATGAAGCGCGTCTGGCTGGAGGCGGGCGGCAAGAGTCCCAACATCGTCTTCGCCGATGCTCCGGACCTAGCCGCCGCGGCCGAGGCAGCCGCGGCGGCCATCGCCTTCAACCAGGGCGAGGTGTGCATCGCCGGCTCGCGGCTGCTGGTCGAGCGCTCGATCAAGGAGCGCTTCCTGGCCTTGGTGGCGGAGGCGCTGCAGGCTTGGGCGCCCGGCCATGCCTTGAATCCCGATACCCGCGTCGGCGCGCTGGTGGACGAGGGCCATCTGCGCACCGTGCTGGGCTTCATCGAAGCGGGCCGCGCCGAGGGTGCACGACTGGTGAGCGGTGGCGAGCGTGCCCTGGGCGAAACCGGCGGCAGCTACGTGACCCCGACGATCTTCGAGGGGGTGGACAATGCCATGCGCATCGCCCGCGAAGAGATCTTCGGCCCGGTGCTGGCGGTGATCGACTTCGACGGCGAAGAAGAGGCCTTGCGCATCGCCAACGATACTCCCTATGGCCTGGCCGCCGCCGTCTGGACGAGAGATCTCTCCCGCGCCCATCGCGTGGCCCGCGCCTTGCGTGCAGGCAGTGTCTGGGTCAACCAGTATGATGGCGGCGACATGACGGCGCCCTTCGGTGGCTTCAAGCAGTCCGGCAACGGACGCGACAAGTCGCTGCACGCCTTCGACAAATACACCGAACTCAAGGCGACCTGGATCAAGCTCTGAACAGGCGCGGCGACTCGGGCGTTCGCGCCGGAGTCGCAGGCAGAGGAATCTCACCATGCAACAACATGTCGGCAGTTACTACGCGGCTTCGCGCAACATCCACACCGAATACCCGGCGCTCCAGGGCAGTGTCGAAAGCGACGTCTGCGTCATCGGCGCCGGTTACACCGGGCTTTCCACCGCACTGTTTCTGCTGGAGCACGGCTTCAGCGTGACGGTGCTGGAAGCGGCGCGGGTCGGCTTCGGCGCCTCCGGGCGCAACGGCGGGCAGATCGTCAACAGCTACAGCCGCGACATCGATGCCATCGAGCGGCAGTTGCCCGCCAAGCAGGCGCAACTGCTGGGGGAGATGGCCTTCGAAGGCGGACGGATCATTCGCGAGCGTATCGCGCGCTACGACATCCAGTGCGATCTCAAGGACGGCGGCGTCTTCGCCGCCCTGACCGGCAAGCAGCTCGGTCACCTGGAAGCCCAGCAGAAGCTCTGGGAGCGTTATGGCCATACCCAGCTGCAGTTGCTCGACGAGCGCGGCATCGGTGAGGTGGTCGGTACCAATCGCTATCTGGGCGGGCTGCTGGACATGAGTGGCGGCCACATCCATCCGCTCAACCTGGCCCTGGGCGAAGCCGCCGCGGTGGCGTCCCTGGGCGGCAAACTCTATGAACAGAGCGCGGCCGTGCGTATCGACCGCGGCGCCAATCCGGTGGTGCATACCGCCAATGGCCAGGTGAAGGCGCGCTTCGTGGTGGTGGCCGGCAACGCCTACCTGGGCGGGCTGGTGCCGGAGCTGGCCGCCAAGTCCATGCCCTGCGGCACCCAGGTGCTCACCACCGAGCCGCTGTCCGAGGACATGGCGCGCAGCCTGCTGCCCCAGGACTATTGCGTGGAGGACTGCAACTACCTGCTCGACTACTTCCGCCTCAGCGCCGATCGCCGGTTGATCTACGGCGGTGGCGTGGTCTATGGCGCGCGTGATCCGGCGGACATCGAGGCGATCATCCGACCGAAGATGCTGCAGACCTTCCCGCAGCTCAAGGACGTGAAGATCGACTTCACCTGGACCGGCAACTTCCTGCTGACGCTGTCGCGCCTGCCGCAGGTGGGCCGCCTCGGCGACAACATCTACTACTCCCAGGGTTGCAGCGGCCACGGCGTCACCTATACCCACCTGGCGGGCAAGGTGCTGGCCGAGGCCCTGCGCGGCCAGGCCGAGCGTTTCGATGCCTTCGCCGGCCTGCCGCACTATCCCTTCCCGGGCGGGCAGCTCCTGCGCGTGCCCTTCACCGCACTGGGCGCGACCTACTACCAGCTGCGCGATCGCCTCGGTATCTGACCCTGTCCGCCCGCCGTGTACCGGCGGGCTCCCTGGAGATAAGCCATGTCCCCTATGCCCCTGATCGGCGTGACGGCGTGCCGGCAGACGCTCGGCAAATACGATTCCCATACCGTCGGCGACAAGTACGTCGAGGCGGCGGGTCATGCCGGCCTGCCGGTGGTGCTGCCGGCGCGCAGCGTGCCGAGCGATCCGCAGGCGCTGCTGGAGCACCTGGATGGCCTGCTGTTCACCGGCTCGCCCTCCAACGTCGAGCCCCATCACTACCAGGGACCGGCGAGTCTCGTCGGCACCCAGCACGATGCCGCGCGCGACGCCTACACCCTGCCGCTGCTGCGCCTGGCCATCGACCGCGGCATCCCGGTGTTCTGCATCTGCCGCGGCTTCCAGGAACTCAACGTGGCCCTCGGCGGCAGCCTGCACCAGCGGGTGCAGGAACTGCCGGGACATGACGACCACCGCGAGCCCCAGAGCGAGCGGCTGGCCGCGCAGTACGCGCCCACCCATCCGGTCACGGTGCCGCCGGGCGGGGTATTCGAGCGCCTCGGCCTGCCGGCCAGCTTCCAGGTGAATTCGCTGCACAGCCAGGGCATTGATCGCCTGGCGCCCGGGCTGCGCATCGAGGCCCAGGCGCCGGATGGCCTGGTGGAAGGAGTATCCCTGGCCGACGCTCCCGGTTTCGTCGTCGGCGTGCAATGGCATCCCGAGTGGAATTTCCGCGAGAGTCCCGAATCCCTGGCGCTGTTGGACGCCTTTCGCGACGCCTGCCAGCGCCATGCCGCCGCGCGTTAGGCACCTTGCGGCATCCGCCGGACTCTGAATAACAATTCCAACAGCAGGGCAGCGACCTATGACTGAACAGCGCAAGGGCACGCCGGCAGGCGGCTCGAATGCCGCCGGGCCGGAAGCCCTGGCCGATCCGTCCGCCAAGGGCCTGGCTGCCGGCTCCCTCGGGCTGCTCGCCTGCGTGGTGCTGGGCATTTCCACCATCGCCCCCGTCTACACCCTGACGGGCGCCCTGGGTCCCACCGTGCGCGAGGTGGGCGTCTATCTGCCCGCCGTCTTCATCGTCGGTTTCCTGCCGATGCTGCTGGTGGCCCTGGGGTATCGCGAGCTGAACGCGGTCGATCCGGACAGCGGCACCTCCTTTACCTGGTCCACCCGCGCCTTTGGTCCCATGATCGGCTGGATCGGTGGCTGGGGGCTGGTGACGGCCACCACCATCGTCCTTTCCAACCTCGCCGGCGTGGCGGTGGACTTCTTCTACCTGTTCCTCGCCCAGCTCAGCGGCCGGGCGGAGCTGGCCGCGCTGTCGCAGCACCTGCTGGTGAACGTCGTCACCTGCTGCCTGTTCATCGCCATCGCGGTCTGGATCAGCTGCCGCGGCATCGGCATGACCATGAGCGTCCAGTACGGCCTGGTAGCCCTGCAGCTGCTGGTGCTGATCGGCTTTTCCCTGGCGGCCTTCAGCGCCGCGCCGCAGGCGGCGCCGGTGGTCTTCCATCCGGAGTGGTTCAACCCCTTCAACGTCGAATCCTTTTCCGCCTTCGCCGCGGGCCTGTCGCTGTCGATCTTCATCTTCTGGGGTTGGGATGTCTGCCTGACGGTGAGCGAAGAGTCGGTGGGCAGCCAGAAGGTGCCAGGGCGGGCGGCCACGGTCACGGTGCTGCTGATCCTGCTGCTATACCTCTTCACCGCCGCGGCGACCCTGCAATTCGCCGGCATCAGCGACGCCGGCCTGGGCCTGGGCAATCCGGAGATCCAGGAAAACGTCTTCGCCCACTTGGCCGGACCGGTGATGGGGCCGCTGGCGATCCTGATGTCCATCGCGGTGCTGGCCAGCACCGCCGCCTCGCTGCAGTCGACCTTCATCTCGCCGGCCCGTACGTTGCTGGCGATGGGGTACTACGGCGCGGTGTCGCGGCGCTTCGCCCACATCTGCCCAAGATCGCGCACGCCGCGCTATGCCACCGTTGCCGCCGGCATCGCCACCGGCGGCTTCTATGTGGTCATGCGCATCCTCAGCGACAACGTCCTGGCGGACACCATCACCGCCCTGGGCATGATGATCTGCTTCTACTACTCGCTGACCGCCTACGCCTGCGTCTGGTATTTCCGCCGCAGCCTGTTCGCCAGCCTGCGCCACGCGCTCCTGCGCGGCCTCTGCCCGCTGCTCGGCGCCATCATCCTTTCGGTGATCTTCTGGCAGACCGCCATCGCCAGTCTCTCGCCGGACTTCGGCAGCGGCTCCCACCTCGGCGGCATCGGGCTGGTGTTCATCATCGCTGTGGTGATCCTGGGGCTGGGTCTGGCGCTGATGCTGTTCGCCCGCTGGCGGGCGCCGGCCTTCTTCCAGGGCGAGACGCTGGAGGCGGTCCCGCACCGGGGCTGAAGGGCTGGGCAGGGCGCCCGCGCGGACGGTCAGTGACCCAGGACGGGGGTACCGCTCGCCCGGGTGCCGGCGGGAAAGCCGTGGCGCCGGGCATTGGCGGCGATGGCCAGGGCGCCCAGGGAGAGCGCCACCACGGCCCAGCTCAGGGCCTGGGGGCCGATGCCATCCAGCAACAGCCCGCCGAGGATGCCGCCCCCAGCGATGGCGCTGTTCCAGGTCACCACGTTCATCGCCAGCGCTGCATCGGCACCTCTCCCCGCCGTATCCGCCAGGGCGGTCTGCAGCAGGGTGGCCGCGCCGCCAAAGGTCAGGCCCCAACCAAAGACACCCAGGTACTGCAGCAGCGCCGAGTCACGATTGAGCCCCAGCAGCAGCGCGATCACGGCGAAGCCGGCAAGACTCGCCAGCACGGCCCGCCGCAGGCTGTGATCGACGATCCGCCCGGTGATCCAGATCCCCGCCAGCGAGGCCACCCCGAAGGTCAGCAGCACCCGGTCGACCTGAGCGCCCAGGCCGGCCTGGGCAACGAAGGGCGCGATATAGGTGTAGAGCAGGTTGTGGGCCAGCATCCAGGTAAAGACCACGCCGAGGATGGCGCGAATGCCAGGCGTGGCGAACACCTCGCGCAGTGGCAGGCGCTGGCCCTCGGCTTGCCCAGGATAGTCGGGCACCTTGGCCAGGACCCAGACGATCAGGCCGAGGGTGAGGGCGGACATCCAGGCGAAGGCCAGCCGCCAGCCCAGCAGACCACCGAGCCAGGTCCCCAGGGGCACGCCCAGGGACAGGGCGACCGGTGTGCCGATCATGGCGATGGCCATCGCCCGTCCTTGCAGGCGCGGCACCACCATGCGCCGGGCATAGCCGGCCAGCAGACTCCAGGCCAGGCCGGCCGCGGCCCCGGCGGCGAAGCGGGCGATCAGCGTCAGCGCATAGCTGGAGGAGAGCGCGGTGAGGGTGTTGAACAGCAGAAAGCCCAGGATCGTCGCCAGCAGCACCCGGCGCCGCCGCCAGCGCGCCGTTGCCAAGGTGAGGGGGATGGCGGCGGTCAAAGAGCCGGCGGCATAGGCGGTCACCGTCTGCCCGGCCAGGGCAGGGGAGACCTGGAGTCCCTGGGCGATCTCGGGGAGCAGGCCGGCGGGCAGCGTCTCGGTCATGATGCAGATGAAGCCGGTCATGGCCAGCGCCAGCAGCGCGGCGACTGGCAGGCGTTCAGGATCGGGGGTCGCGGTCACGGGTAAACTCCTTAGATATGTATCGATCGGTATATATCTAAGCAGCAGCTGCTCTGGCTGGTCAATGAATTCTGTATCGTCTAGTATAAAAATCGAATCTGACGAGGAGTACGGCTGTGGCTCAGGTGGGGCGTCCCCGGTCCTTCGACCGGACTCAGGCAATCGATGACGCGCTGCTGCTGTTCTGGCGGTATGGCTATGAGGCGACGTCCCTGAGTCGGCTCAAGGCGGCAATCGGCGGTGGCATCACCGCGCCCAGCTTCTATGCGGCCTTCGGTTCGAAGGAGGCGCTGTTCAAGGAGGTGGTCGCCCGCTACATGGAGACCCATGGCCGGGTGAACGATCCGCTGTTCGACGAGACCCTGGCACCCCGGGAGGCAATCGCCTCGGCCCTGTCGCGCTCTGCGCGGATGCAATGCGATGAGCGCCTGCCCAAGGGCTGCCTGGTGGCGCTCGGCACCCTGGGCTCCTATGCGGAGGAGGACTCCAGCCTGTCGCTGCCCCTGCGCGAGGCCCGCGCCCGGATCCGCGCCGGGCTGCTGGCCTGCGTCAGGCGCGGTATCGTCGGCGGCGACCTCGCGCAAGGCACCGACGCTCAGGCCCTGGCGACGCTGTTCGAAGGCTTTCTGCTGGGCATCTCACCCATGGCGCGGGATGGGGTAGCGTTACCGGTCATCGAGGGCGCCATCGCAATGGCGATGACACTGTGGGACGGCCAGCGGCCCCCTGGTCGCGGCGTCGCCTGAGCCAGGTGTCTTGCGCCGTGATCGCACGGGCGTGTCGTCAGGGCGCCTGTCGTTTACCGGTGGCTGTGGCGGGGGAGGGGTCTGCCAGCGCGATGCGGTCGATGACGTCCTGATAGGGGACGAGATCGAGAAAGGCCTCGACCTGGGTCGCACGTTCCCCGGCCATCTTGAAGATCCAGACGTATTCGTTGCGATAGGGCGCGCCATCACGCGCCGTGGCCGTGCCCTTCCAGCGCACCACGACGTGGTCTTCGCTTGCCCAGATACCCTGGACCCGAGGCACGATGGGCGTGGCCAGGCGCTGCGCGAAGGGGCGTACGGCGCGCTGCAGAAAGTCCTCGCGGCCGTGGTAGGTGCCCGCCGCCTGCCCGCTGCCCTGGATGGTCCAGACCACGTCGGGCGAGAGCAGGTCGTCGAAGAGACTGCCGCGGCCCGCGCGCCAGTTCGCGAAGGCGTCTTCGACCAGGCGCTGGTGGCGTTCAGGGGTGGATTCAGCGGTTGCGACACCGTTCCAGGGACCACTCAGGACGGTGAGCGACAGCAGCACGCTGCCGGTAAGACGCTTGGCTGGATTCATGGCGGAATGCTCGCAGAGGACGGGATGAGGTGGGCGCCGGCGAACGGCACCCGCCTGGAATCCACCTTAGGCCGCTGGCGGCGTCCGCATAACCGGCGCGCGACTGGACACTCCGGTTAGCACGCCTTACCGCCAGAGGTCACGAGCCGGTTCCGGCCGCCAAATGACGCCGGGCGGTCAGCGTCCACACCGTCTCCGCTCAGCCCACCAGCGGCGGCGTCCGCGGCGGTACCTGGCGCTTGGAGCCGGTCGCCTCATAGGCGGCGGCCAGGCGGAGCAGGTGGGTGTCGTCATAGGCGCGACCGGCGAAGGTCAGACCCACCGGCATGCCGATGTCGGCCATCACGCCCATGGGCACGGTGACGGTCGGCACGCCCAGGTGGCGGATGGCGAGGTTGCCGTTGGCGACCCAGACGCCATTGCTCCAGGCGATGTCGGCCGAGGCGGGACTGATCTCGGCATCCGCCGGCGCCACGTCGGCCACGGTGGGAAAGAGCACGGCGTCCAGGCCCTGGGCCTCCAGCCAGTCTTCCAGGTCCAGCTTGCGCGTCCGTTCCAGGCCGCGCAGGCCGTCGGGGAGGCTGGTGATCTGCTCCAGGGTCTTGAGCCCCCGTTCGGCCATGCGCACGTATTCGGCCATGCCGGCGGCCAGGTCGCCTTCCCGATTGGGCAGGGTGCCGGGCTCGTGGGGAAAGATCAGCTCGCCTTCGACGTCCACCAGGCGATTGAGCCTGGGATCGTCGTTGTCGCGCAGAAAGGTGTCGAAGCCCCAGGCGGACAGGTCCCAGAGTTCGTCATGGAGAAACTCTTTGGAGACGATCCCGCGGTTGAACACCGTGGGCGCGCCGGGGCGGTCGCCTTCGCAATTGGAGACCAGCGGGAAGTCCACCTCGATCACGCTGGCACCGGCGGCTTCCAGCGCCGCGCGGGCCTGTTCCCAGAGGGCGATCACCGAGGCGCGGGTCTGGATGCGCTGACCGGTGGGTCCGCCGATGCCGGGATGCTCGCTGGTGCCGGCGTCCGGATCCTGGTTGATGAACATGCGCGGCACGCCCAGGCGCTTGCCGGCGAGGGCATTGGGGCCGGCGGCCAGGGCGGGATAGGACGCCGGGCGTACCGCCGAGGCCAGTGGCAGCGGCACCCAGGGTTGCAGGCGCCAGAGGTCGCCGGAGGTGTCGGGATCGTCCGCCACTACCACGTCGAGCACCTCCAGCAGATCAGCCATGGTGCGGGCATAGGGCACCACCACGTCCATGGTCGGTGTCAGCGGCCAGTTGCCGCGTACCGAGATGACCCCGCGCGAGGGGGTGTAGGCGCACAGGCCGTTGTTGGACGCAGGGCCGCGCCCGCTGGACCAGGTCTCCTCGGCCAGGCCGAAGGCGGCGAAACTGGCCGCGGTGGCGGTGCCGGCGCCATTGGAGGACCCGGAGGCGAAGGGCGCGGTCAGGTAGCCGGCGTTGTAGGGGCTTTCGGCGCGGCCATAGACGCCGCGCTGCATGCCGCCGTTGGCCATGGGCGGCATGTTGGTCTTGCCCAGGCAGATGGCACCGGCGGCGCGCAGCCGTTCGACGGTGAAGGCGTCGCGCTGGGCGACCAGGTCCTTGAAGGCCGGACTGCCGGAGGCGGCGGTGAGGCCCTTGACCAGGTAGCTGTCCTTGGCGGTGTAGGGGATGCCGTCCAGCGGTCCCAGGGTCTCGCCGCGGGCGCGGCGACGGTCGGACGCGGCGGCTTCGGCCAGGGCCTCGGGGTTGCGTACCACCACGGCGTTGAGCGCCGTGGCGCTGGCGGGCGGGTCGTAGGCGTCGATCCGGGCCAGGTAGGCCTCGACCAGTTGCACCGCAGTGGTCTGGCCGGTTTCGAGTGCGCGACGCAACTCGGCGATGGAGCGTTCGGTAACTTCGATCATGGTGGGTCGCCGTTGAGGATTCCGCGGTCCGGGAGCGGCGGTTGCCTGAGATCCCGGGAGAAAAAAAGCACCGGTGCAGTGTACACCCGAAGGCTGCCGGCTTCTGATTGCGTCCGCGCAGCGAAGCCTTGCCGGACTGCCCATGCAGGTTGGCCTGGCGACCTCTATCCTTGGCCTGAATTGAACCTGTTCGCCATGCCTGGCGGCGATCGGTAACCGGAGTCGAGCATGTTGAAACGCCTGAGCAACGAGCGCACGGTGCTGCGCTTTTCCATTGCCGTCACGGTGCTGCTGGCGGTCGTGGGTATCGCCTTCGGGGTGTTGTCCGGCTCCTACGCCATTGTCTTCGACGGCTTCTATTCGCTGACCGACGCCTTCATGAGCGGTGTGGCGCTGCTGGTGGCCATGCTGATCCACCGGCATGCGCAGGAACCGGAGGGCGATCGGCGGCTGGCCGAGCGCTTCAACATGGGTTTCTGGCACCTCGAACCCATGGTCCTGGCCCTCAATGGCAGCGTGCTGTGCATCGTGGCCTGTTATGCGCTGGTCAACTCGATCATCAGCCTGATGAGTGGCGGCAAGGCCCTGGCGTTCGGCATGGCGCTGCTCTATGCGCTGGTCGCGGCCCTGAGCTGCTTTGGTTTTGCCGCCCTCGTGCACCGGCTGAACCGCGACATCCAGTCGGACTTCCTCAGGCTCGACATCAAGAGCTGGATCATGTCGGGCAGCATCTCGGCTGCCCTGGTGGTGGCCTTCCTGGTCGGCGCCCTGGCCCAGGGCACGGCCTACGCCTGGATCACGCCCTACATCGATCCCCTGGTGCTGTCGATCATCTGCGTGCTGATCATTCCCATCCCGCTGAAGCTGGTCTGGCAGGCCTTCAGCGAGATCCTCATGGTGACCCCGCCGGCGCTCAAGCAGCAGGTCGATGAAGTCGCCCGGGGCATGGTCACGCGCTTCGGCTTTCTCGACTATCGCGCCTATGTGGCCAAGGTCGGACGGGCGCGGCAGATCGAGCTGTACTTCATCGTGCCGCTGGGGTGGCCGGCCAAGACCCTGGACGAATGGGACGCCCTCCGCGACCAGATCGGCGAGGCCATCGGCGGCGAGGGTCCGGACCGCTGGCTGACCATCGCCTTCACCACCGATCCGGCCTGGTCGCGCTAGCCACGCACTGCTAGCGCGCCGTGCACAGGCGTTCGACGTCCGCGGCCAATTGCTGGAGGATGACGCGGTCTTCGGCCTGGCCAAGGGCGGCCTCGGCCCGGGCCAATGCCAGGCGCGAATGCCGCAGGCACTCGCGCCTGATCCGCGCATCGCCCTGGACCGCCAGGCGCGCGAGGGATTTCTGCAAGCGCATGCCCACTTCCACCAGCGGCGCCGCATCGCGCCCCACCGGCAGGAAGAAGTCGTCGAACAGATCGTCCAGCGACAGGTCCGGTACCTCGATCCGCGGATAGCGCGGCTCGACCGGCTCGCGTCTTTCGGTGAGGGCGGTCAGCAGCCGTTGCGCGCGACCGAGGATGGCGATGGCGGTACCCGAATCGCTGCGCGAGGGCACCAGCGCCCCGGTGGCGATCTCGCCCAGCACCGTCAGGCCGAAGCGCGGATCCTGGTCGTGTATCCGGCGGGCATCCAGGGTGAAGGCGGTGCGCAGGCGCTCGTCCTTCTCCGGAGGCAGGCCCTCGACCCACAGCAACGGCTGCGCCGGATCGAGGAAGGCCCCGGGCAGGACGGCCAGGCGCAGGCGACCCTGGTCGCCGCAAAGGTCCGCCAGCAGCGGCATGTCCACCCGTTGCAGATAGCCGGTGCGGTCGGCCATGACCGGGCGGCCACGGGCGGGCTCATCGACGGGCGCCGCCGCCCCACCCAGGTAGGGATGGGTCAGCCAGCGCTGCAGGCTGTGTCTGGCGGCGTCTTCGATGCTGTCGCTGGTGGCGTCCAGTTGGCCCAGTCGCGACAGATGGTCGATCCAGCGCAGCAGGGTGAAGACGATCAGCAGGATCACCACCAGGGTCACGGCAAAGAGCACCACCCGGCCGTTGTCGCCGTAGAGGCCGGTGCTCAGGGCGATGATGCCGACCAGGCTGAACAGGAAGGAGCCGAGAAAGGTAGCCAGGGCGTTCTGGGTGGTGCTGTCTTCCAGCAGCAGCGGATAGGCACGGGGCGTCACGCTGCTGGCGGCGGCGTTGTAGGCCGTCACCATGGTGCTCAGGGAAAAGGTGGTCACCGCCAGCATGCTGCTGGCGATGATGGTGAGGATCTTGTCGACGGCATCGGCGCCGACCTTGGCCGGCAGCGTCGCCGGGATATGGTCGCGCAGGAGCAGGGCGAGGAGAGCGGTCGCCACCCCGGCGACCGAGAACAGCGTGGCGCGAAACCACAAACGTCGCTGGAATCCGCGTAGGACCCAGCCCAAGCGGGCC
Source organism: Pseudomonas sp. SORGH_AS_0211 (assembly GCF_031453455.1). Taxonomy (NCBI): domain Bacteria; kingdom Pseudomonadati; phylum Pseudomonadota; class Gammaproteobacteria; order Pseudomonadales; family Pseudomonadaceae; genus Pseudomonas; species Pseudomonas sp. SORGH_AS_0211. Next base: position 2,157,834 of record NZ_JAVIZV010000001.1, on the reverse strand, counting down.
AGCACCGGCCCTCAGCCCATGGCCGGCGGGACAGGGGTGGCGCTCAGCTGGGCCAGGCGCTGGTCGGCCTGTTGCCTGAGCTTGTCGCGCATCTGCCGGGCGGCTTCGCGGGCATCGCCGGATTTCAGGCCGTTGCGATCGGCGTCCACCGTGGTGAGCACCGCGCCCAGGGCGCCATGCACCAGGCGGCCGCCAGCCAGGGTATCGCTGCGCAGCGGTTCGACGGTGAGCGGCGTGGCGATGACGGCGAGATCCAGGGCTTCCAGGCACAGTTGGGCGGTGGCGATGGGGATCTGCACGGCGTTGGCCGCGGCCAGGTTGAGCGCCTGCTGGCGGCGTTCGCCCTCCGCGGTGGCGCCGCTGGCCTGACGATCGGCTTCCAGGTAGTTGGCGAAGGCCTGGACGTCGGCATCGGCGCAGGTGCTCAGCGCTTCCTGCAGGCGCTCGCCCACGGCGATCAGGTCGGCATGGCGGGTCACCGGCTGGCGCTGCTGGCTGAGCTTCAGGCCCTTGAGGATCAGCGCGACACCCAGGCAGGCCGCCACGGTGGCCGCCGCGCCACTGCCCGGCGTGGGCAGGGTGGAGCCGGTACCGTCGCGGAACTGGGCGAGGGTCTGCTGCCAGAGAGTAGAGGTTTCGTTCATGCCAACCGCCTGCGAGCAAAAGGGAAGGGGATTCGGTCACGACCGACCGCAGTTTGGATCGTGGGAAACGGCTGAGGTTCGCACGCTAAGTGCAATAAGGGACAGGCTTTATTTCGATTTGCGTCGTACCTTGGGTGGCGTTTCGTTGAGGTAATCCTGAAACAATAGGTTACAGGTAGCCACCGGTGGATGCTGCCGCGCTCGCCTGGGTCGCCCACGACACACGGCTGATCTTCTGCTGTCTAGCCGCTATCCTGGCCAGCGTCCTGCTCCTTGGCGTCACCCGGCTGCCACCTTTCCTGTCCATCCTCATCGGTGTCTTCATCGCCGGCCTGGGTGCCGGTGGTGGCCGGGCTGGCCCCCAGGCCTCGTTGATCGCCTTGGCCATCGGCGCCGGCTCGGTGTTCCTCTGCCACGTCAATGACGCCGGCTTCTGGATGGTGCGCGAATACTTCGGCCTGGAGCTCAAGCAGACCCTCGTTTCCGTCACCGGCCTTGCAGGTACGCTATTGTTGTCGCTCTGGATCTGACGAACACCTGCCCATGGATAACGACTCCCCCTCGAACCGGCCGCGGCGCCGCGATCTATTTCTTGGCTTCTTCGGCCTGGGCATCACGGCCTTCGGTGGGGTGCTGCCACTGGCGCGACGCTACCTGGTGGAGAAGCGGCGCTGGCTGTCGGCGGAGGAGTTCACCGAATTGCTCGGCCTCTGCCAGTTCCTGCCGGGCGGCAACATCATCAATCTCTCAGTGGCGGTGGGCATGAGATTTGCCGGCTGGAGCGGCGCCCTGGCCGCTGCCGCCGGGCTGCTGGTGGGGCCGACCCTGGTGGTGGTCGGCCTGGGCGTGCTCTACGACCGCTACCATGACGATCCCCTGGTGGGTCGCGCCTTCGCCGGGCTCGCCGCGGCGGCGGCCGGGCTGCTGGTGGCCATGGCGGTCAAGCTCGTCCAGCCCCTGCGCGGGCGCTGGCTGGCCCTGGGCATCGCCTGCCTGGCCTTTCTGGCCCTGGCGCTGCTCAAGCTGCCACTGCTCTGGACCATGCTGGTGCTCACTCCCATCAGCGTGCTGCTCAGCTATCGGCAGGGCCTATGAGTACGACCCTGCTGGCGCTGGCGCTGATCTTCACCCAGCTGTCGCTGCTGGCCTTCGGCGGTGGCAACTCGGTGCTGCCGGAGATGCAGCGCCAGGTGGTGACCGTGCATGGCTGGATGAGCGCCGCCGACTTCGCCGCGCTGTTCGCCCTGGCCCAGGCCGCGCCCGGTCCCAATCTGATGATCGTACCGCTGATCGGCTGGCATGTGGCCGGCTGGCCAGGGCTGCTGGTGACCTCCCTGGCCAAGTTCGTGCCGTCCTCGCTGTTGACCCTGGGCGTGCTGCACCTCTGGCAGCGCTTCGCCGATCGCCCCTGGCGCCGTCACCTGCAGGCCGGCCTGGTGCCGGTCACCGTCGGCCTGGTGGCGGCCAGCGCCTGGCTGGTGGGCGCGAGCGTGGCCACCGCGCCGCTGTGGGTGCTGATCCTGGCGGCCGGCGCCCTGGGCTCGCTGTTCACGCGCTGGCACCCGCTGTGGCTGCTGGCCGGCGGAGCGCTGGTCGGGGTGCTGTTCGGACCCTGACCCGCCGGGGGGGCCGGCACTGTCGCGCGCGGGCGGCGTCGAAGCCAGAACTTCACGCGAGAGTACCCCTGTGATCACCCGTCCCCAGAATCCCTCGCTGCGCGAATTGCTGTTCACGGTGCGCGGCTCCATCGTCCAGGCGATCTGGCCCAAGCTGCTCTATGTGATGCTGCTGAGCCTGGCGGTGACCCTGAGCCATGGTTTCGTCCTGCGCTTCGACTTCGGCCTCACCACCACGCCCCTGACCCTCTGGGGCCTGACCCTGGCGATCTTCCTCGGCTTTCGCAACACCACCGCCTACCAGCGCTTCTGGGGGGCGCGCGGCCTGTGGGGCGAGCTGCTGATCGCCGGACGCAATCTGGCGCGCCAGGTCGAGACCCTGCTACCCGGGCTGAACGCGGCCGAGCGCCGCCAGTTGCTGACCCCGCTGCTGGCCTTCGGTTATGCGCTGCGTGACCACCTGCGCCGTGAGGCGCCGTCTGCCGATCTGCAACGGGTGCTGGCGGGAGAGGAGAGCCTGCTCGCCGCGCCTCACCGACCCAGTGCGCTGATCCGCCGGCTTGGCACGACGCTGGTTGCCCGGGCACGGCAGGAAGGGCTCGGCGATCCACTGATCGCCAACGTCGATAACCAGCTGGACCGGCTGACCGCGGTGCTCAGCGGCTGCGAGCGCATCCGCCAGACGCCCATTCCCTATCCGTACATCCTGATGCTGCACCGGGTGGTGCACGTCTATTGCTTCCTGCTGCCGTTCTGCCTGGTGGACAGCCTGGGCTGGTTCACGCCGCTGGCGGTGCTGGTGCTGGCTTACACCTTCTTCGGCCTGGACGCCCTGGGCGACCAGATCGCCGACCCTTTCGGCACCCAGCCCAACCACCTGCCGCTGGACGCCCTGAGTCGTGGCCTGGAGATCGCCGTGCTGGATCTGCTGGGCGAGCCTACGCCGGAGCCGATCCGCGCGGAGGCGGGGTTGCTGCGGTAAGGGCGATGGTTTTGGCGCGAGCCCATCGCGGCCGTGACGGCTATAGACGTAGGTTGGGTTGAGACGGCTCTATCGTCGAAGCCCAACGTCGCCGACCTCGGGCACCTGATGGGCTTCGCTGTGCTCAACCCAACCTGCGGCGGCCGGCAGGAGCGACCCATGGCGGCAATTCAAGCCACCTGGTCCTTGTGTACCCGCCGCGGCCGTCTTACCAACTCCCCCTGGCAATTCGGACAGCGCCGCTGCAACGGCCCCGCAGCGCACGCTGCGCAAAAGGTGCACTCATAGGAGCAGATCACCGCCTCCTCGCTCTCCATCGGCAAGGCCTTGGCACAGTGTTCGCACGAGGTCCGCATGTCCAGCATGGCTGTCTCTCCCTGATCAGGCGCCAAAGCGCGCCGCGTAGTCCTGGGGGCTGACCGCCAGGTGCTTGTGAAAGGTACGCCGGAGATTTTCCGGATGGCCGAAGCCGCACAGGCGCGAGACCGTGGCGATGGAGGCCTGGCCGTCCTGCAGGAGCACCCGCGCCGTCTCCAGGCGGACCTGCTCGACATAGCGGCCCGGGCCCATGCCGACCTCGCGGTTGAACAGGCGCGACAGGGTGCGCGGTGCCATATGGGCACGCTCGGCCAGGCGCTCTAGCCCCAGGTCTTCCCCCAGGTGACCGGGAATCCAGTCGAGCAGGGCGGCCAGCCGTGGCGTCCGTCCCGGATCGGGCGCCAGACAGGCGCTGAATTGCGCCTGGCCGCCGGGACGGCGCAGGAACATCACCAGCCGGCGCGCCACCGCCAGCGCCAGCGGACGTCCGAGATCGGCTTCCACCAGTGCCAGGGCCAGGTCGATGCCGGCGGTGACGCCAGCCGAGGTAAAGACATGGGGATCGCCATCGCGCCCCAGGGGGTCGTAGGTATGCAGGCGATCGCCCTGGACCTCGATGGCCGGAAAGGCCGCCAGTTCGTCGACATAGGCCCAGTGAGTGGTGGCGCGGCGACCGTTCAGCAGACCGGCGCTGGCCAGCAGCAGGGCACCGGAACACACCGAGCCGACCCGTCGCACCCGGGGTTCCAGATCGCGCAGCCAGGCCTGCAGGCCGGCATCCTGGCCTAGCGTCTCGATGCCTATGCCGCCGGGGATCAACAGGGTATCCACCTCGCCCACGTCGAGGTCGTACCAGCTCTGTTCGGCCTGGATACTGATACCGGCCGAAGTCCTGACCAGCCCCTCGGCGGCGCCCAGCAGGCGCAACTGATAGCAGGCGGGCAGGCCCTGGCGTTCCCGTTCCAGATTGGCCGAGGCGAATACCTGCAGCGGGCCGGTGACGTCCAGACTCATGACGTCGGGGTATAGCAGGGCAGCGATCAGCGGCATGGATGGCTCTCCGTAGCGATCTGCCGAGGATGCCCTGGCCACCAGTCTGGCGACAAGGTCAAAGACCCCACGGATCTCGCCATCCGGTGGCCGGTTGGATTTGGCGTGACCCGCGCCCGGCCGTATCATCGCCGCCCATGAACTACACCGATCCCAAGCAACTGGCGCCCCTGCTGGAAGCCATCCTGCTCGCCGCTGGCAGGCCCCTGACCCTGGAACGCCTGGCCGAACTCTTCGAAGAGTACGAACGCCCCGAGCCCGCGCATCTGCGGGCGGGGCTCGCCGTGCTCGGCGGGTCCTGCCGCAAGCGCGGCTTCGAACTCAAGGAAGTGGCCTCCGGCTATCGCCTGCAGGTGCGCGAAAAGTACGCACCCTGGGTCGGGCGACTTTGGGAGGAGCGTCCGCCGCGCTATTCCCGTGCCATGCTGGAGACCCTGGCGCTGATCGCCTATCGCCAGCCGATCACCCGCGGTGAGATCGAGGAGGTGCGCGGGGTGGCGGTCAACAGCCAGATCGTCAAGACGCTGCTGGAGCGCGACTGGATCCGCGTGGTCGGCTATCGCGACGTGCCCGGCCGCCCGGCAATGTTCGCCACCACCAGGACCTTTCTCGACTACTTCGACCTGCGCAGCCTCGACCAGCTGCCGCCCCTGGCCGAGGTGCGCCAGCTGGAACCCGAACCGGCCTCGGTGCTGGAGGACCCCGAGCTGAGCCTGGCGGCGCTGGAGGTAGGGGAGCCGACGGAAGAGGAGGGCACGCTGGTGATTCCGGAGCGCACCAGCTTCCGTACCCTGCTCACCGAGCTGGACGCCATGGAAACCGGCCTCAAGACCGATTTCGACGACCTGCGCCAGGCGGCGGACGAGGAGGATGAGGGTTGAGTCAGGCCTGTTGGGCTTCGCGCTGCTCAACTCAAGCTACCCGCGGAACCGCCCTTTCCAGCCGGAAGACGACCCCTCGCTCGATCAACCCCCTCTCCCTGTGGGAGAGGGCTTGGGTGAGGGCAGGGCTTACGGGGCATGCCCGAGCGGAAAAGGCTGCGCCGTTTTCCACGCTTCGGGTTCCTACGTTTCCACGCTCTCGTAGGTTGGCGCCGAGCGCAGCGAGGCCCGACAGGCCTGCGCAAAACTAAAAAAGCGCCCGAAGGCGCTTTTTCTGCACGACCTGAAGGCCTCAGGCAGGCGCGTTGACCAGCGCCTTGCAGGTATCGAGCATACGGTTGGAGAAGCCCCACTCGTTGTCGTACCAGGCCATGATCTTCACCAGCTTGCCGCTCACCTTGGTGTGGTTGGCGTCGAAGATCGACGACAGGCGGTTGTGGTTGAAGTCGATGGAGACCAGCGGCTTGTCGTTGTAGCCCAGTACCGGCGAGGCTTCCGCCGCAGCCTTCATGAAGGCGTTGATGGTCTTGGCGTCGGTTTCCTTGGCGGTCAGGATGGTCAAATCGACCAGCGACACGTTGATGGTCGGCACCCGCACCGCCATGCCGCTAAACTTGCCTTGCAGCTCCGGCAGAACCAGGCCCACGGCTTCGGCGGCACCGGTCTTGGTCGGGATCATCGACTGGGTGGCCGAACGCGCCCGGAAGGGGTCGGAGTGGTAGACGTCCGACAGGTTCTGGTCGTTGGTGTAGGCATGGATGGTGGTCATCAGACCGTTCTCGATACCCAGTTCGCGCTGCAGCACCTGGGCGACCGGCGCCAGGCAGTTGGTGGTGCAGGAGGCGTTGGAGATGATCTGGTGCGACTGGCGCAGGATGTTGTCGTTGACGCCATAGACGATGGTGGCGTCCACGTCCTTGCCCGGTGCCGAGATGATCACCTTGGAGGCGCCGGCTTCCAGGTGGGCAGCGGCCTTGTCGCGGCTGGTGAAGAGGCCGGTGCATTCGAACACCACGTCGACCTTCAGGTCCTTCCACGGCAGCTCGGCCGGGTTGCGGATGGCCGTCACGGCGATGCGGTCGCCATTGACCACCAGCTTGTCGCCCTCGACGGACACCTCGGCAGGGAAGCGGTCATGAACGCTGTCATACTGTAGGAGATGCGCATTGATGGCGGCGTCGCCGAGGTCGTTGATCGCGACGACCTCCAGGTCCTGGCGATAGCCCTCGGTATACAGCGCCCGCAGCACGTTGCGGCCGATGCGTCCAAAACCATTGATGGCAATACGAATACTCATTGAGAGAAACCTCGCGATAGCTGGGTTTTGTTGTAAAAAACATTACACATGACGCGTGCTAAGCGGAATAATAGCGCCAATTTGGCTGTGAATGTTTGAAATAACAACAAATTTAGCCCGGTGGAGAATCGAAACCATGCATCCTCGCGTCCTCGAAGTCACACAGCGGTTGGTGGAACGCAGTCGTCCGACCCGTGAGCGTTACCTCGCTATGATCCGGGCCGCCGCCAGCGACGGTCCGCAGCGCGGCAAGCTGCAATGCGCCAATTTCGCCCATGGCGTCGCCGGGTGTGGATCCTCGACGGATAAGCAGCGCCTCCGTTTGATGGACCAGGCCAACGTCGCCATCGTTTCCAGCTACAACGACATGTTGTCGGCTCACCAGCCCTATGAGCACTATCCGGAGCTGATCAAGCAGGCGCTGCGCGAGATCGGCTCCGTCGGTCAGTTCGCCGGTGGCGTGCCGGCCATGTGCGACGGCGTGACCCAGGGCGAGGCCGGCATGGAGCTCAGCCTGGCGAGTCGTGAAGTCATCGCCATGTCCACCGCCGTGGCCCTGTCGCACAACATGTTCGACGCCGCGCTGCTGCTGGGCATCTGCGACAAGATCATCCCCGGCCTGATGATCGGCGCGCTGCGCTTCGGCCATCTGCCGATGATCTTCGTCCCGGGCGGCCCCATGCCATCGGGCATCTCCAACAAGGAGAAGGCGCGCGTGCGCCAGGCCTTCGCCGAGGGCAAGGCGACTCGCGAAGAGTTGCTTGAATCCGAGATGAAGTCCTACCACAGCCCTGGCACCTGCACCTTCTATGGCACCGCCAACACCAATCAGGTGGTGATGGAGGTCATGGGCCTGCACCTGCCGGGTTCCTCCTTCGTCAATCCCTACACCCCGCTGCGTGACGAACTCACCCGCGAGGCCGCGCGCCAGGTGACCCGCATCACCCATCAGGGCGGTAACTTCATGCCGCTGGGCGAGATCGTCGACGAGAAGTCCATCGTCAACTCGGTGGTAGCCCTGAGCGCCACCGGTGGCTCGACCAACCACACCCTGCACATCCCGGCCATCGCCCAGGCCGCCGGTATCCAGCTGACCTGGGACGACATGGCCGAGATCTCTGCGGTCACCCCGACCCTGGCCCAGGTCTATCCCAACGGCAAGGCCGACGTGAACCACTTCCATGCCGCCGGCGGCGTCAACTTCATGGTGCACACCCTGCTCGAAGCCGGACTGCTGCACGAAGACGTCAACACCATCATGGGCCGTGGCCTGTCGCGCTATCTGCAGGAACCCTTCCTGGTGGACGGCAAGCTGGAGTGGCGCACCGGCCGGGCCGAAAGCCTGGACGAGGACATCCTGCGTCCGGCCAGCCGGCCGTTCAACGAGGAGGGCGGCCTGCGCGTCATGCAGGGCAACCTCGGGCGTGGCGTGATGAAGGTGTCGGCGGTGGCGCCCAAGCACCAGGTGGTGGAGGCCCAGGCGCGGGTCTTCCATGACCAGAGCGAAATGGCGGCTGCCTTCAAGGCCGGTGAGCTGGAACGCGACTTCGTCGCGGTGGTACGTTTCCAGGGGCCCAAGGCCCTGGGCATGCCCGAGTTGCACAAGCTCACCCCCTACCTCGGCGTGCTGCAGGATCGCGGCTTCAAGGTGGCGCTGGTCACCGACGGCCGCATGTCCGGTGCCTCGGGCAAGGTCCCGGCGGCGATCCACGTCTGCCCGGAAGCCATCGATGGCGGTCCGCTGGCCAAGGTCTGTGACGGCGATCTCATCCGCGTCGATGGGCGTACCGGAGAGCTGAAGATTCTGGTCCCGGCGGACGAATGGATGGCCCGCGAGGCGGTCGAAGCGCCCCAGGGCACCGGGGTAGGCTGTGGTCGTGAGTTGTTCGCCTTCATGCGCGGCGCCATGAGCACGGCTGAATCGGGTGCCAGTGCATTCACTTCCAGCCTGGAGGCGCTGAAATGAGTTTGGCTTTGGTTGGCGACATCGGGGGCACCAATGCCCGCTTCGCCCTGTGGCGCGACGGTCGCCTGGAGGCCATCGAGGTCTTCGCCTGTGCGGATTACGCCTGTCCGGAAGACGCCGTGCGCAAGTACCTGGCGCAGAGCGGCGTGGCGCTGGATGACATCACCGCCGTGTGCCTCGCCTGTGCGGGCCCGGTGGGCGAGGGTGACTTCCGCTTCACCAACAATCACTGGGTGATCAAGCGCGAGCAGTTCTGCCGCGAGCTGGGCCTGACCCATCTGCTGCTGATCAACGACTTCACCTCCATGGCCTGGGCGATCGCCCGCCTGGATCCGGCGGACTCCGTCCAGGTGCGCGATGGCATCGCCTTGCCGACCCGCCCGCGCCTGGTGATCGGGCCGGGCACCGGCCTGGGTCTCGCCAGCCTGGTACCGAGTGGCAAGGATCGCTGGATCGTGCTGCCGAGCGAGGGCGGTCACGTCGACCTGCCGATCAACACCCAGCGCGAATTCGATATCTGGAAGATCCTCAAGCGCCAGTTCGGCAATCACGTCTCCGCGGAGCGCGTGGTGTCCGGCAGCGGCCTGGTCAACCTCTATCACGCCAGTTGCGAACTGGACGGCCGGACCGCCGCCCTGCACAGCGCGGCGGACATCTGCGAGCTGGCGCTCAAGGGTGACCCCTATGCCGACGCCGTGCTGGAGCAGTTCTTCATCTGGCTGGCGCGGGTCGCCGGCAACGCGGCCCTGACCCTGGGCGCCCTGGGTGGCGTCTACATCGCCGGCGGCATCCTGCCGCGCTTCGTCGAGCGCTTCCAGAGCGGGGCCTTCGCCCATGCCTTCGCCGACAAGGGCAAGACCAGCAGCGCCTACCTCAAGGACATCCCGGCCTGGCTGGTGACCGCCGAGTATCCGGGCCTGTTCGGTGCCGGCGTCGCCCTGGACCAGACCATCGCCGAGGCGCGTCAGGTCTGATCCGCTGGGGCCGGGCGACTACTCAAGGTCGCCCGGCCCCGGTATGCTGCCGGCACTACCGGTAGCTGGCCCCTGGCCAGAACAACAAGAGCGAACATCGCCATGTCCACCCTGGGCAAATCCCTCCTGGTCGTCGACGACGACGGGGAAATCCGTGAGCTGCTCGACGCCTACCTCACCCGTGCCGGCTATCTGGTGCGCGCCGTCGGCGATGGCCGCGAATTGCGCCGGGCGCTGGGCGACTTCGTCCCCGATCTGCTGATCCTCGACGTCATGCTCCCCGGCGAAGACGGCTTCGCCCTCTGCCGCTGGATGCGCGAGCAGTCCAGTTGCCGCCAGGTCCCCATCATCATGCTCACCGCCAGTTCCGACGAGGCGGATCGGGTCATCGGCCTGGAACTGGGCGCCGACGACTACCTAGGCAAGCCCTTCAGCCCGCGCGAACTGCTGGCGCGCATCAAGGCGCTGCTGCGCCGTGCCGGCTTCGGCGAGACGCGCCCGGCGGCCACCGGTCTGCTGACCTTCGACGACTGGCGCCTGGATCCGGTCAGTCACCGGCTGTTCCATCGCGATGGCGAGGAAGTGATCCTCTCCGGCGCCGATTTCACCCTGCTCAAGCTGTTTCTCGACCATCCCCAGCAGATCCTCGATCGCGACACCATCGCCAATGCCACCCGCGGCCGCGAGGTGCTGCCGCTGGAGCGCATCGTCGACATGGCGGTCAGTCGCCTGCGTCAACGGCTGAGAGACACCGGCAAGTCGCCGCGGCTGATCCGCACCGTGCGCGGTTCCGGCTACCTGCTCGCCGCCGAGGTCTGCGGACTGGTCGCCGATGCGGTGTAGCGGTCCGCTCGTGCGGCTGGTGCCACGCTCCCTGCTGGCGCGGATGCTGCTGCTGACCCTGCTGGCGGTGCTCCTGGCCCAGGGCGCCTCGGCGCTGTTCTGGTCGGCGTCCCTGCGCAGCGACCGCAACCAGGGCCTGCAGACCGCCGCCCGCAGCCTGGGCTATTCCATCGCCGCCAGCGTGCGCTATTTCAGCCTGCTGCCGCCGGCCTATCGGCCACTGGTGCTGGAGCAGTTGCGCAACATGGGCGGCACGCGCTTCTTCGTCTCACTCAACGAAAAACCGCTGACGATGCAGGCGCTGCCGGACACCCCCGGCCGCCGGGCGGTGCTCCAGGGGGTCGAGGCGGTGCTGCGCGAGCGCCTGGGCGCGGCCATGCCCATGTATGTGGAATTCATCGGTCCCCAGCAGCTGCGGCTGTTCAACGGCGCCGTGGCGCTCGACGAACTGCCGCGCTCCTGGGCGCACTATGCCCTGAGTCTGGAGCCGCTGGAGCCGCCGGTGCTGGTGACCCAGATCCGCATCGGCGAAGGGGAGTGGGTGTACCTGGCCACGCTGATGCCAGCGCCTTACTACAGCCTGGACGAGTCCTGGCTGCCCTTGCAGCAGCTGCTGTTCATGGTCTTCAGCAGCGCCTTCCTGCTGCTGTTCATCGGCCTGCTGATCCGCTGGCAGAGTCGTCCGCTCAAACGGCTGTCGCGTGCCGCGCGGGAGCTTTCGCTGGAGGTCCATACGCCGCCGGTGCGCGAGGAGGGCGCCCAGGAGATCCGCGAGGTCACCCGCGCCTTCAATGCCATGCGCGAACGCATCGCCCGCTACCTGGACGAGCGCGCCCAGCTGTTCAGCGCCATCTCCCACGATCTGCGTACCCCCATCACCCGGCTGCGCCTGCGCGCCGAGCTGGTGGACGACGAGGTGATGCAGGCCAAGCTGGTGCGCGATCTCGACGAGCTGGATCTGCTGGTCAAGGGTGCCCTGCAGTGCGTCAAGGACACCGACATCCACGAGAACCTGGAACCGGTCGACCTGCAGGCACTGCTGGAACAGCTGGTGGAGCCCTTCACCCAGGAGCAGCCCCCGCGGGTGCGCCTCACCGGAGAAGCCCGGGGTACCCTGCTGGGCAAGCCACTGGCGCTCAAGCGCTGCATCGGCAATCTGCTGGACAACGCCCTCAAGTATGGCTATCGCGCCCACCTGCAGGTGGAAGACGACGGCCATGCCTTCGTCCTGCACGTCGACGACGAAGGGCCGGGGGTGCCGGAGCAGGAACTGGAGCAGGTGTTCCAGCCCCATGTCCGCCTGGCCACCGACCGCCATGGCTACGGCCTGGGCCTGGGCATCGCCCGCAACCTGGCTCACGCCCATGGTGGCGAAGTGGAGCTGCGCAATCGCCGCGAGGGCGGTCTGCGGGTCACCCTGACCCTGCCGCGCAGCTAGGCGTCTGGCTTCCGCTATGTCACCAGTCCGTGACAAAACTCCTTCCCTTCGTTACCCACGGCCGCAGTCGTCTGACTAGACTTGGCCCAGCTCCAATAAAAAAACAACAAGGAACGACCCTCTCATGAATGCGTTGAATCGTCTCGCTCTCGCCGTTTCCCTTTCCTGCGCCGCGCTCGCCGCCCCCCTGACCGCCCATGCCGGTGAGGTCGAGGTGCTGCACTGGTGGACCTCCGGTGGCGAGGCTCGCGCCGTCGATGTCCTCAAGCAACTGATGCAGAAGCAGGGCGATACCTGGAAGGACTTCGCCGTGGCCGGTGGCGCCGGCGAGGCCGCCATGACCGTGCTCAAGACCCGCGCCGTCTCCGGCAATCCGCCATCCGCCGCCCAGCTGAAAGGCCCCGACATCCAGGAATGGGCCAGCATGGGCTTCCTGGCTGACATCAGCGACATCGCCAAGCAGGGCAACTGGGACACCATCCTGCCCAAGCGCGTGGCCCAGACCATGCAGCACGATGGCGAGTACGTCGCCGTGCCGGCCGGCATCCACCGCATCAACTGGCTGTGGATCAACCCCGCCGTCTTCAAGAAGGCCGGCGCCAAGGTCCCCACCACCCTGGACGAATTCTTCGAGGCCGCCGACAAGCTCAAGGCCGCCGGCGTCGTGCCCCTGGCCCATGGTGGCCAGAACTGGCAGGACGGCACCATCTTCGAATCCCTGGTCATGGCTATCATGGGTCCGGAAGGCTACGACAAGGTCTTCGTGCAGACCGATGCCGACACCATCCGCAGCGACAAGATGGTCGAGGTGTTCAAGACCTTCAAGCGCATCAAGGGCTATGTCGATCCCAATGCCGCCGGTCGCGACTGGAACCTGGCCACCGCCATGGTCATCGAGGGCAAGGCGGGCATGCAGATCATGGGCGACTGGGCCAAGGCCGAATTCACCGCCGCCGGCAAGAAGCCGGGCGTCGACTACGAGTGCGTGGTGATGCCGGGCACCCAGGGCGACTTCATCTACAACATCGACTCCCTGGCCATGTTCAAGATCAAGAACAAGGACAACCAGAAGGCCCAGGACGACCTGGTGCGCACCGTCATCGACAAGCCCTTCCAGGAGGTATTCAACCTCAACAAGGGCTCCATCCCGGTGCGTAACGACATCGACCTGGCCAAGTTCGACAGCTGCGCCCAGCAGTCCGCCAAGGACTTCCAGGCGGCCAATGCCGATGGCAAGGCCGAGCCGAGCATGGCGCACAGCATGGCCAACACCAGCTATGTGCAGGGTGCGATCTTCGACGTGGTGACCAACTTCTTCAACGACGCCAACGCCGATCCGAAGAAGGCCACCGAGCAACTGGTCGCTGCCATCCAGGCCGCCAAGTAAGGTCAATCGCGACCATGGCGGTCCGCCGCTGCGGCCGCTCCTGCAGACGCCTGATCGAGCTGTAGGAGCGGCCCATGGCCGCGATCATCCAGCTACCTGACGCCAAGATAATACCACCCCTTGGGAGCGCCCCATGGCTCTTACCGAAACCCTTCCCGTCGCGACCGTCAGTCGACGCCCGGACCGGCTGCAGCGCCTGCTGCCCAAGCTGGTGCTGGCGCCCACGGCCATCGCCATGGTTGTCTGCCTCTATGGCTACATGCTCTGGACGGCGGTGATCTCCTTTACCAACTCGCGCTTCCTGCCCAGCTACAACTTCGCCGGCTTCGCCCAGTACGCGCGACTCATGGAAAACGATCGCTGGCTGGTGGCCTGCAAGAACCTGGCGATCTTCGGTGGCCTGTTCATCCTGTTGAGCCTGGCCATCGGAGTCTTCTTCGCCATCCTGCTGGACCAGCGCATCCGCCGCGAAGGCTTCATCCGCACCATCTACCTCTATCCCATGGCGCTGTCGATGATCGTCACCGGCACCGCCTGGAAATGGCTGCTCAACCCCGGCATGGGGCTGGACAAGCTGTTGCGCGACTGGGGCTGGGAAGGCTTTCGCTTCGACTGGCTGGTGGATCCCGACCGGGTCATCTACTGCCTGCTGATCGCCGCCCTCTGGCAGGCCTCGGGCTTCGTCATGGCCATGTTCCTCGCCGGTCTGCGCGGCGTGGATTCCTCCATTCTGAGAGCCGCCCAGGTCGACGGGGCAGGGCTGCCGACCATCTACCTGCGCATCGTCCTGCCCAGCCTGCGGCCGGTGTTCTTCAGCGCGGTGATGATCCTCGCCCACATCGCCATCAAGAGCTTCGACCTAGTCATGGCCATGACCGCGGGCGGTCCCGGCTACGCCTCGGACCTGCCGGCGGTGTTCATGTACCAGCACACCTTCACCCGCGGCCAGATGGGCCTGGGTTCGGCCAGTGCGGTGCTGATGCTCGGCGCGGTGCTGGCGGTGCTGGTGCCCTACCTCTACTCGGAATTGCGGAGCAAGCGAAATGGCTAAGGCTCTGAACGTCAATCGCGTGGCCATCCACGCTACCCTGATCATCGCCTGCGCGGTCTATCTGGTGCCGCTGCTGGTGATGCTGCTGACCAGCTTCAAGACCCCGGACGACGTCCGCACCGGCAACCTGCTGAGCCTGCCCCTGGACTGGACGATCATCGGCTGGCTCAAGGCCTGGGACGTGGTGCACAGCTACTTCTGGAACTCCTTCATGATCACCGTCCCGGCGGTGCTCATCTCCACCTTCATCGGCGCGCTCAACGGCTACGCCCTGTCGAAGTGGCAGTTCCGCGGTTCGAATCTGCTGTTCAGCCTGCTGCTGTTCGGCTGCTTCATTCCCTTCCAGGTGATCCTGCTGCCGATGTCCTTCACCCTCGGCCAGCTGGGCCTGGCCAACACCACCGCCGGCCTAGTGCTGGTGCACGTGATCTACGGCCTGGCCTTCACCACGCTGTTCTTCCGCAACTACTACGTGGGCATCCCCGATGCCCTGATCAAGGCGGCGCGGTTGGACGGGGCGGGCTTCTTCACCATCTTCTTCAAGATCCTGCTGCCGCTGTCCACGCCGATCGTGATGGTCAGCCTGATCTGGCAGTTCACCCAGGTATGGAACGACTTCCTGTTCGGCGTGGTGTTCGCCAGCGGCTCGTCGCAGCCCATCACCGTGGCCCTGAACAACCTGGTCAACACCAGCACCGGCGCGAAGGAATACAACGTCGACATGGCCGCCGCCATGATCGCCGCGCTGCCG
Organism: Pseudomonas sp. SORGH_AS_0211; assembly: GCF_031453455.1. Lineage (NCBI taxonomy): Bacteria > Pseudomonadati > Pseudomonadota > Gammaproteobacteria > Pseudomonadales > Pseudomonadaceae > Pseudomonas > Pseudomonas sp. SORGH_AS_0211. The sequence continues at coordinate 2,142,636 of NZ_JAVIZV010000001.1, read as the reverse complement.
ACGCTGCTGGTCTACATCTTCGCTGGCAAGTATTTCGTCCGGGGCCTGACCTCGGGCGTGGTCAAAGGATAAGGAAGGCCACCATGGCAGCTCTCGAACTCAAAAGCGTACGCAAGACCTACGGCAACGCCGCCCAGGAAGCCCTCAAGGGCATCGACATCCGCATCGACGCGGGTCAGTTCCTCATCCTGGTGGGCCCCTCCGGCTGTGGCAAATCCACCCTGATGAACGCCATCGCTGGCCTGGAAGACATCAGCAGCGGCGCCATCTGCCTGGACGGCGAGGACGTCACCCAGGTCGAGCCCAAGGACCGGGACATCGCCATGGTGTTCCAGTCCTACGCCCTGTATCCGACCATGACCGTGCGCGAGAACATCGCCTTCGGCCTGAAGATCCGCAAGACGCCCAGGGAGCAGATCGACGCCGAGGTGGCGCGGGTCAGCAAGCTGCTGCAGATCGAGCACCTGCTCGAGCGCAAGCCGGCGCAGCTCTCCGGTGGCCAGCAGCAGCGGGTGGCCATGGGTCGCGCCCTGGCGCGCCGGCCCAAGCTCTATCTGTTCGACGAGCCGCTGTCCAACCTCGACGCCAAGCTGCGGGTGGAGATGCGCACCGAGATCAAGCTGATGCACCAGCGCCTGCAGACCACCACCGTCTACGTTACCCACGACCAGATCGAAGCCATGACCCTGGGCGATCGGGTCGCGGTGATGAAGGATGGCGAGGTGCAGCAGTTCGGTACTCCGGAGGAGATCTACAACGATCCGGCCAATCTCTTCGTCGCCAGCTTCATCGGCTCGCCGCCGATGAACTTCGTGCCGGTGCGTCTGGAAGCGCGCGAGGGCAGGGTGGTCGCCCGCGTCACCGGCGATACCGGCGACAGCCAGGTGGATTTGCCCGATCTGGATCCGGCGCTCGCGGGCCGAGAGGCTATCCTTGGGGTGCGTCCGGAGCAGATCCAGTCGGCGCATCCGGCGGACAACGCGGTGCCAGGCATCCTGACGCGGGTCCAGGTGGTCGAGCCGACCGGTCCCGACACCCTGCTGTATGCCGAATGGAACGGCACCAAGGTCTGCTGCCGGGTCGCTCCGGGCGAAGCGCCGCGGGCCGGCGACCAGGTGCTGTGGCGGATCGATTCGCGACGGGCGGTGCTGTTCGATCCTGCGAGCGGTCGCCGACTTTCTTGAACGTAGCTCATGGCTGAAACGTTACAGCAATGGTAAGGTCCGCCCGCCGCCGCGCCTGACGTCGGGTCGCGGCCCTACCAGAGGCCAGGAGTGCATCTCCGGCCGCCGTGACAGACAGGAGAACAACAATGGCACTACCCCGCGTCGTGGTCTTTGGCGAAGCCCTCACCGACATCGTCCAGGGTAATCCTGGCGAATGGCGGGGTTATCCGGGCGGTGCTCCCTGGAACGTGGCGCGTGGCCTGGCACGGCTGGGCGTGGCAAGCGCCTTCGGCGGCGCCATCAGCCAGGACGGTCTGGGTGACGAGATCGCCTGGCAGTCGGAAACCGCCGGCCTCGATACCCGCTTCCTGCAGCGCGTCGCCGCCGATCCGCTGGTGGCCATCGTGCCGTCGAGCCGTCCGCCGCGCTATTTCTTCGCCGGCGAAGCCGATCTCCAGTTCGACCCGGCGCTGCTGCCCGAAGGCTGGCTGGAGGCCGCCGAGGTCTGCCATTTCAGCTGCATCAGCCTGGCTCGTTATCCGCTGGCCGACACCCTGCTGGACCTGGCCCGCCAGGCCAAGGCCGCTGGCAAGCGCCTGAGCTACGATCCCAACTGGCGCAACCTGATGGACGATCGCTATCGCCAGCAGACCTTCCCTGAGCTGGTGCGCCTGGCCGACGACATCAAGCTGTCCGACGAAGACATCCGCCAGATCTATCCGGGCCTGGACGAGCGCGCCGCGCTGGACGAATTGCGCGCCCTCAATCCCCATGCCCGCATCCTCTTCACCCGCGGCGAGCACGGCCTGGTGCTCTATACGCCGGAAGGCGAGTGGCAACAGGCCGCCATCGCCGTGGACGTGGCCGACACCGTGGGTGCCGGTGACGCCTGCATGGCCGGCTGGCTGGCCGCCGGCCTGCTGGGCCTGACCGATCTGCAGCAGCGCCTGAGATTCGCCGCGGCCAGTGCCTCGGTGTCCTGCCGCCATGCCGGCGCCTATGCGCCGACCCGTGCCGATGTCGAAGCCCTGCTGCAGGTGAGTCCCCACTAGAGCGCTTTCCCACAACAACAATAGACGCCAAGGAAACCCGATGGACTTCCCCGATTTTCGTCGTCGCGACACCCTGCTGGAGCACGTCCGCCACACCCTGGCGTTCTACCATCCCCGCTGTGTCGATCCGCAGGGCGGCTTCTATCATTTCTTCAAGGACGACGGCACGGTCTACGATCGCCAGACCCGCCACCTGGTCTCCAGCACCCGCTTCGTCTTCGATTTCGCCATGGCCTACCGTCACTATGGCGATCCGGCCTTTCTGGAAGCGACCCGCCATGGCCTGAGATACCTGCGCGAGCGGCATCGCCAGGCCAACGGTGGCTATGCCTGGCTGCTCGACGGCGACAAAGTGGTGGATGGCACCAATCACTGCTATGGCTTGGCCTTCGTGGTGCTGGCCTACGCCCACGGCCTGCAGGCGGGCATCCAGGAAGCGCGCAACTGGCTGAGCGAAGCCTGGGAATCCCTGGAGACCCATTTCTGGCGTGAAGCCGATGGCCTCTATGTCGACGAGATCAGCGCCGACTGGCAGACCGTGGCGCCGTATCGCGGCCAGAACGCCAACATGCACGCCTGCGAAGCCTTGCTGGCCGCCTTCGAAGCCAGCGGCGAGGTGCGCTACCTGGATCGCGCCGAGACCCTGGCGCGCAACATGACCCAGCGTCAGGCGGCGCTGACCCAGGGGCAGGGCGGGGTGGCCGACGAGGTCCCCGGTGGCCTGGTCTGGGAGCACTACCACAGCGACTGGTCCATCGACTGGGACTACAACCGCGACGATCCGGCCAACCTGTTCCGGCCCTGGGGTTTCCAGCCGGGGCACCAGATCGAATGGGCCAAGCTGCTGCTGATCCTCGAGCGCCATCGCCCCCAGCCCTGGTTGCTGCCGCGGGCCCAGGCGCTGTTCGATGTCTCCTGGCGCCTGAGCTGGGATGGCGAGCACGGCGGTCTCTACTACGGCTTCGCCCCGGATGGCTCACCCTGCGATCCGGACAAGTACTTCTGGGTGCAGGCCGAGGCCCTGGCCGCCGCCGCGTTGCTCGCGGAGCGCAGTGGCAACGCCCGCTACTGGGAACACTATGAGGCGCTCTGGCGCTACAGCTGGACGCATTTCATCGATCACGAGCACGGTGCGTGGTGGCGCCTGCTCGACCGTCGGAACCACAAGTACTCCGACGACAAGAGTCCGGCCGGCAAGGTCGACTACCACACCATGGGTGCCTGTTACGAAGTCCTCAACGTCCTGCCGTAAGTATTAGAGACGCGGGTTTCGGGCCCTGGGTGTCATCACTTCAATAAAAAGGGATCTCAGTAATGAACAAGCAAAACCACAAGAATCGTCCGGGGCGCGCACTGCCCCTCGTGTCGCTGCTGGCCCTGGCGGTCGCCGCGGGTGCCCAGGCGGCGCCCCAGGCCAACCCGGGTGGCAACTTCAGTGGCGTCAACAACACCGAGGCCGCCTTCGAGCCGCTGGGCAACACCATGACCGGTGACTGGGGTGGCGTGCGCAAGGACCTGCGCGACAAGGGCTGGGACATCAAGCTCGAATACGTCGGCGAAGGCGCGACCAACCTGCGTGGCGGCTACGACGACGATCGCACCGGGCGCTGGAGCTCCCAGTACATGTTCGGCCTCTGGGGCGACATGAACAAGATTGCCGGCTGGGAAAACTCGGTGTTCAAGCTGGCCATCACCTCCCGTGACGGCCGCAACCTGACCGACGACCGCATCACCGATCCGCGCGTCGGCGGCTACTCCTCGGTGCAGGAAGTCTATGGCCGTGGCCAGACCTGGCGTCTGACCCAACTGTGGCTGTCCAAGGGCTTCTTTGATGGCCGTCTGGACATCAAGGCCGGTCGCTTCGGCGAAGGCGAGGACTTCAACTCCTTCGAGTGCGACTTCCAGAACCTGGCGTTCTGCGGTTCCCAGGTCGGTAACTGGGAAGGCGTCTGGTACAACTGGCCGGTCAGCCAGTGGGCCCTGCGCGTCAAGTACAGCCTGACCCCCGAGCTGTTCGTCCAGGTCGGTGCCTACGAGCAGAATCCGTCGCTGCTGGAAACCGGCAACGGCTTCAAGCTCAACGGCAGCGGTACCAAGGGTGCGGTCCTGCCGGTGGAAATGGTCTGGTCGCCCAAGGTCAACGGCCTGCCGGGCGAATACCGCGTCGGCTACTACTACAGCACCGCCGATGCCAACGACGTCTACGAAGACGTCAACGGCAACTCCGCCGCCCTCACCGGGCTGGATTACAAGGAGCACTCCAGCAAGCACGGCTACTGGGTCGTGGCGCGTCAACAGATCACCGCGCACAACGATGATCCGAGCCGCGGCCTGTCGGTGTTCGCCAACTTCACCGCCCATGCCAAGGACGTCAACAAGGTCAGCAACTACGTCCAGGCCGGCCTGGTGTACAAGGGCCCCTTCGATGGCCGTCCCAAGGACGACATCGGCTTCGGCGTCGCGCGCATCAGCACCAACAGCGACTTCCGCGACAACCAGCGCGCCCTCAACCAGGCCGCCGGTGCCACCGACTACGATGATCCGGCCTACACGCCCCTGCAGCACAACGAGTACGACGCCGAGCTCTACTACGGCGTGCACGTGACCAACTGGCTGACCGTGCGCCCCAACCTCCAGTACATCAAGAGTCCGGGTGGCGTGCGTGAAGTTGACAATGCCGTGGTGGGCGGCCTGAAGGTTCAAGCGGTTTTCTAAATCGCCCCCATAGCCCGCCATCCTGCCGGATGGCGCTGGACAGGGCCCTGCAGTGGTTATACTGCAGGGCCTTTTTCATTTCCGAGGTTGCCGTGGGTAAGGTCGAAAGTCCCTGCATCAGCCAGTGCAAGATCAAGGACGAAGTCTGCCAGGGATGTGGCCGCAAACGCTCAGAGATCAAGGGCTGGAAGGAGCTGAAGGACCGCGAGCGCAAGGAAGTCATCGACAAGTCGAAGAAGCGCCTGAAAAAGCTCAAGAAGGGATAGGGCTGCCGTCGAACATCGTTATCGCGGCCATGGCCGCGATAACGATGTCGGAAACGCCTGCCTAATCAACAGGCATACCCCGAACCCGCTACTCCCGCTCCACCTCATCCAGCAATCCCATGAACGCCTGCGCCGCATTCGAATGGGTGCGCTCGGTATGCAGGATGTACCCCAGGCGCCGCTCCAACTGAATCCCCGGCAGCGGCAGCCGGCGTACCTGATCGTCCAGCAGGGTCCGCGGCAGCACGCTCCAGGCCAGGCCGATGGACACCAGCATCTTGATGGTCTCCAGGTAGTTGGTGCTCATGGCGATATTGGGTATCAGCCCCTGGGCATCGAACAATCCATGCACGATCAGCCGGGTAAAGGTATTGCCGCCGGGAAACACCGCCGGATGCCGCGCCACATCGGCCAGGGTGACCTCCGCCTGGTTCGCCAGCGGATGTTCGGGCGCCGCCACGAAATCCAGCGGATCGCTCCACACCGGCACCGCCTTGATCGGCGCCGCGGTCTGGGGCGCCAGGGTGATGATGGCCAGCTCCACCCGCCCATGCAGGATTTCGTCGTAGGCGGCTTCCGAATCGAGAAAGCGGATATCCAGGGCGACGTCGGGATAGTCCCGGGTGAAGCGCCTGAGGATCGGCGGCAACCGGTGCAGGCCGATGTGGTGACTGGTCGCCAGCGTCAGCCGGCCACCGATGGCACCATTGAGATTGGTCAGCGCCCGCCGGGTGTCATCGATCACGTCTAGAATCTGATAGGCGCGGGGGAGCAGGGCGCGTCCCGCCTCGGTCAGGCTGACCTCGCGCCCGATGCGATCGAACAGTCGCAGCCCCAGCTGCAGCTCCAGGGCCGCGATGCGCTTGCTCACCGCCGGCTGGGTCAGGTGCAGGCGCTCGCCAGCGTCGGAGAAGCCGCCGGTTTCGGCCACCGCGACAAAGGCGTTCAGATTGGCGAGGTCCAAGACGTCGAATTCCTGTTTGTTATGCGCTTCATGAAAAAGATGAATTTGTTTCATGCGAGCCTAGCGCGGTATCTTTGACCCCACAAGCACCAAGGGCATGCAAAGGCCCGTGCCGTTCCACGCCTGATGAGGAATCCACCCATGGCTGGCAAGACGCTCTACGACAAACTCTGGGATATGCATCTGGTCAAGCAGCGCGACGACGGTTCCGCGCTGCTCTACATCGACCGCCACATCATCCACGAAGTGACCTCGCCCCAGGCCTTCGAAGGCCTGCGTCTGGCCGGCCGCAAGCCCTGGCGTCTGGACGCCAACTTGGCAACGCCCGATCACAACGTGCCGACCACCCCCGATCGCAAGGAAGGCCTCGATTCCATCAAGGACGAGATCTCGCGCATCCAGGTCCGCACCCTGGACGAGAACTGCGACGACTTCGGCGTCACCCAGTTCAAGATGAACGACGTCCGCCAGGGCATCGTCCACGTGATCGGCCCGGAGCAGGGCGCCGTGCTGCCCGGCATGACCGTGGTCTGCGGTGACTCCCACACCTCCACCAACGGCGCCTTCGGTGCCCTGGCCCATGGCATCGGCACCTCCGAGGTCGAGCACGTGCTCGCCACCCAGTGCCTGGTGGCCAAGAAGATGAAGAACATGTTGGTGAAGGTGAAGGGTGAGTTGCCCTTCGGCGTCACCGCCAAGGACATCGTCCTCGCGGTGATCGGCAAGATCGGCACCGCCGGCGGTAACGGCCATGCCATCGAATTCGCCGGCAGCGCCATCCGCGCCCTGTCCATGGAAGGCCGCATGACCATCTGCAACATGTCCATCGAAGCCGGTGCCCGGGTCGGCATGGTGGCGGTGGACCAGACCACCATCGACTACGTCGAGGGTCGTCCCTTCGCGCCCACCGGTGCCGTCTGGGAGGCCGCGGTTGCCCAGTGGCGCGGCCTGGTGTCCGATGCCGACGCCCAATTCGACACCGTGGTCGAACTCGACGCCACCCAGCTCAAGCCGCAGGTCAGCTGGGGCACCTCGCCGGAGATGGTCCTGGCCGTCGACCAGCAGGTGCCGGACCCGGCTCGCGAAGCCGATCCGGTCAAGCGCGGCTCCATCGAGCGCGCCCTGAAGTACATGGGCCTGAAGGCCAACCAGCCGATCACCGACATCGTGCTGGACCGCGTCTTCATCGGCTCCTGCACCAACTCCCGCATCGAGGACCTGCGCGCCGCCGCCGCCGTGGCCAAGGGCCGCAAGGTCGCCGCCACCCTCAAGCAGGCACTGGTGGTGCCGGGCTCCGGCCTGGTCAAGGCGCAAGCCGAGCGCGAAGGCCTGGACAAGGTGTTCATCGAAGCCGGTTTCGAATGGCGTGAGCCGGGCTGCTCCATGTGCCTGGCGATGAACGCCGACCGCCTGGAGAGTGGCGAGCATTGCGCCTCCACCTCCAACCGCAACTTCGAGGGCCGCCAGGGTGCCGGTGGCCGTACCCACCTGGTGAGCCCGGCGATGGCCGCCGCTGCCGCCATCGCCGGTCGTTTCGTCGACGTCCGCGACTTCGCCAACGCCTGAGGAGCCTGACCATGCAAGCCTTTACCCAGCACACCGGTTTGGTCGCACCCCTGGATCGCGCCAACGTCGACACCGACCAGATCATTCCCAAGCAATTCCTCAAGTCGATCAAGCGCACCGGCTTCGGCCCGAACCTGTTCGACGAATGGCGCTACCTGGACGTCGGCCAGCCTGGCCAGGACAACAGCAAGCGTCCGCTGAACCCCGAGTTCGTGCTCAACCAGCCGCGCTACCAGGGCGCCAGCATCCTCCTGGCGCGCGAGAACTTCGGCTGCGGTTCCAGCCGCGAACACGCGCCCTGGGCCCTGGATGGCTACGGCTTCCGCTCGGTGATCGCGCCGAGCTTCGCCGACATCTTCTTCAACAACAGCTTCAAGAACGGTCTGTTGCCGATCATCCTCAGCGATGCGGACGTCGACGAGCTGTTCCGCCAGGTCGAAGCCGCCGAGGGCTACCAGCTGGTGGTCGATCTCGAGAGCCAGACCGTGCGCCGTCCCGATGGCGTGGCGCTGTCCTTCGAGATCGATGCCTTCCGCAAGCACTGCCTGCTCAACGGCCTGGACGACATCGGCCTGACCCTGCAGGATGCCGACGCCATCGGGAGTTTCGAAGCCCGCTATCGCCAGAGCAGTCCCTGGATGTTCCCCAGCGCCTGAACCCAGTCGCCGGCCCGCGAGGCCGGCGCTCTTTCCGGAGGCTCCATGAGCGGTGACCACGAGCAACACGTACAGCAGCAATTCGGCGCCACCGCCGAGGCCTATCTGACCAGCGCCGTCCATGCCCAGGGCGCCGAGCTCGCCGAACTGCGCGACGCCGTGGCCCAGCGGGAAGGCGCCAAGGTGCTGGATCTCGGTTGCGGTGGCGGTCACGTCAGCTACAACGTGGCGCCGGTGGCCGGGCAGGTGATCGCCCTGGATCTGGCCGAGGAAATGCTCTCGGTGGTCAAGCGCAGCGCGGCCGAGCAGGGCCTGGACAACATCAGCGTCCAGCCCGGCATGGCCGAGCACCTGCCCTTCGGTGATGCCAGCTTCGACTTCGTCTTCAGCCGCTATTCGGCGCACCACTGGCGCGACATCGGCGCGGCCCTGCGCGAAGTGCGCCGGGTGCTGCGCCATGGCGGCGAGATGGCCATCATCGACGTGATCTCGCCGGCCAATCCGCGTCTGGATACCTATCTGCAGACGGTGGAGATCCTGCGCGACATCAGCCACGTGCGTGACTATTCCTTCGCCGAGTGGCATCGCCTGCTGGACATGGCGCGTCTGGGCGTGACCCGCTGCCGCCGCCAGCGCCTGCGCCTGGACTTCGCCAGCTGGACCGCGCGCATGCGTACCCCCGAGCCCCAGTGCCAGGCCATCCGCAGCCTGCAGAGCAAGATCGGCCAGGAAGTGCGGCAGTATTTCGAAATCGACCGCGACGGCTCCTTCACCGTCGACGTCATGGTTCTCTGGGCCCAGCCCATCTGATTTGAGACAGGAAAAGACAATGAGCAAGCAGATCTTCATCCTGCCGGGCGACGGCATCGGTCCGGAAATCATGGCCGAGGCGGTCAAGGTGCTGGAAGCGGTCAACCGCGACCATGACCTCGGCTTCGAACTGGTCCATGACGACCTGGGTGGCGCCGCCATCGACCGCTATGGCGTGCCCCTGGCCGATGAGACCCTGGAGCGTGCCCGTGCCGCCGACGCCGTGCTGCTGGGCGCCGTGGGTGGTCCCAAGTGGGACAGGCTCGAGCGCGACATCCGTCCCGAGCGCGGTCTGCTGAAGATCCGTTCCGCCCTGGGGCTGTTCGGCAACCTGCGTCCGGCCATCCTCTATCCGCAACTGGCCGAGGCCTCGACCCTCAAGCCGGAAGTGGTCTCCGGCCTAGACATCCTCATCGTCCGCGAACTGACCGGCGGCATCTACTTCGGCTCGCCGCGCGAGACCCGGGTGCTGGAGAACGGCGAGCGCCTGGCCTTCGATACCCTGCCGTACAGCGAAGGCGAGATCCGTCGCATCGCTCGCGTCGGCTTCGACATGGCCCGTCTGCGTGGCCGCAAGCTGTGCTCGGTGGACAAGGCCAACGTCCTCGAGTCCAGCCGCCTGTGGCGCGAGGTGGTGGAGGAGGTGGCCAAGGACTATCCGGACATCGAACTCAGCCACATGTACGTCGACAACGCCGCCATGCAGCTGGTCCGCGCACCCAAGCAGTTCGATGTCATCGTCACCGACAACATGTTCGGCGACATCCTCTCCGACGAAGCTTCGATGCTGACCGGTTCCATCGGCATGCTGCCCTCGGCGTCCCTGGATGCCCACAACAAGGGCATGTACGAACCCTGCCACGGCTCGGCACCCGACATCGCCGGCCAGGGCGTGGCCAATCCCCTCGCGACCATCCTCTCGGTGGCCATGATGCTCAGGTACACCTTTGGCGCTGCCGCGGCGGCCGAGGCCATCGAGGCGGCGGTGGGCCAGGTGCTGGACCGGGGCCTGCGGACCGGCGACATCTGGTCGGAAGGCAAGCAGCGGGTCGGTACCCGCGAGATGGGCGAAGCAGTGGTCGCCGCCCTCGCAAGGCGTTAATCTGATCGGCCGCCGGGGGAGGCGGCCGTCCTCAAGACAATAAAGGTGCAGTAGCGATGAAACGTGTAGGTCTGATCGGTTGGCGTGGCATGGTGGGCTCCGTGCTCATGCAGCGCATGCTCGAAGAACGGGATTTCGACTTGATCGAGCCCGTTTTCTTCACCACCTCCAACGTTGGCGGCGAAGGCCCGGCCATCGGCAAGGGCGTGGCGCCGCTCAAGGATGCCTACAGCATCGACGAGCTCAAGACCCTCGACGTCATCCTCACCTGCCAGGGCGGCGACTACACCAGCGAGGTGTTCCCCAAGCTGCGCCAGGCCGGCTGGAAAGGCTACTGGATCGACGCGGCCTCCAGCCTGCGCATGCAGGATGACGCCGTCATCGTGCTGGACCCGGTCAATCGCCGCGTCATCGACCAGGCCCTGGCCGATGGCCGCAAGGACTTCATCGGCGGCAACTGCACCGTCAGCCTGATGCTGATGGCCCTGGGCGGGCTGTTCGAAGCCGGCCTGGTGGACTGGATGAGCGCCATGACCTACCAGGCCGCCTCCGGCGCCGGTGCCCAGAACATGCGCGAGCTGATCCGCCAGATGGGTGCGACCCACGCCGCCGTGGCCGACAGCCTGGCCGATCCCGCCAGCGCCATCCTCGACATCGACCGCCAGGTCGCCGAGACCCTGCGCAGCGAAGCCTTCCCCACCGAGCAGTTCGGCGTCCCCCTGGCCGGCAGCCTGATCCCCTGGATCGACAAGGAACTGCCCAACGGCCAGAGCCGCGAGGAGTGGAAGGCCCAGGCCGAGACCAACAAGATCCTCGGTCGCTTCAAGAATCCCATCCCGGTGGATGGCATCTGCGTGCGCATCGGCGCCATGCGCTGCCACAGCCAGGCGCTGACCATCAAGCTGAACAAGGACGTGCCGCTGTCCGACATCCACGGTCTGATCAGCCAGCACAATCCCTGGGTCAAGCTGGTGCCGAACAACCGCGAGGTCAGCATGCGCGACCTGACCCCGGCTGCCGTCACCGGCACCCTGAGCGTACCGGTCGGCCGGCTGCGCAAGCTGAACATGGGTTCCCAGTACCTGGGCGCCTTCACCGTGGGCGACCAGCTGCTGTGGGGCGCCGCGGAGCCGCTGCGCCGCATGCTGCGGATCCTGCTGGAGCAGTGAGCCGACGGCTAAACGTTTGCCTATAGAGGAGGGCCGCCAGTAAAGTGCGGCCCTCTTTCGTTGCGGACCGTCCTATCATGACTGCCAGAGATATCGCCCTCGTCGGTGCCACCAGTGCCTACGGCGAAGCCATTCGCGAACTCCTCGACGAACGCGACGTGCCCCTCGGGCGCCTGCACCTGCTCGCCAGCGGTGAGTCGGCGGGGCAGAATCTGCCCTTCCGAGGCAGCAATCTGCGCGTCACCGGCCTCGACAGCTTCGATTTCGCCCAGGTCGGCATCGTCATCCTGGCCGCGCCGGCCGCCGTGGTCGAGACCCTGCGGCCGCAACTGGTCGCTGCCGGTTGCGCCGTGCTCGATCTCAGCGGCGCCTCGGCCGCGCTGTCGGTGCTGCCACGCATCAATGGCGACTGCCTCGACCAGCTCCCGGCCGCCGCCTGGCTCGGTGTTCCCCTGGCAGCCGCCCAGGCGGCCGCCAGCGTGGCAGCCGTGCTCGCTCGCTTGAATACACTCCATGATGCTTCCCTGACGGCGTGCCTGGCCGCCTCCGGCGCCGGCCGTGGTGGCGTCGAGGAATTGGCGCGGCAGGCCACTGAATTGCTCAACGGTCGACCGGTCGAGGCGCGGCTGTTCGAAGGACAGCTGGCCTTCAATCTGCTCGGTCGCACCGGCGCAGCGACAGCGGATGGCTATACTGCCCAGGAACATCGTTTGCTGGACGAATGTCAGCAGGTGCTGGGAGCGCGCTTGCCGGTGCTGGACGTCACTGCCGTGCAGGCGCCAGTGTTCTTTGGCGACAGCCTGGCGCTCAGCCTGAGGGCCCAGGCGCCCTGGCAGCTGGAGCAGGTGCGGGAGGCCCTGGGTGACGAGCCGGGCCTGGCGCTCGACGAAGAACTCGATTGCCCGTCTGCCGTGGGTGATGCCCTGGGCCGGGAAGAGGTGCTGGTGGGACGGGTGAGGCTGCATCCGCGGGATGCCCGACGGCTGGAATGCTGGCTGGTGGCGGACAATGTCAGATTATCGGCACTGACGGCCGTTCAGCTGGCCGAATTGTTGCTTAAACAGTCGGCCTAAAAGATACTTCGTGAAATGCTTCGCTCTTTTGGCTTGAGCAAAAGGGCAGTGGACGTGGCACGCAGCGATGGACACAGGCGCCCGCACGGTGGCGCGATCGACAGCTTCTAAAAAGGGACGGTCATGGTTCGAGTTCAGAAACTGGTGCGGGCAATTGCAGCGGCGAGCGCCTTGATGTCTGGCGCGGCCCAGGCCCTCAGCCTGGGGGAGATCCACCTCAATTCGGCCCTCAATCAGCCCTTCGATGCCACCATCGATCTGTCGGACCTGCGTGACCTCGGTACCGCCGAGTTGCGCCCCAATCTGGCGTCCGTCGAGGATTTCGGCAAGGCCGGTGTCGACCGTGCCTTCTTTCTCAACGATCTCAAGTTCACCCCGGAGGTGCGCAACGGGCGCACCGTCATCCGCGTGACCTCGGCGCGTCCGGTGCGCGAGCCCTATCTCAACTTCCTGCTGGAAGTGAACTGGCCGAGTGGCCGGATCCTGCGCGAGTACACCGTGCTGCTGGATCCGCCGCTCTATACCCCGCAGGCTGCGGCAGCGCCGTTCGCGCCCCAGGTGCCGGCCACGCCGCGAGCGCGCGCCAACACGCCGAGCGCACCGCGTCCGGCCACGCCGCCTGCCGCGCCAGCACCGAGCGCGACCCAGACACCGGGCACCTACACCACCGAGCGGCGCGATACCCTCTGGGAAGTGGCGGCGCGCAATCGCCCGGCCGCCAGCGTCACCGTCGACCAGACCATGCTGGCGATCCAGGATCTGAATCCCGACGCCTTCATTGATCGCAACATCAACCTGATGAAGAGCGGCCAGGTGCTGCGCCTGCCCGATCAGGCCCAGGCCGGAACGCGTCCCCAGCGCGAGGCGGTGGCCGAGATCGCCCGCCAGACCCGTGCCTGGAAGCAGGGTGGCACCGACGCACCCGCCGGTACGCCGCGCCGGCAGGTGGACGCCTCCGCCCAGTCGAGCGGCAACGAGGCGCCGGCACCCGCCGCACCCAAGGACAATCTCAAGCTACTCTCCGGTCAGCCTGCCGGCCGCGCGGGCGAATCCGCCGGTGGCAAGGGTGGTGATCAGTCCCTGGCCGATCGCCTGGCGGTGACCCAGGAAAGCCTGGACACCACCCGCCGCGAGAACGAAGAACTCAAGAGTCGTCTGGGCGATCTGCAATCGCAGCTCGACAAGCTGCAGAAGATCATGCAGCTCAAGGACGCCCAGCTGGCGCGGATGCAGGCCAACATGGCCAATCCTCAGGCCGCGGGTCAGCCGGCCCAGCCGCCGGCGACGCCCGAAGCGGCGGCTCCGGTGACGCCTGCGCCGGCCGAGAACACCCCCGCGCCTACGCCCCAGGAAGCGACCGCCGCCGCGCCGGTCCCGCCGGTCGACGCCTCTGCACCCACCACCCCGTCGCCGGCCAGTGAAGCGGGTACCGGCTCGGCGCCGCCCGCGGCCAGCGAGCCCAAGGTCATCCCGGTCACGCCGAGCACCCCGGCGACCGAGCCGACCGAGGCCACCAACAGTTTCCTCGACGAGATCCTCAGCAATCCCCTCTGGCTCGGCATCATCGGCGGCAGCGCCCTGCTGGCGCTGCTGGTCCTGCTGATGATCAACTCGCGCCGCAATGCGGTGAAGGAGGCCGAGCGTGAGCGCGACGCCGAAGCCGCGCGCACCGATACCGTGTTCGACGCCGATCCCGAGCTCGGCGATCACCACGCCCTCGCCGGGCTGGAACTGAACCAGGGCGGTCAGGATGCGGCGCGTGACGCCGACGCCCAGGACGATGCCCTGGGTCAGGCCGACATCTACATGGCCTATGGCCGCTTCAGCCAGGCGGCCGAGGTGCTCAAGAAGGCCAGCGACCAGGAGCCCCATCGCGCCGATCTGCGCCTCAAGCTCATGGAAGTCTATGCCGAGATGGGCGACAAGGACGGCTTCCAGCGTGAAGAGCGCGAACTCAAGGAGATCGGCGGCGCCCAGCCGGCGGTGGAGCACCTGAAGTCGCGCTATCCGGCCATGGCCACCGTCGCGGTCGCCTCGGCTGCGGTCGGGGCCGCCGCGCTGGCCGCCGCCCACGAACTGAGCGAGGAGCAATCCCGCAACCAGGGCTTCACGGCTACCGAGGACAGCCAGGACTTCGACCTGTCCCTGGATGACTTCGGCACCGAGGACACCCAGGGCCATCAGCCTGCCGGTCCGGCGGAGGAGCCCTTGTTCGGCGAAGCCTTCGCCGATGCCCAGGCCAAGGCTGCCGACCCGCGCGACGATTTCGACTTCGATCTCAATTTCGATGCCGAACCTGCTGCCACGCCTGCGCCGACTCCGGCTGGCAAGGACGATGACTTCGCCCTGGACTTCAGCGAATTCGAGCGGCAGGGCGACCTGGCGCACGACGAGCCGGTCGCGGGTTCCAGTGCGGCTTCGGCCTTCGACGAGCCACTGGATGCGCCCACGCCGCCGGCGGCCGACACCGAGCTGCCCGCGAGTTTCGATCTGTCCGACTTCGACGACGAGCAACCGGCGCCCAAGCGCGAAAGCGACGAGGAATTCGCCGCCCGCCTGCAGGAGGCCTCGCGCCAGTTCGATGCGGAGACCACCAGTGGCACGGCGGGTGGCGACGGTCTGGACGACTTCGACTTCCTGTCCGGCGAAGATGAAACCGCCACCAAGCTGGATCTGGCGCGCGCCTACATCGACATGGGCGATCCGGAAGGTGCCCGGGACATCCTCGACGAAGTGATTGCCGAGGGGAATGCCGGGCAGCAGCAGGAAGCCCGGGAGATCATCGCCCAGCTCAGCTGACCGCGGCCGGACTTGGCAGAGGAGGGGAGGCGCTATAAGCTGCCTCCCCTTTTTTTTGCCTGGCCGTCGTCTTGGATTTTCTAGACCCCACGATCATCGTTCCACCGCAGCGCATCGCCCTGGGCGTCGAGTACAAGGGCGCCCGCTATCGCGGCTGGCAGCGCCAGCAGCCGGGTGTGCGCTCCGTGCAGGAGACCCTGGAAGACGCCCTGTCCGAGGTTGCCGCGGCGCCCATCGCGCTGCATTGCGCCGGGCGTACCGATTGCGGGGTGCACGCCACCGGCCAGGTGGTGCATTTCGAGTCACCCGTCGCACGGCCGCTCAAGGCCTGGGTGATGGGCACCAATGCCAATCTGCCGTCGGATATCAGCGTGACCTGGGTCAAGCCGGTCAGCAACGAATTCCATGCCCGCTTCAGCGCCATGGCGCGGCGCTACCGCTATGTGATCTACAACGATCCCATCCGACCCGCGCACCTGGCGGAGGAGGTCACCTGGAATCACCGTCCGCTGCGGATCGAGCCGATGCGCGAGGCGGCCCAGGTGCTGCTCGGTACCCATGATTTCACCTCCTTCCGGGCCAAGGCCTGCCAGGCGAAGTCGGCGATCAAGACCATCCATCATCTGCGTCTCTGGCAGAGCGGACGGCTGATCGTCCTCGACATCCGCGCCAACGCCTTCCTGCACCACATGGTGCGCAACATCGCCGGGGTGCTGATGGCGGTGGGCTGTGGCGAGCGGCCGGTGGAGTGGGTGAGCGAAGTCCTCGCCGCGCGAGAGCGACGGCTGGGGGGCGTCACCGCCCATCCCTATGGCCTCTACCTGGTGGACGCCGAGTATCCCGAGAGCACACCTGTGCCGAAGCGGCCGCTGGGTCCGCTGTTCCTGGGGCATATCCCCGAGCTGGATGACCCCCAAGGCTGACGCTGCGCGGGTGGTCTGCTAACATCCATCGATTTGGAACGAGGTCATTCCGGTTTGGCTAACGTTCGAGTGAAGATCTGCGGGATCACCCGGGTCGAGGATGCACGGGCCGCGGCGGCTGCCGGCGCCGATGCCATCGGCCTGGTGTTCTATGCGCGCAGCCCGCGGGCGGTCAGCGCTGCCCAGGCCCGCCAGATCGTGGCGGCCCTGCCACCCTTCGTGACCAGTGTCGGGCTGTTCGTCGACGCCTCGCCCTGCGAGATCGAGGAGACACTCGACGCCGTGCCCCTGGATCTCCTGCAATTCCATGGCGACGAGTCGCCGGCGCAGTGCGCCCGTTACCGCCGTCCCTATATCAAGGCCCTGCGCATGCGCGAGGACATCGACCTCGCCGCCATCGCGCGGGACTATGCCGGCGCCCGCGGGCTGTTGCTCGACACCTATGTGGCCGGCGTGCCCGGGGGCACCGGTCAGGCCTTCGACTGGACCCGGGTGCCGCGGGATCTGTCGCTGCCACTGATCGTGGCGGGTGGACTCGAGGCGGATAACGTGGCCACGGCCATCGCCGCGTCCCGGCCCTATGGGGTGGACGTGAGTGGCGGCGTGGAGCAGGCCAAGGGCATCAAGGATGCCGCCGAGATCGCCCGTTTCGTGGCGGCCGTGCGGGGTGCGCCGATCGCCTGATGTGACCCTCGTCGGGTGGTTGCCGTCCACACCTGCGACATATTCAAGCAGACCCGCCCTGGGTGGGTCTGACGTCCGGCTCCCCGGGGGCCGGCATGCGACAAGAGGGTAGTGGCCCGGGATACAGCGGGCGCTGCCGAACCTATTACAGATGCTCAAGGAAGGCGTGGCCCAGGCCACGCTGGGAGCCCATGCAAGTGGAGAGAGATGCATGAGCAATTGGCTGGTCGACAAACTGATTCCTTCCATCATGCGGTCCGAGGTGAAGCGCAGTTCGGTGCCGGAAGGTCTTTGGCACAAGTGTCCGGCCTGCGAAGCGGTCCTCTACCGTCCGGAGCTGGAAAAGAATCTGGACGTGTGCCTCAAGTGCGGTCACCACATGCGCATCAACGCGCGGCGCCGCCTGGACATCTTCCTCGACGCCGAGGGTCGTGAAGAGCTGGGTACCGAGCTGGAGCCGGTGGATCGCCTGAAATTCCGCGACAGCAAGAAATACAAGGACCGTTTCACCGCGGCGCAAAAGGAAACCGGCGAAAAGGACGCGCTGATCTCCATGCGCGGCACCCTCAAGGGCATGCCGGTGGCGGTCTGCGCCTTCGAATTCTCCTTCATGGGCGGCTCCATGGGTGCCGTGGTCGGCGAGCGTTTCGTCCGCGCGGCCAACGTGGCCCTGGAAGAGCGCTGCCCGCTGGTCTGCTTCTCCGCCTCGGGCGGTGCGCGGATGCAGGAAGCCCTGATCTCCCTGATGCAGATGGCCAAGACCTCCGCGGTGCTGGCGCGTCTGCGTGAAGAGGGCATCCCCTTCATCTCGGTGCTGACCGATCCGGTCTATGGTGGGGTCTCCGCCAGTCTGGCGATGCTGGGCGACGTCATCGTCGCCGAGCCCAAGGCGCTGATCGGCTTCGCCGGTCCGCGCGTGATCGAACAGACCGTGCGCGAAAAGCTGCCGGAAGGCTTCCAGCGCAGCGAGTTCCTGCTGGATCACGGCGCCGTCGACCTCATCGTCTCGCGCAAGGAATTGCGTGATCGCCTGGCGCGTCTGCTGGCGACCTTCCAGCACCAGCCGGTCCCGGCGGCCTGATGGCTTCGCGCAGCCTCGCGCAATGGTTGGCCTATCTCGAGCAGCTGCATCCGTCGGCGATCGACATGGGCCTGGACCGGGTGCGCGAGGTCGCGCAGCGGCTGGGCCTGACCCGGCCGGCGCCGCGGGTGGTGACCGTGACCGGCACCAACGGCAAGGGCTCCACCTGCGCCTTTCTCGCCAGCCTGCTGCGCGCCAGCGGGCAGCGGGTGGGCGTCTATGCCTCGCCGCACCTGGTGCGCTACAACGAGCGCGTCGACGTGGACGGCACCCTCGCCAGCGATAGCGATCTCTGCACCGCCTTCGCCGCGGTGGAAGCCGCCCGTGGCGAGATCAGCCTGACCTATTTCGAAGTGGGTACCCTGGCCGCCTTCTGGCTGTTCGAGCGTGCCCGGCTGGATGTCGCCGTCCTTGAGGTCGGTCTGGGCGGACGCCTGGATGCGGTCAACCTGATCGATGCCGATCTGGCGCTGGTCACCAGCATCGGCCTGGATCATGCCGAATGGCTGGGCGATACCCGCGACAGCGTCGCCGTGGAAAAGGCCGGAATCTTCCGCGCCGGCAAGCCGGCCCTCTGTGGCGATCTGGAGCCACCCGCGCCGCTGACCGACGCCGCCGAGCGCCTGGGCGCGCCCTTGCTGCTGCGCGGCGAAGCCTTCGATCTGCGCATCGAGAGTGCCGGCTGGTTCTGGCGTGGGCGTGATGCCCAGGGCAACGACCTGGCGCTGCCGGGCCTGCCGCTGCTCGATCTGCCCATGGAAAATGCCGCCCTGGCCTTGCAGGCCTACGCGTTACTCGAACAACCCTGGCTGCCGCAGCAGATCGCGGCGGCGCTCCAGGCCACGCGTATGACCGGCCGGCTCGATCGCCGTCAGGTCGAGCGGGCAGGGCAGAGGCGCAGCGTCCTGCTGGACGTGGCCCATAATCCCCATGCCGCCGAATACCTGGCCCGCCGCCTGGCGATGAAACCGGTCGCCGGCGTACGGCGCGCGGTGTTCGGCGTCCTGGCCGACAAGGACCTGGACGGCATCCTGGCGCCCCTGGAAAGCCTGTTCGCCAGCTGGGCAGTGGCGAGCCTGCCGACCCCGCGCAGTCGCGAAGGTGCCGAGGTGGCCGCTCTCCTGGCGGCGCGCGGTGCGCGCGCCGAGGCCCATGCCTCGCTGCTGGCCGCCTTCGAGGCGCAACTGGCCGCCAGTGCGGCTGACGACGAGGTGGTGGTGTTCGGCTCCTTCTACAGTGTCGCCGAGGTCCTCGCGCAGCTCTCTTCCCCATCCGAATCCGCGGAGGCATAACCCATGCTCAAGCAAAGAGTCATCGGTGCGCTGGTGCTGCTGGCGCTGATCATCATCTTCGTCCCCATGCTCTTCAATCGCCAGGACGATGCCCGCAAGGTGGCGGTCGAGGCGCCGGCCCAGCCGGCCGCACCCACGATGCCCAGTACCGAGGTGCAGCCGGTGCAGACACCCGAGGCGCCGCCGGTGGTAGTGGTGCCGGACGAGCCGGCCAAGCCCCTCGGCAAACCTCAGACGCCGATCGCCGGCACCTCCGGCCAGGCGCCGACGCAGAATGCGCCGGTGAGCCCCGCGCCGGCGCCATCCCAGCCTGCCGCGCCGGTCGCCAAGGCGCCTGCCGCCAGCGCACCGGTCGCCAGCGCTCCGGCGGCACCTGCGGCTGCCCCGGCACCCGCGGCCAAGCCGGATTCGCGCCTGGGCGCAGCCAATCTGCCCAACAGCTGGTCGGTCCAGCTCGCCAGCCTGTCGTCCCGCCCCAGCGCCGATGCGCTCCAGGCCAAGCTGCGCAGCCAGGGCTACAACGCCTATATACGGACCGCCGACGGCATGAATCGCGTCTTCGTCGGGCCGGTGATAGAGCGCAGCGAGGCGGATCGCCTGCGCGACCAGCTCAACAAGCAGAATGGCGTCAAGGGCTTCGTCGTCCGCTTTCAGCCGGAGCGCGGTTAACCCGGTCACAAGGCTCTGCTAGAATGCAGGGCCTTTTTGTAAGTGGACCTTGCCGTGGGCTTCACCTGGGTGGACTGGGCGATCGTCGCCGTTGTCATTGTTTCCTGCCTGATCAGTCTCAGGCGCGGCTTCGTCAAGGAAGCGTTGTCATTGGCCACCTGGATCGTGGCTGGTGGCGTGGCCTGGGTCTTCGGCGGGGCACTGTCCAATTACCTGGTCGACTATATTCAGGTGCCGTCCGGGCGGGTGATCGCCGCCTGTGTCATTCTCTTCGTGCTGACACTGCTCGTCGGCGCCCTGGTGAGCTTCTTGCTTGGCGAATTGATCCGCGTCACCGGATTGTCGGGCACTGATCGCTTTCTCGGCATGGCCTTTGGCGCCGCCCGTGGTGCGTTGCTGATCACCGTGGCGGTAGGGCTGCTGAGCCTGGGGCCGGTCCAGCAGGACGGCTGGTGGCAGCAGTCTGTGCTGGTTCCACATTTTCTCCTGGTGGCCGATTGGTCGAAGAATCTGCTGCTGGGCTTTGCCGGCCAATGGCTGGGCGCGACGCCCATGCCCAGTCTGCAACTGCTGCCACAGCTGGGGCCCAAGGCTCCTTGAACGGTTTTCCAGGCCTCGCACTGCCGGGGTCATCCTGCGATGGTTCGCCGTCGCATCACTTGAAACAGTGGGGTCGCGTCGCATGTGTGGCATCGTAGGTATCGTGGGCAAGACTAACGTCAACCAGTCGTTGTACGACGCGCTCACCGTCCTTCAACATCGCGGTCAGGATGCCGCCGGTATCGTCACCAGCCTGGACGGTAAACTCTTCCTGCGCAAAGACAACGGCCTGGTCCGCGACGTCTTCCAGCAGCGTCACATGCAGCACCTGGTCGGCCGCATGGGCATCGGCCATGTGCGCTACCCCACGGCCGGCAGCTCCAGCTCCGCCGAGGCGCAGCCGTTCTATGTCAACTCGCCCTATGGCATCACCCTCGCGCACAACGGCAACCTGACCAACGTCGAGCAGCTGTCCCGCGAGATCTACGAATCCGATCTGCGTCACGTCAACACCAACTCGGATTCCGAGGTGCTGCTCAACGTCTTCGCCCACGAGCTGGCGGTGCGCAACAAGCTGCAGCCGACCGAGGACGATGTCTTCGCCGCCGTCTCCGAAGTCCATGAGCGCTGCCGGGGTGGCTATGCCGTGGTGGCCATGGTGACGGGTTACGGCATCGTCGGCTTCCGCGATCCCAATGCCATCCGTCCCATCGTCTTCGGCCAGCGTCACACCGAATACGGCGTGGAATACATGATCGCCTCCGAGAGCGTCGCCCTCGACGTGCTCGGCTTCACCCTGATCCGTGACCTGGAGCCGGGCGAGGCGGTGTACATCACCGAAGACGGACGGCTCTACACCCGCCAGTGCGCGCAGAATCCGCACTACGCGCCCTGCATCTTCGAGCACGTCTACCTGGCCCGTCCGGATTCCATCATCGACGGCATCTCGGTCTACAAGGCCCGCCTGCGCATGGGCGAGAAGCTCGCCGAGAAGATCCAGCGCGAGCGGCCCGAGCACGACATCGACGTGGTCATCCCGATTCCGGATACCAGCCGCACCGCGGCGCTGGAGCTGGCCAACCACCTGGGCGTCAAGTTCCGCGAGGGCTTCGTCAAGAATCGCTACATCGGCCGGACCTTCATCATGCCCGGCCAGGCCGCGCGCAAGAAGTCGGTACGCCAGAAGCTCAACGCCATCGAACTGGAATTCCGCGGCAAGAACGTGATGCTGGTGGACGACTCCATCGTCCGCGGCACCACCTGCAAGCAGATCATCCAGATGGCGCGCGAAGCCGGCGCCAAGAAGGTCTATTTCTGCTCGGCGGCGCCGGCGGTGCGCTTCCCCAACGTCTACGGCATCGACATGCCCAGCGTGCACGAGCTGATCGCCCACGGCCGCACCACCGAGGAAGTCGGCGAGCTGATCGGCGCCGATTGGCTGATCTACCAGGACCTGCAGGACCTGCAGGAAGCCGTGCGCACCCGCAAGGCGCCCAAGGTCGAGCAGTTCGACTGCGCGGTGTTCGATGGCGAGTACATCACCGGCGACGTCGATGCTGCCTATCTGAATCGGATCGAGCAGGCGCGCAACGACGCGGCCAAGGTCAAGCACAAGGCGGTCAGCGCCATCATCGATCTGTACAACGACTAAGGAGCTGCACATGAGCCAAGACTGGGATGCCGGACGCCTGGACAGTGATCTCGAGGGCGCGGC
This sequence comes from Pseudomonas sp. SORGH_AS_0211, assembly GCF_031453455.1. Taxonomy (NCBI): domain Bacteria; kingdom Pseudomonadati; phylum Pseudomonadota; class Gammaproteobacteria; order Pseudomonadales; family Pseudomonadaceae; genus Pseudomonas; species Pseudomonas sp. SORGH_AS_0211. Next base: position 2,120,395 of record NZ_JAVIZV010000001.1, on the reverse strand, counting down.
CTTCGAGACCTTGGCGGTGCGGGCAGGGCAGCAGCGCTCGCCGGAAGGCGAGCATGGCGAGGCTCTGTTCCTGACCAGCAGCTACGTGTTCCGGACCGCCGCGGATGCCGCGGCGCGCTTCGCCGGCGAGGTGCCGGGCAACGTCTATTCACGCTACACCAACCCCACGGTGCGGACCTTCGAGACCCGCATCGCGGCCCTCGAAGGGGCCGAGCAGGCGGTGGCCACCGCCTCGGGCATGTCGGCCATCCTGGCCATGGTCATGAGTCTGTGCAGCGCCGGCGACCACGTGCTGGTCTCGCGCAGCGTGTTCGGCTCGACCATCAGCCTGTTCGAGAAGTACTTCAAACGCTTCGGCATCGAGGTGGACTACCCGCCGCTGGCCGATCTGGACGCCTGGCAGGCGGCCTGCAAGTCCAATACCCGGCTGTTCTTCGTCGAGTCGCCGTCCAATCCCCTGGCCGAGCTGGTGGACATCGCCGCCCTGGCCGAGATCGCCCATGCCCGGGGCGCGCTGCTGGCGGTCGACAACTGCTTCTGCACCCCGGCGCTGCAGAAGCCGCTGGCGCTGGGTGCCGATATCGTCATCCATTCGGCGACCAAGTACATCGATGGCCAGGGCCGGGGCATGGGCGGCGTGGTCGCCGGCCGTGCCGAGCAGATGAAGGAAGTGGTGGGTTTCCTGCGTACCGCCGGTCCGACCCTGAGTCCCTTCAATGCCTGGCTATTCCTCAAGGGCCTGGAGACGCTGAAGATCCGCATGCAGGCGCACAGCCAGACTGCGCTGGAGCTCGCGCGCTGGCTGGAAAGCCAGCCCGGCGTCGAGCGGGTCCACTACGCCGGCCTGGAAAGCCATCCGCAACATGGGCTGGCGTGCCGCCAGCAGAGCGCCTTCGGTGCCGTGGTGAGCTTCGAGGTCGCCGGTGGGCGTGACGCCGCCTGGCGCTTCATCGATGCCACCCGGATGATCTCCATCACCACCAACCTGGGTGACACCAAGACCACCATCGCCCACCCGGCGACGACCTCGCACGGGCGGCTGTCGCCGGCCGAGCGCGCCAACGCCGGGATCCGCGACAGCCTGATCCGTATCGCCGTGGGTCTCGAAGACCTGGGCGATCTGCGTCAGGACCTGGCCCGCGGACTGGCGGCCCTATGAGTCTGACGTTCGCACCGGTGGAACTGCGCGTCGCCCTGGTCACCGGCGCGGCGCGTGGAATCGGCCTCGGCATCGCGGCCTGGCTGGTGGCCGAGGGCTGGCGGGTAGTGGTGGCCGACATCGAGCAGGAGCGCGGCGCCAAGGTAGCCGCCGCCCTTGGTGACCGCGCCTGGTTCGTCGCCCTGGACGTGGCTGACGAGACTCAGGTGGAGTCCGCCGTCGCCCAGGTGATCGGCCAGTTCGGGCGGCTGGATGCCCTGGTCAACAATGCCGGTCTCGCCACTGCCCAGGGCCAGCCGCTGGAAAGCCTGGCACTGGCCGAATGGCGCAGGGTGCTCGGGGTGAATCTGGACGGTCCCATGCTGCTGGCCAAGCATTGCGCACCCTATCTGCGCGAGCAGCAGGGCGCCATCGTCAACATCGCCTCGACCCGTGCCCAGCAGTCCGAGCCCCATGGCGAGGCCTATGCCGCAAGCAAGGGCGGGCTGCTGGCCCTGACCCACGCCCTGGCCATCAGCCTGGGTCCGGAAGTGCGGGTGAATGCGCTTTCTCCGGGCTGGATCGATGCGCGCGATGCCCATGTGCGCGAGGCCGAGCCGCTGTCCGCCGCTGACCATGAGCAGCATCCGGTCGGGCGGGTAGGGACGGTGGAAGACGTGGCGGCCTGCGTGGCCTGGCTGCTGAGCGGCAACGCCGGTTTCATCAGTGGCGAGGCGATCACCCTTGACGGCGGCATGACCCGCAAGATGATCTACCGGGAATAGCGCCTCGTAGAAAATAAAATTAGAAAATTCCTTGACGGATCAAGGGGCTACGAGGAGAATGCGCGTCACCCGAAGGGGATGGCTGATTAGCTCAGCTGGGAGAGCACCTGCATCACACGCAGGGGGTCGGCGGTTCGATCCCGTCATCAGCCACCAAACTCTTCGGGAAGTGTTCCGCAAGGTTCACGCAATGCGCGGCGGTAGTTCAGTCGGTTAGAATACCGGCCTGTCACGCCGGGGGTCGCGGGTTCGAGTCCCGTCCGCCGCGCCACATAAGTTGTTCCGGGTCCTCTGAACTGCCCGAACGACGCAAGAGAAGCTGCCCTAGGGCAGCTTTTTTTGTGCCTGAAGATCAGGCCTGTCGATCGTTCGCGTGCTGGCGTCCTGTTCCCGGATCGATCGGCGGCTCCGTTCAGATCACGAATTCCGCCACCACCTGCCGGAGACCGGCCGCCAGGCGCGACACCTCGTTGCTGGCGCTGGAGGTCTGGCTGGCGCCTGCGGCGGTCTGGTCGGACAGGTCCTTGATGCTGATCAGGCCACGGTCGATGTCCTTGGCCACCAGGGCCTGTTGTTCGGCGGCCGTGGCGATCAGCGCCGTGCGCTCGTCGATGCCGCCCATGGCGCCGGCGATGGCCCGCAGGGCCCCGTTGGCTTCCCGGGCGACGGAAAGGGATAGCTCGGCGGTCTGGCTGCTCTGCCGCATGGCCTTTACCGCATCCGTCGAATCGTGCTGGATGGTGCCGATCATGGCTTCGATTTCCCGCGTCGACTGCTGGGTACGATGGGCCAGGGCGCGGACTTCATCCGCGACCACGGCGAAGCCGCGGCCCTGATCACCGGCGCGTGCTGCCTCGATGGCGGCGTTGAGCGCCAGCAGATTGGTCTGCTCGGCAATGGCGCGGATGACGTCGACGACGTTGCTGATTTCCTGGGCGCGACCCGACAGCGTCTGGATCTGGCCGCTGCTCTGGTCGACCTGGGTGGCCAGGCGTTCGATGGCCGTCAGGGTCGCGGCCACGTGCTCCAGGCCGGCCCGGGTGAGGGCGCTGCCCCGTTGCGAGGCGCCGGCACTTTCCTCGGCGTGGCGGGCCACCTCGTCCACCGCGGCGCTCATCTCCGTCACCGCGGTGGCGACCTGGCCGATCTCGTCGTGCTGCCTGAGCAGGCCGCGGTTGCCGTCGTCGATCACTGCGGTCATCTCCTCGGCGGCGGCGGCGAGTTGACTGGAGCTGTCCGCCAGATGGGCCACGGTGGCGCGCAGGTTGGCCTGCATGCCGGCCAGGGCGGTCAGCAGGCCGGCGGCCTCGTCGCTGCCCGCCACCTGGATGTCTTCGGCAAGGTCCTTGTTGGCGATCCGCTGGGCGATGCGCAGGGCTTCGCCGATGGGCACGGTGATGCTGCGCGTCAGCAGGATGGCCAGGGTGACGGTGGCCAGCAGGGTGGCGAGGATCAGGCCGACGACCCAGGCCAGGCCGTGCTCGTAGATCCGGCCCGCCGCGATGCCCGAAGCGACCGCACCGCGGTCGTTCAGCGCGGCCAGGCTTTCGATCTGCGCTTGCACCTGGTCGGCGGCGCTCCGCATGTCGCCGTTGGCGAGAGCCGCGGCGCCCGACAGGTCACCGCCGCGATAGAGGGTCGCGAAATGGTCCAGCAGACCCAGGTAGCCCGCGGCACCGTCCTGCACGGCCAGGTAGAGCTGCTGCTCCGCATCGCTGGATACCAGCGGCGCATAGTCCTTTACCACGGTGGCGAAGCGGCTGCGCAGATCGACCAGCGCGCTGGCCATTTCCGACCTGCGCGCTGAATCCTGCATACCCAGGCTTCTCAGGCTTTCGAGACGCAATCGAAGCAGTGCCGCGGTCATCTGCCCGGCCTGGCGGACGCTGGGCATCCAGTCCGTTTCCACCTCGATTTCCGACTGCCTGAGCTGCCGCATCTGGCTCAGGGCGATGACCCCGAGCGCGATGACGATTGCTACGATAATAGAGAAGGCCAAGGCCGACCGGCGACCCACCTTGAGTGTGCGCATCATCATGACAGTCACCATGAGGGAGGCCCGGCAGGACACCGGGCTGGATGTGTGATGTGCGTCACACGCTATAGCGGGTGGCTTAGCGGCGGCTTAAGGCCGAGGCGTCCAGCGGGCCATTGGTCTGCCTATGGCTGTGCACCCTGAACTGGGGCCTCGTGGGCCGGAGCACCCATCTGCGCCGAGATGCGCGCCGTGGTGGCGAGCATCTGCTCCACGTATTCGGCCTTGAGGTCTTCACGGAAGCGGAAGCAGGGAAAGGACACGCTCAAGCCGGCCACGACCTGGCCGAAGCGATCGCGGATCGGTGCCGCGAGGCACCTCATGTTGGCCTCGAATTCCTCGTGGTCTTCGGCGAAACCCAGCTCGCGGACCCGCGCCAGCTCCGCCAGATAGGCGGCCAGGCTGTCGAGGGTGTTGGGCGTGCGGCGGACAAAGGTCTCCTGGGCGAGGATCTGCCGTACCTCGGCTTCCGCTCGCCAGGCCATCAGCACCTTGCCGATCCCGGTGCAGTACAGCGGCGCCCTCCGACCGATGCGCGAATACATGCGCAGGGTGTAGCGCGAGTCGAGCTTGTGCACATAGACGATGGCGCCCTCGTCGAAGATGCCGAGGTGGACGGTCTCGCCAGTGAGGTCGTTGAGCAGGCGCATGCCCGGTTCGGCTTCGCGGACCAACTCCAGCTGGGGCAGGGCGCGAGCACCCAGTTCGAACAGCTTGACACTCAGGCGGTAGCGGTCCTCGGCATCCTGGACCACATAGCCCAGCGCCTTGAGCGTCTGCAGGAAGCGGTGGACGGTGCTCTTCGACAGGTCCAGTTGCTGCGCCAGTTCCGAGACACCGCAGTCGTCCTCGCGCTCGCCGAGGGCTTCGAGCACCGCCAGGGTACGCCCGACGGCGCTGACCATGTCATTGCCGAGATTTTGATTCTTTTCCATGGAACCGCCGGTCGCCTGATTGCCTGAACACTGTTCCATTCTGATTGACGGATGCAGGAAAGGCCAGCAACACTGTCTTCCAGCGAATGGAACAACGTTCCAAAGCTTTTCGCGCGTAAGGGTCTCTTTCCACCGCTGACGGTCGTCAGGGGTGCGAACAAAAACAACAACGGAACCTGCGACGATGAAATCCATGACCAAAGTCCCGGGCGCCCTGGCGCCTGCCGCTCGTACCCCTGGCTGGTTGCCCCGTGCCCACCCGGTGTCCTGGCAGATGCTGGGCATCACCACCCTGGCAATGCTGATGATCTCGGTGGATCGCCAGCTGCTGCCGACCGTGTTGCCGGCGATCATGCAGGAATTCGGACTGGACGCCGCCCAGGGCGGCTGGCTCAGTTCGCTGAGTTTCGTCGGCACCCTGATCGGCGCCCTGGTGGTGGGGGTGCTGGCCGACAGCGTCGGTACCGGCCACCGGCGTGCCTGGAGCTGGGTGGGGGCCTGCGCCCTGACCATAGGCTCGGCCTTCGCCACCGTCTATGCGCGTTCGCTGGGCGCCCTGCAGGTGCTGAGATTCACCATGGGCCTGGGCACCGGCGCCATGGAGCCGGTCAACATCGCCGTGGCCAGCGAATTCTGGCAAAAGGAAAATCGCGGCTTCGCCTTGGGCGTCCATCACACCGGCATGCCCCTGGGGCAATTCGTCGGCCCGGTCCTGATGGGGCTGATCCTGGCCACTGGCGACTGGCGCGCCACCTTTCTCTGGATCCCGCTGATCGGCCTGCCGATCATCCTGCTGCAGCTGTACCTGGGGCGCCGGCGCAACGAGGAGCAGGTCTATGCCTGGATCCGCGAGGAGGGGCTGACCGTTCCGGTCGACACCGCGGCGCCCGTCTCGCGCAATCCGCTGACCAACCTGCGCCAGGCCTTCGCCGAGCGCAACGTGCGCCTCTGCCTGGTGATGAATTTCCTGTTTCTCTGGACCGAAATGGGCGTGGCCACCTTTCTGACCTACCAGCTCACCAGCCAGCTGGGGCTGAGCCTGGCCGAGGCCGCGGTGATCTCGGGCGCCTCGGGGCTGGTGGGCTGGGCGGGACAGATCTTCTGGGGGACCCTGAGCGACCACCGGGGTCGCAAGTTCGCCCTGGGGATCCTGACCATCGGCTTCTCGATTTGCGTCGCCCTGTGCATGTTCATCGACAGCCGCGCCATGGCCTGGACCCTGCTGCTGGCCTGGGGCCTGTTCCGCAATTCGCCCTATGTGGTGCTCTATTCGCTGGCGGTGGATTCCTCACCGCGCGCGGCGGGCAGCGGCCTGGGGCTGCTCATCGGCGTGGGGCTGGGCCTGGCGGGCTTTCTGGTAGGGCCGGTGGCCGGTTACGTGATCGAGCACTTCGGCTGGCACTGGAGCTACGCCATGCTCGCCCTGAGCTGCCTGCTGGCGCTGATACCGCTGCGCTTCGTGGAGGAGACCCGCCATGGCGCCGCCTGAGTGCCTGTTCGACCATTGCGATGAGTTGGGCGAAGGCCCGGTCTGGGATGCCCGGGAGGAGCGGCTGCTGTGGGTGGATATCCTCGCCGGACGGCTGCTGCGTGCGGCGCCGCACCCGGCGGCTCCGGTCGAGGCACTGGGCTTCGGACGGCCGCTGGGCTGCGCCGTCCCCCACGTCGACGGCTCCACCTGGCTGGCCCTGAGCGACGGTGTCTGGCGCCTGGCCGCCGGTGCCTCCCAGCCGACGCCGGTCGCGCGGCCGCCCCAGGCGGTCCATGGATCGCAGCACCGCTTCAATGACGGCAAGTGCGATGCGCTCGGTCGTTTCTGGCTGGGTACCACCCTGCTCGACGAGGCACCCGGCGGCGGCCGGCTGTATCGCCTGGACCTGGATGGCCAGCTGCAGCCGATGCTCGACGGCATCACCGTGTCCAACGGCCTGGGCTGGAGCCCGGACAACCGGACCTTCTACTACATAGATTCGCCCACCCGCCGGGTGCAGGCCTTCGATTTCGATCTCGCCAGCGGCGCGCTCGGCCGCGGGCGTACCCTCATCGACTTCGGCGAGCAGCCTGGCGTGCCCGATGGCCTGGCCGTGGATAGCGAGGGGGCGCTGTGGATCGCCCACTGGGACGGCTACCGCCTGAGTCGCTGGAGCACCGAGGGCGAATTGCTCGCCTGGGTGGAGCTGCCAGTGGCGCGGGTGACCTCCTGTGCCTTCTACGGCGAGCGCCTGGAGCAGCTGCTCATCACCACCGCCCGGGTGGGCCTCGACGATTCCGCCCGCCAGGCGCAACCCCTGGCCGGGCGCACCTTTCGCCTCGATCCCGGCGTGACCGGCCTGGCGGTGTCCGCCTGCCGCGTGCGGGTTCCGGCACACCTTCAGGAGTCTGCATGACGCTACCCCTCGTTTCGTCCCCGCTGACCCGCATCGGCCTCATCGGCGAATGCATGGTCGAGTTGCGCAGTCAGGGGGATGGCCAGCTGGGCCAGGCCTTTAGCGGCGATACCCTCAATGCCGCCGTCTATCTGCGGCGGCTGCTCGGGGATGACCCGGTGCAGGTCGATTACCTCACCGCGGTGGGCGACGACAGCCTGAGCCAGGCCATGCGCGCCCGCTGGCGCGAGGAGGGGTTGAGTGACGCGCGGGTGCGGGTGCTGCCCGGGCGTCTGCCGGGACTCTATCTGATCCAGACCGATGCCGCCGGCGAGCGGCGCTTTCTCTATTGGCGCGGAGAGGCGGCGGCGCGGGAGTGTTTCGACGGCGCCGAGGCCCAGCCGCTGCTGGCGGCCCTGGCCGAGTACCAGGTGCTCTATCTCAGTGGCATCAGCCTCGCGGTGCTGACCGACACCGGTCGCGAGCGGCTGCTGGAGGCGCTGCGCCAGGCGCGCGCCGCCGGCACCCGCATCGTCTTCGACAACAACTACCGGCCGCGGCTGTGGCCGAACCTGCAGGCGGCACGCACGGCCTATCACCGGCTGTTGCACCTCACCGATGTGGCGCTGGTGACCTGGGAAGACGACGCCGCGCTGTTCGGCTTCGCCGACGAGGCGGCGCTGTTCGCCCAGTACGCCGAATGGGGCGTGGCCGAGGTGGCGCTCAAGCGCGGTGCGCGCAGCTGCCTGCTGCAGCATCGCCAGGGGCGCCAGGAGGTGGCCGGCGAAGCCGTGGCCCGGGTGGTGGACACCACCGCCGCCGGGGATTCCTTCAGCGCCGCCTACCTGGCCTGCCGCCTCCAGGGCGGGGCCCCAGAGGCGGCCGCCGCCTGGGGTCATCGCCTGGCGGCTACGGTCATCCAGCATCCCGGGGCGCTCATTCCGCGCGCGGTCATGCCGGCGCTGCCGCCCCTGATTCCCGCTCTCACTGCCCAGGCCTGAAGCCATGAAGATCACCGAAGCCCGCGTCATCGTCACCTGTCCCGGTCGTAACCTGGTCACCCTCAAGATCGTCACCGACGAAGGGCTTTATGGCCTCGGCGACGCCACCCTCAATGGCCGCGAGCTGGCGGTGGTGGCCTATCTGGAAGAGCACGTGCTGCCAGCGCTGATCGGTCGCGATGCCCATCGCATCGAAGATATCTGGCAATACCTTTACCGGGGCGCCTACTGGCGCCGCGGACCGGTCACCATGACCGCCATCGCCGCGGTGGACGTGGCGCTCTGGGACCTCAAGGCCAAGGCCGCTGGTATGCCGCTGTACCAGTTGCTCGGCGGCAAGAGTCGCGAGCGGGTGATGGTCTATGGCCACGCCACCGGCAAGGACATCGAGAGCTGCCTGGACGAGGTTGCCCGCCATGTGGAGCAGGGCTATCGCGCGGTGCGAGTGCAGTGCGGGGTGCCGGGCATTCCCACCACCTATGGCGTGGCCAAGCGCGAAGGCGAGCGCTACGAGCCGGCCGACAGCGATCTGCCGGCCGAGCACGTCTGGGACACCGCCAAGTACCTCAATCACGTACCCAAGCTGTTCGCCGCGGTGCGCGAGCGCTTCGGCGACGACCTGCACCTGCTGCACGACGTGCACCACCGGCTGACGCCCATCGAGGCGGGGCGGCTGGGCAAGAGGGTCGAGGAATACAACCTGTTCTGGCTGGAGGACTGCACCCCGGCGGAAAATCAGGAGGCCTTCCGCCTGATCCGCCAGCACACCACCACGCCGCTGGCGGTGGGCGAGGTGTTCAACTCCATCCACGACTGCCGCGAGCTGATCCAGGCGCAGTTGATCGACTATATCCGCGCCACCCTGGTGCATGCCGGGGGCATCACCCACATGAGGCGCATCGCCGACCTGGCGGCGCTCTACCAGGTGCGCACCGGCTTCCATGGCGCCACCGACCTGTCGCCGGTGTGCATGGGCGCGGCGCTGCACTTCGACACCTGGGTGCCCAACTTCGGCATCCAGGAGCACATGCCCCACGAGGCGCGCATCGAGGAGGTCTTTCCCCATGCCTATCGCTTCGCGGACGGCCATTTCACCCCGGGCGAGGTGCCCGGCCACGGCGTGGACATCGATGAAGACCTCGCCGCCCGTTATCCGTACCAACGCGCCAGCCTGCCGGTGAACCGGCTGGTGGATGGCACCCTGTGGCACTGGTGAGCGAGGAATCCCGGATGAAAGCCTTTCAGGTCAGAGCACCCCACGAATTCAGCATCGAAGAGGTCGCGGTACCCACGCTGGCACCCGGCGAGGTCCGCGTCGGGGTGGCCTATGCCGGCATCTGCGGCTCGGACATGCACATCATCCATGGGCAGAACGCCTTCGTGCGCTTTCCCCGCGTCACCGGCCACGAATTCGCCGGCGTGGTGCGCGAGCTGGGCGCGGGCGTGAGCGGCCTGGCGGTGGGCGATCCGGTCTGCGTCGATCCGGTGATCGCCTGCGGCAGCTGCTATCCGTGCCGCATCGGTCGGCCCAATGTCTGCAGTCGCCTGCAGGTGCTGGGAGTACACCGCGATGGCGGCTTCAGCGAAGAGGTCTGCGTGCCCGCGGCCAATGCCCATCGCCTGCCGCCCGGTTTGCCGCTGGCCCAGGCCGCGCTGGTCGAGCCCTACAGCATCGCCCTCAATGTGCTGGAGCGGATGCAGTTTCTGCCCGGGGATTCCCTGCTCATCTACGGCGCCGGCGTGATCGGCCTGACCCTGGTGCAGATGGCCCGGGCGCTGGGCATCGCCGATATCACGGTGACCGATGTGCTGGACGATCGCCTGGCCACCGCCCGGACCCTGGGCGCGACCCGCACCCTCAATGGCCGCGAGACCAACGTCGAGGCGGCCATACGCGAGGCCACCGGCGGCGAGGGCGTGCCGCTGATCGTCGACGCCGCCTGCCATCCGGCCCTGCTGCCGGAGATCGTTCGGCTGGCGTCGCCGGCCGGGCGCATCGGCCTGCTGGGCTTCAGCGCCACGCCCAGCGAGCTGGTGCAGCTGGAGATCATCAAGAAGGAGCTGACCCTGGTGGGTTCGCGGCTCAACAACGGCCGCTTTCCGCGGGTCATCGAGCTGCTGGCGGCGGGCAAGCTGGATGCCGCGGCGCTGATCAGCCACCAGGTGGCCAGCCAGGAGATGCCGGGTGCCATCGAGCTGATCGAAAGGCACCCCGAGCAGACACGCAAGGTGCTGGTGCAGTGGGGTGGCAACGCCTGACAACGCGCGCTCCGCAAGGGGCGTCGCTTCGATGCCTTACCGAATAAAGACAATGAGCGGGAGGTAACAAATGGCTGGACAAGGTCGTGGACTGGTACTCGTCATGCTGTTCCTGGCGGGGGTCGTCAACTATCTGGATCGCTCGGCGCTGTCGGTGGCAGCGCCCCTGATCCAGAAGGACTTCGGGCTGGGCGCCGGGGAGATGGGGCTGCTGTTCAGCGCCTTCTTCGTCGGCTATGCGGCGTTCAACTTCATTGGCGGCTGGGCCGCCGACCGCTATGGCGCCAAGACCACGCTGCTGCTGGCCATGGTGCTCTGGTCGGCGTTCAGCGGCCTGACGGTGCTGGCCTCGGGCTTCGCCGCGCTGATCGTGATCCGGGTGCTGTTCGGCATGGCGGAGGGGCCCCTGAGCGTCTCCACCAGCAAGATGGTCAACAACTGGTACGCGCCCCACAACCGGGGCCGCACCCTGGGCCTGTCGATGTCGGGCACGCCCCTGGGCGGCGCCATCTCCGGCCCCATCGTCGGGGTGATCGCGGTGACCTACGGCTGGAAGGTGTCCTTCGTCGTCATCATGCTGATCGGCTTCGTCTGGGCAGTGGTCTGGTACCTCTGGATCAAGGACAAGCCCACCGGCCAGCTGGCCGCCGACATCGCCGCCGAGGAGCGCGCCGTGGCCGTGGTGGATACCGAGGTGCGACCGCTCAAGTACTACCTGCGTCAGCCGACGGTGCTGTTCACCGCCCTGGCGTTCTTCGCCTACAACTACACCCTGTTCTTCTTCCTGACCTGGTTCCCCAGCTACCTGATCCAGGCCTACGGCCTCAACGTGAAGGACATGAGCATCGCCACGGTGATCCCCTGGGTGCTCGGCTTCATCGGTCTGGCGGTGGGCGGCTATCTGTCCGACTGGGTGTTCCGCAAGACCGGTCGCCTGATGTTCTCGCGCAAGGTGGTGCTGGTGACCTGCCTGCTGGCCTGCGCCCTGTGCATCGCCGTGGCCGGCCTGGTCAGCACCCTCTATGCCGCGGTGGCGCTGGTGGCGCTCTCAGTGTTCTTCCTCTATCTGACCGGCGCCATCTACTGGGCGATCATCCAGGACACGGTGCCGGCGGCACGGGTGGGCGGGGTGAGCGGTTTCATGCACTTCCTGGCCAACACCTCGGGCATCATCGGCCCGGCGGTGACCGGCTATCTGGTGCAGTTCACCGGCGCCTTTACCAGTGCCTTCCTGCTCGCCGGCGCCCTGACCGTGATCGGTTCGCTGTGCGTGGCGCGCTTCGTCAAGCCGCTGGCCGAGCGGCCAGCGGAGGCACCCGCCACGCTGGCTACCGGAGGCGTCCGATGAACGATTTCGAACGCATTCCCTCGCGCTATCCGGCGCCGGCCATCGGCATCGTCCACCTGGGGCTGGGCGCCTTCCATCGCGCCCACCAGGCGGTCTACCTGGAGCGCAACCTGGCCCGCCACGGCGGCGGCGCCTGGGGCCTGTGCAGCGCCAACCTGAGATCGGGGCGGGCGCTGGTGGAGACCCTGAACGCCCAGCAGGGCCGCTATCACGTGGCCGAATACCGCAACCGGCGCGAAGGGGTGCTGCGCGAGATCGGTGCCCTGCGCGAGGTGCTCTACGCCGGCGACGGTGGGGCCGGGCGCGAGGCCCTGCTGGCGCGGCTGGCCGATCCCGGGGTGCGCATCGTCACCCTGACGGTCACGGAAAAGGGCTATTGCCTGAGTCCGGCCAGCGGCGCCCTGCGCCGCGACGATCCCGGCATCGTCCATGACCTGGCCGAACCGCGGGCGCCGCGCACCGCGCCGGGGCTGCTGGTGGAAGGCCTGCGCCGGCGTCGTGCGGCCGGCATCGCGCCCTTCACCGTGCTCTGCTGCGACAACATGCCGGACAACGGCCAGCGGACCCGCCAGGCAGTGGTGTCCCTCGCCGAGGCCCAGGACGCCGGGTTGGCGGCCTGGATAGCCTCTACCGTGGCCTTTCCCTGCAGCATGGTCGATCGCATCGTCCCGGCCATGGACGAGGCGGCCTTCGCGCGGCTGCGCGATCTCGGCTGCGATGATCCGGCCGCCGTGGTGGGCGAGGCCTTCAGCCAGTGGGTGGTCGAGGACCGCTTTCCGCAAGGGCGCCCGGACTGGGAACAGGAAGGGGTGCAGATGGTGGCGGACGTCCGCCCCTTCGAGACCATGAAGCTGCGCCTGCTCAATGGCAGTCATACGCTGCTGGCCTATGTCGGCAGCCTGGCCGGTCACGGCACCGTGGCCGAGGCCATGGCCGACGAACGCCTGGCGGCTTTGGTGCACCGCTACATGAGTCGCGAGGCGGCGCCGACCCTGGACATGCCGGAAGGCGTGGACCTGCAGGCCTATGCCGCGGCGCTGGTCGCGCGCTTCCGTAACGACGCCCTGCAGCACCGCCTGCGGCAGATCGCCATGGACGGCTCGCAGAAGCTGCCCCAGCGCTGGCTGCTGGGCGCCCAGCGGCTGCTGGAGCAAGGCGGCGAACTGGCCTGCACCGCGCTCGGCGTGGCGGCCTGGATTCACTATGGTGAAGGGGAGGGTGAGGCGCTGGACGATCCCCTGCGCGCCACCCTGGCCGCCTTGCCTGCTGGCGCGGCGCGGGTGGACGCCGTGCTGGCGCTGGCCGAGGTCTTTCCACCGGCCCTGGTCGCGCAACCCGTCTTTTGCGACGCGGTGCGCGGGGCCCATGCGCGCATCGCCACGGCGGGTATCGCCGCGGCCATCGCCGATCTCACCGAACAAGGAGTCTGACATGGAACACACTTGGCGCTGGTTCGGCCCGCGCGATCCCATCTCCCTCGCCGACATCCGCCAGACCGGGGCCACCGGCATCGTCACGGCGCTGCACGAGATTCCCAATGGCGAGGTCTGGCCGCTGGCGGCCATCGCCGAGCGCAAGGCGCTGATCGAGGCGGCGGGACTGACCTGGTCGGTGGTGGAAAGCATCCCGGTCCACGAGGATATCAAGCGCGGTCTCTCGACCCGCGAGCGCTATCTGGACAACTATCGGCAGAGCCTGCGCAATCTCGCCCAGTGCGGTATCGACGTGGTCTGCTACAACTTCATGCCGGTGCTGGACTGGACCCGCACCCAGCTGGCGCACCGGTTGCCCGACGGCGGCTGGGCGCTGAGATTCGATCAGGACGCCTTCGCCGCCTTCGATCTCTGCATCCTGCAGCGGGAGGGCGCCGAGGCCGAGTACGCCGCCGAGGAGATCGAACGCGCGCGCCGCTATCACGCCGGGCTCGACGCAGCCGGGCGCGAGGAACTGGTGCGTACCCTCATCGCCGGTCTGCCGGGCGCCGAGGAGGGCTACTCGGTCGCCGACCTGCGCGCCCTGCTGGCCACCTATGCCGGCATCGACGCCGCGCGGCTGCGCGAGCACCTGGCGGACTTTCTCCAGGCCGTGGTGCCGGTGGCGGAAGCCGTGGGCATTCGTCTGGGGGTGCACCCGGACGATCCGCCGCGACCGCTGCTGGGCCTGCCACGGGTGGTCTCCACCGCCGCCGACGCCCAGTGGCTGCTGGACGCGGTACCGAGCCCGGCCAACGGGCTGACCTTCTGTACCGGCTCCTACGGCGTGCGCGCCGACAACGACCTGGTGGCCATGGCCCGCCAATTCGCCCCGCGCATCCACTTCGTGCACCTGCGGGCGACCCGGCGCGAGGCGGATCCGCGCAGTTTCCACGAGGCCCATCACCTGGACGGCGACGTGGACATGGTCGCGGTGATCCGTGAGCTGGTACGCGAAGAGCGCCGCCGCGCACGGGAGGGCGGGGCGCGTCTGCCCATGAGGCCGGACCACGGTCATCAGCTGCTGGACGACCAGGGGCGGCGGACCAATCCGGGCTATTCGCTGATCGGCCGGCTCAAGGGCCTGGCGGAATTGCGCGGCGTGGAACAGGCCGTGCGGCAACTGGAAGAGGCGCGTGGCTGATGCGGCTCGGCGTCTCTCGGAAATACCCCGTGCCGGACCTCGCCACAGGCGCGGTCAAGGCCGACCTCGAATGCTGACGTGGAGACCCCTATGGAATTGATCACCCGCAGCGGCGCCACGGCCGCTGCCCGCGCCACCCTGCGCCTGCATCCGCACGACGATGTACTGATCGCCCGCCAGGCGTTGGTGCCCGGCCTCGAATTGCCCGAGGAGGGCGTGCAGGTCCGCGAACCGGTGCCGGCCGGTCACAAGGTCGCGGTGCGCGCCATAGCGGCAGGCGCACCGGTACGCCGCTATGGCCAGATCATCGGCTTCGCCCGCGAGGCCATCGCCGCCGGCAGCCATGTCCACGTGCACAACCTGGCCATGGGCGACTTCACCCGCGAGCACGCCTTCGGGATCGAGGCCCGTGGCGCCCCGGCGCCCATCGAGCGCAGCTTTTTCGGCATCGTCCGCCCGGATGGCCGGGTGGCGACCCGCAACTATATCGGCATCCTCACCTCGGTGAATTGCTCGGCCACGGTGGCGCGGGCGGTGGCCGACCATTTTCGCCGCGACGTCCATCCCGCGGCGCTCGGGGCCTATCCCAACGTCGACGGCGTGGTCGCCCTGACCCATGGCGTCGGCTGTGGCATCGATACCCAGGGCGAGGGCATGGCGGTGCTGCGCCGGACCCTGGGCGGCTATGCGTCCCACCCCAACTTCGCCGCGGTGCTATTCATCGGCCTGGGTTGCGAAGCCAACCAGATCCCCACGCTGCTGGCCGACCAGGGCCTCAGCGAGCACGCGGGATTGCGCACCCTCACTATCCAGGACAGCGGCGGCACCACCGCCACCGTGGCCCGGGGCATCGCCGCGGTGGAAGCGTTGCTGCCCGCGGCCAATGCGGTGCAGCGCGAACCGGTCAGTGCCCGGCACCTGATCCTCGGCCTGCAGTGCGGCGGCTCGGACGGCTATTCCGGCATCAGCGCCAACCCGGCGCTGGGCCGGGCGGTGGATATGCTGGTGGCCGCCGGGGGCACCGCCATCCTCTCGGAAACCCCGGAGATCTACGGCGCCGAACACCTGCTCACCCGGCGCGCCGCCAGCCCGGCGGTGGGCGAACGCCTGGTGGAGCGCATCCGCTGGTGGGAAGACTATTGCGCCCGCTTCTGCGCCAGCCTGGACAACAACCCCTCGGCGGGCAACAAGGCGGGTGGCCTGACCACCATCCTGGAAAAATCCCTCGGCGCGGTGATCAAGGCCGGCTCCACCGATCTCATGGCGGTCTATGGCTACGCCGAGCCAGTACGCAGCCCGGGCCTGGTGTTCATGGACACCCCCGGCTACGACCCGGTCTCAGCCACCGGCCAGGTGGCGGGAGGGGCCAACCTCATCGCCTTCACCACCGGCCGGGGTTCGGCCTATGGCTGTGCGCCGACGCCGTCGCTGAAGATCGCCACCAACACCCGCCTCTGGGAAAGCCAGCGCGACGACATGGACGTGGATTGCGGCGGCCTGGTCGACGGCAGCACCACTCTGGAAGAGCGCGGCGCCTTCATCTTCGAACGGCTGCTGGCACTGGCGTCGGGCGAGCGCAGCCGCAGCGAGTTGCACGGCTACGGGCAGAACGAATTCGTCCCCTGGCAACTGGGCGCCACCACCTGAGCCCGAGCTCGCGGGAGCAGGACAGCCACGCCGCCGGTGCCTCGTTCAGCTGTCCTGGTGCCGGCCATACAGCAGGGCGTAGAGCACCGGGATCAGCCCCAGGGTCACCAGGGTGCCCAGTGCCAGGCCGCCGATCATGCTGATGGCCATGCCGGTCCACAGCGGACCGGCAAAGAGCATCAGCGGGATGAGGCCGAGGATGCAGGTGAGCTTGGTCATGATGATCGGCCGCAGGCGCTCGCCGGCGGCGTCGAGCAGCGCCGGGACGAGGGGCTTGCCGGCCTGGCGTTCGGCTTCGATGCGTTCGAGCAGCAGCACCGCGTTGTTGACGATGATGCCGGCCAGGGACAGCAGGCCGAAGGTGGCCATGAAGCCGAAGGGATGGCCGCTCAGCCACAGCGCCAGGGCCACGCCGATGAGGATGAAGGGGATGCTGGCGACGATGATCAGCACCTTGCGCCAGGAATCGAATTGCCAGAGGAACAGCAGCAGCATGGCCACGGCGGCCAGTGGCAGATAGCGCAGCAGGGCGTCGTTGGCGGCGGCGGAATCCTCGCTCTCGCCGCCCAGCTCCAGGCGGTAACCGGGTGGCAACTGCAGGGTGGGCAACTGGGGCGCGAGGGTGGCGACCAGGGTCGCGGCGGTCATACCGGGATTGCGGACGCTGACCGTGAGGGTGCGCTGCAGGTTGCGCCTGACCTTGACCCCGGCCTCGCTGGCCAGCTCGATCCGGGCCACCGCCGCCAGTGGCAGCGGTGCGCCGCCGTCTTGGGGATAGACCAGCAGGGTGCCCGGATCCCCACCGCGGGGCGTGCTGCGCGCGGCGATCTCGACCGGATACTGGCCGTCGCGGAGTTGGGCGCCGCTCAGGCCGTCACCGGCCAGTTGCAGCGCCTGGGCCAGGTCGCGCCGGTCGAGTCCGGCGGCGCGGGCCCGGGCCGGGTCGACCTCGACCTGGTAGCGCAGCAGCCGCGGACCCCAGTCGTCCTGGATGTCGCGGGTCCCGGGGACGGCGGCGAGCAGGTCGGCCAGGTTGGCACCCAGCTGACGCAGGACCGTCTCGTCCGGACCGCTCAGGCGATAGACCGCCAGGCCGCTTTCGGTGGTGCCCAGGGAAAAGCGCTTGGGTTGGGCGCGTACCTCGGGATAGGCCCGGGTCAGCTGCTCGCCGACCCGGGCCATGACCTGGGCGAGATCGGCGTCCGGGCGGGTGGTGACGGTGAAATAGGCGACATTGGGACCGGGCAGCGGCGGATTCAGGCCCAGCACGATGCGCGGTCCGCCCTCGGCGACGTAGCCGATGCTCGCGGCGATATCGGCATCCTCGCCTAGCCAGCGGCTGAAGCCCTGCATGAGTTCCAGGGTACGCTGGGCCGAGGTGCCCGGTTCCAGCTGGAGGGGGATCTGGAACTGGTTGCGATCCGAGGGCGGCAGGAAGTCGTAGGGCAAGCTGAGCAGCTTGAGGGTGGCCAGGGTCAGCAACCCGAGCATGGCCAGCAGATAGGCCAGCCGATGCTGCAGCAGGACCTCCAGCAGGCGGCGATAGCCGCGGTGCAGGGCGCTGTCGGTGCTGGTACCGCCATGGCTGGGGTCCGGCACCAGGCGCAGGCAGAGTAGCGGCGTCACCGTCAGGCTCAGCGCCCAGGAGCCCAGCAGGGTCAGTGCCAGCACCACGGCCAGGGACCTCAGGTATTCGTTGGTGCTGGTCTGGCCGAGAAAGAAGGGCGAGAAGGCCAGGATGATCACCAGCGAAGAGGTCAGCAGCGGGATGGCCAGGGTCCGGCCGGCGGCCTCGCAGGCGGCGCGACGTTCTTCGCCCGCGCGCAGGCGCCGTTCGATGTCCTCGGCGATGACGATGCCGTTGTCCACCAGCAGCCCCAGCGCCAGGATCAGCGCGGCGATGGACACCGTCTGCAACTCGATGCCCAGGGCGCGCATGACCAGCAGGGTCGCCAGCACCGTGAGCGGGACGATGGCGCCGACGATCAATCCCAGGCGCCAGCCCAGGAACAGCATGACCACGGCCATGACGATCACCATGGTTTCCATCAGCACGTGCTGCATGCGCGCCATGGCGTGGTGCACCACCTCGGCCTGGAAGGTCACCCGATGCAGGGCGAAGCCGGTGGGCAGGGTGGTCGCCAGTTCCTCGAGCCGGTCGTGCAGCGCGGCGCCGAAGGCTTCGACGTTGCGGCCCGGGGTCATGGCGATGCCCAGCACCAGGGCGCGTTCGCCTCGATAGAAGGCGGCGCTGCGCACCGGTTGCGCGGACTCGATCCGCACCTGGGCCAGCTCGGCCAGGGGCACGGCGCGGCCTTCGGCCAGCTGGATCGGCACGGCGCGCAGCGCGGCGGGATCGGCCAGTTCGCCGCTGATGGCCAGGCTGAGCACGCGTTCTCCCGCGCGCAGGCTGCCGCCGCTGACCAGCTCGTTGCGGGTGCGCAGTTGCGCCAGTAGCGCCTGGGGCGACAGGTCCAGGCGGGCCAGCGCCGTGGCGTCCAGGGTCAGGACGACGCGCTCGTCCTGCAGGCCATAGAGGGCGATACGGTCGACCCCGGGCAGGCCATAGAGGGCGCGGCGCAGGCCTTCCACCTCGCGACGCAGTTCGCTCGGCGAAAAACCGGGCGCGGTCACGGCGATGGACGCCACCGCCACCCGGCCGAAGTCATCGTCCACCAGCGGGCCCTGGATGCCCTCGGGCAGCCCTGGCGCCACCTCGGCGACCTTGTTGCGGACGCGCTGCCAGAGCGCCGGCAGGTCCTTGATCTCGTCCCGGGCGGTGAGCTGGATGATGGCCTGTCCGGGTCTCAGGGTGGTCACCAGGGTCTTGAGTTCGGGCAATTCGCGCAGCCGGTCTTCCAGCGGCTTGGCCAGCAATTCCTCCACCCGGTCGCTGGGCAGGCCGGGCAGGGCAACGCTGACCAGGGCGTCGCGCACGGTCACGCTGGGTTCCTCCTGGGACGGAAAGCCGAGAAAGGCATAGATCCCGCCCAGCAACAGGGCCAGGGCGATGAAGAGCACCAGGCGACCCCGGCGCAGGGCGAAAGCGGTCAGGGACATGGCCTACTCCCCCGTGAGCAAGGTGCTGGGCTGATAGGGCAGCACCTGCTCGCCGGCGCGCAGGAATGCCGCGCCGGCCACCACGATCTGCTCGCCCTCGGCGAGGCCGCTGGCGATCAGCGCCTGGCCCTGCTGCAGGGCCGCCACCGTGACCGGGCGCGGCTTCACCTGCCGCGTTTCCGGCTGGTAGACGAAGACCTGCCCCGCGCTGCCGCGCTGACCGGGCAGCAGCGCGCCCAGGGGCACCGCCAGCTGGGCCTGGACCGGCAGCGGCAGGCGCACGTCCAGCAGACTGCCGCTGGGCAGGGCCGGCGCCCCCTGGTCGAGGGCGAAGACCGCTTCCTGCAGCAGGCCCTGTTCGGCGCGCGGCGAAAGACCGACCAGCTGGAGCGCCAGGGGCTTGCCGTCGCGCGTGGCATAGGCCTGCGCCTGGGCGCCGGGCGTCAGCCCCTGGGCCAGGGCGGCTGGTACCTGCACCACCACCTGGCGTTCACCCTCGGCCTGCAATTCGAGCAGGGTCTCGCCCGCGCCCAGCAGTCGCAGCGGCTCCGGCGCGCGCAGGACGATCTGGCCCGCGAAGGGCGCCACCAGCCGGGTCTCGGCCAGCGCGCGGCGTGCCAGCGCCAGCTCCGCCTCCGCGCCTCTTTGCTGCGCCTGGGCCGCGCCCAGGGCGGCGTCGGCGGCTTCCAGCTCGGCCTTGGCCAGGTTGCCCTCGGCGAACAGCTGCCGGGCCCGTTGTTGTCCGGCGCGGCGCTGGTCCAGGTCTACCCGGGCGGCCTGCACCCGGGCGCTGGCCTGGTCGAGGCGCAGACGCGCCGGCTCGCCATCCTGCTCGGCGAGCACCTGCCCGGCCGCGACCCGCGCGCCCACGTCCACGGCCACCCGCAGCACCCGCCCGCCATTCTCGAAGGCCAGCGCCGTGCTGCGTGGCTGGCGCACCAGGCCGGGCAGCAGCGGCGCCTGGGCCGTCAGCCGGGCGACCGGCGCGAGCTTGACGGTGCGCAGGGGCACCGGACCGGGGCGTTCATCCGGTGAGCAGCCGCCCAGCAGGGGCAGCAGCAGGAGGAGGGTGAGGGCGGAGGTCAGGCGCGGGCCGGGCATGGCGGGCTCCAGGATCAGAAGCTGTAGGTCAGGGCGACTTGGGCGGTGGTGGCGGTGGCGCGCTGCCGCAGCGGGCTGTCGCGTGCCTGGTCGCCGTAGTAGGTGGTGGTCAGGGTCGCCACCGAACTCCAGTGCGGATCGAAGGTGTGCAACCAGTTCAGCGCGGCGGAATAGGCATGGATGCCCTGGTCGAGACGCGCCGGGGCGAAGCCGCTGGCGGCGCTCTGGGCGGCGGTGACGCCGAAATAGGTCTGGTTGAAGCGGCGGTCGCCGGCGTGGGCGTCGAGATCCAGCGCCAGGGTGTCCTGGTCGGTGTGCAGGCCTATGGCTTCCACCCCCAGCCGATAGCGAGAGCCGCGCCGGGCGCCGGCCAGCCGCCATTCGCCCTCGGCGTTGAGACTGAGCCAGGGCGCCAGGGCCTGGCTCAGGGTGAGGTCCAGCACCGTGGCGCCGTCGACCTCGCCCATCCCCCGCAGCCGGTCGGCGCCTGGCCGCCAGGCGTTGTCGCGGTCATCGCGGCCGACGTCGTAGTTGAGGGCGCCGCTGAGGGTCAGCCCCCGGGCCGACTGCCATTGCAGGCCGAGGCCGCGACTGGTGTCGGCAAAGAAGGGGCCGCGCTGGACCACCATCAGGGGCAGCAGCTGCGGCCGATAGTCGGCCGAACCCAGGTAGCGACTGACCGCGCCGGCCACCAAGCCGAGGCTGACATCGGTGTGGTCGCCCCAGGGCGAGGCGTCGGCCGCCTGGCCGGCCAGGGGCGTCAGGCAAAGCAGCAGCGGCAGCAGGGCGGTGCGGGTCATGGCAGGTCCTCTCGGGTGGCGGAAGGGTGATCCAGGCCGTGCAGAGCGCGGTACAGGCGCAGGCGATTGAGGCGCAGGGCCTGCTCGGTCCGGCGCAGCGTCTCACTGGCGCGCAGGTCGTCGAGGCCGGCCTGCAGGCTGGCGCCGGGATCGCCAGCCCCGGCCTGCCACTGGCGCGCCAGGCGCTGGCGGCGCTGGTGGCTCAGCTGCAGCTGGGCGTCCAGGGTCTGGCGCTGCGCGAGCAGCAGGCGGCGCTCCTCCAGGCCGTCGGCCAGGTCGCGAAAGGCGTCCTGCAGGGTGCGCTCGTAGGCGGCCAGGGCCAGGTCGCGAGCGGTCCTGGCCGCATCCAGGTTGGCGCCGTTGCGCCCGCCGTCGAGCAGCGGCAGGGACAGCGACGGCGTCAGCAGTCGCAGCCCCTGCCCGGCGCTGAACAGATCCTGCAATTGCGGACTGGCCAGGCCCACCGCGGTGCTCAGGCGGATGCTCGGGAAAAAGGCGGCGCGGGCCGCGCCGATGCTGGCGTTGGCCGCCTGCAGACGTTCCTCGGCGGCGCGCACGTCGAGACGCTCCAGCAGGCGGCTGGAAGGCAGGTCGGCCAACTCGCCGGGCAGCTCCGGCGGAGGACCGGCGAGGGCAGGCGCAGCGCTGGGGGAGGGTGCCAGCCGGTAGCCGGTGACCCAGGCCAGCGCCCCATAGGCCTGGGTGCGCTGACCCAGCCGCTGTCGCACCTGCTGGCGCGCCTCCAGGGCAGCCTGGGTCAGGGGCTCCAGTGCGGCCGGAGCCAGGTCGCCGGCGGCGATGCGCGCCTGGGTGCGCTGCATCAGCTGGTCGCTGAGCGCGGCCATGGCCTGGGCGCTGGCGACCTGGGCATCGGCCTCGCGGGCCAGCAGGAAGAGGCGCGCCACCTCGACCACCAGGGCGCCGCGCGCGGCTTGCTGGCCATAGGCACTGGCCAGCAGCTGGTGGCGGGTTTCTTCACCCAGGCTGGCCACGCGGCCGAAGAAGTCCAGTTCGAAGGCGTCCACGCCCAGGGTGGCGGTGGCCAGGTCCTGCTGGTAGCGTTCGTCCAGCGCCGGATCGGCGAAGCGCTGACGCGGACGCTGCACCGCCAGGCCCAGGGTGGGCCAGCGCTCGGCCTGGCGGGCTCCCAGCTGCGCCCGCGCCTGCTCGACCCTGAGCTGGGTTATCCGGTAGTCTCGATTGCCCGCCAGCGCCTGGCTCGCCAGCTCTGGCAGGAGGGCTTCAGCGCTGACCGCGGCCAGCAGTTGGCGCTCCTCCGGACTGAGGTCGACGACCGCCGCGGGCGTAGCGTCCGGGCGTTGCCACTGCCCCAGGTGCGCGGGCACCGGCAGTGCCGGCCGCTGGTAGTCGGGAATCAGCGAGCAACCGCTGAGGCCCAGCAGGCTGACCAGCAGCAGCGGGCAGGTGACGGAAGCGGCGAGTGAAGGCATGGCAGGCAGACCCAATGCAAGGCATGGGTCGCAGCCTAGGGACGCCGAATCAAGATTCCTTCGGCGAATTGTCGAGATTCGATCAAGAGAGCGGACGTGGGCGACAACCTCATACTCATCGTCGAAGACGACGCCGACAGCGCCAGCGTGCTGGAGGCCTACCTGCGGCGCGACGGCTTCACGGTGATGCTCGCCGAGGACGGCCGCCAGGGGCTGGACCTGTTCCAGCGCGAGCGACCCGACCTGGTCCTGCTCGACATGATGTTGCCGCGCCTTGGTGGCACCGAGGTGCTGGCGCAGATCCGCCGCGCCGGGGATACCCCGGTGATCATGGTTACCGCCATCGGCGACGAGCCGGAAAAGCTCGGCGCCCTGCGCTATGGCGCCGACGATTACGTGGTCAAGCCCTACAACCCCAAAGAGGTGGTGGCGCGGGTGCACGCGGTGCTGCGCCGCTGTCATCAGGCGCCGCGCGATGATCGCTGGCTGCGCCATGGGGCCCTGACGGTGGATCTGGAGAGTTTCAGCGCCACGTTCGAGGCGCGCGTCCTGGAGCTGACGCCCACCGAATTCGGCCTGCTCGCCACCCTGATGCGCACTCCGCACAAGGCCTTTACCCGCGAGGAATTGCTGGAGCGCTGCCTGCCGGAGAGCGAGGCCCTGGCGCGGGTGGTGGACACCCACCTGCACAACCTCAGGCGCAAGCTGGAGGCGGCGGGCATTCCCGGCGTGCCGGTGACGGTACGCGCCATCGGCTATCGCTTTTCATGAAGCGCCAGGCCCCGCTGGGGCGCTGGGTTGGCTGGCGCATGAGCCTGCTGGCTCTGGGCGCGGTGCTGCTGATCGCCGCCGGCATGTACCCTCTGGTTTCTCTTCGGCGACTGGTGGGTGCTGCGCCAGGTGCCCCAGGCGGCGCGGGCGGAAATCCTCCAGCTGCGCGCCGATCCGCAGGAGCACGAGGCGCGGCTCTGGGCGCTGTTCAGCCACTACTATCCGGTGCGCTATTTCCTGCCCGGGATCGCCAGCCGCGACTGGTGGGTGCTGGCGGGCCTGGTGCTGGCGGCCGTGCCCTTGATCCTGCTTGCCGGCTTTCGGCTGTCACGCCCGCTGTCGAGCCAGTTCTCCGCCATCGCCGCGGCGGCGCGGCGGGTGGCGTCGGGCGATCTGGACACCCGGCTGGAGGTAGCCGAGACGGCACCCGCGGAGTTGCGCCGCCTGGCGCTGGACTTCAACAGCCTCACCGCGCGGTTGCAGCAATACGAACGCGACGTGCGGGATTCCAGCGCCATCCTCGCCCATGAGCTGCGCACCCCGCTCAACGCCGCCTCGGTGCGGGTGCAGGGCATCCTCGACGAGGTCTTTCCCGCGGATGCCCGCCAGTTGCAGATGGTCAAGCGCCAGCTCGACCTGCTCAACACCCTGGTCGGCGACCTGCATACCCTGTCGCTGGCCGAGGCCGGACAACTGGCGCTGGACCAGCGGCCCTTCGCCCTGGCGGCGCTGGTGGAAGAGCGACTGGCCTGGTTCGCGCCCCAGCTGCAGGCCGAGGCGATACGACTTCGCCTGGAGCTCGATCCCCGCCAACGGCTGTATGCCGACCGCGATCGCATCGGCCAGTTGCTCAACATCCTGCTGGAAAATTTCCTACGCTATGGCGCCAGCGGCGGCGAACTGGAGATCGTCCAGCGGGCCCTCGCCGAAGGGCTGGTGCTGGAATTCCGGGATCGCGGCCCGGGCATCGCCGAAGCCGACCGCGAGCGGGTCTTCCACCGCTTCTGGCGCGCCGACAGCTCCCGGGCACGTCACCTGGGCGGCAGCGGCCTGGGCCTGTCCATCGCCCGCGCCATCTGCGCGGCGCATCAGGGCCGCATCGTCGCCCTGGGGCGCGAGGGTGGCGGCACGGTCATGCGGATCGAGTTGCCGGGAAGGCGGTCCTAGCGTGGCAGGCGTCCGGAACGACTGCCCCTGTCAGGGCGACAGGGGCAGCGGGTCTCAGGCGGAGGCGTCGTCCGCGGGAGCGGCGATAGCCTCGACCGCTGCAGGCGCCTCAGCTTCGACCGGCGCGGCGGTGTCCGCCTTGGCCTTGGCCTGCTCACGGCGGGCCTGGGCGCGCTGGCGGCGTGCCTGCTGCTTGGCATAGACCGCCTGGGACGCGGTCACGGTGCCAGCCGGCTGGCCATCCAGATCCAGGCGCGGGGCGTTTTCGGTCATGGCCGCCCAGTAGCGGGTGCCACGGCACCAGGTGGCGATCGACTGCTTGAGCTGGTCACCGGTGATGCCCAGGCGCTCCAGGTGCTGCTCGGCGTCCTTCAGGATGCCTTCCTTGAGCGGCACCTTGGGGGCCGGATTGACCGGAAAGGCCAGCGGGAAGTGCTTTTGCAGACGGCGGATGCCTTCGACCACCGGATCCTGCTCGCGGGGCTTCTGCTCGCGGGGCTTGGCTTTCGGTGAAGGTCTCCGCGCCGGCCGCTCGTTGCTCTCGGTCTTTACCTGCGCTTTTTCGGCCCGCAGGCGGTCGCGTAGTTCAGCTAGTTGCTCAAAGCCCATCGTTCAGCTCACCGCTCCAATAGAATTCACGTGCAAGGGTAACCCATGCCGGGCTTGGACCGCGCCGATTGCAGATTGGCACGCCCAAGGCTGGCGGCCCGTCATTCTAAAGGCTGGTTTGCCGCTCGTGCATCCTC
Organism: Pseudomonas sp. SORGH_AS_0211; assembly: GCF_031453455.1. Taxonomy (NCBI): domain Bacteria; kingdom Pseudomonadati; phylum Pseudomonadota; class Gammaproteobacteria; order Pseudomonadales; family Pseudomonadaceae; genus Pseudomonas; species Pseudomonas sp. SORGH_AS_0211. Next base: position 2,095,169 of record NZ_JAVIZV010000001.1, on the reverse strand, counting down.
GGCAGCGTCATTCCCGGCGGATGGTGCGCCCTGCCGGGCGTTTTCTCGATCCTGTACGAACGTCGCCGAGCGCAGGTGAGGCGAGTTGAAACGACCACGGGGAGTAAAGGCCCAAGGCTGCTTGAAGGGTGAGCGCTCACCCATCAAAAAGCGGAGGAAGCGCAGTGTAGGTGCGGTAAAGGAGCATTCCGACCGGGCTGGCGATCCAGGGCTTTTCAACGAAGCATCGCCGATGCGCAGGCACTTCTCGTACTGGACCTAGCCGCCTCCAGTCAGGCGCGACACCCATTGCGCCAGCCGCAGCTTGAACGCCGAATAGGGCGGCAGCAGCAGACGAACGGCCAGCAGCGGACCGGCGGCGAGCACGCTGCGCTCGTGGGAAAAGGTGCGAAAACCCGCCTGGCCATGGGCGCTGCCGCTGCCAGAGTGGTTGACGCCGCCAAAGGGCAGGTGCAGCTGGGTGTACTGCTGCATGCACAGGTTGAGGCCGACGCTGCCGGAGCTGGTGCGAGCGACGACCCGTCGCTGCACCGCGCGATCGCGACTCCAGAGATAGAGCGCCAAGGGCTTGGGACCGGCGTCGATGCGCTGCAGCACCTCCTCCAGGTCGTCGTAGGCAATCACCGGCAAGAGCGGACCGAACAGCTCCTGGCTGTCCAGGGGGCTGTCGACGGCCGAGCAATCCAGCAGGGTCGGGGCGAGATAGCACCCGGCCGCATCGTGCGCACCGCCATGGATCAGCTGCGCGCCGGCGGCCCGGGCCTGTTCCAGCAGCCCGATCAGCTGGCTGGCGTGGCGCGGGTGGATGAGCCGGGCGTAGTCGGGGCTGGCGGCGGCATCGGTGCCGTAGCGCTGCACCAGCAGGGCGCGACAGCGCTCCTTGAAGGCTGGCAGCAGGCGGCGGGCGACGAAGACATGGTCGGGGGCGACGCAGGACTGGCCGGCATTGAGGAACTTGCCCCAGAGCAACAGTTCGCAGGCGGCGTCCAGATCGGCGCTGGCGTCGATGATCGCCGGCGACTTGCCACCCAATTCCAGGGTCACCGAGGCCAGGTGCCGGGCGGCGGCCTGCATCACCAGGCGGCCCACGGCCGTGGAGCCGGTAAAGAAGAAGTGATCGAAGGGCAGCGCCAGGAGCGCCTGGGCGGTGGTGACGTCGCCTTCGCAAAAGGCCACGGTGTCCGGGGTGAAGGCCTCGGTCAGCAGCTCGCGCAGTACCGCATTGACCGCCGGGGTGAATTCCGAGGGCTTGAGCATCACGCTGTTGCCGGCCGCCAGCGCCGATACCAGCGGGCCGAGCAGGGTGGAGACCGGGTAGTTCCAGGGGCCGATGATCAGGCAGCGGCCGCGTGGCTGGCTGTGGATGTGCGCCGGGCAACCGAGGGAGGTCAGGGTCGGTCGCACCCGCCGCGGCTTCATCCAGCGGCGCAGGTGGCGGCGCGCGTGCTGGATCTCTTCCAGCACCGGCATGATCTCCGACAGTTCCACCTCCACCTCCGGCTTGCCGAAGTCCTGGCGAAAGGCCGCATAGAGCGCCCCACGCCGCGCCACCAGGGCGCCCTGCAGGCGCTGCAGCAGGGTCAGCCGCTCGGCGGCGCTGGAACCGCGCAGGGCCAGGGCGCGTGGTCCCTGGGCGGCGAACAGTCGCTGCAGGGTCTCGGGGTCGACCAGGGCGGGAGCGGGATCGGGGAGGGGCGCATTCATGGCAGCAGTCCGCAAGGGGCAGGAAGGAGGCGACGCGGCGACGACGGCAGTATTCAGCCTGGGCGTTGCCAGCGCCAGCGCGGTACCGGCCGGAAGCCGGGGGCACTGAGGGCGAGCAGGGCCGCCAACCCCAGGGCCAGCAGGGCGAGCAAGGCGCTGGTCAGGGCGGCGGGCCGGACCGCGGCGCCCTGCAGCCAGAGGGACGCCAGCGCCGGGCCGGCGGCGCAGCCGAGCAGTTGCAGCGAAGGCACCAGGGTGGCGACGCGGCCACTGGCGTCCAGCCGCAGCGCCAGGCTGATCTGGAAGGGGGTGAGGGTCTGCCAGAGAAAGGTGAAGGCCAGGCACAGCAGCGCGAAGGTCAGGTGCGCCCCTGGTGCCAGGCCGTAGATCAGCGCGGCGAGGCTGCCCAGCAACAGGGTCGCCAGGATCAGGGTGGCGGCGGCCGGCAGCCAGGCCACCAGGGCTGCACCGGCCAGGCCACCAAGCAACTGGGCGGCAAAGCTCGCGGCGATCAGGGTCTGGGCCTGGCTGGCGTCCAGCCCGAGGGCTTCGCCATAGGGCTCCAGATAGGCCCAGAGCGCACCAACCGCCGCCAGCTGGCAGCCGACGAAGGCCAGCAGCAGGGCCTGGGGCAGCCGCCAGCGATGGCGGACGGGCACGCTGCCAGCGATCTCCAGCGCCGCCAGCCGGCGGGGCAAGGCGGCGGTCAGTGGCAGGGCCAGGGCGGTCACGCCGGCCAGCAGCCGGAAGCCGCCGGGGCTGCCCAGGCGCGGCAGGATCCACAGCGCCAGCAGGGCGGCCAGCAGGCCCTGGCAAAAGGTCTGCAGCGCCATGAACAGGCCGGATAGGCGCTCGGCGGCGGGCTGGCGCACGATCAGCGCGACCGCCGCCCAGAGCAGCAGGCCTTCGCCGAGGCCGGCGAGGGCGCGCAGGCCGAGCAGCAGCAGATCACCGCTGGCCTGGGCGCTGGCCAGGTCGGCGGCGATCGCCAGCAGCGTCGCCGGTACCAGGACGGCTGGCAGCCCCAGGCGCGGGCCCAGGGCCTCGCCAGCGATGACCCCCAGGCCCAGGGCGACGATCTCGCCCATGGCCACCAGGCCCAGGCCATCGAGGCTGGCCCGACCGCTGGTGAACAGCTCGCCGAGCAGCAGCGGCTGCAGGCCGAGGATGAGCAGGGCCAGGGACCCCAGCAGCAGCGCGGCGCAGACCTGGCGGGGCGGAGAGGGCGAGGTGACGGTCATGGGCTCTACCTTCGAAGAGTAACTAGTAACCGCGGCTTTCCGCCGGCAGCCGGCCCTGGCGGAAGGCCTCGGCGGCGGCGCGCTGGTCGCGCTGGAGCCGGCGGGTGGCGATCAGCACCACCCACCAGGGCAGGCGGGTGAGCACGGCGCCGGTGGCCTGGGCCAGGGTGTAGGCCTTGGCGCATTTCTCGAACAGCTCGGCATTGAGGGCGGCGCGGCTGGCGGTGGTCCCCAGGCACAGCGGGTGGCCGCCGAGCAGCTGGACGTTGCCCTGGTCGGCCAGGGCTTCCGCCAGGGCGTCGCCCCTGGCCACCGCGGGCGCCATCCGGCCCAGGTGCCGGGCCTGCTCGTCGAACAGCTGCGGCAACTGGCCGCCGAAGTCCGCCACATGCTGCCCATAGCGCCCGGCCCCCTGGATGATGGCGCCGACATCCGGTCGCGAGCGGTAGACGAGTGCGTGATCGAGGGCGCCGCCGCTGCTGCGGGTCAGCTCGATCTCGCAGGGGGCGGCATCGCCCAGGGTGCCGTACCAGAGGCTGCCCGCCCCCGGTATGCGTACCGACAGGGCCAGGGCCGAGCGTTCGCCCTGGCGGGCCAGGCGTTGCTGCAGATCCAGCCATTGCTGGCGCAGTTCGGCTTTCATGGGCGGCCTCATACCAGTTGGAAGACCCGGTCGAAACGCTCCAGGGCGTCGTCGATCACGGCGTCGGTGTCGGCCAGGCTGGTGTAGATGCGGCTGCCGGCCAGGGTGATGAGGCCATGGGCGGTGTAGGCGGCGCCCATCTCTTCCATCATGTGCTTGCGCGCCTTGGCTTCGTTGCGCACCCGCAGCAGCTTGAGCGGGTTGCCGGTGTCGAGCAGCAGCACGCCGGAGGTCTGCAGATGGACGATGGAGCCCAGGTTGTAGGCGACATAGGGCAGGTTGCGGCGCTCGATGATCTCGTCCAGCCCTTGGCGCAGCCGATCGCCGGCACGACCGGCCTGGCCGGCGGCGTCGAGGCGCTGGATCTCCTTGAGGGCGTAGTAGCCGGCCACGCAGCACAGCGGATTGGCCGACAGGGTGCCGCCGACGAAGGCGCGCTTCGACGAGGTGCCGATGCCGCCCACCAGCAGCTGCATGACCTCGGCCTTGCCGCCCAGGGCCCCGGCCATGGGATAGCCGCCGGTGAGGCATTTGCCGAGCACGGTGAGATCCGGCAGCACCTTGAAGTAGCCCTGGGCACCGCCCATGCCGGCGCGAAAACCGGTCACCACCTCGTCGAAGATCAGCAGGGCGCCGAATTCGTCGCAGAGCTTGCGCACCTCGCGATTGAACTGCGGATGCACCGGGCGGGTGCCGCTCTCCGGGCCGAAGGGTTCCACCAGCACCGCCGCGGTGCCGCCGCGCAGGCGATTGAGTTGCAACCGCCGGCGCAGGGCGTCGAGGTCGTTGGGCGGGCTTTCCTGGGTGTGGGCGGTGGCGCCCCGGGGAATGCCGAGGGCCTCCATGCGCCCGGTGCCGGGCAGGCGCATGCCGTACACCAGCTGATCGCTCCAGCCGTGATAGGCCCCGCCGATCTTGATGATCCAGCGGCGCCCGGTATAGGCCCGTGCCAGGCGCACCGCGGCCATGGCCGCCTCGGTGCCCGAGCCCAGCAGCCGCACCTGGTCGATGCCGGGCACGCTCTGGCAGACCAGTTCGGCGAGCTTGACCTCGTATTCGTGCAGCAGGCCGGTGACCGGGCCGCACTCGGCGAGGATGCGCTGGACCTGGTCGCGCACGCCGGGATGATTGGAGCCGAGCAGGGTGGGGCCGCCGGCCTGGAGGAAGTCGATGTACTGGTTGCCGTCGACGTCGGTGAGGTGGGCGCCCTCCGCCCGGGCGATGGCCAGGGGGAAGGGATGGTTGAACGCCAGGTTGTGCTGGATGCCCCCGGGAATGAAGCGCTTGGCTTCTTCGGCGAGCCGCCGCGAGCCCTGGCAGCGCTCGTCGAAATAGCCCATGACCTTGGCCAGCGCCTCGCGGCGCAGCGGGCGCATGGGCTGTTTGACCAGGGCGTCGAAACGGCGATAGAGCGTCTCGGTATCCGGCCAGGCGGAAATCGCCGGCGGCGTGGGCACCAGGGGCGGCGGGGTGGTCAGGGGCTGGTTCATGGCGGACCTCAGGACGGGAGGGAGGCGGTGAGGGTGGTCAGCAGGCGCTGGCGCGCCAGGCTGTCGGCGGCGGAGACGCCGGGTCGGTTGGCGATACGGCCGACCAGGTAGTGCTCGCAGAAGGCTTCCAGCTGCTCCAGCACCGCCAGGGTCTGGCGCGCGCTGGCGCCGTAGCAGAGCACCCCGTGGTTGCGCAGCAGATAGGCCGGGCTCTCGGCGCTCAGGGCGCGATCCAGGCGCTTGGCCAGCCAGCCGGTGCCGGAGGGGGCATAGCCCACCAGCGGCAAGCGGCGGCCCAGTTCGGGCCAGCGCTCGGGGTCGTCGACGCTCAGGGCCTCGCCCAGCAGGGTGCAGGCGCTGGCCAGCGGCTGGTGGGTGTGCAGGCTGCAGCCCGCGGCCGGAAAGCGCCGCAGCACCCGGGCGTGCAGCCCGGTTTCCACCGAGGGTGCGCGATCGCCTTCGAGCTGGTGCAGGTCGGCCAGGCGCAGGATGCAGACGTCTTCCGCGCCCATCTGGTAGTAGTCGAGGGCGGAGGGGGTCACCGCGATTCGCTCGGCGTCCAGGCGCAGGGCCAGGTTGCCGCCGGTGGCGGCGAAGAAGCCGCGGCGCACCAGGTGCAGGCAGAGATCGACCACCTGTTCGCGCGCTTCGAGGGTATCGCTCATGGTCGGGCTCCCTGGTTGGGGTTGAGGCGGCGGTAGAGCGGCGCCAGGCGCCGGCGGACTTCGAGAAAGGTGGCGTAGCTGTCGTCGTAGCGCGCCCGCGCCTGGGGGCAAGGCTGGTAGAGACGCGGCGGTCGCTGCAGCGCCGGCACGTCGCTGAAGGTCAGGGCGCCGATGCCGGCGGCGGCGATATAGGCCGAGCCCCGGGCATTGGCCTGGATGGGCGCATCGGGCTGGGCGATCACGTGGCCGGTGACGTCGGCCATGATCTGGCACCAGAGATTGGACTGGGCGCCGCCGCCCACCGCGGTGATCCGCTCCGGTCGGCGGCCGAGGAAGCGGCCGAAGGGTTCCAGCATCCAGCGGGTGTTAAGCGCCACCCCTTCGAGAAAGGCGCGGATGATGTCTTCCCGCGTGTGCTCCAGCGACAGGTTGATCAGCGCCGCGCGCAGGCTGGGATCGTCCACCGGGCTGCGCTCGCCATACAGCCAGGGGGTGTAGAGCAGCCCGCGGGCGCCGGCCGGCACCCGGGCGGCGATGCGGTCGAGCAGCGCATAGAGATCCGGGTGCTGTTCGTCGCTGAGGAGTTCGTCCGGGTGGTAGAGCACCTTGTCGCGCAGGAAGGACAGGTTGGCACCCGCCGCGGTCTGCAGCGCCATGGCCAGGTAGCGGCCCTTGACCGCGCTGGGCACGGCGGCCATGTGGCGCAGGACATCGGACTTCTTGAAGGGCACGTGGGCGCCCAGCCAGGAGGAGGTGCCCAGGTAGAGGTGCGGCGCGAAGTCTTCCACCGCGGAGCCCACCGCCACTGCCGAGGTGTCCACCGAGCCGGCCACCACCGGCGTGCTGCGCGGCAGACCGAGCTGGGCGGCCACCGCGCCGGTCAGGGTACCGATCACCTCCGCGGAATCCACCAGATCGGGCAGCTTGTCGCGGTCGAAGCCCAGGGTGCGGATCAGCCCGGCGTCGTACTTCACCTGACGCGAATCGCGGTTGTCGGTGATCCAGGCGGTGCAGATGGAATCGGCGGTGGCGCAGCAGCGACCGGTAAGGCGCAGATTCATGAAGTCGAGGACATTGAGAAACTTCACCGTGCGCGCATAGCGCTCCGGCTGGTGGTCCTGCAGATAGGCGATGTGCCCGGCGGAATCCTTGCCCGACAGCGAGGGCGCGCCGCCGGTGAGGCGGATCCAGCGCCACAGCTTGAACGGCGAGTAACCGGCCACCTTGAGCCGGCCGCCGCCGACCCGCCGCGCCACGGATTCGGCGCCGCGCATGTCCAGCCAGAGCAGCGCCCGGCCCAGGGCCTGGCCGTTGGCGTCCACGCACACCGTGCCCTCGGTCTGGGTCGAGCAGCACACCGCCACCACCCGCCGCCGCCGCGCCGGATCCGCCGCCAGCAATTCGCCGGCGCCGCGCAGGAAGGCCTGCCACCAGTCTTCCGGTTCCTGTTCGGCGCTGTGCCCTTCGACGTGCAGGGTGACGCCATGGAAGGTCCAGGCGACCACCTCGCCGCCAAGGGTGACCAGCGCGCTCTTGCAGCCGGAGGTGCCGAGGTCCACCACCAGCACCAGGCCGTCGAGGGCGGTGGCCTGGGCCGGCGCGGGCGGCGTGGCGAAGACGTGAGGTTTCATGGGCGCCGGCTCAGAAGGGACGGGCCACGGACAGCACCCAGCGGGCCTCGTCCGTCGCGCGCTGATGGTCGCCGTCTTCGGCGATGTAGAGTTCGCGCGCCCGGGTATGGGGGCTCAGGTAGTCCAGGCCGAAGTCGAAGCCCCAGTGGCGATGCACCAGGCCGACGCCGTAGTCGCTGAAGTTGGCCTCGGAGAAATTGCGGATCTGCTGGTAGCCGGCGTGCAGCTTGAGGCTGGTGCGCGGGGTCAGCTCGTAGCGATAGTCCAGGTCGTAGAGCAGGCTGCCGCGGGAGTTGTGCTCGCCCTTGGCATAGCACTCCAGGCCCTTGGTGGGATCGGGGTTGAATTGCAGCTGGGCGCCGCAGACGCCGGCGGTGTTGGCACCGCGATAGTTTTCCGAGAGCACGTTGAGGATGCGCCCCTGCAGTGCCCCGTAGCCGATCTCCAGCACGGCGAACTGGCTGTTGTAGTTGGTGCTGCGCAAGCCATCGGGGGCGCCGGTCTCCGGATCGATGCGGCTGGGCGCCTTGAAGTGGGCCCCGGGAAAGAATTCCCCGGCCAGCCCGACGCCGAAGTGCCAGGCCTCCGGATCGCCGAAGCGGTAGCCGCCGGCCAGCAGCACGTTGGCGCCATCGCCGTCGAGGAACTGCTTCTTGCTCACGGTGCCGAGTTCCGCCAGGCCGATCAGGCCGCTTTCGTGGGCGAATTCCACGGTGACCTTGGCCCCTGGCCGATTGAGCGAATCCGAGATGCTGCGGTTGCGCACGTCCGAGAGCAGGCTCGGGGTGATGGTCAGAGCATAGCTGGCCAGGTCGTCATCGGCCTGGACCGCGCTGCCGAGAATGCTCAGGCACAGCAGGGCCGCCGCCTGGGTGCGGTGAAGAATCCGGTTCATGGGGTCGCTCCTTGCGGTGGCTTAGCTGCAGTGCGGGGTGGCGGGGAGGGTGCTCAGCGGGGTGAGCTGTTCGGTCTTGCCGAGCACCTCGGTGCCGACATAGGCGCGGATGTTGAGGTCGTCGCCCTTGCGGCGGACGTAGCCCTTGTACTTCTTGCCATCGCGCGGATCGAACACCCAGCCGTCGCGCCAGGTGCCGCCGTCGTCGCGACTCATCTGGAAGATGCGGGTGCCGCAGGTGTCATGGGCATTGCCGGCGTCCTTGTCCCAGACGATGGTGCCGCACAGGGCACTGGCGTTGTCGGCGCAGGGCGTGACCTTGACGGCGGCGCCCTGGTCGGCGGTCAGCCAGAGACCCTGGACCGGTGCGGCGTCGGCCGCCAGAACCGGGGCCAGGGGTAGCGCCCAGAGGGCGACGGCGAGCGCGAAGGGTGTTTTCATGGAGGAGACTCCTGCTGTTTGTTGTGGTTGTGGCTGGAGGCAGTAAGGGCAACGCGGTTGCTGATATGATAGTTGTCGCTACACGATAGTTATAACTATCATTTTACTGCCCATCAAGGTGTTTTTTCGTCTAGCCGAGAGCTTTTTCATGGTCGCCAAAGAGTCCGCTCCATCCCCCCGCGCCACGCCCAAGGCCCGCCCCAGCCAGCAGCGGGCAGCGGAAACCTACGAACGCATCCTGGCCGCGGCGGCGGAGGTGCTCTGTCAGGTCGGCATCGAGCGGCTGTCGACCAATCTGGTCTGCGACTGCGCGGGGCTGACCCCGCCGGCGCTCTACCGCTACTTTCCCAACAAGTACGCCCTGCTGGAGGAACTGGGCCGGCGCCTGCTGGAGAAGCAGAATGCGCAGATAGACGGGCGGATCAATGCCGAGCTGCTGGCCGGTCCTTTGGAGCGGGTGGAAGACGTCTTGACCGGGCTTTTGCTGGATACCTACCGGGTCACCGCCGAGACCGCCGGTGGCATGTGGATCCTCAAGGCGCTGCGCGCGGTGCCCTCGCTGGAGCACGTGCGCCTGGATTCGCACCGCCGGGTGGCGGCGCAGCAGGCCGCGTTGCTGGTACTGCTGCTGCCCAGCCTGCCGCCGGCCGCCGTCGCCCAGGTCGCGCGGATCGTGGTCGAGCTGATCCACTCCACCGTGGAGTTGCTGTTCGATGAGGAACTGCTGGCGGAAAGCACCTGCCGCACCGTCGCGGCCATGCTCAGCGGCCATCTGGGGCGCCTGCGCGACGCCTGAGCCGTTCGCCCGCCCGGGCGAGCATCCGCTGGGAACACAGGTCAGAATCGGCAGGCGTTCCACCACTGCCAAGGCCCGTCATGCCGGATCTGGATATCGCCACCTTCATCACCGCCTGGCCCAGTCTGGGCCTGGAGCCCGCCGCGCCCTGGACGCATACCGGCGCCTGCGAGGAGCAGGTCAGGGTGCTGCTGGCGCGCCTCGGTCCCGGCTATCGGCGCCAGGGCGACAGCGCCATCCACGAGACCGCGGTGGTGGAGGCGGGCGCGGTGCTCAAGGGACCGGTCATCATCGGCCCGGGCACCCTGGTGGCGGCGGGCGCCTATCTGCGCGGCGGTGTCCACCTGGGCGCCCACTGCGTGGTGGGTCCGGCCTGCGAGTTGAAGAGCAGCCTGCTGCTGGACGGCAGCAAGCTCGCCCACTTCAATTTCGTCGGGGATTCGCTGATCGGCAGCGGGGTGAATCTGGAGGCGGGCGCCATCGTCGCCAACTACCGCAACGAAAGTGACGGCGCGGTCATCCGCATCCGCCACGGAGAGCAGGTGATCGATACCGGGGTGATCAAGTTCGGCGCCCTGATCGGCGATGGTTGCCGGCTGGGCGCCAATGCGGTCATCGCGCCGGGCGCGCTGCTGCCGCCGGGCACCCGGGTCGCGCGGCTGGGGCTGATCGACCAGGGCGTGCCTTAAGGCGCTTCGGGCGCCGCCCTGCCTTGGCCGGCGAGATAGGAGTCGGTGGACGCCAGGCTCGCATAGGCGAAGGCCAGCGCGGCCATCAGGGCGGCGTGCACCTGGGCCGCCGGCACCCGGACTCCGGCGAATTCCAGCTCCAGGGTGGCGCAGGCGTCATGGATCACGGTCACGGCGTAGCCCAGATCAGCTGCGGCGCGAACGCCGGCGTCGATGCACATATGGCTCATGGCGCCCACCACCACCAGCGATTCGATACCGCGCTCGTCCAGCAGCTGCTCGAGCGAGGTCTCGCGAAAGGCATTGGGATAGTGCTTCACCACCACCGGCTCGCCGGCCCGGGGCACGACGGCGGCCTGGAACTCCACGCCATCGCTGCCGGGCACGAAGATCGGCGCCTCGGCGCTCAGCGATTGATGCTGCACATGGATCACCGGGACGCCCTGGTCTCGGGCGTGGGCGATGATCCGCGCGGCATTGGCGACCGCCGCCTCGATGCCACTGAGGGGCAGTTTGCCGCGGGGGAGGTATTCGTTCTGCAGATCGATGACTACGACGGCGTGCTTGCTCATGTCCAGCCTCTCGGAAGATGCTTCAGGTTTGGGTCCGGCCATGATTGGCCAGCCGCGCCTGCGGGCGAAGAGGCGTGACCGACAACTTCAGGGGCGCCAGCGACACATGCACGATCAACCACCGATCGAACTCGGCCTGCTGCTCTATCCCGGCGTGCAACAGGCGACGGTACTCGGCCTCACCGACCTGTTCGAGATCGCCGGACGCATCACCGGGACCGCGGAGGATGCCGAGCGCCCGCGACTGCGCGTCAGCCACTGGCGGCTGGAGGAGGGCGAGACGCTGCCCAGACGGGTCTACGATTCCCTGCCCGGGGCAGATAGCGCGCTTCAGGTGCTGATCCTTCCACCCAGTCTGGCGGAGCCGATTTCACCCGCTGCCGCCGCGCCCTATCGTGACTGGCTCCGCCAACGGCATGGCGAGGGCGTGCGCCTGGCCTCGATCTGCGCCGGTGCCTTTCTGCTGGCGGAAACCGGTCTGCTCGATGGCCGCACCGCCACCACCCACTGGCTGCATGTCGAGCGCTTCGCCGCCCGTTTTCCGGCCGTGAGCCTGGACGCCGACCAGTTGCTCATCGATGGCGAGGACCTGGTCACCGCGGGCGGTCTCATCGCCTGGACCGATCTCGGCCTGCGCCTGGTCGATCGCTACCTGGGCGCCAGGCGCATGCTCGACACCGCGCGGACCCTGGTCATCGACCCGCCTGGCCGACAGCAGCGCTACTACAGCGCCTTTTCGCCGCGCCTGAACCACGGCGACAGCGCCATCCTCGCCGTGCAGGAATGGCTGCAGGCGACGGGCGCCCAGGACCTCGCCCTGGACACCCTGGCCCACCGCGCCGGACTCGAGCCGCGCACCTTTCTGCGCCGCTTTCGCCAGGCCACCGGCATGACCACCACCGCCTATTGCCAGCAACTGCGCGTCGGTCGCGCCCGCGAGTTGCTGCAGGCCAGCCGGCTGCCCCTGGAACGGGTCGCCTGGGAGGTCGGCTACAGCGATCCGGGCGCCTTCCGCAAGGTCTTCACCCGCGTGGTGGGGCTGAGTCCGGGGGATTACCGCAGAAGATTCGGCGGCGCGCTGAGCGGGCGGTGAGGCCAGCGCGTCTCGCGCCGAGGGTTCGTCACGCCCCGGAGCGGTCAGGGCCTGGCCGGCGTCCGCGCATGGTCGGTCGGCTGACTCGGGGGTCGACCGCGCCCCAGGAGGCGTCTCGTCTTGGCGGTGGAACCCAGCCCTGGCCAGTGGCCTCCACAGAAGGAGAAAAAGACCGAGTTGCCTGGGGTCTACCCGGCAACCACCCGTTTCGCGCTGACCGATCTATGCAGGTACCCATGCCTCAGGATCCAGACTTCCAACTGCTCTTCGAACGCCTTCCTCATCTGGTGCTGGTGCTCGCTCCTGGCCCCGACTTCATCATGGTGGCGGCCAACGAAGGGCGCCTGCGCGGCACCAATACCCGGCGCGAGGACTGCATCGGGCGCTCGATATTCGAAGTGTTCGGGCGCAACCCCGACGGCAAGTCGGAGTTCGGCGCCGGGGTGCTGTGCGCCTCTTTCGAGCGGGTGATCCAGAGCCGCGAGCCGGATCGCATGGCGGTCACCCAGTACGACATCCCGCGGCCAGACAGCGAGGGCGGCGGCTTCGAGGTGCGTTACTGGAGCCCGCTCAACGTCCCGGTGCTGGACGACCGCGGCGAGGTCATCTACATCATCCACCAGACCGAAGACGTCACCGAGCAGATACTCGCCCAGCAACACTCCCGCTCGAGCCTCAAGCTCGCCGACGAACGCTTTCGCGCCGCGCTGCTGGCCTCCGAGGCCGGCATCTTCGACTGGTACCTCGACGAATGCCGCTTCTACTGCGACAGCGCGCTGCAGCAGCTTTTCGGCCTGCCCGATGTCCTCACGGCCGACCCCGTCGAGCGCTTCCTGGACTTCGTCCAGGTGGATGACCGGGAGCGGGTCCGCCGGTGCCTGGTCGACTGCCTGGACGGCAAGGATTTCGTCGTCGAATTCCGGCTCCAGCGCGGACCGCGCGAACAGTGGCTGCTGAGCAAGGGCAAGGTCTTTCGCGACGCCGCCGGCCAGCCCTCCTATGTGACCGGCACCTGCGCCGACGTCACGGCCCGCAAGCAGGCCGAAAAGGCCTTGTCGGAACTCAACGAGACGCTCGAGGCGCGGGTCGCCGCCGAGGTGGCCGAGCGTTCCCGGGTGGAAGACACCCTGCACCAGGCGCAGAAGATGGAAGCGGTCGGCCAGCTCACCGGCGGCATCGCCCACGACTTCAACAACCTGCTCACCGGCATCATCGGCAGCCTGGAGCTGATGCAGCGGCGCCGGCGCGGCGGGGATTCCAGCGAGGACGAGCGCTACATCAACGCGGCGGTCACCTCGGCGCAGCGGGCGGCGGCGCTCACCCAGCGGCTGCTGGCGTTTTCCCGCCGCCAGACCCTGGATCTCAAACCCCTCGAGGTCAATCCGCTGGTGGCGTCGCTGGAAGACCTGCTGCATCGCACCCTGCGCGAAAACATCAGCATCCGGACGCAGCTGGCGGCGGGCCTGGCGCTGGTGCGGATGGATGCCAACCAGCTGGAAAGCGCCATCATCAACCTGGCCATCAACGCCCGCGATGCCATGCCGAAGGGCGGCACCATCACCATCACCACCGCCGCCGTGCACCTCACTGCGGAGCAGGGCGCGGCCCTGGAGCTCAGGGAAGGCGACTATGTGCTGCTCAGCGTGACCGATACCGAGCTGGGGATGACCCCCGACGTGCTGGCCAAGGTCTTCGAGCCCTTCTACACCACCAAGCCGATCGGCCAGGGCACGGGGCTGGGGCTGTCCATGGTGTATGGCTACATGCGCCAGGCCAACGGCGCGGTGCGGATCCGCTCGCAGCCGGGCAAGGGCACCCGCGTCGAACTCTACATGCCGTGCCTGGGTGGCGAGGTGGGCCTCCTCGCGGTCGAGGAGCAGAAAATCGCGCCGCTGGGCGGTGGCGAAGTCGTGCTGGTCGTCGAGGATGAAGTCGTGGTCCGCTCGCTGATCCTGGAGGTGCTGAGCGAACTGGGCTACCAGACCCTCGAGGCGGCGGATGCCCAGGAGGCCATTCCGTTCCTGGAAAATCCCCAGCGCATCGACCTGATGATTTCCGACGTGGGCCTGCCCGGCATGAACGGCCGCCAGCTGGCGGATCTGGCCCAGGCCAATCGCCCTGAGCTCAAGGTGCTGCTGGCGACCGGCTACGCGGAAGGCTCCAACGTGGAGGGTTATCTCGCCCCCAACATGGAGATCATCACCAAGCCCTTCGCCATCGACGCCCTGGCCAACAAGATCAGCGAGATGTTGAATCCGGAGGGTTGAGCGGCGTCCTGGGGCAGTCTCACGGCTTGCCCGGGTTGTTGCCCAGGGCTGTCCGCCGGGCAACAGTTGTCTGCCGAGGTGTCTGGTCAGCGACTTCCAAGTATCGGGATATTTATATAAGTCGCTGATATAGATCGTATTTTTGGCGATGGCACAGCTCGTGCTCTGGCTCAGGGGTTACCGCCAAGGGAGTCCCTGCATGGTCGTCGCCACCTCGCTCAATACCGTCCCCCGTGCTGTCCCCGAACGTCCTGCCACGCGCTTGCGCGACGCCGCCGAGGCCCTCGATGCCGCGGCGGCCCTGGCGGAGGATTTCGCCCGCGATGCGCTCAGTCGTGATCAGGAGCGCCGCCTGCCCTGGGCCGAGATCGAGCGCTTCTCGGCCAGTGGACTCTGGGCCATCACCGTGCCGCGGTCGTTCGGCGGCGCCGGGGTGGGATTCGGCACCGTCGCCGAAGTCATCGCCCGTATCTCCGCGGCCGATCCCTCCCTGGGGCAGCTGCCGCAGAACCACCTGGGCGTGGTCAACAACCTGCTGCTGACCGGCAGTCCGGATCAGCAGCGCCACTACCTCGGCCTGGTGCTCCAGGGCTATCGCTTCGGCAATGCCTTCTCAGAGGCGCGCAGCAAGACCGTCACCCAGTTCGAGACGCGCATCCGCTTCACCGGGGACACCGCCTGGATCGATGGCGAGAAGGCCTATTGCACCGGCGCGCTGTTCGCCCATGTGGTCCCCACGGTCGCGCTGGACGAGGAGGGCTTGGCCCATCTCGCCCTGGTCCCGCGCGATGCCGGTGGCCTGACGGTGATCGACGACTGGGACGGCTTCGGCCAGCGCACCACCGCCAGCGGCCGGGTGCAGCTCAAAGGCGTCAGTGTCCGGCGCAGCGCGGTGCTGCCGGCCTGGAAGGCCTTCGAACGGCCGACGGCGGACGGCCCGGTATCCCAGATCATCCAGGCGGCGGTGGATGTCGGCATCGCTCGCGGCGCCTTCGCCGCCAGCCTGGCCGCTGCCCGGCTGGCGCGGCCCTGGACCGACAGCGGGCTCGAGCACGGCTGGCAGGATCCGCTGAGCCAGGCGCTGATCGGCGACCTGAGCTGGCGGCTGGCCGCCGCCGAGGCCTTGCTGGAAGACGCCGGCGCTGCCGTCGACCGGGCACTGGCGGCGCCCTCCGCGGCCAGCGTCGCCGAAGCCTCGGTGGTTGTGGGGCAGGCCAAGGTCGCCTCCACCGAGATCGCCCTGGCCGCCGCCAATCGCCTCTGCGAACTGGGCGGCACCCGCAGCGTCTCGGCCCGCTTCGGCCATGACCGCCACTGGCGCAATGCGCGTACCCATACCCTGCACGATCCGGTGCGCTGGAAATACCACCTGATCGGCAACAACCTGCTCAACGGCGTCGAGCCGCCTCGTCACGCCTGGAACTGATGCCATGACCGATCTCGCCCCTGCCATCCACGCCGAACTCGCCTTCGCCGAACAGGTGCTCGCGCACCTGCGCGAGGCACTGGCCCAGGACGTTCGCGCCCGCGATCCGCTGGTGATCGCCGCGGTGGGTGACCTCCAGGTGCGCCTGGCCGCCGCGCGCGCTCTGCAGCGTCCGCACCGCAGCGAGGACGCACCGGTACGCCAGCTCCAGCTGCGCCTGGCCACCGACCACGCCCGCCAGCTCGCCGCCGAACTCCAGCGCGAATGGCTGACGGACGCCCCGGCGCCCCGTCAGCCCGGGCCGAGCGTTCGCGACCTCCGGCGCCTGCTGGGCGAGTATCACCTGACGATCACCGACTAGAAAAGGACTGCCATGTCACTGCGTACACTGCTTCGTTCCCTCCTGCTGGTGCCGCTGCTGGCCACGGCCGCGCTGGCGGCTGCCGACGAGATCCCGTCGCTGGCCGGCAAGCGCATCGCCATCAGCATGACCGGCACCAGCCACTATTTCGATCTCAAGGCCTTCCAGGCCCAGGTGGAAGAGGTCAAGCGGCTGGGCGGCACGCCCATCACCCTGGACGCCGGTCGCAACGACAAGAATCTGGTGACCCAGCTGCAGACCCTGGTGACCCAGAAGCCGGACGCGGTGATCCAGACCCTGGGCACCCTGAGCGTGATAGACCCCTGGCTGCGCCGCATCCAGGCGGCCGGCATCCCGCTGTTCACCATCGATGCGCCGTCCCAGTACAGCCTCAACAACACCACCTCGGACAACGCCGCCGCCGGGCGGGAGCTGGCCGAGCAACTGGCGAAGGACACCGGCGGCAAGGGCGACATCCTGGTGTTCAACGGCTTCCAGGGCGTGCCGGTCTGCGCCATCCGCTACGCCGAGCTGCGCAAGGTGCTCGACGCCCATCCGGGACTGAAGATCATCCAGCCCGAGTTGCGCGACGTGATTCCCAACACCGTGCAGGACGCCCGTGGCCAGATCGCGGCGCTGCTCAACAAGTATCCCAAGGGCCAGATCGCCGCCATCTGGTCGGCCTGGGACATTCCCCAGCTCGGTGCCAGCCAGGCGCTGATCGAAGCCGGTCGGACCGAGATCAAGACCTATGGCGTCGACGGTACCCCCGAGGTGCTGGAGTTGCTCAAGCGCGGCGACAGTCCGGTCGGCGCGGTGGTCGCCCAGCAACCGGCGCTGATGGGCCGGACCGCGGTGCAGAACGTCGCCCGGTATCTGGCCGGTGCGCGCGATCTGCCCAAGGAGACCCATGTGGCGACCCTGCTCACCACCCCTGCCAACCTGAATCAGGTCGCGGCGCTGCGAGGTGATCCATGAGCAGGGCGATCCTCGAGCTGCAGGGCATCTCCCGGCGTTATGGCGCCACCCAGGCGCTGGACGGCGTGGACCTGACCCTCAGGGCCGGCGAGATCCACGGGCTGATCGGCGAGAACGGTGCCGGCAAGTCCACCCTGATCAAGGTGCTCGGCGGCCTGGTGACACCGGATGCCGGCGCGCTGCGCCTGGACGGCCAGTCGCTGCTCGGCGCGGGGCCGCGCGAGCTGGCGCGGCGCGGGGTATCCATCATCCACCAGGAGCGGCTGCTGCCGCCCAATTTCACCCTGGCCGAGGCGCTGTTCTTCGGTCAGGAGCGACGCCTTGGCCCGCTGCTGGATCGCCGTGGGCAGGAACGGGCGGCGGAGCGGTTGCTGGCCGAGCGCTTCGGCCTGGACTGCCGCGCGCGAACCCGGGTGGCGGAGCTGAGCAGCGCCGAACAGCAGCTGCTGCAGATCAGCCGGGCGCTGCTCGGCACGCCCAAGGTGCTGGTGCTCGACGAACCCACGGTGGCCCTGGCCCATGGCGAGGTGGAGCGCCTGCTGAGCCTGCTGCGCCAGTTGCGCGACCAGGGGCTGGCCCTGCTCTATGTGTCCCACTACCTGCAGGAGGTCGAGCGCCTCTGCGATCGCGCCACGGTACTGCGCGGCGGCCGGGTGGTGGCGGAGGTGACGCCCAGCGTGACGCCGGCAGCGGCCATGGCGCGGTTGATGATCAACCGGGAGCTGGGCGAGGCCTATCCCAAGGCCCAGGCGGCACCGGGCGAGGTGTTGCTGGAGACCCGCAGGCTGGGCCGTCCGGGCGCCTTCGCCGAGGTCGACCTGCAGGTGCGCCGCGGCGAGGTGGTCGGGGTCGCCGGCCTGGTGGGCTCGGGCGCCAAGGAGCTGCTCAAGACACTGTTCGGCCTGTTGCCGGTAGCCGAGGGCGAAATGCTGCTGGACGGTCGCCCGCACCGTTTCGCCAGTCCCCGCGCGGCGGTGCGGGCGGGTCTGGCGCTGTTGCCGGAGAATCGCCGCCAGCAGGGCGTGGCCCTGGATCTCACCGTGACCGAGAACCTCACCCTGGCGGCCCTGGAGCGCTTCAGCCGCTACGGGCTGCGCTTGCCAGGGGCCGAGCGTCGCGCCGCCCATGGGTTCCGCCAGGCGCTGGACATCCGCACCCCGGACCTGGATACCCCGGTGCGGCACCTGAGTGGCGGCAACCAGCAGAAGGTCGCCCTGGGCAAATGGCTGGCCCGGGACGCGCGACTCTATCTGCTCGACGAACCCAGCGTGGGCATCGATCTCGCCGCCCGCGCCGAACTCTATCGCCAGGTCGCCCGGCTGGTGGAGCAGGGCGCCGGCGTGCTGATCCTGTCGGTGGATCTGCCCGAACTGCTCAATCTCTGCGACCGTATTCACGTGATGCATCGCGGCCGCCTGCTGCCGGCACGCCCGGCGGCCGAATCGACGGCGGAGGAGCTCCTGGCGGCCGCCACCGGAGCCAGCGAATGGCCCGCCAGACAGCAGCGGAGGGCGGATCTTGGCCTCGCGTCCTGAGCGGTTGTCGATCCCGGTCCCGACCTGGCGCCCGGACCTCTGGCGCCATGGCGCGCTGCTGGCCTTCGCGGTGATCGCGGCCCTGTTCGCCTGGCGCGCGCCGGGCTTTCTCGGGTCAGGCAATCTGGCCAACATCCTGGCCCAGGCCGCCATTCCCGGCATTCTCGCCTTGGGCCTGACCCTGGTGATCGTCGGCGGCGGGGGCAACGTGCTCGCCGGTGGCCTGGACCTCTCGCTGGCGGCCAATCTCGGACTCTGCGCGGCGCTGCACGCGACCCTGGTCAACGCCGGCTACGGTGCGCCACTGGCCATCGGCCTGACCCTGGTCTGCGGGCTGCTGGTCGGAGCGCTCAACGGCCTGACGGTGACCCTGCTGGGCCTGCCGCCGCTGCTGGCCACCCTGGCCAGTCTCAACGTGGTGGCCGGTCTGGAACTGGTGCTGAGCGAAAATACCGTGCTGCCGGCCAGCGCGCCCTGGCTGGATCTCCTGGGCCTCGGCAGCTGGCTGGGGATACCGGCCGCGGGTTGGGTGCTGCTGCTGACCGCTCTGGCGCTGGCGGTGCTGCTGCAGCGCACCCCCTATGGGCTGCGCCTGGCGGCGGTGGGCGATCATCCCGAGGCGGCCCGCGCCGCGGGTCTGCCGGTGCGCGGGCTGGTGTTTTCCAGCTATCTGCTGGCCGGCGGTTGTGCGGGCCTGGCAGCGCTGCTGTCGGTCGCCTGGTTCAGCGGCAGTACCCCGGGTTCGGGCGAGCTGCTGCTGCCGGTGGTGGCCATCGCCTTTCTCGGCACGGTGTTCTCCTGGCGCGCGCAACCCAGCGTCGGCGGCACCCTGCTGGCGGCGCTGCTGGTGGGCATGCTCGGCAATGGCTTCCAGTTGCTCGGGGTGAGCAGCTTCCTGGTCAATGGCGTCCAGGGTGTGCTGATCCTGCTGGTGGTGGCCGCGGCCAGCCTGCGCCAGGAGAGCCGCCGATGAACGCGAACCTTGCCCTCGGCCGGTCCGGTCTGCGCCTGGCATTGCCGCTGCTGTTCCTGGCGCTGGTGGTGGTCTTCGCCCTGGCCGCTCCCGGCTTTCTTAGTCAGGGCAACCTGCTCAGCCTGTTGCTGAACAATGGCCTGGTCCCGGCGCTGGTGGCCCTGGGGTTGACCTACGCCATCGCCGCGGGCGGCATCGATCTTTCGGTGGGCATCGCCCTGGATCTGGCGGCCTTCGGTTGCATCGCCTTGCTCAACGCCGGTTGGCCGCTCGCCGTGGCGCTCGCCGGCGGGGTGGGGCTGGGCTTGCTGGTGGGGCTGGCCAACGCCTTGCTGGTGGCCGGTGTGGGGCTGTCGCCGTTCCTGGCCAGCCTGGGCGTGCTGTTCATCGGTACCAGCCTGCAACAGCTGCTGTCCGAGGGCGGCCTGCCGCTCTACCTCAAACCCGAATTCCGACCCCCCGCGAGCAGCTGGCTGGGCGCACCGGCGGCGGTCTGGGCGGTGGCGCTGCTGGCACTACTCTACGGGGTGGTACTGGCGCGCGGACGCCTGGGTCGCGCCCTGCTGGCCCTGGGCAGCCAGCCGCTGGTAGCGCGTCATTCGGGGTTGGCGCTGCGCCGCCTGGCGCTCTGGACCTGCCTGGCCACGGCCTTGGCGGCGGCGGTCGCCGGCATCCTGCTGGCGCTGCGCATCGATGCCTATGTGCCGCTCTCGGGCAATGCGTACCTCATCAACGGCATCGGCGCCGTCTTCATCGGCGCCAGCCTCAATCGCCACGGCCGGCCCAACGTCCCCGGCAGCCTGCTAGGCGTGCTGCTGCTGGCGGTGGCCGCCAACGGCCTGCTGCTGGTGGGCTGGAATTTCTACTGGCAACAGGTGGCCACCGGGCTGCTGATCCTGCTGGTGCTGACCCTCAACCAATTGGCACGGCGCCGCGACGCGTCGCGCTAGGAGTCCCCATGTCCCGCGAAATCCGCCTCAATGCCTTCGACATGAATTGCGTGGCCCACCAGTCGCCCGGACTGTGGCGCCATCCGCGCGACCGCTCCTGGGAGTACAAGGACCTCGAGTACTGGACGGAGCTGGCGCAACTGCTCGAACGCGGGCTGTTCGACGGCCTGTTCATCGCCGATGTGCTCGGCCTCTACGACGTCTACGGCGGCGGCCCGGCGGCGACCCTGCGCGAGGCCACCCAGGTGCCGGTCAACGATCCCCTGGCGCTGATCACCCCCATGGCGGCGGTGACCCGTCACCTGGGTTTCGGCCTCACCGCCTCCCTGAGCTTCGAGCATCCCTATCCCTTCGCCCGGCGGCTTTCCACACTGGATCACCTGACCCGGGGGCGCATCGGCTGGAACATCGTCACCTCCTACCTGGAAAGCGGCGCGCGCAACCTCGGCCAATCCGCCCAGGCCGACCACGATGCGCGCTACGACTACGCCGAGGAATACCTGCAGGTGGTCTACAAGCTGCTGGAAGGCAGCTGGGAAGAGGGCGCGGTGCTGCGTGACCGCGCCTCCGGGCGCTTCACCGATCCGGCCAAGGTGCATCCCATCGGCCACCACGGCCGGCACTTCCAGGTGCCCGGCTATCACCTCTGCGAACCCTCGCCGCAGCGCACGCCCGTGCTCTACCAGGCCGGCGCCAGCAGCCGTGGCCGACAGTTCGCCGCCGAGCACGCCGAATGCGTCTTCGTCGCCGCCCCGTCCAAGACGGTGCTGAAGAAAACCGTGGCCGACATCCGCCGCCGGGCCGCCGAGGCCGGTCGCGATCCGCGCCGGGTGCTGATCTTCAATCTGCAAACGATCATCGTCGGCGAGACCGATGCCCAGGCGCGGGCGAAGTGGCAGGACTACAGGGGCTACGTGAGCTACGAAGGCGCCCTGACGCTGATCTCCGGCTGGACCGGTATCGACTTTGCCGCCTACCGCCCGGACCAGGTCCTCAAGCACCTGCACACCAATGCCATCCAGTCCGCCGTGGAGGCCTTCTCCACCGCCGATGCCGGCAAGCAATGGACGGTGCAGGAACTGGCCGACTGGGTCGGCATCGGCGGCTTCGGACCGCTGCTGGTAGGCAGCCCGGCGACCGTGGCGGACGAGTTGCAGAGCTGGGTCGAGGAGACCGACGTGGATGGCTTCAACCTCGCCTATGCGGTGACCCACGAGACCTTTGCCGACGTGGTGGAATTGCTGGTGCCGGAGCTGCAGCGGCGCGGGGTCTACAAGCGCGCCTATCAGCTGGGCACGCTGCGCGAGAAGCTCGGCAGCGCCGGCCCGCGGCTGCCAGAGAACCATCCGGCCGCCGGCTATCGCGACCTGGCGCGGCAGCGGGAGGGGAGTGCGATACCGGTGCCGGCCTAGAGGATCGGGCCCGACGCCTGATTCATACCAGCGGCTCGGCGATCCGCTCCAGCAACTCGGGTCCATCGTTCTTCACGCTGCCCACGGCCTTGCCCACCGGGTACCAGTCGAAGGCGTCCACCGGCGTGCCCTCGACCTCGCCGATCTCGCTGGCGCGTTCCAGGGGCAGCTCGGGGTCCAGCCATTCGCGCGCCACGGCGGGTGGCAGGACCAGCGGGCGGCGGTCGTGGATGTCGACCATGCCGGCGTCGGAGGCAGCCGTGATGATGACGAAGCCGTCATCGTCCTGGGCTGCCTGGTCGGCCGGACGGAAGTGGCCGATGGCGGCGAAGAACAGCGGCTCGCCGGATTTCAGCCGGATGAAGTAGGGCTGCTTGAGCTTGGGATCGGCGGGATCCTTCTTCCATTCGTACCAGCCATCGGCGATCACCAGGGCACGGCCTTTTTGCCAGAGGCCGCGAAACATCCGGCTGCTGGCCGCCGTCTCGACGCGGGCATTGATCACCGGTGGGCGCTTGGCCTGGCGCGCCCAGGCGGGCTGGTAGCCCCAGCGCACCGGATCCAGGTGCAGGCCATCGGCCTGCTGGTGGAGCAGCTGAACCCGGGTGCCGGGCGCCACGTTGTAGCGCCCCAGGGCGCGGGGTTCCAGGCCGGTGCGGACGTCCGAGACGCCGGCGCCGAGGGCGTCCAGGTAGTCGAGGGCATAGCGATACTGGGCAAAGCGGCCACACATGGCGGACTCCTGGCAAGGCGTGCGGGCAGCCGCGGTATCCGGCTGCGCCCGGGCGGTTGAGGTGCGCTACATGAGGGCGCTGTCCTCAGGATGGGACACTGCCGCTCGCGCAAAGTACCGACTCCGGGCGTCGTTCAGACGGCTAGAGCGGAGGCGTTCAGCCGATCAGCGCCTTGGCGAAGTCGCTATAACCATGCAGCGGGCGCCCCAGCAGCCGGACCAGCCGTTCGCGGTCGCCGGGCTCGGGCAGCATGCCGTCGCTGACATAGCGCTCGGCCATGAGCCTCATCTCGTAGGCCATCCAGGCCGGCATGAAGGTCGCCATGTTCTGCTCGAAGCCGCGCGGATCGTCGCCGGCGTAGTGGATGGGGCGCCCCAGCAGCTCGCTCCAGATCGCCGCGGCGCCTGCGCCGGTGAGGATGTCCGGGCCGACCAGGTTGAGGGTCTCGCTGGGCAGTCTGCCCGGCGCCTGGTCGCGGCGGATGAGTTCGAGGGCGGCGACCTCGGCGATGTCCCGGGTGTCGACCATGGCCAGGCCCTTGCTGCCGAGGGGCATGGGGTAGATCCCGTGCTGCAGGATGACGTCCCTGAGCCTGGCTTCGTTGTCGATGAAGTAGGTGGGCCGCAGGACGGTGGCGCCGAAGCCCATGGCCGCAAGCATGCGTTCACCGCCGAATTTCACCGCGAAGTGCGGCACGTTGACCGCGCTGTCGGCGCCGAAGACCGAGAGGTAGACGACCCGCTCGACACCGCTCTCCCGGGCGATGTTGAGGGTGATGAGCGCCTGGGTGAATTCGTCGCCGGTCACGGCGTTCAGCAGGAAGAGGGTGGAAACGCCGGCGAAGGCGCGGCGCAGGGCGGCGAGATCGAGCAGGTCGCCCGGCATGACTTCGACAGAGGCGGGAAAATCGGCGCTGGCCGGATTGCGGGTCAGCACCCGCACCTTGGCATCGCGCTGCACGAGCTGCTGAACGAGGTGGCGGCCTACGCGGCCGGTGGCGCCAGTGACGAGGATGGTCATGTCGGTAACTCCAGGTGGGTGAGGGGTAGAGCCACCTTAAGTCGTCTCGCGGATCACCAATAGTCGCTAAGATAGAGACCCACCGTTCCAGATATGAGACAGCTAAATGGACTTCGCCTGCTCGTCGACTTCCAGCTCATCGCTACCCACGGCGGCATCGGCAAGGCCAGTCGCGCCAGTGGTCGACCCAAGGCCAGCCTGTCGCGGCGACTGGCCGAACTGGAAGTCGCCCTGGGCGTCAGGCTGATCGAGCGCGGTGGCCGCAGCCTCGTCCTGACGCCGGCCGGTGCCGACCTGGCGGCCCGGACCCAGGGGCCGCTGCGCGAATTGCAGGAGGCGCTGGCGGCGGTGCAGGAGGGGGTGGCGGTGCCGCGCGGGCGGTTGCGCATCGCGGCGCCGCTGCTGTTTTCCCAGGTGGCGCTGGGACGCCTGAGCGCGGATTTTCGCCGCCAGTACCCGGAGATCCTGATCGAGGCAGTGGCCGAGGATCGCCTGGCCGATCTGGTGGAGGAACATTTCGACCTGGCCATCCGCATCAATCCGGCGGCCGACAGCCGTCTGGTGGGGCGCTGCTTCGCCCGCGATCGCAGGGTGCTGGTGGCGGCCCCCGGCCTTGAGCGCCCACGTGCGTCCGCTGCCGAACCTGTACCCCTGCCGGCGGTGGTCATGTCCGGCCATCGCGACGGCGAGGTCTGGACGCTGGCGGAAGACGGGACGCGCTTCCTGCCCCAGCCGGTGTTGCAGCTGACCTCGCTGCTGACGATCCGCGAGGCCGTGCTCGCTGAAGCGGGCGCGGCGCTGTTGCCGCTGTCACTGGTCCAACGCCCGCTGGACGAGGGCGCGCTCAGGTGCTGGGGCACCCTGGCCGGTGAGACCGAACTCTGGGTGCTGCACACCTCGCGGCGATTGCAGAGCCCCAAGGTCAGGGCCTTCGTCGATTTCCTCTGCGCGCGCTATCCGGACGGGGCCTTTGCGCTGGACTAGCGGGGGCAGAGACCAGGTCCGCCGACCACGAGACGACAGCCTGCGTATCACCCTCGGCCCTTTGTCCGGATAATGGCGGCCAATCTGTCTCCAAACCGGAATGCTGTGCATGGAAATCAAGGTCAATTTTCTCGACAACCTGAGGCTCGAGGCCAAGTTCGACGACTTCTCGGTGATCGCCGATCAGCCCATCCGCTACAAGGGCGACGGCTCGGCCCCGGGACCCTTCGACTATTTCCTGGCGTCCTCGGCGCTCTGCGCGGCCTATTTCGTCAAGCTCTATTGCCAGACTCGCGGCATCCCCACCGACAACATCCGCCTGGCGCAGAGCAACATCGTCGACCCGGAGAATCGCTACAAGCAGACCTTCAAGATCCAGGTCGAGCTGCCCGCGGATCTCTCCGACAAGGATCGCCAGGGCATCCTCCGATCCATCGACCGCTGCACGGTGAAGAAGGCGGTGCAGGCCGGTCCCGACTTCATCATCGAGGCGGTGGAGAGCCTGGACGCCGATGCCCAGGCCCTGCTGCTGCCCAGCGATACCACCCGCCAGACCTACATTCCCGGCAAGGACCGGCCGCTGGAAGAGACCATCGCCAGGCTCTCGGGCATCCTCGCTGACCTGGGCATGAAGGTGGAGATCGCCTCCTGGCGCAACATCGTGCCCAACGTCTGGTCGCTGCACCTGCGCGACGTGCAGTCGGCGCTGTGCTTCACCAACGGCAAGGGCGCGACCAAGGAAGCGGCCCTGGCCTCGGCGCTGGGCGAATTCATCGAACGCCTCAACTGCAACTTCTTCTACAACGACCAGTATTGGGGCGAGACCATCGGCAACGCGGCCTTCGTCCATCACCCCGACGAGCGCTGGTTCCAGCCGGGCCCCAAGGATGCGCTGCCGCGGGAGATCCTCGATCGCCATTGCCGCAAGATCTATGATCCGGAAGGCGAACTGCGCGCCTCGCACCTGCACGACACCAATTCCGGCAACGTGGCGCGGGGCATCTGCGCGCTGCCCTTCGTGCGCCAGTCCGACGGCGAGGTGGTGTACTTTCCCTCGAACCTGATCGAGAACCTCTACCTCAGCAACGGCATGAGCGCTGGCAACACCCTGGCCGAAGCCCAGGTGCAGTGCCTGTCGGAAATCTTCGAGCGGGCGGTGAAGCGCCAGATCCTCGAAGGCGAACTGGCGTTGCCCGACGTACCCGAAGCGGTGCTGGCCCGCTATCCGGCCATCGTCGACGGCATCCGCGGCCTGGAGGCCCAGGGCTTTCCGGTGCTGGTCAAGGACGCCTCCCTGGGCGGCGAATTCCCGGTGATGTGCGTGACCCTGATGAATCCGCGCACCGGCGGGGTGTTCGCCTCCTTCGGCGCTCATCCGCGCCTGGAGATCGCCCTGGAGCGCAGCCTTACCGAGCTGCTGCAGGGCCGCAGCTTCGAGGGTCTCAACGACCTGCCGCAGCCGACCTTCGAGAGCCAGGCGCTGATGGAGCCGAACAACTTCGTCGAGCATTTCATCGATTCCAGCGGCCTGGTCTCCTGGCGCTTCTTCAGCGCCAGGGCCGACCACGACTTCGTCGACTGGGATTTCTCCCACGAGGGCGAAGATGCCACCGCCCAGGAGGCCGCCACCCTGTTCGGCATCCTTGCCGAGCGAGATCTGGAAGCCTACATGGCGGTGTACGAGGAACTGGGCGCGCCGGCCTGCCGTATCCTGGTGCCGGGCTATTCGGAGATCTATCCGGTCGAGGACCTGATCTGGGACAACACCAACAAGGCGCTGGCGGTGCGCGAGGACATCCTCAGGCTGCACCAGCTGGACGATGCGGCCCTGGAATCCCTGCTCGAACGCCTCGACGACACCCAGGTGGACGACTACACCCGTATCGCCACCCTGATCGGCATCGAATTCGACGAGAACACCGTCTGGGGCCAGCTGACCGTGCTGGAGCTAAAGCTGCTCATCCACCTGGCGCTGCGGCAATTCGAAGAGGCCAAGGAAGAGGTGGAGAACTTCCTGCAATTCAACGACAACACCCTGGAGCGTGGCCTGTTCTACCAGGCGCTCAATGCGGTGCTGGAAGTCGAGATGGACGACGAACTGGAACTGGCCGATTTCGCGGTCAACTTCCGCCGGATGTTCGGCAATGAGCGCCTGGACGCCGCCCTGGGTTCGGTCTCGGGTGAGGTGCGCTTTCCTGGCCTGACGCCCACCAGCCTAAGGCTGGAAGGCCTCGACAAGCACCTGCGGCTGATCGACAGCTATCGCAAGCTGCACGCCGCCCGTGCCAAGGCGGCTGGGATCGCGCTCTGACGGCAAGCCCGCCCGGACCTGGGCGGGCTATCCCGGCGGTCAGCAGACCGCGATATGGGAATCCGCGCGTGGCTCGGTGCCGCCGCAGAGTACGCCGGTTTCCGGATCGCGGACGATGATCTGGCCGCGACCGAAGTCGGTGGAGTCGTGGGCGATCTCGATCTGGTGACCGCGCCGCGCCAGGCCGCTGGCCAGGGCGCGGGAAGCCGCCTGTTCGATGCCGACCTTCATCTCCCCCAGCCACTGCCAGCGCGGGGCGTCCAGCGCCGCCTGGGGATTGAGGCCGAAGTCCACCAGGTTCATCACCATCTGCACATGACCCTGGGGCTGCATGTAGCCACCCATGACGCCAAAGGGGCCGATGGGCACGTCACCCTTGCTCAGGAAGCCCGGGATGATGGTGTGGAAGGTCTGCTTGCCCGGCGCCAGGGCGTTGGCGTGGCCGGCATCCAGGCTGAATTCCGAGCCACGATTCTGCAGACCGATGCCGCTGTCGGGCAGTACCACGCCGGAGCCGAAGCCGTGGTAGGCGCTCTGGATGAAGGACACCATGTTGCCCTCGCCATCGGCGGTGGCGATGTAGACGGTGCCGCTGGCCTGGGGATCGCCATGCAGCGGCGGCTGGGCCTGGTCGGTGATCTCGGCGCGGCGGCGGTCGGCATAGGCATCGTCCAGCAGCACGCTGGCGGCGACCCTCATGTGCTCGGGATCGGTGATGTAGTGCAGGCCGTCGGCATAGGCCTTCTTCATGGCCTCCAGCTGGCGGTGCCAGGTGAGCTGGCTGTCGCGCTGGTCGAAGTCATAGCCCTTGAGGATGTTCAGGGTCATCAGGGCGATCAGGCCCTGGCCACTCGGCGGGATCTCCCACACCTGGTAGCCACGGTAGTCGACCTTGATCGGTTCCACCCAGCGCGGCTGGTAGCCGGCCAGGTCCGCCGCGGTCAGGTGGCCGCCACTGGCGGCGGCGTGGGCGGCCAGGCGCTGGGCAAGGGCGCCCCGGTAGAAGCTTTCGCAGCGGGTCTGCGCCAGTTCCTCTAGGGTGCGGGCCTGGGCCGGGTTGCGAAACAGCTGGCCGGCGACCGGTGCCTGGCCGTCGATGAGGAAGGTGTCGAACCAGGCTTCCAGCTCAGGCGCCTGGTCCCGGCTGGCCTGGTATTCGGCCTGGGCGATGCGCCACTGGTGGGCGACCACCGGCGACACCGGAAAGCCGTCGCGGGCCAGGGCGATGGCAGGCTCGAACAGGCTGGCGAAGGGCAGCTTGCCGAAGCGGCGCGACAGCTCGGCCCAGGCCGCAGGGCAACCCGGAACCGTGACCGGCAGCCAGCCGTGCACCGGAATGCGCTCGTGGCCGGCGGCCTTGACCGTGGCGATGTCGAGGCTGGCCGGGGCATGGCCGCTGGCGTCCAGGCCGTGCAGCTGGTCCTTGACCCAGACCAGGGCGAAGGCGTCGCCGCCGATGGCATTGCCGGTAGGCTCCACCACGGTCAGGGCGGCGGCGGTGGCGATGGCCGCGTCGATGGCGTTGCCACCCTGGCGCAGCATGGTGATGCCGGCTTCGGCGGCCAGCGGCTGGGAGGTGGCGACCATGCCATTGCGGGCGAAGACGCTCTGGCGTTGCGAGGCGTAGGGGTAGTCGTGGGCAGAGAAATTCAGCATGGCAGGCTCTTCGAGGTCATTGTCCGGTCTTGATGCGGGTCCACTCGCGGGTCATCAGCCGCTGGATCTGCGGCGGCAGATCGGCGGAGACGTAGAGGCGCTCGGCGATGGCCGCGCTCGGGTAGATGCCCGGGTTGTCGCGCACCTTGGCATCGAGCAGGGCGGTGGCGTCGCGGTTTGGGTTGGCGTAGCCGACGTAGTCGCTGACCGGGGCGATCACCTCGGGGCGCAGCAGGTAGTCGATCAGCGCCAGGGCACCCTTGGGGTTCCTGGCGTCCTTGGGGATGGCGAGCATGTCGAACCAGAGATTGGCGCCTTCCCTGGGGATCACGTAGCGCACGTCGCTGGTCTTGCCGGCTTCCCTGGCGCGGCTCTGGGCCTGCAGGACGTCGCCCGAATAGCCCATGGCCACGCAGACGTCGCCGTTGGCCAGATCGGTGATGTACTTGCTGGAGCTGAAATAGGTCACCGACGGCTTGAGCTGCTGCAGCAACGCGGAGGCCTTGCGGTAGTCCTCGGGATTCTGGCTGTTGGGGTCCAGGCCCAGGTAGTGCAGGGTCTGGGCAAAGACCTTTTGCGGCGCATCGAGCAGGGCCACGCCGCAGCCCTTGAGCTTGGCCAGGTTCTCCGGCTTGAACAGCAGGTCCCAGGAATCCACCGGGGCGCCATCGCCCAGGGCGGCGCGGACCTTGGCGGCGTTGTAGCCGATGCCCACGGTGCCCCAGAGGTAGGGCACGGCGTAGCGATTGCCGGGATCGGCCGCTTCCAGGCGCTGCATGAGCCGTGGATCCAAATGCGGCCAGTTGGACAGCTGGCCGCGATCCAGCGGCTGGTAGGCGCCCGCCTTGATCTGCTTGGTGAGGAACTGGTTGGACGGCACCACCAGGTCATAGCCGGAATGGCCGGACAGCAGCTTGGCTTCGAGCATCTCGTTGGTGTCGAAGACGTCGTAGCGCACCTGGACGCCGCTGGCCTCGGTGAACTGCTTGAGGGTGTCCGGACCTATGTAGTCCGACCAGTTGTAGAAACGCACCTCGGACTCGGCCGCCTGGGTCAGGGGCGTCAGGCAGAGGGCGAGGGCGGCCAGCAGGGGACGAACGGCCATGGAGGTCTCCGGTCTAGAGCACGCGGCTGAGGAATTCGCGGGTGCGTGGATGGGTGGGGTTGCCGA
Source organism: Pseudomonas sp. SORGH_AS_0211 (assembly GCF_031453455.1). Taxonomy (NCBI): domain Bacteria; kingdom Pseudomonadati; phylum Pseudomonadota; class Gammaproteobacteria; order Pseudomonadales; family Pseudomonadaceae; genus Pseudomonas; species Pseudomonas sp. SORGH_AS_0211. The sequence goes on along the minus strand of NZ_JAVIZV010000001.1, from coordinate 2,065,531 downwards.
ACACCTGGGCCGGCGGGCCTTCCTCGATCAGCTCGCCCTGGTGCAACACCACCACGCGATCGGCCACCTCGCGGGCGAAGCCCATCTCGTGGGTCACCACCACCATGGTCATGCCGTCCTCGGCCAGCTCCTTCATCACCTGCAGCACCTCGCCCACGGTTTCCGGGTCGAGGGCGCTGGTGGGTTCGTCGAACAGCATGGCCTGGGGTTTCATCGCCAGCGCGCGGGCGATGGCCACGCGCTGCTGCTGGCCGCCGGAGAGTTGCGCCGGATAGTGCTCGGCCTTGTCGGACAGCCGCACCCGGGCGAGCAGGGCGCGCGCCTGTTCCACGGCGGCAGCGCGCGCCACGCCGAGCACCTGGATGGGCGCCTCGACGATGTTTTCCAGCACCGTCATGTGCGGGAAGAGGTTGAACCTCTGGAACACCATGCCGATGTCGCGGCGGCGGCGGGCGATGTTGCGCTCGGAGTCCCTGACCCTCGATCCATCGGCACGCTCGCGAAAGCCCATCAGCTCGCCGTTGACGCGGATGGTGCCGCCCTGGATGTCCTCCAGGTGGTTGAGGCAGCGAATGAAGGTGGTCTTGCCCGAGCCGGAGGCGCCGATCAGCACCACCACCTCGCCGCGGCGCACCTCCAGGCTCACGCCCTTGAGGATCTCCAGCTCGCCGAAGGCCTTGTGCACCTCCAGGGCCTGGATCACGGGTTCTTGCGTGGTCGTCATGGCTAGCGTCCCCGTAGCTTGAAGCCCTGCAGGCTGAACAGCCGGCCGGTGGCGGTGGGTCGCTGACCGTCGGCCTTGCCGAAGCGCCGCTCCAGCCAGGCTTGGAAGAAGCCCCAGAGGGTGGTCAGGACCAGGAAGTAGATGGCCACCACCAGGTACAGCTCGAAGACGCGGAAGGTCGCCGAGGTGATCATCTGGGTGCTGAGCAGCAGCTCCTGCACCCCGATGACGCTGACCAGGGTGGTGTTCTTGAGCATCACGTTGAACTCGTTGCCGAGCGGCGGAATGATCACCCGTAGCGCCTGGGGCAGCACGATCCGCCGCATCAGCTTGGCCGGCGTCATGCCCAGGGAGCGGGCCGCCTCGTACTGGCCACGATCCACCGCGCCGATGCCGGCGCGGATGATCTCGGCCATGTAGGCGCCTTCGTTGAGGCCCAGGGCGATGATGGCGGCCTGGATGTTGCCCGGGATCACCAGGAAGCCCAGGTCCAGGTCCTCGAAACGGAAGATGCCGCCGGCCGCCAGGGCGGTGTAGAGGAAGACGATCTGCACCAGCAGCGGCGTGCCGCGCATCAGCCAGACATAGCAGCGCACCGGGTATTGCAGCGCCCGGTAGCGCGACAGCCGTGCCAGCGCCGCCAGCAGGCCGAGCGCGCAGCCCAGCAGCATGGCGCCGACGGCGATGACGCAGGTCAGCCCCAGGCCGTAGAGGTAGACGTCGCTCGGGTGCAGCAGGTACTGCCAGAACACATCCCAGCTGAAGTTCATCGTGGCCTTCCCTTAATCGAGCTTGTCGCCTTCCAGGTGCCACTTGGCCATGAGGGTGGCGTAGCTGCCATCGGCCTTCATGTCGGCGAGGATCTGGGTGAGGGCGCTGCTGAGCTGGCTGTCGTCCTTGCGCACGCCGATCCCGGTGAGAATGCGGGCGAAGGCCGGCACGCCGGTCTCGAACTGGCCAGGCGCCACGCCCTGGTAGTAGGCGGCGGTTTCCACCGTGGTGCCGTAGGCGTCGGTCTGGCCCAGGCGCAGGGCCTGGAAGGCGTCGGTATCGCTGTTGTAGGCCACCAGCTTCATGGGCGCCTTGCCGGCCTTCTTCAGCTCCTCGTTGTGGGCGTCGAGCAGGGTGCGGATGGTGGAGCCATTGAGCACCGCCACCTTCTTGCCGGCGAGGTCGTCCAGGGTGTGGATGCCGGCCTTGTTGCCCGCCGGCACCACCACCGCCTGGCTGGAGTACATGTAGTTGACGATGTCGATCACCTGGCGGCGTTCGGGCTTGTCGAACAGCTGGTCGATCAGCAGGTCGCACTGGCCGGCCAGCAGCGCCGGAATCAGGCCGGAGAAGGGCACCACGCGCCAGTCGACCTTCTTGTCGCCGAGGCGCTTGGCGATTTCGGCGCCGAGGTCGACGGTGAGGCCCTTGGGCTTCTGCGCTTCGTCGAAGAAGCCGATCGGCGGGGTATCGAGGGCGCCGCAATAGGTGATCTTGGACGCCTTGGCCAGGCGCTCGGGGATCTGGGGGGCGGCCTGGGTGAAGCCGGCGACGAGGGTCAGGGCGAGCAGACTGCAGGAAAGCCGGTGGCGGGTCATGGTCTTCTCCGGAAGGACGGGGGTGGGCAGGGCGGATGGCTCAGCGCGGGGGCGCACTTCGGGTCTGGTCGCCCGATCGTTCGATAAAGGTCAGCAGGTCGGGCACCGTGCCCTCGATGTGCTCGCGCAACACCCGCTCGGCTTCGACGGCATCCCCGGCGCGCAGGGCGGCGAGGATGGGCGCGTGCTCGTCGCGGGCCGACTGGGGGCGATCGACGTGTAGCCAGAGCTGCATGTGCGGTTCGATCAGGGCATAGAGGCCATTGATCTGGCGCAGCAGCCGCGGCCGACCGGCCAGGCTGCACAGGTATTCATGGAAGGCGCGGTGCTGGGCGACCCAGGCGCCGGGTTCCTGCTCGTCGTCCAGGTCTTCCAGCAGACGCTCCAGGCGGGTCATCTCGCGGGGGCCGACATGGGGCGTGGCCAGGCGGATGGCCAGGCCTTCGAGGGCGCTGCGCATCTCGAACACCTCGCGCATGTCCTCCAGGTCCAGGCCGCTGACCACCGCGCCGCGATGCGGCCGGAGGATTACCAGGCCCTCGGCGGCGAGGCGCTGGAAGGCGCTGCGCACCGGCATGCGACTCATGCCCAGGGTGGTGGCGATGTCCTCGGCGATCAGCCGTTCGCCATTGCGATAGTGCCCGGCGCAGATGGCCTGCAGCAGATGGCGATAGGCCTCTTCTTCGGCGCTCAGGGCGGTGGAACGGGACAGGGCGGAGAGCGGCATAGGCTGGCTTCCTGGATTTTTGTATCCAATCTGCCAAGGCAAAGCCCATGCCAGGGATTGTGGCGCCCGCCAGCACTGGGCCTGGGGCCGGAGCGGGCCGACGCTTACGTTACCTTTTGCACCACCCTGGGTCGCAGCCGCGGCCGCCTTGCTACCTCAGCACCCGAAACGGGGCGGCGTCAGTCCAGCAACTGGCCATCGGCGGCGAAGAAGGGGTAGGGCCCGGGGTAGTTGCCCAGCGGCAGATGGTGGGTCACCAGGGCCTCGTCCGCCCAGCGATGCAAGAGCAGGCCCGGCGGCTCCAGGCGAAAGCGCGACGGCGCCGCCTCGCGCAGGTCCAGCTCGACCTGGTGCGACACGCCGGGACAGACGCAGGCCAGGGTGCCGCCGAAGCGGCGCTGGATCAGCCGGTGCAGATGGCCGCAGAGCAGTCGTTCCACCTGGGGGTGGCGACGGATCACGGCTTCCAGCTCGACGCCGCCGGCCAGGCCGATGCGATCCATATGGCCGATGCCGACCGGGAACGGCGGATGGTGCAGGAGCACCAGAGTCGGCTGGTCGGGTGCCTGGCCGAGCTGGTCGTCGAGCCAGGCCAGTTGCGCGGCGTCGAGACGCCCCCCGTGCTCGCCGGGGATATGGGTATCCAGCCCGATCAACCGCAGCGGGCCGCAGTCCTGCCGCCAGTCCAGGGTGCCCTGGGCCGGCAGATAGGGGTGATCGGCGAAGGCGGCGCGCAGGGCGGCGCGGTCGTCGTGATTGCCGGGGATGACGAAGAAGGGCATGGTCAGCTCGGCCAAGACCTCGCGCAGGGTGGCATATTCCTCTGGGGTGCCGAAGTCCACCAGGTCGCCAGTAATGACCAGGGCGTCCGGGCGCGGCTGCAGGGCGTTGAGACGGTCCACCGCCAGGTGCAGGGCGCCGAGGGTATCGACCACCCCGTAGGACAGCCGGCCGCCGGCCTTGATGTGCAGGTCGCTGAGCTGGGCCAGCAGGAAGGGCGTGTGCATGGGGGCTCCTAGGAAGCGAGGGTGAAGAGCGCGTCGGGGCGCACGTGCAGGTGCAGCAGGTCGCCCGGTTGCGCCTGCAGGGGCTGGGCGGTATCCACCAGCAGCGGCTGGCCGGTGCCCACCTCCACCAGCAGCCGCGAATGGGCGCCCTGGAAGAACTGCCCGACCAGGATGCCGGTGAGGTGCGCGGGCGAGGTGCTCGGCTCCAGGTGTTCCGGGCGGCAGAACAGGGTGCTGGCAGTGCCGGTCCAGGGCAGCCGCCCGCCGGCGACCACCACCTCGGCACCGCGCTGGCCGCGCACCTCGAAGCGGTTGAGCTGGCCGACGAAACCGGCCACGAAACGACTGGCCGGGCGCTGGTAGATCTGCGTCGGCGTGCCGATCTGGGCGATGCGGCCTTCGCCCATCACCACGATGCGATCGCCCAGGGCCAGGGCTTCCTGCTGGTCGTGGGTGACATAGACCGCGGTGGTGCCCAGCTCGCGCAGCAGGGCGCCGATGTCGGCCCGCAACTGCTCGCGCAGCTGGGCGTCCAGCGCCGCCAGGGGTTCGTCGAACAAGAGCACCCGGGGGCGCGGTGCCAGCGCCCGGGCCAGGGCGACGCGCTGGCGCTGGCCACCGGACAGTTGCTGGATGCGCCGCCCGGCCAGGGCTTCAAGTTGCATCATGGCCAGCAACTCGGCGACCCGGGCATCCCGCTCGGCGCGCGGCAGGCCACGGATCTTCAGGCCGTAGGCGATGTTGCCGGCCACGTCCAGGTTGGGAAACAGGGCGTAGTTCTGGAACACCATGCCGACGTCGCGGCGCTCGATGGGCAGGCCGGTGACGTCGCGGTCGTCGAACAGCACCTGGCCGCCGGCATCGGGCTGCTCCAGGCCGGCGATCAGCCGCAGGGTGGTGGTCTTGCCACAACCGGACGGGCCGAGGAACACCAGGGTCTCGCCCGGGTGGATGTCGAGGTCCAGGGGCTGCAGCACCTGGCGGCCTCCGGCAAAGGTCTTGGCGCAGTGGCGCAGGCGGACGGCGGTACCTTGGGTCATCGCAGGGCTCCACGGGAGAGACGGGCGCTGAGGGCCTGGAGGGCGACCAGCAGCGGCACGATCAGCAAGAGGAAGATCAGGGTGTAGGCGGAGCCCACCTCCAGCCGCGCCGAGGCGTAGCTGTCGGCCAGGCCCACCGGCAGGGTCTTGGTCAGGGGCGTGTGCAGCATCCAGGTGAGGTTGAATTCCCCCAGCGAGAGGGTGATCACCATGAGGCTGCCGGCGAGGATGCCGGCGCGGGCATTGGGCACCACCACGCCGAAGAAGCGCTGCCAGGGGCCGGCGCCCAGGCTGGCCGCGGCTTCTTCCAGCAGCGGCAGCTGGCTGCGCCTGAGCACCGCCATCACCGGGCGGATCAGGAAGGGCAGGGTGAACAGCAGGTGGCCGACCAGGATGATCGCCGGGCTGCGGCGAAAGCCGCCGAGGTGCCCGTAGGTCAGCAGCAGCGCCAGGGCCGAGGCGAAGCCGGGCATGGCCACCGGCAACACCAGCAATTCCTCGAAGGCGCGGGCGAAACGGTTGTCCAGGCGCACCAGGGCATAGGCCGCCGGGACGCCGAGCACCACCGCGAGGACCGCCGTGCCCAGCGCCAGTTGCAGCGACAGCCAGACGGTGGGCGCATAGGCCTGCCAGACCTGCAACACCCAGTCGAGGGTGAGGCCGCTGGCGAGGCCCTGGAAGTAGTTGCGGGTGAGGCCGGCCAGCACCGAGAGCAGCACCGGCACCAATAGGAAGGCGGCCACCAGCAGGGTGAACAGCAGTTGCAGCCAAAAGCGCAGGGGGCGATTCATCGCAGGTCTCCCTGGACGCCGCCGAGGCGACGCGCCAGCAGCAGGACCAGCCAGGTGACGAGGCCGAGCACCACCGAGAGCGCCGCGGCGACGCCGAAGTTGGCGAAGTTGGTGAAGGTGTCGTAGATGGCGATGGGCGTCACCGAGAGCCGCGTGCCGAGGGTGAAGGCGGTGCCGAAGGCGCCCATGGCGGTGGCGAAGCACAGCGCGCCGCTGGACAGCAGCGCCGGGGTCAGGCCGGGGATCAGCACGTCGCGCACCACGGCGAAGAGCCCGGCGCCCAGGGAGCGGGCCGCTTCTTCCAGGCTGGTGTCGAGGGTCTCGCAGGCCGCCATCACCGTCAGGATGACCCGCGGGATGGAGAAATAGAGATAGCCGAGAAACAGCCCGAACAGCGAATAGGCGAACACCCAGGGCTCACCGAAGAGACTGCGGCCGAGACTGGCGAACAGGCCCTGGCGACCGCCCAGCAGGATGATCAGGAAGCCCACCACCACGCCGGGAAAGGCCAGCGGAAAGGTCAGCAGGGCCACCAGCAGGCTGCGTCCGACGAAGGCGTGGCGCGCCAGGAAGCAGCCGGCGATGCCGGCCACCAGCAGGGTGGCGAGGGTGGTGACGGCGGCCAGGGCCACCGTCTGGGCGAGTCCGGACAGATAGCCGGCGCTGGTCAGCACCTGCCAGTAGCCAGAGGCGCCCGCGGCATCCGGACGCGCGCCGAGTACCAGCAGCTGCGCCAGCGGCAGCAGCCAGAAGGCCAGCAGGAAGGCGCTCGCCGGTGCCAGGGCGACGAGCACCGGCCAGGGCAGCCGGCGCGGCACCCGGCGGCGCCCAAGGGAGACGGCGAGGCCCTGCATCTCAGCGCACCTCGGCCTGGTAACGCTTGGCGAAGGCTTCCTGGACCGCCGCCATGTGACCGTAGTCGACGGTGCCGGCGCGGGCATAGTCGGCGGCGGGCAGGAAGCGCGCCTTCACCTCGGCCGGCAGTGGCACGTCCCGCACCGGGCGCAGATAGGCCTGGGCCCAGAGCGCCTGGCCCTTGTCCGACAGCACGTAGTCCAGCACCTTCTCGCCATTGGCGCGGTGGGGCGCGCCCTTCACCAGGCTCATGGTGTAGGGCACGGTCAGGCTGCCTTCCTGGGGGATGACGAAGGCCACCGGGGCGTTGTCCTTGTAGCGGGCGCGGTAGGCGTTGAAGTCGTAGTCGACCAGGATCGGGATCTCGCCGGAGAGCAGGCGGGCATAGGCGGTCTGCTTGGGCACGATGGGATCGTTGGCGGCCAGCTTCTTGAAGAAGGCCATGGCCGGGCCGAAGTCGTCGAGGTTGCCCCCCAGGGCCTGGTTGAGCGCCACCGCGGTGACGTAGCCGACGAAGGCGCTGGACGGATCCAGGTAGCCCACCAGGCCGCGGTACTCGGGCTTGAGCAGGTCGGCCCAGCGCTGTGGCACCGGCTTGCCGCCCAGGGCCTGGGTATTGACCATGAAGCCGAGGGTGCCGGAATGGATGGCGGTCCATTCACCCTGGGGATCCTTGAGGCCAGCGGGTACCTGGTCCCAGTGCCTGGGTTGGTAAGGGGCCAGCACGCCGGCCTTTTCCGCCTGGATGCCGAAGGTCACCCCGTAGTAGACGACGTCGGCCACCGGGGCTTCGCGCTCGGCCACCAGCTGGGCCAGCGACTGGCCGGAATTCTTGTTGTCCTGGGGGACGTCGATTCCGGTGTCGGCGGCGATGGCCTTGAGCTGGGCGCCCCAGTCGGCCCATTCCAGCGGGCAGTTGTAGCAGATGGCGGTTTCGGCGGCCTGGGCGCTGGCCAGGCCACAGGCCAGGGCGACGCCGGCCAGGAGACGACGCAAGGGGAAGGGTGATTTCATCGGTAGGGCTCCTTCAGGGGGCCGGCACTGGTGCCGGGACGGACCAGGCAGGGCAGACACTGCTGGTGGGTGGCACTGCCGGCGATCAGCGCCAGCAATTCGGTGACGAGCACGGCGCCCAGGCTCTGCAAGGGCTGCATGACGCTGCACAGGCTGGGTTCGAGACGGGCGCCCATGGCGATGCCATCGAAGCCCACTACCGAGAGTTGTTCGGGGACGGGCACCCCGTGGCGCTGCAGTTCGGCGATGACGCTGATGGCCAGCAGGTCGTTGGTGCAGAGCAGGGCGGTCGGGGCGTGACGCTCCAGCAGCGGCGCCAGCTCCGCCCAGTCGGCGTCGGTGTGGCTGGCCAGCTCCAGGCGCGGCAGCGTCGGCAGGCCGGCGGCGACCATCGCCTGGCAATAGCCGGCGAAGCGGCGCTCGCTGCGATCCGACTGCTGGGCCGGCCCCGAGACTAGGGCGATGCGGCTATGCCCCAGGCCGAGCAGGTGCTCGGTGGCCATGGCCATGCCCTGGCAGTTGTCCACCGCTACCGCCGCATAGGGACGCTGGGGTTCGTGATAGGCCAGGATGAAGGGCGTCCGCTCCTGGCTCAGCTCGGCCAGCACCTCGCTGCGGTCGGCGTCGGCCACGGTCAGTACCAGGCCGGCGACGCGCTGGCGCAAGAGCTCCTCCACCACTGCCGCCTCGCGCTCGGGCTGGTAGTCGGTGGTGGCGATCACCAGCGAATAGCCCTGGCCACGCGCGGTGCGCTCCATGGCGTGCAACTGTTCGGCGAACACCGGGTTGAGCAGGCTGGGCACCACCACGCCGATCAGCCGGGTGCTCTGCTGGCGCAGCTGGCGGCCCAGCAGATTGGGACGGAAATTGAGACTGCGCGCGGCGTCCAGCACCCGCTGCCGGGTGCTCTCGCGCACCTGCTCGGGCGTGGCGAAGGCGCGCGCCGCCGTGGCCCGGGAAACCCCCGCCTGCTGCGCTACCTGTTTCAGATCGGTCATGCCGGCCTCGTTTGAGATCGATCTCATTGGGGGCAGACAGTGCCGGCGGCAGATGTCGGGACGATGACAGCGAGATGAAGCTTCTGCTCCGGCGCCGGCCCGGGCGCGGGTGGCAGCAGGCGAGGGCGGGTCTGGCCGGGATATACCTTGGTATAGCCAGACGTCCTTCGTTTCAATGGCTTGGACGGGGTGGCGAGCCTAGATTAGCCCGGTGTCCGGACCCTGCGCGGCAGGGTCGGCCGCTCTCCCCAGGCCCCCTTCAAAGAGGTACGCCATGAAGACCCTTCCTGGCCTCTACGCCCCCGCCGTGGCGCCGCGCTCGCTGCGGCAACGTCCCACCTCCCTGTGGGCCGATGCCCTCTGCCTGGTCCTCGGGCTGATCGCCCTGGCGCTGATCTGGCATGGCGTCGCCGAGATGCGCGCGCCCCTGGCCGTGCTCGATGCCGATCCCATGACCCTGGACCTGGCGCGGCTGCCCGAGTACGCCCTGCGCACCACCCTGCGCATGTTCATCGCCCTGGGCGCCTCGCTGCTGTTCACCTTCGTCTTCGCCACCCTGGCGGCCAAGAGTCGCAAGGCGGAGCTGCTGATCCTGCCCGCCATCGACATCCTGCAGTCGGTGCCCATCCTCGGCTTCCTGACCTTTACCGTCAGCTTCTTCCTGGGCCTGTTCCCGGGGCGGCAACTGGGCGCCGAGTGCGCGGCCATCTTCGCCATCTTCACCAGCCAGGCCTGGAACATGGCGTTCGGCTTCTACCAGTCGCTGCGCACCGTGCCCGAGGACCTGCAGCAGGTGAGTCGCCAGTTCGGGCTGTCGCCCTGGCGGCGGTTCTTTCGCCTCGAACTGCCGTTCGCCATCCCCGGCCTGGTGTGGAACACCATGATGTCCATGTCCGGTGGCTGGTTCTTCGTGGTGGCCTCGGAAGCCATCACCGTGGGCGACAACACCATCAACCTGCCGGGCATCGGCTCCTGGCTGGCGCTGGCCATCGCCCGGCAGGACATCGCCGCCATCGGCTGGGCGGTGCTGGCCATGGGGCTGGTGATCCTGGTCTACGACCAGTTGTTCTTCCGCCCGGTGGTGGCCTGGGCCGATCGCTTCCGCGTCGAGCAGACCGCCAGCCAGCAGGTGCCGCGCTCCTGGGTCTACGACCTGGTCCGCCGCGCGCGCCTGGGGCGCATGCTGGGTGGCTTCGGCAGCTTCTGCACCCAGCTCGCCACCCCGCGCATCCGCCGCGCCTGGCCGCAATGGCACCTGGCGCCGCAAAGCCGCGCCTGGCTGCAACGTGCGCTGGACGTGCTCTGGTATGGCGCGCTGCTGGTGGTGCTGCCCTATGGCGTCTATGCGCTGTATAGCTTCATCGCCGCCGACGTCTACTGGGTGGAAGCGGTCTCGGTGCTTGGCCTGGGTCTGCTGACCATGGCCCGGGTGCTGTTGCTGATCGCCGTCGCCAGCCTGATCTGGGTGCCCATCGGCGTCTGGATCGGCCTGCGCCCGGGCTGGTCGCAGCGCTTGCAGGCGGTGGCCCAGTTCCTCGCCGCCTTCCCGGCCAACGTGCTGTTCCCGGTCGCGGTAGTGGGCATCGTCAGCTTCCACCTCAATCCGGACATCTGGCTGTCGCCGCTGATGGTGCTGGGCACCCAGTGGTACATCCTGTTCAACGTCATCGCCGGCGCCAGCGTGCTGCCCAACGACCTGCGCGAGGCGGCCCGGCTGTTCGGCCTCAGGCGCTGGCAGTGGTGGCGGCAGCTGGCCCTGCCGGCGATCTTTCCCTACTACGTCACTGGCGCCCTGACCGCCGCGGGCGGTTCCTGGAATGCCAGCATCGTCGCCGAGGTGGTGAGCTGGGGCAACGAGCGCCTGCAGGCCCACGGCCTGGGCGCCTACATCGCGCAGATGACCACCGCCGGGGATTTCCCCCGTGTCGCCCTGGGCATCGTGGTGATGTCGATCTTTGTCCTCGGCTTCAACCGGCTGCTCTGGCGGCCCCTGTATGCCTATGCCGAACGGCGCCTGCGGCTCGATTGAGAGGAGAACCGCCATGAACCTGACCACCCTGAACCCGCGTCCGCTCATAGACGTCCAGAACGTCCGCCAGCTCTATGGCAACGCCGGCGGCCCGGCCCGGGTCGTGCTGGACGAAGTGTCCCTGACCCTGCACGAAAACGAGATCGTCGGCCTGCTGGGTCGCTCCGGCTCGGGCAAGTCGACCCTGCTCAGGTCCATCGCCGGCCTGCTCACCCCCAGCGGCGGCACCGTCGCTTTCCCGCCCAAGGACGACGGCCAGCGCGCCCGGGTCAGCATGGTGTTCCAGAGCTTCGCGCTGTTTCCCTGGCTGACCGTGCTGCAGAACGTCGAGATCGGCCTGGAAGCCCTGCACGTGCCGCTGGACGAGCGCCGTCGCCGCGCCCTGGCCGCCATCGACCTGATCGGCCTGGACGGCTTCGAGAGCGCCTATCCCAAGGAGCTCTCCGGCGGCATGCGCCAGCGCGTCGGCCTGGCCCGTGCCCTGGTGGTGCACCCGGACGTGCTGCTGATGGACGAACCCTTCTCGGCGCTGGACGTGCTCACCGCCGAGACCCTGCGCACCGACCTGCTCGATCTCTGGGTCGAGGGGCGCATGCCGATCCGCTCCATCCTCATGGTCACCCACAACATCGCCGAGGCGGTGCTGCTCTGCGATCGGGTGCTGATCTTTTCCAGCAATCCCGGGCGCGTCGCCAGCGAGATTCGCATCGACCTGCCGCAGCCGCGCAATCGCCATGATCCGGCCTTCCGCGAACTGGTGGAGGAAATCTATGTGCGCATGACCGGCGAGACCACGCCAACACCCCACGAAGGGGGTGTTCCCGGCAACGGCCTGGGCATGCGGCTGCCGACCGTGTCCACCAACGCCCTGGCCGGTCTGCTGGAAGCGGTCCAGGCCGCGCCCTACGACGGTCGCGCCGACCTGCCGGAACTGGCCGGCGGGCTCGGCTATGCACTGGACGAGCTCTTTCCCCTGGCCGAGGTGCTGCAACTGCTGCGCCTGGCGGTCCTCGAAGGTGGCGATCTGCGCCTGCTGCCGGCCGGGCGCGCCTATGTCGAGGCGGGGGTGGACGTGCGCAAGCAGCTGTTCGCCCGCCAGTTGCTCAACTTCGTGCCCCTGGTGGCCCATATCCGTCGGGTGCTGGACGATCGCCAGGGCCACACGGCGCCGGCGCGGCGCTTCCGCGACGAACTGGAGGACTTCATGGACGAAGCCGACGCCGCTCGCACCCTCGGCAGCGCCATCCAGTGGGGGCGCTACGGTGAGCTCTTCGCCTATGATCAAGCGGCCGATATGTTCAGCCTGGAAAACCCGGGTTAAGAGCGACCAATAAAACTACTGCGCGTCCGCCAGACGGGCGCGTGCAGTGCTCGGAATCCTCATGTATCCCCCATACACTCGTACGCGAGCCCGGTGCGGTTCCTGCGCGCCGCGCGCACCCGCCTGACAGCCGCTCGCTACGTGTTGTTAGCCGCTCTAGGACGTCCACGCGACCACGAACGAGAGACTGGCCATGGATCGACGACCCTTCGCCACCACCACCCACTGGCTGCGGCTAGGAGGCCTCTGCGCCCTGGCGCTGGGCATCGCCCTGCTGGACACCTTCACCGACCGGGAGATCGCCATCGGCGTCTTCCAGGTGGTGGTGGTGCTCCTGGCGGCCGGCTTCCTGTCGGCGCGCGGGGTCACGATCACCGCGCTGGGCTGCACGCTGCTGGTGCTCTGCAGCTATGTCGCCACCCGCAGCGGGGACCAGGAGGCCGGGCTGGTCAACTGCATCATCAGCCTCCTGGCCATCGTCGCGGTCGCGGCGCTGTCGCTGCGCCTGGAGGCCGCCAAGCGCGCTGCCGATGCGGCCCGGACACGCCTGGCCCAGGCCGGGCGCCTGAGCCAGCTGGGTGAACTGGCCGCCTCCATCGCCCATGAGGTGAACCAGCCGCTCACCGCCATCGCCGCCAGTGGCAACGCCTGCCAGCGCTGGTTGGGCAATCAGCCGCCGCAGGTGGAGCGCGCCGTGCAGGCGGCGCAACGGGTCATCGACGATGCCCACCGCGCCAGCGCGGTGATCGCCCGGGTGCGCAGCCTGGTGCGCCAGGCGCAGGTAGCCAAGGATTGGCTCAACGTCGCCGATACCGTCGAACAGGTGCTGGATTTCGTCCGCGCCGAATTGAGCCAGCGCCAGGTTGCCGTGGAGGTTCGCCTGCAGGAGGGCCTGCCGCCGCTGCTGGCCGATGAAAGCCAGCTGCAGCAGGTCATCCTCAATCTGCTGCTCAACGCCCTGGACGCCCTCGAAGGAATGCCGCCCGAGCAGCGGCGGGTGGTCATCCAGGTGGGGCAGGACACCGCCGGCGCCATTCGCCTCGGCGTGGAGGACAGCGGCCGCGGGTTGACGCCGGCGGCCCGTGAGCAGATGTTCGAGGCGTTCTACACTACCAAGGCGCAGGGCATGGGCCTGGGCCTGGCGCTCAGTCGCTCCATCGTCGAAGCCCATGGCGGCCGGATCTGGGCCACCTCGCTGCCGGAGGGCGGTACCGGCGTCTACTGCAGCCTGCCCAAGGACCCGCAACCATGATCGAGCAGACCCCACCCACCCTGGTCCACCTGGTGGACGACGACGCCTCGGTGCGCGCCGCCGTGGAAGACCTGCTGGCGTCCGTCGGACTCGGTACCCGAAGCTATGTCTCGGCCGCCGACTTTCTCGACCGGGCCCGGCTGGACGAACCGGGCTGCCTGGTGCTGGACGTGCGCATGCCCGGCATGAACGGCCTGGACCTGCAGCAGGAATTGCAGCGCCGCGGCCTGGCCCTGCCGATCATCTTCATCACCGGCCATGGCGACATCCCCATGTCGGTCCGGGCGATGAAGCAGGGCGCCCTAGAATTCCTCACCAAGCCGTTTCGGGACCAGGACCTGCTCGATGCCATCGACCAGGCGCTGCGCAAGGCGCAGGACGCCCATGCCCAGCGCCGGCAGTTGCAGGAGCTGCAGACCCGCCTCGACACCCTCAACGAGGGCGAACGGGCGGTGCTGGCGCGGGTGGTGACCGGTCTGCTCAACAAGCAGATCGCGGCCCAGCTGGGGGTCAGCGAGATCACCGTGAAGGTGCGCCGCGCGGCCCTCATGCGCAAGCTGCAGGCCGGCTCTCTGGCGGAACTGGTCAAGATGGTGGAGCGGCTGGAGGCGGCACGTGGCTAGGCCCATCCTGCAGGCGTACAGCCACTGGACCGTCTCCGCAGCTTCCTTGTCGCGGCAATCGCTGGCGCGCTAAAGAAAGGCAATGGTCAGTCGATATGGCTTTTGAGGATCGCCTTTCGCCGATCCAAGGAGCCCGTCTTGAACCTTCGCCAGCTACGTATCGCCCCCCGCGCCATCCTCTGCTTCGGTGCGGTCACCCTGTTCGTGATGCTGCTCGGGGCCTTCGCCCTGGTCCAGCTCAAGGCCCTGCGCGCCACCGAGCAAGCGATGGAGGCGGAATGGCTGGCGAGTGTCCAGACCACCGATGACATCCAGGTCGCGCTGCTGCACACACGCCTGGAAAGCATCCGCCTGCTGGCCAGCGAGGACAGTGCGGCCATGGCCCTCGCCACTCGGCAGATCCAGGTGAATCGCGACCTGATGAACGCCCGGACGGCCTATTACCGCGACCACCTGATCTCCACCCCCGAGGAACGCAGCAACTTCGACCAAGCCGCGCTGCAGATGAAAGGCTATCTCGACGGACTGGATCGGGTGGTGACCCTGGCCGCCAGCGACCGCGCCGAGGCCCTCAAGCTGGCCAATGGCGAGCAGCGCCAGCGGGCCGAAGGCTATCAGGAGCAACTGACCCGGTTGCGCGAATTCAACAGCGAAGGCGCCCGTCAGGCAGGTGCAGCAGCCACTGGCATCTATGACCGCAGCGTCAGCATTGTCGTCGGCATCATGCTGCTGGCGGTGCTGGTGACCCTGCTGCTGGCCTGGCGCCTGACCCGCAGCCTGGCCCAGCCGATCGGCGCTTCCCTGGCCGTGGCCAATGCCATCGCCCAGGGCGAGCTGACCGGCAAGATCGATCCTGCCGGCAAGGACGAAGCCGCCGGGCTGATGCGCGCCCTGGCGCAGATGCAGGACAACCTCAAGGACACCCTGCACGGCATCTCCAGTTCTTCCAGCCGCCTGAGTGAGACCGCCCGCACCATGCACGCCGTCACCGACCAGGCCAGTCGCGCCCTGGCGAGTCAGAACGCCGAGATCGACCAGGCCGCTACCGCGGTCACCGAGATGAGCGCCGCGGTGGAAGAGGTGGCGCGCAACGCCTCGTCCACCTCCCAGGCCGCGCGGGACTCCAGCGCCGCCGCGGAAAACGGCAATGCCAAGGTTGGCCAGGCCCTCGATGCCATGCAGCGCCTTACCCAGCAGGTGCAGTCCACCTCGGTGCAGGTCGAAGGCCTGGCCGGGCAGGCCCAGGACATCAGCCAGGTGCTCAGCGTGATCGGCTCCATCGCCGAGCAGACCAATCTGCTGGCGCTCAACGCGGCCATCGAGGCCGCCCGGGCGGGCGAGCAGGGCCGTGGCTTCGCCGTGGTCGCCGACGAGGTCCGCGCCCTGGCCCACCGCACCCAGACGTCCACCCGCGAGATCGAGCAGATGATCCAGGCGATCCAGAAGGGTTCGGCCGAAGCCGTGGATTCCATGCAGCTCAGCTCCACCCAGGCCCAGGCCACCTATGCGGTGGCCCAGGAAGCCGGGGCGGCGCTGAGCGACATCCTCCAGGCCGTGCGCCTGATCGACGAGCGCAACCTGCAGATCGCCACCGCGTCCGAAGAGCAGGCCCACGTCTCCCGCGAAGTCGACCGCAACCTGATCAGCATCCGCGACCTGTCGGTGCAGACCAGCGACGGCAACCGTGAAACCGTGGGCGCCAGCGAGCAGCTGTCGGAACTGGCCGGCGAACTGCAGACGCTGGTGCGACGCTTCAAGCTGGCGTGAGGGGAAGGCGCGCAGTCTGGCGTTGCGCGCCCCGAAGTTACAAACAGTTACCTCTGACCACTGTTTTTCGTCAGCTCATCGGCGCGGACCGGCCGGATGCTTCCCTGAATGGTGGCATTTTGGTATCAATAGTTATTGTAATACCTATTAGACCCCGCCCACCGACGTGCTTGCCGAGAAGCCATGGCGCTGCCCCAATACAGCATCAGAGTCCCCGTGTCCCAGTTGCAGCTGGGCATGTACGTCTGCGAACTGGATCGGCCCTGGGAAGGCACGCCCTTCCTGTTCCAGGGTTTCCCCATCCAGAGCGTGCAGGACCTCCGCACCCTGAGGGACACCTGCGAGTTCGTCTGGGTGGACCGGCGGCAGAGTCCTGCCGTGACGCCGCTATCGGCTAAACTGGCCGCCGACCTGGCGGCCGGCGATCAGGCCAAGACCTATGCCATCGATTACCGGAATGAGGTCCAGGCCACCGAGCCCGTGTGGCGCGACGCCCGTGCCGTGTCGATGCGGATGCTCGACGCCGTCAAGTTCGGTAAGGAACTCAACGTCGGCGAAGTACGGCGGGCGGTCGGGGAGTGCGTCGAGAGCGTGCTCAAGCACCCCGCGGCCAGCCTCTGGCTGGCGCGCATCAAGCAGCGAGATCACTACACCGCGGAACACTGCCTGCGCGTCTCGCTCTATGCCATCGCCCTGGGCAAGGCGCTGGGCATGCTGCCCCTGGAACTGGAAGAACTCGGGGTGTGCGGCATGCTGCACGACGTCGGCAAGATCAAGGTGCCCGACGAGATCCTCAACAAGCCGGGCCGCCTGACCGACGAAGAATTTCGCATCATGCAGGCCCATACCACCTACGGCTATCAGTTGCTGATGGCCAACAGCGAGGTACCGCCCGCCGCCGTCGACGTCGCCCATACCCACCACGAACGCATGGATGGCAAGGGCTACCCCCGCCAGCTGCCGGCGCAGCGCATCCCCTTCAAGGCCAAGATCATCGCCGTGGTGGATGCCTACGACGCCATCACCAGCGATCGCCCCTACAGCGAGGGCCGTTCCAGTCTGGAAGCCTTGCGCGTCCTCTTCGAAGCCCGGGGCACGCAATTCGACGAAGTCGTCGTCCTGGCCTTCATCCAGCTGATCGGCGTCTATCCGCCGGGCGAGATCGTCGAGCTGAGCAGCGGCGAGGTGGGCATCATCATCGGCTTCGACGCCGGCAGCAAATTGAAGCCGCGGGTGCTGATCGTGCTGGACGCCAGCAAGCGGCCGCGACCGGAGCGGGTGCTCGATCTGGCGCGCAATCCGCTCGATGAGCAGGGGCGCCTCATCAGCGTCCGCGCGGTGAAACCCTCGGGTGCCTATGGCATCGATATCGACGCCTACCGCGCCAAGGGGCTGGTGGTGCCGGGCTGAGTAGGCGCGCGGGTCGGCCGCCAGCGGTTGGCCATCAGAGGGTCTTCAGACCCGTTGGCGTCTCCAGGTAGGCCAGCAGGTCGGGTCTCTCGCCAGGCATGACATCGACGGGCCCGGAAAAACCGATCGCCTCCAGCTGTTGCCCGAGCACTGCGGCATCGGAATGCCTGAGCTCCAGGCGCTGCAAGCGGCAGCCCTGGTCGATCAGCCCTGACGCGGGATGCCGGGCGTCGCCCCAGTCGATCAGGCTGGGCAGGACACCGCCCAGCGGCAGCTGCCCATCGGCGTGGATCGAGATCTGCCAGGCCAGCGCGCCGCGGCTCATCGACTCGATGCGGCCGAAGGTCTGCGTGAGGCGCGCATCCGCCTGGGCCAATCCCCGGGTCCTGGCCACCCAGTGGGCCAGGCGGGGCGCAGCGTCAGGTGCCAGCTCATCCAGCCCGAACCAGCGCGGTCTGGCCGGCGCCGAAGCCTCCGGGTCCGGGGCGATGACTTCCAGATAGGCGTCACCCAGCCGCAGCAGGAGGTTGTGGGTACCCATGCGCGCATGCTTGCCGCCCGGCTGCATGGCCACGCCCAGGCGCTGCTCGACATGCAGAGCGCCTGCGGCGAGGGTCGGGGCCACGATGACCAGGTGATCCAGGTGGGAAAGTCTCATGGGTGTGGCTCCTGACCGGCGTAGGCTTGCTGGTGGATAGTCAGCTTAGCGCTGGCAAGCTAGCTCGCCAGCTCAAGGCGCCCTGGGGAGGCAGACGCGCCGAAACGTCGTCGCCATCGCCGCTTTGAGTGCAGAGAAGCACCCTGAGCGACGTCGCATATCCCTAAGCGCCGGCTGCTTTGACCTTTCGTTCGCGCACCCCTAGGGTCAGGCAAGGGTGCATTCGTCTGACGATTGCTCCCGCTCGGAATACCAATTCAGGCAATGGGAGTGTCAGATGTCTTTTGCTCGTTCGGCTTTGGCCAATCGCTTTTCCGCAATGATTATTACGGCGGCGACCGCCACCCTGTCGCTACCCCTGGCTGCGGCACCCACCGTCGAGGGTGCCCTGTCCTCGGTACAGGGCGATGCCCGGGTCACCAAGGCGCTGGACGCGCTGCGCGCCGACGATGGCCGCACCTTCACGGAACAGAAGCACATCGCCCAGATTCCCTCGCCGCCGTTCAAGGAAAAGGTGCGCGCCGACTATTACCTCAAGCGCTTCCAGGAGCTGGGTCTCAAGGACGCCAGCATCGCCCCGGAAGGCTATGTGATCGCCACCCGCAAGGGCAGTGGCCAGGGTCCGCAGCTGGTGGTGTCGGCGCACCTGGATACGGTGTTCCCCGAGGGCACCGACCTGACCCTCAAGGAAAAGGATGGCAAGACCTACGGCCCCGGCATCGGCGATGACGCCCGCGGCCTGGCGGCGCTGCTGTCGGTGATCGACGCCCTGAACAAGAGCGGCATCGAGACCGTGGGCGACCTGATCTTCGTCGGCACCGTGGGCGAGGAGGAGCTGGGCAACCTGCGCGGGGTGAAGGCCCTGTTCAAGGATCGCCAGGGCATCGACGGCTTCATCTCGGTGGACGGCATCGACGTGCGGCGGATCGTCAATCGCGGCACCGGCAGCCACCGCTACGAGATGACCTTCAAGGGTCCGGGTGGCCACAGCTTCGCCGAATTCGGTCGACCCAGCGCCATCCACGCCATGGGTCGTGCCATCGCCAAGATCGCCGAGGTGCGTCCGCCCAAGGAGCCCAAGACCACCTTTACCGTGGGCACGGTGCAGGGCGGCACCTCGGTCAACGCCATCGCCGGCGAGGCGCGCCTGACCCTGGACATGAGATCCAACGAGGAGGCCGCGCTGCTGGCCGAAGAGAAGGAGATCCTGGCCCTGGTGCAGGACGCGGTGAAGGAGGAGAACAAGCGCTGGGATACCGATCAGATCTCGGTGGACATCAAGCTGATCGGTGATCGTCCGGCCGGTGGCACGGCGGAGGATTCGCCCATGGTGCAGACCGCGCAGCGCGCCATCGCCGCGGTCACCAACGGCGCCAAGGTCACCCTGAGCGGTGGCAGCACCGACTCCAATACCGCTATGTCCCTGGGCGTGCCGGCCATGACCATCAGCGGCGGCGGGGAGGGCGGCAGTGCCCACTCGCTGGCGGAGTGGTACAAGCCGGTGGATGCCTACCAGGGCCCGCAGAACGTACTGCTGACCAGCCTGACCCTGGTCGGCGTCAAGGGCGTCAGCGAGCCGGTGCTGCAGGCCCACGGCAAGTAGCGGCAGGCAGACCCTGGCGTCCGCAACGGACGCCAGGGTACGGATGGCTACGCGGAAGCCGGTTTCAATTTCAGGCACGCCAGGGAGCTGACCAGGATGGCCAGGCCGGACAGCGGGTACAGCAGGGTCGAAGGCACCAGCGGGATGAGCACGCCCGCCAGCAGCGGCCCCACGCTGGCACCCACGTCGCGCCACATGGCGTTGGAGGCCAGCGCCGGCAGCCGGGCCTGACCGGGATGGCGGGTGGCGACCAGGGTCACCACCAGGGGGATCTGCAGGGCGCGCAGGATGAGCACCCCGCCGGCGCCGAGGATCAGCCAGTGAAAACCGAAGGCGATCAGGAACAGCGCCGTCAGCGTCGAGCAGACCACCAGCATGGGCGCCGCGCCATAGCGATCCGCCGCCCGGCCGCCGAGCGGGCTGAGCAGCATGTCGGACACATAGCGCAGCGCCATCAGCAGCCCGGCCACCAGCACGGCATCGCCGCCCAGTACCGCCTGGGAAAAGGCCGACAAGCCAAAGATGAACAGGCCGTCCAGGGTCACCCCTTCGATGAAGGACCAGGTGACGATGCGATCCGGCCAGCGCAGGCGTCGCCCGGGCGCCGGCAATTCGTGACCGGCGCGCGGCAGCCCCAGGGCCAGCAGCAGCCCGACCAGGCAGAGACCGCTGCTGAGCAGCAGCACCGCGCGCGGCCCGTATTGCAGGGTGAGCCAGGCGCCCGCGGACAGGGCGAGCATGGGACCGATGGCGATCAGCGCGCGAGAGGTGCCGGTGCGCCGGGCGGCGCCGGCCGGGTCGGCGGTGGCCAGCACCTGGGTGGACAGGTTGAAGGTGGCGAAGCTCAGGCCCCAGGCCAGGCGTAGCCCCAGCAACGCCCAGAAGCCCGAGAGGTTGGCGTTGCCCAGGGCGCAGAGGGCAGCCACCGCGGCGGCCACCACCAGGCTGCGGCGATCGCCGCAGCGAGCATAGAGCTGCACCACATAGCGATAGCCAACGATGCGGATCACCCGGTTGGCGGCCAGCAGGATGCCGGCTTCGATCAGGGTGATGCCGAAGACCGGGGCGTACATGGGCAGGACGAGGTAGAGCAGCACGTCGCTGGGCAGGCAGCAGGCGAGGACGATGGCCGCGCGCCGGGAGGCCTGGTCGACGGACCGGGAAGAGGTCATGCGCAAGGGATTCCTGTAGCGGAGGTGACGTCCAGCCCTTCGGTCGGCAACTGGACAGCGGGTTGCAGGGACGGCTCGGCCGAACAGACACCAGACAGAGGTCGTGGCTGCAACGAGACTGTCATTATCTCTTCTTTTGCAAGAGGTGTCCGCCAGGCGAAGCGGCTGAACTAACCCCCGGCGCGCGCAATCCTTTTCAGTGCGTCTTGTGCTGCGCAGTGGCTGCCCGGCCCTGCCACGTCCCGTCTTGAAAAGGAGTTGTCAGTGACCGTAGCTGCCCACCATTACCACCCTGTCCGGCCCGGCCCGCTGCACGCGTTGCTGCTGGCCGGTTCCGTCCCGCTGTTCATCGGCGGCCTGCTCAGCGATATCGCCTACTACCAGACGATGCAGATCCAGTGGGCCAACTTCGCCGCCTGGCTGATCGCCGGGGCGCTGTTGCTGTCCGGGCTGGCCCTGCTGTTCGCCCTCGGCAATCTGTTCGGCGCGCGCTTCCGCGGTCGCCGGCCGGCGGCCTATTTCCTCCTGCTGCTGCTGGCCTGGGTGCTGGGGCTGGTCAATGCCTTCGAACATGCCAAGGATGCCTGGGCGGTGATGCCCGCCGGGCTGATCCTCTCGGTGGTGGTCTCGGTGCTGAGCCTGGTGGCCGCCTGGATCGCGCTCTCCAACCTACGTTCGGAGGTGATTCGATGAGCACTCCAAGAGCCTTGAGCGTCCTTGGTCTGGCCGTGCTGCTCGCCGCCTGCGGCAACGAGGGCGGTGCCGACACCCAGGCCCGCGGCCCCGATCCCAAGCTGCCCGAACCCCAGCGCGGCCTCCTGCCGAGCATGAAGATCGCCCAGCCGGCACCCTGGGGTGATCGCGTACCCACGGTGCCCCAGGGCTACACCATCACCGCCATCGCCACCGATCTGCGCATTCCGCGGCAGATGCTGGTGCTGCCCAACGGCGACATCCTGGTGGCCGAGGGCCGCGGCGGCAACGCGCCCAAGCTGAAGCCCAAGGACGTCATCGCCGGCTACATCAAGGCCCAGGGCAACACCCAGGTAAAGGGCGGCAATCGCCTGACCCTGCTGCGCGACGCCGACGGCGACGGCAAATACGAACTCAAGACGGTGTTCGCCGAGAATCTCAACGCGCCCTATGGCCTGGCCTTCGCCAATGGCCGCATCTATGTGGCGAACCAGGACGCCTTGGTCAGCTTTCCCTACCAGGACGGCCAGACCCAGGCCAGCGGCGCGCCGGACAAGCTGGTCGAGCTGCCGGCGGCGATCAACCACCACTGGACCAAGTCCCTGGCCGCCAGTGCCGATGGTCGCTACCTCTATGTCGGCATTGGCTCCAACAGCAACGTCGGCGAGCGCGGCATGGACGTCGAGGTGGATCGCGCGGTGATCTGGCAGATTGATGCCCAGACCGGTGCGCACAAGAACTATGCCACCGGGGTGCGCAATCCCACCGCCCTGGCCATACAGCCCGACAGCGGCCAGCTCTGGGCGGTGGCCAACGAGCGCGACGAGATCGGCCCGGACCTGGTGCCGGACTACCTGACCTCCATCCGCGAAGGCGGCTTCTATGGCTGGCCCTACAGCTACTGGGGGCAGAACGTCGATACCCGCGCCCAGCCGCAGGATCCGGCCAAGGTGGCCGCGGCCATCAAGCCCGACTACAGCCTGGGTTCCCACGTCGCCGCCCTGGGCGTAACCTTTTCCACCGCGGCGGTGGGCGGTCAGTTCACCGATGGGGTCTTCGTCGGCGAACACGGTAGCTGGAACCGTGACAAGCCGGTGGGTTATCGCGTGGTCTTCGTGCCCTTCCAGCAGGGCCGTCCGGCTGGCGAGCCCATCGACTTCGCCACCGGATTCTTTGGCGACGATGGCAAGACCCGCGGCCGCCCGGTCGGGGTGGCGGTGGATCAGCGCGGTGGCGTCATCATCGCCGACGACCTGGCCAACACCGTTTGGCGGGTGACGCGTACGCAGTAAGGTGCGAGCAGGATCGGCTTGCCGCGCAGTCGGGCGGCAAGCCGATCAATGCATGCGGTGATGCAGATCGCCGAGCACCACCAGGCTGCCCACCACCATCAGCACCAGGATCAGGCTGGTGAACAAGAGCAGATAGAGGTCGTGGCGGTGCGAGCGACCCAGGCTGATATGCAGGAAGCAGCGCAGGTGCACCAGGATCTGCAGCAGGCCCAGGCCGAAGATGACGCCCAGGGTGGTCCCGCGCGGCCAGGTCGGGAACAGCACCAGGCCGATGGGGATCAGACTCAGCGTCACCGCCAGCACCAGGCCGATCACATAGCTCGTCAGCTCCCGACGATAGTCATCTCTCTTCATGGCAGCAGCCCCTGCAGGTAGACCACCGAGAGGATGGCCACCCAGACGATATCGAGAAAATGCCAGAACAGGCCCAGGCGCATCAGTCGGGTCTTCACCGGCGTATCCAGGCCGAACACCCTGAGCTGCACCAGCATCACCACCAGCCACAGGCAGCCGCTGGCGACGTGCACCCCGTGCATGCCCACCAGGGCGAAGAAGGCCGAGAGAAAGGCGCTGCGCTGGGGCAGGGCGCCCTGATCCGCCATGCCAAGGAAGTCGTGCACTTCCAGGCCGAGAAAGACCAGGCCCAGCGCCAGGGTCACCAGCAGCCAGGTCACCAGGGGCCGCAGGCGACCCTTGTGGTATTTCATGGCCAGCGACGCCAGGCCGTAGGTGAAGCTACTGGCCAGCAGCACCAGGGTCTGCAGGGTGACACTGCCGATCTCGAAGACGTCCCGGGCGACCGGTCCCCCGGCGGTGGCGTGCTGCAGCGTCGCGTAGATGGCGAACAGCAGCGCGAACACCAGGGCGTCGCTCATCAGGAAGATCCAGAACCCGAACAGCGAATATTCCGCCTCGGCGTGGGTCGCGTGATCGGTGGCGCCGACGTTGAGGCCGGCGTGGTTCATGTCGCGCGGACTCATGGCCCCATCTCCGCCAGGCCGCGATTGCCCGGCCCGGTTTCCTCGTCCCGCTTGACTGGCCGAGTGGCGGCGACCTGATCCAGCCAGGCCTCGTGTTCGCGGCGGATGTCCGCGGCGGAAATCAGCCGCTCGGTGTCGCGCTGGAAGCTGCGGGCGATCACCGCGCCCCAGGCCACTCCCAGGCCGAGCACGGTCAGCCAACCGATGTGCCAGACCAGCCCGAAGGCGCAGGCGAAGCCCGCCGCGCCGACGATGGCCGGCACGGCGCTGTTCTTGGGAAGCACCAGGTCGGCATAGGTCCGCGGCTGGTCGTAGGCCAGGCCGTTTTCCTTGAGCCAGGTGAAGGGGTCGCGGTCGTTGATCGGCAGCGGCACGGCGAAGTTGTACGCCGGCGGCGGCGCGGCGACCGCCCATTCCAGGGTCCGGCCGTTCCAGGGATCGCCCGCCGGCACCTGCGCACTGTCGCGACGACGAATGCTCACTACCAGTTGAATCACCAGGCTGGCCAGGGCGGCCAGCAGCACCACCGCGCCGAGTTCGGCGACCCACAGCAGCGGGGCGAAATCGGGGTTGTGGATCGCCTGGCTGCGCCGCGGCAGACCGGAGACACCCAGCACATACAGGGGCATGAAGGCGAGGATGAAGCCCAGGCCGAAATTCAGCGCGGCGATGCGGCCCCAGCGTTCGTCGAGGCGAAAGCCAAAGGCCTTGGGAAACCAGAAGTGGTAGCCCGCCAGCATGCCGAACAGCATTCCCGGGATCAGCATGTTGTGGAAGTGGGCGACCAGGTAGACGGTGTTGTGCACCTGATAGTCCACCGGCGGCGTGGCCAGGGTGATGCCAGTGAGGCCGCCGATAACGAACAGCATGATGAACATCACCGCGTAGATCAGCGGCGTGGTCAGGCGGATGCGACCACGGAACATGGTCGCCATCCAGTCGTAGATCTTCACGCCGGTGGGAATGCCGATGAGCATGGTGGCGATGCCGAAGGCGGCGTTGATCCTGGGGCTCTGGCCCATGGTGAAGAAGTGGTGCAGCCACACGGTAAAGGACAGCACGGCGATCACCAGGGTGGCCCAGACCAGCGAGTGATAGCCATAGAGACGCTTGGTGGAAAAGGTGGCGAAGACCTCGGAAAACACCCCGAAGGCCGGCAGGATCAGGATGTACACCTCCGGGTGGCCGAACAGCCAGAACAGGTTGATGTAGTTCATCAGGTTGCCGCCCTGGGTATTGGTGAAGAAGTGGAAGTCCAGGTAGCGGTCCAGGGCCAGCAGCAGGGTGGCCACGGTCAGCGGCGGCATGGCGAAGATCATCAGGATGCTGGTGCACAGCGCCGTCCAGCTGAACAGCGACATATGGAACAGGCGCATGCCCGGCGCCCGTTCCTTGTAGAGGGTGACCGCGAAGTTGAGGCCGGTGAGGGTGCTGCCCAGGGAGCTCAGGGTCAGCGCCCAGATCCAGTAGTCCGGGCCGACGCCTGGCTGGTATTCGATGCCGGTATAGGGCGGATAGCCGCTCCAGCCGCCGGTGGAAAAGCGCCCCAGCACCAGGGACACCATCACCAGCGCCGCACCGGCCACGGTCAGCCAGAGGCTGATGGCGTTGAGCAGCGGAAAGCGCACATCGCGGGCGCCGCTCTGCAGCGGCATGACGAAGTTGATCAGCCCGGTGAGAAAGGGCATGGCGACGAAGAACACCATGATGGTGCCATGGGTGCTGAACAGCTGCCCGAAGTGTTCCGGCGGCAGGTAGCCCGGCGCGTCGATGGCCAGCGCCTGCTGGGTGCGCATCATCACCCCTTCCACCACGCCGCGGCTGAACATCACCAGCGCCAGCACCACGTACATGATGCCGATGCGCTTGTGGTCCAGGCTGGTGAACCACTCCTGCCAGAGATAGCGCCATTTGCCGAGCCAGGTGATCACCCCGGCCGTGGCAAGGGCGCCGAGAATCACCACGCTGGCGCCGCAGGTGGCGATCAGGCTGTAGAAGGGCAGGGCGTCGTAGCCCAGGCGGCCGAACAGCAGGTGCCAGAGGGCCGAGGAATCAGTCATGGGTGGCTCCCTGGAAGGTGGCGCAGGTGGGTACCGGGTCCTGGCGATAGCGTGCCAGCACCCAGGCGAAGAGGGCGGTTTGGGTCAGGCGCAGCTGGGCGGCCTGCTCCAGGGTGCCGGGCCGGGCCAGCACCTGGTAGTGGGCGCAGTCCAGGGCCTCGCGGGCCTGACCGACCTGTCGGGTCCAGGCCTGGAAATCCGCCTCCGCCAGCACCCGTATCGGGAAGTGCTGGTCCTGGAAACCTTCGCCGCTGTACTGGGCATTGCGGCCCTCGAACTGGCCGGGCGCCGGAATCTGCAGATAGCGCTGGGTCTGCATGCCGGCCATGGCGTAGATCTGGCCGCCCAGGCGCGGCAGCAGCAACGATTGCATCACCGTATCGCTGGTGAGCCTGAGCTGTACCGGCCGCCCCGCCGGCAAGACCAGCTCATTGACCGTGGCGATGCCCTGTTCGGGATAGAGGAACAGCCACTTCCAGTCCAGGCCGATCACCTGGATCTCCAGCGGCGTCACGCCGGGCGTCGGTGAGCGATAGGGGTCCAGGCTGTGGGTGCGGGTCCAGACCAGCACCGCCAGCACCGCGACGATCAGCGCCGGCACGCCCCAGGCGAAGACGTCCAGCAACCAGGAGAATTCCCAGCGCGGCCGGTAGGCGGCACGGTCATTGCCGTGGCGATAGCGCCAGACGATCAGCGGGGTGAGCAGGATCACCGGCAGCACCACCACCAGCGCCAGGCCGACGATCCACAGCAGCAGGTCGCGTTCGCCGCTGGCGGCGAGGCCGGCCGGGGCGAGAAAGCCGTGCTGCAGCGGCGAACAGCCCGTGAGCGAAGCGGCGAGCAGCAGCCCGGCCAGCGCTCCGACGACGGAGCGGCGCTTCGAGGTGCTCCCCGGGCAAGGAGAAGAACGATGCGACTTCAGCGCAAGGGACATGAGCGGTCCTGACCGTAACCAGTTGTTGCAGCCAACAGACCGCCCGAGGGGGCGCGACGTTCACTGGATACTGGCGCTTGGCCGCTGCCGTTCAGGGCAGGGGGGCGTGGATGGCGCGGACTAGGGCTGTTCGGTCTGCCACTGGCCGAGCAGGATGGCGACGAATTTTTCCGCGGCGGGCGACAGCGAGGCGCCGCGGCGCGAGACCAGGCCGAGGGTGCGGGTCACTTCCGGATCGGTGAGGGGCACGCTGACCAGGGTCGGGTGGTCGGCGTCCGGCATGGCCAGGCTGGGCATGGCCGAGACGCCGAGGCCGGCTTCCACCATGCCCAGGGAGGTGGACAGGTGTTGCACCTCATAGAACCACTTGGGGCGAATGCCCCGCGCGGAGAGGGCATGGTCGAGCAGCACCCGGTTGCCGCTCAGGCGCCCCACGCCGATCAGCCGGTGCTCGACCAGCTCGGCCCAGCTGATCGACGGGCGTCCGGCCAGTTCGTGGTCACGCCGACAGGCCAGCACGAATTGCTCCTGCACCAGCGGCACGAATTCGATGTCCGGGTGCTGGCCGCTGAGCATGTTGATACCGAAGTCGGCCTCGCCGCGCAGTACGGCCTCCAGGCCGTCATTGGCGCTGAGGTCCAGCAGGCGGATGCGGATCTTGGGGTATTGCTCGTTGTACTGGCGGATCACCGAGGGCAGGAAGTAGAAGGCCGCGGTGGGGATGCAGGCCAGGGTGACCTGGCCGGTCTGGCGCTCGGCCAGTTCGCGGATGCTGAGGATGGAATCCTCGAAGTCGTCCAGCAGGCGGCGCGCCTTGGGCAGGAAATCGCGGCCGACGCTGGTGAGGCCGACGCGACGAGTGGTGCGTTCGAGCAACGGCGTGCCCAGGCCGTCTTCCAGCTTCTTGATGCGCCGGCTCAAGGCCGGCTGCGACAGGTGCAGGGCGTCGGCGGCCTCATGGAAGCTGCCCAGTTCGGCGATTTTCACGAAAGATCGAATGTCTTGCAGCTCGTAGTCCATGATTGCCCTTTCTCGGAACCTCGGCGTCATTGATTATCCAATCGGAATAATAGCGCTGATATTTGCATTGGATAGATTTATATCCGGCTGCCAATCTTGCCTCCAGAACATCAATAACCGCTATTGATCAACAAGAGTCAGCAGTCATGCAACGTATTCCCTGCGTTCTCATGCGAGGCGGCACCTCCAAGGGCCCCTTCTTCCTCGCCAGCGACCTGCCCAGCGATCCCGTCCAGCGCGACGAGATGCTGATCGACCTCATGGGTGCCGGTCACGAACTGGAAATCGACGGCATTGGTGGCGGCAGCCCCCAGACCAGCAAGGTCGCCATCATCAGCCCGTCCAGCCATCCCGCTGCCGACGTGGACTATCTCTTCGTCCAGGTGATGGTCGCCGAGCGCCGCGTCGATACCGCGCCCAACTGCGGCAACATGCTCTGTGCCGTGGGTCCCTTCGCCGTGGAGCAGGGGCTGGTCGCCGCTGAAGACGGCAAGACCCTGGTGCGCATCCGCAACCTCAACACCAACAGCTTCGTCGACTCGCGGGTGCACACGCCCGGCGGCCTGGTGCGCTATGAAGGCGACACCGCCATCGACGGCGTGCCCGGCACCGCCGCGCCGGTGCAGCTGACCTTTCTCGACGCCGTGGGCAGCAAGACCGGCAAGCTGTTTCCCACCGGCCAGGCCACCGATGTCTTCGATGGCGTGCCGGTGACCTGCATCGACATGGCCATGCCGATGATGATCGTCGACGCCCGCTACCTGGGCGTGACCGGCAGCGAGCGGCCGGCCGAACTGGACGCCAACGCGGCGCTGCTGGCGCGGCTGGAAGACCTGCGTCTGCAGGCGGGTCGGGCCATGGGCCTGGGCGATGTCAGCGGCAAGGTGATCCCCAAGCCGGTGCTGATCTCCGCGCCGCAGCATGGCGGCACCCTGCAGGTCCGCTATTTCATGCCGCACAGCTGCCACCGGGCGCTGGCCATCACCGGCTCGATCGGCCTGGCCACCGCCTGCGTCACCGCGGAAACGGTGGTGATGGCGCTACTGGGCGAGTCGGCGCGTGACCTCACCGACGTCCGCCTGGAGCATCCGAGCGGCGGGATCGACGTGGTGCTGTCGCGCGGCGGCGCGGACGGCACTACCATCCAGGCCTCGGTCGTCCGGACCGCGCGCCGCCTGTTCGCCGGCCATGTCTATGCGCCCACCGCGCGGAGGCTCGCCGGCTGATTTGACGCCCCAAGAACCCACCCCCACTAGCGCATCCGCACAACTTCAATAAACGGTGATGCCCATGAAACTTGCCAAATCGCTGTACTTCCAGATCCTCTGCGCCGTGGTCCTCGGGGTGCTGGTCGGTCACTTCTGGGCGCAACAGGCCGTTGCGCTCAAGCCTCTGGGTGACGCCTTCATCAAGCTGATCAAGATGATGATCGCCCCGGTGGTGTTCTGCACCATTGTCACCGGCATCGCCGGCATGACCGACAAGAGCACCCTGGGTCGGCTGATGGGCAAGACGCTGCTGCTATTCCTGGTGCTCACCGTCATCAGCCTGTTCATCGGCCTCGGCGCGGTCTATCTGTTCCAGCCCGGCGTGGGCATGAACATCGATCCCGCGACCCTGAGCACCGCCAGCATCGCCCAGTACACGGCGTCGGCGGCCAAGCTCAGCGTGGTGGACTTCTTCATGCACATCATCCCGGACACCTTCATGGGGGCGTTCAACAAGGGTGAGGTGCTGCCGGTGCTGTTCATCGCCGTGCTCTGCGGCTTCGCGCTGTCCGCCATGGGCGAGCGCGGCCGGCCGGTGCTGGATGTGCTGGAGTCGGCGTCGCAGATGGTCTTTCGCATCTTCGGCTACCTGATGCGCTTCGCGCCGGTGGGTGCCTTTGGCGCCCTGGCCTTTACCGTGGGCCAGTACGGCATCACCTCGCTGGGTTCCCTGGCCAAGCTGATCGCCACCCTCTACATCGCCTGCGCCTTCTTCGTCTTCGTGGTGCTGGGCGCGCTGTGCCGCTCGCGCGGCTTCAGCCTGTGGAAGCTGCTGCGCTACTTCCGCGAGGAGTTCCTGGTGGTGCTCGGCACCTCGTCCACCGAGCCGGTGCTGCCGCGCATGCTGCAGAAGCTCGAAGGCCTGGGCTGCAAGAAGGGCGTGGTCGGCCTGGTGCTGCCCACCGGCTACTCCTTCAACCTGGACGGCACCGCCATCTACCTGTCGCTGGCCGCGGTCTTCATCGCCCAGGCCTGCAACATCGACCTCACCCTCGGCCAGACCCTGACCATGCTGGCGATCATGCTGCTGTCCTCCAAGGGTGCGGCAGGGGTGACCGGCAGCGGCTTCGTTGCCCTGGCCTCGACCCTCACCGTGATCCATGACATTCCCCTGGCCGGTCTGGCCCTGCTCATCGGCATCGACCGTTTCATGTCCGAGGCCCGCGCCCTGACCAGCCTGGCCAGCAACGCCGTGGCCACGGTGGTGATCGCCCTGGGCGAGGACGCCTGCGATCGCGAGCAGCTGCTGCGTACCCTGGCCAGTGGCAAGGCCGAACCCCTGGCCACCCCCGACGCCGTCGAATGGACCGCGCCGGATGTTCGTCCCCACGCCTGATAGACCCGACCGCAACACCGCTGCAGTCCCACCTCCGCGCCGTCAGCTGGCCGGAGGCGGGGATCGGCTGGCCCGCGTCCGGCCAGACCCACGACAAGAACAAGGGATATGCCCATGCTCGCGCTTCTCGGTCTGATCATGGTGGTGACCTTCACCTACCTGATCATGAGCAAACGTCTGTCGCCCATCGTGGCGCTCACCGTGGTGCCCATCGTCTTCGCTCTCATCGGTGGCTTCGCCCCCACCACCGGCAAGATGATGCTCGATGGCCTGAAGATGGTGGCGCCCTCGGCGGCGCTGCTGCTGTTCGCCATTCTCTTCTTCGGGCTGATGATCGACGCCGGGCTGTTCGATCCGCTGATCCGCAAGATCCTCAAGCGGGTCAACGGCGATCCGGTGAAGATCGCCATCGGCACCGCGCTGCTCTCGCTGCTGGTGGCTCTGGACGGCGACGGCACCACCACCTACATGATCACCTGCGCGGCCATGCTGCCGCTGTACAAGCGCATCGGCATGAACCCCATGGTGCTGGCGACGGTGTCCATGCTCTCGCTGAGCATCATGAGCGGCATGAGTCCCTGGGGCGGCCCGGCCACCCGCGCCATCGCCGCGCTGGGGCTGGACGCCACCGCCTACTTCATTCCCATGCTGCCCACGGTGATCGGCGGGGCGGCCTGGGTGGTCTTCACCGCCTTCCTGCTCGGTCGCCGCGAACGCGCGCGGATCGGCAACGTCGCCCTGGAAAGCGGCGGGGCGGCGGGCGGCAAGTGCTATATCGAGGAGATCCTCGGCGATGCGCCGACCAAGCGGCCGCGACTGGCCTACGTCAATCTGGTGCTGGTGATCGCGGTGATGACCGCCCTGGTCATGGGCGTGATGCACGCGGCCATCCTGTTCATGATCGGCTTCGTGCTGGCGCTGATGATCAACTACCCGCAGCTGGAGTTGCAGAAGGAGCGCATCCTGGCGCATTCCGGCAACGCCATGACCGTGGTGCTGCTGGTGTTCGCCGCGGGCATCTTCGCCGGCATCTTTTCCGGCACCAAGATGGTCGATGCCCTGGCCCAGACCCTGGTCGACTGGATTCCGCCGGCCTGGGGCCACTGGTTCCCGCTGGTGGTGGCCATCACCAGCATGCCGCTGACCTTCGTGCTGTCCAACGATGCCTACTACTTCGGCGTGGTGCCCATCCTGGCCAATGCCGCGGCGGCCTATGGGATCGATCCGGTGGAGATCGCCCGCGCCTCGGTGCTGGGCCAGCCGGTGCACCTGATGAGTCCGCTGGTGGCGTCGACCCTGCTGCTGGTGGGCATGGTCGACCGCGACATCGGCGACTTCCAGAAGGCCACCGTCAAATGGGCGGTACTCACCTCCCTGGTCATCACCGTGCTCGCCCTGGCCACCGGCGCCATTTCCTTCTTCGTCTGACGCCGGCGGCCTGGCCCTTATGGCTGGGCGGGGATGGGCTTGAGGCCGCTGTCCTGGATGGCCTTGGCGGCGTCCTTCGAGGCCAGGTACTGCAGCAGGGCGCGGGCCGCATCCGGGTGCATGCTCTTGCTGACCACGGCGCCGGAATAGAGGGTCATCTTCTGCGCCTGGTCGGGGATCAGGCCGACGATGTCGATCCCCTGCACCGGCTTCAACTCGCTCAGTTGCTGGAAGCCCAGCTGCGCGTCACCCCGGGCGACGACTTCGCCCACCGGCTCGGCGGGGATCATGCGCGCCTTGGCCTTGAAGGCATCGCTCAGCTGCATGCGGGGGAACAGGATGTGCGCCAGGTAGACGCCGCTGGCGCTGTCGGAATAGGCCACCGACTGGGCGCTTTCCAGGCTCTGCTTGAAAGCCTCCATGGTGGAGATGTCCGGCTTGGGCGCGCCCTTGCGCACCGCCAGGGCGATGAACGACTGGCCCAGGTCGACGCGGCTGTCCTTGAGCGCCTGACCGTTGGCGACCAGCTTGTCCAGCGCCGAACCCACCATCAGCACCACGTCGGCCGACTCGCCCCGGGCCAGGCGCTGGGGGATGGCCTGGGGCGTGTCGCCCATGGATGGCGCGGCGGCGATGTCCAGTTTCACGCCGGTGGCCTTTTCATAGGCCGGGGCGACTTCGCGGATGGCGCCCATGATGCCGCCCGAGCTCAGCACCGTGAGGGTGGTGACGGGTTGTGCGGCCAGCAGCGGCGTGGAGGCCAGCAGCAGGGCGCCAAGGGCGAGGGTGGGCAGACGTCGAAACATGGTGAGAACTCCAGGGTGAAAAGACCGACGATAGACCGCCGGCAGGGCGGAAGCGCGTTAGTCCGAATGAAGAAAAATTTAATTTACCGGCCTGGGCGTTTTCCCTAGGGTGTCCGGTCTGCCAGACCGGGCGCCAGATCCAGAGGCCATCATGACCCAGGCTTTGGTCATCGAAGACGACGAGGTGACCGCCCACGCCATCGCCAGCGAATTGCAGGCGCAAGACTATCAGGTACGCTGGGAACGCACCGGCCGCGACGGGCTGGCCGCGGCCATCGCCGGCGGCCACGACATCATCACCCTCGACCGCATGCTGCCGGACTTCGATGGCCTGACCATCGTCAGCACCTTGCGCGGCCTCGGCATCGCCACCCCGGTGCTGATGCTCAGCGCCCTGTCCGATGTCGACGAGCGCGTCCGCGGCCTGAGATGCGGTGGTGACGACTACCTGACCAAGCCCTTTTCCCTGGTGGAGATGATGGCCCGCCTGGAGGCGCTGCTCAGGCGGCCGGCCGCCCAGTCCGCCAGCCACCAGTTGCGGGTGGGCGAGTTGACCCTGGACCTGATCGACAACACCCTGACCCGTGCCGGCGAGGCCATCGCCTTGCTGCCCACCGAATTCAAGATCCTCACCTACCTGATGCGCAACGCCGGGCAACTGGTGACCCGCACCATGCTCTTCGAGCAGGTCTGGGGCTATCACTTCGACCCGGGCACCAACATCATCGACGTGCACATGGGGCGGCTCAGACGCAAGATCGAGCGGGCGGGGCGGCCGCTGGTGCATACCGTCCGTGGAGCCGGCTATGTCCTCGTCGTCCCGGACTAGGCGCTGGCGTTCGGGCAGCAGCCGCCTGCTGGCGCTCTATGCGTTGCTCTTCGTGGCCTGGGGCGCGGTCTTCACCGGGGTGCTCTACTGGCAGATCTCCGGCTACCTGGGCGCGGTGGCGGAACGCACCCTGCTGCAGCGGGCGCACTACTACGGCAAGGTGGCCGACGCCGACCTGCTGGGGGAGCTGCAGGCCAGCGAGGTCTATTCCATGCCCGGTATCGACGCCTACGGCCTGTTCGAGGCCGATGGTCGCTATGTCGCCGGCAACCTGGTCAAACTGCTGCGCAACCTGCCAGACGACGGTCGGGTGCACTACCTGCAGCGCGGCCTCCGGACCACCGACGCCCTGGACGAGACGCGTAGCAGCCATGCCTTTCTGCAGCGCCGCGCCGACGGTCGCATCCTGGTGCTGGCCCGCGACGGCGGCTCCATCTCGGCGGTGGGCGGCATCATCGGCCAGGCGCTGTTCTGGGGACTGTCGCTGACGCTGATCCCCGGACTGGTCGGCTGGCACCTGCTGCGGCGACGACCGCTGCGGCGCGTCGAGCGACTGCAACGCAGCCTGGAACGGATCGTCGCCGGTCACCTGGAAGAACGCCTGCCGCTATCGCCGCGGCACGACGAGCTGGACATGCTGGCCGATGCGGTCAATACCACCCTGGCGCAGCTGGAGCGCTCGATGCACGAGGTGAAGGGCGTCTGCGACGGCATCGCCCATGACCTGCGCACCCCGCTGACCCGGCTGCGGGCGCGCCTGCACCAGCTGCAGCAGTTGCCGCTGGCCGAACCCCAGGCCGACAGCCTCGGCGAGGCGCTGGCCGAGACCGAGGCCATCATGTCGCGCTTCCAGGGCCTGCTGCGCATCTCCGAGCTGGAGGACACCCGGCGGCGCATGGCCTTCGCGCCCCTGGACCTGGCGGCGCTGCTGCGCCAGGCCCATGACTTCTACGAACCCCTGGCCCAGGAAAAGGCCCAGACCCTGAGCCTGGAACTGGGCGAGGAGTTGCCGGAGGTGCAGGGTGACGCCGAGTTGCTGTTCGAGGCGCTGGTCAATCTGCTCGACAACGCCCTCAAGTTCGCCCCCGAGGGCGGCCGGGTGCGCCTGGTGGCGCGCGCGGTCGGCCTGACGGTGCGCATCGAGGTGGTCGACGACGGCCCCGGCATTCCCGAGGCCGAGCGCGAGAGTGTGCTGCGGCGGCTCTATCGCGGCGATGCCAGTCGCCAGCAGCCCGGCTACGGTCTGGGCCTGTCGCTGGTGGCGGCCATCGTCCGCCTGCATGGTTTCAGCCTGAACATCGAGACGGCCGAGCCGCGGGGAGCGCGGGTGGTCATCACCAGCGCCGGCTGAGGCGCGGCTTCCTAAATTTTTCTTCACTTTCCTTCATTTGAGACCGGGGCAGGGCGCTCCCAGGATGGCGGGCCTCCACTGCCACACCGGATCTGCCGCTCGTGAAACACCCCTTGCTCTGCCTCGGTCTCGCTGCCCTGGGTCTCGCCTGGCTCGGCCAGGTCGAGGCTGCGCCCGCCGCTGCGCACGCCGCTGCACCCGCCGCTGCGCCCGCCGCTGCGCACGCCGCTGCACCCGCCGCTGCGCCCGCCGCTGCGCACGCCGCTGCACCCGCCGCTGCGCACGCCGCTGCGCACGCCGCCAATGTGCTGATTCCTTCGCCACCCCAGCTCTCGGCCAAGGCCTGGGTGCTGATGGATGCCACCACCGGCCAGGTGATCGCCGAGGAGGATTCCCATGAGCACCTGCCGCCAGCCAGCCTGACCAAGTTGATGACCGTCTATGTGGCGACCCGTGACATCCAGGCCGGCCAGCTCAAGGCCGACGACAAGGTCACCGTCAGCGAGCACGCCTGGCGCACCGAGGGCTCGCGGATGTTTCTCGATCCGCGCACCCCGGTATCGGTCCACGATCTCCTGCAGGGCATCGTCATCGATTCGGGCAACGACGCCAGCGTGGCCCTGGCCGAGCACATCGCCGGCAGCAACGAGAGCTTCGCCAGCCTGATGAACGCCACGGCCCAGCGCCTCGGCCTGCACGACAGCCACTTCATGAATCCCACCGGGCTGCCCGACCCCGAGCACTTCTCCTCACCCTACGACATGGCGCTGCTGGCGCGCGCCATCATCCAGGACGAGTCGGCCTACTATGAGCTCTATGCCAGGAAGTACTTCACCTGGAACGGTATCCGCCAGCCCAATCGCAACCTGCTGCTCTGGCGCGATCACACCGTGGACGGCCTCAAGACCGGGCATACCGAGGCGGCCGGCTACTGCATGGTGACCTCGGCGCTGCGCGACGGACGCCGGCTGATCACCGCGGTATTCGGTTCCAACTCCATCAACAACCGTGCGGCGGACACCCAGAAGCTGCTGACCTATGGCTATCGCTTCTTCGACAACCTGACCCTCGACAAGGCCGGCGTCGCTCTGGGCACCC
This sequence comes from Pseudomonas sp. SORGH_AS_0211, assembly GCF_031453455.1. Taxonomy (NCBI): domain Bacteria; kingdom Pseudomonadati; phylum Pseudomonadota; class Gammaproteobacteria; order Pseudomonadales; family Pseudomonadaceae; genus Pseudomonas; species Pseudomonas sp. SORGH_AS_0211. The sequence goes on along the minus strand of NZ_JAVIZV010000001.1, from coordinate 2,029,856 downwards.
CGGCGGTCTGGGAGGGCGAGCGGGCGAGCCTGCCGGTGGGCGTGACCCAGGACGTGGTCCTGACCCGACCCAAGGGCCAGCAACCGCCCGAGCGCCGCCTGGTGCTGGACGAGCCGCTGGTGGCGCCCATCGCCCAGGGCGCCGTGGTCGGCCACCTGGAGCTGGTGGACGACGAGCGCATTCTGCAGACTCGCCCGCTGGTGGCCCTGGAGGCGGTGGAGCAGGGCGGCTGGTGGTCGCGCTGGCCGCAGCACCTCTACCGGCTGGTGCTGCACTGGTTCGGCCGGATCTGACCCGCGGGGGCGGATTCAGTCCGCCTGCTGCAGATGTTCACGCAGGAAGGCGTTCATCCGCTCCAGCGTCCAGCGCACACCTGGCAGCACCCCGAGCATCTCGATGAAGCCGTGGATCATGCCCGGCAGCTCGTGGTACTCCACGGCGTTGCCGGCACCGATCAGCGCCTGGGCATAAAGGCGGGCGTCGTCGCGCAGGGCGTCGCATTCGGCGCCGAAGATCAGTGCCGGCGGCAGGTTGGCGTGGGAGGTGGCATAGAGCGGCGAGACGCGTGGGTCGCGGGTATCCACGTCGCGCAGATACATCCCGGAGAAGTAATCCATCATCGGCCGGGTCAGCGGCGGGACCTTGGCATTCTCGATGCGCGAGGGGTGATTCCAGGCTTCGGGCGTGTTGTCGACGCCGGGATAGATCAGCACCTGGGCCTTGAGCGCGAGCGGTCCTTCGCGCAGGTGCAGCGCGGCCATGGCCGCCAGGCCGCCGCCGGCGCTGTCGCCGGCTACCGCGACGCGGTCGAGATCGAGGTGGAAGGCGCCGCCGGCCTCGGCCAGCCAGTGCAGGACGGCCAGCACATCGTCGGGACTCGCTGGTGCCGGGTGCTCGGGGGCGAGGGCATAGTGCACCGCCAGCACCGCATGGCCGGTACCCAGGGCGATCTGGCGGCAGAGCGAGTCATGGCTGTCCAGGTCGCCGATCACCCAGCCACCGCCGTGCAGATAGACCACCAGCGGGCGGGGTCGATCGTCTTCCGCGTAGGGCCGGTACAGGCGCAGCGGGATGGGGCCGAGGGGACCGGGAGCGTTGAGCTCGTCCACCCGCGTCACCGCTGCCGGCGGCAGGCCGAGGGCGCGATTCAGCTGCACATAGGCGGCGCGCGCCTGCTCCGGGGTGAGGCTGTCCAGCGGCGGCTGCGGGTGGGCGGCCAGCTGCGCCAGCAGGCCGGCAACCTCGGGAGTGAGGCGCGCGAAGACGTCGTGCATGGGGCTTCTCCTGTGGTCCCGGGCGCCAGGATGGAGGCCGGGTCGCCGCCAGCCTCGCCGGAGCGCCCGGGCGGGTCTATCGATCAGATGAACGATGGCGACCGGCGTTGGACCGCGGCTCGCGCGCGGCCGTGGCGCGGGCGCGCCGCTGGCAGAGGGCGGCCTATCCTGCATCTGAACGATAGGCGCACCGTCCCGCTACGGTAAACTCGGACCCAAGCCAGGCCCTCCTGAGGCCGGCGTTCTACCCAACGACAATCAGAACAATGGGGGTAGCATGGATCAGTCAGCCGTCCTTTCCTGCAGTGTACCCAGCGCGGTGGTCGCTCGCTTCAGCCAGGTCGTCCTGGCGCTGCAAGCCCGTCTGCGTGGCGGGGCCATCACCGAATTCCATGCCCAGGCCCTGGAGCAGCTGCAGCGCCTGGTCGCCTTCGACAAGGCCTGGTGGGGAAATTCCGCCTGGCGTGACGGCGCTCCCGTGGCGCACAGCACCTTCCTGCTGGGGCTGCCTCGCAGCTATACCCGGGAATGGGATGCCCTCAAGGCCGACGACCGCGCCCTAGGCGACCTGCATCAGGAACAGGGCCGCTGTCAGCTGTTCGATTGCCGGGACCGGACGGCCGCACCAACCCTGGCTGCCCTGGGGCAGCGGTATGGCCTGGCCCATGGCCTGCGCATCGTGCTCACCGATGACCAGACCCGCCTGGGCGTGCACCTCACGCTGTTCCGCGAGGATCCCGCCACGCCTTTCACCGCGCTGGAATGCCAGCTGGTGGAATGGCTGATGCCACACCTGCTGCATGCCGAGCGCGAGAGCTGCCTGCGCACCCTGGCGACCCTAAGGGACAGCCAGGGCAGCTTCGACGAAACAGCCCTGGCGGTGTGCGATCGCTATGGCGTGCTGCTGTCCATGGAGCCCGGCTTCGCCGCCCTGCTGGCCGGGGAGTGGGAGGGTTGGCACGGCAATCGCCTGCCGCCCGCCTGTGATCCCCAGGGCACCTACCAGGGTCGCACCCTGCAGCTCGATGCCCAGCCGCTCGGCGATCTGCTGCTGCTCAAGGCGCGCCGGCGCAGTTCGGCGGAACGCCTCAGTGCCCGTGAACTGGAAGTGGCCCAGTGCTTCGCCCTCGGCCAGACCTACAAGGAAGTCGCCCGCAACCTGGGCATGGCGCCGGCCACGGTCCGCCATCACCTGAGGCGCATCTACGAGAAGCTCGGCGTCAACCGCAAGGCGCAGATCGCGCAACAGGTCGCCGCCGCGCCGGACTGATCCTCCCCTGATCCCTATGCCAAGACCGGGCGCTCGCGCACCCGGTGAGGCCTCGCTCGCCCGCTCGAATGTCCTGAGGAATCCTGCCATGCCGTCTCTGCCCGGAATGCTGACCCGCGCCGCCGTCCTGTCGCTCGCCGCGCTGGCCACCACCGCCCACGCCACCGAAAAGGGCATGCCGACCACCGCGGCCGGCGTGCAGGACTTCGGCGCCGGCTTCATGCCGCCGTCGACGCCCGTCGGCACCTTCGGCATGCGCTTCAGCGACTACCAGGCACGAGTGATCAAGGACAGCCATGGCCGGGACGATGGCAACGATTTCAACATCAATGTCCTGGCCATCGGCCTGGCCTACCTGCGCATGACCGACCAGCAGCTGTTCGGTGCGCGCTACGGCTTCGGTGCGGTCTCGGTGTTCTTTCGCATGGACGCCGATCTCGGCATCAACGTCGGCGGGCAGCGGGTGTTCAGCGACAGCGCCGAGCTGTTCCGCCCGGCGGATCTGCAGCTGATTCCGCTGATCCTCGCCTGGGAGCCGGCGCCCGGCGTGGGCATCAACACCCAGCTGTCGATCCAGGCACCTACCGGCGACTATGACAAGAATCGGCTGGTCAGCCCCGGGACCAACCACTGGACGGTCTCGCCGATCCTCAACGCCAGCTACATCAGCCCGAGCGGACTGGAGCTGTCGTCCAGCTTCCAGGTCGACATCAATGCGCGCAACGCGGCCACCGACTATCGCAGCGGGGTGGAATATCGCCACGAATTCGCCGTCGGCCAGCACCTCGGTCCCTGGACCGTGGGGCTGGGCGGCGGCTACTACCGCCAGCTCAGCGACGACGACGCCCCCGGCCTGACCCGCGGCAACCGTGCCCGGACGCTGGCCCTGGGTCCGGCGCTCAGCTTCTTCGACCCCGCCTCGGGCTTGCCGGCCATCTGGCTGCACGCCTACAGGGAATTCGAGACGCGCAACCGGGCGGAGGGCTATACCGTGGCGCTGAAAATCGGCGCCAGCTTCTAGAGCGGCGTGCTAGACGCCTAGCATCTCGCGTACCCGGGCCGCCAGGGTGTCCATGGCAAAGGGCTTGGTGAGGATTTCCATGCCCGGATCCAGATGCCCGTTGCCGATGGCGGCATTCTCGGCATAGCCGGTGATGAACAGGGTCTTGAGCCCCGGACGCGACTGGCGCCCCGCCTCAGCCATCTGCCGACCGTTCATGCCGCCGGGCAGGCCGACGTCGGTGATCAGCAGGTCGAGCGACACGTCCGATTGCAGGATCTTCAAGCCAGTGAGGCTGTCGGCCGCTTCGATCACCGCGTAACCGAGGTCTTCAAGGATATCCACGACCAGCATCCGCACCGTCGGCTCGTCGTCGACGATGAGCACCGTTTCGCCCTGGGTGCTACCGGCCACCTCCCGGCGCGCGGCCAGGCCTTCGTCGGCCGGCGCCTCGCCCAGGTAGCGCGGCAGATAGATGCACAGCGTGGTGCCCTGGTTGATCTCGGAGTAGAGCCGTACCTGGCCGCCGGACTGGCGCGCGAAGCCATAGATCATCGACAGGCCCAGGCCGGTGCCCTGGCCGATGGGCTTGGTGGTGAAGAACGGCTCGAACACCCGGGCCGCGACCTCCGGCGCGATGCCCACCCCGGTATCGGTCACGCACAGCGACAGGTACTGACCTTCCGGCAGATCCTGGGCGCGGGCGCTCTCGCGATCCATCCAGCGGTTGGCGGTCTCGATGGTGATGCGACCGCCCTCGGGCATGGCGTCGCGGGCATTGATGCAGAGATTGAGCAGTGAGTTCTCCAGCTGGCTGGGGTCCACCAGGGCCGGCCAGAGGCCCGCGGCGCCGACGGTTTCCACCTGGATGCCAGGCCCCACGGTACGCTGGATGAGTTCGGTGAGGCCATCGATCAGCTGGTTGACGTCCACTGGCCGCGGCGCCAGGGTCTGGCGCCGGGAAAAGGCCAGCAGCCGGTGGGTGAGGGCGGCGGCGCGCTTGGCCGCGCCCTGGGCGGCGATCAGGTAGCGATCGAGTTCGCGCAGCCGCCCCTGGGCGATGCGCGTCTCCATCAGTTCCAGGGCACCGGAGATACCGGCCAGCAGGTTGTTGAAATCGTGGGCAAGACCGCCGGTGAGCTGGCCGACCGCTTCCATCTTCTGCGACTGACGCAGCTTTTCCTCGGCTTGCATCAGCTCGGCCGAGCGTTCGGCCACCCGGATTTCCAGGGTCTCGTTGAGGGTACGCAAGGCGGCCAGAGCCTTGTCCCGCTCGGCTTCGATGGCCCGCCGCTCCTCGACGTCGATGAGCACCCCGGGAAAACGCAGCGGGGTGCCGTCGGCAGCGTGATCGACGCGGCCATTGGCCTCGATCCAGTAGTAGTTGCCGTCGGCGCGCCGTACCCGGTACTGGTGGGCGAAGGGACCGCTCTGGGCGATCACTCCGTCGATGGCCCGGGCGAGACCGTCCTTGTCGTCGGGGTGGACGTTGGCCACCACCTGGGCCAGGCTCAGGCCTTCGCGACCCAGGCGCGGATCGAGACCGAAGACCGTGGCGAAGGCTTCGTCCACGGTGAATCGGTCGGTGGGCAGGTCCCAGTGCCAGGTGCCGATGATGGCGCCGGCGGACAACGCCAGCTGCACCCGCTCGATGTTTTCCCGTGCCAGGGCCTCGCTGATGCGCAGCCGTTCCTCGGCGTTGCGCCGCTCGGTCACGTCACTGAAGAGGATGGCGATCTGGCGCTCGTCGGGATCGCCCACCCGTACGGCGCGAACATCGAACCAGCGCTCGAAGGTGTTGGCGTAGTTCTCGAAGGTCGCCGGCTCGCCGGTCTTGGCCACATGGCCGTAGGTCTCGAACCAGAACTGTTCCAGGTTGGGGGCGAATTCGGTCACCCACTTGCCACGCAGGTTGACCCCGGCCTGGCGCTCGAAGGCCGGGTTGGCTTCCAGGAAGCGGTAGTCGATGGGCTTGTCGTCGGCGTCGAACTTGACCTGGACGATGGCGAAGGCCGAACCGATGGTCTCGATGATGGCGCGAAAGCGTTCCTCGCTCTTGCGCAGGGCGGTCTCGGCCGTCTGCAGCTGGCTCATGTCCAGCAGGGCGCCGATCATCCGCAGCGGGCGCCCGTAGCTGTCGCGGATCACCCGGCCGCGGTCAAACACCAGCGCATAGGAGCCGTCGGCGCGCTGGAAGCGGTATTCATCGGTCCAGACCAGGCCGTCGCCGTCGATCACCGCATGGATGGAGGCCGCGATACGGGTGCGATCATCCGGGTGGATCCGGCTCAGCCACCAGTCGCTGGTCGATTCGACGGCGGTGGGGGTGTGGCCATAGGCCGTGTGCAGCGCCTCGTTCCAGAGCACCTTCCCGGAGGCGAAGTCCCAGTCCCAGATGGCATCGTTGGTGGCTTCGGCGACCAGGCGATAGCGTTCCTGGGTTTCCTTGAGCGCAAGGCCCGCCAGGTGTTCTTCGGTGCGGTCACGCAGGATCTTGACGAAGCCGAGGGGCTCGTCGTCGTCGTCGTTCAGCGCCATCATCTCGCCGGAAGCCCAGAAGCGCTGCCCGTCCTGGCGCAGGTGCCAGCGCTCGTCGATGGCGCTGCCGTCGCGCAGGGCCTTGGCCATCTCGTACTCGGCACGACGGTTGGCACGGTCCTCCGGAGTGAAGAAACGCGAGGCATCCTGGCCGATCATCTCTTGGGCGGTCCAGCCCATGACCTGCTCGGCACCAGGATTCCAGTCGGTAATGAGCCCCTCGGAGTCGCAGACCACGATGGCGAACTGGGTGGTGCTCTCCAGCACGGCGCGGCTGCGTGCCTTGCTGGGCCGGCGGACGGCGCCGGTCGGGGCCATGGCGCGGTCCTCGGTGGACAGCAGGGCGGCGCGCAAACGCAGGACTTCGGCTTCGAGTTCCTCGCGCGTCAGCGTTGCCAGGGGTGCCTCACTCATCTTGCAGGGGATCCTCGGGAGAAAGCGGTCTGGGGGCCATTCGACCACACGGACGGCAGAGTGTGGCGGCCTCGTGCGACGCACGATAGGCCTTGCCGCTGATCGGCAAGCTGAGCGGCAGGAACGGCCTGGGTACCGCCCGGATTGCGGCTGCGACCAAGCGAAACGGCCATGGCGCAGAGGTCGCCGGGATAGAGCGGGGCAGGGGCGGCGGCCCACCGCAGCGGCTGGCGCGCGGCGGTTGTCCGGCGCCGATGAAACGACCCTTCGCGGCAGTGGAGGCGCGAGGATACCCCGGAACCCGCTTGCCGTCGTCGACCTCTACGAAGGCAAGCGGCGGCTCTCGCGACCGCCAGACCCCTTCCCGAACGGACCGCGCAGGAGCACTTCAAGCATGGCCATGGAATCCTCCCCTGCAACCGCTACGCTCAAACGCGCCATCACCCTGCCCATGCTGCTGTTCTTCATCCTCGGCGACGTCCTGGGCGCGGGTGTCTATGCCCTGGCGGGCACCATCGCCGGGCGGGTCGGCGGTGCCATCTGGGCGCCCTTGCTAGTGGCCTTGCTGTTCGCCCTGCTGACCGCGGCTTCCTATGCCGAGCTGGTCACCAAGTACCCCAGGGCGGGGGGCGCGGCGGTGTTCGCCGAGCGAGCGTTCGGGCGGCCCTGGCTGTCCTTCCTGGTGGGCTTCTCGATGCTGGCCGCCGGGGTTACCAGCGCGGCAGGGTTGGCGGTGGCCTTTGCCGGTGGCTATCTGCAGGCACTGGTGCCCTGGCCCGCCAGTTGGGTCTGCCTGGCCTTCCTGGTGCTCATCGGCCTGCTCAACGCCCGGGGCATCAAGGAATCGCTGTCGGTCAATCTGGTGATGACCCTGATCGAGCTGTCAGGCCTGGTGATCGTCGTCGCGGCGGCGGCCTGGTTCGTCGTCCAGGGACAGGGCGAGCCGGCGCGGCTACTGGAGGTGGACGCGCCCTCGGCCACCGTGGCCATCCTCGGTGCCTCGCTGCTGGCCTTCTATTCCTTCGTCGGCTTCGAGACCTCGGCCAATCTGGCGGAAGAGGTGCGTGACGTCAGCCGCGTCTATCCGCGAGCGCTGTTCGGCGCCCTGGTCATCGCCGGCATCGTCTACATGCTGGTGGGCGCCGGCGCCGCCCTGGTGCTGCCGGTCAACCAGCTCAAGGCGTCGGGCGCACCGCTGATGGACGTGCTCGGTGCCTCGGGCCTGGGGGTGCCGACCCGGGTGTTCGCCGTCATCGCCCTCATCGCCGTGGCCAACGGCGCACTGCTGACCATGATCATGGCCAGCCGCCTGGCCTATGGCATGGCCCGCCAGGGCCTGCTGCCGCCGGTGCTCGGCCGGGTGCTGCCCCGGCGGCAGACCCCCGGAGTCGCCATCCTCGCCACCACTGCGGTGGCCATCGCCCTGACCTATACCAGTACCCTGGATGTACTGGCCGAAACCGTGGTGCTACTGCTCCTGGTGGTCTTCATCAGCACCAACCTGGCCGTGCTGGTGCTCAAGCGCGACCGGGTCGAGCATGCGCATTTCCGCGTCCACTGGCTCTTTCCGGTATTGGCCCTGGGTTCCTGTGCGCTGCTGCTGGCCCAGCAGGGCGCCGCGACCTGGTGGCGCGCCGGGCTGATGCTGCTGGTGGGCGTAGCGCTCTATGGCCTGAGGCGCCTGGCCGGTTCGCGCCCGGTCAACGCCTAGGCGCCCACCAGGGCGTAAAGGGTCTGCATGTCGGCTGGCTTGGTCAGGTGATGATCGAAGCCGGCCGCCAGGGCTTCGGCCTGGTCCTGGGCCTGGCCCCAGCCGGTCATGGCGATCAGCCTGACCGCCTGGCCGGCCGGGGTCGCGCGGATCGCCCGGGCCAGCTGGTGACCGGTCAGGCCCGGCATGCCGATGTCGGAGATGACGATCTCGGGGCCATAGCTGTGGAACAGGGTCAGGGCTTGCTGGCCATCGTAGGCGACCCGCACTTCGTGGCCATCCAGCTCGAGGAGTTCGGCGATGGTGTCGGCGATGTCGGGGTTGTCGTCGGCGACCAGGATCCGGCGGGTGGCGGGCGCTGCCGAGGCGGCGGCCACGGCCTCCCGCGCGCTGGCGGGCGGCGCCAGCGTCAGCGGCAGGCTCACGGTGAAGCGGCTGCCCTGACCCAGGCCGGCGCTGGTCACGGTAATGTCGCCGCCCTGCAACCGCGCCAGTTCGCGGGAAAGGGCCAGGCCGATGCCCAGCCCGGGCGAGCGCTCGGCAAGGCGCGGATCGATCTGACCGAACATCTGGAACAGGTCCGCCAGGCGCTCGGGGGCGATGCCGATGCCGTTGTCGGCGATGTCCACCCGCACCTCGGTATCGCTCGCCTGCACGGCGAGGGTGATCCGTCCCCCTGCCGGGGTGTAACGGGCGGCGTTGCCCAGCAGGTTGATGAAGATCTGCTCCAGGCGCAGCGGATCGGCATGCAGCCAGAGGGGCGCCTCGGGCAATTGCAGCGCGAAGGTCTGGCGCTTGTCCTGCATGGGCGCCAGGGTCGCCTCGGCGGCTGACTGGAGTACCGTCTGCAGGGTGACGAAGGCGTTGTGCAGGGTGATGCGGCCAAAGGTGATGCGCGAGATGTCCAGCAGATCATCGAGCAGGGCGCCCATGCGTTGCACCTGCCGCTCGATGGTCTGGCAACTGCGCTGCCGCTGTTCGGCCGAGGCCTGGGGCGCGGCGATCAGCGCCGCCGCCTGGCGAATGGGGGCCAGCGGATTGCGCAATTCATGGGCCAGCACGGCGAGGAATTCGTCCTTTTGCCGGTCGTTGTCGCGTAGCTGTTGCTCCTGGCGCTTGCGCTCGCTGATGTCGAGAAACCAGACCGCCACGTTGCCGTCGAAGGGGGTGGCGCTGATCTGCAGCCAGCAACTGGCGCCACTGGCATCGGCACCTTGCACTTCGACGGACCAGGCCGCCTCGCCGGCCTGGTGCTCCGCACAGAGCTGCAGGATCCGCGCACTGGCCCAGGGCAGACGGGCGTTCGCAACGCTGCTGTCGAGGCCCAGGGTGGTGGCGCCTATGGGGTTGAGATAGTCCCAGCTGAAGGCGCCCGCGGTCGTGGGCACGGCGATGCCGAAGGAGACCTGGGAGCTTTCCAGGGCCACCCGCAGCCGACGTTGCGAACGCAGGGCGGCCTCCTGGAGACGGGCGCGGTCGATCACCAGCACCGCCTTGGAGGCGCACAGGTCGGCCAGGCGCTGCTGGCGCGGCGTGGGCTCGCGGGCCTCCGGCAGGTGGACGGTGATGGCGCCGAGCGTGCCGTGCAGGGTACTGCGCAGGGGCACGGCATGCAGGGCGGCGAAGCCCAGGCGGTGGCCCAGGGCGGCCAGGGCGGCGAACCCGGGTGCGGTCGCCAGCGCCGGCACCACCACCCGGGCATCGCTGCGCAGCACGGCGGCACAGGCGCTTTCCGCCAGTGGCAGGGTGACCAGCTGCGCCTGATCTTCCGCCGAGAAGCCGGCCGCGAAATACAGCTGCGGCGGCTTGCCGTCTTCCAGCAGCGAGACGCAGCCCAGGGACGTCTGGTGGAAGCGACAGAGGACCGCGAGGATCTCCTGCAATTGCTGCGGCAGCGAGGGCAACTGCAGCAGACGATGATTGAGCCGCTGCAGGACCTCCAGGTCGGCGACCTGCAGTTGCAGCTGCTCCTGGCTCAGCTGCAGGCTGCGCAGATAGTCGTCGCGTTCCTCTTCGATCAGCCGGCGGGCTTCGGCAGCGGTCAGCAGCGCTTCGCCCACCTGGCGGATCTCCAGCACGTCGCTGTCGGGCAGCGCCGGCGGCAGGCGCTGCCCCAGGGCCTGGGCCGCCTCCTGCAGCGCCTGCACCGGCCGGCTGATCCGCCGCGACAGCAGCAGGGCCACCGCCCAGGCGAAGACCACCGACAGCACCAGGCCGCCGCCATAGAGCGCGAAGGAGCGATTGGCGGCTGCGGCCACCTCTTCGGTGGGGATCGCCGTGGTCACGGTCCAGCCGGAATCGGGCAGGCGCACGAAGGCCGTATAGACCTGGTGGCCTTCCCGGGTACGGGCGGTACCGACGCCTTCTTCGCCGGGCTGGGCCAGGATCTCGGCCAGACCTGGCAGGGCCGGCTCGCCCAAGCTTTCCTCGTGCAGGCTGGTACGGGCGATGCGCAGGCCATGGCGATCGAATACCGAGCCCACCCAGTCCCTGGGCAGGGCGCGGGCCATGCGCGCCGCCCGGATGCTCTCCGGTGTCATCACCGCGGTCAGCACGAAATTCAGCCGACCTTCGCGCAGCACCGGGACCCGGATCGGAAAGGCCAGCAGCCCGGCGGGTCCGCGGCCCAGTTGCCCGATCACCGGCCGGCGCTGGGCGAGCACCTCGGCAAAGCTGTCCGGTTCGGCGAGAGGCCCACCAGCGGGCCGGTGGACGCTCGATATCCGCCGGACGACCTGGCCCTCCGGCGTGGCCAGCAGCACCGTTCGCCAACCGGGCACCAGCGGCAGGATGCGCCCGACCAGGGTGTCGAAATCGCTCAGGTCACCCGTCCGCAACAGGGGCGACTCGGCCAGCGCCTGGAGAATGGTCACCGAACGGCGCAATTCGCTTTCGATGATGGTGGCGGCCTGGCGACTGGACTCCAGGGCTCGCTGTTCGGCTTCGTGCTGCTGGTGCTGGACGAGCAGCCAGAGCCCCAGGCCGGCTACCAGTGCCAGGGGCACGATTCCGGCGAAGGCAATGGCCAGCAGGCGATTGCGCAAGGGGACCAGACGCGCAGGGCGAAGCTTCGTCGGCAGCATGGAGATTTCGATTGAGGAAAAGGCTCATTCTAGCCTGACTGCACATGGCAATTTGCCAGGGCGGCGGTTGCTCGTCAGCCAGGTGCATCCTCCTGGAGCCCGCGTCGGCTCTAGCCTGCAGCTTCTGGCAGGTATGCCTTTGATCGCCGATGGGTGGCTATTCAGGGAGTAACGGTAGCGCCGACCAGAAGGGATGAATATGCCTTTTCTGCCTGGAGTCGCGCCATGCGTACCCTGAAATTGTCGGCCCGTTCGGCCGTGTGCTTTGCCGCCGTTACCCTGTTGCTGCTGGTGCTGGCGTTTACCTCGGCCGTGGGCCTCAACGGGCTGTACAAAGCCGAGCAGGATGTCGAGACCAACTGGATGGCCAGCATCGCCCAGACGGCGAAGATAGACTCCCTCGTTCTCAGGCTGCGTCTGGAGACCCTGCGCATGGTGGCTTCGGAAGACGAGCAGATGAAGCAGACCGCCGCCGCGACCATTGCCCAGGCGCGCGGCCATCTGCAGCAGGAGGTAGCGGCCTACCAGGCGCTGGTCGCTTCGCCCGAGGAGCAGCGGTTGGCCGACGCCGTGTCCGCCGGCGTCAAGGCCTACGATGCGCGCCTCGACGAGATCGTCACCCTCGCCCGGACCCGTCCGGCCAGCGAAGGGACCGCCTTCGTCAATGCCAACATCCGTCCGCTGACCAACGACCTGCAAGAGAAGATCGTGGCCCTGGCTGACTTCAACCAGCGCGGCGCCAAGCAGGCCGGCGAACTGGCGACCCAGACCTACAGCCATAACCTCTGGCTGCTCGGGATCATCTCCGCCGTGGCCGTGGTGCTCACCGTGGTGCTGGCCGTGCTCTACACCCGCAGCATCCTGCAGCCGCTGCGCCAGGTGCTGGCCATCAATCGGCGGATTGCCGAGGGTGATCTGCGGGTCGAGGCCCAGGCCACCGGCCGCGACGAAATGGCCGACCTGATGCGTGCCACGGTGCAGATGCAGCAGACCCTGCGCGACACCGTCAGCCACATCGGCGAGGCCTCGACGCAGCTGGCGTCTGCCGCCGAAGAGATGAATGCCGTGACCGACGAGGCCAGCCGCGGCCTGCAACGCCAGAATGGCGAGGTGGAGCAGGCTGCCGCGGCGGTCAACGAGATGACCGCCGCCGTCGAAGAGGTGGCGCGCAACGCCGCCTCGGCCTCGACGTCCGCGCAACAGTCGGAGCGCTCGACCGGTCTGGGCGCGGCCCGCGTCACCGAGACCGTCAATGCCATCCATTCGCTGACCGGCACCGTGTCCCACACCAGCGAGCAGATCGTCGCCCTGGCCGGGCAGGCGCAAGGCATCGCCACCGTGGTCGACGTGATCCGCGGCATCGCCGAGCAGACCAATTTGCTGGCGCTGAACGCCGCCATCGAGGCCGCCCGCGCCGGGGAGCAGGGCCGCGGTTTCGCCGTGGTCGCCGACGAGGTGCGTGCCCTGGCCCACAGGACCCAGGAATCCACCCGCGAGATCGAGCAGATGATCGGCGGCATCCAGAGCGGTTCGGAAGGCGCTGTCCTGGCCATGCAACGCAGCCGCGACGAGGCTACCGCCACCCTGAAGATCGCCAACGAAGCGGGCGCGGCCCTGGAGGAGATCGCTCGCTCCATCACCGAGATCAACGAGCGCAATTTCCTTATCGCCACGGCCTCGGAGGAACAGGCTCAGGTCGCCCGGTCGGTGGACCAGAATCTGGTCAGCATCCGCGATCTGTCGATCCAGACCTCGGCCGGTGCCCACCAGACCGCCGCCGCCGCCCATGAGGTCTCGCGCCTGGCGGTGGACATGAATCGCCTGGTCGGCCGCTTCTCGGTCTGAGCCGACTGAACTGTGGTGAAAGGCCCTGCCGAGAGCGCCTCGGCAGGGCCTTTGCGTTTCTGGCGTGTGGGCAGGCACGCTGGGCCGTGACCAAGGGACGGGAACCCGCCCGGGGGCCCAGGGGGTCTGCAACCCAATACGCAGGAGAGATGGCCATGTACCTCATCCAGTTGCTGCTACCCCTGAACGACAATGACGGCCAGCGCCTGTCCGGGGCGCTGTTCCAGGAGGTGCGCGAGGAGCTGGTCGCGCGCTTCGGCGGGCTGACCGCCTTCAGCCGGGTACCGGTGGAGGGCCTGTGCCAGGACGAGGCGCAGCGCGTCGAGGACGACGAGCTGCTGGTCTACGAGGTCATGACCGAGGCCCTGGATCGAGCCTGGTGGAAAGGCTATCGGCACCGTCTGGAAACGGCCTTTCGCCAGCGCGAGATAATGATCCGCGCCCAGCCGACGGAGCGGCTCTAGCCGTCCGCCAGCACCACCCGGGCCCGCCCGGCGCGCTTGGCCTGGTACAGGGCGCCATCGGCGCGGCGGATCAGTTCGTGGACGTTGAGGCTGCCGGCGGCGCCGTGGGCGATGCCAATGGAAGAGGTGGTCGCCAGGCGGATGTCCTGCAGCGTCCAGGGCTCCTGCAGGGCCAGGCAGAGGCGCTCGGCCAGGGCCAGGGCGGTGGTCGCGGGGGTGTCGCGCAGGAAGACGATGAATTCGTCTCCGCCGATCCGCCCGAGCAGATCGTCCTGGCGCAGGCAGGCGCTGACGCGGGTGACGAAGGCCACCAGCAACCGATCCCCCACCTCGTGGCCGAATTCGTCGTTGATCGCCTTGAACCTGTCCAGGTCGAGGTAGAACAGGGCGCAATCCGCCTGCGGGGAGGCGACCGCCAGGTGCCGGACGATCTGGTCGAGGATGCTGCGTCGATTGGGGATGCCGGTCAGGGCATCCAGGTAGGCCAGGGACTTGAAGCGTCTTTCGCTGTCCTGCAGGGCGGTCTCCGCCAGTTTGCGCTCGGTGACATTGCGACTGACGATGGTCAGCAGCTGGCGTCCGCCCTGGGCATCGAAGTGGGGCGTCTTGATCACTTCCCAGGTATTGATGCGTCCATCCGGCCCCATGAAGGACTTCTCGATCTGCGTGGCCACGCCGTTGCGCCAGGCGCGCTCGTCGGTCTCGATGTTGTAGGCGAAGGCCTGGGCATGATCCGGAAACAGCTCGATCAATTCAGCGTCGGTGATGCCCACGTAGTCGAAGCCGAGCATGGCGTAGGCTTCGAGCACGATGCGATTGACGAACAACCAGCGCCCGCGGCCATCCTTGGCGATGATGAATTCCTGGATCGAATCGAGGAGGGCGCGCAGATCGACGTCGGAATCGGCAGGAGACATGGGCAGGGCCTGGCAGTCGCGTGGGTTTTCAGGCTATCGGCCCGCCAGCCTGGAAAATGAGGCCCTTCGTCAGGTCACCCGTCGCCTGGCGCGGACCGCCAGCAGGCGACGTGGCGTGGAGCGGCTGCCGACGAATGGCAGTGGCCGCCAGGCGGTGCCTTTGACGGCCGCAAGCGCAGCGGCACAGTTCCGGCGCGGGTTCCGCCAGGAACCAAGGCTTTTTCTGTAGGCCGAACGAGGTATTCATCAGCTGCCAGATGTGCCCTTCATGCAGACCACGACAAGAGCCGTCACCGGCCAGTACGCCGCCCCGAACCCGCTCACCCTGCAACCGGCCAGATCGCTCTATCAGGAATTGCTGGTGGAGCACCCGGGCGTCAGGGCCCGGGAGAGGGCCCGACGCTTTCTCGACGACCAGCTGCAGGCGGTAGGCGGGATGACCGCCGACCTGCCGGAAGACCCCGTGGGCCTGGAAGCCTGGGTGCTGGAGAACAACGCCCGAGTCGGCGCCCAGTATCAAGACTATCTGGCGGCCCGCAAGGCTGGCGCGCCGCGCCGCTACTTCGGCAGCAAGGCCCATGCGCTGTACTTCCTGCGTGGCGTGGCGCCTACCAAGCTGGTCGATGGCGCCTGGCTCTATGGCACGCTCGCCCACTGGGACGACCTGCGCTATCGCGCTGCCATCCAGATCTATCTGGAAGAGCTGGGCGACGGCCAACCGGACAAGAACCATGTGGTGCTCTATCGCAAGCTGCTGGCCACTCACGGCTGCGAAGATTTCTCGCAGCTGAGCGACGATCACTATGTCCAGGGCGCGATTCAGTTGGCCCTGGCCCATAGCGCCGATCACTACCTCCCCGAGGTGCTCGGCTTCAACCTGGGTTACGAGCAGTTGCCGCTGCACCTGCTGATCACCTCCTACGAGCTCAACGAGCTGGGTATCGACCCCTATTACTTCACGCTGCATGTCACGGTCGACAATGCCGGCACCGGTCATGCGCGCAAGGCGCTGCAGGCGGTGCACGATGCCATGCCGGCCGAAGGCCGCGCCGCCTTCTACCAACGCGTGGTGCAGGGCTATCTGCTCAATAAGCTGGGCGCCGGCACCACCTCGGTGATCGCGGGCTTCGATCTGGAGCAGGCGGTGATCGAGGTGCTGGCGGAAAAGAGCACGGTTGGCCGCTATGTGCATTCCGATTATTGCCGCATCGGTGGCCGCAGCGTCAGCGACTGGCTCTGCGATCCGTCGCAGATTCCCGATTTCCTCCAGGTGATGCAGGAGCAGGGCTGGATCAAGCGTCACGAGGACCCGGTCAACAGCCGCTTCTGGCGCCTGATCCAGGGCGAGCGTGCCGAGATGTTCGGTGTCTTCACCGCCTACGAGCAGCAACTGATCCATGACTGGATCGCCGGTGACTTCGTGCACAGCGGCGCCCGGAATCAGGCTGCCGCCGAGCGAGTGGCGGTGTTGCCGCGGCGCGAGGTGAGCTTTCGTGCTCGCCAGCGCCAGCAGGAGCGCCTGTGTCCGGCGCTGGAAGCCGAGCAGGGCACGGCGGCCAATGCCAGCAAGGCCCAGGCGAGCGACTTCGATCGCGATGAGGTCGCGCTGGAGCAGCGGCTGGCCAGCCAGCCCAGTCGCGCTGCCGCCATGGCGCTGCTGGTAGAGCAGCTGTCACCGGCGCGCCATCACAGCCGTGCCGGCCTGCTGGCGACGCGGCTGTTCGTCTCCCTGTTGGGCTGACCTCTATTCAAGGACCCGCGAGGGTCCTTTTTCATTTCGACGGTCATTGAAGGAACCACCCGTGACGGCCATGGAACATCCCGAACGCACCGCGACCAGCCCGGCTGCGGCCGCTGCCCTGAAACTCCTGATCGAAACGCTGCGCGCAGCGGACTATCACTTCATCACGCCCACCCCGGCCTCTCACGCGCGGGTCAATGCCCGGCCAGGCAACGCCTGGGCGCGGGACCTGCAAGGCATCTTCGGCTGGAGCCGGCCGTTTTCCCCCGCGCTGCTGCCCGGCGCTCTGGTCGATACCCTGGCGGCAGCCGAGCTGCTGACCGCGGTGCCGGGGGGCTGGCGCAGCCAGGTGCGGGTGTCGAGCCTGGGCGACCAGTTGTTCGTGCATTCCGCCTATCCCACCGAGGACGCCGATGCGGTATTCTTTGGCCCCGACACCCATCGCTATGCCAATGCCCTGGAAGCCCAGCTGCGCTTCGAGACCGGTGCCATCCGCCGCGCCGTGGACATCGGCAGCGGTGCCGGTCCCGGCGCCATCCTGGTCGCCCTGGCGCGGCCAGATGCCGAGGTGCTGGCGGTGGACATCAACGAGCGCGCCCTGGCCCTGACCCGGACCAACGCCGAGCTGGCCGGGGCCGACAATGTCAGCGCGTGCTACAGCAATCTGCTGAGCGATGTGGCGGGCGACTTCGATTTCATCCTGTCCAATCCGCCCTATCTGGTCGATCCCGGCGAGCGTGCCTATCGCCATGGCGGCGGTCCCCTCGGGGCCGGCCTGTCCCTGGCCATCCTCGACACGGCGCTGCAGCGCCTGGCGCCGGGCGGCATCCTGCTGCTCTATACC
The DNA here is from genome assembly GCF_031453455.1 of Pseudomonas sp. SORGH_AS_0211. Lineage (NCBI taxonomy): Bacteria > Pseudomonadati > Pseudomonadota > Gammaproteobacteria > Pseudomonadales > Pseudomonadaceae > Pseudomonas > Pseudomonas sp. SORGH_AS_0211. Next base: position 2,012,755 of record NZ_JAVIZV010000001.1, on the reverse strand, counting down.
GGCGTCGCCATGGTCGAGGGTCGCGATCCCTTCCTGGAAGAGGTGCGCGCACGTCTGGCTGGCAGTGAGGTCGCCTGGCGCTATCGCGAACTGGATCCGGACGTCTTCGGCGAGGAGCTGGAGACAGGGGTCTATGCCCATACCGATCGCATCGCCGCCGTCGTCCTCACCGTGACCCGGCCGCGCTGAGGGCGCACGGGAGCGGCTACACTGGCGGGCACCCCGGCTACCGCCCGCACCTGTCCAGGAGTCCGCCATGCAACTGCTGCTGAACCAGACCTCGCCCTATGCCCGCGCCGCGCGCGTCACCGCCCTCGAAGCCGGCTTCGGCGAGCGTCTGGAACTGGTGTGGAGCGATCCCTGGGACGAAGCTGCGCAGCTGTTGGCCGCCAATCCGGCCAACAAGGTCCCGGTCCTGATCACCGATGAGGGTGTCGCCCTCGGCGAGACCCTGCTGATCTGCGTTTATCTGCACCAGCTGGCGGGCGGCGTCCCGCTTGCGGCCGAACGCCTGCAACTGGCCGGCCTGGGCCAGGGCCTGATCGACGCCGCCTTCGGCACGGTGATCGCCCGCAAGCATGGCGGTGCGGCCCAGGATGAATCTGTGCTGGGCGCCCGCCGGCTGGCGGCCATCGAGCGCCTGCTGGCGCGCCTGGACGAGTCTTCCACGCTGGATGCGGAGGACCTCGATTTCAGCCACTACCTGGTTGCCGTCGGCCTCGACTACCTGAGCTTTCGGCTGCCGGAAATCGACTGGTCCGCGCACCTCGTGCTGGTGGCCTTTCACCAGCGGCTCCTGGCGCGTCCCAGCTTCGCCACGACAGCTTTCCAGTAAGGCAAAAAAGCCCCACGCGGCGGCCCTTGCCGACGGCGTGGGGAAGGGCTAGAGCTCGATCAGGATCTTCAGCTGGGTCCCGGCCTTGTCCAGCAGGGCTTCGAAGCCCTGTTCCACCACGTCGTCCAGCGCGATATGGCGGGTCACGACCTTCTCCGCCGGCAACTGGCCGCTGGCGATCAAGGCCGCCACCTGGGGCCACATCAGCGTCGAGTAGCACCAGGAACCCCGCAGGTCGACGTCCTTGTAGGTCAGGGTGAAGCCATCCAGCGCCGGCGGCTTGCCCTGCATCCCCACCTGAACCACCACGCCCTGGCGGCGGACCGCTTCCAAGCACAGCCCCAGGGGTGCCTCGGCGCCCACGCATTCGAAGGCCACGTCCACCCCCACGCCTCCCGCGGTCCGGGCACGGATCTCGCGCAGGACGTCGCTGCTGCCAGGATTGAGGGTAACGAGACCCTCCACCAGGCTGCGGGCCATCTCCAGGCGATTGTCGTTGAGATCCACCAGGAAGATCCGGGTGGCGCCCGCGGCCCGCGCAGCCATGACCTGCAGCTGGCCGATGGGCCCGGCACCGGCCACCAGCACGCTGTCACCCGGTTTCACGCCGCCTCTATGGGTGGCGTAGACGGTCACCGCCGTGGGCTCGATCAGCGCCGCGTGCTCGGTGCTGAGGTCATCCGGCATGGGGACGGCGTTGTAGTCCTCCACCAGGGAGTACTCGGCCATGCCGCCCCAGGGATGGGACAGGCCGATGATGGCCAGCTGTTCGCTGAGCTGGTACTGGCCGCGGCGGCCGTAGTAGTCGTCCCGTGGCGACACCATCGGCTGGATGGAGACCCGATCACCGGGTTTCACCGACGTCACCTGGCTGCCCACGGCCTCCACCACGCCGGAATATTCGTGGCCAAGGATCTGCGGCACCTGGCCGCCGGTGTAGCTGTGCGGCTCCGTGGGAATGAAGATGGGACCGCCAAGGTACTCGTGCAGGTCGGTACCGCAGATGCCACAGAACTGGTTTTTCACCAGGACCTGGGTAGGGCCCGGCTCGCCGGGGGCTGGGACGTCTTCCACCCGGATATCGCGGGCGGCGTGGAAACGGGCTGCTTTCATCGTGAGGCTCCTCTAGCGTTCGCAGCGGGGCAGGAAGGCCTGGATCAGGGCATTGACCCGGTCCGCGGCCTCCATCTGCACCATATGGCCCTGGCCTTCCAGGATCTCGACCTGGACGGTTTCGGGCAGGCCTTCGGCATGCTGGACCGGAATGATGGCGTCGGCCTTGCCCCAGATCACCAGGGCGGGCAGATCGCCTTCGAGTACCTGGCGCAGCACCTGGGCCTGCTGGCCATTGGCGAAGAGCGTGCCGGCCAGTCGATTCAGGGCCTGGTCCACGCCTTCCAGGCGCTTGTACTTGAGCAGGTCTTCCAGCAGTGGTCGGGTGACCAGGCCGGGATCGCTGAACAGCAGACTGACCGGCCCCTTGAGCTGGTTGCGGCTGGTGGCCGCGACGAAGCCTTCCAGGTAGGCGCCATTGATGTCCTGGCCCAGCCCGGCGCTGCCGATCAGCACCAGGCCGGCGACCCGCTGCGGCGCGGTCTGCGCCAGCTGCAGGGCCACGGCGCCACCCATGGAGTGGCCGACGAGCACGGCGCGGGGGATGTCCAGATGGTCGAGCAGAGCCAGCACCGCAGCGCCTAGCTCGGCCAGGTCCCCGGTGGCCAGGCCCTTGCCGGACTGGCCGTGACCGGGCAGGTCCAGGGCGATCACCCGGCGGTCGGCGGCCAGGGCCTCGTGGTTGAACAGCCAGTTGTCCAGATCGCCGGAAAAACCGTGGATCAGCACCAACGGCAGGCCGCCTGCACCGCGCTCCAGGTAGCGCAGCGGCCGGCCGTCGAGTTCGATCCGCTGGGCCTGGGGACCGGCGTCGGCGGCGTCTTCGCCACCGGGCACGAACGCCTCCTGGAAGCGCGCGATCACCGCCTCGACCTCTTCGTCGCTGGCTTCTCCCTCCACCACGATGGCCAGCAAGGCACCTACCGAAAGCGTCTCGTCCTCGCGGGCCAGGCAGCGGCGCAGGATGCCGGAGAAGGGCGCCTCGACGCTGCTGCTGATCTTGTCGGTCTCGACGTCGAGCACCTCGTCGCCCTTGGCGATGCTATCGCCTTCGGCCTTGAGCCAGGCATTGACCCGGCCTTCGCTCATGGACAGGCCCCACTTGGGCATGGTCAGGGTATGGATCTGGCTCATGCGGCCTGCCTCCCCTGGGTGATCTTCAGCACGGCGCGCTCGATCTTGGCCGCGTCGGGGATATAGAGGTCTTCCAGGGCATCGGAAAAGGGCACCGGGGTGTGCGGCGCCGTGACCAGCTGCACCGGGGCGCGCAGGTCGTCGAAGGCGTGCTCGGCAAGCAGGGCGGCGATGTCGGTGGCCACCGAGCAGCGCGGATTGGCCTCGTCGATGACCACCGCGCGGCCGGTCTTCTCGACGCTTTCCAGGATGCTGTCACGATCCAGCGGACTGGTGGTGCGCAGGTCCAGCACCTCGCAGGAGACGCCCTGGCGCGCCAGGTTGCTGGCGGCCTCCATGGCCAGGTGCACCATGCGGCCATAGGTGATGAGGCTGACGTCGTCGCCCTCACGCAGGAAGCTGGCCTCGCCGAAGGGGATGGCGTAGGACTCCTCGGGCACCTCGCCCTGCATCCCGTAGAGCAGCTTGTGCTCGCAGAAGATCACCGGGTCGTTGTCGCGGATGGCCTGGATCAGCAGGCCCTTGGCGTCATAGGGCGTGGCCGGGCAGACCACCTTGAGACCGGGGATATGGGTCCACCAGGACGTCAGCATCTGCGAATGCTGGGCGGCGGCGCGGAGGCCCGCGCCGACCATGGTGCGCAGGACCAGCGGGGTGACCGCCTTGCCGCCGAACATGTAGCGGAATTTGGCCGCCTGGTTGAGGATCTGGTCCAGGCAGCAGCCGGCGAAGTCGACGAACATCAGTTCGCACACCGGTCGGGTGCCGCGGGCGGCGGCGCCTACCGCCGCGCCAACGTAGCCGAGCTCCGACAGCGGGGTGTCCAGCACCCGCCCGGGAAACTTGTGGTAGAGGCCCTTGGTGACCCCGAGCACGCCGCCCCAGGCGTCCTGCTCGCCAGGCGCGCCGGCACCGCCGGCGTTGTCCTCGCCCATGAGGAAGACGGTAGGGTTGCGGTGCATCTCCTGTTCCAGGGCTTCGTTGATGGCTTGCTGGTAGCTGATCTTTCTGGCCATGGTGGCGCTCCTTGTTGTTTTCCGATCAGGCGTAGGTGACGTAGACGTCGGTGAGCAGGTCTTCCGGGCCGGGCTTGGGATCGGCCTTGGCCTTGCGCACGGCGTCTTCGATGAGCTGCTCCACCTCCTGGTCGATGCTGTCGAGCAGGGCGGGCTGGAGTTGGCCGGAGCGCGTCACCCGCTCGCGGAATTGCATCAGGCAGTCGCGCTGCTCCCGGGCCTGCCTGACCTCGTCGGGATCGCGGTAGGTCTGAGCGTCGCCCTCGAAGTGGCCGAAGTAGCGGGTGAACTTCACCTCGATCAGCGAGGGGCCTTCGCCGGCGCGGGCACGGGCCACGGCGGCCGCGGCGGCTTCATGGACGGCGAAGAAGTCGAAGCCGTCCACCGTCACGCCGGGCATGCCGAAGCCGGCGGCGCGATCGGCGATGTGGTCGCAGGCCACCGACCAGTTCGAGGCGGTGGCTTCGGCGTAGCCGTTGTTCTCGGCGACGAAGATGCACGGCAGATTCCACACCGAGGCCAGGTTCATGGCCTCGAACACCGCGCCCTCGTTGGAGCCGCCGTCACCGAAGAAGGCCACGGCCACCGCATCGCTGCCCTTGAGCTTGGCCGCCAGCGCGGCGCCGGCGGCCAGCGGGGCTCCGGCGCCGACGATGCCGTTAGCACCGAGCATGCCCTTTTCCAGGTCGGCGATGTGCATGGAGCCGCCCTTGCCCTGGCAGACCCCGGTCTTCTTGCCGTAGATCTCGGCCATCATGCCGTAGACGTCCACGCCCTTGGCGATGCAGTGACCGTGGCCGCGGTGGGTGGAGGCGATGCTGTCCTCGTGGCCCAGGTGGGCCATGACACCGGCGGCCGAGGCCTCCTCGCCGGCATAGAGGTGGACGAAGCCGGGAATCTCGCCGGTGGCGAATTCCACGTGCAGCCGCTCCTCGAAGGCGCGGATGGTGCGCATCACCCGGTAGGCATGGCTCAGGTTTTCGACGCTTACGGTCTCGCTCATCTTATTGTTCTCCAGGATTGCCGAGGGCCGACGCGGGCAGGCGGCTGACCAGCAGGCGCTGCTGCGCCGCCAGCTCCAGTACCCGCTCCACGTCGATGCTCAGGGGGCCATCGAGGTCCAGCGTCACCTGCGGACGCGCCTCGGGGCCGAATTCGATTTCCCGCTCGCCGTCCAGTGCCAGGGTGCCGGCGGTCAGCGACAGGGTGCGCGACTCGCCAGGTAGCAGCAGGCCACTGGCGGCGATGCCGGCCTGGGCCAGCACGCCGGGGGCGAGGGGAACGGTCAGTTGCGCCGGAGCCTCGGGCTCCAGTCGCACCCAGCCGCCCTGGGGGGCGCTACGCGCGACCGGATGCCAGAGGCCGCACAAGGCCGACAGGCCGATGGCCCAGGGCTCGGCGAAGGTAGTGAAGACCTCGGCCAGATCCTCCACCCGGGTCACCGCCCGGGCACCGATATAGGGCTGGCGACAGACCGCCACGTCCACCAGCGCCCAGTCGCGGATGCCGCGCTCGGGCACCTCCACCCGCAGCCGCTTGTTGCGCCGCAGCGCCAGCGCCGGGTCGACCCGGCCGGCCGCTACCAGGCCGCCGGCCAGCCCCGCGCTGGTGGCCTCGCGCAATTCGGGAAAGGCATTGTTGGTGCCGGTCGAGAGGGTCAGCAGCGGCAGGTCGCCCACCTCGGCGGCCACCGCCTTGTGAGTGCCATCGCCGCCGAGCACGGCGATCACCCGGGCGCCCTGAGCCAGCAGGGCCCCGGCGGCACGGCGGGTGTCGTCCACCGTTTGCGTGAGCGGCAGATCGAGAAACGCAAGCGCCGGCCAGCGCTGCTCACGGGCCTGGCGACTGCCGCTGGCCTTAAGCACGGCGGCGGCGATGCCGGTCATGTCCGGCGGCAAGAGCACCCGCTCCACGCCGGTGGCGCCAAAGGCCGCCAGCAGGCGCATCACCACCCCGGCCTTGTCGGTGCTGGAGGTCAGGGCGGCGTTGCCGGTCAGCCGGCGCAGGTCACGGCCGGAGGCCGGGTTGGGCAGGATGCCGACGGTTACGGGCATGGCTGACTCCCGAGGCCTGGGCCATCGGTCAGGGCTGCCGTGCGGCGATGCCAGGATGCGCTCATGGGTCTGGCCCTCTTGTCGTTGTCTTGGGAGCGTCGCAGAGCCCTGAGCAAGGGCGGTGCCAGGTCGCTGCAGATCCACTGCAGGCCAGCCTGGGCGCGAGTTTGCGGGGGATGCCCGGAGCCGGCTGGCAGTCGTCGACGCGCCGGGGCGTCTCAGGGTTGCGACAGGAGGGCGAGACGCTGAGACGATTCGTCTCACGGCGCGGCGGACTTGAAGGCCGGGGCCAGGGGGCGCTAAATGAAGGGCAGAACAATGACCGGCCTTCCATGCCATGACCGGAATTCAGGGAGAGACGTCCATGTTGTCTACCCAGGCCCGCTATCACGCCCGCGCCATCGACCAGGCCCTGCGCGCACCCTTGCGCGCGGCCAGTCCGCCCGGGCGCATCCTCGATTCCTGGCGCCGTTCCTTCGAGCAGTATCAGCTCGACCCGGGCTCGCTGCGGGGGCCGCGCATCCTCTCGCGCTACGAATTGCGCCAGCACCAGCAGGCGGCGGAGGACTTCCTGCGCGTCGCCGATGGCGAGCTGGGCGCCCTGCATGCGCGGGTCGAGGCGGCCGACTACTGCGTGCTGCTGGCCGATGCCCAGGGCCATACCCTGGACTACCGGGTCAGCGATCGCCTCGATGAGGAATGCCGCCGCGCCGGACTCTATCTGGGGACCTGCTGGTCCGAGCAGGAGGAGGGCACCTGCGGCGTGGCCGCAGTGCTGACCGACCGGGCGCCGGTGACGGTGCACAAGGCCGATCATTTCCGCGTGGCCTTTACCGGCCTGACCTGCACCGCCGCGCCGGTATTCGCCCCGGGTGGCGAGTTGCTCGGGGTGCTGGACGTCTCGGCGCCACGCTCGCCGGACGACCGGCGCAGTCAGTTGCTGATCCAGCAATTCACTCGCGACAGCGCCCAGCGCATCGAAAACGCCTACTTCATGCACAGCGCCCGGGGCGACTGGGTGCTCTGCGGCCACACCCAGCCCAGCTACCTGGACACCCAGCCGGAATTTCTGCTCGCCTGGGATGCCAGCGGTCGCTTGACCGGCCTGAATCGGCCGGCCCGGCAGCTCTGCCTCGCTCAGCTGGGCTACCTGCCGCAGCGCCTCGACGAGTTGTTTGGTCGCGACGCCTCGGCGCGTTTAAAGGAGGACGATCCTGAACCCCTGCGTCTGGGCGAAGCGCAGTTCCACGCCCGGGTCCGGGCGCCGCGGCCGCGCACGGGTGTGGTGATTCCCCTGGTGCGCGAAGACCTGGAGACCGAAAACGAACAGGAGCCGCGGATCAGCCAGGCGCTCGCGACCGCCCTGCGTCTCTATCGCCACGGCCTGCCGATCCTGGTGACCGGGGAGACCGGTACCGGCAAGGAGGTCTTTGCTCGCGGCCTGCATGAGGGCGGCGATCGCAGCGGGCGGTCCTTCGTCGCCCTCAATTGCGCGGCGCTGCCGGAAAGCCTGATCGAGAGCGAATTGTTCGGTCATGCCGCGGGGGCCTTTACCGGCGCCCAGCGCCAGGGGCGCGATGGCCTGATCGTGGCGGCCGATGGCGGCACCCTCTTTCTCGACGAGATCGGCGACATGCCCCTGGCCCTGCAGACGCGCCTGCTGCGGGTGCTGGCCGAGGGCGAGGTGCTGCCGGTGGGCAGCGCCCAGGCGCGGCGAGTCGATGTGCGGCTGGTCGGCGCCACCCACCGCGACCTCCAGGCGCGGGTCGCCGCCGGACTGTTTCGCCAAGACCTGCTCTATCGTCTCAATGGCGCCGTCTTTCAACTGCCACCTTTGCGCGAGCGTGCCGACCGCCTGGCGCTCGCGCGGCGGTTGCTCGAAGAGGAATGCGGCCAGCGTGCTGCGCCGGAGCTGGCGCCCCAGGCGCAGGAGGCCATCCTGGCCCATGACTGGCCGGGCAATGTGCGCGAACTGCGCAATGTGCTGCGCTACGCCTGCGCCCTGTGCGACGGCGTCCTGATCTGCCTAGATCACCTGCCGGCCAGTCTACGGCCCGCTGGCGCGTTGGCCATCGAGCCGCCACCCGCGGTCGACAGTCTCGAGCGGCGGTCGATCCTTGCCGCCCTGGTGCGGCACCGCTGGAAGGCCATTCCGACCGCCCGGGCGCTGGGGATGTCCCGGGCCACCCTCTATCGGCGGCTCAAGCTGCACGGCATCGTCATGCCGCATCGCCAGCCCGAAGACTGAGGTCTTCCGCCGAACGGTCGTGGCGCCCGGCGGCTGCCCTGGCGCGACGATCTTGGCGATCAAGCGAAGCGGTCGCCATCGGCGCGCCAGGCCCCGGTCGTCCCAGGCGGGACGTCAGTGCGGTTGGCCACGGGTCACACCTCAGACACAGACCCGAGGAAGATCCCTGATGCGTACCCTGCCACTGCTACTTGCCCTGCCTGCCGCCCTGGCCCTGTTGAACCGCACCTCGCCCCGGCGTTCCGGGCGGCCTGATCACCAGCGACTGAGCGGCCGGACCATCGTCGTCACCGGCGCCTCCAGTGGTGTCGGCCGCGGCGTGGCCCTGGCGCTGGCCCGGCACGGTGCCAACCTGGTGCTGGCAGCGCGGCGGACCGAGGCGCTGGAAGCCCTGGCGGTCGAGGTCCAGGCCCTGGGCGTAGCCGCCCTGGCAGTGCCCACCGATGTCGCCGACATGGCGCAGATGACTGCCCTGGCCGAGCAGGCCGAGCAGCGCTTCGGTCGCATCGACGGCTGGATCAACAATGCCGGTGTCGTGGCGGTGGGCCGTTTCGAGGAGATCCCGCTGGACGATCATCTGCGTCTGCTGGATACCAATGTGAAAGGCGTGGTCATCGGCACTCACCTGGCCCTGCAGCGCTTCCGTCGCCAGGGCTATGGCCGGCTGGTCAACGTGGCGTCGGTCGACGGCGAGATCCCCCACGCCTATCAGGCCTCCTATTCGGCGTCCAAGGCCGCGGTGCTCAGCCTCGGCCGGGTGCTCCAGCAGGAACTGCGGCGCGGACGCCAGCCCAACATTCAGCTGTCGACGGTGCTGCCCTGGGCGCTGGATACGCCGATCTGGGGCCATGCGGCCACCTATACCGGCCACCGTCCCGATCTGCCGACCAAGGACGCACCGGACAAGGCGGTGCAGGCCATCGTCAGGGCGCTGCTGCAACCGCAAAAGGAAATCACCGTGGGCTACAAGGCGAAGATGGCCTATTGGGGCCACCGCCTGGCGCCGGAACTCAACGAACGCTTCACCGCCAATGCGGTGCAGCGCGCCGAGATCGACTGGAATCCGGTCAAGGCCGCTACTTCGGGCAACCTGCAGCAGCCCGATCAGGCAGGCCGCACGATCCGGGGGTCGAATTTCTGAAGGTCGACCGTTTGAGCTAGTGCCAGGCTGCGTTCTGCGCCTCGTCCCTCGTTGCGGGACCGACGATGGTCAGCTCACCCTGGGACGCAAGGGCGGTCTGCAGCGCCCTGGCCAGGGCAGGCTGGGTGCAGAGCAGGGCGGTCGGGGCGATGCCGGCCAGTCTGGCGGCCAGCTCCGGCCCGTATGCGGGAGCCGCCGGGTCGAGCTCCAGCCGCGGCAGCAGCGGCAGTCCCTCCGCCAGCATGACCTGGCAATGCGCCTGCAATTCGGCGTCGGCCTCGGCGACCGACCGTTGCTGAGCTGTCACCAGGAGGATCTGAAGATGCCCGAGCGCTATCAGATGCCGGGTGGCCAGGGCGATGCGTTGGCCATGCGCTTCGGCGTGACGACAGCAGGTCGTTCGGGCAGCCAGGGCTACGCGCGCCGAGGGAGAGACCGCTGAGATGCGGTGGCGGAGAGCGGGGCGGGTATCCATGGATCGGCCTCTGCCACGACGTGGCGGTCAGGAGGCCCAGCCTGCCGGATACTGATGGCAGCTTCGTGACAGGCCTCGGCCGCGTTTTGGCCCCGGTACCCTCCCGTGACCCTGGCAGCACGCCGCGCCCCAGGCGCCTTGCGTTCTCTACCGAGGCGGCTAGCCTGAAGTGGGTGACGTTCCTTCGGGAGCCTGCAGATGAACAGGTTGCATGAACGCTTGGCCCAACTCGATCCACCCGTGCGCCATGAGCTGGAGCGGCGCAGTGACGGCCTGCTGATCACGCTCATCGAGGCCGATCACAATGTGCGGGTGTCGCGGCTGCTCAAGGCGGACGACATGCGCGCGGTCGAACAGGTGAATCTGATCCTGCTGCATGCCATCAACGAACTCAGACGCAAGGGTGCCCAGGTCCCGCTCGACAAGGACACCATCCTGCTGACGCGCTTGCCCGGCGCGGGTGTCGGCACCCCGGGTTGAGCCGTGCGGCTAGTCTTCCAGCTCCAGATCCAGCAACGCCGCGCCCAGCCCCTTGCCATGGGCATCCAGCGCCAGCGAGCGGGTGACGCCACCGCGCAGGGCGCCGGGCAGCACGAAATTCAGCGCGCCCAGGGCGGGCACTTCGTAGCGGCGCACGGGCGCGGCGTCGGCGGGCCGGCTGTCGGCGAACCAGGCGGCGACCCGTTCCGTGGTGAGCGTCCGGCGCAGGCGCTCGAAATCTTCACGGCGATAGGCGATCACCGCCATGTTCGAAATGTCTCCCTTGTCGCCGGTGCGGACGTGGGCGATCTCGCGCAGTTTCATGGCAGCGTCTCCAGGTCCAGGGTGGGGATGACGGCCGCACGCGGCCAAAGCAGCGACGCCACGGCGATGACCTCGCGGACCGCCTTGGTGGCGCCACCGCCACCGGCCGGGCCATTGGTATAGAGGGTTTCCACCTCGTTGCCGATCTGCACCGCCGCCGCGCGGGTGGCGCAGCGCCCGACCACCCGCAAGCGGACTTCCCAGGGTTCGCCGGTAGCTCGCGCGGCCAGCGTCTCGCCGTGCAGGGCGTCGCAGCCGATCAGTTCGCAGCGCAGCTCCTGAACCGGTACGCCGCAGAGTTGCAGACGCTCGCGCACCACGTCAGCCGCCAGGCGGGCGCGGGCGAGGGCACCCGGTCCGGCATAGGAAAGCTGGCCTTCGCCATGCCAGCCGTCGCGATAACCCACCGAGACCTTGAACTGCGCAGGGCGCGCCTTGCCCCGGGCTCCGCTGACCGCGACCCGGTCGGGCGCGGACTGCTGCAGGGCAACGCCGGAAAAGTCGGCGGTGACGTCCGGCGTCAGATAGGCGGCCGGGTCGTGTACCTCATAGAGCAATTGCTCGGTGCAGGTCGCCGGGGTCACGCAGCCGCCGGAACCGGCCACCTTGGTAATGGTGGCGTGGCCCTCGGCGTCCACCTCGGCCAGGGGAAAGCCCAGGCGAGCGAGGTCGGGTACGTCCTTGTAGCCGGGGTCGGCGAAGTAGCCGCCGGTGACCTGACCGGCGCATTCCAGCAGGTGGCCGACCAGGGTGCCGCGCCCGCGACGTTCCCAGTCATCCGCCGCCCAGCCGAATTCATGCACCAGCGGCGCGAGGAACAGCGAGGGATCGGCCACCCGGCCGGTGATGATGACATCGGCGTCCGCCGCCAGGGCCTGGACGATGCCTTCCACCCCCAGGTAGGCATTGGCCGAGATCACCCGGTCGCCCAGTTCGGCCAGGGTCTGGCCGCTGTCCAGCAGGGCGTCGGCGGGCAACTGGGCCAGTACGTCGTCGCCGGCTACGGCAGCGATCTTCAGCCCGGTGAGACCCAACTCGCGGGCCAGGGCCGCGACCTTGCGCGCCGCGGCGGAGGGATGGGCGGCGCCCATGTTGGTGATCACCCGCAGGCGCGGTCGCCCGGCCTGATTCAGCAGCGGCAGGATGCGCCGCATCCGTGCCTCCAGCAGCGGATCGAAACCGGCCTCGGGATCGGCCAGTCGCGCCTGTTGCGCCAGGGCGATGGTGCGTTCGGCCAGGCATTCGAACACCAGGTAGTCGAGGTGGCCATGCTCGGCCAGCTCCACGGCGGGTTCGATGCGATCACCGGAATAGCCGGCGCCGCAGCCGATGCGAAGAAGACGGCTCATCTAGAAGACTCCCAGGAGCAGGGCGGTCAGGGTCATCAGCACCGAGGCCGCGAACAGGAAGGGGATGGTGAAGCGCTGGTGATCGGCCAGGTCCAGCTTGCACAGGCCCACCAGCAGGAAGGTCGCCGGGGTCAGGGGGCTGACCGGGAAGCCGGTGGTGTGCACCCCGAGCAGCGAGGCCTGGGCCACCTGCACCGGATCGACCCCCAGGTTGCGGCCGACCTCGGCGATCACCGGCATGACGCCGAAGTAGAAGGAGTCCGGATCGAACAGCAGGCTCAGCGGCATGGACAGGAAGCCCACCACTGCCGGGATCAATTGCCCGTGGCCAGCCGGGATGCCGGCCACCGCTACCTGGGCCATGGCCTTGAGCATGCCGCTGCCCTGCATGATGCCGGTGAAGACCCCGGCGGCGAAGAGGATGCTGGCCATTGTCAGGGCGGTCTTGGCATGGGCGTCGATGCGCGCCTTCTGGGCGTCCACGGAGGGGTAGTTCAGGCACAGCGCGGCGACGGTGCCGAGCATGAACATCACCACCGGATCGACCCAGCCGGCGATCATCACGCCCATCACCACCAGGGTCAGCAGCAGGTTGATCCAGAAACGCCCGGGGCGACGCAGGGCGCGCTCGGCATCGCTGAGTACCCGCTCCGGCGCGGCACCGGCACCATCGGCATTCAGCCAGGGCGCCTGGCCGGCCAGGGTCAGGCGCTTCTCCTCGCGGCGGCCGAGCCACCAGGCACTGGCGAAGACGAAGGCCAGGCCCACCAGCTGCACCGGGATCAGCGGCTGGAACAGATCGGCCACCGGCACGTGCAGGGCGGCGGAGGAGCGCAGCACCGGCCCGGTCCAGGGCAGGAAGTTGACCCCGGCGGCCATGGCGGCCACGCAGGCGAGGATGCGCCGGTCCAGGCCCAGTCGGGTATAGAGCGGCAGCATGGCGGGGATGGTCACCAGGAAGGTCACCGCGCCGGAGCCGTCCAGGTGCACCAGCAGGGCGAGCAGGGCGCTGCCGCAGACGATGCGCGTCGGCCGGGTACCGACGGTGCGCAGGATGCGGTCGATGATGGGATCGAGCATCCCGGCGTCGGTCATGATGCCGAAGAACAGGATGGCGAAGACGAACATGCCGATCACCGGGGCGACGCCCTTGATGCCGGCGATGATGAAGGCGCTGGTGCCCAGGCCGAAGCCACCGATCAGGGCCGCGGCGATGGGAATGACGATCATGGCGACCAGGGGCGAGACGCGTTTGCTCATGACCGCGACGAGCAACGCAAGAATGGTGACGACACCGAGCAGGGCGAGCATGGCGGACTCCTTGGACCGTGGCACGGCAGGCGGGCGCACGGGAGGTTTTGTTGTTGTAGGTCCAGTATTCGAAGACGTCCGATGTCCTGTAAATTGGAATCTTCCGAAGCAGCGTTCAGAAAAACAAAATGAAGAATCTGCTCCAGCACGTGCAGGCCTTTCTCGCCGTTGCCCGCCAGGGCTCCTTCGCCCGCGCGGCCGAGGAGTTGCACCTGTCCCCTCCGGCGCTCACCGTGCAGATCCAGCAACTCGAAGCCTGGCTGGAGGTGCAACTGCTCGAACGCACCCCGCGAAGGGTCCAGCTCACCACCGCCGGCGAAGAACTGCGCGGCCCCTTGGAGCGCATCCTGGTGGACCTGGGCGATGTCCAGACCCATGCCGGGGACCTGGCGGGTCTGCGCCGCGGGCGGATCACCCTGGCGGCCTTGCCGTCCTTTTTCATGGGTCCCTTTCCCGAATTGCTGAAGACCTTCCAGGCCCGTCATCCGGCCATCGAGGTCCGCCTGCAGGATGTGGTGGCCGGTAGAGTCGAGGCGCTGGTCCGGGAAGGGCAGGTGGATCTGGGCATCGGCGTCCGGCCACGGGCCGTGGGCCTGGACTTCCAGCCGCTGTATGTCGATCACCTGCAGCTGTTCGTCCCTCGCGACCATCCCTGGGCGGGCCGCGCCGAAATCACCCTGGGCGAACTCGACGCCGTACCCCTGCTGCTGACCGGTCGCGACAGCAGCGTGCGCGAGTGCCTGGACTTCGCCTTCGCCGCCGCCGGCCTGCGCCTGGTGGCGGCGCTGGAAGCCAACTACATGAGCACCCTGCTGGCCCTGGTGGCGGCCGGCCAGGGCCTGGCCCTGCTGCCGGAATCGGCGGGCGGCGAGGCCCCGGTGGTGGCCCTGCCGGTCCGTGGCGAGAGCCTGGCCCGGCCGCTGGGCATCCTGACCCCCAGCGGCCGCAGCCTCACCCCGGCGGCTCAGGCCTTCGTCGCCTTGCTTCGTGAGCGGCTGCAGGCAGGCTAATAGTCGAAGGGCTGCCCCAGCTCCTGTTGCAGCCAGTCGAGAAAGCGCCGCACCCGGGCGTAGCGCGAGTGCGCCCGGGGAAACACCAGGTGGTGCGCGGCCACCGGCAGGTCATCGTCCTGGGGCAGGACCCGCACCAGATCGCCGCGGGCCAGATAGTCCGCCGCCAGCACCGTGCTCTCCAGGGCGAAGCCCAGGCCATGGCGGGCGGCTTCCAGGGTCATGTAGGAGCGATCGAAGCTCAGGGTGTAGGGCCGTTCCGGCAGCGCCAGGCCCTGCTGGGCGAACCAGTTGGGCCACTTCATCAGGGTGGCTTCGGACAGGATCAGCTCACTGTGCAGCAGATCCGCCGGTGACCGGACCGGGCGTTTTTCCAGCAACTGCGGCGCGGCCAGTACCGCCAGGCGTTCGCGCTGCAGGGTGCGGATCTCCAGGTTCGGCCAGCTGGGCAGGCCGTGGCGGATGTCGATGTCGACCTTGTCGCGGCTGAAATGCAGGGATTCGTAGGAGCAGGAGAGATTGATCTGCAGATCGGGATGACTTTGGCGGAATAGCTCCAGCCGCGGCATCAGCCAGAGCAGGCCGAAGCTCGGCGCCGAGTGCAGCCGCAGGCACTCCAGGCCGGCATCGCTGGCCGCGCGATCCGTGGCCATCGCCAGGCGGTGCAGCACCTCGCTGACCTCTTCCAGGTATTGCTCCCCGGCCGGGGTCAGGGTCATGCCGCGCGCACCACGGACGAAGAGCGCGCGCCCCACCAGGGCTTCCAGCTTGGCCAGCTGATGGCTGACCGCCGAGGGCGTCAGCGCCAGCTGCTCGGCGGCGCGGGCGACGTTGGCGAAGCGGGCGGTCTGCTCGAAGGCTTGAAGGGCTTTCAGCGGTGGCAGGGAAAGCGTCTTGCCGGAATCCATGGGGCGCGGCTCCTAGGGCCAGTTGGAGGCTGATTGTCGATAGACCTGGCCGGACTGCCAAGTTGCAGGCATGAATTTTATTCAGCACGGTATGACGCAGGCTGCGTTGCTGGGGTCCTGGGGCAGGGGCACTCTGGCCCTCAGCGACAGCCCTCCACAACAACAAGAAGGATAGCGTCATGCCCCTGCACTCCCTGCTGCTGCAAGACAAGATCGCCCTCGTCACCGGCGCCGCTTCCGCGCGCGGCATCGGCCGCGCCACGGCCCAGGCCTTCGCTGCCCAGGGCGCGCGGGTCATCATCCTCGACCTCGATGCCGGCGCGGCGCGGGATGCCGCTGCCAGCCTCGGCGAAGGTCACCTCGGCCTGGCAGCCAACGTGGCCGACGAAGCCCAGGTCAGGGCCGCGGTCGACCAGGCGCTCGCCCAGTACGGTCGCCTCGACGTGCTGGTCAACAATGCCGGCATCACCCAGCCGGTGAAGACCCTGGAGATCGGCCGCGCCGACTACGACCGCATCCTCGACGTCAACCTGCGCGGCACCCTGCTGATGTCCCAGGCGGTGATTCCGGCCATGCGCGAGCAGGGCGGGGGCAGCATCGTCTGCCTGTCCTCGGTGTCCGCCCAGCGTGGCGGTGGCATCTTCGGCGGCCCCCACTACAGCGCCGCCAAGGCAGGGGTGCTGGGCCTGACCCGGGCGATGGCGCGGGAATTCGGGCCGGACGGCATCCGCGTGAACGCCCTGACCCCCGGCCTGATCCAGACCGATATCACCGGCGGCCTGATGCACGACGAGCGCCGCCAGTCGATCATCGACGGCATCCCGCTGGGTCGCCTCGGCGAGCCCCGGGACGTGGCCAACGCCGCGCTGTTCCTGGCCAGCGATCTCTCCGGCTACCTGACCGGCGTCACCCTGGACGTCAACGGCGGCATGCTGATCCACTGATCGCCCCCTCGTTCTCAACGCTCTGCATCGAAGAGGGCGCCCGCGGCTGCGGCGCCCATAACAACAAGAGATCAGACCATGACTACGCTCACCCTGGCAGCGGCCACCTCGGCGCGCGCCAATGCCTATCGCAAGACCGCCTGGCGGCTGATGCCCTTCCTGATGCTGTGCTACTTCTGCGCCTATCTGGACCGGGTCAACGTCGGCTTCGCCAAGCTGCAGATGATGAACGACCTGGCGCTGAGCGAAGCCGTCTACGGCCTCGGCGCCGGCATGTTCTTCATCGGCTATTTCCTCTGCGAGGTGCCCAGCAACATCATCCTGCACAAGGTCGGCGCCCGCCGCTGGATCGCCCGCATCATGATCACCTGGGGCCTCCTGTCCGGGCTGTTCGCCTTCGTCGAGACGGCCTGGCAGTTCTATCTGCTGCGCTTCCTGCTCGGCGTCGCCGAGGCGGGCCTGGCGCCCGGCCTGCTGCTCTATCTGACCTACTGGTTTCCCACCTACCGCCGCGCCCGCATGACGGTGCTCTGGTTCGTCGCCATTCCCCTGTCGGGCATGATCGGCGGGCCGCTGTCGGGCTGGATCATGAATCAGTTCGCCGGCGTCCATGGCTGGGCCGGCTGGCAGTGGATGTTCGTCATCGAAGCCATCCCCACGGTGCTGGTGGGGCTCATGGTGCTCGGCTACCTCAAGGACGGCGTGCACCAGGCGACCTGGCTGGACGACGAGGAAAAGGCGCTGATCCAGAAGGAACTGGCCGAGGACAACCAGCACAAGACCGAACACGCCAGCGTGCGCGACTTCATTCGCGATCGCCGGCTGTGGTTGTTGGCCGCCATCTACTTCTGCGTGGTCATGGGCCAGTACGCCATCACCTTCTGGCTGCCGACCCTGGTGCGCAACTCGGGGGTCGCCGATCCGCTGCACATCGGCCTGCTCACCAGCCTGCCCTATATGTGCGCCATCGTCGCCATGCTGCTGGCCGGGCGCAGCGGCGACCGGCACCGCGAGCGCCGCTGGCACCTGGTGATTCCCATGCTACTGGGCGCCTGCGGCCTCAGCCTTGCTGCGGTCTTCGGCCACAACGTCACCCTGTCGATCCTCAGCCTGTGCCTGGCGGCAGCCGGCATCCTCTCGGCGTCCTCGCTGTTCTGGATGCTGCCCACCACGCTGCTGGGCGGGGTCACCGCCGCCGCCGGCATCGCCGCGGTGAACAGCTTCGCCAACCTGGCCGGCTTCTGCTCGCCCTACCTGATCGGCTGGATCACCACCAGCACCGGCTCCAGCGCCATCGGCATGTTCCTCATCACCGGGGTGCTGGTGATCGGCGCCACGCTGGTCCTGCGCATTCCCGCCGCCCTGGTCAATCGCTAATCGAGGTACAGATCATGACCGCTTCTTCGCCACTACCCGCAACGCTCTCGCTGGCCGAGCGCGCCCACAACATTCGCCGCCATGCCCTGCGCATGGGCCAGATCCAGGGCCAGGGTTATGTCGGCCAGGCCCTGGGCGTCGCCGACGTCCTGGCGGTCGCCTACTTCCATGCCCTGAGCTACCAGCCACAGGATCCCGAGTGGGAAGGGCGCGACCGCTTCTACCTGTCCATCGGCCATTACGCCATCGCCCTCTATGCCGCGCTGATCGAGGCCGGAATCGTGCCGCAGGAAGAACTGGAGACCTATGGCTGCGACGACAGCCGCCTGCCCATGTCGGGCATGGCTGCCTACACCCCCGGCATGGAGATCACCGGCGGTTCCCTCGGCCAGGGCCTGGGCATCGCCGTGGGCGCCTGCCTCGGCCTCAAGCGCAAGCAGTCGAAATCCTTCGTCTACAACCTGCTCTCCGATGGCGAACTCAACGAAGGCGCCACCTGGGAAGCGGCCATGTCGGCTTCCCACTGGCAACTGGACAACCTCATCGCCCTGGTGGACGTGAACAACCAGCAGGCCGACGGCCACTGCCGCGAGATCCTGGCGTTCGAGCCCCTCGCCGAGCGCTGGCAGGCCTTCGGCTGGTTCGTCCAGCGCGTCGACGGCAACGACCGCGAGGCGCTGGTCGCGGCCTTCGACCGGGCTCGCCAGCACCCGGGCGCGCAGCCCCGGATCATTCTCTGCGATACCCGCATGGGCAAGGGCGTGCCCTTCCTGGAAACCCGCGACAAGACTCACTTCATCCGCGTCGAGGCGCACGAATGGGCCCTGGCCCTCGACGCCCTGGATGCCGGGAGGGACTTCTGATGACTACCACCGCCACCAAGCCACGCCTGACCACCTCGGCGATGATCGCCAGCATCGCCGTCGAGGGCCAGCCCACGCGACCGGCTCCCTTCGGTCATGCCCTGGCGGCCCTGGCCGAACAGCGCCAGGACATCGTCGGCCTCACCGCCGACCTCGCCAAGTACACCGATCTGCACATCTTCGCCAAGGCCCATCCCGAGCGCTTCTACCAGATGGGCATGGCCGAGCAGCTGCTGATGAGCGCCGCCGCCGGTATGGCCCGCGAAGGCTGCGTGCCCTTCGCCACCACCTATGCGGTGTTCGCCTCGCGCCGCGCCTACGACTTCATCTGCATGGCCATCGCCGAGGAGAATCTCAACGTCAAGATCGTCTGTGGCCTACCCGGACTGACCACCGGCTACGGCCCCAGCCACCAGGCCACCGACGACCTGGCGATCTTTCGCGCCATGCCCAACCTGATGGTGATCGACCCCTGCGACGCCCTGGAGATCGAGCAGGCGGTGCCGGCCATCGCCGCCCACCAGGGGCCGGTCTACATGCGCCTGCTGCGCGGCAACGTGCCCCTGGTGCTGGATCGCTACGACTACCGCTTCCAGCTGGGCAAGGCCCAGGTGGTGCGCCCCGGTCGCGACGTGCTGGTGGTGTCCACCGGCCTGATGACCATGCGCGCCCTGGAGGCCGCCGAGGCCCTGGCCGCGGATGGCGTGGACGTTTCGGTGCTGCACGTGCCGACCATCAAGCCGCTGGACGAAGCGACCCTCCTGGCGGAAGCCCGCAAGCCGGGGCGGCTGGTGGTGGCGGCGGAGAATCATTCGCTGATCGGTGGCCTGGGGGAGGCGGTGGCGACCACCCTGCTGCGCAACGGCGTGACGCCCACCTTCCGCCAGATCGCATTGCCCGACGCCTTCCTCGACGCCGGGGCGCTGCCGACCCTGCATGACCGCTACGGCATCTCCACCACGGCGGTCTGCCAGCAGATCAAGGGTTGGTTGTAGGGTCGAAAGAGGGCGCCTGGTTACCCTCGGGATTTCGCCGACGGAGCCAGGCGCCGCCAGGGCGATTCGAAGGCTCGACGCCGCCCGCCCATCCGGGCAAGGTGGGCAGCTGTCCTCCATCGCCCGCTGGCCGCCATGTCCGATACCGATGAACTCACCCTGCGCAAGCTGGAGATCTTCCTGGCCTTCATGCGCAGCCGCAACCTGGCACGTGCCGCCGCCGAGCTGGGCACCAGCCATGTCAGCGTGCATCGCGCCATCCACTCCCTGGAAAACGCCCTGCGCTGCCCCCTGTTCAAGCACGAGGGGCGCACCCTGACGCCGCTGGACGGCGCCTTCGTGCTGGAGGCGCGGGCCGAGCGGCTGATGCAGGACCTGGCCGAGACGATACGGCTCACGCGGCAGGCGGCGGGCTTTTCGGCCGATCGCTTTCGCCTGGGCGCGCTCTATTCGCTGACGGTCAAGACCGTGCCCCAGCTGATCATGGGCCTCAAGCTTAGGCGCAGCGAACTCAACATCGACCTGGTGCTGGGTTCCAACGCCGACCTCGCCGAGCAGCTGCACGACTTCAAGCTGGACGCCATGCTGGTGGCCCTGGACGACGCCGTGGTGGATGCCGACTGCGAGAGCGTCGAGCTGTTCAGTGACGACATCTTCCTGGCCGCGCCCAGCGACTCGCCCTTCGCCGACCAGGCCGAGGTGGACCTGCGCGACCTTGCCGGGGTGCCCTTCGTGACCCTGACCCAGGGCTTCGCCACCTTTCGCGACGGCCGCCAGGTGTTCGCCCAGGCCGGGTTCGAGCCGGAGGTGATCATGCAGGTCAACGACATCTTCTCGCTGATGAGCATGGTCAGCTCCGGGGTGGGCTACGCGCTGCTGCCGGGGCGGGTCGAGGCGGTCTACCAGAACCGCCTCAAGCTGTTGCCCCTGGCCGCGCGCTATCGGCTGCAGCAGCGCATCGGCGCGGTGTTCCTGCGCAGCCGCGAGCGCGATCCCAATCTGCTGGCCTTCGTCGCCGAATGCCGGATGTACGCGCGCGGCTAGCCCACCAGCGCCCGTACGCAGAAGAACAGCAGCGATGGCCCCAGCAGGCAGCCCAGGCCGGTGTGGAAGGTGGCGGTGAGGGCGCCATAGGGCACCAGTCGGCGGTCGGTGGCGGCGAGTCCCGCGGTGACGCCGCTGACGGTACCGGCCAGGCCGCCGAAGACCATCGCCGAGCGCGGATTGTCCAGTGCCAGCAGGCGCGCCGAAGCGGGCGTCGCCACCATGACGATGATCGCCTTGATCAGGCCGGTGGCGATGGACAGCGCCATGACGTCTGAGCTGGCACCCAGCGCGGCGCCGGTCACCGGACCGACGATGTAGGTCACGGCGCCCGCGCCGATGGTGGTCATGCTCACCGCGTCGCGGTAGCCGAAGGCCCAGGCCACCGCGGCGCCGACGATGAAGGGCAGTACGGTGCCGAGGAGCAAGGCCACGGCGCCGATCATGCCGGCCTTGCGCGCCTCCGTGGCCTGGACCTCGAAGGCAGTGGCGACAATGGCGAAGTCGCGCAGCATGGCACCGCCCATCAGGCCGATACCGGAAAACAGCGCGAGGTC
Source organism: Pseudomonas sp. SORGH_AS_0211 (assembly GCF_031453455.1). NCBI lineage: Bacteria > Pseudomonadati > Pseudomonadota > Gammaproteobacteria > Pseudomonadales > Pseudomonadaceae > Pseudomonas > Pseudomonas sp. SORGH_AS_0211. Next base: position 1,991,577 of record NZ_JAVIZV010000001.1, on the reverse strand, counting down.
GGCCAGGCCTTTCTGGCCACCGGTGACGGTGCCCCCGACCCAGGCCAGTACCAGACCGATGACGATGGCGATGGCCGAGCCGTGCACCCGGCCAAAGGTCAGTCGGCGCGAAAGGACCACCGAGATCCACATGATCAGGCCGATCAGTGCGAAGGCGGCGACCAGGCCATTGTGTTGCAGGGCTTTGGTGACGATGTCGTTCATCCTAGCGACCTCCGGCTGGCGCGGCATGGGCGACCGCTGGCGCAGGTGCAACGGCTGCATCCGGCAGCGGTGGTAGCGGTTCGCCGCGATGGCTGCGGCTGATCAGGGCGATGGTCACGCCGCAGATACCCACGGCGCCGACGGCCGCCAGCACTGCCACGGGTCCGCCATGCAGGGCGGTGACCACGTTCTGCTGGGCGGCCATGGCCACCACCACCGGGATGTACAGCGCACCCCAGAAGCCGACGCCGAATTCGCATTCCTTGCTCATGCCGCCATGCCGCACCATGTAGAGCCGGGCGCAGATCAGCAGGAGCATGGCGATGCCTACCCCGCCGACATTGGACTTGACCCCGAGCAGGACGCCCAGGAAGTCGCCGATGATGACGCCTGCAAGCATGCAGACGGCCAGAAGCGCTACACCGTAGATGATCATTGTTGTTGTCCTCGGTTGGGCTTGGTGTGGGGTGAGGCCTGGCACCGCTCTCGCTGCCTACCCTCTCGCTCTTGGGGGAGAGGGTTCAGGTGAGGGCAGCTGCCGTGTTTGAAGGTCTCTTCGGATCCTGTGTGGGTTGGGTGGAAGCCTGGCACCGCGCTCGCTTTTTACCCCCTCTCCCTAGGGGAGAGGGCTGGGGTGAGGGCGGCCGCCTTGTGCGAAATGCTCAGTCCAGTCGTGCCGCCTCCTCGCGCCGCAGCGCGTCCAGGGTGTCGGGGTGGGTATCCTGCCAGGCCAGCACGCCGCTGGCGGGCAGCACGCGCCTGGCCAACTGGGTGAGGACGCTGCCGGGCGCCAGTTCGATGGCCAGGCGCACGCCGCGCTCGCGGGCGGCTTCCAGGGTGGCGTGCCATTCGATGGGCCGCGCCATGTTGAAGGCCAGGTCGTCGCGCAACTGCTCGGCACGCACCAGCCGCCGTGCCGAAGTACCGCTCAGATAGGCCAGCCGAGGCGCGCGTAGCTCGACCTCGGCGAAGGCCTGGTCCAGGGTCCGGGCCGCTTCGGCGAGCAGCGGGCAGTGGGACGGCACGCTCATGGCCAGGCGCTTGGCCGCCGCGGCGCCCTGGGTACGCGCTGCCCCGGACAGCACGGCCAGGCCGGCGTCGCTACCCGCGACCACGTATTGCTGCTCGGCGTTGGCATTGGCCAGGTACAGCGGCGCGTCAGGCCGATGGTGATTGGCGACCAGGCGTTCCACCGTGCCGCGGTCCAGACCGAGTACGGCCAGCATGCCGTAGCCGGACGGATAGGCTGCCTGCATCAGCTCGCCGCGACGGGCCACCAGGCGCAGGGCGTCGGCGAAGTCCAGGGCCTCGGCCACCACCGCCGCGGGATAGGCACCGATGGACAGCCCGGCCACCAGCTGTGGCGCCGGTCCGCGGCTCAGCAGCAGGCGCGCGGTGGCGACGCCGGCGATCAGCAGGCAGAGCTGCACGGCGCGGGTGTGTTCCAGGGCCTGGGCGGAGTCCAGGTTCAAGGGATCGATGTCCAGCACCTCGGCGGCTTCCGCCAGGGTGCGCCGGACCTCGGCGTCCTCGGGCAGGGTATGCAGCATGTCGGGACGCTGGGCGCCCTGGCCGGGAAACTGGAAGAAGGTGCTCATGCGGCGCGCGCCTCCGGCCAGGGATCGCTCGCCAGCCGGGGACCGGCAGCGGTCTTGAGCAGCACGCGTGGGGCGTCTCCGGCCCAATCGGCCAGGGCTACGCCGCCGAGTGGGGTCTCCAGCAGGATGTCCAGGCGGCATAGCGCCTGCGCTTGCAGGGACGCCAGCAGCGCCCGCGCCTGCTCGCGCGGCAGCGGGGTTGCGCAGCGGATCAGCAGATCCAGATCGCTCCCCGCATGCAGGGCTGGCCAGCCAGAGGCCAGCTCGTAACCCGCGGCGCCGGTGGGGCCCCAGGGCAGGCCGATGTCATCCAGTAGGGTTTGCACGCGGGCAAGGGTGTCGAAGACGGGCAGATCGCGGCAGCCGGCCGAGATCCGCAGGTGTTCAGGAGAGCACCGCTCCAGCACGGCACCAGGTTCCAGCCAGGTCCCCAGCCGCTCAGCGCGGGTGGCACCCCGTAGGCCGACGGGGATGCGGCCAGGCTCGGGCACCGCGCGGCGCACCACCACCGGCAGGCCAGCCTGGGCGACCTGGTGGGCCCAGAGTGGAGCGTGCGGGGGCAAGGCGTCCGGGGTCAGGCCCCAGAGCAGGTCGTGGGGCCTGTGTTGGGCTTCGCGTTGCTCAACCCAACCTACCGGAGCAGCGTAGGTTGGGTTGAGCGCAGCGAAGCCCAACGGGCCCATGCGCCCGCTCATCACGCGTTCCATCCCGCTCGCAGGCGTTCGCGTACTGCGCGAGAGGCCGCGCGATTGGCGCCGTCCAGCCGCAGTTTGAGATCGGTGGCGCCGCTGGCGAGTACATCGGCCTGGGCGTCGGCCAGGGCCTGGCGTACCTGCTGCAGATCTTCGCCCGAGGGCTGGTCGGGCTGGACGACCTCCAGCTGGCGCCAGAGCAGACCCAGGGAGGCATAGCTGTCCAGGTCGTAGGCCATGGGCGGGATGTCCGCCGCCAGGCGCTCCAGCTCCTCGACACTGCGCAGGGTCACGCGCGCGGCCGAGGCCTTGCCCATGGCGTGCACCTGCACCTGGGGATCACGCAGGGCCAGCAGCCGATTGGCCTGGTAGCCGTGGGCCAGAAAGCCCCCGGACATGGCCTTGCCCACCAGCAGGCCCAGTACCGGGTGCCCGGCCAGGCGCGCCTCGGCGTAGGCGCCAGAGGCTCCGGCCAGGGCCTGGTGGATGCCATAGGCCTCCTCGCGGCGACCATAGGCCTGGCTGGGAACGTCCACCAGGGCGATCAGGGTGCGTTTCACCGCGGCGCCAGCATCCTCGGCGATGGCCTGCTGAATGGCCCGGGCCAGGCCCCAACCCTCCAACAGGCCGACCTGGCCCTGGCGAGCACGAGGAAAGGGATTTTCGGCATCCGCTACCACCGCCAGCCAGCGTGCGGGGCGTCCTGCCAGTTCGAGGTCGGCGACGCGCAGGGAGGCGGGCAGGCCGGTGACGGCCTCACCCTGGCCGGCCAGCGCCTGGAACCAGGTCAGGCCGCGTTGCGAAGGCTGGGTGCTCATGGCTGGTCTCCGGCATAGAGGTGGCGAACCGCCGCGGCGTCCGCCTGGGGACGGGTGTCGAGATCGGCAAGACGCGTCAGGTTGTGGTCGGCCCGCTGGCTGCGCAGGGGGGCGGCAGCGCCCTGGGCGAAGCCCTGGCGGATGGCGGCGGTCACGGCGGCGCTGTCGTCGGCGACGAAGACGTCGGCCAGGCCCGTGGCGACCCGCTGCTCGCCGCCGGTCAGGCTCCAGATGAAGGGGCGATCGCGGGAATCGTATTCCTCGATGCCGGCTTCCTGCTCGATCACCTGGGGACCGTTGAGCCCCAGGCGGGCCTCGCGGGTAACGATCAGCTGACTGCACAGGCCCGCGGCGATGGACATGCCGCCAAAGCAGCCGACGCTGCCGGCGATGACGCCGATGACCGGCTGGTGCGCGCGCAGGGCGACGATGGCCGCCTGGATCTCGGCGATGGCCGCCAGGCCCAGATTGGCCTCCTGCAGGCGCACGCCGCCGGTTTCCAGCAGCAGCACCGCGCGGGTCGGGGTGCCGGCGAGGTTGTCTTCCTGCGCCAGCTCCAGGGCACCGGCGATCTTGGCGCCGCCCACTTCGCCCATGCTGCCGCCCTGGAAGGCGCCCTCGATGGCGCAGACCACTACCGGCTGGCCGTCGATCAGCCCCTTGGCCACCACCACGCCGTCATCGGCCTGGCAGACGATGCCCTGCTTGGGCAACCATGGCGACATCAGTCGTTCGAAGGGTCCGACCAGCTCGCGAAAGCTGCCGGCATCGAGCACCACACGGGCCCGCTCGCGGGCGCCGAGTTCGACGAAGCTGCGGCTGTGCAGCAGCTCCTGGACATCGGGAAGAGGGGCTTCAGCCATGGGTGCTTTCCTCCAGGTCGAGGGTTTCCAGGCCCTGCTCCAGGCGCAGGCGCACCACGCCAGGGGTGGCGCCGAAGTCATGGATGTCCAGGGTCAGCGCCGGCAGGTCCTCGCGGGCGGCGAACAGCCGGTCGAAGAGGGCGCGCCAGCGCGGTTCGCTGCCGTTGACCGAGGTGGTCACCTTGAGGGTGAAGTCGGCCGTGGCGGGTTCGAGCAGGACTTCCAGGTCCCCCGAGCCGACACAGCCCACCAGGGCGCGACCCTGGCGGCGCTGGCTGGCCGGATAGCTGCAGGTGAAGTGTTCCATCAGAGGTCTCCAGGGAGCCGCGGCTCCAGGCGATCGACGAGAAGGGTGGCGGCCAGCAGATCGGCGGCGCCGCCGGGAGAGGCATTGGCGGCCAGCAACTGGCGGTCCAGGGTCAGCAGTTGGCGGCGCCCGGCGAGACTGGCGCTGCCGCCGGCCTGCAGCACGGCGCGGGCGCCCTGCTGCATGGTGGTGAGGGCCGCGGGGCCGGCGCGGTGCAACACACAGGTATCGTCCAGCGCGGTCATGATGGCCAGGAGCGCATCCAGGCGGGCGTTCTGCTCGCCGGCACCGGCCTGGCGGCTGGCGCGCAACTGCGGCAGCCCGCGCTGGTGGATGGCGGGAAAGCCCGCGGCGGCCTCGGCCCGGGCGCCGCCCACGCCGTAGCGCTGGGCGACGCGCTGGCCATGGCTGGGCGCCGCCTGGGGCGCCGCGGGATCGGGCAGGCTGGCCAGGCGCCCGGCCGCCAGGCACAGCGCCTGGGCCGAGGCCGGACGTTCATGCACGGTCGCCGTCACCAGCAGCCCCAGCGCCCAGATGGCGCCGCGGTGAGTGTTGACCCCATGGGTGACCTGCAGCATGGCGGCTTCGCCGTCACGCCCCAGTTGGCCGATCAGGCGGCGCAATTCGGCGGCGGGCAGGTCCTGCTCGGCGGCTTCGGCCATGGCCTGGAAACAGGGCTGCAGGGCCTGGGCCGAGGTCAGCATCAGGCCGAGGCTGAGGTCACTGTGGGCGCCCTGGCCGCGGCGATCCACCAGGGCCGGCTTGGGCGAGAGTTCGGCTTCGTCCACCAGCGCGGATACGGCCAACTCGGCCAGGCGTTCGGCGGGCGATGAGGTACGGCGGGCGAGGGCGCGCATCACCAGCTCCTGAACTTGGCCGGGGGTTGATAGAGGCCGCCCGACCACTCCACCAGCTCGCCGATGCTCTTGGCGGCGAGCAATTCGCGACTGGCATCGGTGCGGCGGATGCCGAGGTCCTCGGGCAGGGCCACTAGGCCTTCCTGGCGCAGGCGGCGGGCCTCGGCCGGATCGCTGCGCAGGCCGATGGCGGTCACCCCGGCTACCGCGGCGATCATCGCCCGGCGCTCTTCCAGGGAGCGGGCGCGGTAGAGATAGGCGATGCCTTCTTCGGTGAGCAGGTGGGTGACGTCGTCGCCATAGACCATGATGGGCGCCAGCGGCATGCCGCTTTTGCGCGCCACCTCCACGGCATCCAGGGTGTCGACGAAGGTGGGTTTGCCGCCTTCCTGGAAGGTCTCGACCATCTGCACCACCAGCTTCCTGCCGCGTTCCAGCAGGGCGGGCGCGCTGTCACCGGTCTGCTGCCGCATGTCCAGCCAGGCCGGGGTGGGGTGACGCCGACCGTGCGGATCATGGCCCATGTTGGGCGCGCCACCGAAGCCGGCGAGGCGCCCCCGGGTCACGGTGGAGGAATGGCCGTCGCCATCCACCTGCAGGGTGGCGCCGATGAAGAGGTCCACGGCGTACTGACCGGCCAGCTGGCAGAGCAGCCGGTTGGATCTCAGCGAGCCATCGCGACCGGTGAAGAAGACGTCCGGACGCTGGGCGATATAGCCCTCCATGCCCAGCTCGGTGCCAAAGCAGTGCACGCTCTCCACCCAGCCGCTCTCGATGGCCGGGATCAGCGTGGGATGCGGATTGAGGGTCCAGTGCCGGCAGATCTTGCCCTTGAGGCCCAGGCGCTCGCCGTAGGTGGGCAGGATCAGCTCGATGGCCGCGGTGTTGAAGCCGATGCCGTGGTTGAGCGACTGCACCTGGTGGCGTTCGTAGATGCCGCGGATCGCCATCATCGCCATCAGCACGTGCACCGGCTTGATGTGGCGCGGATCGCGGGTGAACAGCGGCTCGATATAGAAAGGTCGATCGGCCACCACCACGAAGTCGACCCAGTCCGCCGGGATGTCCACCCGCGGCAGCTCGGAGACATCGTCCACCAGCTGGTTGACCTGGACGATGACGATGCCGTCGCTGAAGGCGGCCGGCTCGATCAGCGCCGGGCTGTCCTCGGTGCTGGGGCCGGTATAGATGTTGCCAGCGCGATCGGCCATGAAGCCGGCGCTGAGCACCACCTTGGGGATCAGGTCCACCAGCAGCCGGGCATAGAGTTCGATGTAGGTGTGGATGGCGCCGACTTCCAGCAGGCCGTCTTCCAGCAGCTGGCTGATCCTCAGGCTCTGGGTGCCGGCAAAGGAGAAGTCCAGCTTGCGGGCGATGCCGCGCTCGAACAGGTCCAGGTGCTCGGCGCGGCCGACGCTGGGCATGATCATGTGCAGGTCGTGCAGCCTGGTCGGATCGACCTGGGCCAGACTGCGGGAGAGGAAGTCGGCCTGCTTCTGGTTGTTGCCTTCCAGCACCACCCGGTCGCCGGGGGCCAGCAGATTCTCCAGCGCGGCGACGATGGAGGCGGTGGGCAACACCTTGCCATCGGCCAGCGCGGCCACCCGGTCCAGGCGCTGCTGCTTGTCGCTGCGGCGCCTGGCGATCCGAGCCGGTGGGGAGGATGTCGTTGTCATTGGGGTCTCCACGAATCACCTGTCGTGGAGCCACCCTAGACCTCGACTGCCGGACGTTCAATCAACCTGAGGACGGAAACGTTACGCTGAGGTTAACGATTCCGTGGATCTCAGGTGCCCGCGACCGGCTCAGGTCTTGTCGACCGGAGTGAAGACCGTGGTGGTCCTGGAGAACCAGCTGGTGGGGGTCACGTCCACGTTGGCGTTGTCGTATTTCAAGCTGTTCTGCACCTGCTTGAGCGTCAGGTTCGCCTGCCAGTACTGCTCATGGCTGAGTTCCTGATTGGCCCGGTGCACCAGGTCCAGGGTTTCCTGCGCCGGCAGTACCGCGGTGGAGTAGTCCACGTCGACCCCGGCCACCTTGAGGATCTCGCCGGCGCCCTGGGTGTCGCCCCGCTGGATCTTCTCGTTGGCCTGGGCCACGGCCTGGTTCTTGGCCGGGGTGGCGACATAGTCGTCACGCAGCGCCATGCCGCTCCAGATCGGCAGCCAGGATGTGGCCTTGGCGTCCTGCGCGGAGACCGGCACGAGTTTGCCGTCCTGACCCCGCAGGTCGCTGGCCGACTTGAGGTAGGCGGTCTTGTCGGTCTGGGCCGTTCGCAGGGCGCTCTCGGCGGCCCCCAGCTGCTGCTTGGCCTGCTCGACGTGGCCTTCGAAGAGATCCTGGCGCGCGGCGATCACGTCCTTGAAGGCCGATTGGCCCTGCTGGGAAATCGCCGGCAGAGTGGCGACCTGCTGGGTGGCGATATCGGGCCGGGTGTCGGCCAGGACGGCGGTGGAAAACACCGAGGCGATGGTCAGGACGAGCAGGCTTTTGGCGATACGACGATTGAGGTTCATGTGCTTCTCCCGGATACGAAAGTGACTGGAACCGCGGGGGTATCGGGCGGGACTGCGAGATACCGTGAGTTCAGTGTCGATCCGGTGAGCTTAACGAACGCTTAGCAGGCTATCGGTGGCTGTAACCAGGTGTTTCGGGAGGCGGTAACGAAAGCGGCGACCGCTCCGAAGGCTCGGAGCGGTCGCCGCTGGCGGGCGGAAGCGACTCAGCGCACCAGGCAGGGCTTCTTGTTATCGAAGGTCCAGTTGGGCGAGAGGAATTGCATGGCCATGGCGTCGTCCCGCGCGCCCAGGCCCTTGGTCTTGTACAGCTCGTGGGCGCGGGCGAGGGCGTCCAGATCCAGCTCCACGCCCAGGCCACCCTGCTGCGGCACCTCGACCAGGCCGCCCTTGATCTCCAGGGGCTGGCGGGTGAGGCGTTGACCATCCTGCCAGATCCAGTGGGTGTCGATGGCGGTGATCTTGCCCGGCGCCGCGGCGGCGACATGGGTGAACATGGCCAGGGAGATGTCGAAGTGGTTGTTGGAGTGCGAACCCCAGGTCAGGCCCCAGTCGTTGCACATCTGCGCCACCCGCACCGAGCCCTGCATGGTCCAGAAGTGCGGATCGGCCAGGGGGATGTCCACCGATTGCAGCTGGATGGCGTGACCCATCTGGCGCCAGTCGGTGGCGATCATGTTGGTGGCGGTGGGCAGGCCGGTGGCGCGGCGGAATTCGGCCATCACCTCGCGTCCGGAATAGCCGTTCTCGGCGCCACAGGGGTCCTCGGCATAGGCCAGCACCTGGTGCTGGTCGCGGCACAGGCGGATGGCTTCCTTGAGCGACCAGGCGCCGTTGGGGTCCAGGGTCACGCGCGCCTCGGGGAAGCGCTCGGCCAGGGCGGTGACCGCCTCGATCTCGGCGTCGCCGCTGAGCACGCCGCCCTTGAGCTTGAAGTCCTTGAAACCGTAGCGGTCATAGGCGGCCTCGGCCAGGCGCACCACGGTCTCCGGGGTCAGTGCCTCTTCGTTGCGCACGCGGAACCAGGCGTCGTCGCTCTCGGCTTCGCTGCGGTAGTCCAGCGTGGTCTTGTTGCGGTCGCCCACATAGAACAGGTAGCCGAGCATCTCCACGGCATCGCGCTGCTGGCCTTCGCCGAGCAGGGCGGCTACCGGCACCTCAAGGTGCTGACCGAGCAGGTCGAGCAGGGCGGCTTCGATGGCGGTGACGGCGTGGATGGTGACCCGCAGGTCGAAGGTCTGCAGGCCACGACCGCTGGCATCGCGCCCGGCGAAGGCCTGGCGGACCTGGCCGAGGATACGCTGGTACTGGCCCAGCGGCTGGCCGACGAGGAATTGGCGGGCGTCTTCCAGCGTCTGGCGGATGGTCTCGCCGCCGGGCACCTCGCCGACGCCGGTGCGACCGGCGTTGTCTTTGAGGATCAGCACGTTGCGGGTGAAGTAGGGGCCATGGGCGCCGCTGAGGTTGAGCAGCATGCTGTCCTGGCCGGCGACGGGCACGACTTCCAGCGAGGTGACCACCGGAGTGCCGGTATGCAGGGCAGGCGTGGCGTTGAATTGCGTCATGGTCGGGCTCCTTGGTGATCAGCGAGGGGTTTCAGCGGCGAGCGGGGCTTCGGCGGGCGGCGTGGGCACACCGCGCAACTCGACACGCTTGATCTCGCCGACGACGAACAGGTAACTGATGGCGGCCACCAGGGCGTTGGCACCGACGAACACCAGGGCCATCTTGAAGGAGCCGGTGGCGGCGATGATGTAGCCGATGATGATCGGGGTGGTGATGGAGGACAGGTTGCCGATGGTGTTGAACAGGCCACCGGAGAGGCCGGCGATCTGCTTGGGCGAGGTGTCGGAAACCACCGCCCAGCCCAGGGCGCCGATGCCCTTGCCGAAGAAGGCCATGGCCATGAAGCCCACCACCATCCAGTCGGCGTCGACGTAGTTGCAGAGGATCATGCTCATCGACAGCAGCATGCCGGCGACGATGGGGGTCTTGCGCGCCACGCTCAGGCTGCTGCCGCGGCGCAGCAGGTAGTCGGAGATCACCCCGCCCAGCACGCCGCCGATGAAGCCGCAGATGGCTGGCAGGGAGGCGATGATGCCGGCCTTGAGGATGGTCATGCCGCGTTCCTGCACCAGGTAGACGGGGAACCAGGTGAGGAAGAAGTAGGTGAGGGCGTTGATGCAGAACTGGCCCAGGTAGATGCCGGCCATCATGCGATTGGTCAGCAGCTGGCCGATGTAGCTCCACTTCGGGCCTTCGCTCTTCTTGCCGGGCGTGTCCAGGTCGACCAGGCCGCCGTTGCTGGCGATGTAGTCGATCTCGGCGGCATTGGCGCGGGGATGTTCGCGGGGGCTGTAGATCACCGCCAGCCAGACCGCCGAGAAGGCGATACCCAGGGCGCCCATCACCACGAAGACGTGCTGCCAGCCGAAGTGGTAGACGATCCAGCCCATCAGCGGCGCGAACAGCACGGTGGCGAAGTACTGCGCCGAGTTGAAGATCGCCGAGGCGGTGCCGCGCTCCTTGGTGGGGAACCAGGCGGCGACGATGCGGGCGTTGCCGGGGAAGGAGGGCGCTTCGGCCAGGCCGACCATGAATCTCAGGGCGAACAGCAGGAATACCGCGGTGCCGATGCCGAATTCACCGATGTAGCCTTGCAGCATGGTGAACACCGACCAGGTGAAGATGCTCGCCGCATAGACCTTCTTCGAACCGAAGCGATCGAGCAGCCAGCCGCCGGGGATCTGGCCGAGCACATAGGCCCAACCGAAGGCGGAGAAGATGAAGCCGAGGGAGACGGCACTGATGCCGAGGTCTTTTTGCAGGGCGGAGCCGGCGATGGAAATGGTGGCGCGGTCGGCGTAGTTGATCGTGGTCACGACGAACAGCATGAACAGGATCAGATAGCGGACGCGCGTCTGCTTGGTTTCGTGCATGGAGAGCTCCCACTGGTTTGTTTTTGTGTGCGGGCTGACATCGTGTAGCGGGCTTAGGTTGTAAGTCGTCTGACAACGATAGCGCTATCATTAAACAGATAACGCTATCATTCAACCGCTAAATCTGTGGTCGCGTGCAAAAAATCCGCTAGGAGCTCTGGCGCTCGATCAGGGCGAAACCGGTATCGAGACTCACCGCGGTGCGTTCGCCCGCGAGGCGATCGAGCAGCGCCTGGGCGACCCGCTGACCCATGGCGTCGGCATTGACGCTGACCGTGGACAGCGCCGGGGTGGCGAAGCGGCCATTGGTGGTGTCGCCGAAGCCGACCACCGCCAGTTGCGCGGGGATGCGCAGGCCACGGCTGCTGGCCTCGGCGACCACCCCCAGGGCCAGGGTGTCGGAGCTGCACAGCACCAGGTCCGGCGGCTCGGGGCGTTCCAGCAGGCGCGACAGGCCGATCCGGCCGACTTCCCAGGTGGCCGGCAGCGGCAGCACTTCCATGGGCAGTTCGGGGATGCCCAGCGCCAGCAGGCGGGCCTGCAGGGCCAGGTTGCGGCGCATGGCGCGGGGATCGTCCACCGAGATCACCCCGAAGCGGCGATAGCCACGGGCGACGAAGTGCTCCGCCAGGGCGACGCCGACCTGCTCGTGGGAAAAGCCTACCTGCATGTCCAGGGCCTCGGCGCTCAGGTCCCAGGCTTCCACCACCGGGATGTTCAGCGCCGCCAGCCGTGCGCGACTGGCCGGGGTGTGCAGGGTACCGGTGAGGACGATGCCATCGGGGCGGCGGCCAAGGATGGCTTCCAGCAGTTCCTCTTCCTTTTCCGGCGAATAGCCGGTGGGACCGATCAGCGCCTGGTAGCCCGCCTCGGTGAGGCGATCCATGATCGCCTGCACCACGGTGGCATAGATGGAATTGGCGATGGTGGGCAGGAGGATGGCCACCAGCCGGCTCTTGCTGGAGGCGAGGCTGCCCGCCAGCAGATTGGGCACGTAGCCCAGGTCCTTGACCACGGCCAGGACATGCTCCCGGGTGGCGGCGCTCACCAGGCTCGGGCGGTGCAGTGCCCGGGACACGGTAATGGGCGACACCCCGGCGGCGAGGGCGACCTCGCGGACGGTGAGGGGCAGCTCGGTGCCATCGAGCTGGGCGAGTTCGCGTCGGGACTTCCTGGCCAAAGCGGGTCCTTGGGTGAGAGAGGCCGCCATTATGAGAGCAAGCCCCGGCGGTTGCCATGGGCGCCCGCCAGAGCCCCTGCTAGTCGACCGCTCGCGCCGCCCGGGCGCGAGCGACCCGGGACTCGTTGCGCCGCCCCAGCTGGGCGGACACCTGGTGGCCCGCCTCGATGAGCCGGGGCAGATCGAGACCGCTGGCGATGCCCAGGCCGTCGAGCAGATAGACCAGGTCCTCGCTGGCGACATTGCCGCTGGCGCCGCTTGCATAGGGGCAACCGCCCAGTCCGGCGACGGAGCTGTCGAACACCGCGACCCCTTCGAGCAGGCTGGCGTAGACGTTGGCCAGGGCCTGGCCATAGGTGTCGTGGAAATGCCCGGCCAGTTGGCTGAGCGGCACTTCCCGTCCCAGTCGCTGCCAGAGCGCGCGGGTCCGGCTGGGGGTGCCGACGCCGATCGTATCGCCCAGGGAGACTTCGGCGCAGCCCAGGTCCAGCAGCTCGCGGGTCACGCTGGCTACCTGGTCCGGGGCGATCACGCCGTCGTAGGGGCAGCCCAGCACACAGGACACATAGCCGCGCACCCGGATGCCCGCCGCCCGCGCGCCCTCGGCCACGGGCACGAAGCGCGCCAGGCTCTCGGCGATGGAGCAATTGATGTTGCGCCGGGAGAAGCCCTCCGAGGCAGCGGCGAAGACGGCGACCTCATCCACCCCCGCGGCCAGGGCGGCCTCGAAGCCCTGCATATTGGGCACCAGCACCGAACGGACCACGCCCGGCGGCCGCCCGAGCCCCGCCAGTACCTCGGCGGTCCCGGCCATCTGCGGCACCCAGCGGGGCGAGACGAAGCTGCCCACCTCCAGATGCTGCACGCCGCTGGCGATCAGTGCCGCGCACAACTGGATGCGCTCGGCGATGCCCAGCGCCCGGGGCTCGTTCTGCAGGCCATCGCGGGGCCCGACCTCGACCAGCCGTACCCGGGTCGGCAAGGTATCGCTCATGACGGCGACTCCTCCAGCTCCACCAGCGGCGCGCCCTCGGCCACCAGCTCGCCAGGGCTGCAGAACAGCGCCGCCACCACGCCCGCGCGGGGCGCACGGATGCTGTGTTCCATCTTCATTGCCTCCAGCACCACCAGCGGCGCGCCGGCTTCCACGGTGTCGCCCACGGCTACCGGCACGGCGACCACACTGGCGTTCATCGGCGCCGTGAGCCCGCCGGCGTCCGCCTGCCGCGCGACCTCGGCGAGGGGGTCGGCCCAGGTGACGGCTTCGAGGCGATCCTGCCATTCGATGAACAGCGTTTGTCCACGGCGATGCAGGCGGGCGCTCTGGCGGAGGCCGTCCGCCTGCCAGTGGAGCCGATCACCGCTCAACTCGACGGCCACCGGGTCGACCAGGGTCAGGTTGCGCACCTCGCTGCGACAGGCCAGTCGCAGCGCGCTGCGCGGCGGTCCGCCCAGGCGCCAGCCCTGGCGAGACGCCCAGGGCGAGGTGGCGTCGGCGGCGGCCGGCAGCGTCGCCAGCCAGGCCTGGCCCGCCAGGGTCCAGAAGGCCTCCGGCAGCTCGTTGGGTGCGGGCAGTAAGGTCGCCTGATGACGCTCGATGAAACCGGTGTCCAGCTCGGCCGCGGCAAAGGCCGGATGGGCGAGCAGCCGCTGCAGGAAAGCGAGGTTGGTGGCGAAGCCGCCCACCGCGGTGTCTTCGAGCATGGCCAGCAATCGCTTGCGCGCCTGTTCGCGGCTGTCGCCCCAGGCGATCAGCTTGGCCAGCATGGGATCGTAGAAGGGCGACACCTCGTCGCCTTCCTCCACGCCGCTGTCCACCCGCCGCCCCGGACCGGCCGCGGGCTCGCGGTAGAGCTGCAGGGTGCCCGAGGCCGGCAGGAAGCCCTGGTCGGTGTCCTCGGCATAGAGGCGCACCTCGATGGCGTGGCCGTGCAGGGGCACCTGGGCCTGGGTGAGGGGCAGGGGTTCGCCAGCGGCCACGCGCAGCTGCCAGGCCACCAGATCCAGGCCGGTGATGGCCTCGGTGACCGGGTGCTCCACCTGCAACCGGGTGTTCATCTCCATGAAGAAGAAGTCGTCGCGGGCGTCGAGCAGGAATTCCACGGTGCCGGCGCCGACGTAGCCGATGGCCTGGGCCGCCTGCACCGCCGCCTCGCCCATGGCCCGGCGCAACGCGGGCGTAAGACCCGGCGCGGGGGCTTCCTCGATCACCTTCTGGTGGCGGCGCTGGATGGAGCAGTCGCGTTCGTTGAGATAGAGGCAGTGGCCGTGCGCATCGGCGAACACCTGGATCTCCACGTGGCGCGGTTGCAGCACGTATTTCTCCACCAGCATCCGCGCATCGCCAAAGGCCGCGCGCGCTTCGCGCTGGGCCGAGGCGAGGCCTTCGGCCAGGTCGGCGTCGCGCTCGACGATCTTCATGCCCTTGCCGCCGCCGCCGGCGGTGGCCTTGAGCAGGACCGGATAGCCGATGCGCGCCGCCGCGTCGCGAAAGGTGGCCAGGGACTGGTCCTCGCCGTGATACCCCGGTACCAGGGGCACCCCGGCGTCGGTCATCAGCGCCTTGGCCGCGGACTTGCTGCCCATGGCGCGGATCGCCGCGGCGGGTGGCCCGACGAAGACCAGCCCGGCCGCGGCCACCGCCTCGGCGAAGGCGGCGTTCTCGGACAGGAAGCCATAACCCGGATGGATCGCCTGGGCGCCGGTGGCGAGGGCGGCGGCGATGATGCGCTCGCCCAGCAGATAGCTGTCGGCCGGCTTGGTCCCGCCCAGGTTCACCGCCCGATCGGCCTGGCGCACATGGCGGGCGCCGGCGTCGATGGCACTGTGCACGGCGACGGTCCCCAGGCCGAGTGCCTTGGCGGTGCGCATCACCCGGCAGGCGATCTCGCCGCGGTTGGCGACGAGCAGACGGTCGAAGGTCATGGGGTGGTCTCCTGCCAGGCGGGACGACGTTTCTCCAGAAAGGCCTGCAGGCCTTCCTGGGCTTCGGGGGTGATCCGGACGGCGGCGATCAGGCCCTCGGTGAACTGGCGCACCGTGGGGCTCGGCACACCATCGCCGGCGCCGTCCAGCAGCCGCTTGCAGGCGCGCAGCGCCTGGGGGCCGTTGTCCAGCAGCCGGGCGATCCAGGCCTCGACCAGCGTCTCCAGGTCGGCGGCCGCGGCGGTCTCGGCCACCAGGCCCAGTTCGGCGGCGCGTTCGCCGGAAAAGCGCTCGGCGCCGAGCATGTAGCGGCGTGCCACGCGCTCGCCCAGGGCGCGGATCACGAAGGGGCCGATGACGGCGGGCACCAGGCCGATGCGCACCTCCGACAGGCAGAAGGTGGCGTCACGGGCGGCCAGGGCCAGGTCGCAGCAGCTGACCAGGCCCACCGCGCCGCCAAAGGCCGCGCCCTGGACCACCGCCAGGGTGGGGATCGGCAGGGCCCGCAGGCGATACATCACCTCGGCCAGGCGCTCGGTGTCGGCGCGGTTGGCGGCGGCGTCCAGGTTGGCCGAGGCCTGCATGCAGGCGAGGTCGGCGCCGGCGCAAAAGTGCCGCCCGCGACCGCGCAGGAGCAGAAAGCGCAGTCCTTGATCGCTGGCGATCTCGGCGAGCACGGTGCCCAGCTCCGCGATCAGCTGCGCATCCAGGGCATTGTGGCGATCCGGACGGTCGAGCCAGAGCGTGGCGAAGCCGCGCGGATCACGGATCAGTTCCAGGGTGTGGAAGTCAGTCATGGCCTACATCCGGAAGACGCCGAAGGTCGTCGGCTCGAGCGGGGCGTTGAGGCTGGCCGAGAGGGCCAGGGCGAGGACCTCGCGGGTCTGGGCCGGGTCGATCACCCCGTCGTCCCAGAGCCGCGCGCTGGAATAGTGGGCATGGGCCTGGCGTTCGTACTGCTCGACGATGGGGCCCTTGATGCGCGCCGCCTCTTCGTCGTCGAGGGCTTCGCCGGCACGTTCGGCCTGCTCGCGCTTGACCTGCACCAGCACCCCGGCCGCCTGCTCGGCGCCCATCACGCCGATGCGCGCGTTGGGCCACATCCACAGGAAGCGCGGATCGTAGGCGCGGCCGCACATGCCGTAGTTGCCGGCGCCAAAGCTGCCACCGATGATCACGGTGAACTTGGGCACCCGGGCGCAGGCCACCGCGGTGACCAGCTTGGCGCCGTGCTTGGCGATGCCGCCTTCCTCGTACTTCCTGCCGACCATGAAGCCGGTGATGTTCTGCAGGAACAGCAGCGGGATGCGGCGTTGGCAGGCCAGTTCGATGAAGTGCGCGCCTTTCTGCGCCGATTCGGCGAAGAGGATGCCATTGTTGCCGAGGATGGCCACCGGATGCCCGTGCAGGTGGGCGAAGCCGCAGACCAGGGTGGTGCCGAACTGCGCCTTGAATTCATCGAAGACGCTGCCGTCCACCAGCCGCGCGATCACCTCGCGTACCTCCAGCGGCTGCTTGGGATCGGCCGGCACCAGGCCATGAAGGTCCTCGGCCGGGTACAGGGGCGGGGTGGGCGTCTTGAGCTGCAGCTCGCCGAGCTTGCGCCAGTTGAGATTGGCGATGCAGCGCCGCGCCAGGGCCAGGGCATGGGCGTCGTTCTCGGCGTAGTGATCGGCCACGCCGGACAGGCGGCAATGGACATCGGCGCCGCCCAGTTCCTCGGCGCTGACCACCTCGCCGGTGGCGGCCTTCACCAGCGGCGGGCCGGCGAGAAAGATGGTGGCCTGCTGGCGCACCATGATGGTCTCGTCACTCATCGCCGGCACATAGGCGCCACCGGCGGTGCAGGAGCCCATCACCACGGCGATCTGCGGGATGCCCTGGGCGCTCATGGTCGCCTGGTTGAAGAAGATCCGCCCGAAGTGCTCGCGGTCGGGGAAGACCTCCTCCTGGCGCGGCAGGTTGGCGCCCCCGGAATCGACCAGATAGAGGCAGGGCAGCCGATTCTGCTGGGCGATGGCCTGGGCGCGCAGGTGCTTCTTCACCGTGAGCGGATAGTAGGAGCCACCCTTCACCGTGGCGTCGTTGGCGATGATCATGCACTCGACCCCCTCGATGCGGCCGACGCCGGCCACCACCCCGGCGGCCGGTACCTCTTCCTCGTAGACGTCGAGGGCGGCCAGGGCGCCGATCTCCAGGAAGGGCGAGCCGGGGTCCAGCAAGAGATCGATGCGCTGGCGGGGCAGCAACTTGCCGCGCGCGGTATGGCGCGCCTGGGCCTTGGCCCCGCCGCCTTCGCGGATGCGCGCCAGCAGCTGGTCGAGCCGGGCCAGTTGCGCGGCCATGGCGGCGGCGTTGCGCTGGTAGTCCGGGGTGCGCCGGTTCAGCGTGGAGGTCAGCACGGTCATGGAGGGCTCCTCACCGGGTTTCGTTGAACAGCTCGCGGCCGATCAGCATCCGACGGATCTCGCTGGTGCCAGCGCCGATCTCGTAGAGCTTGGCGTCGCGCAGCAGGCGGCCGGTGGGGTATTCGTTGATATAGCCGTTGCCGCCGAGTATCTGGATGGCTTCCAGGGCCATCTGGGTAGCCTTCTCGGCGGTGTAGAGGATTACACCGGCAGCGTCCTTGCGGGTGGTCTCGCCGCGGTCGCAGGCCTGGGCCACCGCATAGAGATAGGCGCGGCTGGCGGCGAGGCCGGTGTAGAGGTCGGCCACCTTGCCCTGGATCAGCTGGAATTCGCCGATGCTCTGGCCGAATTGCTTGCGGTCGTGGACATAGGGCAGCACCACGTCCAGGCAGGCCTGCATGATGCCCACCGGGCCGCCAGCGAGGACCACGCGCTCGTAGTCCAGGCCGCTCATCAGCACCTTGACCCCGCCATTGACCTGGCCCAGCACGTTTTCCTCCGGCACCTCCACGTCGTCGAAGAACAGCTCGCAGGTGTTGGAGCCGCGCATGCCCAGCTTGTCGAACTTGCTGCCACGGCTGAAACCGGTCCAGTCACGCTCGACGATGAAGGCGGTGATGCCATGGGCAGCCTTTTCCGGTTCGGTCTTGGCATAGATGACATAGGTATGGGCATCGGGCCCGTTGGTGATCCACGTCTTGCTGCCGTTAAGCACGAAGCGATCGCCGCGGCGGTCGGCGCGCAGCTTCATGGACACCACGTCCGAGCCGGCGTTGGGTTCGCTCATGGCCAGGGCGCCGACGTGCTCGCCGCTGACCAGCCGGGGCAGGTAGCGCGCCTTCTGCGCGGCGCTGCCGTTGCGATGGATCTGGTTGACGCAGAGATTGGAATGGGCGCCATAGGACAGGGCGACCGACGCCGAGCCGCGGCTGATCTCCTCCATGGCCACCGCATGGGCCAGGTAGCCGAGTCCGGAGCCGCCGTATTCCTCGCTCACGGTGATGCCGAGCAGCCCAAGGTCGCCAAAGGTGCGCCATAGGTCCATGGGAAAGCTGTTGCTGGCATCGATCTCGCTCGCGCGGGGCGCCACCTCGCGAGCGACCAGGTGGCGGACCTGATCGCGCAGCAGATCGAGGGTCTCGCCCAGGGCGAAGTTGAGACTCGGGTAGCTCATGGGGTCACCTGTTGTTGGGATTGTCGGGTGAGAGCGGTCAGCCGATCGGGCGCGCACGGGGCGGCCACCTGGTACGGCGCGGAGCTGAAAGAAACAGGACAGGGCAGCGCCGATGGCCAGGAGCGTGCGTGGCGCGCAGGCGAATGCTGGAAAACCGTCGGCCAGGGCGGCCGACGGCAGGGCAAGGGTGCGCATGGGGCGCGGGTGCGGAACGCGGGCGCCAGGGCGCGCATGGTCCGTCCTCCTGGTCATTATTCTTGTCATGGCGACCGCAAGAGGAAGGCGGCCGGCCTGTGCCTCTGAGTCTAGGAGAGGAAATGCGCTATCGTGAAACGATAAAAATAGAATCCAGGTATTGGAAAATCAGATGGCATTGCTCAAGGACATTTCCATGCGGCAGCTGCGCTACTTCGTCGCCGCCGCCGAGAACAGCCAGTTTTCCCTGGCCGCCAGTGCGGTCAATGTCAGCCAGTCGGCGGTCACCACGGCGGTCAGCCAGCTGGAGGCGCTGCTCGCCGTGCGGCTGTTCGAACGCCTGCCTCACGGCGTCAAGCTCACGGCCGAGGGGCACCAGTTCTACCACCATGCCCGGCACATCCTCGACACCCTGCAGGACGCCGTCAGCCAGCCGCTGTTCCAGAGCCATGCCCTGACCGGCCAGGCGCGCGTCGGCGCCTCCTATGCGGTGCTCGGCTACTACCTGCCGACCCTGTTGGCACGCTTCAAGCGCAGCTATCCGCAGATCGACATCGACCTGCGCGACATGGACCGGCCCAGCATCGAAGCCGGCATCAACGATGGCACCCTGGAGCTCGGCCTCACCGTCATCTCCAACATCGATGCCACCCAGCCCTTCGAGCGCCACCTGCTGATGCGCTCGCCTCGCCAGCTCTGGCTGCCCAGCGCCCATCCGCTGCTGGCAGCGGAACGCGTCACCCTGGCCGACATCGCGCCTTATCCCTATATCCTCGCCACGGTGGACGAAGGCGAGACCTCGACCCTGCGCTACTGGCGCGCGGCGGGCCTTGCGCCCAACGTGGTGTTCAAGACCTCGTCCATGGAGTCCCTGCGCGGCCTGGTCGCCCATGGCTTCGGCGTGACCATCCTCTCCGACATGCTCTATCGCGGCTGGTCGCTGGAAGGGCGCAAGCTGGAAGCCCGCCCGGTGGCCGATGCCATCCCGCCCATGGAGCTGGGCCTGATCTGGAGTCCCGAAGACCGCCTGAGCCCCGGGGCCCAGGCGTTTCGGCAGTTCCTGGTGTCGGCGGCGGGGTAGCGGAGGCACCCGCTCGGCGTCAGCCCCTGGACTGGGCCGGATCCGCACTGCGGGGATAGGTACGCTCTTCCTCGATACGGCCGTCGCTGGTGTGGATCTTGACGCTGCCAGTCTTGCCATCCAGGTATTGCGCCGCCTGGTGGACGATGGCGTCCTTGGTCGACGCCTTGAGCAGGGCACGATCGCCATGTTCCTCCTTGAATTCCCAGCCGGTGTCGGTGGGTAGGATGTGGTAGTTCTGCATCTGGTCTCCCTGGGGCCGCTGGCCCACGCCTGGTCTTGGGTTGCACCTGTTTCGACCCGCGTTCGCCCGAGAACATTCGAGCGAAGCGGTTGGACCAGGTAGCCAGTCTCAGCCCTGCAGATAGACCACCTGGGTATGGGTGTACTCATAGAGGCCGTGCTTGCCATCGGCGCCGCCGATGCCGGATTTGCGCACCCCGGCGTGGTAGCCCTGCATGGCTTCGAAGTTTTCCCGGTTGATGTAGGTCTCGCCGAAGTCGATCTCGCGCATGGCGTGCATGGCCTTGCTCAGGCTGCGGGTATAGACGGAGGAGGTGAGGCCGTATTCGCAGTCGTTGGCCAGGGCGATGGCTTCGTCGAGATCGTCCACCACCTGGATCGGCAGCACCGGCCCGAAGATCTCCTCGCGCATGATCGGCATGTCCGCGCGACAGTCCGCCAGCACCGTGGGCTGGAAGTGGAAGCCGCGACCCAGGTCGGCGCGACTGCCACCGGTGACCAGGCGGGCGCCCTGGCCGAGGGCGACATCGACCTTGCCCGCCACCTTGTCGAGGCCGGCGGCGTTGATCAGCGGTCCCATCTCCACGTTGGTGTCGGCCTGGGGATCGCCATAGCGGGTAGCGGCCATGGCCCGGCCGATGCGCTCGATGAAGTCCTCGGCCACCCCCCGTTCCACATAGACCCGTTCGGCGCAGTTGCACACCTGCCCGGTGTTGATGATGCGCGAGTCGCGGATCGCCCGGACCGCCAGGTCCAGGTCGGCATCGGCCAGGACGATGGCCGGCGCCTTGCCGCCCAGCTCCAGATTGAGCTTGGTCAGATTCGGCGCGGCGGCGGCCATGATCCGCGAGCCGGTGCCGACGCTGCCGGTAAAGCTGACCATGTCGATGCCGGCGTGGGCACTGAGCTGGCCCCCCACGGCGCCGGCGCCGCTGACCAGGTTGAACACGCCGGGCGGCAGATCCGTCTCGGCCACCAGGCGGGCGAATTCATGGGCATTGATCGGGGTTTCTTCGCTGGGCTTGATGACGATGGTGTTGCCGGTGAGCAGCGCCGGAGCCAGCTTGCGGGCGATCAGGAAGAAGGGGAAGTTCCAGGGCAGGATGCCGGCCACCACGCCCAGTGGCTTGCGCAGCAGAAAGATCTGCTCGTCGGGTCGGTCGCTGGTGATGATCTCGCCTTCGATGCGCCGTGCCCACTCGGCCATGTAGTCGAGGTAGTCGGCGGTGAAATTGACCTCCACCTCGGCGAGGCCATGGATCTTGCCCTGTTCGGCGACAATCGTTTGGGCCAGTCGCGGCGCCTGCTCGCGCAGCTTGGCGGCGATGCGCCTGAGATGACCGGCCCGCTCGATCGCCGGTTTGCGGGCCCAGGCCTTTTGTGCGCGGCGGGCGGCGGCGATGGCGTGGTCGACGTCGTCGTGACCGGACGCCGGTACCCGGGCCAGGGCCGCGCCGGTGGCCGGGTTGTGGACGAGAAAGTCCTCGTCGGCCGGCAGGAAACGGCCATCGATGTAGTTCTGGTAAAGCGGCAGATCGGCCATGGCGGACTCCGGGTCAGTAGGTGCGAGAAGGCGCTTGGGGCGCTTCGAGAGGGCGATAGCGGGCCAGGTTGGCCAGCGCCGCCTGGCGGAACAGGCTGATGTCGATGCCGACGGCGACGAACTGGCAACCCCAGTCGCGATAGCGTCGGGCATCGTCTTCCTGGGGCGCCAGGATCCCGGCCACCTTGCCGGCCGCGCGGGTGGCGTCGATGGCGGCGCGGATGCGCGCCTGCACCTCGGGGTGGCCCGGATTGCCGGCATGGCCCAGGCCGCTGGAGAGGTCGGCCGGGCCGACGAAGACGGCGTCCACGCCCTCCACCGCGGCGATCTCGGCGACGTTGTCGCTGCCCAGCCGCGATTCCACCTGGACGATCAGGCACAGCTCGGTATGGGCGGTGTGCAGGTAGTCGGGTACCGCGTCCCAGCGGGTGGCGCGGGCCAGGCCGCCGCCAACGCCGCGGATGCCGTGGGGGGGATAGCGCATGGCCCGCACCAGGGCGCGGGCCTGGTCGGCGGTCTCCACCATGGGCACCATCAGCGTCTGCACGCCGATGTCCAGCAACTGCTTGATCAGCACCGCGTCACCGGTGACGCAGCGTACCACCGGCGCCGTGGGGTAGGGCGCCACCGCCTGCAACTGGGCGAGGATGCTCGGCACCGTGTTGGGCGCGTGCTCGCCGTCGATCAGCAGCCAGTCGTAGCCGGTGCCGGCGGCGATCTCGGCGGCATAGCCGGTGGCGAATCCGGCCCAGAGGCCATAGAGGGTATCGCTGCCCGTGAGGCGGGCCTTGAAGGGATTGAGTGGCAGGTCCATGACGGTGGTCTCCAAAGGGAATCAGGAAGGGGTGTCGGGCAGGCGCACCAGCAGGCCATAGCTCAGGGCGCCGGCCACCGCGACCGCGGCGGCGATGCCGAGGGCGAGGCCGAAGGAGCCGGTCTGCTGGACGATCATGCCGGTGATGACCGGGGCGAAGGCGCCACCGAAGTAGCCACCGAAGTTCTGGATGCTGGCCAGCGAGGCCACCTGGTGCGAGGGCACGGCGACGCTCACCAGCGACCAGGTGCCGGCCACCGCCACATTGAGGCTGAACAGCGCCAGGCTGAAGCAGAGGATGACGCTGCCGATGCCGGTCACCCCGGCGCTGCACAGGGCGAACAGCCCGGCCGCGGCCAGACCGCCGCAGATCGGCAGCTTGCGACTGAAGGCAAGGCTGCGCCCGCTGCGGGTCAGGCGATCCACCAGCAGGCCACCGCCGATCACGCCACAGGCGCCGGCCAGGAACGGCAGGCTGGCGACCCAGCCGGCCTGGGACAGGGACAGGTGATGGACCCGTTCCAGGTAGGCCGGTAGCCAGGTCAGGAACAGCGACAGCATGTAGATGATGCCCACGTAGCCGATCACCACGCCCCAGGTCAGGCGGCGGCGGAACAACCCCAGCCAGTCGGCGAAGGTCAGCCGCTGGCCGGCGTCCTGGGGGGGTAGCCCGGCATCCAGGTGCGCCCGCTCCGCGGCGTCCAGCACCACCTGCACCCGATCGCGATAGCTCAGGTACCAGAGCGCCGCTACCAGAACGCCGAGCACGCCCATGGCGATGAACATCTGCCGCCAGCCCAGCCACAGCAGCAGGGCAGTGAGGATCGGCTGGGAGATCGCCGGCCCCAGCGAGGAGGAGAGGTTGAAGATGCCGGAGGGCAGGCCGCGCTCGCGCACGTTGAACCATTCGCTGACCACCTTGGCTCCGGCGGGGAATTGCGGCGCCTCACCGATGCCCAGGCCGACGCGGGCCAGGATCATCAGGTGCAGGCTGCCGAGCAGCCCGAGCACGCCCTGGGCGAGCGACCACAGGCAGATGCCCAGACCCAGGGTCAGGCGCGCGCCGAAGCGATCCAGCAGGCCGCCAATGGGCAGCTGGGCGAAGGCATAGGCCCAGGCGAAGGCCGATAGCAGCAGGCCCATCTCGGTCGGCGTGAAGCCCAATTCGCCGCTGATGGTCTGGTTGGCGATGGCCAGGGTACTGCGGTCCAGGTAGTTGACGAAGCCCGCCAGCACCAGCAGCGCCAGGGCGATCACCTGGACCCGCTTGAGGCGAGCGCTCTTGGGTGGCAGCGGCGTCGCCGCGGGGCGGGCATCCGCCACGGGTGCCGCCAGGGTGTCTTGGGTCGCTTTCATCCAGCCCTCCGGGGCAACGCCTCAGTGGCGATAGGGACGTTCCAGGGCGCACTCCGGATTGAGGCGCACGCCGAAGCCGGGCCGATCCAGCGCCGAGGCGCGCATGCGGCCGCGCACCGGAACGGGTTCGTCGAGCAACTGCGGATGGAACATGGGCACCACCTCGTCGGCCTTGGGCGCCATCATCAGGAACTCGGCGAAGGGACTGTTGGTACGGGTGATGACGAAGTGGTAGCTGTAGACCGAGGAGCCATGGGGCACCACCAGGGCGTTGTGGGCATCGGCCAGGGCCGAGATGCGGATCAGCTCGGTGAGGCCGCCGCACCAGCCGACGTCCGGCTGGAGGATGTCGCAGCAACCCATCTCCAGCAGCAGGCGGAAGCCCCAGCGGGTGGCCTCGTGCTCGCCGGTGGTGACCAGCATGCCCTTCGGCACATTGCGTTTGAGTTCGGCATAGCCCCAGTAGTCGTCCGGCGGCAGCGCCTCCTCGATCCACTTGAGGCCGTACTGCTGGGCGCCCTGGGCCAGGCGGGTGGCGTAGTTGAGGTCCAGGCTCATCCAGCAGTCGAGCATCAGCCAGAAGTCGTCGCCGACCCGCTCGCGCATGGTCGCCAGTGCCTCCAGGTTCTTGCGCAGGCCTTCCTCGCCTTCGGCCGGGCCGTGCTGTAGCGGCAGCTTGCCGCCGATGAAGCCCATCTCCTTGGCCAAGTCCGGCCGGGCGCCGGTGGCATAGAACTGCAATTCGTCACGCACCGCGCCGCCGAGCAGCTGGTGCACCGGCTCCTGGCGCAGCTTGCCGAGCAGGTCCCAGAGCGCGAGATCCACCCCGGAAATGGTGTTGAGCACGATGCCCTTGCGCCCGTAATAGAGGGTGGAGAGATACATCTGGTCCCAGATCTTTTCCAGGTCGGTGACCTTGGCCCCCTCCAGGAAGCGCGCCAGGTGCCGCTCGACGATGAAGGCACCCAGCTCGCCGCCGGTGGTGACGGCGAAGCCCACGGTGCCGTCGCTGGCCTCGACTTCCACCACCAGGGTGCCCAGCACATTGATGCCGAAGCTGCGGCGACTCTGACGGTATTCCGGGTATTTGGCCATGGGCGTGGCGATGTGGTCGTCGATCCAGTGGCCGTCGCCCTGGTCGTGGTAGTCGGCGCCGCCGCCGCGGAGGGTGTGGGCGCGCACCTGCTTGATGGTGGGTAGGGTCATGGCGAAGCTCCCTTAATGACTGGGCGTGAGCTGGGGTTGGGGATCGGCCTGGTCGCGGCGGCGCAGGCCGAGGATCAGGGCGGCGGCCACCAGGGTGGTGCCGGCGAGCAGATAGAGGCCGGCGCCGGGGTGGGCGAAGGTCGTCTCGGCCCAGCGCTTGGCGAGGGGGGCGATGAAGCCGCCGATGGCGCCGCAGGTATTGATCAGGGCGATGCCGCCCGCGGCGGCGCTACCGCGCAGCTGATCGGACGGAAAGGTCCAGAACAGCGGCTGCACCGCGATGAAGCCGGCGGCGGCAAAGCACAGGGCGAGCAGCGCATAGAGCGGCGAGAAGGTCACCGAGGCGGCGATGCCCAGGCCGGAAATGGCCAGGGTGGCGGCCGCGGTGCGGCGGCGTTCGCCGGTGCGATCCGACCAGCTGGGGATCAGCCAGGCGGCGAGCAGGGCGCACACCCAGGGAATCGCCGAGACCAGGCCGACCAGCAGCCCGACCTTCTGCCCGAGCAGCCCGGCCACCTGGGTCGGCAGGTAGAAGACCACGCCATAGACGCTGGCCTGGATCAGCAGGTAGATGCTGCACAGCAGGAGGATGCGCGGCTGACCGAGCAGGCGCAGCAGCCCGCCGTGGTGCGGCTTGGCGGCGTCCTCGGCCTCCAGCGCCTGTTGCAGCGCCTGCTTTTCCGCGTCGCTCAGCCAGCGGGCATCGCGCGGCCGGTTGTCCAGGTAGAACCAGGCCCAAACACCCACCAGGCTGGCCAGCACCCCTTCGACCAGAAACATCCACTGCCAGCCATGCAGACCGCCGAAGCCGTCGAATTCCAGCAGCAGGCCCGACAGCGGACTGCCGAAGATGAAGGCCAGGGGCGCGCCGAAGTAGAAGAAGCCCAGCGCCCGGGCGCGGTAGCGCGAGGGGAACCAGTAGGTGAGGTAGAGGATGACGCCAGGGAAGAAGCCGGCTTCGGCCACGCCGAGCAGGAAGCGCAGCACATAGAAGGCGGTCGCCGTGTGGGCGAACATCATGGCGGCGGAGATCAGGCCCCAGCTGACCATGATCCGGCACATCCACAGTCGGGCGCCGACGCGGTGCATGATCAGGTTGCTGGGTATCTCGAGAAAGGCGTAGCCGACGAAGAAGACCCCGGCGCCAAAGGCGAAGGCCGCGTCGGAGATGCCGGTATCGGCCTGGAAGGCGACCTTGGCGAAACCCACGTTGGCCCGGTCGAGAAAGGCCATGACGTACATCAGCAGCAGGAAGGGCAGCAGGCGCCGGGTGACCTTGGCGACCAGCCCCGGTGACAGGGTGGTGTGCATGGCGATCTCTCTTGTTGTTGTGATTCGGCCACGGCTCAAGGTAGTCGCAGTTGCAATGCCTGGATAATCGCTTTTTGTTTAGGACCGATACCCTTAAGGTATCGGTACGCGTCGGCGGCCTGGCCAGAGCCATCGAGCCCTGCCGGCCGCGTCCGCTCGCGCCACCAGGATGCCGCCGATGAACGCTTCCCCCCATGCCCGCGCGCTGTTTGGTCGGCTGCGCTACAAGCATCTGCTGATGCTGGTGACCCTGGCCGGGACCCGCAATCTGCACCGCGCCGCGGAAGCCCTGCACATGTCGCAGCCGGCCACCACGCGGATGCTGCAGGACGTGGAGGAAGCCTTTGGCTGCGTGCTGTTCGAGCGTCAGGCGCGGGGACTGACACCCACGGCGCTGGGCGTGGAGATCATCGAATTCGCCCGGCGTGCCCTCAATGGCCTGGATCGCTGCGCCGAAGACCTCGATGCGCGCCGCTCCGGCGGTTATGGGCATCTGGCGGTGGGGGCCATCATGGGTGCCTTGCCCGATCTGGTGGTGCGCGCCATCGCCGCGAGCAAGGCGCGCCAACCCGGCCTGCAGTTGCGCATCCTTGGTGATACCAGCGACCAGCTCACCGAACTGCTGGAACAGGAGCGGATCGATGTGGCCATCGCCCGTTTCACCCAACCTGCCGATCTCGGTCGCTTCACCTTCGAGCCGCTGGGCAACGAGCATCTGGCGGTGGTGGTCCGTACCGGGCATCCCCTGACCGATCGCGCGCCACCCGACCTGGCCGAGCTGGTGGCGGACTGGCCCTGGATCCTGCAGCCCGAAGCCAGTCCGGCCCGGGTGGCGCTGGAGGCGGCCTTCGCCCGGCGCCAGCTGCCACCCCCGGCCGACGTCATCGAATGTGGCTCGGTGTTCGCCATGCTGCAGCTGGTGCAGATCACCGACGCCATCCTGGTGCTGACCGAGGCGGTGGTGCGCGATCACCTGCGTACCGCGCTGGTGGTCTCGCTCGACCTGGAAATCACCGAACCCCTGACACCCTTCGGGATCCTGCTGCGCACCGGCCAGGTACCCAGCGCGGCGCTGGAGGGCTTTCTTGGCCTGCTCAGACGCCAGGCCGCGGGCACCACCGTCTGAGCGCCGTCCTAGCTTGCGCCGTCGCCCTTGTATGGCGAGAAATATTTTCGCTGTCCCTGTTGTTTCTTCCCTGCTAAATCAGTATCTTAGCGCCCGCTGGTGCCGAGAACCCCGCTGAACGGGTTCTCGGCAAAGGCCAGCAGGATGCCGCAAGGCTTCCATGCGCAGCGGTAGTTCAGTCGGTTAGAATACCGGCCTGTCACGCCGGGGGTCGCGGGTTCGAGTCCCGTCCGCTGCGCCACATACCGCCCGTGAGCTCTGCCTCGCGGGTAACGAAAGAAGCGGCCCTAGAGGCCGCTTTTTTTCGTCTTGCATTTTTGTCGCCAAGTCTTGCCGCCGGGAAACCCCAACGCTTCGGTAGCCTCCAATGGCTATCATCGATGCGCGGGAATGGCCATGAAGATCGCCTGTCTGGGTTGGGGTTCATTGATCTGGAAGGCGGCGGAATTGCCGGTCGCCTCGGACTGGTTCGTCGACGGACCCTGGTTGCCCATCGAATTCGCCCGGGAGGGCGACAGCGGCGAGTTGGCCACGGTCATCTGCGAGGGCGTGGCCGAGGTCCAGGTGCTCTGGGCCTATCTGGCGGTCGACACCCTGGATGAGGCGCGCGAAGCCTTGCGCGAGCGCGAAGGGGTACCGCGGGAACAGCTCGAATGCATCGGCAGCTGGCCAAGCGGCCCGCACTCGCCGTTCCAGCAGCGCATCGCCGCCTGGGCCGCGGAGCAGGGTGTCGATGCTGTGGTCTGGACCGCCTTGCCACCGCGCAGCGGCGGCCTCAATCAGCGCATGCCTACGGCGGAGCAGGCGCTCGACTACCTGCGCAAACTCGACCACGAGCGGCAGGCGCATGCGCGAGACTATATTCGCCGGACGCCGGTCACCATAGACACCGAATACCGGCGGGTAATAGCGCGGACGTTCAACTGGCAGCCCGTGCCCGAGGCGCAACCAGATCTGGATGCATCCGCCTGAGGGGTATGCCAGAGCGCTTCGCGAAGTCAAAACCTTCACGTTTCGCCAACTTCTGCATGCTTATGCAGTTGAACTGGGGGTTTGTATCCCCTTGGCAGCTCTTCGATGGATTCGGTTACTGGACGGTTACTTGCGAAGATGCCTCTCAGGACCTTGTTGGCGTCAATTCTCCGGCTTGGCTTAAGGTTTTCTTAATATGCAAACTTGCCGTCGCAAGAAGTGCTCGCTATTTTTTCAAAAGGATTACTTGTCACTGGCATCCGGGGCATCAATCCTTTATCTTCGCGTGCAACTTTCGCTTGCGGGCGAAGTTTCCAGTAGCCTTTTCAGATAGTCGCCAGGAGTGCCCATGTCCCGCCTCGCCGAATTCCGTGCTGCCGAAGAGCAACTTCGCGCCCAACTGCAACTGCTCGAAGATCTCAAGCAAGACAGTTCCCTGCAGAAAGAAATCGAGTTCGAAAGTAAGCTCCAGGCGCTGATGGATGAATATCACATGAACCTGGGTGATATCATCGGCATTCTGGATCCCAACGCTGCCCCCAAGCACAAGGCGCAGACGCCGCATCCGGAAAAGCCGGCTGGCAAGCGTCGTCCGCGCAGCACCAAGCGTTATCAGCATCCCAAGACCGGCGAAATCATCGAAACCAAGGGCGGCAATCACAAGTTGCTCAAGGCCTGGAAAGCCGAACACGGCGCCGATACCGTGGAAGGTTGGCTGCAGTAACGCCTTGCCTGGATTTCGGTCGGTAGCTGCGCAAGGCAGACCTATCGACCGGAATCCTTTTCCCGCTGCTGCACTCTTGGCGGATCCTGCAATCTCGCCACATTCAAGCCCATACCAGGGACGATGGTTTTTCTGGCCTATCTCTAACCGCGGCTGCCACTGCATTCATCATATCTTTTAATTCCCCGCGCGTTCATAAGGGAGGCCAACGCCAGCCGGACTTATGTTGATGGTCAAGGACGGGGTCATGATGGGGACGCTGGCTTATTTCCGCACTGGGCGAGCGGCATTCAGCCCAGGACGGCTAACCTTCGACGCGCAGGCGATAACCCACGCCGGGTTCCGTGACGATATAGCGCGGCGCCAGCGGATCATCCGCCAACTTCTGCCGAAGATGGCCAACCACGATGCGCAGATAATGACTGTCTTGCGCATGGGTCGGCCCCCAGATATCGATCAGCAATTGCCGCTGGGTCACCACTCGTCCCGGATGGTGGGCGAGGGCGGCCAGCACGGCGTATTCCTTGCGCGTCAGGGCCACTTCGCTGCCGCCCAGCGTGACCCGCCGATAGGCGAAGTCCACTCGCAGATTGCCAACCTCCAGCGCCGCGGCCTGCTGGGTCGCCGTGGTCGGGGTCTGCCGCAGCAGGGCGCGACTGCGGGCCAGGAATTCCTGGATACCGAAGGGCTTGGTCACGTAGTCGTTGGCGCCGGCATCCAGGGCGCGCACCTTCTCGCGCTCGTCCGCCCGCACCGACAGCACCAGCACCGGGACCGTGGACCATTCGCGCAGGTCGACCAGCACATCCTGACCGTCACGATCGGGCAGGCCCAGGTCGAGGATGACCAGATCCGGCTGGCCCAGCGCCGCCTGGGCCAGGCCTTCGGCGCCGGTGGCGGCTTCGCTGACCTGGTAGCCCTGGGCCGCCAGGCTGATGCGCAGGAATTTGCGGATCTGGGGTTCATCGTCGATGACGAGGACGTGAGCGGGCATCTGAGCGGGTTCCACACGAGAAGGCGTCATCATAGCCGCAGCGCTTGCCGGGTGGCCTGGCCTTATTCGGCCGGGGGGGCGGGCAATGGCAGGTGCATACGCAGTGTGGTGCCGCGCCCGTCGAGGCCGTCTTCCACGCTGACCCGTCCGCCATGGGCGCCGACCATGCCCTGGCAGATCGCCAGCCCCAGACCGGTCCCCTGGCCACCCCGATCGCCGCGCGCGGCGGTATAGAACATGTCGAAGATCCGCGTGCGGTCCTCGGGTGGAATGCCCGGGCCTTCATCGGCCACGGCCATCTGCAGCTCATTGTCCTGGCGCAGCAGGCTGATTTCCAGCCGTCCGCCGGGTGCGGAGAAGCGGATGGCGTTCTCCAGCACATTGACCAGCGCCTGCTCGATCAGCGCCGGATGAACCCAGAGCAGCGGCAGCCCCGGCTCGATCCGGGTGGCTACCCGCAACCCGGTCATTAGCGGCTGCAGGCGTTGCAGGGCGCTGGCCAGGATGTCGCCAGGATCGACCCAGTCCCGCGCCAGCTGCAGGCTGCCGTGGCCCAGGCGGGTCATGTCGAGCAGATTCTGGATATAGCGATCGAGGCGTTCGGCCTCCTGGCGGGTGGCGTCCAGCAACTCCTGGCGATCGCTGGCGGGAATGGCTTCGCCCAGGGTCGCCAGCGCATCGATGGAGCCGCGCATCACCGTTAGCGGCGTGCGCAGGTCATGGGACACCGAGGCGAGCAGGGCGCTGCGCAGCTGTTCGGTCTCGCCATGCAGGCGCGCGGCTTCCAGATCCTCGCTGAGGCGTACCCGCGCCAGGGCCTGGGCCAGCGGCTGCGCCAGACTGGCCAGCTGGCGACGCTCGGCGTGCTCCAGCGGCTGGGCATCGTCGCGCCGTACGCCGAGGACGGCCAGGCTGCCACCCTCGCCTAGCAGCGGCCACCACCACCAGCCACCGGAGGGCAGGGTGTCGGTGCCGCACCCGGCCGGCTTTTCCTGCTTCCAGGCCCATTCGGCGGCGATGCGTTCGTGGTCGGCCAGGAGCAGATCGCCCGGCTGGGTCAGCAGCTGCCCCGCCTTTTCCGGCAGCAGCAGGCAGATGTGGCGAGTCGCATCGCCCAGTTGCTTGAGGGTGACGCTGACCACCGCCGGACGATCGCTGGCGGCGCTCAGCTGGCGGGTGAAGTCCAGCAGCGCCAGGGTCTCGCGCTGGGTCCGGCGCAGTGCCTGCAGCTGGCGACGCTGGCGGGCGGCCAGGTCACCGGTGAGCAGGGCCATCAGCAGGAAGAAGGCCAGGGTGAGGACGTCCTGCTCGCGGTTGATGGTCAGCGAGAAGGCCGGCGGGATGAACAGGAAATCATAGGCGAGAAAGCCCAGCAGGGCGCAGAACAGCGCCGGGCCGCGGCTGCTGCGCACCGCCACCAGCAGGACGGCCGCAAGAAAGACCAGCGAGATATTGGGCAGTTCCAGCAGCCCGGACAGGCCCTCGGCGATGGCCGCGGCCACGGCGGTGGCCAGGACGGCGGCGCCATAGGGACCGGGCCTGAGCGCCCGGCGCGGCCGGGCGGCGGGAGGCGCGTCGCGATCCAGATCGAGGATGGCGATCTCCAGCCCCTGGGCCAGGCGCAGCAGGCGACTGGCCAGACGGCGCCGCAGGCTGAAGCCGCGCGGACGGCCGCGACCGATCAGCAGCACGCTGGCGCGCTGGTCGCGGGCATGGCGGACCAGGGCGCGGGCCGGATCGCTGTCGCGCAGGGTCAGCACCTCGCCACCCAGGCGTTCGGCCAGCCGCTGGCTGGCCTGGAGGTTGGCGCGGGCGGTATCGTCCAGCGGCCGGCCGGTATCGACGTGGACCAGGGTCCAGGGCAGGTGGCGCTGGTCGGCGAGACGGCTGGCATGGCGCACCAGGCGCTCTGCCGAAGGCGCGGTGCCGGCACCGACGATGAGGCGCCCCAGCAGCGGTGGCGCGGCCTGGCCCTGCTGGCGATATCTCAGGGCGAGCGCCGAGTCCACCTGGGCAGCGGCGGTGCGCATGGCCAGTTCGCGCAGGGCGGTCAGATTGGTCTGGCTGAAAAAGGCATCGATGGCCGCGCGCGCCTGCTCGGGCACATAGACCTTGCCCTCGCGCAACCGCTCCAGCAGTTCTCGCGGCGGCAGGTCGATGAGCACCAGGTCATCGGCATCGAGCAGCACCTGGTCCGGCACCGTCTCGCGCACCTGGACGCCGGTGATGTCGCGCACCTCGTCGTTGAGGCTTTCCAGGTGCTGGACATTGACCGTGGTGTAGACGTGGATGCCGGCGGCGAGCAGGTCTTCGACGTCCTGCCAGCGCTTGGCATGGCGACTGCCGGGGGCGTTGCTGTGGGCCAGTTCGTCGACCAGCACCAGTTCCGGCGGATCGGCCAGCAGGCCTTCCAGGTCCAGTTCGGTGAGCTTGAGGCCGCGGTGCTCGACCCGCCGCAGCGGGTGCTGCGGCAGGCCGGCGAGAAGGGCGGCGGTTTCCCGCCGCCCATGGGTTTCGACGATCCCGGCGCGCACCCGGCGGCCCTGGCGCAGCGCGGTCTGGGCTGCCTGCAGCATAGCGTAGGTCTTGCCTACGCCAGGCGCCGCCCCCAGGAAGACCTTGAGGCGCCCGCGGCCTTCGCGGTGTTCGGCGAGCAGCGCCTCGGCGCGCCCGGTGCTGTCGGTCATGGAGCCAGTTCCGCGAGGGCCAGATTGAGAAGCAGGACATTAACCGTTGCCGGGCCGAAGCGCGAGGTGCGCGTCTGCTCGCTCACCAGGGCGTCCAGACGCTCCGCGGCCAGGCCGCGCGCGGCGGCGACGCGGGCGATCTGATAGCGGGCGCCGGCCGGGGTAAGGTCCGGATCGAGGCCGCTGGCGGAGGTGGTCACCAATTCCTGCGGCACCGGGCCCTGGCCGGCCATCTGAACGTCGGGCAGCGTCTTCTCGATCCGTTCGCGCAGCCCCGGCGCCGATTGGGCCAGGTTGCTGGCGCTGCTGGAGACGGTGGCGTAGTCGCCGGCCGAAGGGCGCGGCTGGAACCACTCGGGGCCGGTGAATTTCTGGGCGATCAGGCGCGAGCCGAGGACGCTGCCGTCGGCGCGCTGGATCAGGCTGCCACCGGCCTGGTCGGCGAACAGCACCTGGCCGAGCACCGTCACCAGCAGCGGGTAGGCGCCCCCGGTCAGGGCGCTGAGCAGCAGGAGCATCAACACGGCGGAACGCAATTGCATGAGCATGGCGGTCTCCTCAGACCAGACCCAGGGCGCCGAGCGCCAGGTCGATAGCTTTGATGCCGACGAAGGGCACGACGATACCGCCCAGACCATAGATCAGCAGGTTGCGGCGTAGCAGGGCGGCGGCGCTGGCGGCCTTGACCCGGACCCCGCGCAGCGCCAGGGGAATCAGCGCGACGATGATCAGGGCGTTGAACACGATGGCCGAGAGGATGGCGCTCTGCGGACTGGCCAGGTGCATCACGTTGAGTACGTTGAGCTGCGGATAGATGCCGGCGAACAGCGCGGGCAGGATGGCGAAGTACTTGGCCACGTCGTTGGCCACCGAAAAGGTGGTCAGGGCGCCACGGGTCACCAGCAGTTCCTTGCCCACCTGCACCACGTCGAGCAGCTTGGTGGGGTCCGAATCCAGGTCGACCAGATTGGCGGCCTCGCGGGCGGCCTGGGTGCCGTCGTTCATCGCCATGCCCACATCGGCCTGGGCCAGCGCCGGGGCGTCGTTGGCGCCGTCGCCGCACATGGCCACCAGCTTGCCCTCGGCCTGTTCGCTGCGGATGCGCTCCAGCTTCTTTTCCGGGGTGGCTTCGGCGATGACGTCGTCCACCCCGGCCTCGGCGGCGATGGCGGTGGCGGTCAGGGGGTTGTCGCCGGTCACCATCACGGTGCGGATGCCCAGGGTGCGCAGCTCGGCGAAGCGCTCGCGAATTCCCGGCTTGACCACGTCCTTGAGGTGGATGGCGCCCAGCAGCCGACCTTCGCCGCAGACCAGCAGCGGGGTGCCGCCACTCTTGGCGATGGTTTCGATCTCCCGGGCCAGCACCTCCGGCAGATCGGCGCGGGTCTGGCCGAGAAACATCAGCACGGCATCCACCGCACCCTTGCGATACGCGCGGCCCTGCCAGTCGATGCCCGACAGGCGCGTCTCGGCGCTGAAGGGAATGGGCGTGACCTGGGCGCGCGGCGGCTCCTGCAGCGGGTGCAGGTTGCGCAGGTATTCCACCACCGAGCGGCCTTCCGGGGTTTCGTCGGCCAGGGAGGCATAGAGGGCGCCCTCGGCCAGGGCCTTGGGGGTAATGCCCTGGGCCGCGTACAGGGCGCTGCAGCGGCGGTTGCCGAAGGTGATGGTGCCGGTTTTGTCCAGCAGCAGGGTATGGACGTCACCGGCGGCTTCCACGGCGCGCCCCGAGGTGGCGATCACGTTCAGCCGCACCAGGCGATCCATGCCGGCGATGCCGATGGCCGAGAGCAGGCCGCCGATGGTGGTGGGGATCAGGGTCACCAGCAGCGCCACCAGGAACAGCAGCGGCAGCTCGCCACCGGCCAGGGCGGCGAAGGGCTGCAGGGTCACCACCACCAGCAGGAAGATCAGCGTCAGGCCGATCAGCAGGATGTCCAGGGCGACCTCGTTGGGGGTCTTCTGGCGCTTGGCGCCTTCCACCAGGGCGATCATGCGGTCCAGGGTCGATTCGCCGGGGTTGGCGGTGATGCGCACCCGGATCCAGTCCGACACCACCCGGGTGTTGCCGGTGACGGCCGAGCGATCGCCGCCGGATTCGCGGATCACCGGCGCCGACTCACCGGTGATGGCCGCCTCGTTGACCGCGGCCACGCCCTCGATGATCTCGCCGTCACCGGGGATCAGCTCGCCGGCTTCCACCCGCACGATCTGGCCCTTGCGCAGCGAGCTGGCCGGCACCATGCGGTGCTCGCCGTTTTCCTCCAGGCGCGCGGCAAGGTTCTGGCCGATGCCCTTGAGACTGTCGGCGCGTGCCTTGCCTCGCCCCTCGGCGAGGGCTTCGGCGAAGTTGGCGAACAGCAGGGTGAACCACAGCCAGAGGGTGATCTGCACCGCCACCCCGGTGCTCACGCCATTGCTGGGCGCCAGGCACAGCAGGGTGGAGAACAGCGCGGTGATCTCCACCACGAACATCACAGGCGAGCGGACCTGCTGGCGCGGGTCGAGCTTGACGAAGGCCTGCCGCAGCGCCTGGCGCCACAGGGTGCCAGGGGTAGGAGTGGGCAGGGTGTGGGTCTGGGCATCCATTTCAGCGGACTCCGAACAGTTGCAGATGGTCGGCGATCGGCCCCAGGGCGAGCGTCGGCAGGAAGGTCAGGCCACCCACCAGCAGCAGGGTGATCACCAGCAGGGTGACGAACAGCGGGCCGTGGGTGGGGAAGCTGTTGGGGCCGAGCGGCACGGGGCGCTTGGCGGCCAGGCTCCCGGCGATGGCCAGGACCGGCAGGATGTAGCCGAAGCGACCGATCAGCAGAGCCAGGCTGAGCATCAGGTTGTGGAAGGGCGTATTGGCGCTGAAGCCGCCGAAGGCCGAGCCGTTGTTGGCCGTGGCCGAGGTATAGGCATAGAGCAGCTGGCTGAAGCCATGGGGACCCGTGGCGGCGATCCCGGCGACGCCAACCGGGACGCTGGCGGCGATGGCGCCCAGCACCAGCACGCCCAGCGGCATGACCAGCAGGGTCGCCACCAGCAGCCGCACCTCGGGGGCCTCCAGCTTCTTGCCCAGGTATTCCGGGGTGCGGCCCACCATCAGGCCGGCGATGAAGACGGCGATCAGCACATTGAGCAGCATGCCGTAGAGGCCGGCGCCGACGCCGCCGAAGATCACCTCGCCGAGCATCATGTTGAACAGCGCGACCAGGCCGGTCAGCGGCGCCAGGCTGTCATGCATGGCGTTCACCGAACCGTTGGACGCGGCCGTGGTGACCGTCGCCCAGAGGGCCGACGCGGTACCGCCGAAGCGGGTCTCCAGACCTTCCAGGGAAGCCCCCTGGGTGATCGCCAGGCCGGCCAGCGCGGGGTTGGCGTGGTTCTGGGCACCGATGGCGACAGCGCCTCCGATCACCAGCAGGCCGAACATGGCGGCGAAGATCGCCCAGCTCTGCCGTCGATCCTTGACGTAGTGGCCGAAGCTGAACACCAGGGCCGCCGGAATCATGAGGATGGCCGACAGCTCCAGCAGATCGCTCAGCGCCGTGGGGTTCTCGAAGGGGTGCGCCGAGTTGACGCCAAAGAAGCCGCCTCCGTTGGTGCCCAGCTGCTTGATGGCGATCTGGCTGGCAGCCGGACCCAGCGGCAGGGTCTGGGTCGCGCCCTGCAGGGTGGTGGCATCGACATAGCTCGCGAAGGTCTGGGGCACGCCCTGCCAGATCAGCAGCAGTGCCAGGGGCACGCACAGCGGCAGCAGCACATAGAAGGTCGCGCGGAACAGGTCGGCCCAGAAGTTGCCGATTTCCCGGGCGCTGCGGCGGGTGATGCCGCGGGCCAGGGCGGCAAGCACGGCCACGCCCCACCGCGGCGCTGACGAAATTCTGCACGCCCAGGCCGACCATCTGGCTGAAATAGCTCAGCGAGGCTTCGCCGCCGTAGGCCTGCCAGTTGGTGTTGGTGACGAAACTGATGGCGGTGTTCAGCGCCAGGGTCCATTCCAGGCCGGGCAGCTGCTGCGGATTGAGCGGCAGACTGCCCTGCAGCACGAGGATGGCGAACAGCAGCCCGATGCCCAGCCCATTGAACAGTACCAGGGCGATGGCATAGGTGCGCCAGTCCTGGCCGCGGCCATCGGTGCCCACCGCCTTGAGGGTCAGGCGCTCCAGGGGCCCGCCGACAAAGGTCAGCCAGGTCCGTTCGCCTTCCAGCGCACGGTAGAAGTAGCGCCCCAGGAAGGGCGCGGGAAGAAAGGTCATGGCCAGGAAGGCCAGGATCAGGAACGCGGCTTGGCTGTCCATGCCGCCTCCCTAGGACCGGCCGGCGCGTAGCAGCGCCGCCAGCAGATAGACGAACAGACCCAGTGCCAGGAGCAGGGCCAGAAGATTCCAGGGGGTCATCACGAGTTCTCCATAGACGGCCGTTGCCGCGTGGAGAAATTGTCGGGAGGAGGGGCGTAAAGAAGCGAGGCGGGGAGCGGTGGCGGGGCGTAAAGAAAGCGTTAAATCGGCCTCGCCCGCCAGTGCGGACGAGGCCTGGGGATTATTGCTTGGGCGCGGCCTGCTGTTCTTCCTTGGCCTTCTTGTTGGCCTCGTGGTGACCGATGGCGCAGCCCGCGGCGGCACCGGCAACGCCGTGACCGCCGGCGACATGGCCCGCGGCGCCGCCGACCACGGCGCCCTTGACGCAACCGGCGGCGAAGGTGGCTTGGCTGGCGCCGAGCAGCAGAACAGACAGGGCAAGGGTAGGCAGGAGCTTCATGGTGGCGACCTCTCGTGGGTGCGAAGTAATGTCCTGTAACAATTGACCCGGCAAGGCTCCGGGGGTTCGCCGCCTTGTGCAAATCTTCCCTGGACAGGCCGCAGGCCAGAGCCAGCCCGGACGACAGGCTACTGGTGCGGCGCCTGGTGCAGCACGGCCCAGAAAGCCGGTTTCGGCCGCTGCTGGCGATCGAACAGCAGCGGCTGGTCGTCCCCGGGCGCCCCGGGCTCGTGGTTCAGCCAGCTGTGATCATCGGCCACGCCCCACCAGGTCACCGCGGTGACCTCGGGATGGGCCAGCACCAGGGCCATGAGGTCGCGATAGCGCTCGGCCTGCAGGTTCAGGCGCTGCGCCAGTGGCTGCTGCGGCTGGTAGTCGTGATGCTGATAGAGGCTCATGTCCAGCTCGGTGAGCTGGTTTTCCAGTCCGAGGCGGGCGAAGGTGCCGAGCGACTGATCGATGGCCGCCAGGGATGGCCAGTAGATGCTGATATGGGTCTGGTGGCCGATGCCCTGCACCGGCACGCCCTCTGCCAGCAGGGCCTTCACCACCCGCGCCAGGCAGTCGCGCTTGGCCGGTTCCTGGGTGTTGAAGTCGTTGATGAACAGCCGCGCCTGGGGATCGGCGGCATGGGCGGCGCGAAAGGCCACGGCCATATAGTCCGGACCGACCACCTGCAGCCAGCGATCGTCACGCAGGCAACTAGGCTGGTCGGGGTCTATGGCCTCGTTGACCACATCCCAGGCATAGACCCGTCCGCGGTAGTGGCCGACCACCGTGGCGATATGCTGCTTCAGGCGCTGCAGCACCTGCTCCCGGGTGGCTGGCTGACCCTTGGCACCCTGCCAGAACCAGTCCGGGGTGTGGCTGCCCCAGAGCAGGGTATGGCCGCGCACCGCCAGGCCGTGTTGCTCGGCGAAGGCGACGATGGCATCGGCCGGTCCGAAGTCGTAGTGGTCTTCCTGCGGATGTATACGCATCGGCTTCATAGTGTTCTCGGCCACCAGGCTGCTGAATTGCTGCGCCAACAGCACGCCATCGGGCCTAGCGAGCTGATCGGGTTCGATGGCGGCGCCTATCTTCAGGCGCCCGGCATAGGCGGCGGCCAGGGAGCGAGTGGCCGGGGCCTGGTCTGCAGCCAGCAGCTCAGCACCAGCGCTCCAGAGTCCGACAGACAGCAGCATCGCAATGAGTGGGCGCGGCATCTTCGACATTCCCTGGAGGGTGTGCGCGAGACTCTAGCATGGCCTCGCAGCGTGACTGGCGCCGCGTTCCGCATCCTGTCAGGCGTGCAGGCTACTGACTTCAGAGGAAATGGTGCGGGTGATCTTCCTGCTTGGCCTTTTCCGCCAGGTGATGGCCAATCACGCAACCGGCTACCGCACCCGCGATGGCATGGTGCCCGGCCACATGCCCGGCCACCCCGCCGACCACGGCGCCCTTGATACAACCAGCCGCCATGCTTGTTTGGCTGACAGCGAGCAGCAGAGCGGTAAGGGATAGGGCAGCAAGACGTTTCATCGTAGGTACCTCGGGTGTGATGGAGAGCCGAGGGTAAGGGCGCTTGGGTTAACTGGTGCTTAAGGCTGCCCATTGAGCGATGAACTCGGCGATCCGCTCTTCGATGCGACTCTCGACGGTGCGCAGGCGCAGGATAGAGATGCCGCTCTTGGCCAGGATGCCGTTCTTTAGCGCATCTCGCGCTGCTTGATCGGGCCGGTCATGGGAGCCGCCGTCGACCTCGATCACCCCTACCGGGATCTTACCCACGCGGAAATAGATGACGAAATCGCAACTGGCACGCGCCATGAAAGCTCGCTCGTGCTCTGTCAGGTCCGGGTTGCTCGGTACGGCGACCTGATCGAGTTTGACTTGGTCGTGGACCATCAAGGCGTGGTACGCCGGAGTAGCTAGGGCTTCGCGCAGCAACTGTGCCGCGATCTGCTCGGACTTGTAACGCGAATCCTCGGGTCGCAAGCGTGCGTTCAAGCGCGCCAGAGATTGGTCGTATTCGCGGTACAGCAGGTCGAAGGCCGACACCACTGGCGCCCGCACGATCTGTGCGTCCTGTGCGTAATAGGCGAGGTAGCGCATCAAGGCCGCGATATGCCCGTTGTGGCCGGCAAATACCGCGTCGCCCGTGACCAGGGTGAAGCGATGCTTAGCACGCGACACCGCTACGTTGATCATGCGCGGGTCATCGACGAACTCCAGCCGTTTTCGCTCTTGGTTGTAGCGCTTCTGGTCCAGGACGGTGGAGAAGACAATCTCGTCGCACTCGCGGCCCTGGAACTTGTGCACGGTGTCCTTGACGAAATCCGCCGGCAGGCGCGTGCCAGAAAGTTTGACCTGGGCCCGGAACGGCGCAATGAAACCACGTCCGTCGTCTATATCAATGGGCTTGCCCTCGTCGTCGAGCACCTTGAGCAAGGAGTCCAGTTCCCGCAGATTGGTGTTCTGGCGGGCATGATTGCCCTTGGCGGTCACTACAAGGCGCAGCGGTGCCTCTCCTTTGTCCTCGGTCATCGGCACCAGCGCGTTGTCGTAGAACTGCTGGTTGCAGAATTGGATGATCCTAGGGTGGCAGCGGTAGTGCTCTTTCAGCAGGGTCCTGGGCAGAGTCTCCTTGAACACCTTGATGCACGAATCGAGCAGGCTGTAGCGCTCGCAATCGTAGGCTTCGTTCGGTGCTGGCAGGCCCAGTTTCACCGGAATGTGCGCCAACTGGCGGTTGTCGCCGACGACGATCAAGTTCTTCGCGCAGCCCAGCGGCAAGATGCCTGGCACGATGTCTTGCAGCGAGGCCTCGTCGATGATCACGTAGTCTAGGATGGCCCCTGTCGCGATCGAATTGACAATAGAGTGCGTACCGCTGCCCAGGATCGGGAAGCGCTTCAAGAAGGCATCGAACTGTTTTCGGTAGGTCTTGGCATCGAAGCTATTCGATGGCCGAGGCAGACTTTGCAGATGTTGCTTCAGATGGCGCATCGACGAGGTTTTTAGTTCATCCAGCAAGGCAGTGAAATTGCCTCGTGCCAGAGATTCGCGGCATGCCTGCAACTCTGTAGCTTTATTCTGCAGCGCCTTCTCGTAATAGTGCATCTGCAAGCCATGAAACACGGCTAGTCTTGCATTGTCCTCGGCGATCGGCTTTGTGCGTAGGATTCGAAAGTTGAACAGCAGCTCGACGCGGTCTTTGAGGCGTAGACGCTGCTCGCCGAGATGAGCCAGATAGGCCATCAGATCTGTAGTCATGCGTGGACTCAGCCCGTGCCACGCCGGCGGGGCGGCGGATTGCACACTGTTGTCTACCTGCCACTGCTGCAGATAGCGCCGCTCGATGGCCAGCTCGTCAAGTTCGACCTGCAATTGCGCTGCCCGGTTGTGATCGTGCAGATACTGCTTCAAGCGGGCCAGTAGGGCCTGGATCTCCTCCAGCGTCGGCGCGGGCTCAAGTTCGCCGGTTGGCCACGGCGGCAGATTGGCGAAAAAAGCCTCGCGGTTGTCCTGATTGCCGAGCTTGGCGATCAAATGACCCAGGCCACATTTCTCCAGTTTCTCGTAGACGTTTTCCACCGCCGCATTGTTGTTGGACAGCACCGCCACCGTCTGTCCACGCAGCAGGATATTGGCGAGGATGTTGAGAATGGTTTGGGTCTTGCCCGTTCCTGGCGGACCCTCGATTACGCTGACCTGCGCGCGGAATGCCTGCTCCACCGCCGCGAGCTGGCTCTCGTTCAGTCCGAACGGAAAGATCAGCCCCTGGCCTGACACCAGCACGCCATTGCGCCCTGTGCAGTAGGCCTGCAAGGCCGTGTCGGCACTGGCGGGTAGTTTTCCTAGTTGACGCACGACATTGGCGTAGATAACACGGTCGTCGTCCGAGCGCGCACTCTCCTGTCGGGCATTGGCCACGGTAGTGAAATAGCGGAAGACCGGCGTGTTCTTCAGCGCTGTCGGTGTCGCAAAGCCGATGCCATCCATTTTAAAGACATAAGGTTTGGCGGCCTCCGGATAGTGCACGACGGCATACCGCTCGCCGTAGATCGTCGCCTTGGCGATGGGCGTGACGATTTTGCTGCCGGGCTTGGTCAGCAGGCTTCCGCCCACTTCGCGGGTGGGAGAAACACGGCAACAACTTAGCGGACGCGTATAGCTTTTCTTTGATGGGAAATGACACCTAAGTTGCAGGGCTGCGGACTTGTCGCACCAGTAGATCGCCCAGTCGCTGATCTGTGCGGTCTTGTCTTCGCCATCCACCTGGATCGATACCATGCGTCTCTTTCTCTGCGCGCACGATCTTCGCCGCGTCGTCACCCGAACGGTCGAAGCCCGTCATTGCTCCAATGAGAGCCTTATATTGCCTGTGTCTTTTCCCTAGTTGATAGACGTTCGTGAATCCGATGTTTTTGCCCGGCTTGCGCGGAGACAAAACAATTAACCTCTTCGCTTCATCAGAGCGTTCATAGCCCTTTGCCTCGCCTCCACGCGCTCGGACTTTTCGTACAGAGCGGCGCTAGTTCAGCGATGTGAGTACCGGAGTTGTCCTCTTAGTCCTGAAATAAAAAAACCGCCCCGAGGGGCGGTTTTTCTGTACCGAACGCTGGCGTCAGACTTCGACGGCGGCGATACGGGCTTTTTCCGCGCTTTCACGGAATTCGGCGATCTGATCGAAGCTCAGGTAGCGGTAGACGTCC
Organism: Pseudomonas sp. SORGH_AS_0211; assembly: GCF_031453455.1. NCBI lineage: Bacteria > Pseudomonadati > Pseudomonadota > Gammaproteobacteria > Pseudomonadales > Pseudomonadaceae > Pseudomonas > Pseudomonas sp. SORGH_AS_0211. The sequence continues at coordinate 1,949,398 of NZ_JAVIZV010000001.1, read as the reverse complement.
GCGGCCATGCTGTCGATGCTCTTCGCGTATTCCATGTACTCCTCGACGGTGGGCAGCTTGCCCAGGATCGAGGCCACCGCTGCCAGCTCCGCCGACGCCAGGTAGACGTTGGCGCCGTCGCCCAGGCGGTTGGGGAAGTTGCGGGTGGAGGTGGAGACCACGGTGGCGTTGGCGGCCACGCGGGCCTGGTTGCCCATGCACAGCGAGCAGCCCGGCATTTCCATGCGCGCGCCGGCCTTGCCGTAGATACCGTAGTAGCCTTCCTCGGTCAGCTGGTGCTGGTCCATCTTGGTCGGCGGCGACAGCCACAGACGGGTCGGGATCGAACCCTTGACCTTGTCCAGCAGCTTACCGGCGGCGCGGAAGTGACCGATGTTGGTCATGCAGGAACCGATGAACACCTCGTCGATCTTGTCGCCGGCCACCTGGGACAGCAGGCGGGCGTCGTCCGGATCGTTCGGGGCGCACAGCACCGGCTCGTTGACCTCGGCCAGGTCGATCTCGATGACTTCGCTGTATTCGGCGTCGGCATCGGCGGCGAGCAGTTCCGGGTTGGCGATCCAGGCTTCCATGGCGCGCGCACGGCGCTCCAGGGTGCGCGGGTCACCGTAGCCTTCCTCGATCATCCAGCGCAGCAGGGTGATGTTGGACTGCAGGTACTCGGTGATGGACTCGGGCGACAGCTTGATGGTGCAACCGGCTGCGGAACGCTCGGCGGAGGCATCGGACAGCTCGAACGCCTGCTCCACGGTCAGGTCCTCCAGGCCTTCGATCTCGAGGATACGGCCGGAGAAGATGTTCTTCTTGCCCTTCTTCTCGACGGTCAGCAGACCCTTCTGGATGGCGTAGTAGGGGATGGCATGCACCAGGTCACGCAGGGTGATCCCGGGCTGCATCTTGCCCTTGAAGCGCACCAACACCGACTCCGGCATGTCCAGCGGCATGACGCCGGTGGCAGCGGCGAAGGCCACCAGACCGGAACCGGCCGGGAAGGAGATGCCGATCGGGAAGCGGGTGTGGGAATCGCCACCGGTGCCGACGGTGTCGGGCAGCAGCATGCGGTTCAGCCAGCTGTGGATGATGCCGTCGCCCGGACGCAGGGAGACACCGCCACGGGTGCGGATGAAATCCGGCAGGGTGTGGTGGGTCTTGACGTCGATGGGCTTGGGATAGGCCGCGGTGTGGCAGAAGGACTGCATCACGAGGTCGGCGGAGAAGCCCAGGCAGGCCAGGTCCTTCAGTTCGTCACGGGTCATCGGACCGGTGGTGTCCTGGGAGCCGACGGTGGTCATCTTCGGCTCGCAGTAGGTGCCGGGACGTACGCCCTCGACGCCGCAGGCCTTGCCGACCATCTTCTGCGCCAGGGTGTAGCCCTTGCTGCTCTCGGCCGGCTGGTCCGGCTTGTTGAACAGGTCGGTCGGACCCATGCCCAGTTCGGCGCGCGCCTTCTCGGTCAGGCCACGGCCGACGATCAGCGGGATACGGCCGCCGGCGCGGACTTCGTCCAGCAGCACGGGGGTCTTGAGTTCGAAGGTGGCGAGCACCTCGTCGCTGCCATGGCGGGTGACCTTGCCGGCCTTGGGATAGACGTCGATGACGTCGCCCATTTCCAGCTCCGACACGTCGAACTCGATCGGCAGGGCGCCGGCGTCTTCCATGGTGTTGTAGAAGATCGGGGCGATCTTGGAGCCGAAGCAGAAACCACCGGCGCGCTTGTTCGGCACGTAGGGGATGTCGTCGCCGAAGAACCACAGCACCGAGTTGGTGGCGGACTTGCGGGAAGAACCGGTGCCGACCACGTCACCGACGTAGGCGACCGGGAAGCCCTTGGCGCGCACTTCCTCGATCTGCTTCAGCGGACCGATGCTGCCTTGCTGCTCGGGCACGATGCCGTCGCGAGCCATCTTCAGCATGGCCAGGGCGTGCAGCGGGATGTCCGGGCGCGACCAGGCGTCGGGGGCGGGGGAGAGGTCGTCGGTGTTGGTTTCGCCCGGCACCTTGAACACGGTCAGGGTGTACTTCTCGGCGATTTCCGGACGCTTCCGGTACCACTCGCCTTCGGCCCAGGACTGCATGACGGCCTTGGCGTGGGCATTGCCGCCCTTGGCCTTTTCGGCCACGTCGTGGAAGGCGTCGAACATCAGCAGGGTGTGCTTGAGTTGTTCGGCGGCCACGGCGCCCAGTGCGGCGTCATCCAGCAGCTCGACCAGGGTGGCGATGTTGTAGCCGCCCTGCATGGTGCCCAGCAGTTCGGTGGCGCGCTGGCGGGAGATCAGCGGGGACTGGGTTTCGCCCTTGGCGACCGCGGAGAGGAAACCGGCCTTCACGTAGGCGGCTTCGTCGACGCCCGGCGGTACGCGGTTGGTAATGAGGTCGACGAGAAATTCTTCTTCGCCGGCCGGGGGATTCTTCAGCAGTTCGACCAGACCGGCCGTTTGCTCGGCGTTCAGCGGCTGGGGCACGATGCCCTGGGCGGCACGCTCTTCTACGTGGTTACGATAGGCTTCAAGCACAGGTTGACCCTCATCAGTGGTCCAATATTGCGTCCGGGGGCTGGCGCCCCGGAATGTATCCGGCAGGGTATGACGGGGGAGGCTGCGGGCAGGACCGCCGTCGCGCCGGACGCATTCCGCCGGAAGCTGTTTTCAAAGTTTTACGCCGGCTGCTGAGGAGCTGATCGGCAGCAGGGCGGTTGATGAGGCCGCCGCTGCCGGATCACCGGATACTTTGCTCGTGACGCTTTGAAAACAGCTTCGTATCGGACATTGCGCCTATAAGGCTGCCTAATTCTACGCCAAGCCTCGGGCGAAGTTAAGCGCTGCGTTGTCGCATCTCTGCTGCGGGTCGTTGGACCCCGGGCGGCAGGCTAGCGGCCCAGATGGGCGAAGCGTCCACTGAAGGGCTTGGCGATGGGGTAGGCCAGGTCGCCGTGCTTGCTGGTGCCCAGTCCCAGGTCCACCAGTGACTCGGCCAGCTTGACCGCGGCGCTGACGCCTTCGATCACCGGGATGCCGATGGCCTCGCTCAGGGCCTCGCGCAGATCGGCCATGCCGCCACAGCCGAGCACGATGGCACCGGCGCCTTCCTCGTCGCGGGCGCGGCGACCCTCGGCGGCGATCAGCTCGATCAGGCTGTCGTCGGCGGCCTCCAGGGCCAGCACCGGCAGGTCGATGCAGCGCACCGAGGTGCACAGTTCGGCGAAGCCGTACCGCTGCAGCAGGTGCTCGGCGATGATGCGGGTGCGGGTGAGGGTGGTCACCACGGCGAAACGGGTGGCCAGCAGGCTGGCCAGATGGAAGCCGGCCTCGGCGATGCCCAGCACCGGGCCCCTGGCCATTTCCCGCGCCGCGAGCAGGCCCGGATCGCCAAAGCAGGCGATGACATGGGCCGCGCAGCCCGCCTCGACGCCCTTGCGCATCTCTTCGATCACGCCGACCGCGGCCACCGCCTCGTCGTAGTGACTTTCGATGGACACGGGGCCGGCTTCGGGATTGCTGGCGAGGATGGTGGTGCCCGGACGGGCGATGGCCTGGGCCGCGCGACCGATCTTGGCGGTCATGCCGGCACTGGTATTGGGATTGATGACCTGGATCTGCATGAGGAGCCTCAACTGCGTTTGAAGATGCTGCGGAAATCGGGCTCGGCGGCCGTGGGCCGGTCGATGCGGAGGGATTCGCGGATCAGGCGCAGGTGGCGCGCCATCCAGTCGCCGGCGGCCGCACCCTCGCCCCGGGCGAGCAGGTCCAGCAGGTCTTCGTGCTGGCCGCAATCGCAGCCCAGGCTGTGCCGCGAGCCGTAGATGGCGATCAGTAGCGAAGAGCGGCTGGCCAATTGGGCGACCTGTTCGGTCAGCACCTGGTTGTCGGCCAGTGCGGCGAGTTCGACGTGAAAGCGCGCGGACAGCTGGATCGCCAGGCTGTGGCGCCCGCCATGCTGGGCCTCGTGCTCCTCGAGGCAGAGCTGGCGCAGGGATGCCAGCTGGGCGCCGTCGATGCGCGCGGCCACCAGCGGCATCAGCGCCGGTTCGATCAGCTGGCGCGCGGCGAGGATGTCCTGGGCTTCCTTGGCGCTGGGCTGGGCAACCTGGGCGCCGCGATTGGCGCGCAGGGTCACCAGGCGTTCCAGCGCCAGTCGCTGCAGCACCTTGCGGATGCCCGTGCGACTGATGCCGAAGGTCTCCGCCAGGGTGTCTTCCGGCAGCCGGGTGCCTGGCGCCAGGCGATGCTCGACGATGGCTTCAAGGATGTCCTGGTAGATCCGCTCGTCCCGGGGGGAGGCGGCAACGGCGAGTGACGCGGGTAATGCACTCATGGGCTGACTCCGGCGATTTGCCTGAATTGTATACAAAGTCAGGAGCGCTGACGATGCGTGAATGTTCCAGGCTTTGTGCGCCAAGGTAGCGCCTCGTTGCCACCTAACGCCCCAGGGAAGTGCATCCCCGGTAACGCCCCGGCCTCTGCGTTAGCGCCTCGTTTTCTGGAAATTCCCTATGGAACCAGCAAGTTAAGGCCATCTTGGAGCACCTGGCACGGACTCTGCCTGAAGGGATTGTATACAAAACAAGGCAGGCGCCGTATGCAGGTGCCCGCCACCACGGAGGAGGCGATCCATGAACCAGCAGATTCCCCCGGGCTACAGCCCACGTCTGTACAACGAAGACCTCGGCCCGGTCGAGCAGAAGTGGAATTGGTACAACATCTTCGCCTTCTGGATGAGCGACGTGCACAGCGTCGGCGGCTATGTCTTCGCCGCCAGCCTGTTCGCCCTGGGCCTGGCCAGCTGGCAGGTGCTGATCGCCCTGCTGGTAGGGATCTGTATCGTTCAGGCGATCGCCAATCTGGTCGCCCGGCCCAGCCAGCAGGCTGGCGTACCCTATCCGGTGATCTGTCGCCTGGCCTTCGGCGTCTTCGGCGCAAACATCCCGGCGGTGATCCGCGGCCTGATCGCGGTGGCCTGGTACGGCATCCAGACCTATCTGGCCTCCAGCGCCCTGGTCATCGTGGTGCTGCGTTTCTTTCCCGCGCTGGCGATCTATGGCGACAGCAGCTTCCTGGGCCTGTCCTATCTCGGCTGGGGCGGCTTCCTCACCCTCTGGTTCCTCCAGGCCTGCGTCTTCTGGGCGGGTATGGAATCCATCCGCCGCTTCATCGACTGGGCCGGTCCCGCCGTCTATGCGGTGATGTTCCTGCTCGCCGCCTGGATCGTCTGGCGCGCCGGCTGGAGCAACATCAGCTTCACCCTGGCGGAAAAGCAGCTGACCGGCTGGGCCGCCTTCGGCCAGGTGATCGTCGCCATCGCCCTGGTGGTGTCCTATTTCTCCGGGCCCACGCTCAACTTCGGTGACTTCAGCCGCTACTGCCGCTCCATGCAGGATGTGCGTCGCGGGAATTTCTGGGGCCTGCCGATCAACTTCCTGGCGTTCTCCCTGGTCACCGTGGTGATCGTGTCCGGCACCCTCCCGGTGTTCGGCGAGATGATCCACGATCCCATCGCCACCGTGGCCCGCATCGACAACACCACCGCGGTGCTGCTCGGCGCCTTCACCTTCGTCACCGCCACCATCGGTATCAACATCGTCGCCAACTTCGTTTCGCCGGCCTTCGACTTCGCCAACGTGGCGCCCAGCAAGATCAGCTGGCGTGCGGGCGGCATGATCGCCGCGGTGGCCTCGATCTTCCTCACCCCCTGGAACCTGTTCAACAACCCCGAGGTGATCCACTACACCCTGGACGTCCTGGCTGCCTGCATCGGCCCGCTGTTCGGCATCCTGCTGGTGGACTACTACCTGCTGCGCAAGGGCCGGATCGAGGTCGATGCGCTGTTCGACGACACCCCGAATGGCGCCTACTGGTACAGCGGCGGCGTCAACTGGGTGGCGGTGCAGGCGCTGGTCGCTGCGGCGCTGATCGGGTTGTGCTTCACCTTCGTGCCCTGGTTCAAGCCGATCGCCAACTTCGCCTGGTTCACCGGCTGCTTCCTCGGTGGACTGTTCTTCTACGGGTTGAGCCGTCGCAGCGCCAGCCCGGTGGCGAGCCGGGGTGTCGCCGCGGTGTGATCCGCGTCCTGTGATCAGGATGGGATTCCGTACGACCGGCGCGGGCCACCCGCGCCGGTCGTTGACGTTTCCGGCTAGACTAGGCGTTTTGCTCCAAGGCCTGCCGCCCATGCCCGCTCCTGTCATCAAGACGCCCTGTGTCGGCCTGTGCTCGACGATGTTCGGCGACCACGTCTGTCGTGGCTGCAAGAGATTCCACCACGAGGTGGTGAACTGGAATCTCTACGGCGAAGAGGAGCGGCGCGCCGTCTGGGCGCGCCTGGAGCTGCTGCTGGTGCAGGTGGTGTCGGCCAAGGTCGATGTCTTCGATCCGGTGCTGTTGCGCCAGCAGTTGCAGCAACGCAGCATCCGCTTCCGGCCCGATCAGTCGGAGTATTGCTGGGCCTATCAGTTGCTGGCCCGGGGTGCGCGCCACATCCAGCAACTGGATGCCTATGGGCTGCGCCTGCTGCCGGAGTTTCGCGATCGCCCCCTGGCCGAGTTGCGCGACGCCATCGACCGGGAATTCTTCCTGCTCTCCGAAGCCCACTACGACCGCTACATCGCCCCGCGCTTCCTGCTCGAAGGCATCGACAGCCGCGTCTGAGCGCCAGCAGGCAGGCGGCGCTGCCCAGGCGCCTGCCTTTCTCTATAATGCGCGGCTTTTGCACGGGAGCACGCTGATGTCCTTGCCCGAGATGAACGAATTCCTCGGTTGCCGTACGCCGGATGCCTGGGTCGAGGCCGCGCTGCAGGACCTGCCGACGCTGCTGCAGGACCACGCCAATAACGAGAAGAAGGCCGCCGGCGCCGCCTTCCACTATCTGTTCACCTATTCCAATCGCGCCGAGCTGTCCTGGAAGATGTCGCGCATCGCCCGTGAAGAGCTGCGCCATTTCGAGCAGGTGCTGCAGATCATGAAGCGCCGGGGTATCGAGCACCGCAACGTCAGTTCGGCCCGTTATGCCGGCGCCTTGCGCAAGCTCTGCCGCAACCATGAGCCGCTGAAGCTGACCGACAGCCTGGTGATCGGTGCCTTCATCGAATGTCGCTCCTGCGAGCGCTTCGGTGCCGTGGCGCCCCACCTGGACGCGGAGCTGGGCAAGTTCTACAGCGGCCTGCTGGCCTCCGAGGCGCGGCATTTCCAGGACTATCTCAAGCTCGCCTATCTCTATGGCGAGCGCGACGACGTCGACGCCAAGATCGCCGAGGTCCGCGCCCTGGAAGTGGAGTTGATCACCTCCGGTGATCGCGAGCTGAGATTCCACAGCGGCATCCCCTTCGCCGCCTGAGCGTTTTTGACCTGGCTCTGCACCGCCTTACTTGCAGGCCTTGGTCTCGCCGACATAGGGATTGCCGCGACCCATGATGCAGGCCAGGCGCTGGTTGCGCTGACGCTCCCAGGCCTCCGGCGGATACTGCTTGGTCCAGGCGGTGTAGAGCTGGCGATCCTGCTTGGACAGGCGCAGGTCGTAGCGATCGCTCATGTAGAAGTAGGTACGGGCGACCATGCCGCGGATTTCCGGGCGGGGCATGGCGGTCTTGGCCTTGAAGTCCACCACCATCTGGCAGGCGCCATACTGGCTGGGCTTCTGCGGCAGCCAGCCGAAGGCGAAGTTGCTGCGGTCGCCATTGACCTCGCCGACCACCGGTACCAGGTTGAAGAGGTCGGCCTCGGCCTTCTGGTACACCGGATCGTTGGCCGTGCAGTTCTTGCGACCGCCTTTCTGCCAGCACTGGCGCTGGTGGCCGATCACCCAGGCGGGGACGATGTGTTCCCATTCGATGCGGCTGGCGCGCTGGGCGCTCTTGCGCGGGACGTAGCCACAACTCTTGAGGTCCACGGTCTTGCCGCTGTAGTGGCAGCCGCAATAGAAGTCCACGCCTTGCTTGGCGTAGACCTTGGCCGCCACCACCTTGGCTTCGCCGAAGGTACGCGGCGGCTGGGACGGCTGGGGCGTCGCCAGGGCGCTCAGGGAAGCCAGGCTCAGGCAGAACAGCAGGGCAGGGTGCAACGACATGGAGAATCCGTCCGAAAAAGCGCGGATACTACCGACCCGCTCTTGGTCGCGGTGTGACTGGGTTCACTGGAAGCCGTCCCGCGTCCACCCGCCAATCAGGCGGAACACGATTCGATATCAATGACTTAGAGGTATGGCATGGCAGCCTGGGACATCTTCTGCACGGTGGTGGACAACTATGGCGACGCGGGTATCACCTGGCGTCTGGCCCATCAGCTGGCCGCCGAGCATGGGCAGCAGGTCCGTCTCTGGATCGACGACCTCTATCCCCTGGCGCGGATCCAGCCAGGCGTCGATGGCAAGGCCGAGCAGCAATGGCACCGCGGCGTCGAGGTGCGTCTTTGGCACGCCGACTGGACGGCGGCCGAGCCCGGCGACGTGGTGGTGGAAGCCTTCGCCTGTCAGTTGCCGGAAGGCTTCGTCACCGCCATGGCGCGTCGCGCCGAGCGCCCGCTCTGGCTCAACCTGGAATACCTGAGCGCCGAGGAGTGGATCGAAGGCTGTCACGCCCTGCCGTCGCTGCAGCCCACCGGGCTGAACAAGTACTTCTTCTTTCCCGGCTTTACCGCCAAGGTGGGCGGGTTGCTGCGCGAGCACGACCTGCTCGCGCAGCGTGACGGCTTCCTCCGGGCTGCCGCGGCCCAGGACGACTTTCTCGCTGGGCTGGGCGTTCGGCGCCAGCCCGGGGAGCGGCTGTTCTCGCTGTTCGCCTACGAGAACCCGGCGCTGATCGACTGGCTCGATGCCCTCGGTGCGGGTACCCAGCCCACCTGCCTGCTGGTGCCGGAGGGCAGGGTGCTGGCCAACGTCGCCGCCTGGCTCGGCGTCGACTGGCTCAAGGCCGGCGACAGTCATAGCCGCGGCGCCCTGCGGGTGCAGGTGCTGCCCTTCGTCTCCCAGCAGGAGTACGACCGGCTGCTGTGGTGCTGCGACTTCAACGCCATCCGTGGCGAGGACTCCTTCGTCCGTGCGCAATGGGCGGCGCATCCCTTCGTCTGGCACATCTATCCGCAGGAAGAGGACGCCCATTTCGTCAAGCTCGAGGCCTTCCTGGCGCGCTATGTCGCGTCCGGCCCGCCGGCGCTGGCTGCCGCGGTCAGCGCCCTCTGGCTGGCCTGGAACGGTCGCGGGGACCTGGCGGCCGCCTGGTCGGCGCTGGAGGCGCAGGTGGAAGACTGGAGTCTGCTGGCGCGTGATTGGAGCGATCGGATGGCTTCTCATGGCGATCTTGCCGCCAGCCTGGTGCATTTCCACACAGATTGGCTATCATATGGCGCCTCGAAATCCCGTTCTTCCATCCATACGGATAACCGCATGAAAACCGCACAAGAGTTCCGTGCCGGCCAAGTGGCCATGATCGACAACGCTCCCTGGGTCATCCAGAAAGCTGAATACAACAAGTCCGGCCGTAACGCTGCAGTGGTCAAGATGAAGCTGAAGAGCCTGCTCTCCGGCAGCGCGACCGAGACCGTCTTCCGCGCCGACGACAAGCTCGAGCCGGTGATTCTGGATCGCAAGGAAGTGACCTATTCCTACTTCGCCGATCCCCTGTACGTGTTCGTCGACAACGACTACAACCAGTACGAAGTCGAGAAGGACGACCTGGGTGATGCCATCGCCTTCATCGAAGACGGCATGACCGACGTCTGCGAAGCGGTGTTCTACAACGACCGCGTCATCTCCATCGAACTGCCCACCACCATCGTGCGCCAGATCTCCTACACCGAGCCGGCCGTTCGCGGCGACACCTCGGGCAAGGTCATGAAGACCGCTCGCCTGAACAACGGCTACGAGCTGAAGGTCTCCGAGTTCTGCGACATCGGTGACCACATCGAGATCGACACCCGTACCAACGAGTACAAGTCGCGCGCCAAGGTCTAAACCTGGCGTCTCGATAGAAAGCCCGGCTTGCCGGGCTTTTTGCTGTCTGGCGCTCCGCTGGCGGTACGCCGGACAGCGGTTTCCGAATCCGTTCGCTTCTGGGTAGTGCGCCGTGGAATTGCTGTCTCAGCTCTTGATCGATATCGCCCTCGGGGCGGTGCTGGGTGTGGTAGGTGGGTTGTTCGGCATCGGCGGTGGCTTGATCGCCATTCCGGTGCTGGCCCTGTTGTTCGGCCTCGACCAGCAACTGGCCCAGGGCACCGCTCTGGTGATGGTGGTGCCCAACGTGCTGCTGTCGGTCTACAAGTACAACCAGCGCAATCGCATCGACTGGCAGCGCGCCGGACTGCTGGCCGCCGCCGGCATGCTCTCGGCCCTGGCGGGTACGGCGCTGGCGGTGTCCCTGGACGCCCGCTCCATGCGCCACGGCTTCGTCGGCTTCCTGCTCGTGCTGGTGCTCTACAACCTCTGGCAACTCTATCGCCGTGGCCAGCCGCCGCTGACGACGCCGAGTCGTCTGGGGCTCGGGGTGCTGGGGCTGGTGGCTGGGCTGGTCGGCGGGCTGTTTGGCGTCGGTGGTGCGGTGATCGCCACCCCCATTCTCGCCGGGGTGATGGGCATGACCCAGGTGGCCGCCCAGGGCATGTCCCTGGCCATGGCGCTGCCGACCACTGGCGTCACCCTGGCCAGCTATGCCTGGCACGGGGAAGTCGACTGGAGCGTGGGTATTCCGCTCGCCCTGGGTGGACTACTCAGCGTGAGCTGGGGCGTGAAGTTGGCGCACCAGTTGCCCGAGCGGCTGCTGCGTCTGCTGTTCTGCAGCTTCCTGCTGCTGTGTGCGGTGCTGCTGGCGTTGCGCTGACTACTGCCGAAAGCCTTCGGCGATATGCTCGGCGAGGGTGTCGATGATCGGCGAGGCGCTGCGCGGATTGCGCAGCAGTTCGATGGAGCAGGCCGGCAGGTCCGGCATGCCATCGGCTTCTCCCAGTCGGCGCAGCTCGCTCGGCAGCAGGCTTTCCAGTTGCGCAGTGACCGCCAGGCCGGCCTTGACGATGCCGAGCAGGGCGGCAAGGCTCGGGCTGCTGTAGGCCAGGCGGTAGCCGCGTCCGCGATTGTCCAGTGCCCGGCGCGCCCATTCGCTGAGAAAGCACGAGGTGTTGAACATCGCCAGCGGCAGCGGATCGCGCTGGTGGATATCGAAACCCGGCGCCTCGGCCCAGATGAAGCGCTCGCGACGCAGCGGCAGGCCGATCTCGTTGCCCGGTTCACGGGTGACGATGGTCAGGTCCAGGTCCTGGCGTTGCAGCAGGCCGGCGGTGGTTTCGCAATGGACGTCCACCTGCACCAGCGGATAGGCCTTGGCGAAGCCGGCCAGGATGCCGGGAATGAACCTCATGACGTAATCGTCGGGGGTGCCGATACGCACCGTACCCACCATGTGCGGTTCGCGCAGGGTGGTCATCACCTCGCCATGCAGCTTGAGGATCCGCCGGGCGAAGCCCAGCAGGATCTGACCCTCTGCCGTCAGGCGCACCTGGCGGCCCTCCCGTTCGAACAGCCGCCGCTGCAGCACGTCCTCTTCGAGTTTGCGCATCTGCATGCTCACCGCCGACTGGGTGCGATTGACCACCTCGGCCGCACGAGTGAAGCCACCCTGATCGGCGATGGCGACGAAGGTGCGCAACAGATCGGTCTCTATGCTCGGGTACGTCATGGCATCAACCAGGCGAATGGATCGCATCAGAAAGATTCGTTGGATTGATGTTATGTCAGCTTCCAGACTTGAGCCATACCCCCTGGAGAAGGAGATTCACCATGGCTCAGCTCATGGCTCACCGAGATTCGTCCGCGCGTACCTCGGGTGTCCCGGGCGTCATCTTCCGTCTGCGGCGGGTCTGGGTCTGGTTGCGCCGGGCGCTGGAGCTTTCCCGCCAGCGCCGGGCCCTCTATCGACTGGATGAGGGCGCGCTGCACGACCTCGGCCTGAGTCGCGCCGATGCCTGGCAGGAAGCCGACAAGCCGTTCTGGCAGCAACCCGCAGAGGAGGGCCGCCGCCGATCCTGCTAGGGTGGAAGATCATTTCTCTCTGTCAGGAGCTCGGATGGATAGCCTTTCCCTGCGCGAAGCCCGGCGCCTGGCCTTGCGTGCCCAGGGTTTCGGTAGTCAACCCAAGGGCGGCGCGGGTCCGGCCGCCCTGTACCGCCAGGCCGCCCGCCTGAATGTGCTGCAGATCGACTCGGTTAATGCCCTGGTGCGCTCGCACTATCTGCCGCTGTTCAGTCGTCTCGGCCGCTATGCCTTCGCCGACTTCGATGCCCTGGCTTGGGGGCGGGGACGCAAGCGGCAGCTCTATGAATGCTGGGCTCACGAGGCCTCGCTGGTGCCGGCCGAGGTCTGGGCGGAACTGCGCTGGCGACGCGATCAGGCGCGCCAGGGCATCGGCATCTATCGCCAGCTGGCGCGCTTCGCCGTCGAGCAGCCGCAGGTCGTCGCCCAGACCCTGGAGGCGGTGGTGCAGCGGGGTGCGTTGGGCGCGGGCAGCCTGGCGAAGCGGGTCGAGCAGGCCGGTCCCTGGTGGGACTGGAGTCCGGGCAAGCTGGCGCTGGAGTGGCTGTTTGCCGCGGGTGAGGTGACGGTGGCCGGACGGCGCGGCTTCGAGCGTCTCTATGACCTGCCCGAGCGGGTGCTCCCGGCGGCAGTGCTGGCGGCGCCGGCACCCACGCCCGAAGCCGCGCGCCGGGCCTTGCTGCTGCGCAGTGCCCGTGCCCTGGGCGTGGCGAGCGAAATCCAGCTGCGCGATTATTTTCGCCTGAGTCCAGTCGAGGCCCGCCAGGGCATCGCTGAATTGCAGGAGGAGGGCAGTCTGCAGCCGCTTCAGGTGCAGGGCTGGTCGAAGCTGGCCTATGTGGCCGGGGCGCCCAATCCCGGGCGCCCGGTGCAGGCGGCGGCGCTGCTGTCACCCTTCGATTCCCTGGTCTGGGAGCGCGAGCGCACCGAGCAGCTGTTCGGTTTCCGCTATCGGCTGGAGATCTATACCCCGGCGCCCAAGCGGGTCTATGGCTACTACGTGCTGCCCTTTCTCTATCGGGAGCGCCTGGCGGCACGGGTGGATCTGCGCGCCGAGCGGGCGCAGGCGCGCCTGGCGGTGCATGCGGTGCATCTGGAGGCAGCAGGCCTGGATGACGAAGGGCTGGATGCCCTGGCGGGGCAATTGCGCGCCCTGGCCACCTGGCTGGGTCTCGCCGACCTGCAATTGCACGGGCCGGCGGACGTCTTGCGAGAAGCGATGGCGCGGCACGGGTTCGCCGCCGCGCCCTCGGTCTAGCGGCGGATGCCCTTGAGCGTCTCGGCGATCATGAAGGCCAGCTCCAGGGACTGGTCGGCGTTCAGGCGCGGGTCGCAATGGGTGTGATAGCGGTCGGACAGGGCGTCTTCGGTGACCGGGCGGGCGCCGCCGATGCACTCGGTGACGTTCTGGCCGGTCATCTCGATATGGATGCCGCCCGCGTAGGTGCCCTCGGCCTGGTGCACGCCGAAGAATTCCTTGACCTCGCCCAGCACGCTGGCGAAATCCCGGGTCTTGTAGCCGGTGGAGGCCTTGATGGTGTTGCCGTGCATGGGGTCGGAACTCCACAGCACCTGGCGGCCTTCGCGCTCCACGGTCTGGATCAGGCGCGGCAGGTGATCGCCGACCTTGCCCACGCCCATGCGCACGATGAGATTGAGGCGCCCCGGATCGTTCTCGGGGTTGAGGGTATCGATCAGGCGGATCAGGTCTTCGCTGGTGGTGGAAGGACCGACCTTGACGCCGATGGGGTTGTTCACGCCGCGCAGGAATTCGACGTGGGCACCGTCGGGTTGGCGGGTGCGATCGCCGATCCACAACATGTGCGCGGAGCAGTCGTACCAGTCACCGGTCAGGCTGTCGCGGCGGACGAAGGCTTCCTCGTAGTTGAGCAGCAGCGCCTCGTGGGCGGTGAAGAAGTTGGTCTCCTTGACCTGGGGCGCGGTGTCCAGGCCGCAGGCGCGCATGAAGGCCAGGGTCTCGTCGATGCGATCCGCCAACTGGTGGTAGCGGTCGGCCAGGGCCGAGTTGGCGATGAAGTCCAGGTTCCAGCGATGCACCTGGTGCAGGTCGGCGAAACCGCCCTGGGCGAAGGCGCGTAGCAGGTTGAGTGTGGCGGTGGACTGGTTGTAGGCCTGGATCAGTCGCTGCGGATCCGGGATGCGGCTGCCTTCGGTGAAGTCGATGCCGTTGACGATGTCGCCTCGGTAGGCCGGCAGGGAGACGCCGTCCTGGACTTCATCGCCGGACGAGCGCGGCTTGGCGAACTGGCCGGCCATGCGGCCGACCTTGACCACCGGGCAACCCGCGGCGAAGGTCATGACCACCGCCATCTGCAGCAGCACCTTGAAGGTGTCGCGGATCTTGCCGGCGGAGAATTCGAAGAAGCTTTCCGCGCAATCACCGCCCTGCAACAGGAAGGCCCGACCCTGGGTCACCTCGGCGAACTGCCGGCGCAATTCGCGGGCTTCGCCGGCGAACACCAGCGGCGGATAGCCGGCCAGGGTGCGCTCGACATCGGCGAGGCGGGCGTGATCGGGATATTCGGGCTGCTGCTGGATGGGAAGGCTTCTCCAGCTGGTAGGGCTCCAGGGCGCGGACATGATTCTCTCTGAGTGGTGCGACGAAGCCTTCCATACTAACCGATGACGGGCGCGACGCTCGATAGACAGTGCCCATCGCGGCTACCATGGACGGCTATAGAGGAGGGTGGTGATGGTCGAGACGGAAGTGTTGCTGGAAGAGGTCGTCGATGACCATGGCCGGATCCGGGTGGTCGAAGTGGGGCCCTATCGCTTCCTGGAGTTCGGCGAGGAGGTGGAGCAGAGCTGCGTCTTCACCCAGGACCCGGCCTGGCTGGAATACGACTACAACCGCGCCATGCTGCTGGGCGCACTCTGCCATCCGCAGCCGCGGCGGGCGCTCTTTCTCGGACTGGGCGCCGGCACCCTGACCCAGGCCTGCCTCAAGTGGCTGCCCCTGGAGGCGGCGGAGGCGCTGGAGCTGCGTCCCGCGGTGCCGCGCCTGGCGCGGCAGCATCTGGGGCTGGCTGAGGATCCGCGCCTGGCGATCCGCATCGGCGATGCCCTGGACCTGCTGGCCGGCGCGGCGCCGGCCGATCTGATCTTTGTCGATCTCTATACCGACGTCGGCCCCTCCAGTGCCCATCTGGCCTGGCGCTTTCTGGAAAGCTGCCAGGCCAAGCTCAATCCGGGCGGCTGGCTGATGATCAACCAGTGGAGCGCCACCGACGGCAAGCCGCTGGGCGCCGCTTTGCTGCGCGGGCTGTTCCGCCATCATTACTGGGAGTGCCCGGTGGTGGAGGGCAATGTGATCCTGCTGGTGCCGGCGAGCCTGGAACAGGAGCTGGACGAGGCGGGCACGCGGCAGCGCGTCCGCGAACTGAGCCTGCGCATCGGCTTCGATCTGGAGTCCTACCTGGACAACCTGCGTGCGGCAACCTGACCTCAAAAGTAGACCAAGGTTCTCTGGAGAAATGTCCAGGGTTCGGGTATTATTCGCCCCGGTCTTTTTGACCTTCCGTTCAGGAACTGCATTCTCCCGGTCCGCCACCATGGCCACCCCGGTCGTGCGTTCGCCCGACGGCGAACAATCCTAGACGCTTCACCCCCTTTCATCCGCTATTTCGCAAAAAGCTCACACCTTGGCTGCCTGGGCGACTTCGGTCATTCGGATAAGCGCAGCTCTTGGCTTTGGGGTCTTTGCGAAGCACACGAGGCAAGACAATGACCCAGGACATCAGCAATTTCGCTGCGCTCAATCTCAATCCCGCCATCCTCGCCGCCATCAAGGCCGTCGGCTACGAAGAGCCGTCGCCCATCCAGTCGCAGTCCATTCCGGTGATCCTCGCCGGCCACGACATGATCGGCCAGGCGCAGACCGGTACGGGCAAGACCGCAGCCTTTGCTCTGCCGCTGCTCTCGCAGCTCGACCCGTCCCGTCGTGAACCCCAGATTCTGGTGCTGGTTCCTACCCGTGAACTGGCCCTGCAGGTCGCTACCGCCTGCGAAACCTATTCCACCGAGATGCCCGGCGTCAAAGTCGTGGCTCTCTACGGCGGCGCGCCCATGGGGCCGCAGCTGAAGTCCCTGCGCATGGGTGCCCAGGTCCTGGTCGCTACCCCCGGCCGCCTGTGCGACCACCTGCGCCGTGACGACAACCTGCTGGCCACCGTCCAGCGCCTGGTGCTCGACGAAGCCGACGAGATGCTCAAGCTGGGCTTCATGGACGACCTCGAATTCATCTTCGAGGCCATGCCCGAGTCGCGCCAGACCGTGCTGTTCTCGGCGACCCTGCCGCCGTCGATCCGCGCCATCGCCGAACGTCACCTGAAAGAGCCGCAACACGTCCGCATCGCGGCCAAGACCCAGACCGTCGCCCGCATCGAGCAGGCGCATCTGATGGTCCATGCCGACCAGAAGCCGGCCTCGGTGCTGCGCCTGCTGGAAGTGGAGAACTTCGATGCCCTGATCGCCTTCGTGCGGACCAAGCAGGCGACCCTGGACCTGGCCGAGCTGCTCGAACGCCAGGGCTATCGCGTCAGCGCCCTGAACGGCGACATGCCCCAGGCCCAGCGCGAGAAGACCATCGAGTCCCTCAAGGACGGTTCGCTGGACATCGTGGTCGCCACCGACGTGGCCGCCCGCGGTCTGGACGTGGCGCGCATCACCCACGTGCTGAACGTGGACATGCCCTACGATCCCGAATCCTACGTGCACCGGATCGGCCGTACCGGCCGTGCCGGTCGTGAAGGCCGTGCGCTGCTGCTGGTCACCCCGCGCGAGCGGCGCATGCTGCAGGTGATCGAGCGCGTCACCGGTCAGCGGGTCGGCGAGATCCGTTTGCCCGACGCCGAAGCCGTGCTGGAGGCCCGTATCTCCCGTCTGGCCGATGGCGTGGGTTCGCTGCTGGCCGATGCCGATGCCACCCATGGCGCCCTGCGTCAGGAGCTGTGCGAGCGTCTGCAGTGCGATCCCGCGACCCTGGCGGCGGCCCTGCTGGCCAAGCTGACCAGCGGCCGCGCCCTGGACATCGAGTCGGTACGTCGCGAGCAACCGCTGACCCCCGGCGCCGGTCGTGGCGAGCGTCCCCGTGGCGAGCGTCCTGAGCGGGGCGACCGCCCTGAGCGCGGCGAGCGTCCGGATCGCGGCGAGCGTCGCCCGATGCAGCCGCTGCCGGAAGGCCGCGTGCGTTGCCGCACCGCCCTGGGCGCCCGTGACGGCGTTGCCGCCAAGAACCTGCTGGGTGCCATCATCAATGAAGGCGGCATGGATCGCGAGGCCATCGGCCGCATCCAGATCCGTGACTCCTTCAGCCTGGTGGAGCTGCCCGAGGACGGCCTGGAGCGCCTGCTGACCAAGCTCAAGGACACCCGCGTAGCCGGCAAGGCCCTGCGCCTGCGTCGCTATCGCGAGGATTGATCCCCGCGGCCACATGAAAAAGCCCCGGATATCCGGGGCTTTTTTCTGCCTGCAGGAAAGGCGGCGACTAGAGAATCACCTTGTCCTTCAGCTTTTCCGCTGCCAGCTGCAGCGCCTGAATGACCCGGTCCTTGTCGTAGTTCTGGATGTTGTTGGTATCCAGGTACATGGAGAAGCCCGGCAATTCGTGCTCGACGTAGCTGGGGGAGGCGCCCAGGTCGCGGCGGAAGTCCACCACCTGGTAGATCTGCACCGGCTTGCTGAAGCCCTTGACGGTGATCCAGCTCTTGTCGCGGCACATGATGGTTTCCTTGACCAGCGAGTAGGTCTCGTGGCTGATCAGGATCTCGCCGGCGTCGGCAGCGTTTTCCAGGCGGCTGGCCAGGTTCACTTCGCGACCGATGATGGTGTAGTCCATGCGGGTGCTGGAACCGAAGTTGCCGACCGTGCAGTAACCGGTGTTCAGGCCCATGCGGATCTCCAGGGGCTTGTTGATGCCCTGGCTCCGCCACTGCTGGCGCAGGACCTTCATGTGCTTGCGCATGGCGATGGCCATGGAGACCGCGGCCACGGCATCCTTCTTGGCACCCTGGCTGTTGGCGTCGCCAAAGAACACCATCACGCAGTCACCGACGAACTTGTCGATGGTGCCGCCGTACTTCACGGCGATCTTCGACATCTCGTTGAGGTAGTTGTTGAGCATGTCGGTGAGGGCTTCGGCCTCGAGTTCTTCGGACAGTTCGGTGAAGCCCTTGATGTCGGAGAAGAACACCGTGATCTTCTTGCGCTGGGTGCCCAGGGCGATGTGCTGCTTGCCGGTGAAGATGGATTCCCAGACCTGGGGCGAAAGGTACTTCGCCAGGTTGTGCGCCAGGATCGCCGACTTCTCCTGCTCGCGCTTGAGGTCGTCGTTGATCTGGATGAGGCGTTTGCGCTGCCGGTGCAGGAAGTAGCCGGTGCCCCAGAGGTGCAGCATGGTGCCCACCACGCTGGTGACCGCCACCAGCAGCGGGCTGGTGAGGTCGACGCCATGGAAGAAGGTGGCACTGCCCAGCGCCGCGGCACTGGTGGCGAACAGCAGGCAGAGGCCGAGCAGGCGGGGGCCGCCGCGCAGCATGCTGGTGTAGCCGAGCATGAACAGCAGCATCAGGGTAGGCATCAGCGGGAAGCGCAACACCACCGCGGCCATGCCGACGTGGATGGCGTCTAGGGCGGCGAGCAGGACATCGGTCTGGGCGCCGCGGTCGCGCCGCAGCTTGAGGCTCAGGGTCTGGGCCACGTGCGGATAGAGCAGGGCATAGGGGATCAGCCAGAGGCCCACGGCATCGGCCTGGACGTAGTAACCCGCAGTGACGCTGGCGGCGGCGATCAGATAGGCGAATACCCGGGCGTAGTAGACGCCCAGGCTGTCACCGGACGCAGCGAGGAACCGGTTGAGCGCAAACTTCATCTGTCGGGTCCGTTTCGAAAAAGGCGAGAGGTCGGGATAACTCCGTTCGCGACGATGAAAGCGGCCGGGTTTTCTTGCATTGGCGATCTTAGCCGACCGCCCCGGCAGGGGCCAAGATTGTCGGCCATTCCGCTGCTGTGACAGCCAAATTCGGCAGTCATCCCTGGGTTACACTGCGGCATCTTTACAGGAGAGACGCTATGGATGCCCTCGCAGCCCTTTGCAATCGCGCCTCGGTCGGTCGCCTGACCGAGCCAGGTCCGACCCCCGAGCAACTCGAGACCCTGTTGCGCGCCGCCGACCGGGCGCCGGACCACAAGCTGCTGCGCCCCTGGCGACTGATCCTGGTGGCCGGCGAGGGCCGCACCGCGCTCGGCGAGCTCTATGCCGACGCCCTGCACCGTCGCGAGCCCGATGCGGATGCGGCGGCTCTGGACAAGGCTCGGCGCATGCCCCTGCGAGCGCCCCTGGTGATCGCCGTCGTTGCCACCCTGCAGGAGCACGCCAAGGTGCCCGTCCAGGAGCAGATCATCACCGCTGGCTGCGTTGCCCACGGCCTGGTCAACGCGGCCTTCGCCCTGGGACTGGGGGCGGTCTGGCGCTCCGGTGACTTCAGCTACGACCCCTGGGTGCTGCAGGGGCTCGGGTTGGCCGAAAACGAACAGCTGGTGGGCTACATCTACCTGGGCACGCCGGAGGTGGCGCCGCGCGTCCCGGCGCCGCGTGATCTGAGCGCTCAGGTCAGCCATTGGCCAGGACCGGCCTGAGCGGCAGGATGACGGTGGCGAGAAAGCCGCCGTCCGGGTGATTGCTCAGGTGCAGCTCGCCCCCGTGGCGCTCGACGGCGCGGCGGGCGATGGCCAGGCCGAGGCCGTAGCCAGTGGCGTGCTGCTGATCCGAGCGGAAGAAGGGCTCACCCAGGCGCGGCAGATCGGCGGTCTTGACCCCGGGGCCGTGGTCGCGCACCTGGATGCGGACCTCGCCCTTCGCCGCCGTCGCCGAGATGACGATGGGCTGCGCGGGTGGATTGAAGCGCAGCGCATTGCGCAACAGATTGTCCAGCGCGCGTTCCAGCACGTCCGGCCAGCCGTCCAGCCGCAGGGCGGCGGGCACGTCCAGTTCCACCCGCTGCTGAGGCGCGCTGAGCTGGGCATCCTCCACCAGGCCTTCCAGCAGCGGATGCAATTCCAGTTGCTCGGGTGGGCCCGGGTCCGCTTCCTGGCGGGCGAGGGCGAGGATCTCGCCGATCAGGGTTTCCAGGCGATCGCATTCCAGGGTCAGGCGCGGCCACATGTTGCCCAGGTCACGGGGGTCGGAGCGTTCGGCCAGCGCCAGGGCGATGCGCAGCCGCGCCAGTGGTGAACGCAATTCATGGGACACGTCGCGCAGCAGTTGCCGCTGGCTGTCGATCAGGCGCTGCAGGTGGGCGCCCATGCGATTGAAGTCCTCGGCCAGCACGCCCAGTTCGTCCTTGCGCCGGGCCAGGCGGGCCAGGGTGTCCTGCTGATAGGCGGTCTGGCCGAGGTCGTGGACGGCGCGGCGCAGATGATTGAGCGGGCGGGTCAGGCTCAGGGTCAGCAGCAGGCTGAACAGGGTCAGTACCACGGTGGCGATGGCCAGCATGCCAACCGGCCAGAACAGGCTCTGCCGGCGCCAGGCACCCAACTCGGGTGTGGGCAGGTGGTAGATGAACAGGTAGTTCTGTCCGCTCGGACTGGTGTATTCGTCGGTCAGGCGTCGCCAGGGCAGCGGTCGGCTGGGATCGCGGGCGCCAGGGCCGGGACGCTGCTGATGCTGCGGCTGGTCGAGATCCTGGTCGAAGATGCGCGGTGGCAGGGTGCCGCGCACCAGGGGCGAGCCGTTTTCGCCCAGCACCAGCACATCGATGCCGTAGCGGCCCTTGCGCTGTTCGAGCAAGCCCTGGGCGGCGGCGGGACCGTCGTTTTCATAGCGTTGCACCCACTGTTCGGGAAGGTCGCGCAAGCCGGGATGCTGCGCGAGGATCCAGGAATCCTGGTCGGCCAGGTGGCCGAGCAGCATGGTCAGGCCGACCGCGGAGAGGATGGCCAGCCAGAAGGTGGCGAAGATGCGCCAGAAGAGGGAGCGAAAAACCATGCGGTCGCCTTAGAAGCTGCTCAAAGTCTGCTACACGTCGGCCAAACGGCGTTGAAAATGCCTTCGGAATGCTCATCTACCACTCGTAAACCCGAGCACGGGTCCGATCCGCTTCCTCAGGCATTTTCGTGGGGCCGCCTAGGCCTTGTTTGTCGCCAGCTCGCGAGACTTTGGGCAGGTTCTCAGTCAGGCGCTGCGCCGAGGACCGTCGGCGCAGCGATCGGGGATCAGGAGGACTTGTGGTCTTGCTTCCACTGCTGGAATTCCGCCCACTCCTTGGCGCGATCCTCGCGCTTCTTCTCCATTTCGTCGAAGCGCTTCTGCTGATCGGGCTTGAGCAGGGCGCGAATGGACTGACGGGTCTTGTCGCGATTGCCATCCAGCTGATCGTGGAGGGCCTTGCGCTGATCCTCGGGCAGCTTGTCGAGATAGCTTTTGACGATCTCGCGTTCTTGCCGGCGCTCGTCGCCCATCAGCCTGCCCACCTGCTCGCGCTGGTCGGGGGTGAGCTTGAGGCCGCGCAGCGGACCGTCGCTCCGGTGGCCGCCGTCCATCATCTTGCCAGTAGGCGGCGGCGTAACAGCGGTGCCGTCCTGGGTGGCGGCCAGGGTCAGAGTCGGCAGCAGGGCGGCGAACAGCACGGCGGGCATGAGTTTGCGCATCGGGAAATCTCCTTGGGATGACCGGTGCAACACCGGATGAGCCCAGTCTAGGAGCGGGGGAGTCAGTGGCGGTCAGCGGGCGTAAAGAGGGGGTAAAGGCGGCGCGGAGGGCTAGACGCTGTAGTAGTAGCCGCGGCCGCGCAGGGCGAGGATGCGCGGACGACCGTCGGCATGGCTGCCGAGCTTGCGGCGCAGATTGCTGACGTGCATGTCCAGACTGCGATCGTAGAGCGTCAACTTGCGTCCGAGGGCTGCCTGGGCCAGCGCCTGCTTTTCCAGGGGTTCGCCCGGCTGGCGCAGCAGGGCTTCGAGGATGCGACTCTCGGTGAGGGTCAGGGTGATCTCGGTTTCGCCGATGTTGGCGACGCCCCGCGCCAGACTCAGCGACAGATCGCCCAGCTGCAGGCGGGCCGCGGGTTGGGCCGGATGGCTGCGCCTGAGGATGGCTCTCAGTCGTGCGGTGAGTTCGCGCGGATCACAGGGTTTGGCCAGGTAGTCGTCGGCGCCCAGTTCCAGGCCGAGGATGCGGTCGAGCGGCTCGCCACGCCCCGACAGCATCAGCACGGGCAGTTGCGGATGATCGCTGCGCAGCTGCTTGAGCAGTTCCAGGCCACTGCCATCGGGCAGCATCACGTCCAATACCACCACGTCCGGCGTGGCTTCGCGCAACTGGGTGCGGGCATCGCTGCCGGCATGGCAGGCGGTGACCTCGAAGCCTTCCTGTTTCAGCCAGGCGCCGAGCAGCTCGCACAGCTCCTGGTCGTCGTCGATCAGCAGTATCTGGCTCATGGGATCAGTCTCGCGGTTCATCCATGGGTTGCAGATGGCGCGCCAGATAGAGGCCCTGGCCAAGCATGAACACCAGGGTCATCGCCAGACTGCCGAAGACCTTGAAGTCGACCCAGAAGCTTTCGTAGGTGAAGGCCACATAGAGATTCGCGCAACCGCAGACGATGAAGAAGATGATCCAGGCGATGTTCAGTCGCGTCCAGATCGGCGCTGGCAGGCGCACCGCGTGGCCCAGCATGCGCTGAATCAGCGGCTTGTCGCCGATGAACTGGCTGCCTAGAAAGGCCACGGCGAAGAGCCAGTTCACCACCGGTGCCTTCCACTTCAGGAAGGTCTCGCTATGGAAGGCCAGGGTCATGCCGCCAAACACCAGGCAGGCGATCAGCGTCAGCCACTGGCTCTTTTCCAGCCGGCGCTGGGTCGCGAAGATCACGCCATAGACCACCAGGGACGCGATGATCAGGACCGCGGTGGCACTGAAGATGCCGCCCAGGGTAAAGGCATGCCCGGCGAATTCCAGCGGACGCGGATCGAGCTTGTAGACCAGGAAGAACAGGAGCAGGGGGATGAAATCGATGAATTGTTTCATTAACGCAGCCGATAGCAGTGCATCGCGGCATAATACCTGATGAAGCCGGAGGAGAAAGCCATGCGTATCGACCTGCACTGTCATACCACCGCGTCGGACGGCGCCTTCGCGCCCGCCGAGGTGGTCAGACGGGCCCATGAGCGCGGGGTGCAGCTGCTGGCCATCACCGATCACGACACCCTGGACGGCTACGCTGAAGCCCTGGAAGCCGCGGACGGCCTGGGCTTGCGCCTGCTCCCCGGCATCGAGATGTCCTGTACCTGGGGCGGCTCCACGCTGCATGTGCTGGGCTACAACTTCGCCCCTGACGCGCCGGAGCTGAATGCCGCCCTGGAAGCCCTGCACGAGGGTCGCTGGGAGCGCGCCCGGGAAATTGACCGGCGGCTGGCGGCCAAGGGCATGCCCGGCACCCTGGAAGGGGCTCGCGCGGTGCAGCTGGCCCTGGGCGACAGTCGCAATGCGCCGGCCCGGCCGCATTTCGCCGAATACCTGGTGCAGGCCGGCCATGTCGCGGACCGCGGCGATGCCTTTCGCAAATGGCTCGGCGGCGGCAAGCTCGGCGATGTCAAGCAGCATTGGCCGACCCTGGCCGAAACCCTGGCGACGCTCAAGGGCGCCAAGGCCTGGATCAGCCTGGCGCATCCGCTGGCCTATGGCTTCACCCGCACCAAGCTGCGCAAGCTGATCGGCGAATTCGTCAGCGGCGGCGGCCATGCCATCGAGGTGGTCAATGGCGTGCAGCCGGCCGAGCAGGTCGGGACCCTGGCAATTCTGGCGCGGGAATTCGGTCTGATGGTCAGTGCGGGCAGCGATTTCCATGCGCCGGCCGATTGGTCGGACCTGGGTATGTACCGTCCGTTGCCCGAAGATCTGCCGCCCCTCTGGGCGCGCTTCAGTCAACCGCTATACCCTCAGATTCGGGAACCCCAATGAGCCAGTTCATCGAAATTCATCCGCAGAATCCCCAGCCGCGGCTGATTCGTCAGGCCGTGGAAATCATCCAGTCCGGCGGTGTCATCGCCTATCCCACCGATTCGTCCTATGCGCTGGGCTGCCGTATCGGCGAGAAGAGCGCGGTGGAGCGTATCCGCCGCATCCGCCAGCTCGACGACAAGCACAACTTTACCCTGGTGTGCTGCGATCTCTCCGAGCTGGGCATCTATGCCAAGGTGGATACCAGCGCCTTCCGCCTGCTCAAGGCCTACACCCCCGGGCCCTACACCTTCATCCTCAATGCCACCCGCGAAGTGCCGCGCATGCTGCTGCATCCCAAGCGGCGCACCATCGGCGTACGGGTGCCCCAGCATCCCATCACCCTGGCGCTGCTGGAGGCGCTGGGCGAGCCCTTGATGAGCGTGAGCCTGATCCTGCCGGGGGATGACGAAGCCCTGGGCGATGCCTGGGAGATCCGCGAGCGTCTCGAGCATTTCGTCGACCTGGTGATCGAGGGCGGCCCGGGTGGCTTGCAGCCGTCCACCGTGGTCAGCCTGGCCGACGACGAACCGGAAGTGATCCGGGTCGGTGCCGGGGATCCGGCGCCCTTCATGATCGAAGCATGAGCGAAGCCCTGGACCCCCAGCTGCTCGAACCCGAGCAGCTGCGCCTGGCGCTGGTCTATGGCGAGGCCTTCACCGAACTGCCCCAGGACCTCTATATTCCGCCGGATGCCCTGGAGGTCTTTCTCGAAGCCTTCGAAGGCCCTCTCGACCTGCTGCTCTATCTGATCCGCAAGCAGAACATCAATATCCTCGACATCCCGGTCGCCGAGATCACCCGGCAGTACATGAGCTATGTCGAGCTGATGAAGGCGGTGCAACTGGAACTGGCCGCCGAGTACCTGCTGATGGCCGCCATGCTGGCGGAGATCAAGTCGCGCATGCTGCTGCCGCGCGCCGAGGGCCTGGACGCCGAGGAAGAGGACCCCCGTGCCGAACTGATCCGGCGCCTGCAGGAATACGAGCGCTTCAAGAAGGCCGCCGAGGATCTCGATGACCTGCCGCGCGAAGGCCGCGACTTCGTGGTGCCCACCCTGCCGGCACCCGAGGCGCGGGCGCGCAAGCTGTTGCCCGAGGTGGACCTGGGGGAGTTGCTGCTGGCGATGGGCGAGGTCCTGCGCCGCGCCGACCTGTTCGAGAGCCATCAGGTGACCCGCGAAGTGCTGTCTACCCGTGAGCGCATGAGCCAGGTGCTGGAGCGCCTCAAGGAGGGTGCCTTCGTGCCCTTCGTGGCGCTGTTCACCCTGGATGAAGGGCGGCTCGGCGTGGTGGTGACCTTCATGGCCATCCTCGAGCTGGTCAAGGAATCCCTGGTGGAACTGGTGCAGAACGAGCCCTTCAGCCCCATCCATGTCCGCGCTCGGGTCAGAGACGCCGACGGGGAAGGGATCGCTCAGGCGTAAGCCAGGGCAGCCGTCGCGGCGGCGCTCTTGCGCTTGCTCACCAGCAGCTGGGCGCCTTCACCCGCCGCAGCCAGGGCCGCGGCTTCAGCCACGCTGGGGCTGCCAGTGTGCTGCAAGGCGACAGGGCTCGGCGAGGCGACACCCTCCTGCTGTGCCAGCAGTTCAGCGGGGAATCCGTGCAACGGCAGTCGCCAGCGCTGGGCCAGGCTTTGCAGTCCGCTTTCCTGCAGTCGCCGGTCCACTGTCGCCAGGGCGGTCAGGGCGCTGGAGGTGCAGCCGGCCTCCTGCAGCACCCGCTGCGCCAGGTCGGCAAGCTCCTCCACCGAACAGCCCCGGCGGCAACCCAGGCCCAGGACCAGTGCCATCAGTCTTGCAGCGCTTGGCGACGGAACAGCCAGCTGCAGGCAAGTCCCAGGAGCAGCCAGAAGGGCAGATTGCTGGCCAGCACGGCGACCTGGAAATGCCGCTGCAATTCCTCCGGTGCCAGGCTCGCATGAGCGACGGGTTGAGGCGCACCTAATAGGTGGGGAATGACCAGCAGCCCGAGGGCGGCGATCTTGAAGCCGAGATGGCGGGCGAACACCAGGAGCGCGAGCGCGGCGGCAGTGGCACCGGCAGTGCCCAGCCACCAGGCCTGCCGCAGGGTGAGGTCGGCCGCGGCCGTGCCCGGTAGCTCCGGCGGCAGACCGAGGCTGGGAGCGAGGCAGAAGATGGCGTAGCCGGCCAGGCCCCAGAGCAGGCCCTGGTACGTCCTATTCGGTGCCCGCAGGTTGAACAGGCCGGCGAGCACCAAGCCAAAGCCTACGGCCACCACCAGATTGCCGCCGAAGGTCGAGAGGGTGCGCGGCCAGCCGTCTGCGGGAGCCCAGGCCGCTTCGCTGTGCTCATGGTGCTCGATCGTGACCGGGGCCGCGGTCTGGACCTCGTAGGTTTCCGCCTGGAGGATGAGCGGCGTCAGCCAGAGGCTTTGCAAGCAACTCAGTAGCAGGGCGGCGAGCAGACCGGCCACGCCGGCACTGAAGGCGATACGCTGGAACATGGCGAACTCCTTCTAGTGGCAGGGGAAGCCTTCGCTGTGGCGGGTATCGTGGGCACCGTTGTGCAGGGCCTCGACATGGGAGAAGCCCGCCAGGAACACCAGGCTCAAGCCGAGCAGGCAGGCGAGCAGGGTAGCGGTCAGGCGCTGGGCACGGGTACTGGTCTGGGGCAGGGCGGTCGAGCGGGTAGCGGTCATGGCAGGGCCTCGGAGTCGAAGCGGCAGGGACGCGCCGAGGCAGCGGGCCGCAGGCGGCCGCCGTCCAGCACGACCGCCCACCGCGGGTTGCTTGAAAGCAGCAGGCCGGTCTCCGGACTCACGAGGGTTGCAGGGCGCGGTCTTGGCTGCGCGTCGGCCTGGCTGCGTTGAACCCTTCTGCGGAATGCTCATTTACGCTCGGTAAACTGCGCTTCCTTGGAAGGTTTCGCCTTGCCAGGCGCTAGCTCGCTCATTACCGCATGCCTGTGCAACTACCAGGATCGCCTTCCCCAGACTTGCCGGCCGGGTGGCATCGTGATCCTGCGCTCGTCTACCGTTGCGGGGGCAGTGCCGGACTCGGACCGGCTTCCCGTTTCACCGCGACCCATGGCGGAGTCGCGACACCTGAAGCAACGGCGAGCAGACCACGCGCCTCGTCCGCTGGTCAAGCCTGGCCGATTGACACCCCGGCGGGGCACTCGTAGCCTGTCGGCCTTCGAGGTGCTCTAGGAGCCTGCCCATAATCTGCTGCGCGTCGGCCCAATCGCGTTGAAAACGCCTTCGGAATGCTCGTTTACCACTCGTAAACTCCGCTTCCTCAGGCCTTTTCGCCTTGTTGGTCTCTCGCTCGCGAGATTATGAACAGGCTCTATGCAAGAGCTTGAAAGGGAACGCGGTGTGATACCGCGGCTGCCCCCGCAACTGTAAGCGGCATCTTCAGCCACTCCACAGAGCCTGTTCTTAATGTGCTGCGCGTTGGCCAAACTGCGTTGAAGATGCTTTCGGAATGCTCATTTACCATTCGTAAACTCCGCTTCCTCAAGCATCTTCGCCTTGTTTGCCTCTCGCTCGCGAAATTATGAACAAGCTCTAAGGCCACTGCTCACGCGGGAAGGCCGGAGTCAGGCGCCGCGAGCCAGGAGACCTGCCTCGTCACGTTTCGAACACGCAACCGGGCGGGGTGATCCGGGCTGCCACCAGGGCCTCGCCGTCATGCGGGCGTCCGGCATGCCTGCCCGTCTTTTTTCGCTTTTTCTCTAAGGGCAGCCCATGAAAACCCTGGCCAAGACTCCCGTCACCATCGTTACCGGCTTCCTCGGTTCCGGCAAGACCACCCTGCTGCGGCACATGCTCGATCACGCCGAGGGCCGGCGCATCGCGGTGATCGTCAACGAATTCGGCGAGTTGGGCATCGACGGTGAGATCCTCCGCCAGTGCAGCATCGGCTGTAGCGAGGAGGAGGCCCAGGGCCGCGTCTTCGAATTGGCCAATGGCTGCCTGTGCTGCACCGTGCAGGAAGAATTCTTCCCGGTGATGAAGGAGCTGGTGGCGCGGCGGGGCGACATTGACCACATCCTCATCGAAACCAGCGGCCTGGCCCTGCCCAAGCCCCTGGTACAGGCCTTCCAGTGGCCGGAGATCCGCACCGCCTGCACCGTGGATGCGGTGATCACCGTGGTCGACAGCCCAGCGGTGGCGGCCGGTACCTTCGCCGCCTATCCGGAGCAGGTGGATGCCCAGCGTCGGCAGGACCCCAACCTCGACCATGAATCGCCGCTGCACGAGTTGTTCGAAGACCAGCTCGCCAGTGCCGATCTGGTGATCCTCAACAAGGCCGACGGCCTGGACGCCGAGGCCCTGGCCCGGGTACGTGCCGAGGTGAGCGAAGAGCTGCCGCCGGCGGTCAAGGTGGTGGAAGCCAGTCGCGGCGTGCTGCCGTTGTCGGTGCTGCTGGGCCTGCAGGCCGAGTCCGAGGCCCATATCGACAGCCGTCCGACCCACCATGACCTCGAAGGTCATGAGGACCATGACCACGACGAATTCGACTCCTTTGGCGTCGAGTTGCCCGAGGTGGCGGAAGCGACCCTCCTGGCGGCCCTGACCGAGGTGGTCGAGCGTCATGGTGTCCTGCGGGTGAAGGGTTTCGCCGCCATCGCCGGCAAGCCATTGCGGCTGCTGGTGCAGGGCGTGGGCACCCGCTTCGACAAGCATTTCGACCGTGCCTGGAAGACCGGCGAGACCCGAAGCACCCAGCTGGTGCTGATCGGTCAGCAGCTGGACCAGGCGGCCATCACCGCCCAGTTGCGCGCCGCGGTCGCCTGACCCCGGATGCATCTGCTGCGTACCCAGCCGGGCGGTTTCGTCCCGGACGACGGCATCGCCCACCTGGCGCAGACGCCGGGCGAGATCGTCGTGCTCTGCAGTGGCGATTCGCACCTGGCGCTGCTGGCCGAGGCGACCCGCAGCCTGGACGACGGCTATCCGAGTCTGCGCCTGGCCAATCCCATGCAGCTGCAGAACCACGCCTCGGTGGATCTCTATGTCGAGGAGGTGCTGAACCAGGCGCGGGTGGTGTTCATCTCCCTGCATGGCGGCCAGGGTTACTGGCGCTATGGCATGGAGCGGCTAGCCGAGCTGGCCGCGCGGGGACTGACCCTGATCGCGGTGCCCGGTTGCGATCGACCCGATCCGGAACTGATGGCCCTGGGTACGGTAGCGCCCGAGCTGGCCGAACGGCTGTGGCGCTATCTGCGCCAGGGCGGCCTGGGCAATGCCCGGGATTTCCTGCATTGCCTGGCCAGCGAGTGCCTGGATGCCCGCTACACCTACGAGCCCCCACGGGAATTGCCCCGGGTGGCCGTCTATCACCCAGACGCCCTGGGCCTGGATGGCTGGCGTCAGCGCTGGCGACCGGACTGGCCCACCGCGGCGCTGCTGTTCTATCGCACCCACCTGCAGTCGGCCAACACCGCCTTCGTCGATGTCTTCTGCCAGCAGCTTGAAGGCCAGGGCCTGAATCCGCTGCCCATCGCCGTGGCCAGTCTCAAGGAGTCGGCCTGCCTGCATGAGGTGGAACGGCTGCTGGACGAGACCGATACTGCACTGATCCTCAATACCACCGGCTTCGCCCAGTCCAGTCCGGAGCGGCCGACGCTGACGCCGTTCCGCCGGCCGGTACCGGTCCTCCAGGCCATCTGCGCCCAGGACAATCGCGAACGCTGGCAGGAAAATCCCCAGGGGCTGGGCGCCCGCGACCTGGCCATGCACATCGCCCTGCCGGAACTGGACGGGCGCATCATCACCCGGCCGATCAGTTTCAAGGGCCTGGCCTGGCGCTGCGAGCGCGGCCAGAGCGACGTGGTCAACTACCAGGCCGATGGCGAGCGCATGGCCTTTGTCGCGCGGCTGGCGCGCAGCTGGATCGAACTGGCGCGGCGTCCCGCAGCGGACAAGCGCATTGCCCTGATCCTGGCCAACTATCCCACCCGCGATGGTCGGATCGGCAACGGCGTCGGCCTGGATACCCCGGCGGCGGCACTCAAGGTGCTGCAGGCGCTGCAGACGGTGGGCTATCCGGTGGCCAATCTGCCCGCAAGCGGTACCGCCCTGATCGAGCGGCTGCTCGGTGGCGTGACCAACGACAGCGCCCTGCGCGACCTGCGCCCGGCCCTGCAGAGTCTAGCGCTGCAGGACTACCAGTCGCTGTTCGCCCAGTTGCCCCTCAGCCTGCAGCAGGCGGTGACCGAAAGATGGGGCGCGCCCGAGGCCGATCCCATGCACCGTCGGGGTCGGCTCATGGTGGCCGGGGTGCGCTTCGGCCTGACCTTCGTCGGCATCCAGCCGGCGCGTGGCTACGACGTCGATCCGGCGGCGGTCTACCACGATCCTGCGCTGGTGCCGCCCCATGGCTACCTGGCCTTCTATTTCTGGCTGCGCGAAGCCTATGGCGCCCAGGCCGTGGTGCATCTGGGCAAGCACGGCAATCTGGAGTGGTTACCGGGCAAGGGCGTCGGGCTGTCGGCGGAGTGTTGGCCGGACGCCATCCTCGGACCGCTGCCCAACGTCTATCCCTTCATCGTCAACGATCCGGGCGAGGGTGCCCAGGCCAAGCGGCGCACCCAGGCGGTGATCATCGACCATCTGATGCCGCCGCTGACCCGCGCCGAGAGCTACGGGCCGCTGCGCGACCTGGAGCGCCTGGCCGACGAATACTATGACGCCAGCCTGCTGGACCTCCGACGCGCCACCGAGTTGCGCGGCGAGATCCTGCAACTGGTACGCGAAACCGCCCTGGATCGCGAACTGGGGCTGGTGATCACCGATGATCCGGACAGCTGGCTGCCGCAGCTGGACGCCTACCTGTGCGACCTCAAGGAGTCCCAGATCCGCGACGGCCTGCATGTGTTCGGTGAATCCCCGACTGGCCAGCTGCGTCGCGATACCCTGGTGGCCCTGCTGCGCATTCCCCGGGGCGATGCCCAGGGCGCCAATGCCAGCCTGCTGCGAGTGCTGGCCAAGGACCTGCAGCTGGGGTTCGATCCCCTGGCCGCCGACCTCGGCGAGTCCTGGCAGGGGCCACGTCCGGCGTGCCTGGAGGGGTTGTCGAGCGAACCCTGGCGCACCCTGGGCGATACCCGGGAGCGGTTGGAGCTCCTGGCATTGGCCCTGGTGGCCGCGACGGTCGATGCCGAGCCGCTGCCGTTGGCGCTGGACGAGCTGCCTGCCACCCGCCCGGTGCTGGAGCACCTGGCCGGCCAGGTCGCGCCGGCCCTGGACGGCTGCGGTCCCGCCGAAATCGGCGGCCTGCTGAGGGCGCTGGAGGGACGTTTCGTTCCCGCCGGACCCAGCGGCGCGCCCAGCCGCGGACGGCTGGACGTACTACCCACCGGGCGCAACTTCTTTTCCGTGGACGTGCGCAACCTGCCGAGCATGACTGCCTGGCGCCTCGGTTGGCAGTCGGCCAACCTGCTGC
This sequence comes from Pseudomonas sp. SORGH_AS_0211, assembly GCF_031453455.1. Classification (NCBI taxonomy): domain Bacteria; kingdom Pseudomonadati; phylum Pseudomonadota; class Gammaproteobacteria; order Pseudomonadales; family Pseudomonadaceae; genus Pseudomonas; species Pseudomonas sp. SORGH_AS_0211. The sequence continues at coordinate 1,917,966 of NZ_JAVIZV010000001.1, read as the reverse complement.
TGGAGCGTCATCTGCAGGAGGAGGGCGACCACCTTCGCCAGCTGGGTCTCTCGGTCTGGGGCACCGCGACCATGAGAACCGGCGGCGACGACATCGCCCAGGCCATGGCCCTGCTGGGTGTGCGCCCGGTATGGCAGACCGGTAGTGCCCGGGTCGAGGACTTCGAGATCCTGCCGCTGTCGCTGCTGGATCGCCCGCGGGTGGATGTCACCCTGCGCATCTCCGGTTTCTTCCGCGATGCCTTCGGTGGACTGGTACGGCTGTTCGACGCCGCCGTCCAGGCGATCGCCGCGCTGGACGAGCCGGACGACCTCAATCCGCTGGCGGCCCAGGTACGCCGCGAGCGCGCTGCCCTGGAAGCGGCCGGTACCGATGCTGACCTCGCTCGGCGTCAGGCCGGCTGGCGCATCTTCGGCGCCCAGCCCGGTGCCTATGGCGCCGGTGTCCAGGGCGCGGTGGAAGAGCGCCAGTGGCAGGATCGCAGCGAACTGGCCACTGCCTATCTCAACTGGGGCAGCTATGCCTATGGCGCCGAGGATGAGGGCACCGCCGCCCGTGACGACTTCTCGCGCCGCCTGGGTCGCCTGCAGGCCGTACTGCAGAACCAGGACAACCGCGAGCACGACCTGCTCGATTCCAACGACTACTACCAGTTCCAGGGCGGCATGCTGGCCGCTGCCGAGACCCTGAGCGGCCAGCGGCGTGCCAGCTACTTCGGCGATCACGCCCAGGCCGACCTGCCCAGGATCCGTACCCTCAAGGAGGAGCTGGGCCGCGTGGTGCGCTCCCGGGCGGCTAATCCCAAGTGGATCGCCGGCATGAAGCGCCATGGCTACAAGGGCGCCTTCGAGATGGCTGCCACCGTGGACTATCTGTTCGGTTTCGGCGCTACCACCGAACTGGTCGAGGATCACCAGTACCGGCAACTGGCCGATGCCTATCTGCTCGATGCCGATACCCGCGACTTCGTCGAACGTCACAACCCCGAGGCCCTGCGCGACATGACCGAACGCCTGCTGGAAGCCCAGCAGCGCGGGCTCTGGCAGGAGCCAGGCGACTACCGTGAGGCCCTCGAACAGCTCCTGATGGATATGGATGAAGCCTGAGATGACCGCTCCCGTCTTTCCCCTGGCCGCCGTGGTCGGCGCCGAATCCCTGAAGCTGGCCCTGTGTCTCAACGCCATCGATCCCCGTATCGGCGGCGTATTGATCGAAGGCCCCCGGGGCATGGCCAAGTCGACCCTGGCCCGGGGCCTCGCCGATCTGCTCGGGGGCGGTCCCTTCGTGACCTTGCCGCTGGGTGCCAGCGAGGAACGCATCGTCGGCACCCTGGATCTGGAGGCGGCCCTCGGCGAGGGGCGGGCCCGCTTCGCGCCAGGCGTGCTGGCGGCGGCCGATGGCGGCGTGCTTTATGTCGACGAGGTCAATCTGCTGCCGGATCACCTGGTGGATCTGCTGCTGGACGTGGCGGCCAGTGGGGTCAACCGGGTGGAGCGCGACGGCATTTCCCACGAGCACGCCGCCCGCTTCCTGCTGGTAGGCACCATGAATCCGGAGGAGGGCGAGCTGCGTCCGCAATTGCTGGATCGCTTTGGCTTCGCCCTGGCGCTGGACAACCGGCCGGCTCCAAGGGAGCGGGCCGAGATCCTGCGCCGCCGCCTGGCCTTCGATAGCGATCCGCCAGCCTTCAATGCCCAGTGGGAGCCGGCGCAGGCGGAACTGCGTCAGCGCTGCGCCGCGGCCCGTGCGCGGCTGGCGGACATCCCGCTGGACGATGCCGCCCTGGAAGCCATCACCGCAGGCTGCCACCAGGCCGGGGTCGACGGCCTGCGTGCCGATCTGGTCTGGTTGCGCGCGGCTCGCGCCCATGCCGCCTGGCGCGGCGCTCGGGCGATCGAAGAAATCGATATCGCCGCCGTGGCCGAATTCGCCCTGCGCCATCGGCGCCGCGAGTTACCTGATACTCCAACAGTAATACCACCCCTTCAGGATGATTCAGCTTCTGACACTCCGGAGCAGGATCCTGGCCATCAACAAAAGCAGGGTAATGCCAATCCTGCGCAGGGTGAGGGCGATGGTTGGGGTGCCCTGGCACCGGAGCCCACCGCGACTGGGCCCAGGCGCCGGTTGGGCCCGGCAAAAAAGCCCTAGGCGTCCGATCACCTCATGCCCCGGATCGCGATGCCCGAAGCGGGACGGGCAAGGCCCTGGGCGGGCGTCAGGGCGCCCGTTCGCCGGGCACGGCAGGTCCCATCGCCTGGGTGCCGACGCTGCTCCGGGGTCGTCCGCGTCGCGTTGACGATCTCTTGCGGCAACCGCGCCAGCAGCGCCCGGCTCAGCTCTGGCTGGTGATCGTCGATCACTCCGCGTCCACCCGCCGCCACGGCGCCCTGGCCCAGGCCAAGGGGCTGCTGGCCGACTGGTTCGAGCAGGCCTACCGCCAGCGGGTCAGGGTCGCGGTCCTGCAGACGGCGGGGGAGCGACCGGAATGGTCTTTCCAGGGCCAGCGCAGCGGCCGGGCCTTGCAGGCCTGGCTGGAGCAGCTGGGAGCAGGAGGCGGAACGCCCTTGCTGGCGGGCCTGACCGAAGCTCAGCAATGGCTGAAAAGTCGCCGCCGGCAGTATCCTGGCGAGGAGTGCCAGCTGCTGTTGGTCACGGACGGACGCCTGCGCGACCTGGAAGGGCTGGCAGTGCCGGACTGCCCTGTCCAGGTGCTGGATATCGAACTGGGGCCGCTGCGCCTGCGACGAGCCGGGGAACTCGCCCGGCGCCTGGGCGCGGAGTACCGGCACCTGGAAGAGATGCCGGTGGTCTAGCCAGCCAGCCTTTCTGCGTAGGTTGGGTTGAGACGGCTCCATCGTCGAAGCCCAACATTGAGCGACTCGACCCTCACGCCGTTGGGCTTCGCTGCGCTCGGCGCCGACCTACCAGAGGACCTCGAATCTCAATGCCCGCCTTTCATGGCCTTGACCAGGGTATCCACGTTGTAGCGGAACATGGCCGCATAGGTGGCAGCCGGGCCGTCTGCCGGCGACAGGGCCTCGACGTACAGCTCGCCACCCGGCTGGGCTCCGCTGGCCTTGGCGATCTGCTGTACCAGGCGCGGATCGTTGGAGTTCTCGAAGAAGTAGGTGGCGACGTGTTCCTGCTTGATCTGGCGGATCAGCTTGGCGACATCCTGGGCAGACGCCTCGGCCTCGGTCGACAGCCCGAGCGGCGAGATGAAGGTCACGCCATAGGCATCGGCGAAATAGCCGAAGGCGTCGTGGGAGGTGAGTACCTTGCGTTTCGCCCTGGGTACCTGACCGATCTGTTCGCGGGCATAGCGATCCAAGGCTTCCAGTTCGGCGATGTAGCGATCGCCGTTGGCCTCGAAGGTGGCGGCATCCGCGGGATCGACCGCGGACAGCGCCTTCACCACGTTGCGGGTGTAGACGACCACGTTGAGCGGGTTGTTCCAGACATGGGGATCGATACCCCCGTGGTCGTGACCATGGTCGTCATGGCCGTGCTCGTCCTCGTCTTCCGCCATCTCGCGGGTCTTGATCCCCTCGCTGAGCACCACCGGCGGGCGCGCCTGGCCGGAGGCCTTGATCAGGCGATCCATCCAGCCTTCCAGGTGCAGCCCGCTCATGAACACCACATCGGCCTGTTTCAGCGCCTGGGCATCCGTGGGCGTCGGTTCGTAGGCATGGGGATCGCCATTGGGACCGACCAGGGAGGAAACCTGCACCTGGTCGCCACCAACCTGTCTGACCACGTCGGCGATCACGGTAAAGGTGGCGACGGCCTTGACCGGTGCGGCCTGGGCCTGGCCGATGGCGGCGAGCAGCAGGGCAGCGCCTAGGGAAAACAGGGATTTCATGGTGACTCCTTTCAGTGGGTGAGGTGAGGGCGAGGGCGCAGCCGCCGGTACAGTCCCAGGCGACCGAACAGCAGGGAGAAGAGGTAGCAGCCGCCCGCGGTCAGGACGATGGCCGGACCCGAGGCGCAGCCGAGGTGATAGGACAGCACCAGGCCGATCAGGCCGCTGAGACTGGCGATCAGGCTGGCCACCGCCATCAGTCCGGGCAGGCTGTTGGCCCAGAAGCGCGCCGCGGTGGCCGGCAGCATCATCAGGCCCACCGCCATCAGGGTACCCAGCGCCTGGAAGCCGGCGACCAGGTTGAGCACCACCAGCAGCAGGAACAGCAGGTGATAGAGCGAGCCGCGCCCGCCCACGGCGCGCAGGAAGCCCGGATCGAAGCACTCCAGCGCGAGTGGCCGGTAGATCACCGCCAGCACCACCAGCGACAGGGTGGCGATGCCGGCGACCAGGTAGAGCGCCGTGGCGTCGATCGCCAGGATGGTGCCGAACAGCACATGCAGCAGGTCCACACTGGAGCCGTGCAGCGACACGATGAGCACCCCGGCGGCCAGGGAGATCAGGTAGAAGCTGGCGAAACTGGCATCCTCACGCTGGCTGGTGAAGCGGCTGACCAGGCCGGCGAGTCCGGCCACCAGCAGTCCGGCAAGCATCCCGCCGATGCCCATGGCCGGTAGCGAAAGCCCGGCGACCATGAAGCCCAGGGCCGCGCCTGGCAGCACGGCGTGGCTCATGGCATCGCCCACCAGACTCATGCGCCTGAGCATCAGCAGGACGCCGACCGGCCCGGCGCCCAGCGCCAGGGCCAGGCAGGCCACCAGCGCGCGGCGCATGAAACCGAATTCGACGAAGGGTTCGAACAGGAGTTGATAGAGGGTCATGCGCGCTCACAGACCGCCGCATTGGCGTCCCAGTGCTCGGCGAGATTGCGCGCGCGGGCCAGATGGTCGCTGACCAGCACCTGATCGGTGGCGCCCCAGGCGATGGCTTCCCGGGCCAGCAGCAGGGTCTCGGGGAAGTGCTGGCGAACCTGCTCCAGGTCGTGCAGCACGGCGATCACCGTGCGGCCCTGGCCATGCCAGCGACGGACGATGGTCAGCAGGTCCGCGGTGGTGCGGGCATCGATGGCGGTGAAGGGCTCGTCCAGCAGCAGCACCGGCGCATCCTGCAACAACAGCCGGGCGAACAGCACCCGCTGGAATTGCCCGGAGGACAGGGCGCCGACCAGGCGATCCTCGAGGCCTTCGAGGCCAACCGCCTGCAACGCCCGGGAGGCTTCCTCGCGATGGGCGGCGGTGACCCCTCGCCAGATGCCCAGGCCGCGCCAGGCGCCCAGTATCACGGTTTCCAGCACGCTCAGGGGAAAGCTGCGGTCGATCTCCGCGGCCTGCGGCAGATAGCCCAGGCGGCGCTGGGGCACGGCCCGGTCCACGCGACCACTGACCGGTCTCAGGGTGCCGGCAATGGCCTTGAGCAGGGTGGACTTGCCCGCCCCGTTGGGGCCGACGATGGCGGTCAGGCTGCCGGTGCGGAAGCAACCACTGAGGTGATGGATGGCCGGATGCCGCTGATAGGCCAGGGTCAGGTCCTGCAGTTCGATGGCGGCGCTCATGGCAGGGCGACCGCCCAGAGCACGGCCAGCCAAAGCGCGACCAGCGGGAGGGCGGCGAGCGACAGCCGAATGGGCACGGAAAGGAGGAGGAGGGAAGCGCGAGGGGATGCCATGACTGAGCCTTGAATAACGTGCAAAAGTTATAACATAACAAATGCAGAGGCGTCATCAGGCTGGCTTGGAAGAATCACGCTGGGCGAGCAGGGCTGGCGTCTATCGCGGAACGCGCCCCACCCCCGGCGAGGGGCAGGGCGGCAGCGCCTCGTCAGGCGGCCTGGGTCTCCGCCATCCGCTGCTCCAGCCGTTGCAGGAAGTTGAGCAGCAGCACCTCTTCCTCCTTGAGCCCCTTGCGCTTGCGCGGCTTGGGCAGGGTGCAGAGGTCGCCCGCGAGGAAGGCATCCAGCACACCCGGGTGGATATAGCACTTGCGACACACCGCCGGGGTATTGCCCAGGGTGCGCGACACCGCCTTGACCATGTCCACCAGCTCCTTCTTGGCGTCGGTCTGGGTTTCACAACGCAACTCGCGCAGGGCTTCCAGCGCGAGGGCACTGCCGGCCCAGGTGCGGTAGTCCTTGGCGGTGAAGTCTGCGCCCGTGAGTTCATGCAGGTAGGCGTTGACGTCGGACGAGGTGACGGTATGGCGGTCGCCGTCCCCATCCACATACTGAAAGAGATGCTGGCCGGGCAGCTCCAGACACTTTTTCACGGTTCGCGCCAAGCGGGGATCGCTGACCTTGATGTCGTGCTCCACCCCGCTCTTGCCACGGAAGTGGAAGGCGATGGTATTGCCATGCACCTCGGCATGTCGGTTGCGCAGGGTGGTGAGGCCATAGGACTTGTTGCTCTTGGCGTACTGGGCATTGCCTACCCGGATGAGCGTGGCATCGAGCAGGCTGATGACGGTGGCCATGACCTTTTCCCGACACAGGCCGCGCCGGGCGAGGTCCTCTTCAACGCGCTGCCGCAGCTTGGGCAGTGCCTGACCGAACGCCAGCATCCGTTCATACTTGTCGGTATCGCGGATCTCGCGCCAGCGCGGGTGGTAGCGATACTGCTTGCGCCCGCGGGCGTCGCGTCCGGTGGCCTGCAGATGGCCATTGGCGTCGGGGCAGATCCAGACCTCGGTATAGGCCGGCGGAATGGCCAGCTTGTTGATGCGCTCGACTTCCGCCTGATCGCGGATTCGTTCGCCGTCTGGGGTGAAATAGGCCCACTTGCCGCGCAGCTTGCGTCGACTCAGGCCCGCCTGGCTGTCATCGACGTAATTGAGGTCGGGCGGCAAGGGCGTGCAGAGGGCGGTACCGGTGTCGTCACGCTCATCGGCGGGGATGGGCAGGTCGGTCTGGGCGAGGCGTTGCATTACTTTCGAGACTTTCGAGCGAGAGGTCATGACTGCACCGACAATTTCCTGGTCGAAACGGTGGACTCCAGGAGAAGGGACCCGGTTCTCATGACCGCGCTCAAGCCGACCGACGCACAATTGCGCGAAGCCTTGCTGGCCAAGGCGCAGGCGCGCCGTCCGGGGACGACCTTCTGTCCGTCGGAGGTGGCGCGTGACCTGGCTGCGGACTGGCGGCCACTGATGGAGCCCCTGCGCGCCATGGCGCGTGAGCTGGCGCGCGAGGGCCGGCTGCAGGTGACGCAGAAGGGCGAAGCCCTGGAGGCCGAAGCGCCCTGGCGTGGCCCGATCCGCTTAAGCCTGGCTTAATCGGCGTTTAAGTTTCGATTAATGGCGGATCGCTACTCTGGACCCAGATCAAACAGCAACCAGAGAGAATCATCATGAAAAAGCTTACCGCCCTCGCGACTGCCGCCCTCCTGCTCACCGGTATGGGCGTCGCCCAGGCCCGGGATCTCGGCCCCGATGAAGCCCTCAAGCTGCGTGACAGCGGCAAGATCAAGAGCTTCGAGGTGCTCAACCAGGCCGCCATTGCCAAGCATCCGGGGTCGACGACCCACGAGACCGAACTGGAAGAAGAGTACGGGCGCTACATCTACCAACTGGAACTGCGTGACCCCAAAGGTGTGAAATGGGATCTGGAACTCGACGCCACCACTGGCGAAGTCCTGAAAGACCAGCGCGACGACTGACCGTCGGCCTCGCCGGGCTAGTGCTGCTCGGCAGCCTCTCGCCCCTGATCCAGGCCCGCGACTTGGATCAGGACGAGGCCCTCAGGCTGCGCAAGGAAGGTGTGATCCGGCCCCTGGAGAGCCTGCTGCAGCGGGTCGACGAACGCTATCCCCAGGCGCGGCTGCTGGAAGCCGAACTGGAAGAGGAGGACGGCCAGTATCGCTACGAGATCGAGATCCTCGTCGGCGATGTCGTCCGCGAACTGGAAATCGGTGCGATGGATGGCGCCATCATGAAGGATGAGGTGGACGACTAGATGCGCCTGTTGCTGGTGGAAGACGATGTGGCCCTGGCCGACGAGATCACGGCGTTCCTCACGCGGCAGGGCTACGCCATCGACTGGCTGGCCGATGGCCGCGACGCCGTTTGGCAGGGCGCCCAGGAACCCTATGACCTCATCGTTCTCGACCTGGGCCTGCCCGGCCGGCCCGGGCTGGAGGTGCTCGGGGAGTGGCGTGCGAAGGCGCTGGCGACTCCGGTGCTGATCCTGACCGCCCGCGACAGCTGGGCGGAGCGCATCGACGGCCTCAAGGCAGGGGCCGATGACTACCTCACCAAACCCTTCCACCCCGAAGAGCTGGGCTTGCGCATCGCCGCCTTGCTGCGGCGGGCACGCGGTGTGGCCAACCAGCCGCTGCTGCAGGCCGCCGGACTCGCGCTCGACGAGGCGCGCCAATGCGTGGTGCGTGGCAGCGAAACCATCGCCCTGAGCGCGGCGGAATTTCGCCTGCTGCGCTGCTTCCTGCTGCATCCCGGGCAGATCCTGTCGAAGACGCGGCTCAACGACCATCTCTACGACGGCGAGAGCGAGCGCGATTCCAATGTCATCGAGGTCCACGTCAATCATCTGCGGCGCAAGCTGGGGCGTGCGGTCATCGAGACGCGGCGCGGCCAGGGCTATCGCCTGGGCGGTGTCGATTGAAATCCATCCAGGCCCGGCTCAGGGGCGGGCTGGTGGCCATCCTGCTGGTCGCCGGTCTGGTGCTGGTGCTGGGCGGAGCCTGGCTGGTGGACCATGCCCTGCGCCGTTATCTGGAAACCGGACTGCGCGGCGAGACGGAAAACCTGCTCGCCGCCCTGGTGCGCGGGCCCCATGGTCTGCAGCTGGACGAGGGGCGGCTGGGCAGTCTCTATACCCGGCCGCTGTCCGGCCGCTACTTCCTTATCGAGATCCCGGCGCTGGGCATCCGCTGGCGCTCGCGCTCGCTGTGGGACGCGCAACTGGAAGCGCCGCCGGGCAACGGCCTGAGCGAGACCCTCGCGGATGGCCCCAGTGGCCAGCGATTGCTCGCCTACCGCGCCGATTACCAGCGCTATGGCCAGGCGGTGCAGGTAACGGTCGCCGACGACTACAATCCCCTGCTGAGCAACCTGGCGCGCATCCTCGCGTTCGGTGGCTCGTTGGGGCTGGCGACCTTGCTGCTGGTCCTGCTGCTGCAACGGCTGATCGTGCGCCGGGCGCTGCGCCCGCTGGAGCAAGTACGCGAGCAGATCGCCCAGCTGCATCAGGGACGCCGTTCGACGCTGGACGCCAGCGTGCCGGCCGAGCTCGAACCGCTGGTGGGAGAAATGAATGCCCTGCTGCGCCACACCGAAGACGGCCTCAAGCGCGCGCGGCATGGCATCGGCAATCTGGGTCATGCGCTCAAGACCCCGCTGGCGGTGCTGACCAGCCTGGCCGAGCGTCCCGACTTGCAGGCGATGCCCGAACAGCGCGAGGTGTTGCGCGAACAACTGGGCCGTATCCGCCAGCGCCTGGAGCGGGAATTGCGCCGTGCGCGGCTGGCCGGCGAGGCCCTGCCGGGCGCGCACCTGGACGGCGCCGAGCTTCGCGAGCTCTGCACGCTGCTCAATCGGCTGCATGGCGAGCACCTGCAGTTCGAGTGCCGGCTACCCGCGGGGCTGCGGCTGCCCTGGGACCGGGAAGACCTGCTGGAATTGTTCGGCACCCTGCTGGACAACGCCGGCAAATGGGCGGATCAGCAGGTTCGGCTGGAGGTGGCGCAGGATGCCGAAGGCTATCTGATCCAGATCGAGGACGACGGACCCGGTGTGCCGGAAGCCCAGCGCGAGACCATCCTCGATCGGGGTGCCCGGCTGGATGAAGCGGTCAGCGGTCACGGCCTGGGGCTGGGAATCGCCAAGGATATCGTCGACAGCTGCGGCGGAACCCTCGTTCTCGAGACCTCCGGGCTGGGTGGGCTGGCAGTGGTCATCCGGCTGCCGGCGCCAGCGCGCACCCCGTCACTCAAGTGACTTCCTGGTCAAGTTATCGGGCAGGGCGCCGATAACGGTCCAAGCTCTTGCGACCAAGGAGAACCTCGTGAGCCTCAAATTCAAAGTCACCTTACTGGCAGTCCTGCCCGTCTGCCTGTTCACGCTGGTGCTGGGTGGACTGTCCTATTGGGTCTTGCACGAGCAGGCTGCCAGGGACGTCGCCGACGCTCGCGAGCGGCTGATGGTCCAGAGTCGCAGCGCCCTGCAGAACACCGTGGAAGCGGCCATGACCGTGGTCAAGCCGCTCTACGACAAGGCCGCCGCAGGCGATACCGAGGCGCGCAAGGAGGCTATCGGCCTGCTGTCGGCCATCAGCTACGGCAAGGACGGCTACCTCTTCGGCTACGATTCCAACGTGGTCCGCCTGTTCAAGGGCAACGATCCGGCCGGTATCGGCAAGAGCTTCAAGGACAATCGCGATCCCAGTGGCCTCTACCTCAACCAGGAACTGGTGCGGGTCGGCAAGGATGGATCGCATTTCAGTCGCTACAGCTCTTCGCTGCCCGGCAACAAGGACGTGCTGGTGCCCAAGCTCGCCTACACCGACTACCTGCCCAAATGGGATCTGGTGATCGGCTCGGCGGTGAATCTGGATGGCGTGGAGGCCGAGGTCGCTGCCGTGGCCCAGCAGGTCGCCAAGCGCACCCAGGACCAGCTCTGGCTGATCTTCGGCGTGGCCGGGGTGCTGCTGGTGGTGATCGGCATCGCCGCGCAGCTGTTTGCCGCCCGCACTCTCAGGCCGCTGGCGCAGATCCGGGAGAATCTCGACGACATCGCGGCCGGGGAGGGCGATCTGACCCGCCGCCTGCCGGTCAACGGGCGCGACGAGATCGGTGAACTGGCCGCCGCCTTCAATCGCTTCGTCGATCGCATCCAGGGCACCATCGCCCAGGTCGTCGACATCACCCACCAGTTCACCGGCCTGCTCGACGACGTCGCCCAGCAGGCCCAGCGCACCGATCGCGACATGCAGCGCCAGCGCAGCGAGACCGACCAGGTGGCCACCGCCATCAACCAGATGTCCGCGGCGGCCCAGGAAGTGGCGAGCAGTGCCCTGCAGGCCTCCGAAGCCACCCGGCAGACCGAGGAAAAGGGCCGGCTGGCCAGCGAAACGGTCGCCGCCAGCGTGGCGCGCATCCACGAACTGGTCGAGGAGGTACGCCAGAGCAGCGTGTCCCTGGATGGTCTCAAGCAGGATGTGGGGGCCATCGTCGGCGTGCTCGACGTGATTCGCGCCATTGCCGAGCAGACCAACCTGCTGGCGCTCAACGCCGCCATCGAAGCGGCCCGGGCGGGCGAGGCCGGTCGCGGTTTCGCCGTGGTCGCCGACGAGGTACGGGCCCTGGCCAGCCGGACCCAGCAGAGCACCCAGGAAATCCAAGGCATGATCGATCGCCTGCAACAGGCCACCGGCCGTGCGGTCGGGGCCATGGAGCGCTCGGGCGGCATGGGCGAGGCCACCACGGCCCAGGCCGAGCAGGCCGGTACCGCCCTGGCCGCGATCAGCGAGCTGATCGCCACCATCAACGCCATGAACACCCAGATCGCCAGTGCCGCCGAGGAGCAGACGGCGGTGGCCGAAGAGGTCAATCGCAGCGTCCACACCATCGCCAATGCCGTCGACAGCATGGCCCAGGGGGCCCAGCAGGGCGCGCGCAACACCGCCGGCATGGTCGGCCTGGGCGAGCGCCTGGACGGCCTGGTCCGTCAGTTTCGGGTATGATCCCGGGCGCGCCGGCCATGCCGGCGCGCCTCTTCGGGCCGAGTTGGGGGTGCTTATGGGAACCCCACGGCTTCCGAGGCTCTAAGCAAGGCCTGTCATCCTTGTTTGGAATCGCGAAAGCCAATGAAAAGTGCTCGGCTGGAAAACAAGACGTTCCTGATCCTGCTGGTGGTGGTCTCGCTGGCCTTCATCTGGATCCTCACGCCCTTCCTGGGGGCGGTGTTCTGGGGCGCCATCCTCGCCATCCTGTTCGCCCCACTGCAGCGCTGGTTCGTCCGGCGCTTCAACAACAGACGCAACCTGGGGGCGCTCTGCACCCTGTTCGTGATCCTGCTCATCGTCATCCTGCCGGTGGTGTTCATCGCCATCTCCCTGGTGCAGGAAGGCTCGCTGCTGTACCAGCAGGTCAGCAGCGGTCAGCTCAACTTCGGCCAGTACTATCAGCAGATCTGGGGCGCCTTGCCGGGTTCGGTGCGTGGCGTGCTGGAGCGCTTCGGTGCCGGCGACCTGGATGGCATTCGCCAGAAGCTCTCCGAAGGCGCCATGCAGGGCAGCCAGTTCGTCGCTACCCAGGCCTTCAGCTTCGGCCAGGGGACCTTCCAGTTCCTGATCGGCTTCGGCGTGATGCTCTATCTGCTGTTCTTCCTGCTGCGCGATGGTTCGCAGCTAGTGGCGCTGATCCGCAAGGCCATTCCGCTGAGCGACATGCACAAGCGCAGCCTGATGGCCAAGTTCACCGCCGTGGTGCGCGCCACGGTCAAGGGCAACATCATCGTCGCCGTGGTACAGGGCGCCTTGGGCGGCTTCATCCTCGGCGTGCTGGGTGTCCAGGGGGCGGTGCTCTGGGGCACCCTGATGGCCTTCCTGTCGCTGCTGCCGGCGGTCGGCTCGGCGCTGATCTGGGTGCCGGTGGCCATCTACTTCCTGGCGACCGGGTCAGTGATCAAAGGGGTCATCCTGATCGTCTTCGCCGTGGTGGTGATCGGCCTGGTGGACAACCTGCTGCGCCCCATCCTGGTCGGCAAGGACACCAAGATGCCCGACTACGTGGTGCTGATCTCAACCATTGGCGGCATGTCGCTGTTCGGCCTGAACGGTTTCGTGATCGGCCCGCTGATCGCCGCGCTGTTCATGTCGACCTGGGACCTGTTCAGCCACCGCGACGACATCTAAAAACCTGCTTACGATCTGCTGCGCGTCGGAGCGAAACGCGTCGAAATCGCCCTGGAAGGCCAGCCTGTCGGAATGCTCGTTTACTCCAGGTAAACTCCGCTTCCTCAGGCGCTTGCGTGGGGCCGCCTAGGCCTTGTTTGGCTCTGGCTCGCGAGACCGTAAGCAGGTTTTGCACAGTGACCAGGGCGCTCAGCCCTGGTCGGGCTCCGAGGGATAGCGGGTCGCGACCAGGCTTTCCTTGACCTTGCGCAGGTGCGGCTGGAAATCCACGCCGCGCTTGAGCGTGACCCCGGTAGCCAGGATGTCCAGCACGGTGAGCTGGATGATCCGCGAGGTCATGGGCATGTAGATGTCGGTGTCTTCCGGCAGCGGGATGTCCAGGCTGTGGGTGCAGACCTTGGCCAGCGGGGTGTTGCTGGCGGTGAGGCCCAGCACCGAGGCGCCGTTGTCCCGCGCCAGCTTGGCCACGTCCACCAGTTCGCGTGTGCGACCGGTGTAGGAGATGATCACGAAGAGATCACCGGTCCTGGCGATGGAGGCGAGCATCCGCTGCATCAGCACGTCCGAATGCGCCGACACCGCCATGTTGAAGCGAAAGAACTTGTGCTGGGCGTCCAGGGCCACGGGGGCCGAGGCGCCCAGGCCGAAGAAGTGGATCTGCCGCGCCTGGATCATCAGGTCCACCGCGCGATCCACGGTGCGGGCGTCCAGTCGCTGGCGGGCGCTGTCCAGCGAGGCGATGGTGCTGCTGAAGATCTTTTCCGCGTAGGCTTCGGATTCGTCGTTGGCTTCCACCGCCTGGCTGACATAGACCGCGCCGCTGGCGATGCTCTGCGCCAGCTGGATCTTCATCTCCGGGTAGCCGCTCACGCCCAGGGAGCGGCAGAAGCGATTGACGGTGGGCTCGCTGACCTGCGCCGCCTGGGCCAGGGCCGCGATGGTGTAGCGCGTGGCCTGCCGGGGATTTTGCAGGATGACCTCGGCGACCTTGCGTTCCGCGCGGTTGAGTTCGCCGATGCGGTTCTGGATGGTTTGCAGCAGGGTGCTGGCACGATCCATGAGAACTCCTAGTGGTTGTTGTGCCTCTATCCTAAGGCTATAAAAGGTATGGGCCGGGCTTACCCCTGCACCGTATTTTTTAATATAAAGACTACGCGAATCGCCCCAGCTCCCCTATGATAGTGCTGGAATATCTCAAACTTTAAGTAAAAGAACGAATATTTATGGCTGGCGTCCGAGTTCTACCCTGTACCCTGGCAATCTTCGGCGCGTTGGGCGACCTGGCCCTGCGCAAACTTTTCCCTGCCCTTTACCAGCTGGATCGCGAAGGTCTGCTGCACGAGGATACCCGCATCATGGCGCTGGCGCGTGACCAGGGCGATGGGGTCAAGCAGCTGGAGCACATCGAGGAGCGCCTGCGCCACTATGTGCCCAAGGCCGATTGGGACGAAGCGGTATGGACCCGGATGCGCGGTCGCCTGGGCTATCGCGCCGTCGATTTTCGCAATCGCGAAGACTATACGGGACTTGCCGAGGATGTGGGCGAGACCTCGCCACTGATCGCCTATTTCGCCACCCCGGCGCTGGTCTACAGTGCCATCTGCGAGAACCTCGCCGCCGTCGGCCTGTGCGAGCGCACCCGGGTGGTGATGGAAAAGCCCATCGGCTACGACCTGGAATCCTCCAAGGTGGTCAACGACGCGGTGGCGCGCTTCTTCCCCGAAGACCGCGTCTACCGCATCGACCATTACCTGGGCAAGGAGACCGTGCAGAACCTCATCGCCCTGAGATTCGCCAACAGCCTGTTCGAGACCCAGTGGAACCAGAACTACATTTCCCACGTGGAAATCACCGTGGCCGAGAAGGTCGGGATCGAGGGTCGCTGGGGCTATTTCGACCAGGCCGGCCAGTTGCGCGACATGGTGCAGAACCACCTGCTGCAGCTGCTCTGCCTGACCGCCATGGACCCGCCGGCGGATCTGTCGGCCGACAGCATCCGTGACGAGAAGGTCAAGGTCCTCAAGGCGCTGGAGCCCATTACCGCCGACCAGCTCGCCAGCCGCGTGGTCCTGGGTCAGTACACCTCCGGCTACAGCGACGGCAAGCCGGTGCCGGGTTATCTGGAAGAACCCAATTCCAACACCGAAAGCCGCACCGAGACCTTTGTCGCCATCCGCGCGGACATCCGCAACTGGCGCTGGTCGGGCGTGCCTTTCTATCTGCGTACCGGCAAGCGCATGCCACAGAAGCTGTCGCAGATCGTCATCCACTTCAAGGAACCCCCGCACTACATCTTCGCCCCCGAGCAGCGCAGCCTGATCAGCAACCGCCTGATCATCCGCATCCAGCCGGACGAAGGCATTTCGCTGCAGGTGATGAGCAAGGACCAGGGCCTGCGCAAGGGCATGCAGCTGCGCAGCGGTCCGCTGCAGCTCAATTTCTCCGAGACCTTCAAGCACCTGCGCACGCCGGATGCCTACGAGCGACTGCTGCTGGAAGTCATGCAGGGCAATCAGTCGCTGTTCGTCCGCAAGGACGAGATCGAAGCGGCCTGGAAGTGGTGCGATCAGCTGATGGATGGCTGGTCGAAAATGGGCGACTCGCCCAAGTCCTATGCCGCCGGCAGCTGGGGTCCGCTGACCTCCATCGCACTGATCGCACGAGACGGGAGATCCTGGTATGGCGACGTCTGATCTGGGGCAGGGTGTGACCCTGCGTGAATTGCCCGACCGCGAGGCCCACGCCACGGCGCTGGCCGAGACGGTCACCACGGCGCTGCGCGAGGCCCTGGCGGCGCGCGGCGAGGCGTTGCTGATCGTTTCCGGTGGCCGCAGTCCGGTGCCCTTCCTGGAGCGCCTGGCGCAGGCCGAGCTGGACTGGTCCAAGGTGCTGGTCACCCTGGCGGACGAGCGCTGGGTACCCGGTGACCATCCGGACAGCAATGCCGGTCTGTTGCGCCAGCACCTGTTCCAGGGACCCGCTGCCGCCGCCGGTTTCGTCGATCTCTATAGCCCGGCCGCTTCCACGGAAGAGGGCATGGCCCAGACCGAGGCCCGGCTGCGCGACAGCCTGGCGACCCCCGATGTGCTGGTGCTGGGCATGGGCGACGACGCCCATACCGCCTCGCTGTTCCCCGGCAGTCCCGGCCTGGAAGCGGCCCTGGATCCGGCCAGCGAGCGCCTGAGTTTTCCCGGCGTGGCACCGTCCGCGCCTCAGACCCGCATCACCCTGAGCCGGGCCTACCTGAGTCGCGCGCGGCAGCAGATCCTCGCCATCCAGGGTGCGGGCAAGCGACAGGTGCTGGAAACCGCTCTGGCCGCGGGCGACGAGCTGGCCACTCCGATCAGGGCGTTCCTGCGCGAACCCCTGGTCGTCTATTGGTGCCCCTGACGAGGAGTTGAGTTTTGGACATGCAGAACAAGATCGCGACCCTAGATGCCCTGTGCGCCCGCGCGCGGATCCTGCCGGTGATCGTGATCAACGATCCCGCCGACGTGCTGCCCTTCGCCGACGCCATGGCCGCGGGGGGGCTCACCGCCCTGGAAATCACCCTGAGATCGGCCCACGGACTGGACGCGGTGCGCCTGCTGCGCCAGGAACGTCCTGAGCTGGATGTTGGCGTGGGCACCGTGCTGGACGTGCGGATGTTCGACGCTGCGGTCGAGGCTGGCGCCCAGTTCATCGTCACTCCGGGCACCACCGAGGAAATTCTCCAGGCCGGGGTATCGGCGCCCATCCCGCTGCTGCCGGGCATCGCCACGCCCTCGGAGATCATGCAGGCCTACCGCCTGGGTTATCGTCGCTTCAAGCTGTTTCCCGCCAACGTCTATGGTGGCGTCGACGCACTCAAGGCTTTCGCCGGTCCCTTCGCCGAACTCAAGTTCTGCCCCACCGGTGGCGTCAACCCGGGCAACGTGAAGAACTACTTTCAGCAGCCCAACCTGCTGTGCGTCGGCGGCAGCTGGATGCTGCCCGGCGACGTGGTGAAAGCCAAGGACTGGACGCGCGTCGAGCAGCTCTGCCGCGAAGCCCTGGCCACCCTGGACTGAGCCTGCGGCCATCCGTCACCTGCCGGGCTAGTGTGTTGTCTCTGAAGTTCGCGCAAGAATGGGCGGGTGATTTTTTGGCAGTTCGGCGCCCCGGTGTGGCCAGGCGCCGGGACCAGTCATAGCAGGGCTATGGCGAGGAGGGCAACGCCGCCAAAGCCGAAAAAGTGCCGCCAAGATTGTGCAGTCAATTTCTGAGACACCACACTCGCTAGGCTGGCGCGAGCAGGGGCGCTATCATGCGCCCCTGTCTTTTTCCTGGCGCCCGTTCCGCGGCGCCTTTGTCGTCCACTACACCGGGAGGTGCCTGATGACCCTCGACAAGAATCCCCCAAACGAATCCCTCGATGAAACCGTCCCCGCGCCGGCTGGCGAAAAGCTGCAGAAGGTGCTGTCGCGCCTGGGCGTCGGCTCGCGGCGCGACGTCGAAGCCTGGATCGGCGAAGGCCGCATCAAGGTCAACGGCGTGGTCGCGCCCCTGGGTCTGAGGGTCATGCCCAAGGACGCCATCGCAGTGGACGGACGTCTGCTCAAGCGTGACCAGGCCGAGGAAGTGGTGCGGCGCGTGCTGATCTACAACAAGCCCGAGGGCGAGATCTGCACCCGTGACGATCCCGAAGGTCGGCCCACTGTCTTCGACCGCCTGCCCAAGCCCAAGCAGGGCCGCTGGATCAATGTCGGTCGCCTGGACATCAACACCACCGGCCTGCTGCTGTTCACCACCGATGGCGAACTGGCCAACCGGCTGATGCACCCGTCCTACCAGATGGACCGCGAGTACGCGGTACGGGTACGGGGCGAGGTGACCGAAGAGATGCTGCTGCGCCTGAAGAACGGGGTGATCCTCGAAGACGGCCCGGCGCGCTTCACCGACGTCCAGCAGGCGCCGGAAGGCGACGGCTTCAACCACTGGTTCCATTGCGTGGTGATGGAAGGCCGCAACCGCGAAGTACGGCGGCTGTGGGAATCCCAGGGCCTGGTGGTGAGCCGACTGAAGCGCGTACGTTTCGGTCCGGTGTTCATGACCAGCGATCTGCCGGTCGGGCGCTGGCGCGAGATGACCCAGGGGGAGATCGACATCCTCGCCGGAGAAGTCGGCCTGCCGCCGGTAGCGCTGCCGTCCATGGGCGGCAAGACCAAGGAAAAGCTCGAGCGTCAGCAGCGCAAGACCGCGCGGCCGATCGATGCCGGTCGGGGTTCGCGCAACAAGCTCAACAAGACGGGCAAGGCCAGCAAGCCCCAGGGGTCGGCCGTGGCCGAGCGTCCCAGCGAAATGGGCCGCAAGCCGGTCAGCAAGGGCCGTACCTCGCCGGGCATCGCGCCGCGTCGTGGTCCGAGCGGTGGCGGTACCGGCAAGGGCGGTCGCCGCTAAGCAGAGAGGTCGCCTGGCCCCAGGCGACCCTCAGGCCAGGCTGCAGAATCGATTGCGGCCTTCGGCCTTGGCCTGATAGAGGGCTCGATCCGCGCGCAGCAGCAGACAGCGCGGTGACTCGACGTCACGCAGGGTCGCCAGACCCAGGCTCAGGGTGACTGGCAACGGGATGGCGCCAGCCGTCTCCGATTGGGCCTCCACCGCGGCTCTCAGGCGTTCCGCCACGATATGCGCCGCTTCATGGCCGGTGGCCGACAGCAGTACGCAGAATTCCTCGCCGCCAAAGCGAAAGACCATGTCCATGCTTCTCAGGCTGTTGCCGAGGGTGCGGGCGGTCTGGCGCAGCACGTCGTCGCCGACGCTGTGGCCGAAGCGGTCGTTGATACGCTTGAAATGGTCCAGATCCACCATCAGCAGCGACAACGGCTGCTGGGTCCGCCGGGCCAGTTCCAGCTCACGCACCAGGGCACGATCCAGGGCACTGCGATTGCCGACACCGGTCAGGGCGTCGCGCAGGGCATTGTTCTGGGCCTCGCGGTAGAGCAGGGCGTTGCGCAGGGGAAACAGCAGGCTGCCGAGCAGGTATTCCAGCGCCCCGAGTTCGCTGTCCTGGAAGCGCTCCTGACGGTAGAAGGTCAGATCCCCCAGGCGCAGATCCCCCTGGCTCAGGTGATAGTGCACCTGATGACCCTGGTCTTCGCCCAGGCCGATGGCCACGTCCTCCGCGGCATTGCGGTAGGTGAGGCCGGGCAGGTCCACCAGCGTATCTACCTCCTGCCGGAAGAGTTGCAGGACCCGTTCGAGATCCAGCGATGTCTGCAGGACGCCGAGCAGGCGCTGGCGCAGGGCGCCCAGCACCGCCGGATCGCTTTCGCGGGCGGGGGCAGCGAGGTTGGCGTTGCGCTGCTGGCGAGCGCGATCGAGGTTGATGGTGTTGGACGAGGGCGGGACCATGCCTGTTCTCCTTGGCGGATAGTCCCCCTACAGCGAGAAGTGTGCCAGTCTTGCAGTGGCAATGAAATCAATGACTTAGGAGAATGGTGGCGATTGGCCGTCTGTAAGTTGACGCCTGAAGCCCAGGCGGGCCGCCATTGCGGCCCGCTGGTGACGACTTTCCGACGCGAGGTTTAGACCTTGAGTACCAGCTTGCCGAAGTTCTCGCCGGAGAACAGCTTCATCAAGGTCTCGGGAAAGGTGTCCAGGCCTTCCACCACGTGCTCGCGGGATTTGAGCTGGCCGTCGGCCAGCCAGATCGCCAGCTGCTTCTGGGCCTCGGCATAGCGCGCGGCGTGGTCCAGCACGATGAAGCCTTCCATGCGCGCGCGATTGCTGAGCAGCGCCAGGTAGTTCTGCGGGCCCTGCACCTTGTCACTGTTGTACTGGCTGATGGCGCCACAGAGCACTACCCGTGCGCGGAAATTGATCTGCGCCAGCACCGCGTCCAAGGTCGGGCCGCCGACGTTGTCGAAATAGACGTCGATACCGTTGGGGCATTCACGGTGCAGGGCGGCCGCAAGGTCCGCTTCGGCCTTGTAATCGATGGCGGCGTCGAAACCCAGTTCCTCGATCAGATAGCGGCATTTTTCCGCGCCACCGGCGATACCCACCACATGGCATGCCTTGAGCTTGCCGATCTGGCCGACCATGCTGCCGACCGCGCCGGCAGCGCCGGAAACCACGATGGTCTGGCCGGCCTTGGGCTCGCCGACTTCCAGCAGGCCGAAGTAGGCGGTCAGACCGGTCATGCCGAGTACCGAGAGATACTGGGGCAGGCTGGCCTTGCTGGGATCCACCTTGTAGAAACCCTGGGGCTCGCCCAGGTAGTAATCCTGGATGCCGAGCATGCCGTTGATCGTGTCGCCCACCTTGAAGTCCGGGTGGTTGGACGCCACCACCTCACCGACGCCCAGGGCACGAATGACTTCGCCGAGGCCAATGGGCTTGATGTAGGACTTGCCCTCGTTCATCCAGCCGCGCATGGCCGGATCGAGGGAGAGGAAGAGATTCTTGATCAGCACCTGACCGGCGCCGGGCTCGCCGATCGGCTGCTCGACACGCTCGAAGGTGTCGGCGGTGGGTTCGCCGGACGGGCGCTTGGCGAGCAGGAACTGGCGATTGGTACGGGACATGGTGTTCTCCTGACGTGAAGGATCCAGTTCCGACCCGTCCGGAGGGGCGCGGGTTCTAACCGCGGCGTGCGGTGAGTAGCAAACTGGCCAAAAGGCCGGCGACCAGGCCCCAGAAGGCCGAGCCGATCCCGGCCAGGGTCAGGCCCGAGGCCGTGACCAGAAAGGTGATCAGCGCTGGCTCGCGCTGGCCAGGGTCGGCCAGGGCGCCGTGCAGGCCGTTCATGATGGAACCGAGCAGCGCCAGGGCAGCCACCGAGATCACCAGCTCGCCTGGCAGGGAGGCGAACAGCGCCGCCAGGGTGGCGCCGAACAGCCCGGCGAGGCCGTAGAAGAGTCCGCACCAGACCGCCGCCGTATAGCGCTTGCTGGCATCTTCATGGGCCTGGGGGCCGGTGCAGATCGCCGCGCTGATGGCCGCCAGGTTGATGCCATGGGAGCCGAAGGGCGCCAGCAGCAGCGAGGCGAGGCCGGTGGTGGCGATCAGCGGCGAAGCCGGAACCGCGTAGCCATCGGTACGCAGCACGGCGATACCCGGCATGTTCTGCGAGGCCATGGCCACCACGAAGAGCGGGATGGCGATGCCGATGGTGGCCGCCAGGGAAAAGGTCGGTGTGGTCCACACCGGCACCGCCAGTTCCAGCCGCAGGCTGTGGAAGTCCAGCAACCCCAGCCCGGCCGCCAGCAACAGGCCGACCACCAGGGCGACCAGCACGCAGTAGCGCGGCCACAGTCGCTTGGCCACCAGATAGGCCAGGGCCATGCCCAGGACCAGGGCGGTCTGGTGCTGGGCCGCGGCGCAGATCTCGATACCGATGCGGAAGAGGATGCCGGCCAGCAGGGCGGCGGCGAGTGCCGGCGGCACCCGGCGCAGCAGGCGGTCGACGCTGCCGGTAAGACCGCAGAGCGCGAGCAGTACGGCGCAGATGACAAAGGCGCCGATGGCGTCGCTGTAGGGTACCGACGGCAGGCTGGTGACCAGCAGCGCCGCGCCGGGGGTCGACCAGGCGATGACGATGGGCGTGCGGTATCTAAGCGACAGGCCGATGGTGGTCAGGGCCATGCCGATGGACAGCGCCCAGATCCAGGAGGAGATCTGCCCGGTACTCAGGCCGGCATTCTGGCCAGCCTGGAACATCAGCACCAGGGAGCTGGTGTAGCCCACCAGCATGGCGACGAAGCCGGCGACCACGGCGGCGGGGGAGGTATCGGCCAGCGGGGAAAGGCGTTGCGGAGCCGCGTGCATCGAAAAACCTCAGTGATGGCCGAACAGGATGGGGTAGAGGGACAGCACCAGCAGCAGCGCCATGCTCCAGTTGAACAGCCGCAAGCGTGCCGGGCTGCTGAGCAGCCGGCGCAGGCCCATGCCGAACAGCGTCCAGAGGCTGACGCTGGGCAGGTTGATCAGGGCGAAGAGCAGGGCGACCAGCAGCAGATTGGCGGTGAAGTTCTCGGCCGGAATATAGGCGGTGACCGCGCCGATGGCCATCACCCAGGCCTTGGGGTTCACCCACTGGAAGGCCGCCGCCTGGAAGAAGCCGAAGGGCTTGCCGCTGCCCGACTCCCGCGGCGTCGGGGCCGCGGCGGTGGCCAGCTTCCAGGCCAGGTACAGCAGATAGCCGCCGCCAATGACCCGCAAGGCGATCTGCAGCGGCGGATAGAGCACGAACAGCTGGCCCAGGCCGAGACCGGTGCAGATGACCAGCAGCATGTGGCCCAGGCTGATGCCGAACATGTGCGGCAGGGTCCGCCGAAAGCCGAAATTGACCCCTGACGCCAGCAGCATCATGTTGTTGGGGCCGGGCGTGGCGGAGGAGACGAAGGCGAAGAGCATGAAGGCGGAGAGCAGTTCGACGGTCATGACGGGCATCCCTGGGCTTTGCGCCAGCTTAGCCAGGCGTCGCTAGCGGGTATCCGTACACCGAGGCCGCGAACCAGCGGTACAGTTTTCAGGAGTCGACCGAGGGTTGCGAACTGTCCTGGCTGCCTTCGGCTTCATGGCGACCGGCCAGCGCCTGGTTGAAGGCCAGCCAGCCTTCGGCGGCGTCCGCTCCGGCCGTGACCAGCGCGGCCTGCACCAGCCGCATCTGCTCGCGTCTCAGGGTCTGCTCCAGCGCGGCGCCGCCGCGGGTGAGCGACAGCCGTCGCTTGCGCTTGTCCGTCGCGTCGGTCGCCATGGCCACCAGTTGCATCTCCAGCAACTGCCGCAGCGGAATGTTCAGCGCCTGCTTGCTGACGTTGAGCACGTCCAGCAGGGCCTTGTTGCTCAGTCCCGGTTCGCGGGCGATGAAGAACAGGATGCGCTGGTGGACCCGGCTCAGGCCGCGGCGCGCCAGCATGTCGTCGGCCTTGGCGGTGAACGCCTGATAGCCGAAGAAGAAGGTCTCCATGACCAGGCGCTGCTGGGTGGTCTGATTTAGGTCAAGCATATTGACTTGTCTTTCCGGAGTGCATTAGGGTCGGTCAAGTAGTTTGACTCATTAGCCGGCCACGGGCCACAGGAGGGCAGATGGCATTTTCCGAACGGGTAAGCCGACTCAAGAGCAGCCTGATCCGCGACATCCTGGCGGCGGCGCAGCGCCCGGAAGTGATGTCCTTCGCCGGCGGCCTGCCCGCCGAGCGCTGTCTGCCGGCGGTGGACTGGAGCCGGATGCCGGCCGGCCTGGGTCAGTACGGCATGAGCGAGGGCGAGCCGGCACTGCGCGAAGCCATCGCCGCTCAGGCACGCGGCTATGGCCTGGACTGCACGGCGGACCAGGTGCTGGTGACCACGGGTTCGCAGCAGGCCCTGGACCTGATCGCCAAACTCTATCTCGACGTCGGCACTCCGGTGCTGGTGGAAGGCCCCACCTATCTCGCGGCGCTGCAGAGCTTCCAGTTCTTTGGCGCGGATTGCCTCGAAGTCAGTCTGGCCCCGGAGGGACTGGATCTGGCTGCCTTGCGTCTGCAGCTGGAACGGCGGCGCCCGGCCTTCGCCTATCTGATCCCGACCTTCCAGAATCCTTCCGGCGTGCGCTATTCCGCGGCCAACCGAGCGGCGGTGGCGGCCCTGCTGGACGAGTACGGTGTGACCCTGGTCGAGGACGAACCCTATCGCGAGCTCAGCTATGACGGCGCGCCGGCACGACCGCTGTGCGCCCAGCTCCGACGCAGCGCCTGGATCCACACCGGCAGCCTGTCCAAGACGCTGCTGCCCGGCCTGCGCGTGGGCTACCTGATCGCCTCGCCCGAGTTGCTCAAGCCGCTGCGGGCGCTCAAGCAGGCCGCCGATCTGCATACCTGCCGCATGAGCCAGTGGCAGGTGCTGCAATGGCTGGGCAGCGAGCGCTATGCCCACCACCTAGAGGAGGTGCGGGCCTTCTACCGTGAACGCCGCGATGGCTTCGCCCTGGCGCTGACACGACATTTCGGCGATATCGCCGATTGGCAGATGCCGCAGGGCGGTCTGTTCTTCTGGTTACGGCTGAAAACGCCCCTGGATACCCGTACGCTGCTGGACGCCGCCCTGGCGCAGGATGTCGCCTTCATGCCGGGCGAGCCGTTCTTCGCCGAGCCGGATCGTCATCGCGGTCTGCTGCGGCTCAATTTCAGCCACGTGCTGCCCGAGCGGCTGGACACCGGCCTCGCGCGCCTGGCCGGCGTGATCCGCTCGGCCACCCCCCATTGCAAGGAGCTGTGAGATGTATCAGGTCTATGGCGATCGTCGTTCCGGCAACTGCTACAAGGTGGTGCTGATGCTGCACCTGCTCGGCGTGGAGTATCGCTGGCACGAGGTCGATATCCTCGCTGGTGAGACCCGGAGCCAAGCCTTCCTGGCGAAGAATCCCAACGGCAAGATTCCGGTGCTGGAGCTGGAAGACGGCACCTGCCTGTGGGAGTCCAACGCCATCCTCAACTTCCTCGCCGACGGCACGCGCTTCCTGCCCAGCGAGCCGCGCCTGCGGACCCAGGTGCTGCAGTGGCAATTCTTCGAGCAATACAGTCACGAGCCCTATGTGGCCGTCGCGCGTTTCATCCGGCTCTACCAGGGGATGCCGGCGGAGCGCCTGGAGGAGTACGAGGTCTGCCAGGTACGGGGCTACAAGGCGTTGCGGGTGATGGAGCAGCAGCTGCAACGCACGCCCTTCCTGGTCGGGGAGCAGTACTCGATCGCCGACATCGCGCTCTATGCCTATACCCATGTTGCCCATGAAGGCGGCTTCGGACTGGACGGCTATCCGGCGATCCAGGCCTGGCTGGCGCGCGTGGCAGCGCAGCCGGGGCATGTCGCCATCGGCTGAAATGCGAACAGGGGAGCCGGGCTCCCCACGGGATGCCAGTGCGTGCTCAGCGGGCGCTGACCACGAATTGCCAGTACTGGTTGAGGCGGCGCTCGCCACCATTGGCGGTCAGCAGCACCGAGGATGGCGGCTTGGACTGCAGCTCAGGCAGAGATTTCATCAGCGTCAGCCAGTTGCTGTAGTAGGTCTGCAGGCAGCGCCGGGCGGTGCCGTTGTTCTGCAGCGAGGTGAGGGCTCGCTGATAGGCCGGCTCGATCTGCGACAGCGCCTGGACGACGCAGGTGTCGGTATCGGAAAAGCGGGCGGTGTCGCCAATGCGGGTGCCGGCGATCACCGCCTTGTTCGCGCAGCTCTTGAAGGCAATCATGCTGGCCTGCTCGAATTGCAGGGCATTCTGATCCATGGCGAACGCGGGTGCGCTGCAGACGGCGGCGGCAACGAGGGCTAAGGCGTAAAGGTGGCGGTTCATGGTGGCGTCCCTGACTACGTCGGTACAACGTGGTGGCATCAATGCACAGCGGCAGACTGCGCCGCCAGACGAATGTTCAGCGCGAAAGGCGGCAAAGCGCCATCAGGTGAATTCCACCAGACCGACGGTAGTGAGACCTATGAACAGGGCGGTCAGAGCGACCATGGCGAACGCCAGGAGATAATCTTCCATCAGGGATTTCCCTACTACGATGACGGCAGTAGGACCGATGGCAAATGGCCAGGTTCTGGCGAAGTCGGGAGCGAGAGGAGCTGGCCGACGAAAGGTCGTCAGGCCGGAGGGAGGGCGACGACGCCCGGTGGACGTCGTCGCCTTGACATCACTCTTCCAGACGATTCTTGTCGAGTTGCTTGGCCAGGCCGGCACCCAGGTCGGCACCGGTCACCGGCGCGGCATTCGGATCTGACATCGTGCGGGTGGCGAGCTGCTCGATCGCCTTGGCCTGCATCGGTGGCAGCTTGACGCTGGCCAGGCCGTCGCCACCATCCACGGCCGGTCCGGGCTGTTCGACGAACTCCCAGTCCTGACCCTGATTCCAGGGTCCACGCATGTCGCCTTCGCCTTGCGACATATTGTAGTAGACGCTGGCGAATTCGGGGCGGGGCGACACCTTGCCCTGGGGGAAGTTGGGCTGAATGGAATGCAGCGCGTTCTCGAAGGACTTCTGGTGCGCGATCTCGCGGGTCATCAGAAAGCTCAGGGTGTCCTTGATGCCGGCATCGTCGGTGACGTTGATCAGGCGCTCGTAGACGATCTTGGCCCGGGCTTCGGCGGCGATGTTGGACCTGAGGTCGATGGTCGGTTCACCGATGGTGTCGATGTAGGCCGCGGTCCAGGGTACGCCAGCCGAGTTGGTCAGGGCCGGACCGCCACCATAGAGAATCTGGGTGAGGTGGGAGTCGTTGCCCGCGCCGGTCAGAGAGCGGTACAGGTCCGCTTCGTCCTGGGTCTTTTCCGCCAGGTCGCCCTTGGCGCCCTTGTTCAGCATGGCGATCATTGAACCGATGATTTCCAGGTGGCTGAGTTCTTCGGTGGCGATGTCGAACAGCATGTCCTTGCGGCCCGGGTCGAGCTCGGCTATCGCCTGGGTGAAGTAGCGCATGGCGGCGGCGAGTTCGCCTTGGGGGCCGCCGAATTGCTCCAGCATCAGGTTGGCCAGGCCGGGATTGGGCTCGGACACGCGCACGGTGTATTGCAGTCGCTTGTTATGGACGAACATGTAACCTCCAGGGGCTAGTCACGGTATAACTCGGGCGGTTCAGCGCTTCGCGGTGAGATCGGGATCGGCGGAGCGTTCGAGGAAGGCACGGGTGGTGGCGGGCAGGTCTTCCAGCAACCAGGCCGCCATGGCCTTCTCCTGTTCGAGGATGCGTTCGCAGGCCTGCTGCGTTTCGGTGTCGCCGATCTCGGCAGCCGCCGCGATCAGCGTGGTGTAGGTGGCAATCTCGATGTTTTCGAAGACGTAACCGGCGATGGCACCCTTGATGACCTCATCGCTCATGGGCGCGCCGCCCAGGGTCTGGCCGAGCGCCATCAACTTGCCGCCCATGTCCTTGAGGGTCGAGGCGCTGCTGCCGTGACGGCTCAGGCAGCCTTCGATGATCTGGCGCTGCTCCTGGGTTTCCCTGATGTGCTGCTCGATGCGCTGGCGCAACTGCGGGTAGTGCTCCAGCCGGGCGGACTGGGCGGAGAGCATCTTCTCGGCCTGTTCCTCCATGGCGTGGGCATCGCGCAGCCAGTCGATGAGGTTGTCTTGCTTGGAAGAGGTCATGGAAAATTCCTGCTCGTGGAGAAGGGCGACAACGGGCTGGAGGGCCCCGCCAGATTGCGTTCTGTCTGCTTATTAGTGGCCCTGGCCTAGCGAGAGATTCGAGGCGCGACAGCCTTTCTGATCGATGGGGAAAGCTCGCCCTTTTTGTTCTACAAGCCCAGCGGCCGGGGATCGTCTGGCAGGGTGAGTTATTGGACAGGAGCCCTGCGGCTGTATAACTCTTGTCCTAGCCCATTCTGGCCTTTAGTCATATCTTTGCCGTTCGCGCCGCCAAGGAAACCGTTCATTCGGTAGTTGCCGAAGCCAGGGGCATCTGTGTCAGGATTCGGGGAATGCACGGGAAGGAGTCAGCATGAGAGGGCCTGAGGAACAGTCGCCAGGCGCACGCCCGGCCAGGCCGCTGGAGGCACGCTGGCCGGATCCGAACGCGCCGGGGATGGCGGCGGAGCAGATCATCGCGCAACTGCGCGCGGCCGCCGCCGATGCCGACTGGGCCTGGTACCAGCGCCGCGGCAACTGGTCCTGCATGGCCATCGGCAATGGCGCCAGTGCCTGGCCGGAATTGCTCGATGACGAGGCCCTGGCGCAGCTGTCCGCCGAGGCCGGGCTGCACTGCCATCCCACCGGCAGTGGCCCGACGCCTCTGGGCTGGTTGCTCGCCCGTCCCGATGGCCACACCGATTTCCCCGCGCTGGCCCTGAGATTCGGCTTCGTCCTGCAGCGCCTGCAGCTGCAGCGGGCCCAGGCCATCCAGCAGGTGCTCTACGACATTACCTACCTGGCCAGTTCGACCCTGGATCGCCAACTGTTCATGCAGCGGACTCACGAGCTGCTGGTCTCGCTGATCGACGCCGAGAACTTCTTCCTGGCGCTGCAGGATGCCGACTCGGACCAGATCCACTATCCCTATTATTTCGATCAGCGCGACGAGAGTCCGCCGGAGCCCGGCTCCTTCGAGCTGATGGATCGCGAGCGGCCCTGCCTGACCGCCTATGTGCTCATGCACGGGGTACCGCTGCTGCTGGCCAAGGAAGCGATCGAAGCGGCGCAAGTGTCGGGGCCCTACTATTGTCAGGGCTCGGTTCCCGAGTTCTGGATGGGCATCCCGCTCAAGGACGGCGCCGATCGCACCTTCGGGGTGCTCAGCCTGCAGGTCTACGACCGCGAGCGCCGCTACGGCCCAGAGGACCAGGCGCTGTTCCAGGTGATCGCCCGCGACGTGGCCATGGCCCTGGATCGCATCCTCCGGCGCGAATCCCTGGAAGCCACCGTGGGCCAGCGCACCCAGGAGCTGTCGGAGGTCAATGCCCGGCTGCGTGAGCAGATCGCCGAGCGCGAACGCGCCGAGCAGTTGCAGGCGGCGCTGTTTCGTATCGCCGAGCTGTCCAGCGCCAGTACCGACATGCCGGAACTCCTGGGCGGCTTGCACCGGGTGGTGGGTGAGTTGCTCTATGCCCACAACTTCTATATCGCGCTCTACGACGACGCCTCGGGCGAGGTGAGCTTCCCCTATTTCGCCGACGAGCGCCGTACCACGGCGCCCGTCACCCGGCGCGGCACCCGTGGCTATACCGAGTACACCATCCGCCAGCGGCGACCCTGCATCATCGATCGGCAGAAGGCCCGGCTGCTGATCGAGCAGGGCGAGATCACCCCGGTCGAGGGTACCCCGGAGGCCTACTCCTGGCTGGGCATCCCGCTC
Source organism: Pseudomonas sp. SORGH_AS_0211 (assembly GCF_031453455.1). Lineage (NCBI taxonomy): Bacteria > Pseudomonadati > Pseudomonadota > Gammaproteobacteria > Pseudomonadales > Pseudomonadaceae > Pseudomonas > Pseudomonas sp. SORGH_AS_0211. Next base: position 1,889,395 of record NZ_JAVIZV010000001.1, on the reverse strand, counting down.
TACGACGGCAAGCACGTCCGCGGCGTGCTGGCGGTACAGAGCTATCGCGAAGACGTCTACTACAGCCGGCGCGACCAGGAGTTGCTTACCTTCGTCTCGCGCCATATCGATACCGCGCTGTCCCGGCGCAGCGCCGCGGAAGCCATCCAGCAGTCGCGCCAGGCCCTGGAGTTCAGGGTGCAGGAGCGCACCCGGGCGCTGGACGCGGCCAATGCCCGACTGCTGTACGAGAACAACCACGATGCCCTGACCCGGCTGCCCAATCGCAGCTTCTTCCAGCAACGCCTGGGCGAGCTCTGGGCAGCGCTGGAGCGCGACGGGACCGGTCTGGCGGTGATGTTTCTCGACCTGGACAGATTCAAGCGGATCAACGACCAGTTCGGCCATCCCTTCGGCGACCTGCTGCTGGTGGCCGCCGGTGAGCGATTGTCGAGCTGCCTGCGCGAGACCGACCTGCTGGCACGACTGGGTGGCGATGAATTCGCCATCCTGGTGCCCGGTGGCGGCCTGGATTCGCCGGTGGCCATCGCCCAGCGCATCATCGAGGCCTTCGATCGTCCGCTGGTGATCGACGACCACAGCCTGTTCGCCTCCTGCAGCATCGGCATCGTGCTGGCCGATCCCAGCCTGCATCGCCAGCCGGATGACCTGCTGCGCGACGCCGATACGGCCATGTATCGGGTCAAGCAGGGTGGGCGCGACAACTTCGCGGTCTTCAACCAGGAACTGCGCCAGGTGGTCTCCGATCAGGTGGTGCGTGAAGGCGCGCTGCGCAAGGCGCTGAAGAATGGCAACGAACTGGAGCCCTTCTTCCAGCCGATCATCGACGTCACCAGCGGCCGTGTGGCGGCGCTGGAGGCACTGATCCGCTGGCGTCAGCCGGACGGCAGCGTCCTGGCGCCGGGCGCTTTCCTACCCGAGCTGGAAGGCATGCGCCTGATCGGACGCCTGGATACCTACATGCTGACGCGCATCGCCGCCACCCTGGCCGAGCCGACCCAGGCGCACTGGCCGGTGGTGCACGTCAATTGCTCCAGCTACAGCATCGTACGGCCGGACTTCGCCGACGAGGTGCTGAGCATCCTGGCCGCGTATGGCGTGGCGCCGTCGCGGATCTGCCTGGAGTTGACCGAAGGGGCCCTGGTCGCCGAGCCGGAACGCGCCAAGGCGGCCATGGAGGCCCTGGATCGCCACGGAGTCTCGGTGGTGCTGGACGATTTCGGCGCGGGCTTCTCCTCGCTAGGCTACGTCCACGAGTATCGCTTTCGTGGCCTCAAGATCGACAAGTCCTTTGTCCTGCGTCTGGCCGAGAGCGCGCGCAGCGTCGCCATCGTTCGCGCCATCGTGCGCATGGCCGAGTCACTGGGGCTGGATGTGGTCGCCGAGGGCGTCGAGGACGCCCAGGCGTTGCAACTGCTCAGGGACATGGGTGCCCGCCACGCCCAGGGTTATTTCTTCGCCCGCCCGCTGGATCTGCTCGCGACCCGGCGGCTGCTGGCCAGGGTCGTCGACTAGAAGGCGACGCCGGCGACCAGGATCAGGTTGGTGTAGGGCTGGCACTCACCGGTGCGGATCTGCACCCGCGCCTGGCGACACAGGGCCTTCATTTCGTCATGGGAAACCAGGCGGCGGCTGCCCAGGGCACCGCTCGCGGTCAGGCGTTCCAGTTCGCCCAGGGCCGGGGGCTGGGCGGTGAGGGTTTCCTCGGCGAGCAGATGACTTTCCACCTGCATCTCGCTGAGCAGCGCCTGCAGCACACTGAGAAAGTTTGGCACGCCCGGGGTGACGGCCAGATCGACCAGCGGGGTGCCCGGCGGTACCGGCATGCCGGCGTCACCGATGACCACCAGGTCGCCGTGACCGAGACTGGCGACGGCCTGGGACAGGGCGATGTTGAGCAGGGAGGTCTTTTTCACCGGGCGAGCTCCTGGCGGGTGGGGATGGACGGCTGGGCGCCCGGGCGGGTGACGGCGATGGCGGCGGCCTGCTGGCCGAGGGCGATGGCGGCATCCACGCTCAGACCTTCTGCCAGCCCGGCGGCGAAGCCACCGAGGAAGGTGTCGCCGGCGGCGGTGGTGTCCACCACCTTGACCGGCGTGGCCGGGTGGTGGCGGCAGCTGTCGGCGGTGACCTGCAGCAGGCCCTGGCCACCCAGGGTCAGCAGCACCTGGCGGGCGCCGGCGGCGACCAGCTGACGCGCGGCCGCTTCGGCCCGCTCCAGGGTGTCCACCGGCAACCCGGTCAGCAGGCTGGCTTCGCTTTCATTGGGCACCAGGTAGTCGATATGGGCGTACCACTCGGCCGGCAACGGACCGGTGGCCGGCGCCGGATTGAGGATCACCGTCTTGCCCAGCGCATGGGCGCGGGCGAGGGCGTCGCCCACGGTGGCCCGCGGCACCTCCAGCTGGGCGATCACCAGCTTGGCCTGGTCGAGCACCTGCTCCTGGGCCTGCAGGTGCGCGGCGGACAGCTCGCCGTTGCCACCGGCGACGATGACGATGGCGTTCTGGCCCTGGTCATCCACCAGGATGGAAGCGATGCCGGTGGGAACCTCGGCAGCCACCGAGACGCCCCGGCAGTCGATGCCTTCCTGCACCAGGCTGCGAGTGAGAAAATCGCCATAGGGATCGGCGCCGACGCAACCGATCATGGCGACCCGGGCGCCCAGGCGTGCCGCGGCGACGGCCTGATTCGCGCCCTTGCCGCCGGGTGCGGTGGTGAAGGTATGGCCGGCGAGGGTCTCGCCGCCCTTGGGCAGGCGCGGGGCGCGCACCACCAGGTCCATGTTCAGGCTGCCGATGACGACGACGTCAGGGTGCATGGGAGGTCTCCAGAGCAGAGGGCGCCGCGGTGGATTCGCGCAGCACCAGCCGGGGTACGGCGATGTCGTGGGTGGAGGGGCTGCCGACCGTCTCGCGGCGCGCCAGCAGGAGCTGGGCGGCGCGCTCGCCGAGGTCACGGATCGATTGGCCGATGGTGGTCAGGGCCGGGTAGAGATAGCGGCTGAGTTCGATGTCGTCGAAGCCCACCACCGAGAGCTGGCCGGGGACGCTCAGGCCCAGCTCCGCGGCGGCGCGCAACACGCCCAGGGCGATGGTGTCGTTGCCGGCGAAGATCGCGGTCGGGCGCTCCGCCCGGGCCAGCAATTCGCGGGCCGCGCCATGACCGGCCGCGGCGGTGAAGGGGCAGCGCTGGATGGCGCCAGGCGCGAGGCCGGCGTCCGCCAGGGCCTCCTGGTAGCCGGTGATCCGCTCGCTGGCGACGGGGGAGTCGGCCGGGCCGCCGATGCAGGCGATCCGCCGATGGCCGAGCTCCAGCAGATGACGCGTGGCGAGCAGGCCGCCCTGGTGGTGATCGATGCGGATATGCGCGGCCTGGACCCCGTCCAGCGGCCGGTCGGCCAGCACCAGCGGGATGCGCAGGCCGGCGAGGGCGCGGGCGAAGCGCGGATCGCCGTCCACGGTGGCGACCACCAGGCCGTCGATGCGGCGCTCCTTGAGCACCCGCAGATAGCGCAGCTGCTTGTCGGCATCGTCATCGGAATTGCAGAGGATGACGCTGTAACCCTGGCGCTCGCAGTGATCCTCGATCCCCCGCGCGAGTTCGGCGAAGTAGGGGTTGACCACATTGGGCACCAGCACGCCGAAGGTGCCGGTGGCGCGACTGCGCAGGGAGCGGGCCACGCCGCTGGGCACGTAGCCCAGCTCGGCGATGGCCGCCTCGACCTTTTTCCGTACGCCCGGACTGACCGGGCGACTGTTGTTCACCACGTGGGAGACCGTGGTGTAGGAGATGCCGGCGCGGGCGGCGACATCCTTGATGGTCGCCATCAGCCCTTGCTCTTGGCGCGCTGGCTGCGATAGGTGTCGAGGATCACGGCAACCACGATGACCGCGCCGGTGATGATGCGCTTGGTCGGCTCGCTGGCGCCGATCTGGGCCAGGCCGGCGGCCAGTACCGAAATGATCAGCACGCCGAAGAAGGTGCTGATCACCGAGCCGCGGCCGCCCATCAGGCTGGTCCCGCCGATCACCACGGCGGCGATCACCTGCAGTTCCAGGCCCACGCCGGCATTGGGATCGGCGGCTTCCAGGCGGGAGATCTGGAACAGCGCCGCCAGGCCCGCCAGCAGGCCCATGAGGGCGAAGACGATGACCTTGTAGGGCTTGGGATTGATCCCGGCCAGGCGCACCGCTTCCTCGTTGGTGCCGATGGCGATCAGGTAGCGCCCGAGCACCGAGCGGGTCAGCAGCAGCTGCGCGACCACGATCACCAGCAGGGCGATGACGAAGGAGGGCGAGATGCCGAAGGCGAAGGGCGTCGACAGCCAGGCGTAGGCATCGCCGATATAGGCGGTGCGCGAATTGGTCAGCTGGTAGGCGGCGCCACGGGCCATTTCCAGCACGCCCAGGGAGACGATGAAGGAGGGGATGCGCCAGGCCACGGTCACGCTGCCGGTGAGGGTCCCGGTCAGGGCCGCGCAGAGCATGCCCAGGGCGGCCGCCGGCAGGATGCCCCAGCCCCATTCCAGGGTGGCGACGCTGACCACGGCGGCGGCCAGGGCGACCACCGAACCCACCGAGAGATCGATGCCGCCGATGATCAGGATGAAGGTCATCCCGGTCGCCAGCACCATCAGATCGGGGATCTGGTTGGCCAGAGTGGTGAAGGTGGCATAGGAGAGAAAGTGGCTGCTCATCAGGGAGAACAGCACGATCATTGCCAGCAGCGCAGCGGCCAGACCGATGTAGGTGCCCAGGCCGAGGCCGAAGGCACGCCGGGAAGAGGTGACGGGAAGACTGCTCATCGAATGGCTTCCTGAGAAAGGGTTTGCGGCGGGACAGGTTCTTCCAGCAGGGCTTCGCGGGAGCGATAGCCGGCGAAGGCGGCGGCCAGCAGCCGCTCCTGATCCCAGTCATGGCGTTCGAAGGTGGCTTCCAGGCGGCCCGCGGAGATCACGCCGATGCGATCGCAGATCAGCATCAGCTCGCGCAGGTCACTGGAGACCACGACCAGGGCCTTGCCCTGGCGGGTGAGTTCGGCCAGCAGGCCATAGATCTCGAACTTGGCGCCGACGTCGATGCCGCGCGTGGGTTCGTCGAACAGCATCACCTGGCAATCGCGTTCCAGCCAGCGCCCGATGACCACCTTCTGCTGGTTGCCACCGGAGAGTTCGCCCACCGGCTGGGTGCCATCGCTGCAGCGGATGCGCATGCCCTTGATATGGCGCTCGGCCAGGGCCGCTTCCCGCGTGCCACTGACCAGGCCCTGCCGGGCGACCTTGGCCATGTTGCCCAGGGCGATGTTGGCGCTGATCGGCTGGCTGAGCAGCAGGCCTTCGCCCTTGCGGTCCTCGGTGATGAGTGCGATGCCCTGGCGCACCACCTTGGCCGGCGAACCCAGGTCGACCGGCTTGCCGGCCAGGTGCACCGCGCCGGAATCGGCCTGATCGGCGCCGAAGATCAGTCGCAGGAGTTCGGTCCTTCCGGCGCCGATCAGGCCGGAAATACCATAGATCTCGCCAGCGCGGACGCTGAAGGAAACGTCCTGGACCTTGTCGGCGCGCGTGAGACCCTTGACCTCCAGCAGGGGCGGGCCGAAGCGGCGTTCGCCCATGTCGAGGTGCTCGCCGAGATCGCGGCCGACCATGAGGCTGACGATCTGCTCGGTGCCGTACTCCGCCATGGGCGCGTCGGCCACCAGCCGACCATCACGCAGTACCACCAGCTGCTGGGCGATGCGCTTGAGTTCTTCCAGGCGATGGGAGATGTAGACCAGGGCCACGCCCCGGGCGCGCAGGCGCTCGATCTGCTCGAACAGCAAATCCACCTCGCGCGAGGTGAGCATCGCGGTCGGCTCGTCGAGAATCAGCACCCGGCAATCGCCGATGAGGTTGCGGGCGATTTCCACCATCTGCTGGTGACCCACGCCCAGGTCGGCGATGGGGGTATCCGGATCTATGGCCTCCAGGCCGACCTGGGCCATGGCCAGCCGCGCCTGCTCGCGCAACTGGCGTCGGTCGATCCAGCCCAGTCGCCGGGGCAGGCGATTGAGAAAGAGATTTTCCGCCACGGTGAGGGTGGGCAGCAGGTTGAGTTCCTGCATGACCATCCGCACCCCCTGGGCTTCCGCCTCACGGCGGCTGCCCGGGGCATAGGGTCGGCCGAGGAAACTCAGCTCGCCGGTGGTGGGTTGCACCAGGCCACAGAGGATCTTGGACAGGGTGCTCTTGCCGGCGCCGTTTTCCCCGGTGAGCGCCAGCACCTGGCCGGCGCGCAACTCCAGGTCCACGCCGCCGAGTACCGGCTGGGCATAGGTCTTGCCGATGCAACGAGCGCTGAGGATGACCTCGGACGACATGGGGCTCTCCTTGGCTCAGGGCTGGGTGACGAGTTCGACCGGCGTCTCGATCACGCCGTCCTTGGCGCCGGTGGGCTCGCCCTTGACCAGCTTGAGCGCGGCGTCGATACCGAACACGGCCTGCTTGGCGGCGAACTGGTCGGCGGTGGCGAGGACGCGGCCGTCTTTCAGCATCGGGTGGATGGCCTTGATGTTGTCGTAGCCGACGATCTGCACCTGACCTTTCTTGCCGGCGGCCCGCACGGCGGAGACGGCGCCCAGCGCCATGCTGTCGTTGCCGGCCAGCAGGGCCTTCAGGTCGGGATACTCGTTGAGCATCGCCGCGGCGACGGCATTGCCCTTGTCGATTTCCCAGTTGCCGGACTGCACGCCGACGATCTTCATGCCGGCCGCTTCCATGGCGTCCTTGAAGCCCGCGGTGCGCTGCTGGGCGTTGGTGGTGGTGGAGACGCCTTCGATGATGCCAACCTGGTCACCCTGCTTGAGCTGCTTGGCGAGGTACTCGCCCACCAGCCGTGCGCCCTTGCGGTTGTCGGGGCCGACGAAGGGGATGTCCAGGGACTTGGACTTGAGCACCTCGGGATCCAGGCGGTTGTCGATGTTGACCACCTTGATACCGGCGTCGCTGGCCTTCTTCAGCACCGGTACCAGCGCCTTGGAGTCGGCCGGGGCGATGACCAGGGCATCGACCTTGGACACGATCATCTGCTCGACGATACGGATCTGGCTGGAGGTGTCGGTCTCGTCCTTGATCCCGTTCGAGATCAGGTCGAAGTCAGCAGAATGCTCTTTCTGATAGGTCTTGGCGCCATCTTCCATGGTCAGGAAGAATTCGTTGGCCAGGGACTTCATGACCAGCGCGACCTTGGGCTTTTCGGCGGCCGTGGCATGACTGGCGGTGAGCGGCAGGATCAGCGAAGCGGAGGCGAAAGCGATAGCCGCCAGCAGGCGGGCAGGGCGAAAGGCCAGCATAGGGGAATCTCCGAATTCTTATGGTTCTTGTGGTCGCGCAAACGTTTGCGCGTGATCGAGGATGTCCGCTTCGTTGGTAGCTGTCAACGCGAGCCACTACATGAATCGATTCAGCTCGCAGGGATGGCGGGTTGGCCCCGGCCACGCAGGCACCGGTATACTGGGCAATCGTATTCAACCAGGCGCCCGGCGCCCGAGAGTCTCTGCCATGTCCTTTTCCGAATCCGCCCTGAAGTCCCTCATCCGCGCCGTGCCCGATTTTCCCAAGCCGGGGGTGATCTTTCGGGACATCACGCCACTGTTCCAGTCGCCAGAGGGGCTGCGCGCTGTCATGGCGGAGCTGCTGGAGCGCTATCGTTCGGCAACCTTCACCCACGTCGGGGCGCTGGATGCGCGCGGATTCCTCATCGGCCCGATCCTGGCCTACGAACTGGGCAAGCCACTGGTGCTGTTCCGCAAGCAGGGCAAGCTGCCGGCCGAGCTGCTGACCGAGGTCTACAGCACCGAATACGGCGATTCGGTGATCGAGGTACACAAGGACAGCGTCAGTGCCGGTGATTCAGTGCTGCTGGTCGACGACCTCATCGCCACCGGCGGTACCCTGGTCGCCGCCGGCAATCTGATCCGCCGCCTGGGCGCCGAAGTCCACGAAGCCGCCGCCATCGTCGACCTGCCCGAACTGGGCGGCTCCAGGCGCCTGGAGGCCGCCGGCATCCCCACCTTCGCCCTGACGAGCTTCGCGCTGTCCGAATATTGAGTTTGCGTTGATCGCGGCCCTGGCGGTCCGCTGCCGCGGCCGCTCCTACAGGCGTACCGAACACCTGTAGGAGCGGCCCATGGCCGCGATAACGGCGCCGTACCTGACCGCAACGTCCTGCGGGTACCCAACTCCGTAGCGTGGAAAGCCGCGCAGCGCTTTCCACCTGGTGTGGTGCCCGTTCGTGGCCAAGGCTACGCCGTTGTCCGTCCTATGGTGATGCCTTTGCAGGCCTGACCGCATCGGCGGACCACCATGACTGTTACGGTTACTCAAATCGTAGGTTCGGTTGAGCGCAGCGAAGCCCAACAGCTCTTGCTCAGTGCCGGTCCCGTTGGGCTTCGACGATGGAGCCGTCTCAGCCCAACCTACTACGCTTTCTCGCAACCCTGGCAGCCTCTCGTCAAAGCCCAGCCGTAGGCTTTTTGGGCGCCAGCGGGTACAGATCCACCTCGTCCGCCAGCTTGGGCAGCTCGTCGAGGAAGGCGAGGGTGTGTGGCTGGTTGAAGTGGTCGTCCTGGGCGGCGAGCGAGATCCAGCGGGCCTGGACCACCCAGAGGTCATTGTCCTCGCTACCCTGGAATACCCGATAGTCCAGGCATCCCTCGTCCTGCACCGCCACAGCGGCGAGGTCCAGCAGGTGGGCGCCCAGCGCCTGGGAACGTTCGGGTTGGGCTCTGAACAGGGTGAGGCTGTAGACGTCCGCCATGGCGTGCAGGTCTCCTGGAGGTTCCAGGCTTCGACCCTGCAGGCGGGCGGACGTCGCGACCGACTCAGCGATTGATCAGGCTGAGGAATTCGGCGCGGGTGGCATCGCTGGCGCGGAACTGGCCAAGCATTACCGAGGTGACCATGGAGGAATTCTGCTTCTCCACGCCACGCATCATCATGCACATGTGCTGCGCCTCGATGACCACCGCAACACCGGCCGCACCGGTGACCTTCTCGATGGCCTCGGCGATCTGCCGGGTCATGTTTTCCTGGATCTGCAGTCGGCGGGCGAACATGTCGACGATGCGCGCCACCTTGGACAGCCCCAGCACCTTGCCCTTGGGCATGTAGGCGACGTGGGCCTTGCCGATGAAGGGCAGCATGTGATGCTCGCACAGCGAGTACAGCTCGATGTTCTTGACCAGCACCATCTCGCTGTTGTCGGAGGTGAAGAGTGCCTCGCCCACCACCTCTTCCAGCGTCTGCGTGTAGCCGCGGCAGAGGTACTGCATGGCCTTGGCCGCGCGCTTGGGCGTGTCCACCAGCCCCTCCCGGCCGATGTCTTCGCCGAGTCCGGTCAGGATCGAGGAGTAGTGCTGTTCGAGAGACATTTGGGTTCCTGTTTGTCGATAAGGAGGTTGGCGCTCGGATGAGACGTCACCCGAGTCGCGGAGTCACTCGTCGCGACCTTCGAGCATGGTGCGCTTGAGCAAGACATAAAGCGAGCCGGTGCCGCCGTGGCGGGGTAGGCAGGAGGTGAAGCCCAGCACCTGGGCGTGCTGGCGCAACCAGGTGTTGACGTGACTCTTGATCAGCGGCCGACGCCCATCCAGGCGCGCGGCCTTGCCATGGGTGATGCGTACGCAGCGGATCTCCAGGCGGGTGGCCTCGGCGAGAAAGTCCCAGAGGGTCTCCCGGGCTCTTTCCACGGTCATGCCGTGCAGATCCAGGCTGCCCTCGAAAGGGATCTGGCCGCTCTTGAGGCGCTTCAGCTGGGTGTCCTGGACGCCATCGCGGCCCCAGTAGAGTTCGTCCTCGGCGCCTACATCGATGACGAAGGCATCGCTCAGGCCATCCACCCGGGTCGTGGTCGAGGTCCTGGTCGCATCGGCCCGGCGCTGGGCGATCTGGCCCAGGTCGGCGCGCGACTTGCCGGTGTCGGCGCGATCCTGCCTGAGCGGACGGATCCCGCGGGTGAAGTCAGCGAAAGAGGCATCGTCGTCGTGCATGGCGTTCTCCGGTATAGGACGTCATTCTACCGGCGGGTCAGGACTCGTGCAGCAATCGGCTCACCGCGGCCAGCGCGGCCCTTTGCCGCTCGGGCCAGTCGCCGGCGATTTCCAGCACCGGCTGGCCGTGGGTCCGCAGCCAGTCGCGGCACTGGACGAAGAATGCCAGGCGCTCGGTGAGCTCCGGCTGGCAGCGCTGACCGTCGTCCTGCCAGGCGACGTCGCGCGGATCGAGCAGCAGGTGCAGGTCGTAGCGACGGGCCAGCAGCGCCGGCTCCAGCCAGGTGGGCGCCGCATCAAACAGCAGGCGACTCCACAGCAGGTTGCTCAGCAGATGGGTGTCCAGCAGCAGCAGGGCCGGCGCAGCGCGCCGTGCCTGGTCTTCGCGGCGCAATTGCTCGCGGGCGATGAGCTCCACATCCGCCAGGCGGGTGTCGGTGCCATGCTCCTCGCAGTATTCGCGAACGTACTCGTCGACCCGGACACCGCCGAATCTCTCGCTCAGTATCGTCGCCAGCCAGGATTTGCCACTCGATTCGGGGCCGGTCAGGACCACCACCTTCATCGTGCGGTCGCCAGGGCGCGGCGCCAGTCCAGCCAGCCATAGGCGGCGAGGCCGACGAAGACCGCATAGAGAATCGCGGTGGGGTAGAGGCCCTTGTAATAGAAGAGGCCCACATAGATGACGTCCAACACGAACCACAGCGCCCAGCATTGCAGCCGCTTCTGCGCCATCCAGAACTGGGCGACCAGACTGAAGCCGGTGAGCGCCGCATCCAGCCAGGGCAGGGCGGCGTCGGTATGGGTGCCCATTAGATAGCCGAGGGCAAGGCTACCCAGCGCACCTACGGCCAGACCCGCCAGCAGGGGCCTCGCCGCGAGCGAGCTGACCACCCGGCCCTGGTGCCGCTGGCCGCCTCTCAGCCATTGCCACCAGCCATAGAGCTGCAGCACGGCATATATGCACTGCAGCAGCATGTCGGAATACAGCTTCACGTCCAGGAAGATCCAGGCGTAGAGCACCACCATCACCAGGCCGATGGGCCAGGCCCAGATGTTCTGGCGGACCGTCAGCCAGACGGCGATCACCCCCAGAACGGCAGCCAGCAGCTCCACGGGCGACATGCCCAGCAGGGTGGTGAGGGACTCCAGAAACGACATGCTTCACATCCGGAAAGATTGAATTGGTCATTGTACGGCACCTAATGGCCGTCTATCGGTCTCTTCAACCGGTCTCGCTCTGGTAAGGTGCCGGGCGCTGACTTCAGCACGTGCTGTCTTGGGTACCGCGAAGGGCTGAGCCCTGCGGAGCGTCACGGTTCTAGCCCCGTTGCCGCCGGAGCCTGCAGCTCCGGCTACCTGCAAATGTTTCACTTGGATGGAGTAATACCATGGACCTATGGAGTGCCTTGCAGGCGCTGATTCTGGGGATAGTCGAGGGCATCACCGAGTTTCTGCCGGTTTCCAGTACCGGCCACCAGATCGTGGTGGCCGACCTGATCGGCTTTCGCGGCGATACCGTCATCGCCTTCAACATCGTGATTCAGCTGGCGGCCATCCTGGCCGTGGTCTGGGAGTACCGCTTCAAGGTCTTCGAGATCGTCACCGACCTGCCACGCAAGTCCTATGCGCAGCGGTTCACCGGCAATCTGATCGTCGCCTTCCTGCCCGCCGCGGTGCTGGGCGTGATCCTCGGCGACCTGATCCACGAATACCTGTTCAACCCCATCACCGTGGCCTTCGCCCTGGTGATCGGCGGTGTGATCATGATCTGGGCGGAAAAGCGCAAGCATCGCATCCGCGTGGAAGAGGTGGACGACATGCGCTGGCATGACGCCCTCAAGGTCGGCTGCGCCCAGTGCCTGGCGATGATTCCGGGTACCTCGCGCTCCGGTTCCACCATCATCGGCGGCCTGCTCTTCGGCCTGTCGCGCAAGGCGGCCACGGAGTTCTCCTTCTTCCTGGCCATGCCGACCATGGTGGGTGCGACCGTCTACTCGGTCTACAAATACCGCCACATGTTCGTTCCCAGCGATGCGATGATCTTCGCGGTCGGCTTCGTCACTTCCTTCATCTTCGCCATGCTGGCGGTGAAGGCACTGTTGAAGTTCATCGGCAACCACAGCTACGTGGTCTTCGGCTGGTACCGCATCGTCTTCGGACTGCTGATCCTGGCCACCTGGCAATTCGGCTGGATCGACTGGCACGCGGCCAAGGCCGCCGGGTGAAACCCGAGAAGGAACAGCAGAGCCGGCGCAAGCCGGCTCGTGCGTCTACGCAGAACGCTTCCCCCAAGGCTGCCAAGCGGGCAGGGCCGCTGACGCCCTACCAGCAGCGCGCGGCCATCGCCCGCCAGGACATGCTGGCGCTGCTGCAGATCGCGGTCTTCATCCTGCCCCTGGTAGGCATGCTGTCCCTGGCCTTCGGCCGTGGCGTGCTCTGGCCGTTGCCGCTCTATCTGATCGCGAGCATCGTCACCTACCTGCTCTACAAGCACGACAAGCAGCGCGCCCGCGACAAGGGCTGGCGCGTGCCAGAGCGCATGCTGCACCTGGGCGAATTGCTCGGCGGCTGGCCGGGCGCCCTGATCGCCCAGCAGCGATTCCGCCACAAGACCGTCAAGCTGAGCTTTCGGCTGGTGTTCTTCGCCATCGTCGCCCTGCACCAGCTGCTCTGGCTGGATGTGCTCTGCGGCGGCTTTCTGCATCGTCACCTGCGGCTCTGAGATCAGCCAGGCGGCATGGGTGCGAGTGATGGGCTAGGCTTGGCGGGCGAAAGCCCCCGTTGCCCAGGAGCCCCACGTTGCGAACCCCCCTGTCGATCCTTACGCCTCTCTTCCTGTCCCTGACTCTGGCCGCCTGCAGCCAGAGTCGCGAGACCTCCTTGCCCACGGCCCCCGAGGCCGGTTCCGGTTACCGCCCTGGGCTGGCGGCCAGCGAAGCCACCCGGCAGATGGCGGCGGCGGCCAACCCTCTGGCCGCCGAGGCAGGGCGGGAGATCCTGCGCCAGGGTGGCTCGGCCATCGATGCCGCCATCGCCATGCAGGCGGTCCTGACCCTGGTCGAGCCGCAATCCTCGGGGATTGGCGGCGGCGCCTTCCTGCTCTACTGGGACGGTCGCAAGGTCCAGGCCTACGATGGTCGCGAGACCGCCCCGGCGGGCGCCACGGAAAGGCTCTTCCTGCATGCGGACGGCAGCCCCATGGCCTTCGAGGAGGCGCGTATCGGCGGTCGTTCGGTCGGGGTGCCCGGGGTGCTGCGCGCCTTGGAGCTGGCGCATCGCGACCACGGCAAGCTGGCCTGGCAGGTGCTGTTCGAGCCGGCCATCCGCCTGGCCCGCGAGGGTTTCCCGTTGTCGCCGCGGCTGCACAACCAGCTTGTGCACGATCCCTTCCTCAAGCAGTCGCCCGGCATGGCCGCGCTGTACCTGGATGCCGGAGGGCAGGTGAAGCCAGTGGGCACCCGGCTGCGCAATCCCGAGTTGGCCGCTACCCTGGCGCTGATCGCCCGGGAAGGCGCCGGCGCGCTCTATCGCGGCGACCTGGCCCAGGCCATCGCCCAGGCCGTGCAGCAAAGCCCCAATCCTGGCAGCCTGGGTGTCCAGGACCTGGCCGGCTATCGCGCCAGGACCCGTACGCCACTGTGCACCGACTACCAGCGCTGGCGTGTCTGCGGCATGCCACCGCCCGCCGGCGGCATCACCGTGGCCCAGACCCTGGGCATTCTCCAGGCCCTGGAAGCCCGAGATCCGGCCTGGGCCCTGGCGCCGCTGCGGCCGGTGCCGACCGCTCTGCCGGCGGGCCAGGAGCCGCGTCCCGAAGCCGTGCATCTGATCGCCGAGGCCGAGCGCCTGGCCTACGCCGATCGCGCCCAGTACGTGGCAGATCCGGAGCTGGTGCCGGTCAACGTCAAGGGCCTGCTCGATCCGGGCTATCTGGCCAGTCGCGCCCAGCAGGTCGGTGAGCGCAGCCTGGGCAAGGCCGCGCCGGGTGTTCCGCCCGGACCCACCCTGGCCTGGGCGCCGGATCGCTCGCCCCTGCGCGTCTCTACCTCGCAGGTCGTGGCCGCGGACGCGTGGGGCGGCGCCCTGTCCATGACCACCACGGTGGAGAGCTACTTCGGCTCCCACCTGATGGTGAAGGGCTTCATGCTCAACAACCAGCTGACGGACTTTTCCTTCGTGCCCCGCGAGAAGGGCTTGCCGGTGGCCAATCGGGTCGAACCGGGCAAGCGTCCGCGCTCGACCATGTCGCCCACCCTGGTATTCGATCGCCAGAGCGGCGACCTGTTAGCGGCTCTGGGGTCGCCGGGTGGCTCCCAGATCGCCGGCTATGTGGTCAAGACCCTGGTCGGCTTGCTGGACTGGCAGCTGGATCCTCAGGCGGCGGCGGGTCTGCCGAATTTCGGTAGCCGCAATGGCCCTACCGAGCTGGAACGTGGCGAGACCACCCCGGCCTTGCGCCAGGCGCTGGAGCAGCGCGGACATCAGGTGCGCGAGGACGAGATGACCAGTGGCATCCAGGTCATTCGCCGGGTCGGATCTGGCTGGCAGGGAGGTGCCGATCCGCGGCGGGAGGGCGCGGCGCTGGGGGACTAGGCGGAGGCCTAGACGGTAAAGACGTTCTCACCCCAGCCTGCTCCCAGGCGGGGAGGAGGCGATTGGACGGGGTTGGGCGTTTCGGAGGAGGTTTGCAGGGAAGAAGACGCCGGACCGGATGAACGGGCCGGCGTCTGCGCCATCACGCCGGCTGGTCGAGTTGCAGCACGCGGGTGGTGCGCTCGCGCACTTCGCGTAGCAGCTCCGGTTCTTCCGCCAGCTTGTGGCCGAAGGCCGGGAACATGGTGCGCAGCTTGGCCTGCCACTCTTCGCTCTGATAACGGCTGGGGAAGCAGCGTTCGACCAGGGTCAGCATGATGGACACCGAGGTGGAAGCGCCAGGGGATGCGCCCAGCAGGGCGGCGATGGTGCCGTCGCCGGAGGCGACGATCTCGGTACCGAACTGCAGGACACCGCCTTTCTGCGGATCCTTCTTGATGATCTGCACCCGCTGGCCCGCCACCTCCAGGCGCCAGTCCTGCTTGCGCACGGCCGGGTAGAAGGCGCGCAATTCCTCGACGCGCTGGTCGAAGGACTGCAGCACCTGGCCGACCAGGTAGCGGGTCAGCGGCATGTTGTCTCGCGCCACGGCGAGCATGGGGCCGATGTTGCCCGACTTGATCGACTTGGGCAGGTCGAGGAAGGAACCGCGCTTGAGGAACTTGGTGGTGAAGCCGGCGAAGGGCCCGAACAACAACGACTTCTTGCCATCCACCACCCGGGTGTCCAGGTGCGGCACCGACATCGGCGGCGAGTTGACCCCGGCCAGGCCGTAGACCTTGGCCTGGTGGCGCTCGACGATGTGCGGATCGTCGCAGCGCAGCCATTGGCCGCTCACCGGGAAGCCACCGTAGCCGGCGCCTTCGGGGATGCCGGACTTCTGCAGCAGGGGCAGGGCCGCGCCACCGGCGCCGAGGAAGACGAACTTGGCGATCAGCGTGCGGGTGGCACCGGAACGACTGTCCTCGATGGTCAGGCGCCAACGCTGATCCGCTTCGCGGGTCAGGTCCACCACCTTCTGGTTGTAGCGGACCTGGGTGCCGGGGCGGGTCTGCAGGTGACCCAGCAGGCTCATGGTCAGGGCGCCGAAATTGACGTCGGTGCCACCGGCCACATGGGTCGCCGCCACGGCTTCGGTAGCCGGACGGCCTTCCATCACCAGCGGCATCCACTCGCGCAGCTTGGCGTGATCCTCGGAATACTCCATGCCATCGAAGCAGGCGTGGTCCTTGAGGGCTTCATAGCGCTTGCGCAGGAAGGCGATGTCCTTGGCGCCATGCACGAAGGACATGTGTGGCACCGGGCTGATGAAGGCGCGCGGCGAACCGAAGTGGCCTTCCTCGACCAGGTAGGACCAGAACTGCCTGGAGGCCTCGAACATGCCGTTGATGCTGAGGGCCTTGGTGACGTCGATGCTGCCGTCCGCCTTTTCGGGCGTGTAGTTCAACTCGCAGAGGGCCGCATGGCCGGTTCCAGCGTTGTTCCAGGGGTTGGAACTCTCCGCCGCGCCTACGTCGAGCAGTTCGAGGACCTCTACGGTACTCGTGGGCTCCAGCTCCTTTAGCATGACCGCCAGGGTCGCGCTCATGATTCCCGCGCCGACGAAAACGAAATCCGACTCTTCGTTACCACTGTGCATTCATCGTACTCCTGAGACAGTGTCTCGCTTTACACCTGAGGGAGAGCGGGCGTCGGAGCCCGACCTCGAGTTGGGCAACCCCCGGCTGGCCGCGAACGGACGGGCAGGGGTGGGCAACCGGTAGGGCATGGCAGTCAGTTGCGACAGCGGCCGTCCGGCAATGTTCTGATTTATTGAGTGGGGGCCAAGCGTCCTGGCGAGCCGGGGGAAGCCGGTGCCAGGCGGGGCGATCAGGATGCGACAGGGAACCCGTCGAGCGTGCCGGAAGGGGGCGCTACGTGTTACGAGACGTGGCAGGAGACTCCTGGTCTCCCGGCGCAAACGATAGGTGATGATCGCGGCGATCCTGGTCGAGTACCCGTTTCGGTGCGAAATGATACCTAGGGTAACTGCTTAGGGCACCATCTATTTTGCTCGTGTAGTGGGTGGCGCGACCCACTACACGAACCCCGGGGTCAGCCGTTGATGCCCTGGCTGCGCAGGTAGTCGTCGTAGCTGCCGCTGAAATCGACCACACCGGTCTCGCTCATGTCGAGGATGCGGGTCGCCAGGGACGAGACGAATTCGCGGTCGTGGCTGACGAAGATCAGGGTGCCCGGATAGTTTTCCAGCGCCAGGTTCAGCGCCTCGATGGATTCCATGTCCAGGTGGTTGGTGGGCTCGTCCATCACCAGCACGTTGGGCTTCTTCAGGATCAGCTTGCCGAACAGCATGCGCCCCTGTTCACCACCGGAGATGACCTTGATCGACTTCTGGATGTCGTCGCTGGAAAACAGCATGCGGCCCAGGGTACCGCGTACCATCTGCTCGCCGCCCTGAGTCCATTGGCCCATCCACTCGAACAGGGTGGCATCGTCGGCAAAGTCTTCGGCATGGTCCTGAGCGAAGTAGCCCACGTCGGCGCTGTCGGTCCACTTCACTTCACCGCTCTGGGGGGCCATCTCGCCCACCAGGGTGCGCAGCAGGGTGGTCTTGCCAATGCCGTTGGGGCCGATGATGGCGACTCGCTCGCCGGCTTCGATCTGCAGACCCAGCCGCTTGAACAGCGGGGTACCGTCAAAGCCCTGGGTGACGTTTTCCAGGGTCACCGCCTGGCGGTGCAGCTTCTTGTTCTGCTCGAAGCGGATGAAGGGGCTGACGCGGCTGGACGGCTTGACCTCGTCCAGCTGGATCTTGTCGATCTGGCGCGCCCGGCTGGTGGCCTGCTTGGCCTTGGAGGCGTTGGCCGAGAAGCGGCTGACGAATTGCTGCAGTTCGGCGATCTGGGCCTTCTTCTTGGCGTTGTCCGACAGCAGGCGCTCGCGCGCCTGGGTGGCGGCGGTCATGTACTCGTCGTAGTTGCCCGGGAACAGGCGTAGCTCACCGTAGTCCAGGTCGGCCATGTGGGTGCAGACGCTGTTCAGGAAGTGGCGGTCGTGGGAGATGATGATCATGGTGCTGTTGCGCGCGACCAGGATGCCTTCCAGCCAGCGGATGGTGTTGATGTCCAGGTGGTTGGTCGGTTCGTCGAGCAGCAGCAGTTCCGGATCGGAAAACAGTGCCTGGGCCAGCAACACCCGCAGCTTCCAGCCGGGGGCGACGGCGCTCATGGGACCGAAGTGCTGGTCCTGGGGGATGCCCAGGCCGAGCAGCAGCTCGCCCGCCCGCGCTTCGGCGGTGTAGCCGTCGTATTCGGCGAACTGCACCTCAAGCTCGGCCACGGCCATGCCGTCGTCTTCGCTCATTTCCGGCAGCGAGTAGATGCGGTCGCGCTCGGCCTTGACCTTGGCCAGCTCGGCGTGGCCCATGATCACGGTATCGATGACCGTGCAGTCCTCATAGGCGAACTGGTCCTGGCGCAGCTTGCCCAGGCGCACGTTGGGTTCGAGCATCACCTGCCCGCCGGTGGGCTCGAGATCGCCCCCGAGAATCTTCATGAAGGTGGACTTGCCGCAGCCGTTGGCGCCGATCAGGCCATAGCGATGGCCGTTGCCGAATTTGACGGACACGTTCTCGAACAGCGGCTTGGCGCCAAACTGCATGGTGATGTTAGCGGTGGAGATCAAGGGGGTACCTATCAGGGACTAAAGGCGTCGCCGGAACTGACGGTACCGATTCGATACCGACACCGAGCTTGGCAATCTTGCTCAGAACTGAACCTGGCCGACTCAGCGAGCGTAGGTGGAAAGGAAGTCTGGAGGAGGATTTCCAGCTGTAGGCCATGAAGCCGATGCTCATGCCGGACATTGGGTTCATTGTCGCATAGGTCCGCCAGTGCTGATAAGGCCGCTGTCGGGGCGAAAGGGCTGCTGCGACTCGCCATTGCGCCAGCGATGTTCGGACCGCTGGTGATGATGGTCACGGAACGACACTCGCCAGGACCCTGCTCATGCTGCACTGATGTCGCCATCCCAGGAGCAGGATATGTCCGAGCAAACGAAAAGCCGAATAGATGCTGGAGCACCGCGGGAAGAGTCGCCGCCTACGCTGGAAGAAACCCAGGCCCGGAATGCCGAGCTGCGGCAGCAGAAGATGGCGAAGGAACGTCAGCAGGCGCTGTCGCAGTGGTCGCGAACCGCTGAAGAGAATGGAAAGCAGGCGCCTTGAGCCTGGGACCATCGGTAATAGTGGCCACTGAACAGGTAACCCCGGTAGCGCCTCTAATACAGTGAGGCCAATATTGGTCTCACTGTGAGGTGACCCATGATCACAACCACCAGTCATTGGCAAAGATTCAGTTCGCCCCAGGCTCCCGGAATGATCGCGAGGGCGATGTTCGGGATCGACGCCCAGCTCGCCGCGTCGCAAGGTGGGCAGGCGACAGAGCCCGCTCCGGCTGAGCCATTGAAACCCGATGACACCGATGTCGCCGACCCATCTGTCCCCGCGCCTGACGATCCGTCAGCGCCCGAGCCTGGTGAAGCCGATGACCAGGAGCCAGCGCCCCGGTAGCCCCTACCCGAGCCGTGAAAGAGCCCAGCCTTGGTGCTGGGCTCTTTCACGAACGGCGGTGGGTAAGGGAGCGCCGCTAACGAGGGCGGCGGATCGCGATAGGCGCTGATAGGTAATTGCCAGGCTGACTCTATAGGCTTGCCTCGACGTGTTCTTCTCGGTTCAAACGAGCGCCTCGCTGAGGCATGGCCTCCAGGCATAAAAGCCTATGTTCTTTAGGTTTATGTCAGGGTGGCCTGGCTATTCTCCACATTCATCATGATGTCCCTTTCCATCAGCCATATAGGGCTAACCCTTCTCCAAAAATCGTAGAGCAACAAGGTTGGGTTGGGTGATGCAATCGGCAACGTCGAAAACAATCGGTATGCTGTAAGTGTAGGCTGCCGACCAAGCTATCCGTTTTATATAAGGCGAAGCGGTTAATAGGCAATGACATTCCTTGCTGGAGATTGCCGCGCATGAGCGACTACCGAAGAGCGGCTTATGCGGGTTGATCGCCGCTTCGTTATTCCTTGCCCGGCTTTTCCTTGAGATCAAGTAAAAAGCGGAACGCACTTTGAACGGTGGTCTGCCGATCCTGTATTTCAGCGATGCACAGCGTCAGCATATCCCTGAGCGCTTCTGAGTCAGAAGTGCCATGGCATTCGTAGATTTGCCGCAATAGCTGATTGATTGCATCTTGTTCGGCGGCGTATCGCTCCAGCAGCAGAAGGCCATGTGTCCGGTCCTGTTCGTTCATTCGACGTTCTCCGGTACCTGTTGATAGGGCTACAGAAACAGTGTCGCGACGGTTAGAAAATAGCCTGAAGCCAAGGCGCCGGATGGATGGTCAGGGACAGCACGGAAAGCGGTATGTCAAAAAGATGAAACGTTTCAGTAGTTTTACCCCGGGGGCTCCATGAACAGGCTGAAAAAGGCGTTGGAAATGCTGGATCCACCGGTGAAGCATTTCATCGAATACCGGGGTGAAGATGTTTTGCTGACGCTCCTGGATCCTAGGGTGCCAGCAAAGGTATCTCGCCTGATTGTCAAACGCACGGTGTTGAATGTCGAAGCACTTAATATCATGGTGCTGTACGCCGTCAACGAACTTCGCCTTAAAGGCTCCCATTTACCGTTGCAAGCCGATACGGTGCTCATTGGCGGTAAGGCTCCGTAATCCTGGCCAAGCGGCGAATTGCTAATTGACCATTACCTTCCAATCGCTTCTTATCGATATCGCCGTGTGCGCATACTCGTCATGGCCGGCAGGTCTTTCATCCGTCCCTGGCGACAGCAAGGGTTGTCGGTCGTATTGATAATGTCGCCTTGGCTATCCTCTTCAGCAGCAGCTCTGGACGGCTCGCGTCTACCGGGGTCTATCTGGGCTACCGTCGCCCGCTGAATTCTGCGTCTGCCCAGCAGACAGCTGCAGATCCTGTCTACGGTCTTCAAGGCGATGGTAGCGGTACCACCTGCCAGACGGCCTCGGTCAATTGATCCAGGGTCCAGGGTTTATGGAGGAAGGGCACACCGGCGGGAATGTCACTTCTCAACCCGGCATAACCGGACATCAGCACGAAAGGCACCCCGGGCCAGCGTTCATTGACGATCTTCGCCAGCTGGATGCCATCGATCACGCCTGGCATCCGCACGTTGGACACCACCACGTTGACCTGTTGCCAGTGCAGTTCGAGAAACTGCAGGGCGGCATCGGCAGTGCCAAAGGTCTCCACATGGAAGCCTTCCTGTTTCAGGACCTCACGGACCAGCGCTTGCAGCAGCAACTCGTCTTCCGAAACGACCGCGAGCAGATTCGAGGTGTGAGGGGGGCGGGCGTTGGTATCCATGGGCGACCTTTCCTGAGTGGAGAATCTCTTCAGTCTAGTCAGGCCTGGGCCTTGCGCCTGGCCAATCGCCAGGATCCGCGGCCGCACCTGCTGCCAAGCTTGGCGAAGCCTGCCCTAGAACGGCACCGGCCGCTCTGGCGTGCACCAGTCAGTTGCCTGCCATCCGGCGACGTGCGGTAGGGACCTGGATGAAACATCTGGCGCTGCCGACCTACTAATCTCTGAGACCTACCGGCACAGGAGCCACGGCATGATCCTTTCTCTCTCTCCCGCGCCCGACACAACCTCGCCGCTGGCCCTCTGGCTGGGTGGCGATCAGGCACCGCTCAACGATTCCGACATGGCCGACGAGGAAATCGATACCGAGATCCCAGACGAAGTGGTCGAGAACCTGACCGAACCCGCCAAGCCGCCAGCACCGATCCCGGATCCCGGTCCGCTGTAGGCGCTGCAGGGAGCCGACTGGCGACATCAGCTGAGTGATTAGCCGGTGCCTGGCGCTGGCGTTGCCAGCCGGTCAGGCTGGCGCCAGGTCCGGCCGCTCACGCAGTGCGCGGCGGTAGAGCAGGGCGCTGAGGCCCAGGCCGGCCAGGGCCATGAGGCCGGCGAACAGGAAGATGGCACTGAAGCCGAAGCCATTGGCGATGGCCCCCGCCAGCGGCCCGGTGATACCGAGCGCCAGGTCCAGGCACAGCGAGTAGGCGCCCAGCGCGGCACTGCGATTGGTGGGCGGTACCTTGACGATGGCCTCCACGCCCAGGGCCGGATAGACCAGTGACAACCCGAAGCCGGCCATGGCCGCGCCGATCAGCGCCATTTGCGGGGTGACCGCCAGCCAGAGCAGCAGCAGACCCAGGGTCTCGACGGTGAAACAGGCCAGGGCGACCCGAAAGCCACCCAGCTTGTTGATGGTGCCGGCGAACAGCAGCCGCGCACAGATGAAGGCTGCGCCGAAGGCAGTGAGGCAGAAGGCGGCGTTGGGCCAGCCATTGCTCGCATAGTAGAGCGTGACGAAGGTGGCGATGGCGCCGAAACCGACGGAGCTCAGCAGCAGGCAGAGACCGAAAGGACTGATCCGCCAGAACACCTTGTGAAAGGGCAGTCGCTCACCGGGAATCACTGGCGCCGGTTCCTTGTTCCAGGCCAGTGCCAGGCCCAGGGCGCCCAGCAGCGCGATGGCCACGCCCAGGCTCCACAGGCCCAGGCCGGCGACCATGGCCACGCCCAGCGGCGCGCCGATCGCGAGGGCGCCGTAGGCGGCGATGCCATTCCAGGAGATCACCTTGCTCACATGCTGCATGCCGACGCTGCCCATGCCCCAGCTCAGGCAGCCGGTGCCGATCAGGGCCTGTGACATGCCGAGGATGACCCGGCCGACGATCAGCAGGCCCAGGCTGAGGCCAGGCACGCTCTGCAGCGAAGTGGCCAGCAGGGTCAGCACGCCACAGGCGACGCAGCCGAACAGGCCGTAGATCACCCCGCGCTTGGCGCCGATGCTGTCGGCCAGCTTGCCGGCCAGGGGGCGGGTGAACAGCGTGGCGAGGTACTGGATACTGATCGCCAGGCCCGCGATCACCGAGCCGTAGCCGAGATCGTCATGCACGTAGCCCGGCAGGATCGCCAGCGGCAGGCCGATCGCCAGGAACAGCAGGAAGCTGAAGACGACGATCGAGACGATGCGCAGCGTGATGGCGAGCGAGGTAGCGGGAGGGGCGGTCGTGGTCATGGCTGTTCTCGAGAGGACTCGTCGAATCGGCAGAGGAGGCGGACGCTGAGGGCCAGGCCGGCGAGCGCGGCCAGGGCGGCGCAGAGAAAGCTGGCGGCATAGCCGAAGTGGGTGGCCACGGCGCCGATCAGGGGGCCGGTCACTGCCAGCGAAAGGTCGATGAATACCGAATAGCCGGCCAGGGCGGCGCCCCGGTTGGAAGACGGAACCCGCTGCACCGCTTCCACGGCGAGCGCCGGGAACACCAGCGAGAAACCGATCCCGGTGAGGGCGGCGCCCACCAGGGCGGTGGTCACGCTGGGGGCTAGCCAGAGGACGGCCAGACCGACCGCTTCCACCGCCAGGCTGACGATGGCGACGCGAAAGCCGCCGTGGCGGTTGATGGCGTTGGCACAGACCAGGCGCACACCGATGAAGAAGCAACCGAACACGGTCAGGCACAGGGCCGCGCCGCTCCAGCCCTGACTGGCGTAATAGAGGGTGATGAAGGTCGCCAGGGTACCGAAGCCGATGCCGCCCAGCGCCAGGCCAAGGCCGAAGGGCAGGACCCGACCCAGCACGGTGGTGAAGGGCAGGCGTTCGCCGCGCACCGGAACGATCGGCGGACGGGGTTTGGCGATGCGATAACCCATGGCAGCCAGCCCGATGATGCTGACGCCCATGATCCACAGCCCCAGGGTATCCACCAGGGCCACGCCCAGCGGCGCGCCTATGGCCAGGGCGCCGTAGCTGGCGACGCCATTCCAGGAAATCACCTTGGCGGTATTGGTCGGGCCGACCCGGCCGATCGCCCATGAGATGGCACCGGTGCCTGACAGGCTTTCGGCGCAACCCAGCACCAGTCGGCCGAGCAGCAGGGCGGTGAGGCTGACCCAGGGCCAGGCTTGCAGAAGCACCGAGGCCAGCATCAGCACGCCACTGAGGCCGCAGCCGAGCATGCCGTAGAGCACCGACTGCTTGGCGCCCACGGTATCGATGATGCGTCCGGCGTGGGAGCGCGAAAACAGCGTCGCCAGGTACTGACTGCTGATCACCAGGCCGGCGATGATGGAGTTGAAGCCCAGCTGGTCATGCACGTAGCCCGGCAGCACGGCCAGGGGGATGCCGATGGTAAGGTAGGCGATAAAGGTAAAGAGCACCGTGCCCAGGGTAATGCGGGTGGCCAGAGCGGGTGAGGGTACGGGCGGTAGGCTGGCGGTCGACATCGGACTCGAGAGGTTGTCTGACAATGTGGGATAGATTGCTTTCGTCCGGTAAAGGTCACATGCGATGACATTTTTTGTCCATGCGCGCGAGGAAGCGAAACGAGCGCCAGATCCTACTTGGGTCGGTTTCCTGCTGTTGGTCGCCATGCCCTGCTGGGCAGCGGAACGGATCGACGTGCGGATCGGTGAGCAGCGCCTGGCCGTAGAGGTGGCGACCACACCTGCGCAGCGGGCTCAGGGACTCATGGGGCGACCGCCACTGGACGCCCGCGAAGGGATGCTGTTCGTCTTCGCCGGGGATGACGAACGTTGCCTGTGGATGCGCGATACCCCCAGCGCACTGGCCGCCGCCTTCATCGACAAGAGTGGCAGGATCCTCAATACCGTCGAGATGCAGCCACTCACCGATACCCATCATTGCTCAAAGGCCCCGGCGCGCTACGCGCTGGAAACCCAGGCCGGCTGGTTTTCAGGGCATGGGATCAAGCCAGGCGCACCTGTACAGGGGCTGGAAAAGGTCGCGCCTGCCTCCCGGTAGTCCTTCGATGTGGTATCAGGATTATTTTATATTTTTCATATAAATCAATAAGTTATGTTGACTTTATAACCTTAAGTAGAATCTGCTTTTAATATGTTACTTTAAGTTTTTTAGGCGTATGAGTTGCCTGGCGGCCTCTGTGCCTGCACTGGCGGCTGGCGCCATATGGGTGTGCTGCACCTCTTCCCGTTGCTGGCATGACGCCCTGCCCACTATTGAATCCAGGCCTCGACACGCCGGTTCTTCACTCGGCCGTTGGGCGACAGTCCCGCAACGGGTAGCTGGTCGCCGAGAGAAAGCACTTCGCCGGCAAAGGCCTGCTGGTGACGCAATGCCGTGGCGACCGCGGTGGCCCGCAGGCGCGCCAGCAGGGCTGCGCGTGCCGGATCTTCGGTGGCATCGTTGAAGCCCACCAGAATCAGCTGCCGACCGGTATTTTCCGGCTGGCGCATGAAGGCGGCCAGCCGCTCGACATCACGCAGCGCCTTGTTGTCCAGGCGCGCACTGCCGGCGGTGAAACGGAAGTTGACGGTGAGGCGCTGCGCCCGGCGCGCCAGTTCGCCGTAAGCCGTTGGCATGCCGCGGGTGTCGTCCATGGTCAGAGGCTCGATGCGCTGGGCGACGAAGCCGCTTTGTTGCACCACCGCCTGACCCGCCGGGGTCTGGCTGAATTCCAGCAGGCGCTGCGCCCAGTCCGAACGATGAGCCGGCGGCGCATAGAGGAAGAGCCGGCGGGCAAGCGGATAGTCCTCGGTGGCGATGCTGGCTTCGCTCGGCGCTATGGCGCGGCCTTCACCGTCGCGCAGGGCGAGCTTTGGCGACCCGGCAGCCGCTGCCAGGCTGGTGAAGCCTATGCCGGCAGGATCCTCGGCCACCCGCTGGGCCAATTCTTCGTTGGATTCGAAGCGCCTGGCGGCGGCGCTCAGGCGTTTGCCGGCGGGAGTCAACACCAGCTCGCGAAAGGTGTCGTAGGTGCCCGAGCGATCATCCCGCGCATAGAGCCGGATCGGGCCGGGCTTGCCGCCCAGTTGCTGCCAGTCGTCGATGGCGCCGGAGAAGATCTGCGCCAGCTGCTGCAGATCGAGTTCCCGCAGCGGATTGCCGGGATGCACGATGATCGCCAGGCCGTCCAGGCCGATGACGTACTCCCCCTCCTTGCTGCGCAGGTCACCCAGACCGGCCAGGGTGTTCGCCTCGCTATCGGTGACCGGGCGCGAGGCGGCAGCGAGATCGGTTGTGCCCGCGGCCAGGGCGGTGAAGCCGGTACTAGAACCATGGGCCGCGATCTGCACGGCCACGCTAGCGCCGTTCGGGGCGCGCGCCACCAGCTGCCATTCATCCATCACCGCGGTGGGCACTACCTGGGGATCGCGGTAGCCGCGCTCGGCGAGCAGGGCCGCGACCAGGCGCGGACCCAGGCGGGCGTTGATGGTATTGGAGCCCTGCAGACGCAGGAGGGTGGTTGGGCTGTCGCTGGCCAGCAGGGGGGAAGACAGCAGCGGAAGCAAAGTCGCGAGCATCGCTCGCCGCAGCAAGGCGCGACGGAATACCGAAGCAGAGCAGTTCATGGGTCGGCCTCGAGCCTAAGGCGAGGCCGACACCTTAGGAGCGTCGCATGACGCCGATATGACAGGACCTCACGTCAATTCCAGCCAGATCGGCGCGTGGTCGGAGGGTTTCTCCATGCCGCGGATGTCGTAGTCGACGCCGGCGGAGACGATACGCTCCTGCAGGATCCGCGAGGCCAGGATGGTGTCGATGCGCAGGCCGCGCTTGGGTTCGTCTTCGAAGCCGCGACTGCGATAGGGGAACCAGCTGAAGCGGTCGTCGACCTCAGGGTGCAGCTGGCGGTAGCTGTCGATCAGGCCCCAGCCGAGCAGGCGCTGCATCCATTCGCGCTCTTCCGGCTGGAAGCTGCAGGCGCCGGTACGCAGCCAGCGCTTGGCATTCGCGGCGCCGATGCCGATGTCGCGATCCTGGGCCGAGATATTGAAGTCGCCCATGAGCAGCAAGGGCGTGTCCGGAGAAAACCGCTCTTCAAGTAGATTCTGAAGATCCGCGTAGAACTTCCTCTTACCAGGAAATTTTGTCGGGTGGGCTATATTCTCGCCCTGAGGAAAATAGCCGTTCATGATCACCAGTGGCTGACCCTGGCGATCCGCGAAGACGCCATAGATGAATCTCTTCTGGGATTCTTCACCGTCGTCCGGAAAGCCCTTGTGCAACTCCAGGGGTGCCAGGCGTGACAACAAGGCCACGCCGTAGTGACTCTTCTGGCCGTGGTAGTGCACGTGATAACCCAGGGCCTCCACCTCTGCCAGGGGAAACTGGTCATCCGCGACCTTGGTTTCCTGAAGGCCGATCACATCCGGATCATAGCGTTCTATGATGGCAGAAAGTTGATGAGGTCTTGCGCGCAAGCCGTTGATATTGAAGCAAACTACCTTCATGTCGCCCTCCCGAAATATGGATGGCCCTAGCCTAGCAGAAAGCCTCTCGCCGAAACCGCCACCTGGCGAACCCTGGCCACTCCCGTTTGTCTCACAGCGCAACGCCCGTTAGCATCCCTGTATGAATAAGCCGAACGCTCTACGTCGCGCCCTGATTGGAATTTGTTGTCTGCACGGGGTGGCCTGGGCGGCACCGGCCGAAGTCAGCGTTCGCGTCCAGCCCGCCAATAACGCGTTGCGAGACAACATTCAGGCCTATATCGGCTCGGTCGAGGGACGGGATGCAGCCGGGCTGCAGCGCCTGCGTCCGGCGACGGAACGGCAGGCCGAACAGGCAGCCCAGGCCCTTGGCTACTACCACGCGCAGATCGAGACCCGGGTCGAGCCGGGGGAGACGCCACGGCTAGTGGTCGAGGTACGGCCGGGCGAGCCGGTCAGGCTGCGCAACGTCGATATCCGCATCGAAGGCCCGGCGCGCGAGTTGCGCGCCTTTCGCCAGCCGATACCGGCCGGACTCAAGGCGGGCCAGCCGCTGAACCAGGGCCTCTACGAAGACGCCAAGAGCCTGATCCAGAATCAGGCGCAGCGTTATGGCTTCTTTCGTGGCACCTTCACCGAGCATCAGCTGCGTATCGATCCCGCCACCGGCTTTGCCGATATCGCCCTGGTATTCGCCAGCGGGCCACGCTTTGTCCTCGGCAAGGTGTCCTTCGAAGGGGATGCGCCCTTCGATCCCGATCTGCTCCAGCGCATGGTGCCGTTTGCCCAGGGCACGCCCTACGATTCCGAGCTGATCGCCGATTTCCAGAGCAATCTGCTGGCCAGCGGCTTCTTCGATGGCGCACGGCTCGACACCTATCCCAAGCAGGAAGGCGCCGCCGAGGTGCCGGTGACGGTCACGCTACGGACCCGCAAGCCACGGACCTTCGGCTTCGGCCCCGGCTATTCCACCGATGTCGGACCAAGGCTGAGATTCACCTGGGAAAACCACTGGCTCAATCCCCAGGGCCACAGCCTGGGTGCGGAAGCGGAGTTGTCGGCGCCCCGCCAGAGCATTGCCACCTGGTACGACATTCCCGGGCAGGACCCGATCAATGACAAGTTCCGCTTCGCTGGCGGCTACCAGTACGAGCAGATCGCCAACGACGACTCCCTCAGCCAGTTGCTGACCGTGGGTCCCGAGTGGCATCGCAAGTTTCCCAACGGCTGGGAGCGGGTACTCTCGCTCAAATGGCGCAACGAAAGCTATCGGCTGGGTAATGACGAAGGCACCTCCAATCTGGTGATGCCCGGGGTGGATTTCTCCCTGTTGCGCAGCGACAACCGCATCGACCCCAATCGCGGCTACCGCCTGCAATTCGGCGTGTCGGCGGCGAAGGAAGGACTGTTCTCGGATGCCAACATGATCCATGCCACGGCGCTGGCCCGTGGGCTGATCACCGTGGGCGACGGGCACCGCTTCCTCGGGCGCCTGCAGCTGGGTGGCAACTTCACCAACGGCTATAACAAGGTGCCGCCGTCGCTGCGCTTCTTCGCCGGCGGCGATCAGAGCGTTCGCGGCTACGACTACCAGACCCTGTCGCCGGAAAACGATGAAGGTGACTATGTGGGAGGCCGGTATCTCGTCGCGGGCGGCGTCGAATACCAGTATCCCCTGCGGGACAAATGGCGCCTGGCGACCTTCATCGACCAGGGCAGCGCCTTCAACGACCTCAACAATTACGAACTCAAGACCAGCGTCGGCATAGGCGTACGCTGGGTCTCGCCGGTAGGGCCGATCCGTGTCGACCTGGCCCACGGCCTCGACGAACCCGGCGGCATCCGCCTGCACTTTTCCATAGGACCTGAGCTGTGAAGTCGGTAGGTGGTGTCATCCTTGGCGTGCTGGCGACCCTGCTCGGTGGGCTGATCCTGCTGCTGGCTTTGGTACTGGGCAACGACAGCGTCAGCCGTCTGCTGCTGGAACGGGTCCCGGGGCTAACCCTGGTTGATTTCAAGGGCCGCCTCGGTGGCCACTGGCAAGCCCGGCAGCTGGTCTGGGACGGTGGTGCTACCCGGGTGACGGTCGAGGCGCCCGAGTTCGCCTGGCGGCCCGGTTGCCTGCTCCGGTTGCAGCTGTGCATCGACACCCTAACCGCTTCGCGTATCGCCATCGACCAGGCGCCCAGTCCCGAGCCTGCGCCCGAGCAGAGTGGGCCCATCCAGTTGCCCAGCCTCGGCTTGCCGTTGGGGGTGCAGCTGGGCGAGGTGCGAATCGGCGAGATCCGCTACAACGGCGCCGAACAGGCTCGCGACCTGGCGCTCCAGGCGCGCTGGCAGGCTGATGGCATCGCCATCGAGCGGCTGGCCGGCGTGGCCCACGGCATCACCCTGGATACCCACGGCCGGCTGCAACCGAGTGGCGCCTGGCCACTGCAGTTGCAGGGCACCCTGGGTCTGCCCGCGCCGGAGGCCGCGCCCTGGTCGCTGGCGCTCAAGCTGGACGGTGAATTGCAGAAGACCTTGCAGCTGGAGGCCGACAGCAGCGGTTATCTGCCCGGACGCCTGAGCGGCACGGTGCAACCGCTGGTGGAAAACGTCCCGGCCGACCTGCAACTGGTGGCCGATGGCTTCAAGGCGGCCGCCAGCCTGCCCGATACCCTGCGACTGAACGATCTCAAGCTGACCGCACGGGGCGACCTGGCCGGGGGCTACGCCCTGGTCGGCCAGGCCCGGTTGCCGGGCGAGGGCGGTCCGGTGGAGCTGAATCTGGATGGCCGCGTCGATGCCCGGGGCGCGCGAATCGCCGCCCTGCGCCTGCAGGCCACGCCCGAACAACGGGTGGTGCTGGCCGGACAGGTCGACTGGCACGAGGGATTGGCCGCCGATGCCACGCTGGACTGGCGCGACTTCCCCTGGCGGCGGCTGTATCCCATGGCGGAGCCCCCGGTGAGCCTGCAGCGTCTGCAAGGCGAAGTGGCCTATCGGGATGGCGCCTACCTGGGCAATCTCAAGGCCGCCGCCACCGGCCCGGCCGGCGCCTTTACCCTGGCCACCCCCTTCAGTGGCGACACCACCCAGCTCAATCTGCCGTCCCTGGATCTCCAGGCCGGCGAGGGGCGGGCGCAGGGCAAGGTCAATCTGGGCTTCACCGACGGCGTCAGCTGGCAGGTGGCGCTGGACCTGAGCCGCCTCGATCCGGCCTTCTGGGTGGCCCAGCTACCCGGCAGCCTGGGCGGTCCGCTGCGCAGTTCGGGCGCCTTCAAGGATGGTCGCCTGCAGCTGGATGCCGATCTGGACCTCAAGGGTCGACTGCGCAACCAGCCGGCCGTGCTGGCGGCCAAGGCCAGGGGCGCTGGCGAGCAATGGCAGGTATCCGAGCTCGACATCCGCCTGGGCGACAACCGGATTCGGGGGCAGGGCGCCCTCGACCAGCGTCTGCAAGGTCAGCTCCAGCTGGACCTGCGCCGCCTGGCCCAGCTCTGGCCCGATCTTTCCGGAAGCGCCCAGGGCCGCCTGGACGTGGCCGGGACCCTCAAGGCGCCTGCCGGCCAGTTGCGCCTCGACGGTCGCCAGCTGGCCTATGCCGACAACCACATCAGCAGCCTCGCGCTGGCCGCCACCCTGGATGATCGCCAACGCGGCACGCTGGATCTGACCGCCCAGGGGCTGCAGGCCGCCGGTCGCGATTTCGGGGTCCTGCGCCTGCAGGGGCAGGGGGATCGCCGTCAGCAGCAGGCGGATCTCTCGCTCAAGGGGTCGCAACTGAACCTGATGCTCGCAGCCGGTGGCACGCTGGCCGACAACGGGGACTGGAAGGGGCAGCTGTCTCGTGGATCGGTCGCGGCCAGCGGCCAGAACTGGACCCTGCAGACCCCGGCCCGCATCGAGCGTCTGAACAGTGGTCGTCTGGAGCTGGGTCGCCACTGCTGGCGCTCCGGCGCGGCCAGCATCTGTGGCGACGATCAGCAACTGCTGCCCGATACCCGTCTCGCCTGGCACCTGCGCGCCTTCCCGCTCGCCAGTCTGCAACCGCTGCTGCCGCCGGAGCTGGCCTGGCAGGGCACCCTCGACGGCGATGTCGATCTGCGCCTGCCCAAGGCCGGACCCGATGGCGAAATCCGGCTGCAGGCCGGGCGGGGCAGCCTCAGGCTGCGTGACGCTGCCGGTCAGTGGCAGACCTTCAGCTACGACAGCCTGGACGTTACCAGCGCCCTGAAACCGCAGCAGGTCGACACCCAGGTGCGTCTGACCAGTGCCGATCTTGGCCGGCTCGACGTCCAGGCCCGGCTGGATCCCCATGATCCGAGCCAGGCGCTGGCCGGTCGCTTCCAGTTGCAGGGCCTGAATCTGGCTCTGGGCAAGGCCTTTGTCGAAGGCATCGAGCACCTCGAAGGCAAGATCAATGGCGCGGGCGAGCTGGGAGGGACGCTGCTGCAACCGCGCGTTAATGGCCAGATCCAGCTCAGCGGCGGCGACATCGGCGGTGGCAGCGTACCGACGCGCCTGCAGGATCTCGGCCTGACCGCCCGCATCCAGGGCGATAGCGCCGTGCTCGACGGCGGCTGGCGCAGCGGGACCCAGGGGCGTGGCCAGATCCAGGGCAGCGTCGGCTGGGCCAATGGCCTGGACGTCAACGTGGCGGTCACCGGCGACAAGCTGCCGGTCAACGTCGAACCCTATGCCCAGCTGGAAGTGGCGCCCAATCTCAAGATCCTGATGAAGGACGGTCGTCTGGCCCTGGCCGGCGAGGTGCGGGTGCCGCGCGGGCGCATCCGGGTCCAGCAGCTGCCGCCGTCCACGGTCAAGGTGTCGGACGATGCCGTTATCGTCGGCCAGGAGGCGCCGGCCAGGCAGCAGCCGATGCAGATCGCCATGGACGTCGATGTGCTGGTCGGTTCCGACAAGCTCACCTTCGATGCCTTCGGCCTGTCCGCCGAAATCGTCGGCAAGGTGCATATCGGCGACAATCTCGACACCCGCGGCGAGCTGAATCTGCGCAACGGACGCTACAACGCCTATGGTCAGCGCCTGACCATGAGACGCGCCCGACTGTTCTTCCAGGGCCCCATCGCCCAGCCCTATATCGACGTGGAGGCCGTGCGGGTGGTGCAGGAGCAGAATGTCACCGCGGGCCTGCGGCTCTCGGGCTTTGCCCAGCAGCCGCGCATCGAGGTGTTTTCCGAGCCGAGCATGAGCCAGGAGCAGGCGCTGGCCTACCTGGTACTGGGTCGCCCGCTGTCCAGCGGCAGCGAAGGCGACAACAACGTGCTCGGCCAGGCGGCGCTGGCCCTGGGCCTGGCTGGCAGTTCCGGCACCGCGGGCGCCCTGGCGCAGCGGTTGGGCATTCAGAACTTCCAGCTGGATACGGCGGGTTCGGGGGACAAGACCAGTGTGGTGGCCTCGGGCAATCTCACCGACAGATTGTCGGTGCGCTATGGGGTCGGGGTATTCGCTTCGGCGAACACCGTGGCCCTGCGCTACCAGCTCACCCGCCGGCTCTATCTCGAGATCGCCAGCGGGCTGGCCAATTCCCTGGATTTCTTCTATCGCCGCGATTTTTGAAGCAGGGGTGCGTAACGCTTTGATCGCTTGCGGAAAACGTGTTTACTCCCTGTCCCGTCTCATGAGAAAGGAGCCGTTCATGGCAACCGTCAATTTGCGTGGCAACCCGGTCGAGGTGCAGGGCAACCTGCCGCAGCCTGGTCAGCAGGCCCCGGCGTTCAGCCTGGTCAATGGCGATCTGCAGGACATCACCCTGGCCAGCCTCGCCGGCAAGCGCAAGGTGCTCAACATTTTCCCCAGCGTCGATACCCCGACCTGCGCGGCCTCGGTACGCAAGTTCAACACCGAAGTCGACAAGCTGGATAACACCCTGGTGCTGTGCATCTCCGCCGACCTGCCGTTCGCCCAGAAGCGTTTCTGCGGTGCGGAAGGCCTGGAGAAGGTGATGAACCTCTCCACCCTGCGTGGTGCCGAATTCCTGCAGGACTATGGCGTCGCCCTGGCCAGCGGTCCGCTGCAAGGCCTGGCGGCCCGCGCCGTGGTCGTGCTGGACGAGCAGGACAAGGTGCTGCACAGCGAGCTGGTGCCCGAGATCGGCCAGGAGCCGGACTACGCGGCCGCACTCGCCGTCCTCGTCTGATCGCCGACAACCCACCGCCCAGCGCGGTGGGCGCTTCGAAGCGGGCAGGCGCCTTTTGTGTCTGCCCGTTTTGCTTTAGGTAAAATCGCAGTAAAGGCGCTGGTTAGCCGTCTCGCTACTGCTTATCTTCCGCCTTCCCCAGCGTGCACGTATTCTCCGATGGTCGACTCTTCGCTCCGCTCTTCCCCCCGTCGCCGACTCGTCTGGCTGCTCGTCCTCGTCTTGCTGGCGGCCGCTGGTGGCTGGTACTGGTATCACCAGCACGGACAGAAGAACGAGGCCGCCGCTGGCAAGGGCGTGCGCTCCCCCTTTGGCATGACCGGGCCGACCCCAGTGCGCGTGGTGGCGGTCGAACAGCGCAGCTTTCCCATCGTGCGCAGGTCGATCGGCACGGTGACCGCGCTCAATACGGTGAATGTCCGCACCCGGGTTGCCGGTGAGCTGGTACGCGTCGCCTTCGAGGAAGGCCAGAAGGTCAAGGCCGGCGAGTTGCTGGCCACCATAGATCCACGACCCTATCAGGTGGCGCTGCAGCAAGCCGAAGGCACCCTGCAGCAGAATCAGGCGCAGCTGCGCAACGCCGAGCTGGACCTCAAGCGCTACCAGGGTCTGTTCCGGGAAGACAGCATCGCCAAGCAGACGCTGGATACCCAGGAAGCCCTGGTCAACCAGTATCGCGGTACCCTCAAGAACAGTCAGGCGGCGGTGGCCGATGCCAAGCTGAATCTGGCCTTCACCCAGATCAAGGCGCCTATCGCCGGCCGCGTCGGCCTGCGTCAGCTCGACGGCGGCAACCTGCTGTCCGCCAACGACAGCACCGTGGTGGCCGTGATCACCCAGACCCAGCCGATCTCGGTGGTCTTCACCCTGCCGGAAAGCCAGCTCGGCGAACTGCTCAAGCGCGCCCGCGCCGGCCAGACCCTGGCGGTCGAAGCCTGGGATCGCGGTGGCTCGCGCAAGGTCGCCGATGGCACCCTGCAGAGCTTCGACAACCAGATCGACACCGCCACCGGCACCCTCAAGTTCCGCGCCCGCTTCGCCAACGGCGACGAGGCGCTGTTCCCCAATCAGTTCGTGACCGTCCGGGTGCGCGAGCAGGTGCTGGATCAGGCGCTGGTGGTGCCTTCGGCGGCCATCCAGTTCGGCTCCAATGGCACCTTCGCCTATGTGGTGGGGCCCGACAACAAGATTCAGGTCCGCAGCCTCAAGCTGGGTCCGGATGACGGCAGCCTGACCGTGGTCACCGAAGGCCTGGCCGCTGGCGACCGCGTGGTGACCGAAGGCACCGATCGGCTGCGCGAGGGCAACGAGGTGGAAGTGGTCACCGGGGCTTCGGCGGCGCCCAGCGAACCGGCCAAGCCGGCGGTACGCAAGCCCGGCAAGACTCAGGGCTGATCGGCCGCGATGGATATCTCGCGCCCCTTCATCCTGCGCCCGGTCGCCACCACCCTGTTGATGGTGGCCCTGCTCATCGCCGGCCTGCTGGCCTATCGGCTGCTGCCGGTCGCGGCCTTGCCGCAGGTGGACTATCCCACCATCCGCGTGCTCACCCTCTATCCCGGCGCCAGTCCCGATGTCATGACCAGCGCCGTCACCGCGCCGCTGGAGCGCCAGTTCGGCCAGATGCCGGGCCTGTCGCAGATGGCCTCGACCAGCTCCGGTGGTGCCTCGGTCATCACTCTCAGATTCAACCTGGAACTGGACCTTTCGGTCGCCGAGCAGGAAGTCCAGGCCGCGATCAACGCGGCCAACAACCTGCTGCCCAACGATCTGCCGGCGCCACCGGTGTACAACAAGGTCAATCCGGCCGATACGCCCATCGTCACCCTGGCGATCAGCTCCAGGACGCTGCCGCTGCCCACACTCTACGACCTGGTTGACACCCGCATGGCGCAGAAGCTCGCCCAGGTGACCGGGGTCGGGATGGTCAGCCTCGCCGGCGGCCAGCGCCCGGCGGTGCGCATCCAGGTCGATCCGGACAAGCTCGCGGCCCATAACCTGACCCTGGCCGACGTGCGCAGCCTGGTCACCAGCGAGAACACCAACCAGCCCAAGGGCAGCTTCGACGGCCCCACCCGGGTCGCCACCCTGGACGCCAACGACCAGCTGCGCGATCCCAAGGCCTATGGCGACCTGATCCTCAACTACGCCGACAACGGCGCCCTGCGTCTGGGGGATGTGGCCACCATCGCCCAGGGCGCGGAAAACGACCGCCTGGCCGCCTGGGCCAATCGCAGCGGTGCCATCCTGGTCAACGTCCAGCGCCAGCCTGGCGCCAATGTCATCCAGACCGTCGACCGCATCCAGGCGCTCTTGCCCAGCCTCAGGGAAAGCCTGCCGGCCGGTCTCGACATCGCCGTGCTCAGTGACCGTACCGAGACCATCCGCGCCGCCGTCACCGACGTCCAGCACGAGATGCTGCTGGCGGTAGGGCTGGTGGTGATGGTCACCTTCGTCTTCCTGCGCCGGTTCAGCGCCACCCTGATTCCCTCGGTCACGGTGCCGCTGTCGCTGATTGGCACCTTCGGCGCCATGTACCTGGCCGGTTTCTCGCTGAACAACCTGTCGCTGATGGCCCTGACCATCGCCACCGGCTTCGTCGTCGACGATGCCATCGTCATGCTGGAAAATATCTCGCGGCATCTGGAGGAGGGCGCCAGTCCGCTGGAGGCCGCGCTCAAGGGGGCCCGGCAGATCGGCTTCACCCTGGTGTCCCTGACCGTTTCGCTGATCGCGGTGCTCATCCCGCTGCTGTTCATGCAGGACGTGGTGGGCCGACTGTTCCGCGAATTCGCCATCACCCTGGCGGTGGCGATTCTCATCTCCCTGGTGATCTCGCTGACGCTCACACCGATGATGTGCGCGCGGCTGCTCAAGCGCGAGGAGGCCGGCGAGCACCGGCTGGTCTGGCTGGAGCGGCTGATCGCCGGCTATGGCCGGGCGCTGCGCTGGTCGCTGGCCAACCGGGCGCTGATGCTGCTGCTGGCGGTGGCGACCTTCGTGCTCACCGCCGTGCTCTACCTGCTGGTGCCCAAGGGCTTCTTTCCGGCCCAGGACACCGGCTCCATCCAGGGCATCACCGAGGCGCCCCAGTCGATCTCCTTCCGCGGCATGAGCGAGCGCCAGCAGGCGCTGGCCGAGGTGGTACTGCAAGACCCGGCGGTGGCCAGTCTGTCTTCCTATATCGGCGTCGACGGTGACAACGTCACCCTCAACAGCGGTCGCATGCAGATCAATCTCAAGCCGCAGGGCGAGCGCGACGTCACCGCCCAGGAGGTCATCGACCGGCTGCGGCCCGCGGTCGCCAAGGTGGTGGGCATCACCCTCTACATGCAGCCGGTGCAGGACCTCAGCGTCGAGGACCGGGTCAGCCGGACCCAGTACCAGCTGAGCCTGGACTCGCCCGATGCCAGCCTGCTCGACACCTGGGTGCCGCGCCTGATCGAGACATTGCACGAGCGCCCGGAACTCACCGATGTCACCAGCGACCTGCAGAACAAGGGGCTGCAGCTGTACCTGACCATCGATCGCGACGCCGCGGCCCGCCTCGGCGTGCAGGTCTCGGCCATTACCGACGCCCTCTATGACGCCCTCGGTCAGCGGCAGATCTCGACCATCTATACCCAGGCCAACCAGTACCGGGTGGTGCTGGCCAGCGCCGCCGCCGACAGCCTGGGACCGGATGCCCTCAGCCAGGTCTGGGTCAAGGCGGGCAGTGGCTCCTCGTCCAGCAGCGGCAGCAGTGGCACCGGCACCGCCAGCACCACCGAGACCACCACGGACACCAGTCGCGCCCCGGTGCGGCTGTCCAGCCTGGTGAAGATGGAGCAGCGGCCGACCCGGCTGGTGATCAACCACCTGAGCCAGTTCCCGGCGGTGACCCTGTCGTTCAACCTGGCCAATGGCGTTTCCCTAGGCGCCGCGGTGGCGGCCATCGACGCGGCCAAGCAGGAGATCGGCCTGCCGGTGGGCATCAATACCCACTACCAGGGCGCGGCAGCGGCCTTCCAGGCTTCGCTGTCCAGTACCCTGCTGCTGATCCTGGCGGCGGTGGTGGTGATGTATATCGTCCTGGGCGTGCTCTATGAGAGCTTCATCCACCCGCTGACCATCCTCTCGACGCTGCCCTCGGCGGCCATCGGCGCGCTGCTGGCGCTGCTGCTCACCGGCAATGACCTCGGCCTGATCGCGGTGATCGGCATCATCCTGCTGATAGGCATCGTCAAGAAGAACGCCATCATGATGATCGACTTCGCCCTCGATGCCGAACGCCACCAGGGACTGCAGCCGGAGGAGGCCATCTACCAGGCGGCGCTGCTGAGATTCCGGCCGATCCTCATGACCACCCTGGCGGCGCTGTTCGGCGCGGTGCCGCTGATGCTGGCCACCGGCGCCGGCGCCGAGTTGCGCCAGCCGCTGGGCCTGGTGATGGTCGGCGGCCTGCTGGTGAGCCAGGTGCTGACGCTGTTCACCACCCCGGTGATCTACCTGGCCTTCGACAGCCTGGGCGAGCGCCTGGGTCGACGCAGGGCGGTCTGAGGTGAATCTCTCGGCGCCCTTCATCGCCCGGCCGGTCGCGACCCTGCTGCTGAGCCTGGCGTTGCTGCTGCTGGGCGCCATCGCCTTCCGGCTGTTGCCGGTGGCGCCCCTGCCGCAGATGGACTTTCCGACCATCACGGTCTCGGCGACCCTGTCCGGCGCCAGTCCCCAGGTGATGGCCTCCAGCGTCGCCACGCCGCTGGAGCGTTCCCTGGGCACCATCGCCGGCATCAGCTCCATGACCAGTCGCAGCAGCCAGGGCTCGACGCAGATCATCATCCAGTTCGATCTGGACAAGAACGTCAACACCGCTGCCCGCGAGGTGCAGGCGGCCATCAACGCCTCGCGCAACCTGCTACCGAGCGGCATGCGCCAGATGCCGCGCTATCGCAAGGTCAATCCGTCCCAGGCACCCATCATGGTGTTTTCGCTGACCTCCAAGACCTTGAGCAAGGGCGAGCTCTACGACCTGGCGTCCACGGTGCTGGCCCAGAGCCTGTCCCAGGTCAGCGGCGTGGGCGAAGTGCAGATCGGTGGCAGCTCCCTGCCGGCGGTGCGCGTCGAGCTGGAACCGCGCCAGCTGGAGCATTACGGGCTGGCGCTGGACGACGTCCGCACCGCCATCAACAGCGCCAACCAGCGCCGCCCCAAGGGCGCGGTGGCCAATGACGAACACAACTGGCAGATCCAGGCCAACGACCAGTTGTTCAAGGCCGCCGACTATGCGCCCCTGATCATCCGTTACCAGGATGGCGCGACGTTGCGCCTGCGCGATGTCGCCAAGGTCAGCGATGCCGTGGAAGACCGCTACAACGCCGGTTTCTACAACGACCAGAGCGCCGTGCTGCTGGTGGTCAACCGGCAGGCCAACGCCAACATCATCGAGACCATCGCCGCGCTCAAGGCGCGCCTGCCGGCACTGGAAGCCATCGTGCCGGCCAGTGCCCGCCTGGAAGTGGCCATGGACCGGTCGGGGGTGATCAAGGCCACCCTCCACGAGGCGGAGCTGACCCTGGTGATCGCCGTCTTCCTGGTGATCGGCGTGGTCTGGCTGTTCCTCGGCCGGCTGCGCAGCGCGGTGATCCCGGCCCTGGCGGTACCGATCTCCCTGGTGGGCACCTTCGCCGTCATGTACCTGCTCGGCTTCTCGCTCAATACCCTCTCGCTGATGGCCTTGATCCTGGCGGCGGGGCTGGTGGTGGACGATGCCATCGTGGTGCTGGAAAACATCGCCCGGCACATCGACAACGGCATGGCGCCGCTCAAGGCCGCCTACCAGGGCACCCGCGAGGTGGGCTTCACCCTGCTGTCGATGAACGTCTCGCTGGTGGCCGTTTTCGTGGCCATCCTCTTCATCGGCGGTATCGTCGAGAAACTGTTCCGCGAATTCTCCCTGACCCTGGCCGCCGCCATCCTGGTCTCTCTGGTCGTGTCCCTGACGCTGACGCCCATGCTCTGCGCCCGCTGGCTAAGGCCCCATGATCCCGCCAACGAGAGCCGGTTGCAGCGCTTCAGCGAGCGTGCCCATCGCCGCCTGGTGGCCGGCTACGACCGGACCCTCGGCTGGGCATTGCGCCACCGCCGGCTGACGCTGCTGAGCCTGATCGCCACCATAGCGCTCAACGTGCTGCTCTATGTCGTGGTACCCAAGACCTTCATGCCCCAGCAGGATACCGGGCAGCTGATCGGTTTCATCCGTGGCGACAATGCCCTGTCGTTCCAGGTCATGCAGCCGAAGATCGAGATCCTGCGCAAGTCGTTGCTGGCCGATCCGGCGGTGGCCAGCGCCTCCGGCTTCGTCGGCAGCTCCGGCTCCGGTAGCGGGGTGAACAATGCGGTGATGCTGATTCGCCTCAAGCCCATTGCCGAGCGCAAGCTGGATGCGCAAAAGGTCATCGAGCGCATCCGCGCCAATGCTCCCAAGGTGCCGGGCGCCCAGCTGTTCCTCATGGCCGACCAGGACCTGAGATTCGGTGGGCGCCAGCAGAGCACCTCGTCCTATGAGTACAACCTGCTCTCGGGCGACGTCGGGCTGCTGGAAACCTGGCAACCCAAGGTGCTGGCCGCACTCAAGGCGCTGCCGGAGCTGACCGCGGTGGACGGACGCGAGGGCAGCACTCAGCAGATCACCCTGCAGATCGACCGCGAGAAGGCCAAGCGCCTCGGCGTTGACATGGAGACGGTCGCCGCGGTGCTCAACAACTCCTTCGCTCAGCGGCAGATCTCGACCATCTATGAGCCGCTCAACCAGTACAAGGTGGTGATGGAGATCAATCCGCGCTATGCCCAGGACCCGACCGTGCTCGAGCAGGTGCGCGTCATCACCGCCAGCGGCGCTCAGGTCCCGCTGTCGGCCTTCGCCTACTACACCAACAGCCTCGCCGAGGACCGGGTTACCCACGATGGCCAGTTCGCCTCGGAGAGCATCAACTTCGACCTGGCGCCGGACGTCAGCCTGGAACAGGCGACCCGGGCGGTGCAGCGCGCGGTGGCGGCCATCGGCTTGCCGACCGATGTCCAGGGTCGCCTGGGTGGATCCGCCAACATCTTCGCCAGCACGGTGTCAGGGCAACCGCTGATGATTCTCGGCGCCCTGGTGCTGGTCTATATCGTCCTGGGCGTGCTCTACGAGAGCTACGTGCATCCCCTGACCATCCTCTCGACGCTGCCGTCGGCCGGGGTAGGGGCCTTGCTGGCCATCCAGCTCACCGGTGGCCAGTTCAGCCTGATTTCCATGCTCGGCCTGTTCCTGCTGATCGGGGTGGTGAAGAAGAACGCCATCATGATGGTGGATCTGGCCCTGCAGCTGGAGCGCCAGCAGGGACTGACGCCCGAGGAGGGCATTCGCCAGGCCTGTCTACTGCGCCTGAGGCCCATCCTGATGACCACCATGGCCGCCATCCTTGGCGCCGTGCCGCTGCTGATCGGCAATACCGAAGGCGCGGAGATGCGCCAGCCACTGGGCCTGGTGATCGTCGGGGGCCTGGTCTTGAGCCAGATCCTCACGCTCTACACCACCCCGGTGGTCTATCTCTATTTCGAACGCCTGCGCCGCCGCGTCAATCGCTGGCGCGGCATCCGTACCGACGCTGCCCTGGATACGCCGCTATGACCCCAATCCTGCGCCTGCCGACGCTGACCCTGGCTCTGCTGCTGGCCGGCTGTACCCTGGGCCCGGATTACCAGCGGCCCGCCACCCCGGTGCCGGTCGCCTACCGCCACGCCGAAGGCTGGCAGGCGGCGGCGCCCAAGGATCTGGAGGTCCGTGACGACTGGTGGCGTCGCTATGATGATCCGACCCTGGATCGCCTGATGGTCCAGCTGAACCAGCGCAACCAGAGCCTGGCCCAGGCCGAGGCGACCTATCGGCAATCCCTGGCCCTGGTCAGCCAGGCGCGGGCCTCGTTGTTCCCGACCCTGTCCAGCAGCCTGGGCGCCACCCGCTCCGGGCGCGGCGGTGGTTCGGGTAGCAACACCGTCATCCGCAACTCCAATGGCACCAGCAGCACCTTCAGCAGCGGTGGCACAAGCACCATCAGCAATGCCTACGACGCTAGCCTGGGGGTGAGCTGGGAGCTGGATCTCTGGGGGCGCGTAAGGCGCCAGGTGGAGGCGGATCGGGCGTCCGCCCAGGCCAGCGCCGCGGAGCTGGCAGCCACCCGTCTCAGTCTGCAGACGCAACTGGCGACCAACTACCTGCAGGTGCGGGTGCTGGATGCCCAGCAGCGGCTGCTCGACGCCACCGTGGCCACCTACGAGCGTTCCCTGCGCCTGACCCAGAACCAGTACCGCGCCGGCATCGTCACGCCGGCGGACGTGGCCCAGGCGACCACCCAGCTGAAGAGCACCCAGGCCGACGCCATCGATCTCAGGTACCAGCGTGCCCAGCTGGAAAACGCCATAGCGGTGCTGGTCGGCGAAGTCCCGGCCAATTTCCAGCTGGCCGCGGTCAAGACGATTCCCGAGTTGCCGCCGCTGCCGAGCGCCGTGCCCTCGACGCTGCTCGAACGGCGTCCAGACATCGCCCAGGCCGAGCGCCAGGTCATGGCCGCCAATGCCGCCATCGGCGTCGCCGAAGCCGCCTATTATCCCGACCTGACCCTGAGTGCCAGCGGCGGCTACAGCGCCAGCCAGTGGGGCAATCTGATCAGCACGCCGAATCGCTTCTGGTCGATCGGGCCATCCTTTGCCCTGTCGCTGTTCGATGGTGGCCTGCGCCGGGCCCAGGTGGAGTCCGCCGAAGCCAGCTACGATGCCAGCGTCGCCGGCTATCGCCAGACCGTGCTCGCCGGCTTCCGCGAGGTGGAGGACTATCTGGTGCAGCTGCGCACCTACGGCGACGAAGCCGGCGTGCGCCAGGAGGCCCTGGA
Source organism: Pseudomonas sp. SORGH_AS_0211 (assembly GCF_031453455.1). Lineage (NCBI taxonomy): Bacteria > Pseudomonadati > Pseudomonadota > Gammaproteobacteria > Pseudomonadales > Pseudomonadaceae > Pseudomonas > Pseudomonas sp. SORGH_AS_0211. The sequence continues at coordinate 1,847,419 of NZ_JAVIZV010000001.1, read as the reverse complement.
TGCCGCGCGCCGCGCCCTGCAACTGGCCGAGAACCAGTACCAGGCCGGGCTGATCGGCTATCTCGACGTGGTCACCCTGCAGACCACCGCGCTCAGCAACGAGCGCACCAACCTGACCCTGCTGGGCAGCCGCCTCAGTGCCAGCGTCCAGCTGATCGCTGCGCTCGGCGGTGGCTGGGATGGCAATCTCACCCCGCCGGCGCCGCCGCGGCGGCCTTGATCCCGGGCACAAAAAAGCCGGGCGATTGCCCGGCTTTTTCACGACTGGCGCTTAGTTGGGGAAGAGTTCGCCCAGCTTCATGCTCAGCATCATGTTGCCTTCGACACGCAGCTTGCCCGACATGAAGGCCTGCATGCCGTCGGTTTCGCCGTTGACGATGCCGGCCAGGGTGTCCTGGTCCATGATCAGGGTGCAATCCGGGTCGGCGGCGTCGCCTTGCTGGACGTCGCAGGTGCCGTCCTTGACGACCACGTAGTAGTTGTCACCGCCCTCGACGTCGAATTGATAGGTGAGATCCAGGCCGGCCGCGGCGGAGGGGTCGAACTTGCTCTTCAGGGTGGCGATGGCTTCGGCTGCGCTCATGGCGAGGGTCCTTGTGGTCTTTTTCGATGAGGCCCACTCCAGCGGGAGGGGCAGGGCACTCGACCGAGGGTAGGGGGCGACAGGAGACCTGTCAACGGATATTCATACGCTTGTTTGAAAGCCTGGGGCGCGCGCACGGCCTGATCGCGGCCAATGGCTAGCCGGTGCCGGAAGACCGCCGGGAGTCGCCGAGTTTCTATCGGTCGGGCGACTCGGTATGCTGGGCAGGGCACTGCTGCCGCCATCCTAGGAGAGTCCGTGGAGTTTCTTGCCGACTATGCCAGTTTCCTGGCCAAAACCGTCACCGTGGTGGTTGCCATCATCGCCGTGCTGCTGTTCACCGCCGCCGTCCGCGGCCGCAACCGGCGCAGTTCCGCTGGCCAGTTGCAGGTGCAGAAGCTCAACGACTTCTATCGCGATCTGCGGCTGAGATTGCAGCAGAGCGTTCTGGGCAAGGAGGCCTTCAAGGCCCTGCGCAAGCGCGAGACCAAGGCCGAGAAGAGCAAGCGTAAGAGCGAGACCGGCAAGTCGCGGGTCTATGTGCTCGATTTCCATGGCGACATCAAGGCCACGGCCAACGAACACCTGCGCAACGAGATCACCGCTGTCCTGACCCTGGCGACGCCCAAGGACGAGGTGGTGGTGCGGCTGGAAAGCGGCGGTGGCCTGGTGCACAGCTATGGCCTGGCCGCCTCGCAGCTGGCGCGCATCCGCCAGGCGGGAATTCCTCTGACCATCTGCGTCGACAAGGTGGCCGCCAGTGGCGGCTACATGATGGCCTGCATCGGCGACCGTATCCTCTGCGCGCCCTTCGCCATCCTCGGCTCCATCGGTGTGGTTGCCCAGTTGCCCAACGTCCACCGCCTGCTGAAGAAGCATGACGTGGACTTCGAGGTCTTCACCGCCGGCCAGTACAAGCGCACCGTCACGGTGTTCGGCGAGAACGATGAGAAGGGCAAGGAAAAATTCCAGCACGATCTGGATACCACCCATGTGCTGTTCAAGAATTTCGTTGCCCACTACCGGCCGCAGCTCAATATCGACGAGGTCGCCACCGGCGAGGTCTGGCTCGGCCAGGCCGCGCTGGGCAAGCAGCTGGTGGACGAGCTGCGTACCAGCGACGAATACCTGGCCGAACGAGCCCAGGTGGTCGAAGTCTTTTCGCTGCGCTTCGTCGAGAAGAAATCGCTGCCCGAACGCCTGGGCATGGCCGCGAGCCTCGGCATCGATCGTCTGGTGAGCACCTGGTGGGAGCGCCTGGCCGAGTCGACCCGCTGGCGCTGAGGTCCAAAGGACTGGCGGCCGATAACAAGACTCCAACGGAGGTTCTGCGATGAGCAATTTTCAGGCGCTCTGGGTGACCGAAGGGGCCCATGGTGCTTTCCGGCAAGAGGTGGTGACGCGCAGCCTGGACGACCTGCCCGCGGGCGAGGTGCTGATCCGGGTGCGCTATTCCTCGCTCAACTACAAGGACGCCCTGTCGGCCATCGGCAACCGCGGCGTGACCCGACGCTATCCCCACACCCCGGGCATCGACGCGGCCGGCGTGGTGGAACACTCCAGTGCCGGCGAATTCGCCGTGGGCGATGAGGTCCTGGTCACGGGCTATGACCTGGGCATGAGCACGCCGGGCGGCTTCGGCCAGTACATCCGGGTGCCGGCCGCCTGGGTGATCCGTCGCCCGGACAATCTCGGCCTGCGTGAGGCCATGGTGCTGGGCACCGCGGGTCTCACCGCGGCGCTGTGCGTCGAGAAACTCGAACAGATGGGCCTGACCCCGGAGGCCGGCACCGTGCTGGTCACCGGGGCCAGTGGTGGCGTAGGCAGTCTGGCGGTCAAGCTGCTGGCACGCCTGGGCTACCACGTGGCCGCCTCCACCGCCAAGCTGGAGCGCGCGGAGTGGCTGCATCGCCTGGGTGCCCGGCAGATCCTCGACCGTGCCACCCTGGCCGATGGCGTCGGCAAGCCGCTGCTGGACCAGCAGTGGGCCGGGGCGGTGGATACCGTCGGTGGCGACATCCTCTTCAATGTCATCAAGTCGCTGGAATACGGCGGCAGCGTGGCCTGCTGCGGCATGACCGCCGGCACCACCTTCGCCGCCGGGGTCTTTCCCTTCATCCTGCGCGGGGTGAATCTGCTGGGCGTGGATTCCGTCGAGTTGCCATTGATGGCCAAGGCAGCGCTCTGGGACAAACTCTCGGTGCAGTGGAAGCTGGACGACCTGGACAGCCTGACCCGCGAGGTCGGCCTTGCCGAGCTGCCCGACACCATCAGCCAGATCCTGGCGGGCAAGATGGTGGGACGCGTGGTGGTCGATCTCGGTTGAGCGAAGGCCGGACAAAAGAAAACCCGCCGCGGCGGGTTTTCTTTTGCGTTCGCGGCGCTCAGGCCTGGCGACGGCGGAACAGCGGCTCCGCTTGGTCTACCGCGCCCTGGTAGGTCACGCTGAAATCGCGCAGACCGGCCAGGGCCGCTTCCGGATCGCGGTCGGCGCGGACCACATAGGCATCGAAGCCGCAGCGCTTGAGAAAGAACAACTGATCCTGCAGCACATCGCCGATGGCGCGCAGCTCGCCGGTCCAGCCGAAGCGTTCGCGCAGCAGCCGGGCATAGGAGTAGCCGCGACCGTCCACGAAGGCCGGGAAGTTGATGGCGATCAGATCGAAATGCGCGAGGTCGCCGGCAATGCTCTCCGGCTCTTCGTCGCTGTCCAGCCAGATGCCCAGTTTGCCGTCGCGGCAGGTGAGGGCATGGCCGTGCTCCAGCCACAGGGCGGCCGGGATGATCACGTCGTCGCTGTTGGGGACGTCTACCAGGGCGACGTCCTTGGGCAGCAGGTGCCAGTTGTCGGTGACCAGCTGGTCGCCCTTAATGATTCTTTGCATAGACGCGCTCCTTGAAGGGGTCGATACCGATACGGCGGTAGGTGTCAATGAAGCGCTCGTCTTCGGTGCGTTGCTCGACGTAGACGTTGATCAGCTTGCCGATCACCTCGGGCATCTGGTCCTGGGCGAAGGAGGGGCCGAGGATCTTGGCCAGGGTGGCGTCGCGGCCGGCGTCGCCGCCTAGGGACACCTGGTAGAACTCCTCGCCCTTCTTGTCCACGCCGAGGATGCCGATGTGGCCGACGTGGTGGTGACCGCAGGCGTTCATGCAGCCGGAGATGTTGAGGTCCAGCTCGCCGATGTCGAACAGGTAGTCCAGGTCGTCGAAACGACGCTGGATGGCTTCGGCGATGGGGATCGACTTGGCGTTGGCCAGGGAGCAGAAATCACCGCCCGGGCAGCAGATCATGTCCGTCAGCAGGCCGATGTTGGGGGTGGCGAAGCCGTGTTCGCGCAACGCGTGCCAGAGTTCCAGCAACTGGTCCTGGCGGACGTCGGCGAAGATGACGTTCTGCTGGTGCGAGGTGCGCAGCTCGCCGAAGCTGTAGCGATCGGCCAGCTCGGCCATGGCGTCCAGCTGGCGATCGGTCACGTCCCCCGGCGCGACGCCGGTGGACTTGAGCGACAGGGTCACGGCGACATAGCCCGGACGCTTGTGGCGGAAGGTGTTGCGCTGGCGCCAGCGGGCGAAACCGGGTTGCTCGGCGTCCAGGCGGGCGAGGGCGGCGTCCTGGTCCTGCAGCTCGGCATAGGGCGGATCTACGAAGAAGGCGGAGACCCGCGCGACCTCGGCGTCGGTCAGAGTGATGGGGCCGTCCTTGAGGTGGGCCCACTCGGCCTCGACCTTTTCGGCGAAGGCGTCGGCGCCCAGGGCCTTGACCAGGATCTTGATGCGCGCCTTGAACTTGTTGTCGCGGCGGCCGTAGCGGTTGTAGACCCGCAGGGTGGCTTCCAGGTAGCTGAGCAGGTGCTGCCAGGGCAGGAATTCACGGATGAATTCACCGGTGTGGGGAGTACGGCCCTGGCCGCCGCCGACCAGCACGCGGAAGCCCAGCTCGCCGGCCTCGTTGCGCACCGCCTCCAGGCCGATGTCGTGCACCTCGATGGCGGCGCGATCCAGGGCGGCGCCGTTGACGGCGATCTTGAACTTGCGCGGCAGGAAGGCGAATTCGGGGTGGAAGGTCGACCACTGGCGGATGATCTCGCACCAGGGGCGCGGATCGATCAGTTCGTCATGGGCGACGCCGGCGAACTGGTCGGTGGTGGTGTTGCGGATGCAGTTGCCGCTGGTCTGGATGGCGTGCATCTGCACGGTGGCCAGCTCGGCGAGGATCTCGGGGACGTCTTCCAGCTCCGGCCAGTTGAACTGGAAGTTCTGCCGGGTACTGATGTGGGCGTAGCCCTTGTCGTAGTCACGGGCGATCTGCGCCAGCTTGCGCACCTGGGTGGTGTTCAGCAAGCCATAGGGCACGGCGACGCGCAGCATGGGCGCATAGCGCTGGATGTAGAGACCGTTCTGCAGGCGCAGCGGGCGGTATTCTTCGCCACCCAGCTCTCCGGCCAGGAAGCGGCGGGTCTGGTCGCGAAACTGGGCGACACGCTCTTCGACGATCCGCTGATCGTACTGATCGTAAACGTACATGGTCATCCTGCTGTCAGGCGGCGCGCACGGCTGCGCGTGATCGAAGTCTTGGGCACCCAGGGGGCGCTCTGACGACTTTTCTAGGCCGTGCACGATAGCAGCAGGTCTATATGCTTAAAAGCGATGTTTCTTTATATATAAATCTATTCCGGCGATAAGCGGAAAGCGGGTGGGCGGCGCCGGATACCGCATTATGAATGCCGTGGTTGATCAAACGTCACGAGCGGTTGTCAGGCGGCTACGCGCGGCGCGCAGGAACCGGACCGGGTTCGCGCACGAGTGGACGATCGGTACATGAGGATTCCCGAGCACTGCACGCGCCCGCCTGGCGGACGCGCAGTGGTTTTGGCAGCCGCGGTTAGTTCAGGCCCAGCTTGCCGCGCAGGGTGGAGAGGTCTTCCGCCAGGGTGTTGACCGGACCGACCAGGGCCTTGCGATCACGCTCGCTGACCTTGTCGTAGGTCTCGAAGCCGCCGTCCTTGGTCTTGTACTTGGCCAGGATCTTGTCGACCGTGGCGAAGTTCTTGTCGACCTTGGCGACGAAGGCCTGGTCCTGCTTCGCGATCTGCGGGCGGAACAGGTCGACGATCTTCTTGGCGCCATCGACGTTGGCCTGGAAGTCATAGAGGTCGGTGTGGCTATAGCGCTCTTCCTCGCCCGACACCTTGGTCGCCGCCACTTCCTCCATCAGGGCCGCGGCGCCACCCACCACCTTCTCCGGCGGGAAGGTCAGGCCGTCGACGCGGGCCTGCAGGTCCTTGACGTCTGCCAGCAGCTTGTCGGCGACGGGGCCCTGGCCTTCGGTGGTGTTCTGGGTGAAGAGGGCGTGCTCCAGGCGATGGAAGCCGGTGAAGTCCTCGGATTTGACCCCTTGTTCGTGATCGTCTTCGCGGGAGTCGATGGCGGCGTCCAGGTCGCTGAAGAGTTCGGCGATGGGCTCGACCTGCTCGTAGGAGACCCGCGTCGGGGCATAGAGCTTGCGCGCGGTGGCCAGGTCGCCGCGCTTGACCGCCGCGGTGAAGGCCTGGGTCTGCTCGGTGAGCTTGGCCAGGTTGTCGGTGACATAGATCTTGTAGTCGGAGATGGGGCCGACCAGATCCAGCGGCGAGTTGGCAGCGAAGGCCGGCGTGGCGAGGGCCAGACCGAGGGCAACGGCGAGGAACGAGCGTTTCATTCGACTTCTCCTGTCGAGGTTTTAAAGCGATGCGGCGGCCAGCAGGCTGCGGCCGAGGTAGTCCTTGGCATCGGTGATCCCCGGCAGGACGAAGAAGTAACCGCCGCCGATGGGCTTGATGTATTCCTCCAGGGGTTCGCCATCCAGACGTTTCTGCACGGCGATGAAGCCCTGTTCCAGATTGGCTTGGTAGGCGATGAACAGCAGGCCCATGTCGAGTTGGCCGTTCTTGCGCACGCCGTTGGAGTAGTTGAAGGGGCGGCGCAGGATCAGGTTGCGCTGGCTCTCCGCGGTGCGGGGATTGGCCAGGCGGATATGGGCGTCTAGCGGCGTGACCTTGCCCTTGGGATCGCTGGCGTAATCCGGCACATCGGTCTCGTGACCGCCGGCCATGGGGGCGCCACTGGCCTTGCGCCGACCGAAGATGGCTTCCTGCTCCTGCAGCGGGGTGCGATCCCAGCGCTCGACGAAATTGCGGATGATGCGCACCGCCTGGTAGCTGCCCTGGGCGGCCCAGGGGGGCTCGCCGCTGCCGGGCTGGACCCAGACGATCCGGTCCATCGCCTGGGCGTCGGTGGAATCGGGGTTGGCCGAGCCGTCGCGAAAGCCGAGGAAGTTGCGCGCGCTTTCCGCCGGTTGTCCGGGTGGCGGATCCTGCACTGGCACGCTGCCTTCCTGCTTCCAGCGGATCGCCAGCAGGTCGGGCAGATTCTTCAGAATGTCGCGCAGGGCGTGGATGTTGGTGTCCGGTGTGTTGGCGCAGAACTGCAGGCAAAGATCGCCGTGGCAGCAGTCCGCTTCCAGGGCGTCATTGGGAAAGCCGGTCATGCGCTGCAGCTGGCGCGGCTTGACCGAGCTCAGGCCGAAACGGTCATCGAACAGCGACTCGCCCACCGAGACGGTAATGGTGAGGTTGTCCGGCGTCACCACCGGGCCGAGGATGCCGGAATCCAGTGGCGGCAATCTGGGGTCGACCTCCGGTACCGGGCCGCCCTGCATGAGAAAGCGGATGCGCTCGTCGAGGGTACGCAGCAGCCGTTCCAGGTCCTCACGATCACTGGCCAGCACATCGAAGGCCACGACCATCCCGGCCGCCGGCCGTGGGGTGACGATGCCGCTCTGGTGCCGGCCAAGGAACGCCTGGCGCTGGTGGGTATTGGCGCTGCCGGGGGCACGGGTCACCTCGGCGGTGCTGGCCGCCCTGGCGTGCATCGGGCAGAGCCCGGCACCGGCCAGGGCCACGCCGGCAGCGCCGAGGCCACCCAGCAGGCGGCGACGGTCGATATTGGGCTGATCGGGAGCGGACTTCTTCATGGCGTGGTCCTGGTCGCGGCCAGGCCGAGGGCCGGGGCGACCTGGTCGAGGGAGTCGGCCAGGGCCCGGGCCGCGGCGGCGATGCGCTGGCGGTCGTCAGGGGAAAGAGAAGCGTAGGGACGCTGGACATCGCCCAGGGCCGCGGCCAAGGCGTTGGCCTGGGTATCCAGGCGTTGCTGCAGCTCGGGATGACCCTTGCCGAGCAGCGGGCGCAGCAACTCGATCACCTTGCGGGTGCCATCCAGATTGGCGGCGAAACCGGGCAGGACGAGCTGGCTGTAGCGTTCTTCCTCGCCCGAGATCCGGGTGCTGGCCAGGTTGTGCAGCAGGCGTGCGGCGTTGCCGCTGAGTTGCTCGGGCGGCAGCGACTGGCCGAGCAGGGCATCGCGCAGGGCGGCGGCGTCCTGTTGCAGGCGGGTGGCCACCGGTTCCAGGTCCCGAGTGCTGTTGCCGGCGAAGAGGCCTTGTTCGAGGCGATGGAAGCCACCGAAGGCCGGATCCTGTTCGCGCTTTTCGTAGTAGTCGGCGCGGGCGTTGAGGCGATTGTCCAGTTCGGCGAAGCGCTGCGCGGTCGCCGCCAGGCGCTGGTAGGGCAGGCGGGCAGTCGCATAGGCGGCGCGCGCCTGCTCCAGGTCGCCCGCGGCCAGGGCCTGCTGCAGGGTGCCGATGCCCTGCAGCAACAGGCGACTCTGCTGATTCAGGTAGACGCGGTATTCCGACAGCGGGCCGACGAACTGGGTCAGGGTCGGGCCCGCCTTGCTGGCGGCTTCCGAAGCGGCCGTCGGGAGTACCTTCAGCGTGCCCCGCGGATTGCTCAGCAGACCGCAGGTGATGGCGTAGTCGCCGGGGGCCAGGGTGGCATTGATGACCTGGCTTAGCCCGGGGGCGATGTTCTCGCGCTCCTCGACCACCAGGACGCCATCGAGAATTTCCCACTCCACCGCCCGGTCCGAGCGGTTGACGATACGGAAGCGCGCCGGCCCGGCCGGCACTTCCAGGGCGTTGGGCTCGCAGCGATTGGCCAGGATGTCGACCTTGATTTCGCCGTCGGCCACGGTTGCGTGACGCTCGCCTGCAGAACGCGAGGCGTAATAGAAGGCGGCAGCCGCGACGATCAACAGCGTCGCGGAGCCGACCACCGCCAGGCGCATGGCCGTGGAGCCCTGCTTCGGCGAATGGGGGTTGGCGTTGTTCAAGACGGGCGCTCCAGCGAGGTAGGGGAGGTTATGGCGGGGCGCTGGGGCGGCGCCGGGGTGCGGAAGAACAGTGGCAGGGTGACCGCCAGGAACAGCAGATAGGCGCCGAGGGTGCTCACGGTCGGGGTGTCCTGGTAGCCGAACATGCCGGCCAGCACCGTGCCGACCGGGCCGTCGGCGGGCAGCACGTGGCTCCAGTCGAACAGCACCTGCTGCAGCGAATTCCACAGGCCGGCTTCATGCAGCGCCTTGACCGAGTTGGTGAACAGGCCGGCCGCGACGAAGAGGATGAACAGGCCGGTGAAGCGAAAGAACTTGCCCAGGTTCAGTCGCACGCCGCCGGTATAGAGGCCGTAGCCCACCGCGATGGCGATGATCAGGCCCAGCAGGGCCCCCAGGGGCGCACCGGGGCCGGCGCTCTGCTGGAAGATGGCGAGCAGGAAGAACACGGTTTCCAGGCCCTCGCGGGCCACCGCCAGGAAGACCATGCCGATCAGGGCATAGACCTGGTTGCGCGAGGCGGACAGGGCGTTTTCCAGGGAGTCGTGCAGTTCGGTCTTGATCGAGCGCGCTGCCTTGCGCATCCAGAACACCATGGAGGTGAGGATGGCCGTGGCCGCCAGCCCGACTACCGCTTCGAACAGTTCCTGCTGACGCTGCGGGAATTCGGCGCTGGCCAGTTGCAGCCCGGCGCCCACGAACAGGGACAGGGCGGCGGCCAGCATCACACCGATCCATACGGCGGGCATCCAGTGGCCACGCCCGGTGCGCTGCAGATAGCTGGCGATGATGCCAACGATGAGCGCCGCTTCGATGCCTTCGCGGAGCATGATCAGAAAGGGAACGAGCATGAAAGCTATCACCGACGGAAGCTAAGGGCGCAGAGGCGCCCGGAGGTCGGTGATTTGTATCACAATGATTCGGATTGTTAAATGCGGATGATTCTCGTGCGTTGTGGATCCGCCGACTGGTTGGCAGCGGATCGGGGTGCAGGCGCGCGTCAGGCCTGGAAGACCACGGCGGTATCCGGTGCCTTGCCGGTGGCGAAGCGACGGATCTCCCGCCAGTTGCGCAGATCGACCACTGCCAGCTGGTTGTCTTCCAGCGCCGCGAACAGCCGCTCGCCGCGGGGATCGAGGTTGAGTCCGGGCACCGCGCTGCCCATGGGCAGATAGGCCACTTCGGCGAGGGTGTCGGGCCGCAGCAGCGAAAGACTCTTGTCCGCCAGATTGGAAACCAGCAGGCGGCCATCGGGCAGGGCGGCTACCCGTACCGCTTCGCCACGCAGCTTGATCTGGCGGATCGGCGCCAGGTCGCGGGCATCCAGCGCATGGAGGATGCCGGCGAAACGGTCGAGTACATAGAAGGTACGCTCGTCCGGACTCAGGCAGCAGCCCTCCGGCGCCTGGCCGAGATATTTCTTCACCGGCAGCACGGCGGGATTGTGCGCGTCCACCAGGATCACCAGGCCGCTCAAGGTGTCCGCGACATAGGCGCGGCGGCCGTCACGGGTCAGTACGAAGTAGTGGCTGCGAGTGCCGCCGACCGGGACGATCTGGCTGGGCGATTCGGCATTGGCGGGGCGATCGAAGCGGATGAGCAGCGAGTCGGTCTCGCTGAGCACATAGAGGCGACCCTGGTCGTCCAGGCGCATGCCGTGCAGGCGGTGATAGGGCGACAGGTCGATGGACCTCACCAGGCGGCGTTCGGCGAGATCTATCACGCTGACCTGGTGGCCGCCCTCGCCAGGCGCCTGCCAGCTCTTGACGCCATACTGGCCGACATAGGCATAGCGACCCTGGCGGTCGGCGACGATCTCATGGGGTTGCTCGGGCAATTCCAGGCTGCCGACGCGCTTGCCATCGGCCAGGCGATAGAAGCCGATGCCGGGAGCTTCCTTCTCGACCAGGGCGAGGTATTCATCGCCCGCTGCGAAGGCGTGGAGCGGATAGCCGCCCAGCAGGGGCAGGGCGGCACTGGCAGCCAGCAGGCCGAGTGTCTGACGGCGATTCAGGTGGGGCATGGACGGTCTCCCAAGGGGCAAGCCTCCCTGCCAGGGTCGAGCGAATCCGTGCTACTCGAATAGACCCTTGAACCAGGTCCAAACTCCGAAGGAGTAGTCGGGAAAGATGTCGATGCCCAGCGCGGACTTGAGCAGATAGAGCAGCAGCAGACCCACGAGGCCGCAGGCCAGCAGGATCACCGCCAGCACCGTGGCCTTGCCGAGCAGGGACAATTCCTGCTCCAGGCGCGAGAGTTGACGGTAGTTGCGACCGGCGAGGAAGACGAAGTAGTAACGGCGGTGCCAGAACTTGACGGTGCCGCGCAGATCGACGCTGTGCTTGCCCCAGCTGCGGGTGCCGAAAGCCAGTTTGAGGGCTTCCAGCTGCTCGTCGGTAAAGGATTCACGCAGCTCTTCGGGCAGGCGTTCCTTCAGACCGGCGATGAAGGGGTCGTGGCGTTTGATGCGATCCTGCATGGAAAAGCTTCCCTCTGAATGGTGCGAGTGCACTCTGAGGGGGCGCCCGGCCTGGCGTTCAGCCGCAACTGATGGGCGGGGCCACGCGCAGGATGATCGGTCAGGCGCCGACGCGTACGGGGCGCAGCACCTCCGCCCGGGCGCGCAACTGGCCACAACCGCCATCGACATCCTGGCCTGCGGAATTGCGCACCTTGGTCAGCAGGCCGCGGCTGTGCAGGTAGCGGACGATCTGTACGATGCGCTCGCCGTCGGGGCGCTGGTAGTCGTCCACTTCCAGGCTGTTGTAGGGAATGAGGTTGAGCACGCCGTACTTGCCCTTCATCAGTCGCAGCAATTCGTCCATCTCGTCCTGGCTGTCGTTGATGCCGGCGAGCAGCGTCCACTGGTACTGGATCGGATAGCCGATCAGTCGGGCATAGGCTTCACCCTGTTCGATCAGCTCGCCCGGTTCGTAGCGAGGCGCCTTGGGCAGCAGACGGGCCCGACGCTCGGTATTGGTGCTGTGCAACGACAGCGCCAGGGCCGGCCTGACCGTCTGTTGGGGCAGTCGTTCGAACACCCGCGGATCGCCGACGGTGGAAAACACCAGGTTGCGATGACCGATACCGCCGGCGGTGCCCAGCAGGTCGATGGCCTCCAGCACGTTGTCCAGGTTGTGTGCCGGCTCGCCCATGCCCATGAAGACCACCTTCTTAACCGCCCTGATGCGTCGCGCCAGGGCGACCTGGGCGACGATCTCGGCGCTGCCCACCTGGCGCAGGAGGCCGCTCTTGCCGGTCATGCAGAAGACGCAGCCTACCGCGCAGCCCACCTGGGACGACACGCAGAGTCCGTCGCGCGGCAGCAGCACGCTTTCCACCGCCTGGCCATCGCCCAGGGTCACCAGCATCCGCGCCGAACCGTCGGCACCGGGATGTGCCGAGGTGACCCGCGCCAGCCCCTCCAGGCGCTCGGTCAGCGCCGGGATGGCGTTGCGTACGTCCAGCGGCAGGAAGTTCTCCGCCTGCTGCCGCCGGGTGCCGGTGTCCAGGGGCAGCCCCTGGCACCAGGCACGCAGGATCCGGGCACTGTGCTTGGGCTTGGCGCCGGCATCGGCGAGCAACTGGACGACATCGGAAATACGCATGGGAAAAGGGCCGGTCGAGGGCGGGCGGCGATAATAGGACAGGGCAGGGATGCTATCCTAGTCCTTTGCAAGACGAGGACCCGTCATGAAGTTCATCCACCAGCGCGAGCATCTCAACGAGGGCGACCTGGTCGTCATCCAGAGTTCGGGGGTGTGCAACATCCGCCTGATGAACGATGCCAATTTCCGCAGCTTCAAGAACGGTGGCCGCCACTCCTACCACGGCGGTGCCTTCGATACCTTTCCGGCGCGAATCACGGTACCCAGTACCGGCTTCTGGAACATCACCCTGGACACCGTCACCAAGCGGCCGATCAGCGTGACCCGCAAGCCCGAGATCAAGCATTCGATCAAGATCGTCCGTCGCTCGCCTTCCGAGCTGCGTTGAGACCGCGGTCACCCGTCCCTGGGTGATCCTGGTGGCTATTTCGGCTGCAACTCCAGCAGCCGTGCCTTGGCACCGTCTTCCAGGATCCAGAGACTGCCGTTGGGGCCTTCCTCGACGTCGCGGATGCGCGTGCCCATGGCATAGCGCTCCACTTCGCGAGCCTCTTCGCCCTTGAGTTCGATCCGCACCAGCGCCTTGGACGACAGCCCGCCGATGAAGGCGTTGCCCTTCCAGGCGGGGAAGCGGCTGCCCTCGTAGATCATCAATCCGGCCGGTGAGATCACTGGCGTCCAGGTAATCTTTGGCGGAACGAATTCCGGGCGAGTGGAATGATCCGGGATCGGCTTGCCGCCGTAGTGGTCGCCGTTGGAGACCTCGGGATAGCCGTAGTTGCCGCCGCGCTGGATCAGGTTCAGCTCGTCACCGCCCTGGGGACCCATTTCCTGTTCCCACAGCCGGCCCTGGGCATCGAAGGCGATGCCCAGCGGGTTACGGTGGCCGAGCGACCAGACCTGTGCCGCCACGCCGCCCTGCTGGGCGAAGGGATTGTCCGCAGGCGTGCTGCCATCGTCGTTGAGGCGGATGAGCTTGCCCAGGTTGCCGCTCATGTCCTGGGCCGGGGTGAATTTCTGCCGCTCACCCGAGGTGATCCACAGCTTGCCGTCCGGGCCGAACCTCATGCGATGGCCATAGTGCCCGTTGCCAGTGACCTTGGGCGTCTGCCGCCAGATCACCCTGAGCTCGCCGAGCGAACCACTGCCGTCTTCTTTCAAGGTCAGCTTGGCCCGCGCCACGGCAGCACCCTGGGTGCCGTCCTCACTCGCTTCGGCATAGCTCAGGTAGATCAGCCCGTTGCTGGCGTATTGGGGATGCAGGATGACATCGCCCAGCCCGCCCTGGCCGGCGGCGACCACCTTGGGCACACCGCTGATGTCCTGGGCCTTGCCGGTCTGTACGTTCAGGTGCTTGAGGACGCCGCCTTTCTCGGTGACTAGCGCGGTGCCGTCGGGCAGGAAGGCGAGGGCCCAGGGCGCATCCAGGGTGGCCCGTGGCGTGGCGGTGAAGGGCCATTGAGCTTCACTCAGGACCTGGGGCGCGGCACTGGCATTCAGGGTGGCGAGACCGAGCAGGAGACTGCCGGCGGCTAGGGTAAGGCCTTTCATGGGCACGCGGTCCTCGTCGATGGAAGTCCCTACACCCTAGTAGGGACGCCCGCGAAAAGGGCCGCGTTTTTGTTACCTGAGGCGTCTGCCAGGCTAGTTGTCGTACCCCAGATTCGGCGCCAGCCACCGCTCCGTCACCGCCAGCTCCTGGCCCTTGCGCTCGGTGTAGCTGCCCACCTGATCCCTGTCGATCTTGCCCACGGCGAAGTACTGGGCCTCGGGATGGGCGAAGTACCAGCCGCTCACGGCGGCGGCGGGGAACATGGCGTAGTGCTCTGTGAGGAAGACGCCGCTGCGACCGGCCTCGTTGAAGCTGGCCCCGGGATCCAGCAGCTTGAACAGGGTGGCCTTCTCGGTGTGATCGGGGCAGGCCGGGTAGCCGGGAGCAGGGCGGATGCCCTTGTACTGCTCGCGGATCAAGGCCTCGTTGTCCAGGGTCTCGTCCGCGGCATAGCCCCAGTGCTCCTTGCGCACCTGCTCGTGCAGCCATTCGGCGCAGGCCTCGGCAAGGCGGTCGGCCAGGGCCTTCACCATGATCGAGTTGTAGTCGTCGCCCTTGCGCTCGTAATCCTTGGCCAGCTCTTCGGCGCCGATGCCCGCGGTGACGATGAAGCCACCCATGTAGTCGGTGACGCCGCTCTCCCTGGGCGCGACGAAGTCGGCCAGGGACAGGTTGGGCTTGCCCTCGGGCTTGATGGTCTGCTGGCGCAGGTGGTGCAGGGTGGCCAGCGGCCGGCCGTCCTCGCCATAGACTTCCAGGTCGTCGTCGCGCACCTGATTGGCCGGCCAGAAGCCGAACACGGCACGGGCCTTGATCAGCCTCTCGTCGATCAGCTTGCTGAGCATGGCCTGGGCGTCGTGGAACAGCGCGGTGGCCGCTTCGCCCACCACCTCGTCGGTGAGGATGCGCGGATACTTGCCGGCCAGGTCCCAGGAGATGAAGAAGGGGGTCCAGTCGATGTATTCGGCCAGTACCGCCAGGTCGATGTCTTCCAGCACCCGGGCACCGGTAAAGGTCGGTTTGGGTGCCTTGTAGCCGAGCCAGTTGAAGGCCGGCTTGTTGGCCACGGCCTTTTCGTAGGAGAGGCGTTCGGTGCGGGCGCTGCGGTTGGCGGTGCGCTCGCGGACCTCGACGTAGTCGGCGCGGGTACGCTCGACGAAGCCGGCCTTGAGTTCCTTGGACAGCAGCTGGGTAGCCACGCCCACGGCGCGGGAAGCGTCAGTGACATACACCACGGCATCGTTCCTGTACTGCGGCTCGATCTTGACCGCGGTATGGGCCTTGGAGGTCGTGGCGCCACCGATCATCAGCGGCAGGCTGAAGCCCTGGCGCTGCATTTCCTTGGCGACGTGGACCATCTCGTCCAGCGAGGGGGTGATCAGGCCGGACAGGCCGATGATGTCGCACTTCTCGGCGATGGCGGTCTGCAGGATCCTTTCCGCCGGGACCATGACGCCCAGGTCGACGATGTCATAGCCGTTGCAACCCAGCACCACGCCGACGATGTTCTTGCCGATGTCGTGGACGTCGCCCTTGACCGTGGCCATGAGGATCTTGCCCTTTGCCTCGGGCTTGTCGCCTTTCTCCGCCTCGATGAAGGGGATCAGGTGGGCCACCGCCTGCTTCATCACCCGGGCGGACTTGACCACCTGGGGCAGGAACATCTTGCCCGAGCCGAACAGGTCGCCGACCACGTTCATGCCGCTCATCAGCGGACCTTCGATGACCTCGATGGGGCGCGCGCACTGCTGGCGGCACTCCTCGGTGTCCTCGACGATATAGGTGGTGATGCCCTTGACCAGCGCATGCTCCAGCCGCTTGCCCACAGGCAGGCCGCGCCACTCCTCGGTTTCGGCTTCCTTGACGGCACCGCCGCCCTTGTAGTCGTCGGCGATGGCCAGCAGGGCATCGGTGCCGGCCGGGGTGCGGTTGAGCACCACGTCCTCGACCCGCTCGCGCAGCGCGGCCGGGATCTCGTCGTAGATCTCCAGCTGGCCGGCATTGACGATGCCCATGGTCAGGCCGTTCTGGATGGCGTGGTAGAGAAAGACCGAGTGGATGGCCTCGCGCACCGGGTTGTTGCCGCGGAAGGAGAAGGAGACGTTGGACACGCCGCCCGAGGTCAGGGCGTAGGGCAGGTTGTCGCGGATATAGGCGCAGGCGTTGATGAAGTCGACCGCGTAGTTGTTGTGCTCCTCGATCCCGGTCGCCACGGCGAAGATGTTGGGGTCGAAGATGATGTCTTCCGGCGGGAAGCCGACCTGGTTGACCAGGATGTCGTAGGAGCGCGCGCAGATCTCGTTCTTGCGCGCCTCGGTGTCGGCCTGGCCGTCTTCATCGAAGGCCATGACCACCACCGCCGCGCCGTATCTCTTGCACAGCCTGGCGTGATGGATGAAGGACTCGACGCCTTCCTTCATGGAGATGGAATTGACGATGCCCTTGCCCTGGATGCACTTGAGCCCGGCCTCGATCACCTCCCACTTGGAGGAGTCGATCATGATCGGCACCCGGGAGATGTCCGGCTCGGAGGCGATCAGGTTGAGGAAGGTGACCATGGCCGCCTTCGAATCCAGCATGCCCTCGTCCATGTTGATGTCGATGACCTGGGCGCCGGCTTCCACCTGTTGCTGGGCCACTTCCAGGGCCTCGGCGTAATTCTCTTCGCGGATCAGGCGGGCGAACTTGGCCGAGCCGGTGATGTTGGTGCGCTCGCCGACGTTGACGAACAGCGACTCGCGGCTGATGGTGAAGGGTTCCAGGCCGGAGAGGCGGCAGGCCTTGGGAATTTCCGGCAACGGGCGCGGCGCATGCTTGCCGACCGCCTCGGCGATGGCCTGAATATGCGCCGGCGTCGTGCCGCAGCAGCCGCCGACGATGTTGAGCAGGCCGCTGGCGGCGAATTCCTCGACCACCGCCGCCATCTGCTCGGGGCTTTCGTCGTATTCGCCGAAGGCATTGGGCAGGCCGGCATTGGGGTGGGCGGAGACGAAGGTGTCGGCCTTGGTCGCCAGTTCCTCGACGTAGGGCCGCAGTTCCTTGGCCCCCAGGGCGCAGTTGAGGCCCACGGAAAGCGGCTGGGCGTGGCGCACCGAGTTCCAGAAGGCTTCGGTGGTCTGGCCCGACAGGGTACGGCCGGAGGCGTCGGTGATGGTGCCGGAGATCATGATCGGCAGCTCGATGCCGACCTCCTCGAATACGCCCTGGACGGCGAAGATCGCCGCCTTGGCGTTGAGGGTGTCGAAGATGGTCTCGATCAGGATGAGGTCGGCGCCGCCTTCGATCAGGCCACGGGTGGCCTCGGTGTAGTTCTCCACCAGCACATCGAAGGTGACGTTGCGGTAGCCGGGATTGTTGACGTCCGGAGAGATGGAGCAGGTCCGACTGGTCGGGCCGAGCACCCCGGCGACGAAGCGTGGCCGATCCGGGGTCTCCAGGGTCTTGGCATCGGCCACTTCACGGGCGACCCGGGCGCCGGCCAGGTTCAGTTCGTAGGTGATCTCCTCCATGCCGTAGTCGGCCTGGGAGACGCGGGTGGCATTAAAGGTGTTGGTCTCGAGGATGTCGGCGCCGGCGTCCAGGTAGGCCTTTTCGATCTCGGCGATGATCCGCGGCTGGGTCAGCAGCAAGAGGTCGTTGTTGCCCTTGACGTCACTTGGCCAGTCGGCGAAGCGCTCGCCGCGGTAGTCCGCTTCCTCCAGCCGATAGCTCTGGATCATGGTGCCCATGCCGCCGTCGAGGATGAGGATGCGCTGCGCGAGGGCGTGGCGGAGGGCGGCGAGGCGAGAGCTGCGATCGGTCATGGGCATTCCACAGAGATGAAGAGACGCTGGACAAAGGGTGGCAGCATAGCAAAAGCCGGCAGCTGCTCCGGCATTGGCGGCGGGCCATGATGAACAGCGCTCATGCAGGGTCGGCGAGTCTTTCATGGCGTAAACGTCTGACGTTCTAGAGCGGCCGATGGGCAAGCCCTCGAAGTGCTGCTTTACTGACAGATGACCGACGTTTACTGTGCGTCAAAACTGCGTCATGGAAGGTGGCCGTGATTCCTCTGGTGATATGCGACGACTCGAACATGGCGCGCAAGCAGCTGGTTCGCTCCCTGCCTGAAGGCTGGGCGGTATCCATCACCCAGGCCACCAACGGCGAGGAAGCCCTCACGGCGCTGCGCCAGGGTCTGGGCCAGGTGATGCTGCTGGACCTGACCATGCCGATCCTGGATGGCTATGGCACCCTGGCGGCCATCCGCAACGAAGGCCTGGCGGTCAAGGTGATCGTCGTCTCCGGCGACGTCCAGGAGCAGGCGGTGGCCCGGGTGCGTGAACTGGGCGCGCTGGACTTCCTGCGCAAGCCCGCCGATCCCGCCGAACTGGCCGCGGTGCTCGCGCGCCACGGCCTCTACAGCCCCAATCCGGCAGTGCCGGCGGAGCCCGTCCCGCGCCCCGAGCTTGAGGTCAGTTTCCGCGATGCCTTCCGCGAGGTGGTCAACGTTTCCATGGGCCGTGCCGGGGCGCTGCTGGCCAAGGCGCTGAATGTCTTCGTCCAGCTGCCGATTCCCAACGTCAATATCCTTGAAGTCAGCGAACTGCACATGACGCTGGTGGACGCCCAGCGCGAGGATCGCCTCAGTGCGGTCTGCCAGGGCTACATCGGCGAGGGCATCGCCGGCGAGGCGTTGCTGATCTTCCATGATTCCGAATTCGACGACATGGCCCAGCTGGTGCGCTGGCGCGAGGCGGGGGAGTCCGGCGACATCGAGATGCTGCTGGACCTGTCGAGCATTATCATCGGCGCCTGCCTGGCCGGCATCGCCGAACAGTTCGACATCCGCTTTTCCCAGGGCCACCCGACCATCCTCGGTCATCATGCGTCCATCGACGAACTTATCGTCGTCAACAGGACGCGCTGGAAGAAGACCCTGGCGGTCGAACTCAGCTACAGCCTGGAAGGCCATAACGTCCACTTCGATCTGCTGCTGCTGTTCACCGAGGATTCGGTGAAACGCATCACCCGCAAGATCGGCTACCTGATGAGTTGAGCATGGCCGCACAGATCGATATCAACGAACTCCACTGGTTGCTGGACATCGTGCAGAACATCGATGTCGGCGTGGTGGTGCTGGATCTCGACTACCGCATCGAGGTCTGGAACAGCTTCATGGAAAACCATTCCGGGCGGATCCTGAGCGAGGTCAGCCAGCAGTCGCTGTTCGCCGTCTTCGCCGAGATCGACGAAGCCTGGTTTCGCGCCAAGGCCGAGAGCGTTGTGCTGCTGGGCACCCGGGCCTTTTCCATCTGGGAACAGCGACCCTACCTGGTCCACTTCAAGAGCTACCAGCCGATCACCGGCGTGGAAGCCTTCATGTACCAGAACGTGACCCTGCTGCCGCTGCGCGATTCCACCGGGGCCATCGCCCATATCTGCGTGGTGATCTACGACGTCACCGATGTCGCCATCAACAAGCGGCAACTGGAGCTTTCCAACGACAAGCTGCAGGAGCTGTCGCGTACCGATCGCCTCACCGGGCTGGCCAATCGCGGCTACTGGGAAGAGCGCCTCACCGAGGAATTCGCCCGGCACCAGCGCTATGGCGGCCGCCTGGCGCTGATGATGCTCGACATCGATCACTTCAAGCGCATCAACGATACCCACGGCCACGCCGTCGGCGACCAGGCGATCAAGGCGTTGGCCGCGGTGATCAAGACCCATGTGCGCAATGCCGACATCGCCGGGCGCTACGGTGGCGAGGAATTCGGCGTGGTGCTGCTCGACACCGGCGTGGAAGGCGCGCGGCTGCTTGCCGAGCGCCTGCGCGAGGCCGTGGAGGCGATGCGTCTCGATGTGCTGGGAACGCCCATCGCCTTCACCATTAGTATCGGCCTCACCGATCTGTCGGTGCCCCTGGGCAATCACGAGCAGATGATCCAGCAGGCGGACAAGGCGCTCTACGAGTCCAAGCACGCCGGGCGCAACCGGGTGACCAGTTTCGTGCAGCGGCTCGACTGAGACGATTATCCGACTGTTTCACTAGGGCTTTCGTCGCGGGGTGGGGTGGCGTAAACTTGGAACACCTGTTGAGGAGTGACCATGAGCGCCATCACGATTACCGACGCGGCTCAGGATTACCTGGCCGACCTGTTGGAAAAGCAGA
This sequence comes from Pseudomonas sp. SORGH_AS_0211, assembly GCF_031453455.1. NCBI lineage: Bacteria > Pseudomonadati > Pseudomonadota > Gammaproteobacteria > Pseudomonadales > Pseudomonadaceae > Pseudomonas > Pseudomonas sp. SORGH_AS_0211. Next base: position 1,827,314 of record NZ_JAVIZV010000001.1, on the reverse strand, counting down.
ACACCCCCGGGATCGGTATCCGCATCTTCATTACCCAGCCCGGCACCCAGTACGCCGAGACCTGCATCGCCTATTGCAAGCCCGGCGAAGAGAAGCCCGATGACCAGCCCGTAGGGTTGAAGAGCTTTACCGCCTACCTCGATGCCATCAGCCAGCCCTTCCTCGAAGACGCCCTGGTGGACTACGCCACCGACCGTATGGGTGGCCAGCTGACCATCAAGGCGCCCAACGCCAAGGTGCCGATGGTCAACGAGGACAGCCCGCTCAACGAGCGCGTCGACTACTACCTGCAGACCGAGATCAATCCGGGGCTCGCCAGCCACGGTGGCATGGTCAGCCTGGTGGACATCGTCGACGACAACGTGGCCGTGCTGCGTTTCGGTGGCGGCTGCCAGGGCTGTGGTCAGGTCGATCTGACCCTCAAGGATGGCGTCGAGCGCACCCTGCTGGAGCGGATCCCCGAGCTCACCGCCGTGCGCGACGTCACCGACCACACCAACCGCGAAAACGCCTACTACTAGAGTAGAGCGTTTTGCGGTTACGAAGGGCTATCGACCGGTTCGATAGCCCTTCGGCGTTTCAGTGGCGCGCGGCGTCAGCCGGCAGGGCCATCAGGCGCTGTTCCTGCGCCCAGTCGAAGACTTCGTCGCGGGACTCCGCGTCGTGACGACGCTCGTCCAGTCGCTGATAGAGCGCCAGCTCTTCGTCCGGCATGAAGTGCAGGCAATCGCCGCCAAAGAACCACAGTAGGTCGCGCGGTACCCGGTGGGCGATCTGCGGATAGCGGCTGAAGATCTGGCTGAGCAGGTCCTGGCCGAGATAGGCGTATTCTTCGGGCGCCTGCGGCAGGCCGGCGACCAGCTCGTCGAAGCGGTCGAGGAACAGCGCGTGATTTTCCGACGGCACCTGCTCGGCCGTGCCGACGTCGGCCAGGAGCGCACGCAACTGGGCGAGGAGGGCAACGTGGTGGTCGAGATAGGAAGTGGCCATGGATGTCTCCTGAAAAAGCGGCTGCGCAGTATAGGGGCACTGTCCGACGTTGTCTGGTTCGACTAGGATCGAACCTTTGCCCTTCGCCGGGGTTATAGGAAGTAGCACTTTTCTTTGCGAATCAGTTCTTGCCGGGAGGCACATGAGTCTAGCTCTCTCCATTCGCGGTCTGACCAAGACCTACAACAACGGCTTCACCGCCCTCAAGGGCATCGACCTCGATGTGGTCGAAGGTGATTTCTTCGCGCTGCTCGGTCCGAACGGAGCGGGCAAGTCGACCACCATCGGAATCCTCTCGACCCTGGTCAACAAGTCGGGCGGTGAGGTGTCGGTGTTCGGCAACGACCTGGACAAGGATCCGGCAGGCCTCAAGCGCTGCCTCGGCGTGGTGCCCCAGGAATTCAATTTCAACCAGTTCGAGAAAGCCTTCGACATCGTGGTGACCCAGGCGGGCTACTACGGCATCCCGGCACGCATCGCCGGTGAACGCGCCGAGGAGTACCTGACCCAGCTCGGGCTGTGGGACAAGCGCGATACGCCGTCGCGCATGCTCTCCGGCGGCATGAAGCGCCGTCTGATGATCGCCCGCGCCCTGATCCACAAGCCGCGCCTGCTGATCCTCGACGAACCCACCGCCGGGGTCGACATCGAACTGCGCCGCTCCATGTGGGGTTTCCTCACCGAGCTGAACAAGCAGGGGACCAGCATCATCCTCACCACCCACTACCTGGAAGAGGCGGAGCACCTCTGTCGCAACATCGCCATCATCGACCATGGCGAGCTGGTGGAGCACACCAGCATGCGCAAGCTGCTGCAGAAGCTCAATGTCGAGACCTTCATCGTCGACGTGGTCCAGCCGTTGACGGTAGCGCCGCAGCTGGACGGCTATCCGGCCAAGCTGCTGGGCGATCACTCCTTCGAGGTGCAGATCGACAAGGCCAGCGGGGTCAACGCCCTGTTCCGCCAGCTGGACGCCGCCGGCATCCAGGTGCAGAGCCTGAGAAACAAAGCCAATCGCCTGGAAGAGCTGTTCGTCTCCCTGGTGGAAAAGAATCTAGCCAAGGTCGCCCGATGAGTACCGAATTCCAAGCCAACATGGTGGCGCTGCGGACCATCGTCCATCGCGAAGTGCGCCGATTCACCCGCATCTGGGCGCAGACGCTGCTGCCCCCGGCGATCACCATGGTCCTGTACTTCGTGATCTTCGGTAATCTGATCGGCAATCGCATCGGTGGTATGGGTGGCTTCACCTACATGCAGTACATCGTGCCGGGCCTGATCATGATGTCGGTGATCACCAACGCCTACAGCAACGTGGTCTCCAGCTTCTTCAGCAGCAAATTCCAGCGCTCGGTGGAAGAATTGCTGGTCTCGCCGGTATCGCCGCACGTCGTCCTCATCGGCTATGCCATGGGCGGCATCCTGCGCGGCCTGGCCGTGGCCGCCATCGTCAGCGTGCTGTCGCTGTTCTTCACCCACATGCAGGTGCACCACCTGGGCATCATGCTGCTGGTGATCATCCTTACTGCAGCGATCTTCGCCCTGGGCGGTTTCATCAACGCCGTCTACGCGCGCAACTTCGACGACATCTCCATCGTGCCGACCTTCGTGCTGACGCCGCTGACCTACCTGGGCGGGGTCTTCTACTCCATCGACCTGCTGCCGGCCTTCTGGCAGAAGGTGTCCCTGATCAATCCGATCCTGCACATGGTCAACGCCTTCCGCTACGGCATCCTCGGGGTATCCGACATCCGCATCGGGGTGGCGATCGCCTTCATGCTGTTCGCCGTGGTCGTGCTTTATCTGGTCAGCATCCGCCTGCTCGTGAGCGGGCGCGGCATGCGTCATTGAGTGTCAGAGCGTCATGCATAGCGTAGAACAATCGCCCCTGGGCAAAAGCACCGAATACGTCAGCCAGTACGCTCCGTCGCTGCTGTATCCGATCCCGCGCGCGCCCAAGTGGGCGGAACTGGGCCTGGACGGGCAGAACCTGCCGTTTCGCGGCGTGGACGTCTGGACCTGCTATGAGCTGTCCTGGCTGCTGCCGTCTGGCAAGCCGGTGGTGGCCATTGGCGAGTTCGCCATCCCGGCCGATTCGCCGAACATCATCGAGTCCAAGTCCTTCAAGCTGTACCTCAACTCCCTGAACCAGTCGGTGTTCGCCAGCCTGGCCGAACTCGAAGCCGTACTGGTCAGGGACCTGAGCGCCGCAGCCGGCGGTACCGTCGGTGTCAGCCTGGTGTCCCTGGATGACTGGACGGCACGGGGTGTGCAACGCCCCGCTGGCCAGTGCGTCGATGATCTGGATATCAGCGTGGATCGCTACGCCCACCCGCAGGCGGAACTGCTGAGCGTGGGTGAAGCGCGGGATGGTCAGAGATTTTACAGCCACCTGCTCAAGTCGAACTGCCCGGTCACCGGCCAGCCGGACTGGGGTACCGTGGTGATCGACTATGAAGAGGGATTGGCGCTGGAACCGGCCAGTCTGCTGTGCTACCTGGTCGCCTTCCGCCAGCATGCGGATTTCCACGAGCAGTGTGTCGAGCGCATCTATCTGGATCTGTGGCGGCTGCTCAAGCCGGCGAAGCTGACCGTGTTCGCCCGCTATGTGCGGCGTGGCGGACTGGACATCAATCCCTATCGAAGCAGTGATGCCATCCAGCCCGCCGCGGAGCGTTACGTCCGGCAGTGATCAGATGCCCATGCTGCTCAGGCTGTTCATGATCGAGCGGAGCGTGCCGGCCATGGTCGGGTGACTGACCTCGAAGCGCTCCACCGCCAGATTGACGCCTTCCACCAGGCTGCCATCCCGGGTATGGGTGGCGTCTTCGTTGGCCAGCTGGAATTCGATGTCCCGGATCAGCAGTTCCAGTTCTTCCCGGTCCTCGGGCGAGGCGGGCGGATCCTGGTCCAGCTGGTGGCGGAGGTGGTCGAGTTGTTCCTGCAGATGAGAGGTGGTCATGGGGCGTTTCTCCTGTGTTCGGATTCTTTGACCGCAACCTTGGGTCAAAGATCGAGTCACAGCGCCGGGCCCTAAGCCAAACTGGCAAAGCTATGACTATAATCGGCGCCTTTCAGGCGTCTGAGTGCAACGAGGAGAGAAGCGATGACGGTCGAGCGACGTGGTTCCAGGGTCTGGGGAGCGCTCCTTGCAACGACCCTGACGTTTGCCGGTCAGGCGATGGCGGCCGAAGCCGAGAATCCCGATCCCTGGGAAGGCTTCAACCGCAAGATCTTCGTGTTCAACGATACCCTGGACACCTATGCCCTCAAGCCGGTCGCCCAGGGCTATCAGCGCTTCACGCCCGGCTTCGTGCAGACCGGCGTGAGCAACTTCTTCAACAACCTGGGTGACGTGCGCAACCTGGCCAACGACCTGCTGCAAGGCAAGGTCGAGCACGCCGGGGTCGATACCGCGCGCCTGCTGATGAATACCACCCTGGGTGGTCTCGGCCTGGTCGATGTGGCCACCAAGGCTGGTCTGCAGCGCAACGACGAAGATTTCGGCCAGACCCTGGGCAAGTGGGGCGCCAACAGCGGTCCCTACCTGGTGCTGCCGTTCTTCGGTCCCAGCAGCGTGCGCGACGGCCTCGGCCGCATTCCGGACAGCTACACCAGCGCCTATCCTTATGTCGACGATGTCGCCGTGCGCAACAGCGCCTTCGCCCTCAGCACCGTCGACACCCGTGCCGGTCTGCTGCAGGCCGAGCGCCTGATCACCGGCGACAAGTACGTGTTCATTCGCAACGCCTATTTGCAGACCCGCGAATTCAAGGTCAAGGATGGCCAGGTGGTCGACGACTTCTAGTCCCCGCCCAATAAAAAAGGCAGCCCGTAGGCTGCCTTTTTTATTGGGATCGGATCGTCTATGGGATCGGAGCGTCTAGCGCATTTCCAGCACGGACAGGCCGAGCAGCTGCTTGCCGGTGTCCGTCGCCTGGATGCGCAGGACTTCGGTATCGGCTTCCAGGCCGGGGAGTTCGGCATGGCTGGAGGGGATGAGCACGGTGACCTTGTCGCCGACCTGGAGGCTGGTGGCGGCCTCGATCTGGAAGCCGGTGCTGGACAGATCGACGCAGCGCGCCTCGAAGGAGGCGTCGCCGACCTTCAAGACGGCCTTGGAGTCGACGTGCATGCGAATGAAGTCGCGCTTTTCACTGTAAGAACGGTCGATGGTACTCATGGCAATCCTACTGCTTGGGAGGATGGATGACGGGTTGCTGGAGGTATAAACTCCATAACGGCACCCTGTAAAGAAATTCCATCCGGTTGGCAAGCTTGAACGCCCCGGTGGATGGGAGTAGTGTCTCCGCCGTGTCGTAATCACCGTGGCCCGTGTCGGATAGTGTCCGCCGGTTTGCCGTTCGGGTGCATGCCTGGATCCTCTATGTCTAATTCGCCTGCCACGCTCTTGATCATTGACGATGACGAGGTGGTTCGCCTCAGTCTCGCCGACTATCTCGAAGACAGTGGCTTCAACGTCCTGCAGGCCAGCAATGGCCAGCAGGGCCTGGAAATATTCGAGCGCGAACAGCCTGACCTCATCATCTGCGACCTGCGCATGCCGCAGGTCGACGGGCTGACGCTGCTGCGTCGCATCAGCGAGCTGTCCATCGATACGCCCGTGCTGGTGCTGTCCGGTGCCGGCGTCATGAGCGACGTCGTGGAAGCCCTGCGCCTGGGCGCCGCCGATTACCTGATCAAGCCGCTGGAAGACCTGATGGTGCTCGAGCACTCGGTCAACCGTGCCCTGGATCGCGCCCGCCTGCGCCTGGAAAACGATCGCTACCGGGTCAAGCTGGAAAACACCAATCGCGAGCTGCAGGCCAGCCTGAGCCTGCTGCAGGAAGACCAGAACGCCGGACGCCACGTGCAGATGAACATGCTGCCGGTGACGCCCTGGGAAACCGAAGGGCTGAACTTCGCCCACGAGATCATCCCGTCGCTGTATCTGTCCGGCGACTTCGTCGACTACTTCCGCATCGACGAACACCGCGTTGCCTTCTACCTGGCCGACGTCTCCGGCCATGGCGCGTCCTCGGCCTTCGTGACCGTGCTGCTCAAGTTCATGACCACGCGCCTGCTCTACGAATCCAAGCGCAACGGCACCCTGCCCGAATTCAAGCCCTCGGATGTGCTCGGCCACATCAACAGGGGTCTACTGGATTGCAAATTGGGCAAGCACGTGACCATGCTGGGTGGCGTCATCGACGAAACCACAGGTACCCTGGCGTACAGCATCGGTGGCCATCTGCCGCTGCCGGTCCTGCATACCCCGGAAGAAACGCGATTCCTGGTCGGCAAGGGGCTGCCGGTCGGCCTGTTCCAGGAGGCGACCTACAATGACCACCAGATGGATCTGCCCGAGCGTTTCAGCCTGACCCTCTTTTCGGATGGCATCTTCGACCTGCTGCCGGGAGACAATTTGAAAGAGAAAGAACACAGCTTGCCCGACTACGTCCGCTGCGCCGGCGGTACACTGGCAGGCCTGAGCGAAGCCCTGGATCTGGCATCCGTCACCGAGATGCCTGACGATATCGCTTTGCTGGTGTTGAGCAGGAACCTGGCATGAGCACTGGAAAAATCCAATTTGCCGAGCAGGATGGCACCTTCGTCCTGAAGTTTACCGGCGAGGTGCGTCTGACCCTCTGCTCGGCGCTGGACGCGACCATCGAGCACATCTTCTCGTCGTTGAATTTCTCGTCCATCGTCATCGACCTGACCGAGACGCAGAGCATCGACAGCACCACCCTGGGCCTCCTGGCCAAACTGTCGATCCTGTCGCGGCAGCGCATCGGGCTGCTGCCCATGCTGACCACCAACAACCCGGACATCCTGCGCCTGCTGGATTCCATGGGTTTCGACCAGGTGTTCAACATCGTCGAGACCGTACTGCCTTGCCCGGATTGCCTGACCGACCTGCCACCGCAGGACCAGTCCGAAGCCGAGGTGCGCAGTCGTGTGCTTGAAGCCCATCGGGTGTTGATGGGCCTCAATGAATCCAATCGCAACGCCTTTCGCGATCTGGTCAGTGCCCTCGAAAGGCACTGACCGCGTCGGCTCTCAGCGCTTGCCGGGCAGCAGCACTTCCAGCTTTTCCTGATCGCGCGCGAACTGGCGAATGCCTTCGGCCAGCTTTTCGGTCGCCATGGCGTCTTCGTTATGCGCCCAGCGGAAGGCCGCCTCGTTCAGTTGCTGCTTGGGCTCGCCACCGGTGCTGTCGGCGTTCAGTACGCGCGGCAGGTCGCCCTGGGCTTCCGACAGCTGCTGCAGCAATTCGGGGCTGATGGTCAGGCGATCGCAGCCGGCCAGCTGCTCGATCTGGTTCAGGTTGCGGAAGCTGGCGCCCATCACCACGGTGTCGTAGCCATTGGCCTTGTAGTACTGGTAGATGCGGGTCACGGACTTCACGCCTGGATCTTCCGCGCCTTCGTAGTCACGGCCTTCGGCCTTCTTGTACCAGTCGTAGATGCGACCGACGAAGGGCGAGATCAGGAACACGCCGGCTTCGGCGCAGGCGGCGGCCTGGGCGAAGGAGAACAGCAGGGTCAGGTTGGTCTGGATGCCTTCCTTCTCCAGTTGCTCGGCGGCGCGGATGCCTTCCCAGGTGGAGGCGATCTTGATCAGCACGCGGTCCTTGCCGATGCCGGCCTTCTCGTACAGCTCGATCAGGCGGTGGGCGCGATCCAGGGTAGCGCTGGTGTCGAAGGACAGGCGTGCATCGACTTCGGTGGAGATGCGACCGGGGATCAGCTTGAGGATCTCGCCACCGACGGCCACGGCGAAGCGATCGCAGGCCAGGCCGATGTCACCGCCTGCACCGCTGAAGGCGGCCTGCAGGTGTTCTTCGTAGCGGGGCAGGGCAGCGGCCTTGAGCAGCAGCGAGGGGTTGGTGGTGGCGTCGTAGGGCTTGAGGCGGGCGATGGCGTCCAGATCGCCGGTATCGGCGACGACCGTGGTGTATTGCTTGAGTTGTTCCAGCTTGCTCATGGCAGGTCTTTCCTTCGGTTAACGAATGGACATCGTGGAGACGTGACTCAGTGGCCCCTGAGAAGTTCAGTGGCCTCGTCATACAGGCGCAGCGGTTCAGGGCTGCGATGCAGATCGGTGGACAGCAGTTGACGGAAGCGCCGCGCGCCGGGAAAGCCCTGCGCCAGGCCCAGGATATGGCGGGTGACGTGGTGGATGAGCCCACCCTGTTGCAGATGCGCCTCGACATAGGGTCTCAGCTGCAGCATGACGTCATGGCGGGTCAGTTGCGGACGGTCACAGCCGTAGAGCGCCGCGTCCACCTCAGCCAGCAGGTAGGGATTCTGATAGGCCTCGCGACCCAGCATCACCCCGTCGAAGACCTCCAGCTGCTCGCGGCAGGTGTCCAGGGTCTTGATCCCGCCATTCAGGATGAATTCGAGATCCGGGAAATCCTGCACCAGCTGCGCGGCCACGTCGTAGCGCAGCGGCGGGATCTCGCGATTCTGCTTGGGCGACAGCCCTTCAAGGATGGCGATGCGCGCGTGCACGGTGAAGCTATGGCAACCGGCCTCCGCGACCTGACCGACGAAGTCCCGCAGGGCGTCGTAGCTGTCGCGCCCAGAGATGCCGATGCGGTGCTTGACCGTCACCGGAATGGCCACCGCATCGCGCATCGCCTTGACGCCGTCGGCCACCCGCTCAGGATATGCCATCAGGCAGGCGCCGATCATGTTGTTCTGCACCCGGTCGCTGGGGCAGCCGACGTTCAGGTTGATCTCGTCATACCCCGCCTGCTCACCCAGCCGCGCCGCGGCGGCCAGCTCGGCCGGCACGCTGCCGCCCAGCTGCAGGGCCAGGGGATGCTCGGTCTCGTCATGGCGCAGGAACCGCTGGGCATCGCCATGCAGCAAGGCACCGGTGGTGACCATTTCGGTATAGAGCAGGGCGTGCCGGGACAGCAGGCGGTGGAAATAACGGCAGTGACGGTCCGTCCAGTCCATCATGGGCGCCACGGAGAAGCGGCGGGACGGCTCAGGGCGCGTGGTGATTGGGGTTGAGGCGGTTTCGGCTAGCATTGAGAGGCTTCGTTTGTAGCACTGTTTTGCCCCCTATTTGCTGGTTTTTCAGATGTCAGTGCTAAATTTAAGCACTACGGAAAAACTTTTAGCACTGGACGGCAAATGGGCACGATTACACGGCGGGAAACCAAGAAGGGCGTGAGGTATACCGCTCAGATCAGGCTGCGCCGCGAAGGAGTCATAGTCTACCAAGAATCCCAGACCTTCGAACGGAAGCAGACCGCACAGGCCTGGATTCGCAAGCGGGAAACGGAGCTCGCCCAGCCGGGTGCCTTGGCGCGCGCGCCCAGCGGCAAGGCGCGACCGTTCGCCAGATGATCGGGAGATATCTGGAGCAGTACGGCGGCACCTTGGGGCGGACCAAGGAGGCAACGCTGAAGGCCATCGGCGAAACCTGGCTGGGTGACCTGCAGGACCGCGAGCTCACCAGCCAGCGACTGGTGGAATACGGTCAGTGGCGAATGGGCGCCGAGGGCGGCGCGGTGCAGGCGCAGACGGTGGGCAATGACCTTTCGCACCTGGCGGCCGTGCTGTCGATCGCGCGGCCGGCGTGGGGCTACGAGATCGATCCGCATGCGATGGCCGATGCCCGGCGAGTGCTGAAGAAGATGGGCATGGTCAGCAAGAGCAAGGAGCGCGATCGGCGGCCGGAGCTCCAGGAGCTGGATCTGCTCATGGAGCACTTCTTCGAGATGCAGCGGCGCCGACCGGCGTCGATCAACATGCCCAAGGTGATCGCCTTTGCCATCTTCTCCACCCGCCGCCAGGAGGAGATCACGCGGATCCGCTGGGACGACCTGGACGAGCGCCGCCAGGCGGTGCTGGTGCGCGACATGAAGAACCCGGGGCAGAAGATCGGCAACCACGTCTGGTGCCATCTACCGGATGAGGCCTGGGCCATCGTTCAGTCGATGCCGCGCGAGTGCGCGGAGATCTTTCCCTACAACGGCGACTCGATCTCGGCCTCGTTCACCAAGGCCTGCCAGTTCCTGGGCCTGCAGGATCTGCGCTTCCACGACCTGCGGCACGACGGCGTCAGCCGGCTGTTCGAGATGGACTGGGACATTCCGCGCGTGGCCAGCGTCTCGGGCCATCGGGACTGGAATTCGCTGCGGCGCTATACCCACCTGAGAGGCCGGGGCGATCCCTATGCGGGATGGCCCTGGTTGGAGAGAATCATCGCGGCGCCGGTGACGCTCGGCGCGCGCGTGACGAGCTAGTTGGCCCGGTTGTGGAGCTTGTCGTTCTCGCGGACGGCCCGCTCACGCTGCAGATCCAGGTAGCGAGCGAGGTCCGCCAGGTGGACGCCCTGGACGGCCTTCTGGCTGTTCTCGATCCGTACCAGCGGTAGATCGATGACGCCGGCGATGATCTTGCTCCGCAGCTTGGTCGGCGTCAGGTGGCTGAAGTAGTCGGTGCACAGGCGCTCCAGCGGAACCACCGCGGCGCCTTGGTACTGGGCCATGAGCAGAAAGAGTGTGTTCACCGGTCACACCTCCAGCGGCAGTTGCTGATGATCCTTGCCCAGCAGGGCCGGGTCCGGCATCGGCCTGCCGACCAGACTGCACAGGTCGCGCAGCTCGGCGATCAGGAGCTGGCGGGCGAAGGCGTCCTTGGTGCCTACCAGCTGCTGGGTGAGCTTGGCGATCTGCCGGGAGTAGGCGGCCCGCTGCGGTCCGGGAACGGTGCCGAAGAAGCCTTGCTTGCGGATGGAGGGCAGTACCTCCTTGCAGACCCATCCAGCGAACGCCTGTGCCTCCGGTTTGCGAGAGGCGAAGATGGTCTGATAGACAGCGGGTTCTGAGATGAAAATGACCTCCTGACCCCCGCCACGCGTCTGGCAGTAGCATACCCCTCGCCACTCTTCGGGGATGTTTTTCAGACTGCCCGATGCACCTTTCCAGACGATGCCAAGCACCTCATAGACATCCTTGGCACAGAACCAGACTTCCCCATCCCCACCGATGGCGGTACGGACGTCGCGCTCGGCGAACTGGAAGGCGTTGCTGATGAGATTGAGGTTGTTCATGTTCAAGCCCCTTTACTTGTGTGCTGCTGGACCGGCTTGGCCAGAGCGGTGTTGATGACGTCGGCGTCTTGCTTGGTCAGGGCGCCGAGGGTGTTGGCCATGCTGGCCAGGGCCAGCAGGTGGATGCGGTCGCCGAGGGTGTGGCTGACTTGGTAGCGGATCAGGGCCTCGCCGAGTAGCGCGGTGGCCCTGATCCGGCGGACCAGGGGCGGGTGGAGCGTGATAGGCTGGTGCGTGCTGCTGCTCTGGTTCATTTGCATGATGAGTTTCCAGGGGTTGGTGGTAGGGCCCGGGGGAGTTGCCGCTCTCCCGGGCTTTTTCATTTCCGTGCCATGGGCGGCGCGGGACGAAATGCTGGTCGCGCTCAAGCCGGCCCTGCTGGGTTGGCAAAGACCCAGCAGCGGACCTTGTCCGGGCGGGTGTCGAGGGGATTGGCGCGTCGCTGGTTCTTGCGGATGCGGCTGGTGATGACCTTGTTGTCTAGGTAGCGGAACTGGCGGCTGTCCTTGAGCAGCTCGCGCAGGGTGCTCAGGTCGGCCAGGCGCTGGCGGTGTTCAGCGGCGCGCTCGATGAATTCGTTGAGGTTGATGGCAATCGCGCGGTCGTCATCGCTGTGGTTGACGACGGGGTCGCTGCTCATGGATTCGAGGTAGTCGTAGACCTGCCAGAACTCGGTCACCACTGGGTTATCCGCGCTGATGGCGGCCTGGCGCTCCAGGGCGATGCGGACGATGGTGCGCTGGGTCTGGCGGATCATGTCTTCGGGGATGGCCACCACCAAGGTCAGGCAGTCGAGCTGGGCGAGGACCATGGCGTGGTTCTTCACGATCCGCTCGATGCGCAGGTGGCCGACCAGGTCGCTCTGGCAGCTGCTGCAGCGATGGCTGTCGCCGATCAGGCGGGTGCCACAGCAGAAGCAGGTATCGCCCAGGCGGCGCAGCTTGGCTTCGTACTGCGGGAAGAGCTCGTGGAAGCGGGCCAGCACCTCGGCCTCCTTGCGGGTGGCCAGCAGCAGGAAGTGGCTCAGGGCCTCGCCGTCCATGCGGCTCAGGGTGTCGGCCGCGGCGCGGCTCTCTTCGGTCAGCACCGGGCGAGTGAAGTGAAGCTTCACGATCCGGGTGAGGATGGCCTCGGAGGCGCTGACCGGGGCGTTCTGGCTGATGGCGATGGTGCCGCGGAACGGGGGCTCGTAGGTTTCGTTGCCCGCCGTCTTCATGCCGCGGGTGCGCAGGGTGCCGCCGCCGAAGAAGTCCTTCAGCTCGTCCCAATCGAAGCTCTTGGCGTGGGCCTTCTCCGGGTCATTGCGATCGCCCTCGATGAGCACGATGGGCATGCCGGCGACCTGGCCCATGGCGCGGCTACGGCCGGCGGTGGATGACTTGGACGGGTCGAAGCCTTCGTAGCCGGCGCGGCCGAACAGCTTCCAGAGAAAGGTCAGCAGGGTGGTCTTGCCGGCGCCGGCCTCGCCGGTGGCTTCCAGGAAGGGGAAGGACTGGTAGCGGGCGCGGATCTGCTCGGCGAACAGCGAGCCGAACCAGAAGGTGAGGGCGGTGAGGCCATTGGCGCCGAAGCAGGTCCAGAGCAGGGGCAGCCAGTCGCTGCGGTAGTCGCCGGCGACGGGGTTGGGCTTGAGGGCGATGGTCTTCTGCAGGGTCTTGAGGCGCAGCTTGCCGAAGTCGAAGTAGTCCTCGTCGTTGACCCGGTGGACCTGGCCGTCGCGTACCGCCAGGTCGCCGAAGACATAGCAGCCGTGCTCGCGGCTGTAGCCGACGTAGTCCATGGTCTCTACGGTTTTCAGGCCGAAGAGCTGGTCCTTCATGATCTTGTCCAGCTGGGTACCGCTGCCGGTGAAGACGGCGCCGGCGGCCATGCTGAGCAGGCGTTTCTTGAATTCGCTGGCGGCGGCGACCTGGGCGCCGGTAAAGGTGTTCTTCACCGCCGGGCCGTCGTGGGGAAACTCGACGCGGAAGTAGTACCAGGATTCGTCGGTGACCTCGTTGCGCTGGAAGTACAGCGCCTGGGGCGCACAGTTGGCGATCTCCACCACGTTGCCGGCAAGGCGCATGGCCCTGTCACGTTGCTGTTTGCTGGTGAGCTGGCGGTCTTCGTCGCGCTCGGATTCCTCGAGGTGGGCCAGGGCCTTGTTGTACTTGTCGAGATCGAGCTTGAACCAGTAGAGGCGGCTCTCGAAGGTGAAGTGAAATTCGTGGCGCTCGCGCCATTCGTACATGAGCACCGCCTTCTCCGCTACGGTGTCGGCCAGCAGCAGAGCGCCGTGGTAGCGTGCTTCCTTGAGGTCGTGCTCGCGGCGTGCAGTGCGCTTGGCCTCGTCCGGCTCGAAGGTCCAGCGCTGGTGCAGGTCGTTCCAGTCGATCTTGCGGCTGCCCGGCTGGGGGATCTGCGCCGCCTCACAATTGAAACCCAGCTCACGGGCCTGGCGTGCCCAGCGGCGGGTATAGCGCTGCGCGCCGGGCTCGTTGTCCAGAGCCCAGACGAGCTTGGGTAGATCGCCCTGGCGGTCGCTGGCCAGCGCCTTGAGCGATTCCTCGGGATAGGCGTTGCTGCTCATGGCCGAGACGGCGGCGAGGCCGTGGTGCAGCAGGGCGATGGCGTCGAAGATGCCCTCGACGATCCAGAGCTCCTTGACCGTCTGCAGGTCCAGGCTCGGCGGGCACCACCAGATGCCGCGATAGCTGGCGCCGGGCTGGAAGCGTGCCTTCTGCTTGCCGAAGCGGGCCGGGCGATCGATCAGCCGTTCCCAGTAGCCGCCCTTGGCCAAGGGGAAGCGGACGGTAGCCGAGCCGAGGCCCTGGGCGCGATCCCAGTAGGTCTCCTGGCTGTACCAGCCCTTGATCAAGCCCAGGTCGAAGCCGCGGGCGAACTGGAGGTAGCCGTCGGCACTGGCGGCTGGGGCGTCGGCGCTGGGCTTGAAGCGTTCGGACCAGTCTTCGAATAGCTCGCTGAACAGCTCCTTCACGTGCCAGCTCTGGCCGCACTTGGCTTCGCGGCCGCACTTCACGACCCAAGGGTTGGTGTGATCGGTGAACAGCTCGCGCTTGTGGCAGGCCGGGCACTCGCCCTTGCGCAGGTACTTGGTGCCGCTGATGCGCTGCATCCCGAGTTCCTGCTCGAGGCGCTGGAGCACGTCGACGCGAAGCTGCTGGTCCATCTGACGCATGCTCAGAACTCCGCCGGGCGTCCGGTACCGAGTTCGCGGATCAGGCGCAGGTCACCGCAGCCATGGCGTTCGGCATCGGTGGCCAGGACGTTCAGTGCACGGGCCAGCTCGCGCAGCTCGGCGGGCGTCCAGAAGTCCACCACGCCCAAGGCGCCATCGTTGGAGACGACTAGGGGCTGGCCGCCCTTGCGGGAGAGGGTGACGTCGAGTCGGCGGCGCATCAGTTGGCCTCCTGGGCGGCGAGCTGGGCGCGGATCTGGGTGGCGGTCTGGTCGGCGGCGAGCAGTGGCGGATAGCGCCGCAGGATGGCGGTGCGGCGGCTGGTCCAGTCCTCGATGCGGGTGAAGCGGGGCTCCCACTGGTGCTGGCGGATGGTGTGTTCGACGCGGCTCTGCAGCCAATTGGCGTAGCTCTCGGCGAGCTCCGGTGGCAGGTCGATCTGGACGGATAGGGTGCTGGGCATGGTGGTTCTCGCTGCAAGAGGGCGCAGTTCACCCCTACCCACGCAAAGGCGGGCATAGGGCGGGTCAGTCAGGGGTTAGCGGGTGGCGGCTTGGACGCCGGGGTCTTCGTCGATCAAGGCGTCGAAGATCTCCGCGATCGGAATGCGATAGCGCTGGCCGGTGGCCGGGTTGACCAGGACGGCGGTGTCGCCGGTGCTGGCGTCGATGTCGAGGAAGCGGTGGCCCTTGAGGGCTTCGAGCTGGTCGTGGGCACGCGACACCAGGCGCTCGGCGGTGGGCTGGTGTACGCCCAGGGCCTGGAGGTTCTCCACGGCGCGCTGGAACAGCGCCTGGTTCTGGCCGAGGTACTGGCTCTCATGGCGGCGAAGGTAGCCCAGAGCGGCGGCCTGCATGGTTTCAAGGTAGTCGGCGGGGTAGGTGGTCATCACGATGCAAGATCCTCTTTGGCGTGCCGCGGTGGGTGGTTTGGCACTGCGTCCAGCAGATCCAGTTGGTGCTCGTTCTTGGCCTGGGCCAGGCGCTGGTTGTGTTCGTAGACTTTCTGGGCCATGGCGACATAGTCCCGGGTCTGCATGGGCAGCGCTGAAGGCTTCGCTTCGGGCAGGCCGCTCTGGGCCGCGCAGTGCGTCAGTTCGGTACGACCCCAATAGCTCTGGCTGCAGGGCACGAAGTCGCACTGGTACAGCTCCCGACGCATGAAGAGGTGCTCGATCCAGCTGGTGCGGCAGACCAGGGGTGCGCCGCAGGTTTCGCAGATGAAGCGGCTGCGCTTGGCCTTGCGGAAGGGCCTGAACAGGAATTCCATCGTGACTCCCACCGCTTTCGCGGCGTTCTGGCGCTCCGCGCCGACTACTGACCCGCCATCCTGGCGAGCGACTGGGATTCAGGTCTTGCGGCTAGCGTGGTGTTCTTCCGGGCTTGCTGACGTGGAGCGTGACGACCGCATGCATCTCTGCGGCGCTACCGGCCATGTAGTGACGGTGGGCGGCCAGGAGAGTGACTACCTCCTTCTCGTCGATCATGCCGTCTTCCAGCGCCTGGGCAATGAGTTGGTTCAGCCGTCCGCGCCTGACGGCCGTCTCCACACTGCGGGCGTAGAGATCGACGTTGTCCAGGTCGTCCACCTCAGCCTGGCGGACAAAAAAGCCGCCGTATTGCCCGGCCAGATAGTCCACCAGGTGAGTGGTGCCGGTCTCTTGCTCGAGCAGCCGGATCTGATCGTCGGTCAGGGGCCGGCAACCGGCGGTCTCGTAGGCGTGGTTGTCGAATTTCTTGAGCGGCAGGCCGAGGCGGGCGGCGGCGCACTCGCGGCCGCCTGGATAGGCGCAAATCACAGCGCTGACGACCTGGCGGCGCGTCTCTAGGGCAGGACGTTTCATGTTCCAGTTTCTCCCTGGACCGCGCGCCCATAGTGTTGCGCCGCAGTGGGGGCTGGGATCTCACCCTGTTTGATGCCGAGTAGGACTGCCGCGCGGTGAGCCTCACCACGACGGCCTTTCTTGCGACCGTTCAACAAGTCGCTGACCAAATTTTTGTTCAGCGCATGAGTGCGGCTGAACTCGGCGATGGATATGCCCGCTCGATCCAGCTTGGCGCGGGCTTGCTCGGTAGTCAGAGGGGCAGGCATAGTGTCCATATGTGTTCAAACGTGTTCATCAGAAGCTGATTATGCACCCATTAGGGCGCAAGTCAAAGGAAATTGTGTGCAAGCGCGTGCATTAGGCGACAGATTGCGCGAAGAGCGAGATCGGCTGAGCTTGACCCAGGACGAGTTGGGCCAAATCGGTGGCGTGAATCGAAATTCGCAGGGGAAATACGAGAAGGGAGAGCGGAATCCTGATTCTGCCTATCTAGAGGCGATCGCTGCTGCTGGCGTCGATGTGCTCTATGTTCTTACCGGAAAGCGTCAACCTATTGAAGAGACGGCTCTAACGAAAGAAGAGCAGGAAATAGTTGCCTACCTCCGAGGTATGTCCGATTACAACAGAGAGTCTGTTCGCCGAATGGCATTTGCTATGGCTGCGGCAGATGGTGCACTGGATTCTAGAAAGTCTTAGTCCTAGCCTACCTGAACGCTACTGCTGATCATGATTAAGGGAATAAACAATGAGCCGTAGGTATTTCAAAAGACTCGCGTCTGTGCCAGTTTCCAAGCTCTTACTGGATGAAGGAAATGCTCGAATTCGTCATGGAGTTGATCAGTCAGACTGCATAAGACGTCTGCTCAAGGATGAAGACACATTCATGACTTTGATGAAGAGCATCGCTAAAGATGGGCTGGGTACTGTTTCTATTCTCGTTTCAACTGCGGGGAATAAATACAAGGTTTGGGATGGAAATAGACGAGTGGCTTGTCTTAAACTATTAAACAAGCCTTCGTTATGTCCTAGTCTTGAATTGAGGCGTCGAATAGAAAAGCTTGGTGAAATATACAAAGACAATATACCAAAGACGGTAGAGTGCCACTGCTGCGATATAGAAGAGGTGTTGGTTAGAGAAGTGTTGAGCAGGCATTCTGGTGCAAGGGGTGGAGCAGGCCAGGTAGTGTGGTCTTCTTATCTAAGAACTCTATTTCTCCTAGAGCATAAGCAATCCTCTCAATACAAGCGGGCTGGTCAATACCTTTATTGGTCTGAAGGCCAAGGTATTGAGGTGGAGGATGAGTTTCCCGTATCTACGTTGGCAAGGTTTTTAAAGCAGAATGCTTTGTTGGGGCTTGGATTTGTTGTTCAGGATGACAAGCTTAAGCTTGTGATTGAACAAGAAAAAGCTAAACACATGGCCTCAAAAGTTATTGCTGATCTAGCAAGCAAGGCTCTAAAGGTGGATGATCTTAGATCAATTAATCAAGGGAATGATTATATTGCTTCAGTACGTTTTTCAGTTGGGCTAACCGAGCCTGCTGAAGTGCCTGCAGGCTTTGATGCTGAAGATTATTCTGTGAATGATGATGGCGGCGATGACAATTATCTGGAGTCAGAAAAGCGCAGTGATGATTGGGGTGAGGACTCTAATAGTGATGAGCCTGTAAATCCCACAGGCACGCAGCAAAACCCTCTAGGTGGGACGGTTGATTCGGCTAAACCTTCTGGCGGCGGTAGTCGTATAGGACCACGCTCAGGCCTGCGTCTGAAAGTATTTTCGTTTAAAGGGTCTGGGCTTGTACTGCCCCCGGAAGAAAAGAAAGTTAAAGATATAGTCTTTGAATTGGCAAAGCTGAAGCATTCAGGGAAAGATGGAACGCCAATATCAGTTGCTTTTTTGCTTAGGGCACTTGTGGAGCTAAGTACAAATAATTACTTGGAAAGATATCCTGAGGCTATGCGGAAGGAGGATAGTAGCCTTCGCGCTAGGGTTAAAGCCTGTGCAGAGCATATGTGTATAACGAATGCTATTTCCAAAGAGCGCCTAGGGGCGATAATTAGCAACTGCACTAATGAAGGGGGTCTTATAAATATAACTACCCTTCAAAAGTACTTGCATAATACAGAAAGATTTCCAAGTGGCGAGACGTTGAATGCTCTTTGGGATGAGATTTCAGAGTATGTTATTGCGTGTTGGTAGTTGCTAGCGCTTGATGTATGGGTCTGTAAAGAGAGTTAGTCCGCCGCTAAACATGACTTCAGTGGCCTTTGGCCTCAATATGTGAGTTGAATACTGTAAAGAGAATTCTACGCAATTGGATTCTTGATACAGGTTTCTTATGGGTTCACAATTGTCATAGGTGACAAGCCATGGCGTGTTCATGGCTTGTACTTTCTCTGCAATGTGCTTGTGATCTTCAGGCTTGTAATGGTTACGGTAAAGTTGGCTGCCCTTCTGATAGTAAGGAGGGTCGAGATATGTAAGGCTGTTATCGTCGCGACCGATGTTCCTTGCTTCTAATAAATCCATTGCGTCTAAATTAAATAGTGAGATTCGGTCTTTCAGTGTTTCGAGTCGTCGAATACGAAGGATGAGATCTTCGATTTTATAGCGGGCGCCGATTTTGTAAGGACCTGTTTGATCTTTCCCGCCAATAACACCGCCTTTTATGATTCCTGATCGATTTGTTCGATTAAG
The DNA here is from genome assembly GCF_031453455.1 of Pseudomonas sp. SORGH_AS_0211. Lineage (NCBI taxonomy): Bacteria > Pseudomonadati > Pseudomonadota > Gammaproteobacteria > Pseudomonadales > Pseudomonadaceae > Pseudomonas > Pseudomonas sp. SORGH_AS_0211. Next base: position 1,808,540 of record NZ_JAVIZV010000001.1, on the reverse strand, counting down.
GAAGAAAGTTGCGAAGCCAAGAGCTGTCCAGTCTGCCGTGTCTCCGGAATCAACTATTGATCTTTGGTTGTGCCAAGTTTCCATTGTCACTGGGGTGTTTTGGATCAGGCTAATCAAGCGCTCAGTATCGTTGAGTACTGCTTTCCAAAAAGCATAGATTACGGGATCTGCATCATTGATCACGATTCGATCAATGTAGTTGTTGGAAAGTAGAAAAACAGCTGCTCCAGCGCCTCCAGCGTAAGGCTCAATATATGTGCCGTTTTGTAACCCATTGAGCTTGATCACTTCAGCTAGCCATGCTCCTAGCCTGCCTTTGCCTCCTGGGTATCGGAGGGGGGTGACAAAGGTCTTCGACATGACTGCTCCATATAATGATCACAAAACGAACTGCTTGACGTGAGGCCTAGCCAGTCGCTCAGCATCTGGATGACCGGAAAAGCGGGGGCGGACTATGCCACAAAATATGACTGTATATGTATACAGTACTCGGAAAGCATACAGTTCAGCCAGCTAGCGCACTACCAGCACCTACCTAACACTCAACTGTTTGGTCTCTAGAGGGTTGGCGAACACCATCACAAAAGGTACTGTACGAAAAAACAGTATAGCCGGGTTGTTGAAAACATGGAACAGGCCATCCAAACTCATCCCATACCTCCCAGCCAGACATTGCAGCCTAAGGCGTCCTCGTTGGAAAAAGAGCTGGTGCAGGTGTTTCGGCTGCTACCTTGTCACGAGCAGGAGCGGGTGTATCGGTTGGTTAGAGATCTATCCCGGGTTCATGGTCCGATATCGTGGAGATCAAGCTGAAGGCTTCGCCGCCTGTAGCTTCTGCCACTCCCGTTCCACCGCCCGCTTCGCTGTTGCCTTCGTCGCGTACAAGTGACGCAGCCGTCGCGGCTTGCTCTGGTCCCCCTCGGTTAGGGTGTGCTCCTTGCCGGTCTTGGGATCCCGGTAGTAGGCGATGATGCCGGTGTAGTCGCCCTGGATCTCGTCGACCAGGTCGGCTACCAGGTCTTCCGGCAGCTTGGCTTCTAGCTCGAGGCGGGTGGTGTAGCCGCCGTCCGCGGTGAGGCTGTGCTGCACGTTCCCCCCGTACCAGATGATGGCGTCGATCTCGGCCTTCACGCCCTGCAGGGTATAGGTGAGCTCGGGCATGAGCTCAGGCCGGCCCAGGGCGAGCTGGTAGGTGAGGGTGGCGGTACCGCGCTGCAGGCGGTTCCACTCGGCCCGGGCGGCGCGCAGCGCGGAGAGCTGGTCGGCGTAGATGTGGCGCAGGTCTTTCACGTTGTCTCCGCCGCCGGCGATGGCCTCCTGCTTTTTGGCGCTGTTGACGTCGTAGTAGAAGGCGCGTACCGCGTCGTAGCTCTCGCGATCGGCCTGCAGGTAGCTGTGCTGGTCGCCGTCCTGGCGGGTGAGGGTGACGTGGCCCAGATCGGTGCCGCTGACGGCCTTGCCGCCGCCGGCCGGGAGGAACAGCAGCCGGCCCGCCTTCACAGTGGCCACCGCGTCGTAGTCTTCGCCCAGGCGGGTGAGGAGGTTGGCGTCCGATTCGCCGGTCTGGTCCAGCTGCAGGATCTGCTGCGCCTCGAGGTCGGGCGCGATGAGCGGGGTGAGGCCCTGGCGCGCGGCCAGGACGCGCAGCACGGCGCCCAGGGTGGTGACGCTGTAGCTCTGGTCCCGTTTGGTCTTGAGGCCCTTGCGCAGGTCGGCGCTGCGGGCGCGGATGCTGAGCACGTCGGGGGCGCCGCTGTGCTCGGTCTCGTCGACGATGTAGCTGCCCTTGTCGATCAGTCCGGTGGTGGACCAGCCCAGCCAGAGGCGGATCTTGGCGCCCCGGGGCGGGATGGCCAGCAGGCCGTCTTGGTCGGACAGCACCAGGCTCAGCTGGTCGGCATCGAGGCCGCGGTTGTCCGTCAGATCCAGGCTGATGAGCCGCGGGGCGATGAGGGCGCTGATGTCCTTGCCGTCGACCAGGACGCGGTAGCGGGCCTGGGGGTAGCTGGCGCTCTGGGTGAGGTCCTGGGCCACAGCGCGCAGCTGGCCGGTAGCGGTGTCGAGCAGCTCCTGGATCACAGCAGTTTCCTCAGCAGGGTACCCATGCTGGCCATGCCAGCGCCGAGCAGCTCGCGGCCGGTGTCGTCGTCGACGCGCTTCAGGGCGATGCTGAACTCGATGCGGCGCGGGGTGCCGTCCTGGAAGAACAGCGTCTTGGTCTCGGTGATGCTCTCGATGACCCAGAGCCCGTAGATCCGCCCGCTGCCCTCGATCAGCGGCCAGGCGCCGCCGGTACCGGCCATGTAGCGCAGCACGTCCAGGCTGCTGGGCGTGCCGGCGAGCTCCGGCGCGAGCCAGCCGGGCAGGGTGATGCTGTCGTCGCCCTTGCCGAGGAACTGGCGCGCCGGCGCGGCGCCTACGCGGGAGCTGCTGGCGTGGCGGTAATCGGTCTGCCGCTGCAGTTCCTGGTAGGCGAGGGTGTAGAGGCTGAAGATGAAGTTGCCGAGGGCCATCATCATGGTGATCAGCTCCTGTCCTTGAGGCTGCTGCGGCCGCGGACGGCCTTCTGGCTCTCGATGCGGGCCAGGGCGGCCTGGACCTCGCGGGCGATCGCCTGGGCGTCCATACCGGCACCCGCGTTGATGGTGATGTTGTAGACGTCGCCGCCCGCCGGGGCAGCAGGGGCTGCCGCGGACATCGCAGGTCGGTCGTCGAAGGTGATGCCGTTGGCCAGCGCGGGGGTGGCGGCGGTGCCGATGCCCAGGGCGACCGCGCCGGCGCTGGCGATGCGCTTGGCGGTGTCGGCGATCTGGGCCAGCGGACTGCCTTCCCCCTTGCCCAGGCCGATGGCCAGGCCCTGCATGGTGAACTCACCCAGGGAGGCGAAGACGCGGGACGGCGAGTGGATGTCCAGCTTCTCCTTGAAGAAGTTGATCGCGCTCTCGCCGGCGCCCATCACCGCGTTCTTCACCGCGCCCAGGCCGCTGGTGATGCCGTTGACCAGGCCCTGCATCATCATGCCGCCGAGGTCGGAGAATTTGGCTGGGAGCTCGACGCCGAAGTAGGTCATCACTGCCGCGAAGGCGCGGTAGAAGAGCCCGATCGGCGAGAAGTCCAGGATCAGCTTGGCGATCCCAGCAATACCACCCGTGGCTCCTGTCTTCAGCTCCTCCCATAACCCTCTGAACCACGGGCCAATAGTGCTCCAGTTGGTGTAGAGCAGGGTGCCGGCGGTGACCAGGCCGAGGATGATGGCGGCGATGGGGTTGGCCATGACTGCGGCGCCAAGCAGCCTGAAACCGGTGGCCACCAGGGGCAGGGCGGTCTTGCCGAGGTTGAACAGCAGGCCGATGAGGCTCGGCAGGCGGATGCCGGCCTGGGCGAGCATGAAGCGCAGCGCCAGGAAGGGACCGAGCACGCCGGCGACGCCCAGGGCGATGGTGCCGAAGGCGATCGACACGGCAGACAGCACCGCGGCCACCTTGACTAGGTTGCCGGCGAGGACCGGATTCTCCCGGGCCCAGGCGCCGGTTTTGCCGGCGAGGTCGCCCAGCCAGGTGATGACCTCCTTGAGCTGGGGTGCAATGGCGGCGCCGAATTCGGACTGGGCGTTGGTGAAGGCACCAGTCGCGGCCTCCCAGGTGTTGGAAAGGGTGCCCAACTGCTCGTTGACGCGCATCTGCAGGTCGGCCTGGGCCTTCATCTTGCCCTGGACTTCCTGGTAGCCGGCCAGGCCCTTGGACATCATGGTATTGAGCGCGGTGAGGGTCTCGGAGTCGTCGCCGAAGACCTGTTTCAGCACGCCCAGGCGGGTCTCGGTGTTGAGCCCCTTGAGCTTGTCCAGCTGGGCGTAGAGCTTCTCCATGCCGCCGAATTCGCCCTTGCCGTCGGTGAAGTCCAGCTTGATGCCCTTGTCCTTGAGGCCCTTGTTGGCCTTGCCGACTTTGTCGGTGTCCATGCCCATCTGGAAGATCTTGCGCAGGGCGTTGCCGGCAGCGCCGCCCTCCATGCCGGTCTGGTCGAGCTGGATCAGCAAGGGGGCCAGGGCGTTGGCCGCCTCGAGGCCTTCCTTCTTGATGATGTCCAGCGCCGGGCTGATCTTGCTGAAGCCCTCGAGCATGTTGTTGGAGTCGACGCCCAGGTAGAAGCCGCGCTGGATGGTGTCCATCAGTCCCATGAGATCCTTCTCGCTGGTGCGGGTGGCGTCCTGCATCTTGGCGGCGAACTCCGCGGCCTCGGTCACCGGCATCTTGAGCTGGACGCCCAGATAGGCCGCGGCCTCACCCATGCCGCCGAGGATGGTCTTGGCCGACATCCCCTGGCGTACCAGCATGGTCATCATTTCCTGGAATTCGGCGGTGGTACCGGGCAGGCGATCGCCCAGGCGCGTGGCTAGGTCGGAGATCTCCTTGAATTCCTTGGGGGCGGTGCCGTCGCTCAGCATCAGCGAGGCACGCAGCTGGGTGGCGGCGTCCTCGGCCGGCGCGAAGGCCTTGATCATGCCCAGCACGGGGCCGCCGATCGCGGCACCGGTGGCGGCCGAGCTGGCGCCGGCCATGGCGGCGTTGCCGGCGAACTCCTGGCCGCGCTTGAGCTTGCCGCGAGCGCTGGCCAGCTTCTCCTGGATGCGATTGAGGCGCTCGAGCTTGCCCCGCTGGGTGTCGATCGCGGCATTGGCGCTGGTGATCTGCGCCTGCAGCCGCGACTGGGCGCCGCCGAGGTCGCGGGTATCCACGCCACTGGCGCGCATGATCGGCAGCAGGCGCTGCAACTCGGTGCGCTTGGCGGTGTGCTTGGCCTGTAGCTTGTCGACAGCTGCCGCCGCGTTGGCGAAGGTCTTCTGGAAGGCGGCGGACGGGGCGTCCATGGCCTTGAGCTGCTCGCGGTAGGAGCGCAGCTTTTCCTGACCTTTGGCCAGGGCCTCGGCGCTCTGGCGCACGGCCTCACGCTGGCGCTGGTAGGCGCTGATGTCTTGCTGCTGCTGGTTGAGCTCCTTGACCCGGTCCCGGGCAGCCTTGAGCGCCCGGGCGGTCGCGTTGCCGCCCCCGGCGATGCGTTTGAGCGGGGCCGTGACCTTGTCCAGGGCGGACAGGAGGACACGGATCTGCAGGTCATTGGCCATCGGGGGAGACTCGCTTGCGGGCGCGTTCGCGCCAGTCCATCAGTTCGGAAACGCTCAGCTGGTCGAGCTGAGCAGGGTGCCAGTGGAAGGTGATAGCGAGATCCGCCATCGCGTCCTCTACGTGGCGGGGAAGAGATCCGCCTTCATGGACTTCTTGAGCAAAAAACTGGCGACGACACTCCCGGCGTCGACCAGGTCGGCAGGATCCATGGCGCGGACCTCGGCCTCGGTGAGGGTCGGGGTACTGATGCGAGGGATCACGCGGACGATGGCGTTGACGTCCATCTGCAGCAGGTCGGACAGGGTGATGCCACGCAGCGCGCCGGCGTTGGGCTTGCGCAAGGAGATCTGCTCGATGGTGGTGGCGCCGCGGACGATGGGCTGGTCCAGGACGACGACGTTCTCGGCGGTGGTATCGCTCATGGTGGTACTCCAGGTAATAGGCGCAAGAGCCAGGAAAGGGGGAGGGATCAGATGCCGAGTGCAGCGCGCTGCTTGGCCAGGCGGTCTTCGCCGCCAACGATCTCGATGAAGTTGAGGAGGTCGATCTCGATCACGGTCTCGCCGTCCACGATTAGCTTGTAGTAGCTGCCCGCGGTGGTGATCTTGTGCTCGGTGTCCTCGCCGGCGGCGGCTTCACCCATCTCGATGGTTTCGTGGCGGCCGCGGACGACGATCTCGACGGCGGTCTCTTCGCCGGTGTCGTCCTGCTGGTAGCTACCGGTGAAGCGCAGGGGCACGGCCGCGGCGCCCACGGCGCCGAATTGCTTGAGGACGGTGAGGTCCAGCCCGCCGAGGGTCCATTCCAGCTGGATACCGTCGTCGGACATACCCAGGTCTGCCTTGACGGGGCCGTTCATGCCGGCGCCGCGGAAGGCTTCCATCTTGCGGCCGAGGGTCGGCAGGGTGACGGACTTGGCGACGCCCAGGTAGGAGTGGCCGTCGTTGAAAAGCATCATGTTCTTGAGTTTGCGGGGCATGGCCATGAGGGCAGCTCTCCAGAGGGCGTCCGTAAGGGCGCCGGGTGATCAGGATCAGGCGTTCACGCGAGTCGCGAAGTCGGCCAGGTAGCGGTCAGTGATGCGTTGGCGCAGGGTCATGTCTTCCAGCGGCGGGACGGGGGTGTAGTCGTAGTCGAGCCACAACTTGCCGGCCTTGAGGGTGCCGGCGTCGTTGGCGTCGGCGTCGTACCAGCACTCGCCGCCCAGCAGGTAGCCCTGGCGGGTAAGCTCGCGGAATTTGGCGTTGATGCCCTCGACGATGTCGCGCACCAGGCTGGGGTGCATCGGGCGGTCCACGGCCCAGAAATGCGCCTCGGCCATGGTGTCGGCCAGCACCTGGGCGGTGCGGGTGTAGTTCTCGAAGGTGAAGAGCGCGTCGTCGCTGCAGGTGCGCGAGCCCCAGAAGCGGTAGCCCTCGTGGTTGATCAGCGTGGTGATCTGGTTGCCGTTGAGGTAGTCGCTGTCGGTGGCGGTGTTCTGCAGGTCCCAGAAGACATCCTTGGAAACGCCGGTGACGCCGGCCACGGCGACGTTGGAGAGGGTCTTGTGCCAGCCGGTCTCCTGGTCGATCTGGGCACGCAGGCCCAGGGCGCGGGCAGTGGCGGCCGCGGTGAAGGTCTTGTTGTCGGTGGTGGACCAGGCCAGGAAGTCCGGCCAGTGGAGCATCAGCTCGCGAGCGCTGAACTGGGTGCGGTAGGCGACGGCCTCTTCCTTGGTAGCGCAGCCATAGCAGCTGGCGTAGACGAAGGCGCGCAGCTGCTTGGCGATCGGCAGCAGGGCGGTGGTCACGGCCTGGGTATCGAGCCCTGGAATGCCGAGGATGCGCGGCGTCACGCCGAGCTTGGCCCTGGCCGCGAGCAGGGCCTTCATGCCGGTGTATCTGCCAGCCGCAGAGACGCCGCCGATCAGATTGGACTGCAGCTCGGCCGCGTTGGCGCCGTCTGCGACCCGGACCACAACCACGACGGGCTTGGACTGGTCGGCGATCGCCTGCAGAGAGGGGGCCAGAGTGCCCTTGGTGCCAGCCTTGCCGACAGCCGCCTGGAGGTTGGTCAGCAGGACGGGCGTGTCGAGCGGGAAGGTGGTGGCATCGGCATCGCTGCCGGTGCAAACCATGCCGATGACGGCGGTGGAAACGGTGGAAATGGAGCGGGTGCCTTGATTGAGCTCAAGGACACGCACGCCGTGATGGTAGTCGACCATGGAGGATTGCCTGCGCAGGTGGGTAGGTGACGCTGCACAGGCTGGCGGATCCGCGCGCGCGGGTCGCGAGGCGGGAGTTGTAGCGGGGAGGGCTACAAATTTAGGGTTGGTTGCATCGCCGCCGGCGAATTCGGATCGACCTACGCATGTTCTTCCAAAGCGCTGGAACCCGCGTGATGGGCGCGGTACTGATACGCATGGTCCAGAAGGCTACCCCAGTCGTGCGCATGAGTAGCCGCCGCTGGCTATGAGTCTCAAACTGGATCAGGTCCTTGATGAATGCATAGAACCGCCCGCGGCTCAGATAGTCATCGTTGATCCACTCGACGATTCGATTTGTAACGGTCCTGACACCATCGGTGAGCATTGCGACTGGGATCACCGCGGTAGCCACAGGTATAACGACTACCATCAGCAAGAAGCTGTAAGCCTCTTTGAAATTGGACCAGAGCTGGCCGACGCCATCGAAAAACACGTCTCGATCAATCAGCGCTATGACAATCCCAGCAACTACGGCGAGAACACCGGCGAGGTAGGTAGCGAAATTTCCTGCCGATGGCACATTGAAGAAACCAAGAGCTCTTTGCAGAGCCGGCGAAGCCGCCTGCTGATAGATGGACCGTTCCCATTCCCACTGCTGGATCAGATCTCTTGCGAGCGCTGTTGAGCTCTCATGTGGTCCGAACAGGGCATTGATTCTCCGCCGTTTTTCGACATCCATCGCTGCTAGCGCGACCCTGAACATTGGCGGCTTTGCTAAGCCGCGCATTCGCATGACACGGCGACGGCTTGCCTCTAAGGCGAGCTGCATCCACCCCATCACCAGAACGAGCTCCCATGCCAGAGCGTGAAAGGGAAGGTGAAGAAAGAGGGTGGATCCGTAAATGTAGTAGGAGGTGAAGTAGAGGCCTATAGCTCCCAGCGTCAGAGCAGTATGCGTAGCTACAAGCCAGAAGATGCTGGTGGCGAACATAAAACCAGGAATGAACCTGAACTCGCGACGGTAGGTTTTTACCTTGTGGGAAACAGCTCGCATGGGGGACTCCTTGTCTCAGGATGCCCATGGTATGAGGTGCAGGCGAGCTGTGTTTGAACGGGAAGCCGAATGGCTCTCTAGCTTTTCCAAGCGGCCTTCACACCAATAGTTCTGCCACATCCGGATTGGCCGCGAGGAAGCCCTTAAGCTTGTCGACCGGATCCTCGGCGTCGAAGGCCTTCGGGCGGTTGACCAGACGCCAGGTGGTGCCGTCCCAGCGCGGCCACTGGTTGTCCTCCCACGCGGCTGGCGGCGGCGTTTCCACGCAGCGCGCCGGCAGATGGTAGATGCCGGGCTCGAGCGGTGACTCATCGGCGGAAGTCTGGCCCTGGTAGAAGCCGGCCTGATCGGTTTGATAGACGATCTTGTCCATGGGTTGCCTCAGTACTTGATGATGGCCAGCAGCGCGATGTTGCGCGGGCGCGCCTCGCTGCCGCCGCTCGGATCGATGGTGACGACGTGGCTGTGGTCGCCGTTGGTGGTGGTGTTGTAGTTGGTGTCGCGGTCGGTGAAGTTGTTGCCGCCAGACAAGCCGCTGCTGCTGGTCTCTGCGGTATCGGTGTTGGTGTAGACGTGGGAATGCGCGCCGGCCTGGGCCGTTTTGCCGGTGTGGGTGTGCTCTTGGTTCTGGCTCAACTGGCCGGTACCCAGGCCTCGGCCTTTGTCGATCCCGCGCCCATCGTCCAGGCAGCGGATGAATTCGCCGCGCAGATCCGGCAGGTTGAAGGTAGTGAAGCCATCACCCGCGCCGTGATAGGTGCCCAGGGCGGCGAATAGCTCGGCGTAGGCGGTGCGCGAGATCGCCGCGCCGTTGGCCTTGAACCAGCCCGCCGGGGCGGTGGTACCGGCGAAGTAGCCAACCGTGCCCGCCGGTACCCGGGTAATCAGCGCGTCCACCTCGGTCTTGCTGTAGAGCTCAAGGTTGGTCCGGGCCTTGGCCTTGTCCGGTACGTCGGCCAGGTTCTGGGCGCGCAGCAGCGGATCAAAGAAGGTGCCGAGCGGGTCATTCTGTGCCAGCACGATCTTGGTGCCGGCGGCGTAGCTGCTGGTGAGCTTGAGCGCGGTGCTGCTGGTGGCGGTCCACTCCTCGCCAGCGCGCAGCCGAGTTCCTGCGATGTAGACCGCCAGGCCCACGGTGGTGGTCTTGGCGAGGTTGACCGCGGTCTGGTTGGCGGCGAGCGTCTGGATCTCCTCAATCGAGCGCACCACCACATTGGCCTCGGTGGGATCGGCCCAGGCATAGGCGCCATCGGCATTGCCTGTCTTGGCCAACACCTGGTTGGTGGTGCCGCCGGGGATGATCAAGGCCTTGGCGAAGGTGTTGAGCACCCAGGTGTGGCTGGCCACCGCCAGGTTCGGATCCACCTGCAGGTTGATTACCGAGGCATTCGAGGCCAGGAATTGCACGCGCAGCACGGCGTCCGAGTAGGCGCCCTCGCCGGGCAGTGGCTTGTAGGTGTCCGGTAGGTTGCCGACCACGAACAGGCTGCCCTGGTCGTCGTAGAGACCGACTTCGCGCAGGGTAAAGCCGCCGGTCGCCGCCGGGATCACGATCTCGGCGATGAAACCGCGCGGCTCGTCTGGATCCTGGTAGACGCGGTTGATGGTGGTGCGATAGCGCTCGCGTACCAGCTGGGTCATACCCTCGGCCGGGGTGATGGGGTTGCCGTTGCCATCGCCCACGGCGGCCTGGGTCAGGTTGATGGCGACGCCGGCAGCCTCGGCCTGGGCCAGGCGCTTGAGCCCGTAGGCGGTGTGTATCGTGTGGAAGTCCATGATCAGCCCTTGCTGCCGGTGTGGTAGTGACTAGCCCCGCCAAGGCGTGGCCCGATCCAGAAAATGAAGGCCCGCCAGCGCGCTTCGCCCTCAGCCCGGCAGGCGCGGTACAGCACAGCATCCGCCGCAGCCCGGGGCAGCTGGCCGGTGCGGTAGAGGAAGTCGTGGACGAAGGCGGCCAGCACGGCGTAGCCGGCCAGGGCGGCATAGATGCCGGTGGCAGCCAGGCTGGTCCACAGCAGCGGATCCGCGGCTGCCTGCAGGGGCAGCAGCAGAGCGCAGAGTGCGCCGGACACCCAGGCCAGGACGGCCAGGATCAGGGCCCAGCGCGCGACCTCGCGCAGAAAGCGGATCGATGCCAGATCGCTGCGCTCGCCTACGGGCACGACGATGCGGCCGTAGACCGGGTCGACGAAGACCAGCGGCTCGACCAGCTCCCAGGTCCAGCGGTCCACCTGGCGCATGGCTGGGCGGTTCTCGAAGTGGCCCTTGGTCATACCGGCCACCACTTGTCCGCGGCGAAGTCCTGGGGCATGGGCGCCATCGCCTTGAGGTCGCTGCCAGCTTGCACCAGTGCGCTCTTGCGGGCCGTGGCGGCCTGGCCCAGGGCAAGGGCGGTCTGGGCGTCCATCGGCACTCGGCTGTTGTCGGCGGCGATCCAGAAGAAGTCCTTGGCCGGGTCTGCCCAGCGCAGCTCGCCGGCCTTGGCGCCGTTCATGATGGCCGCGAGCGCGTTGTTCATGGCGCCCAGGATGTTCTCCCGGTCGCCAGCCTCGCGGGTCTGGTAGTGCTTGCCCTGGAACTCGAAGCCCAGCTCAACGCGGCGGTCCCGCTCAGCGTCGACCTGGTCAGCGGTGACCACCGGCAGCGGCTGCTCTGGTGCCTTGTCTGCGGCGATCCAGCCCTGACCATTCCAGACGGCCACCTGGCCAGCCTTGAGCTTGGGCGGGGCGGTCGGCGTGCTGCGGTCTGGGATTCCGGCCATGGGGTCGGCCTGGATAGATCCAGCCAGGACGCCATCGGCGCCCCATTGGTAGAGGGTGATGGTGTCCATGGTCATTTGGCCTTGACGAAGGTTGTGTAGGGCGCCACCTGGGCGAGTGATTTCGGGACCTTGAAGGCGGTGCGCACGTCGTATACCGGAACGCATTTGTTGATGACGTAATTGCTCCCGCTCTGCGCGTACCAAGTCCCCAGGCCGTCGGTACAGATGTTGACCGTCCAGCTTTGGTTGGTCGGCGCTGTACTTACAGCGACGTTTGTCACGCCCGCCGCGTCGGTCGTTACGACAAACCGCATCGCGCCACTCGTCCAGCAACCGGCGATGCCGACCCCGTAGGAGTCAAGAGCGACCATGTACGGATTGCCTGAGCCGCCCATGTTCAATACGCCGTATTTCCAGTTAAGGCCGTCGGTCGTACAGGCCATGACCTGGTAGTAATAGCCGCTAATTACATACGTCCCGGCCAGAACCATGACGCCGTTACTTGAGGCGGCGCTGTAATAATCAGTCGAGCCATAACCCATAGTGAACTGGGTCCAGGTCAGGCCATTGTCCGCACTTCGAAAAGCAATATTTTGCTGCCCCGCCAGCGCCAACCACACGCCCGCGCCATTTGTGGCAGTTGGGCCCCGGGTATTATTTGGCGCCACCACCTTTGCCCAGGTCAGCCCGTTGTCCGTAGAGCGCATAACAAAAGCGCCATTGGAGCTAGCGATCCAGATACCTTTCTTGTCGGTGCCGACGCCAAGCAGGTTCTGCCCTGCACCGGTGTCGATTGTGGTCCAGGTCAGGCCATTGTCCGTCGAGCGCAGAACGAAGCCCGCATAACAGGTGACGACAAGAACGCCCTTACCATCCGTAGCGCCACCTGTAATGGTTCGGGCCGGCGGGGTGATCGTGGTAAAGGTGGCGCCGCCATCCGTGCTGCGCCGGAATACGGGGGCGCTACTGGACCCATCGTTAAAGATCAGGAAGCCATCCTTGCCGGCCGCCATAAATGAGGCTTGCGTGCCCGGAACGTTTGAAATCTGCGGCCAGTTCGCGGAGCCCGTCGCGTCAAATGCTGCGAATCCGACCTTGGCGAATAGGTCCGGGTAGCTCGCCTGTAAATAGACGGCGCCGTCAGGAATCCACGTTGCATCAGGAGCGCCGCGAAGGGTTGCAAGAACGTCGCCGACGCCCGGCTTCCAGTAGGCCCCGACAAGTTCCTCCGTCCAGCCTTTCGTGGCCGCGTGGAGCGGATCGGTCGGCGCGCCTGCCAGCTTGAGCGCGCCGGTCATGGTGCCGCCGCCCTTGGCGAGCTTGGCGGTGTCCAGGTCGGTGATGGCCTTCGCGTTGTCGGCGATCCCCTTCGCCTGGTTGGTCAGGGCGGTATCGACGGTGACTGTTCCGAACCCGATCAGCTTCGCGCCGCCGGTGCCCTTGAGAGTCTCAGCCGTAGCGCTGGCCGCTGCGATCGCAGCTGCAAGGCGGGATACCACGCTGGGCAGCGTCTCGACCTTCTTGCCGTCGACGGTGATGTAGTAGCCCGCGGCGTTGCCGTTGGCGAAGTCGGCGATGCGCGCCTCATTCCCCCGGAAGCGGGTGATTACCTCGGGTAGGGTCAAGTCAGCCATTTTTCAGTTCCAGCGCCTGGACCAGGTCCACGTTGGTGAGTTGGTGCAGCCCGGACTCAGCCAGGACGAAGCCAGGCTCCAGGGCAGCGTATTGGGTATCGGAGGGGCGGACGGTCAGCTCGAAGCCGGCCGCGGTGACGGCGCCGCGATAGGCGCGGGTCTTGGTCGCGACGCGCAGTTCGATGGTGTCCAGGTGCGAGCGCAGGTTCTTGGCCGCCTCAACGACGGGCATAAAGCGCAGCGCGCTGCTGTTGGGCACGCCGATCTGGTCAACGTCGATCAGCAGGCGGAAGGTGCCGGGCTTGCCGGGCGGATCCTGCTGGTACCACTCCTGGACGCGGATCGGGAAACCCAGGGCGGCCAGGGCGTCCTTGATGGCGCCGAAGGTGCCCTTGGTGCGGTGGACCTGGATGCTCGCGCGGATGGTCTGGCGCTTCTGGTTCTCGCTCCACAGCGGATCCCAGGCGTCGACGGATAGGGCCCAAGCGAGCCAGGGCAGCTGCTCGGCCGGGGCGGTGTTCGGGTCCCAGACCGACCGGGTAGGTACCGGCACGTCGCTGATGGCGCTGCCGGTTTCAGCCAGGCGCCGCTCCAGGTCCGTGCTGTTGGGTGGCAGCAGCTCAGACATTGGTGGCCCCTGCCACGGTCAGGGTGACGCCGGTCAGGTTGCTGGCTTCGCCGTTGCCCAGCACCAGGCTGGCGGCGGGTTGGGTGAGCTTCACCGCCTGGACGCCGGACTGATGCAGGGCCTTGTACAAGCCGGACAGGGCGACGTCATAGCCAATCTTTTTCACGCTGGCGGCGTAGTCCTCGACCGCCTTATAGGCGGCCGCGACCACGACATCGGAATCCGGGCCGTCGTAGAGGGTGAGCTCGGCGTTGACCTGGTAGTCCACGATGTTGGCCGACAGCACGGTCACCTTGTCGGTGAGCGGCCGGACCTTCTCGGCGTTGAGGGCGGCGGTGACCTTGGCCAGCAGCTCGGGCGAGGCCAGGCCAGTGCCCAGGCGCGACAGTACGTAGATGGTCACCTGGGTCGGCGCCGGACTGATGGCCTGGACGTCACGGACGTTGCCATCGGCGGACAGGCCGTGGAACACGTAGCTGCCCTGGCTGCCAGCGGTGGTGTAGCCCTCGGGGGACAGCTGGATCCGCGCGCGGAAGTCGTCGTCGGATTCGTAGACGGCGGCGGTGGGCGGCACGGCGTTCGGGTTGGCGGCCTTGAGCAGCAGGCGCGTCACGCTGAAGTTCGCGCCGAGCTGGTCCAGGTCGGTGCCTACGGCGAAGGCCAGCATCACGCCGCGGGTGGCATCGTTGACCCGCTGGCGCAGCACCAGCTCCCGATAGGCGTTCTCCTGGAGTAACTTGTTGACCGGATCCGACTCCAGAGCCAAGCGCTCGCGGATGGCGGCACGCTCGGCTGCGGGGTACAGGCTGATAAGGCGTTCCTTGCGGGCGGTGAGCAGGGTCTCGAAGTCCAGGGTTTCGACTATGGTCGGGGCCGGCAGCTGGCTGAGGTCGATAGGGCTGAAGGTGTCGACCACTACAGGCCTCCCAGGGTGAGCGGTGCGCGCAGGCTGACGGCGGCGTCGTTGACGGTGCTGTAGCCCTCGAGGTCAACGAAGGCCTGGCCCGGGGCGTCGCCCAGGCTGATGCCGATGTAAGTGAGGTTGAGGCGGGGCTCCCAGCGCATCAGGGCCGTCACGGCGGTGGCCTTGGCCTGCAGGGCGAGTGCAGGGTTAAGCGGCTGGTCGAGCAGGCTGAACAGGTCGCAGCCGTACTCGCGGCGCATGGTCCGCGTGCCGATCGGCGTGGTGAGGATGTCGGCTACGGATTGCTGTAGGTGCTCGAGCTCGGTGACGGTCAGTCCAGAGGTTCGGTTCATGCCGTGGGCGCTCCGGTCTTGCCGCTGCCGGTCTGCACGCCGACATGGGGGTGCTTGACCAGGCTGATGCCGGCAGCGACCACGTCCTCGCTGACGGTCACCTTGCCGGTGACGTTCTGGTTGCCGGTCTGGGTGTAGTCGCCCTGGTGATTGATCGGGCCCACGATGTTGATGCCGCCGGGGCTGGTCAGGTCGGTGACGCCTCCGGCGGGCAGGATGGCGCGCAGGCGATGGGCTAAGCTGTCGTACTCGACGACGGCGCCGTCCGGGTAGGTGCGGCGGTGCAGGCCAGCGCGATCGCCGTTGGCGGGAATGAGAGCGCTGAACAGGCCGGTGATGGCGATGCCCTGGGCAGTCTGGCCGCTCGGACTGAAAACGACGACCTGCTCGCCCACGGTGGGCGGATCCCAGTCGCGGGTGGTACCAGCGCGCAGGGCGGCCCAGGGCAGCCAGCCGGTCAGCAGCTCGCCGCTCTGAACCCGAACCCGGGCAGGGAGCTTGTCTTGGAGACTGCCATGGTCAACCTCGGCAACGGTGCCGAGGCGGATCAGGTTCTCGATGAGGCGGGAAAGGGCGGCGATGTCGGTCATGCCGCGAAGGATGGCGACCGTACGCGCGAGGTGCAGTAGTTAACGCTTGTAAGAACGTTAGCTACAACTCAAAGTGAATGGGAGGAGTGGCATGGGGAAGTCAGAAGTAAAAGAAGGCTTGTGAGTTAAATGATATTAGTTAGCTCGTGGTTGAAACTTTTCAATTGTCTGAGCTATTTGCCATCTTTGTATATTAATTTTAAGTCTGGCTTTAAGTTTTTTTATTTCGTGCATCTATGGTGAGTGAATTATGAGTCTGGAGAAAGTGAGGGAAGGTCTTTTGGATGCGCTGGGTTCAAATAGTGCGTCTAAGGTTGTGGTTTTGACCGGGGCATGGGGGACAGGGAAGACTCATATGTGGGAAAGCTTGCTTGTGGAGCTTCCTGTAGATTCAAAGTTCGTATATCTGTCGCTATTTGGACTAAAAACAATTGACGAGCTAAAGTTAAAAATAATCGAGTCCGCCGTCGTGCGAAAAGATTCGACTTATAAGGAGTATTTGAAGACGGTTGCGTCGGCTTCAAATGCGCTGGTTGGAAAATTTTTGCCCGGAACATCACTTGGTAAGATTGCGATGCTGGGTATCAGGTCTCTGCTCCATAATAGAATAGTTGTTTTGGATGATATCGAGAGAAAGCACGATTCGCTAGACGTCCGAGAGCTGATGGGGTTTGTTAATGAGTGCGTAGATCAGTATGGTTCAAAATTTTTAATGTTGATGAATGTTGAAAAGCTCTCTGATGCTATGCACTGGCGTGAATTTCAAGAGAAGTTAATCGACCGTGAGTTCAGATTGGCAGTGACACCTTATGATGCTTTTGAAATAGCGTCTAATAAAGAACGGTTTAGTGGTTATGAGATCATTGAGCAAGAGTGCCTAAATTTATGGCTGGTAAACATTAGGGTTATAAAAAGAATTATATCGACCTATAAAGAGATTCTGGATGGAAAGGATTACGATCCGGTTGGTATGGCGGGGCTTATCCCTTCTTTGGTTTTAACTACTGTCTGTTATTTTAGAGCAATAAAAGATGCTCCTTCAATTGATTTTCTGGAGAGCAGTAAGGGGCTGCCGTTGGGTAAGAACTCTAGCGAAGACTTGAAAGAGCAGGAGTTAATTTGGGCTGATGTGATTGGTAAGGTGGGCGGTATAAATCCGGCGTTTGTAGCAATAATAAGAGTGTATTTCGAATACGGTCTGTTAGAAAAGGAAATGCTAGATATGATGGTAGATCGCCTACGTGAGCAAGGTGATAGAACGGAAGTGCTCAAGAGAATCAACAGTTTCGCAGATGAAGCTCTCTGGGATAAGAACTTCAACCCTGGAGTGCTTGACGAGCGGTGTGCTGAATTTACACCTGGCATCGAGAAGTTGACGGTCTCAGAACTCAGTAACCTAGCACAAGTATTTTCTGGTGCGGGTCGAGATGATTTGAGGAATAAGATATTGGATAAGTGGATATGTGCTCACGAACTTGAGCTCGAAGTGGAGGAGAATGACATGGATGCAAGATTGTATCGTTCTCATCCCAAGTTGGAAGAGATGTATTTGCGTGTTAAAGCTAGGCTTTATCCAGTTCTTTCTATTGAGGAGGCGGTGTCGAAAATATCTAGGGTAGGTAGTTGGGGGGATCGAGAAAGCGATGTGATAAGGTCTGCAGAGGTAGAAACTTTTGCTTCGGCCCTTAATCGTCTTAATGGTTCGGATTTGGCGCAATTTATATATGGAGTATTTGGTTTGTCTAGGATTTCGAATCTTGATGAGTCATATCCAGGTACAATGAGCAAATTTTATGAGGCATGCAGGGCTGTTATCAGGTCTAATAGTGAGAGTAGGCTGGCTGGGATCTTGGAGAGGGAGTTTGATAGGAATAACAAAGGCCATTTTCTAATGGAGGCGCCGGGTGAATCTGATGAGTGACTTCAGAAAAGATTATATATTATAGACTTATTGAGTTTAAAAGGGTTTTTTTGAGGTTATCGAGATCGGTTGCTGATATGCCAAGTACCTTGCGCTGAGGATAAGTAATTTCCCGGGCCGCGCGCTCAGGTCGGTCTTTCAAACCATACTGGTGGACGCGGGCAATGCGGGACACACGCCCGGAAAAGCCAATCACGGCCTGCTGCGGCGTACCACTGGCCTTGAGGTACCGGGCCATCTTGAGTTTCTCGAACATGCGCCGCTTGATCCGGCCCTTCTTTCCACGCAGGTCCCGCGGCTTGCGGGCCTCGAACGGCGAGCCGTCCGGGTTCACCTGGGCGCGGATTCGCTGCTGCTGGCTGCGGCGCAGCTGCTGGGCAGCCTTCCGTGCCAGTTGAGCCCGGCCGCGGCCGTCGAGCTTCTGCAGGAGCGGCGAGAGCCAGGTCTCCAGCGCCTCGAGGTCAGCCACGGCTGCGGCCCGGCTGCGGTGTCTCCAGGGCGAGGGCGTCGCCAGCGGATCCGGACTGCCACTCGGCCAGCAGCTCGCCATCGGCGAAGACCTGCCAGGTACCTGGCTCCTGGTACTCAGTGTATTTCGATTCTGGAACGTGGCTCAGCTGATAGGTGCCGTCCGGTTGGCGCTTGACCACCACGCGCTCGGTGAGGGGCAGAGTGATCGCCAGATCTACCTTGGAGTTGTCCAGGATGTCGGCCTCGAAGCCGATGCCCTGGGCGGACTTGTCCAGGTTGACCAAAAGCTCTGGCTGGTTCGTCCGGACCCAGGCCAGCAGCGGCAGCATCACCGCGTCCGGGTGGCCGGCGAAGTCGGTCAGGATGATCTGCAGCTCGTAGCCATACTCCCAGGACAGGCTGGCTGCCGCGGTGCAGCGCAGCTTGCCCTTGTCGATGAAGACCAGCAGCCGGTCAGGGCTGTGGCGCAGCTCCGGCACGGCGGCGAGCAGGTGAGCGCGGAGGCTTTCTGGCTTGTTCATGGGCGGGCCTGCTGAGCGTCATAGACCATATCGACCTGGGCGGCGCAGTCGGCCCAGGCCGCTTCCAGGGCCTCGCTGTCGTCCAGGAGCTCGCCGTTATTGCGCGGGTTGGTCGACGGCAGCTGGCAGCGCGTTACCACTGGACAGCCACTCACGGTAAGCCGTGGCTCCGGTGAGGACGGGCCGGTGGCGCAGCCGGCGAGCAGCAGCAGGCAGAGGCTGGCCAGCCCAAACCTTGAGGTCGGCGTTTTCATCTTCGAGCTCCTGGATCCGGCGCTTGCGGACATCGATCTCGCGGCGCAGGTCTGTCTGGGTGGTCTGCAGCCGGGCCTGGGCGGCCCGCTGCTGGGTGAGGGTGGCGGTGAGGTGGTCGCGCTCGCCGGTCAGCTGGGTGACCTGGTCCTCGGCGGCCTCGCGCTTCTGGTTGGCCTGGTCGATGCGCAGGCCCTGCGCATAGAGGGTCAGGCACAGCACGGCGATCGTCAGGGCCAGGGCAAGCGCGAAGAGCGCCTTCTCCTTCCAGCTGATCACTGGCGGTACCAGCCAGCGCGGTTCATCGCCGCCTGGTCCAGGTGCTCGAGCTCGCCGATCACCACGATAGCCTGCACGCCCGGCTTGGCGGTCTGGATGGCTTCACAGAGACGCTCGGCCTCTTCAAAGGACGCGCCGGCCGGCAGGATGAAGACCTCTCCATCCTGTGGCACCAAGCGCTGCACGTCGGTGACGGGTGTCATGCGGCGTCCTTAGCCGGGGCGGCGGCGCTGTAGCGGGCAAAGGCGCGCTCGAGCTTCACGTCGTAGAGGTTGCGGGCGTAGGCGGGGCCGTTGTAGCCGCGGGCGAAGTCGGCCCACTTGCCGGCCTTGAGCGCCTTGAGCAGGGCGGGCTCCGCTTTGACGAAGCGGACGAAGGCGTCGAGGTGATCGGCCTCGCTGGCCTGCATGCGGGTGACGAAGTCTTGGACGCTCGCATAGCCGAGGTTCTGCCAGTGGTAGCCCATGACCTGGAACAGGCCCCAGCTGCACGACTCCAGCGCACAGGCCTCGTCGATCTGGCGGGCCGAGGTCAAGCGCTGCCACTCCGCCACGCCTCCGGCGTAGCCTCCCGACTTCGGGTTGATCAGGTTCGGGTTGAGGGCTGCCAGGCGGTCGGCCTCTGCTTGGCCGTGGGCCTTGACCAGGCGCTGGTAGAAGACGTGACGCTCGAACAGGATCACGACCTTGCCGTTTTCTAGGAAGCCTTCGCCCTTGGACTCGACCTCATTGACCGCCTGAACGGCCGCGACGGGGACGCCCAGGGTCTTGGCAGCGAGCTCGAGGTCGGCGTACCCCAGATGGAGTGGGTCGCGCTTGCCGAGCAAGGCGGCGAAGGTCTTAGGGCCGGCTATGCCATCGGCCACCAGGCCAGACAGAGCGCTGGAAGGCTTCGACTGCTTGCTCGGTGCCTTCGTCGTAGGCGCCATCCAGGTCGACGGTGAAGCCGGCCGCGGCCAGGGCTTTCTGCAGGTCGCGCACGGCCAGGCCGTGGGCGCCGATGAGCAGGATCTTGGGCTGGTTCATTGCGTTTCCACCTTGCGTTCGACGAAGCGTTTAGCCGCGGCGCGAGTGCCCTCGACGCCCAGCAGGCCGATGATTCCGCCCCAAAAGGGGCCGGTGCTGGCGGGGATGCCCAGCAGGGAAAGACCGTGGCTTGCGGCCAGGGCCAGGGCGCCGCAGAGCGGCGCTTCGAGCAGCACGCGCCGCAGGGTGCCGCCGCCGTAGGCGATGCGCAGGGCGGCAATGACGCCAGCTACCAGCCCGGCGTAGAGCGCAGGCCAGTTGTGTTCGAGCCAGGCGGCGAGCCAGGCCCAGGTGTCGGGACGGTCGGGCATAGGAGGTTTCTCGTGCATGGGGTCAGTCCCAGAGGTTCACCGGCTGCTGCGCGGCGATGCCGGCAGAGGCTTGGGCGGGGGCGTCTGGCAGGGTGATAGGGGTGCCGATCGGCAGGATGGGGCCGAGCTCGGCCAGGCCCGGGTTGGCTTCGAGCGCGGCCTCGGTGACGCCCTGGGTGCGCCCGTAGTGCCGCAGGCAGATCCGGTCCAGGGTGTCGCCTTGCTGGGCGCGCACGACGGTGGCCATCAGATGAGCTCCACGGTGGTCCGGGCCAGGCCCAGGAAGTCGCGGATGGCCCAGCGCTGATCACGCCGGTACTCGTCGATGGTGGGTGTCTGCGCCTCGGCGTCCTTGTCGCTTTTGGCGGTGCTGTCGTAGCTGCGGTAGCGCTCGGCGACCTCGGCCGCGGTGGCGGCATCGATCGCGCGCAGGTAGAGGTGGGCACGCTCGCTGACGCCGTCGACCAGCAGCCCGGGCACGGCGGCCAGGGTCGCGTAGCCGCTGGCGGTCTGGGCGAAGCGGTAGCCGGCGAGCTCGCGGTTGACGCCGATGGCCGCGGCGATCACCGCGGCTTTCAGCTTCTCGGTGCTAACGCTGCTGTCGATCCGCAGCCGCGCGCGGACCTGATCCAGCTCGATCACCGGCCAGAAAGGGTCGGACACCACCTGACCGCTGGCGACGGTGCCGCCTGCAACGAATCCGCTCATGGTGCTGCTCTCGAATGGGTCGCCGGTGGTCGGGGCTTCACGGTCCCAGGCGATGCCTGGCCGATCCGCCCCGAGCCGGCGGGGTTGCGGGGGACCGCTCGGTTAGCCGCCAGAAGCGGCATGTTTCTTGGCCAGGCGCTCGGCCCGTTCCAGGTCTTTCTTGCCGCCGCAACGGTCGTGCAAGCCGATCGCCTTACGCAGCATCTCGATGGCCGAGACCAACTGGCCCGGACGGCCCGGTCGATCCTCGTCGACGTCGGCCAGCTCGGCCCGGCCGATGGCTAGGTAGAGCTTGGCGCGCGCCTCGTCGGGCATGTCGTGCTCATCGGTGAGCACGGCAGTACGGATCAGGATGTCCAGGTCGAAGGTCTGGCCGGCCTTCTGCGCGGCGAGTGCGCCTTCGGCTACTTCCTCGGCGATCAGGCAGCCCGGTGTGCGCTCGAAGCGATCAGGCATCAGCAGGCCGTGGCGCAGAACGTAGGCGGCGATGTCCAGGGCGCCGGCGAACTCGCCGGCATCGATGCGCCAGATCATCACGGTGACTAGCACTTCGTCCTGGGCACCGTTGCCGCCTTCGAGGACGCCGCTGACATAGTCGGCATAGGCACCGAGCAGCTGCCGCTTGAGCTCGGCCTTCGCCTGCGTGGATTGCACCTGCTTGAGTCGCAGCCGGTCCTGCAGTAGCTGGGCCAGCTGCTGCTCGTACACGGTGCGGCCCGCCATGCTGTCGGCCGGGCCAGCGGCCGCGGCGGCAAGCGCCGCTGCAGCTGCCTTAAAGTGGCTTTTCGCGGGAGAGGAGGCCATGGCTTACACGCCCGTCTCGATGTTTTCGATCAGGCAGCCGAAGCCGTAGTCCTCGACCACGTAGGCGTCGTTGCTCGACTCGTAGTTCTCGATGCGGTTCTTCTCCGGCGCCTCCTTGACGAAGCGGCGGCGGCCACCGGTTTGGTAGTACAGCGACAGGTTTTGCAGCGAGGTGATGAGCATCCCGTTGTCCGGGCAGTACGGCACCTCCACCGGCTGCAGACCGCCCATGCGCCGTTGGGCCAGGATCACGTCGGTGGCCAGCTTCTCGGAGGCAGGCTGCTCCTTGTTCACCAGCGGGAAGTACTTGTCGTGCACCAGGTCGCGGCCAAGGATCACCACCAGGCCCGGATCCTTGCGGTACCAGGGGTCGATCAGGTTGCTGACCGCGTCGAAGACCAGGGCGTCCAGGTTGTTGTAGTCGGCGTCGCTGCCGGTACCGATCACGATCTTGCCTTCGGCCTTGCCCGACTTCAACACGCGCTGTGGTGCATTGCTGCGGTACTGCTGCAGCCAGCCAATGTTCACGTCTTGGAGCAGCGGGTTGGTGGCGCGATTGGTGGTGGCGGCCGCGCTGGTGCCGTTGAAGCCGATCATCAAGCGGTCCAGGGCCTGCCGCTTCACGATGGCGTCACGCAGGCGCGATTGGAAGTCGGGGAATTTGGCCCAGGTATCCAGCAGCTGGTAGGTGATGGCGGTGTCGAAGTCGGTCTTCTTGCACTCGTACCCGCGATTGTCGAGCGCCTGCATCTCACGGGGTTGGCGGGTTGCGTTGCCACTGGTGTCGGTGCGGCCCGCGATAGTGCCGGAGACGCCCAGGCCGACCTTTTCGCCCATCAGCTCGTCGACGGGGATGATGTTGACCTTGCTGAGGAAGTCGCTGGACTCCTGGATGCGGGTCTCCAGCTTCTGCTGGACGGTGGGCGCTACGGCGAAGGTCGCCGCGGAGGAGGAGACGCCGGACAGCTTGGCGACCTGCTCCAGGTATTGGTTGAACAGCACACGGGTATCGTTACGCATGGATCTCTCCGGAAAGGTGAACGGCTGATCAGCAGTCGGTCAGGTTCTGGCCATCGCCACCGGTGACCGGAGGGCGCCTGGGTTGGTTGGGGTCTTGGGTCTGGCTGAGCTGCAGCTGCAGGGCGGAGAAGTCGGTCTGCAGCTGCTGGTGCTTGCCGGCCAACTCGGTGAGGGCAGCCTCGGCGCTTGCGAAGCGCTCGTCCTGCTCGCGGACGTGCTCGGCCACGGCGGTGACCGCGGCGCCGAACTGGGCGAACTCGCCCTGGGTCTGCGTCTCCTTGCCCTTGAGCAGCTCCTGGACCTTGGCGAAGAGCAGGGCGCCCAGGCCGGGCTTGTCCTCGACCTCGTCGAAGGTGAGGGCGGTCTCTTCGGCCACGGTGAAGAGGTTGTCCGCGTGCAGCTTGCGGCTGGCATACGGATTGGCCGCCGGATTGGCTGCGGCGAAGGACAGCACCTCGGTGCCGAGGCTGGCGGGGCTGTCGGTGATACCCAGGCCGACCAGGTAGGCGGCGCCGGTGTCGGCGAATTTGGGCGAGATCTCGATCGAGGTGTAGATCTTCTGCTTGGCCTTGTTCATGGCCACCAGGTCGGCGGTGGGCTCGATCTGGGCGAAGAGGGCCAGCTTCTTCTGCCCGTTGATTTCGACCTCTTCGGCTTTCACCGCCACCACGTCGCCGTAGGCCTTGAAGGGGCTGTCCGCCACGCTGCTGCGGATGTGCTCCATCCAGATGCGGGCGCCGTAGGTCTTGGGGTTGTAACTGGCCGCGGCCTGCTCGATCCAGGCGCGTTCGATCTGGCGGCCATCGCTGGTGGCGCCCTCGACGGCGACACGGAAGAAGGGAGAGCGAAGTTTCGGGGTCTTGGGGTCGGCCATGCCGGGGATCCTCAAAGGCTTAGCGGGAGTGCTTGGGCGATGAGGGGCATGGTCGGGACGCGCGCGCGTCCCAGCAACGAGGGGCCGTTGTAGCGGCGCGCTGTACAAATCCGCGCGCTATGGAGGAGGGAGGCGGGGCGGCAGTCTGGCGGCCATGAAAAGCCTACCTGAATCCAACTCCGTGCCTATCCCGTCCACCGACCTGCTGATGGACGTGCGCCGCCGCGCCAAGCATCTCTACTGGATGGGCTGGCGGGTGACGGAGATCGCCGAGGCGATCGAGGAGAAGGAAAAGACTGTCCATAGCTGGAAGGCCCGGGACGAATGGGATCGGGCGGACAACGTCGAACGGATCGGCGGGGCGCTGGAGGCGCGCCTGGTGCAGCTGATCCTCAAGGACGCCAAGTCCGGCGGCGACTTCAAGGAGATCGACCTGCTGCATCGCCAGCTGGAGCGGCAAGCGCGGATCCAGCGTTTCCAGGGTGGCGGTACCGAGGCCGAGCTCAATCCCAAGCTGGACAACCGCAATGCCGGGCCGAAGAAGAAGGCCGCCCGCAATGAGTTCACCGAGGAGCAGATCGAGGCCCTTGAAAGCGCCTTCCGCGACCAGTGCTTCGGCTACCAGCTGGACTGGTACCGGGCAGGCCAGCAGCGGACCCGCGCCATCCTCAAGAGCCGGCAGATCGGCGCTACTTTCTACTTCGCCCGCGAAGCCTTCCTGGACGCCCTGATCACCGGGCGCAATCAGATCTTCCTCTCGGCCAGCAAGAACCAGGCGCATATCTTCAAGGCGTATATCCAGGCCTTCGCCCGGGAGGTCTGCGGTGTCGAGGTGACCGGGGATCCGATCATTCTGGCGAACGGCGCCGAGCTGCACTTCCTCGGCACCAATGCCCGCACTGCCCAGGGCTACCACGGCAATTTCTACTTCGACGAGTTCTTCTGGACCTTCCGCTTCGAGGAGCTGAACAAGGTGGCCAGCGGCATGGCCATGCAGAAGCAGTACCGCCGCACCTATTTCTCGACGCCCAGCTCCATGGCCCACGAGGCCTACACTTTCTGGACCGGCGAGCGCTTCAACAAGGGGAAGCCGGTCGCCCAGCACCTCAAGCTGGACGTCTCCCACGACGCCCTGCAGCGGGGCCGGCTCTGCGAGGACCGGATCTGGAGGCAGATCGTCACCATCCTCGATGCCGAGGCGCGCGGCTGCGATTTGTTCGACCTGGAGGAGCTGAAGCTCGAATATTCGGCCGAGGCCTTCCAGAACCTGCTGATGTGCCAGTTCGTAGACGACGGCGCGAGCATCTTCCCCCTGGCCATGCTGCAGCCGTGCATGGTGGACAGTTGGGTCGAGTGGGCCGAGGACTACAAACCGTTTGCAGCCCGACCCCTGGGCGATCGCCCGGTCTGGGTCGGCTATGACCCCGCCGAGACCGGCGACACCGCCGGCCTGGTGGTGGTCGCGCCGCCAGCGGTACCGGGTGGCAAGTTCCGCGTGCTCGAGCGGCACCAGTTCCGCGGGATGGACTTCGCCGCCCAGGCCGAGGCGATCCGCCAGGTCTGCCAGCGCTACTGGGTGAGCTACATCGGCATCGATGTCACCGGTATGGGCAGCGGCGTCGCACAGCTGGTGCGCCAATTCTTCCCGGGGCTGACCACGTTCAGCTACTCGCCCGAGGTGAAGACCCGCCTGGTGCTCAAGGCATACGACGTGATCAAGAACGGCCGGCTCGAATTCGACGCCGGCTGGACCGACGTCGCCCAGTCGCTCATGGCCATTCGCAAGACCACCACCGCCAGCGGCCGCCAGTTCACCTACACGGCCGGCCGCAACGACACCACGGGCCACGCGGATCTCGCGTGGGCCCTCTTTCATGCCCTACACAACGAGCCGCTGGAGGGCCAGACCGCCCGCAACACCGGCGTCATGGAGATCTACTGATGAGCGATTCCACCACCCTGGCCAGCCCGGCCGCCCACGCGCCTGGCGTCGAGGCCTTCACCTTCGGCGACCCCGCGCCGGTGCTCGATGGCCGCGAGGTTTTCGACTACCTGAAATGCTGGTTCAACGGCCGCTATTACGACCCGCCGCTGTCTCTCGACGGCTTGGCCAAGGCCACCCGGGCCAGCGTCTATCTGGACTCGGGGCTCAAGTTCAAGCGCAACCTCCTGGCCCGCACCTTCATCCCGCACCCGCTGCTGAGCCGGGCCGCTTTCGAACAACTGGCCCTGGACTACCTCTGGTGCGGAAACGCCTACCTGGAGCTCAGGCAGTCGCGCCTGGGTACGCCGATCAGCTTGCAGCCGCCGTTGGCCAAATACATGCGGCGAGGGGAGGAGGGCCGCTTCTTCCAGGTGCGGGGCTGGCAGGACGAACACGAATTTACCCCCGGCACTATCTGCCACCTGCGTGAGGCCGACATCAACCAGGAGATCTACGGCATGCCCGAGTGGTTCGCCGCCATGCAATCGGCACTGCTCAATGAGTCGGCCACGCTGTTCCGCCGCAAGTACTACAACAACGGCAGCCACGCCGGCTTCATCTTCTACATGACCGACGCCGCGCAGAAGGAGGAGGACATCGACTCCCTGCGCACCGCGCTGCGCTCGGCCAAGGGCCCGGGCAACTTCCGCAACCTCTTCGTCTACGCGCCCAACGGGAAGAAGGACGGCATCCAACTGATCCCGGTCAGCGAGGTGGCGGCGAAGGACGAATTCAACTCGATCAAGAGCATCACCCGCGACGACATGCTCGCCGGCCTGCGGATCCCGCCGCAGCTGATGGGCATCGTGCCCCAGAACGCTGGTGGCTTCGGTTCGATCAAGGAGGCGGCGGAGGTATATGCGACCAATGAGCTGGAGCCGCTGCAGGCGCGGCTCGCTCAGGTTAACGAATGGTTGGGAGAGGAGGTGATCCGTTTCAGACCCTACGAAATGCAGTCCGCAGGCTAAGCTTCTGATCGCCGCGCTGCTTTCATGCGCTTTTCTAGAATCAATACCACCCCTGGAAACAAGCGATTTCCGTTAGAAAATTTGACATCGCCGAGGTCAGGGAAAACGTACGCGTAAGAAGTGTCCTTGTTTCGCGGACTACGGAAGTTTTCAGTTCGCTCTATCCAATGATCGATTCTTTCACGAACCTTTTCCGCGCAAACGCCTGAATCGGCGTCATCAGGGCAGACGTCATCCAGACGCAGCGTAGGCACTGCAAAAGTCGCTGCGTAACGCGTGTCACCTTCGTACTTCGTAAGGTGCCCAGAGTCTTCCCATGCGGCGTCCATGGCACGGTGTAGATAGAGGACCGGGCTGGCACGCTCTCCAGTCGGCTGGCGGCACTGTTTGGCCTCAAAGGCATAGCTACGAGATCCGTCTGGAGAAGAGCAGCCAATATAGAGGTCACAGCGGCCGTTGCGTAGTTCTCCACCTTCGACGCCAGCCTCGAAGGCCTTAGCCCGCTTTTCAGTGCTGAACTCTTCCAGAGCAATAGCGCCTTTCATGGCCCAGGCGGCGCCAGCTAAGGTGCTGAGGCTTGCTCGTTCGTTGTACCACCAGCAGTTGTCATTCTGGTGGAAATCACAATAGCGCGTGACCACTTTGATCCAGCTCTCGAACAGCTTAGCGATGTTTGCATCGTCATCGCATACGTGGATTTTGCTTAGCGTTTTGAAGGTCATCGGTTACATCTCATCCGTGTGGTCAACCGCTGTTTCGACCGCTTCATCACTTTCTTAAGGCAGATCGCACCCCAGCGTTTGCCTACCGATACGCGGTTTAGACTGCATGACCATTGGTCAACTGC
The DNA here is from genome assembly GCF_031453455.1 of Pseudomonas sp. SORGH_AS_0211. Lineage (NCBI taxonomy): Bacteria > Pseudomonadati > Pseudomonadota > Gammaproteobacteria > Pseudomonadales > Pseudomonadaceae > Pseudomonas > Pseudomonas sp. SORGH_AS_0211. The sequence goes on along the minus strand of NZ_JAVIZV010000001.1, from coordinate 1,781,323 downwards.
ACGACGCGATCATTTCTTTTAGGCGGTGGCCGGCAGGGCGAGCACGAGTTCGCTCCGGGCACCATCTGCCACCTGCGCGAGGCCGACATCAACCAGGAGATCTACGGCATGCCCGAATGGCTTGCCGCCATGCAGTCGGCGTTGCTCAACGAGTCGGCCACGCTGTTCCGGCGCAAGTACTACAACAACGGCAGCCAAGCCGGCTTCATCTTCTACATGACCGACGCGGCGCAGAAGGAGGAGGACATCGACTCCCTGCGCACCGCGCTGCGCTCGGCCAAGGGGCCGGGCAACTTCCGCAATCTCTTCGTCTACGCGCCCAACGGCAAGAAAGACGGCATCCAGCTGATCCCCGTCAGCGAGGTAGCGGCGAAGGACGAATTCAACTCGATCAAGAGCATCACCCGCGACGACATGCTCGCCGGCCTGCGGATCCCGCCGCAACTGATGGGCATCGTGCCGCAGAACGCGGGCGGTTTCGGCTCGATCAAGGAGGCTGCAGAGGTGTATGCGGCGAATGAGCTGGAGCCGCTGCAGGCGCGACTGGCTCAGGTGAATGAGTGGATAGAGGACGAGGTAGTCCGATTTCAGTTATATCAATTTTAATCGCATTGCAATTTGTGGGTCGTAATGTTATTCGTCTCTGCTTCGAGAGTTTTTTTGAATGTCTCCAAAGCCATCTAGGTAATCTCTGAGCATTCCAGCATGTTGCAGCGCCCTGAGCGAATTGCGCCCAGCTGCGTTTTTTTCATGTGCCTCAGTTATCTGACACCACGGACAAGAATTTGCTTTGGCTTCTGTTGGCTCTTTGCATAAGCGGCATTGGTTTTCTACGCTTGTTATTTTTGATTCATCAAAAACATAGGTTTTACCGGATTCATCTACAAGGAAAGGATTCGTACTACTTTTGCCAATTTTCTTCCTATAAAATTTGCAGTTATTTAGCTGTGCAAAGGTTTCAAGTTTTCTTTGGTCTTCGTCGAGCATGGATGTCCCAGCAATCACGGCGGTGATGGTCTCGGCTGGTACTGATAAGAGATATAAGCTATCCGAAATTTTCCGTATTGCGGATTCATTTATTAGCATTCGTCTTTCTTGCTCGTAACTCCAGCAAAGTTGCTTTGAAAAGTAGGCTGTTCCTCCAACGACTTCGCGAAGCATCGCTATATGACGGAACTTACACGTGGTGTAGGCTCGTTGCAAGTAGCGGAGCAGGCTTTCATTTGGCGTATCATAGTAATGAATGTCATCGAAACTGCAACTTGGCTCTTGAGTATTTTCTTCAATCCATTTTTCAAGTGCAGCTTCATCGAACTCCAAAGCAAAGCCTGTTGAGTTGGAGGCATAATGTGCCCACATAGGAGTTATAACAGGCGATTTAGAAAAGCAGGATACATATTTTCCAGTTACTGTGGCAATGATCTCCTGGTAATAGGCGAGTAAGTGTGGCGATTGATTGTAGTCGATTGTTAAAAAGAATTCATAAGGATCATTGTAGTCTCTAAGCTGCGAAACTTTAATGCTTGTAGTGTGATTTGCAGCGTTGAAGAAGCTATCTACGAGTCCGGGGCTCATGTATTTGTATATTTTGCTCATATCCGTTCCGTGGTTGACGTATTATGTTTTTCTAAATGGCGAGTAGTTCGCCAACTATTCTTTCGATGTCGAAAATCATTTGATTTACATCGCCTGCGTTGAAGGCCTGTATGTTTCCGTGGGCCGCATTATTTCGAATGTCAGCTAGAGCGGTGATTCTTTTTTGAGTTAGCTTGCTATAGGTTTCTATTTTTGCAAGGTCTGCGTTCATCTTATCAAGTTTTCCTGTGGATATATCCTTTTCGACGCAGATGGTTCGAAGGGTTGTTTCAAGAACAGTTCCGGAGATTACCGCCGCTGCTTGATAGTAACCATTATTAGCCAGCTCTTTGGCTTGATCTATTTCATTGTCAAAGACCTCTGCTTGGGTAAGCTTTCGACTTGACGTCATGTAGCCACCTTCATAGTCCTCTTTCGCTGCTTTGAAAACTGCTCGGACTCTTTTCAGTTGCTGATATTCATCATCATAAGCTAGGATTTTTTCAGCCTCACAAAAGGATTCATAATGCTCTGATTTCTTGCCTGCACATTTAGAAAGTAGGTTTTTTGTTTTTACCTTCCACTCTAAGAATAACTCGCTGTCGATAAGGTCGTACACCGCGAAATCTGCATGCTTCGTTGTTCGAGTTTGCTCTATTGGAGGTAGTTGGAGCAGCAGTTCGTCAAATCTTTTCTGGAAAACTTTCAAGATGCATATCTCCTTATTTAAGCCGAAACATCTTCAATGCAAGTGGTGAGTCATCTATGAGTTATAGGTTTTCAAAAACCCATCCTCTAATTATCTTTTTGTGAATTTGGCTGTTAAAAGATCCTGATTTAATAAAGGTTGGGTTTCTCGATTGCCGCAAAAAGGCTATCAAGTCCTGATCTATTGCTAGGCAGATATCATGCTTCCTGAAGAGCTCGCGCAGCTCTGGCAAGTTCAGCACGATCTTTCCTGATACGGCACGGGCATGATTGCAGTGTTCTCCTGCGCCCTCGAGATACGCCACCGCCTCCCAGAACGCCTTCAGCACATCCGGCGTCTCCGGATCGGTCCGGCCGATGCTGTCCAGCTCCGGCACGCTTAGGCCTAGCGCCTGGGACACCTGAGCAAGCTGCTCATGAATCGCGCTACGCAGCACGCGGTCCCGAGTACGGTGCAACTCCTTTAGCAACGCCAGGCGGTGGCGGGATAGGGCGATCTGCTTGTTGGCGGTCGCCGCAGCACTTGGCCGCTCGGCCACGCCCTGGGTCCAGTAGTTCCAGAGAGCGTCGTCGCACTCTTCCTGGTAGCGGATGATCTTCTCCCGCAGCTCCGGGGCGACCTTGTTCGGGCTGATGGAGTAGAGCCAGGCCGGCAACTTCTTGAGCGGTAGGCATGCCATGCCTCTGAGCTTCCCGTCTTCGGCAACTGTGGTGATTTCCACCATAGTTGAGGCGAATCTTTCTGCTAGCTTCGAGTGTTGGCTTTTCCAGTCCATCCCCATGTTGGCAACGATAGGCTTCATCGCCACATAGGGCTCGTTGTCCTGGCCGACCAGGACGACCGTGTCCCCATTGAAGGGGACAGGGAATAGCTGAGGTGCGTTGTGCATGGCGTCGGCTCCCTGCCTAGATGATCGCGTCCAATTCGTTCAGCGCCCCGTCCAGTTTGACCCGGAGAGGCTCCAGCAGGCAATGCAGGTGATCGCCGCTCAGGTCCCGCGCGTGGGCGACCTCCAGCAGCATCAGCAGCAGCTCCAGAGCGCCGTGCAGGCTGCTCAGTTGGGATTGCGTATGGGAGAGGGACTTGAGGCCGGCAATGACGCTGGCCAGCTCTTCCAGACTGGCATCGAAGCCGTTGGCTTTTAGAACGGCATCATCGAGGCCACGGAGCAGATTGAAGCGAGAGTGCAGATCGTCGAGACGTGACAGGGCATTGAGCTGCATGGATGAATCCTCTGAAGGCTGAACACCGCGCCCAAACGCCAATTTGGGTGAGCGGAACCGTGCGGGTTGGCGTACCGGTCAGAGGGCCGGTGAGCCCGAAGGCTCCCACGCACGGCCCGCCCATAACGGGTGTAGCCATGCCGCGGGCACAAAAAAACCGCTCGAAAACGGCGGTTGTGTCCGCCTCTGATTCCGGGACGCCAATCCCAGGCCGCTGATTTTGCAGCGACGTAACCATCGTAGGGCCAAGGGTGTATGCGGTCAACGTCTGACAGTTCTGACCTAGGGCCAAGGGTGTATGCAAAGGGACAGCTGCTGGTCGCGCTGATCACTCCATTGCTGGCTGACCTCCTGTGTCTATGACCTTTCGAAAATACTCCCGGCTTTTGGCCGCGGGCACCCAGTACAACTCAGCGCTGACGAAATGGTACGTCGCCTGATGATCAAGCTCTCCTTCTTCTTCTCCGTAGATGCAGATCTCGCACTCAGCTTCCTCTAGACGAGTGATGCTGTACTTCCGTTGAGAGCTGCTGCCTTCGGATCGGCTGATGCTTGTATCGCTAGTAAAGCTGCACTCGAGCTTGCCAAGCTTCCCTGCCATGAGCTGCATGAAGTGTTCGGGGCCTGCGGGGACATCGGCCCAGTAGCGCAGGGTCAGCTCCTTATCCGATTGCCAGGTTCCAAGAAGCGGGTTTTCAGTCTGCATCGATGATTGACCTAGGGCTGGACCCGGCGACAGCACGCCAGGGAGGAGAGTGGTGGGCCTATCGTAGCCGACTGACGAGGCCTCCAAGGGAGAAGCTGGCTGACGCGTGAAGGCGGAAGGGACGGCTGCACCTGGCGCGCGCCGTCGTCCCCCCGCCACGCCTGCGGGCTAAATGGGTCGCTTTTTCTGCAGCCCTGCACCTGGCTCCAGCCTGCACCGCTACTGGGGCGGAGTGGGGCTACGGTAGGCGGAAAATCCCTGCGAATCCCTGCACCACCCGGCCTTTTCTCATGAGTCCCGCGACCCTCATTTTCGATAGAGGGCTGGGGGACCGTTACGACTGTCCCCGAGTCAGCCCCACTTGCTACAACCCGCGCCAGGTCTGACTTTCCCGTCTTTCAGCCTACTGTTACGGCACTGTCCCCGTCTCTGTGACTGTTTTCTAAGTTACTGATAAATATAGCTTTATTGTTTTTTTATCGTAACAGTAGGGTTTGTTACTGGAGAACGGTGGTATTACGCAGCCGGAACAGTAAGACCAATCACTGGAGGCCGCATACTGAGAGGGCTCCCAGGCCACTCAAAAAGTCGGTAACGAAGATTACGCCAGCCCCAGCCCTGAACATAAAACGGGGCTAACGCCCATTAGCGCGATAATAGTCCGACGCTCACTCTGACGCTCTCGCACGTTCACAGACGCTCACAGGCTGACGCTCAGGCGCTGGCTGAGGCGTCGACAAGCAGGCTGGAATGGCGTGTAGAGGAGGGCGAAAAGGAGGGGCCGGAAGAGGTCAGTGCTACAAATTTGCTACGAAACGAAGCGGAGGGCCCTAGAGGCCGCGCCAGACGGGCGTTTCAGGTTCGGTCGGCCCGATCCATCATGGGCGCCACGGAAAATCGGCGGGACGGCTCAGGGCGCGTGGTTGCTGGGTTTGAGGCGGTTTCGGCAAGCATCTGGGTACGTCTGTTCTAGGCTCTTGTTGCTACATTTCAGCCGGTTTTGGCAGGCGCATTGCTACAACGTAGCAAGCGCAAAAGATCATGTAGCTAGACGAAGCGGGGACGATAATGTCAAGCCGCTGGAAGTACAGGGCGCTGCCTTTACGGCCCAACTCCGCATAGTGCGGGATGAAGGTCGAGTCTATCAGGAAAGCCAGGCATCCGACCGGAAGCGGACCCTTCAGGCATTGATGAAAAAGTGAGATATGGAGCGTATTCAACGCACCACGCGGCCGTCTTCGGCTCCAGCTGTGAGCTCTATGCCGACTTGTCGAATCGGGTGATGCGTACCCTCCAGGGGATGGTGCCGGACCTGGAGGTGTATTCGATCGACGAATGCTAGGCGGACCTCATCGGTTCGCGCATCTTCAGCGACCGGGTGTACCGCCTGGAGGCGCTACGCGAAGCCATGGCTACCTACGCGACCGGGGCGGCCGAGAAGCTGCGTGAACAGAGGTCGCTGTGCTCCACGCTGCTGGTGAGCGTGCAGACCGGCCAGCACGAACCCGAGGAGCGCGGCTACTACCGCAGCCTGGGCATCCAGCTGGCGCATCCGACCGACGACACCCGCATCCTGGTGCAGGCCGCCTTGCCGGGCTGGACCCGATCTATCGCGAGGGTTACGCCTACTCGAAGGGCGCTGTGGTGCTGGGCAACATCGTGCAGACGCCCGCTGATCCGGGGTGGCAGATGCGGCGGGAGCTGTTGCCGCAGGCGGGGTAAACTATAAATATTTTTTGCCAATAAGTTATTATTGACCTTCCATGATAAAAAATTATTTGGGCGGTTGCATGAGCTCAATAGTGATTCCGTCAGGGCTGCTTATATAGGCAACAACTGTCCCTGCACGCGGGCCGCTCGGGATCGCTTGTGAAGAGCCTTTTATTTCCCAGCCGTGCAATCTGATCTTTTCGACAGTCACATTTATATTCTCCACACTTACAGCGATATGTGCTGCGCCGATCGCGCCAGCGCTGCCAGGCGCCTTACCTAAAGTGCTAGCGGTCGAATACTCCAGAAGCTCTATAGGGAATCCTGAAGGTGATACAACAAGTGCCATACGGCACCGTGGATCATCGACACCCGTTACTTCTCGCAGGAAGTCACCGCCCATTTCGCCCTTACGTACAACTTCGAAACCCATAGCCTCCGTCCAGAATTTGATTGCATCTTCGAGCGAAGAGACTGAGAATCCAATGTGATCTATCACTACAGTGCCATTAATCATATCCAAGCTCCATTATTTCTTCACTTCGATTAATAATTTAAAATTTGTGCATTCGATCTATAATTTTGTATCTTTTACAGGAAGTTATTTTTGTCACCAGACTTTTTGAAAAGGTTTATTCTGACATTTCTCTATTTGGTCGCCCGAGCGACATCTCTCTTTGGCCTTGACAGTCAGATGGAACGCTCCTGCTTCTTCTTCCACTCCTGCTCCACCGCCCGCTTCGCCGTCGCCTTCATCGCGTACAGATGCCACAGCCGCCGCGGCTTCTTCTGGTCGCTGGCGGTGAGGGTGTGTTCCTTGCCGGTCTTGGGATCACGGTAGTAGGCGATGATGCCGGTGTAGTCGCCTTGGATCTCGTCGAGCAGGTCCTCCGGCAGCTTGGCTTCCAGCGCCAGGCGGGTGATGTAGACGCCGTCCGCCGTGAGGCTGTGCTGCACGTTCCCCTCATACCAGATGATGGCGTCAATCTTGGCCTTCACGCCCTGCAGGGTGTAGGTGAGCTCCGGGCGGCCCAGGGCGAGCTGGTAGGTGAGGGGACGGTACCGCACTGCGGGCGGTTCCACGGCTTAGGGCGGCGCGTAGCGCGGAGAGCGGGTCGGCATAGGTGTGGCGCAGGTCCTTCACGTTCTCGCCGCCGCCGGCGATGGCTTCCTGCTTCTTGGCGCTGTTGACGTCGTAGCGCTTGCGGTCGGCCTACAAGTAGCTGTTCCGGTCGCTGTCCCCGCAGATCAGGCTAGCGTCTTCTGTTCTTTCGAAGATCCTGACAGGGCCAGGTAGGCCACACCTGCCATGATCGTCACGTCTGCGAGGTTGAAGACGCCCGTATGGAGTGAACCCAGGTTCAGGACCAGGTAGTCGACAACGTGGCCATCGCGGAAGAATCTATCGATCAGATTCGAACCGCCTCCAAGAGCGATCAGATACAAAGCCGCCGAGCGACCTGGGGACTGCTTCCAACGCGAGAGTGCCCAGTAGATAACGGCTGCCACAGCTGCCAGCGCGCCAAGGAAAATCACTGATTTCACTGTCGGCGGCAGATCCTTACCGATGCTGAGGAAGGCGCCAGGATTCAGACTCAGGACCACATCCATCCATAGGCTAGAGGTGCCAAGTCGATAGGAGATTGCTGCAAGCTGAGCCAGCGCAGCGAGCTTAATCAACTGGTCTACCGCTACAAAAGCCAGTCCCGCCCTGCGATGGCCCACAGGGTCCAAGTGCTCCGCTTTATCTAAATCCCCGTCTATGTACGTTAAGCGGCGCCATGATCGCATCAAAGCTGCCTTTTAGCTTCGCAGATGGTATTTCGTCGAGAATTCAAAACCTGCGGGATCTAGGCGCGTTTCGCGTAGCTGACTCGCCAGAATGCGGTCTGATATAGCTCGCGACGGAAGAGTCAACGGCCATGCGGGTCGATACCAAATAAAAGCGGACACCCCTCACAGGTGTCCGCGTTGTCCATGCCCCTTACTTCGGCATCAGCACGGTATCGACCACGTGGATCACACCGTTGGACTGCATCACGTTGGCGATGGTGACGGCGGCCTTGCCGCCCTTGGCGTCGACCAGCCAGAGTTTGCCGTCATGCAGCTTCACGGTGAGGTCTTCGCCCTGGACGGTTTTCAGCCTGGTCATGCCGCCATGCATCTTCGCCTCGGCCATCAACTGCTTGGCGGTGTGGGTGCCGGGCACCACGTGGTAGGTCAGGATCTTGGTCAGGTCCGCCTTATGCTCGGGCTTTACCAGGGTATCGACGGTGCCGGCCGGCAGCTTGGCGAAGGCTTCGTTGGTCGGGGCGAAGACGGTGAATGGACCGCTGCCGTTGAGGGTGTCGACCAGGCCCGCCGCCTTGACGGCCGCCACCAGCGTGGTGTGGTCCTTGGAATTGACCGCGTTCTCGACGATGGTCTTGGATGGGTACATGGGCGCACCGCCGACCATGACGGTATCGGCGGCGAAGCTGAGTGGGGCGGTGGCACCTAGGATCGCGAGACTGGCTACGATGGCGATGCGCTTGAGCAAGGTGTGCATGGTGCGTCTCCTGAGTTCTTCGGCCCTCCGGATGAGGGTGATGAATGTACGGAGCGGCCCGGCAAACGGATGCATCAGAGCGCGATTATTTTTCCCTTGGCGATGATCGGTCCCGTGGGCGCGCCGGTCGGCGAACCGGTTCGCGGTTCGAGGGAGACCGCCAGTACCGCGCCTGGCGTCAGTGCCGGTGCGAGTCCGGCGGGTACGGTCAGGGTCACGGCCGTAGCGTCCTGGAGCAGGCCTAGCGCATGTGCTTTGCCATCCGCCGTGATGATCCAGGCCTCGGCGCTCCTGTCTGGCCAATCCGGCTTGCCGGCGGGCACGAACAGCAGTTGCCGGCCGTTCCCCTGCAGGGTGACGCTGAATGCCAGGCTGCCATTGCTCTGTTCCAGGCGGGCGAGCAGGGCGGGCGTCGCGACCTGCACCGGGCGCATCAGCATGAGCACCGCCAGCACCAGGGCAGCAACGAGCGCCAGTCCGGTCGCCCAGCGCCACAGGCGCGGGTCGTTCCAGCGGCGGATCGGCTCGGGTGCCGGTTGCTCCGTCGGGAAGAGCCGTTGCTGGATACCTTGCCAGACGTGAGCCGGCGGTTCGACGACCGGAAACTCGTCGAGCCACTCGGCGAAGTGCCGCTGCCAGGCCGCCAGTTGCGCCTGGTGTGCAGGCTCCCGCCGAACGAGTTCTTCCACCTGCAGGCGCTCTTCGGCGGACAGTACGCCCAGGGCGTATTCCGCGATGAGCAGCGCGTGTCGGTCGGTAGAGGGGATGTCGTCGTTCATAAGCCCAGGCACGCTCGCAGTTGCAGAAGGCCACGCCGAATCCAGCTTTTCATCGTGCCGAGCGCGATACGGTGGCGGGCGGCCAGTTCGGCATAGGAATAGCCCTCGAAGAAGGCGACCCGGATATAGGTCTGCTGGTCCTCGCCCAGGGTTTTCAGACAATGATCAATCTGGCGACGCTGGCGATGGGCCTCGAAGTCTTCGGCGACGGACGGGGTTGCCGGCCACTCGGCCAGGCCGTCGAGCGGCTCGTGGCGATGCTGGGCGCGGCGTCGATCGATGGCCTTGTGGCGCGCCAGGGTCGCCATCCAGGTCAGGGCGCTGGAAAGTGTGGCGTCGAAGGTACCGGCCTTGAGCCAGATAGCGGTATAGGCCTCCTGCAGGACCTCTTCCGCCTCCGCACGATCTGCCACGTATTGCAGGCATACGCCGAACAGCCGGCTCGAGGTCACCCGGTAGAGCGTTTCGAAGGCCAGGCGATTGCCCTGGCCGCAGGCCTGCAACAGGACATTGAGCGCGACGGGCTCCGGGTTCGTTTCAGCGCTGGCCGATACGGCTGATCTGCTCGTCAAGGATGGCGTTCCGGTAGGAGACACGGCAGTTTTTGCCCGGTAAGGCCTAGGCTTCGAGACGCTCTGGAGTGCTGGTCCTGACGGCTTCACTCCGCCAGCCCTCTGGAAGAGCCTCGGGCGATGGGTCCGATTTACCATCGAACGGACGGCTTCGCAATCGCGATCACCGTCCTGCGCGAACGGCCTCTCGCTGGCGGGGGGCTTCGGCCTGGCCGGCTCTGTTACCTGCGTATCCACCCCTTGACCACCTTTACACAAGGCTACATGCCAGGCCGTAGCTGCCTCGCGGGCTGAGCGGCTAGCATGCACGTCCAGATCGTCCGACTGTTCAGGTAGCCCCGATGTCGCTGTCTTCCGAATCCCCACGCTGGACCTCGCGCATCCTGCTGGTGGATGACGATCCGTCGATCCGCGAGTTGATCTGTGGCTATCTGGCGCGCTTCAGCATCAATGCCCGCGGGGTGGGTGACGGCCTGGAGATGCGCCGGGCGCTGGCGGAGGAGGCCTTCGATCTGGTGGTGCTGGATCTGATGCTGCCGGGGGAGGACGGGCTTTCCCTCTGTCGTTCGCTGCGGCGCGACAGCGGCATTCCCATCCTGATGCTGACCGCCCAGTGCGAGCCGGCGGATCGCATCATCGGCCTGGAGCTGGGCGCCGACGACTATATGGCCAAGCCCTTCGAGCCCCGGGAACTGGTGGCGCGGATCCAGTCGGTGCTGCGGCGGACCCAGGATGGCCGCGTGCCCCAGCGCAAGGCGCCGCGGACCAGTGTCAGCTTCGATGGCTGGAAGCTCGATGGCGTCCTGCATCAGCTGCACTCGCCGGCCGGGGTGATGGTGCCCCTGTCCAATGCCGAGGTGCGGCTGCTGTGGGTCTTCATCGAGCAGCCGCGCCAGGTACTGAGCCGCGAGCAATTGCTCGATGCCACCCGCGGGCGGGCGATCGAGGCCTTCGATCGCAGCATCGATCTGCAGGTGTCGCGATTGCGCAGCAAGCTGGGCGACGATCCCCGGGCGCCCCAATTGATCAAGACCGTGCGTGGCGAGGGCTATCTGTTCGATGCCCGGCAGATAGGGCACTAGCCGTGCGCCGCCTGGATACGCTGTTCGCCCGGTTGTTCGCGGTCTTTCTGCTGGCCATCCTGCTGGGCCATCTGTTGGCCTTCTTCTGGTTTCGGCATGGACTCGGCGAGCGACCGCCGCCACCACCACCGCCCATGGAGGGTGAAGCCGCCTTCGATAGGCCACCGCCGCCCGGGCCTTTCCCGCACCGGGAGCCCGGCGTCTGGCGGCGCATCGAGTGGTTCCTCGGCGGCCCGCTGATCTTCCAGCTGGGCTCGCTGGTGATCGCCGCCTGGCTCGGAGCGCGATTGCTGACGCGGCCGCTGCGCCAGCTGACCGAGACCGCCGAACACCTGAGCCATAACCTCGACGGTTCGCCCATTCCGGTCACCGGGCCCTGGGAGACCCGGGAGGCCGCGCGGGCGCTCAATCGCATGCACCAGCATCTGCTCGAACAGCTCCAGCAGCGTGGGCGCATGCTCACGGCCATCTCCCATGACCTGCGCACGCCCCTGGCGCGGGTGAAGCTGCGTATCGAGGACATCGACGATCCGCGCCTGCATGCCCGGGTCAGCCAGGACGTGGACGACATGATCGAGTTGCTCGACGGCACCCTGAGGTACCTCCGCGAACAGCACCGCCAGGAGCGCCCCATCCTCTGCGACGTTCAGGCGCTGGTCGAGGCCATGGCCGAGGATGCGGCCGAGGAGGGCGCCCAGGTCGCTGTCGAGGGGAGCTGCCAGCCGCTGAAGGTGGCGCCCATGGCGTTGCGCTCCTGCCTGGGCAATCTGCTGCAGAATGCCCTGCGCTACGCTGGCCAGGCCGAGATCCGCCTGAGCGAACAGCCGGAGCGGCTGGTGATCTGCATTCTCGACCGCGGGCCGGGGATACCGGCCCAGTATCGGGAAGCGGTGTTCGAACCCTTCTATCGCCTGGAAGGGTCGCGCAATCGATCCTCCGGTGGGACCGGACTGGGCTTGGCCATCGCCCGGGAAGCGGCGGCGCACATGGGCGGCGAGCTGACCCTCGGGGAAACGCCCGGCGGCGGCCTGACCTGCCAGGTGGTGTTGCCACGCCCCTGATGTATCGCCGGGCATACAAAGTGACCAAATGGCTGACATCTACCGGGCGGATACTGGGAGGTGCGGAACACTGATGTCCGCATTTCCCGGGAGAGACATCCATGATCAGCGGAATAGGCAGTGGCTACTCCAGCTACTACAGCAGTGCCAGCGCGATCAAAGGCACAGGCACGGCAGCGTCCGGCAATAGCGTCAGCGCCAGCGAAGACGGCAATCCGTTGAAGAAGCTGTTCGGCAAGCTCGATGCCGATGGCGACGGTTCCATCAGCAAGAGCGAACTCACTACCGCCGCCAGCGCGGCGAGCGATACCCAGGCGGATACCGACGAGAGCGGGGCTATCGACGTCGACAAGCTGCTCGGCATGCTCGACCAGGATGGCGATGGCAGCTTCGGCGAAAGCGAATTCGCTTCGGCCTTCGCACCGCCGCCGGGCGGCCCCCAAGGGCAGAGGGGCACCGAGGAATCCGGCGATTCCAGCGTCGCCGGACCGGGCGGTTCAGCGCGTCCGCGCATGCCGCCGCCACCGCCGCAGGGGGCGAGCGTGCAAGGCGACAGCGAGGCCGATTCCAGCGCTCAAGCGTCGTTGAGCCCCTACACGCAACTGGTCCAGGCGGTATTGCGCCAGTACCAGAGCATTGGCAGCAACGGCGGCAGCACCGCCACGGGCAGCACCTTGAACGTGGCCGCCTGAGCGGAGATCGGCAACACAGGGCAGGGCGGCCAGCGGCCGTCCGGTCTGCGCAATCACGTTGCACTCGATTCTCTTCTCGCCGCCACCTCCTTTGAGGAGCGAGTACTTCGGCCTACGGCCAATCCGACTGGACCTCATCGCCTGCCGCCGCTCCGTCACAAATTCTCCAGCTGTTTCAGGATGTTGCCATCGCGGGTAGGTCTTGGTGTGTTGCGAAAACGTTATGATATAACGTGCGCCTTCATTGGTTTGGCCGATGCTCCGCTGTCAGCTGCGGGTATCGGCGCTTTCGCTCTGCTAAGGACTGTCATGCCTGTATCCCGTACCCTTCGTTCGGCGCTGACCGCTTCGGCGTTGGCGACCCTGGTCGCCTTCGTGCCAACGCTTTCCAGCGCTGAGGAACGCGTCTTCGACGTGGTCGGCCCCTTCGAGATCGGTGGACTGAACCCGTCGATTTCCGGCTTCGTCTTCCAGCGCATGCAGATCACCGAGACGCTGCTCGAAGCCGATGCCCAGGGTCAGCCGCTCCCTGGCCTGGCAGTGCGCTGGACCGAATCGGCGGATGGCCTGACCTGGCGGCTCGCCCTGCGCCAGGGGGTGAAGTTCCATGACGGCAGCGAACTCACGGCCGAGGCTGCGGCCGCTGCCCTCAATGCGGCGCGGGGCAAGCCGGGGGTGCTCAAACAGGCGGGGATGGCGTCGGTCACGGCCGAAGGCAACGAGGTGGTGATCCGGTTGGCGAAACCCTTCAAGCCCTTGCTGGCCCTGTTGGCGCATTCCTCCACCAATATCCTGGCGCCCGCCGCCTATGATGCCGACGGCAAGGTGCAGAAGATCATCGGCACGGGGCCGTACCAGCTGACCCTGCTGGAACCGCCGCAACGCCTGGCTGCCGAGCGCTTCGCGGGCTACTGGGGCGCCAAGCCGGAGATCGCCAGGACCTCCTACCTGGCCGCCGGCCGCGGCGAGACCCGCACCCTGATGGCTGAAAGCGGCGATGCCGAACTGGTATTCCAGCTCGATCCGCCCAGCATCGCGCGACTCAAGCGCTCCAGCATTCTCAAGGTACTGATCGAGCCGGTTCCGCGGGTGGTGTTGCTGACTCCCAACTCCGGCGCTGGCGCCACCGCGCCGGTCGAGGTGCGGCAGGCGCTCAGCCTGGCCATCCAGCGTGAGGGCGTCGCCGCCGCCGTGTTGCGGGCTCCGGAGACCGGTGCGACCCAGCTGTTCGCCAGGAACGTGCCTGCCTGGCATGACCCCGAGCTGGCGCCGCTCGCCTATGATCCGGCGGCGTCGCGCAAGCTGCTGGCCGGCCAGGGCTGGACCGCGGGAGCCGATGGCATCCTGCAGAAGGACGGCACGCCGCTCAGGCTCAAGCTGCTGACCTATTCGGATCGTCCCGAGTTGCCGCTGATCGCTACCGCCCTGCAGGCGCAGCTGCGCGAGGTGGGGGTCGACGTGGAAGTCGCGGTGCAGAACTCCAGCGCCATCCCGGCCGCCCACAACGACGGCTCGCTGCAGCTGGCCCTCTATGGCCGCAACTTCGCACTGGTGCCCGATCCCCTGGTTACCCTGCTTAATGACTTCAGCCACGGCGGCGCCGAATGGGGCCCGCTGGGGTGGCAGAATCCGGCCTTCGACCAGGCCTTGGCCGCGCTGCTGGCCAGCGAAGATCCAGCCGAGCAACAGCGTCAGCGCTACGCCGCCATGGCCCAGGTGCAAAAGGACCTGCCGGTGATCCCGGTGGCCTGGTATCGCCAGACCATGGCCGTGTCCAATGTCGTCGAAGGCGCCGCCATCGATCCCTTCGAGCGCACCTTCGGCCTGAGCAAGATGCGGTGGACCCCATGACCCGCCTGCTTGCCTTTCGCCTGCTGCAGGCGGGCCTGGTCGCCCTGCTGGTCGGGGGGCTCACCTTCCTGTTCATGAACCTGCTGCCGGGCGACGCCGCCTACCGCATCGCCGCCGGACGCTATGGCTATGACCTGGTGGATACCGCGGCGGCCGAGGCCGTGCGGGCCGAGCTCAATCTGGATCAGCCGCTGCTATGGCGCTTCTTCGCCTGGATCGGCGATCTGCTGACCCTGGATCTCGGCCATTCGCTGGTCTCCGGCAAGCCGGTGCTGGACGTCGTCGCCCACGAACTGGGCAGCTCCATCCGCCTGGCCATTGGCGCCGTCTGCCTGTCGCTGCTGCTGGGGCCGCCGCTGGGCGTGGTGGCCGGTCTGCGTCCGGGCAGCCTGCTGGACCGCGGCCTGCTGCTGCTGACCACCGCAATCCGCGCGCTGCCGCAATTCGTCCTGGGCGTGATCTTCGTACTGTTGTTCGCGATCTCCTGGCAGCTGTTCCCAGCGGCGGGGCACGGCACCTTCTGGCACAGCGTGCTGCCCACGCTGACCCTGGCCCTGGGACTGGCGGCCGTGTCGTCCCGGGTCGCCCGGGATGCCACCGTGGAGGTCGCGGCCTCCGCCTATTACAGCTTCGGCCGCCTCAAGGGCCTGAGAGGCGCCGGGGTCTTCCTGCGCCACGGCCTGCGCAATATCGGCGTGCCGGTGGTGACCTACCTGGGCGTGCAGCTGGTGTATCTCATCGAAGGCGTGGTGGTGGTGGAGACGCTGTTCGCCTGGCCGGGCATCGGCCACGGCCTGGTCCACGCCATCGTCCAACGCGACGTGCCCATGGTGCAGGGCACCGCCCTGGCGATGGGACTGCTGTTCGTCATCCTCAATACCCTGGTCGATCTCGCCAATCACCTGATCGACCCGCGTGGGAGAAACGCATGAATCTCGACGCTACCGCTGCCCTGGCGGCGCCTCCAGTGAAGTCTTCCGCGCGCGGACTGGGCCTGGGTCTGCTGGCCGTCTTGATCGCCTTCGCCGTGCTCACCCCGCTGCTCTGGCAGGGCGACATCGCCCGCCAGGACTATGAGGCGATCCTCGCGGGGCCCAGCAGCGCCTACCCCCTGGGCACCGATCACCTGGGTCGCGACATGCTGGCGCGGCTGTCGGTGGCCATCCGCTTCTCGCTGGGACTGGCCTTCATCAGCGTCTGCACCGCCGCCATTCCCGGCGTGCTGCTGGGTATCCTGGCCGCCTGGAAGGGCGGGCTGGTCGACAAGCTGCTGGGCGGGCTGGCCGAGTTGTTCCTGGCCCTGCCAGGCCTGCTGCTGGTCCTGCTGATCGTCGCGGTGTTTCCCGGTTCCTTCGTCGCCCTCTACAGCGCCGTGGCCCTGGTGCTCTGGGTGGAGTACTTCCGCATGACCCGGGCGCTGGCGCGCACCGTGCTGGCCTCGCCGGCGGTGGCCGCCAGCGGGCTGCTGGGCTTCGGGCCGGTCTACATCGTGCGCTGCCATCTCTGGCCGCAACTGGCGCCGGTACTCCTGACCATCGCTGCCTTTGGCGCCGCGTCGACCATCATGGCCATCGCCGCCCTGGGTTTCGTCAGCATCGGCGTGCGCCCGCCCACCGCCGAGCTGGGCCTGATGATCACCGAATTGCTGCCTTATTACGCCGAAGCGCCGCTGGTCATAGGCCTGCCAATCCTGGCGATCTTCCTGACCGTGCTGTCGCTGCTGCTCATCACCGGAGGACGCAAGCCATGACCGCCTTGCTCACTACCACGGCGCTGGAGATCCGAACTCCCGAGGCCCAACTGGTGGAACCGCTGTCCATCCGCCTGGCGCCGGGGCAGGTGTTGTCGATCATCGGCGAGACCGGCTCGGGCAAGAGCCTGTTCGCCCAGGGCGTCGTCGGCAACCTGCCAGCGGGGCTGCAAGCCCACGGACAGATAGGCCTGGCGGACGGCTTCAGCGAAGAAGGCCGCGAGGCCGGTCGCCGTAAGCACTGGGGCAGGGGGCTGGCGGTGCTGCCCCAGGAACCCTGGCTGAGCCTGGACCCGACCATGAAGGCCCTGTCCCAGGTCGCCGAGACCTATACCCAGGTGGTCGGCCTCGGCCGTGCCGAAGCCCGCGACAGGGCCAGCGCGGATCTGGCGCGCCTGGGCCTGTCCGGCGCCGAGCGCAAGTATCCCTTCCAGCTGTCCGGGGGCATGGCCCAGCGCCTGGCCTTTGCCGCCACCCATGCCGGCGGCTCGCCAGTGCTGATCGCCGACGAGCCCACCAAGGGCCTGGATCGCGATCGCATCGACGAGGTGATCGACCTGCTCAAGGCCATGTTGGCGGAGGGGGGCAGCCTGCTGATCATCACCCACGACCTGGAAGTCGCGCGCCGGCTGGGTGGCGAGGTGATGATCATGCTCAAGGGGCGGGTGATCGAATCGGGCACGGTTGAGCAGGTACTGGGCCAGCCGCAGCATGCCTATACCCGCCAGTTGCTGGCTGCCGATCCCGCGCAATGGTCGAAACGCGCCGCGCGCCCGCTCGCTGATGACGCCGTGGTCGCGGTAGAAGGCCTGTCTGCCCAGCGCGGCGGCAAGCAGCTGTTCGAAGAGCTGTCCTTTACCGTCCGGCCTGGCGAGATCCTCGGCGTGACCGGGCCGTCTGGCTGCGGCAAGTCGACTCTGGGCGACATCCTGCTCGGCTTGGCCGCGTCCAGTAGCGGGGCGATTCGGCGCCAGCCTGGTCTGAGTCGCTGCGCTTTCCAGAAGCTGCACCAGGACCCGGTAGCCGCTTTCGCGCCCTCGGTGACCCTGCGCCAATTGCTGGCGGATCTGGTGCGGTTGCATCGCCTGGAAGCGGCACGGATTGGCCGGCTGATGCAGCGCCTGCGGCTCGATGAGCGGCTGCTGGATCGCTTGCCCGGCAATATCTCCGGCGGCGAATTGCAGCGTTTTTCCCTGCTGCGCGTGCTCTTGCTCGATCCAGCGCTGATCTTTGCCGACGAACCCAGCTCGCGGCTGGATCTCATCACCCAGCAGGAGATGATCGAGCTGCTGGTCGAGACGGCTGAGGAATCCGGGACCGCCATCCTCTTGGTCAGCCATGACGAGGACCTGGTGGATGCCGTCGCCGATCGGCGCATCCACCTGGGCACCCACACCAGACCCCTGCAGGACCAAGCGCCGGCACGGGAGCAGGGCAGCCGCCTGGCTGAATCCCTGACCTGAGATCAGGGCCCGCACGGGGTGCGGGCCTGCCAACAGACGTCGCCAAAGCCGTGGTGGGATGCCACTGCCTTCGTGCGCGCGTCTTTCCAACAACTAGATCACCCACATTCCGCAGAGGACTTCATGGAACGCCTGCGCTATCAGAAAGGATTACCCCGAGCCAGTCGCTGGTTGCACGGCAGGCACCTGGCCGCGCCGCTGGCGCTGGGCGTATTGGGCGGCTGTATGGGGCTGCTGACGGGCGAGAAGGCCAAGGCCGACGGCTTCGTGGACGACAGCAAGCTCACCCTGACCCTGCGCAACTATTATTTCGGCAGTGATCGCCGCAACCGCCGGGCCGACCAGAAGGATTGGACACAGGGCTTTCTGCTCGACTACCAGTCCGGCTTCACCCAGGGCACGGTCGGGTTGGGCGTCGACGCGTTCGGCTACCTGGGCCTGAAGCTCGATGGCGGTCCCGGGCGCCGAGGAACCGGCAATCTACCCGTCCACGCCGGCAACCAACCGGCGGACGAGTATTCCCGCGCCGGCGCGGCGGCCAAGCTGCGTCTGGGACAGACGGTGGTGCGCTACGGTCAGCAACTGCCCACGGCACCGGTCTTCGCCATCAGCACCAGCCGCCTGCTGCCCCAGAGTGCCACCGGCTGGAGCATCCTCAGCACGGACCTCTCCGGCCTGACGCTGGAAGCCGGACATTTCACCTCGGGTACCGATCAGGTCAGCACCAACCGGGACGGTGACCTCTGGGCCGGTTATGCCCGGCGCCGCGCGGATCACGTCGACTTCGCCGGGGGCAAGTACGCCCTGGCCAAGGGTGTCAGCCTGTCGCTCTACGCGGCCCAGCTCGACGACATCTGGAATCAGTACTACGGCAACTTCAACCTGGTGCAGCCATTGTCGGCGAGCCAGTCGCTGACCTTCGATGCCAACCTGTACCGGACCCTCGATACCGGTGCCGCCAACGCCGGTCCCATCGACAACACAGCCTACAGTTTCGCGGCGGCCTACAGCCTCGGTCCTCAGACCTTTACCCTGGGCTGGCAGCGGATCGATGGGGATACGCCCTTCGACTACATCGGCATGGGCGACAACGGGCGCACCGGCGGCGGGCTGTTCCTTGGCAATGCCTCGATGTTCTCCGACTTCAACGCACCCGGCGAGCGCTCCTGGCAAGCGCGCTACGACCTCAACTTCAAGACCCTGGGCGTGCCCGGTCTCAGCCTCATGACCCGCTACATCAAGGGCAGTGACATCGATGGCAGCAACCTGCCCGTCACCAGCGCCTATCGCGGGCTGTACGGCGCCGACGACCGGGAGCGGGAGCTGAATCTGGAAGGGCGCTATGTCGTGCAATCCGGCTCGGCCAAGGGTCTGTCCATCCGGGTGCGCCAGGCCTGGCACCGTGGCTCGCTGTCCACCGGCGGCTCGGTCGATCAGCTGCGGGTGATCGTCGACTATCCGCTGCGCCTGCTCTAGCGCCGGCAATCGTTACCGCGAGGGGCGACGCCACGACCGCTGGCAGTCGGTTCGTGGCCGTCCGTCGTCCCCAGCTTAAGGGGGCTCCGCTACGCCGATATCCCTAATAGTCATTTTATTAGGGATAGCCATTCATGAGCCTTCGCAGCCTCAACGTCGCGCCCCGCGCCGTGCTGTTCTTTTCCGTGATCGTGTTGATCGTCTTCGCCCTCGGCGGCGTCGCCGTGGTGCAGATGGGCAAGCTTTTCGAGGCGGAGCAGGAAGTGGAGACCAACTGGCTGCCGGGCAACCAGCTGGCGGCGAAGATGAGTGGCGGATTGCTGCGGCTGCGCCTGGAAAGTCTCAGGGCTACCACCACACCGGACCCGCAGCTGCGCGCCCAGACCGTCGCGGCCTTTCCCGGCTATCGCGATGCTTTCTTCACCGCGGTCAAGGACTACGAAAAGACCTTGGCCAATGCTGAAGATCGCCAGTTGTACGGCGCCGTGGTCAAGGGCGCCGAAAGCTACCGGACCCTGCTGGATGTCTTCGAGCCCAAGCTGCGCGCGGGCGACAACGAAGGCGCCATCGTCCTGATCAACACCTCGATCCGTCCGCTCACCAACGCGCTGGAAAAGACCATTGCCGAACTGAGCGCCTTCAACGAGCGCGGTGCCCTAGCGGCGGGGCAGGCGGCGGGCGTCACCTATGCCAACGGCCTGTTCTGGGTCTATGGGCTGATCGGCCTGACTATAGCGGCCACCGTCGTGCTTGCGGCTCTGCTGATCCGCAGCATCACCCTGCCGGTGGGCGAAGCCCTGCGCATCGCCCAGCGGATCGCCCGCAAGGATCTCACCGAGCGGATCACCGTGGTCGGTCGCGACGAGGCGGCGGGCATGCTGCAGGCCCTGGTCCAGATGCAGGGCAATCTGCGCGACACCGTTTCCCATATCGCCGACAGCTCGACTCAGCTGGCCTCCGCCGCGGAAGAGATGACCGCGGTGATCGACGAAGCCAGCCGCGGTTATGTGCGGCAGAACGACGAGGTCAACCAGGCTGCCAGTGCCGTCACCGAGATGAGTTCGGCGGTGGAGGAGGTCGCGCGCAACGCCGCCGATGCGGCCAGCACCTCGCTGCATACCCAGCACCTGACCAGCGAAGGGCTGGACAAGGTCACCCGCACGGTCCAGTCGATCGAGGCGCTGGCGCAGAACGTGGCCAGTACCAGTGAGCAGATCCAGGCCCTGTCGTCCCGCGCCCAGGACATCAACGCCGTGGTCGAGGTCATTCGCGCCATCGCCGAGCAGACCAACCTGCTGGCGCTGAATGCCGCCATCGAGGCAGCGCGGGCGGGTGAGCAGGGCCGCGGCTTCGCCGTGGTCGCCGATGAGGTACGGGCATTGGCCCATCGCACCCAGCAGTCGACTCGCGAGATCGAGCAGATGATCGGCGCCATCCAGAATGATTCATCCCAGGCCGTCAGGGCCATGGCCGAGAGTCAGCAACTGGCCGGTGAATCCACCTCGGTCGCCCAACTGGCCAATGTGTCCCTGGAGCAGATCGCCGAATCCATCTCCCAGATCAACGACCGCAATGCGGTCATCGCCACCGCCGCCGAAGAGCAGGCGCAGGTGGCGCGAGAGATCGATCGCAACATCACCAGCATCCGTGACCTGGCCACCCAGAGCGCGACCGGCGCCACCCAGACCGCCAGCGCCAGCGCCGAAGTTTCCAGGCTGGCCAACGGATTGAATCGCGTGGTTCGCGAATTCGCCGTCTAGAACGAGGACGGCGACGCCTTCTCGCCCCGCGGAGGCGGGAAGGCGTCCTTGCGTCCGGCTTCAGGTTCGTTGCGGCAATAGAAAGACTAACAACGGCTCCGGGGCATCCGCCCGTGCGACTGCGCTGCGCTGGCACGCCTGCTCGCCGCTGGAATGCCCGCCAGACAATCTTTAGTATTCCGTTACATCGCGTCTGGCATCGGGTAGAGAACGAATCGGCGCTTGGCCTGCCTAAACAGTGTCCAATCAACCCGGAGTCCTACCATGAACGCGAAGAAAATCTCTGCCTTGATGTTTGCTGGTCTGATCGCTGCCAGTGGCGCTGCTTTCGCCACCGAAGGCGCAGGCAATCCGCCGAAGGCCAATAGCGCTGGTATGGGCACCCCGGCTGGTCAGAAGACCGGTGAAGGTGCAGGCGCCGCGACCGGTGCCGGCAAGACCACGCTCAACGAACAAGGCCAGAAGCAACAGCAGTAATGTCCAGGGGGTCGCCGGCACGTCCGGCGCCCCCTAAATCTGCGTCTAGCATGGAACTTTGCAGGCCCCGTGTGTCCAAGGGAGCCGAGCGTGTGGGTACAGGGGTCAGATGGTGAGTGCGGAACAGAGCAAGGTTGTCCTGGTCGTCGAGGATGAGCCGCAGATTTTGATGATTCTGGCGGATTATCTTTCCGAACTGGGTTACACGGTCTTGCAGGCACCCTCGTCACTCGAAGCTTTTCGCATCCTGGCCGGCCGACCACGTCTCGATCTGCTGATCACCGACTTCCGCCTTCCCGACGACGTCTCGGGCGTGATGATCGCCGAACCGGCTCTCAAGTTGCGCCCCGACCTCAAAGTCCTCTTCATCAGTGGCTATCCCGCCGAGATCATCGATACCGGTTCGCCGCTGCTCGGCAAGGTCCCCTTGCTGACCAAGCCGTTCTCCCTCGAGCGTCTCCACCTGCAGGTTCAGAAGCTGCTCGGCGCCTGATCCGCATCCTCTGCACAGATCGTTTTTCCGCCATGACAGTCTATTGATCAGGTGCGACCAGTCCGGTCGCTTCAGGTTGGAGATATCGGCATCCATGGCTATCAAGCATTTCGATCATCACGAAGCGATCTCGTCCGCCGTTCCGGCCGAGCAGGGATTCGAAGCGGTCATCGCCGTCAAGGCGCGTCGCGAGGATGCCCATCCGACCTTTCACAAGGTTGCTACCGAGCGCCATTTCGATCTGGCTTCCGAGGCGGAAGAGGCGGCGGATGCCGCGCTCAATCGCGTGACGGAAATCGGCGATGACGATGAACTCCTCTGGGACGAGCGAGCCATCTGATGAAGAGCGACCAGGAGCAGCGCGAAGAACCTCGACAGAGCCAGGAGTCCACTCCGGAAGATCCGGAGCTGAGTCGCGAAGAAGAGGAGGACGTCGGCGAAAGCCAGCTGCCGCGTGCCGTGGTACTGCACGAGATCATCCGCACCCAGGGTGATCACGAGTTGGAGCGCACCGTCGCCGCACTGTTCTGGTCGGCTCTGGCGGCAGGTCTGACCATGGGCCTGTCGCTCATGGCCATGGGCCTGCTCAATGCCAACTTGCCAGAGGGTGGCTTCAGCAAGGTCATTGCCAGCTTCGGCTATTCGGCCGGCTTCCTGGCCGTGATCCTGGCGCGGCAGCAGCTGTTCACCGAGAACACCCTGACGGCCGTATTGCCGGTGATGAGCGAACCTACCTTGCACAACCTCGGCCGCCTGGCCCGGCTGTGGAGCATCGTGCTGGTCGGTAACCTGATCGGCACCATCCTGGTCGCCTATGTGGTCTTGCACCTGCCACTGTTCGACGCCAAGACGGATGCCAAATTTCTCGAGATCGGCACCCACGTCATGGAGAACGACGCCTCGGCGATGTTCGCCAAGGGCATAGTGTCGGGCTGGATGATCGCTACCATGGTCTGGATGCTGCCCGCGGCGGAAAACGCCAGGATCTGGATCATCGTGCTCATCACCTACCTCATGGCCTTGGGCGACTTCACGCACATCGTGGTGGGCAGTGTGGAGGTGGCCTATCTGGTCTTCGCCGGCGAGGCGAGCTGGGGCGACTTTCTGCTGACCTTCGCCGGGCCGACCCTGGCGGGCAACATCGTCGGGGGCAGTCTGATCTTCGCGCTGATCAGTCATGCTCAGGTACGCAGTGACACCTGAAAGCGGAAGGGCCGGCAAATTGCCGGCCCTTCGCGGTGATCAGGCAGTTGCTTCGATCACTCGTCGTCGTTGAGCTGACCCATGGCGGTGGTGTTGAAACCACCGTCGACATAGAGGATCTCGCCGCTGATGCCCGACGCCAGGTCGGAGCAGAGGAAGGCACCGGCGTTGCCGACTTCGTCGATGGTCACATTGCGGCGCAGCGGCGTCTGGCGCTCGTTGGCGGCCAGCATCTTGCGGAAGCTCTTGATGCCCGAGGCGGCGAGGGTGCGAATGGGGCCGGCGGACACGGCGTTGACGCGGGTGCCTTCCGGGCCGAGGCTGCCGGCCAGGTAACGGACGCCGGCTTCGAGGCTGGCCTTGGCCATGCCCATGACGTTGTAGTTCGGCATGGTACGCTCGGCGCCCAGGTAGGACAGGGTCAGCAGGCTGCCATTGCGGCCGCGCATCATCTCGCGACCGGCCTTGGCCAGGGCAACGAAGCTGTAGGCACTGATGTCGTGGGCGATCTTGAAGCCGTCGCGGGTGGTCACGGCGGTGAAGTCGCCGTCCAGCTGGTCGCCAGGGGCGAAGCCGACCGAGTGGACGATGCAGTCCAGGCCATCCCACTTCTTCGCCAGCGCGGCGAACACGGCTTCGATCTGGGCGTCATCGGCGACGTCGCAGGGGAAGCACAGCTCGGGATTGGAACCCCAGCCGGCGGCGAATTCTTCGACGCGACCCTTGAGCTTCTCGTTCTGGTAGGTGAAGGCCAGCTCGGCGCCTTCGCGGTGCATGGCCGCGGCGATGCCGGAGGCGATGGACAGCTTGCTGGCGACGCCGACGATGAGAACGCGCTTACCGGCGAGAAATCCCATGGTTTTTTCCTCTTCTGTGTTGAATCCCGGGCAGCAGCCAGGGGCTGAGGTCCGGGTTGGGCAGGGCTCTGCGCAGGTCAGAGCGAGATCTTGGCCTGGCTCCGCTAGGGGTCAGGCACGGGTGGGGCGGTAAGGTAGCAGGTCGATACCCGGGACAAAAGCGCTGGTTGACCGCTGCGGTGCGCGGTCGCGCTTCAGTTGAGGAACAGCGTCAGGGTCTGACCAGGGGTCAGGGCGGAAGCGATGCGCGGATTCCAGTCCTGCAGCGCCTGCACGCCGATGTTGTAGCGCTTGGCGATCTGATAGAGGGAATCGCCAGCCTTGACCCGATAGTAGGTGGGGGCGGCCTTGGCCGTCTTGGCCGTCTTCACCGCCGACTTGGTGGTCTTGACGGTATAGGAGGCCGGCAGCGCCACGGCCGTGGCGGCGCTGCTGCCCGTGCCGTGCAGCTTCAGCGTCTCGCCGACCTTGAGGCCGCGCTTGCCGAGATCGTTCCAGCGCTTGAGGTCGCCCAGTTCCACCTCGTTGGCCCGGGCGATGGACCAGAGGCTGTCGCCGGTCCGCACCCTGTAGGTCCGCACCACGGGTTCTTCGGCCACGGCGATGGTCTCGAGGGGTGTCGTGGTCTTGCCGGTCTCGCGACGCGGGATCATCAATTCCCGGCCCGCGGCCAGGCGGCTGCTGCTGCTGAGCTTGTTGAGCGTGGCGAGTTGCTCGACGCTCACGCGATTGCGCTTGGCCACGCTGCGCATGGTATCGCCGCGGCGCACCTGGTATTCCTGCCACTGCACCACGGCATCGGAGGCAATGTTGGGCAGGGTCGCGACCAGGCGCTTGGCCTTTTCCGCCGGTACCAGCAGATGCTTAGGGCCGTCCATGGTCACACGCTGCGTGTAGGCGGGATTCAGGCGATAGAGCTCGTCGGCGTCCAGGTCCGCCAGTTCGGCCACCCGGGCCAGGTCCAGGTGCTGCTTGATGTCCACGACTTCGAAATAGGGCTCGTCCGGGATGGACTCCAGGGCCAGGCCGTAGGCGTCCGGATTGCGCACGATCTGGGAGACGGCGAGCAGCTTGGGGACGTAGTCCTGGGTTTCCGGCGGTAGCGACGACAGATTCCAGTAGTCGGTGGGCAGGCCGAGCGACTGGTTGCGCTCGATGGCGCGGCTGACCGTGCCTTCGCCGGCATTGTAGGCAGCCAGGGCCAGCAGCCAGTCGCCACCGAACATGTCATGCAGCTTGCTCAGGTAGTCCAGGGCGGCGTTGGTCGAGGCGGTGATGTCGCGGCGACCGTCATAGAAGCGGGTCTGGCGCAGATTGAAATACTTGCCGGTGGTGGGGATGAACTGCCACAGACCGGAGGCGGCGCTGCGCGAGAGGGCGTTGGGGTTGAAGGAGCTTTCCACGACCGGCAGCAGGGCCAGTTCCAGCGGCATGTTGCGCTCTTCCAGGCGCTCGACGATGTAGTGCAGATAGGGCGCGCCGCGACTGCAGGACTGCGCGAGGGCGGCTTCGTGGCTGGCGTACCAGAGACGCTGACGATCGATGCGCGGATTGGTGCCGTTGTCGCCGGCGCCCTGGAGCTGATAGCCGTCCCGTACCCGGTCCCAGATGTCGCCGCTGGTAGCCGCCGCGGTCGGTGCCTTGCGCAGCCATTCCGGCGGACGCTGCATCTTGCTTTGCGTCATGTGCAGATCGGCCTGATAGGCACGATTGTCTGGCTGCTGGTTGCTCTGACAGCCGGCGAGGAAGACGGCGAGGCAGAGCGCCGAGACTTTGAAGGAGGTGGCCAGCACGTCTGGTTCGCGGGTTTTCGGCGTCGCTGGCGGCATCGGTCTGGGCTTTCCGGGAGCTGGAGGATGGGCGATTCTAGGAACCGCATCCCGGGGGGTCAAGGAACAACCCCTTAGCCTGTGACCTGTACGACGACCGCGAACCCTGGCTTACAGCGTGCTGGCGGGGTCTGGGCAATAGGTGTCAGAACGTGTCCTTCCAGCCTCTCAAGGCCGCGAAATAGGTATCCTCCGGCGCATCTGCCGCGACCCCGCGTTCCTCCTGCAGACGCAGACGCACGCTGTTTTCGGCGGTACGCAGGAAGGGATTGATGCGACGTTCGCGGCCCAGGGTGGAGGGCAGGGTGGGGCGCTGGGCTTCCCGCAGCTGCTGAGTCTCGGCCAGGGCCTGCTGCACCGCGGGGTTTTCCGGTTCCACCGCCTGGGCGAAACGCAGGTTGCTGAGGGTGTACTCGTGGCCGCAGTAGATTTCGGTGGCGTCCGGCAGGCGGGCCAGGCGCTGCAGGGAGGTCAGCATCTGGCTGGGCGTACCCTCGAAGAGTCGGCCGCAGCCGGCCGAGAAGAGGGTATCGCCGCTGAACAGCAGGGGTCGCTCACCCGCGGCATGGAAGGCGATGTGGCCAGCGGTATGGCCGGGCACTCGCAGGACCTCGAAGGGAACGCCCAGCACCTCCAGGCGCTGGCCGTCCGCCAGGGGGAGGTCGACCGCGGCGATGCGTTCGTCAGCCGGCGCACTGACCCGGGCGCCGCTGCGTTGCTTGAGCGCAGTGATGCCACCGGTGTGGTCGTTATGGTGGTGGGTGATCAGGATATCGGTCAGGCGCCAGGCCGGATTGGCATCGAGCCAGGCCAGGACGGGGGCGGCATCGCCCGGATCGACCACGACCGCCTGTCTTGTCGCGGCGTCCTTGATCAGCCAGATGTAGTTATCGTTGAAAGCGGGCAGCGGAAGAATGTCGAACATGGATGAGCTCTCTGGTCGGACTGCAGGCCCCTAGGGTAGCAGTGGGTGGTAGGGCTAAGGCTTCAATATGAGAGGACCAGACGATGCACGATGAATTCTCCGCCCAGGTGGATCCGCGCTGGCTGAAGCTGATGAGCTCGGCGCGGGACTGGCTGGCCGGCCCACTGGGCCAACTGCTGCTGGAGCAGGAGCGCGTGCTGATCGACGAGGAGCTCAAGCGCCACTTCGGCAGTTATCTGATCCATTACGGTCCGCACCCCGAGGCACCGGCCAATTGTGGTCAGCTCCGCCATGCGGTGCGTATAGGGCCGCCGCTGGGTGATGTGGACATCGTCTGCGAAGAGGGTGCCTGGCCCCTGGGGGAGCACGCGGCCGACGTGGTCCTGTTGCAGCACGGTCTGGACTTCTCCCTGGCGCCGCATCGGCTGTTGCGTGAAGCGGCACTGAGCGTGCGCCCGGGTGGGCACCTGGTGGTGGTGGGCATCAATCCCTGGAGTCTCTGGGGCGTGCGCCATTACCTAGCCCGGGATGCCCTGCGCAAGGCCCGTTGTTTCGGCCCCGGCCGGGTCGGCGACTGGCTGTCGGTGCTGGGCTTCGCGCTGGAGAAACGGCGCTTCGGGTGTTATCGTCCGCCGCTTTCATCCCCCAAGTGGCAGCAGCGGCTGGCCTGGATGGAGCAGGGTGAAGCCGAACCCAACTGCGAGCAGGCAGCGGGCGCGGGCTTCTATCTGCTGTCGGCGCGCAAGCTGATGTTCGGCCTGCGCCCCGTGCCCCAGGCGCGCAAGGAACCGCGCGGCAAGCTGGTGCCCATGCCGGTGGCCAAGATCAGCCGCCGCGAATCGAGTGAATCCAATGAGTGACGACATCGTCGAGGTCTTTACCGACGGCGCCTGCAAGGGCAATCCCGGCCCCGGTGGCTGGGGCGCCTTGCTGAAGTTCAAGGGTGCGGAGCGCGAGCTCTGGGGCGGCGAAGCCAACACCACTAACAATCGCATGGAGTTGATGGCGGCCATCCAGGCCCTGGCGGCGCTCAAGCGCCCCTGCCAGATCCGCCTGACCACCGACTCCGAGTACGTGATGAAGGGCATCACCCAGTGGCTGGTGAACTGGAAGAAGCGTGGCTGGCAGACCGCCGCGCGCCAGCCGGTGAAGAATGCCGAGTTGTGGCAGGCGCTGGATGAGCAGGTCCAGCGCCACCAGGTCGAGTGGCGCTGGGTGCGCGGCCACACCGGCCACCCCGAGAACGAGCGAGCCGACCAGTTGGCCAACCGCGGTGTCGACGACGTCCGGCAGGCCAAGCAGGCCGCCAGGGCGTAACCAGCCAAGAGGTTAGCGATGAGATACGTAGTTCTGGATACCGAAACCACCGGCATGCCGGTGACCGATGGCCATCGGGTCATCGAGATCGGCGGGGTCGAGGTCATCGGCCGGCGCCTGACCGGGCGGCATTTCCATGTCTACCTCAACCCGGATCGGCAGATCGACGAGGGCGCCATCGCGGTCCACGGCATCACCGATGAATACGTCGCCGACAAGCCGCGCTTCGCCGAGATCGCCGACAGCTTCTTCGAGTTCATCGAAGGCGCTGAGCTGGTCATCCACAACGCGCCTTTCGACGTGGGCTTCATCAACATGGAGTTCGCCCGGCTGGGTGTCCATCCCGAGCGCGCCGACATCTCCCAGCACTGCTCGGTGCTCGACACCCTGGTCATGGCTCGCGGCCGGCATCCCGGCCAGCGCAACAGCCTGGATGCCCTCTGCAAGCGCTACGGCGTAGACAATTCCAACCGCGAGCTGCATGGCGCCCTGCTGGACGCCGAGATCCTCGCGGACGTCTACCTGGCCATGACCGGTGGCCAGACCAGCCTGTCGCTGGCTGCCCACGGCCAGGAAGGCAATGGTGACGGCAATTACGTCATGCCGATCAGGCGGTTGCCGGCCGATCGCCCGCGGACCCGAGTGATCAGCGCGACCAGCACCGATCTCGATGCCCATGCGGCGCGCATGGCGGCCATCGAAAAGAGCTGCGGCCGGACCCCCCTTTGGCTGGCCGGCGCCGACGCCGAATAGCGCCTTTCAACGCTCGCCAGGCGCCCGCGCGGTCCATGAGCGGGCGTTCGCGTTCGTCTGAATAAGCTGAAAGACCTCACAATTTTCAGCTATTGTTCAACTAAGATGCTGCAGGCTGGTCATTTGAGCCCGCATGAAGCCTCGAATTTCGAATTGCGCGGAACTTTATTTGTTCCTCAAAATCATATGACGATTCGGAATTATCGCTTCGCTGTTGTGGATTTACAGGTCTAGCGTTCCAGAGCAAGGTTCTTTGGCGTGGCGAGTAGTCTCGTACCCGTCCGCCGGGAATGATTAGTGTGACCCGGTCAGGAAGACGCAGGTACCTAGGCTCCAGTTGGAATAGCAAGCCTTTTTTCCCGTTTTAAAATGGCGTTGGCGAGGTTGTAATGGCGCAGGAGGCGTAAGGCACCATGGTGACCGGAGCAAGAGCTTTGAGCTTGGTCCGCGAACAGCTGTTCGCGACCATCGAGGAAGCTGAATCCCATCTCGAGCGATTCATCGTCGAGCGGCACTGCAGCAGCCTGTTGCAGCGCGCGGTCGAGAGCATCGGCCAGATTCGTGGCGCCCTGACGCTGATAGAGCTGACCGGCGCCCAGTTGCTCGCCCATCAGACGTTGCAGATCGCCAACGACATTCCTGCCGGCGCCGGTGCCGAGCACGACGAGCACCTCATGGCGATCTGTCGTGGACTGCATGTGCTGCGCCGCTATCTCGAACAGCTGCGTAGCGGTCAGGACGAGATGCCCGAGCTGCTGCTGCCGGCGATCAATGCCCTGCGGCTCGCTGGCGGCGAACCCGAACTCCCGGAAAGCTATTTCTTCAGTGTCCGCCTCGATCAGCGTCCCCTGATCAGCGAGACCACCAGTCTTGGCGTGCGTGAGCGTCAGGCCCAGGCTCGCCGGATGCGCCAGATGTACCAGGCCGGCCTGCTGGGCTTCCTGCGCGACATCAATGGCGTGGCCAGCCTCAGACTCATGGCCAGGGCGCTGGAGCGCTCCGCGGCGCTGCTGCATGATCATGTCGGCGGCTACCTGCCCTGGGTCGCCGCGGCCACGGTCGAGGGCTTCGCCCAGGGCCGCCTGACGCCCACCCGTGAACGCAAGCAGTTGTTCGCCCGGGTCGATCGCGAGTTGCGCCAGATGCTGGGTAACGAGCTGCACGAGCCGGCCCGCAGCACCCTCAAGGAGCTGCTCTACCTGTTGGCGCTGGCCGGTGTCGAAGGCGCCCATCCGCAAGAGGTCATGAACGCCTACGGTTTCGAGCGACTCGGCTTTACCGATGCCCAGCTCGAAGCCGGCAAGAAGCGGCTCGCCGGTCCCGGTCATGCGGTGATGCATTCGCTGTCCGCGGCGATTCGCGAAGAGGTGGAGACGGTCAAGGACCTGATCGACCTCATCGAGGCCGAGCTGCGCGCTGGCGCCGAGCAGAATCGTCTGCCTCGCTCCGATAATTTCTCCCGGCTGTATGTCCAGGTCGGCCTGCTGGGCAAGACCCTGGAGATGGTCGGGCAGGAGAACGCCGGTCAGGTACTGCAGCAGTGCCTGCCCAACATCTCCCAGTTCCGCGACCGGACGGTCGTGCTGGAGGATCTCGCCCCCCTGGCCGATGCCCTGTTGCTGGTTGAAAGCCTGCTGGGCCAGCCCGAGGGGCAGGGCTCGCTGATCGACGTGCCGCTGGAAGCTGAGGGTGTCCAGGTCAGCGTCGCCAACTATCAGCTGGGCGAGGCCCAGGCGCTGCTGCATCGGGAGGCCTACAAGGGCCTGACCGACGCCAAGCGCGCCATTGGCGCCTTCCTCGATTCCCGTGGCGATACCCTGCACCTGGCCACCGTGCCGGCGCTGCTGGATACCGTCCGCGGTGCGCTGTTCTTTCTGGGTAACCCCCGTGCGGCCGAGCTGGTGCGGGCCTGTACCGGTTATATCCAGCGCTGCCTGATCGAAGGCGGCCAGGCCTGCGAGTCGGCGACCCTGGAAGTGCTGGCGGATGCCCTCAGCAGCATCGAGTTCTTTGTCGAAAGCGGTGGCACCGAGAGCCAGGACGGTACGCCGGAGATTCTCGATATCGCGGCGCAAAGCATTCGCGCCCTGGGCTGGACCTCGGCTGCGGCATGAGTGCCTGGCAGCCTGGCTGGTTCCAGACCGCCCAGCCCTCCGGTGGCTGGCTGGTCATCCACAGCGGCCAGGCGTTTCTGACCTCGGGCACCGACGTGCTCTTCGCCGTGGATGATCCGCGTGTCCAGGGCTTCGCGGGGGAGCGCCATGGGTTGGGGCTGTGGCAGGCACAGCCGGTCATGCTGCTCGAACTGGATGCGCCCGGGGATATCGACGGCTGCGTCTGGCAGCCCTTGCGGCCGCTGATGCTGCAATCGCCCCATGCGCTGTTCAAGTTGCTGGGCTACGCCAACCAGATCGGGACCTGGGCGCGGCAGCATCGCTTCTGCGGGCAGTGCGGTACCCGTACCTTCGCGCTCGACGGCCAGCGCGGCCTCAAGTGCCCGAATTGCCAGCTCACCCAGTATCCACGGCTGTCGCCGAGCATGATCGCCCTGGTCACGCGCGGCGATGAGGTGTTGCTCGCGCGATCGCCCCGTTTTGCCCCCGGGGTCTTCAGCACCCTGGCCGGCTTCGTCGAGCCGGGCGAGTCGGCCGAGGGCTGCGTGCACCGGGAGATCATGGAAGAGGTTGGCGTCTCGGTGACCAACCTGCGCTACCAGGGCAGCCAGAACTGGCCTTATCCGCATTCCCTGATGCTGGGTTACCACGTCGACTATCTGAGTGGCGACATCCGTTGCCAGCCGGACGAAATCGAAGACGCCCGCTGGTTCCATCTGCGCGAATTGCCGACGCTGCCGCCGGCCTTTTCCATCTCGCGCTTTCTGATCGATCGCTATCGCGTCGAGCGGCTAGGCGGCGCTGAACCAGTGCTGCCAGATTAGCTTGACGGTCAGCGCCAGCACGACGCAGATGAACACCGGGCGGATGAACTTGGCGCCGCCGGCGATGGCGCTGCGCGCGCCCAGATAGGCACCCAGGGTCAGCGACAGGCCCATGGTCAGCCCCAGGACCCAGAGCACCTGCCCCAGGGCGATGAACATCACCAGGGCGACGCCATTGCTGACGAAATTCATGGTGCGGGCCACGCCACTGGCCTTGAGCAGGTCCAGGGGATAGAGCAGCAG
Organism: Pseudomonas sp. SORGH_AS_0211; assembly: GCF_031453455.1. Lineage (NCBI taxonomy): Bacteria > Pseudomonadati > Pseudomonadota > Gammaproteobacteria > Pseudomonadales > Pseudomonadaceae > Pseudomonas > Pseudomonas sp. SORGH_AS_0211. The sequence goes on along the minus strand of NZ_JAVIZV010000001.1, from coordinate 1,749,331 downwards.
GCTGCTGACGGTCCAGAAGGCGCCCGTGCCCGGTCCGAACAGGCCGTCGTAGGCACCCAGCGCCAGGCCCTGGGGCCATTGGCGCCGCTGCGGCACGGGCGCGTCGCTGAGCACCGGCGCCTTGGGCGTACCGCCGAACAGCAGATAGAGGGCGCAGCTGAACACCACGACCGGCAGCAGCTGGTTGAGGAAGTCCGCGGAGAGATGGTGGGCGACCAGGGCGCCGATCCCCGCACCGATGGCGGTCGCCACCAGGGCATGCCGCCACTGACGGGGATGGAACAGCTTGCGTCGATAGAAGGTGTAGGCGGCGGTGGCGCTGCCAAAGGTGGAGCTGAGCTTGTTGGTGCCGATCGCCAGATGAGGCGGCACACCGGCCATCAGCAGGGCCGGCACCGTGAGCAGACCACCACCGCCGGCGATGGCGTCGATGTAACCGGCCAGAAAGGCGACCCCCGCCAGTAGTGTCAGGGTCATGGGGTCCAGGGCGAATTCGAGCATGGGGTAGGGCGCCAGATGGAACGGGGGCGCCATCATGCATCAGACGCGCAGCCGTCACCACCTGTCGCCGCCCTCGGTCAGTCCAGCGCGGGGAAGGGCAGCCCGACGTAGTTTTCCGCGATGGTCGTGCGGCCCGCTCTGGAATCGAGCAGCGCCTGGAGTTCGGCGTCCTGCACCCGCTGAGTGAAGGCGTCGGTATCCGGAAAGCGGTGCAGGGCGGTGGTCATCCACCAGGAAAAGCGCACCGCCGCCCAGATGCGTTTCAGGCAAAGCGTCGAATAGCGTTCGAGGCAGGCGGCATCGCCGGTGCGATAGGCCTGCTCCAGCAGCAGGTGCAGATTGCGCACGTCGCCCAGGGCAAGGTTCAGCCCCTTGGCGCCAGTGGGCGGCACGATATGGGCGGCATCGCCGACCAGGAACAGGCGGCCGTACTGCATGGGCTCGACCACATAGCTGCGCAGCGGGGCGATGCTCTTTTCCAGGGAGGGGCCGGTCACCAGCTGGGCTGCTGTCTCGGCCGGCAACCGTGCCTTGAGCTCTGCCCAGAAGCGCTCGTCCGACCAGTTCTCCACCGAGTCCCCGGCTTCCACCTGCAGGTAATAGCGGCTGCGGGTCGCGGACCTCATGCTGCACAGGGCGAAGCCGCGGGGGTGGTTGACGTAGATGAGTTCGTCGGCGGCGGGCGGGGTATCGCTCAGCAGTCCCAGCCAGCCGAAGGGATAGACCCGCTCGTATTCGGTGAGCACACCATCAGGGATGCTGCGGCGCGAGACGCCATGGAAGCCGTCGCAGCCGGCGATGTAGTCGCAGTCGATGCGCAGGATCTCCCCGGCGATCTGGCAGGTGACATGGGGGCGCTCGCCCTTGAGTTCGTGGGGCTGGACGTCGCTGGCCTGGTAGAGGGTAGGGGCGCCGCTGGCTTCGCGGGCCGCCATCAGGTCGCGGGTCACCTCGGTCTGGCCATAGACGGTAACGCAGCGTCCGCCCAGCAGATCGTTCAGGTCCAGTCGCTCGCGCTGGCCATGGATGGCGAATTCGACACCCTCGTGTACCTGGCCTTCCTGTTCCAGCCGCTCGGCGACGCCGGCCTGGCGCAGCAGATCGACCGTGCCCTGTTCGAGCACGCCGGCGCGGATGCGGCTGAGCACGTGATCGGCGCTCTGGCGCTCGACAATGACGTTGTCGATGCCCGACCGGGTGAGCAGTTGACCCAGCAGCAGCCCGGAAGGGCCCGCGCCGATAATGACGACTTGGGTACGCATGGAGTCTGTCCTCTTGTCTGGCGTGAGCGCCGTCTTGTTATAGGGCTCCGGTATTTTTGGACGATTTCCGCAGGTATCGGCAGGGACCTTTCCAACACTTTCTGGTACTTTTCGATGATTCGTGCGGCTATCGCCCAGGGACTGACGATGACCAAGGCCTTTCCACCCATCTTCAAGCTGTATGGCGAGGCCCAGGCCTGGCCGGCGCCGGATCTGCTGCATTGCGAGACCATCGAGAGTCGCAGTCGTCTGCATGCCTGGCATATAGATACCCATCGCCACGCGGATCTCGCGCAACTGCTCTATGTGCGGACCGGTGGGGTACGTCTGCATTTGGAAGACTGGCAGGGAGAAAGGCGCGGACCGCTGCTGGTGGTGCTGCCGGTGCTGTGCGTCCATGCCTTCGAATTCGATCCGGCGGTCGAAGGCTTCGTCATTACCCTGCCGGTACCCCAGGTGGAGCGGCTGAAGCAGCGCTGCCAGAGAGCCGGGCAGGGGTTGTTCCTTGGTGCCGAGTGCCTGCACCTGGCCGGGCCGGATGCCCTCTGGATCGATCAGTTGATCGGCCAACTGGTCGCTGAATACGAGGGGCACAAGCCGGGTCGCGAGACAGTGCTCGAGGCCCTGCTCGACAGCCTGGCGATCTGGCTGTTGCGGCAACACCGCCATGAGCAGGGCGTGGCCTTGCCGCGGCGTGCCGAACAGCACCTGGGTCGTTTCCTGGCGCTGGTCGAGCAGCATTATCGCGAGCACTGGAGTCTGGGTCGCTACGCGACGGCGCTCGGTATTTCAGGGGTACACCTGAACGGTCTGTGTCGGCAGCTGGCCGGGGCCTCGGCGCTGGCCATCGTGCACCAGCGCCTGCTGCTGGAGGCGCGCCGCACCCTGAGCTACACCCAGGCGTCGGTGGGCGAGATCGCCGATGCCCTGGGCTTCGCCGATCCGGCCTACTTCGCGCGTTTCTTTCGCCGCGGCACCGGGCAGAGCCCGCTCAATTATCGGCGTCTGGCGGGCCAGCAACGGCAGGGCTGACGGCTGCCAGGGTTTCGCCGACCCGCGCAGCCAGGGCGTCGAGGTTGAAGGGCTTGGTGATCAGCGTCATGCCGGGGTCGAGATAGCCGTCCAGATGCGCCCCCTCGGCATAGCCGGTGGCGAACAGTACCTTGAGGCCAGGCCGGCGCTGCCGCGCGATCTCGGCCAGCTGGCGACCGTTCATGCCCGGTAGGCCGACGTCGGACAGCAGCAGATCGATGGGCCGTCCGCTTTCGAGCAATGGCAGGGCGCCACGGGCGTCTTCGGCCTGCAGGGTGGCGTAGCCCAGCTCCCGCAGCAGATCCACCACCATTTGCCGGACCACGGGTTCGTCCTCCACCACCAGCACGGTCTTGCCCGCGCCCTGGGGCGTGACGGTGGGCGCCGTCAGCCGGGGCGGCTCGACATCGGCGCCTAGGTAGCGGGGCAGATAGAGGCCGACGGTCGTACCCTTGCCGGGCAGGGAGTCGAGTCGGACATGGCCCTTGGACTGCTTGGCGTAGCCGTAGATCATCGACAGCCCCAGGCCGGTCCCCTGACCGATGGGCTTGGTGGTGAAGAAGGGATCGAAGGCGCGGGCCATGACCTCGGGCGGCATCCCGGTACCATCGTCCGCCACCAGCAGCGCCACATAGTCGCCGGCACTCACGGCGTCCAGGCCGTTGCCGCTGTTGGTCAGATAGACATTGCGGGTCTCGATGCGGATGGTGCCACCGTGGGGCAGGGCATCGCGGGCATTGATGACCAGGTTGAGCAGGGCGCTTTCCAGCTGGTGCGCATCGGTCAGTGCCTGCCAGACATCCTCGTCCAGGTCGAGGACCAGGGCGATGTCGCCGCGCAGACTGCGCAGCAGCAGCTCCTCCATGGAGCGCACACTGTCATTGACATGGATGGGCTGCAGATCCAGCGCCTGGCGCCGGGAAAAGGCCAGCAGGCGCTGGGTAAGGGCGGCCGCGCGCTGGGCCGAGGTCAGCGCCGAATGCAGATACTGGTCGAACTTGTCCTGCCGGCCGGCCTTCTGGTGCCGCTGCAGCATGTCGAGGCTGCCCATGATGCCGGTCAGCAGGTTGTTGAAGTCATGGGCGATACCCCCGGTCAGCTGGCCCACGGCTTCCATCTTCTGCGCCTGGCGCAGCTGTTCCTGCAGCTCCTGCTGCTCGGTGACGTCACGCCCTACTGCGTAGATCAGATCGTCCTCGGCACTGGCGGTCCAGTCGAGGATGCGATAGCTGCCATCACGACCGCGCAGGCGGGCCCGGAGATTGGCCGAGCCCTGCTGGCGGCCCAGGCAGCGCAGGGTATCGAAGACCTGGCGCTGATCGTCCGGATGGATCAGTTCGGTGAGCTGGACGGTCGCCAGGTCGGTTTCGCGTCGTCCCAGCAGGCGGGTGGCGGCGCTGTTCACCGTCTTCACCTCGCCATCGGCGCGGCAGATCACCATGAGGTCATGGCTGATACGCCACATCCGGTCACGTTCGCGGGTGCGCAGCTCGATCTGCTGTTCCAGCTCCTGGCGCGAGCGGGTTAAGACCTCTCGCGCATCGACGATGCTCTGGATGTCGGTGCAGGTGCCGAACCACTGCTCGATACGCCCCTTGGCGTCGCGCACCGGCTGGGCTCGACCGAGCACCCAGCGGTAACGGCCCGAGCGGTGCCGCAGGCGGTATTCGATATGGTAGGGCTCGCCGGTGCTGAGGCTATGGTGCCAGACCTTCCAGGTGCGCTCCTGGTCGTCGGGATGGAAGACGTTGGCCCAGCCTTCTCCCTCCGTGGAGCCTTCCGGCACCCCGGTGAATTCGTACCAGCGATTGTTGAAATAGAAGTGGTGGCCATCGGGGCGGGTGGCCCAGACCATCTGGTCGATGGAGTTGATGATGGCGCGCAGTTGCGCCTCGTTGCGGGCCAGCTCCTGGGCCTGGCGGCGGTGACCACTGATGTCGATGAAGAGGACCGCGAAACGGTCGCCCGGCAGCTTGTGGGCGCGCACCTCGTACCAGTGTTCGTGCTGCAGGTGCAGCAGGATATCGAACTGGGTGAATTCGGCATCGCCGTTCATGAAGTCGACATAGGCGGGCAGCAGATCGGCTTCCAGCTGCGGCAGGGATTCGCGCAGCGTCCGCCCCAGGACCTGATCCAGGGGAATGCCGGTGAGGGTGGCGAAGACCGGATTGACCTCTAGGAAACGGAAGTCCTCCATCCGGCCAGCGGCATCGCGAATCGCCTGGGCCATGTAGAAGCCCTCGCGCATGCCGTGATACAGCTCCTGCAGCCAGAGATCGCGCTCGGTGATGGCGGCTTCGTTGAGCTTGCGCTCGGTGATGTCGTAGCACACGCCCAGGTAGCGGTCGCTGCCCTGGCTGGTCATCAGTTGGCCGCGTCGACCGAGCCAGCGCTCCTCGCCGGTGTCGGCCCGGCGGATGCGGTATTCAAGGTAGTCGAGGGCGTCGTCGTCCGGCGCGGCGGTCAGGGTTCGCAGGCTGCGGACATCGTCGGGATGCAGCTGGCGGACCAGCTCGTCCAGAGAATAGCTGCGCCTTACCGGTAATCCCCATAGCTCGCAGAACCCCGAGGACACCAGCAGTCGGGCCTCTCCGGGCAGCAATTCGAAGGTGCCGACGCGACCGACGTCCTGGGCCAGGCGTACCCGCTCCTCGGCCATCAGCTGTTCGGTGCGGTCCTGCAGCACATGCACGAAGCCGAGCACGGCATCGGCGTCCTTCAGCGCCGTGGTGGCGATCTCCACCCAGCGCGGCGTACCGCCCTGGACCGTGATCCAGCCGGCGCCCTGGCCATGCTCGGCGACCAGCGCCTGATGCTGGGCGGTGGTTAGGAAAGCGACATCCCGATCGGCCGCCAGCAGATTGGCGAAGCGCTGGCCCCGGGCTTCGCTGGCCGGCCAGCCACACAGCAGTTCGGCACCCCGATTCCAGCGCTCGATGCACCCGTGGTGGTCGGTGATGACCAGGGCGTGGGACGTCAACTGCAAAAGCGCCTGCTGTTCGAGCAGAGAGATCGACATGCGGAGATTCCATTCAGCGAGCGGGCGTGTGGCTAGCGTTTCCTAGGCTTCGATACCCTCGCTCAGCTGGACGTTCAAACTGCGCAGGGCATTCCAGTACTCAGGATAGGTCTTGCCGACGCATTCGGGGTCCAGAATACGGATGCCTGTCACTTTCAGGCCCGCCAGGGCGAAGCACATGGCGATCCGGTGGTCGGCGTGGGTCTCGATCACGGCGTCGGTCCGGGTACCGGCCAGAGCAGGGTCCGCGGCTACTAGCAGGTCGTCACCCTCGACGCTGGCAAGGCCGGCGCGAATGGCATTGAGGCCGTCGTGCAGCGCCGCGACCCGGTCGCATTCCTTGACCCGCAGGTTGGCCAGGCCGACGAAGCGCACCGGTGTCTCGTTGAAGGCCGCCAGAACGGCGAGGGTAGGGATGGCATCCTGCATCTGCGAGCCGTCGATGACCGCCGCCAGCCGGGGAAAGGCGGCGATATGGTCGAGGGCCTTGGCATCGGGCTGGGTGAAGGCGTCGTCGGCCACGCCCAGATCGATGGCGCCGCCGGTCAGGGCCTGGGCCGCCCAGAGATAGGTGGCGGCGGAGGCATCCGGCTCGATGAAGTAGTCCCGGGCGACATAGCCGGTCGGGGCGACTCGCCAGGTGGCGGCGTCCAGCTGCTCGACCTGGGCACCGAAGGCGCGCATCGCCGCGACGGTCAGGTCGACATAACCACGGGCGCCGATGTCGCTGCCGCGCAGGGCGACGTCCACCGGTTCGCTACCCAGTGCGGCCAGTATCAGCAGGGCGGAGACGTACTGGCTGGAGAGACCGGCATCCACCTCGAAGCGGCGAGCGGTGAGGCGGCCCTGGCCGGTGACGGTCACCGGCGGGCAGCCGCTGGGAGCGTCCACCTGGATGCCATTGGCCCTCAGGGTTTCCAGCAGGGGACCGATTGGGCGCTTTTGCATATAGGCGTCTCCGGTTAGGGTCACGGCGCCCTCGACGGTCGCCACCGCAGCGGTCAGGAAGCGTACCGCCGTACCGGCGTTGCCGAGGAACAGCGGCTGGGCCGGCTGCCGCAGGCGACCGGAGCTGGTCACCACGAAGGTGGTGGCATCGGGCTCGTCGACGGTGACACCCATCTGCCGCAGCGCCTCGGACATGTGCCGGGTGTCATCGCTCTTGAGGGCGCCGGTCAGGCGACTGGTGCCCTTGGCCAGCGCGGCCAGGAGCAGCGCCCGATTGGTGATGGACTTGGAACCGGGCGGGGCGATCCTTCCGTGCAGCGCGACGTTGGGCGGGGTGACGGTGATAAAGGGTCTGGCGGACATGGAGGCTCCAAGCAACTTCGCGACGGCCGTGACGGCGGTTCGTAACAGGGGCGCCATGATGCCATTTCAGGACGCCAGGCCAAAGTGCTGTTAGTTAATACCACCCCTATAGGGCGTGGGGGATCCACCTGGTACTCCTCTTGTCATCAACAGGTCATCAAGGCGGGGTAGTGCTAGCGGTTTTCCAGCAGAGGCCTATGCCATGTCCCTTCCTTGTCCTGATCGTCGTCGTGTCCTGCAAGGCCTGGGTGCTTCGCTCCTGTTACCGGCCCTCGGTCGAAGAGCCTGGGCCGCGCCGGCTGGACGTCCAGGAGTACCCGACGGTATCCAGGCCGGGGATGTCACCGACGGCCGCGCACTGATCTGGAGTCGCACGGACCGGCCGGCCCGGTTGCTGGTGGAGTGGGATACCCAGGAGAGCTTTCGCTCACCACGCAAGGTAGCTGGTGCCGTCACCACGGCCGCGCAGGACTACACGGCGCGTATCGACCTTGCCGGATTGCCCGCCGATCAGCACATCTTCTACCGCGTCCGCTTCGAGGATCTGGACAGTGGTGCGCTCAGCGAAGCGGTTGCCGGTCACCTGCGCTCGGCGCCGAGCCAGCGCGGCGATATCCGTTTCGTCTGGGGCGGCGACACCGTGGGGCAGGGCTTTGGCATCAATCCCGATATCGGCGGCATGCGCATCTACAACGCCATGCGCGAGCGGCGACCGGACTTCTTCCTGCACAGTGGCGACACCATCTATGCGGACGGACCGGTGCCGGCGCAGATGACCGTGGAGGAAGGGCGCATCTGGCGCAATATCACCACCGAGGCCAAGAGCAAGGTGGCGGAAACCCTGGATGAATTCCGCGGCAACTATCGCTACAACCTGATGGATGACCATCTGAAGCGATTCAATGCCGAAGTCCCACAGGTGTGGCAATGGGACGACCACGAGACCACCAACAACTGGTCGCCGAGCAAGACGCTGGACGAGCGCTACCAGGTCAAGGACATCAATGTCCTGAGTGGTCGGGCTCGCCAGGCGTTCCTGGAATACGCGCCCATGCGCGGAGTCTCGGCTGACGGGGCAGGGCGCATCTACCGCCGAATCGCCTACGGGCCCCTGCTGGACGTCTTCGTGCTGGACATGCGCAGCTATCGAGCCGGCAACGACAGCAACCTGGGTGTCGAGGAGGACGGTCAGGGCGCCTTCCTCGGTCAGGAGCAACTCGACTGGCTGAAGAAGGCGCTACAAACGTCCACGGCGACCTGGAAGGTCATCGCGGCCGATATGCCCATCGGGCTACAGGTCCCGGATGGCAAGGATGCGCAGGGGCAGGCACGCTGGGAGGCCATCGCCAATGGCGATCCGGGCGCCCCCAAGGGGCGAGAGCTGGAAACGGCGGACCTGTTGAGATTCATCGCGAGGCAGGGGATCCACAATACCGTCTGGCTCACCGCTGACGTGCACTACTGCGCCGCGCATCACTATCACCCGGACAGGGCAGCGTTCCAGGATTTCGAACCCTTCTGGGAATTCGTGGCAGGCCCGCTCAATGCAGGCAGCTTCGGGCCCAATCCACTGGACGCCACCTTCGGTCCCGAAGTGGTGTTCCAGAAGGCACCGCCCCAGGCCAACACCTCGCCTTTGAGTAACTTCCAATTCTTCGGCGAGGTCGAGATCGACGGGAAGACCGCCGAGCTACAGGTCACCTTGAGAGATCAGGACGGCCGACCGCAATTCACCCAGAAATTGCAATCCATCTAGATTAATACCACCCCTATAGTAAGATCATTACCGAGTCAACCCTCTGCAAAGTAATCAACAAGGAGGGTGAAGTTCGTGCAAATGCTACAATCTGGTAGATATCAGGCTGGAGTTGGCTATGCACGAAGACATCAAGAGCGCGTTCGAGGACCTCAAGCGGAGCATCGCAACCTTCAATGAGCGCTGGCCCAGCAAGGTGATAGCCGCCCGGGTCTGGCGGCTGCCATTGCTGGCGCAACAGCGGGTACCTGACCACATCGCGGCGGAGTCCTTCGAGGGTACCGCCGCGGTGGAGCTTACCCGTGATGCCTTGCTGGCCTTCCACCTGCAACCTGGCCAGGCACCGGGTACCGTCAGTCGACTGCCAGGCTATATCGCCCTCGCCGAACCCCTGATGGAGGAGATCCTGGCCATCAACACCTGCAAGGCGGACTTCAGCGCGGCGATCGAACAGACGCGCCTGGAGCTGGAGCTGGCACCCGAGGCGCGGCCGCGCATCATGCGCAAGGCGTTGGGCGGTGCCTTCAATACCAAGCAGCTGATCCGCAAGGTGCATGGCTTTCCCGATCCGGTCCGGCAGCTGACCTTTACCTGGGCCGGCCATACCGCCGGAGGAGAGCGGGTCAAGGTGTCCAAGGTACGCGAGCAACTCAAGACCCTCGCCATGGCCCGCGCCGATCGGGAGCGGATCGTCCTGGATCGCACGCCGGAATGGCAGGAGCACCAGGCACTCAATCGCATGGCGGATGACGACATCCTGGTCCGGCACAAGAAGATCGCCCCGCATCCAAGGGCGATGCTCTGGTTCGGCGAGGAGAGTCGCTATGACGCCATGATCCACGCCAACCTGCCGGTCTTCGTGGTACCGGCCCAGGACGGCATGCAGGTCGTCGACCTGCGCGATTTCGACCGTACCCAGCGCGGGGCGCTGAGACCCGACATCAAGCCGCGTCGCGAGGTGCTGGCCACGCGACTGCTGTACCTGCCCACCGACAACCCGGAACGACCTGTCGCCCAGCGTAACAACGAGGCGACGCTCAAGCGTTCGACCTACAGCCGCTGAGCGCCGCTGACGTTACCGAGCGGGTGGATGTCGTAACCAGATCCTTCACTGCCGAGTGAAAAGGTAACGAAATCCTCCGCAACAGGTGTCCCCATGCCAGGCTCGAATCAATCAAACCTAGCCATTTCAATGACTTATGAATGTTGGCACGGCGAGTGCTTTATTACTGGCACAAGAACAACAAGATGCGCCGCTAACCGCCCACAACAAGAACAAGACGGCCAAGGCTCGCGAACCGATCATTTTGGAACGCTCCAGAGCAACCAAAGTAATCTGTTCACTTCCCACCTCCTTGGTGGGGCGTACTAAAGATCGATGACGTTGATGTCCGACAACAAAAACAAGAGGACAGCAGACGTACTTGAACAGGGGAGCCTCCGGGCTCCCTTTTTTCATGCCTGCAAGAAAGTCGCTAGAGGGCAGGAGGGGCTCCCTGACAGCACGCTTTACCGTCCGGCTTTGGCGCATCTCGCGTCCTTGATCTATCGTGTGCGCAGCCCATCCGCCACGGATAACCGTCATGACCCTTGCGAAGACCCTGCCTGCCCGCTGGCTGAACGAGCCGAAGCGCTGGTCCGACACGGATGGCCTGCTGCACATCAGCACGGATCGCGACACCGACTTCTGGCAGAAGACCCAATACGGCTTCGAGCGTGATAGCGGACATTTCCGCGGTTACACGGCCGGAGCGGACTTCACCGCCCAGGTGCGGATCACCGGGACCTTTGCCGAACTCTATGACCAGGCCGGCCTGATGGTGAGGCAGGGCCGCGAGCAGTGGTGCAAGACCGGGCTCGAGATCAACGATGGCATCGCCCATCTGGGCAGTGTCCTCACCCTGGGGCATTCCGACTGGGCCCTCGGCCCCATGCCAGATGCCTTGCGCGGCTTCTGGCTGCGCATGACACTGCACGACGAGGTACTGCGCCTCCAGTATTCCCTGGATGGCGTGACCTGGCCGCTGTTGCGGCTGTGCCGGTTCGCGAGCGAAGAGGGCGCGGACTTGCAGGTCGGCCCCTATTGCTGCTCGCCGCAGCGCGAGGGCCTGGAGGTCAGCTTTGCCGACCTGAAGATCGGGCCGGCGATCATCAAGGAGCTGCATGACCTGAGCTGACCGCGCGGCGATCAGCTCATCCAGTTGCCGCCGTCGACGTTGTAGGTCTGGGCGACCACGAAATCGCTCTCGCTGGACGCCAGGAACAGCGCCATGCCGACCAGGTCCTCCGCGGTTCCCATGCGGCCGTAGGGTACGGCTTCGCCTACCAGGCGCTTCTTCTCGCCCAGCGGCCGTTGCTCGTAATGGGCGAAGAGGGCGTCCACACCTTGCCAATGCTCGCCGTCGACCACGCCGGGGGCGATGGCATTGACGTTGATGCGGTGCTTGATGAGGTCGAGGCCGGCCGACTGGGTCAGGCTGATGACCGCGGCCTTGGTCGCGCAATAGACGGCAACCAGGGCTTCGCCGCGACGCCCGGCCTGGCTGGCCATGTTGATGATCTTGCCGCCATGACCCTGGGCGATCATCTGCCGGGCAGCGGCCTGCAGGGTGAACAGCGGACCGGCCAGGTTGATGGCGAACAGCCGGTCATAGCTTTCCCGGGAGATCTCGACGATGGGTGCCAGGTCGAACAGGGCGGCATTGTTGACCAGGATGTCGAGCTTGCCGGCGGTAGCGACCACCTGGGCGATGGCCGTGTCGATGGACGCCTGGTCGGTGACGTCCATGGCCAGGGCGTAGGCGTGCTCGCCCAGTTCCTCGGCCGTTTCGCGGGCTCTTTCGATATTGATGTCGGCGATGGCCACCGTTGCGCCTTCCCTGAGGTAGGCCTGGGCGAAGGCCTTGCCGATACCGCGCGCGGCGCCGGTGATCAGGGCGCTTTTTCCTTCCAGTCTGTTCATGGTCTTGGCTCCAATCGAGAGACTGACCGCGCGGTGCAGCGCGCGGTCATGCCTTGGGTAAAGGGACGTTACTTGAGATAGCCCGCGCGTTTCATTTCGCGGGTCGTCGAGGTCTGGGCCGCGTTGAGGGCCTGCTCGACGCTCATCTGGCCGGTGAGGGCGGCGGAGAACAGCTTGCCGACCGAGGTGCCGATGGCCTGGAACTCGGGAATGGTCACGTACTGGATGCCGACATAGGGCACCGGCTTGGCCGAGGGATGGGCAGGGTCCGCGTGCTGCATCATCTCCAGGGTGATCTTGGCGAAGGGCGCGGCACTCAGGTAGGCCTGGCTGTAGGTGGACTGGCGGGTGCCCGGCGGGACGTTGGCGATGCCGTCCCGGTCGGCCACCAGCTGGATGTATTCCCTGGAGGTCGCCCAGGTGATGAAGGTCTTGGCAGCCTCCTTGTGCTTGGCGCTCGCCGGAATCGCCAGCGACCAGGCATACAGCCAGGACGAGCCCTTGTCGGTGACCTCATGGGGCGAGGCGGCGAAGCCGACCTCATCGGCCACCTTGCTCTGGCTCTTGTCGGTGGTGAAGGAGCCGGCGACGCTGGCATCTACCCAGAGCGCGCATTTGCCGCTGTTGAACAGGGCCAGGTTTTCGTTGAAGCCGTTGCTGGAAGCCCCGGGCGAGCCGTACTTCTTCATGTTGTCGACGTAGAAATTGGCCGCTGCCGTCCACTCGGGACTGGTCAGTTCGGGCTGCCATTGCTCATCGAACCAGCGCGCGCCAAAGGCGTTGCCCATCAGGCTGAGCAACGCGACGTTTTCACCCCAGCCGGCCTTGCCTCTCAGGCAGAGACCATATTGCTCCTTGTCCGGCTGGTTGAGCTGGCTGGCGAATTCGGCGAGTTGCGACCAGGTCGGCTTGTCGGGCATCTGCAGGCCGGCGGCCTTGAACAGGTCCTTGCGGTAGTAGGTGACGGTGCTTTCACCGTAGAACGGCAGGGCATAGAGATGGTTGTTGACCGACAGCCCCTGGCGGACCGCCGGGAAGATGTCTTCGACGTCATAGCTGGCAGGCAGATTGTCGAGCGGCTCCAGCCAGTTCTTGGCACCCCAGAGCGGTGTTTCGTAGGTGCCGATGGTCAGGACATCGAATTGGCCACCACCGGTGGTGATGTCGGTGGTCAGCCGCTGCCGCAGCACGTTTTCTTCGAGCACCACCCAGTTGAGCTTGATATCGGGGTGCTGTTTTTCGAAGACCTGGGACAGGCGCTGCATGCGCACCATGTCGCTGTTGTTGACGGTGGCAACGGTGACCGATTCGACGGCCTGGGCAACACCGGTCAGTCCGAGACCGGCCAACAGCAGCAACGCGATAGGGCGCTTCATCTTCTTCTCTCCATGACTGCCACGGCGGGCAGCTTGTTGTTGTTATGAATGGCTGGCGGCCGATATAAATCTGATCTCGACAGAGCAGCTGGAGAGGATTACAACAGCAGGGCCAAGCCGCTGGCTAACCTGGCATTGACCAGTTGCCGATACATTTTTGACCTGGATCGCTCAGCGCGCCGAAGTCAAAAAAGCATCGATAGCTAGGCTGATGGGTGCGGTCTCACCAGAACGAGCAGAGGTACACCATGAAGGCGACCGCCTTCCTCGAGGCGCGGCCAGCAGAGCTGGAAGTGATCCTCGCCGCGCCCGATCAGAGCTTTCGCTGGTACGAGCACGACTATCCCTACGCCTTGGCGCGCTGGAATCATCACCCCGAATACGAGATCCACCTGATCCGCCAGGGCAGCGGACGACTGCTGGCCGGCGACTATGTCGGGCCCTTTGCGGCAGGTCACGTGGCCATGATCGGGCCGGATCTGCCGCACGACTGGATCGGTGATCTGCCGCCCGGCGAGGTGCTCGCCGGCCGCGATGTGGTCATCCAGTTCAATGGTGACTTGCTGCGCTCGCTGAGCGCTGTGGCACCGGAGCTGGGCGATTATCTGCCGCTGCTGGAACAGGCCCGACGCGGTCTGGAATTCAAGGGCGATACGGCCCTGCAGGCGGCTGCATTAATCGAGGCGATGGGCCAGGCCCAGGGCGCCGGGCGCCTGCTCACGCTGTTCGCCTTGCTGGGCTTGCTGTCCCGGGCGCCGGGAAGCGAAAGGATTGTCCTGGCCAGTGCCTGTTATGCGCCGGCGCTGGATGCCCGCAGTGCCGCACGGGTGCATCAGGCCTTCGACTATCTGCTGAGCGAACTCACCGAGGATATCCGGCTGCCGGTGATCGCCAATCGCGTCGGCATGAGCGAGGCGGGTTTTTCACGCTTCTTCAAGAAGGTCACCGGCCACGGCTTCATCGAATTGGCGCGCAAGCTGCGCATCCAGCGGGCCTGTCGTCTGCTGCGGCAGGCGGAGCTGTCCATTGCCACCATCTGTTTCGAGGTGGGCTATTCCAATCTGTCCAATTTCAACCGGCATTTTCGTAACGAGACCGGACAGACACCCAGCCAGTATCGCCAGGAGCAGATCGGGACGCGGCGTCAGCAGTCGCCTGGGTAAGGGCGGGTGAGGGTGGTTATGCCCTGCCAGGACCTTATGGAGGTAGGCGCACCTGACGCTGGCGCGCCAGATACGCCAAGCGGAGCCTTATTCCGCGCTGGACGGCTTGGCCCAGAGGTTGATGTCGCCTTCGACCGCATGGGTATCGATCTCGGCCAGTTCCTCCGCGGTAAAGGTCAGGTTGTCCAGGGTTGCCACGTTTTCCACGATCTGCTCGGGCCGACTGGCGCCGATCAGGGCGCTGGTGATGCGCGGATCGCGCAGGGTCCAGGCCAGGGCCAGCTGCGCCAGGCTCTGGCCGCGGCGCTTGGCGATGGCATCCAGGGCGCGTATTCGCGCCAGGTTCTCGTCGGACAGATGACCTTGCTGCAGCGACTGGCCACCGGGCTGATTGACCCGGGCTTCGGCTGGAACGCCATTGAGGTACTTGTCGGTCAGCAACCCCTGGGCCAGGGGCGTAAAGGCGATCACGCCACTGCCGATTTCCTCGGTCGCGTCTAGCAGATCCTTTTCGATCCAGCGATTGAGCAGGTTGTAGGCCGGCTGATGGATCAATAGCGGGATCTTCCAGTCGGCCAGCAATTTGGCCATTTCCCGGGTCTTGGTCCCCGAATAGGAGCTGATGCCGATATAGAGCGCCTTGCCTTGCTGGACCGCCGTGGCCAGGGCACTGGCGGTTTCTTCCAGCGGCGTATGTTCGTCGAAACGATGCGAATAGAAGATATCGACGTAATCCAGGCCCAGACGCTTGAGACTCTGATCCAGGCTGGCCAGGACGTATTTGCGCGAGCCGCCACCTTGGCCATAGGGGCCGGGCCACATGTCCCAGCCGGCCTTGCTGGAGATGATGAGTTCGTCGCGGTAGGCCGCGAAGTCTTCGCGCAGCAGCCGACCGAAATTGATCTCGGCGCTGCCATAGGGCGGCCCGTAATTGTTGGCCAGGTCGAAGTGATTGATGCCCAGATCGAAGGCGGTGCGCAGCAAGGCGCGCTGACGATCCAGCGGCGTGGTATCGCCGAAGTTGTGCCAGAGGCCCAGCGACAGCGCCGGCAGCACGAGACCGCTGCGACCCACGCGGCGGTAAGGAATACGGTCATAGCGATCGGAAGCGGCTTGATAAGCCATTCAAAACTCCTCGGGATGGAATACTTGTTGGAAACCCAGGACATTCGCGCGTGGTGCCACAGGCAAAGGCGCGACAACCGGAAAGAACTCCGGGAACGGACGCCATCCGATTAAAGCTGTCGATGGCGTCTTGTACAAACGGGCGCTGCGGAATTTGCGGTACAGGTGTGCGGTAAGCGGCGATCTGAATCCCTGGAGCCGTAATGTCAGGCAAACTGACGAGGTCGTAGCGAATTGGAGGAAGCCGCCAGCGTGGAAAGGCAGACGCTCGGTGCTGCACTCCATAACCATGACTTCGCATAATGTATATTATGTTAAATTAGATATGGACTTAGGCTGATCTCCGCCCTTTGCCATCCCATCCTGCCTTTAGCGTTCTCTCCAATCCCGTCACCAGATTCGACTCTCACGTCCCTACCCTGTGGCTGTCGATCAACCTCGTAACGGCGTCGATCAGAAATTTCGTTGCTGCAGGCGTCTTGGCCTTTCTCCACCGTTTGCTGGGTGACGATCCTGAAGACGCGTCGGTTACGAACGACGTCTCCAGGATCTCTCAGCGGATCATTCACATGCCAACGAGTCCCTAGCTCGCCAACAGCTGCTCCAATCGCTGCAGGCGTTCCCGGTACACACGTCGTGCGGCCAGCGCGTCTTCCAGGGTTACCGCCACGAACCGGGCTTTCTGATTCGGCTGCAGCTGGCCGATCAGATCCAGGTCGCTGCTGATGACCGTGCCGATCATGGCGTAACCGCCGCCAGACACCGCGTCTCGGTGCAGGACGATGGGTTCGAGGCCCGCCGGTACCTGGATCGAGCCGATGGGATAACAGCTGTCGACGATATTGGACGGATCCGAGCCGGCGCCAAAGGGTTGTTCGCGCGGCGTGAAGGCCAGCGGCCGGCCGCCCTTGAATCTATAGCCGATGCGATCGGCTTCGGAGCCCACCGTCCAGGTATCGGCGAAAAAGGCTTCGGCGGCCTCCGCGGTCAGGCGGTGATGGTAGAGACCCGGCACGACACGCAGGACCACCTCGCCACCGCAAGCCGGCACCAGATCGCCTGGCAACCGGACTCCAGGCCTGGCGCCTGTCGCCGGGGTTCCGACAGTCAGTTCGTCACCCGCGGCCAGCCTTCGACCCTGGAAGCCACCCAGGCTGCCCAGGGTGTACGTCGAGCGACTGCCCAGCACCTCGGGCACGGCGAAGCCGCCAGCCACGGCCAGATAGCCACGGGCACCGGCCTTGAGGTAATCGAACTTGAGCATCTGGCCGGCGCATACGCTGAAGGCTTCGTCCAGTGGCATCTCAGCGCCGTCCAGGCGTGGCGTCATGCGCGCGCCGCTCAGGGCGACCAGGGCGTCTTCGGCAAAGTGCAGCTCCGGGCCGAGCAAGGTGCATTCCAGGGCGGCGGCGCCGGGTGCGTTGCCCACCAGCAGATTGGCCGCGCGCAAGGCATAGCTGTCCATGGCACCCGACGGCGGAATGCCCAGATGGTAGTAGCCTTCGCGACCAAGATCCTGGATCGAGGTGGCCAGGCCGGGTTTGAGTACCTTGATCATGCCGGCTCCTCCATCAGAGTGCGCGGATAGCCACGGGGATCGTCGAGGAAGGCGTCCAGGGAAAAGTCCACCGGCCGGATATTCAGGGTGAAGCTACCCTCCTCTACCTCTGCCAGCATCCGGTCGTACTTGGCGCGGTCGATGGCGCGGAAACGGACGATGTCGCCGGGCCGGAAGAACACCATGTGCTCCTGCAGGTAATCGAGGCGCTGCGCCGGATCGTAGATGGGCGCCGGCGTCACACCGAACATCTGGTAGCCGCCGGCGCCCCGTACCGAATAGATGCAGCCGAAGCAGCCGCCGTGGCCAAGGGTCTGCCTGGGTGTGTCGGTGCGGGGTCGCAGGTACTTGGGGACCTGCAACTGCCGCTCGGACTCCACCATCTGGAACATGAACGGCAATCCGGCGACGAAACCCACCATGGACACGAACCAGGGCGCGCCGCTGTGGGCGGCGATAAAGGCTTCGACGTCGGCCAGGCCGTTGATGCGCGCAGCGTATTCCAGATCGGTGGCGGACGGATCCTGGTGGCGATCGCGAAAGCGCATCAGCGTCTCGTGGGTCCAGGGATCGTTGTAGAGCACCGGGATTTCGATCATCCGCGTGGCCAGCTGGCGCTCGGCCACCGCCTGGTCTTCCACGCCCTGGACCGCTGCCAGGAGCCGGTCGGGCGGCAGCACATCGGGATCGAAACGGATCTGGAAGGAGGCATTGGCCAGGCAGATGTCGTGGATGCCGGGCAATTGCAGCGCCTGCACCGCACGGGTCATGGCCAGGCCACGGAAAAACGCTTCCAGGGACATGCTTTCGGACAATTCGACGAACAGGTGCTCGTCGCCACCGAAGCTATAGCGGATCGCGGTCGTCATGCGGAGATCTCCTCGGCCAACCAGTGTTCCAGGGTACCGGTGTCGAAGCGCGCTTCGATCACCCAGGGTTCGTCCAGCAGACGGCGATGCAGGCTGGCGGTGGTGGCCATGCCGCTCAGACGCAATTCGTCCAGCGCCTGGCGGGCACGGGCCAGGGCCTCGCCGCGATCGGCGCCATGGGCGATGAGCTTGGCCAGCAGCGAGTCGTAATAAGGGGGCACCCGATAGCCTGCGTAGAGATGACTGTCGACGCGGATGCCCGGGCCCTGCGGCCAGGCGAGCTGCTCGACCGTCCCGGGGCTGGGAAAGAAGTTGCGCGCCGGATCTTCGGCGTTGAGTCTCAGCTCGATGGCGGCGCCCTGCAGATGGATGTCTTCCTGGCGCAGCCCCAGGGGTTCACCCCCGGCGATGCGCAGCATGGCCTGGACCAGATCGATACCGGTGACCATCTCGGAGACCGGGTGCTCGACCTGGATGCGGGTGTTCATCTCGATGAAGAAGAATTCGCCGCTGGCTTCATCGAACAGGTACTCCAGGGTCCCCGCGCCGCGATAGCCGAGGCGTTCGGCCAGGCGTACCGCGCTGGCGCAGAGGGTCTCGCGCTGGGCAGCGCTCAGCACCGGCGATGGCGCTTCTTCCAGGAGCTTCTGGCGGCGCCGCTGCAACGAGCATTCGCGCTCGAACAGATGCACGGCGCGCTGGCCATCGCCAAGGATCTGCACCTCTATATGACGAGCGCGCTCGATGAAGCGCTCCAGATAGAGGGCGCCGCTGCCAAAGGCGGTCTGGGCTTCGCGCTGGGCGACGGGAAATTCCCGCGCCAGCTCGGCGGCGTCGCGGGCCAGGCGGATGCCCCGACCTCCTCCCCCGGCCGCTGCCTTGATCAGCAACGGATAGCCCACCGTCTCGGCTGCCGCTATGGCGGCCTCTATATCAGCCGGTTCGCTGGCAGAGCCCGGGACCACCGGGACGCCAGCCGCCTGCGCGGTGCGTCGTGCCTCGGCCTTGTCGCCCATGCGGCGGATGATGTCACCCGAGGGGCCGACGAAGACGGCACCCGCCGCCTCCACTGCATCGGCAAAGGCAGCGTTCTCGGCCAGAAAGCCATAGCCGGGATGCACCGCATCGGCGCCGCTGTCACGCAAGGCCTTAAGCAGCGCCTCTATATTGAGGTAGCTGCGATCCGCCCGCGCCGGGCCGATCACCACCACGGCATCGGCCTGGCGCGCCGCCAGGGAATCCTGGTCGGCCTCGCTGCAGGCCAGTACCGTCTCGATGTCCAGCGCCTTGGCGGCGCGCAGGATACGAACGGCGATCTCGCCACGATTGGCCACCAGCAGACGGCGGATGCCGCTCCCTGACGTACTCACGAGGCGGCTCCGCTCAGGGTGGCCAGCAACTGACCCGGCTCGACCGGGTCACCGTCCTCCACCGCGAAGGCCGTCAGGGTCCCGTCCACTTCGGCGTGGACCTCCGAGAATTGCTTCATCACCTCGACCAGGCCGATCACCGTGCCGGCGGTGACGGTTTCCCCGACCTCCACATAGGGCGCCGCATCGGGCGTGGGTTTGCGATAGAACGTTCCGGGCAAGGGCGAAAGCACCGAATGTTCGGCCATGACGATTCCTCTTCTAGGCAATGTTGTCGGAAAGGCAGGCGTAGCGAAGGACTGGAGGACCCGGCGTCTTGGCGCCGGTGTCCGCATGAAAACTAGCCGGCGCCAGGGGCGCGGATGGCGATGCCGGCGGCGTCGAGGCGCTGGCGGATGGCCTGGGCCAGGCCCAGCGCACCGGGGGTATCGCTGTGCAGGCAGATGGATTCGAAGGCCACCTCGACCTCGCCCCCCTCCACCGTGGCGACCCTGCCCTGCTGGCAGGCTCTGAGTACCCGTTCGGCCACGGCCTGGGGATCCAGCTCACCCATGCGCCGGACCAGCACGATGGACCCGCTGGCGTCATAGTCCCGGTCGGCATAGAACTCGCGCACCAGGGGCTGGCCCAGCTCGCGACCGATTCGCCAGGTGGCCGAATCGGGCAGGCAATAGAGCAGCAGCCCGGGTTCGATCCGTTGCAGCGTCTCCACCAGCAGCCGGGCAGCCGTCTCGTCCCGCGCCAGGTGCATGAACAGCGCGCCATGGGGTTTGAGGTGTTGCAGCCGCAGGCCATGCAATCGGGCGAATTCACGCAGGGCGCCGAGCTGATAGACGATATCGGCCACCAGTTCTTCGGCGGGCATCTGCAGGGGCCGGCGGCCGAAACCCACCAGATCGCGATAGCCCGGATGGGCGCCGATGGCCACGTTGCGCGCCTTGGCCTGCAGCACGGTGCGCTGCATGAGGGCGGGATCGCCGGCATGGAAGCCGGTGGCGATATTGGCCGAACTGACCAGGTCGAGCAGTTGGTCATCCACGCCATCGCCCAGCGTCCAGGCGCCAAAGCCCTCGCCCATGTCGGAATTGAAGTCCACCTCGATCATTGCGGTATTCCCTTGCAGTGGTGCGGTGTCCTCGACCTTAGGACTGCCCTGCCCCCTTGGGAAGATTTATTATCCAAGGTCCAGCGTTCGGAAAAATCGATACCTCAGGACAGTTGTCATGGCCCTTACCCTGCGTCAGCTGCGCTACTTCACCGCGACCGCCGAACTGGGGCAGATCTCCCAGGCGGCCATCCACCTAAACATTTCCCAGTCGGCGGTGACCAGTGCCATCCAGGAACTGGAGAGTCTGCTGGGCGCCAGTCTTTTCGTCCGCTCGGCGCAAGGAATGGCGCTGACCGATGCCGGCCGGCATTTCCTCAACCATGCCTACGGCATCCTGCGCGGGGTCGACGATGCCCTGAGCAGCGCCCTGCCCGACCACCGCGCCAGCGGCGAATTACGCATCGCCGCCAGCTATACGGTGATCGGCTACTTCCTGCCGCACCATCTGCAACGCCTGGCGCAGCTCTATCCCGAGGTGACGGTGGCGGTGCACGAACAGGAGCGCCAGGCCATCGAGGAGGCGCTGCTGGACAGGCGCATCGACATGGCGGTGGTCCTGACCGCCAACCTGACCCACGAGGACATCGTCTCCGAGACGCTCTTCAATTCCGAACGCCGTCTCTGGCTGCCCAGTGGCCATCCCCTGCGCGATCGACCCAATGTCAGCCTGGCCGATGTCGCCCGCGAGCCCTATGTGCTGCTGACCGTCGATGAGGCGGAACAGAGTGCCAGGCGCTACTGGCGCCAGTCAGGCCTTGAACCCCAGGTGCGCTTGCGGACCAGCTCGGTGGAAGCCGTGCGCAGCATGGTGGCCAACGGCAGCGGCGTGGCCATTCTCTCCGACCTGGTCTATCGCCCCTGGTCGCTGGAGGGCAAGCGCCTGGAGACGCGCACCCTGATAGAGCCCATCACGCCCATGAGCGTGGGGCTGGCCTGGCACCGCGAACACCCCCTGACACCGGCCATGCAGGCCTTTCGCAGCTACTTCCACAGCGCCTTTCTGGCACCCCAGCAACTGGGGGCGCGACGTTAGCAGAAGATTAAAATCCTCATGATCGAAAGGATTTTGTATTAGCAGCGTTATCAGCAACTGAAATCCTCACGATCTTGAGGATTGCGCTGCCTTTCCCTTTGGCGTTAGCCTGATCCCCACGCTCGTGAGGATAAATCATGCAGGTGATACTCAAGAATGCCGCCGACCTGGGCGCCCTCGTCCGCCAGGCGCGCAAGGCCCAGTCGCTGCGCCAGGACGATGCCGCCGGCAGTCTCGGCGTCAGTGAAAACTTTCTCGGCAAGGTCGAGCGCGGTGGCGAAACCGTCCAGTGGGGCAAGCTGTTCCAGGTATTGGAAGGCCTGGGGGTGCGCCTGATCGTGGATCTGCCCACTGAAGTGGCAGCCCAGCCGGATACCCGGACACCATGAGGCGTGAACTCCTGGCCTGGATCGACGACCAGCTGGTGGGTCGGCTGGCTGACGAGAACGGTATCTGGTCGTTCCGGTACGAGTCCGATTGGCAGGCCTTCGGGCTCTGTCCGCAATTGCCCTTGCAGCGAGCGCCACTGATCGATGGCAGTTCGCAGCGACCGGTGCAGTGGTACTTCGACAACCTGCTGCCCGAGGAAGGCCAGCGGCAACTGCTCGCCCAGGATGCGCGCCTGGATGCCGCCGATGCCTTCGCCCTGCTGAGCTGGTACGGCGCCGAATCCGCCGGATCCCTTACCCTGCTCGCCGAAGGACAGCACCTGCCACCGGGAGATCGCCGCCCCCTGAGCGATGCCGATCTCTCCCGGCGGATCCAGGCCATGCCGCAGTTGCCGCTGACCCACGAGGCGCACAAGCGCATGTCGCTGGCCGGCGCCCAGCACAAGCTGGCGGTGATTCTCGATGACCAGGGACTGCAGGAACCCGTGGGCGCCCTGCCCTCCACCCATATCCTCAAGCCGGACCATCCCCACGAGGCCTTCGCCCATTCGGTGATCAACGAGTGGTTCACCATGCGCCTGGCGGGTCTGGCCGGGCTGATGGTTCCCGCCGTCGAGCGCCGCTACGTGCCCGAGCCCATCTATCTGATCGAGCGCTTCGACCGCGTCCGTACCTCGGGCGGCTGGCAACGGCGCCATGGCATCGACGCCTGCCAGGTGCTGGGTCTGGACCGTCATTTCAAGTACCAGGCGGGTAGCGTGGAGCGCCTGGCCGAACTGGCCCGGCTGTGCGAGGCGCCCGCCGTGACCCGGACGCGGCTGTTCAACTGGCTGGCCTTCAACGTGCTGGTGGGCAATACCGATGCCCATCTGAAGAATCTGGGCTTTCTGGTCTCACCCCGTGGGCTGGCCCTCGCGCCCTGCTATGACCTGCTCTGCACGGCCGTGTACGAGAGCCGCGCCTTCGATCAGCAGCGCTGGCCGGACGCGACCACCCTCGCCTGGCCGATCCTGGGTGAAAGCCGGCTGGTGGCCATCGACCGCGAGCGACTGCTGGATGCAGCCGAAGCGCTGGGTATCAAGCGCTCGCCGGCTGCTGCCCAGTTGCAACGCCTGCGCCAGCGCCTGTCCCTGCAGGCTCAGCAGTTGCTGGAACAGACCGAGCGGGAAAATCAGACTCTGGCCGTCGCGCGACCGGAGCTGCGGGCGGTCTTCGCCGGCGAGTTGCGCTGTCTGCGCGCGATCAGGGCGCTGATCGCCGAACAGGTCGAGCGGCTGGCCTGACGGCCACGCTCAAAGCGGCAACACCGCCAGCAGGCGTTCGCGTCTGAGCTGCTGCAGGCGGGCAATCAGCTCCCGCGTGGATGTGCCACTCGTGAACTGTTGCAGCCGTTGACCGGCGACCGATCCCAGCCATTCCAGCTCGTTCGAGCCCGCCGGCTCGACCGCCAGCAGCAGGCAGTCACCGCCCAGCCGGGACAACAGCCGTACGATCCGGCTCTGCGGACCCTGGGTGAGCCACTCCTCGTGCAGCCCGCCGACGTCCTCCAGCTGCAGCACCGGGAGGTCGCTGCAGCCGGGCAAGCCGCTGCGCAATTCCGCCGTCACCGCGGGGTCGAGATCGCCATGCAGGATGACCAGCGCCACGGCCGGTCGGAGGTCGTCTACCGCTGTCCAGCATTGGCTCGTCATGCGGGACCTCCTGGTGATCGGTCGTGGCCTGGGTTCAGGCGAAGGCGTTGTGGTAGGCGTTGAGCGCCGGGGCACCCCCGAGGTGAACATAGAGTACCCGACTGCCCTTGGCGATCTCGCCACTGCGCGCCATGGCGATCAGCCCGGCCATGGATTTTCCCTCGTAGACCGGGTCGGTGAGCATCCCCTCCATCTGCGCGGTGTAGCGGATGGCCTCGACGGTGGGACCATCCGGCAGGCCGTAGTCCGGTCCGCAGAAGCGGGGCTCGATGATGACATCCTCGTCGCGGATCTCCTGCTTCAGGCCGATCATCTCGGCGGTGTTGCGCGCGATCTTGGTCACCGCGGCGCGGGTCATCTCGGCGTCCGCCGCCGTGTCGATGCCGATCAGGCGCCGCTCGCGCTCCTGGGCGCGAAAGCCCACCACCATGCCGCCCTGGGTAGAACCGGTACAGGTGGCCGTCACCACGGTATCGAAGAAGAGGCCCTGCTCGCGCTCCTGGCCGGCCAGTTCATCGGCGAAATGAGCATAGCCGAGGCCACCCAGCGGATGGTCCGAGGCGCCGGCGGGAATGGCGTAGGGCTTGCCGCCCTCACGCCGCACCTCATCCAGGGCACGCTCCCAAGTGGCCTTCACCGCGGTGGAATAGCCCTCGCCTTCCAGCAGCGTCTGGGCGCCCATCAGGCGGGACAGCAGGATGTTGCCGACCTTGTCGTAGACCGGGTCTTCCCACTTGGTCCACTCCTCCTGGACCAGCCGGCACTTCATGCCCAGCACCGCGGCGACGGCAGCGACCTGGCGGGTGTGGTTGGACTGGATGTTGCCGATGGAGACCAGGGTGTCGCAGCCCTGCGCCAGGGCATCGGCGGCCAGCCATTCCAGCTTGCGCACCTTGTTGCCGCCATAGGCGAGACCGGAGGACACGTCGTCACGCTTGGCCCAGAGTTCGATACCGAGGTCCTTCGACATGCGCTCCAGCTTGTGCAGGGGCGATGGGAAGTAACCGAGCTTGACGCGGGGAAAACGCTTTTCGAGATCCAGGGACATAGCAGCGACTCCAGTGGTGAGAGAACGCCTTCAATGCTAGGGAAAACCCTGAAAAAGGTGCTTTCGAATGAGCGGTACGAAATCTGCTTTCCTTTTGAACGATTCCCAGAATCCGCATGGATGTTCCTCCAACAACCGCTTTATAAGGAGAATCTTTCGATGAGCGAAGCTGCGGAACTGACCCCGGTAGAACGCAAGATCCTGCGCGCCCTGCAGCAGGACGGCCGGCTGAGCAATGCCGAGCTGGCCCGCCAGGTTGCCCTGAGCCCGAGCGCCTGCTGGAACCACACGCGCAGGTTGTTCGAGAGCGGCGTCATCACCAGCGTCAGGGCCCATGTGGACCCCAAGGCGGTGCAACGGGAAACCGCGGTACTGGTGGGCGTGGTGCTGGACAGATCGACCCCGGATTCCTTTCAGGCCTTCGAAGCGGCGGCCCGCGCCCTGCCCCCGGTGCTGGAGTGTTACCTGGTGGCCGGTGACGTCGACTACTTCATCAAGCTCAGGGTCAAGGACATCGCCGCCTTCAATCGCCTGCACAGCGAACGGCTGATCGCCCTGCCCGGCGTGCGCCAGGTGCGCACCTTTTTCGTGCTGAACGAAGTCAAGACCGAGGGGCTGTTGCCTATCTGAACAGGCGGGTGGCGCCCAGGGAAGGACGGGTGCCGAGCGGCGCCCGTTCAGATAAGGGATTTCACAGAGGACGGCGTCCTGATTCGACGCCGCCTCAGGTCATTACACGACCACGTTCAACAGCAACACCACGATCAAACCGACCACGGCGACGATCGATTGCACCACCGAAATGGTCTTGGTGGCTTCGCCCATCGTCATGCCGAAGGATTCCTTCACCATCCAGAAACCTGCATGGTTGGCGTAGTTGAAGAACAGCGAGCCGCAGCCAATGGACAAGGCCAGCAGCGGCAGGTTGAGGCTGGGATCGGCACCGGCGAGCGGCGCCAGCAAGCCGGCAGCCCCTACGATACCTACCGTGGCGGAACCGGTAGAGACCGAAAGCAACATGGCGATCAACCAGCCGAGGACCAGCGGAGGGAACGCCGACTGCTGAGTCAGGTGGACAATCGCATCGCCCACCTTGGCGCTGGTCAGCAGCTGCTGAAAGGCACCGCCGCCAGCGATGATCATGATGATCGAGGCGATTGGCTTGAGGCTCTTGCCCAGCGATTCGCGCAATTGCTCCGCATCGCCGCCACGCGCGAGTACCAGACTTGCCCCGGCGAACAGCACACCCAGCAGCATCGCTATCAGCGGATTGCCGAGGAAACCGGCCATTTTCAGCAGCGCATTGTCCTTGGCCAATACCATCTCGGCGACGGCATGGATCAGCATCAGGATCGCCGGCAGCAAGGCTGCCAGCACGCCAAGGTATACGCTGGGGCCTGGTTTATCGTCGGCTTTTTCAGCCAGGGTGAACTGATCCAGCAACACCTGATCGGGCCGAGTGCTCATGCGCGGGGAAATGAAAGCGCCATACAGTGGGCCGCCCAGGATCATGGCCGGGATAGCCGCCAGGAAACCATAGAGCATGGTCGGTCCGACCGAGGTTTTCAGCGCGGCGATGGCCGTCAACGGGCCTGGGTGCGGCGGGACCATACCGTGCATGGCAGCCAGTGCGGCAATCACCGGAACGCCCACATAGACATAGGCTGAACCCTTGAAGCGCGCCTGACTTTCCAGCTTGCGCGCCACGCTAAAGATCAGCGGCAGCATGATCACCAGGCCGACCTCGAAAAACATCGGAATGCCAATCACGAACGCGACCATCATCATCGCCCACGGAATCATCCGATCCGATGTGCGCCTGAGGATGACCGCGGCAATCTGCTCGGTGACGCCGGCGTCCGCAAGTATTTTGCCGAGCATCGCCCCCAGCGCGATGACCACCCCCACTGCCCCCAGTGTCTTGCCGGCGCCGGTGACCAGCTGGGAGACGATGCGATCTGGCTCCATACCGGTTGCAAAGCCTACGCCGACGGAAACTACCAGCAACGCCAGCAGCGGGTGCATCTTGAGGCGCGAGACGATCAGCACTACCAGCACCACGACGCTGATCAATGCAGTCAGTAACAGATCTATATCTAAGGGAGTCATGAAAGGTTCTCGGTTGGGCTGGTGCCAAACTCTTGTAAGTGGGTGAAATGAATGGCCTCTGCAACGGCCAGGTTGCAGCGTTCGTCTTTCTAGAAACCAAATAACCTGCGAGGCGCCTGCACCAGTAGCGCGGCGCTGGCTTGCGCGGAGAGCTCCAGGGCTTGCAACTGGTCGACGACGGTGGCGAAGTCAACGCTTTGCTCATGCTGGGTATGCGGCCAGTCGCTGCCCCATACCAACTGATGCAGGCCAACGCTTTTTTCCAGCAACGGTAATGCCCTTCGAGCGAAATCAATGTTCTGTCGTGGCGTACCTCCCAGACGATAGATTCCCGATACCTTGATCCAGATCGAGCCTTTCGATCCGGCCTCAAGCAACTCGCCAAACCCGGGCTGATCGAGACCCGCATTCGCCTCCGGCCGCCCCAGGTGATCGATCACCAATTTCACCCCGAACGGCGTCAATTGCCGGATCAAGCCCGGCAGATCCCTGACTTCCCGGTGCAACTCGACATGCCAGTCAAGATCGGCGATATCGCTGAAAAACCCTTGCCAGGCACTGTCACGAAAATCAGGTAACGCTTTGCCGATCAGGTTCAGGCGCACGCCGACCACGCCCAGTTGCGCCATGTCGTTCAAGGTAGAACGACTGATGCCTGGCTCCAGCACGACCACACCACGCAACTGCTGAGGTGCTTGCTTCAACGCCGCCAACAGGTAGCTGTTGTCAGTGCCAAGGAAACTTGGTTGCACCAGGACACCGTGACTCAGACCTTGGGTTTGCAAATGCTCAAGGTACTGGTCGAGCGTGGCGTCGTACTCGGGACTGTAGCGGCGTGCACCGATCAGCTGCAGATCACGGCTGAACACATGGGCATGGGCGTCAATGCCGGTGATCGACTTGGAGCGGGGAGCTGACATGGGTTTTATCTACTGAAGGTTGGGACCATCACGCCCGAGCGCGCTGATTGCCGTTGATAGTGGCCGGAACGGCGGTGGCATTGGCTTCAAGGTCCCTGCCCCGGGTTTCAGGCAGGCAAAGTGCGGCAAGCACCCCCACGCCGTAGGCGATTCCGGCATCGATACCGATCGCCGAACCCAGGGACATGGCATCACTCATGTGCCCGACCAGGAATGGAAATACAGCGGACAGCACCCGGCCAAAGTTGTAGCAAAAGCCAACACCGGCGCCGCGTACATCGGCCGGGTAAAGTTCGTTGAAGAACGCTCCCAGACTGGCCGGAATACCGGCGGCGAAGAACCCTAGCGGGAACCCCAGGAACAGCATCTGCGTATTGGTCAGCGGCAAAAACACGTAGCACTGCACCGTGACCACGCAGCACAAGGCAAACAGCACGATGTTCTTACGACGGCCAATGCGATCGATCAAATAACCGCTGGCCACACAACCACACCAGAAGGCGAGGATGATCACCGCCAGATAGCCGCCCGAGTTCAGCACGGACAGATTGCGCTCGGTCTTGAGGAAAGTGGGTAACCAAGTCATTACCGCGTGATAGCCACCGTGCGCGCCCAGTCCCAGCAGCCCGCCAAACAGCGTCACGCGAAGCAGTTCCGGGCGAAAAATGCCCGCGAGCGACGTGAAGAAACTCTGCGGAATGGCGTTGCCTTCTTGCAGACGCCGGAAGCTGTCTGGCTCCTCGACGTTACGACGCACCCAGAAGATCAGGAACGACGGCAGCAACCCTACAAGGAACATCACACGCCAGGCCATGTCCTGCGGCACAGAGGTATAGATCAGCGTGAACACCCCGACCGCCAGGCCCCAACCCACCGCCCAGGCACTTTGTACAGTGCCCATGACCTTGCCGCGATAGCGCGGATTAATCGTCTCGGCCATGAGCACCGCGCCGGCCGCCCACTCCCCGCCAAGCCCGAAACCCTGCAGCGCCTTGACCACCAACAGCTGATTGAAGCCCGTGACGAAAGCCGAGAGAAAGGTGAAGAACGAGAACCACAGAATCATCAACTGCAAGGTGCGCACGCGGCCGTAGCGGTCAGACAACGTCCCACCCACCCAGCCGCCGAGTGCCGAGGTGACGAGGGTAACGCCGCTGATCAATCCGGCATCGCCCTTGGTCAGCGCGAATGCGGCGATCAGCGCCGGAATCGCCAGACCGAACATCTGTACTTCCAAGGCGTCGAGCGACCATCCGCCGAAGCAGGCCCAAAATGTCTTGCGCTCACGAGGAGTGATGTGGCGATACCAGCTGAACATGAGTCTTATCCTTATAGGTGTTACGCAAGACAGCCGACGGCCAACCCGCCGCGACAGGGTCGACGTTGGCAACCAAACAGCAATCGGCCGGCGATCTGGCCGCCGCAGAACGCTTCGCTACGCAGACAGGCGTCAGCGAATATCCACGCTGTAGCGGAAATGCTCCGCGTGGCCGCGCGAGCGACGCCACTCCAGCGGGCTACCCGCGTAATCACGGGCCAACCGCTCGATCACGATCACCGGACTGTTGACCGGTACCTGGAGCAGGCGGGCATGCACGTCATTCACCGATTCGGCGGTCAGCGTCTCTTCGGCCGAGGCAACAACCTGTCCGCACACCTCTTCGTAGATCGGATACAGCAGCGGCCCTTCGCGACTGAGGTCGATCTCCAGCAGCGCCTGGAACCGCTGGCGGGGCAGCCAGATTTCTTCGGCGAGCACCGGCTTAACATCGAGCAGACGCACGCGGACAATACGAATGACCAACGCATCGGCAGGCAACCCTAGCGCTTGCGCTACGGCCGAAGGTGCGGCAACGGGCTCGATCGAGAGGATGCGACTCTCCGGGACCTGGCGCTCTCCGGAAACAGTCTGGAATCGGAAGAAACGGAACAAGGAGGATTGAAACTGCGCCCGTCGAATGAACGTCCCGCGCCCTTGCTGACGTTCCAGAATGCCCTCACTGACCAAGGCATCAATCGCCTTGCGCACCGTGCCGGTGGACAGCTGATATTCCGCAGAAAGCGCCGCTTCGGTAGGGATCGCCTCCCCCGGACGCCAGCGATTATTGGCGATCTGCTCAGCCAATTGGTCACGCAGGCGTTGGTACAGCGGCAGTCGGGCATCACTGGATAAAGAATTCATCGACTTTATTCACCTTGTTATCTAGTCATCTATATGAATCTTGCAGCGAGTATTTGCCCAGACAACTTCACTGTCAAGGAAGGGCCTTTTGTCTCGCTGACGAATGGCTGCCCTACCGCCCTGCTCATGGAGAGGCGGGGCTTCGCCGGCGATGTCAGCTTCAAGCCGATTGTGGCCCTCGTTGGCCAGGCGTCGCACCTGGTTCGGAAACCGGCAAGAGGATCAGGCCCTTACGGCCAGGGCCAGGATGGTCGCCACCAGCGCCTGGGTGCGTGGAACCAGGGTATCGAGCACCAGGAATTCGGCGTCGGTGTGTACCTTGCCGCCCACGGGGCCCAGGCCACAGAGGGTGGGCACGCCCAGGCTGGCGGTGAACCCGGAGTCGGCGCAACCGCCGGTGAATTCGCCCTCGACGCTGAAGCCGAGGTCCTCGGCCTCGCGCTGGTAGAGCGCCAGCAGGTCGTGGCTCAGGTGCGCCTCCATCGGCAGGAACAGGCAGGTGGGTTCGACACGGGCGGCTGTCCCCGGCACCTCCACCTCGGCGATGATGGCCTCGATGCGCGCCTGCAGCGCGGGCCAGTCGGCCAGGGCAACGAAGCGCACATCCAGGCGCGCGGTGGCGCTGGGCGCCACGGTATTGCTGGAGGTGCCGCCCTCGATGAGGCCGACGTTGGTGGTGATGCCGCGCTCGTAGTCGGTCAGGGCGTGCAGCTTGGCCACCTTGAGCGCCAGGGCCTGGATGGCACTGGCGCCCTCGGCGTGGCTGACGCCGGCATGGGCGGCACGACCGCTCACGCTGATAGCCAGGGTGGCGCCGCCCTTGCGCGCCTTGACCACGTTGCCACTGACGCGCCCGGGCTCGCAGTTGAGCACGGCCCGGGCGCCGCGGGCCGCCGCTTCCAGGTGCGGGCGAGCCGTGCCGGAGCCGATCTCTTCGTCACCGGTGTAGAGCACCCGTACCGGAAACGGCAGCTCGCCGGCGCGCTTGAGCGCGCGCAGCGCGAAGCAGCTCGCCACCAGTCCACCCTTCATGTCCGCGACGCCGGGGCCATAGGCCTGGCTGGCATCGCGGGTGAAGCCGCGGCTGGCCACGGTGCCCGGCGGAAAGACGGTGTCGCGGTGGCCCAGCAGCAACACCGCAGCGCCGGTGGCGGGCCCCACCTGGGCGGCGAGGACGTCACCGAAGTCGGCGATCGGCGTCCGGGCAACCTCGATGCCGTCTTCGGCCAGGGCCGCGGCGAGCACCGTACCGACGGCATCGACGCCGGCCTTGTCGTAGCTGTTGGAATCGGTATCGACCAGGCGTTGCAGGAGAAGGGTCATCGGCTCGCGCTGGGTGGCGAGCCACTCCAGGGCGGCGGTCTTGGCAAGGGACATCAGCTGCGGCTCCAGCGATCGCCCAGGTCCCAGAACAACCCGGCCATGAGTTGCAGCCCCTGCCGCGCGACCGGGGCCAGGAGATGCTCGTTGGGCGCGTGCTGGGAGCAGGCGGGATAGGAATGGGGCACCCAGAGGGTGGGCAGTTCGAGGATGTCGGCAAAGATGTCATTGGGCAAGCCACCGCCGAAATTGGGCAGCAAGGCGGGCTTTTCGCCCAGGGTGCGGGTCAGGGAGGTCAGCGCCCAATCCACCCAGGGATTCTCCGGGTCCAGCCGCGAGGCGTGGAGGATCTCGTCCTTGGCACGGGAAACGCGCACCGCGGCGAAACCCCGTTCGGCCAGGTGCGCCTCGATCAGCGGGATGAAGGTCGTGCAATCGCAGCCGGCGACGAAGCGGATCTGGCAGTGGGCGCGGGCGCTGCCGGGAATGGCATTCACCGGTGCCTCGGGATTGCCGGTGGTGAAGGCCAGCAGTTCGAAGGTGTTCCAGCCGTAGACACGTTCCGCCGGGGTCAGCCCGGGCTCGCCCCAGTGGGGATCGATGGCCGGATCGCCCGGCGCGCCGCCCACCTCGATGTCGGCCAGCGCCCTGCGCACCGGTGCGGGCAGCTCGGTGGGCTTGAGCCCCGCGACCTGGATCTGGCCCCGGGCATCCACCAGGCTGGCCAGCGCATGGGCGAGGATGATCCCGGGATTGGCCAGCAGCCCGCCCCAGTTGCCGGAGTGATGGCCGCCTTCGCGCAGCTCCAGGTGCAGATCGAAATTGAAGGTGCCGCGGGCACCCAGGAACAGCGTCGGCCGGGATGCCGAGACTCGCGGACCGTCGGAGGCGATGAACAGATCGGCGGCCAGGGCCTGGCGCTGCTCCTGGCAGAAGGCGCGCAGGCCGACCGAGCCGATCTCCTCGCCCATCTCCAGCAGCAGCTTGACGTTGTAGCCCAGGCGTCCGCCGCGGGCGGCGATCACCTGTTCCAGCGCCGCCAGGTTGAGCAGGTGCTGGCCCTTGTTGTCGGCGGTGCCGCGGCCGTACCAGCGCTCGCCCTGCTCCACCAGGGTCCAGGGCGCGAGGCCTTCGCGCCAGCGGCTGGCATCACCGCGCACCACGTCACCGTGGCCATAGCTGAGCAGGGTCGGCAACGCCAAGTCCTCGATTCGCTCGGCGATCAGCAAGGGCCCCTTGCCGGCGACCGGATTGTCCAGCTGCCGGCTGGTGAAGCCGAGACTGGCCACATAGGGGGCGATGAATTCATCCAGGTAGCGCTGCAGCTCCGCCTGGCGCTCGGGCGCCTGGCTTTCGGTAGGATGGGCCACCGCGGTGGCGAGCCGCGTACGAAAGGCGCCGCTGTCGAAGTGCGCGGCGGCAAGCTCAAGGGCATGGGTACGGCTGGTCATGGCGGACTCCGGGGTCAGGCAGGTTCGGGCAGATGGCAGCGCTTGCTGCCGCCGGGGATGGGTTCGCGTTCCGGATAGCGCTCGGCGCAGGGGCCGAAGCAGCGCGGGCAGCGGGGATGGAAGGCGCAGCCGCTGGGCGGCGAGATGGGATTGGGAAAGCTGCCGCCCAGGCCCAGCGCCGGCAGGCCCAGGCTGGGATCAGGGGTGAGCACCGCATCCAGCAGCGCCCGGGTATAGGGATGCGCCGGCTGGGCGAACAGCGCCGCTCGCTCGCGCTCCTCGACGATCTTGCCGAGGTACATCACCGCCACCCGGTCGGCCAGGTGCTCCACCACCGCCAGGTTGTGGCTGATGAGCAGATAGGTCAGACCGAATTCACGCTTGAGTTCCAGCAGCAGGTTGAGGATCTGCGCCTGCACCGAGACGTCCAGTGCCGAGGTGGGTTCGTCGCAGATCAGCACGTCCGGGCGCATCACCAGGGCGCGGGCAATGGCCACTCGCTGGCGCTGACCACCACTGAGCTGGCCGGGATGGCTGTCGGCGGCGCGCCGTGGCAAACCCACCACGTCGAGCATCTCGGCGACCCGCTGTTGCTGCTCGGCCGTCGAGCCCAGGCCATGCACCTTGAGCGGCAATGCCACGATCTCGCGCACCGTCTTGCGCGGATTGAGCGACGAATAAGGGTCCTGGAAGATCGGCTGGATATGCCGGGCCATTCGCTTGCGATCCACCCCGCGCAGGTGCTCGCCGCCTACCAGGATGTCGCCGCTGGTGGGTGCCAGCAGCCCCAGCAGCAGCTTGGCCAGGGTGCTCTTGCCGCACCCCGATTCCCCCACCAGACCCAGGGTCTCGCCGCGATGGAGCCGCAACGAAATGCCATCCACCGCCTTGAGGGTGGCCGGCGGGCGGAACAGGCCGCGACCCAGGGTGAATTCGCGGCGGATGTCGCACAGTTCCAGAGCGATCTCGCGGCTCATCGCACACCTCCGACCCGGCGCAGGGGTTCGCTGGGCAGGGCGAAATGGCAACGCGCCAGGTGCGCGCCCTCCTCCAACAAGGGCACGCTGTCGGCGCAGACCGCCACCGCCTGCGGGCATCTGTTGCGAAAGGCACAGCCGTGCTGCTCGCCGACCAGGCTGGGGACCAGGCCGGGAATGGCGCCCAGCGGCTGCCCGGGACGGGTCCGGCCCGGTACCGGGATGCTCGCCAGCAGCCCACGGGTATAGGGGTGTCGGGGGGCGGCGAACAGCTCGGCGGCCGGTGCCTGCTCGACGATCTGGCCGGCATACATGACCGCTACCCGATCGGCGATGCGCGCCACCAGCCCCAGGTCATGGGTGATGAACACGATGGCCGTGCCGAATTCCCGCTGCAGATCGCGCAACAGGTGCAGGATCTGCGCCTGGATGGTGACGTCCAGCGCCGTGGTGGGTTCGTCGGCGATGATGAGGTCCGGTTCGCAGAGCAGCGCCATGGCGATCACCACCCGCTGGCGCAATCCGCCACTGAGCTGGTGCGGATACTGGCGCAGGCGCTCGCCGGCGTTGCTGATGCCGACCTTTTCCAGCATGGCCTCCGCGCCTGCCCAGGCGGCCTTGCGATCCAGCCTGCGGTGGCGCCGCAGTACCTCGGCGAGCTGGTCGCCGATGCTGTAGGCCGGATTGAGGGCGGTCATGGGTTCCTGGAAGATCATCGCCAGGCGATTGCCGCGCAGGTCGCGCATGCCCTTTTCGCCCAGGGTCAGGAGGTCGTGCTCGCCCAGCGTCAGGCGCGCCGCCTGGCGCCGGGCCTGGCGCGGCAGCAGATCCATCAGCGCCAGGGAGGTGAGCGACTTGCCGCAGCCAGACTCGCCCACCAGGCAGAGCATTTCGCCCCGCTCCACCTGCAGGTCCAGGCCGCGCACGGCGTGCAGGGTGTCATCCCCCAGGGGGATATCGATCCGCAGGTCTCTTACGTCGAGCAGTGCCATGGTCAGTCCTCCGCTTAGTTGCGCCCGCTGGGCGCGGCCAGATCCCGGATACCGTCACCCACCAGGTTGATGGCCAGCACCAGCAGCATCAGGGCGATGCCGGGAATGGCGATCACCCAGGGCGAAAAGAACATGTAGGGCTTGCCTTCGGCGATCATCAGGCCCCAGGACGGCAACGGCGGCTGCACGCCCACGCCGAGAAAGGACAGAGTCGCCTCGAGCAGGATGGCGTGGGCCATCTCCAGGGTGATCACCACGATCAGCGCCCCCAGCACATTGGGCAGGATCTCGCCGACGATGACCCGCCAGGGCGAACAGCCCAGCGCCTGGGCAGCGGCGACGTATTCGGCGTCGCGAATCTGCTGCACGGCGGCGCGCACCACCACGGCGAAGCGATCCCACAGCAGACAGCCGAGCAGGATCACCACCACCTGCAGCGAGCCACCCACCAGGGAGGCGGCGGCCAGGGCCACCATCACCACCGGCAAGGCCAGGCGGGTGGTCACCAGGTAGCTCACCAGGGCGTCGACCTTGCCGCCGTAGTAGCCGGCGAGTACCCCGAGCAAGGTGCCGATGGCGCCGGAGATGAGCGCCGCGGCGAGACCGATGAACAGTGAGATGCGCGCGCCATAGAGCAGCCGGGAGAGATAGTCGCGGCCGAGCTTGTCTGTGCCCAGCGGATGGGCCCAGGTGCCCTTGGCCATCCATACCGGTGGTTTCATCCGCTGCATCACGTCCTGGGCATAGGGGTCGTGGGGCGCCAGCCAGGGCGCGGCCAGGGCGGCGAAGACGATGACGACGAGCAGCACGGCGCCCAGGGCGAAGCCGCGGTGGCCGAACCAGCGGCGCAGCTGGCGGCCCAGCGTCGGGCGCGGGGGCAGATAGTCGTCGAGCACGAAGGGATTGGCGACGGTCATGGAGCCTCCTAGCGCACGCGAATGCGCGGGTCGAGCAAGGCGTTGAGCAGATCGGCCACCAGCGTCAGCACGATATAGATCAACGCGATCAAGAGGACGATGGCCTGCACCACCGGGAAATCGTTGCGGGCGATGGCGTCCCAGGCCAGCTGGCCGATGCCCTGCAGCGAGAACACCGCCTCGATCACCACCGAGCCGCCCAGCATGAAGCCGAATTCCACCGCGGCCAGGGCCACCACCGGGATCAGCGCATTGCGCAGGGCGTGCTTGAACAGTACCCGCGCCGGACTCAGGCCCTTGGCCCGGGCGGTGCGGATGTAGTCGGCGCCCAGTACATCGAGCATCCCGGCCCGGGTCAGGCGCATCAGCGAGGGAGTGGCGTAGTAGCCCAGGGCG
The DNA here is from genome assembly GCF_031453455.1 of Pseudomonas sp. SORGH_AS_0211. Taxonomy (NCBI): domain Bacteria; kingdom Pseudomonadati; phylum Pseudomonadota; class Gammaproteobacteria; order Pseudomonadales; family Pseudomonadaceae; genus Pseudomonas; species Pseudomonas sp. SORGH_AS_0211. The sequence continues at coordinate 1,713,494 of NZ_JAVIZV010000001.1, read as the reverse complement.
ATCGCCGGCAGGATGAAGTGCTGCCAGCTGGTATTGCCGGACACCGGCAGCCATTTCAGGGTGACGGCGAAGACGACGATCAGCACTAGGGCGAACCAGAAGCTGGGCATCGCCTGGCCGAAGGTCGCCAGGGTCAGCGCCAGGCGGTCGATCCAGGTGTCGCGCCGGACCGCGGCCAGCACCCCGAGCGGGATGGCGATGAGCAGCGCCACCAGCAGCGCGATGGCGCCCAGGGTCAGGGTGATGGGCAGGCGGCTGGCGATGAGATCCCGTACCGATTCCTGGAAGAAGAACGATTGCCCCAGGTCCAGGCGCAGCAACTGCCCGATCCACTCGACGTACTGCGTCGCCAGGGGTTTATCGAGGCCGTGTTGATGACGCACCACCTCGATCTGCTCGGCGGTGGCCTCGGGTCCGGCGATGGCGGTGGCCAGGTCGCCGGACAGGTGCAGCAGGAAGAAACTGATGAGGGAAACGGTAAAGGCCACGGCCAGGGCGATACCCAGGCGGCGCAGGAGATAGGCGGACATGTTCGGCTCCTCGGCTGAGAACCTGTTCAAGCGCTGCTGCGCGTCGGCCAAACGGCGTTGAAAAGGCCTTCGGAATGCTCATTTACCATTCGTAAACTCCGCTTCCTCAGGCCTTTTCGCCTTGTTTGGCTCTAGCTCGCGAGCACTTGAACAGGTTCTGAAGACGCCCCCGTGCGGGGCGCCGGGACGGATCAGTTCCAGTGGGCCAGGGCGAAGCGCGGCAATTCGTCCGGATAGGGCTGGAAGGCCAGGTCCGAGGTGAAGGCGTAGTTGATGGAATAGTTGAACACCGGCGCCCAGTAGGCCTGCGCGGCGATCCGCTGCAGCGCCTTGCGGTAGTTGTCCTTGCGCACCGCCGGATCCATGGCGGTGTCGGCCACCTTGAGCCAGTCGATCACCTGGGGATCCTTGGCCACGTCGTCGGCATTGCCCTTGAAATACACGCCCGTGGCCGCCGAGGCGTCGGCGATGGAGAACGAGCCCCAGGCGAGAAAGGCCATGGGCACCTTGCCGGCGCGCTGCTGGTCGCGCAGGGCAGCGTATTTCAGATACCGCAGCTTGGCATCGATGCCCACCGCACGCAGGTCCCCGATCAGCGCCTCGACCACGTCACGATCGCGGTAGGCGAAGATCTCGGTGCTGAAGCCGTTGGGATAGCCGGCGGCCTTGAGCAGCGCCTTGGCCTTGGCCGGGTCGTAGGCGTAACCCGGTACGGCTTTGGCGTCGCAGCCGAATTGCTCCGGATAGCAGGCCACCTGCAGCGGCTGGCTGCCGCCCCCCATGAGCTGGCTGGCGATGGCCTGGCGATTGATGGCGTAGTTGACCGCCTGGCGCACCTCGGCCTTGGCAAAGGGTGAATCCGGGCTGGAGGCGCCTTGGGCGTCCATGCTGAGGAAGCCGATCCTCATGCTGGCGCCGCTCTCCACGGTGAGGTTGGGCGCGGCCTTGAGTTGCTCGGCCTGGTCCGGCGCCACGCGCCAGGCCCAGTCGATGCCGCCGGTCATGAGTTCGGCGAGCCGGGTCTCGGCGTCGGGGATGACGCGGAACTGGATGTGGCCGATACGTGGCTGCCCCTGGGGGCTGTCCTTGAAGTAGTCCGGATTGCGCTCCAGCGTGACCCCCTGGCCGCTGGTGACCGCGACGATGCGATAGGGCCCGGTACCCACCGGCTTTTGCGCGAAGCCCGCCAGACCGACCTTCTGGAAGTACTTGCCGGGATAGATGGGCAAGGGATTGGCCAGGTATTCCAGCGCGGCGGGAAACGGCTGCTTGAGGTGCAGGCGAACCTTGTATTCGCCCAGCTTCTCGGCGCTCTTGATCCAGTTGACGTTCTGCTGGGTGACCACCTTGCCTTCGGGCGAGGCCACGTAGTTGAAGGTGAAGACCACGTCGTCGGCGGTGAAGGGATCGCCGTTGTGGAAGGTCACGCCCTGGCGCAGATCGAAGTCGAGGGTCAGCGGATCGACCTGCTGCCAGCTGGTGGCCAGCATCGGCCGGTATTCACCGGTCTGGGGATCGCGGTAGATCAGGGTATCCCAGGCCAGGTGGGCGAGGATGACGCCTTCACGGGCATCGTTGTGATAGGGGCTGACGTTTTCGGGCTCGGTGTCGGAGGCGTAGACCAGGGTGTCGTTGGCTTTGCCGGCGAAGGCCTGGCCCTGGGCCAGGAAGAGGGAAAACGCGATGCCACAAGCGAAACCTTTGAGTCCCATGCCGTCTGTCTCCGGGGCGGTGGTTGGTCAAAGGCAGGTCCGCGAAACGCGGGAAAGGAGTTCTTGCTGAAGCCTGTTGTTGGTCTCTTGACCCGACTCTAGGTCTTGCCATCCCATGCCACAAGCAGAATATTTAGATGCGAGCCATGCCTTTTCGGCAAAGGAGGCCCTATGCAGCCCTACGGCATTCAGTCCACCGCCCTGCGCTATTTCCTCGAGGTGGTGCGGTGCGGCTCCATCAGCGAAGCTTCCCAGCGGCTCAATGTCGCGGCCAGTGCGGTGAGTCGCCAGATCGCCAAACTGGAGCGCGAACTGCAGACGCCGCTGCTCGAACGCCGCGCCCGTGGCGTGGTGCCCAGTGCCGCCGGCGAGCGTCTGGCCGTGCATGCGCGCAAGGCGCAGCTGGCCAGCGAGCAGGTCGCGGCCGAGTTGCGGGGCCTCGCCGACCTGCGCCGCGGCCAGGTACGCCTGGCCACCACCGAAGGCTTTTCGCTGGACTTCCTGCCCGAGGTCATCGTGGCCTTTCGCCAGGGCTATGCCGGCATCCACTTTTCCCTGGAGGTCTGCGCGCCGGCGGCGGTCACGCGCCGGGTCCAGGAAGGCGACGCCGACCTGGGCCTCACCTTCAGCCTCAGGCCAGAGCCGGACATCAGCGTCGACGCCACCTTGAGTGGCGCCATCGAGGCGGTGGTGGCGCCCGAGCATCCCCTCGCCGGCCGTACCGGGCTGACCCTGGCCGACCTACAGCCCTTTCCGCTGGCGCTGCCGATGCCCGATACCACGGTGCGCCAGCTGTTCGACATCTGCTGTGGCGTCCAGGGACTCTCCTTCGAGCCCGTGCTGGTGAGCAACAACATGCAGGCGCTCTATCGTTTCGCCGCCTTGGGCGGTGGCGTGGCGCTCTCAAGCGAACTGAGCCTGCGTAGTCGACTGCGCGAAGGCCAATTGGTGGCCCTGCCCCTGCTGGACGAAGGCCTGGCCGCGCGGCGGATCGAATTGCAGAGCATGGCGGGTCGCGAATTGCCCCCGGCGGTGAATGCCTTTCGCCAGGCGCTGATCGCGGCGCTGGGGCGCTGAGTCAAAGCAGTGCATCGTGCCGCTTCGAACGCACTGCAACGGGGCGGCGCGCTGGATACAGCCTCAACGTCATGGCGAGCAATCAGCATGGCACGGGGCCTGGCGGCAACTGGCACGCATCTGGCAAAGGCCATAGCGTGCAGGAGCACCGGCCAGCCGGTTTGATGCACCACAATCTGCAATGGATGACTAGGGTTCCGACTCGCTCGTGCGGGTGTCTGGTCCGAGAGTCGTCGACCTCTGATGGGGTTACACGGCGGGACAAAAGCCCGGGAGACACAGCGCCAGTCGCGTGCTCCTGTCCCGTCGTCCATCCTATTGGAGGTCCCATGCGCCATCCCCTGCTCGCCTCGCTCGTTCTCGGTTGTTCCCTGCTGCTTGGTGCCACCGCTCAGGCGGCCCCGCGCGACGACTTCAAGGTGTGCTGGACGATCTATGCCGGCTGGATGCCCTGGGGCGAAGCCCAGGCCCAGGGCATCATCGACAAGTGGGCCAAGAAATACGGCATCCACATCGAGGTCGTGCAGCTCAACGACTACGTCGAATCCATCAATCAATACACCACCGGCCAGTTCGACGGCTGCGCCATGACCAACATGGACGCCCTGACCATTCCGGCCGCCGGCGGCGTGGACAGCACGGCGCTGATCGTCAGCGACTACTCCAACGGCAACGACGGCGTGGTGATGAAGGGCAAGGGCAAGACCCTGGCCGACCTCAAGGGCCAGCAGGTCAACCTGGTGCAGTTCTCCGTCTCCCACTACCTGCTGGCGCGCGCGCTGCAGAGCGTGGGGCTGAGCGAGAGGGACCTGACCACCGTCAACACCTCCGACGCCGACATGGTGGCTGCCTTCCAGACCGCCGACGTGCGCAACGTGGTGACCTGGAATCCGCTGCTGGCCGAGATCAAGGCTCAGCCAGACACCACCGAGGTGTTCGACTCCAGCAAGATCCCTGGCGAGATCCTCGACATGCTGGTGGTGAACACCGCCACGCTCAAGGACAACCCGGCCCTGGGCAAGGCCCTGACCGGTGCCTGGTTCGAGATGCTGGCGCTGATGCAGTCCGGCGACGCCAAGGGCAAGGCGGCCCTGGAGGCCATGGCCAAGGCCTCGGGTACCGATCTCGCCGGCTTCCAGGCGCAACTGGACAAGACCCGGCTGTTCGCCACGCCCGCCGAGGCCCTGGCCTTCGTCAAGGATCCCGCGCTGCCGACCACCATGCAGCGCATCGCCCACTTCTCCTTCGAACACGGCCTGCTGGGCCAGGGCGCACCCAGCGCCGAGGCCATCGGCATCGCCTATCCGGGCGGCAAGACCAGCGGGGACGCGGGCAATCTCAAGCTGCGCTTCGATCCGACCTTCGTACAGCTGGCCGCCGACGGCAAGCTCTGAGCCCCGCCGCGAGGACGACGCCCATGCGCTTCATCAATCGGCATCCCGATCGGGGCGGCCGGCTCCTGCTGGTCCTGCTGCCCTTCGCCCTGCTCGCCCTGCTCTATCTGGTGGGCTCGGCCACCCGGCTGGCGGAAAACCCCAACGACAAGCTGTTGCCCAGCGTGGCGCAGATGGCCGATGCGGTGCAGCGCCTGGCCTTTACCGCCGACGTGCGTACCGGGGGTTATCCGTTCTGGCAGGACACCCTGGCCAGCCTGCAACGCCTGGGCCTGGGCCTGGGGATCGCCGCGCTGATCGCCCTGGTGATGGGCATCGCCGCGGGCAGCCTGCCCCTGGTCGGCGCGCCGCTGTCGCCGCTGGTGACGGTGCTCTCGATGATCCCGCCGCTGGCGATCCTGCCGATTCTCTTCATCGTCTTCGGCCTGGGCGAACTGGCCAAGGTGATGCTGATCGTGGTGGGGGTCACCCCGGTGCTGATCCGCGAGCTGGACCAGCGCGCCCGGGAGCTGCCCCGCGAACTGCTGATCAAGGCCCAGACCCTGGGCGCCAACAGCTGGACGGTGATCCTGCGCCTGGTGCTGCCGCAACTGCTGCCGCGCCTGCTCATCGCCCTGCGGCTGCAGCTGGGCGCCGCCTGGCTGTTTCTCATCGCCGCCGAGGCCATCGCCGCCACCGATGGCCTGGGCTATCGCATCTTCCTGGTGCGGCGCTATCTGGCCATGGACGTGATCCTGCCCTATGTCGCCTGGATCACCCTGCTGGCCTGGCTGCTGGACGCGGGCCTGCGCCTGCTGACGCGGCGCGCCTTTCCCTGGTACGGGGAGGGTCGCTGATGATCGAGGTCCGCAATCTCTGGCAGCGCTATGGCGAGCAGGTGGTGCTCGAAGGCCTCAATCTGCAGGTGCGCGAAGGCGAATTCTGCGCCCTGGTCGGTGCCTCCGGCTGCGGCAAGTCCACCTTCCTGCGTCTGCTGCTCGGCCAGGAGCGGCCCAGCCGTGGCGAGATCAGCATCGATGGTCAGCCGCTCTCGGCGGAACCGGATCCCGAGCGGGGCGTGGTCTTTCAGCGCTATTCGGTGTTTCCCCACCTGAGCGTGCTGGACAACGTCGCCCTGGGCCTGGAATTGCCCAGGTCACCGCTGCTTGGCCGGCTGCTGGGCACGGCCAAGCGCCAGGCCCGGGAACAGGCCGCCGCCCTGCTCGAGCGCGTCGGCCTGGGCCAGGCGCTGGGCAAGTACCCGGGCCAGCTGTCCGGCGGCATGCAGCAGCGCCTCGCCATCGCCCAGGCGCTGATCGTCCGGCCGCGCATCCTGCTCCTGGACGAGCCTTTCGGCGCCCTCGATCCCGGCATCCGCAAGGACATGCACACCCTGCTGCTGGAGCTCTGGCACGAGCGCCCGCTCACCGTGTTCATGGTCACCCATGACCTGCACGAGGGCTTCAGCCTGGCCACCCGGGTGCTGGTGTTCGACAAGGTCCGCCAGGACCCGCAAGCCCCCGGCGCCTATGGCGCCCGCATCACCTACGACCTGCCCCTGACCGCCAAGCCCCGGCCCGTGCATGCGGCTGGGACGCGGCCAGCCCTTACCTGACGAGGTTGCCCATGACTGACGAACTGCTCTACCAGGAACGCGTCCCCGGCGGCGGCACCGCCTCCTTCATCCTGCGCCGCGGCCAGACCCTGCGGCTGACCGACGTGGAAGGCGGCGCCAATGTCAGCCTGCTGCTGTTCAATGCCGATGACCGCAGCGAGCGGCTGAACCTGCCCGATACCCTCAAGGGCCAGCACACCGCGCGTCTCACCGCCGGCCATTGCCTCTATTCCGACATGGGGCGGGTGCTGGCGGCCGTGGTGCGCGACACCTGCGGCTGGCACGACAGCTTTGGCGGCGTGGCCAATGCCGCCGAGGTGGCGGAGAAATACGGCGCGGGTCGCTACCAGGAGCTGCGCAACGGCTTCCACCGCAATGGCACCGACAACCTGCTGGTGGAACTGGCCAAGTGGGGCCTGGGCCTGGAAGACCTGCTGATGACCCTCAACCTGTTCAGCCGGGTGGACGTGGATGCCGCGGGCGCCTTTGCCTTCGTGCCCGGCAACTCCCGCGCCGGCGATCTGGTCGAGCTCCATGCGCCCATGAACACCCTGGTGGTGCTGACCGCCCTGCAGCATCCGCTGGACCCGGACCCGGTCTATGCGCCGCGCCCGGTCGATCTCGCCCAGTTGCGCGCGGCGCCCGAGGTGGCCGAACGCTGCCGCACCTCGCGCCCGGAAAACGAGCGCGCCTTCCAGAACACCGCCCGCTACTTCCTCTGAGGCCCTGCCATGACCCTGATCGCCAGCACCAAACGCCCGGAAGATGCCAGCTACCGCGCCCTCCTGCCGGCCGGAGCGCCCTACCTCAAGGAGGTCAAGGCCGGCCAGACCCTGCGCATCCATGACCTGGAAGGCAACCAGGCGGTGGACACCCTCTTCTACGCCGCCGCCAACCCCCAGGAACGCTACGATCCCCAGCGCACCCTGAGACGCCAGGGCCGGGTCTATCTGTCGACCGGCAGCGTGCTCTATTCCAACCTGGGCAATCCCCTGCTGACCATCGTCGCCGACACCTGTGGCCGCCACGACACCCTGGGCGGCGCCTGCTCCCAGGAGAGCAATATGGTGCGCTACGCCCTGGATCGCCGGCAGATGCACAGCTGCCGCGACAACTTCCTCTGCGCCGGTGGTCATGACGGGCGCCTGGGCAAGCGCGACATCGGCGCCAACATCAACTTCTTCATGAACGTGCCGGTGACCGCGGACGGCGGCCTGACCTTCGCCGATGGCATCTCCGGCGCCGGCAAGTATGTGGAGTTGCGCGCCGAGACCGACGTCATCCTGCTTATTTCCAATTGCCCGCAACTCAACAACCCCTGCAACGGCTGGAACCCCACTCCGGCGGAGGTGCTGCTATGGGACTGACCCACGCACGCCGGCTCTGGCAGTGGCTGCGACCGCGTCTCCATCGCCTCTGCGAAGTCCGCGCCGGACGCTACAGCTACCGCGGCAAGCGCTAGACGCCAACTGACCTACCGCCCTCGCGCGGCCTCTTGGGGACGACCCCGGGAGCTTTTATCTGGCGGGACGGCCCGCCGCCTTCGAGGACGCCTCGAATGTTCACCACCCTGCTCATCGCCAACCGTGGCGCCATCAGCTGCCGCATCCAGCGCACCCTGCGCGACCTGGGCGTCGCCGCGGTCGCCGTCTACAGCGAAGCCGATCGCACCAGCCGCCATGTCAGCGCGGCCGACCAGGCCTTCAGCCTGGGCGAAGGCGCCGCCGCGGCCACCTACCTGGACACCGCCAAGCTGCTCGAAGTGGCGCGCCAGAGCGGCGCCCAGGCCATTCACCCGGGTTATGGCTTCCTTTCCGAGAACGCCGCCTTCGCCGAAGCCTGCGAAGCCGCCGGCATCGCCTTCGTCGGGCCCACCCCCGAGCAACTGCGCACCTTTGGTCTCAAGCACACGGCGCGGGCCCTGGCGCGCGCCCAGGGCGTGCCGCTGCTGGAGGGCACCGAGCTGCTGGATACCCTGGAAGGGGCACTGGCGGCCGCACAACAGATCGGTTATCCGGTGATGCTCAAGAGCACCGCCGGTGGCGGCGGCATCGGCATGCGCGTGTGCCGCACGGACCCTGAACTCGCCGAGGCCTTCGACGCCGTGCGCCGGCTGGGTCAGAACAACTTCAGCGACGCGGGCGTCTTTCTGGAGAAGTACATCGAGCGCGCCCGGCACCTGGAGGTGCAGGTGTTCGGTGATGGCCAGGGCGAGGTGCTGGCGCTGGGCGTGCGCGACTGCTCGGTGCAGCGCCGCAACCAGAAGGTACTGGAGGAGACCCCGGCGCCCAACCTGCCAGCCGGCATGGCCGAGGCGCTCTGCGCCGCCGCCCTGGAGCTGGCACGCGCGGTACGCTATCGCAGCGCCGGTACCGTGGAGTTCGTCTACGACAGCGCCGCCGACCGCTTCTACTTCCTGGAGGTGAACACCCGGCTGCAGGTCGAGCACGGCGTCACCGAGCAGGTCTGGGGCGTGGACCTGGTGCGCTGGATGATCGAACTGGCCGCTGGCGAACTGCCGCCGCTGGCCGTGCTCGCCGCGGGGCTGCAGCCCCAGGGCCATGCCATCCAGGCGCGGCTCTATGCCGAAGACCCGGGTCGCGACTTCCAGCCCAGCCCGGGCCTGCTGACCCAGGTCGACTTCCCACCCGCGGATGGCCGGGCGCTGCGCCTGGACACCTGGATCGAGGCTGGCTGCGAGATCCCGCCCTATTTCGATCCCCTGGTGGCCAAGGTCATCGCCTGGGCCCCCGACCGCGACGCCGCCCGGCAACGCCTCGACCAGGCCCTGGCGGCGACCCGGCTCTATGGCGTGGAAACCAATGGCGACTACCTGCGGCAGATCCTCGCCGCCGCGCCCTTCGCCTCGGGCCAGCCCTGGACGCGCTGCCTGGAGGGGCTGACCTACCAGGCCACCACCCTGGAGGTGCTCAGCGCCGGCACCCAGACCACGGTGCAGGACGCCCCCGGGCGCCTCGGCTACTGGTCGGTGGGCATTCCCCCTTCCGGCCCCATGGACGACCGCGCCCTGCGCCTGGGCAATCGCCTGCTCGGTAACGACGGCCGCGCGGCCGCCCTGGAAATCACCCTGGCCGGCCCTACCCTGAGATTCAACACCGAGGCCGTGGTGGTGGTCACCGGCGCGGCGCTGCCGATCCTGCTGGACGACCAACCCCAGGCCATGGACAGCGTCTTTCGCGTCCCCGCGGGTGCCATCCTGCACCTGGGCGCCATCACCGGCGCCGGCGCCCGCAGCTATCTCTGCCTGAGAGGCGGCCTGGACCTGCCCGACTACCTGGGCAGTCGCAGCACCTTCACCCTCGGCCAGTTCGGCGGTCACGGTGGCCGCGCCCTGCGCGCCGGCGACGTGCTGCACCTGCACTCGCTGACCGACGCACGTGCGGAGGCCCGGCTGCCCCTCGCCCTGACCACCCGGCTGCCCGAGACCCGCACCCTGCGCGTCATCTATGGACCGCACGGTGCGCCGGACTATTTCAGCCCGGCCTATCTGGATCTCTTTCTCGCCACCGACTGGGAGGTGCACTTCAATTCCAGTCGCACCGGCGTGCGCCTGATCGGCCCCAAGCCGGAATGGACCCGCGAAGACGGCGGCGAGGCTGGTCTGCATCCCTCCAATATCCATGACAATCCCTATGCGGTGGGCGCGGTGGACTTCACCGGCGACATGCCGGTCATCCTCGGCCCGGACGGCCCCAGCCTGGGCGGCTTCGTCTGTCCGGTCACAGTGATCGAAGCCGACCTCTGGCAACTGGGCCAGCTCAAGGCCGGCGACCGGCTGCGCTTCCTGCCGGTGGACCTGGCGACCGCGCGACGCCTGCAGCAGGCACGCCTGGCCGAGGAAAGCAGCTTGCAGCCGCAGGCGGAGATCGCCATTACGCCCGAGCGCGGCGATCCCGTGGTGCTGGATCTGGGCCAGGGCGCCGAGCGCCTGGTGGCGCGGCTTTCCGGGGATACCCATCTGCTGCTGGAGATCGGCCCACCGGAGCTGGACCTGGCCTTGCGCTTTCGCGGCCATGGGCTGATGCAGGCACTGGCCGCGCTGGCGCTGCCCGGGTTGTACGAACTCACCCCCGGCATCCGTTCGCTACAGGTGCACTACCAGCCCGAGGCACTGCCTCTGGCAGAGCTGCTGGCGGCGGTCAGTCGCTGCTGGCAGGCGCTGGGCGATGCCCAGGACCTGCGGGTGCCCTCGCGCATCGTCCATCTGCCGCTGTCCTGGGACGATCCGGCCTGCCGCCTGGCCATCGAAAAATACACCACCACGGTGCGCAAGGACGCGCCCTGGTGCCCGAGCAACCTGGAGTTCATCCGCCGGGTGAATGACCTGGAGTCCCTGGAGGCGGTCAAGCGCATCGTCTTCGACGCCAGCTACCTGGTGATGGGCCTCGGCGACGTCTATCTGGGTGCGCCGGTGGCCACCCCCCTCGATCCGCGTCACCGGCTGGTGACCACCAAGTACAACCCGGCGCGTACCTGGACCGCGGAAAACTCGGTGGGCATCGGTGGCGCCTATCTCTGCGTGTACGGCATGGAAGGCCCTGGCGGCTATCAGTTCGTCGGTCGCACCCTGCAGATGTGGAATCGCTACCGTGACGTGGAAGCCTTCCACGGCCAGCCCTATCTGCTGCGCTTCTTCGATCAGATCCGCTTCCATGAGGTGTCGGCGGACGAGCTGCTACGCATCCGCGCGGACTTCCCCCTGGGTCGCGTGCCGCTGCGCATCGAAGAGAGCGAATTGTCCCTGGCCGACTACCAGGCCTTCCTGGCACGCGAAGCCGAGGGTATTACCACCTTTCGCGGGCGTCAGCAGAGCGCCTTCGCCGCGGAGCGGCAACGCTGGATCGACTCCGGCCAGGCGCATTTCGACAGCCAGGAAGCCGCCGTCGAAGCCACCGAAGACGCCCCCCTCGCCAGCCACCAGTTGGCCCTGGAAAGCCCGGTGGCCGGCAATCTCTGGCAGGCCCAGGTGCAGCCGGGCGATCAGGTGGAAGCCGGCCAGCCGCTGCTGATCCTGGAGTCCATGAAGATGGAAATCCCGTTGCTCGCGCCCTGCAGCGGCCGGATCCACGACCTGCAGGTCCAGCCCGGCTCGCCGATCCGCGCCGGCCAGCGCCTGCTGGTCATCGACAAGACGTGAAGGAAGCCACCATGACATTCGATCTGCGCCTCGACACCCTGAGCGCCGCCTATGCCGCCGGGACCCGGACCCCACGCACGCTCATCGTTGAATTGCGGGAACAGGCCGCGGCCCTCAACCCCGAGTACCACCTGTTCATCCACCTGCTGACCCCAGCCGAGCTGGAGCCCTATCTCGCCGCCCTGGACGATCGCGATCCCGCCGAGCTGCCGCTCTATGGCATCCCCTTCGCCATCAAGGACAACATCGACCTCGCCGGCATCCCCACCACGGCGGCCTGCCCGGCCTATGCCTATGTGCCCGAACGCTCGGCGACCCTGGTGGAACAGCTGGTCGCCCTGGGCGCCGTGCCGCTGGGCAAGTGCAATCTCGACCAGTTCGCCACCGGCCTCAACGGCACCCGTTCGCCCTACGGCGCCTGTCGCAACAGTGTCCATCCGGACTATCCTTCCGGCGGCTCCAGTGCCGGTTCGGCGCTGGCCGTGTCCCTGGGTGTCGCCAGCTTCGCCCTGGGCACCGATACCGCCGGTTCCGGGCGCGTGCCTGCGGGGCTGAACAACCTGGTGGGTCTCAAGGGCAGCAAGGGACTGCTGTCCACCGCCGGCGTGGTGCCTGCCTGCCAGACCCTGGACTGCGTGACCTTCTTTACCGCCACCGCCGCCGAAGCCAGCACGCTGCTGGCGCTCACCGCCCGCCTCGATCCGCGCGATCCCTACAGCCGCGCCAATCCACAGTGGAACGACGCCAGCGCCTTCGGCCGCCCGCGGCCCTTCCGCTTCGGCGTCCCGACCCAGCTGGAATTCCTCGGCTGCCCGGAAAGCCCGGCGCTGTTCGCGGCGGCCAAGGCCCAGCTGGAGGCCCTGGGGGGCGAAGCCGTGCCGCTGGACCTTGCGCCCTTCCTGGAAGCCGCGCGCCTGCTCTATGAAGGCCCCTGGGTCGCCGAGCGCTATAGCGTGGCCGGCGCCCTGATCGAGGCCGAACCGGACGCCGTACTGCCAGTGATCCGCGCCGTGCTGGAAAAGGCCCCCGGCACCACGGCAGTGGACGCCTTTCGCGCCGGCTACCGCCTGCAGGCGCTGAAAGCCCGGTGCGACACCCTGTTCGCCGAACTGGATTGCGTCCTTACCCCCACCTATCCGCGCCCGGTGACCCTGGCGGAACTGGCCGCCGAACCGGTCACCCGCAACGCCGACCTGGGTTACTACACCAACTTCATGAACCTGCTGGACTACGCCGCCGTGGCCGTGCCGGCCGGCGTCATGGCCAACGGCCTGCCCTGGGGCGTGACGCTGTTCGGCCGGGTCTTCACCGACCAGTACCTGCTGAGCCTGGCCGCGGCCCTGCAGGAAGCCCAAGGCCTGGCGCTGGTCGGCGGCGCCCTGCCGCACGCCAGCCTGCCGGCGCGTCCCGCCCACCATGACCGTGCCCGGCTGGTGGTCTGCGGTGCCCATCTGCAGGGGCTGCCCCTCAATGGCCAGTTGCTCGCCCGCGGTGCCCGCCGCCTGGCCCTGACCCGGAGCGCGCCGCACTATCGCCTCCACGCCCTGGCCGGCGGCCCGCCGCTACGTCCGGGCATGGTCCGGGTCGCCGAAGACGGCGCCGCCATCGAGGTGGAGGTCTGGGAGCTGCCCAGCAGCGAACTGGGTAGCTTTCTCACCGGCATCCCCGCCCCGCTCGGCCTGGGTAAGGTCGAACTGGCCGATGGCAGCTGGGAAACCGGCTTCATCTGCGAGCCCTATGGCCTGGCGGGAGCCGAGGACATCACGGCGCACGGTGGGTGGCGGGCATGGTTGGCGAGTCGCAGCGCCGTTTAGGTCGGGAAACGAGCTAGGCGGCGAAGCCACCGTATCAGCCAGGATGCGCAGCGCCGCTTCTAACCGCCGCTGTGCAAGCGGTGGACGCAAGCACCCGTCTGCTGTTCATGAGCTTCTTTCAAGCCGCCATGAGCTGCGGGCGCTAGCCGTACCCGTGGCCGCCTGCTATCAAGGGTGTTCGAAGCCGCTGACCGTTGCTGGGCAGTGGCGCCTCCTTGCTTGAAGATCGAAACACCCTCATGCCTCTCTCCTGCACCGACCGCTACGACCTTCCCCTGTCCACCGCTTCCACCCGCGCCGCCGAGCGCTATCAGGCCGGCATAGATCTCTTGCTGTCGCTCTGGCCCGGTGCGGCGGAAGCGTTGGACGAGGCCATCGCGGCCGATCCTGGCTTCGCCCTGGCCCATGCAGCGCGGGCACGGCTGCAGCTGATCGACAACCAGGCCGGCGCTGCCCGGGAGACCATCGCCCAGGCGCACCGGCTGGTGGAGCGACATGGCACGGAGCGCGAGCGCAGCCATGTCGAGGTCGTGCGGCGGCTGATCGCCGGGGAAGCCGCCCAGGCCCTGCAGGGCGCGCTGGCACACGCCGGGCGCTGGCCGCGCGACATCCTGATCCTCGGCCTGCCGCTGGGGGCCTTCGGCTTGCTGGCGTTTTCCGGGCGTGCCGATCACGACCAGGCGCGGGTTGACCTCTGCGAGCGCCATGCCCGCCATTTCGCCGCGGATGACTGGTGGTTCCTGACCTACCGCGGCTGGTCCCACGGCGAGAACGGCGACGTGGTCCACGGTCGGGCGCTTGCCGAGCGGGCGCTCGAGCTGCGCCGCCACAACGTCAACGCGGCCCATGCCCTGACCCATGTCCTGCACGAATCCGGCGACAGCCAGGCCGCGCAGGCCCTGATCGCCGGCTGGCTGCCCGAGTACCCCCAGCACGGTACCCTGCATGGCCATATCGCCTGGCACGGCGCCCTGGTGGCCCTGGAACAGGGTGACAACGAGGGCGCGCTGGCCCTCTATCAGCGCTTCGTGGCGCCGGACGCGTCCACCGCCGGCCCACTCAATCGGGTCAGCGACAACGCCTCCTTTCTCTGGCGCCTGGGCCTCTATGGCCATGAGGTGCCCGTCGGCCTCTGGCAGGCCACCGCAGCCAGCGCGGATGGGCTGTTCCAGCAACCAGGGCTGGCCTTTGCCGATGTCCATATGGCACTGATCGCCGCGGCGACCGGGGATCGTCGGGCGGTGGAAACCCGCGTCGCCGTATTGGAAAGTCGTCTGCGCGACGGCGTCCTGCCCGCCGGGCCGGTCGTCCCGCTGCTCTGCAGCGCCCTGCTGGCTTTCGCCGAGGAAGATTATCTAGCTTGTGCCCGGCTGCTGGAGCCGCTGCGCGCGGACGTCCCCCGCATCGGTGGCAGCGGCGCCCAGCGCGAGGTCATCGAAGACACCCTGCTGGTCGCCCTGCTGCGCGGGGGCGAACAGGGCAAGGCCGCGGCGCTGCTGGACGAGCGGCTGCACCGCCGGCCCTCGACCCGGGATCGGCGCTGGCAGGCCAGCCTGGCGCTCGTTCGCTAGGACGCCCACCTAGCCGCCCTAGCAAGGGAGCAGTAGGGCCTCTATCTCTGTAGATTCGAATTCATTATATTTGCCTCTACAGATTGGAGAATACTATGTCCCAGGTTGCCATCGTCGAGCAATTTTCGAAAAGCCAGAGCACGATTGGTCTAAGGGCAGCGCTCAATATCCTGGAAAGATGGCAAGCTTCCAGCGAGCAGAGTTGCCGGATCCTGCGCATCTCACGCAGCACCTATACCCGAGCGTCGCAGCGGGACAGCGAATGGGCGGTGAGCCTGGATGCCGATCAACTGCAGCGTGTCAGCCTGGTGCTGAACATGCATTCCGCGTTGCGCCTGGTTTTCGACAACCCGGAAAACGTCTATGGCTTCGTCGCCATGGCCAATCACAATGAATTCTTCAATGGCCGTTCGCCGCTGGAGATCATGGCCCAAGGCGACATGATCTCCCTCTATGAAACCTTCCGGCGTATCGACGTCCTGCGCGGTGCCGGATGGTGAAGCTGGAGGACCTGCCCCTGCTGGCCGATGAGCGTCTACAAGGGCATCGCCTGGTCAACTCCAAATTCCCACCCATCCACCTGTTCGACGATGTTGCCAATGCCGAAGATTTCGCCGTGCTCTATCAGTTACAGGTGTTGACCAACCCGCGACTACAAAACGAGCTGGGGCGTCTGGAGCTGATTCCCCGCGAACAGATTCCCTTCGGCATCTCGGGTTGCTCCTATGCGACAGCGCCCTTCACTCATGTCAATCCAGAGGGTTCGCGCTTCAGCGATGGCACCTTCGGCGTTCTCTATCTGGCCGACCATCCCGATACCGCCCTTGCCGAAGTCCACCATCATCAGCAGGCCTACTGGTCGAAGGTGCCGGCACTGAAGTACGAGCGTTTCGTCTTCCGTAATCTTTCGGTGAGCTTCTCCGAGAAGGGGGTACGCGACGCCCTGGTGCTAAAAGCAGCAGATCCTATCCATGATCCCTTGGACTACAGCGCGGCGCGCAGTCTAGGCGGTGCCGCCAAACGCGCCGGCTGCCCAGGTCTGCGCTATCGCTCGGTACGCCGCCCCGGCAGCCATTGCTGGGCGCTGCTAACCCCGCGCCTGGTCACTGCCGTGGTCCAGGCGGCGCCGGTTGAGATGATCTGGAATGGCGGCATCATCAGCGTGAATCGCCTCATCGCCGTGCCGGGCGAGTCGGACTGATCTGACACCGACCCATCAGGCGTGGGTCAGATACCAGCGCCAGTCCTGTTCCCCCACCTCGGCCATGAATTGCCGGTATTCCGCACGCTTGATCGCCAGATAGACCTCGACGAAACGCTCACCCAGCGCCTCCCGGATCCAGCTGGAGCGCTCCAGCGCCTGCAGCGCGGTGAGCCAGTCGGTGGGCAGGAAGTCGGTGGCCTGCTCGTAGCCATTGCCGACGATGGCCGGCCCCGGGTCACGCTCGTCACGGATGCCTTCGTGAATGGCGGCGAGGATGGCCGCGGCGGCCAGATAGGGATTGGCATCGGCGCCGCAGATGCGGTGTTCGATGTGGCGACTGCCGGCCGGACCACCCGGCACGCGCAAGGATACGCTGCGGTTGTTGACCCCCCAGCTCTTGGCCAGCGGCGCATAGCTGTTGGCCTGGAAACGGCGGTAGGAGTTGGCGTTGGGACAGAAGATCGCCAGGGCATCCAGCATCCGGTGCTGCATGCCGCCGATGGAATGGCGCAGCAGCGGCGTGCCCTGCGGGTCGTCGCTGGCATAGAGGTTGTGGCCTTCGGCATCGGCCAGGCTGACGTGCAGGTGCAGGCCGCTGCCCGCCTGGTCGCCGAACGGCTTGGCCATGAAGCAGGCCTGCAGCCCGTGGCGGTTGGCCACGCCCTTGACCAGGCGTTTGTAGCGAATGCCTTCGTCGATGGCCTGGAGGGCGTCGAAGCGGTGCAGCAGGGTCAATTCGAGCTGGCCAGGGGCGTATTCGGAGATGGCCGTGCGCACCGGCAGGCCCTGCACCTCGCAGGCGGCGTAGAGGTCATCGAGAAAGGGTTGCAGCTGCTCCAGTTCGTAGACCCCGTAGACCTGCGGCGAGCCGGGTCGCACGCCATTCATCTGCAGCGCCGGTTGCGGCCGGCCCTGGGCGTCGCGGGTGCGGTCGAGCAGATAGAACTCCAGCTCCACCGCCATCACCGGCTGGAAGCCGTCGGCCTGCAGCCGTTCGATCACCCGTACCATGGCGTGCCGGGGATCGGCGGGCGTGGCCGGCAGCCCCTGGGTCGGGTGCATGCTCACCTGCACCTGACCGGTCGGGGTGCTGCGCCAGGGTTGCAGGGTCAGACTGCCGGGCAGTGGATAGGTCCAGCAGTCGACGTCGGCGACCTCCCAGACCAGACCGGTGGCTTCGACGTCCTCCCCCTGCAAGGTCAGCGCCAGGATGGAGCTGGGTAGCGGCCGGCCCTCCTCATAGATGGCCAGCAGTTCGTCCCGGTGCAGCAGCTTGCCGCGGGGCACGCCATTGGCATCGATCAGCATGAGTTCGATGCTGCGCACCTCGGGGTGGGCGGCGAGGAAGTCGCGGGCTTCCTGAGCGTCGGCGAAGTTCATGGCTGACACTCCCGGGCGCCGGGCAGCGCCAGGAGTTCGGCGAGGCCCTGGTCGAGGGTGGCGAGCAGCAGATCGACGTCTTCCGCAGCGAGATCCGGGCAGCACAGGGTCATGTTGTGGAAGGGGGTGATGAGGATGCCCCGGTTGATCAGATAGAGGTGCAGCGCCTGCTGCAGGCTGTCATGGAAGGCGGCTTCCGCCTCGGCGCCCGTGGTGGGCGGCGTGGCGCAGAACTGGAATTCGCAGCGGGCGCCCAGCTCCGTCACCGACCAGGCCAGGCCATGGCGGGCGATCACCGCGCGCAGACCGGCGGCCAGTCGCGCTGCCATCGGCAGCATCCGTTCGTAGGCGGCCGGCGTCGCCACTTCCTCCAGGTTGACTCTGAGGCAACGCATGGCCAGGGCATTGGCCGACAGCGTGGTGCCCATGCCGCTGTGCCCATGGCCGTGGCTGGTCTCGCTGGCGTGCTGCTGCGCCAGGCGCATGGCCTGGGCCATCTCGTGGCTGCAGCCATAGGCCGAACAGGGCACGCCCCCGGCGATGGGTTTGCCGAAGGTGATGAAGTCCGGCTGCAGATTCCAGGCGCGGGTACAGCCGCCGGGGCCGGTGGACAGGGTATGGGTCTCGTCGATGATCAGCAGGGTGCCGTATTGCCGGGTCAGGGCGCGGACCTGGTCCATGAAGCCCGGGGCGGGCAGTACCATGCCGATGTTGGTCATGGCCGGTTCGCAGATCAGCGCGGCGACGTCGCCCTTCGCCAGCGCCTCCTCCAGCGCCGCGAGGTCGTTGAAGGGCACGGCCCGGCTGGTCTCGGCCAGGTTGTGCGCCTGGCCGATCAGGCCGCCGCGGTGCACGGTGCGACCGTCCTGATGGCGCACCATGACGTCGTCGACGGTGCCGTGATAGCAGCCGTCGAACACCAGCAGCACCTTGCGATTGGTGATGGCGCGCGCCCAGCGGATGACATAGCGATTGGCGTCGGTGGCGGTGGTCGCTACCTGCCAGAACGGCAGGCCGAAGCGCTCGGCGAGCAACTCCCCGGCGACCACGGCATCCTCGCCGGGCAGCATGGTGGTGAGCCCGCGCGCGCCCTGCTCGGCCAGGGCCCGGGCGATGGGTGCCGGCGAATGGCCGAACATGCTGCCGGTGTCGCCCAGGCAGAAGTCGATGTACTCGTGGCCGTCTACATCGTGGAAGCGCGAACCCTGGGCATGGCTGACGAACAGCGCACTGGGCATCGACCAGTCGTTCATCCAGTGCATGGGCACGCCGCCGAACAGCGAGTGCCGGGCCCGCTCGGCCAGGGCGAGGGATTTGGGATTGCGCGCCAGGAAGCGCTCGCGTTCGGCCGCGACGAAGGTCTGGACGGCGGCTTCGCTGATACCACTGGTGGTCATGTCGGACTCCTCTTGGGGTTGAGGGCGGCTCGGTCCGGGCTCAGTGCCCGGCCGAGACGCCGCAATCGATGGCCAGGTCGGCGCCGGTGATGGAGCGGGCGGCGGGTTGGCACAGGAAAAAGGCCAGTTCGGCGACTTCCTCGGGTTGGATGAAGCGCGCCTGCTCGCCTTGCGGATACTTCTCCAGCAATTCCTGCAGATAGGCGGCGGGATCGCCATTGCCGTAGCGCTCTGCCTGAAAGTTCAGCATGGGCGTCGCCACATCGCCGGGGGAGATGCTGTTGCAGCGCACCCCGCTGGGCGCCAGATCCAGCGCCAGGGCCTTGGTCATCAGGGTCACCGCGCCCTTGCTGGCGCAGTAGACGGCGGCATTGCGATTGCCCTGGCGACCGGCATCGCTGCTCAGGTTGACGATGGCGCCGCGGGTGTCGCGCAGCGCGGGAATGGCCGCGGCGCAGAGAAAGAAGCTGGCCTTGAGATTGACGTCCAGCACCAGGTCGAAGTCTTCCTCGCTGAAGGTCTCGGCCGGGCCTTCGCGCCAGACGCCGGCGCAGTTGACCAAGGCGTCGAGGCGACCGAGGCGGTCCAGGACGCGGGCGACCACCTCCCGGCTCGCGCGGGCCTGGCGCAGGTCGGCGGCGTGCTGGCCGGCAAGGCGGCCGTCGGCCTGGAGCGCCGCCAGGGCTGCGCCGTCGAGATCGGTGCCGAAGACCCGCCAGCCCGCCTGCAGGAAATGCTCGCGCACCGCCCCCCCGATGCCACCCAGAACCCCACTGACCAGTACGACCGGCTGCATGTCAGGCCCCCTTGTTTTCGATGCGGCTGTTGCCGCCGTCCACCACCAGGTATTCCCCGGTGATGTAGCTCGCCTCGGGCGAGGCCAGGAAGGCCACCGCCGCGGCGACCTCGGCGGGGCGGCCGGCGCGACCCACGGGGACCCGCGTCGCTGCCTGCAATTCTTCCGGCAGGCTGGAGGCGGTTTCGATCCAGCCAGGGGCCACGGCGTTGACCGTGATGCCCTGCCCGGCCACCTCCAGCGCCAGGCTCATGTTCATGCCGACCATGGCCGCCTTGGCCGCGCTGTAGGCCGCTGCCTGCGGAATGCCCGCCCGGGTGCCGGTGGCGGAACTGACGTGGACAATGCGGCCATAGCCGCGCGCCTGCATGCCGGGCAATACGGCGCGAGTCAGCAGGAAGGCCGTGGTCAGGTTGCGCGCCAGGGTCAGATTCCAGTCGGCCAGGGTCATCCGCGCCACCTCCACCAGGGGCTCGGGACTGCCCTGCATGGTCATGCCGGCGTTGTTGACCAGGATGTCGATGCGGCCCCAACGCGCCTCGGCCCACTGGCAGAAGTCGCCAACGGCGGCCTCCTCGGTGAGATCCAGGGCCTGACCTTCAGCGGTAAAGCCGGCAGCGCGCAGTTCCGCCACCCGCTCCGCGATCCGGGCACTGCTGGCGGTGACAAGCAACCGCGCCCCCGCCGCGCCCAGGCGGCGGGCTATCGCCATGCCGATGCCGGCTGCGCTGCCGGCACCGCTGATCAGGGCCACCTGGCCCGCCATCGACTCGCTCATGTCACTGTCTCCGTTATGGTCTGACTGGACTCTAAGCCTGTCTGGCTGATACAAAAAGACGATCGTTATCAGCGAAATTGACAACCATGGTCTTTACCAGCGAAACGCTTCGGGTATTCCTCGCCGTGATCGACGAGGGCTCCTTTTCCGCGGCGGCCCGCGTCCTGGGGCGGGTGCCGTCAGCGGTGAACATGGCGATTTCCCAGCTGGAGGCCGAGCTGGACCTGGTGCTGTTCGATCGCGCCACCCGCAAGGCCTTGCCTACCCCCGCCGCGCGCGCCCTCGAACCCCAGGCGCGGCAGGTGGCCAGCCAGCTCAATCTGCTCGACGCCCATGCCCTGCAATTGCACGCCGGGCTGGAGCGGCGCTTCGTGCTAGTGATGGCGCCGGAATTGCAGACCGGCGCCTGGAGTCGGCCGCTGGTGACCCTGGCCGAGGAATTTCCGGCGCTGGAAATCGAGATCCGCTCGGCGGCCCGCGCCGAGGCGATCCGCCTGCTGCACGACGGCAGCGTCGACATGGCGCTGATCTTCGAGCGTCCGGGGATCAACGAGCAGGAAGGTTTCGCCGAGGCCGGCAGCCAGTTGCTCACGGCGGTGGCCGCCCCTGGCTACCCCTCGACCCGCACCGGTCGACCACTGGGCGAAACGCTGATGGCCGATACCCGCCAGATCGTGGTGGCCGGCGGCGACCGCAACGCCTCGGACCCGCAGATCGTGCTGTCGCAGCGGGTCTGGCTCACCGACAGCTATCTGGCGACGCTGGACCTGGTGCAGGCCGGGCTGGGTTGGGCCTATCTGCCTCACCCGCTGGTGCGCCCACTGATCGCCGCCGGCCTGCTCGAGCAGGTGCGCTTCGACAACATGGCCAGCCAGATCCGTCGCTGGATCGACGTCATCTGGATCAAGAACCGCCCCCAGGGCCTGGGCGCGCGGCGCTATCTGCAACTGCTGCGTGAACAGATCGGCACCAAGCCGGAATAGCGGCCTCAGCGCCCTTCGGCGAGCCGCTGCAGCAGTTGCGCACGCCGCGCCTGGTCCGCGGCCTCCTTGGCCTGGGCACTGGGCAGCAAGGCGGCGGCCCGCGCGGGCGACAGGACGAACAGGCCATCTTCGTCTCCCAGGGCGAGGTCACCGGGGCAGACGAGCGTATCGCCGAGCTGGAGTTCGACGTTCAGTTCGCCCAGCGCCTCGCCGCCCTGGGTGGTGACGGCGCTGATCCCGCGATGGAAGACCGGCAGGCCGAGTCGGCGAAGCGCCTGGACGTCGGTGATGGCGCCGCCCACCACCACGCCGGCCAGGCCCTTGACCAGGGCCGCCAGGGTGCGCAATTCGCCCCAGCAGGCGCAGTGGGGATCGCCGAAGGCCTCGATCACCAGGACGTCGCCCGGGCGACTGGCGATCAGGGCCTCGCGCAACAGGGCGCCGTGGGGCAAGGGAATGCGCGCCGTCACCACCCGGCCCAGCAGGCGCGCACCGGCTACCGCCGGCTTGAGCTCGGGCAGGTAACCCGTACGTCCGAGATGGCCCAGGGTCGAGGTGGAAATCTCCGCGTAGCCGGCGATCAGCCCAGCCGGCAGCTCGCTCAGGTGGCTGGGCATACGGCCTCCCGGGGGCGGATCAGCGGGCAGTTGGAGCAGTATTCGGCGGGTGCCGTGGCCTGGTAGTAGAAGCAGCAGGTCCGTCGGAAACGAACGGGGCGTCCCACGGTATTGGCCGTTGCAGGCCGGCGGAACTGCGCCAGCGGATTGGTCTCCAGGCCCAGCTCCGCCGGCGTGGCCGCCAGCAGCCAGGCGAAGTCCTCGGCGCAGCGGGCACGAATGGCCGGATCGTCCAATTCGGCGAGACGCCGGTCGTACAGCGAATAGAGCCGCACCGCCGCGTTCTCCCAGAGGATGCGGGGCGAGACGCGGCCGACCCGCGCCAGGGTCTCCCAAAGCGGCCGCAGCAGCTCGCCGAACAGGGTGCGGGCCAGCAGCGCCCGGGCGGTGGCGTGATCCTCCACGGCAGGCAGCGGCCGGGTATCGCTCAACGGCAGGGCCGATCGCCAGCGCCCCTGGTCGTGGCCAGCCTCGATCCAGACATTGCCAGGCGTCAGGTCCAGGCGCCGGTCATAGGCCGACAGGGCCTGGAAGGCCACCCCGGTGGTGAGAAAGCCCAGCCGCTTGGTCAGCAGCGACGCCGCGACCCGCCGCGTGGGGGCTTGCATGCGCGCCGCCAGGTCGTCGAGCAACTCGGCGCAGCGCGCGGCGTCCAGCCAGGCGGCGACCGGCTGGCTGTGCAGCGCGTCGCGCTCACCGGCTTCGCGCAGGCCGAAGGTGGCTCGCAGCGCGTCCCGTTGGGCACTGTCGAGGGTGGGCCTCAGGCACATGGCGGTACCTCGCGACCGAAGGGAATGCACAGCGGCGTGCCGAAATAGGGATCGGCGATGATCCGGCATTCCAGGGCGAACACCTCGCGTACCAGGGCTTGCGTCAACACCTCCGCGGGAGCGCCCTGGGCAAAGGCGCGGCGCTGGTGGACGGCGACCAGGTGATCGGCGTAGCGGCAGGCGAGATTGAGATCGTGCAGCACCATGACGATTGTCTTGCCCTCCTCCCGGTTCAGCTGGCGCAGCAGGTCCAGTACCTCGATCTGGTGCGCCAGGTCCAGGTAGGTGGTGGGTTCGTCCAGCAGCAGGCAGTCGGTGTCCTGGGCCAGGGTCAGGGCGATCCAGGCGCGCTGGCGCTGCCCGCCGGAGAGGTCGTCCACCGGCCGTTCCGCCAGCGCCAGCAGGTCGGTGAGGCGCAGCGCCTTGTCCACCGCCGCGGCATCGTCTGGCGACCATTGGCGCATCCAGTTCTGGTAGGGATAGCGGCCCAGGCTGACCAGTTGCCGCACGCTGATGCCCTCGGGCGCCACCGGGGTCTGTGGCAGGACCGCCAATCGCCGGGCCAGGGCGGCGGTGGACTGCCGGTGGATGTCCTGGCCGTCGAGCAGCACCTGGCCCTGGCGTGGTTCCAGCAGCCGGGCGCAGGCCTTGAGCAGGGTGCTCTTGCCGGAGCCGTTGCTGCCGATGAGGACCGAGACGCGACCCGGCGGTAGGTCGAGGTCGAGGGCCTCGATGATGGTCTGGGTGCCGTAGCCGAGGGTCAGGCCGCGGCTGGCCAGGGTTGCCATGAAGCCTCCTTCAGGGGCGCTGCCGGATCAGCAGGTAGAGGAAAAAGGGCGCCCCCAGGGCGGCGACGAAGATGCCGGCCGGCAGATCCAGGGGCAGGAACAGGGTACGACCCAGGAGGTCGGCGAGCATCACCAGCAGCGCTCCCACCAGGGCGCCCATCAGCGCCTGACCGGCGAAACCACTGGGCAGCAGGCGCCGGGCGATATGGGGCGCGATGAGGCCGACGAAGGCGATGGCGCCCCCCCAGGCGATGGCCACCCCGGCCAGGGCCACGGCCAGCGCCAGCAAGGCCGCGCGTTGCCGCTGCAGGCGCACGCCGAGGCCGCGGGCCAGGTCGTCGTCGAGTTGCGCCAGCACGGCGTGTCGCGCCAGGACCGCCAGCGGCAGCGACAGGCCCAGCCACCACAGCCCCAGGGCGCGCACCTCCGGCCAGCTGGCGCCATAGACGCTGCCGGTCAGCCAGACATAGGCGGACAGCGTGGTGGTCAGCGGGCTGAACACCAGCAGGAAGGTGGTGGCCGCGGCGAGCATGGCCGATACCCCTACCCCTACCAGCACCAGGCGCAACGGCGAGGCGCCGTGATTCCAGGCCAGGCCATAGACCAGCAGCGCCGCCAGGCCCGCGCCGAGCATAGCGGCCAGCGGCAGGCCATGCGGCCCCAGGCTCCCGGCCAGGACCGCCAGATAGCAGACCGCCCCGGCGCTGGCGCCACTGGTGATGCCCAGCAGGTCCGGCGAGGCCAGGGGATTGCGCACCTGGCCCTGCAGCAGCAGGCCGGACACCGCCAGGGCGCTGCCGACCAGCGCCGCCAGCAATGCCCGTGGCAGGCGCAGCTGGGTGACGATGAAACCCAGGCCGCCGCCCTGCCGTTCCACCAGCGCGGCGAACACCTGGGTGGGCGTCAACCAGACCTTGCCCAGGCAGAGGCACAGCAGCAAGGCCGTCAGGGCCACCAGCGCGGCGACGGCCAGCCGCACTAGGGTGGCCGGGGCCAGGCGCCGGGAGAAACGGCCGAGCCGCCAGACGATCTCAGCGGCCATGGCGGCCTCCCCGGCGCGCGAGATGGATGAAGAACGGCCCGCCGAACAGGGCGGTCATGATGCCCACGGGCACCTCCTGGGGCAGGATCACCACTCGCGCCAGGCTGTCGGCCAGCACCAGCAGCAGGGCCCCGCCCAGTGCGCAACCGGGGATCAGCCAGCGATGCTCGTTTCGCGCGCGGGCCAACAGCCCGCGCACCAGGTGCGGCACCATCAGGCCGATGAAGCCGATGTTGCCGGCCAGGGCCACGGCGCTGCCGGCCAGGCAGATTACCAGCACCCCGGCCAGCAGCCGGATCAGTCCGATGTTCTGGCCCAGGCCACGGGCCAGGTCGTCACCGGCGACCAGCACATCCAGCTGCCCGGCCAGGACCATGGCGGCGGCCAGGGCCAGCAGGCTGAACACCAGCAGGGGCGCAGCGGTGGCCAGGTTGCGCTCAGCCACCGAACCGGCCAGCCAAAACAGCACGCTGTCCAGGCCTTCCTGGTTGATCACCAGCAGCGCCTGGCTGAAGGCGGTGAACAGCGCCGCCAGGGCGGCACCCGCCAGCACGATGCGCAGCGGCGTCAGGCGCGCCTGGCCCCGGTTGCCCAGGATCCACACCAGGGTGCCGGCCACCGCCGCGCCCAGCAGCGCGCAGAGCACCCAGCCTTCCGTGCTGGACAGCCCCAGCAGGGTGATGCCCAGCACCAGGGCGAAGGTAGCCCCGGCGTTGATGCCGAACAGCCCCGGCGAAGCCAGGGGATTACGGGTCATGGCCTGCATCAGGGCACCGGCCACCGCCAGGTTGGCACCCACCACCAGCGCGACCAGCAGCCGCGTCAGGCGCGTGGTGTTGACCAGGGTCGCCTCCAGCGCCAGCGAAGGATCCTGCACCAGCGCCGCCACCACGCTGGTAGGCGCGATCCAGCGCGCACCGACCGAGAGGCTCAGCACGGCGGTCAGCGCCAGGGCCAGCGCGAGCAGCAGTAATCTGAAGGGTGCGCTCATGCGGCCCCCTGGGTGGCCAGAACGCGCTCGATGTCGTCCAGCAGCCGATTGGCCGCGAGAATGCCGCCGCCCAGACTCCAGGCCACCCCGTCGACCCGCCAGACCTGCCCGCGCCGGGGGGCGCCCAGACGTTGCCAGAGCGGGTGTTCGAGCAGACTGGCGTAGTTGCGCTGCACCGCGGCCTGGTCGGCGCGCAGGAAGACGAAGAAGACCTCGGCGTCCACCACCGGCAGGCTTTCCCGCGAGGTCAGCTTGATCGAGGGCGCGGCGCTGCCCTGGCTGGCCGCCGGCCAGGCGAAGCCCAGTTCGCTGAGTACCCGCCCGGCGAAGCTGTCGGGCAGGTAGCTGCGCAGGTGATCGGCGCGCACGTCCAGTACGGCCACCGTCGGCGGCCACTGGGCCCCGTAATGCCGTTGCAGCGCCTCGCGCAGACGGGCGATGCGCGCCTGCCAGGCCTGCAGCAGGGCCGTGGCGTCCGCTTCACGTCCCGCGGCGGTGCCCAGGGCCAGCAGGGTCTGCTTGAATTCGAAGACCTCCTCCAGCATCACCACCGGGCACAGCTGCTGCAGCACCGGTGCGATCCGGCCATGGCGAAAGCGCGAAGCGACGATCAGCTCCGGCGCCAGCAGCGCCAGGTCCTCCAGGCTCGGCTGGGTTTCCAGACCCAGCGAGGGCACCCCCGCCAGCGCCGGGCGCAGGTAGCGATAGACGGGTTTCTCGCTCCAGGACTCGACCACCCCGCAAGGCCTGAGCCCCAGGGCCACGGCGCTGTCGGTGGCGCCCTGGAACAGCGTGGCCACCCGCGTGGACTGCGCCCGGGCGACGCCCGGCGGCAGCGCCAGGCCGGTGGCGAGCACGCCGCCGAGCCCGAGCAGCCGGCGGCGGGTCATGACGGAGGAAACACTAGCGGGCATGGCTCACCTGAAGAAAGGGATTGACCACCCTGCCCTTGCCGAACGGCATGCTGCCGGGCCCACCGGCCCGCTCGATCATCGGGCGCAGCAGCCATTTCTGCGGCCAGTCCGGTGCCTCGAACAGCGTTTCCCGGAGCAGCGCCCGGGCCTCGGCGTCGAAGTCCAGGGCCGTGATGCGCTCTTCCAGTACCTCGCGCAGCAGCGTCCAGGCAGCGGTGAGCGGGACAGCGTAGCAGTTCGCGACGGTCTCGAAGATGGCCCTGAGGTTGACCTGGATGCCCAGGGTCTGGAACCAGAACAGCAGGTCGCGCGGATGTTCGTGATAGAGCGTCTGGGCATGGCCGGGCTTGATCCGGTAGTGCGGGTCGGCCAGCCCCTGGCGCTCCAGCCAGGGCACGTACAGGCGCAGGGAGTCGTGGTCGCGCAGCAGCAGGCCCTGGAGGCGTCCGGCGCGCCAGACCAGCACGGCGTTCTGCCCGTGCACCTCGCCGAGCAGGCCGAGGCGGAACAGGCGCAGGTTGAGATCGATGAAGCTGTGGCACAGCTCACCCAGCAACAGCAGGACATTGGCCGGGGTCGGTGCCAGCGCCTGGGCCGCCAGCCAGTCGTCGAAGAAATGCCGGCGACTGCCCGGCAGCAGGGTGCCGAGCGCGGCCATGGGCAGCAGGCGGCAGTCGGGATCGGCCAGCAGCGCCGCGGGATAGCCGCGCACCATGGCCGAGAGATGCCGCGGCGCCTCGTCGAACAGGGTCGCCGCCGGCGGCATGAAGGCCCACCAGCGCGACTCGTCGCACAGGTGCAGGCTGTCCGCGAGCACCGGGTCCAGGGCCCGCGCCTGGCGCAGCAGGGCCTCGCTGCGCGAGCCGTTGATCATCTTCACCGCCGGCAGGTAGCGCGAGGCGCCCAGGGAATGCACCGCCATGGGCAATTTGAGCTGGGCCACGCCCGCGCCCTCCTCCATGAGCATGGATCTCAGCGACGAGGTGGCGTGGCAGCGTGCGCCGGCGAAGTCCAGGTGCTGGCAGACGCCGCTGGCGAAGGCTTCGTCCAGCCGCCCCGGCAGTCCCTCAGCGAGTTGCCAGGGGTGTACCGGCAGCGCCAAATGACTCTCGGCCAGGCCGCGCTGCTGCAATTCGGCCTGCAACTCGACCAGCGCCGCTGGGGTCAGCAGGTCGGCTGCCGGCCCCTGGCCGTCCGCCGCCACGCCCTCTCCGCACAGCAGCTGATCGCGGCGCACCGCGACCCAGGCCAGGCGCACGGGTTGGCCGAATTCGGCCTGATAGGCCTGGTAGTCGGCGTCGCTCAGCCCCAGCTTGGCCTTGGCCAGGGGGTGATAGGGTCGATCCCGCAGGGCGGCCCAGCGCTCCAGTTGCAGGAAGGCGGCCTGGCCGTCGCCTTCCAGCAGCGGACCCGGGACCAGGGGCTGCGCCTGCGACAGCCGGGTCTGCCGCAGGCTGGTGGCCAGGGTCTCGCGCAACAGCGCGATGCCCCGCGCCTGCTCCGGATCGGCCGCCGCCTCGGCGAACACCAGGGTGACGAAGGCATCCGGCGTGAGGGTGCTCCAGGCGTCGCCCTGGCGCGCCAGGATCGGCGCACCGGGCACCTTTACCCAGGCCTGGGTGATGCCCGGGCGCACGCGCGCGGCGATGAAACGCTGCTCGCGGGGATCGCAGCAGCACTCCCAGAGGCGCTCCTCCGGGGCCGCTGGTTGCAGGGTGGCGGGATGTTCCGCGGGCGCGGCTGCCAGGGTCACGGCCATGGGGGCGAAGACGTCTTCGGCCAGCAGGCAGTCGAACAGGTCCTGCAGGATCAGGTCGGTGGCGAGGGTCTGGGCGTTCATGGGGATTCTCCGCAGGAATGGGCGGTCAGGCGGGCCTGCAGGGCCCGGAAGGCGATGCCGCGCTCGTCGCCGAGCACGAAGGTGGTGACGCCCCGGGCGCGCCAGAGGTCGAGGTCCTCCGGCTGCCGGGGGATGGCGCAGTAGGGGGTGCCCTGGCGCTGGGCGGCGGCCCAGGTCTGGCGCAGGGCCTCCTGCACCTCGGGATCGGCGATGCGCCAGGGGCGGCCAAGGGATTGCGACAGGTCCGCCGCCCCTTCGAGCAGCAGGTCCACCCCGGGCACCGCGGCGATCTCCGCCGCCCGGGCTACGCCGGTGGCGTTCTCGATCATGGCGACCACCAGGATCTGCGCATTGGCGCGAGTCACATAGTCGGCCAGGCTGGCTTTGCCGAAGGAGCCCGGACGGCCTGCATTGAGGCTGCGCTCGCCCTCCGGGTGGTACTTGCAGGCGCGCACCGCAGCGGCCAGCACCGCCGGGTCATCCACGCAGGGCAGCACGATCCCCTGGGCCCCGGCATCGAGCAGGCGCAAGAGGCGCTTGGGCTCGGCGTCCGGCACCCGCACCAGCGGCGTGAGGTCGTAGCTCTCGGCGGTGCGGATCATGTTCTCCAGGGTTTCCGGATTGATCAGCACGTGCTCCAGGTCGATGATCACGAAGTCGTAGCCGGCTTCGGCGATCAGCTCGATGCTGGCGGGCGTGGGCAACGAGGCGAACAGGCCGTGGCTGGGCGTGCCGGCCGCCAGGGCGGCCTTGAGTCGGTTGCGCCTCAGCATGCGACGGGCCGGTAGGGATGCAGGGGGTTGGCCACCGCCTTGAAGCGCCGCTCGCCATCGCCCAGCAGGCGCCGCTTGGTCAGCTCCTCCACCTCGAAGGTGGGAGCGAAGACGTCGAACAGCGCATAGCGCTCCCGGTGCTGGGGATGGGCACGCTGGTAGTCGAGGATGACCGCGGCGGTCGCCTGCCAGAAGTCGGCCTCGGCCAGGGCGAAGTGCTGGCGCAGAAACACCGCCAGCTCGCCCAGGGCGATGAAGAAGAAGGCATCGCAGGTGAAGTCGCGTACCGCGTCCACGTCCTCGGTGAGGATGAAGGAGTTGCGGTTGATTCGCGCGTGGCTCGCCGGCACGGGCGCAAGGGTCGGGCGCAGCTCCGGACGCGCCAGGTGGCGCTCGGCATAGCGTACGCCGTCGTGGAAGTCCTTGAGGGCGATGCGCAGCGGCCAGCCGTCGCGGTGGATCAGCACGATGTTCTGGCCATGGGACTCCATGCCGATGCCTTCGGCGTGGAGCATGTGCATGAGCGGCGTCACCGTGACCTTGAGCAACTGCCGCAGCCAGGCGTCCAGGCCGTGGCGCTCGATCCAGGCGGCGACGAAGGGCCATGGCGCGCCCTGGCCGTAGCGATTCTCCACCTGGGTCAGGCCGTTGAAGGGTATCGCCTGTTCATCCGCGCGCAGATAGGCATGGATGCTCTCGCGCCAGACGGCGCCAAGGGTGCCGTAGACCTGCCCCGCGCGGCTGACCGGCAGCGTGCGACTGTCGTAGGCGACGCCCGCGACCTCGCCGAGCACCACGAAGTCCAGATCCCGGGCCGTGGCATCGGTTGCGATCAGGCGCTGCAGCCAGTCGGTGATAATCGGGCCGTTGAGCACCGTGTGGCGCGCCAGGATGCGGGTGCTGGAGGTGTTGGTCAGGCACATCGCCAGCTTGACGTAGGGCCGCTCGGGCGCGCTGCGATTGGCCAGGGTGCGGATGGACTGCTGGGCCACGTACTGGTCGCGAGAGGTGCCCAGGTAGAGCAACTCGCCGCTTACCAGTTCGGGCTGGAACAGCGCGGCCAGGTGCTGCTCCCACTGCCAGGGATGCACCGGGATCAACTGATAGTCGTCCAACGCCCTACCCTGTTCGCGCCACTCGGCGGCCAGGGCCGCCCAGCGCTGGGCGCCGAATTCCTCGGCGATGAAGGCCGGGAAGTCCAGGCGGCCGGAGTGCCCCACCGAGGCCCGCGCGCGCGCCAGGGCCAGCCAGACCAGCTGGATCGGCTCGCCGAATTCCGGTCCGTAGCGGCGATTCTCCGCCAGGGAAAAGCCGATGCGCGACTTGTAGCAGGGGTGGTAGCCATGGGCGTCCATGAAGTGCCGCTCCAGCGCGTCCACGTCCAGCTCGTGCGCCGGGCGTTCAGGACGATAATCCTGACGGCGCGACTGCAGGTCCTTGAGCAGCGTCTGCTCCAGCTCCTGGACGAAACGCGGCCACAGCGGCGAATCGCTCTGCTCGCCGAGCAATTCGGCCAGGGTCTCGTGCAGCGTCGGCGCGCGGCTCCCCTTATCGTCCTGGCGCACCAGGCGCTGCGGATCCAGGCGGATCAGGCCGAAGCTGGCATCTGCGGGCGCATAGCCCAGGTACTGCACCGGTGTGCCATCGGCGGCGGTACCGGCCAGGCGATACGCTGCCAGACCCTCGGCCACCGGCTGTACCTCGGCCCTGAGCACCTCTTCGTAGATCAGCGTCTGCAGCAACTGCGCCACCACGCGCTGCTCGACCTGGCGATAGAGGGCGGCGTCGGCGGGCGACGGCCAGGGCTGCGCGGGAAGTGAAAGCTGAGCGGTCATGAGTACCTCCGAACGGAAAGGGATTGGGCGGCGGGAAAGCGCCAGGCCCAGGGCAGTGCCAGCAGGATGAACAGACCGGTGGCGATGAAGGCGTCCTGGATGGCGACGCCGGTGGCGGCCTGGCGCGGGCCCCAGCCGGCCGCGCCGCCCAGGCGCAGTTCCAGCCACAGGGAGGCGGCCACCACGGCCACCGAGGACACCAGGCGCCGGGCGATGTTGTTCATGGCCGCGCCCTGGGTGACCTGGGCATCCGGCAGGGTATTGAGGCCGGCGGTGGTGGCCGGCATGTAGGACAGCCCCAGGCCGATGCCGCGCAGCACCATCAGCGCGCAGATCCAGGCCAGCCCGGCATGGCTGCCGACCACGCCCAGGGCCAGGGTGGCCAGGCCGCTGAGCGCCAGGCCGGTAGCGATCACGCCACGGGGTCCGCGGCGGTCGAGCAGGCGGCCACCGACCTGACCGAACAGCGCCGCCGCCAGCGCCGTGCAGAGCAGGGCCAGGCCGGTCCAGAGCGCGCTGTGGCCCAGCACCAGCTGGATCAGCAGCGGCAGCAGCACCAGGCATTCGAACATGCCCACCGCCTGGACCACGGCGATGATGACGCTGGCCCGGTAGCCGCGCAGGGCGAACAGGCGCAGCGGCAGCAGCGGATGGCTGCGCCGCAGTTGCAGCCGGACGAAGGCCTGCAGACACAGGAATCCGGCCGCCAGGGCCAGCAGATTGAGGGGTTCGCCCAGCGCCGTCAGCTCGCGCAGCCGGCCGAGGGTCACCAGCAGCAGCCCCAGGCCACTGGCGATCAGCAGGTAGCCGGCCAGGTCGAAGGGCCTGTGTTCGCGAGGACCATCCGCGGGCAGCACCACCTGCCCCATGGCCAGGGCCAGCAGGCCCACCGGGACGTTGAGCAGGAACAGGGCGCGCCAGTCGAACACCTCCAGCAGCAGGCTACCGCACAGCGGACCCACTGCCGGCGCCAGCATCACCGCCCCACCCCACCAGCCGGTCACCCGCCCGCGCTCCTCCCTGGGATAGACGGAAAAGATGATGCCCAGCGCCAGGGGAATCATCAGGCCGCTGGCCACCCCCTGGACCATCCGCGCCAGCAGCACGCCGGCGATGGAATCGGCCAGGGCGCCCAGCGCCGAACCGGCGATGAAGGCCAGCAGCCCGAGGCGATAGAGCCGCCGCCGCCCGAGGCGCTCGGCCAGAAAGCCGGTCAGCGGCATGGTGATGCCCATGGCGACCATGAAGCCGGCGACGATCCAGCTGGCCAGCAGCGGACCCAGGTCGAAGGCGGCGATGAAGGCCGGCAGGGCCGGGTTGAGCGCGGTATTGGCCAGGCTGACGGTGACCGTGCCGAGCAGCACGTTCACCGCCACCCAGACCCGCGGGATCGCCACGCTCACGCCGAGGTACTCCCGTTCCCGTCGAGGAACAGCTGCCGCGGGCGCGGATGGCAGAGGAAATCCGCGTGGGAGATGTTGTAGCCATAGGCGCCGGCCAGGGGCAGCACCAGCAGGTCGCCCACCCCTACCTCACCCAGCGGCTGGCCGCGGCTGAGGATGTCCTTGGGGGTACAGAGCTGGCCCACCACCGTCCAGGCCTTGCCCCCGGTCGCCGCCGCCCGCGCTTCGCGGGGCAGGTGCAGCACCGGGTGATCGTGCCCCTGGGCCACCGGCAGGCGGAACTGGTGGGTCCCGCCGCGGCAGACCAGGAAGTGCTGGCCATGACTGGTCTTGGTATCCAGCACTTCCACGGCGTAGTAGCCGCAGAAGGCCGCGAGGAAACGGCCCGGTTCGAAGCGGATCAGCGGCGGCTGCGCCTGGGCGGCCAGACGGGCGCGCAGGTGCGCGCACAGCCGCGCCCAGTCGAATCGCCGACCTTCACGGTAATCCACTCCGATGCCGCCACCGACGTTGAGTCGCACCAGGTTCTCCGGGCGCCGGGCCAGGCCGCGCCAGTGCGGCCAGCGCTCCAGGTAGAAGTCCAGCAGATGCAGATGGCGCTCGACCGAGTGCTGGTGCGACAGGGCATGCACATGGAAGCCCTGCAGCTGCAGGTGGCTGGCCGCTTCTACCGCCGCCACCGCGGTGGGCAGGTCGGCCTCGTCGAAGCCGAAGGGTGTCGCCGTGCCGGCCATGGCCAGGGTACTGGTCAGCCCGGATGGCAATTGCGGATTGATGCGGATGTACACCGGCTGTAGCCGTCCCAGGGAGCGGGCCAGCCGTTGCAGGCGCTGGATCTCGCCGAGGCTCTCCAGGTGGATGGCTTCGACCCCGGCGCTCAGGGCGGTGCGCAGGTCGGAATCCAGCTTGCCGGGACCGGAGAAAATGAATGGCTTGCGCCGCGGGCAGGCGGCCAGGCGATCGATCTCGCCACCGGAAGAGATCTCGAAACCGTGCACCAGCGGCGCCAGGGCCGTCAGGATCGGCGCCTCGCTGTTGGCCTTGATGGCGTAATACAGCTCCACGCCGGGGGGCAATTCGGCCATCAGCGCGGCGACGTGCCGGCG
This sequence comes from Pseudomonas sp. SORGH_AS_0211, assembly GCF_031453455.1. Lineage (NCBI taxonomy): Bacteria > Pseudomonadati > Pseudomonadota > Gammaproteobacteria > Pseudomonadales > Pseudomonadaceae > Pseudomonas > Pseudomonas sp. SORGH_AS_0211. The sequence goes on along the minus strand of NZ_JAVIZV010000001.1, from coordinate 1,680,027 downwards.
CAGGGCATCGAGGTCGTAGACGAAGGCCGCCAGGGGATCGCTGGACTGCGCCTGGGCCTCCACCAGGGCGGCGCGGACCGCGGCCGGTAGCTCACCCATGACGCACCTCCGCGCCCCAGGGGCACGCCAACTGCACGTAGCCGGCCTGGCGATCGGCCTGGGCGGCGAGGCGCACCTTGAGATTGGTCTTGCAGGGAATCGGCTGGCCGGCGATCAGCGCATCCAGCTCGGGCGCGGCACGTTGCAGGTCCCGGCGGATGGCGATCAGCTCGGCTTCCACCTGCTGCCACAGGCGCGGCGCCAGGTGCGGACGCTCCCAGCTCAGCGCCAGTACCGCCTCGGCGAGGTTGTTGACGAACAGGCAGTAGGCGATGCGCCGCCAGCCCTGGTCGCGGCTGTAGAGCAACGACTGGCGCACCCGGGGATGGACGTGGGCGTCCAGCGCCTCGGCGCCGAGGGTATCGGTCAGCTTGATGCCTTCGAAGTCGCGCAGCAGCAGCCGGACGGGCCGGCCATTGTCATGCACCAGCACGCAATTCTGCAGGTGCGGCTCCAGCACCACCCCGTGCTCGAAGAACAGTCGCAGCACCGGCCCCAGCAACAGCCGCTGGTAATCCTGGAACCACGCCAGCCGCGCCTGATCGCTCGGCTGCCGACCGTCGCAGCGGCTGAGGAAGTCCTGCAGCAGCGGCTGCAGGCGGGTGTCGCGGGCGAACAGGGTGCCGGCCAGCAGGCAGCAGTCGGCGCCATGCTCCAGGCAGAAATTCTCGCGCAGGATGGCGCCGGTCTGCTCGCGGAACCAGCGCTCGTCCTCGGCACTGGCGGCCAGTGGTGCCCAGCTCAGGGCACCCGGCTCGCGCACCATGTCCAGGCCCGCCACTCGCCCCTGCAGGCGCTGCATGAGGCGATCGACGATCAGGGTGCTTTGCAGTTCGTACCAGGCGTTCTTGCGCACGCAATTGGTGATGCGCACGTTCAGCGAGCCCTTGATGAAGAAGGCATGACCTGGGCGGTACCAGGTGCGCATGGAGGCGGTGGGACTGGCCAGGGCGCCGCTGGCCCCAAGGTCACGGATCATCCCCTCGCTGACCAGCGCCCGGACCCGCGGATCGCCGAGGAACAGCTGCGCCTGGACCGGGTGCAGCACGATCCGCGCCCGCTCCGGGGCGGCCTGCGCCTGGTCCACGAAGCCCTGCAGCACCTGGGCATCGCTCAGGCCGTTGCCAGCCACCTGCAAGCCGGCGCGGGGCACCTCCAGCACGTGCATGGGGGTGCTGGTGTGCAACTCCGGTGCATAGGCCTCGGCCGGCAGAGGCTCCGGCCAGCGCCGCGCCTTGGGTGCCGGGTGATTGGGATGGCCGAACCACAAACCCTGCTCGCTGGCCAGGTAGTCGCTTAGCGGAGCGGGATGTCGCGTGACCTGCACGTGGTCGACGATGGCCGCGGTCAGGCGCTGACTCTGCAGGACCTGCTGCAGCAACTCGCCGTTGTGGGCGCCGGCGAGTTCTTCGCAGGACTCCAGCAGATAATCGATGAAGGCGGGAAAGTCCGGGCAATACCAGGGCTGGTCACCGCGTCTTACATAGATATCGGATAGATAACGCTGGCTGCCGAGTTCATCCTGTCGATCGACGACCAGAAAGAACTGGCGGTCTCCAGGAAAGTTGATCAGCAAGGGGACGCCGCCGTCTTGCAACCAACTCAGATAGTTGGCCGGTGCTATACCGCGCCGATCTTCCGGCCAATTATAAGTCAGGCACTTTTCCGGCAGCGCGAATTCCTTGATGAGGCAATTCATCAGGGCATGGGAAGACGCCAGCTCGCTGACGATGCGGGAAAGCAGCGTGGATTCGAAAGAGGTCATGGCAGGGTCCAGGAGGTTGGGCGTCGCGGGGAGCGATCCGGTGTCACGGCACTCGACGGGTGCCTTGCGCTCAGCCACGGGGCTCGGCCAGCGCCGCCACGAGGGCCGCCTCCAGGCGTTCTAGCAGCAGCAGGCAGTGGTTTTCCTGCAGGATCAGCGGGGGCAGCAGCCGCACCACGTTGCCGTCGCGGCCGCCGCGTTCGAGCAGCAGTCCCTGGGCGAAACAGTGGCGCTGGATGGCCGCCGCCAGGGCGGGATCGGCAGGCAGGCTGCCGAGCGAATCCGCTTCGCCACCCGCGGCGACGATCTCCAGGCCCAGCATCAGGCCCAGGCCACGGACATTGCCGATGGCGGGGAAACGTTCGCGCAGCCGCTCCAGATGACGTTTGAGCCAGCCACCGAGCTGGCCCGCATGGCTGACCAGGCCTTCGCGCTCGATGACCTCCAGGGTGGCCAGCCCCGTGGCCATCGCCAGCTGGTTGCCGCGGAAGGTGCCGGTATGGCCACCGGGTTCCCAGGCATCGAATTCGCGCCGAATCGCCAGCAAGGCCAGCGGCAGGCCACCGCCCACGGCCTTGGACAGCACCAGGATGTCCGGCTCGATGCCGGCATGCTGGCAGGCAAACAGCTCGCCGGTGCGACCGAAGCCGGTCTGGACCTCGTCGACGATGAGCAGGATGCCGTGCGCCCGGGTGATCTGGCGCAGGGTCCGCAACCACTCCAGCGGCGCCGGATTGACGCCGCCCTCCCCCTGGACCGCCTCGACGATCACCGCCGCCGGCCGGCAGACGCCGCTTTCCACGTCGCCGAAGAAGCGTTCCAGATAACGCGCCAGGGCCGCGGCGCCCTGCTCGCCGCCCAGTCCCAGCGGGCAGCGGTACTCATGGGGATAGGGCAGGAATTGCACCCCGGGCATCAGCCCCGTCACGCCCTGCTTGGGCGCGAGATTGCCGGTCACGGCCAGGGCGCCATGGGTCATGCCGTGGTAGCCGCCGGAGAAGGCCACCACGTTGCTGTGCCCGGTGACCTTCTTGGCCAGCTTCAGCGCCGCTTCGACCGCATCGGCGCCAGATGGCCCGCAGAATTGCAGACAGTAGTCTTCTGCCCGCCCCGGCAGCAGGCCCAGCAGGCGCTCGCTGAAGGCGTCCTTGAGCGGCGTGGTGAGGTCCAGGCTGTGCATGGGCAGGCCGCTACCGAGAAAATCGGTGATGGCCGCGGTGACCGCCGGATGGTTGTGGCCCAGCGCCAGGGTGCCGGCCCCGGCCAGGCAATCCAGGTAGGTCTTGCCTTCGACGTCGGTCACCCAGACACCGGCGGCCTTGCCGATAGCCAGCGGCAGCTTGCGCGGATAGCTGCGGACATTTGATTCGAAGCGCGCCTGGCGAGTGAGAAAGAAGGCGTTGTCGGCTAATGCGGTATCGCGACTGAGGGATGGTTGAAGCATGGCGTCAGACCTCGGGACGTTTATCTTCGGTAACGATAATCAGTTTCATTCTCATCCTTCAACCGCTATTCCCGTCAATAGTCCAGTCTTTGAACTCGCCCAACTTTGGCCAATGTGCGGACGACAGGAAGCCCGAACTTACTACAGTCCGTTATTTAAATAGCTCGGCGATAAGCTTGATGAGAATCTTGTTTCAGCTATATCCGCATGGCACTCCTGTCGATGGATAACGAACTTCAACCGAATAACGCAGCACCGTTTCCCCCGTAATTAACGGCTCATGAAATCTGCGGCTGCGCAGGACTGCACGAGCCTTGCGCAGCAGCGGGCTCCGGCGGCGTCAGAACGCCAGGGTGGTGGAGAAGACGAAGGTCCGCGGCGTGGAGATCGTCAGGCCGGGTTCGCTGTCGTCGGAGGCGCCGGCGGAGGCCCAGTAGCGCTCGTTCATCACGTTCTCCACCGAGGCCCTCAAGGTCACGCGGGTGGCGTCGACCTTGAAGGCGTAGCGCGCGCCCACGTCGAAGCGATGCCAGGCATCGATTTCCTTGCTGTTGGCCTGATCCAGATACTGGGAGCTGGTGTAGATCCCCCGTCCGGTCAGGGTCAGGCCGGGCACCGCCGGGATGTCCAGTTCGGCGCCGAGGTTGGCATTGAGCTTGGGCGTGGCCGGGGCGCGATTGCCGTCGAAGGTGCCACCCACGGTGTCCCTGAGTTCGCTGTCGATGTACATCAGGCCGCCCAGCACGCGGAAGCCGGCCAGCGGCTCGCCGAACACGCTCAGCTCCGCCCCGTCGTTGACCCGCTTGCCGTTGGGACCGAAGGTACGGCTGGTGGCGTTGGTCTCGTAGGCCGGCTGCTTGATGCGGAAGGCACTCGCGGTCACGGCCACGGCACCGAAGTCGTACTTGGCGCCCACCTCCGCCTGGCGGCTGATGAAGGGCGGGAAGATCTCGTCCTCGTTCAGCGCGGTGGACGGCGCGATCTTGCCCTGGCTGAGGCCTTCCATGTAGTTGGCATAGAGCGACAGGCGCTCGGTGGCCTTGAACAGCACCCCCGCCGAGGGCGAGACCTTTTCCTCGTCGTAGGCGGTGGTTTGCTTCACCCCATCGGACCAGTCGTCCACCTTGACCCGCTGCCAGCGGGCGCCGAGGGTGACCAGCAGGCGGTCGTCGAAGAAGCCCAGGGTATCGGCCAGGGCCACGCCACTGAAGCGGTTCTCGGTGTAGTCCTTGGCATCGGACCGGGTGCGCACGCCCGGCGCGGGCAGGTCGCGGGGCGCATAGAGGTTGCTCGCCCCGCTGGCATAGCGCCCGCCACCGTTCTCGAAGTCCATGTAGAAGTAGTCGGCGCTGACATTGAGCTCGTGGCTGACCGGCCCGGTCTGCAGCCATTTGCGCGCGCCCACGTTGGCGGTGCGGACGTTCTCGTCGCGGGTGAAGTCGCGCGGCTGGACGGTGAAATCGCCGGCGTCGTTGGTGAGGGAAACGTTGTGGCGCAGAAAATCGTGATCGCTGCGGCGCGCGCCCACGGCGCCATAGACCATCAGCGAATCGTCGACGTCGAATTCGCCACGCAGGGCGCCGAAGGTGTCCCTGGTCTGGGCGCGGGTCCAGCGCTGGGCATAGTTGTGGCGCACCTCGTCGGCATCGGGCACCCGGGCATTGGCGCCGACCAGCACCCGCTCCTGGGGCGCATCGGTGTCGCGCTCGGTGTGGCCGAGATCGAGGCCCAGGCGCAGGCGTTCCACGCGATAGTCCAGACCGAGCACACCCATCTGCCGGTCGACGCGCTGATGATCCCAGGTGGTGTCGCCGGATTGCTTGACGCCGTTGAAGCGCATCCCGAAGCGATTGTCCTCGCCGAAGCGACGACCTATGTCCACCGCGCCGCCCACCTGGCTGTCGGAGGCATAGCTGCCGGTGATTTCGGTGATGGGCTGGTCGGTGGCGCGCTTGGGCACCACGTTGATGCCCCCGCCGACGCTGCCGCGAGGCGAGATGCCGTTGAGCAGCTGGCTCGGCCCCTTGAGGATGTCGACCCGCTCGGCCATCTCCATGTCGATGGAATAGGTCGGCAGCACGCCATAGAGCCCGTTGTAGGCGACGTCGCTATTGAACAGGCTGAAACCGCGGATGGTGAACTGCTCGAAGCGACCACCCGATGGATTGGTGGAGCGCACCGAGGGATCGCTGGCGATCAGGTCGGTAAGGGTGCGGGCCTGGAGATTCTGTACGGTCTGGGCAGTGTAGGACGTCTGGCTGAAGGGCGTGTCCATGAAGTCGCGATTGCCCAGCAGCCCCTGGGAGCCTTGCCGCGCGACCTGGCCGCCGGCGTAGGGCGCGTCGTCCGCCTGCAGACTGGTGGCGACGATGGAGGTGCTGGCGAGTTCCTGGACGCCGCTGTCCTGCGGCGCGGGCGCCAGGGTGAAGTCACGCGCCCCCAGCGGTTGCAGCCGCAGCCCCGAGCCGGCCAGCAGGCGGCTGAAGCCCTCCTCCACGCCATAGTCGCCGTTGAGGCCGGCGCTGCTGCGCTTGCCCACCAGCCCCGGATCCACCGCCAGATTGACGCCGGATTCCGCGGCGAAGCGCGTCAGCGCCTGGGCGAGACTGCCGGCGGGAATCTCATAGTGCCGGCGGGCGGCCTCCTGCGCCCAGGCGGAACCCGCCCACCAGGGAGTACCACTCAACGCCACCAGCAAGCCCGTGCGCAGCAACGGACGCAATACCAACGCCACCATTGAATCCCCCTCCTTTGATTGTCCTATGCCGTTAATGACCGACGAGTACGGAAAAGGGGACAGGCTTTTTTCAGACGCTGACCGAGCGGGGTTTCAGGGTCACCCAGAAGCGGGTACGCCAGTGCACCTCCACCGGCAGCGTCGCGGCCAGCAGCGCGAGTACCCGGTCGGTATCGGCGAGCTGGAAACTGCCGGTGACCCTGAGGCTGGCGAGCGCGGGATCCCAGCGCAGCAGGCCCCGTCGATAGCGACCGAGTGCCTGCAGGAATTCGTCCAGTGGCTGGTCCTGGGCGATCAGCACGCCTTGGCGCCAGCTCAGCAGCGTCGCGGAAAACGGCTCGATGGCACCGATCCCCAGGGCACTGAGGCGCAATTGCTGGCCCTTGCCCAGTTCCAGCCCCGGGCCGCTCAGCGGCTGCACCCCCACGCTACCGCTGACCACGCGCACATCGCAGCCCTCGTCATCCTGCTGCACGCAGACCTCGGCCTGGCGCACCGTCAGGGCCCCGAAGCGGGTGTCCAGCGTCAGCGGCTGGGCTCCGGGCACCTGCAGCGAGAGCTCGCCTTGCACGAGGGTCAGCCGTCGCCGCGCTTGATCCAGGTTCACGGCGGTCGCCGTATTGAGTTGCAGCAGGCTGCCGTCGGCCAGGGTCAGGCTGCGGCGTTCGCCGGTGGCGGTGCCAAGATCGGCGGTCCAGGCGTCCAGTGGCACTTCCTGGGTCAACCACCATCCCGTCGGTACCACCAGCGCCAGGCCGAGCAATTGACGCAAGGCGGTACGCCGGCCGCGATCGACCGGTTGCAGACTGGCCATGGCCAGCCGCGACGGTACCGCGGCGAAGCGTTGCTGCAGCGCCAAGGCCGCCTGCCAGGCGCGCTCGTGCTCGGCATGAGCCTGACGCCAGGCCTGCAACTGCTGGTGTTCGCGCTCGCCAGCCGCGCCGGATTCCAGCAGTGCCAGCCAGCCCGCGGCCTCGCGGATCGCGGTCCGCCGCCGGTCCTGGGCGCCGCTCAGCACAGCTCCGCCAGCAGGCAATGCTCATAGGCCTGTGCCATGTATCTCTTCACCGTGCGCTCGGAGACCTGCAAGCGCTCGGCGATCTCGCGGTAGGTGAGGTCTTCGAGCTGGCTGAGCAGGAAGGCCTGGCGCACCGTGGCGGGCAGGCCGTCGAGCAGCTCATCGAGGGCCTGCAGGGTTTCCAGCAGGACCCAGCGTTGCTCGGGCGATGGCGCGCAGGCTTCGGGCAGCTCGGCCAGGGCATCGAGATAAGCCTGCTCCAGGCTGCGCCGGCGCTGGAAATTGATCAGCAGGCGCTTGCCGATGGTCACCAGATACGCCCGCGGCTCCTGCAGTTCGCCCAGCACCTCGGGGCTGCGCACCAGCCGTAGAAAGGCCTCCTGGCTGAGATCGGCCGCATCCCACTCGCTGCCCAGCCGCCGCCGTAACCAGGCCTGTAGCCAGCCGCTGTGGTCGCAATAGAGCCGATGAAGATGGCGTGAGGATGCGAGAGCCATATCACTCATGACGGGTGCTGCCTGCTCGATGATGCTTAGATGATATTGATTCTACTTTACAGTCTTAGGCACCGACCAGTCCCAGGCGCTCTAGACTGCCGCCTGATAGACAGATCAGGCCTGATTTGCAACTGCCGAAGGGCCTAGCTGAGGTCCATGACGGGAACAGCCGCCCTTGCCCGCCCCTGACTCGATCATTCCATTTTGCGGAATGCTGAACTGACCAGAAGACCCATTCCCTCGAAAGCTCGCTGATCCCAAGCTGGTAGCACCTATCGGGACCATTCTCGGCCCGATGCCTGCCAGGAGTCGGATCATGAAGCTCTATCACACCCCGCTGTCCGGTCATGCCCATCGCGCCGTGCTCTTCGCCTCGCTGCTGGGGATCGAGGTCGAGCTGATCGACATCGATATTCCGGGCGGCGCCAATCGCACGCCGGAATTCCTTGCCCTCAATCCCTTCGGCCAGGTGCCGGTGCTGGAGGACGGCGCGACGGTGGTCGCCGATGCCAATGCCATCCTCGTCTACCTGGCGAAAAAGGCCGGTCGTCGCGACTGGCTGCCGGAAGATCCGCTTGGCGCGGCCGCGGTGCAGCGCTGGCTGTCGGTGGCCGCCGGAGAACTGGCCTATGGCCCGGCGGCGGCGCGGCTGATCACGGTGTTCGGCGCCCGTCTGAATCCGGAAGAAGTCATCGCCCGCGCCCATGTCCTGCTCGAACGCCTGGAAGCGCACCTGGCCACGCGAGACTGGCTGGCCGCCGATCATCCGACCATCGCCGACATCGCCCTCTACAGCTACCTGGCCGGAGCGCCGGAAGGCAATGTGGAGCTGGCGCCCTATGCGGCCGTGCGTGCCTTCCTGCAGCGGGTGGAAGCCCTGCCCGGCTTCGTGCCCTTTGCCGAGACCGCGGCCGGCCTCCGGGCCTGATCGCGCCTTCACCCTGCTGGAGGCCAAGGTCATGCACGAGCCCCTACCCACCTGGCACGCCGGGGAAACCTTCATCCAGGAACGGCTGGGCGTCCGCGAACGCCTGGAGGCCCTGGGGCCGCGGGTGATCCGGCCGTTCATGCCCGACCAGCATCGGCAGTTCTTCGCCCAGCTGCCCTTCGTGGTACTGGGCAGCGTGGATGCCGCGGGCGACGCCTGGGCGACGATCCTGGAAGGCCAGCCGGGCTTTCTCGCCTCGCCCACGTCCACCACCCTGGATATCGCCGCCCGCCCGGCCAGCGAGGATCCAGCGGCGTCCGGACTGGGCGCAGGCGCTGCCGTGGGCCTGCTGGGCATCGAGTGGCACACGCGCCGTCGCAATCGCATGAACGGCATCCTCACTCCCGCGGCCCAGGGAGTGCGCGTGACGGTGGACCAGAGCTTTGGCAACTGCCCGCGCTATATCCAGCTGCGTGACCTGAGCTTCGCCCACGAACCGGGCGCAGCGCCGGTCGGGCCCGTGGAGGACCCCGCCGGCCTGGACATGGCAGCCCGTGCGCTGATCGCCGGCGCCGATGCCTTTTTCGTCGCCTCCTACGCCGACCAGCAGGGCCAGCGACGGGTCGATGTCTCGCACCGGGGCGGCAGGCCGGGCTTCGTCCGGGTAGACGCCGAGGGCCTGCTGACCATTCCCGACTTCAACGGCAATCTGTTCTTCAACACCCTGGGCAATGTCGTCGCCAATGGCCGGGCCGGCCTGCTGTTCGCGGACCTTGAGCACGGCGATCTGCTGCAGCTGAGCGGTACCGCCGAGGTGCTGTTCGACTCGCCCGAGATCGGCGCCTTCGAAGGCGCCGAACGCCTCTGGACCTTTCGCCCGCAGCGTATCGTCCGTCGCCGCGGCGCCCTGGCGCTACGCTGGCAGACGCAGCCCGGCGGCGAGTCGGACAGCAGTCGGCTGACCGGCAGCTGGGCGGAGGCCGAGCAGCGCCTGCAGGCCAGGGCCCAGGACCGCCACTGGCGTCCGCTGCGCATCGCCCGGATCGTCCAGGAGAGCGCCACCATCCGCTCTTTCCACCTCGAAGCGGTGGACGGCACAGCCTTGCCCTCCTACCAGGCCGGCCAATTCCTGCCGATCCGGGTGACAGCCGAGGCGGGGCAGCCCTCCCTGGTGCGAACCTATACCCTGACCTCCCTCCCCGCCGACGGCCATTACCGCATCAGCGTCAAGCGCGACGGCCTGGTCTCGCGGCTGCTGCACGACCGGCTGCGCGAAGGTGATCTGATCGAGGCGCGGGCGCCCGCCGGTGACTTCACCCTGGCGACCGCGGCGGAGCGCTCCCTGGTGTTCCTGGCCGCCGGGATCGGTATCACTCCGTTGCTGGCCATGCTGCGCCAGGCGGTCCATCAGGATCGGCGGCCAGTCACGCTGTTCTATGGCGCCCGGACCCCGGCGGAACGGGCTTTCGACAGGGAGCTCGCCGAGCTGATGGCCAGGGCTCCGGAAGCGGTACGGGTGATCAAGGTGCTGAGCGATCCCGCTGCTGCCCTTCCCGGGGTGGACTATGACGTCGCCGGACGCATCGACATGGCGCTGCTGGGTCGCCAGCTGCCCTTCGGTGACTATGACTTCTACCTCTGCGGCCCCGCGGCCTTCATCCAAGGGCTCCATGACGGCCTGCGCGATTTTGGCATCGAGGATGGCCGTATCCATGCCGAAGCCTTCGGTCCGGCCCGCCTGGTGCGCAGCGGTGGGGCGACGGCGGCGACCGTACGGCCTGCCGCAGCCACCGAGGCCGTCCGGGTGCGCTTCGCGGCGTCCGGCCAGGAAGCGCAGTGGACGCCCGCCTCCGGCAGTCTGCTGGAGCTGGCCGAGGCCCAGGGCCTGGAGCCCGCCTTCAGCTGTCGCGAGGGGCACTGTGGCAGCTGTCGTACGGGGCTGCTCCAGGGCGCGGTCACCTATGCCAAGGAACCCGCCACGACGGTCGCCGCCGACCAGGCCCTGCTCTGTTGCGCGCGGCCCGCCGCCGGGTCCGCGCCACTGGAACTCGATCTCTAGGCTGGCCAGCCGGGCCGGGTCGACTACCATGGGCGTCTTGCCGGGCCGCTCCGGCGCCCAGAGGAAGACCCCGCAGATGGATCGTTGCCAGGCGATGCGCGTGTTCGTGAAGGTGGCCGAGACCGAGAGTTTCGCCCGCGCCGCCCGGGATCTGCACCTGAGCGCCCCGGCGGTGACCCGCCTGGTGGCGGGCCTGGAAGCGCTGGTCGGCGCCCGCTTGCTGGTGCGCACCACCCGTTCGGTGAAACCCACCGAGGCCGGTGCGCGCTATCTGCAGGATTGCCGGCGCATCCTCGGCGAGATCGCCGAAGCGGAACTGGCCGCGGCCGGGCACTACGCCAAGCCGGTCGGCACCCTGGCGATCACCGCGCCGCTGCTCCTCGGCCAACTGCACGTATTGCCGCTGGTGCTGGACTACCTCGAGCGTTATCCGGACGTGCGCGCCCGGACCTTCTTCGTCGACAGGCCGGTGAACATCGTCGACGAGGGCATGGACATCGCCCTGCGCATCGGCCATCTGGCCGACTCCGGCCTCACCGCCATCCAGGTCGGCTGCATGCGGCGGGTGGTCTGCGCCGCGCCCAGCTACCTGGCGACCCGTGGCGTCCCAGGGACGCCCGCCGAGCTGCGCGATCACCGCGTCCTGGTGTCCCACAGCGCCTGGTCGTCGCTGGAATGGCGTTTCGCCGGCGGGCAACGGGTGGTGGTCGAGCCTTTGTTGCACAGCAACACCAATGCCGCCGCGATCAGCGCGGCCGAGAGCGGTCTGGGCCTCACCCGCGTGCCGCATTATCAGATCGCCCGGGCGCTGGCGGACGGCGTGCTGCAACTGGTGCTCGAAGACCACGAAGAGGCGCCACTGCCGGTCAATCTGATCTATCCCGAGGGACGCCAGGCGCCGGCCAAGGTCCGGGCGTTCATCGACCTGGCGGTAGCGGGATTGCGGAGCAATCCGCTGTTCAATCCGCGTCAGTGACCGAGGATCGCCTTGGTCTCCAGGTATTCCTCCAGGCCGTGGACGCCATATTCGCGCCCGTTGCCGGAGCCCTTGTAGCCGCCGAAAGGTGCCCAGGGGTTCCAGGCCGGATAGTTGAGATGTATTTGCCCGGCGCGGATGCGGTTAGCCACCGCGGAAACCTGGGCCGGGTCTTGCCCCTGGACGTGGGCACTGAGGCCGTAGCGGCTGTCGTTGGCGAGGGCGATGGCTTCCTCGACGGAACCATAGGGCAGCAGGCAGAGCACCGGCCCGAAGATCTCCTCCTGGGCGATGCGCATGCCGGTGGTGACCGCCGAGAAGACCGTGGGGCGGGCATAGAAGCCGGTGCTGCAGCCGTCCGGTCGCCCCGGTCCGCCGCAGACCAGCCTGGCGCCCTCCGCCAGGCCGCTCTCGATCAGTTCCTGCACCCGGGCGAACTGGGCGCCATTGGCCAGGGGACCATGGGTCGTCGCGGGCGCCAGGGGATCACCGACCACGAGGCTGGCCACGGTGGCCGCCGCCAGGCGCTCCACCTCCGCCAACTGGGCCTGGGGCACCAGCATCCGCGTCGGCGCGCTGCAGGACTGGCCGCTGTTGCGGAAGGCCGCCAGCACGCCCTTGGCCACGGCCGTCTCGAGGTCGGCGTCGGGTAGCAGCAGGTTCGGCGACTTGCCACCCAGCTCCTGGGTCACTCGCTTCACGGTGGTGGCGGCGGCCCGGGCCACCTGCACCCCGGCGCGATTGGAGCCGGTGATGGAAATCATGTCGACCTCGGGATGCTCGGCCAGCGCGGCGCCGACGGTGGGGCCGTCACCGTTGATCAGGTTGAACACCCCGGCCGGTATCCCCGCGTCATGGACCGCCTGGGCGAACAGCAAGGCACTCAATGGCGCCAGTTCACTGGGCTTGAGCACTACCGTGCAGCCGGCGGCCAGCGCCGGCGCGACCTTGGCGGTGATCTGGTACAGCGGCCAGTTCCAGGGGGTGATGAGGGCGCAGACGCCGATGGCTTCGCGGCGGATGCGCAGCGCACCCTCGCTGCGCTCGAAGGCGTAGTCGAGCGCGACCTCGCGCGCGACGCGCAGATGTTCCAGGGCCAGGGGCACCTGCAGGGCGCGCGCCGCGGCCAGGGGCGCGCCCATCTCCCGGGAGATGACCTGGGCGAAGATTTCGCTGCGCTGCGTCAGCAGGCCATGGAGTCGCTCTAGCAGCCGGGCCCGGGCGGCCGGGGTACGACCGGACCAGTCGATGAAGGCCGCGCGGGCGGCCTGTACGGCCCGATCCACCTCGGCGACGCTGCCCAGGGCCACGTCGATCAGGGGACGTTCATTCGCCGGGTTGATCACTCTGACCCGTTCCGGGCCAGCGGCGGGCACCCAGTGGCCGTCGAGATAGAAGTGGCTGGTGGTCCGGGGATCGAGCAGGTCGTGCAGCGTGGCGTCCAACAGCATGGCGGTGTCTCCTGAAGATTGAACGCGACTCAGCCCAGCGCCTGGGTCACCAGGGCGAAGGATCGGACGTTTTCCGACGGTCGTGGCGGCGTGCCCCTGGCCATGCGCGGGGCGCGATCGACGCAGGCCAGGCCGGCGGCTACCAGCCAGTCGGCCAAGCCGCAATCGGCCAGGATGTCGATGCGCACGAATTGACCCTGGGTCGCCTCCAGCAAGGGTGCGATCAGCGCCTTGGCCGCCTCGGCATCCGGCGCTACCACGGGGCCTATCACCAGGCCCCGGCCAAAGCGTCTGAGCAGGGCCAGGCCCTGCAATTCACCCTCCCGCTCCAGCCCCATTACCTGCAGCGCCTCGGGCAGCAGATCATCCAGCACCCGATTGCGCTGGAGACCGCTGGCGGCGTTGGCCAGGGCGATCGCCTGCGGATAGTCGGCCGGCGCCAGACGGCGGCAGCGCAACTCGGAAAGCACTGGCGCGGTGGGCGCATTGGCCAGGCAGCCCTGGTGCTGCTGGATATGGTCGAAGGTCACGAAACCCAGGCTGGCATACAGCGGGGCGCCCGCCTCGGTGGCATTGAGGATGGGCGTGCGCGGCGCCGTGGCGTCCAGGCACAGCTGCATCAAGCGGCGACCGATCCCCTTGCCCTGATGCTCGTCGCTGACGATCACCAGGCCAATGGACGAAAAGTCGCCCTGGTGGCAGGCGAAGGCGATACCCACCCGTTGACTCTCGCGTTCGGCGACGAATCCGTCGGCGGTGCGCTGGACCATGGCCCAATCGGCTTCCCGATGCGGCCAGCGCAGCCGTTGCGACAGCGCGTGGGCGGCCGGCAGGTCCTCGGTGGTGGCGGGGCGATAGCTGTAGGTCGAGGCGTTCATGAGCTCTCCTGGTGGGATGTCCGGGATCAGCAGGCGCGGGCCAGCGCCTCGATCTCGACGAGATAACCATGGTGCAGGTGCGGTACGGGCACCACCGCCCGCGCCGGGCGATGCGCGCCCAGGTACCCGGCATAGAGGCGGTCGAAGGTAGGCCAATGCTCGATACCCACCACGTAGACGGTCACCTTGAGCAGATCCTGCGGTCCGCGCCCGGCGGCGGTCAGGATGGCGCAGAGGTTGTCCAGGGCGATGCGCGCCTGCTCGGCGAAGCTCGCCGCCACGCTGTGACTGCCATCGGGCCGCACCGGCAGCTGCCCGGAGACATGCAGCAGCCCCTGGTAGGCCACCGCCTGGGCGTAATGCCCACCGGGCGGCGCGGCCTCGACGGTCTGGATGAATTCGGGATCAACGGCCATGCAGGCGACTCCAGGCAGTGAGGGCGCCGGCGGCGTCCACGGCGTGATAGTGATCGAACTGGCCACCGGTGGCGCAGGCGTGATTGGGCAGGACGCGCAGGCGACTGCCCACGGGGAAGCGCTGCTCCAGATCGGCGGGCGCCCCTCCCGCGAAGCTGATCATGCCGTGCTCCTGATTGGCGCCGGACAGCAGCGCGCCTTCGAGCCAGGTCCCGTCCAGCTCGCAGACCTGGCCGTAACCGAAATCGCGCCGCTGCCGTTGGGTGCCACGGTCGCGGCTCAGCGCCATCCAGCCGGCATCCACCAGCACCCAGCCCTTTTCCGGCTGGTGGCCGATCACCGTGGTGAGGACACTCAGCGCCAGGTCGTCGGCGCGGCAGATGCCGACGTTGAGCATCACCAGGTCCTGGAAGACATAGACCCCGGCGCGCACCTCGGTGACGCCGGTCAGGTCCAGGGCCGACAGCGCCGTGGGTGTCGAGCCAATACTCACCTGCGGACAGGCGAAGCCCCGGGCCCGTAGCCGCTCGGCCGCCGCCACGCAGAGGGCGCGCTCCTGCTCGGCCAGCGCCTGCAAGGCCGCGGGCTCGTTCAACGCGTAGCTGGAGCCGGCGTGGGTGAGCACGCCCGCGAGAGTCATACCGCCGGCCCGCAGCACCTCGGCGACCTGCAACAGTCTGGGATCGTCGGGCTGCAAGCCGGCGCGATGACCGTCGCAGTCGATCTCCAGCCAGACGTCGAAGGCTTCGGCATGGCGCTGTCCGGCTTCGACGATGGCGCGCGCCCCCGCCAGGCTGTCGGTGAGAATGCCGAGCCGGCAGCCCCGCCGCCGCAGCGCCCGCACCTGCTCCAGCCGCGCCGGGGCGATGGCCACGGCATAGAGCACGTCGGTGATGCCCAGGGCGAAGCAGGCCTCGGCCTCCTGCAGCGTGGAAACGGTCACGCCCTGGGCGCCCGCCTCCAGTTGCCGGCGAATGACCGCCTCGCTCTTGCTGGTCTTCACGTGGGGCCGCAGGCGTACGCCGAGGGCGTCCATGCGTGCTTGCATGAACTGGATGTTGCTGATCATCCGCGCCTCGTCGATGAGCGCGGCGGGGGTATCGAGGGTGAGCAGGGACGGGGTCATGGCGGGGACTCGACCGATGGGCGATGCCTCGACTGTAACCAGCCAGCATGAACCTGTGCTTCAATTCAACTGACTCATTCCTTCAGCTCAGATTAATGATCGCCATCGAAGACCTGCGCCTGATGGTGCTGCTGGCACGTTCCGACTCCTTGAGCGCGGCGGCGCGCGCCCTGAACGTCTCGCCGCCCGCCCTCTCCGCTCGGCTGCGCAGGCTGGAGGCACGCCTGGGCGTGGCCTTGGCCAATCGCGATGCTCGGCGGCTGAGCCTCACGCCCGATGGCGAACGCCTGGCCCGGGAATGCGCCGAGCTGCTCGAGCGCCTGGACGCCCTGCCGGAGGCGTTCATCCGCCACGACCACCCACTGGTGGGTACCCTCCGCCTGGCGGCGCCCTTCGGCTACGGCCGCCAGCGCATCGCCCCGCTGCTGGCACGCTTCGCCAGCCTGCATCCAGGCGTACGCCTGCAACTGGACCTGCGCGAGACGCCCTGGCCCGATCGACACGACAGCGACGCGGTCATCCATATCGGCGCCATCGAGGACAGCTCCTGGATCGCCAAGCCCCTGGCGCACAACGAGCGCTGGCTGTGCGCCAGCCCCGCCTACCTGGCCGAGCACGGCGTGCCCCGGGAGCCGCAGGACCTGCTGCGGCACCGCTGCATCTGCATCCGCGAGAACGACGAAGACGTGACGCTCTGGCAACTCCGCCACGCTCAGGAGCGCCGGACACTGCGCATCGAGCCCGCGCTGCTGACCAACGACGGCAGCGTGGCCCGACGCTGGGCGGAACAGGGTCAGGGCATCGTGCTGCGCTCCGAATGGGACGTGGCCGACGCCATCGCCCGCGGCGCGCTGGTCCGGTTGCTGCTGGACTGGCGTTTCGACCGTGCGCCCATCACCCTGCTGGTCCCCGCGCGCAAGCAGCGCAGCGCCCGGCTCCAGGCGCTGGCCCGCTTCCTCGACCAGGCGGTGAAGGGACTGGAGGCGGGCACCGACGCTCAATAAAGGCAACGCCCGAGCGCCGCCGCAGAAACTGCGGCGAGGCGGTGAGGAACACCGCGGGCAGCGTTCAGGCACCCTGCAATTCGGCATTCGCCACCGTGGCCGCTCCCTAGACTCAGGGGCTGACCTGCCACTGGGAGCGCCACCATGCCACTGCACCCCGATCTGCGAGACCCACGCCTATTCAAGGAATCCGCCTATGTCGGCGGTCACTGGATAGCCGCCGACAACGGCGCCACCTTCGCCGTGGAAAATCCTGCCACCGGCGCCGTCATCGCCCAGGTGGCGGCGTTGGAGGCGGCGGAAACCGCCCGCGCCATCGCCGCCGCGGAGGCGGCCTGGCCGGCCTGGCGCGAACGTCCGGCAGCCGAGCGCGCGGCCCTGCTGGAGCGCTGGCACGCGCTGATGCTGGAGCATCAGGAGGACCTGGCCCTGCTGATGACCCTGGAACAGGGCAAGCCCCTGGCCGAGGCGCGCGGCGAGATCGCCTATGGCGCCAGCTTCGTCAAATGGTTCGCCGAGGAAGCCCGGCGCAGCTTTGGCGACATCCTGCCCGCCCCCGCCCGGGATCGCCGGGTGCTGGTGCTGCGGCAACCGGTGGGGGTCGCCGCCGCCATCACCCCCTGGAATTTCCCCAACGCCATGATCACCCGCAAGGCTGCGCCGGCCCTGGCCGCCGGTTGCCCGGTGGTGATCAAGCCCTCGGACCTCACCCCGCTGTCGGCCCTGGCGCTGGCCGAACTGGCCGAGCGCGCCGGCTTTCCGCCGGGCGTATTCAACGTGCTCACCGGGATGCCTGCCGGCATCGGCGGTGAACTGACCGGCAATCCGGCAGTACGCAAGCTGTCCTTTACCGGCTCCACGCGCATCGGTCAGCTGCTGCTGGCCCAGTGCGCGGCCACGGTGAAGCGCACCAGCATGGAGCTAGGCGGCAATGCGCCCTTCATCGTCTTCGACGACGCCGATCTGGACCTGGCCATCGCCGGGGTGCTGCAGAGCAAATTCCGCAACGCCGGCCAGACCTGCGTCTGCGCCAACCGCATCCTGGTGCAGGACGGCATCCACGACCGCTTCGCCGAGCGGCTGGCTGCCGAGGTGGCCAGATTCAAGGTGGGCAACGGCCTGGACGCCGGCGTGACCCTGGGTCCGCTGATCAATCGCCTGGCGGTGGACAAGGTGGCGCGCCATGTCGACGACGCCCTGACCCAGGGCGCCAAGGCCCTGTACGGCGGACCGCCCAGCGGCCGCGACCAGTTCGTCGCGCCCACGGTGCTCACCGGGGCCACGGCGGACATGCTGCTGGCCCGCGAGGAGACCTTTGGCCCGGTGGCACCGCTGTTCCGCTTCCGCGACGAAGCCGAGGCCCTGGCGCTGGCCAATGCCACGCCCTACGGCCTGGGCGCCTACTACTACACCCAGGACCTGCGCCGCGCCTGGCGCGTCGGCGAACAGCTGGAATTCGGCATGGTGGCGCTCAACACCGGCACCCTGTCGATGGAGGTCGCGCCCTTTGGCGGCGTGAAGCAATCCGGCCTGGGCCGCGAGGGCTCGCACCTGGGGCTGGACGAGTACCTGGAGGTCAAGGCCTGGCACCTTGGCGGGCTCGACTGAAACCCAAGGCGGCAGGCAACCGAAAATGCCGCCGCCCCCAAGCAAAACAGCCGATCACGATGCCGGGGCCGGCAACTTCAGCGTTACCGACCCTGCGGCCTGCGTAGGCTGGAACTCTCGCCCCTGCCTGGAGTATCGCTGCATGAATTCCGCTGCCAAAGCCACCGACCGCCTGCTGGGTCTTCGCGAACAAGGCGTTCCCCGCGGCATCATTACCGCCCATCCCGTCGTGGTGGCCCGCGCCCAGGGCAGCGAAGTCTGGGATGTGGACGGTCGTCGCTACCTCGATTTCGTCGGCGGCATCGGCGTGCTCAACGTCGGTCACAATCACCCACGGGTGGTGGAGGCCGTGCGTCGCCAGGTCGGCGAGATCTCCCACGCCAGCTTCCAGGTGATGGCCTACGAGCCCTACCTGGAGCTGGCCAGCCGTCTCAATACCCTCATCGGCAACGGCGAAGCCTACAAGACGCTGCTGCTGACCTCCGGCGCCGAAGCCGTGGAGAATGCCATCAAGATCGCCCGCGCCCACACCCGGCGCCCCGGGGTGATCGCCTTTCGCGGCGGCTTCCATGGCCGCACCCTGCTCGGCGTGACCCTCACCGGCTTCGCCCAGCCCTACAAGCAGAACTTCGGGCCTTTCCCCGGTGACATCTACCACGCGCCCTACCCCGATGCCTTCCGCGGGGTGGACAGCCAGCAGGCCCTGGCCGGTCTGCGCGAAGTCTTCGCCACCCAGATCGCACCCGATCAGGTGGCCGCCCTCCTGATCGAACCGGTGCAGGGCGACGGCGGCTTCCGCCCGGCGCCGGTGGAATTCCTCCAGGCGCTGCGCGCCCTCTGCGACCAGCACGGCATCGTGCTGATCGCCGACGAGATCCAGACCGGCTTCGGCCGGACCGGCAGCCTCTTCGCCTTCCAGCAGACCGGCGTCCAGCCCGACCTGGTGACGGTGGCCAAGAGCCTGGCCGGTGGCCTGCCGCTCTCCGGGGTGGTCGGTCGCGCCGCCATCATGGACGCGCCCCTGCCCGGCGGCCTCGGCGGTACCTATGGCGGCAACGCCCTGGCCTGCGCCGCGGCCCTGGCGGTACTGGACGTCTTCGCGGAAGAGGATCTGGTCGCCCGCGGCATCGCCCTCGGCGAGCAGCTGCGCAGCGGTCTGCTCGAGCTGCAGCGGCGGCATCCACGCATCGGCGAGGTGCGTGGCCGTGGCTTCATGCTGGCGGTGGAAATGGTCGGCACCGATGGCCACAGTCCGGACGCCGCCCTCGCCCAGCAGGTCATCGACGGTGCTCGCCAGGCGGGCCTGCTGGTGATCAAGTGCGGTGTCGAACGCAATGTCATCCGCTTCCTGGCACCGCTGGTGACCACCGAGGCACAACTGGCCGAAGCCTTGCACATGTTCGGCCAAGCCCTCGCCCAGGCCGCTGCCTGAGAAGCTGTCCACGATCTCGCGAGCTAGCGTCAAACAAGGCGAAAAAGCCTGAGAAAGCGCAGTTTACAAGCGGTAAATGAGCATTTCGAAAGCTTTTTCAACGCAGTTTGGCCGACGCGCAGCAGGTCGTGAATGGCTTCTGAGGTCGAACGTAACGCCGCTCCGGCACGACCGGCGCGGCGCCAAGGGGAAACCGACCATGAGAATCACGCGCTACCAGGCCATAGGCTTTTCCTGCTACGGCACCCTCGTCGACCGCGAAGGGGGCATCCTCGAAGCCCTGCGCCCCCTTGTGGCGCAGGCGGGCCTCAGCACCCACCCCGACTGGCTGCTCGGCAGCTATCACCGCCTGGCCCGCGAGCTGCGCCAGGCCGCGCCCAACGCCAGCCAGACCAGCCTGCACCTGCGTATCCACCAGCGGCTGGCGCAAGAGTTGCAGCAGCCAGACGATCTGGATGCCAGCGTGGCCTTTGGAAACGCCACGACGTGCTGGCCGGTGTTCGAGGATGCGCCGGGCGCGCTGCAGTACCTGAGCAAGTTCTATCGATTGGTGTTGCTGGCCTCGCCCGATGACGGCGACGCCGCGGCGGTCACGGCACGCTTGCCCGAGGTGTTCGCCGCCGTGATCCCCAACCGCGGTGGCGATCTGCGCCTGGCGCTGGACAACACCCTGGAAGAGCTGGGCTTGGCGCGTGGGGATCTGCTGCCGGTAAGGGGCAGCGAACCGGACGACCCCTGGAACCCCCTGGTGGATTTTCCGCTGTGTACCTTGCGCCGTGATCGCTCGCGGCCCTGGAACCTTTCACGGCAGGCCCTGGATGGCACGCGGTGCGAGTACGCGAGTCTCGCCGACCTGGTGCATGCGCATCAGACCGCCCTGCGTGCCTAGCCTGACGTTCACGACTGCGAGGAACGACGATGGACGCCGCAACAAAACTGGACCGCATCGACATCAACATCCTGGTGCAACTGCAGAAGGATGGCCGGATGACCAATGTCAGTCTCGCCGAAGCCGTGGGCCTCTCGCCCAGCCCCTGCCTGCAGCGCGTCAAGCGCCTGGAGGCGGCCGGCTACATCAGCGGCTACGAAGCCCATGTCAACCTCGCCAAGATCGCCAACT
The DNA here is from genome assembly GCF_031453455.1 of Pseudomonas sp. SORGH_AS_0211. Lineage (NCBI taxonomy): Bacteria > Pseudomonadati > Pseudomonadota > Gammaproteobacteria > Pseudomonadales > Pseudomonadaceae > Pseudomonas > Pseudomonas sp. SORGH_AS_0211. The sequence continues at coordinate 1,659,469 of NZ_JAVIZV010000001.1, read as the reverse complement.
CGGTGACGGTCTTCACCGAGGTCACCCTCTCCGACCACAAGCGCGCCGACTTCGTGAAGTTCGAGTCCTTCATCCGCGGTGTCGACGAGATCCTCGAATGCCACCTCATCAGCGGCGGCTACGACTACCTGCTGCGTTTCATGTGCAGCAGCATCGGCCACTACCAGGAGCTGATGGAATCCATCCTCGACCGCAACGTCGGCATCGAGAAGTACTTCAGCTACATCGTCATCAAGTCGCCGGTGGTCAAGAACGCCCTGCCGCTGCGCAGCCTGATCAAGGCGGGCTGATCACCCTCGCCGCGACGCTCCGCCAGCATCCCGCTGCCGGAGCGTCCTCTTCTCAGCGCAGGATGCAATACAGCTTGCGCACGCGTTCCCGGCTGTCCCAGGCCATGGGCGTTTCCGCCGGTACCAGCACCGCCTCGCCCGCATTGACGGTGCAGGCCGCTTCCCCTGCGACCTCAAGGGTCACGGAGCCGGCATAAAGCAGCATCAGCTCGCAGTGGGGATTGCTCACCGCCTTGCGCGTATAGGCCGTGCATTCCCACATCCCGATACGGAGGGCGCCGCCACCGCTTTCGAACAGATCGCAGCCAGTGGCCGTGGGTTCGGGGCTGAGCAGGACGCTGGCCGCCGGCGGCGGCGAGGGCTCGCGCGGGGCCGAGGGATCCAGCAGCACGGGTGCCTGGGGCATGGGTCCCTCGCTGGCCCGGCCGGGAAAGGCCATGAACAGGCGCCGCAACTCGCCGCCGTGACGCCAGCGGCAAGTCAGACCCCGCGGCAGGATGACGGCATCGCCGGCCTTTAGCTGCAGAACCTTTCCGTCCCATTCCAGCTGCAACTCCCCGGCCTCGATGAGGCTGACCTCCACCCAGGGGTAGTCTTCCAGCTGGCAGTCGGCGGAATGGGCGACGGCGCTGCCCATCACATAGCCCAGGCGGCCGTCGTGCAGGTGTGGTTCCCGGCCGGCGGCCAGGGGATCATCGTGCAGGGGTTGCAGCGCGCGCGGCAGCTGGCGGTCATTGGGCGGTTGGCAGTAGTGCAGCAGGGGCATGGCGAATCCTCGGGCTAAGAGGCACGGCGGGCGTGCCGCGGACCTGGCCAGTATCGACCGCCAAGGCGCCTGGGTTATGGCGTTTGCGCCCCGGGCCAGCACAGAAGCTGCCGTTTTTCCCGGATGCGGCGCAGTTTCCGCCGCACCACCGATCATGACGGCGATGCCCGGGATTTCAGGACAAACTACCGCCCCGTTGCGCCATCCTTGTGCTTTTCCGGAGACCTCAACATGACGCTGCTCTACAAGGCCGATCCCGAACGCGGCGAGGCCTGGCGACACCTGTTCCAGGAGCGGGCGCCCGATATCGAATTCCGCCACTGGCCGGCGGTGGGCAACGCCGATGAGGTGCGCTACCTGGCCTGCTGGCAACCACCGCAGGACCTCGCCAGCCGCTTTCCCAACCTGGAGGTGCTGTTCGCCACCTCGGCCGGGGTCGATCAGTTCGACCTGAGCCTGCTGCCTGCCGACTTGCCGGTGGTGCGCATGCTGGACCCCGGTATCGTCGCCGGCATGGTGGAGTACGCGACGCTCATGGTGCTGGCACAGCATCGCCAGTTGCCGCGCTACCTCGACCAGCAGGCCGCAGGGCGCTGGCAGGAGCATGCCCTGGTGACGGCAGAGAACAGACGCGTGGGGGTGCTGGGTCTCGGCCAGATCGGCCAGGCGGTGCTGGAGCGGCTCGCCACCTTTGGTTTCCGGCTTTCGGGCTGGTCGCGCTCGACCCATGACCTGCCAGGGGTGCGCTGCCATGCCGGCCTTGAGCAGCTGCCAGCGTTCCTGGCCGACTGCGAGATCCTCATCTGCCTGCTGCCGCTCACCGGGGAAACCCGCGGCATCCTCGATGCCCGGCTGTTCGCCGCCCTGCCCCGCGGCGCCAGCCTGATCAACCTGGGTCGTGGCGCCCAGCTGGTGGACGCCGATCTGCTGGCGGCGCTGGACAGCGGTCAGCTGAGCCAGGCGGCGCTGGACGTGGTGGAGCCGGAACCGCCGGCAGTCGACCATCCCTTCTGGCAGCATCCGCGGATCTGGCTGACGCCCCACGTGGGCGCCATGACGGTGCCGGAAACGGCCTTCACCGTGCTGCTGGACAACATCCGCCGCCACCAGCGCGGCGAGCCGCTGCGTGGGCTGGTCGATCGGCAGCGAGGGTACTAGCCGGGGCTCGGGGTGGCCTCAGCCCAGGGCCACCCGCAACCGTCCCAGCAAGGCGTCACAGGTAGCGAGCTGGCTCACTTCGACATACTCATCCGGCTTGTGCGCCTGCTCGATGCTGCCGGGGCCGCAGACCACCACCGGGGTGTCCAGGCGACTGGCGAAAAGTCCGCCCTCGGTGCCGAAGGCCACCTTGAGCTGGGTGGTGCCGGGTTCGACCAGCGTCTGCAGGAAGCGCACGGCTTCGACACTGGGGATGGGTGTCCAGGCCCGGATAGGCATTGACCGTCTCGATCTCGATGGCGGCCTTGGCCGAGGTCTGTTGTGCCTCCCTGACCAGGCGATCCGCCGTTTCCTGCAGCGCGGCGACCAGGGAGGCGGGATCGTCCGCCGGCAGATGGCGAATCTCGAAGTCCAGGGTGCAGAGATTGGGCACGATGTTCAGCGCCTTGCCGCCCTCGATCCGCCCGACATGCAGGGTGGTATAGGGAATATCGTAAGCCGCGTCGTGCGCACCCTCCTCCGCCAGCCGACGCTGGCTGGCACGCAGGGCGCCGACCAGGTCGCTGGCCAGGTGGATGGCGTTGACGTGCAGCGGCGCCAGGGAGGAATGACCTTCCTGGCCATGGCAGTGGGCGCGCAGCGCCGCCTTGCCCTTGTGGCCGAGGGCGACCTGCATGTTCGTGGGTTCGCCGACGAAACAGAGGAAAGGCCGCACGGGTGCCATTTCCAGCACATCCAGCAGTCGCCGTACCCCGACGCAGCCGATCTCCTCGTCGTGGGAGAGCGCCAACTGCAAGGGTCGTTTCAGCGATTCATCGCGAGCGGCGTCCAGCAGCGCCACCACTGCACAGGCGACGAAGCCCTTCATGTCGCAGGCGCCGCGACCATAGATCCGGCCGTCCTTGAGGGTCCCCTCGAAGGGTGGCAGCGTCCAGGCCTGGCCGGCCACGGGTACCACGTCCGTATGCCCGGAGAGCAGCACGCCGGGCACGTCGACTGGGCCGACGCTGGCGAAGAGATTGGCCTTGCGCCCGCTCTCGTCGAGCACCAGGCGGCAGGCGATACCGGCGCCTTCCAGCAGGCCCTGCACATGCTGGATAAGCGCCAGGTTGGAGTCGGCGGAGACGGTGGGAAAGCCGATCAGGGTGCGCAGCAGGTCCTGGCTGTTCATCCGGCGAGGCTCTCGCTGCGCGGTTGCGCGAAGCGGCCGATGTCGAAGGCCGCCAGGGGCGTTTCGGTGCGCCCGGTGGCGATCAGCTCGGCCATGGTATCGCCCACGCCCGGGCCGAGCTGGAAGCCGGCGCCACAGAAGCCGAAGGCGTAGTAGAGGCCGTCCACCTGACTGCTGGGACCCATGATCGGCAGGTCGTCGACGATATAGCCCTCGACCCCGCTCCAGGTACGGATCACGTTGATCCGCCCCAGCGCCGGCGCCAGGCGGCGCAGCTGGGCGAGTTGGTTGAGCAGGCCATGGGGCTCGGCCCGGGCCAGGCGGGTATCCAGGTCCGGTCGGGTGCGGAAGCAGCCCCCGAAGATGACGTTGCCCCGCGGGATCTGGCGGAAATAGATGGTCTCGCTCACCAGCGGCGAAGACACGCCCACGGTCTCGCGGAAGACATAGGGCAAGGGCTCGGTGACCCCCATCTGCGGGCCGTGGGTCTCGATGGGCACCGGCTCGCCGAACTGGCTCGACAACCGGCTGCCCCAGGCACCGGCGGTGATCAGCAGCCGTGGCGCCTGATAGCGCCGGCCATCGGCGGCCTGCACCAGGAAGTCACCGCCCGGTTTGGTGACCTGGGTGATCTCGACCCCTTCCTGGAGATCGACGCCTTCGCGCACCGCGGCGCGGGCGAACGCCGGGGCGGCCAGGCGTGGATTGGCATGGCCATCGTGGGGCGCATAGGAGCCGGCCACCACCTCGGGGCCCAGATAGGGAAACTTCTCGTGCAGCGCCGCGCCTTCGAGTACCTGAAGGTCCAGGGCGGCGGTCTCCGGCGCCCGTGCATACTCGTGCAGCATGGCGATGCGCGCCGGATCGTAGACCACGCGCAGATGACCGCCTGGAATGAATTCCAGGTCGTCACCGATAAGCTCCGGCAGGCGACCCCAGATCCCCCGCGACCGCGTGGCCAGCGCGACCTGACTCAGGTAGCGGCCCTGACGGCGGACATTGCCGAAATTGGTGCCACTGGCGAAACGCCCGACCTGGTCACGCTCCAGCAGGAGCACCGACAAGCCCCGGCGACGCAGGAAGAACGCGCTGGCGCTGCCCATGATGCCGGCGCCGACGATGATGACGTCGGCTCGGTTGGCGGCATGCTGACTCATGATGAAACCTCCTCTTCGCTGGTCACGATGCCCAGCGGCAATGGCCGGATGGGCGCCTGGCCACGCAGGCGGCCGACGATTTCGACCGGCACCCCGGATTCGGCGGCGATGATCTCGGCCCCGGCCTGGGCGCAATAGCGGCCCTGGCACCGGCCCATGCCGACCCGGCTGAAGGCCTTGGCGCGATTGGCTTCACGGGCACCCTTTTCGCGTACCACGGCGCGCAGTTCACCGGCGGTGATGCCTTCGCAACGACAGACCACCGCGGTGTCCGGCAGACTGGCCATCTGCCTGGCCGGCCAGGGAAAGGCCTCGGCCAGGCCCAGGCGAAAGCGCTCCTGCACCGCCAGCGCCTCGCGGCAGCGCTCGGCGAGGCCGCTGGGCACCGTGCGTCCGAGATCGGTCAGGACCGCGCAGGCGGCCAGTTGCCCGGCCAGCTCGGCGCCGTCTGCGCCCCGTACCCGCGCTCCATCCCCGGCGGCATAGACGCCTGGCGTGGAGGTGCGGCCGTCGGCGTCCAGCTGCAGCACCCACTGGCTGGTCGCCCGCTCGAATTCGAAGGCGCAACGGGCCAGGTCGCCCAGTTGGGTTTCGGGGCGCAGGTGATACCCCAGGCCCACGGCGTCGCCCGCCACTTCCTGACGCAGGCCACGGGCATCGGCGAAGGCCACGCCGGCGACCCCCTGTTCGGCATCACCGAGAATTTCCAGCGGCGTGACGCCAAGGTGCAGCGGCACACCGGCGCGCTTGAGCGCGGCCATGAGCTGCACGCCCTTCCAGGCCACCCCTGGGCGGGCCAGCAGCTTGGGTGTCGCCAGGGCACGCAGGCGCGGCGGCGCGGTGTCGAGTACCGCCGCCACCGTGGCTCCGGCCTGCTGGTACTGGGCGGCGACGAGATAGAGCAAGGGGCCGCTGCCCATGAAGATCACCCTGCGGCCGATGGACACCGCCTGGGCCTTGAGGGCGATCTGGGCGCCACCCAGGGTATAGGTGCCGGCCAGATTCCAGCCCGGCACCGGCAGCAGCCGATCGCCGGCACCGGTACAGAGCACCAGCGCGTCGAAATCCAGGGTGCGCTGGCGATTGCCCTGCGCCGTGTAGAGGGTGCGTTCGTGCAGGTGCCAGGCCAGGGTATCCGGGCGGTAGTCGAGGCGCCCGCGCAGGCTATCGAAGGTGCGGTGTAAGGCCTCGGCCTTGCCCGCCTCGCTGCCATAGAGGGTGGCGTAGGGCCGCTGGAAACCCTCGGGCTGGCGCCGATAGATCTGGCCGCCATCGCGGCGATTCTCGTCGATGACCACCGGGGAGATACCCGCGGAAAGCAGCGTTTCCGCACAGCGCACGCCGGCCGGACCCGCCCCGACGATGACCACCCGCGGCGGGTTCGCGTCCTTTTGAACTAGGCCAGATTCCATACGGCCTCCGGTTGCGTGGTCAGGATCTGCAGTCCTTCGCGTACCTCGGTGCCGCAGGCGCGCAGGCGTTCGCCCTCGGCCGTCCAGACCCAGCAATCCTGGCAGGCGCCCATCAGGCAGAAGCCGGCGCGACGTTCGTCGCCGAATTCGGAGCGGCGCAGCGCCGGGCCGTTGGTGAGCAAGGCGACCATCAGGGTGTCGCCGGCCAGGGCCGTGACCGGCAGGCCATCGACACTGAGGCTGACCTGCGGTCGGCCGGTTTCGCCGAGGCGCTGGAAGCGGGTAGTCATGCGCGAACTCCTTGGGTATGCAGCACGGTACCGCCCTGCAGGCGTTGCAGGGCGTCACCGTCGTGATGACAGAGGATGCGATTGCCACCGGCCAGCATCCGGGGCTGCGGCGGCACCCGGTCGCAGCGCCCTTCGATGCGTACCGGGCAACGTTGCAGGAAGCTGCAGAGTCGGCCACTGGCGGCTGTCGACGGGACCCATGGCAGCGGCGTACGGATCGGCTGTTCTTCCAGCCAGCCCTGACGCAGCTCGGGTACCGAGGCGGTGAGCAGGTCGGTGTAGGGATGCAGCGGCGGATGCTGCAAGGTGGCCGGCGTGCCCACTTCCACCGGCTGTCCGGCATAGAGCACCAGCACCTCGTCGCAAAGGCTGCGCACCGTGGAGATGTCGTGGCTGATGAACAGATAGGCCAGCCCTAGCTCGCGGCGCAGTTCAGCGAGCAGGTCGAGGATGGCGGCGCCAACCACGGTATCCAGCGCCGAGGTGACCTCGTCGCAGAGGATCAGCTCGGGTTCGGCCGCCAGCGCCCGGGCCAGGTTGACCCGCTGTTTCTGACCACCGGACAGTTCTCCCGGACGCCGACTGGCGAGACTGGCCGGCAGCTGCACGCGGTCGAGCAATTCGCGGACCTTGCGCTGGCGGGTCGCCTTGTCGAAGGCGTGATAGGTCTCCAGCGGACGCATGAGGATGCGCTCCACGCTGTGGGACGGGTTGAGCGCCGTGTCGGCGTTCTGATAGACCAGTTGCACCCGGCGGAACTGCTCGCGGGTGCGGCCCTCCAGGCCCGGCGGCAACAGTTCGCCACCCAGGCGCACACTGCCCTGGGCCGGCGGCAGCAGGCCGGCGATCACCCGCGCCAGGGTCGACTTGCCCGAACCGGACTCGCCGATCACCCCCAGGGCCTGGCCCTTGGCGATGCGCAGGTCGATGCCTTCCAGCACCCGGTAGTGCGGCAGACCGTCGGCGCCGAGGGAACCATAGCCCGCCACCAGATCCTTGACCTCCAGGATCGGCGCCGTGGTCTCCACGGTGGGCAGGCCACGCTCCGCCAGGGGTTCCGGCCGGGCCGCGGCCAACAGGCTGCGGGTATAGGGATGCCGGGCACTGGCCAGCAGCCGCTCGGTGCGGCGATTCTCATAGACTTCGCCGCCATTGAGCACCAGGATGCGATCGGCCATCTGGGCCACCACCGCCAGGTCGTGGGAAACGTAGATGGCGGTCACGCCACGCTCGCGCACCACCTGCTTGAACACCCGCAGCACCTCGATCTGGGTGGTGACGTCCAGCGCCGTGGTGGGTTCATCGAGGATCACCAGGGTCGGATCGGTGATCAGCGCCATGGCGGCCATCAGCCGCTGCAGCTGACCGCCCGAGACCTGGTGCGGATAGCGCTGGCCGATGTGCTCGGGGTCCGGCAGCGCCAGCTCCTTGAACAGTTGCAGCGCCCGCGCCTCGGCTTCCTGGCGGTTCAGCACGCCATGGATCAGCGCGCTCTCGATGATCTGTTCCATGAGACGCCGCGCCGGATTGAAGGCCGCCGCCGCGCTCTGGGCGATGTAAGCGACGGTGCGACCGCGCAAGTGCCGCAGGCCAGTGGCGTCCAGCTCCAGCACCTGGGTGTCCCCGACGCGGATCGAGCCACCGGCCAAACGGCAGCCCGCCCGGGCATAGCCGAGCAGCGACAGGGCGATGGTGGTCTTGCCCGAGCCCGACTCGCCGATCAGCGCCAGCACCTCGCCCTTGGCCAGGCTGAAGCCGACGTCCTTGACGATGGCGGTTTCGCTGCCGTCGTCGCCCTGGGCGACCACCCGCAGGTCCTTGACCTCTACCAGCAATTCCATCTCAGCGCCCTCCCCGGCGTCGCGCGCCGAACCGGTCGATGAGCAGGTTGACACCCACGGTCAGGGTGCCGATGGCCAGCGCCGGCATCAGCACCGCCGGGGCGCCGTCGGCCAGACCGCCGATGTTTTCCCGGACCAGGGAGCCCAGGTCGGCATTCGGCGGTTGCACGCCGAGACCGAGAAAGCTCATGCCGCTGAGCAGCAGCACGATGTAGACGAATCTCAGCCCCAGATCGGTGAGCAGCGGCAGGCGCATGTTGGGCAGCATCTCCCGCAGGGCGATGTAGAACCGGCCCTCGCCGCGGGTGCGGGCGACCTGGACGTACTCCAGCTCGGTGAGGTTCATCGCCAGGCTGCGGGCGATGCGATAGCAGCCGGGGGCATAGCCCACCACCGCCATGACGATCAGCAGCGGCACCGAAGAGCCGAAGGCCGAGACCATGACCAGCGCCAGCATCTTGCTCGGCAGCGAGATCAGCGCATCGATCAGCCGTGACAGCGGCTCGTCCACCCAGCGGCCGGACAGCGCCGCCAGCAGACCGAGCCCGGTGCCCAGCACGCAGGAGAGCACGGCGGCGACCAGCGCCAGGCCGACGGTGAAACGGGCGCCGTCGAGGATGCGGCTGAGGACATCGCGCCCCAGGTAGTCGGTGCCCAGCAGGTGCGCCTGACTGTAACCGGCCAGCACCGCGCTATCGCCCAGGGCGCCCGGGTCATAGGGGGTAAGCCAGGCGCCGAACACGGCGATGAACAGCCAGAAGGCCACCAGCACGCCGCCGAAAATGCCGGTCAGCGACCAGCGGGCCCGCCGACCGGTACGGGGGGGTGACAACTGGGCGTCGAGCGTCTTGCCATCCACCGGCAGGACGGACGCGGCACGTACGGGAGTCACGGGTCGGGTCATAGCGTTCTCAGCCTCGGATTGGACAGGATGGCGCAGAGATCCGCCAGGGTCATGAGGACCAGGTAGGCGCAGCAGAACAGCATGGCGCAGGCCTGGATCAGCGGCAGGTCGCGACTGGCGACGCCGTCCACCATCAGCTGGGCGATACCCGGGTAGTTGAAGATGGTCTCGACGATCACCACCCCGCCCATCAGGTAGGAAAGACTCAGGGCGATGGAGTTGGCGATGGGGCCCACGGCATTGGGCAAGGCATGGCGCAGGACGGCGCGGACCGGACCGACGCCCTTGAGCCGCGCCATCTCCACATAGGAACTCTGCAACTGCTCCACCAGGGCGGCACGGGTCATCCGCGCCATCTGCGCCACGATCACGCAGCACAGGGTGCCCACCGGCAGCGCATAGGCGCGCAGGAAATCCAGGGGGCCGTCGATGTCATGGGCGAAGGTCAGCGCCGAGGTCCACTGCAGGTGCACGGCGAAGACCAGCACCGCCAACGTCGCCACCAGGAATTCCGGTACCGCGACGATGCCCAGGGTAAAGACGTTGAGGGCCCGATCCAGGCGGCCGCCGGCGTTCATCGCCGAGACGATGCCCAGGCCCAGCGCCAGGGGCACCGACACCAGGGCGGTGACCCCGGCCAGCATCAGCGAGCTGCCGAGCCGATCGCCAATCATGCTGGTGATGGGCATCTGGCTGGCCAGCGACTGGCCGAGATCGCCGTGCAGAAGACCGTTCAGCCAATGGACGTAGCGCAGCAACGCGGGCTGGTCGAGACCCATCTGGGCACGCAGGGCCGCGACCTGCTCGGGCAGCGCGAACTGGCCCAGCGCCTGCTGGGCGGCATCGCCCGGCAACAACGCGGAGACGAAGAACACCAGCAACGAGACGATGAGCAGGGTCAGCAACCCGCCCCCGAGGCGTCTGGCGATGAGCGTGAAAACGGAAAGGTCCAAAGCCACCTCCTGCTTGAGCGTGGAGCGGCGAGCCAGGCCCCTTGCGGACAGGCTCGCCGGCAGGCACCGGGCGTCAGGCCTCCAGCCAGACGTGCTCGGCGAACATGTAGCCCATGAAGCCGCCGATGGGGATGATCCCGTAGCCACCGAGCTTGGGCGAGTGGGCATCGATGGAGCTGGTGAAGATCGGCAGGCCGATGCCGCAGTGCTGGTGGATCAGCAGCTGCATGTCGGCGTACATCTGCTTGCGCTTGGCGATATCCGTCTCGCCGCGGGAGGTCACCAGCAACTGGTCGAACTGCTCGTTCTTCCAGCCCGACTCGTTGAAGGGCGCATCGGACTTGAAGAACTGCGACAGCAGGATATTGGCGGTGGGCCGGGCGTTGATGTTGCCGAAACCCAGCGGGTCCTTCATCCAGTGGCTGTTCCAGTAGCCGTCGGCACTGACCCGGTTGACCATCAGGTTGAGCCCCGCCTGGCGCGCCGACTGCTGCAGCACGAGTGCCATCTCGTTGGCGTTGTCGGCGGCGGTGGAGGTCACCAGGGGCAGCTTCGCCCCGGCGATGCCAGCCTTCTGGAACAGGAACTTGGCCTTGTCCGGATCATAGGGCCGCTGTGGCAGGTCCGCGGCGTAATAGGGCGTCCCGGGCATGATCGGCTGATCGTTGCCGATGACGCCGTAGCCAAGGAATACTGACTTGAGAATCTGGTCGCGGTCGAACAGCAGCTTCATGCCCTCCACCACATTGGGATCGTTGAAGGGACGGTTGGGGATTCTCATGATGAGATCGGTGTAGCTACCGGAATTGTTGGCGACGACCTTGAGCTTGCCGCCCTGCTTGAGCCGATCCGCCGAACGGGGATCCACCGACACGGTGAGCTGGACGTCGCCGGCCAGTAGGGCATTGACCCGCGAAGGCTCGTCACCGATGCCGATCAGCTCGATCTCGTCCAGATAGGGCTTGCCGGACTTCCAGTAGTTTTCGTTGCGCACGCCCACGGTGCGCACGCCCGGCTTGAACTCCTTGACCTTGAAGGGCCCGGTACCGTTGGCGGTGGAGAAGTCCTTGGTGCCGTCGGCGATGATCAGGAACGGCGAGATCGCCAGCACCGCGGGCAACTCGGAGTTCGGCGACACCAGGCGGATGCGCACCTCGTCGGGCGCCACCGCGGTGACTTCGGCGAACTGATCGGCCAGGGCCTTGACCTTGGAACCCACCGCCGGGTCCTTGTGGCGCAGCAGCGAGTAGACGACATCGGCGCTGTCCAAGGTCTTGCCATTGTGGAATTGCACGCCCTGGCGCAGCTTGATCGTCCAGGTCAGGGCATCCTGGGTCTCCACGCTGGTGGCCAGCGCCATCTGGGGTTCCAGATGGCTGTCGAAGACGGTCAGGCCGTTGTAGAAGAAGTACTGGCGGGCATAGTCGCCCGAAAAAGAGCCCTTGGCCGGATCGAGGGTATCGGCGGTGGAGGAACCCGCCGCTGCGGCACGCACCCGACCGCCGCGACGCGGGGTGCCGGTGACCGCATCTTCTGCGGCGAAGGCCTGGCCGTCACGCCCGAGCAGACTGCCCACCCCGGTCGCCAGCAAGCCGGCGGCGCCCAGCAGACGCAGCGCATCGCGCCGCGACACCCCCCGATGCAGGGCCTCGAAGGCCCGAACGCTTTCAGCAGCTCCTATCAGGGGACTTCCAGTCTTTTTCTCGGTCATGTCGGCTCGCTCGTTGGGGGCTCGGTCACCAGTCCGCACATCCCTCCCCGGATGCACGAAGCTGTCCTCTTGGCCGCCTTGTCGTGCGGCCAGGTTCATTACAGCACCGGCCCCTCGTCGATTACCGTCGAATTGCCCCTGCGGCGAGACAGAAAAGACCGTTTTGACCAAGCCGCTCAGCATTGTTTGCGGTGTGCGTCGCGACGGCGCATCGGCGCCCGTCATGCCCGCCTTTGGCGCGCTGGTGCGGTGTTTCGCCTGGCTTGACGGAGCGCGGTACGGAGCGCGACCGGCGACTGGATGACCGCAAAAGGCCCGTGGCGACAGCAGGTTCTGCGCAGCGATGCCGGTCGGCGCCGCGCCAGGCCGCGGAAACGTAAAAACCGCCTGCCGGGCGCTGCATGGCAGGGCCTGGGCTGGCGGTGGCGGTGGCGGGATCTGGATCTGGATCTGGATCTGGATCTGGATCTGGATCGAGGCTAGTGCAGGCGATCCTGGACGCGGTAGTAGAGTCCTACCAGTGGCAGGAACCAGGGCTTGCCGAAGTGGCCGGGAATGGCGGGCCAGTCCAGCACCCGCCAGGGATTGGCCTGGCTGCGGCCTTCCAGCACCTCGGCCATCACCCGGCCCATGTGCACCGACATCTGCACGCCATGGCCGCTGTAGCCCATGGCGTAGAACAGGCCGTCCTGCTCGCCCGCACGGGGCAGGCGATCGGCGGTCATGTCCACCAGGCCGCCCCAGCAATAGTCGATGGGCGTCTGGGCCAGGCTGGGAAAGAGTTGGCCCAGCGCGGCGCGCAGCACGGCGCCACTCTTGGCGTCCTGGCGTGGATCGGACAGGGCGAAACGCGCCCGCCCGCCGAAGATCAGGCGATGATCCGGGGTGGTGCGGAAATAGTTGCCGATGATGCGGCTGGTGACATAGGTGCGTCGATTGGGCAGCAACCCGTCCAGCTGCGCCTTGGGCAGGGGCGCGGTGGCGATGATGAAGCTGCCCACCGAGGCGATGCGCCGGCGAAACCACTGGAAAGGGCCGACGCTGGCGTTGCCCGTGGCCACCAGTACCTGCCGGGCGCGCAACTCGCCCTTGGCGCTGATCACGCGAAAGCTGCCATCGGGCAGTCGCTGCAGATCGCTGACCGCCGCGCCCTCGTACACCTGGGCGCCCCGCCGTACCGCCGCCTCCGCCAGCCCGACGCCGAAGCGTCCCATGTGCATCTGGGCACCGTTGTGCTGCAGCAGGCCCCCATGGAAATCGTCGGACGCCACCTCTGCACGTACCTGAGCGGCGTCGAGCAGTTCGACCTGCGGGTCCACCTCCTGGCGGATCAATTCGCAGGTGCGCGCGAGGTTGTCATAGTGCTGCGGCTTGGCCGCCAGCTTGAGCTTGCCGGCCTTGTGGAAGTCGCAGGCGATACCCTCTTCGGCGATCACCGCCTCGACGCTGGCCACCGCATCGGCATAGGCCTGGTAGAACGCCCGGGCCTTTTCCGCGCCCAGGCTGGCGTGCAGGGCCGCGTAATCCTGGGCGACGCCGGTGTTGCAGTGTCCGCCGTTGCGTCCGGAGGCTTCGCCGATCACCCGGCCAGCCTCCAGTACCGCCACGCTGGCGCCCCGCTGGCGCAGCGCCACGGCCGCGGAGAGCCCGGTGAAGCCGCCGCCGATGACGGCGACATCCACCTCGCCCGCCACCGGCCCGGGGGTAGCCCCGGTAAAGCCCGGCGCGGTCGCGAGCCAGTAGGAATCGGACGATGCTGGGCCAAGACTCATGGGCGGGCGCTCCGGCAGTTCAGGGGGTTATTCGAGACCGACCACCGCGGCCAGGCCGCCGATGTCCTTGATCTCGGTATTGCGGTAGAACGGCGTGCTCGGCTCGTGGCCGCGATTCACGAACACCTTGTTCTTGATGTTCATGTAGTCGGCCGGGATGAGGTCGTAGCGGAAGCTCGATGACACGTGCAGCACGTCTTCCGGACCGCAGCCGAGGTTGTCCAGCATGTATTCGAAGGCCTGCAGGCGCGGCTTGTAGGCCTGGCCCTGCTCGGCGGTGAAGACCCGGTGGAAGGGCACGCCCAGCTTGTCGACGTTGGACATGATCTGCTCGTCGGCGGCGTTGGAATAGATCACCAGCGGGATCTTGTCGGCGATCTTGGCCAGCCCCGCGGTTACGTCCGGATGCGGCCCCCAGCTCGGCACCGCCTCGTAGTAGGCATTGGCCTCGGCGTCGGTGAAGGAAATGCCCCAGCGCTTGCAGGTGCGCTCCACCGCCGCGTACAGCACCTCCGAATAGGGCTTCCAGGCGCCAAGCACCTCGTCGAAGCGATAGCCGTTGAAGTCCTTGCAGAACTGGTCCATCGCCTCGGCTGGAATGCGGTCGGCGAACATCTCGCGGGCCATGTCGGACATGCGGAAACGGGTCAGGGTGCCGTAGCAGTCGAAGGTGATGTACTTGGGCCGAAAGGCGGTCATGGCAAGGGTCCTTTGACAGGGGTCATGGGTGAGAGGCCGGGACGCCGGTGGCGTCCCTGGCAAGCATTACAGCATCGGCGGGCCTGACAGTTGTCCGCTTTCAGGCGCCGCGGGAGACAGAAAAAACCGTTTTAGCGGTAAGGCCCAGCATTGTTTGCGGCGGCCTCTGGCTCTGGCTGAAAAGGGCCTGCGCTCGGCCATGCGCGTTAAACATCATCTGGATCGGCAGTCCGATCGGATCGGAATGCTCATTTGGCGTTCGTAAACTCGAGCGCGAGTCCGATCCGCCTCCTCGCTGATCCTTGCCTTGCCTGACCTTCGCGCGGCGACTTCTCGGCCAAGCCTCAGGAGTGTTCCAGGTCGATCAGCACGCTCTTGCTGCGCAGGGTCGCCTCATAGGCGGCGCGGCCCAGGTCCTTGCCGATGCCGGAACGCTTGTAGCCGCCGGTGGGGATGATCCAGTCGTGGCTGCGGCCATAGCGATTGACCCAGACGGTACCGGCTTCCAGCGCCCGCGTCAGCCGCAACGCCCGCCCGAGATCGGCGGTGTGCACCCCGGCGGCCAGGCCGTAGGTGGGGTGGTCGGCCAGGGCCAGGGCCTCGGCCTCGTCGTCGAACACCTGCACGGTCAGCACCGGGCCGAAGATTTCCTCGTGCACCGCGGGATTGTCGGCGTCGACCCCGGTGATCAGCGTCGGCTGATAGTAGGCGCCGCCCAGTCCTGTCTCCAGGGCGCCACCGACCAGGATCTCCGCGCCGGCCGCCCGGCTGCGGGAGACGATGTCCTGGATGCGCTGGCCCTGGCGGTGGGAAATGATCGGCGCCAGGGTCGCCTCCGCCGACCAGGTCGGCCCCGGACGCAAGGCGGCGAAGGCCGCGCGGATGCCCTCCAGCATCGGCTCCAGGGCAGCGCGCTGGACCAGCAGTCGCGAGCCCGAGACGCATACCTGGCCGGCGTTGCCGGTGATGGCGGCCGCCACGCTGCGGGCGGTACGGGCCAGATCCGGCGCATCGGCGAACACCAGTTGCGGACTCTTGCCGCCCAGCTCCAGGGTCACCGGCTTGGGCCCGCTCTCGGCGCAGGCGACCATGATGGCGGTGCCGGTCCCGGTCGAACCGGTAAAGGTGACCTTGCCGATGCGCGGATGGCGACACAGGGCGGCTCCGGTCGTCCGACCATCGCCCTGGACCACACTGAGGATGCCGGCTGGCAGGCCCGCCAGCACGGCCAGTTCCGCCAGGCGCAGGATGGAAAAGGGCGTCAGCTCCGAAGGCTTGATCACCACCGCGTTGCCGGCGGCGAGCGCCGGCGCCAGCTTCCAGCCGGCCATGCTCAGGGGGAAATTCCAGGGGGCGATGGCGCCCACCACGCCATAGGGCTCGGTGATCTGCAGGCCCAGGTGGCTGGTGGCGGTGGCCGCCACCTCGCCACCGTGCTTGTCGGCGAACTCGGCGAAGAAGCGGATGCCCTCGGCGACATAGGGAATGTCCCAGGCCAGCACCTCGCGCAGCGGACGGGTCGAACCCACCGCCTCCAGCGGGCCAAGGATTTCGCCGTCGGCTTCGACCAGATCGGCCCAGCGGCGCATCACCCGCGCGCGTTCGCGCGGCGGCCGGCTGGCCCAGTCGCTGGCCTTCCAGGCGCGCCAGGTGCCCTCCACCACCTCGTCCACCAGCTCCGCCGAGGCACACGGCAACCCGCTCTGGAAGCCGCCATCGGAGGGCCGGAACACCTCCAGTTCGGCACGGGCGTCGCGGGTGCGACCGCCGATGAAATGGGCACAACGAACCGCTATTGCTCTGGGGTCGAACGAGGCCATGGCGCGCTCCGCTAGGGCTGTGGGCTTGGGCCCATGCTAGGCCGACGGGTCGCCATCTTTTGCCGAACTGGCACAAGCCTTCGGTGCCTCGCAGTGGCACGCCCACCCGCCGGCAACCGAATCTGCCGTCGCGGCTTGCTAGGCTGACGCCTGAATCAGCCAGACCCGAATCGGAGCCCTGCCGTGTCCCACGCCACCCTAAAACCCCTGCGCGAAACCGACCTCGCCACCGCCCACCAGCTGTCCCAGGCACTGCATTGGCCCCATCGCCTGGAAGACTGGCGGTGCCTGTTCCACACCGGCGAAGGCCTGGTGCTGGAAGACGACCAGGGCGTGTTCGGCACCGGCTTCTGCGTGCCCCAAGGCGACTACGCCACCATCGGCCTGGTGATCGTCGCCGACAGTCACCAGGGCCAGGGTCATGGCCGCCGCCTCATGGACGGCCTGCTGCAACTGGCCGGCAATCGCACGCCTTTGCTGGTCGCCACCCTGCGCGGCGCCCCGCTCTACCGTAGCCAGGGCTTCGAGTCCTATGAGCGCATCTATCAGCACCAGGTGGCGAGTCTGCCGGCCATGGGGGAACCTCATCCGCTGGAAGGTCAGGTCCGCGCGTTGAATCCGGCAGCGGCGCCGCAATTGGAGACCCTCGCCCAGGCGGCCACCGGCCTGGACCGCAGCGCGCTGCTGCAGGAACTGCTGCCCCAGGCCGAGCGCATCGTCGGATTGGAGCAGGAGGGCCAGCTGCGCGGCTTCGCCCTGCTGCGTCCCTACGGCCGCGGCCTGTCGGTCGGCCCGGTGATCGCCGAATCCACCGACCAGGCCAAGGCGCTGACCCTCGCCCTGCTGCGCCACGCGGCAGGGCGCTACGTGAGATTCGACGTGACGGCCCGCAGCGGTCTCAATCCCTGGCTGATTGAAATCGGCGTCCCGCAGGTCGATGAGGTCGAGCAGATGGCCCGGGGCGCGGCGCCGCTGTCCCGCGACGGCCTGGATCAGTTCGCGCTGCTGACCCAGGCGCTGGGCTGAAAAGGCAATCGGATAGCAACTCGAATTGGGCGTCACGCCTGAGCCGAACAAACCGGCTGATCCGCTCATGTAGTGAGCCGATTAGCCGGTTCACCTAACGCCACTCGCACCCCGCCACACGATTGCAACTGGTGCGGGCGCGGTCGCCCTGGGAGGTGGAGAAGCGGCTGATGACGTTCCAGCCCAGCTGGCGGGTGCGGCCCAGCCAGAGGTTGCCGTCGCTGGTCAGGCCGCTGAAGAATTGCAGACGCCCCAGGCGCGTGCTGGTCTGCGACCAGGAAAGACCCGATACCGGATCGTAGCCGCGCATCAGGGTGTCGTTGCCCTGCACCGCCACCCCGTACCAGCCGCCCTGCCCGTCCTGACAACGCAGCACGAAGGCGCTGCGCACGCAGGTGTTGGCCGGTTTGAGACTGGGAATGGCCGCCTGGACGGCAGGCACTGTCAGCAGCAGGGCCGCGGTCAGCAGGCCGGTACGCAGGATCGCAGACGAGGTCATCGCGGCAGTCGGTCGAGAGCGGGACGCCAGCATGAGGCAAATCCCCGTGGCTCGCCAGCCAGCAGGCTCTGGCGTCAGCCTTTCGCCGTCCGCCACAGCCGTCCGATATCGCGAGCGGTCCGCTCCAGCAATACCTCGGCCTGGGTCAGGGCCTCTTCCAGACTCAGCGGTCCCGGCACCAGGCTGAAGGCGGCGGCGAGGCCCTGTTCATAGAGGGCGTCGTAGCCTTCGCCCAGCGAACCGGCCACGGCCACCACCGGCACGCCGTGGCGCTGGGCCAGGCGCAATACCCCCGCCGGGGTCTTGCCCCTCAGGGTCTGGCCGTCCAGTCGCCCTTCTCCGGTCACTGCCAGATCGGCGCCGATCAGCGCCCCTTCCAGCCCGACCAGTTCCGCCACCACCTCGATGCCGGGGCGAAAGGTCGCCTGGAGAAAGGCCAGGGCGGCGAAGCCGACGCCACCGGCGGCGCCGGCACCCGGTTGCTCCCGGACGTCACGACCCAGGGTCGCGGCGGCAACGGTGGCGAAATGCGCCAGGGCCGCGTCGAGCTGGCGAACCTGCTCGGGCGAAGCGCCCTTCTGCGGACCGAAGATCTGGCTGGCGCCCTGGGGCCCACAGAGCGGATTGTCGACGTCGGCGGCAATGATCACCTCCACCTCCGCCAGCCGTGGGTGCAGCGCCGTCACGTCGAGGCTGGCCAACATCGCCAGGGCGGCCCCGCCCGGACCCAGCGCCTGGCCCTGCCTGTCCAGAAGGCGCACACCCAGCGCTTGCAGCAGCCCCGCGCCGCCGTCATTGGTGGCACTTCCGCCGATGGCCAGCACCAGGCGCTCGGCGCCGGCGTCCAGCGCGGCGTGCAGGAGCTCGCCCGTACCGCGGGAGGTGGCGACCAGCACGTCGCGCCGGGTCCTGGGCACCAGCTCCAGGCCGCTGGCACTGGCCATCTCGACGAAGGCGGTGCGCTGCTCGGCCAGCCAGCCCCAGCGGGCGGTCACCGGCTCGCCCAGGGGACCGGTCACCCGCGCCTCGCGCACCTCGCCGCCGGTCGCGGCCAGTACGGCATCCAGGGTGCCTTCACCGCCATCGCCCAGGGGGCACTCGATGATCTCAGCCTCGGGCAAGGCCTGACGCAGGCCACGGGCCAGGGCGCGGGCGACACCGGCAGCGGACAGGCTTTCCTTGAAGGAATCAGGGGCGACGACGATTTTCATGGGCGATTCTCCGTTGTTATGCGCCGAGTGTTTCCCGGTTCGGTCGGCACCACAACAGGACAAAAGCCCAGCAAAGTGAGATCAGGACTGTGAAACCGCCCAGTCCTGATCCAGCAGCAGCACCGCGCAGTACAACTCGGCCGCCTCGGCGAAACGCCGCGGATCCCGTCCGGTCAGTGCCTGGATCCGCTCCAGCCGATGCCGCAGGCCATTGCGATGCAGCCCCAGCGCCTCGGCGCAGGCCTGGGGGCTGGCGTCCTGGACGAACCAGCTGCGCAGCGTCGCCAGCAGCTGGCCGTCCCGGTCAGCCTGGCGCAAGCGTAGCAACGGCTCCAGCAACCAGGCGCCGTGCGAGCGCTCGGCCTGACCCTGGAGCCAGGTGGGCAGGGCCAGGTCGTCCTGCGCCACCCGGATAAGGTCAGGTCGCAGGCGCCCGGCCACCGCCAGCAGATCCAGGGCCCGCTGGGTCGTCTCGGCTAACCCCGACCAGGATCGGGCCTCCGGGATCCAGGCACTGCGCCGCAACGACCAGCCCTGCCCCGGCAGCTCCCCGAGCAACGCCTCAGGGGCTTCCGCGCCGGGTCGATACCAGAGCCACTGCCCCTCTTCGCGCGGCAGGCACCAGCTGTGCGTCAGCCGCTGCTGGGCCCAGTCGCCAAAGTCCGGTGCAGGCACGGCGAATTCGAGCAGCAGCACGTCCCGCGGCAGCTCCGGCCGCAAGCCGAGCAGACTGGCATGGCGACCCACTTCGGACGCCGCACCCGGTGCGAGCAGCTGACGCAGCAGGGGTGCGGTCATGCGGCTAGTCACGGGCGGCTGCCCGGAGGCCTGCTCGATGAGCATTTCCGCGGTAAGACGCAGGAGCTCGGCGGGCAGGCGCAAGTGCTCGGCGTCCTCCCCGGACACGCCAAGGACCCCGACCAGCTCGCCCGCGCGATACAACGGCAGGTTGATACCGGCCTGGGCGCCGGCCAGCCGTGCGGCGGCGACGGCATCCAGCGCCACCGCACGGCCCTCGGCGATGACCTGGCGCGCGCCGGCATGGCGGGTGAACAGCCGCGCCGGATCGCCCGAGCCGATGATCAGCCCGGACGCATCCATGACATTGACGTTGCCCGGCAGGATACGCATGGCGCGTTCGACGATTTCCTGCGCCAGGGTCTGGCTCAGCTCCATGGCCACCTCCGAGGTTAGCGCGCCCTTGCGACGCGCCGTCACCTTAGAGGCGTCGCCTGCCGCTGGGCAAGCCGCCTGGAAGCCAGAGGCCGTTACTCCGCGGTGCTCAGCACCCCACGCCGCACCTGATCGCGCTCTATGGATTCGAACAGCGCCTTGAAGTTGCCCTCGCCGAAACCGGTGTCGCCCTTGCGCTGGATGAATTCGAAGAACACCGGTCCCAGCAGGGTCTGGGAGAAGATCTGCAGCAACAGACGGCGCTCGCCACCTTCGGAAGTACCGTCGAGCAGGATGCCGCGGGCTTTCAGCGCCTCCACAGGTTCGCCATGGTTGGGCACCCGCCCTTCGAGCATCTCGTAGTAGGTCTCCGGCGGCGCGGTCATGAAACGCGTGCCATAGGCCTTGAGCCGATCCCAGGTGGCCACTAGGTCATCGGTGAGAAAGGCCACGTGTTGGATGCCCTCGCCGTTGAACTGCATGAGGAATTCCTCGATCTGCCCAGCCCCTTTGGAGGATTCCTCGTTGAGCGGGATACGCACCAGGCCGTCCGGCGCGGTCATGGCCTTGGAGGTCAAACCGGTGTACTCGCCCTTGATGTCGAAGTAGCGCAGCTCGCGGAAGTTGAACAGCCGTTCGTAGAAGTCGGCCCAGTAGGCCATGCGCCCGCGATAGACGTTGTGGGTCAGGTGGTCGATGACCTTGAGGCCGGCGCCCACCGGCTTGCGCTCGACGCCCTCCAGAAACACGAAATCGATGTCGTAGATCGAGCTGCCCTCCTCGTAGCGATCGATGAGGTACAGCGGCGCACCGCCGATGCCCCTGATCGCCGGCAGCCGCAGTTCCATCGGGCCGGTAGGCATGTCCATCGCCTGGGCGCCCAGCTCCAGCGCCTTGGCATAGGCGTGGTGGGAGTCGCGGCAACGAAAGGCCATGCCGCACACGGAAGGGCCATGCTCGGCGGCGAAATAGGCCGCATGGCCGGTCTTCTCGCGATTGACGATGGCGTTGATGTCGCCCTGGCGGAACAGCACCACGTCCTTGGATCGGTGGTTGGCGACGTGGCTGAAGCCAAGGCTTTCCAGTACGGGTTCGATGACATTGGGCGTGGGCGAAGCGAATTCGATGAACTCGAAACCCATGAGGCCCATGGGATTTTCAAACAGATCGGCCATGACTGGCTCCTTGACGGGTAACGTGACGGACGTTGTCGGTAACGCGGGCTAGCACCCCGTCAGGGGCGGCGCGCAGGAAATGCCGCGCACGCTGCGGGCGAGGAAATCGCCCAGGAGCAGCTGACAGCCCAGGCGCCTCACGGGGCCACCTGTGCCGGGGTATCCGGCTGAACCTCGGGGCGCGCCTGCTGGAAAGCCGGATGCGCGGCGGCCAGGGCTTCCACCCGCAGGAGGCGCGGATAAGGCGACAGGTCCACCTGGAAACGCCGCGCCGCATAGAGCTGGGGCAGCAGATAGACGTCCGCCAGCCCGACGTCGCCGAAACAGAAGCCACTGGGTCCGATCTGCGTCTCCACCGCTGCCAGGCCTTCGCCGATCCAGTGCGAGATCCAGTCGAGGATGGCCGGCTCTTCCAGGCCCAGGCCGCGCAGGCGGTTGAGCACCGAGACGTTGTGCAGCGGATGGACATCGCAGGCGATCACGGCGGCGACCCCCCGATGCCGGGCCCGCAGCAGCGGCTCGGCCGGCAGTAAGGGCACCGCTGGATAGCGTTCTTCCAGGTATTCGAGGATGGCGGGCGACTGGATCAACACCTCGCCGCCGTCGAGGCGCAGGCTGGGCAGTCGTCCCTGGGCATTGAGCGTTCGATAGGCCGGCTGGCGCTGCTCGCCGGCCAGCAGATTGACCGGCACGGCATGGTAGTCCAGTCCCTTCAGCGCCAAGGCCAGGCGGACCCGATAGGCCGAGGTCGAACGGTAATAGGTGAAGAGGTCCATCGACACTGCCCCGCGATTGCCTGCCGGCTTCTTATTATGCGTAAGTTCATTACGTTAAAAGGAATCTGCGCCTGCCCAGGGGCCTTGTCAACGGCACTCAGGCCGGTGGCAACCTGCACTGGCCTAGCCTGCCGCCAGCACCTGGCCGCGGCATTCGCCGAATCCGATCGTGGGCAGTCCAGGCCGCTGGCAGCGCGCCCTGAGGATGACTTCATCACCGTCTTCCAGAAAGGTACGGGTCTCGCCGCCTGGCAGTTGCAGCGGCTGCTTGCCGCCCTGGGTGAGCTCCAGCAGGCTGCCGCAACTGCCGGCATCCGGCCCGGACAGGGTACCTGACCCAAAGAAGTCGCCAGGCCGCAGGGCACAGCCATTGACGGTGTGATGGGTCACCATCTGCGCCACCGTCCAGTACATGTTCAGGGTGTTGCTCAGGGCGATCCGCTGGGCGGGCAATCCCTGCTCCACCATGCGCGGCGTGCGCAGCAATACTTCCAGTTCGATGTCCAGCGCGCCCTGGGCCTGGTCGTGCGCGTCGTACAGATAGGCCAGGGGCCGGGGATCCCCGGCAGGCCGCGTTGGCTGCGCCTGGCGATAGGGTGCCAGGGCTTCCGCGGTCACCACCCAGGGCGACAGGGTGCTGGCGAAACTCTTCGACAGGAAGGGGCCCAGCGGCTGGTATTCCCAGGCCTGGATGTCCCGCGCCGACCAGTCGTTGAGCAGGCAGAAACCGGCGATATGCTCCGCCGCGTTGCCGATGGCGATGGACTCGCCCTGGGCATTGCCCGGGCCGATCCAGATACCCAGTTCCAGCTCGTAGTCCAGCCGGCGGCAAGGCCCGAATACCGGCGCCTCCTGCCCGGCCGGCAGCGTCTGGCCCTTGGGTCGCCTGAACGTCTCGCCAGAAACCCCGAGGGTGGAGGCACGGCCGTGGTAGGCAATGGGCACGTGCTTGTAGTTGGGCAGCAGCGGATTGTCCGGGCGGAACAGCCGACCGATCTGGGTGGCATGGTGGATGCCGACATAGAAATCCGTGTAGTCACCGACCCGCGCGGGCAGGTGCATCCGGCAGGCGCTCTGGGGGGCCAGCAGATACTCGGCCAGCTCCTCGAGTTGCTCGCGCTGCGGATGATCGGCACGCAGCAGCGCCTGCAGGGCCTGGCGCAAGGCGACCCGCGCCGGCCTGCCGGCGCCGAAGAAGGCATTGAGCGTTTCCTGGGCAGCCAGTTCGGCGGCCCGCTGGGCTTCGCCGCGGAACAGACCCGCTTCGAGAGCGAAACCCAGATCGAGGATGAAGTCACCCACCGCCACGCCCCCGCGGGGTGTCTCCTCTCCGCGACTGAATACGCCCAGGGGCAGGTTGTGCAGGGAAAAATCCGCATGGCCATTGGCCGAGGCGACCCAGCTGTGCAATTCGTGGGTCATGCCGATGCTCCTGCGCCGGGCGCGACGAAGGTCTTGGCGAGGCCCGCCCAGCAGGCATCGTAGTCGGGCTGCAGCAGCGGCGATGCCAGGGCGTGAAGGGTCGGCCGCAGGACGCGTCCGGTTTCGAACATGAAGGCCATGGTGTTCTCGATCCGGTGCGGCCGCAGTTCGGCGGCGATGGCGTTCTGGGTGGAAACATGGTCCGGGCCATGAGCACTCATGCAGCCGTGCAGGGAGGCCCCACCCGGCGCGAAGCCAGCGGCCTTGGCGTCGTAGGCGCCCTGGATCAGACCCATGAATTCGTTCATCAGGTTGCGGTGGAACCAGGGCGGACGAAAGGTGTTCTCCGCGACCATCCAGCGGGGCGGAAAGATCACGAAATCGATGTTGGCTACCCCTTCGCTGGTTCCGGGCGCGGTCAGCACGGTGAAGATCGACGGATCGGGATGATCGAAACTCACGGTGCCCAGGGTATTGAAGCGGCGCAGGTCGTATTTGTAGGGCACGTTGTTGCCATGCCAGGCGACCACGTCCAGCGGCGAGTGATCCAGCTCGGTCTCCCAGAGTTCGCCGAGGAATTTCTGCACCAGCCGGGTGGGTGCCTCCCGATCCTCGAAGCGGGCCACGGGCGCCTGGAAATCACGCGGATTGGCCAGACCGTTGCTGCCGATCGGACCCAGCTCGGGCAGCCGCAGAGAGCGCCCGTGGTTTTCGCAGACGTAACCCCGTACCGGTTCGCCCTCCTCCAGCTCTACCCGGAATTTCAGGCCGCGTGGAATCACCGCGATCTCCTGCGGCTCGATGCGCAGCAGGCCCAGCTCAGTGACCAGGTCCAACCGCCCCCGCTCCGGCACGATCAGCAATTCTCCATCGGCGTCGTAGAAGACACCGGTCATGCTGGCATTGGCGGCATAGCGATAGAGGCTGACGCCCTCGGCCTGGTCACCCGCGGCGGTGGCGACGATCAGCTCCAGCCCGGCGAGAAAATCGGTGGCTACTGCCGGGATCGGCAAGGGGTTCCAGCGCAGGCGATTGGGCGTGGGGGCGCCCAGTTCGGCGCCGGTCAACTGGCCGGTGCAGCGCTCAAAGCGGCCATGGGCGGCGGACGGCCGTAGCCGATACAGCCAGGAGCGCCGGGCCTCGTGGCGAGGTACGGTAAAGGCGGTGCCGGAGAGTTGCTCGGCATAGAGGCCGAAGGGCGCTCGTTGCGGCGAGTTCTGCCCGATCGGCAGGGCGCCCGGCAGCGCCTCGGTGCTGAAGTGATTGCCAAAGCCGGACTGGTAGGTCACTGGCGTTGCTGCTTGTTCTTGTCGGTTCACCTGGGCCACCCATTATGCGTAACAGGTTTACGCAAAAAGTAAATTGAACCCAGGAGAGCGTCAAGCTATAACGCTGCCTTTCCCCGTGCGATCGAACCGATGACGAACACCCCCGAAGCAGCGCCCCCACGACGCCAGAAGGTGCAGGCGGCCCAGGTCGGCACCGACATCCTCAAGGCCCTCGCCGAGCTGGCGCCGTCCACGTCCTTGTCACGCCTGGCCAGTCATCTGGACATGCCCGCCAGCAAGGTGCACCGCTACCTGCAGGCGCTGATCGCCAGCGGGTTCGCCGAGCAGGATCCGCGGACCAATCACTACGGACTCGGCCAGGCCGCCCTCTTCGTTGGCCTGGCCGCCCTGGGTCGACTGGATGTGGTGAAGCTGGCGGCGCCGCTGCTGGCCGATCTGCGCGACGAGGTCGGCGAAACCAGCTTTCTGGCGGTCTGGGGCAACAAGGGGCCGACCGTGGTGCTGGTGGAACAGGCGCTGCGCGCCGTCACCCTGGTGACCCAGGTCGGCTCGGTGCTGCCGCTGCTGGGCTCTTCCACAGGCCTGGTGTTCAATACCTTCCTGCCGGATGTCGAGACCGTGGCATTGCGCGCGGAAGAATTGCACCGGCCGGATGCCCCCAGCGTGGTGGAACTGGCGGAAGGTGCACGCCAGCTGCGGGAGACCCATATCCAACCGGTGCATGGCCTGCTGATGGCGGGCGTCAATGCGCTGTCCGCACCGCTGTTTGGAGCCGGCGGCCGGCTGGCCGGGGTGCTGACCCTGGTCGGCGCCGCGCCAGGGTTCCAGGCCGAGGTCGGAGGCGCCGCTGCGAGCCATCTGCACGCCGCCGCCCAGGTCATCAGCAGGCGGCTGGGCGGATAGCGCGGACGAATCCGGGCACAGCACCGCAGTCAGGCGCGCCGATGGTCGCGGCAGCGCTCCACTCGATCCTTTCCAGCCTCCATTCGGCTAAAGGATCACCCGGACTGGCCGTTTGCCATTAAGCTTACTGTTAGCGCATTTATCATTGGCGCGCTGCTTTATGGTGACCCCTTCATGACTGCTCTTTCCTATCGTGATCGCAACCAGGCTCTCAACGACTCCCTGGGCAAATTCTGGCAAGTCGCCAAGCCTGTGGTTCAGGCAGCCATGGCCATTCATGTGGCGTTGCTGGTCATTTTCGTCCTGCTCGACCAGATCCTGATGGCCTGGGCCAACGTGCTCAGCATCGCGGCCTACGTGGGCTGCCTGGCCGCCCTGCGCCAGCGCCGTTATCGCATCGCCAGCCTGACCATGTGCTGCGAGATCGTCGCCCACGCCTGGATCGCCACCTGGCAACTCGGCTGGGATAGCAACTTCCACTACTACGTGCTGTGCATCCTGCCGATCGTCATCTACAACTACCGCACCGCGCCGATCCGCCATCTGCTGCTGGTGCTGGGAATCCTCGTGACCCTGGCTGGCGGCTATCTGCTGCACCCTCCCGCGGCTCTCGCGCCCCTGGCGATGAAGCTGTTCGGCGTGCTCAACGTCATCAGCGCCCTGCTACTGCTGCTCTACGGCACCGGAGCCTCCTTCCACCACAGCACCAAGATGCAGCTGGATCTGCTGCATTCCGCCAGTCACGACAGCCTCACCAACCTCTACAACCGCCGGCGGATTCTCGACCAGGCTGACAAGCACAGTGGCGTGACCGGCAGCCTCATCCTCTTCGACGTGGATCACTTCAAGCACATCAATGATCGCTTCGGCCATGATTGCGGCGATCTGGTGCTGCAGGGCATCGCCGACGTCATCCGCCGCGAGGTGCGCCATTCCGATCTGGCGGCGCGCTGGGGCGGCGAGGAATTCCTGGTGCTGCTGCCCCAGGCGCGGACCGAAGTGGCCTGGGGCGTGGCGGAACGCATCCGCCAGCGCCTGACCGACGTGACCCATTCGCTCGAACGCGGTCCCGCGCGGGTCACGGCGACCCTGGCAGTGTGCGAGATTCGCGATTGCGAGGCTTTCGCCAGCGCCCTGGAGCGTGCCGACCAGGCGCTCTACCGCGGCAAGCAGGAAGGCCGCGACCGGGTGATGCTGGCGGCCTGAGACCCCGCCCGTCCTAGACCACGAAGCGCTGCAGGGCGCCGTGCAGATCGGCGGCCAGGGCGGAAAGCTGCTGGCTGCTGGCACTGGTCTGCTGGGCACCGGCGGCGGTCTGGGTCGCCGCGTCGCGAATCAGCGTCAGGTTGCGATCGACCGCCGCCGTGGTAGCCGTCTGCTCTTCGGTGGCCGCGGCGATGGCGTCGTTGCGCTGGCCGATGGCGGTGATGGCCTGGGTGATGCCTTCCAGCACCTGCCAGGTCGCCTGGGCCTGGTCGCGGGTGTGGCTGGCCTGGAGGCGACTCTGATCCAGGGCGGTCACCGTCTTCTCGCTGACCTGCTGCATGCCGTCGATCAGGCCTTCGATCTCGCGGGTGGAGTCACCCGTACGGCGAGCCAGGCCACGCACCTCGTCGGCCACCACGGCGAAGCCGCGCCCGGCGTCCCCGGCACGGGCCGCCTCGATGGCGGCGTTGAGCGCCAGCAGGTTGGTCTGCTCGGCGACGTTGCGGATGACATCGAGCATCTTGCTGATGCCCTTGGATTGCTCGGCCAGCTGGTCGGCCTGGTTGGCCGCCTCGTCCACATTGCCCACCAGCTGGGTGATGGCGGCCAGCGTCTGGCGGACCTGCGTCTGCCCCTGCTTGGCCTGATCGACGCAGCGTTGCGATTCGGCGGAGGTGGAGGTCGCGTGCTCGCACACCGCCTGGACCGCCTGATTGAGCTGGGTGACGGCATTGGCCGCATGCTGGATATCGGTCGTCTGCTGCTCCAGGTTGCGGCAGCTTTCATCCATCACGGCACTCACCTGGGTCGAGGCCGAAGCCAGTTGCTCCGAGGCGTTGCCGGTATGGGCCAGCACCTCGCGCAGATTACCCTGCATACGATCCAGCGCCAGCAGCAGCATGGCTGCCTCGTCGCGTCCCCGGGGCTGGATGTTCTGCCGCAGATCACCCGCGGCGATGCCGCCGGAGATGTCCAACGCCTGGCGTAGCGGCTGCACCACGCTACGCGTCAGTCGCCAGGCCAGGAGCAGTAGCAGCAGAATGGCACCGGCAATGACCGACCAGACGATGGCGCGGGCCTGCAGGAACTGCACGTTCGCCACCTCCTTGGCCTGGGCCGCGCCCTGCTTGTTCAATTCGCGCAGCAATTGCACCTGCATGTCCATCAGGTCGCCCTTGAGGCCCACCACGGTATCCAGCTGCATCCGCGCGGCCGGGACCTGCTGCTGCTCGATCAGGCGCACCTCTTCGCGCAGGCCTTCCACGAAAGGCAGATAGGCTTCATGCAGGGCCTTGATCGAATCCCCTTCGGTCGCGTCGGTGACGACCGGCGCATAGTCCCGGAACAGCTGATCGGTTTCGTTGACCAGTTGCTCCAGGGTGACCCGGCTCATGGCCACGGCGCCCGGATCCTCGGCATTGAGCAGGACCCCCGAGGCCTGGCTGCGCAGCTTGCCGAGGTTGATCGCCAGGGAATCGGCGATGGCGATACTGGGTAACCAGTCCTGCTCCATGCTCAGGGCCTGACGGCGCAGCTGCTGCATCTCCCACAGCGAAAAGCTGCCCAATCCGGCGAGCAGCACGGCGGCGAAGGTAAAGGAGAACAGCATCCGCGGGCCGGTCTTGAGGGCTCTCAGCCAGGAGCGGCGAGACAGGCGGCGAAGGGGCGCGAGGATCCGAAGCATGGGGGCGTCACTGCAGGAAGACGGTCAAGCACAGCAGCCTAGGCAAGCAAGATGTCGAGCTGATTACAAAATGCCATTGCCCGAAAAAAATCAGACGATTGCGGCGAAAGGAAACTGGGGCTAAGGTCCGCCCCCTCTATTCGCCATCCTGTCCGATGCTGTCATGACTACCCCTGTCGCCAAGGCTTCGCCCTTACAGATCCTGCTGCTCGGCATCGCCCAGATCCTCGTCTGGGGTGGCTCCTTTTTCATTCTCGCGGTGCTGGCCGATCCGGTGGTACAGGAGACCGGCTGGTCCCGGCAATGGGTCTATGGCGGTCTTTCGCTCGGCGTCCTGGTCTCCGGCCTGCTCGCACCGGCGTGTGGCCGCCTGATCGCCCGCCAGGGCGGCCGCACGCTGCTGTCGCTGAGCGGCGTGGGGGTGGCCGCCGGGCTGACCCTGATGGCCAGCGCCCAGCATCTGCCGCTGTTCCTGCTCGCCTGGGTGGTGATGGGAATCGGCATGGCCGCGGGTCTGTACGATGCATTGTTCGCGACCCTGGGCACCTGCTACGGCAGCCAGGCCCGCTCGGCGATCAGCGGCATCACCCTGGTCTCCGGCTTCTGCACCGCCATTACCTGGCCCGTCGCCGCCTTCATGGTGAGTCACCTGGGCTGGCGCGGTGCCTGCCTGGTCTATGCGGCCGTCCTGTTGCTGACGATCTGGCCGCTGTATCGACGCGCCTTGCCCGCGCCGGCCCTCTCGACCCAGGCACCGCGGCCCAACCAGGCGGCTGCGGCGGTACCGGTGAATCGCGCCCTGTACACCGTACTCACGGCCCTCTTCACCCTGGGCGCGGTGCTGATGACAGCCATCTCCATCCAGCTGATCACCCTGCTGCAGGGGATTGGCTACAGCCTGGCCAGCGCCGTGGCGCTGAGCGCCTGCCTGGGGCCAAGTCAGGTCGCCTCGCGGATCATCGACCTGCTCAACCGCAACGGCCACCCGTTGTGGACGGCCCTGGCCTCGGTGGTCTGCACAGCCGCCGGCCTGCTGCTGGTGACCCTGGGGCCCGGCCTGGTGTGGGTGACGGTCGTGGGTCTGGTGATCTTCGGTGCGGGCAATGGCCTGAGGGCCATCATTCGTGGCGCCCTGCCATTGGCACTCTGGAGTCCAGCGGAATACGCCACCATCCTCGGACGCATGGCGCGCCCGGCATTACTCGGCCAGGCCGCCACGCCCCTGCTCTGTGGCTATGTCCTGGAACGCCACGGCCCCCAGGCGGTGCTGGGGCTGCTCTGCCTGCTGGCGCTGATCAACGTGGCCCTGGTCGCCTGGTTGTTCAGGGCGATCCTCAGCCGTCGCGACGCCTAGTCACAGGCGATTTCCAGGGGTACCAGGCGCAGCTTGATGCCGGTGCGACGCAGGGTGAGGATGTCGCCCTCGCGCTGCCCGACCTCGTCACCCAGGGTGCTGCGCAGCGTTTTCTCGTCGAGCAGCTGGGCGTAGGTCCGGGGATCTTCCCCCTGGCAACTTTCGGCGATATGCAATTCGCCCTGCAGCAGCTTGCCCGCAGTGCGCCCGCTGGTGAGATCCACGAGCAGGTAATCCTGGTCAGGCTGGTACTTGAAGGTCATGCGAATTCCCCGGCGACTGTAGCCATGGGAACCGCTCGTACCCGGTTGGTTCAGGACGTCGGGTTACCTTCCTCGTCCAGCCGAGTGCGCAGCATGACCAGGGTCTCGCGCAGATCATCCAGGCCCGCATCGCCCAGGGCGCAGACCTGCCGCACCCGGCTGTTGACCCCATTGGCCTGATCGCGCAGCGCGCGACCCGCGGGCGTCAGTTCGATCGACAGGTTGCGCTCGTCTTCGGCACTGCGACGGCGCGTGACCAGCCCGGCGGCCTCGAGGCGCTTGACCACGGGGGTCAGGGCACCGGAATCCTGCCGCAGCCGATTGGACAATTCCTTGAGCGTGAGGCCGTCATGCTCCCAGAGCACCAGCATGATCAGGTACTGCGGGAAGGTCAGGCCCATGCTCTCCAGCAGGGGCTTGTAGAGTTGCGTCATCGCCAGCGAAGCCGAGTACAGGGAAAAGCAGAGTTGCTGGTCGAGGAGCAGTGGATCTTTGGCTGTCATGGGATCTGCCATTACAAAAAGCGTGAAAAGAGTGGAAGGTGCGATCTATCCCCAGCCAGGTCAAGCGCCCGGGTGGCGTGGGGTCGGTTGCCGGAAACATCCGGTAACTGGCACTGGATTCCGATACCACAGGATGCCACAGTGAGCGGCTGGACATAAATAATAAGGGTAATACCTGCATGGCCGTTTCCTCTGCCACGTCAGCCGTTCCTGGCGAAAATCCCCCCGCCGCCCTGGCCGGCGCCTCGCCGATGGTGGCGGGAATCCTGGCCTCCTGTGCGCTGGCGCACCTCATCAACGACCTGATCCAATCCGTCCTGCCCTCGATCTATCCAATGCTCAAGGACAGTTATGGTCTGACTTTTACCCAGATCGGTCTGATCACCCTGGCGTTCCAGATCACCGCCTCCCTGCTGCAACCCTGGATCGGCTTCCATACCGACCGCCATCCTAAACCCTATCTGCTGCCCGCCGGCATGGTCTGTACCCTGGTTGGCGTACTGCTGCTCGCCTTTGTCGGCAGTTTTCCCGCGATCCTGGCCGCTTCGGCGCTGATCGGCGTCGGCTCCTCGACCTTTCACCCGGAAACCTCGCGGGTAGCCCGCCTGGCTTCGGGAGGACGCTTCGGCCTGGCGCAATCCACCTTCCAGGTCGGTGGCAACGCCGGCACCGCCATCGGCCCCCTGCTGGCGGCAGCCATCGTCATTCCCTATGGTCAGACTCATGTCGCCTGGTTCGCGCTCTTCGCGCTGTTCGCCATCGGCGTGCAATACGGGCTGTCGCGCTGGTATCGCAATCACCTGCGTAGCGCCAAGGGGCGCAAGGCGGCCGCGGTCAGCCACGGCCTGTCGCGCGGCCAGGTGACCTTCGCGCTGATCGTGCTGGCGCTGCTGGTGTTCTCCAAGTACATCTACATGGCCAGCATCACCAGCTACTTCACCTTCTATCTCATCGAGCGTTTCGGCCTCTCGGTGGCCAGCTCCCAGCTGCACCTCTTTCTCTTCCTGGGTGCGGTCGCGGCCGGAACCTTCTTCGGTGGTCCCATCGGCGACCGCATCGGCCGCAAGGCGGTCATCTGGTTCTCGATCCTGGGCGCGGCGCCCTTCACCCTCGCCCTGCCCTATGTCGATCTGTTCTGGACCAGTGTGCTCAGCGTGATCATCGGCTTCATCCTGGCCTCGGCCTTCTCGGCCATCGTGGTCTACGCCCAGGAGCTGGTACCAGGCAACGTGGGCATGATCGCCGGGATCTTCTTCGGCCTGATGTTCGGCGTCAGTGCCATCGCCGCCGCGGGACTGGGCAATCTCGCTGACCATCGCGGCATCGAATACGTCTACCAGCTGTGTTCCTACATGCCGCTGCTGGGTGTCCTGACCATCCTGCTGCCCTCTACTCGCCGCAAGGCGGCCTGAGGTCCGCGCCACGGGAGCACGAGGCTCCCGTGGCGAAGCGCTTCGCCACCCGCTACGCTGGCCGCCCCTGAGCCTTTCGCCGAGTCGCGATGAAGAGTCCGCTGCACTACCTGGTCCGTTACCCCTCCGCCAACCTGCTGTTCATCCAGTTGCTCGGGCTGCTGCTCTACCCCTTCGTGGAGCAGGAAGAACATGGGCGCGCCATCATCGGTGCCTTTGGCATCATCGTCCTCGCTACCGCCCTGCGCATGGTGCGACGGAGCCCGACCATCCAGTGGCTGGGGTTCATTCTCGCCGGCTGCATCCTGGTGCTCACGGTACTGGTGGAGTGGCAGGGCAATCGCCACCTGGTGGTGTCCCTGGCCATCCTCGATGCGGTCTTCTACTTCTATGCCGCGGGCAGTCTCATCGCCTACATGATGGAAGACCAGCGGGCGACCACCGATGAACTCTTCGCCGTGGGTGCGACCTTCACCCTGCTGGCCTGGGCCTTCGCCCACGCCTACTCCGCCTGCCAGATCCTGCAGCCCAACAGCTTCACCGCCGCCAACGATCCCCTGGCCGCACGCACCTGGACCGAGCTGCTCTACGTCAGCTTCGCCATCCTCTCCGGCGTCGGCCTGAGCGATATCTACCCGATCAAGCCGATGGCCCGCTCGCTGGTCATGCTCGGCCAGTTCTCCGGTGTCATGTACATCGCCCTGGTGGTGACCCGGCTGGTCACCCTGACGGTGCGCAGCCGCTAGCCGAATCGCGCCAGGCCGAAGCTGCCGAGATCGATGTCGCTGCGCCCGGCGGTCACGCGCTGGGCGAGCGCTTCGCCCAGCGCGGCCGAATGCTTGAAGCCATGCTCCGAACAGGCACTCACCACGGTCACGCCCGGTAGCGCCGGGTGTTCGTCGACGATGAAGCCGAAGTCGGGCGTCACGGTGTAGGCGCAGACAGCGCTGCGCACCGCCCGGCTTGAAAGACCGTCAACCCAGCTCCCCACTTGATTACTGAACAGCTCGCTTGACTCTTCAGGATTGAGAAATCTTTCAACTTCTATAGGGGTGGTATTATCGCGGTATTGTTCCGTGGCGACCTTCACGGCATTTTCGCCAGGCAGAGGTGGAAAGCCGTAGAAGAGATCGCTGTCGCCACTGCCATGGGCGAGGATGAAACTCGGTGAATCCGCCGGAAACAGTTCGGGCCTGGCGACTTCGAACCAGTGCAGGGTCTGACGGCAGACGCGCAGCAGCCGGTCGAAAGGTGCGCCCAGCAATTCAGCGCTCCACATGCCGGCGGCGACGACGACCCGCTTCGCCCGCCAACGGCCCTGGGCCGAATGCAGCAATACGCCCTGCTCGTCCGTCTCCAGCCGTTCGATGACGGTATCGGTATGGATCTGGGCACCCCGCTCGCGCGCGCCGTCCAGTTGCGCCTGGATACAGGCTTCCGGATAGAGATAACCCCCACCTGGTTCGAAATAGCCCAGCGCGTCTTCCGCTACCCGGAATTGCGGAAACCGCTGGCGAATGGCGGCGCCATCCCAGGCTTCATGAGGGATCCCGTACTGGCGCGCCAGCTCCAGGGTGGCCTGGGTAAAATCCGGGCGACCGTGATGGGAGGTTGCCGTCGCGGTGGCGGTCATGATCAGTACCCCGCACTGCTCGAACAGGCTGACGTTCTGCTCCGCCTCCAGCTCGCGCCAGAGTTGCTGCGAGCGAATCGCCAAGGGTACGTAGGCTGCGCCCTCGCCCACCGCCTGGCGAGTAATGCGTGTCGCGCCGTGACTGGAGCCAAGGTCATGGGGCGGCGTATAGCGATCGATGCCTGCGACCTTCACTCCGCGCCTGGCCAGTTGGTAAAGCGTGGCCGCGCCCATGGCGCCCAGGCCCAGGACAATGACGTCATGAGTTGTGTTGGTCATCCTGTCTCCCTGCCTTCTTCGCTGATTGAGCGGCGAACGCTAGCAAGACGAGCTGCCCAGGACCAAGAGCGGAATTAGAGATGGGTGGTCTTCGTCTCCATGACATGCTCGGGCGAAAGGATTCGAAGGGTAGCAGCTCGACCTACATAGGGGTGGTATTAAGCGAGGATCGCTCCATGGACCGGGTAGCGACAAGGACGGTCGTGATTGATCGTTCCGTTCGTGGCGTCGCCTCAGCCGCTACAGTGAAGAGTCCGGTCGCACGTCGCCGAACCCTTCACCCAGTCACCCTCCTCGGCCTCAGGTCATGCCCAACCAGTTCGGCAAGGCCAGGGACAGATAAGGCACGTAGGTCACCAGGATGAGGAAGGCGAGCATCACCAGCAGCCAGGGGGAAACGGCCTTGATGGTGGTGGTGAGTGGCATGCCGGTCACCGCTGAGGTGACGAACAGATTGAGCCCTGTCGGCGGTGTGATCAGTCCGATCTCCATGTTGACCACCATGATGATCCCCAGATGGATCGGATCTATCCCGAGCTGAACGGCGATCGGGAAGAGGATGGGTGCGAGAATCAGGATGATCGCCGACGGCTCCATGAAGGTGCCCGCGATCAGCAGCACGATGTTTACCACGATCAGGAATTCCACTGGCGAGAAGCCTTGATCCACCACCCAGCGGGTGATCGACTGGGGAATCTGCTCGGTGGTCAGGACGTGGGCGAAGAGCATGGCGTTGGCGATGATGAACATCAGTACGACGGACAGCTTGGCTGCGTCGATCAACACCCGCTGGCACTGCCGCAGCTTCATGTCCTTGTGCACGAAGACCGCGACGATGGCTGCATAGATCGCCGAGACCGCCGCCGCTTCTGTGGGGGTGAACATGCCGGAATAGATGCCGCCGAGGATGATGACGATCAGCATCAGACCCCAGATGGCGCGCCGTCCGGTGCGCAACACCTCCTGGAACGAGGCTCGCGGCAGCGCCGGAATGTTCTTGATGCGGGCAATGATGTAGATGGTCACCATCAGCACCAGCCCCAGCAGCAACCCCGGTACCACCCCCGCCATGAACAGCTTGCCCACCGAGGATTCGGTGGCCGTCGCATAGACCACCATGACGATGGAGGGCGGGATGAGAATCCCCAGGGTGCCGGCATTGCAGACGATGCCTGCCGCGAATTCGCGCTTGTAGCCCGAACGGACCATGCCGGCGATGACGATGGAGCCCACTGCGGCGACGGTGGCTGGCGACGATCCGCAGAGGGCGGCGAACAGCATGCAGGCCAGGATCGCGGCGATGGCCAATCCGCCCCTGATATGGCCGACGCAGGCGTTGGCGAACTCGATCAGCCGATGAGCTACCCCGCCCGTGGTCATGAAGGCTCCGGCCAGGAGAAAGAACGGAATGGCCATCAGGGTGTAGTGCTCGCTGGTCTCGAACAGCTTGATGGCCAGCGAGCGCACCGAGTCGTTGCTGAACAGCAGGATGGTGAGGGCACTGGAAAGCCCCAGGGAGATGGCCACCGGAATGCCGATGAACATGAGGGCGAACAGCGCCAGGAACAGGAAGGCAATGGTCATGACTGGCGCTCCGTGCCGGGCTGGCCGTCGACGAGCCGGAGGGCATCCTCGGCTTCACTGTGTCCACCGAAGCCGTTCTGCTCGTTGCGCAGGATGCGCAGGAACACCTCGACGAAGCGGATGAGCATGAGGGCAAAGCCGATCGGCACGATCATGACGATATGCCACTGACGCAGACCGAAGCGGTCGAGATCCTCGGCACCGATGTTGGCGTTCATCAGCGCCGATACCCATTGCTGGCTGGAATAGGTCATCAGTCCGCAATAGCAGATACAGATGCCGACCGCCAGCAGGGCGACCACCTTGCGCAAGGCGGGTGGAAAGGTCTTGACCAGCAGATCGACCCCCAGGTGAGCGCCGATGCGCACGCCCCAGGCCAGACCGATGAAGATCAGCCAGCCGAACACCGCCTTGGTCAGGGCGATGCTCCAGGTCATTTCCTGGGAGATGAAGAGAAGGCCGTCGCCCATGGCCAGCAGCGGCCTTTCCAGAAAGGCCAGGCGATCGGCCAGATAATAGAAAACGGCGTAAACGTTGTTGACTACCACGTAGACGAAGGTGATCAGGGTCATGGCCGCCAGCAGGAAGGCGACGAGCGCCTCCTCCAGCCGGCACCAGAGACGGGTCACGGCGGGCATACGAACCTCCAACAGGCACTGACAGGGGGCGAAAGAAGGAAGCGCTCGCGGGTCTTCAGCTGGCCTTGTTGGCGTTGACGGCAGCGTCGATCACCTCGCCGCCGATCTCCCCTTCGAACTTCTTCCAGACCGGTTGCATGGTCTTGCGCCACTCCTCGCGTTGCGCGGGGGTCAGTTCGATGATCTCGCTGGTACCGGCCTTGGCGATGGCGCTGCGCGCCTCGTCATTGAGTGCCTGGGCCTGGCGGTTCACCTCCAGGGTGACCTCGCCCATCACCTTGTCCAGCTCGGTGCGCACGTCTTCGGGCAAGCCCTGCCAGAACTTGGTGTTGGTGATCACCATGTAGTCGATCAGGCCGTGGTTGGACTCGGTGAAGTAAGGCTGAACCTCGTAGACTTTCTGGCTGTAGTAGTTGGACCAGGTGTTCTCGGTGCCATTGACGACCCCGGTCTGCAGGCCCTGGTACACCTCGGCGAAACTCATCTTGCGCGGTGCGGCGCGTAGCGCCTTGAATTGCTCGTCGAGGACTGCAGAGGCCTGGACACGGAACTTGAGGCCGCGGGCGTCCCTGGGTTCGCGTAGCGGCTTGTTGGCCGAGAGCACCTTGAGACCGTTGTGCCAGTAGGCCAGACCGGTGATGCCCTTGCCTTCCATGCTGGTCAGCAACGCCTTGCCCTGGGGACCGGCCTGGAAGCGATCGACCGCGGCCATGTCGTCGAACAGGAAAGGCAGATCGAAGACCTGCACCGCCTTGGCGTAGTGCTCGAACTTGGCCAGCGAAGGGGCCAGCATCTGCACGTCGCCCAGCAGCAGGGCCTCCATTTCCTTGCCGTCGCCGAACAAGGACGAGTTGGGATAGACCTCGACCTTCACCCGGCCGGGCAGGCGCTCTTCCGCGAGCTTCTTGAACAGCACCGCGCCCTGCCCCTTGGGCGTGTGCTCGGCGACCACATGGGCAAACTTGATGGTAATGGGCGCTTCATCTGCCGCGTAAAGCGAACCGGCGAAGGAAAACACGGCGGCACAGAACAGCGTCTTGATGGTCAACGTGGGCATGGCGACACCTCATCTTGTTTTTGTAATCAGGTCGGGTTTATTAAACGCGCCCCCTCCCTGGGGTGGAATTCATCATTGCCCAACAGGGCCTTCAGCTCTGCCTAACACCGGAGCCCCTGTTTCCAGACGCCTCAGCAGTCGTTGAGCCCGCCCGATGACGGGTGCATCGATCATTTTCCCGTCGACGACGAAGACCCCCACGTCGCCCTGACTCGCCGCGATCACCTGCCGCGCCCAGTCGATTTCCGCTGGCGTCGGCCGCAGGCTGTCATGCACCACCGCGACCTGGCGGGGATGGATGCACAACAGGCCGCCGAAGCCCTGGTCACGCGCACTGGCGGTGGCCGTCGCCAGACCGGCCAGGTCATCGATGGCCGGAAAGACGCTGTCCAGCGGCGCGGGCAGCCCGGCCAGTCGGCCTTCCAGCAGGAGTAGAAAGCGTGCCTGATCCAGCAGCCGTTCGGCTGCCGCCGTACCGCTTTCCAGCCCGAGATCCAGGCCCAGATCCAGACCTCCGAGCACCAGGCGCCCCACCCCGGCAGCCCCGGCGATCTCCTTGAGTCGATCCAGCCCCCGGGCGCTCTCGATGATCGGCCAGACGGGCTTGCCCGTCTCGGCATGGACGCGCTCGACCTGGGCGGCGCTTTCCGCCTTGGGCAGGACGACCCCGAGCACCTGCCCCAGGCGTTGGCACAGCGCCAGGTCGTCGCCATGCGCCGAGTGAGCGGCGGCGTTGACGCGTATCCAGACCCGCAGGGCAGGCGTGGCGAGTAGCGCCTGTTCGAGGGTGCCGCGCGCTGCCGTCTTGGCGGCTTCAGCGACCGCATCCTCCAGGTCCACGATCACCACATCGGCACCGCTGGCCACGGCCTTGGCGATTCGCTCCGGGCGAGTCGCCGGAACGAACAGGGCGGAGCGAGGATCAGCGGGAAGCTCGTTGGCGGTAGGGGTCATAGCGCACCTCGCTGGCGCAACGCGTCCAGCACGGCGCGGTCATAGCCCAGCTCCTGCAATACCGCTTCGGTGTGCTCGCCCAGCGCCGGGACCGGATCCATCCGCGGCTCGAAGGCACTGTTGCTGGCCGGTGGCAACAAGGCGGGCAAGGGACCGGCCGGACTGCCGACCTCACGCCAGCGATCGCGCTCGCGCAACTGGGGATGCGCCCAGACGGCCGCCATGTCATTCACCTGGGCATTGGCGATCTGCGCCCGCTCCAGGCGGGCGATGACCTCTTCGGTCTTGAGCTGGGCGAACGCCTCGACGATCAAGTCACGCAGCACGCCGCGATTCGCCGAGCGTTTGAAGTTGGCGGAAAATCGTGGATCGCTAACCAGTTCCGGCTGCAACAGCACCTGCTCACAGAAGAGCTGCCACTCCCGCTCATTCTGCAGGCCCAGCATTACCGTGCCGCCATCGCCCGCGGGAAAGGGCCCGTAGGGGTAGATGGTGGAATGGGCGGCGCCGGCGCGCGCGGGTGGCGGCATGCCGGCGTAGGCGTAATACAGCGGATAGCCCATCCACTCCACCAGGCTCTCGAGCATGCTGACCTCGACGCGACTGCCCTCCCCCGTCCGCTCCCGCAACAGCAGCGCCGACAGGATGCCGCTGTAGGCGTACATGCCGGCTGCGATATCCGCGATCGAGCAGCCAGCCTTGGCCAGTTGGTCATCGTCCGGTCCCCCCGTCACCGAGAGAAAACCCGCCTCGCTCTGAATCAGCAGGTCGTAGGCTTTCTTGCGCTCATAGCGGCCACCGCCGCCATAGCCGGACACGTCGCAGACGATCAGCCGCGGAAAGCGCGCGTGCAGGACGTCGAAATCCAGCCCCAGCCGACTGGCCGCGCCCGGCGCCAGGTTCTGCAACAGGACGTCCGCCTTGGCGAGCAACCCCTCCAGCACGGCCAGGGCGTCGTCCTGCTTGAGATCCAGGGCCACGCTCTCCTTGGAACGGTTGGTCCAGACGAAGTGGGAGGCGAGTCCGGCGACACGCTCGTCGTAACCGCGGGCGAAATCGCCACTGCCTGGCCGCTCGATCTTGATCACCCGGGCGCCCAGGTCGGCCAGCTGCCGGGAGCAGAACGGGGCCGCGATCGCATGCTCGAGACTCACGACCGTGATGCCATCCAGAGGACGAGGTTTTTCGACAGCCATCTTGGTTCACTCCAGATCAGGTGAAATAGTAGAGATCCACGCCCTCGTGCAGCCGCCAGGCCCGGGCGATCAGGGCCTCGGCCTCGACGGGTGGGCGTTTGCCGGCGAAGGCGACCAGCCGGCGGAACTTGTCTTCCAATTCAGCCCGGTCGAGGGTATTGCCGGGATCACCCTTGGGCTCGTCGATACGCCCCTGTAGAACGGCGCCCTGGCGGGTCGTCACCTCGACCCTTCCCAGCCAACGCCGGGGATAGGCGGCATCGACCTCGGGGTCCAGCCGCATGCCGACTCGCGCGCGGAAGGCCGCGACCGCGGGATCGTTCAGCGCGGAATTCGCGAATTCACCCAGTTGCGCCTTGCCATGGACGGCGATCAGGCCCAGCACCGTGCCCATGGAAAACTTCGCCTGATGCACGGTACGCGGCACGTCTACGCGACCGAGCACGTCCAGAGCGCCCTGGTGAACTCGCGCTGTCACCTGGGCGATGTCCTCGGGCGCCAGGCGCTCGCGCTGCATCAGGTCCAACAGGGCATCGGCGGCAGGATGGGTATGCCGACAGGACGCATGGAACTTGAACGAGGTTTCCAGCAAGGCCCAGCGCTGACCCAGGCCATCGCTCAGGCGGCGGGCGTCGGCGTCACTGGAAAGGCCGGCGGCCATCCCCTGCTCGCCTTCCAGGATGTTGCGCGCACCGGTCAGCCCCTGCGCCGTGAGATAAGCCGCCAGCAGCCCATCCGCCGCTGCCTTGGCGGTATGCAGTTGCTTGGAATCCGCCGCGTCACGCAGGAACTCCCAGAGCCCCGCCGCCTGGGTGCCCGCGTTGCCAAGCACCTGGATGAACTGCTCCCGGTTGAAGCCCAGCAATTTGCCCACCGCCACCGCCGCGGCCAGGGTGCCGACGGTGGCCGTGGTGTGGAAGATCCGATAGTGCGAGCGCCCGAGGAATTCACCGATGCGGATGCCCGCCTCGTAGCCGGCGACCGCGGCGACGATCAGCTCCTGCCCGCTTTTTCCCAGGTCCTGGGCCGCGGCCAGTGCGGCGGAAAAGACCACCGTCCCCGGATGCAGCACCGAGCTGTTGTGCAGATCATCCTGCTCCACCAGATGAGAGGCGGCGCCATTGACCAGCGCGGCGAAGTACGGCGAGGTGCCGTAGGGCGCGACGAGTACCCGGGCCCGCCCCTCGCGGGGGCCCATGGTCTGCGCATAGGCATGGAACAGCGGTATGGGATGGCTGCCATCGCTGGCCAGTGCGGAGCCCAGCCAGTCGAGAAACAGCTCTTCGGTCCGAGTGACGACGGTGGCCGGCAGATCCGCATAGACCAGCTCGCCAAGATAGGCCGCCAGACGTTCGGTATGGGTCATGGAAGTCACCCTAGAACGAGCGCGGCAATTCGAGCAGGTGCTCGGCCACGTAGGAAAGAATGAGATTGGTGGAGATGGGCGCCACCTGGTACAGGCGCGTCTCGCGAAACTTGCGCTCGACGTCGTACTCGGTGGCGAAGCCAAAGCCACCGTGCGTCTGCAGACAGGCGTTGGCCGCCTCCCAGCTGGCCTTGGCCGCCAGGTACTTGGCCATGTTGGCCGCAGCCCCGGCGTTTTCGCCGCGGTCGTACAGATCGCAGGCGTGCCAGCGCATCAGATCGGCGGCCTCGATCTCGATATGGGCCTCGGCGATGGGAAACTGCACGCCCTGGTTCTGCCCGATGGGTCGACCGAATACCACCCGGTCGCGGGCATAGTGACTGGCCTTCTCGACGAACCAGCGGCCATCGCCAATGCATTCCGCGGCAATCAGGGTGCGTTCGGCATTGAGGCCGTCGAGGATGTAGCGAAAACCCTTGCCCTCCTCGCCGATCAGGTCGCTGGCGGGAATGTCCAGCTCGTCGAAGAACAGTTCGTTGGTCTCGTGGTTGACCATGTTGGGGATGGGCCGAACCGTGAGCCCCTTGCCGATGGCCTCACGCAGATCCACCAGGAAGATCGACATACCTTCGGACTTGCGCTGGACGACCTCCAGGGGTGTGGTCCGCGCCAGCAGGATCATCAGATCGGAATGCTGCACGCGGGAGATCCACACCTTCTGCCCGTTGATCACATAGCGATCGCCCTTGCGCACCGCCGTGGTCTTGATCTTGGTCGTGTCGGTGCCGGTGGTGGGCTCGGTGACGCCCATGGACTGAAGCCGCAGCTCGCCGCTGGCCAGCCGTGGCAGATAGCTGTTCTTCTGTTCTTCGCTGCCGTTCCGCAGCAGGGTGAACATGTTGTACATCTGCCCATGGATGGTGCCGGAGTTGCCCCCGCAGCGGTTCACCTCTTCCAGGATGATGGACGCCTCGGCCAGGCCCAGCCCCGAGCCGCCATAGGCTTCCGGAATCATCGCGGACAGCCAGCCTGCCTCGGTCATCGCCTGGACGAAGTCCTGGGGAAAACCCTTCTGCTCATCGATTCGGCGCCAGTATTCGGCCGGAAAGCCCGCGCAGAGGCCACGGACGCCGTCGCGAATGGCGGCGAATTCTTCTAGTCGTTCGTCCAGCATGGGGTTTTCTCTCTTGTCGTTATAGGGGCACCGCTGTCACTCGAAACGCAACTGAGCCACCTGGGCGGCACCGTCGCCATTTCCGGCCCACAGCTCCGCTTCGCCGGGCGCGATGACCTGACCACTGAGCGTGAAGGGAGTGGGCGCGATCAGCGGACGAACGCCGCGATAACTGAATTGGCGTATCCGCGCGGTGGGATGGGCGCGACGGAAGCTGCGCAGCAACAGGGTCGCGATGAGCGGGCCGTGGACGACCAGACCGGCATAGCCCTCCTGCTGGGTCGCGTAGGGCCAGTCGTAGTGGATGCGATGACCGTTGAAGGTCACCGCGGAATAGCGGAACAGCAACGTGGGCTCGGGCACCACCGACTCCGCCCAGCCGCCGAGCGCGATGGCTTCGCCGGTGCCCGCCTTGGGCGCCCCGGGCTCGCGATAGACCAGATCCTGCTCCTCGCGCAGTACCAGTTCGTCGCGCTGGAAATAGCGATGCTCGACGGTCACGAACAGCAGGCTGCCGCTGCGGCCCACCT
The DNA here is from genome assembly GCF_031453455.1 of Pseudomonas sp. SORGH_AS_0211. Classification (NCBI taxonomy): domain Bacteria; kingdom Pseudomonadati; phylum Pseudomonadota; class Gammaproteobacteria; order Pseudomonadales; family Pseudomonadaceae; genus Pseudomonas; species Pseudomonas sp. SORGH_AS_0211. The sequence goes on along the minus strand of NZ_JAVIZV010000001.1, from coordinate 1,617,218 downwards.
TCTCCTCGACCCGCAGCAGCGTCGAGATGCAGCGGGCCCGCTCGTCAACGCGCAATTCACCGAGAAACTCCAGGCGTCCACCCGCCCACATGCGATTACGCCCTTCCGCCGGCGGCAGGAAGGTGCCCCGCGCCGCATGACCATCGGGCCCGAGCTGGGCGGCTGCCACGGGATTATCGAAGAAGGCCCAGTGCCAGAGCGGCGGCAGCGCCTCGCCTGCAGCCAACGGCGGTTCGTCGAGGGTATGGGCAATGCGCGCAACCTGGCGTTGGCCCAGAAACTCCTGGGTTTCGAGCGTCCGGCCCACCCAGGCTTCGGTCGACGTAGTGTTCATGTTTGGCTCCCGTCATCAGGCTCTCGATCAGCTTGCGGGGAGTTGTTTCGTTCTGTGAATTTACATTTGCGTAAGCCGGCATTCGGCTAGGCTGAACGCCAAAAGACGTACCGAGACAAGAGCATGCATTTCGACCTGCCTGACCTGCGGCTTTTCATCCATATCGCCGAATCGCCCAGCCTGACCCAGGGCGCACGTCGGGCCGCCCTTTCTCCGGCAGCTGCCAGCGCCCGGATAAAGGCTCTCGAAAGCCAATTCGGCATCCGCTTGCTATACCGTGACAGCCGCGGCGTGGAGCTCACGCCGGCCGGTCAGCGCCTGCTGCAACATGCCCGCCTGGTCATGCGTCAGGTGGATTTCCTCAAAGGCGAATTCACCGAGTACCACAGCGATGCCAGCGGACATATCCGCATCTTCGCCAACACCACGGCGGTCACCGAGTTTCTCCCGGGGTTGCTGGCCGGCTATCTCGCCGACCGCCCCGGCGTAACGGTGGATCTGCAGGAGCGTCTCAATCGTGACATCGTCAGGGGGGTCATCGACGGGGCAGCGGATCTGGGCATCACCGCCGGGCTTATCGAGGCCAGCAATCTGCAGATCCTGCCCTACAGCATGGACCGCCTGACGCTGGTCGTGCCGACCGATCATCCCTTGGCGAGCCTGCCCCAGGTCACCTTGCGGGAGACCCTGGACTATCAGCACATCTGCCTGCGCGAGGGCACCAGCCTGCTGAATTTCCTGCGGGATCAGGTGGAGCGTCTCGGTGCCACCCTGAATCTGCGTATCCAGCTCTCCAGTTTCGAGGCCGTGTGCCGCATGGTCGAAGCCAGGGTGGGCATCGGCATCCTGCCCGAATCCGCCGCCCAGCATCATGGCAAAAGCATGGCCATCAAGACGGTACGGCTCGAGGAACCCTGGGCGCTGCGCGAGCGAAATATCCTGGTCAGGGATCTGGAGGCGCTGCCGGAAAGCGTCCGCGCCCTGGTCAGACTGCTGCAGAAATCGGCCAGGGGCGATGCACACCAGGCCTGACGAGGCGATCCTGGAAGCCATCCGTTCGACTACAGCCCTGTCTGGCGAAGCCGGAGCGCTCCCAATTTGCGTCGCTTCGTCTGCGCTGCAACGACGGTATTCGATCATGACGACCATAGCGTCGCGATCGAGGCTGATACCTTCGCCGTTGAGGGCTGCAGCAGAGGAGTCGAAAGACGCTGAACAGCCTTTAAGGGGTGGTATTAACTGGTGGTTGGAACTATGGCAGGCGGCGTACCCGCGGCTTGCGCTTGAGGATGCAGTGGCGCATCCACCGCGCGCCAGGCAAAACGTCGGCCCAACTCGCGATAGCCGGAAAACAGGAAGCCACCACTGCGGGCCTGGTAGGCACGGCGCCTGGCTCGATAGATCCGTGGAATGAAATACCAGGACAAGCCCGGCAGATCATGGTGAACCAGATGCAGGGTGTTATTCAGGAATAGCCAGCGCAGCGCTCCACCGCTTTCGTTGAGTACGCATCTGTGTGCAGGATCCGGCGCCGGGCGGTGCTCGTAGAAGGATCGGATCAGCGCCACGGCCAGCGCCGGCCAGGCTACCCCTAGCACATAGACCTCCAGGGGCATGCCGGACAGCCAGTGGATCGCCAGGAGCAAGCCTGCACACAGCGCCAGATGAATCAGCCAGACGCGCAGCACGCCCCGCTCCCCGCGCCGCCCGCGGCGCACTTCGTGGTCGAGCATGCCGTGCAGCGACAGGATCGGGCCTACCAGGAGCCGCCCGATCAGGGTCTTGTCCATCCAGAGCAGCGCACGCCCGACCTGCCCTCGCTGCTCCCAGAGTTCGCCATCGACATAACGGCTCTCGGGATCGAGGGCCGGATCGGTGAGGTTCTCGCGCCGATGGTGCGCCAGGTGGCTGTCGCGATAGAGCGGAAAGGGAAACCAGAGGCCGAGGGGCGGATAGGCGAGAAAGGCGTTCACCCCGGGCCAGCGGGTCGGATGGCCATGAATCAACTCGTGTTGCAGGGACTGATGCAGCACCACCAGGATCGTCAGCGGCGGCAGGATCCAGAAACCCAGTAGCGGCCACGCCCAGACGAGCGTCAGCCAGCCGGCGTAGACACCCACGATCAGCCCCCAGGTTGGCCATTCGCTTCGACCGGTGGCGGTATGCAGGAGCAGCTTGATCAGGCGGCGGTGCCGCGCATCGAGATAGACAGTCACCGCAGGGTCCTGATAACGAGAAATCAAGGCTGACCCTAGGGAAGAACAATAGATAAGCCAAATATCGTTAAGGCATTACCTCATGAAGAATAAGTTATTCGACGACCGCACCCTTGTAGCTCCACCTAATTAAACGCCTTACCTTAGCCATCTCACACGCCTGACTTTGCATAGCCGAATATCCCAAAAATCATAAGCTTATAAGCAAATATCGCTCTGGCAGCGATCAACTGTCGCGCGAGCAACACCTGCATTAGAGATCAATTAAAGACATATCCTTAGCAGCTTTGAAGCTTGGCGGCGCGCTTGAGCGCTCATCTACACTTCCGCCAACTTTCCCTTACTTCAAAGTTTGCCATGCCGCTGTCTGACAAAACTCTTCTGCCTGCTCCGTCTGCTCGAACGCCAAAGGTGAAGTTCGTTGCCGGCCTGGAAGCATCCGTCGTACCCAGGCCCTCTCCGCTATCGAGGTTGACGACCCTGAATCGGGTCGGAACGGCAACGCGCACCCGATACGTTGCTACAGCGTGGGTAGCTCTCGTGGAAACCCTTGGCCGGCGACTGATGGCGGCGATGGCGCTGATCGGCTGCACCCGTGCCACCCATACCGAACTGGCTCGTCTTGGGCTCGCGCTTCCCGATTCTCTGCTGACACGACCAGAAGGATCTTCTCTTCCATGAGCATCATTTCCGCAGGCTGGGGCGCCGGCCCTTCCGCGCGCCACGCCGAACTCTCGGCCCGCTTCCAGCCGCTGTTCCAGCGTATTCGCGCGGGCGCCATAGAACGCGAGGTGCAGCGGCGACTGCCGGTCGAAGAATTGGCCTGGCTGAAGGCGGCCGGTTTCACCGCCTTGCGGTTGCCGGTCGAGCATGGCGGTGCGGGCGTCACCCTGCCGGAACTGTTCGCCCTGCTCATCGAGCTGGGCGAGGCCGATTCCAATCTGGTGCAGGCGCTGCGCGGCCACATGGGCTTTGTCGAGGGCTTGCTCAACAGCGATGACCAGGCACGCCGCAGCCGCTGGTTCGCCCGTATCGCCGCGGGTGAAACCCTGGGTCCGGCCTCCAGCGAGGTGGGCGATGCCCGGCGGGCCGAATTCAGTACCCGCCTGCGCCGGGAGGGCGAGGCCCTGCTGCTCTCCGGCACCAAGTTCTATACCACGGGTTCGCTCTATGCGGACTGGATCGACGTGGGCGCCACCGATGACGCCGGCAATCGCGTCATGGCGACCATCCGCCGCGACGCCCCCGGCGTGGAGGTGGTGGATGACTGGAATGGCTTCGGCCAGACGCTGACCGCCAGCGGCACGGCCACCTTTACCAATGTGCGGGTGGAGCCCGCGGACGTGGTCACGGTCGGCGAGCGCTTCCGCTATTCGCCGGGCTTCTTCCAGGTATTCCACCTCGCCAACCTGGCAGGCATGGGGCGGGCCATGAGCAGCGAGGTGGCGGCCGCGGTCGCCGCTCGCACGCGCACCTTCACCATCGGCAATGCCGACCGAGTCAGCCAGGATCCGCAGGTGCTGGCCGTGGTCGGCCAGGTGCGCAGCGCCGCCTACTGCGCTGGGGTGATCGCGCTGAAGAATGCCGAGGCGCTGCAGCGCGTGCATGACCTCAGGCAGGCGGATGACCAGGCGGCCGAGGATCGCGCGGTGGAACTGGCCGAACTGGAGGTCTGCCAGTCGCTCAATGTGGTCACGGACCTGATCATCGACGCGTCCGGACGCCTGTTCGACGCCCTGGGCGCCTCGGCCACGCTGAAACCCCAGGGACTGGATCGCTTCTGGCGCAATGCCCGTACCCTCGCCTCCCATAATCCGCGCATCTACAAGGATCGCATCGTCGGCGACTTCGCGGTCAACGGCACGCCGCCACCGCCACAGTGGAAGATCGGCGTCGCCTAGCGGCCGAAGCGGGCGGAAATGCCGACGAGAGCCGCCCTGCCCCGCTGTTCGCCGCCCCCGGCGATGCTTTAAGCTCGCCGGCTTTCCTCCTGGAGCGGTGTCATGGAAAGGTCGCGCAGTAATCGTCAGGCCATATGGAAGGCGATCAAGGATCCGCGCTTCATCCCCGTCGCCGTGGCGGCGGTGTGCATCGTGCTGTTCTTCGTCCTGGGGCTGGTCGACGTCCTGGGCAACTGATCGCCCCGCTAAGATGCTGGCCTATCCCGGCCGCGGGATGGGTCATCACGTCCTCTCGCCTGGCCCATAGGGGCGGTCACCCAGAATGGTCGCCCGGTGCATCACGCGCCGCTGCGGACGATAGTCGTCACAGGCATAGTGCTGGGTGATGCGGTTGTCCCAGAAGGCCAGATCGCCCGCCTGCCACTGCCAGCGCACCTGGAATTCCGGTCGCGCGGCGTGGGCGAACAGCAATTGCAGCAGCGCCTCGCTCTCGGCCTCTTCCAGCTCGACGATCCGAGTGGTGAAGCCGGCGCTGACGAAAAGCCCTTTGGCCCCGGTTTCCGGGTGAACCCTTATCACCGGATGACGCACCGGCGGATTGGCCACGCGTGCCGCGTTGAAACGCTGCAAGCCTTCCGGCGTATGGCCGAAGCGTTCCAGCGGAAAGGATTTGCTCAGGTCATGCCAGGCACTGAGGCCATCGAGCAACTCGCGCAACGGTGCGGACAACGCCGCATAGGCCGCCGAATTGCTCGCCCAGAGGGTATCGCCGCCATAGGCAGGCACCTGGCGCGCGCTGAGCAGCGATCCCAGCGGCGGCGTCTGGATGAAGGTGACATCCGTATGCCAGAGCGCGTTGTCTCTCAGGTCGTTCAACTCGGTATCCAGCACCAGGATTTCCGCCTGCTCGGGATGCCGGGGATAGATCGGATGGATGTGCAGATCGCCGAAATGGGCTGCCACGTCCCGTTGCTGGCGTGGCGTGAGCAACTGGTCACGCAGAAACAACACCTGATGCTCCAGCAAACCCTCGTGTAGTGCGGCATGACTCGCGGGATCCAGAGGCTCGCGCAGATCCAGGCCATGGACGCGTGCACCGAGGGCGGGGCTCAGACGCTCGAAGGTAATGGTCATCGTCGCCTCCCTAGTTCCAGCCGGCGTAGCGCCGCTGCAGGGCGCGCAGGCCCAGTTCGATGGACAGGGCAATGCTGGCGATCAGCAGGATGCCCACCACCACCACATCGGTGGCCATGAATTGCGCGGCCGATTGCACCATGAAGCCCAAACCTCGGTTGGCGGCGATCAGTTCAGCGGCCACCAGGGTCGACCAGCCCACACCCAGGGCGATACGCAGCCCGGTGAGGATATCGGGCAAGGCACTGGGGAGGATGACGTGACGCACCACCTGGCCGCGCGAGGCGCCCAGGCAACGTACCGCCTGAAGTCGCGCCCGATCGACCCGGCGCACCCCACCCACGGTGGCGATCAGCAAGGGCGCGAACAGCGCCAGATAGATCAGCAGCACCTTGGACAGCTCGCCGATGCCGAACCAGATCACCATCAGCGGCAGGTAGGCCAACGGCGGAATCGGACGATAGAACTCCACCAGCGGATCCAGAGCGGCATTCAGGGTCGGGTTGAGGCCCATGGCGATACCCAGGGGTACCGCGGTCAGCACGGCGGCCAGCAGCGCAGCCAGCACCCGCAACAGGCTGGTGCCCAGATGCTGCCAGAGACTGGCGTCCAGATAGCCCTCGGCGAGCAACCCCTGCAGGGCGACCAGCAGTTGCTCGGGAGATGGCAGGAACAGGGTATCCACCCAACCCAGATGGGTCGCGCTCCACCAGAGCGTCGCCACGCCAACCAGGGTGCCCAACGCTGCCACGCGGCGGCGGTCAAGGTGCAGTCGACGACGTTCCCGGGTATCGCGCAGGGAGGTTGTCAGGGTGTCAGAGGGCATGATCGGGAGACTCCTGCAGAAAGAGATCGAGCAACTCCTGGCGCAGCTCGGCGAAGCGTGGATCGGCCTTGATCTCGCGCACGGGCTCCCCCGCCAGATAGCGGCGGGCGAAAGGCACCTCCAGGCGGCGGACGATGCACGCGGGCGGCCCGTCCAGCACCAGAAGCTCGGTCGCCAGGAACAGCGCCTCGTCGACGCTGTGGGTGATGAGAAACAGGCCCTTGCCGGTGCGTTTCCAGACGTCCAGCAGCAGCACCTGCATCCGTTCCCGGGTCAGGGCATCGAGAGCGCCGAAGGGCTCGTCCAGCAGCAGGAAATCCGGATCTACCGCCAGGGCGCGGGCCAGCCCCAGGCGTTGGCGCTGTCCACCGGACAGCTCGCCGATGGCATGCTCGGCATGTTGCGTCAGCCCCACCAGCTCGAGCATTTCGCGGGCCCTGGTCTCGCGTTCGCGGCGACTCAGCCCGCGCAGGCGGAGGCCCAGGGCGACGTTATCGAGTGCATTGAGCCAGGGCATCAGGGCGTCGTCCTGGAACACCACGCCGCGTTCGCCGCCCGGCCCTTCCAGGGTCCGGCCATCGAGCTGCACGCGCCCTTCATCGAGGGATTGGAAACCGGCGAGCACGTTGAGCAGGCTGGACTTGCCGCAGCCGGACGGGCCCAGCACGACCAGGGAAGCGCCCTTCTCCACCGCGAGATCGAGACGCTGCAGGATGGGTTGCTGACGGCCACGCCGGACGAATCCGAGGCTGGCCTGTTCCAGGGTGAGTCGACTCATGACCGGCTCCTGTCGGCAGGGAAAAAAAGCCCCTCCGGAGAGGGGCGAGTCGTGGCGTGAAAGGGGTCGTCACTGGGCCTTGCGGACGTACTCGGCGCTGACATAGGGCGAGTAGTCGTCCAGCACCGTGGGAATGCGCTTCTGTTCCTTGAGGAATTCGGCGGTGCGGGCGATGGCCTTGGCGGTGCCACCACCCAGCAGATCAGGGCCGAGTTGCGCCTGGGCGTCCGGATAGCGCGAGCCCGCCAGCAATTCGGGGATGTCGGCAGCGTCGGCGCCGGTCAGGCGAGCGATCTTCCTGGCCTGCTCGGACTGTGCATCCCACTCCTTGCCGTGGGCCTGGTAGTCGGCGAAGGCCTGCAAGGTGACCTTGGCGTATTGGGCAACGATCTCGGGATGCTTTTCGGCGAAGTCCTTGCGCGCCACCCAGACCTCGAAGGTGGGCGCACCCCAGCTGCCCACCTGGGCCGCATCGGCGAGGACCTTGCCATTCTTCTTGATCTCGCCCAGCGCGGGCGACCAGACGAAGGCGCCATCGATGTCACCGCGGCGCCAGGCGGCGGCGATCTCGGTGGGATTGAGGTTGACGATCTTGACCTTGGTCGGATCCACCCCCCAGTACTTGAGCGCTCCGAGCAGGCTGTAATGCGAGGTGGAGACAAAGGGGGTGGCGATGGTCTTGCCGACCAGTTGCTCGGGCTTGTCGATACCGCTGCCATCGCGCACCACCAGCGCCTCGGCGGAGTCGATCTGGGCGGAGACGATGAAGGTCACCAGTGGCAGCTTGCGCGAGGTGGCCGCTGCCAGCGGGCTGGAGCCGAGATTGCCGATCTGCACATCACCGGACGCCAGCGCGGCGACGACCTCGGGACCGCTGTTGAAACGACGCCAGTCGATCTTCTGGCCGATCGCCTTGTCGTAGAGGCCATCGGCCTGGGCAACCTTGGATGGATCGACACCGGTCTGGTAACCCACCACCAGATCAGCAGCGGACGCCTGCCCCGCCAGGGCTGCCACGCCTATAGCCAGAACCAGGGATTTGATCAGCGAATTCACAAAGGCCTCCTTGTCGGTAGGCGCGCCGCAGCACGCCCTCGGCATCGACTCGATGCCTGATGAAGGCCAAGCTAAACGATCTAAGGATTGTCAGATAAATAACAAAATGGAATCAGCTTAGGTACGGAGCTGGACACCTACGGATACCTTGAGCGTCGAGAAACGCATACGGCCTGTAGCCAGGCCGCAGAGGACAGCAATCAGCCTTTGCGCTGATTGAGGAAGCGGAAACAGCCAGCCAGCAGGTCATCGAAACGCCAGGGCTTGGGCAGATAGTAGATATCCGGGGCGCGTTCGGGCTGGAGTTCTTCGAAATAACCCGAGGAGACGATGATAGGCAGACCCGGCAGCTGCTGCTTGACGCGGCGTGCCAGCTCCAGACCATCGATGACACCCGGCATGCGGACATCGGTGATCAGCAGATCCGGCGTAGGACGTGCACTCGACAGGTATTCCCAGGCTTGGTCCGCGGTACCGAAGGTGTGCACCTGAAAGCCTTCGCCTTCGAGCACCTCTTCCATCAGTCCGAGCAACATGTTCTCGTCTTCGACAACCACTACCACTGGCTTCATAAATCCGTCTCGATCTCCGCAGGTCCGCCATCTGACTGGACGTATCTCGTTAGGGCGCGAATTCTACTCCTATCCTACGTCCGCTGCGCAGTCTCCTCTGAGCTTAGACGCGTGGTGCGACATCCTGCCCCACTGATCGACAGAAAAGTCTGCCGGGAGCCGAATAGGCTTTTCCCTATAGGGGTGGTATTACCGAACAAGGTGTTTTGCCGAGCCCCCGGGGAACCGTGGCGAAGCCCCTCAGTCGGAAAACAGGTATCTCGAAAGGCTTCCCGCGATTCCGACGCGTCAGCTTTTCAGGATCCCGGGAAGCCGTCTGCCTGAGGAAATGCGCATGACGGCCATCGACTGGACAGGTTGGCTCAACGCCCCCTGGATCACCACGCTGATCGCGGCAGGAGTCGCCCTGCTGATCAGCAGCATCCTCCTGATGCTGGCATTCGCGGCCATTCGCCGGCTGGCCAATCCCTTCCTGTTGGCGCGCAACCTGGTGAAGTACGCCGAGAAGCCGGCGCGGCTGGCGGTACCCCTGGTGGTGCTGCAAGGTGTCTGGAATTCCGCACCCGATGCCCTGCCGCTGTTGCGTGCGGTACAGCACCTCACCGGCCTGCTGAGCATCGCTGCCTTCACCTGGCTCGGCCTCAGGGCGGTCAAGGCCGTCGGCGCCACCATCGCCCTGCGCAATCCCGTGGATGTGGCGGACAACCTGCGGGCGCGGCGTATCCAGACGCAGAATCGGGTGCTGGTACGCAGCCTCAGCTTCATCGTGCTGCTGGTGGGTATCGCCCTGATGCTGATGACCTTTCCCGCCGTTCGCCAGGTGGGTGCGAGCCTCCTCGCCTCCGCTGGCGTCGCCGGCCTGGTCGCGGGTATCGCCGCGCGTCCGGTACTGGGCAATCTCATCGCCGGCCTGCAGATCGCCGTGACGCAGCCGATCCGGCTCGACGACGTGGTCATCGTCGAGGGGGAATGGGGCCGGGTGGAAGAGATCACTGGCACCTACGTGGTGGTCCGCATCTGGGACGATCGTCGCCTGGTGGTACCACTGCAATACTTCATCGAGACCCCCTTCCAGAACTGGACGCGCTCCTCCTCCAGCCTGATCGGGTCCGTCTTCATATGGGTTGACTACTCCCTGCCGCTGGCGCCGATCCGCACCGAATTGGAACGCGCCTGTGCCGAGGTGCCCCATTTATGGGACGAGCGCGTCTGCGTGCTGCAAGTGACCGATGCGTCCCATGACTCCATCCAGATCCGGGTGCTGGTGAGCTCGGGCGATTCCTCGAAGAACTGGGACCTGCGCTGCTTCGTGCGGGAGCGGCTGATCACCTACATCAATCGTGAATTCCCTCTCTGCCTGCCCAAGCTGCGAACCGAACTGGGACGTCGCGATGTACTGCCCACACCACAATCCGACGAAAGGCACGAGCCGGTCGTTCGTCAGCCAGAAGTCTGATTTTTCGGCTAATTGCCTCGATCAGGCAGCCATTAAGCGGTTCACCTGCGGCTTATTTCTTAGCGCACCAAGAGTGAGCGTCAGCTTTTGGGCATGTATTTGGCAATACGAAGCAGGACCGCAACATTCGAGCGGGAAACTTGTGACGTTGTCCGAGAGTCAGTGCGAGAGCAATCTGGAAATCCGCGAAGCAGTTCTCGCCTAGATCCAGACATCTCAGAAGAGGTGACCGGCAAAAAGGCTGTAGCAGCTCGGCTGTAGGCGTTTTTGAACCAGGAGCATCGAGCTTCAGGAAGAAGCAATCAGGTAAACCTCAGTCTCGAACTTGCTGCATTGGGAGCGCACCATGGCAAATGCCGTCGTGGGGAAATTTGGGGCTCTGGAGCCCGTTGAAACTGCCACTCGTTCCACCAGATCCAGCTCTCCTCGCAAGCGCACGGATGAGCCTCAGCTGACGCTGAGCTCCGTTGTCGAAAGCCGCAAACGCATCCTTTTCGTGACCCCGGAAATTTCCGACTTCGTCAAGGCCGGTGGCCTGGGCGAGGTATCGGGCGCCCTGCCCCGCGCCCTCGCCGCCTCCCATGACGTCCGGGTGCTGATCCCCGGCTATCGTCAGGTGATGGCCGCGATCAAGGACCGTGTCCAGATGGTGGGCCGCATCGCCGCTCGCGCCGCCATGCCGGCCTGCGAGATCGGCCGCGTCAACCTGGAAGACGGCCTGGTCGTCTATGTGCTGATCTGCCCCGAACTCTACGAGCGTCCGGGCAACCCCTATGGCGACCTGAACGGCGCCGACTGGGTCGACAACCACATCCGCTTCGGTCGCCTGGCCAGTGCAGCCGCCGACTTCGCCCTGGGCGACGCCTCCATTCGCTGGGTACCGGACCTGCTGCACCTCAACGACTGGCAGACCGGCCTCGCCGCCGGCTACCTGCGCTGGAAGGGTGCGAGCACCCCCTGCCTGACCACCATCCACAACCTGGCCTACCAGGGTCTGTTCCCGGCCTCGGTCATGGCCGACCTGGACATTCCCGCCCATGCCTTCCAGATGGAAGGTCTCGAGTTCTGGGGCAAGGTCTCCTTTCTCAAGGCCGGCCTGGTCTATGCTGACCACATCACCACGGTCAGTCACACCTATGCCCACGAGATCACCACGCCCGAGTTCGGGTGCGGCCTGGAAGGGCTGCTGCAGGTCAAGGCGCGGGACGGCAAGCTGACAGGTCTGCTCAACGGCATCGACGATGGCTGGAGCGCCTGTAGCGATCCGCACCTGTGCCAGCAGTTCACCGAATCCGACTGGGACGGCAAGGCGGTCAACGCGGCGCGCATTCGCGAGGAATTCGGTCTGGAGCCCTCCAACGGTCCGCTGTTCGCAGTGGTCTCGCGGCTGGTACAGCAGAAAGGCATCGACCTGACCATTCAGGCCGCCGACCACATCGTTGCCCGCGGTGGCCAGCTGATGATCATCGGTTGTGGCGAACCGCACATCGAGCGTCAGGTACGGGCCCTGGCCCTGCGCTATCCCGGTCGCGTCAGTGCCCACATCGGCTTCTGCGAAACCGAAGCGCGGCGCATGTACGCCGGCAGCGATTTCCTGCTGATGCCCTCGCGCTTCGAGCCTTGTGGCCTGAGTCAGATGTACGCCCAGCGCTTCGCTTCCCTGCCGATCGCCACCCGCACCGGCGGCCTGGCCGACAGCATCGAGGACGGCACAACCGGCTTCCTGTTCGCCCCCCTGTCGCTGGAAAACTACATCAGCGCCATCGACCGCGCCCTGGGTGTGTTCGAACGTCAGGACCTGCTGCTGGCCATGCGTCACCGGGCCATGCAGGGCCCGTTCTTCTGGTCCGAATGCGCCAAGCCCTATGCCTCGCTGTACCTCGATCTGCTCCAGGCCACCGCGCATCAGGAGCGTCACGTCGGCGCCTGATGCCCGACCTGGCTACCAAGCGCTTTTCCTTCGCCAAAAGGCCGACGAAAAGCGCTTTCCCCGCCCAACTTTGAGCAACTCTCACCGGTCATAACAGCAACTGCGGCCAACTGGGTCGCAGTGTCTTTTCTGCCGTCCGGCTTCGGGAGTTCTCTATCCATGACTGATATTTCGCGCGACGCAGCCGCGGTGACCGGGGGCTATGCCTGGCAAACCCGTGCCGGTGCCACCCTGGTGGGCAAGGACCGCACCCTCTTCCACTTCTGGGCACCCAGCGCCGATGCCGTTTCGGTGGTCCTGGAAGGTGGCATGACCCTCGCCATGGAGGCCGAGCAAGACGGCTGGTTCGCGGTCGAGGCCCAGTGCGGCGCCGGTACCCGTTATCGCTATCAGATCGAGGACCTGCTGGTCCCGGATCCCGCGTCCCGCGCCCAAGCGGGCGATGTGCACGAGCCAAGCATCGTCATCGACCCCACCACCTACCACTGGCAAAGCGTCGAGTGGCAGGGGCGCCCCTGGCACGAAAGCGTCATCTACGAATTGCATGTCGGCACCCTGGGTGGCTTTTCCGGTGTCGAGAAGCTGGTACCCCGCCTGGCCGCGCTGGGCGTCACCGCCATCGAGCTGATGCCGCTGTCGGAATTTCCCGGCGATCGCAACTGGGGCTATGACGGCGTGCTGCCCTATGCGGTGGAAGCCTCCTACGGCACCCCGGACGATCTCAAGTCGCTGATCGACACCGCCCACGGCCATGGCGTCATGGTCTACCTGGATGTGGTCTACAACCACTTCGGGCCGGACGGCAACTACCTGCACGCCTACGCCGAGCGCTTCTTCCGCGAAGACATCCATACGCCCTGGGGCGCCGCCATCGATTTCCGCCAGGACGCCGTGCGCCGCTACTTCATCGACAACGCCCTGATGTGGCTGATGGAGTATCGCTTCGACGGCCTGAGATTCGATGCGGTCCATGCCATCAACGACAAGGGCTTCCTCGAAGAGATGGCCGAGGAGATCCGTAGCACCGTCGAGCCGGGTCGCCACATCCACTTGATGCTGGAAAACGAAGACAACACCGCCACCCTGCTGGGCGGCAAGCACTACAACGCGCAGTGGGCGGACGACTGGCACAACGTCATCCATCCCATGCTGACCGACGAGAACGAAGGCTACTACCAGGACTTCACCGAGGACGCCACGGCCAAGCTGGTGCGCTGCCTGGGCGAAGGCTTCATCTACCAGGGCGAGCAGACCCGCCATGGCAAGGCCCGGGGGGAACCCAGCAAGGACCTGCCGGCCTCGGCCTTCGTCATCTTCCTGCAAAACCACGACCAGGTCGGCAACCGCGCCTTCGGTGAGCGCCTGACCCGTCTGGCACCGGAGCCGGCGCTGAAAGCCGCCACCGCCCTCCTGCTGCTCAGTCCGATGATTCCGTTGCTGTTCATTGGCGAGGAATGGGGCAGCCGCCAACCCTTCCTGTTTTTCACCAGCCACAACGAAGAACTGGCCGAGCTGGTTCGCGATGGTCGCCGTAACGAGTTCAAGGACTTCGACTTCTTCACCAGCGAAGAGCATCGCCAGCAGATCCCCGATCCGAACGCGCCCAAGACCTTTGAGGACTCCAAGCCCAATTTCGGCGAAGCCGATCAGCCCGACCACGCGGCCTGGCTGGGGCTCTACCGCGAGCTGCTGGAGATCCGCCGCCGCGAACTCTTCCCGCGCCTGGAAGGGGCTCGTCCCGCAGGCGCCGAAGCCCTGGCCGACCGCGCCGTGCGCGCGCGCTGGAGCCTCGCCGACGGCAGCCGCCTGACCATCGAGCTCAACCTGAGCGACAAGGCCGTACAACTGGACGAGGCGCCTCAGGGCGAATTGCTGCACAGCAGCGACGCCGCGGCAACGCCCGCGCGCCAGGACGGCACGCTGGCGGCGCATTCGGCACTGGTCTGGCTGGAGAAAAAGGCATGAGTGGCGATCGTCTGGAACAATTGGCCGAGGCCGCCGGCATCGCCATCGAATGGACCGCCTACGACGGCAAGCGCCAACGGGTGAGCGCGGAGGCGCTGCGCAATCTGCTCAAGGCCATCGAATTGCCTGCGGACAGCGACGCCGATATCGACGCTAGCCTGCGTAAGCTGGCGGAGGTAGGCGACAAGCATCACCTGCCGCCGCTCATCACCGCGGTGGTCGACAAACCGGTCGGTGCGCCGGACCAGTTCAAGCGCGGGGTCCGCTACCAGGTACAGCTGGAAGGCGGCGAGCGCCTGGAAGGCCAGGTCGACGAGCGGGGACAGCTGGCGCCGATCAGCGCCGCCGGTTATCACCAGGCCGAGGTCGATGGCGAAGCCCTGACCCTGGCCGTCGCCCCGGAACGCTGCTTCACCATCGCCGACGCCACCGGTAATGAACAGGCCCGTCTCTGGGGTCTGGCCGTGCAGCTCTACAGCCTCAGACGCGAAGGGGGCAGCGGCGCCGGCGATCTCCAAGGCCTGGTGCACTTCGCCAAGGCCGCTGGCGACAAGGGCGCCGACGCCCTGGCCATCAGCCCTCTGCACGCCATGTTCAGCGCCGATGGCAGCCGCTACAGCCCCTACTCGCCGTCGAGTCGGGTGTTCTTCAATGTGCTCTACGCCGCGCCGGAGCTGGTCCTGGATGCCGAGTCCGTACGCCAGGCCATGCAGCGCGCCGGCCTGCAGAAGGAAGCCGAGCGCCTGGAGCAGCTGGAGCTGATCGATTGGCCGGCGCTGGCCAAGCTGCGCCTGCGCCTGCTGCGCACGCTGCACCTGGATTTCCGTACCGCGGGCGGTGCGTTGCGCGAGCGCTTCGAGGCCTTCCGCCGCGACGGTGGCGATGCGCTGGAAAACCATTGTCGCTTCGAAGCCCTGCATGCCTCCTTCACCCAGGGCGCTGCCTCGCCGAGCTGGCAGCATTGGCCGCAGCAGTATCGCGACCCCAAGAACCCGGCCGTGGCCGAATTCGCCGAACGCCATGCCCAGGACGTGGAGTTCTACGCCTTCACCCAGTGGCTGGCCAGCGAAGGGCTGTCCGCAGCCCAGGCACAGTGTCGCGACGCGGGCATGAAGATCGGCCTGATCGCCGACATCGCCGTGGGCGCGGATGGCGGCGGCAGCCAGGCCTGGAGCCGGCAGGAAGAGTTGCTGGCCTCGGTCACCGTGGGTTGCCCACCGGATCTGCTGAACCAGAAAGGCCAGGGCTGGGGCATTTCCGCCTTCTCGCCCACCGGCATGATCCAGCATGGCTTCCGCGCCTTCATCGAGATGCTCAGGGCCAACTTCGCCCATGCCGGTGGCGTGCGCATCGACCACGTGATGGGGCTGCAACGCCTCTGGCTGGTGCCCGAGGGCGCTTCGCCGGCCGACGGTGCCTATCTTTCCTACCCCATCGACGACCTGCTGCGGCTGGTCGCCCTGGAATCCTGGCGTCATCGCTGCGTGGTCATGGGTGAAGACCTGGGCACGGTGCCCGAAGGCTTCCGCGAACGCCTGGCCGAGCGCGCCATCATGGGCATGCAGGTGCTGCTGTTCGAACGCGAAGGCAAGGCCTTCAAGCCTGCTGCGCAATGGTCTAACACGGCCATGGGCATGCCTACCACCCATGACCTGCCGACCCTTACCGGTTGGTGGCAGGGCCGCGATGCCGACTGGCAGGAGGAACTGGGGCTGCTGCCCGATGGCACCTCGCGCCAGGACCGGCTCGACGAGCGGGCCGAGGATCGTCAATACCTGGCCAAGGTGCTGGAACTGGACGACACCCGGGAAAGCAACGTCGAGCAGGCGGTCGATGCCGCCATCGCCTTCATCGGCCGCACCCCGGCACCGCTGATCATCCTGCCGGTGGAAGACGCCCTGGGCCAACTGGAGCAGGCCAACCTGCCCGGCACCACCAACGAACACCCCAATTGGCTGCGCCGCTGGGACGACCCGGCCGGGCGCTTGCTGAACGCTGCTACCCCTAAACGACGCCTGAGCGTGCTGAGCACTGCGCGTAATAATCCGGAGAACACTCGATGAGTCGCTTGCGCGCTACCGTACGCCTGCAGTTCCACAAGGACTTCACCTTCGACGATGCCCTGCCCCTGGTGGACTACTACGCCAAGCTGGGTATCAGTCACATCTACGCCTCGCCCATCACCACCGCTCGCGCCGGCTCCGTGCATGGCTACGACGTGGTGGATCCGACCCGGGTCAACCCGGAGCTGGGCGGCGAAGAGGCGTTGCGACGCCTGGTCGCCCGCCTGCGCGAACAGGGCATGGGGCTGATCGCCGACTTCGTGCCCAACCACACCAACGTGGGCGGTTCGGAAAACGCCTGGTGGCTGGACATCCTCGAATGGGGTCGCCAGAGCCGCTATGCCGGCTTCTACGACATCAACTGGTACGGCCCCGACCCGGACCTGCAGGGCCAGGTACTGCTGCCCTTCCTCGGTGACGCCTATGGCAACGTGTTGCAGGCCGGCGAACTCAAGCTGGTGTTCGATGCCGAGCAGGGCGCCTTCCGCGTGGAGTACTACGCCCACCACTTCCCCATCAACCCGGGTATCTACGGTCAGATCCTGCGCGAAAGCGATCTGCCGCAGCTGAGTCTGTTCGCCGATGCCTTCTCGGCACGTGCCAAGAACCTGGAAGAAGCCCGCGGTGCCCAGCGCCAGCTGGCGGATGCCGCCAGGGAGCCCGCCGTGGCGGCGGCGATCGAGAAGGCGGTCGCCGCCTTCGACGGTAGCCAGCCGGCCAACCAGGAACGCCTGCATGCCCTGCTGGAGAGTCAGCATTATCGCCTGGCCAGCTGGCGCACCGCGTCGGACGACATCAACTGGCGGCGCTTCTTCGACATCACCGAACTCGGCGGCCTGCGCATGGAGCGCCACGAGGTGTTCGAGGAAACCCATTCGCTGATCTTCCGCCTCATCAGCGAAGGCCTGCTCGACGGCCTTCGCCTGGATCACATCGATGGCCTGGCCAATCCCCGTGCCTATTGCCGCAAGCTGCGCCGTCGTGTGGACGACCTCTGCGCCAGCCGCACCGGTGGCGCGCCGGAAGATGGCTTCCCCATCTACATCGAGAAGATCCTGGCGGACGGCGAGCAGTTGCGCGAAGGCTGGGGCATCGATGGCACGACCGGCTACGAGTTCATGAACGAGGTCTCGGCGGTTCAGCATGCGGCCAGCGGCGAAGCACCGCTCCGCCGGTTCTGGGCCGAGCAGACCGGTCGTACCGAGGATTTCCTCGAAGAAGTACGGGAAGCACGGCGTCTGGTTCTCACCGGCGCGTTGTCCAGCGAATTCGAATCGGCCGTGCACACCCTGCACCTGCTCGCCCAACAGGACTGGCGTACCCGCGACACCAGTCAAGGCGCCATTCGCCGGGTGCTGCTGGAGCTGATCGTGCAGTTCAAGGTCTATCGCACCTATGCCGGCGCGGCGGGTTTCGTCGGTGCCGATGCCCAATGGTTCGATACCGCGCTGGAGGCCGCCCGCCCCCATGTCAGCGAAGCAGAGCAGCCGCTGCTGGAGCAACTGCGCGCCTGGCTGGGTGGTGATGCCCCGCGTCACAAGCCAGTGGGCAGCGTGGCGCGTCGCGAACAGCGCCGGGCGATCACCAAGTTCCAGCAGCTCACTTCGCCCATTGCCGCCAAGGCCGTGGAAGACACCGCCTGCTATCGCTCCGCACCGCTGCTGTCACGCAATGACGTGGGCTTCGATCCGCAGCATTTCGCCCAGCCGGTCAGCGCCTTCCACCAGGCCAGCGGTTGGCGCGCCGAACACTTCCCCCGCAACATGCTGACTACCGCGACCCACGACCACAAACGTGGCGAGGACACCCGCGCCCGCCTGGCGGTGGTCTCGGAACGTCCGGACGCCTACATCGCCCAGGCTACCCGCTGGATGCAGATGGCCGCACCGCTGCGCGGCCAGTGGAACGACGCCCCGGCGCCGACGCCGGGCGATGAACTCATGCTCTACCAGACCCTGCTCGCCAGCTGGCCACTGCATCTGCAGGCCGATGACCGGCAGGGTCTGGAGGCCTATCTGGAGCGCCTGTTGCAGTGGCAGGAAAAGGCCCTGCGCGAGGAGAAGCTGGAGTCCGACTGGTGGGCGCCGAACGGTGACTACGAGGCGGCCTGCAAGGCCTTCCTGGAGGGTCTGCTCACCGACGACCAGTACCGCACCCTGCGCAGCGAGATCGTCACCGCGGTACAGGAACTGGCGCCGGCGGGTGCCCTGAACGGGCTGGTGCAGATGTTGTTGCGCAACACCGCGCCTGGCGTGCCCGACCTCTACCAGGGTGGCGAATTCTGGGACTTCAGCCTGGTGGAGCCCGACAACCGTCGCGCCGTGGACTACGCCCCGCGGCAACAGGCGCTGGCCAAGCACGCCTCGGTCGAGGCTGCCCTGGATGCCTGGCAGAACGGCGAGATCAAGCAGCAGGTACTGGCTACCGTATTGCAACTGCGCAAGCAGCAGCCGCAATTGTTCACCGAGGGTGGCTACCTGCCCCTGAGCGTAGTGGGTGCCCACGCCGATCAGGTGCTGGCCTTTGCCCGTACCTGGGAGCAACAGGCGGTGATTGTCATCGTGCCGGTGCATGCCGCCGAACTGCTGGAGAACAGCGGAAAACTGCATTTTTCCGCGGAGGCTTGGCAGGACACCCGGATAAAACTTCCCGAAACCTTGTCCATGTACCGTTTTGGGGAAACTTTTGCCCCGGCATCTGTCCATGACCAGAAGAAAGAGCTTTCTGTCGGCGAGGTTCTGGCACGTTTTCCGCTTGGATTGCTCAGCACACAAGACATCACTCAAGGAGCCGCACCGCAATGACCCAAAAAGACGAACGCATCCAGCAGCTCGCCTATCAGATCTGGGAGTCCGAAGGACGGCCGGCTCACGAACATGATCGCCACTGGGAGATGGCGACCCGACTGTACGAAGCCGAACAGGAAGGCGTGGCCAAGAAGACCGCGGCCAAGAAGCCTCGCGCCACCAAGGCTGCAGCCAGTGCTGAGAAGCCTGTCGCGAGCAAGGCCGGCACCACTGGCAAGACCAAGAGTGGCAGCGAGAAGGCCGCTACCGAAGACGCGGCTGCCGGTGAGTCCGTGACCGAGAAGGTCGAGTCGGCCGCCAAGAAGGTCGCCACCAAGGTCAAGCAGGCGGTCAAGCCCAGTGCAGGCAAGGCCAGCGCGAGCAAGGCCCCGGCCAGCAAGGCCAAGGCTGACGCCAACGTCGAGGCTACCGGCGTAGGTGTGGCACCGGCCACGCCCAAGAAGCCGCGTGCTTCCCGCGCCAAGGCGACCACGGCCAAGCCCGCCGCCATCGAGTGATGTGATGTTCCGGCCTGGCCGTTCGGCCAGGCCTTCCCCCTGCCGCCTCGCTGCGGTGTTCGCGTTACCGCCGTTCTCTTGATTTTTCCTGAAAAAACAACGCTTTGTCGGTTCGCCATCAGGGCTCGGAACTGCGCTGCGTCGGGCCTTTCATATACAGGTAGCCGGATCTGTATCGATTCAGCCACCGGCAGGTATTGAGAGCCGAGTCAGAGCTACTTCCTTCCTAGCTATCCCCGAGAGCGTCGAAATGACATCAACCGATTCCAACAAGCCCCTAACCGAAGCGACCGCGTTCATCAGCAAGTCCAAGTCTCGTGTTCGTGAAGGCCTGCCCTATCCCCTGGGCGCTACCTGGGACGGCTCCGGCGTGAACTTCGCCATCTTTTCCGCCAACGCCACCAAGGTAGAACTCTGTCTCTTTGACGACGAAGGCAAGGAAGAAATCGAACGCATCGAACTGCCGGAATTCACCAACGAGATCTGGCACGGCTACCTGCCCGACGCCCGTCCCGGCACCCTCTACGGCTACCGTGTACACGGCCCCTACGAGCCGCAGAATGGCCATCGTTTCAACCACAACAAGCTGCTGATCGATCCCTACGCCAAGCAGATCGTCGGGGAGCTGGAGTGGAACGATGCCCTGTTCGGCTACACCATCGGCCATGCCGATGGCGACCTGTCCTTCGACGAGCGCGACAGCGCCCCCTACATGCCGCGCTGCCGGGTGATCGACCCGGCCTTCACCTGGGGCAACACCACCCATCCGCGTGTCCCGCGCGACCGCACCGTGTTCTACGAGACCCACGTCCGCGGCTACACCATGCAGCACCCGGCGGTGCCCGAGAACGCCCGGGGCACCTTCTCGGGCCTGCAGGAAAGCGAAGTCATCGATTACATCAAGTCGCTCGGCATCACCTCCGTCGAACTGATGCCGATCCACTACTTCCTCGATGACAACCACCTGCTGGAAAAGGGCCTGAGAAACTTCTGGGGCTACAACACCCTGGCCTTCTTCGCCCCGCACTCGCGCTACATGGCCAGCCAGTCCATCGGCGAATTCAAGGTGATGGTCGCGCGCATGCACAATGCCGGCCTCGAGGTCATCCTCGACGTGGTCTACAACCACACCGCCGAAGGCAACGAGATGGGCCCGACCCTTTCGCTGAAGGGCATCGACAACGCCAACTACTACCGCCTGATGCCTGATGATGCGCGTTATTACATCAACGACACCGGTACCGGCAACACCCTGAACATGAGCCACCCCTGCGTGCTGCAGATGGTCACCGACTCGCTGCGCTACTGGGCGACCGAGATGGGCGTGGACGGCTTCCGCTTCGACCTGGCGACCATCCTGGGCCGCGAGCCGGACGGCTTCGACGAAGGCGGCGGTTTCCTGCATGCCTGCCGTCAGGACCCGATCCTTGCCGAGACCAAGCTCATCGCCGAGCCCTGGGACTGTGGCCCCGGTGGCTACCAGGTCGGCAACTTCCCGCCCGGCTGGATGGAATGGAACGACACCTTCCGCGACACCGCGCGCGCCTTCTGGAAGGGTGACGAAGACAAGATCGGCGATTTCGCGAAGATCCTGCTGGGCTCCGGCGACAAGTTCAACCGTCGCGGTCGCAAGCCCTACTCTTCCGTGAACTTCGTGACCGCCCACGATGGCTTCACCCTGGCCGATACCGTGTCGTACAACGACAAGCACAACGAGGCCAATGGCGAAGGCAACAACGACGGCCACTCCCATAACCTGTCGTGGAACTGCGGTGTCGAAGGTGAGACCGACGATCCGGAGATCATCGAACTGCGCTATCGGCAGATGCGCAACCTGCTGGCTACCCTCTTCCTCTCCCAGGGCACGCCCATGCTGCTGGCCGGAGACGAGTTCGCGCGTACCCAGGGCGGCAACAACAACGGCTACTGCCAGGACAGCGAGATCGGCTGGGTCAACTGGGAAATCAGCGAGAAGAGCGCCGAGCTGCAGGAATACGTGCGCAACCTGATCGACCTGCGTCGTCGCTATCCGCTGCTGCGTCGTAGCCGCTTCTTCACCGGCGCCTACAACGAAGAGCTGGGCGTCAAGGATGTCACCTGGCTACAGCCCGGTGGCACCGAGATGGGCGACGAGCAGTGGCAGGACGGCAGCAACAAGTGCATGGGCATCCTGCTCGATGGCCGTGCCCAGCCGACCGGTATTCGTCGCAAGGGTGCGGATACCTCGCTGCTGATTCTGGTCAATGCTCATTATGACGTGGTGGATTTCACCCTGCCGGAAGTCCCCATGGGCGAGCATTGGTCCCTGCAGCTGGATACCAATCAGCCTGACCTGGATGCCGGCGACGTCTTCAATTTCGGAGACACCTATCAGGTCACCGGACGCTCGGTATTGCTGTTCGAGCTGACCCAGACCAAGCGGAGGAAGCGCCAGGCATGACGAACGCGCAACAGGGTTTTTCGTTCAAGGTCCTGACCATCAACACGCACAAGGGCTTCACGTCCTTCAACCGCAAGTTCATCTTGCCGGAATTGCGCGAGGCGGTGCGGACGGTGTCAGCGGACATTGTCTTCTTGCAGGAGGTATTGGGTACCCACGAAAAGCACCCGTTGCGCTTCGAGAACTGGCCGGCAGCGCCGCAGTACGAGTTCCTGGCCGATTCGATGTGGACCGATTTCGCCTACGGGCGCAATGCGGTCTACCCGGACGGCCATCACGGTAATGCGGTGCTGTCGAAGTTTCCCATCGTCAGTTACGACAACTTCGACATTTCCATCGCCGGTCCGGAAAAGCGCGGGATGCTGCATTGCGTCCTGCGTATCCCGGATCAGGCCGTGGATCTGCACGTTATCTGCGTGCATCTGGGCCTGCGCGAGAAACATCGCCAGATGCAGATGCAGCTGATCTGCGAACACATCAACTCCCTGCCCAGCGACGCCCCCGTCGTGGTGGCAGGGGACTTCAACGACTGGCGCCAGAAGGCCAATGACATCCTTAGCCAGGGCGCGGGACTCGAAGAGGTGTTCATGAAGACCGCAGGGCGACTGCCCAAGACCTTCCCGGCGAAGCGCCCCCTGCTCTGCCTGGATCGCATCTACACGCGCAACGTCAGCGTCGGGCGCCCACAGGTGCTGGGCAATCAGCCTTGGTCGCACCTGTCCGACCATGCTCCCCTGGCGGCGGACTTCCACCTATGAATTTCGAATGGCGGGACGGAAACCGCATCGCCTTGCTGGAAAACGGCGAGGACTTCTTTCCACGGGTATTCGAGGCGATCCGCGCGGCCGAGCGCGAGGTCATCATCGAGACCTTCATCCTCTTCTACGACAAGGTCGGCAAGGCCTTGCAGGAAGAACTGGTCGCGGCGGCCAAGCGCGATGTCCAGGTGGATATCACCGTGGACGCCTACGGCTCGCCCGATCTGCCACGCGATTTCATCGATGAAATGGTGCATGCCGGCGTGCGCTTTCGCTACTACGATCCGCGCCCCCTGGTCATGGGGATGCGGACCAATCTGTTTCGCCGCCTGCATCGCAAGATCGTGGTGGTGGACGCCCGTCTGGGGTTCATCGGCGGCATCAACTACTCCGCCGAGCACCTGGGCGACTTCGGGCCCGAAGCCAAGCAGGACTACGCCGTCGAGGTCGAAGGTCCCATCGTCGATGACATCCACCGCTTCGCGCGCGACGCCATCAACTCCCCGGAGGAGACCCACCGCTGGTGGGGCAAGCGCTCGCAGAAGCCGGCCGACAACCGCAACCCCGGCAATGCCCAGGCGCTGCTGGTGTTCCGCGACAACGACGAGCATCGTGCCGACATCGAAAAGCACTACCTGGAGATGCTGCGCAACGCCAAGCGCGAGGTGGTGATCGCCAACGCCTACTTCTTCCCGGGCTATCGCCTGCTCAGGGAGATGCGCAATGCGGCGCAGCGTGGCGTCCGCGTGGTGCTGATCGTGCAGGGCGAACCGGACATGGCCATCGTCAAGGTGGGCGCCCAGATGCTCTACAACTATTTGGTCAAGGCCGGGGTGGAGATCTACGAATACTGCCTGCGGCCCCTGCACGGCAAGGTCGCGACCATGGACGAGCACTGGTCCACCGTGGGTTCGAGCAATCTCGACCCCTTGAGTCTCTCGCTCAATCTCGAATGCAACCTGATCTTCCACGACCACGCCTTCAATCGTGAATTGCGCGGTCGCCTGGAAACCCTGATCCAGAATCACTGCGAGCACGTCGACAGCAGCAAGGTACCCAAGCGCACCTACTGGCACCTGGCCAAGACGATGCTGGTCTTTCACTTCCTGCGCCACTTCCCCGCCTGGGTCGGCTGGCTGCCCGGTCATACCCCCAAGATCGAATTGGTGAGTCCGCCGGTGCAGCCCGAACTCGAAACCCAGGATCGGGCCGATTCCTCGATTTCAAGGTATCCCCAACGATGAGCAGCCACAGCGACGCCCTGGACCACGCCGACGACGAGGACGACCAGCAGGCCGCCGACAAGCCGCAGAACGGTCGCTGGGTGCTGGCGAAGAAGATCCTCACCTGGGTCTTTCTGATCGCGGTGGTGGTGCTGCTGATGATCTATGCCCGCAAGGTGGACTGGGGCGAGGTCTGGAAGGTTTTCACCGGCTACAAGTGGACGACCCTGGCCATGGCCGGCGGCCTGGTGGTGCTGTCGTACATCATGTACGGCTGCTATGACCTGATCGGGCGCGCCTATTGTGGGCACAAGCTGGTCAAGCGCCAGGTGTTCCTGGTGTCCTTCATCTGCTACGCCTTCACCCTGACCCTGAGCACCTGGGTCGGCGGCATCGGCATGAGATACCGGCTCTATTCACGACTTGGACTTTCCAGCGGCACCATCACCCGCATCTTTTCCCTGAGCATCGCCACCAACTGGCTTGGCTACATCCTGTTGGCCGGTGGCATCTTCGTCAGTGGCGTGGTGGACATGCCGCCCAACTGGTTCGTGGGTGATACCACCCTGCGGCTGATCGGCTTCGGCCTGCTGGCCTTCATCGTGTTCTACCTGAGCGTCTGCGCCTTCGCCAAGCAGCGCGAATGGACGGTGCGCAAGCAGCGTCTCGCCCTGCCCTCGCTGCGCATGGCCTGCCTGCAACTGCTGGTGTCTTCGATCAACTGGATGGCCATGGCGGCCATCGTCTACCTGTTCCTCGGCCGCCAGGTGGACTATCTGCATGTGCTGGGCGTGTTGCTGCTCTCCAGCATCGCCATGGTCATCGTGCATATCCCGGCTGGGGTCGGGGTGCTGGAGACGGTGTTCATCGCCCTGCTGGCCAACGACGGCCTCTCCCAGGGCAAGATCATCGCCGCCCTGCTCGGCTACCGGACGCTGTATTTCATCCTGCCGCTGCTGATCGCAGCCGTACTCTACTTCGCCCTGGAAAGCCGGGCCAAGAAGCTCAAGGTCAGCAATGACCGGCGCGAAGAGCGCAAGCAGCAGGAAAAGCACGCGACCTGAAGCGGCCTTAACGGTTGTTGGGCTGGTGCATGGAAATCAGCCGGTAGAACAGGACCCGCCCGCCTTCGGTGGCGGGCCCTTCCCCATCGCGCAAGCGGGCACCGGCCTTGAAATACAGGTGATGGCTGCTCCAGGCGCTGTCGAGTTGCAGACCCAGGTCACCGGTGCGCGAACCGGCGCCGTGGGCACGGACGGTGAGCACGCCACTGCGGGCCAGCTTGATGTCATAGCTGAAGCGACTGTTGAGGGGCAGGCGCTCCAGCAGGATGACGTCCTTGGGACTGTCGCTGGGGCTTTCCCGCAACCGGGCGATGAGTTGGCCCTGCTCTATCTGTCCCTTGCCACTGGTCACGCTTTCCACCTGATAGACCAGCTGCAACAGCGCCTGGGGGGCTGCCGGCACGGCAGTCTGATCTTCGATCTGGCTGATGATGACCTCGGGGCGCGAAGGCACCTGCTGCACCACGGCTTCCGCCTGCAGCAGGGCATCGCCTTCGCGGTATTTCCAGGCATAGGCACTGCCGTCCGGGCGCGTTTCGCGCAGCTCGGTGGCGGGATAGGTGTTGAAGGGTTGCGGCGTGCCGGTCACCGGCACCCAGAACACCAGCGATCCCCCCTCGCCGCGCGCGAGATAGGGGCTGCGAAAGGCGCTGCTGTTAAGTTCGGCGGTCTGTACCTGGGCCACGGGCATGGGTACGGGAACCGTCAGATTCCATTCGGCGAGATCGATCATGGTGTTCTCGGTTGCCAGATGCCTGACAAGCATCGCCCAGAACGGGGATGCCTGTCAGCGGAACACGCCCCGCATGGGGCGCTCCCGGATCAGCCCTGCGGCTTGAACACCAGCAGACCAAGCGGCGGCACTTGCAGATTCAGCGAGGCCGGTTGGCCGTGGGCGCCGATCTCCTCGGCCGTTACCCCGCCGCCATTGCCCAGGTTGGAGCCGCCGTAGCGCTCGGCATCGCTGTTGAAGATCTCCTGCCAATGACCCAGCGAAGGCACGCCCACCCGGTAATCGTGACGCGGTACCGGAGTGAAGTTGGCGATCACCAGCAGCGGTCGCTGCTGGGCGTCCTTACGCAACCAGGCGAAGACGCTGTTGCCATTGTCGTCGCCGATTATCCAGTCGAAGCCTTCGGGCAGGTGATCACGCTCGTGCAGTGCCGGTTCGTGACGATAGAGCTGGTTGAGATCGGCCAGCAGCTGCTGCACGCCCCGGTGAGTGCCGTGCTCCAGCAGGAACCAGTCCAGCTCGCGATCATGACTCCACTCGCGCCATTGGCCGAATTCGCAGCCCATGAACAGCAGCTTCTTGCCCGGATGGGTCCACATGAAGCTCAGGTAGGTGCGCAGATTGGCAAATTTCTGCCAGACGTCGCCCGGCATCTTCTCGATCATCGAGCCCTTGCCGTGCACCACCTCGTCGTGGGAGATGGGCAGCATGAAGCGCTCCGACCAGGCATACACCAGGCCGAAGGTCATCTGGTGGTGATGGTACTGGCGATAGACCGGGTCCTCCTCCACGTAGTGGAGGGTGTCGTTCATCCAGCCCATGTTCCACTTGAAGTCGAAGCCCAGGCCGCCTTCGCTGACCGGCGCACTGACGCCCGGCCAGGAGGTGGATTCCTCGGCGATCACCAGGGCACCTGGCGCCTCCTCGTGGACCACCTCGTTGAGATGACGCAGGAAGGCGATGGTTTCCAGGTTCTCGCGACCACCATGGATGTTGGGAATCCACTCACCGTGCTTGCGCGAGTAGTCGCGGTAGAGCATGGAGGCGACGGCATCCACGCGCAGACCGTCGATGTGAAAGTGCTTGAGCCAGTGCATGGCCGACGCCAGCATGAAGCCATGCACCTCGTGGCGCCCCAGGTTGTAGATGTAGGTATTCCAATCCTGGTGGAAGCCCTCGTAGGGGTGCTCGTATTCGTACAGCGCGGTACCGTCGAAGCGGGCCAGGCCATGTTCGTCGGTCGGGAAATGCGCCGGTACCCAGTCGAGGATGACGCCGATGTCGGCCTGGTGACAGGCGTCGACGAAGGCGGCGAAGTCCGCCGGGGTACCGAAGCGCGAGGTGGGCGCGAATTGGCCCAGGGGCTGGTAGCCCCAGGAACCGCTGAAGGGATGCTCCATGATCGGCAACAGCTCGATATGGGTGAAGCCCATCTCGCGGATGTAGGGAATCAGGCGCTCGGCCAGTTCGCGCCAGTTGTACTGGCGCCCCTCGTCACCGCCTTCGCGGCGCCAGGACCCGGCGTGCAGTTCGTAGACCGAGATGGGCGCTTCCACACCCTGCAGCTCGCGACGGCGGGCCATCCAGTCCTGGTCGTGCCAGGTGAAGGGTTTGTTGTCGGCCACCACCGAGGCGGTGCGCGGTGGCAGTTCCGCGGCCAGGGCGATGGGATCGGCCTTGAGCGGCAACACGCCGTGCTGGCCGAGGATCTCGTACTTGTAGGCGGTGCCGACCGGCAGGCGCGGCACGAAGAGCTCCCAGACGCCGCTGTTGGCACGCAGGCGCATGGGCAGGCGGCGCCCGTCCCAGCTGTTGAAGTCGCCGACCACCGAGACTCGCCGGGCATTGGGTGCCCAGACCGCGAAGCGCACGCCCTCCACGCCGTCGACCTGGCAGCGCTGGGCGCCAAAGGTCTCGCCGAGATTACGGTGGCGGCCTTCGTTGAACAGGTAGAGATCGGTTTCTCCCAGCAGCAAGCCGAAGGAATAGGGATCCTCGGTCTCCTGCACACCACTGGGCCAGCGAATGACCAGCTTGTAGGGCGCGGCGTAGTCGAGCCGCGCGACGAACAGCCCGGGCACCCGCCCGGGTTGCATCTGGGCCAGCGACCGACCGCTCACGCGATCGACCAGTTCCGCGCCCAGGGCGTTGGGCAGGAAGGCGCGGACGATCAGGCCCTCGCCATCGGGATGGGGGCCGAGCACGGCGAAGGGATTGCCGTGCTCGCCACGGGCCAGGGACTCGGCCTCGGCAGCCGAGAGCCGGGCGTCGTCCAGCGGAGCGACAGGAGCGGTGTTGTGATCGGTCATGCGCGGGCTCCGGACAAGAGGGTCTCGACGATGGCGGCGACGCCACGTAGCGGGATGTTGATCCAGGTGGGTCGGTTGGCAGCCTCGTAGCCTATCTCATAGACCGCCTTCTCCAGGCTGTAGAGATCCAGCGCCGCCTGCTCGCCCCGCTCGCTCCACTGGTGGCCGATGCCGGCCGCCGCAGCGCGATAGCCTTCCAGGAAGGCCGCGTAGGAAGCATTGCGGTAGGTTTCTGCCGCCTTGGCACGCAGTTGCAGGTGCTCTTCCGAGGTATCCGCGCCGGCGTTGCTCGACTGGGTGACCATGGCCGCCGCGTAGTCGAAGGAGCGCAGCACCCCGGCGACGTCCTTGTGCGGACCGTACTTGCCACGGCGTTCTTCCAGCGACCGCGCCGGCTCGCCTTCAAAGTCGATGAGGATGGCATCGTCCTGGGCCACCAGCACCTGACCCAGGTGCAGATCGCCGTGGACGCGGATGCGCAGACCGCCCTCGACATCGGCCGCCAGGGCCTCGATGCGCTTGGCCAGGGCTTCGCGCTTGCCGACCAGGCCCTGCAGCAGCGCCTTGCCAGTGGCGTCGAGCTGATCGCCCATGCCCTGCAGGGTATCCAGGGCGTTGTCCACCTGGAGGCGAACGCGATGCGCCAGGTCCTTGGCCGCCTGAGCGTCCACGGTTTCGGGCGCGAAGGCCGCATCCTCGGTGGGCTGCGCCAGCACGAGATGCATCTCGCCCAGACGTTTGCCCAGCACGCCCGCGAAGGCAGTCAGATCGCCCATGGCGGTGAATTCGTTCTCCACGTCGGAGATGCCGCCGCTGAGCAGGTCACGGGTGACGCGATCCAGACCGTCGAGGCTCCAGGTCCAGGCATCGCCCTGGTTGTGGATGTGCTGCTGTACCAGCATCAGCACGTGCGGCGTGCCATCCGCCGCGATGCGCTGGGCGACGGCATGGGTCGCGGCGATGTTGGCGAACCCGGCCTGGGCCAGATAGCGCCCCATCTCCACTTCCGGGTGGATGCCCGGCGCCACCTTGCGGATCAGCTTGAGCATCAGGTGGTCGCCGACGATCAGCGAACTGTTGGACTGCTCGACGCCCAGGTGCTTGATCTCGATAGCCGGATCCAGCGCGAAGTCCTCGGCCTGGTCGTAGACCTCGAAGCTCAGGTCCCCGGCCGGGGACGCCAGCCTGGCACCCTTGTGGAAGGCATCGAACACGCCATGCACGAAGCTGGTCAGGGCAAAGGCGTCGGTCACCAGGCCCACACGCCGCACGTGGCGGATGCGGGAAAGCGCCAGCTGGGTCGCCAGCGGACTGCAGTGCTGGTCCTC
This sequence comes from Pseudomonas sp. SORGH_AS_0211, assembly GCF_031453455.1. Classification (NCBI taxonomy): domain Bacteria; kingdom Pseudomonadati; phylum Pseudomonadota; class Gammaproteobacteria; order Pseudomonadales; family Pseudomonadaceae; genus Pseudomonas; species Pseudomonas sp. SORGH_AS_0211. The sequence continues at coordinate 1,587,828 of NZ_JAVIZV010000001.1, read as the reverse complement.
TTCGGCGAGGAAGCCGAGGGGCAAGGCGTAGCGCTCTTCGCCCTTGGCATTGGTCACCACCACCTCGCTGAACATCACCGGCAGCTTGGGCGTGTTGATCTGCACGGCATAGTCCAGCCGCACACCGGTGATGGCCTCGTCCTTGGAGCCGAACCAGCGACGCTTGGGCAGATAGACCGGCAGCACCTCTTCGAAGATGCGGCGCGGCTCGCCGTCCAGCAGTTCCTGCAGATTGCGCTTGATGACCACCGTCTGGTAGTCGGGCATCGGCGCTGGCGGCTCGGTGTGCCAGGCCGGCATCTGCTCGTTGCCGGCCAGGTAGAACCAGTAGAAGCCGTAGGGCGGCAGGGTCAGCATGTAGGGCAGCTGGCCGATGGGCGGGAAGGCGCTGCCACCGATCATTTCCACCGGTACCTGACCGGCGAAGCTGGACAGGTCCAGTTCCACCGCCTGGGCAGCGCGGGAGACGTTGGCCACGCAGAGGATGGTCTCGTGCTCGCCCTGGGCATTGGTGAAGTCGCGCAGGTAGGCCAGGATGCGTCTGTTGGTGGGCGACAGCATCTTCAGGGTGCCGCGACCGAAGGCCTTCTGCTGCTTGCGCACGGCCAGCATGCGCCGCGTCCAGTTGAGCAGCGAATGGGGATCGCGCGACTGGGCCTCGACGTTGATCGCCTGGTAGCCGTAGAGCGGGTCCATGATCGAGGGCAGCACCAGGCTGGCCGGGTCGGCGCGGGAGAAGCCGCCGTTGCGGTCGACCGACCACTGCATCGGGGTCCGCACGCCATCGCGGTCGCCCAGGTGGATGTTGTCACCCATGCCGATTTCGTCGCCGTAATACATCGTCGGGGTACCGGGCATCGACAGCAGCAGGCTGTTGAGCAGCTCGATACGCCGGCGGTCGCGTTCCAGCAGGGGCGCCAGGCGGCGACGAATGCCGAGGTTGATGCGCGCACGGCGGTCCGAGGCGTAGTAGTTCCAGAGGTAGTCCCGCTCGCGGTCGGTCACCATCTCCAGGGTCAGTTCATCGTGGTTGCGCAGGAAGATCGACCACTGGCAGTTGGCCGGGATCTCCGGCGTCTGGCGCAGGATGTCGGTGATGGGGAAGCGGTCTTCCTGGGCGATGGCCATGTACATGCGCGGCATCAACGGGAAGTGGAAGGCCATGTGGCATTCGTCGCCATCGCCGAAATACAGCTGGGTGTCTTCCGGCCACTGGTTGGCCTCGGCCAGTAGCATGCGGTCGGGATAGTTGGCGTCGATCTCGGCGCGAATCTCCTTGAGCACCACGTGGGTCTCGGGAAGGTTCTCGTTGTTGGTACCGTCGCGCTCCACCAGATAGGGAATGGCGTCCAGGCGCAGGCCGTCGACACCCAGGTCCAGCCAGTACCTCATGATCGAGATGACCGCCTTCATGACCTGGGGATTGTCGAAGTTGAGGTCCGGCTGGTGGGAATAGAAGCGGTGCCAGAAGTACTGGCCAGCGACCGGGTCCCAGGTCCAGTTGGACTTTTCGGTGTCGAGGAAGATGATGCGGGTGCCGTCGTACTTCTGGTCGTCGTCGGACCAGACATAGAAGTTGCGCGCCGCCGAACCCTTCTTGGCGCGCCGGGCGCGCTGGAACCAGGGGTGCTGGTCGGAGGTATGGTTGATGACCAGCTCGGTGATCACCCGCAGGCCACGGGCATGGGCTTCGGCGATGAAACGCTTGGCATCGGCCATGGTGCCGTAGTCAGGATGGATGCCACGGTATTCGGCGATGTCATAGCCGTCGTCGCGCCGCGGCGAGGGATAGAACGGCAGCAGCCAGATGGTGTTGACGCCCAGGCTGGCGATGTAGTCCAGCTTGTCGATCAGGCCGGGGAAGTCACCGATGCCATCGTTGTTGGAATCGAAGAACGACTTCACGTGCACCTGGTAGATGATCGCATCCTTGTACCAGAGCGGATCGTCGATGAAGGCGGCAGGTTTGCGGGAGCGAGCTTTATTGGGTTTTGCCATGTCGTCAGGTCCTTAACAGGGCGTCTGAAGCGTATGCGTGCACCGGTCGTCCAGGCCGTCCGGCGATGATGACGGAAGGCGCCAGGCACCTAGGGACCTATCCCCGAGTGGCCTGACGCGCTCCGCCCGAGGTATCGCTAGTGGCCCGTCCGGATGCGCCAGATGCCGAAGGGCATCGACGGCTCCAGCCGTGTCCACTGAGTCTTGCCGTGCCAGGCCCAGCGGTGCCCGGTCATCAGGTCTTCGCCGTAGGTGGTCGCGTGATCGTCGAGGCCCAGCTCCCACAGCGGCAATTCGAAGTGGCCCTCCTGGGCATTGAAGGGATCCAGGTTGATCGCCACCAGGATGAAGTTGCCCAGATCGTCGGTGCGCTTGCCGAAGTAGAGGATCTGATCGTTCCAGCAGGTGTAGACCTTCAACCCCAGATGGGTTTGCAACGCGGGATTCTGCCGACGGATACGGTTGAGCTGGGCGATCTCGCCCATGATGTTGCCCGGCGCATAGAAGTCGCGCGGCCGCAGCTCGTATTTCTCCGAATCCAGGTACTCCTCCTTGCCCGGCGTGAGCGGCGCGCCCTCGCAGAGTTCGAAGCCGGCGTACATGCCCCAGAGGCCGGAGCCCATGGTGGCCAGCGCCGCACGGATGAGGAAGCCGGGCCGGCCACTGGTCTGCAGGAAGGCCGGGTTGATGTCCGGCGTGTTGACGAAGAAATTCGGCCGGTAGCAATCGCGTAGCGGCGGTTCGTTGAGCTCGGTGAAATACTCGGTCAGTTCGGCCTTGGTGTTGCGCCAGGTGAAGTAGGTGTAGCTCTGGCTGTAGCCCACCTTGCCCAGGCGCGCCATCATCGCCGGCTTGGTGAAGGCTTCGGCGAGGAACATGACATCGGCATCGCGCCCGCGGATGTCGGCGATCAGCCATTCCCAGAAGGGCAGCGGCTTGGTGTGGGGGTTGTCGACGCGGAAGATCTTCACGCCCTGCTCCACCCAGTGCCAGACCACATCACGCAACGCCAGCCACAGATCCGGCACGGCGTCCTGGGCATAGAAGTCGACGTTGACGATGTCCTGGTACTTCTTCGGCGGATTCTCCGCATAGCGCATGGAGCCGTCCGGGCGCCAGGAGAACCAGCCCGGATGCTCCTTGAGCCACGGATGGTCTGGCGAGCACTGGATGGCGAAATCCAGGGCGATCTCCAGGCCGTGATCGGCGGCGGCAGCCACCAGGGCACGGAAGTCGTCCAGGGTACCCAGTTCGGGATGCACGGCGTCGTGGCCGCCGTCCGGGCTGCCGATGGCGTAGGGGCTGCCCGGCTGATCGGCGCCGGCACCCAGGGTGTTGTTCTTGCCCTTGCGATGGGCCAGGCCGATCGGATGGATCGGCGGGAAGTACAGCACATCGAAGCCCATGTCGCGCACGCGTGGCAATTCGCCGATCACGTTGCGGAAGGTGCCATGGCGATGGGGATCATCGGTGATGGAACGGGGGAAGAGTTCGTACCAGCTGGCGAATTCGGCGCGCAGACGCTCGATGTCCAAGGGATATTCGATGCTGTGGGTCAGGTGGACATAGGCGTCCACCGGGGTCATGGCCTGGCTCGCCTCGCCCGCCAGCAGGACGGCGACCTTGTCACCTTCGCTACCGGCCTGGTCCAGGCGCTGCAGCAGCGCCTCCAGTGGGCCGCGCTGCTCGCCTTCGGCACGGGACAGGGCCTGCTCGACGTGGAGACGGCCTTCCTGCAGTTCCAGGTTCAGCCCGACGCCCGCGGCGTACTTCTTCTCGATCTCGTAGCGGTAGGTACCCCAGACATCCCACCAGGCCTGGACCACGAATTCATAGCGGCCCACGGCCGGTGGGGTGAAGTGCCCACGCCAGAGGTCATTGGTCTCGAGCGTCAGCGGGGCCTGTTGCCAGTTCTCTTCGCCCTCCTTGCGCCAGAGCACGCTGGCAGCCAGCTTGTCGTGGCCATCGGCGAAGATCTTGGCGGTCACTTCGACCACCCGCCCGGTGATGCCCTTGGCAGGGAACTGGCCATTGTCCACGGCCGGCGTAACCGCCTCTATGGCGATGCGCGGGGCCTGGGCAGCGGTAGCAGGATCGAGAGAAAGCGTGGAAAAAGAACCGGGGAGATCGGTGTTCGACATCGAGCCTGACTCCATCTTGGGACGCGTGAAAGGCCGCAACGCGCTGGCGTTGCGACCTTGGTCATGAACCCGCTACTGCTTGGCTTGCCGCCAAAGAGGCCCGGCTGGCCGAACCCCTGCAAGGAGTCGGTAACCCGCAGCGACGCCCAGGAGGACGCCACTCCAGACAGCCGCGGCTCTACTGCAACCGGAAGCACTCACGCGGGTGTGTCTGAAAGAGTCAGAGCACTGACGGCGCGCAAAAGTTCAGCCAAAGCCCAATGACTGACAGGTGCAGAAAATCAGGAAAACTCTTTTTATATCATATGCTTGAAGCACAGATATAAAGCGATATCTAACTTAATGACTAGCGTCCTAGTGTTCGTCGAGCAGCAGCGCAGCACATGCCAGGATGGCAGTCGTACTGCAGCCGCTGTTCGAGAAATCACCTGAAGTAATACCCGCAACCCTATGATTTCAATGGAAGGGTGTGTAGGGAAAATCACGCTTGTGGGCGCTACGCCGGTAGGTAGTGAGAATGATCTCCAGGGTAGCCGGGCTTACCGCCTTGCCTTCCAGGAAATCGTCGATCTCGGCATAGGTGATGCCGAAGGCATCTTCATCGGCCTTGCCAGGCGACAGGGATTCCAGATCGGCGGTCGGCACCTTGTGCACCAATTCGTTCGGCGCGCCTAGCCACTCGGCCACTGCCCTTACCCGCCGCTTGTTGAGTCCGTGCAAGGGCGTCAGGTCACAGGCGCCATCGCCGAACTTGGTATAGAAGCCCATCAGCGCTTCCGCCGCATGATCGGTGCCTATCACCAGGCCCCGGCGTGCGCCGGCTACGGCGTACTGGGCGATCATGCGCTGGCGCGCCTTGATGTTGCCCAGGGTGAAGTCTTCATGGAGTTCATCATCGAAGGCCACTCGGGCTTCGCGGACCGAGGCGAGCATGGCGTCGCTGGCTGGCTTGATATTGACGGTATGGGTCTCGTCGGGCTGGATGAATTGCAGGGCGCGCTGGGCATCCGCCTCATCGCGCTGCACGCCATAGGGCAGCCGCATGGCGATGAATCTCAAGCGGGCATTGCCACTTTCCTCGCGCGCCCGCTCCACCGCCAGTTGGGCGAGTCGGCCAGCGGTGGAGGAATCCACGCCACCACTGATGCCCAGCACATAGCTCTCCTGGCGGCTGTTCAGCAGATAATCCTTGAGGAACTGGATACGCCGTTCCGCTTCCGCGGCCGGATCGAACTGTTCGGGTACCTGCAGGGCCTGGATGATGTCGCGCTGAATGGCTTCGGTCATCGGGCGTTCTCCTCTGATTCGCGTTCGAGACGTTGATGATAGGTCACTACGGCGCCGAGGCTGTGACGGGCAGCCGCCAGTTGCACGGCCTCGCGATCGCCGGGGAAATGCTGGGTTTCGGAATAGAGCACGATGTCATCGCCAACCCGGTAGCCCCAGGCGAAGCAGACGGTTCCCTGGGGAATGCCATCGGCTCCGCCGGGCCCGGCCAGCCCGGTATTGGCGATGGCCACCTGGGCCGGACTGTCGCGCAGGGCCCCGGCGGCCATCTCCCGCGCCACTTCCTCGCTGGTGAGGTTGTGACGCTCGATGGTCTCCGGCCTGACGCCCAGGAGACGCTGTTTGGCCTCGGGGGAATAGACGACGTAACCCGATTCGATGCAGCCGCCGCTGCCGGGTACTTCCGACAGCAGCCCCACGACCTTGCCGGCCGTGCAGGATTCCGCCGTGGTGAGTTGCAGTTCGCGGGTCTTGAGATAGTCCAGCATGGACTCGATGGTGTTCATGAGTGCGTGTCCCCCAAAGCGGTGCTCCTCCGTTGGAAGAGCGGCGAATCGGGGAAGTTCTGGGGCTGCCTGCCGGGTATTTTCCAGGTCGGCGGGCGTATCGATGTCGTGGTGGATACCGGCGTCCGCGACCTCCCGCTCTAGCACCGAACCCTCGCGCAGGAGCCGTTTCGCTCCTTCGTCGCCCTCGAGTTCGCCCAGCGCAGCGGCAAAATTCCGACCAAAGAGCACGGGGTGGCCACGCCTGCCCTGGCAGGTCGGGATGACGATGCGCTCGGGATGATGCAGATCCAGCAACTGCCGGGCCGTCGCGGGCTGCACGAAGGGCATATCGCCCAGGGTCACCAGCCAACCGGACGCTCCGGACGTCGCTCGCACGGCAGCGGCCAGGCTGTCGCCCATGCCGGTGGTGGGCACACTGAGCACCGCCAGGCCTTCCTGCTGCGCCAGCTCGGCGCGCCAGGGGGCGCTGTCCGAAACCACCGCTAGGCACGGCAGACCCACGCCTCGCCACAGTCGAAAGGTCGCCTGCAACACCGTCAGCTCGGACGGCCCGGGCAAGGTGGCCTGCAACTTGTCGCCGCCGCCTGCGGCGCGGAACCGGCTCCCGGCACCCGCCGCGAGGATCAGCACCTGAACCCCGGACATCCCTAGGCGACCTGCTCCACTGCCACCAGGGCGCGCTTCTTCTGGGTCAGGGCGATGCCGTTCTTGACGGCGACCACCTCCGCCAGCAGCGACAGGGCGATTTCCGGCGGGGTATGACTGCCGATATGCAGGCCGATGGGGCCATGCAGGCGATTGATCGCCGCGACCGGCAGGTCCAGCTGCAGCAGCCGCTCCCGCCGCCGGTCGTTGTTGCGCAGCGAGCCCAGGGCGCCGACGTAGAAGGCGTCGGACTGCAGCGCCGTCAGCAACGCCAGGTCATCCAGGCGCGGATCGTGGGTCAGGGCCACCACCGCGGTGCGTTCGTCCGGGCGGATCGACAGCACGGCATCGTCCGGCATGCCGGAGATGAAACGCGCCTGGCGCATCTCCCACCCCTGGCGGAATTCAACGCGGGGGTCGCAGACCAGCACCTCGAAATCGAGCATGGCCGCCATGTCGGCGACATAGAGCGACAGCTGACCGGCGCCGATCAGCAGCAGCCGCCAGCGCGGCCCATGGACCAGGCGCAGCCGCTGCTCGTCCAGGGTGACCGGCGCATCGCGGGTGGTGCTGGAAATCCGCACCTCGCCGGTCGCCAGGTCCAGCTCACGCAAGGCCAGTTCGTGGCCGTCGCAGCATTGCAGCAGCTGCTCGACCCAGCGCCAGTCCCCGACCTGCTCCTGCACCAGACGCAGGGTGCCGCCACAGGGCAGCCCGAAACGCGCGGCTTCGTCGCCGGAGACACCGTAGGTGATGATCTCCGGGCGTTCCCCGGCGAACCGGCCGGCGTGCAGTCGGGCGATCAGATCGTCCTCGATGCAGCCACCGGACACGGAGCCACAGACCTGGCCATCGTCGCGCAGGGCCAGCATGGCGCCCGGCGGCCGTGGCGAACTGCCCCAGGTCTGGACCACGGTAAACAGGCGGACGCCATGTCCCTCCCGTCGCCAGGCCAGGGTCTTGCGCAAAACTTCTTGATCGACACTGTCCACGCCCTGCTCCTCTCTACCCTGCACCTGCGACGGCAAAAGCGTCGTTCCGGGGGTAGAACCCAACAGCGGAGCGGGGTTCCCCAAGGCGGAACCCGATGGATCGCCGGCCTATCCATAGGGGACACCCAAGAGGAGAACGTCCATGCCCCGCTCGATCTGGAAAGGCGCCGTCAGCTTCGGCCTGGTGCACATCCCCGTTTCGGTCGTCTCGGCGACCCGGCAATCGGGCATCGACTTCGACTGGCTGGACGAACGCAGCCTCGATCCGGTGGGCTACAAGCGGATCAACAAGACCACTGGCAAGGAGGTGCCCAGCGAGCATATCGTCAAGGGCGTCGAACATGGCAAGGGCAAGTACGTGGTGCTCAGCGAGGACGAGATCCACAACGCGCTGCCCGAGGCCACGCGCACAATCGACATCCTCACCTTCGTCGAGGCGCGGGAGATCTCCATCCTGCACTTCGAGAAGCCCTACTACCTGGCGCCGGACAAGAACGGCGAAAAGGTCTATGCCCTGCTTCGCGACACCCTGAGCGCCGCCGGCAAGGTGGGCGTGGCCAACCTGGTGATGCACTCCAAGCAGCATCTGGCGGTGATCATGCCGCTGGGCGATGCCCTGGTGCTCAACACCCTGCGCTGGGCCGACGAGGTCCGCTCCGCGGAAGACGTCGGGCTCGAAAGGCTGGACGCCAAGGTCACCAAGAAGGAAGTGGACATGGCCCAGCGGCTGGTGGACGAGATGACCGAGCAATGGGATCCGGAGCAGTACCACGACACCTTCAAGGACAACGTCATGGCCCTGGTCGAACGCAAGCTCAAGGACGGCAAGCTCGAAGCCGTCGCCGAGGAGCCCGAAACCGAGGACAGCGGCGCCGACGTCATCGACCTCACCGAATTGCTGCGCCGTAGCCTGGGCGGCAAGCAGGACAAAGCCAAGGACGCACCCAAGCCCAAGGGCGCCGGTCGTTCGAGCGGCCGCCGTAGCCCGGCCGCCAGCCGTACCCGCAAGGCCAAGTGAGGACCGCCGCCATGGCCAGCCCGTCCAGCGAATACAACCGCAAGCGCAACTTCGACATCACCGCCGAGCCGCGTGACGAGGACCGCCCGCGCCGGCGCAAGGCCGAGGGCGCCCTGAGTTTCGTCATCCAGAAGCACGATGCCCGTCGCCTGCACTATGACTTCCGTCTGGAGCTGGACGGCACCCTCAAGAGCTGGGCGGTGCCCAAGGGTCCCAGCCTGGATCCCGGTGAAAAACGCCTGGCGGTCCAGGTGGAGGATCATCCGCTCGCCTACGGCAGCTTCGAAGGCAGCATTCCCGAAGGCCAGTACGGCGCGGGCGATGTCATCGTCTGGGATCGCGGCGAGTGGCAGGCGGAGGGCGATGCCGCCGAAGCCTATGCCGCTGGGAAGCTCAAGTTCGAACTCCGCGGCGAAAAGCTTCGCGGCCACTGGACCCTGGTACGCACCCGGCTGCAGGGCCATAGCGACAAGCCGCAATGGTTGCTGATCAAGGAGCGCGACGCCGAGGCCCGCGACAGCGCCGACTACGAGGTGACCGCTGCCGAACCCGACAGCGTACTGAGCGACAAGACCCTGCCGCGGCTGGCGCAGCCCAAGGCCAGGTCCAAGGGCAAAACCACCGACCAACCGAAGGCAGCCAAGACGCCGGCACGCCAGGCCAAGGCGCGCAAGGCCAAGCTGCCCGAGACGCTGGAGGCGCAACTGGCGACCCTGGTCGATAGTCCGCCGGCCGGCGACTGGCTGTACGAGGTGAAATACGACGGCTACCGGCTGCTCGCCCATATCGAGGGCGGTGAGGTGCGCCTCTTCACCCGCAGCGGCAACGACTGGACCGAACGCCTGCCGGAGCAGGCCAGGGCGCTGGCGGCCCTCGGCCTGGAAAACGCCTGGCTGGACGGCGAGATCGTGGTCAATGATGCGCGGGGCGTCTCCAGCTTCCAGGCGCTGCAGAATGCCTTCGAGACTGGCAAGGCGACCCGCATCGCCTATTACCTGTTCGACCTGCCCTATCTCAATGGCGCGGATCTGCGCGAGGTACCAGTCGAGCAGCGCCGCGAGCTGCTCGGCAAGCTGCTGGAGCAAGGCAACGACAGCGACCTGCTGCGCTTTTCCACCGCCTTCGAGGTACCGGCCGATCGCATCCTGGCCAGCGCCTGCGAATTGGGCCTCGAAGGGGTGATCGGCAAGCGCCTGGGCAGCGCCTATCGCTCCCGGCGCAACAAGGACTGGATCAAGCTCAAGTGCGCCCATCGCCAGGAATTCATCATCGTCGGCTACACCCCGCCCAAGGGCGGTCGCCAGCACCTGGGCGCGCTGCTGGTGGCGCTGCACGATGACCAGGGCCGGCTGCACTATGCCGGCAAGGTCGGCACCGGCTTCACTGCCGCCTTGCTCAAGCAGTTGCACGCCAGATTCCAGCCGCTGATCGTCGATAAGCCACCGGTGGTGGATCCGCCCAGGGGCGCTGCCTACCGCGAGGTGACCTGGTTGCGGCCCGAGCAGCTGTGCGAGATCGCCTATGCCGAGCTGACCCAGGATCGCATCGTCCGTCAGGGCGTCTTCCATGGCCTGCGTGGCGACAAGCCGGCCGAGGGCATCGGTCTCGAACGGGCCGCGCCGGCACGGGAAGCCGAGGATCCCGATGCCACGCCCCGACGCAAACCCGGTGCCGGCCAGCAGGAGGCGACCGTCGCCGGGGTGCGCATCAGCCACCCTGGGCGCGTCATTGACGAGGCCAGCGGCGCACGCAAGCTCGACGTGGCCGGCTATTACGCCGCCGTCGCCGACTGGATCCTGCCGCACCTGGCCGACCGGCCCGTGGCCCTGGTCCGTACGCCCGAGGGTATCGCCGGCGAGCAGATCTTCCAGAAGCACAAGCAGACCCTCGCGATTCCCCATATCCGCGAACTGGCGCCTGAGCTGGATCCGGGTCACGCACCGCTGATGGTCATCGACAGTCGCGAGGCGCTCATCGGCGCGGCCCAGATGGGTACGGTGGAACTCCATACCTGGAATGCCACCGCTGACCGTATCGATCGCCCCAACCGCTTCATCCTCGATCTCGACCCCGATCCCGCCCTGCCCTGGTCGCGCATGGTGGAAGCGACGGAGCTGGTGCTGACCCTGCTCGACGAGCTGGACCTCCAGGCTTTCGTCAAGACCAGCGGTGGCCGCGGCCTGCACCTGGTGGTGCCCCTGGATCGGCGCCAGGATTGGGACACCGTCAAGGCCTTCGCCCAGGCGGCCGCCCAGCACCTGGCCAACACCCTGCCCAAGCTCTTCGCTGCCAAGATGGGCGCCCAGAACCGCCAGGGGAAGATCTTCGTCGACTACCTGCGCAATCGCCATGGCGCCACCACGGTGAGTGCCTTTTCCCTGCGCGCCCGTCCCCACCTCGGCGTTTCGGTGCCGGTGACGCGCGACGAGCTGAGCGACCTACGGGGCAGCGACCAGTGGCGCTTCGACTCCCTCCTACAACGTCTCGAAGGGCTCAAGGACGATCCCTGGGCCGGGTACGCCGGGGTGCGCCAGAGCCTCACGGCGACAAGGCGCAAACGACTGGGCATGGCCTAGTGACACGCCTGCCGTCGGCAAGCGTTGCGCCCAAGCGAAACCCCTTGTCGCTCCCCGTGGTCTGCACTAACGAGCGCTGTCGTGGACAGCGCCGTCGCCAGCCACGGGATGGAGCCGATGTCGATCGATCTGGATAGCCTTCAGGACACCCTGGACGAGTGGGCCTATGACGAGGTCACTCCCGCACTGCTGCAACACCGACTCCAGATTCTCAATCAGCGCGGCCTCGACCGCCTGCCCTTGCCCGGCCAGGGCCAGACCCTGGACCGTTGGCGCGCTTTGGCCCAGGTAGCCCACCATGATCTGGGCCTGGTCAAGCTGTACGAGGGCCATACCGATGCCCTGGCCATCCTGAGCGAACTGGATGGCTACGTGCCGCCCGAAAGCCTCTGGGGCGTCTGGGCTGCCGAGCCGCCGGACGCCCGCCTGCTGGTGCGCTACAGCGCCGACGGCATGGTCACCCTGCACGGCCGCAAGTCCTGGTGCTCCGGCGCATCCCTGGTCAGCCATGCCCTGGTTACCGCCTGGATGGACGACCATCCGATGCTGGTGGCGGTGGAAATGAAGCAACCGGGCGTCGAGGTCACCCAGGATGGCTGGCGCGCCATCGGCATGCAGCACACGGGCAGCGTCGATGTGCTCTTCGATGGCGCCGCCGGCGTGCTGGTCGGGGCTCCCGGACGCTACTTGCACCGCCCTGGCTTCTGGCATGGCGGCGGTGGCATCGCCGCCTGCTGGTATGGCTCCGCCACCGCCCTGGCCGACACCCTGCGCGCCCATTGCAAGCGTCATCGCGAACCCCATGCCCTCGCTCACCTGGGCCATGTGGACGCCGCCTTGCTCGGCGCCGCCACGGCCTTGCGCCAGGCCGCCCACTGGATCGACCACAACCCCGAGGCGGACGCCCGCTATCCCGTCTGCCAGTTGCGGGCCCTGGTCGAGCAGTGCGCCGAAATCGTCATCCGCCATACCGGCCGCGCCTTTGGCGCCGCGCCGCTGTGCCGTGACGCCTATTGCGCCCGCCACATGGCGGACCTTCCCGTCTACCTGCGCCAGAGCCACGCCGAACGTGATCTGGCGGTACTGGGTGACCTCAATCTGCTGGAGGGTGCCCCTTGGCAACTGTAGGCGATCGTCAGATTCAAGGACTCGGCACCCCGCCCGAGGCGTGGCTGCAGTGGTCCGGCTTCACCGAGATGCCGGCAATCGAAGCCTCGCAACTGGTTCCGCCGGGACACCGCGCCGTGGTGGTCGCCCCTCACCCGGACGACGAGATCCTCGGCTGTGGCGGCCTGCTCTGCCTGCTGGGCGAACTGGGTCGCCGTTTGGCGCTGGTGGCGGTCACCGATGGCGATGGCAGCCATCCGCAGTCCACCCTCTGGCCTGCCAGTCGCCTGCGCAACACCCGCCCGCTGGAAACCCGCGAAGCCCTGCGCCGGCTGCACCTGGAGCGCGCTACCGTGACGCGCCTGGCGATCCCGGACGGTCAGGTCAGCGAGCAGCAGGACGCCCTGCAGCAGCGCCTGCTGGAGTTCATCACTCCCGAAGACGTGGTCTTCGCCACCTGGCGGCTGGATGGCCATCCCGATCACGAGGCGACCGGCCGAGCGGCGGTGGAAGCCTGCCGGTTGCGCGGGGCTCGCTGCATCGAGGTGCCGGTCTGGACCTGGCACTGGGCCGCTCCCGGTGATCCGCGCGTGCCCTGGGACCGGGCGCGGCGCCTGGATCTGGAAGAAGACGTCCTCGCACTGAAGAAGCGTGCGGTCAGCGCCTTTGGCAGTCAGCTGACCGAGGACGCCAGCACGGGACAGGGGCCGATCCTGCCGCCTGCGGTGGTTGCCCGTCTCACGCGTGCCTGGGAGGTCTATCTAACGTGACTGTCTCCATGAGCTATTTCGACTCGCTCTACGCCGATAGCGAAGACCCCTGGGACTACCGCCATCGCTGGTATGAGGCGCGCAAGCGCGATCTTACCCTGGCCGTGCTGCCGCACCGCCGATACACGCATGGCTATGAACCAGGCTGCTCCACCGGTGAACTGTCCCGGCGGCTGGCCGAACGCTGCGAACGGTTGCTGGTCAGCGACGGCAATGCCTCGGCGGTCGCCACCGCCAGCGAGCGCCTGGCCGACCAGCCCCAGGTCGAGGTACGGCACCTGCTGTTGCCGGACGCCTGGCCCGCGGGCGCCTTCGATCTCATCGTCATCAGCGAGATCGGCTACTACCTCGGTGAGCGCGGCCTGGATGCCCTGCTGGATCGCGCCCACAGCGCCCTGTTGCCCGCCGGGGTGCTGCTCGGCTGCCACTGGCGCCACCCCATCGACGGCTGCGCCCTGACCGGCGACCAGGTCCACGAACGCATGGCCGCCCTGCCCGGCCTGCATCGCCTGAGCCATCTCGAAGAAGCCGATTTCGTCCTCACCCTCTGGTCTTCCGATCCCACCTCCGTCGCCCGCCGGGAGCAGCTTCTATGATAGGTGCCGTGATACCCGCTCATAACGAAGAGCAACACGTCGAACGCTGTCTGCAATCGGTTCTGCGCGCTGCGCGGCATCCGGCCTTGCTGGGTGAGACCGTAGAGATCGTCATCGTGCTGGACAGCTGCACCGACGGCACCGCCGACATCGTTCGCCGCCTGCCGGTGACCGCACTGGAGGTCTGGGCCTGCAACGTCGGCCTGACCCGCGCGACCGGCGCGGCCCACCTGATCCAGCGGGGCGCGCGCTGGCTGGCCTGCACCGATGCCGATTCCGAGGTGGCGCCGGACTGGTTCGCCGCTCAACTCGCCTACGGCGCCGATGCCGTCTGCGGCGTGGTCGAGGTGGACGACTGGGCTCCGCATTCCCCCGGTCTGAGAGCGCGCTATGAGGCGGCCTATCATGATCGTGAAGGCCATCAGCACATTCACGGCGCCAACTTTGGCATCTCGGCGGCCGCCTACCTGCGCGCCGGGGGCTTTCCCTCCATGACCGTGGACGAGGACGTCACCCTGGTTACCGCGCTCAAGACCCAGGGCGCGCGCATTGCCTGGAGCAACAGCGTGCGGGTACGCACCAGCTCGCGCCTGGACTGCCGGGCTCGCGGCGGCTTCGGTGACTACCTGAGCCTGCTCGGCGCCACCGCCTGACGGTTAGCGTGGTGCCGCAGAAGTCATCTGCACAGTCTTGGCGGTGCTTCTTGCTTCCAGACGGTGTTGCCACTCAGCGCCATAGCCCTGCCATGACTCGTCGCAGCGCCTGGCCTGGCCTGGTCTGGAAGCAGAAATCCCTCGCCAATTCTTGTGCGAACGCCTGAAACACCACCCTAGACGCCCAGGGCGAAGGCCCCGGGCGTCGCGCCGAACTGGCGGCGAAAGGCCGCGATAAAGGCCGATGGGGAGTTGTAGCCGCAATCCAGCGCCACCTCGGTCACCGCAGCGCCCTGCTCCAGGCGCTCAAGGGCACTGATCAGCCGCAACCGTTGCCGCCAGGTCCTGAAGGTCAGCTCGGTATCCCGCAAGAAGGCCCGGCTCAGGGTCTTTTCCGAAGCCCCCAGCACCCTCGACCATTGCGCCAGGGTGCGGTCGTCCGACGGATTGGCCGCCAGGGCCTCGCACAGCAACCGTAAGCGGCCATCCTGGGGCGCCGGCAGCGACAGCCCCACCTCGGGCGCCGCCTGCAACTGATCGAGCATCACCGACACCAGCCTTCCCTCGGCACCGTCCTCGTCATATTCCCGGGGGAAACCGCTGAAGGTCTTGATCAGCTCGCGGATCAGGGGACTCACCACCACCACGCGACAGCACTCGCCGACATAGGGCGCTGCCTCGGCGCTCACGTAGAGACTGCGCATCTCCGCCTGCGGCGAGGAACGCACCTGGTGCTCGACATCCGCGGCGATCCACACCGCCCGCTGCGGCGGAGCGACGTAGCTTCCCTCGGCGGTGGTCACCGTGAGCACCCCCCTGATGGCATAGGACAGCTGTCCCCAGGGATGCCGGTGCCAGGGGGTCCAGGCCGGCTGCGCCAGGGATTCGACGCGGGCATAGAGCCGCCGGGGCAGGTGGGCGAGCGTGGGAACGGGACGTTCGACCGCAGACTGTCCGTTTGACGACATCATTGGGGCTTTTCGCGTTAGTCGGTTAGGTCGGGAGACGATAGCCTTGAGGCCATCCACAGACAACCCGAGAGAGACCATGGCTCGTCCCCGCCTGATGCCCGACAACTTCACCCTGCTGCTGGTCGCCACGGTGATCCTGGCCAGCGTGCTGCCCTGCCGGGGCCTCGCTGCCCAGGTCGCCAACGTGGTGACCAACATCGCCATCGGCCTGCTGTTCTTCCTGCATGGCGCCAAGCTGTCGCGCCAGGCGCTGGTGGCCGGCATCACCCACTGGCGGCTGCACCTGCTGGTGTTCGCCTTCACCTTCGTCAGCTTTCCGCTGCTCGGCTGGGCGCTGCAGCCGCTGCTGGCGCCCCTGGTGACACCGGAGCTCTATCTCGGCGTGCTGTTCATGTGCGCCCTGCCCGCCACCGTGCAGTCGTCCATCGCCTTCGTCTCCATGGCGCGCGGCAATGTCTCGGCGGCGGTCTGCAGTGCGTCGCTGTCCAGCCTGCTCGGCATCTTCCTCACCCCGCTGCTGGTACGGCTGCTGCTCGACGCCCACGGCGGCTCGGACGGCCAGAGCACCCTCGATGCCATCGTCAAGATCTGCGTCCAGCTGCTGCTACCCTTCGTCGCCGGCCAGCTGCTGCGCCCGGTGATCGGCCACTGGGTCGATCGCCACAAGGGCAAGCTCAAGTTCGTCGACCAGGGGTCCATCCTGCTGGTGGTCTACACCGCCTTCAGTGCCGCGGTAATCGAAGGCCTGTGGCGCGAGACGCCGATCCTGTCGCTGGTGGGCCTGGTGTTCATCTGCGCCACCCTGCTGACCCTGGTGCTGCTGGCCACACGCTACAGCGCGCGGCTGCTGGGCATGAGCAAGGAAGACGAGATCACCGTGGTCTTCTGCGGCTCCAAGAAGAGCCTGGCCACGGGAGTGCCCATGGCCAAGGTGCTGTTCGCCGGCAGCACCATGGGGCCGGTGCTGCTGCCCATCATGCTGTTCCACCAGATCCAGCTGATGGTCTGCGCGGTACTGGCCCAGCGCTACGCCAAGCGTGAGGCGGTAGCGCCTGTCACGCCCGCGGTAGCGCCGCTACCCAAGTGATGCGCGCGGCGGCGAGGCGCCCGATCAGCGCGCCTCGTCCTCGCGAACCGGTTTGCGCATGGTGACCCACTCTTCCGCAGCAGTGGGATGGATGCCCAGGGTGTCGTCGAAGCAGGCCTTGGTCGCCCCGGCCTTGAGGGCAATGGCCAGGCACTGGATCTGCTCGCCGGCATCCGGCCCCACCATGTGGCAGCCCAGCACCTGGTCGCTGTCGGCATCCACCACCAGCTTCATCAGGGTGCGCTCCTGGACGTCGGTCAGGCTGAGCTTGGTCGGCCGGAAGCTGCTCTGGAAGATCTTCAACCGATGGCCACGTTCGCGGGCCTCCTCCTCGCTCAGGCCGATGCTGGCCAGATTGGGCAGGCTGAAGACCGCACTGGCGATCAGGTCGTAGTTCAACGGGCGATAGCTGTCCGGATTGAACAGGTGCCGCGCCAGGGTCATGCCCTCGGCCAGGGCCACCGGGGTCAGTTGCACCCGGCCGATGACGTCGCCGATGGCGTAGATCGACGGCTCGGTGGTCTGGAAGGTCTCGCCGACCTCGATGAAGCCTCGCGCATCCAGGGCCACCCCGGTGTTTTCCAGCCCCAGGTCATCCAGCATCGGCCGGCGGCCGGTGGCATAGAACACGCAATCGGCTTCCAGCACCCGATCATCCTTGAGCGTCACCTGCAGGCTGCCATCGGCGGCCTTGTCGATCCGCGCCACATCGGCATTGAACTGCAGGTCATGGCCACGTTTGAGCATCTCGTCGCGCAGGTGCTCGCGCACGCCCTGGTCGAAGCCGCGCAGGAACAGCTCGCGGCGATACAGCAGCGTCGTGCGAGCGCCCAGGCCCTGGAAGATCGAGGCGAATTCCACGGCGATGTAGCCGCCCCCCACCACCACCACCCGCTTGGGCAGCTCCGGCAGGTAGAAGGCCTCGTTGGAGGTGATGGCGTGCTCGCGCCCGGGAAAGTCCGGCACGTCCGGCCAGCCACCGGTGGCGATGAGGATGCGTTCGCAGCGATAGCGCTGGCCTTCGACCTCGACGGTATGGGGATCGAGGATGCGGGCATGGGCTTCAAGCAGGGTCACCCCGCTGTTGACCAGCAAGGCCCGGTAGATGCCGTTCAGCCGGCGGATCTCGTGGTCCTTGCTGGCGACCAGGGTATTCCAGTCGAAGGCCGGGACCTCGGCGTCCCAGCCATAGCCGCGGGCCTGGCGGAATTCGTCGCGAAAGGAGGCGCCGTAGATGAAGTACTTCTTGGGCATGCAGCCCACGTTGACGCAGGTGCCGCCAAGGTAGCGGCTTTCCGCGACCGCCACCCGGGCTCCGAAGTCGGCGGCGAAACGTGCCGCGCGCACGCCGCCCGAACCGGCGCCTATCACGAAGAGGTCGAAATCAAAGGTCGTCATGGAGCTCTCTCTCTGCAGCTGCTGGCGCCAGCATAACGCAAGGCAACCCCGGGCAGCGGCGCGGATGGCCAACCGCCAGAAACGACAAGGCCACCCGCAGGTGGCCTGGTCCGGTGCACAGGGCGTCTTACAGCGCCTTGTACAGATTCTCGAAGCAGAAGTTGGTGGCTTCGACGAAGCCTTCCGCGCTGCCGCAGTCGAAACGCTGACCCTTGAATTTGTAAGCCAGTACGCAACCGTCCTGGGCCTGTTTCATCAGGGCGTCGGTGATCTGGATCTCGCCACCCTTGCCCGGCTCGGTCTGCTCGATCAGGTCGAAGATGTCCGGGGTCAGGATGTAGCGGCCGATGATCGCCAGGTTGGAAGGGGCATCTTCCGGCTTGGGCTTCTCGACCATGTTGTTCACGCGGTAGATGTCGTCGCGGATCATCTCGCCGGCGATCACACCGTACTTGTTGGTCTCGTTGGCCGGCACTTCCTGGATGGCCACGATCGAGCAGCGGAACTGGTTGTACAGCTTGACCATCTGCTTGAGGACGCTGTCGCCGTCCAGGTTCAGGCAAAGGTCGTCCGCCAGCACCACGGCGAAGGGCTCGTCACCGATCAGCGGGCGGCCGGTCAGGATGGCGTGACCGAGGCCCTTCATTTCCACCTGACGGGTGTAGGAGAAGGTGCAGTTGTCGATCAGCTTGCGAATGCCGACCAGGTACTTTTCCTTGTCGGTGTTCTTGATCTGGCTTTCCAGCTCGTAGCTGATGTCGAAATGGTCTTCCAGCGAGCGCTTGCCACGACCGGTGACGATCCCGATCTGATGCAGGCCCGCCTCCAGAGCTTCCTCCACGGCGTACTGCACCAGCGGCTTGTTCACAATGGGCAGCATTTCCTTGGGCATGGCCTTGGTCGCAGGGAGAAAACGAGTGCCATAGCCGGCTGCCGGAAACAGACATTTGGTGATCATGGGAGTCCTTTGATCTGTACGTGAAGGCAAAACGAACGGCGGTCTATCCAGCCGCTTGTCGCATACAATGCCCGAAGCGCGCGACGCTGGAAATAGCCAGGCATGGGCGCTCTGTGGACGTGCGGATACGACTCCAGGATTGCCTTCCGGTTCTGCGCAAAGCCGCAAAGAACTGCTATCGTCCAAAGTTTGGAACCAGCGTCACGACTCCGCGGATAGATCTCGACATGAAGAAATGGATGCTCCCGTTGCTGTGTGTTTCCCTCGCCGGCTGCTCCCTGGGCGGTCACCACGAGGCAGCGGAAACGCGGCCACTGAGCGCGGAACAGACCACCCTGCTGCGCCAGAACGACCTGTTGCAGGCCAAGCTGCTGGTCCTGGGTGGCAGTGAGGAACAGCTCAAGCTCGCGGATGCCCTGCTCCTGCGCAATGGCGGCACCAGTGCCGATGGCGAGGTGGAATTCTATCGCGCGGTGATCGCCATCAAGCAGGGTCCGCAGACCGACGATGTCCTGGAATTGCTGAACGCCTCCGCCGATCATCGCTATCCGCTGGCCTATGCCCTGCTCTATCGCATGTACACCGACCCCTTCCTGGTTCCCGAGGCGGATCCGATCCAGGCGCAGACCTACAAGAGCGCCTATGGCGAGCTGGCGGTCGCCAAGAGTGGCTACCCGTCCTTCGACAAGGCCCTGGAAGTCACCCGCCAGCTGGCGCCCTGAATCCGCCCCTCTAGCCGGCCGCTTTTGCGGCCGTTCACAGTCTGGCACTGGCGAATGAGCAGCCGTTGACCTTTCCTTCATGTGAATGATGTCAATTGGCCGCACGACGGTAGCATCGAACCTCTACCGTCCGCCGCCCAGAGCCATTCCCATGTCCTCGCTTGGCAAGCTGTCACCCGATATCGTTGCCGTCCGCACCGTGACGCAGCGGCTCGTCCTGCTGCTGATCGGGTTCTTTGCGCTGGCCATCCTGCTGACGCGGCTGCCGACCTTCATCAACGCGGCCAGTGGCGAGACCTGGCAGATCCGCGGTGGCCAGATTCCGCTGATGCAATATCCCGCCATGCCGGAACGCAGCGTGGTCGCCAACCGCCAGCTGATCGTCATGCTCGAGCCGGGCGATCGCGTCCTGGTCCTGGACAGCGCTCCCTTTCGCCCCTGGAAGAAGGTCATGCTGATCGGTGAAGACAGCCGCATCGGCTGGATTCGCGTCACCCCGGCGCTGGGCGCGATCCGTCTGGAATGACGCCGGCCCCGGAGCGCGACGACAACAGCCGCATGACCCGGGTGTCATGCCAGCGATACCAGCGTTCATGGCCCAGCCGTTGCGCCTGGCGATGCTCCGGATGGGCGCCCCAGGCCGCCACTGCGGCCTGGTCGACCCAGTAGGACAGCGTGATGCCCAGGCCATCGGCGCCGCGTACCGACTCCACTCCCAGAAAGCCCGGTTGTGCCTGCGCCAGCTCCAGCATGCGCGCGGCCGTACGCTCATAGTCGGGATCCTCGTCCGCGCGCTGCGAGATGAAGGCGATCACCACACAATCGGGCGGCAGGTCCGGCCGGTTCATGGACGCGGTCTCCGCGCGACCACGGCCTCCAGCCAGGCCCGGACCGCGGTGGGAACCTGCCCGGTCAGGGCCTCGCGCTCAGGCTGGTAGAGGGTCCCGAAATGACAGGGTTGGGTTTCCAGCTCAAAGGCCACGGGTAACGCCTCTTCGTCCCAGGCCAGTACCCGCCAGCCGGCGGCGAGCAGGTCCGGCAGGTACTCGGGATTCACGCCGAAGCGACAGCGATAGGCGGCCTGCGCCTGCCGGCCTTCCTCTCCCCTTGCCAGGCGCGAACCAGGCTCCACACGGAGCTCATTGTGATACTCGATGCGCGCACAGCTCAGGGGCGCCAGCAGCGCCCGCGACGTCAGCGGGTGCTCCTCGGGGTGGGCCGCGTCCGTCCATCCCAGCACGGAATGAGCGTACTCCAGCAGGGCGTACTGCAGCCCGCCACAGGTACCAAGAAAGGGGATCCGCCGCTCACGGGCGGTGCGGATGCTCGCCAGCACCCCCTCCCGGTTGCGGTATGGACTGCCCGGCACGCACCAGAGGCCGTCACAATCGGCAAGAGCGCCGTCAGCCGCCATGGTAGGCAGCCAGCGCGTCCGCAACGTGATGCCCAGTGCGCTGGCTGTCAGCGCCAGGGCCTGGGGGATGGCCTGATGGGCAACAATGGACGCGTCCTGGTCACCCAGGAGCACGATCTCGTAAGACGCCATGGTGGACACCTGTCGGCTGGAGGAAAGGTCCTACCCACTCTAGGGCCTGGGGCCCGTGGTTTTAATAGGCGTCGCGGACAGCAGGCCTTGCGCTGCCGCCCTGTTCATCACCCTCCCGATTGCCAGGCGTAAAAAAAGCGCCCGGTACAGCAGCTGTACCGGGCGCCGGATACCACGCGATCAGGGCGCCGGATTGGGCTGGTCGACGTGGATGGCTTCGATGGCGGCCAGGGTTTCCTGGTCCAGCACCAGCTCGCTGCTCGCCAGGTTGCTTTCCAGCTGGGCGAGCGAGGTGGCGCCGATGATGTTGCTGGTCACGAAGGGCCGACTGGTGACGAAGGCCAGGGCCATCTGCGCCGGATCCAGGCCGCGTTCCTCGGCCAGCTCGACATAGGCCTGGGCGGCGCGCTGCGTCTGCGGATTGCTGTAGCGCTGGAAGCGTTCGAACAGTGTCAGCCGCGCCCCTTCTGGACGCGCGCCGTGCAGATACTTGCCCGCCAGCACGCCAAAGGCCAGCGGCGAATAGGCCAGCAAGCCGACCTGCTCGCGGATGGCCTGCTCGGCCAGCCCCACCTCGAAGCTGCGATTGAGCAGGTTGTAGGGATTCT
The DNA here is from genome assembly GCF_031453455.1 of Pseudomonas sp. SORGH_AS_0211. Lineage (NCBI taxonomy): Bacteria > Pseudomonadati > Pseudomonadota > Gammaproteobacteria > Pseudomonadales > Pseudomonadaceae > Pseudomonas > Pseudomonas sp. SORGH_AS_0211. The sequence goes on along the minus strand of NZ_JAVIZV010000001.1, from coordinate 1,566,246 downwards.
GGATCGAGACCACCCGCGGCCAGCCACGGCTCTCGCTCAGGTGCAGGAATTGCTGCACGCCCCAGGGCGTTTCGTTGGACAGCCCCACATGGCGCACCTTGCCCGCACGGACCAGGCCGTCGAGGGCCTCGAGGGTCTCTTCCAACGGGGTGAAGGCCGCCTCGCTGTGCACGTAGCCCAGCTGACCGAAGTAATTGGTGCGGCGATCCGGCCAGTGCAGCTGGTAGAGATCCAGGTAGTCGGTGTTGAGCCGCTGGAGACTGGCGTCCAGCGCCGCGGTGAGATTGGCCTTGGTAAAGGCCAGCCCGCCATTGCGGATGTAGTCCATGTCGCGCCCCGGACCGGCCGCCTTGCTGGCCAGTACCCAGTCGGCACGATCGCCATGCTGGCGGAAGTAGTTGCCGATGATAGTCTCGGTACGGGTATAGGTCTCGGCGCGCGGCGGCACCGGATACATCTCCGCCGTGTCGATGAAGTTGACCCCGGCGGCCTTGGCGGCGCGCAGCTGCTCGAAGGCCTCGGCCTCGGTGTTCTGCTCACCCCAGGTCATGGTGCCCAGCGCGATGGCGCTAACCTTGAGATCGGTACGGCCCAGCGATCGAAAGTGCATCAGGAAGCTCTCTGTCGGTGCGGAAGTCGTACAAGTTAGCAGGAGGCTGCCCGCTCTGCCCATCGCGCCGACAAGGCTTTCGATCGGGCTACGACCACCGCACCCTCGCCAGGCGCGCCACGAATCCGTAAAATGCCGCCCCGCCTGAGCGCCCTGGGTTCCCTCACCCCAGGTAACCAAAAAAGGACTGCCCATGTCTGCCTTGCTTGCCACCCCGCGGCGTGCCCTCGTGGCCGCGCTCGTCGCCTTCCACATCCTCATCATCATCGCCAGCAACTATCTGGTGCAGTTGCCGCTGCAGCTGTTCGGCTGGCACACCACCTGGGGCGCCTTCAGCTTCCCCTTCATCTTCCTGGCCACCGACCTCACCGTGCGGGTGATGGGCAAGGCGGCGGCGCGTCAGGTCATCGCCCGGGTGATGCTGCCGGCGCTGGTGGTCTCCTATGGGGTTTCCGTGCTCTTCCAGGACGGCAGCTTCCAGGGCGGGACGGCGCTGGCCACCCTCAGTGTCTTCGTCCTGCGCATCTCCCTGGCCAGCTTCTGCGCCTATGTGCTCGGGCAACTGCTCGACATCCAGGTGTTCGACCGCCTGCGGCGCTCGCGCCACTGGTGGCTGGCGCCGACGGTCTCGACCCTGTTCGGTAACGCCCTCGACACCCTGGCGTTCTTTTCCATCGCCTTCTGGCGCAGCGACAATCCCTTCATGGCCAGCCACTGGCCGGAGATCGCCCTGGTCGACTACGGTGTCAAGCTGACGGTCAGCCTGCTGCTCTTCGTGCCGCTCTACGGCGTGCTGCTGCGCTCCCTGGTACCTCAGGCCTGGGCGCGGCGCCCGGACCTCGCCTGAGGGCAGGATTGCTGCCAGGCGCGGCTTACCCCTAGAGTGAAGCCTCCTCCACTGCCCCGGGTTCCGCCATGCTCGCCACCGCTCTCGCCCGCTTTCCACGCCTGACGCTGCAATCCTCGGCGACCCCGCTGGAGGTCCTGCCGCGCCTGTCGGCAGAGCTGGGCCGACCGGTCCACTGCAAGCGCGACGACACCACCAGCCTGGCCCTGGGCGGCAACAAGGTGCGCAAGCTGGAGTACCTGGTCGCTGCGGCCCTGGCCGCCGGCGCCGACACCCTGGTGACCGCCGGCGCCATCCAGTCCAATCACGTGCGCCAGACTGCAGCCGTCGCTGCGCAACAGGGCCTGGGCTGCGTCGCCCTGCTGGAAAATCCCATCGCCACTGCGGATCCCGGTTACCTGCACGGCGGCAATCGTCTCCTGCTCGAACTCTTCGGCGCCGAGGTCAGCGCCGTGGCTGCACTCGATGATCCGGTCAGCCAGCTGGAAGCCGAAGCCGAGCGCCTGCGCCAGCAAGGGCGCAAGCCCTGGGTGATTCCCGTTGGCGGCTCCAGCGCCCTGGGCGCCCTCGGCTACGTCCGTGCCGGCCTGGAACTCGACGCCCAGCTGCACGAACTGGAGCTGCAACCCGCCGCCGTCATCCTCGCCTCCGGCAGTGCCGGCACCCAGGCCGGGCTGGATCTCGCTTTCCATCACCTGCGGCCAGGGGTGCCGGTGATCGGCGTCACCGTCTCCCGCACCGAGGCCGAACAGCTGCCCAAGGTCGCCCTGCTGCGACAACAACTGGCCGCCCTGCTGGGCGTCGCCCTGCCTCAGGAGCCGCCGCAGCTGCGTGACGGCTATTTCGGTCCCCGCTATGGCGAGCCCAATCCCGGCACCCTGGCGGCCATCCGCCGGCTGGGCCGACTGGAAGGTCTGGTCCTGGATCCGGTCTACACCGGCAAGGCCATGGCCGGCCTGCTGGATCTGGTGGCCAGCGGCGACCTCCCACCCGGCCCCCTGGTATTCCTGCATACCGGCGGCGCCCCGGGCACCTTCGCCTATGGCGACTGGTTGGCGTGATCGGCTAGCCAAGTCCCCAGGGCGATGGCATAACGTCAGCAGTTTTCGGACTTGGGATGTCAGAACAGACACCCTCATAGTGGCGCACCCTCATAACCTCAAGGATTTCCTCCATGCGCAAAGCTCTCCCCCAGCGTCTGTTCCGTAGCGCCGCCCTGCTGCTCGCCCTGGGCCTGGCCCACCAGGCCACCGCCCAGGCCGAAGACCTCCTGCAGACCGTCAAGCAGCGCGGCGAACTGGTCGTCGGCCTGGAAGGCACCTATCCGCCCTTCAGCTTCCAGAACGAACAGGGCCAGCTGACAGGCTTCGAGGTGGACTTCGCCAAGGCGCTGGCCAAGGAACTGGGCGTCGATGCCAAGATCCAGCCCGGCAAGTGGGATGGCCTGCTGGCCGCTCTGGAATCCCGTCGTCTGGACGTGGTGATCAACCAGGTCACCATCAGCGAAGAGCGCAAGAAGAAATACGATTTCTCCACCCCCTACACCGTGTCCGGCATCCAGGCCCTGGTGCGCAAGGACGACGTGGACAGCATCAAGACCGCCGCCGACCTCGCCGGCAAGAAGGTCGGCGTCGGCCTGGGAACCAACTACGAGCAGTGGCTGCGCCAGAACGTACCCAAGGCGGACGTGCGCACCTACGAAGACGATCCGACCAAGTACCAGGACCTGCGCGTCGGCCGTATCGACGCCATCCTCGTCGACCGCCTGGCCGCCCTGGAACTGCTGTCCAAGACCAAGGACAGGCTGGCCCTGGCCGGTGAGCCCTTCAGCCGCCAGGAATCGGGCATCGCCGAGCGCAAGGGTGATCCGGAATTCCATGCCGCGGTCGACCAGGCCATCGCCAAGCTGCGCGCCGATGGCACCCTGGCCAAGATCTCCGAGAAGTGGTTCAAGGCTGACGTCACCCAATGAGCGACACGCTGCAGCTCCTGCTCGATTCGCTGCCCTTCCTGCTGAAGGGCGCGATCTGGACGGTAGTCCTGAGCCTCGGCGGCATGTTCTTCGGACTGCTGCTGGGCTTCGGCCTGGCCCTGCTGCGCCGCTCCCGGAGTCTGCCGCTGCGTAGCCTCGCGCGGCTGTACATCTCGTTTTTCCGGGGTACGCCGCTGCTGGTGCAGCTGTTCGTCATCTACTACGGCCTGCCCGAGCTCGGCCTCCAGCTTGATCCGCTGCCCGCGGCGCTGATCGGCTTTTCGCTGAACATGGCCGCCTACACAGCGGAGATCATCCGCTCGGCCATTGGCGCCATCGACCGCGGCCAGTGGGAGGCCGCCGCCAGCATCGGCATGACGCCCCTGCAGACCCTGAGGCGCGCCATCCTGCCCCAGGCGCTGCGAATCGCCCTGCCACCACTGGGCAACAGCTTCATCTCGCTGGTCAAGGACACCTCGCTGGCCGCCACCATCCAGGTACCGGAGCTGTTCCGCCAGGCCCAGCTGATCACCGCCCGCACCTTCGAAATCTTCAGTCTCTACCTGGCCGCCGCGCTGCTCTACTGGGTGCTGGCCAGCCTGCTCTCCACCCTGCAGAACCGTCTGGAGCGGCACTACGGCCGTCATATCAACGAGCGAGGCCCGTCATGATCGAGGTGCAGGGGCTGTCCAAGTCCTTTCAACGGCAGACCGTGCTCCAGGCCATCGACCTCCAGGTGGCCGAGGGCGAGGTAGTCGCCATCATCGGCCCCAGCGGCTCGGGCAAGACCACCCTGCTGCGCTGCCTCAATCTGCTGGAGACCCCGGACGCCGGCAGCATCCGCCTGGGTGATCTGCATATCGATGCCAGCCGGCCGCTCAAGGCCCAGCAAGGCACCATTCGCCGGTTGCGGCAGAGCATGGGTTTCGTCTTCCAGAGCTTCAATCTGTTTCCCCATCGCACCGCGCTGGAGAACGTGATCGAGGGCCCCATCATCGTCCAGGGCGAAGCGCGGGACACCGCCAGCGCCCGCGGTCGCGAGCTGCTGGCCAGGGTCGGGCTGGCCGACAAGGCGGATACCTATCCAGGGCAGCTGTCGGGTGGCCAGCAGCAGCGGGTCGCCATCGCCCGGGCGCTGGCCATGCGTCCCCAGGCCATCCTCTTCGACGAACCCACTTCGGCGCTGGATCCCGAGCGGGTCGGCGAGGTGCTGGAGACGATCCGCGGGCTGGCCCAGGAGGGTCGTACCCTGATGATCGTCACCCACGAGATGGCCTTCGCCCGCGACGTCGCCCACCGGGTGCTGTTCATGGACGCTGGCCGCATCGTCGAACAGGGCCCGGCGGCCGAGCTGTTCAATCGGCCGCGTGAGGAACGAACCCGGCGCTTCCTGGCCAAGTTCGTTCGCGACAACGCCGCCGACTACTCCTGAGCCAGGCCGGCACACCCCTGCAGGCTGGCCTGGCTGACATTGCTGTTGGCCGGCACGCCATGGGTCAGCCAGACGTTGCCGCCGATGGTCGAGCCCTGGCCGATGGTGATGCGCCCGAGGATGGTCGCCCCGGCATAGATCACCACGTCGTCCTCGACGATGGGATGGCGCGGGTGGCCCTTCTTGAGATTGCCCTCGGCATCGGCCGGGAAGCGCTTGGCGCCCAGGGTCACCGCCTGATAGATGCGCACCCGGTCGCCGATGATGCAGGTCTCGCCGATCACCACGCCCGTGCCATGGTCGATGAAGAAGCCTTCGCCAATCTGGGCGCCCGGGTGGATGTCGATCCCGGTCGCCGAATGCGCCCGCTCGCTGACCATCCGCGCCAGCAGCGGCAGGCCGCTGCGATAGAAGTGATGGGCGATGCGGTGATGGATCATGGCGTAGATGCCCGGATAGCACAGCAGTACCTCGTCCACGCTGCGCGCGGCGGGATCGCCCTGGTAGGCGGCGATCACGTCGGTATCCAGCAGGCGGCGCAGATCCGGCAGCGCCAGGGCAAAGGCCTGCACCAGCCGGCGCGCCTCATCGGCACGATTGACGCCGTTCTCGCCACGCTGCTTGGCGAAATAGTCCAGCTCCAGCTTCGCCTGGATCACCAGGGCATTGAGCGCTCGCTCCACCTCGAAGCCGACATAGAAGTCCTCGCTTTCCTGGCGCAACTGATCCGGCCCGAGGCGTAGCGGAAAGAGCGCCCCGCTGAGGGATTCGATCACGGTGGCCATGACGCTGCGCGACGGCAGCTCGCGGCCACTGAATTCGCGAAAACGTCCGTGGGTCTCGCGCCATTGGCTGCGCGCCTCATGCAGTTCACCGACGATGCGCCCTAGTTGCCAGTCGTTGCCGCCCGTGGATTGCCCGTTAAGTTCGCTCATAAGTCATCTATCCAGTTGCCAGGCTGACGAGGATAAAGTATCCGCTGGTCCCTGACAGCCCACGTCGCGCCAGGCGCGCTAAGCTGTCGCCCTTTGCCCATCAAGGAGCGCCACCCATGATCGCTTCCCCGCTGGTCACCGCCGCCTGGCTGCACGAGCACCTCGGCCGCCCGGATCTGCTGATCCTCGACGCCAGTCTCTATCTGCCCAACGAGGCCCAGGTCGCTGACGAGACCTATCGGCAGCAGCACATCCCCGGCGCCCTGCGCTTCGACATCGAATACTTTTCGGACCCGGACACCGCGCTGCCGCACATGGTCCCCAGCGCCGGACGCTTCGCCCGTCTGGCCGGCGAACTGGGCGTCACCCCGGAGACTACCCTGGTCGTCTACGACCAGAAGGGTCTCTTCTCCGCCGCCCGGGCCTGGTGGCTGTTCCGCCTGTTCGGCCATGACCAGGTGATGGTGCTCGATGGCGGCCTGCCGCTCTGGCGTGAACAGGGCCTGCCGCTGGAGGCCGGTGAAAATCCGCCCAGCCCCCAGCCACCCTACCCCGTCATCTTCAACAACCGCCTGCTTTGCGGCCTGGGCGATGTGCAGACCGCGCTCAGCGTGGGCCAGACCCAGGTACTCGACGCGCGCGGCGCCAAGCGCTTCACCGGGGAGATCGCCGAGCCGCGCCCGGGGGTGGCCTCCGGTCATATGCCCGGCAGCCAGAACCTGCCCTACGACAGCCTGTTGACCGAAGACGGCACCCTGCTGCCACCCCAAGAGCTGCGCCAGCGCTTCCAGGCCCTGGGTATCGATGGCCTGCATCCGGTGATCACCAGCTGCGGCAGTGGGGTCACCGCCACGGTGCTGCTGCTCGCGCTCAGTGTCGCCGGCTTTCCGGATGGCCGACTCTATGACGGATCCTGGAGCGAATGGGGTCAGCATCCCGCCACGGTAAAGGCCCTGGGCGCTGCCTGAGACCTGGCTAAGGTACTGATTTCGCTCATGACCTGTAGTATCCGATAGAGGCGCCTAATCGCCAGCATCGCCTTTAACAATGAGGTGAATCGTCAAAATGCGATTAGTATGCGTCCTATCGATTTCAACCCTGACTTAAACCCATCAAGGAGTCATCAATGTCCCTGATCAACACCGAAGTGAAGCCTTTCACCGCGACCGCCTACCACAATGGCAAATTCGTCCAGGTGACCGAGGCCGATCTGAAGGGCAAGTGGTCCGCCATCGTGTTCTACCCGGCTGACTTCACCTTCGTGTGCCCCACCGAGCTGGAAGACCTTGCTGACCTGTACCCCGAGTTCCAGAAGCTGGGCGTAGAGATCTATGGCGTGTCCTGCGACACCCACTTCGCGCACAAGGCTTGGCACGACACCTCGGAAGCCATCAAGAAGGTCAACTACCCGCTGGTAGGCGATCCCACCGCTCGCCTGGCACGCAGCTTCGAAGTGCTGATCGAAGAAGAAGGCCTGGCCCTGCGCGGCACCTTCCTGATCAACCCCGAAGGTCAGATCAAGCTGTGCGAGATCCACGACAACGGTATCGGCCGTGATGCCAGCGAACTGCTGCGCAAGGTCCGCGCCGCCCAGTACGTCGCCAACCACCCGGGCGAAGTCTGCCCGGCCAAGTGGAAAGAAGGCGAAGCGACCCTGACCCCCTCGCTGGACCTGGTAGGCAAGATCTAACGCCCGCCTGATCTAGCCCGAGCGCCCGGGCGCCTTGCCCGCGCGCTCTTTTTTTGCCCATTTTTTACGGAAGCCACGTCGCCATGTTGGACGCAAATCTGAAAGCCCAGCTCAAGACCTACCTCGAACGCGTCACGCGCCCCATCGAGATCGTCGCGTCCCTCGACGATGGCGCGAAGTCCCGTGAAATGCACAGTCTGCTGCAGGATATCGCCAGCCTGTCCGATCAGGTCAGCCTCAGCACCGACGGCAGCGATGAGCGTCGTCCCTCCTTCGCCCTGCTGACCCCTGGCCAGAACATCGACCTGCGCTTCGCCGGTCTGCCCATGGGCCACGAATTCACTTCCCTGGTCCTGGCCCTGCTCCAGGTCGGCGGTCATCCGTCCAAGGCCAGCCAGGACGTCATCGAACAGGTCAAGGCCCTTGACGGCGACTACCAGTTCGAAACCTATTTTTCTCTGTCCTGCCAGAACTGCCCGGACGTGGTGCAAGCCCTGAATCTCATGGCCGTGCTCAATCCCCGGGTCAAGCACGTGGCCGTCGACGGCGCCCTGTTCCAGGACGAAGTCGAGCGCCGCCGGATCATGGCCGTGCCCAGCGTCTACCTGAACGGCGAACCCTTTGGCCAGGGCCGCATGGGCCTGGAAGAGATCGTCGCCAAGCTCGACACCGGCGCGGCCGCCCGCTCCGCCGACAAGCTCAAGGCCAAGGACGCCTTCGACGTCCTGGTCATTGGTGGCGGCCCCGCTGGTGCTGCAGCAGCCGTCTATGCCGCGCGCAAGGGCATCCGCACCGGCGTCGCCGCCGAGCGCTTTGGTGGTCAGGTACTGGACACCCTGGCCATCGAAAACTTCATCTCCATCAAGGAGACCGAAGGCCCGAAGCTGGCCATGGCGCTCGAAGAGCACGTCAAGCAGTACGAAGTCGACATCATGAACCTGCAGCGTGCTGAGCAGCTGATTCCAGCCCACGAAGCCGGCGGTCTGCACGAGGTACGCTTCGCCGATGGCGGCTCGCTCAAGGCCAAGACGCTGATCCTTGCCACTGGTGCCCGCTGGCGTGAGATGAACGTGCCGGGTGAGCAGGAATACCGTAACCGCGGCGTAGCCTACTGCCCGCACTGCGACGGCCCCCTGTTCAAGGGCAAGCGCGTCGCCGTGGTCGGGGGCGGCAACTCGGGAGTCGAGGCAGCCATCGACCTCGCCGGCATCGTCGCCCAGGTGACCCTGATCGAGTACGACGGCCAGCTGCGTGCCGACGCCGTGCTGCAGCGCAAGCTGTTCAGCCTGCCCAATGTGACCGTCATCACCAGCGCGCTCACCAGCGAAGTCAAGGGTGACGGCCAAAAGGTCAACGGCCTGGTCTACAAGGACCGCAATTCCAGCGAGTTCCACCACATCGACCTGGAAGGCGTCTTCGTACAGATCGGTCTGGTGCCCAACACCGACTGGCTCAAGGGCACCGTGGAGCTTTCGCCACGTGGCGAGATCGAAGTGGACGCGCGCTGCCAGACCTCCCTGCCCGGCGTGTTCGCGGCGGGCGACGTCACCACCGTACCCTACAAGCAGATCATCATCGCCCTGGGCGAAGGCGCCAAGGCCTCGCTGGCCGCCTTCGATCACCTGATCCGCACCAGCGCCTGATCGATCTGACGCGCCACTCCAAGCCCGACACCTGTCGGGCTTTTTTTCGTCTGGCGTTTTTTGCCCAGGCGTTGGCATGGTTCTCGCTGCAACCTAACCAGGCGTCATAAAGATGGGCACGAACGGTCTAGGAGTTCTTCCCGGACTTTCGTTAGGATCTTAGTGCCGGGTTCCTAGACCTGGCAGCTCCAGCGGTTGAGGACCAGGCGACATATGCACAGACAGATTTCTCCCAGCATCCACGATTCCTATCCCCCCAAGCTGGCGCTCGCCACTCCGCTCACCCATCCGGAACTCGTAGCCTCTCTGGAGGCCACCCTGGCCCAACGCCAACCCGGCCCGGTGTGGCTGTTCGCCTACGGCTCGCTGATCTGGCGGCCCGAGTGCCCCGCGGTCGACGTTCGCCGGGCGCGGGTGCACGGCTATCACCGCGGCCTCTATCTCTGGTCCCAGCTACATCGCGGCACCCCCGAACAACCCGGCCTGGTACTGGGACTGGATCGCGGCGGCTCCTGCTCGGGCTTCGCCTACCAGTTGCCCGATGACCAGCTGGACGACCATCTGCTGGCCCTCTGGAGGCGCGAAATGCCGGATGGCTCCTACCGTCCTCGCTGGCTGCAATGCCACCTGGAAGACGGTAGCAAGGTCCAGGCGCTCGGCTTTGTGCTGAAACGCAATCTCCCCTGCTATGCCGGCAGCCTGCCCGATGACATCCTCAATCGCGTCCTGACCGAAGCCTGCGGCCATTTCGGCACCACCCTGGAGTACGTCGAACGCACCATCACGGCGCTCAGGGCTCATGCCATGCCCGATCGCAACCTGGAAGCCCTGCTGCAGCGCTATCGCAGCGCACCGCTGCTGGAGGCCATGCAGGGATGAAGCAGCGCCAGATCAATCCCAACAAGCTGCTGCTCAGCAAATGGACGGCCGTCCAGCCGCGCGAACGGCAGAAGCACTTCATCGTTACCCGGGTGCATACCCCGGAAGTCGAGACCGATCCCATCTCGCAGATAGATATACAAGCCGTTCTCACTCGTCGCACCTGGACGCTGGACTGGCACGAGTTGCAGGATGCAGAATGCTGGCTGCAAGGCTGGCAATAAAACTCCGAAAGCAGGGCCGGAATTTTGCGACTAGCATCGCGATATGACGGCACGTTTCTGCAAAGGTGAAACCCTGTAGCAGCCAATGCTGTCACAGTGCCACCTTTGAACAGGAAGCTCTTCCGGATGACCCTCTATGTCGAACTCGCCAGCGCCTTCAACACCCTGAAAGGCGGATTCGAACCCCTGCGCTGCGTAATCTCCACGCGAGATCAACGTGCCTACGATGTCGAGGTCTTCTCTCGTAGCGGTCAGTCGGTACTCAATCGCCCCATCGCACGCACCGAATTGCTCGACGCTGCCATGCTCGAAGCCTTCATCCTCGACAGCCGCTCACGCATCGAGCGCGATGCGGATGAAACCCCCTACTGGACGATTCCCGCCTAAACGAAAAAGGCCACTCATGCTTGAGTGGCCTTTTCATTTGGATGGTGCCCGAGGCCGGAATCGAACCGGCACGACCGTTAAGTCGAGGGATTTTAAGTCCCTTGTGTCTACCAGTTTCACCACTCGGGCAGAACCGAACCCTCACACAAATGGATTCGTGGAACCTGATCCAGTATTCACACATCCCTGGATGATGAAAAGCCCCGTAGACCAGGGATCTACGGGGCTTTCAATAGTGGAGGCCGAGGTCGGAATCGAACCGGCGTACACGGATTTGCAATCCGCTGCATGACCACTCTGCCACCCGGCCTCAAACCTGAATGTCTTGCGACACTCATGTAAACATGGAGCGGGAAACGAGACTCGAACTCGCGACCCCGACCTTGGCAAGGTCGTGCTCTACCAACTGAGCTATTCCCGCTTGGTGACGGGCGCCATTCTATCTGAGCCACCCTTCATGTCAAGCCATTGATTCAAAAACTTATTTCTTTTTCTCGGCGCTCATCAGATGCGGCCAGGCCGCCATCAGATAGGTGCACATGGACCACAGCGTCAGCGCCGCCGCGACGATGAGCAAGGCGTAGCCGCTGATGACCCAGAAGGTCATCTGCGGCGGATTGGCCAACAGGATGACCAGGGCCAGCATTTGCGCCGCCGTCTTCCACTTGCCCAGATTGGAGACCGCGACCTGGGCGCGGGCACCCAGCTCGGCCATCCATTCCCGCAACGCCGATACGACGATCTCGCGCCCGACGATGATGACCGCGGGCAGCGTCAGCCAGGCGTTGGCGTGCTCCTGCACGAGCAATACCAGGGCCACGGCAACGATGAGCTTGTCCGCTACCGGATCCAGAAAGGCACCAAAGGGCGTGCTCTGCCCTAGGCGCCGCGCTAGATACCCATCCAGCCAGTCGGTCGCGCAAGCGATCGCGAAGACGGTGCTGGCGGTCCAGTAGCTCCAGTGGACTGGCAGGTAGAACAGGATGACGAACAGAGGAATGAGGAAGACGCGCAGTACGGTAAGCAGATTTGGGATATTCATTGGCGCGGCTATTGGTGAACGTGAGGCGATTCTACTCGCTGTGCAAGGCGGCATAAATCTGCTCGGCCAGCTTTTTGCTGATGCTGGGCGCTTTGGCAATTTCCTCGATGCTGGCGCGCTGCAATTCGCGGAGTCCACCAAAGTGCTTCAGGAGCTCCTGGCGACGCTTGGGCCCGATACCGGCGACCTCTTCCAGGGAGGATGTTCTGCGCGCCTTGCCGCGACGCGCGCGATGCCCGGTAATCGCGAAACGGTGCGCCTCATCGCGGATCTGCTGGATGAGGTGCAGTGCGGGCGAATGAGCCGGCAGGATGAATTCGTTGGAAGGATCGTCCAGATAGAGGACCTCAAGGCCAGGCTTGCGGGTGACACCCTTGGCAACCCCAAGCAGGACCAGATCCGGCACGGCGAGCTCCCTGAGCACCTCACGGGCCATGGCCAACTGACCCTTGCCGCCATCCACCAGCAGGATGTCAGGCAGCTTGCCCTCGCCCGCTTTCAGCCGACTGAAGCGACGCGTCAGCGCCTGATGCATCGCCGCATAGTCATCGCCGGCTGTCACGCCTTCGATGTTATAGCGACGATAATCCGATTTGAGTGGCCCTTCCGGCCCGAAGACCACACAGGACGCCACGGTCGCCTCGCCACTGGAGTGACTGATATCGAAACACTCCAGTCGTTGCGGCGGTTCGGGTAGATCCAGCGCTTGGACCAGCGCATCGAAACGTACACCCATGTGCTGCCGATTAGCCAGGCGCGTATTCAGCGCCTGCTCCGCATTGGTTACTGCCAGCTGCTGCCAGCGTGCCCGGGTCCCGCGTACGCGATGAGCGATGACCAACTGCCGCTTGTGGACTTCGGCGAAGGCGTCGATCAGGGTAGCGAAGTCCTCATGGACGGAATTGACGATGATCTCGTCCGGCAGATCCCGCTCCAGGTAGGCGAGATAATACTGCTCCAGGAAGGCGGCCAGCACTTCGCTGGAATCTTCCTCGATTCCCACCTCTGGGAAGAAATTCTTGCTGCCCAGTACCCGACCACCGCGGACACTGACCAGGTGAACACAGGCGCCGCCCGGGTTGACGAGCGCCGCTATGACATCGACGTCACCGGTGCCACCCTCGATACTCTGCTGGTCCTGGACACGCCTGACCAGGGCAACCTGATCACGCAGCTCGGCGGCGCGCTCGAACTGCAGATTGACCGAGGCGCTCTCCATCTTGACTTGCAGCTCTTCAGCCAGGGCATTGCTGCGCCCCTCGAGAAACATGGCGGAATGGCGAACGTCCTCGCCATATTCCTGCTCACTCACCAGCGCAACACAGGGTCCCTTGCATCTCTTGATCTGGTATTGCAGACAAGGCCGCGTGCGATTGCGGAAGTAGTTGTCATCACACTGGCGCACCTGGAAGGCTTTCTGCAGGAGATTGAGACTTTCACGGATGGCACCGGCACTGGGATAGGGCCCGAAATAACGTCCCTTCCCTCTTTTCTCTCCACGATGAATGGTCAGCCGAGGATACTTATCTTCCGTGGAGAGATAGACGTAGGGATAGGACTTATCGTCCCGCAACAGGATGTTGTAGGGCGGACGCCACTGCTTGATGAGGTTTTGTTCCAGCAGGAGCGCTTCGGTCTCGTTGCCGGTGATGGTGGTCTCGATCTGGGCGATCTTGGACACCATGGAAGCCGTCTTGGGCGCCAAGCCGGTCTTTCTGAAGTAACTTGAAAGGCGGTTCTTGAGGTTCTTGGCTTTACCTACATAGAGGAGCTTGCCACCCTCATCGAACATCCGGTAGACACCCGGACGTCCACTGCAACCAGATAGAAAGGCCGCAGCATCGAAAGATTGACTCATATCAACTCGTTGCATCTACCATGCCGTGGCGAACAGCCAACATGGCCAATTCGACATCGCTGGTAATCGATAATTTCTCGAAGATCCGATAGCGATAGGTGTTAACGGTCTTGGGTGACAAACAAAGCTTGTCGGAAATGACCTGGACTTTCTGGCAACCGGCAATCATCAGCGCGATCTGAATCTCACGCTCGGACAGCTGATCGAAGGGTGACGCTTCTGCCTTGGACTGGAAGGGCTTCAAGGCGAGCTGCTGGGCGATCTGCGCACTGATGTAACGCCGGCCGGCAAAGGCCTGCTTGATGGCGGTGATCATCTCTTCGATGTCAGCACCCTTGGTCAGATACCCTGCAGCGCCGGCCTGGAGCAGGCGAGTCGGAAAGGGGTCTTCCTCACAGGCCGTAACCACGACAACCTTCAGATCGGGACGGCTGCGCAAGAGCTTGCGCGTAGCTTCCAGCCCACCAATACCAGGCATCCGGACATCCATCAAGACGACATCCGGCTCGAGTTCACGGGCCAGCATCAGTGCGTTTTCGCCACTGTCTGCTTGGCCGACGACCTGGATTCCTGTTACATCCGCCAGCATCCGCACGATACCGGTACGAACAAGGTCATGGTCGTCGACAACTAGCACCTTGATCAAAATCGAATCCCCTTCGCTTGCGCTTTCATCGCTTGCGTCACCTAAACACCTGTCCGCAGATCCTAACGTTCAAGGGATAGGATCCTAGGCCACGCTAGAAATTTGGTTGATCATGCAAAGAAAAAAGGGGTACGACGCTTCGCACCCCTTGCCTACCGGCCTAAGGCCATTGGGCATTGTATACCGAAAAGGTTAAGGAAAATGTACTGGATCAGAATCATTCCCGGTCAGGTTACCAGTGGCTTTGCTGGATTGCTGGCCGGCCGCAGTGGGCGATCTCGAGCGGCTTAGCTCTGCATAGGCACCGTATCTGTAGCGCGCACTCGGGACTCGAACAGTTAATCGGAATTGCCCTGCTAGCCATTTTTCCAGAGCTCTGAGACGTACAGGGAGCCAGGAACGTTTAGCTTCGCGGGTTCAATCCAGCCTACGCTGTTGGCGGTATGAAGCTGGGTAGGAACGGCCGTATCAGAGGACCGCCATGGCCCCAAGCGCTCAGCGCGGACCTCCCTCCTTGAGCTTCGCGGCGCTCAGCACCAACCTACGACAGTCCTGTGCCGCGCTTCACACACAACAGCCCGGCGCAGCCGGGCTGTTGGGGCTCTTGTGCCCTTGCAGGCTTAAAGCAGCACCTGCCCGACAGGCACTACTGCAACGTCTCCGCCGTGCCCTTTGATCCCCTCTCCCCAAGGAGAGGACTGGGGTTAGGGCCGCCTCAGCTACACAGCTTCAGGCTTCCGCTCGCCGATTATTTGCGCCCAGCATTCAAGCCCCCTGACGCCCGGCCAAACTTTTTCCGCCCCAAAGACAACACCCCCGCCAGAGTGAACTGAGCGGGGGTGCTGGGTGTTAGGCGCTTGACGATGACCTACTCTCACATGGGGAAACCCCACACTACCATCGGCGATGCATCGTTTCACTTCTGAGTTCGGGAAGGGATCAGGTGGTTCCAATGCTCTATGTTCGTCAAGCAATTCGGTTGGCTGACCAGGCGATGCTGCATGCCTGGCTGGCCCAATTGGGTCTGTGATCGAAGTAGACAACTCGTCCTGGGTCTTGCGAACCCACGCGCCGTTTTCGGCGTCGTCTTCCTCACGCTCTGACCGCGGTCAGATTGTTTGGGTGTTATATGGTCAAGCCTCACGGGCAATTAGTATCGGTTAGCTCAACGCCTCACAGCGCTTACACACCCGACCTATCAACGTCGTAGTCTTCGACGGCCCTTTAGGAAGCTCAAGGCTCCAGTGAGATCTCATCTTGAGGCAAGTTTCCCGCTTAGATGCTTTCAGCGGTTATCTCTTCCGAACGTAGCTACCCGGCAATGCCACTGGCGTGACAACCGGAACACCAGAGGTTCGTCCACTCCGGTCCTCTCGTACTAGGAGCAGCCCCTCTCAAATCTCAAACGTCCACGGCAGATAGGGACCGAACTGTCTCACGACGTTCTAAACCCAGCTCGCGTACCACTTTAAATGGCGAACAGCCATACCCTTGGGACCGGCTTCAGCCCCAGGATGTGATGAGCCGACATCGAGGTGCCAAACACCGCCGTCGATATGAACTCTTGGGCGGTATCAGCCTGTTATCCCCGGAGTACCTTTTATCCGTTGAGCGATGGCCCTTCCATACAGAACCACCGGATCACTAAGACCTACTTTCGTACCTGCTCGACGTGTCTGTCTCGCAGTCAAGCGCGCTTTTGCCTTTATACTCTACGACCGATTTCCGACCGGTCTGAGCGCACCTTCGTACTCCTCCGTTACTCTTTAGGAGGAGACCGCCCCAGTCAAACTGCCCACCATACACTGTCCTCGATCCGGATAACGGACCAGAGTTAGAACCTCAAGATTGCCAGGGTGGTATTTCAAGGATGGCTCCACGCAGACTGGCGTCCACGCTTCAAAGCCTCCCACCTATCCTACACAAGCAAGCTCAAAGTCCAGTGCAAAGCTACAGTAAAGGTTCACGGGGTCTTTCCGTCTAGCCGCGGATACACTGCATCTTCACAGCGATTTCAATTTCACTGAGTCTCGGGTGGAGACAGCGCCGCCATCGTTACGCCATTCGTGCAGGTCGGAACTTACCCGACAAGGAATTTCGCTACCTTAGGACCGTTATAGTTACGGCCGCCGTTTACCGGGGCTTCGATCAAGAGCTTCGCTTGCGCTAACCCCATCAATTAACCTTCCGGCACCGGGCAGGCGTCACACCCTATACGTCCACTTTCGTGTTTGCAGAGTGCTGTGTTTTTAATAAACAGTCGCAGCGGCCTGGTATCTTCGACCGGCATGAGCTTACGGGGTAAACCCTTCACCCTCACCGGCGCACCTTCTCCCGAAGTTACGGTGCCATTTTGCCTAGTTCCTTCACCCGAGTTCTCTCAAGCGCCTTGGTATTCTCTACCCGACCACCTGTGTCGGTTTGGGGTACGGTTCCTAGTTACCTGAAGCTTAGAGGCTTTTCCTGGAAGCATGGCATCAACCACTTCTCCTTCTAAAAGAAGGATCGTCATCAGCTCTCGGCCTTAACTGTCCGGATTTACCTAAACAGTCAGCCTACCACCTTAAACTTGGACAACCAACGCCAAGCTGGCCTAGCCTTCTCCGTCCCCCCATCGCAGTAACTAGAAGTACGGGAATATTAACCCGTTTCCCATCGACTACGCCTTTCAGCCTCGCCTTAGGGACCGACTCACCCTGCGTCGATTAACGTTGCGCAGGAACCCTTGGTCTTTCGGCGTGCGAGTTTTTCACTCGCATTGTCGTTACTCATGTCAGCATTCGCACTTCTGATACCTCCAGCAAGCTTCTCAACTCACCTTCACAGGCTTACAGAACGCTCCTCTACCGCATCACCAAAGGTGATACCCGTAGCTTCGGTGCCTGGTTTGAGCCCCGTTACATCTTCCGCGCAGGCCGACTCGACTAGTGAGCTATTACGCTTTCTTTAAAGGGTGGCTGCTTCTAAGCCAACCTCCTAGCTGTCTAAGCCTTCCCACATCGTTTACCACTTAACCAGGACTTTGGGACCTTAGCTGACGGTCTGGGTTGTTTCCCTTTTCACGACGGACGTTAGCACCCGCCGTGTGTCTCCCATGCTCGGCACTTCTGGGTATTCGGAGTTTGCATCGGTTTGGTAAGTCGGGATGACCCCCTAGCCGAAACAGTGCTCTACCCCCCAGAGTGATACATGAGGCGCTACCTAAATAGCTTTCGAGGAGAACCAGCTATCTCCGAGCTTGATTAGCCTTTCACTCCGATCCACAAGTCATCCCCTGCCTTTTCAACGGAAGTGGGTTCGGTCCTCCAGTCAGTGTTACCTAACCTTCAACCTGCTCATGGATAGATCGCCCGGTTTCGGGTCTATTCCCAGCGACTAAACGCCCTATTAAGACTCGCTTTCGCTACGCCTCCCCTATTCGGTTAAGCTCGCCACTGAAAATAAGTCGCTGACCCATTATACAAAAGGTACGCAGTCACCCAACAAAGTAGGCTCCCACTGCTTGTACGCATACGGTTTCAGGTTCTATTTCACTCCCCTCTCCGGGGTTCTTTTCGCCTTTCCCTCACGGTACTGGTTCACTATCGGTCAGTCAGGAGTATTTAGCCTTGGAGGATGGTCCCCCCATATTCAGACAGGGTTTCTCGTGCCCCGTCCTACTCGATTTCATTGATAAGAGCGTTTCGCGTACAGGGCTATCACCCACTATGGCCGCCTTTTCCAAGGCGTTCCGCTACTCTCAAATCAACTTAAGGGCTGGTCCCCGTTCGCTCGCCACTACTAAGGGAATCTCGGTTGATTTCTTTTCCTCAGGGTACTTAGATGTTTCAGTTCCCCTGGTTCGCCTCTTAACCCTATGGATTCAGGTTAAGATACCTAGCTTATGCTAGGTGGGTTTCCCCATTCAGAGATCTCCGGGTCACAGGTCATTTGCCACCTCACCGAAGCTTATCGCAGGCTATCACGTCTTTCATCGCCTCTGACTGCCAAGGCATCCACCGTATGCGCTTCTTCACTTGACCATATAACCCCAAGCAATCTCGCTGGCGTCACAAGGACGCTACCGATCTGCAGGGCGCTAAATGAGTGAAGACGACATTTCGCCGAAAACTTGCGCTTGAGTTCGCAAGATTTTACCTTGACGACACTAACTGCCAGTGAAAACAGTTAATGCAGTCTACTTCTATCACTTTCCCAATTTTTTAAAGAACAGTTCTGATCAAAGACCAGAAGTCAGCTTTTGTGCCCTTCTCATTACCTTTCGGTAGGGAGAAGTCAAAGGCTCACTTCTGAGCTTTTCAAGCAATCGCGTTAGCGGTTAGGTGGAGATGGTGGAGCCAAGGAGGATCGAACTCCTGACCTCCTGCGTGCAAGGCAGGCGCTCTCCCAGCTGAGCTATGGCCCCATCGATTGGTGGGTCTGGGCAGATTCGAACTGCCGACCTCACCCTTATCAGGGGTGCGCTCTAACCAACTGAGCTACAGACCCAATCGTCTTACCTTGAGTCTAACTAACTCAATTGCTCTTCTATCAGTGAATCAAGCAATTCGTGTGGATGCTTGCCAGCAAGCTGACATCTTC
>NZ_JAVIZV010000001.1:0-1545000 GCF_031453455.1 Pseudomonas sp. SORGH_AS_0211 | reverse complement strand
GAAGATGATCCTGGCGCGTGCCCCGGCGACGCGAATCTTCGCGGGTGCCGGTTCGGGCAAGACCACCACGCTGGTACTGCGAGTGGTGTTCATGCTGTGCCACCTCGAGATCCCGCGTGAGCAACTGACCGTCATCTCATTTACCAAGGCTTCCTGCGAAGAGTTGCGCGCGCAGCTCAGACGCGTCTTGGCCTTCTGGGAGGCTCCGCTGGATGACGAGGCGGCACGCGAACTGGTAAGGACCTTTCACTCGGCCCTGGCACAACTGACGCGCTCAGAGCTGAGGGCGATGCAGTGGTTCGAGCAGTTGTCCACTCAATCGAAAGGTGAGGATGAGCCGGATAACGGCATGCTGGCTGGCGCCACCCTGAACGAGGGCCAACGGCAGCTCCTGATACAGGCCTACGAGAACTGCTACCGCGAGGACGCCGGCTTTCGTCGTCGGGTTCATCTGTTGCTGGAACTAGCGGCGCCCAATGAGGAAGAGCCACCCGGCGCACCGTCCTTGCAGGCCTTCGTCCTCAATGGCGAACGCCAACCGCAACCACTGCCCGATCTCTTCTATGGCCAGGCCTCATTCGCCGAGACCCTGGGGCTGCGGATCGGCTCCATAAAGAGCAGCCAGCTGGAGTGCTCGACGCGGGACCGGATCTTTCTCGAGGCCATGCAGCAGTTCTGGCGACAGTTCGGCAAGTTGCTGAAGGAGCAACGGCTGATCACCTTCAATACGGCCTTTGCCGTGCTGACGGATCGCCTGGACAAGAAACCCAGTCGCGCCCTGATTGCTCGCCTGCAACCCTTTACCCATTTGCTGATCGATGAATTCCAGGACATCTCGCCGCAGATCGCCCTCTGGCTGCAGCAGGTCCAGCGCAGACTCGCCGAAGAGAAGGCCGCACCTTCACTGATGGCTATCGGTGACGACTGGCAATCCATCTATGGCTGGCGGGGCAGCTCGCCGGAGCTGTTCATTCATTTCGATCGCTGGTTTCCAGGCCAGATGCCCAGCCAGACGCTGATGCTGGGGACCAACTACCGTTCTTCACCGGACATCGTGGCTGACGGTGAACGCATTCTGACGCAGGTACGCCACAAGCAGCCCAAGAAAACCCTGGCCTTCCGCGTGGCGGATGACCAGGGGCACGGGGTCAAGGTCGTACCGCAATTCGATATCACGCGCCAGTTGGCTTCGTTGCTGGGCGAGATCGAGGCACAACGGACTTATGCAGCGGAACGAGAGCGGCCGGAGCGCTGCGCGGTCATGGTGATGAGTCGTCTGAACGCGCCCTTGAAAGCCATCAACGAGCAGCTGGGCCGTCAGCCCGGAGTGCGGACCTGCACCATTCACCGAGCCAAGGGCCTGCAGGCCGAGGTGGCGATCGTGCTAGACGACGGTCAGCCCCAGCAGCCCCATCCGCTACGCAATGCCCTCTATGCCGCCAGCGGGCATTTCCAGCAGAGCTATGACGCTGCCATGGCCGACGAAGCCCTGCGCCTGAGCTATGTGGCGGTGACCCGTGGGGTCAGCCGGGTGCTGTGGTACACCCGACAGCCACGGGGGGCGGCGGCGATATTGGCGGGCTGAGCTAGGTAGCGCGGCGGGTGCTGTCACCCGCCTCGGGAACGTGAGACGACCGCTACTCGATCACATCGAAGTCCTTGAGATGTTCTTCTGACAGTTCCAGGCCCAGGCCGGGCTTGTCGTCGTCCAGTTGCAGGTAGCCGCCGACCGGCTGGGGTTCGCCCTTGAAGACGTAGTAGAAGAGTTCGTTGCCCACCTCCACGTCGAATACCGGGAAGAACTCGGCCATGGGCGAAGCAGTGCTGGCCATGGTCAGGTGGTAGTTGTGCATCTGGCCGGCATGGGGGATGACCGGCACCGACCAGGCTTCGGCCAGGGCGTTGATCTTGCGCGCGGCGGTGATGCCGCCGACACGGTTGGTGTCGTACTGGATGACGTCCACGGCGCGGCGCTCGAGCAGGTCCTTGAAGCCGTAGGAGGTGAACTCGTGCTCGCCGCCGGAGATGGGCATGATGCCCATCTTCTTGAGTTCGACGTAGCCTTCGATGTCATCGGCGATGACCGGCTCTTCCAGCCAGCGCGGTTCGAATTCGGCCAATTTGGGCAACATACGGCGGGCGTATTCCAGGGTCCAGCCCATGTAGCACTCCAGCATGATGTCGACATCGGGGCCGGCCAGCTCGCGCAGGGCGCGCACCTGGTCGAGGTTGCGCCGCATGCCGGCGGGACCGTCCTTGGGGCCGTAGCCGAATCTCATCTTGAGGGCGTCGAAGCCCTGGTTGAGATAGCCCTGGGCCTCTTCCAGGAACAGGTCCAGATTGTCGTTGGCGTAGAGCTTGGAGGCGTAGCAGGGGATCTTTTCCTTGGTGCGACCGCCCAGCAGCTTGAACACCGGCTTGTCTACCGCCTTGCCCATCAGGTCCCAGAGCGCCAGGTCGACGGCGGAGATGGCGGCCATGCCGATGCCCTTGCGGCCCCAGGCGTGGGTGCGGCGATACATCTTCTGCCAGAGGTATTCGTTGTCGAAGGGATCCTGGCCCATGACGATAGGGGTCAGGTACAGATCGATGATCTCCTTGGCCACCCGCGGCGCCAGGGCGCAGTTGCCCAGGCCGACCAGGCCGCTGTCGGTCTCGATCTCCACCACCAGCCAGCCGTGGAAGCGGAAGGAGCCCATGGCGTCGCCGCGCTCATAGAGGATGTCGGTGGCGTTGGTGCAGAAGTGCGCCTGGGGCGGGACGACCTTGCCTTTCCATTCGAAGACGCGGGTGCGGACGCTGGTGATTTTCATCGGACTTTCCTTTTTTCGAGCATGAGTCAGGCCGGCCGGCTCCACGAGCCGGTTCGGCGGATTCGGGAAGCGCCTGGGCGCCTCGGCAGCGATCAGTGGCGGGACGCGCCCATGCGACAGGCGATCTCGAAGGCCTGACGGGTCGCGCCGACGTTGGCGCGGCCCTGGCCGGCGATGTCGAAGGCGGTGCCGTGGGCGGGCGTGGCGATGGGAATGGGCAGGCCACCCTGCACGGTCACCCCGCGGGAAAAGCCCATCAGCTTGATCGCGATCTGGCCCTGGTCGTGGTACATGGTCACCACGGCATCGAAGGCGCGGTTATCGCCCTGGACCTTGAGAAAGATGGTGTCCGCCGGATAGGGGCCGTCGGCCGCGATGCCCAGCGCCTTGGCGCGCTCCACGGCCGGGCCGATGAGGTCGAGCTCCTCGCGGCCGAAGCTGCCGTTGTCGCCATTGTGGGGATTGAGGCCGCAGACACCGATGCGCGGGCGAGCCAGGCCGCTGCGTTTGAGTTCGTTGTCGATCAGCTGGATGGCTTCGATCACCCGCTCCTGGCTGAGCAGGCCGGGGACGTCCTTTAGTGCGACGTGGGAGGTCACCCGCGAGGTCCAGAGATCGTCGAGCACGTTGAATTCGCAGAACGGCCCCTGGTAGCCCAGGTGCTCGGCGAACCAGTGCAGCTCGTCGTTATGACCCATGCCCGCCAGGTGCAGGGAGGTCTTGTTCAGCGGACCGAAGAGGATGGCGTCGGTGTGGCCGGCCCGGGTCAGGTCGAGGGCGACGGCCAGGGTGTCCAGACTGTAGCGGCCACCGACGGCGCTGGCCTCACTGCGCGGGAAGGCGCCCTCGGCGGCGCCGCGGCAGGGATACAGCAGGGGTATGTCGTCCTGGAAATCGAGGGCATCCAAGTCGTGGATGCGGCGACAGGGGTACTCGCAACCGGCGATGCGCATGCCGGCGCGGGCCTCTTCCTCGTCGGCAATCAGCACCATGCGGGCGCGACTGCGCACCTCGGGATCGGCCAGCAGGCGGGCGATCAGTTCGGGACCGATGCCGGCCGGGTCGCCCAGCACCAGGGCCAGGCGGGGAAGCGGAGAATTGCTCATGCGGAAGTCCTCAGGTAGGTGTCCAGGCGGATGACGTCGGTCACCGGGCGATACAGGCGTTGGGCGGTGTCGTGGAAGAGCTGGCGCTGCGCCGTGGCAGGCAGCTCGGCCACCAGACGCTTGAAGCCGCCGATGATGGTGTCGTAGCTGCCGCAGAGGCGGTCGACGGGAAAGTTGCTGGCGAACATGGCCCGCTCGGCACCGAAGACGGCGATGGCCTCGCGGACGATCCAGGCGTTGTCGTCGGCGCGCCACGGCTGGCCGGCGAGGCCCAGGCCGGAGATCTTCAGCGCCACGTTGGGCCATTCGGCGAGGCGGACCAGGGCAGCGCGCCAGGCGGCCAGACCTTGGGCACTGCGATCGGACGGCAGCCCGGTGTGGTTGAGGATCAGCTGGGTAGCCGGGAAGTCCCGCGCCAGGCGACAGGCTTCGTCGAGGTTCCACCAGGGCGTCTGCAGATCGAAGTGCAGGCCGTGGCGCTGCAACTCGGCATAGCCCTGGCGCCAGCGGTCGTCGCTCATCAGGGTGCGCTGACTGCCCATCTCTTCCGCGCGCGACGGACCACCGGGCTTGTGTCTCACGCTGCGCACCCGTTCGAAGGCGGCCTGGGCAGCGAGCAGTTCGGCGGCGTCTTCGGCATCCAGCCAGGCCTGGGCGACCACCGCATTGGGCACGCCATGGCGACGCGCCAGGTCGTGGATGTAGCGGGTCTCGCCCAGGGGATCGCGGGGATCCCACTCGGTCTCGACATAGACGGTCTGGACCACGTCATGGCCCGCCGCGTCAGCGAAATAGTGCTCCGGCAGATAGTCGCCCCTGATAGCACTGTAATCGCCATAGCGAAACGGGATGGTTTCCGCACCGGACAGCCAGGGGTGGAAGTTGCGCCCGGGCTCCCAGAAGTGGTGATGGGCATCCACGATGGGTCCGCTGTAGAGCTCAGTCATGGGCCGCCTCCTGGGTGTCCAGGGCGATCAGCAGGGTGCCGAGGATGAACAGGCCGGAGCAGAGGGCGAAGAAGCCCAGCACCGCCGGGTAGCCACCCAGGTGCTGCAGCAGCAGGCCGACCAGGATGGGCACGGCGATACCACCCAGGCTGCCGGCCAGGTTCATCACCCCACCGATCAGGCCGACGCGTGCCGGCGCCGCCAGCAGCGCCGGGAAGCTCCAGTAGAGGCTGCCCCACATGAGGAAGAAGGCGGTGAGCGACAGCAGCGCCACGGCGGCATAGGGATCGGTCAGCCGCGGCAGCAGCAGGAAGGCCGTCAGGGCCACCAAGCCGGAGCAGGACAGCAGTCCCTTGGCGGCGAGGCCACGACGCACGCCCTTGCGCACCAGCAGGTCGCAGAGGAAGCCACCGACCAGGGAGCCGGCCGCCCCGCAGAGGAAGATGACGAAGGTAGCGGCGCCTATGCCCTTGATGTCGAAACCGCGAGCCTGGGCCAGGTAGCTGGGCCCCCAGGTCAGCAGGCCGAAGAAGACCATGGCCCAGCTGGCGCGACCGATAAGGATGCCAGCCAGGGAGCGGCGGGCGATACCCAGGCCCCGGGCGCCAGCCTTGGCCGCCTGGGCTATCGAGGTGGTGCGACCTTCGTTGATACGCGCGAGCTCGGCGGCATTGACCCCGGGGTGGGCGGCCGGATCGTCCCTCAGGTAGCGCCAGGCGAGCCAGGCCATGGCCAGGGTGGCGATACCGGCGATGAAGAAGGCGGTGCGCCAGGAGCCGAAGACGGCGATCAGGTAGGCGATGAGCAGACCGCCCAGGGCCACGCCCAGCGGTCCGCCGCAATCCATCAGTACCGCGCCGCGCCCGCGTTCGCTGGAGGCCAGCCAGAGGGAGTTGAGCTTGCCACCGGCCGGGAACAGCGGCGCCTCGGCGGCGCCCAGGGCGACCCGGGCAAAGATCAGCGACAGCCCGCCGGTGGCGAAGGCGGCGAGGGTCTGGAAGACGCCCCAGAGACCGGTGGACCAGCCGATGACGCGGCGCGGGCCGTAGCGGTCGATCAGCCAGCCACCGGGAATCTGCAGGAGCGCATAGGCCCAGAAGAAGCTGCTGAGAATCAGGCCCTGGATGGCCGGCGTCAGCTGGAACTCATGGGCGATGGTGGGCATGGCGATGGACAAGGACACGCGATCAACCAGGTTGATGACGGTCAGGCCGAAGATGATGGCGAAGATGCGCCAGCGGACGCGAGAGGCCTGCAGCACCGTGGGCGCGGCGGCCTCGGCAAGGCGTGAGGAACGAGACGTCGAGAGCATGGCGTGGACCCCTAGGATTCTTGTTATGGGTGTTCAGCTGCCGGCTGGCGAAGTCGACTATCGGATGCAGGTCGATAACCGTCTAATCAAATCTGCGCATAGGTGTATAGCCTCAGGATATAGGTCAGTTGTGCCCTATCGCTGTAGCCCTTCTGCCATGCGGCTAGGGACAAGAGGATGCGCGAGACATAACCTCAGGCTATCGGTGCATGCCTTATTTTGAGTGGTCAGGCCTGCTCAGGACTGCGCACACTCGGCCCACCCAAAACAACGACAAGAAAGAGGTAGTCCCATGCGCAGCATCTCCCTGCTCGCCGCCCTCCCCCTGTGCCTGGCCGCGGCGGTAGCTCCCGTGGCCCAGGCTGCCTGGCAGCCCGAGGGCAAGGTGGAAATCGTCGTCGCCGGCGGGCCCGGTGGCGGCACCGACCAGCTCGGCCGGCTGATCCAGTCGATCATCACCCAGCACAAGCTGCTCGACGCCAGCACCGTGGTGATGAACAAGGGCGGCGGCAATGGCGCCGAGGCCTTCCTGGAGATGAAGCTGGCCAAGGGCGAGGCGGACAAGCTGGTCATCGCCACCAACAACGTCTACCTGCTGCCGCTGACCGCCAAGCTTGGCTACCAGCTCGCCGACCTCACCCCAGTGGCGGCCATCGCCGAGGATGACTTCATTCTCTGGAGCTACGCCGACGCGCCCTGGAAGGACGCCCGTGGCTACATCGATGCCATCAAGCAGGATCCGGCGGGCAAGCGCATGGGGGGCAGCCAGTCAAAGGACGTCGACCAGACGCTGACCCTGCTGCTCAATCGCACCGAGGGCACCAAGCTCACCTATATCCCCTTCAAGAGCGGCAGCGAGGCGGCGACCCAGCTGGCCGGCAAGCACATCACCTCCAATGTTAACAACCCGAGCGAGAGCCTGAGCCAGTGGCGTGGTGGGCAGGTGGTGCCGCTGTGCGTGTTCAGCCAGGCGCGCATGGCCTACACCGCCAAGGTCACCGACACCCAGGCCTGGTCCGACGTGCCTACCTGCAAGGAGCAGGGACTCGGCATCGACCAGTATCGCTTCCCGCGTACCGTGCTGCTGCCAGGCGGCGTCAGCGACGAACAGCGCACCTTCTATGTGGAGCTCTTGCGCAAGGTCAGCCAGACACCGGAGTTCAAGGCCTACATCGAGCGCAATGCCCTGGTGCCGACCTTCCTCGAAGGCCAGGCGCTGCAGGAGTACATCGCCCAGGACACCGCCCGGGTCACCCCGGTGTTCGAGGCAGCGGGCTGGCTCAAGCGCTGATCGGCGCATCGACACAGGAGAGACGGCCATGGCCGGAGATTCCCTGATCGCCACCCGCTGGGTGGAACTGGGCCTGGCGGCCTTTACCGCCGGGCTCGGTGGCATCGTGATGATTGGCAGTCTGGAGCAGGGTATCGGCTGGGGCGATGCCGGCCCCGAGCCGGGCTACTTCCCTTTCTACATCGGCCTGCTGCTGAGCCTGGCCAGCCTGGCCACGGCGCTGCAGACCCTGTGGCGCTGGCAGGCGCTGCGCACGACCTTCGTCGAGCGCGCCGCCTTCGCTCAGGTGCTGCGGGTATTCCTGCCGATGCTGGCCTTCGTCGTCGCCCTGCCCCTGCTCGGCCTTTATCTGACGGCCTTCCTGTTCATCGCCTGGTTCATGGCGCGGGATCGCCAGCGACAAAGGCGCTATGGCGTGCTGCAGATCCTCGCCATCGCCGGTGGGGTCAGCCTGGCCAGCTACCTGATCTTCGCCCTCTGGTTCAAGGTCCCGTTGGACGCTGGGCCCCTGGCCGACCTCGCCCGCCTGCTGAGGACCCTGTCATGAGCGAATTCGATTCCCTGATGCACGGGATGAGCCTGATCCTGTCCTTTCATCACCTCGCCCTGATGGTGATCGGCGTGCTGCTGGGCATCCTGGTCGGGGTGCTGCCCGGCCTGGGCGCGCCCAATGGCGTCGCCCTGCTGTTGCCGCTGACCTTCACCATGAGCCCGACCTCGGCCATCATCCTGCTCTCCTGCATGTACTGGGGCGCCTTGTTCGGCGGTTCCATCACCTCCATCCTGTTCAACATTCCCGGCGAGCCCTCGTCGGTGGCCACTACCTTCGACGGCTATCCCCTGGCCCGCCAGGGGCGTGCCGGCGAAGCCCTGACCGCGGCCTTCACCTCGGCGCTGCTGGGCGCCCTGGTCGGAGTGCTGCTGCTGACCTTCCTCTCCAGCCGCATCGCCGCCTTCGCCATGGAATTCAGCTCTCCGGAATTTTTCGCCGTCTACCTGCTGGCCTTCTGCACCTTCATCGGCATGAGCAAGAATCCACCGCTGAAGACGGTGGCGGCCATGATGATCGGCTTCGCCATGGCGGCGGTGGGCATGGATACGGTGTCCGGCAATCTGCGCCTGACCTTCGACCAGCCGGCGCTGCTCTCGGGCATCAGCTTCGAGGTGGCGGTGATCGGCCTGTTCGGCATCGGCGAGATCCTCTGCACCGTGGAGGAAGGCCTGGTCTTTCGCGGCGAGCAGGCGCGCATCACCCTGCGTACGGTGCTCGGCACCTGGAAGCAGCTGCCGCGCTACTGGCTGACCTGGCTGCGCAGCGCCCTGGTCGGTTGCTGGATGGGGGTGACGCCCGGTGGCCCGACCGCCGCCTCCTTCATGAGCTACAGCCTGGCCCGGCGCTTCTCGAAGAATCGCGAGGGCTTCGGCAAGGGCGAGCTGGAAGGGGTGATCGCCCCGGAGACCGCCGACCATAGCGCGGGCACCAGCGCCCTGCTGCCCATGCTGACGCTGGGCATTCCCGGCTCCGCCACCGCCGCAGTGATGCTGGGCGGCCTGATGATCTGGGGCCTGCATCCGGGGCCGACCCTGTTCGCCGAACAGCACGATTTCGTCTGGAGCCTGATCGCCAGCATGTACCTGGGCAATGTGGTCAGTCTGATCGTGGTGCTGGCGACGGTGCCGCTGTTCGCCGCCATCCTGCGCATCCCCTTCTGCATCATCGCGCCCATCATCTTCACCGTCTGCGTGATCGGCGCCTATTCGGTGCACAACAGCCTGTTCGACGTCTGGCTGATGCTCGGCTTCGGCATCCTCGGCTATGCCTTCAAGAAGCTCGGCTATCCCATCGCCCCGCTGGTGCTGGCGGCGGTGCTGGGTGACAAGGCCGAGGACGCCTTCCGCCAGTCGATGCTGTTCTCCGACGGCCAGCTGGGCATCTTCTGGTCCAACCCGCTGGTGGGCAGTCTGACCACCGCGGCGCTGCTGATGCTCTGCTGGCCGTTGCTGGCGCGGGGACTGCAGGTCCTGCGCCCGGGCCAGCCGCGAGCCAAGGTACGGCCCTCGTGAACGCCCCGGCCTGGCGCGGACGCACCCCGCCGACGCCAGGCCCGGGCTCATGCGCTACCCTAGCCGGCTCCCCTGCCCCAAGGTCCGCCAGCATGACGCGCATTCCCGATGCCCATACCATCCACAGCCGCCTGCGCCTGCGCCAGTTGCGGCTGGTGCTGGCACTGGCGGAATTCGGCTCCCTGCGCCGCGCCGCCGACGACATCGGCATGACCCAGCCGGCCGCCACCAAGATGCTCCACGAGATCGAGAGCCTGCTGGGCGTCGGGCTGTTCGAGCGGTTGCCGCGGGGCATGCGCGCCACGGCCTTTGGCGAGACGGTGATCTACTACGCGCGGATGGTCTTCGCCGAACTCTCGGGCATGCGCGAGGAGCTGGTCGCGCTGGAATCGGGCAATCTCGGCCGGGTCGCGGTGGGCGCCATTCCGGCGCTGGCGTCGGGGTTGCTGACCCGCACCATCGCCACGCTCAAGCAGAGCCATCCGCGACTGTCCATGTCGATCCAGGTGGATACCAGCGACGTGCTGGTCCAGGCACTCTTGCAAGACCAGCTGGACGTGGTCCTGGGGCGTATCCCCACCGGCGCCCGCGCCGAGGAACTGCTGTTCGACAGCCTGGGCGAAGAGGTGCTCTGCGTGATCGCCGGCGCCCAGAATCCCCTGGCCCAGGCCACCCACCTGACCTGGGGCGAATTGCAGGAGCACACCTGGGTGCTGCAGCAGCACCCCAGCCCGATGAGGGCCATCATCAACCAGGCCTTCCACGATGCCCGGGTCGATATCCCCGGCAGCATCGTCGAGACCACCTCCATCATGACCCTGCTGGCGCTGGTGCAGCAGACCGACATGCTCGGCGTCACCCCGCTGTCGGTGGTCAACGATTACCCCGGCCGGCACCTGCTGGCGGTGCTGCCCATCGCCTTCGAGCCGCGGCTGCCGCCCTATGGATTGATCCGTCGCCGGCACCGAGTGCAGTCCTCGGCCATGCAGACCTTCATGGTGGCGGTGCGCAGCGAGCACGGGCGGCTGCGGCACGACGACGGCTCAGCCGCCACCCCAGGCTGACCTGCAACGCCCGTCGATTGCCCCACCCGTCCTGCTTGGGCATAGTGAACCGGCCTGCCAGACGCCGGAGTCACCTACCATGCCCGTCCTGTCGCCCCTCGTCCGCCCCGCTGCCTGCCGGGGTCGCCCATGACCCAGCGCACCATGCTGCTCACCGGCGCCAGTCGCGGGATCGGCCATGCCACCGTCAAGCTGTTCCGCAACCTGGGCTGGCGTCTGCTCACCGTCTCCCGCCAGCCGTTCTCCGAGGAATGCGCCTGGCCGGAAGCCCGCGACGCGCACATCCAGGCCGATCTCGCCGACCTCTCCCAGATCGATCGCCTGGTCGCCACCGTCCGCGAGCGGCTGCCCAGCGGCAAGCTGCACGCCTTGGTCAACAACGCGGGGATCTCGCCCAAGGGAGCGGATGGCAGTCGCCTTGGCGTACTGGCTTCCGATGCCGAAACCTGGACCCAGGTGCTCAACGTCAACCTGGTCTCCACCGCCCTGCTGGCCCGTGCCCTGCTGCCGGAGCTGGAAGCGGCGCAAGGCAGCATCGTCAACGTCACCTCCATCGCCGGCTCGCGGGTGCATCCCTTCGCTGGCGTGGCCTATGCCGCCTCCAAGGCGGGCCTGGCCGCCCTCACCCGCGAACTGGCCCATGAATTCGGCCCGCGTGGCATCCGCGCCAATGCCATAGCGCCGGGCGAGATCGCCACCTCCATCCTCTCGCCCGGCACCGACGGTCTGGTGGAAGCCGAGGTCCCACTCAAGCGCCTGGGCACCCCCGACGAAGTGGCCGAGACCATCTACTTCCTCTGCAGCGAACGCTCCTGCTACATCAACGGCGCCGAGATCCATATCAACGGCGGTCAGCACGTCTAGGTAGCGCCTGCGGCTGAGGGCGGCCCACCTGGATTCGTGGCGGGCCGCCTGAGTCTCCCTCCCGGTCAGCCGAAGAGGCCGCCATACAGGGCACCCGTACGCCCTTAACCAACCATATAGGTTATGTTATAACGTTAAATTCATTTCCCGACATCCTGCTCTAGGGATGCCCCCGCCCTACGACCCACCCTAGCCGTGATGACCATGACGACCCAAGCCAGCTTCCCCAGCAAGAAACTCCCTGTCACCGTGCTGTCCGGCTTTCTCGGCGCCGGCAAGACCACCCTGCTCAACCATATCCTCAACAATCGCGAAGGCCGGCGGGTGGCGGTCATCGTCAACGACATGTCCGAGGTCAACATCGACGCCGCCCTGGTCCGCGACGGCGGCGCCGAGCTGTCGCGCACCGAGGAGAAGCTGGTGGAGATGAGCAACGGCTGCATCTGCTGCACCCTGCGCGAAGACCTGCTGCTGGAGGTCGAACGCCTCGCCCGCGACGGCCGCTTCGATCAGTTGGTCATCGAATCCACCGGGATCTCCGAACCCCTGCCCGTGGCCGAGACCTTTACCTTCGCCGGCGAAGACGGGCGCTGCCTCGGCGATGTCGCCCAGCTCGATACCCTGGTCACCGTGGTGGATGCCTTCAATTTCCTGCGCGACTACGCCTCCAGCGACCTCCTGGAGTCCCGCGGCGAATCCCTGGGCGAGGAAGACGAACGCACCGTGGTCGACCTGCTCATCGAGCAGATCGAATTCTGCGACGTCCTGGTGGTGAACAAGCTGGACCTGGTCGAGGCGGCGGAACGTGATCGCCTGCTGGCCATCCTGCGCAGCCTCAATCCCCGCGCGCGACTGGAGCTGACGAGCTTTGGCGCCGTGCCCCTGGAGCGGGTGCTGCAGACCGGCCTGTTCGACTTCGATAAAGCTGTCCAGGCGCCGGGCTGGCTGCAGGAGCTGCGCGGTGAACACACTCCCGAGACCGAGGAATACGGCATCTCAAGCTTTGTCTACCAGGCGCGCCGCCCCTTCCATCCCGAGCGCTTCTTCGCCCTGGTCGAGCAGGAATGGCCTGGCGTGATCCGTTCCAAGGGCTACTTCTGGCTGGCCAGCCATCCCGCCCACGCCGGCACCTGGTCCCAGGCCGGCGCCGTGGCCCGCCATGGCGTGGCCGGGCGCTGGTGGGCCGCGGTCCCCCCCGAGCAGTGGCCAGAGGATGAAGAAACCGTCGCCCTGATCAAGGAGAAATGGCACGCCAGCGTCGGCGATGCCCGTCAGGAGCTGGTGCTCATCGGCATGGACATGGACGAACCTTCCCTGCGCGCCAAGCTGGACGCCTGCCTGTTGACCGATATCGAGCTCGCCGCCGGCCCCCACGCATGGGAAAAGCTGCACAACCCCTTCAGCGACTGGCCCCAGGCCGCCGATCCCCACTGAGTCGAACCCTGCCCATGAATGCCATCCTCCCCGACGTCTCCCTCAGCGAAACCGCTACCCTGCCCGCCGCGCTCGACTGGGTCGGCATGCAGGGCATCGACCTGCCGATCCGCCTCGGCAAGGACGTACTTGGCGGCCTGCTGCCCGCCAGCGCCGACGTCCAGGTCGACCTGCCCACGGCCACCGCCAAGGGCATCCATATGTCCCGGCTCTATCAGCTGCTGGATCGCCTGGCTGGCGAAGCCCTCCTGACGCCCGCACTCCTGCGTCTGCTGCTGAGCGACATGGTCGCCAGCCATCGCAGCTGCGACTCCCGCGCCGCCCGCCTGCGGCTGGACTTCCCCCTGCTGATCCGCCGCCCCGCCCTGGTGACCCCCGAATTGAGCGGCTGGAAACGCTATCCCGTACGCCTGGACGCCAGCTGGGTGGCTGGCGTCTTCCAGCTCAGCGCCCGCATCGAGATCCTCTACGCGTCCACCTGCCCCTGCTCCGCCGCCCTGTCCCGCCAACTGATCGAACGGGCCTTTCTTGCCGAACACGGGGCCGCCACGCAGCTCGATCCAGCCACCGTCGCCCACTGGCTGAGCGGTAACGCCTCCCTGGCCACCCCGCACAGCCAGCGCAGCCTGGCCCGGGTACGGATCAGCCTACCGGCAGATGCAGCCGACTTCGGCCTGCTGCCCCTGATCGACCAGTGCGAACAGGCCCTGGGCACGCCGGTGCAGACCGCCGTCAAGCGCGCCGACGAACAGGCATTCGCCGCGCTCAATGGCAGCAACCTGATGTTCGTCGAGGACGCCGCCCGCCGCCTGCTGGTCGCCCTGCGTGACAGCCACCAGGACGTGAGCATCCAGGTGCGCCATCTGGAGAGCCTGCATCCGCACGATGCGTCCGCCTGGGCCTCCAGCTCGCCCACTTGACCAGAGCGTCTCTGCTGCTTTCCTTTCAAAACGGCCGCTTTACCGCTTTACTGCAAGGAAGCAGTCGCCTTGGGCGACCACTCCCGCTGTCTCAACTCAGGAGCGCTTCTCGATGAAATCACGCCTTACCGCAGCAGCCATGACCGTTCTGCTGGGCGTCCTCGGCACAGGCGTCGCGCTGGCCGAAAGCCCAGTGGAAAAGAGCGTCCGCCAGGACGGCCGTGACGTGAGCAAGGACGCCCGCCACGACCGCAAGGAAGTCGACAAGGGCGCGGCCCATGCCGCCGACGAAGCCGACCGCACCGATACCCACCTGGACAAGGAACGCCACCGTGAAGACAAGAAGGTGGACAAGGAATACAAGAAGACGCTGTAACCCACCCGGGTCGGGGCAGAGCCAAAGGACTGGCTTGTCCTCGAACGTTGTTCGCTCCCTTGAAGCAGCGGTAGGTCGCCCGAATCCCGACCACTGAAAGACAGCGAATGCACCCAACAGGCAATCCCGCTGGCCTGGATACTCAACTGATGCGCGCACCGGGCGCATCTACCCGGTTGCATGGCCCGGAGTCCGACTGGCAGTCGCTCCAGCCAATCCGTGAATTACGTCACATTATTTTGGCATGACAGCCCTGATGGCTTAGACTGCGCGCCTCTCGAAAAAGGAGTTTCGCATGAAGCCGTCTCATCTCTTGTTCATCAGCTTCGCTGCGCTGCAACTGGCCGGTTGCGCCATCGGCCAGAAGATCGACTACCGCCAGACCGCCCCGCAACTCAGCGTCAAGGCCGACAAGCCGGTCGCCGTCGCGGTACTCGACGAGCGCCCCTATGTCGTCGCCCAGCACAAGGACGCCACCTACGTCGGCAACATCCGCGGCCTCTACTACAATCCCTGGAGCGTCCGCACCTACAGCGGCAGCCCCCTTTCCGCCGATCTGCAAGACGCCGTGCAAAAGGCCCTGGCCCGCGCCGCCATCACCGCCATGCCCAGCCAGACCAGCGACCGCGCCCCCCAGGGCCAGAAGCTGCTGGTACTGAAACTGCGGGAGTGGAAATCCGACGCCTACATGCGCGTCCGCTTCGACTATGACGTCATCACCCAGGTCCTCGACGACCAGGGCAAGGTGCTCGCCAGCGACGAGATCAAAGGCAGCGGCCCGACCAACAACGTCATCCTCTCGGGGACCCAGGTCCTGACCAACGCCATCGACGCACCGGCCATCGCCGCCGCCCTGGCCAAGGGCAACACGCCCTGACTGGACGCTGCACTTGCTATGGAGAAGGCCCGCCTTGCGCGGGCTTTTTCATGTCCACAGGTGCTGGAGCAGGATCCACAGCAGACCGCAGCGCACAGCTATCGACATGAACGCCAAGGAGCGTGAAGTGTTTCAGCTAAGCTACAGGGATGGCGTGCCAAAGGCGCATCGAAGCAGGAAAACCGGAGTAAAAGGTAGCCAGACAGGATCTTGGCCGAGATCGGTATCCAACTGCCCGAGCCCTCCCTGCAGTCCATCAGCCCCTGTCGGGCACAGAGCTCGGAAATGACCGCCAGCTACTGGCGCTTCAGAATCGTGGAGACCCCGTGAAATACATGACGCTAGTGGGAATGACCCTATTGCTCCTGGGCTGCAGCCATTATTCCAACAGAAGCACCCTCTGCGAGCCGAACCCCCTGGCCGGCGTCGAGTGCCAGCAGCCCAAGGCACTGAACCAGATCATTGGCGAGAAATATCGCGAGTGGCGGAAATATCAGTGAAGGTCTGGGCAGTCTCACGGAACAGCCGCGGGTCTCGATTGCGAACAGAATCTAGCAGCGACCCTGGCCAGGCCCCCTGCCGGAAGTGAAACGGCGATGTCCAGTGATCTAGCAGCGTGCCAGTCCCAGCGACGGTCCGACCGGAGGTTGCGATCTGCGGCCTCCAACTGACTGGTGACTCTTTCCCACGGTGGTGAGTGTAATGGCCACCTTGCAACGCTCGATGGACGCCCGCACTTCTGCCACTTTCGGTTGTCAGACGCCCTCTCTCGACGTCGACCCGTGCTAGGCAATCAACATGAATGCGCCTGTGAAAGAACAGAAGGTGATCAATGCGATTGCCATAGGAACCTGCGTATCAGCAATTGTCTTGCTGTTGAGCTTCGCTGAAGCCACAATCGCAGCCAATAGCTGGGCTCCGCAGCCCGGCACCGAAACTGAAAAGGATATTTCAGTTGCGCTATCAGTTAACAAGGACAGTGACGCTCTTCGAGTCCAGGCCCCACCGGATAAATAGCGTCCCGTTGAAATCTGCACTCATTCGTCCAGGGTCGTTGGCTGGCGATCAAGGCCTACTGGCGCTCACCTTGGGCGCCATGTGTATCGGGCTGGCGACCATCTTCGTGGTGGCCATGGTGGCCTGCTGACGATCACGCACGATCAGTACCGGTAGCCTCAGCGGACGACTGATCGGTCGTCGACGCCTTGCACGTCCTGACTCCGACCGTACTGCCTGCTCCTCCTGGAAAAGCAGCTCTCCTCGACCGCCACTCAGCCCTCGCTCCCAGGTAGCGCCAAGGTTATCGCGATGATCAGCTTCATCGGGATCGAGTGCCCTAGCAGGCCAGGCAGCGGAGTCGTCCCGAATGGGTTGCGGAACTCCTCTTTTTCACTCGCCCAACGGCCCTTGAAATCCAGCGCTGCAGATAGCAAAAAGCCCCGTAGGAACGGGGCTTCGAAGGTGGCGGAAGCGCAGAGATTCGAACTCTGGGACCCTTGCGAGTCGGCGGTTTTCAAGACCGCTGCCTTAAACCACTCGGCCACACTTCCGTAAGAGGGGCGCATAGTACCTGATGGCAACACACTGTCAAACAGTCGCAAGCGATCCTTAAGCAACATTTGCTATCTTCGGGGTCGTACGGTACATCACACCGTTAATCTAGCTTTGGAGTACACCATGAACGAGCGTCAATACGCCTACAACCCTGCCATCGCGCAACCGCGGGACGTTAGCCGTGTATTGCGCAACACCTATGCCCTGCTGGCCATGACTCTGGCATTCAGCGGCCTGGTTGCCTTCGTCTCGCAGCAGATGCGACTGCCCTACCCCAACATCTTCGTGGTCCTGATCGGCTTCTATGGCCTGTTCTTCCTGACCGTCAAGACCCGCGACAGCGGCTGGGGCCTGGTCAGCACCTTCGCCCTGACCGGCTTCATGGGCTATACCCTGGGCCCGATCCTGAACATGTACCTGGGCTTGCCCAACGGTGGCAGCGTGATCGCCTCCGCCGCCGGCATGACCGCCCTGGCCTTCTTCGGACTGTCGGCCTACGCCCTGATCAGCCGCAAGGACATGAGCTTCCTCAGCGGCTTCCTGATGGCGGGGTTCTGGATCCTGCTGGGCGCCGTGGTGCTGTCCTTCTTCGTTCAGATCAGTGGTCTGCAACTGGCCATCAGCGCGGGCTTCGTGCTGTTCTCCGCCGCGGCCATCCTGCTGCAGACCAGTGCCATCGTGCACGGTGGTGAAGACAACTACATCATGGCTACCATCACCCTGTACGTCTCGATCTACAATATGTTCATCAGCTTGCTGCAAATCTTCGGATTCGCCAGCAACAACGATTGATCAACAGCGGTAGTCCGAGAGGCCCGCTCCGGCGGGCCTTTCTACATCCATGAAATTTGCCATCGTTGTCCTTTCCTCACCCCAGGCGCCCTCGGCGCGTCGAGCCCTGCGCTTCTGCGAGGCGCTGCTGGCCGAGGGTCACGAACTGTCGCGCCTCTTTCTCTACCGCGACGGTGTCCATAACGCCTCCCACGCCCTGGTCAGTGGCCAGGACGAATCCGATCTGCCCGCGCGCTGGCGCGAACTGATCGAACGCCACCAGATCGATGCCGTGGTCTGCATTGCCGCCGCCCTCAAGCGCGGGTTGCTGGACGAGAGCGAAGCGCGGCGCTACGAGCGTGAGGGCGCGGTGAACGTGCGGGCGCCCTGGCAGCTGTCCGGTCTGGGCCAACTGCATGAGGCGGTGCAGGACGCCGATCGCCTGCTCTGCTTTGGAGGCGACTAGCATGGCCAAGAGCACCCTCGTCATCTCCCGCCAGCCGGCACTGAGCGGCCCCGGTCCTCGCGAGGCCCTGGATATCGTACTGGCCGGCGGTGCCTTCGAACTGCCCCTGGCGCTGCTGTTCGCCGGTCCTGGCGTGACCCAGTTGCTGGCAGCCGACAGCGCTGCCTTGGAGCAAAAGGACCTGAGTGCCAACCTCTCCGCACTGCCGCTGTTCGGTGTCGAGGCCATCTATGCGGAGGCCACCGCCCTGCAGCGCCTGGGCATCACGCCCGAGCAGTTGCCCGCCTGGGTGACGCCCCTGGAGCCCGAGGCCCTGGCGGCGCTGATCCACGACCATGACCAGGTGATTTCCATTTGACTACCCTGCACCTGTTTTCCCGCTCGCCGCTGCTGGACGCCGGTGCTCTGGACGGCCTGAGCTGGGTCCGTAGCGAGGACACCGTTCTGCTCACCGGCGCTGCCGTCGAGGCCCTGCGCCCTGGCAGCCCGGCGGCCGAGCTGCTCACGCAACTTCCAGCAGAGGCGGCCCTCTATGCCCTGGCGGAAGACGTCCAGGCGCGTCGCCTGCACCCCGAACGAGCCGTGACCCTGATCGACTACCCCACCTTCGTCGACCTGAGCGTGAGCTGCGCCAAGGTCATCAGCTGGACCTGAGCATGCCTCCTCTCGACCTCGACCCCGAAGGCTATCTGCGCGACCTCTCCCAGTGGAGTCCGGACGTGGCCCAGCAACTGGCGCTCAAGGAGGGCATCGAGCTGACCGAGCGCCACTGGCAGGTGCTGCAGGCGCTGCGTGCCTTCTACGCACAATTCCAGCTTTCGCCGGCCAATCGGCCGCTGATCAAGTACATTGCCCAGACGTTGGGCCCGGAACTGGGTACCAGTCTGCAGCTCAACCTGCTGTTCAAGGGGGCGCCAGCCAAGCTGGGCGCCAAACTGGCCGGCCTGCCGAAACCGGATAACTGTCTATGACCTTCACCACGCCCGAAGAACATCCCTTCGCCGTCTATGTCCGGGCCCTGGGCAAGGGCAAGCGTGGCGCCCGCAGCCTGACCGAGGCCGAGGCGGAAATGGCCATGGGCCTCATCCTAGACGGCCGGGTAACCGATGCCCAGCTCGGCGCCTTTCTCATGCTGCTCAGGCACAAGGAAGAGAGCGCCGAGGAGCTGGCCGGCTTCACCCGCGCCGTCCGAGCACGGCTGCGGCCGCCACGCTTCACGGTCGACCTCGACTGGCCCTCCTACGCCGGCAAGAAGCGTCATCTGCCCTGGTACCTGCTGGCGGTGAAATGCCTGGCCGGTAGCGGCGTGCGGGTGGTCATGCATGGCGGCGGCACCCACACCGCGGGCCGACTCTATACCGAACAGTGCCTGGCCGACCTGGGGATGCCGACCGCTACGGACTGGCAGGACGTCGGCGCCCTGCTCGATCGCGGCCAGCCGGCCTTCCTGCCACTGGCCGCCTGGATGCCGGCCCTGCAGCGGATGATCGATCTCAAGGCCGAGCTCGGCCTGCGCTCGCCGATCCATTCCCTGGTACGGCTGCTCAACCCCAGCCAGGCGCGCTGCATCCTGCAGAGCATCTTCCACCCGGGCTACCAGGAGGTGCACCGCGAGGCCAGTCGCCTGCTGGCTGATGACAGCATCGTCATCAAGGGCGAAGGTGGTGAAGTCGAGCGCAATCCCGATGTCATCGCCCATCTCTATGGCACCCGTGCTGGCGAGGCCTGGGACGAAAGCTGGCCGGCGCTGACCGAGCGTCGCCAGGTCAAGCCGGAGCGCCTCGATCCGGCCCTGCTGGCCGCCACCTGGCGGGGTGAAGCGGAAGATCCCTATGGGCGCCTGGCGGTTATCGCCACCCTGGCCGTGGCCCTGCGCGCCCTGGGTCAGGATCATGCCAGCGCCCAGCGTGAAGCCGAGCGACGCTGGGAAGCGCGCGACCGGGCGCTCTGACGTCACCTCAGGAACCCGGAGCGGCTCCCCGGGTTCCTAACCGCAACGTAGCGGAGGATGACGATATGGGCTTGTTGGTCGATGGACAGTGGCAGGACCGCTGGTATGACAATGGCAAGGATGGCCATTTCAAACGGGAAGAAGCCCAGCGTCGGGACTGGATCGCCCGCCCCGAGCAAGCCATTCCGCAAGGCGCCGCACGCTATGCCCCGGAAGCCGGTCGCTACCACCTCTATGTGTCCCTGGCCTGCCCCTGGGCGCACCGCACCCTGATCTATCGCCAGCTCAAGGGCCTCGGAGACCTGATCGGCGTATCGGTGGTCAGCTGGCTGATGCGTGAGGAAGGCTGGACCTTCGACCTGGCCAAGGGCTCCAGCGGTGACGACCTCTATCACCTCGACCGCCTCTACCAGCTCTATCAGCGCGACCAGGCCGACTACACCGGGCGGGTTACCGTCCCGGTGCTCTGGGATCGCCAGGAGGAGCGCATCGTCAGCAACGAATCCGCCGAGATCATCCGCATGTTCAACGGCGCCTTCGACGAGCTGACCGGCAATCGCCTGGATCTCTACCCGGAGGCCCTGCGCGATCGCATCGATGCCCTCAACGACCGTATCTATCCGACGGTCAACAATGGTGTCTACCGGGCTGGCTTCGCCACCACCCAGGAGGCCTACGAAGAGGCCTTCGACGAGGTCTTCGCCACCCTCGACGATCTGGAAAAGCTGCTGCAGACCCAGCGCTATCTCACCGGCGAATGGCTGACCGAAGCCGATTGGCGCCTGTTCACCACCCTGATTCGCTTCGACGCCGTCTATCATGGCCACTTCAAGTGCAACCTGAGGCGCATTCGGGATTATCCGGCGCTACAGGGTTGGCTGCGAGAGCTGTATCAGTGGCCGGGGATCGCCGAGACCGTGGACCTCCAGCACATCAAGCACCACTACTATGGCAGCCATGAGCAGATCAACCCGACCGGTATCGTGCCCAAGGGGCCGGCCCTGGAGCTGGATCTGCCCCATGGCCGGGAGGCCCTGAGCGGTGCCGGGATCCAGGGCGCGGCCTGAAATCAGACCGCCGCCTGGGCGCCTTCGAACCAGGCCAGCTTCTCGCGTAGCGCGACCACTTCGCCGACGATCACCAGGGTCGGTGCGTGGACCTCATGCTCGGCCACCAGTCGCGGCAGATCTTCCAGGGTACCGGTGAACACCCGCTGGTTGAGCGTGGTGCCCTGTTGCACCAGCGCAGCCGGCGTCGCCGGATCCTTGCCATGGGCAATGAGTTGCGCGCAGATGGTCGGCAGCCCCACCAGGCCCATGTAGAACACCAGGGTCTGCCCCGGCGCCACGAGATCGGTCCAGGGCAGATCGGCCGAGCCGTCCTTGAGATGGCCGGTAACGAAGCGCACCGACTGGGCATGGTCCCTGTGGGTCAGGGGAATGCCGGCATAGGCCGCACAGCCACTGGCCGCGGTGATGCCCGGCACCACCTGGAAGGGAATGCCTTCAGCCGCCAGCTCTTCTATCTCTTCGCCACCGCGACCGAAGATGAAGGGATCGCCTCCCTTCAACCGCAGGACCCGCTTGCCCTCCTGGGCCAGCTTGACCAGCAGGCGATTGAGATCGTCCTGGGGCACCGCATGCTCGGCGCGCCGCTTGCCGACATAGATGCGATCGGCATCGCGCCGGCACATGTCGAGGATGGTCGGCGCCACCAGCCGGTCGTAGAGCACCACATCGGCTTGCTGCATCAGCCGCAGGGCGCGGAAGGTCAGCAGGTCCGGATCACCGGGACCAGCGCCGACCAGGTAGACCTCGCCGCGAAAGGTGGCCGTCTCGCTGTTCAGCTTGGCTTCCAGCAGTTGCTCGGCAGCCTGGGGCTGGCCGGAAAAGACCTTTTCCGCGACTTCGCCCTGGAACACCTCTTCCCAGAAGATGCGCCGTGCCTGCAGATCGGCGAAGCGTGTCTTCACCCGGGCGCGAAAGCGTTGGGCGAGTTGCGCCAGCTGGCCATAGGTCGCCGGAATCCAGCTCTCCAGCTTGGCGCGCACCAGACGCGCCAGCACCGGGGCGTCACCGCCGCTGGAAATGGCGATCACCAGGGGCGAACGATCGACGATGGCCGGAAAGATCACGGTGCACAGCTTCGGAGCGTCCACCACGTTGACCGGCAGGCCCAGCGCCTGGGCATCGTGAGACACCGTCTCGTTGACCTCGTCATCGTCGGTGGCCGCGATCACCAGGCAATGCCCGGCGAGGTGATCCGCCGCATAGCGCTCGACCCGGCAACTGCCGCCCCGCGCCTCGACGAAGGCGCGTACCTCCGGCTCGATCTCCGGCGCCACCAGGGTGATGCGTGCGCCGGCTTCGGCGAGCAGCACGCTCTTGCGCAAGGCGATATCGCCCCCGCCGATCACCAGTACCGGACGGCCATCGAGCTTGTGGAAGAGCGGCAGGTAATCCATCAGCCGATGACCTCGAGGCCGCCCATGTAGGGCTTAAGCACCTCGGGGACGCGGATGCTGCCGTCAGCCTGCTGATAGTTCTCCAGCACGGCGACCAGCGTACGACCCACGGCCAGGCCGGAGCCGTTGAGGGTGTGCACCAGCTCGGGCTTGCCCTCGGCGTTGCGGTAGCGGGCCTGCATGCGGCGCGCCTGGAAATCACCGCAGTTGGAGCAGGACGAGATCTCGCGATACTTGCCCTGGCTCGGCACCCAGACTTCCAGGTCGTAGGTCTTGGTGGCGCCGAAGCCCATGTCGCCGGTGCACAGCGACAGCACCCGGTAGGGCAGTTCCAGGCGCTGCAGTACGGTCTCGGCGTGGCCGGTCAGCTCTTCCAGGGCCTGGAAGGAGGTGCTCGGCTCGACGATATGGACCATCTCCACCTTGTCGAACTGGTGCTGGCGGATCATGCCGCGGGTGTCGCGCCCCGAGGCCCCGGCTTCGCTGCGGAAGCAGGGGGTATGGGCGGTGAACTTCAGCGGCAGGCGCTTGGCCTCGAGGATCTGGCCGGCGACCAGGTTGGTCAGGGTGACCTCGGCGGTGGGGATCAGGTAGAGATCGCTCTCGCCTTCGCGGCCGATCTTGAACAGGTCTTCCTCGAACTTGGGCAGCTGACCAGTGCCCTGCAGGGTCTCGGCCTGCACCAGGTAGGGGGTGTAGGTCTCTTCGTAGCCGTGCTCGCCGGTGTGCAGGTTGAGCATGAACTGCGCCAGGGCACGGTGCAGGCGGGCAATGGAGCCACGCATCACGGCGAAGCGGGCGCCGGAGAAACGCGCGGCGGTCTCGAAATCCAGCCAACCATGGGTCTCGCCCAGGGCGACGTGATCCTTGATCTCGAAATCGAAGTCACGCGGGGCGCCCCAGCGACGGACCTCGACATTGTCGTCCTCGTCCTTGCCGACCGGTACCGAGGCGTCAGGCAGGTTGGGCAGGCCCAGCAGCAGGGCATCCAGCTCGCCCTGGACCAGGTCCAGCTCACGCTTGGCTTCTTCCAGTTCACTGCCCATGCGATCGACTTCGGCCAGCAGCGGCGCGATGTCTTCACCGCGCGCCTTGGCCTGGCCGATACCCTTGGAGCGGGCATTGCGCTCCGCCTGCAGGGTCTCGGTGCGGGTCTGCACGGCCTTGCGACGGGCTTCCAGCGACTCCACCAGGCTGACGTCGAGGACGTAGCCACGGGTCGCCAGACGTGCGGCCACCTCCTCGGTTTGGGTGCGAACCAGTTTTGAATCAAGCATGTCCGTGTCTCTTGCTTAGGAATGAGGGCAGCGGTGTGAGCGGAGCGTCAGGAACGCCGCCGGCGCTGGCGCGGGCTGGACTGGTCAAGGTCCGCCAGGTGCTGCAGTTTATCGCGGATCTTCAGCTCCAGCCCACGGGGAACCGGCTCATAGTAGCGGCGCGGCTCGAGTTCTTCGGGAAAGTAGTCTTCACCCGCGGCATAGGCTTCGGGCTCATCGTGGGCATAGCGGTATTCGTCGCCATAGCCAAGGTTCTTCATCAGCTTGGTCGGCGCATTGCGCAGGTGCAGCGGCACCTCGCGCGAGCCGTTCTGGCGCACGTCGGCCAGGGCGGCCTTGTAGCCCATATAGACGGCGTTGCTCTTGGGCGCGCAGGCCAGATAGACGATCGCCTGGGCGATGGCCAGCTCGCCCTCCGGACTGCCCAGGCGCTCCTGGACATCCCACGCGTCCAGGCACAGGCTCAGGGCGCGCGGATCGGCGTTGCCGATGTCTTCGCTGGCCATCCGCACCACGCGCCGGGCGATGTATAGCGCGTCGCAGCCGCCGTCGATCATGCGGGCGAACCAGTAGAGGGCGCCATCGGGATTCGAGCCGCGCACCGACTTGTGCAACGCGGAGATCTGGTCGTAGAAGGCTTCGCCGCCCTTGTCGAAGCGGCGGCGCTGATCGCCCAGCAGACTCTGGAACAGTTCGGCGTCCAGGACACCACCGTCCTCGGCCAGGTCCGCGGCGTTCTCCAGCAGATTGAGCAGCCGCCGGCCATCGCCGTCGGCGGCGGCCAGCAGCAGCGCCAGGGCGTCGTCCGGCAGACTCAGCTGTCGCTCACCCAGGCCCTTGGCACTGGTCAGAGCCCGTCGTGCCAGGCCGCCGAGGGCCTCGTCGTCCAGACTCTTGAGCACATAGACACGGGCCCGCGAGAGCAGCGCGTTGTTGAGCTCGAAGGAGGGATTCTCAGTGGTCGCCCCGATGAAGATCAGGGTGCCGTCTTCGACATAGGGCAGGAAGGCATCCTGCTGCGACTTGTTGAAGCGATGCACCTCGTCGACGAAGAGGATGGTGCGGCGGCGATACTGGGCGGCCTGCTGCTTGGCCACCTCCACCGCATGGCGGATCTCCTTGACCCCGGAAAGCACCGCCGAGAGGGTTTCGAAATGGGCATCGGAAACCTGGGCCAGCAGCCGCGCCAGGGTGGTCTTGCCCACGCCGGGGGGGCCCCAGAAAATCATCGAATGCAGCGCGCCCTGCTCCAGCGCCTCACGCAGAGGTTTGCCTCGCGCCAGCAGGTGTTGCTGACCCGCATATTCATCGAGGGTCGCGGGACGCATGCGGGCAGCCAAGGGCTGCCCGACGGGTGCGGTGCTGAAGAGATCCATGGGGTGCGATCACTCCTGGATGACGTCGGCTCCCTTGGGCACCTGGAAGGTGAACTGGGACGCGGCCACCGGCTCGTTGAGCTTGACGTTGAAGAAGAGGATGTTGGTTCTCTGACCGGCACCGTCGATCAACTGCATGTCGTTGATCACGCCGTTGCGGAACGACAGCCGCAGGCTGTCGAACA
Source organism: Pseudomonas sp. SORGH_AS_0211 (assembly GCF_031453455.1). Lineage (NCBI taxonomy): Bacteria > Pseudomonadati > Pseudomonadota > Gammaproteobacteria > Pseudomonadales > Pseudomonadaceae > Pseudomonas > Pseudomonas sp. SORGH_AS_0211. The sequence continues at coordinate 1,519,888 of NZ_JAVIZV010000001.1, read as the reverse complement.
GGGTGTCCTTGGTCTTGGGCTTGAGCACGAAGTCGACGACGTTGCCGGCATCCTTGCTGGTGACGTCGAAGCTGCTTTCGATCTTGGAAATGTCACCCGACAAGAGCAGCGCCGGCGTCTGCGTCAGGCGCAGATCCAGCTTGCGGATGGTGACCTGCTCCAGGTCCGGATCGTACAGCCAGACCTGCTTGCCGTCGGAGACCAGCAGCTGCTCCTGGGGTGCATCGGAATGCCAGCGGAACAGCCCGGGACGCTTGAGGCTCATGTTGCCAGCGGTTTCCTGCAGACGAGTACCCGAACCATCCAGGGTCAACTGCGAAAAGCGCGCGGTCAGGGTCTGGGCCTTGTCCAGCAGCTGCGACAGGCGACCCACGGACGCCTGATCGGCATGGGCGGAAAAGCTTACGGCAGCCAGGGCGGCCAGGGCGAAGCAACGCAGCTTGTGCATCGAGATCCTCATGGATGTCAGTCTCTCACCGGAGCAGGCGCTGTGACCTCGCGCGAGCCGTTGGTGTTCATGGGCGATACGACACCGGCCATTTCCATGGTTTCGATCATCCGTGCCGCCCGGTTGTAACCGATCTTGAGTTTGCGCTGGACCGCGGAGATCGAGGCCCGACGACTCTCGGTGACGAAGCGCACCGCCTCGTCATAGAGCGGATCGTCCTCGTCGCTGTCGCCACCCTCGCCACTCCCGCCGTCGAAGCCCGCACCACCGCCTTCGTCTGGACTGCTGAGAATGTCTTCGATGTAGTCGGGGGCGCCGCGCTCCTTCCAGGCCTCGACGACGCGATGGACCTCGTCGTCGGACACGAAGGCGCCATGGACGCGGATCGGTAGGCCGGTACCCGGTGGCAGATAGAGCATGTCACCGTGACCGAGCAGCTGTTCGGCGCCACCCTGGTCGAGAATGGTCCGGGAGTCGATCTTGCTCGACACCTGAAAGGCCATCCGCGTCGGAATGTTGGCCTTGATCAGACCGGTGATGACGTCCACAGAGGGCCGCTGGGTGGCCAGGATCAGGTGGATACCGGCGGCCCGCGCCTTCTGCGCGATCCGCGCGATCAATTCTTCGACCTTCTTGCCGACGATCATCATCATGTCGGCGAATTCGTCCACCACCACCACGATGGTTGGCAGCGTCTTCAGCAGCGGTGCCTCGTCGTCCATGCTCTCGCGACGATAGAGCGGATCGGTCAGCGGCGTACCTGCCTCCTCCGCGTCCTTCACCTTGCGGTTGAAGCCGGCCAGATTACGCACGCCCATGGCCGCCATCAGCTTGTAGCGCCGCTCCATCTCCGCCACGCTCCAGCGCAGGGCGTTGGCGGCTTCCTTCATGTCGGTCACCACCGGACAGAGCAGGTGCGGAATGCCCTCGTAGATCGAGAGTTCCAGCATCTTGGGATCGATCATGATCAGGCGAGCGTCTTCCGGGCTCGACTTGAACAGGATCGATAAGAGCATGGCGTTCACGCCCACCGACTTGCCGGAACCGGTGGTACCGGCCACCAGCAGGTGCGGCATCTTGGCCAGGTCGGTGATGACCGGCTTGCCACCGATGTCGTGACCCAGGGCCAGGGTGACGGGTGACTTGGCCGCCGCGTACTCGGGCGACTCGAGGACCTCGGAGAAGCGCACCATCTGGCGATCTTCGTTGGGAATCTCGATACCCACGGTGGTCTTGCCGGGAATGACCTCCACCACCCGGACACTGAACACGGCGAGCGAACGCGCCAGGTCCTTGGCCAGGTTGGAAATGCGGCTGACCTTGACGCCGGCCGCTGGCTGAATCTCGAAGCGGGTGATCACCGGGCCGGGGTGGACGCTCTCCACGATCACCTCGACACCGAACTCCTTGAGCTTGACCTCGAGCAGGCGCGACATGTTCTCGAGGAATTCCGGCGAATAGCTCTGCTGTTTCTTCTCGGCGCGATCCAGGATCGACAGCGGCGGCAGCGTACCTTCCAGATCCGCGTCGACCCGGACCACGGCGGCCGCCGGCGAATAGGGCGCGGGGGCCGGTGCTGGCGCCGCCTTGCGCGGCGGCGGCGTAGGCATGGCGACACTGGCCGGCGCGGGGACAGGCGCGGTAGCCACAGGCGCGGACTCGGACGCTTCGGCGACAAGGCGACTGGGCGCGGGCATCTCGATGCGCGGCGCAGCACGCTCCACCCGTGGTGGCGGCGCGACGTCGAGCAGATCGTCCAGATCTTCGTCGGCGACGGGAATTGGCACCTCGCGCGCCTTGCTCTTGCGCGCGACCGGCGGCGACACCGGCTCGTCGAAGACGTCCAGTTCCGGAGCCTGACGGCGACCGCCGGCCAGGCGGCTGAAGCCACCCTGCACCAGGTCCAGCAGGTCGAGTACGACCTTGCCAGTGAAATCCATCACCTTGAACCAGGACAGATCGGTGAAGACCGTCAATCCCAGCAGGAAGAGTGCGAGGAACAGCAGCGTGCTGCCCTGGACATTGAGGGCGGCTACCGACAGCTGCCCCAGGCTCTCGCCCAGCGCGCCGCCAGCGGACGCCGGCAGCGCCGAGACCGCATGGAAATGGATATAGGCCAGTACCGAACCCGAGATCACCAGCAGGACCAGGCCGGTCAGCCGCCAGGAAAACAGCCAGCCGCTCCACTCCCAGGGCAGGTGCCGCTTGCGGAAGATCTGCCAGGTCTTGACGGCGAGCAGGACGGGGAACACGAAGGCGAAATAGCCGAGCGCCATGAACAGCACGTCGGCCAGCCATGCGCCGGCGCGGCCCGCGGTGTTATGGACCTGATCGATGCGGCTGGTATGGGTCCAGCCCGGATCGGAGGGGTCGTAGCTCAGCAGAGCCATGAGCAGATACAGGCACAAGGCGGCCAGTGCGATGAGCACCACCTCCTTGAGACGATAATGCAGATGCTCACGCCATTGGTTGACGTGGCTGACAGAACTGGATTGCTTCAAGCGCGCTTTTCCCGCACACGGAACGTGTGACCGTGAATCAAAAACAGTGCGCCATTCTAGATCGCCCGGGCCCTGCTTCTACAGTCCCGCGGCGAAACATGGCACGATAGCGGACGGCCGTACCGGAACCGCCTTCAGGCACAACATTGGAGCATTCTTTCGTTGTCCTGACAAAGAGTTATGACGATTTCTTGAGCTTGTTACGCACAAGCCGCACCCCTTTGGCTCCACCCATCAGAAGGCGCCCTCCCCTACCATGGTGAAATGGCTGACCCGCGAAAGCCCTGACTTCCCGCCTCTGCAGCAGGCGCTGCGCGAACCCAACGGCCTCCTGGCCGTCGGCGGCGACCTGAGCGCGGCACGCCTGATCGGCGCCTATCGCCACGGCTGCTTTCCCTGGTACCAGGCTGGCCAGCCCTTGCTCTGGTGGTCGCCAGATCCCCGTACGGTGCTTTTCCCGCCAGACCTGCACGTCTCCCGCAGCCTGGCGAAGACCCTGCGCAAGACGCCGCTGCGCGTCACCTACGATCAGGCCTTCGCCAGGGTGATCCAGGCCTGCGCCGGCCCGCGACGCGATGCCGACGGCACCTGGATCACCGCGGAGATGCGCCACGCCTACCAGGAACTGCACGCCCAGGGCTGGGCTCATTCCGTGGAAGTCTGGGACAGCGACCAGCTGGTCGGCGGTCTCTACGGCATCGCCATGGGCAAGCTGTTCTTTGGCGAGTCCATGTTCAGCCACGCCGACAACGCTTCCAAGATCGGCTTCGTGACTCTGGTACGGGACCTGGCCGCCTGGGGCTTCGTGATGATCGACTGCCAGATGCAAACCGCGCATCTGGAGAGTCTCGGCGCGAGCAGTCTCTCCCGGGAACGCTTTGCCGAATACCTGGCCAAATACCTGGATCAGGCCAGCATGGCCGCCTGGCCTACCTTCTGCGGGTGACTTACACTCAGGCCAGGCTTATGTAGAGATTCGACATGACCGAGCTGGCGAGACTCAAGTTTTACGCAACCCAGCCTCACGCTTGCAGTTACCTGCCCAACGAGCAGGCGACCACGCTGTTTCTCGACCCCTCGCAACCCATGAACGGCCAGATCTACGCCGAGCTGTCCGAACTGGGCTTCCGCCGCAGCGGCGATCACCTCTACCGCCCCCACTGCCAGCTCTGCAAAGCCTGCGTTCCCGCCCGCATCCCCGTCGCTCGCTTTCGCCCCAGCCGCAAGCAGACGCGCGTACTCAAGCGCAATCTCGACATCAAGGTCACGCGCTGCGACCCGGGTTTCACCGAAGAGCGCTATCAACTCTACGCCCGCTATATCAGCGAACGCCACGCCGACGGCGACATGTTTCCGCCGAGTCGCGGCCAGTTCTCCACCTTCCTGGTCAGCCACCTGCCCTACGCCTTCTTCTACGAGATGCGGGTGGAAGACCGCCTGATCGGCATCGCGGTGACCGATGTGCTGCCCAACGGCATGTCGGCGGTCTACACCTTCTACGACCCCAGCGAAGAAAGGCGCAGCCTGGGCGTATTCGGTATCCTCTGGCAGGTCGCCGAAACGCGCCGCCTCGGCCTCGACGCGGTTTATCTCGGCTACTGGATCAAAGGGTGTCGCAAGATGTCCTATAAGACCGAGTATCGTCCCATTGAGCTCTTCGTCAATCAGCGCTGGGTTGCCCTGGCCTGACGAAATAGCGCTTTTTCTGAATTTCTGTCAGAATATGGGCCTTTTTCGCCCGGACTGCTCTGGGCCAATTTTTGTCACCGAGGGCTTTTCTATATATGTCGAAAGAAGACAGCTTCGAAATGGAAGGTACTGTCGTCGACACCCTTCCCAACACCATGTTTCGCGTGGAGTTGGAAAATGGGCACGTCGTCACCGCGCACATCTCCGGGAAGATGCGTAAGAACTACATCCGCATCCTGACGGGCGACAAGGTTCGCGTGGAGCTGACGCCTTACGATCTGAGCAAGGGCCGGATCACTTACCGCGCGCGTTAAGCGAATCCTTTCATGAAAAAGCCCGGCAATGCCGGGCTTTTTCATGAGCGATTGTAAATCGCGACCTGCCCTCAAGCAGGTTCGGCCGTGGTCTCGAACTCGAATTCCAGCTCGTCGTTCACCGCGTCGATGTGGACGATACCGCCATGGTCGGCCAGGTCCCCGAACAGGATCTGCTCGGCCAGCGGCCGCTTGATCTTGTCCTGAATGAGGCGCGCCATGGGACGAGCACCCATCTGCACATCGTAGCCACGCTCTGCCAGCCAGCTGCGGGCCGCATCCGTGACCTCAAGCTGGACACGCTTGTCTTCGAGCTGCGCCTGGAGTTCGGTAAGGAACTTGTCGACGATGCTCTTGATGACTTCCGTGCTCAGGCGGCCGAACTGGATGATGGTATCCAGACGGTTGCGGAACTCGGGCGTGAAGCTCTTCTTGATGACTTCCATGGCATCCGTGGTGTGATCCTGCAGCGTGAAGCCGATGGAGGCACGGGATGCGGTTTCGGCGCCGGCGTTGGTGGTCAGGATCAGGATCACGTTGCGGAAGTCGGCCTTGCGACCGTTGTTGTCCGTCAGGGTGCCATGGTCCATGACCTGCAGCAGCAGGTTGAACACCTCGGGGTGAGCCTTCTCGATCTCATCAAGCAGCAGCACGCAGTGCGGCGTCTTGGTGATGGCTTCGGTCAGCAGACCACCCTGGTCGAAACCAACATAGCCGGGAGGCGCACCGATCAGGCGAGACACGGTATGCCGCTCCATGTACTCGGACATGTCGAAGCGCACCAGTTCGACGCCCATGGCCTTGGCCAGCTGCCGGGCAACCTCGGTCTTGCCTACCCCGGTGGGACCGGCGAAGAGGAAGGAACCAACCGGCTTGTCCGGAGATTTCAGACCTGCACGGGACAGCTTGATCGCGGTGGACAGGGATTCGATGGCCAGGTCCTGACCGAAGACGGTCAGCTTGAGGTCGCGCTCCAGGTTGCGCAGCAGCTCCTTGTCGGAACTGTTGACGGTCTTCGGGGGGATCCGCGCGATCTTGGCGACGATGTCTTCGACCTGCTGCACGTCGATGCGCTCGGCACGACGGTCTTCGGGCTGCAGGCGCTGGTAGGCACCTGCCTCGTCGATCACGTCGATGGCCTTGTCGGGCATGTGCCGGTCGTTGATGTAGCGCGCAGCCAGTTCGGCTGCGGCACGCAGGGCCTCGTCGGTGTACTCGATGTGGTGATGCTGCTCGAAGCGCCCCTTGAGGCCACGCAGGATGCCGTAGGTATCATCCACCGACGGCTCGACGACATCGACCTTCTGGAAGCGCCGCGCCAGTGCCCGGTCCTTTTCGAAGATGCCGCGGAATTCCTGGAAGGTGGTCGAGCCGATGCAGCGGATCTCACCGGAGGACAGCAGCGGCTTGAGCAGGTTGGAGGCGTCCATCACCCCGCCCGAGGCTGCGCCGGCACCGATAATGGTGTGGATCTCGTCGATGAAGAGCACGGCGTGGGGCCGCTTCTTCAGCTCCGCCAGCAGGGCCTTGAATCTCTTTTCGAAATCGCCGCGGTATTTGGTCCCGGCCAGTAGCGCACCGAGATCGAGGGAATAGACCACGCTGTCGGCCAGCAGGTCGGGGACCTGACCGTCGACGATGCGCTTGGCCAGGCCTTCGGCGATGGCGGTCTTGCCGACGCCGGCCTCGCCCACCAGCAGCGGGTTGTTCTTGCGGCGCCGGGCAAGGATCTGGGCTACGCGCTCGACTTCCGATTCACGCCCCACCAGCGGATCGATGCGACCCTGGCGAGCCTGCTCGTTGAGGTTGCTGGCGTAGGCTTCCAGCGGATTATTGGAAGAGCTGGGTTCGGCACCCTCCTCCTCGGCAGCGTCCTGATCCTGCTCGGCTTCGGGTGCGGCCCCTGGCACCTTGGAGATGCCGTGCGCGATGAAATTGACCACATCGATCCGCGCCACGCTCTGCTGCTTGAGCAGGAACACTGCCTGGCTTTCCTGCTCGCTGAAGATGGCGACCAGGACGTTGGCCCCGGTCACTTCGCGCTTGCCCGAGCTCTGCACGTGGAAGACCGCACGCTGGAGGACACGCTGAAAACCCAGCGTCGGCTGGGTTTCGCGCTCGTCGTCCTGCTGTGGGATCAGGGGCGTGGTGGAATCTATGAATTCCAACAGATCGCGCCGCAGGCGATCAATGTTGGCGCCGCAGGCTCTCAACACGGTGGCCGCCGCTTCATTGTCCAGCAGCGCCAGCAGGAGGTGCTCAACGGTCATGAATTCATGACGCTTCGTCCTCGCCTCCTTGAAGGCGAGATTCAGGGTGACTTCGAGCTCACGATTCAACATAGCTTCACCTCATAGCCCAAGCAGCACAGTAGCCCAAGCAGCACAGATCTAACTTTCGATTTCGATTTCACACAGCAGCGGGTGGTTGCACTCCCTGGCATATTGATTGACTTGCATGGCCTTGGTTTCAGCGACATCGCGAGTAAATGTTCCGCAGACTGCCTTTCCCTGAGTATGCACAGTGAGCATCACCTGGGTAGCCGCTTCGCGGTTCATGCTGAAGTAGCGTTCCAGCACCTCGACGACGAACTCCATCGGGGTGTAGTCATCGTTATACATCAGAACTCGATATCTGGCTGGCCGTTTTAGTGCAGGTTTCGCCTCCTGCACCGCCAGGCCGCCGTTGTCGCCGTCCTGATGTTCGTTGTCGTCCGCCGCCAGTCGGATGGGGTCGATTACACGCATTCTGATCGATTCCGAATTACGGGATGAATAGCAGGAAAAAAAGAGCTTGATCCACGTCTCAGCCGCCTATTGCCTTGCCTTGACTAAGGCTGAAAGGGTGTTACAAACATCCTGTACCGACGAGGTACCAAGGGTTCCGTTGTAGTGGCGTCTGTGTGGATTCACTGGAACTGTAGTCGAATGATACTCCAGGCTTGGAGTCCTTTGCAGAGGGAGCCGGTATGCTCAGTGGCAAGGTCAAATGGTTCAACAACGCCAAAGGATATGGCTTCATCGTTGCAGATAACAGTGATGAAGACCTATTCGCTCATTACTCGGCCATTCAGATGGACGGTTACCGCACGTTGAAGGCGGGCCAGGCGGTCAACTTCAATATCGTTCAGGGTCCCAAGGGCCTGCATGCCGTCGAGATTCGCGCGGCCGAAGTGAACGCACCCGCCGCTGCGCCGGCCACCAATACCCTCGATGTGCGGGATACGGTCAGTACGGAAGCCTGATCTCACGCCCCTTCGGGGGCGCCATCTCCCCCTTCGCGCCGCTGTCCTTCGCTGTGCCCGAGATCGCGCTCCGGAAACAGCAGGTTCCTGACCCGATTCTTCAGCGCTCTGGCATCGGGAAAGCCGCCATCCCTCTTCCGCTCCCAGAGCACCTCTCCGCCACAGGCGACCTCGAACACGCCACCGGTTCCCGGTAGCAATGTCACTCCCCCCAGATCGGTACCGAAGGTGCTGAGCAGCTCCTGGGCCAGCCAGCCCGAGCGCAGCAACCATTGGCACTGGGTGCAGTAGTGGATGGTGATGATAGGTCTGGCGTCCGCCACGGTACACCTCGCAAGGCCTGGGCTCCCTATAATACGCAGCTCCCGATTCCGTCCGCCATGTGGTCCGTCCTATGCGCCTGTTGCTGCTGGTAGCCTGCCTTCTCCTGTCCGCCCTGGCCTGGAGTGCCCCGCCGCCGAAGGTCGGCCTGGTGCTGTCTGGCGGCGCGGCCCGGGGACTGGCGCATATCGGCGTGCTGAAGGCGCTGGAGGAACAGGGCATCCAGGTCGACGCCATCGCCGGCACCAGCATGGGCGCGGTGATCGGCGGCCTCTATGCCGCCGGCTACAGCGCCGAGGAACTGGAACGCATCGCACTGGACATGGACTGGGGCCAGGTACTGTCCGACCAGCCGCCACGCAAGGACGTGCCCTACCGGCGCAAGCAGGATGACCGGGACTTCCTGGTCAAGCAGAAGCTCAGCTTTCGGGATGACGGCACCCTGGGCCTGCCCATCGGGGTGATCCAGGGCCAGAACCTGGGGATGATGCTGGAAAAGCTGTTCGTGCATACCAGCGATACCCGGGACTTCAGCCAGTTGGCCATCCCCTTCCGCGCCGTGGCCACGGACATCACCACCGGCGAGAAGGTGGTCTTCGATCATGGTCATCTGCCCCGCGCGATCCGCGCCAGCATGTCGATTCCGGCGGTGTTCGCTCCGGTGGAAATCGACGGCCGGCTGCTGGTGGATGGCGGCATGGTCGACAACATCCCCATCGACGTGGCCCGGGACATGGGCGCGCAGCGGGTGGTGGTGGTGGACATCGGTACCCCGCTGCTCAAGCGCAGGGACCTGACCACGGTACTGGACGTGCTCAACCAGTCCACCACCCTGATGACGCGCAACAATTCCCAGGCGCAGCTGGCGACCCTGGGCAAGCAGGACCTGCTGATCCAGCCGCCACTGGCCAGCTATACCAGCGCCGACTTCAGCGAGGTCAGGGCGCTGATCGATGCCGGCTATCGGGCGACCATGGCGATGGCGAGCGAACTGGCGGTGCTGCGCAAGGACGCGAAAAGCGAGCGCTCCACGGCCGTGGCAGCCGCGCGCGCGCCCAGCAGCCGCACCCCGGTCATCGACGCCATCCGCATCGAGAACGACTCCAAGGTCGAAGACGAGGTCATTCGTCACTACATCCGCCAGCGCCTGGGCGAACCCCTCAATGTCGAGCGCCTGCAGGACGACATGAGCACCCTCTACGGCCTGGATTACTTCGACCAGGTGGAATACCGCATCCGCCGGGACGGCCCTGGCGACAACGTGCTGGTGATCTATGCTCGCGGCAAGCGCAGCGGTACGGACTTCCTGCGGCTGGGCCTGAATCTGTCCGACGACCTGCGGGGCGACAGCGCCTTCAACTTCGGTGCCAGCTATCGCATCAACGGCCTCAACCGCCTGGGCGGCGAATGGCTGACCCGGATGCAGATCGGCGATCACCAGGAGCTCTACAGCGAGTTCTACCAGCCTCTGGATGTGGGCTCACGCTATTTCATCGCGCCCTACGTCGGCGGCGAGGCCCGCAACATCGAGCAACTGGAGCGCAACGACCCCATCGCCGAATACCGGCGCGAGCGCTATGGCTTCGGCCTCAATGTGGGTCGGCAGATCGGCAACAAGGCCGAGCTGCGCCTGGGTATCGGCCATGACTGGGGCAGTACCAAGGTGCATGTCGGACCGCGCGACACCCCGGAGGAATCCTTTACCGAAGGCTTCTACGAGTTACGCTATTCGCTGGACGATCTGGACGACGTGAACTTCCCGCGAGAGGGCCAGGACCTGGCGCTGACGCTCAGGCAGTTCGATCCGAGTCTGGGTTCGGACTCACGCTACCGTCAGTTGGACCTGCACCTGAACAAGGCGCTCAGCTATGGCTACAACACCTTCGTGCTGGGGGGCGGCCTGGGGCGCACCCTGTCGACGGACAGCGACACCAACGTGGTAACCAGCAGCTTCCTGCTGGGGGGTGCTTGGCAGCTCTCGGGCTATCGGCAGGATGCCCTGTCCGGCCAGAACTACGGCCTGGCGCGGCTGATCTACTACCACCAGCTCACGCAGCGCTCGCTGTTCCCGCTGGACACCCCGGTCTATCTGGGCGGCAGCCTGGAACAGGGACGCATCTGGAATCGGGATGACGACTACGACAGCGGCAACATCAGCGCGGCCAGCCTGTTCCTCGGGCTGGACACGCCACTGGGACCGCTCAAGTTCACCTATGGCCTGAGCGACCAGGGCGAACACGCCTTCTACATCAACCTGGGCAACAGCTTCTGATCAGGCGATGCGGGACAGCAGGATCTCGGCCCGCTCGCGCTGGCTGTCGCTGCCTTCGCTGACGATTTCCTGCAACAGCGAGGCGGCGTGCTGAACGTCGCCCTGGTCGAGACAGGCCTCGGCCTCGGCAAACCGCCGGGCAATGGCATCGGCCATGAAGTGCTCGTCGAGACTCAGGTCCAGCTCCATGACGCCCGGCAACTCGCCCAGGCCTTCGGGAAAGTCGTCTTCCAGGGAGACTTCCAGGGCATCGACCTGCTTCCACCCCGAATCGGCATCCAGCTCTTCGGTCAGGGCAATGGCTTCATCGAGACTCAGATCCGCCAGATCCAGATCGTAGTGCTCTTCGGTCACCGGCGCGGGTACCGCCGGCTCGGCGAACTGCAACTCCGCCGACCATTCGCTGGCCGGCGCATCGAAGGCTGGCAGGTCGAGGTCCAGATCGTCCTCCAGCAGGGGCTCCACCGGATCGGCGGACATGCCGGGAAACTGGGCGTGCAGCACCGCCAGGCTCGCCGCCACGCCTCCCAGCGCCAGGAAACGCTGCTCGTGCTCCCTGAACGCCGGAGCCTCGCCCAGGGTGGCCAGCACCCGGAGCAGCAGCAGCCGCAGATCCTGACGCCGATCATCTTCGGCCAGGCCGCTTTCCAGCACTTCCCGCGCCTGGCCATAGCGGCCATAGGCGATGTAGATCTCCGCACGACCGGCATGATCGTCGACCGGCGCCGGGCTGGCGGCGACGGCTGCGGGCTTGGCCCTGGACTTGGCAACCACCGGCTGGGTCGCGGCCAGCACGGGCTCGGGCGAGGGCTCGACCATTTCGACACTTGCGACGTCATCCGCATCGTCGAAGACGACGTCTTCCGCCTTACGCCGGCGCCACCAGAGCACGCCGGCCAGGGCCAGCAGGGCCGCGCCACCCGCCAACAACAGCGAGCGCAGTGACAACAGGCCTTCGTCGGTGCCGCCCGCGGCAGGACTGGAGACAACGGGCGCCGATTGAGCGGCAGGGCTTTCCGGTGCCGGCGTCGCGGGAGCGGGCGTCGGCGTGGCCAGGGCCACCGAACGCGCCTGCTTCAACTGCTGCTGCAGACCTTCACGGTCCTGCTGGAGCTGCTCGATCATCACCTCTTTCTGTGCCAGCAGTGCGTCGTAACGCTCCTGCAGCTGAGTCAGCTGACCTTCCAGGTCGCCAACCTGCCGCCCGAGGTCCTGCGTCACCAGTAGGGGCTTGGTGTCTTCGGCAGAGCTTCCGGCCGGCTGCGGCGCCGCTACTGGAGGCGCCACTGATTCCGGTACCGGTGCCGGTGCGGGCGCAGCGACGGGTGCCGCGGCAGGTGCTGGCGCAGCAGATGCCGGTGCCAGAGCGGGCGCCGTGGCGACCGGTGCAGCGGGTATCGGGCTCGGCGCGGGCGGCTTGGTCCTGGCGACTGCCGGCTGCCGCGGCGCAGGTTCACTGACACCCACGGGCAGGCGCAGGCGCTGACCGGCCTTGAGCCGTCCGGGATCATTGTTGGCGAAGGACGCCGGATTGAGGGCGAACAAATCGGCCATGAGCTGCTCGGCCGATCGATTGGCCATTGGCCCCAGGCGCTTGGCGATGCTCCAGAGGGTATCCCTGGGACGCGTCTGGTAGACGCCCTCCCCGGCGGCCAGGTCCGGCGAGGGCGCCAGCCCCTGGCGCGGTGCCGATACGGCCTGACGGACCACCGGATCGGCGGCCGGGGCGGCGGCGCGAGCGGGCGCCGCCTGGACGCGCGCCGGGGCGGTACTGGCGACGCTGGTGGGGGCGCCACCACTGCGCGGCGGATCCACCAGCAGGGTGAACTCGCGCAACTGCTTGCCGCCCGGCTGTTCCAGCTGAACGATGAAGCCCAGATAGGGCTCGACCAGCGAGCGGCGCGAGGTCACTTCGACATAGCTGCCCGCCGCCGTGCGCAGGTGCGGGGTGAACTTCAGATCGTCGAGGAACTGGGTGCGATCCACTCCGGCCTGGGCAAAGGCCTCGTTCGCCGCCAGATGGATGCGGAAGTCCTCGGCACCGGCATCGCCGATGTTGACCAACTCGATCCTCGCGCGCAGAGGTTCGTTGAGCGAAGACTGCAGGGTGATGCCCCCCAGGCCGAGCGCGAACGCCGCTTGAGGAAGAGGAGTCAGCGCGGCGGCCGACAGAAGAACAAAGGCAAGGGGACGGCGTTTCGCGACCATGGATACCGCTGCGTCAGGTATTCGAGGAAACCGGTGTTTTAGCGCGGTGGCTCACAAAAATCGCCTCCGCTACGCTGGAACGTAGCATCGATACCGACAGACGGCAAACCGATGGCCGCGCGCGCAGAAAAGCGGCCAAGGATGGCTGGGAGCGCCAGCAGCGATGCCAGACGCTCCGGCCAGACCCGACCCCGGGGCTGGGCGGAGGAGCCCGGGCGCCCCTAGCCGCCAGACGGCGGTCAGCCGCGCTCGAGATTGGCCAGGACGCGCTGATGCACCTGCTGGCAGATGGCGATCTCTTCATCGTCGAGGCCGCTGAGCAGTTCCTTGCGCAGGGCTTCGGCGATGGTCTCGATCTTCTCGATCAGCGGACCGGCTTCCTGGGTCAGCATGATGCGCTTGGCGCGACGGTCCTCGGTGACCGCCAGACGCTTGACCAGACCTTGCTTTTCCAGGCCGTCCAGCAACCGTGCCAGGGTCGGCCCCTCGATGCTGATGCTCTGGGCGAGTTCACGTTGGGTGGGCTGCACACCCTTCATCCGGGCCAGGTTCAGCAACACCTGCCAGCGCGCCTGAGACAGCCCCAGGTGACTCAGGCGCCGGTCTAGCTCGGCGCGCCAGGCACGGGAGACATGGAAGATCTGGCGGCCAAACAGGTGTGGATCGGTAGGGGTCATTCAGGCTAAACCTTGTACTTGGATTTTCTCATTATTCTGGTTACAGGCATGGCGGGGCAACCGCCGCGCCTCGCTAGTCCGCCAATTCCGCCTGCAAGGCTGCCCGCACACAGTACAGCGCCCCAGTCGCCACCCGCCCCTCGAAGCGCGCGGCGACATGGGCGACCGGTGGCAACTCGCCCTCGTCTTCGAGGAAGGCATCCTGGATTTCCGCCAGCAGATCCTCCGGCAGGTCGAGGGCCTGTTCTAGGGCGATCTGCTGCCCGGCGATGGCTTCGGCCAATAGTGCATAGACATTCTTTTCCGAGCAATTGAGCTGCCGCGCAGCCTGCTCGGGCGTCATGCCGGCGCGTACCAGGGTCAGCACCTCGTGGCGTACGTCGGCGACCGGAGCCGCCGCGGCGTCGCCGTCATTGAGGACGTCGAGGAAAGCCTGACCATAACGCTCCAGCTTGCGGGCGCCCACGCCGCTGACCCGGCTCATCTCGTCCAGCGAGCGCGGCTGGCTGCGCAGCATCTCCAGCAGGGTGGCGTCGGGGAAGATCACATAGGGCGGCACCGAATGCTCTTCGGCCAGCTTGCGTCTCAGGGTGCGCAGGACCTCCCAGAGTTCGCGCTCGTCGGCGCGCACCAGCTGGCTGGCGGCGCTAGCCGAACCGCTGCCACTGCTGCCCCGGCCACGCTGGGGCTTGGGGTCACGGCGCAATTCGATGCGAACCTCGCCCCGCAGCAGCGGCCGGCAACTTTCGGTCAGGCGCAGGCCGCCATAGCCGTCGACATCCACCTCGGCCAGGCCGCGGGCCACCAGTTGGCGGAACAGGGTGCGCCACTCGTCCTCGCCGCGGGCCTTGCCCAGGCCGAACACGGCGAGCCGCTGGTGGCCGAGGCTGGTGATCTTTTCGGTCTCGCGACCGAGCAGGATGTCGACCAGGTGCCCTACCCCATAGCGCTGACCGCTGCGGTAGATGGCCGACAACGCCTGACGCGCCGGCTCGGTGGCATCCCAGGTCTCGACGGTGTCGATGCAGTTGTCGCAATGGCCACAGGGCTGGGGCAGGTGCTCGTCGAAATAGGCCAGCAGCACCTGGCGCCGGCAACGGGTTTCCTCGCACAGCGCCAGCATGGCTTCGAGCTTGTGCCGCTCGATGCGCTTGTGGCGCTCGTCGCCCTCGGAGTTCTGCATCATCTGCCGCAGCAGCAGCACGTCCTGCAGGCCGTAGGCCATCCAGGCGTCAGCGGGCAGGCCATCGCGGCCGGCCCGGCCGGTTTCCTGGTAGTAGGCTTCCAGGCTCTTGGGCAGATCGAGGTGGGCGACGAAGCGCACGTTGGGCTTGTCGATGCCCATGCCGAAGGCGATGGTGGCGACCATGATCAGCCCTTCCTCGTTGAGGAAACGCTTCTGGTTGGCGGCGCGCACGTCGTTGGGCAGGCCGGCGTGATAGGGCAAGGCGGGGAAGCCCTGGTTGCTGAGCTGCTCGGCCACCTCCTCGACCTTCTTGCGCGACATGCAGTAGACGATGCCGGCATCGCCGCGACGCTCGGCGAGAAAGGCCAGCAGCTGCTTGCGCGGCGCTTCCTTGGGCACGATGCGGTAGAAGATGTTGGGGCGATCGAAGCTGGAGAGGAAACGCTCGGCCTCTTCCAGGTGCAGGCGGCTGGCCATCTCTTCGCGGGTGCGGGAATCCGCGGTGGCAGTGAGCGCCAGGCGCGGCACGTCGGGGAAGTGTTCGGCCAGTTGGCCGAGCTGCATGTATTCCGGACGGAAGTCATGCCCCCACTGGGACACGCAGTGGGCTTCATCGATGGCGAACAGGGCGATCGGCAGGCGCTTGAGGAAGTCCAGCATGCGCGGCTGGACCAGGCGCTCGGGCGCAAGATAGAGCAGCTTGATCTCGCCGCGCTCCAGCTGCGCGGCGACGGATCTCTGCTGTTCGCCGGTCATGGTGGAATTGAGCGCCGTCGCCGACACGCCCAGTTCCAGGAGGGTGGCGACCTGGTCGTCCATCAGCGCGATCAGTGGCGAGACCACCACGGCCACACCGGGCCGCAGGAGCGCCGGCACCTGGTAGCACAGGGATTTGCCGCCGCCCGTGGGCATCAGCACCAGCGCATCGCCACCACTGGCCACACGCTCGATGATCCGGGCCTGGTTGCCACGGAACGCGTCGTAGCCAAAGACGTCTTTAAGGATGCGCAGCGCGGGTTCTGACATGAAGCCTCCTCGAATGGAAAGGCCATTATACGGATGCCGGGGGCGCTGCGGCGGTGCTTTTCCGTCGGCCGGCCCCAGGCCGTCGGGTTCGACGTGACCCGGGCGCTCGTCTACAATTCCGGCCGTTCTGCCCTTTCGAATCCTTTCCGAGGTAAGTAGCCGATGTCCTTCGCCGAACAATTGACCCGTCTGCGCGATTTTCTCGATGCAGACGATCTGCACGAAGAAGCGCTCGACTACGTAGCCGCCCATGGCTACCTGACCGCCCTGTCCATCTGCCCGGAAGAGGTTCCCGAACGCGAGTGGATCGACGCGCTCTTCGCCGAACCGCCGCAGTATCGCGACGCTGCCCAGCAGGAAGAGATCGAGCGCTCCCTGGTGCAGCTCAAGGCGCATATCCTGCGCGTGCTGGGCAGTGACGAAGAGCTGGACCTGCCGTGCGACCTGGAGCTCGGCCCGGAGCCGGACGACTCCGAGCTGCGCGGCTGGTGCATCGGCTTCATGGAAGGGGTCTTCCTGCGCGAAGCCGTGTGGTTCGAAGATGCCGAGGACGAAGTCAGCGAGCTGCTGCTGCCGATCATGGTTGGTTCGGGTCTGTTCGACGAACAGCCGGAGTTCGCCGAGATCGCCCAGGACCGCCGCCTGGTCGCCGACATGATGGTGCAGATTCCGGAATTGCTGACCCAGCTGTTCCTGCTCTGCCATTCCCCCGAAGAAAAGCCGGCGCTGCTGAAGCCGCGTCACTGAGCGATGGACGAGGCCACTCCCAGACCCCGCCAGCGCAAGGGCTGGGTCCGCTACCTGCTGCTGGGCATCGGCTGGTTGAGCGTGGCCCTGGGCATCATCGGCGCCTTTCTGCCGCTGCTGCCCACCACGCCCTTCCTATTGCTGGCCGCGGCCTGCTTCATGCGCAGTTCGGAGCGGTTCTACCTGTGGCTGATCAACCACAGATGGCTGGGGCCCTGGGTCAAACCCTATCTGGAAGGCGACGGCATCCCGCTCAAGGGCAAGGTCTACGCCATCGTCGCCATGTGGATCAGCGTGGGGTTTTCCTGCTGGCTGGTGCCCTATGTCTGGGCCCGGGTGGCGGCCTTCACCAGTTGCGCGGCGGTAACGGTTTACCTGCTCCGGCAAAAGACCCGACGCTAGCCACCGTCAGGCATGAAAAAGGGCGATCAGCGATGATCGCCCTTTTTCATGCCTGACGGTGGCGCTGGGGCGTCAGGCGGCCCTGGCCATGGGGGTCGGGGGCGCCTGATCGGGGACGGTGGGCTCGCCCGGTTCGCTGGGCTGGATGGGTGCGGGATCGGGCTGATCGGGTTCACCGCCCGCGCGGGGCTGGACCAGGGCGGTAAAGCTGGCGAGTTCGCTGTGCTGGTGGATCGGGAAGCGGGACATGGGGTGACTCCTCTGCTGACTCCCTAGGTAGAGTCGTCCAGCCGCGGGGTAATTCCCTCAATCGCCTGGTGCTGCCCCGCCATGATTGCGCGCAAAAGGTTTCCGGTCCCATGGCGGCGATCTGGCCGTCGATCAGCGCCTCGAAAGGTGCCAGCAAGGCGTCGAAGCGGCGCGGAGCCTCCAGTGCATTCAACGCCGCGACCACGGCCTCCACGGTCGACAACGCATCCGCCGCCGGTGCCTTGCGTACCCGGTAACGCGACGGTGCGCCGGGCGGCAGGGTGAGCCTGGGCAGGGCCGCCAACAGCGGATTGGCATGCAGCAGCAGGCGTGCCTTGCGCCAGGTGCCGTCGGGAATCACCAGCAGCCGTCGCGATTCTGTCGCAGCAGTGGGCGGCAACCGATCCACCGGGATCGCCCCGGGCCCGGGGAACAGCAGCCAGGCGTCATGGCCGACGAGCCAGAGCGGCAATTCGGCGAAGGTCTCGCCGATTTCGAGGCGTGCGTTGCTGAGTCCCAGCGCCGCCAGGCGTGCCGTGTTGAGCGGGTGACGGCGCTCACTGGGATGCTGCAGCAGCAGTACCCGGGTGCGGCTGGTCAGCGAGGGGATCAGCGCGCACAGGCACAACGGCAGGGGCCGCTGACAGCGCGCGCAGGCGGGACGGGACATCTGGACTTCCGGAGCGAATCGGGGCGGCGATCATACCGGATCACCGCCGCCCTCCCCGACTCAGCGATTGAAGCGGGCGGTGAGATCGTGCAGATAGTCGGCCATGCCTTCCAGTTCACGACTCAGTTCCGAGCCACGACGAGCCTGGGCGGAGCTGTGATCGGAGAGATCGGCGATGCGGCTGATCTGCCGGTTGATGTCTTCGGACACATGGCTCTGCTCTTCCACCGCGGTGGCCATCTGCTGGCTCATGGCGGTGATGAGGCTGACCGATTCGCTGATGCCTTCCAAAGACTCGCGTACCGCCGCCGAATGGCGTTCGCTCTGGCGCGAGGTCTCTTCGCCGCGACTGGCGGTGGCCACGGCGCGGTCGGCATTGGCCTGCAGATTGGCGATGATCTGGTGGATCTGTTCGGTGGATTCGCGAGTGCGGGAGGCCAGCGAGCGCACCTCGTCGGCCACCACGGCGAATCCGCGACCGGCCTCACCGGCACGGGCGGCCTCGATGGCGGCGTTGAGGGCCAGCAGGTTGGTCTGCTCGGCGATGGCGGTGATGACATCGGCGACGCTGCCGATGCTCTGGGTCGAACTGGCCAGTTCGCCCACGGCCTGGCCGATGTCGCTGACCGCGGCACCGAGTTCGCGCATGGACGTCAGGCTCTCTTCGGCCTTGTCACGCCCGGAGTGCACCAGGCTCTCGGCGTTGGCCGCCGCCTGAGCGGTCTCCTGGACGTTCTGCGAGACCTCGTGGATGGTGGAGGTCATCTGGGTGATGGCCGCGGCGGACTGGTCGGTCTCGTGGCGCTGCTGATCCAGCAATTCGGCCTCGGACTGGGCCAGCTGGGAGGATTCGCGCGCCTTGACGCGCACGCTGTCGCCCACGTCGGCCAGACGGGTCAGGGCCGTCTGCAGGCGCGCGGCTTCGCTGTGCAGCGCCAGATCCAGGCGTGCCGGAGCGCCGCACTGGTCGCTGTAGGTCGGGGCCACCACGGCACTGGAAAACATCTTCGGATGATCGGCGAGGATGCGCTCGATGCTGGCGCGCTGACGATAGAGCTGGTGCGCGCTGATACCCAGCAGCGCCGCGACGATGAGGACCGCCTGACTGGTGTCATCCAGCAGGAAATGGCCGCTCAGGATGACGCCGGTGGCCGCTACCGTCGACCAGCAGGCGGCGATGGCGCTGCCCAGGCGGCGGGTCACGGGCACGGGCGCCTTGCCGGCATTGATGCGGGCATAGAGTTCGCCAGCGCGACGGACTTCGCTGGCGCTGGGCAGCGAACGCACGGATTCGTAGCCGATCACCCGGCCCTGTTCGAGGATCGGGGTGACATAGGCGCTGACCCAGTAGAAATCGCCGTTCTTGCAGCGATTCTTGACGATGCCCATCCACGGCTTGCCCTCCTTGAGGGTCGCCCACATGTGGCCGAACACCGGCGGCGGCATGTCGGGATGACGCACCAGGTTGTGCGGACTGCCGATCAGCTCCTCCCTTGTATAGCCACTGATGGCGATGAAGGCCTCGTTGCAGTAGGTGATGTTCCCCTGCAGGTCAGTGGTGGAGATGAGTCGTTCCTCTTGCTTGAAGGTACGGCCTTGCTGGGTGACCGGCAAATTCGTGCGCATGCGGGTGCCTTATCTAGCGGGTTATCTACTCCGTGCGACATCAACCAGTTCAATGGTGGCCAACTGCCTGCACAGGCGCCAACGGTAACCATTTGGTTATCGTCATACTAACTATCGGCATGTTGCATCTGGGCTTTAAGGATGCGCTGAAAACTCTCGATAAGCGGCTCTCGTCCGCGTCCTCGACGGATGATGAGGGAGAACGGCGCCTGATAGCCGAAGGTCGCCGGCTGCAGGGCCTTGAGCCGGCCCTGATCGACCCAGGCGTGGACATAGTGCTCCGGCAGATAGCCGATATAGGCTCCGGAGAGAATCAGGATCAGTTGCGCCTCCATGCTTTCGACGGTGGCGGCGCTCTCCTTGAAGCCATGCCGAGCCAGTTCCGCCTGACTCCAGTAGCCCCGCCGCACCATGCGCTGGCGAGTGATCACCTCGGCGGGAATGCGCCGCTCCTGGAACAGCGGATGGCGATCGCTGCAGTAGAGCCAATGCTGCTCGCGATACAGCGGCTGATAGACCACCCCGTTCATCCGCGCGGAAAAGGCGCCCACCGCCAGATCCAGCCGCCCTTCCAGTACGCCGAGCTGCAATTCATAGGGGCTGGTCACGGCCAGGTGCAGGTGAACGCCAGGATAGTCGTGGGTATAGCTGCCGATCACATTGGCCAGCGGCAGCGCCGGCTCGCTGGACAGCGAATCCAGCACGCCCAGGTTGAGCGTACCGCTCAGCTCGCCCTTGAGGGTGGTGGCATAGCGTTCGAAGCCTTCGATCTCACCCAGGATGCGCAGGGTTTCCTGATGGAAGAGTTCACCCTTGCTGGTCAGGGCGAAACCACCACGACCGCGATGACAGAGGGTGATGCCGAGCTGACCCTCCAGCTGGCTCATGTAGGTGCTGATGGCCGAGGTCGACAGATTCAATTCCTGCTGCGCCGCGGCGAAGCCCTGGTGGCGTACCACACAGGCGAACAGCTTGAGCAGGCGGATGTCGTGGAGGGCATTGGCCATGGCGGACTCCCGGTGGACACGGCCCGGCAGTCTAGCCATTAGTTCAGAAATCTCTGAAGTGATTTTTTGTCCGCGCCGATTCTTCGGCTGGCGGCGGCTTTGCACAATCGGGTCATCAGCACAACGAGGATGACCCGTGGAAAAGATCCTGCACCAGCCGCTGGGCGGCAACGAGATGCCCCGTTTCGGCGGTATCGCCAGCATGCTGCGACTGCCCCACCTCACCTCCCCTCTTGGCCTGGACGCCGCCTTCATCGGCATACCGCTGGACATCGGTACCTCGCTGCGGTCCGGTACCCGCTTCGGTCCGCGGCAGCTGCGCAGCGAGTCGGTGATGATCAGGCCGTACAACATGGCCACCGGTGCAGCGCCCTTCGACTCCCTGAGTGTCGCCGACCTTGGCGACGTCGCCATCAACACCTTCAACCTGCTCGATACGGTACGCCTGATCGAGGAGCACTACGACCGGGTGCTGGAGCACGAGGCCATCCCCCTCACCCTGGGCGGTGACCACACCCTGACCCTGCCGATCCTGCGCGCCATGAAGAAGAAGTACGGCAAGGTCGGCCTGGTGCACGTGGACGCCCATGCCGACGTCAACGAGCACATGTTCGGCGAGAAGATCGCCCATGGCACCACCTTCCGCCGTGCGGTGGAGGAAGGCCTGCTGGACTGCGACCGGGTGGTGCAGATCGGCTTGCGCGCCCAGGGCTACGCCGCCGACGATTTCGACTGGTGCCGTGAGCAGGGCTTCCGGGTAATCCAGGCCGAGGAATGCTGGCACCGGTCGCTCACGCCCCTGATGGCCGAGGTCCGCGAGCGGGTTGGCGGCGGGCCGGTGTACCTGTCCTACGATATCGACAGCATCGACCCGGCCTGGGCGCCAGGCACCGGTACCCCGGAGATCGGCGGGCTGACCACCATCCAGGCGCTCGAGATCATCCGCGGCTGCCGCGGCCTCGACTTGGTGGGCTGCGACCTGGTGGAAGTCTCGCCGCCCTATGACACCACCGGCAACACCGCCCTGCTCGGTGCCAATCTGCTCTACGAGATGCTCTGCGTACTGCCGGGGGTGGCTTACCGCTGACGTTCCAAGGTGCGGCGACCCGCCATGACGGTCGCCCACCCGTTGCCTTTTTTTCGCTGCCGAACACCGGTGGGCCGCCTGGCCCGCCGACAACAAGAACGCGGGCCTGCCCCGCGGATAACCGTGTCGAGGCGTCATCCATGGACCATCATGACGGCATCACCCGTATCGAAACCTTTGGCGTCGAGCAGATTCCCGATCCCGAACGCCATGCCACGCCCTTCGATCTGTTCCGCCTGATCTTCGGCGGGGCCAATACCTTCGCCACCGCCGTGCTCGGCAGCTTTCCGATCCTGTTCGGCCTGTCGTTCCAGGCCGGGGTGCTGGCCATCGCGACCGGCGTCCTGTGCGGCGCCCTCATCCTGGCGCCCATGGGCCTGTTCGGGGCGCTCAACGGCACCAACAACGCCGTCTCCTCCGGCGCTCACTTCGGCGTCCATGGCCGTATCGTCGGCTCCTTTCTCTCGCTGCTGACCGCCATCGCCTTCTTCTCGCTGTCGGTATGGAGCTCCGGCGACGCCTTGGTGGGCGGCGCCCAGCGCCTGGCCGGACTGCCGGAGAACGCCCTCAGCCTGGGGCTGGCCTACGGGCTGTTCGCCGTGCTGGTACTGACGGTCTGCCTGTATGGCTTTCGCTTCATGCTATGGGTCAACAAGATCGCCGTGGTGAGTGCCAGCCTGCTGTTCCTGCTGGGCATCCCGGCCTTCGTCGGCGGCTTCGATGCCGGTTACGCCGGCACCCTGCGACTGGGCGAGCCCGGCTTCTGGGCGGCCTTCGTCGGCGCAGCGCTGGTGGCCATGAGCAATCCGGTGTCCTTTGGCGCCTTTCTCGGCGACTGGTCGCGCTACATTCCCCGACGCACGCCGCGCCTGCGCATCCTGCTGGCGGTGATCGCGGCCCAGGCCGCCACCCTGCTGCCCTTCCTGTTCGGCCTGGCCACCGCCTCGCTGGTGGCGGTAAAGGCCCCCGACTACATCGCCCAGAACAACTATGTCGGCGGCCTGCTGGCCATCGCCCCCACCTGGTATTTTTTGCCGGTCTGCCTGCTGGCGGTCATCGGCGGTCTTTCCACTGGTACCACGGCGCTCTATGGCACCGGCCTGGATCTCTCCAGCGTGCTGCCGCGGTTGCTGACCCGGGTGCGGGCGACCCTGCTGATCGGCCTGGCGGCCATCGCCTTCATCTTCATCGGGCGCTTCAGCTTCAACCTGGTACAGAGCGTGTCCACCTTCGCCGTGCTGATCGTGACCTGCACCAGCCCCTGGATGGTGATCATGATCCTCGGCCTGCTGGTACGCCGTGGCTTCTATTGCCCGGACGACCTGCAGGTGTTCACCCGCGGTGAGCAGGGGGGTCGCTACTGGTTCCACCATGGCTGGAACTGGCGCGGCATGGGCGCCTGGGTTCCCAGCGCCCTGCTCGGCCTCGCCTTCGTCAATCTTCCCGGCCAGTTCGTGGGCCCCCTGGGTGAGCTGGCGGGCGGCATCGACCTGAGCTTGCCGCTGGCGCTGGGCAGCGCCGCGCTGCTCTATCTGCTGCTGCTCCTGCTGTTCCCGGAACCGGCTGCCGTCTATGGCCCGGCCGGCGCACGGCGGCCCAGACGCCATGGTGCCCGCGCACCGCTGGACGGCATTCGCGCCGCCTGACCCCGAGCCCCTTCGATGGGCCGGTGCGTCCGGCCCTGCCTTCCGCTACAAGAGATCCCGTCAATGATCCTGGATATTTCCGTCGTCCTGGCCTACGCCCTGGCCATGCTCCTGCTCGGTTGGTACGGCATGCGCCGCGCGCGCAATCAGGAAGAATTCCTCGTCGCCGGCCGCAACCTCGGCCCGCTCTGCTACCTGGGCACCATGGCCGCCACCGTGCTGGGTGGCGCCGCCACCGTGGGCACGGTCCGCCTGGGCTACATCCATGGCCTGTCCGGCTTCTGGCTGTGTGCCATGCTGGGCGGCGGCATCCTGGTGCTCAACCTGTTCCTCGCCAAGCCGCTGCTCAAGCTGCGCATCTACACCGTGACCCAGGTGCTGGAACGGCGCTACACGCCGCTGGCCCGCCAGGCCAGCGCCGCGATCATGTTCATCTATGCGCTGATGCTCAGCGTGGTCTCGGTGCTGGCCATGGGCACGGTGATCCAGGTGCTGTTCGACCTGCCCTTCTGGAGCGCCATCCTGCTCGGCGGTGGCGTGGTGGTGATCTACTCCAGCATCGGCGGCATGTGGTCACTGACGCTGACCGATATCGTCCAGTTCGTCATCAAGACCGCGGGCCTGATGTTCGTGCTGCTGCCGATCTGCCTGACCCGAGTCGGCGGCTGGGACGCCCTGGTGGCCAAGCTGCCAGCCAGCGCCTTCGCCCTGACCACCCTCGGCTATGACACCATCCTCACCTACTTCCTGATCTATTTCTTCGGCATCCTCATCGGCCAGGACATCTGGCAGCGGGTCTTCACCGCTCGCAGCGAAGGCGTGGCGCGAGTGGCGGGCAGCCTGGCCGGCGTCTACTGCGTGATCTACGGCCTGGTGGGTGCCCTGATCGGCATGTGCGCCCGGGTGCTGCTGCCGGACCTCGCGGACGCCAACAATGCCTTCGCCGCCATCGTCCGTAGCGCCTTGCCCGACGGTATCCGCGGCCTGGTGATCGCCGCCGCCCTGGCGGCCATGATGTCCACCGCCAGTGCCGGGCTGCTGGCGGCCGCCACCACCCTGACCGAAGACCTGCTGCCGCGCCTGCGCGGCGGCAAGGCCTCGACCCTGGGCATGGCGCGTCTCTTCACCCTGCTCACCGGTCTGGCCGTGCTCGCCGTCGCCCTGCTGGTGAGCGACGTCATCGGTGCCCTGACGCTGGCCTACAACCTGCTGGTGGGCGGCATCCTGGTGCCGCTGCTCGGTGCCATCCTCTGGCCGCGTGCCACCACGGCCGGCGCCCTGGCAAGCATGCTGCTGGGTTCCGGCGCGGCCATCGTCTTCATGCTCAAGGACGGCCTGGAGGCCAATACGCCGATCTATTTCAGCCTGGGCCTGAGCCTGCTCAGCTTCGTGCTGGTGAGCCTGCTCACGGCGCGTACCCAGGTAGTCGCGCGGTCGGCCTAGCCGGCGATCACCGGTTCCAGGGCTTCCAGCCAGCAGACCACCGCCACGGCGCCACCATCGGGAATGCCGCGGACGCGTTCGCCCAGGTAGCTGGCGCGGCCCTGTGCCGGCAGCATCTCGGCGGTGGCCTCGGCCCCCTGGCGAGCGGCGGCGAGGGCTGTGGCAAAGGCCTGCGCGGGGCCGGCGCCCGCCTGGGCACCGGCGAGCAGGGCATCCGCCGCGGGCCGCAAGGCATCGAGCATGGTGCGCTGGCCCGGCTGGGCGCCACCCAGTTCGGCCAGGGCCTGGACGCCGCCGGCGAATGCGTCGGCCCACTGGGCCAGCGTGGGTCGCTCCACACCGTCCAGCAGCTGAGCGGCGCGGACCAGCGCACAGGCATAAAAGGGTCCGGAGCTGCCACCGATGGCGCGGCGCAGCGCCTGACCCATGGCCGCCAAGGCACTGGCGGGGGTGTACCAGGCGCTGGCCGGCAGGGCACGCAACGCCTCGGCGCCACGGGCCAGGCTGGTGCCCAGATCACCGTCACCCGCGCGGCTGTCCAGGTCGGTGAGGCGGGCTTCGTTGGCCAGCAGGCTGGCGATCACGGCGTCCACCGCCCCCTGCAGGGACTCCGCCAGGGGGCCCGGGGTACGGGGGTTCGCCTCGGATATCACCGCGGGGGTGGGCAATAAGGTGGGCGCAGCCGGTACCCGGCCGTCACCCGGCCAGGCACGGGCCAGGGTCGGCGCATCCAGCAGCGTCAGGCGCGCCTCGTCCACCGGCAGCAGCGACAGCGAACAGCCGGGCATGTCCAGCGCACTGAGGAAGGTACCGGTCCAGGCGCGCTCCACCACCAGGCCCCGCTGGCGCAACTGACTCAATGCCGCCCGTGCCACCAGGGCGAGTTCCAGCGGCGGCGTTGCACCGAGGCCATTGACCAGCAGCGCCAGGCGGGTGCCCGCGGGATAGCCGCCGTCTTCGACCAGGGTATCCAGCAGGCGCGCCACGGTGGCATCGGCGCCCAGCCAGGGGCCACGCTCGACGCCCTGCTCGCCGTGGATGCCGAGGCCCCATTCCACCTCATCCTCCGCCAGCTGGAAACCCGGGTGGCCCACGGCCGGTACCGTGCAGGCACCCAGGGCGACACCCATGCTGCGCAGGTCGGCGCTCGCCGCGCGGGCCAGGGCGGCTACCTCGACCAGGGATCGCCCGGCGGCGGCCGCTGCGCCCGCGAGTTTGTGGATCAGCACGGTCCCCGCGATACCCCGGCGCTTTTCCGGCGCTACGGTATGGCGCAAGGCGGCGTCGTCCGCCACCAGCACCGTCTCGACCGGAATGCCTTCGCTGCGCGCCAGTTCGGCGGCCAGCCCGAAGTTGAGGCGATCGCCGGTGTAGTTCTTGACCACCAGCAGGGCACCCGCCGGACCGGCCACCGCGCGGATGGCCGCCAGCACGGCATCGACGCTGGGGGAGGTGAAGACGTCGCCCGCCACCGCGGCGGTCAGCATGCCCTCACCGACGTAGCCGGCATGGGCCGGTTCATGACCACTGCCGCCGCCGGAAATCACCGCCACCGGGCGATCTCCCGTAGCGGCCAGGGGCTGGCGCAGGATGACCTGTTCCTCGGCCAGCAGGGCGAGTCCGGGGTCCAGGCTCACGAGTCCTTCGAGCAGCTCGCGAACCACGGTGGCGGGGCTATTGATCAGCTTCTTCATCGGGCACTCCTGAGGGCTAGGGGTCGCCGCAGTATGGCATGCGACCAGTGGCACGAACGGCGCGTCACCCGGGGCAGTCTGCCGAAGGGCCACCTACCGGAGCCCGTCCATGTCCTCTGCCCCTCACCGTCTGGAAAGCCTGGCCAAGGTCACCGGCGCCGCCCGCTACAGCGCCGACCTCTCCCACAGCGAGGTCGCGGGCACGCCGGCCCATGCCGCCCTGGTGCAGAGCGAACGGGCTCAGGGGCGTATCCAGCGCCTGGCAGTGGCAGCCGCCGAGCAGGCGCCCGGGGTGTTGTTGGTCATGACGCACCTGAACGCCCCGCGCCTGCAACCGATCACCACCCTGCCCGGCGGCGAACTGGGGCGCTTTCTGCCGTTGCAGGACGACCGCCTCCACTACAGCGGGCAGGTCGTCGCGGTGGTGGTGGCCGAGCGAGCGGACCAGGCCGAGTTCGCCGCCCAGCTGATCGAGGTGGAGTACGGCGCGGAGTCGCTGGGCCAGGACTTCGACTTCACCCGACTGCCCGTCGAGTATCCGGAAGTGGTCGGCGCCGGCGAACCGGCGATCACCGAGCGCGGCCAACCCGACGTCGCCTGGGCAGCGGCGCCGGAACGCCTGGAGCTGGAGTACACCACGGAGCCCCAGCACCACAATGCCCTGGAGCCCGGCGCCGCCCTGGCAGCCTGGGACAATCGGGGCCGACTGGTCGTGGATGCCGGCACCCAATTCACCTATGGCGACGCCTACGCCCTGGCGCAGGCCTTCGCGCTTGGCGTCAGCCAGGACTTTCCGGCGGTCATGCGCGCGGGCCGCGCCGAGCCCGACTTCTCCACCCACATCCGTTTTCGTTCGCCACTGGTCGGTGGGGGCTTCGGTGGCAAGAAGGGCAATGCCCATCCGCTGCTTGCGGCCATGGCCGCCAAGCTCTTCGGCCGCCCGGTGAAGCTGGTGCTGAGTCGACGCCAGACCTTCGCCCTGATGCCTTATCGCGGGGCGACCCGCCAGCGACTGCGCCTGGGTGGCCACCGCGATGGCCAGCTCAGCGTGCTGCTGCAGGATGCCCTGATCCAGAACGCCCACACCTCCAACTTCATCGAACCGGTCGGCGAGATGACGCCAAAGCTCTATGCCTGCCCACACCTGCGCACCGGCCACGCCACGGTGCGGCTGCCGCTCAATGCCCCGAGTTGGCTGCGCGCACCGGGGGTGGCAGTCAGCCAGTTCGCCGTGGAGAGTGCCCTGGACGAATGGGCCCACCATCTGCGTCTCGACCCGCTGGAGGTCCGCTTGCGCAACCATGCCGAGGTGGAGCCCCAGAGTGGCAACCCCTGGTCGAGCAAGAGTCTGCGCCAGTGCTATGCGGCCGGTGCGGCGGCCATCGGCTGGGCGGACCGCGATCCCGGCATCGGCGCCATGCGCGATGGCGAGCTGCTGATCGGCTACGGCATGGCGACCGCGGTCTACCACGTTGCCCAGATGGCGGCCTCGGCGCGCATCCGGCTGCAGGCGGACGGCACGGCGGACGTGGAAAGCTCGACCCACGAACTGGGCCAAGGCAGCTGGACGGCCCTGAGCCAACTCGCGGCCGAAGCCCTCGGCTTGCCCCTGGAACTCGTGCGCCTGCATGGCGGCGACACCGACCTGCCCTACAGCTCGCTGACCGCCAGCTCTTCCACCACCCTCAGCCTGGGCGCGGCCATCCAGGCGGCCGCCGACCACCTGCGCCAGCGCCTGGCCGCACTGGTCGATACCCCCTCGCCCGACGCCGGGGACTGGCGACTCGCCAAGGGCGCCCTGGTGAGCCGCACGGCCCCCGGGCAACGTCACGCCCTGGTGGAACTGCTCCGCCGCCATGACCTCGCGGAGGTGAGCGTCGAAGCCAGCACCGCCGGCCAGTTGGCGAATCGTCCCGCCCTCGGTCGCGCCGCCTTCGGCGCCCAGTTCGCCGAGGTCGCGGTGGACCCGCAGCTGGGTACGGTGCGGGTGCGCCGGCTGGTGGGGGCCTTCGCCGGCGGCCGTGTCGTCAATCGCCGGCTGGCGCAGAACCAGCTGGAAGGCGGCATGCTCTGGGGCCTGGGCCAGGCCCTGCTGGAGCAGAGCCGACTGGACCCGAGCCAGGGGCGCTGGATGAACGCCGACCTGGCCGAAGCCCTGGTGGCCACCCAGGCCGATGTGCCCGAGCTGCAGGCCCTGCTGCTGGACGAAGACGACAGCCGCGGGCATCCCCTGGGCATCAAGGGCCTCGGCGAAATCGGCGTGGTCGGCGTCGCCCCGGCCATCGCCAATGCCGTCTTCCATGCCACGGGCATACGGGTACGGCAGCTGCCCATCACCCTGGACCGGCTGCTCGGCTGAGCGAAACGACCTTCCGCCCGACCGGGGCGGCAGGCTATCGTCTGCGCTGGGAAGCTTTTCACGACCGGGATGTCTCACGCTGTTAGCCAGCCGCTCTCCTGCGCGCATTCCCCGCCGAGGTCCGTCATGCCGATCAAGATCGTTCCGCGCTCTGCCTGCCTGGGGTCGGAGATCACCCCCGAAGCCGTCTACCTGTCCCGGCGCCAGCTGCTCGGGGCCAGCGGCGCCCTGCTCGCCGGCGCCGCCCTGCCCGGCTGGGCGCTGGCGGCCGCTTCCAGCTATGGCGACGTCGAAGCCGCCAAGGGCCCGGACTGGTTCGAACGCAAGCTGCCCGCTACCCGCTGGCAGGCGGCCACGGTGAAGGGCGAGGACATCACGCCCTTCAAGGACGCCACCCATTACAACAACTTCTATGAGTTCGGGCCGGACAAGAGCGATCCCGCCGCCCACGCCGCTCAGCTGCCCACCCAGCCCTGGAGCGTGGTGGTCGATGGCGAGGTGGGCAAACCCGGCACCTACGGTCTTGAAGACCTGTTCGGGCCCGATACCCTGGAGGAGCGCATCTACCGCATGAGGTGCGTCGAGGCCTGGTCGATGGTCATCCCCTGGCTGGGCTTTCCGCTAGCCAGTTTGCTCAAGCGGGTCGAACCCACGGGCAAGGCGCGCTACGTGAAGTTCGAGACGCTAAAGGACCCGCAGCACATGCCCGGCATGAATTCCAGCTTCGCCCTGCTGGACTGGCCCTATGTGGAAGGCCTGCGCCTGGATGAAGCCATGCATCCGCTGACGCTGATGACGGTGGGCATGTACGGCCGGGTGCTGCCCAACCAGAACGGCGCGCCGCTGCGGCTGATCGTGCCCTGGAAGTACGGCTTCAAGGGCATCAAGTCCATCGTGCGCATCAGCCTGGTGGAAGAGCAACCCCGCACCACCTGGCAAGGCATGGCACCCAACGAGTACGGCTTCTATGCCAACGTCAATCCGGAAGTGGATCACCCGCGCTGGAGCCAGGCCCGCGAACGCCGGCTACCCAGCGGCCTGTTCAGCCCCAACGTGCGACCAACACTGATGTTCAACGGCTATGGCGAGGAAGTGGCGTCGCTCTACAGCGGCATGGATCTGCGGAGAAACTACTGATGGGATTGCTGCTCTGGCGGGTCGCGGTGTTCGTCGCCGCACTCTGCCCGCCGCTGTGGTGGCTGTACCAGGCCTGGATCTTCGCCCTTGGCCCGGATCCGGGCAAGGCGCTGGTGGACAAGCTAGGGACCGGCGCCCTGGTGCTGCTGTTGCTGACGCTGAGTCTGACCCCGCTGTCGCGCCTCACCCGCTGGAAGCTCTGGCCGGTGATCCGCCGTCAGCTCGGCCTCTGGACCTTCACCTATGCCCTGCTGCACTTCCTGGGCTACCTGGCCTTCGTGCTGGGCTTCGACCTGTCGCAACTGGGCGTGGAGTTGCAGCGCCGCCCCTACATCATCGTCGGTGCCGCGGCGTTGCTGATCCTGCTGGTCCTGGCCGTTACCTCCAATCGCCCGGCCATGCGCCGCCTGGGCAAGCGCTGGAAGGAGCTGCATCGGCTGGCCTACCTGGTGCTGGGCCTGGGCCTGCTGCACTACCTCTGGATCGTGCGCTCGGACCTGGAAGAGTGGGCGATCTACGCCGCCATCGGCGCCGCGCTGCTGGCCTTCCGCCTGGTGGATGGATGGCGCCGTAAAAGGCGCAGTCGGGCAGCGACCGTCCCTGCGCGCTGATTACCACTGCCGAGACGGAGGGGTCGACCCTTCATGCCTCAAGACCATAGGGGTGGTATTAAATACAGCTATTCAGGAGTGCGGGTGGACTGCCACGGCTCACAGGGCGGTCATAAATAGGCCTGGCGCCAGCGGGCCAGGCCGTTGCCCTGGAGGCGGTCGGTCAGCGCTGCGCGGCCTGGCGCAGGCCCTTCAGGGTGTTGAGCGGGGCATCCACCACGAAGCTGTTGGCCAGCCAGGACGGCACGCTGCCACCCGGCTCGCTCTGGGCCTCGTAGGTCACTTCCGAGCCGCCGTTTTTCGGTACCACGCGCCACTGGCCCTGGAAGCTGGCAACCCGTACGTAGCCGTCGGCGGCGGGACGATAGTCCGGCTGGCCTTCGAGGGTGCGGGTGAAGCCGCCATCGGGCGTCTTCTGCTCGGTAATGTGCAGCACCACGTCACGGGCGGTTACCGGCCAGGGCATGTCGATGCGCATGTAGGTCCAGGCCTGGTTGTCCTGGCGCTTGAGCACCTGCAGCGACTGGCAGCGGAAGATCCATTTGCAGGAGCCCACCGGATCGTCCTGCCGCTTGGCGATGGTGGCCGGATCGGCCTTGATCTGGACCACGCCGCGGTAGGCCTTGTACTTGGAGCCGGCGACGGCCCGGGTATAGACCTGGATCCCGTCTTCCTGCTTGGCGAGTTCCCAGTCCTCGGCCTGGGCCAGGCCGGTGGCTGCGAGCAGAGTCAGGGCGAGGATGGAGCGAAGCGGCTTGTGCATGGGACGTCCCTTGTTGTTGTGGTTGTCGGAGAGCGCAATTCAAAACCGGATCAGGCAGCGGTTTCACCTTCGAGGCGCAGCAGGATGGCCATGGCCTCGGCGCTGCTGGTACCGCAGAACGCCAGTTCGGCCTGGAAGCCGCCGCACACCGCCGGGCGCAGCGGCGAGCCGAACAGGTCGCAGCGATTGGTGCTGTCCAAATGAGCGCAGCGCACCCCGGAGGGCTTGCCCTGGGGCATGCGTGGCAGCGGTGAGGAGATCGAGGGCGCGATGCAACAGGCGCCACAACCCGGACGGCACTCCATGGGTGAAACTCGCAGAGAAAGAGGGTTCAAGCTTAAGAGCAAGGCTGGGGCCTCACAAGCGAATCGTGACCAGATGTCGCTATCGAGTCATGAATGTAACGTCCATTCGCACCTCGCCACGCAACCCCGCGGCCTTTCCACCGTCTTATCTGCGACGAGCGAGGCGGCTGCCCGAGGGCGTGACGATGAAGCATTGGCTGGTGCTGGACCTGGAAGCGACCACCGACGAAGGCGGCTGGCCGCTGGAGTTGATGGAGATCATCGAGATCGGCGCGGTGATGGTGGATACCGAGGGCCAGGAGCTCGGTCGCTATCAGAGTTTCGTCCAGCCCCGGCGCCTGCCGCTGCTGACGCCCTTCTGCCGCGACCTCACCCATATCAGCCAGGCCGACGTCGATGGCGCCGAGCCCCTGGAAAGTACCTGGCCGGCGTTCGAGGCCTGGCTGGGCGCCTATGAGACCACCCTCGCCGGCTGGTGCAGCTGGGGCGATTTCGACCGCCGTCTGCTGGAGCGGGCCTGGCGCGAATACGATCTGCACACCCACCTCGCCCGGGTCCCGCATCGCAATCTCAAGCAGGCCTTCGCCAAGGCCCGTGGCCTGGCGCGTCCGCTGGGTCTCACCGCCGCCCTGGAATCGGCCGGACTGGCCTTTACCGGGGTGCTGCACCGCGCCGAGACCGACGCGCGCAACACCGCCAAGCTGATACCGGCCAGCCTGCCGGCGCTCGCGCGCTAGCCTCGTCTGGAGCGGTGACAGTGGGCCTCGGCCTTGGGCATACTCGCCGACGGTTCTAACCGCTCTCGCACAAGGAAATCCAATGTTCAAGGTCAACGAATACTTCGACGGCACCGTCAAATCCATCGCCTTCAGCCTCAAGTCCAAGCCTGCCACCCTGGGCGTCATGGCCCCCGGCGAATACGAATTCGGCACCAGCCAGCTGGAGATCATGCACGTGGTGGCCGGCGCCCTGACCGTGAAGCTGCCGGGCAGCGAGACCTGGGAAACCTTCGCCGCGGGCAGCCAGTTCACCGTGCCGGCCAACGCCAAGTTCCAGCTCAAGGTCGCGGAAGACACCGCCTACCTCTGCGAATACCACTGAGTTCGGCCGCCCGAGCCGGCAGGCGGGAGTCCGTTGTCCCGCCTGAACGCTTCCGCTTCGCCCCGGTCCTAAGCGACACCGCCGCTTTCGGAACCGTCGCCATGTCGCCAGTCGCAGCCCAGGGCCTTCGCCAGCCGAGCCATGCCCGCCCCTTCGAGCACCAGCCCCGGAATCTCCCGACGCATGGGATAGCCCTTGCGCAACGCGTCGAACGCCTGAGCCCGCGCCTGGGCCGGCAAGGCGAGGGTCGCGCGTAGCGCCGCATCGTCGTCGCGCGGGTCATAGACCGCACGACAGACGCGCCTGAAGGCCGTCGCCTCGGGCGTATCCGCGCCAAACACCAGGCGCTCCAACTGCTGCGGCGGCAACAGATCGCCCAGACCCAGCCGCGGCGTTTCCCCGGTCCAGGCGCAGAACGCCTCGTAGATCTGCGCCGTGCCGCGCCACTTGCCTTCCAGGCTGTGCCCGGCGATATGGGGCGTCACCAGCTGACAGAGACGGGCCAATTCAGGATCGATACCGGGCTCGCCTTCCCAGACATCCAGTGCCACCGCCAGCTCGGCGCCACCCGCCAGATGCGCACGCAGCGCAGCGTTGTCGATCACCTCGCCCCGGCAGGCATTGAGCAGCCAGGTTCCCGGACGCAGGCTGGCGAGGCGAGCGCCATCGAACAGGTGCAGGGTGCGCCGCTCGCCATCACGGATCAGCGGGGTGTGCAGACAGAGCACGTCGCAGCGCTCGACCAGCTCGTCGAGGCCGTGGAAGTCGCCCTGCTCAATCGCCTGACGTGGGGGATCGCAGACCAGCACCGTCCAGCCCAGTCCGCGCAGCACCTCGGCCAGGCGGCCCCCGACCTGGCCGGCGCCGACGATGCCATAGGTGCGCCCGGCCAGATCGGCGCCAGCGCCATCGGCCAGCGCCAGCAGGGCGCCGAGCACCCAGTCCACCACGCCGCGGGCATTGCAGCCGGGCGCATTGCTCCAGCGGATGCCCGCCTGCTCCAGATAGCCGAGGTCCAGATGATCGGTACCTATGGTGCAGGTGCCGACGAAGCCGACCCGAGATCCGGCCAGCAGCGCCGCGTCGACGCGGGTGATGGAGCGCACCAGCAGCGCATCGGCGCGACTCACGGCAGCGCGGTCGAAGGCGCGACCGGGAAGGCGTTCGAGAGTGGCGTGGGTGCCGAAGAAGGCGTCCAGCAGCGGTATGTTTTCGTCGGCGAGAATGTGCATGCCTGGGCACTCGCAAGGGCGGGGACCGGCACTTTAGCAGGCCACCGGCAGCAGGCAACGGTCGCCGCGAGGGTTGCCACCCGGGCCATGAGGACTAGACTATCGGCCCCGAAGCTGACCGAACGATCAAGTGACCGCCTCCCTGCCCCGCATCAGACGTGAATTCGGCGCCCTGCTCTCCCTGGCCGCGCCCATCGTCATCGCCCAGCTCTCCCATTCGGCCATGGGCTTCGTCGACGCCGTCATGGCCGGTCGCGTTGGCCCGCTGGACCTCGCCGCCGTCGCCCTGGGCAATTCCGTGTGGATTCCAGTGTTCCTGCTGATGACCGGCATCCTGCTGGCGACCACGCCCAAGGTGGCCGAGCGCCATGGCGGCGGCCGCAGCCAGGAGATCGGCCCGCTGGTCCGCCAGGCGCTCTGGCTGGCCTTGGGCTGCGGCCTCATCGCCAGCCTGCTGCTGCTCAACGCCCGACCGCTGCTGGTGGCCATGCACGTCGACGCCCAGCTGATCGGGCCGACCCTGCTCTATCTCAAGGGCATCGCCATGGGCTTGCCCGCCACGGCCTTCTACTATGTGCTGCGCTGCTTCAGCGACGGTCTCGGGCGTACCCGGCCGGCGATGCTGGTGGGCCTCGCCGGACTGGCCCTGAACGTGCCGCTGAACTGGATCTTCATCCATGGGCACCTGGGCATGCCAGCCCTGGGCGGCGCCGGGTGCGGCTTCGCCTCGGGCACGGTGATGTGGGCGATGCTGCTGGCCATGCTGGCGATCATCCGCACCGAGCGCTATCGCGCCTGCGCCATCTTCGCCCGCTTCGAGCGACCGCACGGACCCACGCTGCGCGCCCTGCTGGCCATCGGCGTGCCCATCGGCATCGCGGTGTTCGCCGAATCCAGCATCTTTTCCGTGGTGGCCCTGCTGATCGGCGAGCTGGGTCCGACCGTGGTCGCCGGGCACCAGGTGGCGCTCAATTTCTCCGGCCTGGTGTTCATGGTGCCCCTGGCCCTGGGCATGGCGGTGACGGTGCGGGTCGGCCAGGCGCTGGGGCGCGGCGAACCGCGCGAGGCGCGCTTTTCCGCCGGGGTCGGCATGGCCGCCGGACTGCTCTGCGCCTGCGTTTCCTGCACCCTGATGCTGACCGCGCGCACGGCTATCGCCGGCCTCTATTCCCAGGACCAGGCGGTGATCCAGCTGGCGGCCTCGCTGCTGGTGTTCGCCGGCATCTTCCAGTTCTCCGATGCCATCCAGGTGACCGCCGCGGGCGCCCTGCGCGGTTATCAGGATACCCGCGCGACCATGGTCATCACCCTGCTGGCCTACTGGGGCGTGGGCCTGCCGGTGGGCTGGGCGCTGGGGCTGAGCGACTGGTTCGGGGCACCAAGGGGTCCGGCCGGCCTCTGGCAGGGTCTGGTACTGGGGCTGACCTGCGCGGCCATCCTGCTCTCGGTGCGGCTGGCCCGCAGTGCCCGGCGACGCATCCACAGCGCC
Source organism: Pseudomonas sp. SORGH_AS_0211 (assembly GCF_031453455.1). Classification (NCBI taxonomy): domain Bacteria; kingdom Pseudomonadati; phylum Pseudomonadota; class Gammaproteobacteria; order Pseudomonadales; family Pseudomonadaceae; genus Pseudomonas; species Pseudomonas sp. SORGH_AS_0211. Next base: position 1,484,434 of record NZ_JAVIZV010000001.1, on the reverse strand, counting down.
AAGCCCTTGCTACACTGACCCCCTCTCGTCGGACGGCCCTGGGCCGTTCAGGACGGGCGTTTCCCCCTTTCGCGAGCGTGCGGCTTCGATGATCTTTCGCCTGCTACAGCTGTTTTGCCTCTGCTTCCTGTTCATCGGCCCGGTCCAGGCCGCCCTCCCCGGGCTGCCGGGCGCCCAGAAGGATCAGGTCGATCCGCAATTCGGCCAGTCCCTGGACCAGGTCATCAAGACCCTGGAAAGCGAGCAGCAGCGCAATCGTCTGTTGGCGGATCTCAAGAAGCTACAGGCGGCCCAGGCCAAGGCCGAACCCAGCGCCTCCCAGGGCGTGATCGGGCTGATCACCGACACCATGACGGTGGTCGAGCAGCAATTGCAGCGCGACAACCTGCGCGAGCGCTGGCAATTCCAGCTGGAGCAGGCGGGCGCGGAGCTGGCCATGTTGGCACCCGCGCCCGAACAGCGACTCAATCTGCTCTCGGGCTTCGTCATCACCCTGGCCTTCTGGGCCGGTTGCGCCCTGGGCCTGAAGAGCATCAGTCATCGGCTGCGCATCAGGTTCAGGCTCTCCGAGGAACTCCCGCTCAGGCCACGGACCCTGGACCTGGTGCGTTTCGCCCTGCGCAAGCTGGCACCCTGGCTGCTGGCGTTCGTCATCACCCTGCTGGTATCCCTGTGGATGCCGGACTCCCTGGGCAAGACCGTCGCCGTCACCCTGGCCTATGCCGCCGTCATTGGCCCGCTGTTCGCGGCAACGGTGGTGGTGATCTGCTCCCTGCCCAGCGGCGCTCACCGCAGCCGGGCGTTGCTGATCCTGCGTCGCCGCGCCTTTCGCCCGCTATGGATCATCGGCAGCCTGGCGGCCCTGGGTGGCGCCGCCAGCGATCCGCACCTGGCCGAGACCCTGGGGCCACACCTGGCCGCGGTCATCGCCATCGGCGCCAACATCTGCGCGGCGCTGCTCACCGCCCAGTTCGCCCTGAGATTCCGCCGACCCATCGCCCACCTGATCCGCAACCAGCCGCTGGCCAAGCGCCAGGCGCTGCACGGGCTGCAGGGCGTGCGCCATCTGATCGCCCGCCTCTGGCACCTGCCGCTGCTGATCCTGGTGGCGGTCTCGGTGGTGGCCACCTTTGTCTCCGCCGGCGATACCAGCGACGCCCTGCGCCGGGCGCTGCTGTTCGCCGTGACCATGGGCGCCGCCCTGGGGCTCAACGCCCTGGTGCGGGCGCGCCTGCTGCGCCGGCGACCGCACGGCCGGATCCAGGAGGCCTATGCCGAACGGCTGCGGGCCTTCTTCGTGCTGGTGCTGGGTATCGTCATCTGGCTGGTGGGGATCGAGCTGGCGCTGCGCGCCTGGAATCTTTCGCTGCTGAGATTCAGCCAGGGTGACGGCCATGCGGTCGCCAGCAAGTTCTTTGGCCTGGGTGGCACCCTGCTGCTGGCCTGGCTGGTGTGGATCCTGGCCGATACCGCGATCCACCGCGGCCTCAATCTGCATCGCGTCAGCCCGAACAATGCCCGCGCCCAGACCATGTTGCCGCTGATCCGCAACGTGCTGTTCCTGACCATCTTCGTCATCGCCCTGATCGTCGCCCTGGCCAACATGGGCGTGAACGTCACCCCGCTGCTGGCCGGTGCCGGCGTCATCGGCCTGGCGGTGGGCTTCGGCGCCCAGAGCCTGGTGGCCGACCTCATCACCGGGCTGTTCATCATCATCGAGGACTCCCTGGCCATCGGCGACTACGTCGACGTGGGCAACCACCTGGGCACCGTCGAGGGACTGACCATCCGTACCGTGCGGCTGAGGGATATCGATGGCATCGTCCACACCATCCCCTTCAGCGAGATCAAGAGCATCCAGAACTACTCGCGGCAATTCGGCTACGCCATCTTCCGCCTGCCGATTCCCCAGGCGCTGTCGGTGGACAAGGCCATCGAGATGGTCCAGGACGTCGGTCGCTCGTTGCGCCAGGATCCGCTGATGGGCCGGGACATCTGGTCGCCGCTGGAGCTGCAGGGGGTGGAAAGCTTCGATTCCGGCATGGCGATCCTGAGATTCCGCTTCAAGACCGCGCCGATCAAGCAGTGGGAGGTGTCGCGGGCCTTCAACCTCAGGCTCAAGCGCTACCTGGACGATGCCGGCATCGAGCTGGCCTCGCCACGCATGAACGTGCGCTATGAGGTGGGCGGCTCGCCGTTGGACCAGGCGACGCGAGGCGGCGAGGCGCCCAGCGAGGGCTGACCCGGCTTCGCTGGCACGACGGCCGGCCCTCGCGACCGGCGGGAATAGCCTCTAGGGTGGGGATGACCTGTTCCGACGAGGCTTTCCCATGCCCTTGCGTACCCTGCTCTGCTATGGCGACTCCAACACTCACGGCACCCGGCCCCTGACCCAGCCTGGCGTACTCGAACGCTTCGGTTGGGACGAACGCTGGCCTGGCGTCCTGGCCCGCGGGCTGGGCACAGATTGGCGGGTGATCGAGGAAGGCCTGCCTGCCCGCACCACGGTGCACGACGATCCCATCGACGGCCACCACAAGAACGGCCTGAGCTATCTCCGGCCCTGCCTGGAGAGCCAGCTGCCGGTGGACGTCCTGCTGCTGATGCTGGGCACCAACGACCTCAAGGCGCGGCTGTCGGTGACCCCGGCGGACATCGCCAGTGCCCTGCAGGTGCTGCTGGACGAGATCGGGCGTTGCAATGCCGGGCCGGGCGGCGCCACGCCCCAGCTCATCGTCATGGCGCCGGCGCCCATCGAGGAAGTGGGCTTTCTCGGCGAGATCTTCGCCGGCGGTGCGGCCAAGTCCCGCGCGTTGGCCGCACGTTATCGCCAGGTGGCCGAAGCCCAGGGCGCAACCTTCGTCGATGCCGGCGAGATCATCCAGGTGAGTCCGGTGGACGGGGTGCATTTCGAGGCGGACCAGCATCGGCGGCTGGGAGAACATCTGATGGAGGTGGTCAGGAGCCTGGGTGCCACCTGAACGCAAGGTGGACCACGGCATGGCCTTGGCCACGGAGTCGGCGGCCTACCGCGGAAAGCGCTGCGCGGTTTTCCATGCTACGGCGCGCTTGGCATCGGCCTGTTGGGCTTCGACGATGGAGCCGTCTCAACCCAACCTACGAAAGGCAATCCCGCGCGGTGCGGGCCTTGGCTACGCATCATAGGTTGGGTTGAGCGCAAGCGAAGCCCAACAGACCGATCTCAGCATCCAGCGTTGGGCTTCGACGAGGGAGCGGTCTCAATCCAACCTACGGCTGACTCCTTGTGTGGGAGCGGCCCACGGCCGCGATAAGAGGTCGAGCCTTAGCTGGAACTGACGAGATGAGCCCGCTTTATCGCGGCCATGGCGGTCCGCCGATGCGGCGCTCCTACAGGTACTCGACGGGCTGCGGAGCGGTACCTTTGCCTCACTCCACCTTCTTGCGAATCCAGTACAGATAGCGCCCTTCCCCCTCGCTCTTCTCCACCAGTTCATGGCCGAGGAAGACGCAGAACTTGGGGATGTCGCGCTGGGTTGAGGGATCGGTGGCGATGACCTTGAGCAGGGCGCCGGGGGCGATGTCGCGCACCTTGTTGTGCAGCATCATCACCGGCTCCGGGCAGTTCAGCCCGCTGGCGTCGAGGGTGGCATCGGCTTCGAGGGTCATGGGGTCTCCAAGGGGTAAAGCGGTTACGGCGATCTGCATTCAGAGCGTGGTAGAGGCCTAGGGTTTCTTGTCCAGCCGCCGCAGGTGACAAGTCACTTCCTCGCGGTCGTGGTAGAGCTGCTTGCAGCCAATGGTGACGCGCTGGCCGCGGCCTTCGAAGTGGTCGTGCAGGCGTTCGAGGATACCGGCCACTTCGCGATAGCGCTGCTTCATCGGCAGCTTGAGATTGACCACCGCCTCGCGGCAATGACCCTCGCCGATCCAGCGTTCGATCAGCGCCGCGGTGCGGGCGGGCTTCTCGACGATGTCGCAGACCATCCAGTCCACCGGGCGCTTGGGGACGAAGGCGTAGCCGTCGACCTGCAGGTGCTCCACCAGGCCCGTGTCCATCAGCGCCTCGTTCATGGGGCCGTTGTCCACCGCCGTCACCAGCATCTCGCGGGCCACCAGCTGCCAGGTCCAGCCACCCGGGGCGGCGCCCAGATCGACGGCGCGCATCTCGGAGGACAGGCGGGTTTCCCAATCGGGACGCGGGATGAAGTGGTGCCAGGCCTCTTCCAGCTTGAGGGTCGAGCGACTGGGAGCCTCGCGGGGAAACCTCAGCCGCGGGATGCCCATGGGCCAGAGGGCGGCGTTGCCCGGCTCGACCACGCCGACGAAAACCTCGCGTCCGCTGAGAAAGGTCAGCTGCAGCCGCGGCGCCCGGGCATCGTCCACCAGGCGGCCGGCCTTGCGCAGCGCCAGGGTCAGGGGGCGCTCGAATTTCTTGCAGAACGTGGAGAGCGCCTTGCCATCGTTGGTGTCGGGCATCTCCAGGGCCAGACTGCCGCAGACAGGATAGTCAGCCAGCAGCTCCAGCAGCGGGCCGATGCGGTCCTGCTCGGGCAGGCCAAGAAAGGCGCCACGGGACCACTGGCGGGGAAAGATCAGCTCCGCGAAGGTGATGGTCTGCATCAACCGGGCGGCACCCTCGGCGTCGCCACAGACGAATTCGGCATAGGCCGCACCCGGCTTGCCCTTGGAATAACCGGCCACGCCGAGCAGCGCCGCCCGCTCGCCGAGCTCGGCGCAGACCTCGCCTTCGAATCCGGTACGGCACAGCAGCAACAGGGTATTCACGAAGGGGCTTCCTCAAGGGGTCACGCAGGGCGCGCACTATACCCCAGCGCGCCCGCTGGGGAACGCCAGCGGCGCCTATCGGTCCAGTACTACACCTAGAAAAATCAGTCCGCCCAGCGCTGGTACGGGTCTCCTTCACCTTTCGAGGCTCGAACGGCCAGCGGGCAACCGTCGAAGCGTCGATAAGGAGACCCCTGATGCCAGCCCTGGACAGCCTCAAAAGCCTCAAGACCCTGCAGGTCGGTGAGCGCACCTACCACTATTACAGTCTGCCCGACGCGGCGCAGACCCTGGGCAATCTCGACAAGCTGCCCAAATCCCTCAAGGTGCTGCTGGAGAACCTGCTGCGCTGGGAAGACAACCAGACCGTTACCGGCGAGGACCTCCAGGCCCTGGCCGACTGGACCAAGACCCGTTCCGCCAACCGCGAGATCCAGTACCGGCCGGCGCGGGTACTGATGCAGGACTTCACCGGCGTACCGGCAGTGGTCGACCTGGCCGCCATGCGCGAAGCCGTGGCCAAGGCCGGTGGCGATCCGCAGCGGATCAATCCGCTTTCTCCTGTCGACCTGGTGATCGACCACTCCGTGATGGTGGATCGCTACGCCAGCGAAAACGCCTACCACGAGAACGTCGAGATCGAGATGGAGCGTAATGGCGAGCGCTATGCCTTCCTGCGCTGGGGCCAGAACGCCTTCGACAACTTCCGCGTGGTCCCACCGGGCACCGGCATCTGCCACCAGGTCAACCTGGAGTACCTGGGCCGCACCGTCTGGACCAAGGACGAGGACGGCCGCACCTATGCCTTCCCCGATACCCTGGTCGGCACCGACTCCCACACCACCATGATCAATGGCCTGGGCGTGCTGGGCTGGGGCGTGGGCGGCATCGAGGCCGAGGCGGCCATGCTCGGCCAGCCGGTGTCCATGCTGATCCCCGAGGTGGTGGGCTTCAAGCTCACCGGCAAGCTGTGCGAGGGCATCACCGCCACCGACCTGGTGCTGACCGTGACCCAGATGCTGCGCAAGAAGGGCGTGGTGGGCAAGTTCGTCGAATTCTTCGGCGATGGCCTGGCCACCCTGCCCCTCGCCGACCGCGCCACCATCGGCAACATGGCGCCGGAGTACGGCGCCACCTGCGGCTTCTTCCCGGTGGACCAGATCACCCTGGATTACCTGCGCCTGTCCGGTCGTCCCGAGGAGACCGTGCAGCTGGTGGAAGCCTACACCCAGGCCCAGGGCCTGTGGCGCAATCCCGGCGATGAGCCGGTGTTCACCGACGTGCTGGAGCTGGACATGGGCGAAGTCCAATCCAGTCTGGCCGGTCCCAAGCGACCCCAGGATCGCGTATTGCTAGGCGAGGTCGCCAAGACCTTTGGCGACTTCACTGCCCTGGCGCCGAAAAAAGCCGAGGCCCCCAAGGCGGGCAGTGGCGTGGAGGTCCAGCTCGACGGCCAGACCTTCCAGCTAGAGGACGGTGCCGTGGTGATCGCCGCCATCACCTCCTGCACCAACACCTCCAACCCCAGCGTGATGATGGCCGCCGGTCTGCTGGCGAAGAAGGCCGCCGAGAAAGGCCTGATGCGCAAGCCCTGGGTCAAGTCGTCCCTCGCCCCCGGCTCCAAGGTGGTGACCGACTACTACAACGCCGCCGGACTCACCCCCTATCTCAACGACCTCGGTTTCGATCTGGTCGGCTATGGCTGCACCACCTGCATCGGCAACTCCGGTCCGCTGCTCGATCCCATCGAACAGGCGATCCAGGACGCCGACCTCACCGTGGCCTCGGTGCTCTCCGGCAACCGCAACTTCGAAGGCCGGGTGCATCCGCTGGTCAAGACCAACTGGCTGGCCTCGCCGCCGCTGGTGGTGGCCTATGCGCTGGCCGGCAGCGTCAAGGTCGATCTGACCCAGGAGCCGCTGGGCATGGGTAACGACGGCCAGCCGGTCTATCTGAAAGACGTCTGGCCCACCCAGCAGGAAGTGGCGGACGCCGTGCAGAAGCTCGACACCGCCATGTTCCACAAGCAATACGGCGCCGTATTCGACGGCGACGAGAAGTGGCAGGCGATCCAGGTGCCGGACGCCGAGACCTATGTCTGGGATGCCGACTCCACCTACATCCAGAATCCGCCCTTCTTCGAGACCATTGCCGGCGATCCGCCGCGCATCGCCGACATCCACGATGCCCGCATCCTGGCGCTGCTGGGCGACTCGGTCACCACCGACCACATCTCCCCTGCCGGCAACATCAAGAAGGACAGCCCCGCCGGCCGCTACCTGGCCGAGCATGGCGTGGACTATGCCGACTTCAACTCCTACGGCTCGCGCCGCGGCAACCACGAAGTCATGATGAGAGGCACCTTCGCCAACATCCGCATCAGGAACGAGATGCTCGGTGGCGAGGAAGGCGGCAATACCTTCCACGTCCCCACGGGCGAAAAGCTGTCGATCTATGACGCGGCCATGAAGTACGAACTGGAAAACACCCCACTGGTGATCATCGCCGGCAAGGAATACGGCACTGGCTCCTCCCGTGACTGGGCGGCCAAGGGCACCAATCTGCTGGGCGTGAAGGCCGTGGTCGCCGAGAGCTTCGAGCGCATCCACAGGTCCAACCTGGTGGGCATGGGCGTGTTGCCGCTGCAGTTCAAGGACGGCGTGGACCGCAAGTCCCTGGGGCTGACCGGCAAGGAAAAGATCGCCGTGCTGGGCATCGACGGTGTCGAGTTGCGGCCGCGCATGCCGCTGACCCTGGAAGTCACCCGCGAGGATGGCAGCCTGGACAGCGTCGAGGTGCTCTGCCGCATCGACACGCTCAACGAGGTGAGCTACTTCAAGGCTGGCGGCATCCTGCACTACGTGCTGCGGGAGTTCCTGGCGAAGCCTGCGGCCTAACCTGGCGGCAACGGACGCCCGGCAGCCTGGCTGCCGGGCGTTCTGCTGTCAGGAGGTTGCCAACAGCTGACTCGCCTCCTGCCCGAACCCCTCGACCACCCCCTGCAGTGGTCCGAGAAAGCGCGGATGGATCAGCCACAGCTGGATTTCCGGCCTGAAGTCCTTCAGCGGGATCACCACCAGGCGTTCGCGGTGGGCACTCAAGGCCAGCAGCGGTGCCGGGACCAGGCCGAGGCCCTGGCCGTCCGCCACCAGGCCGAGCTGGAGTTCGGTGCCATAGGTTTCCAGATTGATGCGCAGCGCCTGGCCATGCTCGGCCAGGGTGCGTTGCAGACTGGCGCGAAAGCCGCAGCCGTCGGGGTTGAGTACCCAGCCCTGACCCTGGATATCGGCCAGCCGCCGCGCCTTGGCCGGCGCCTGGTCTCGGGCGCCGACCACCTGCAGCGGCATGGCGCCGAGGGCCTGGGCCTCGACGTTGTCGGGAAACACCTTGTTGGCCGGAAACAGTACCAGGGCGCCGTCCAGCTCGCCATGCTCGATACGGCTGACCAGCACGCTGCCCCAGCCGGTCGCCACCTGGGTACGCAGTTCCGGGTAGCGGGTACGGATGGCCTTCACGGCCTCCAGCAACAGCGCATCGCCCAGGGTCTGGGGCACGCCCAGGCGTAGCAGCCCGGACGGCGGGGCATCGCCCGCCACCCGCTCGCGCAGGGCGTCCATCTCGCGCAGGATGGCGCGGCAGTGGCCGTAGACCTCCTGCCCCAGGCGTGTCGGCTTGAGTGGCTTGGTGTGGCGGTCGAGCAACTCGACACCCAGATCCTGTTCCAGGCTCTGCAGGCGGCGGGTGATGGCTGGCTGGGTAAGTCCCAGGGACAGCGCGGCGGCATTGAGGGAACCGCTGCGGAGCACCGCGACAAAGGCTTCGATATCGTCGGTCTTCATGAGGAGGCGTCTGACTTCCCGTTGCTGGACATGCGCCTCAAGCATAACGCAACACCTCCGCTACTGCCGGTGCTCAGTGTTGCGCCGTCTGCGCGAGCGGTGCCAGGCTCGTTCCGAAGCCATCGTAGAACAGGCGACTGGCGTCATAGCCCTTGACCAGGCCTTCGCCGGCGAAGAAGTCGACGGTGCGCTGCGCCTGGGCAATGGCCGCGGGGGTGACCGGTCCGAGACTGGTGCGAGCACGGCCGAACCAAGCCTGGGCGATGGCCGCGTCAGCGCGGGTGCGCTCAGCCCAGGCGCTGGCGTAGCGCGCCGTGTGCTCGGGATCGGCATTGGCCCAGGTCCGGGCCTGCTGCAGCCGCCGGAGGAAATCGGCGATGGCCTGGTGCCTGGCGGCATCGTCCAGCGCACCCTGGCTGGCCACCACGAAACTCTGCGCGGGGATCAGGCCTTCGGCAGTGGTGAGTACCCGGGCGCCGTGGCGCTGGGCCTGGGTGACATAGGGTTCCCAGGTGGCGATGGCGTCCACCGAGCCACCCTCCAGCGCGTGGGAGGCATCCAGGGCATTGAGGTAGCGAACGTTCACCTGCTCGCGCCGCACGCCCGCCCGGTCCAGGGCGGACAGGGCCAGTTGCTGGCTCCAGGAGCCCTTCCAGATGGCCACCGTCTTGCCCTGCAGATCCGCCAGGTTGTGGATGCTGGAGTCGCCACGCACCAGGATGGCCACGCCCTCGAGGCTCTGACGACTGATGCCGACCACCCTGATCGGCGCGCCCAGGGCGCCGAGGAACAGCGGCGGCGCATCGCCCAGCAGGCCCAGGTCGAGGCTGCCGACATTGAGCGCCTCGGCTACCGGCGAACCGGCGGTGAATTGCTTCCAGTCCAGCTGGTACGGCAGGTCGTTGAGGACACCGGCGGCTTCCATCACGGTGCGGGTGTTGTAGCTCTGGTCGCCCACCACCAGGGTGGTAGCCAACGCCTGGGTCGCGGCCAGCAGGCCGAGGGTGAGGCCAACAAGGGTCTTGCGCAGCATGGGAAGTCTCTCGTCAGGTGTAGGCACGGACATCGGGGTACTGGCCCTTGACCGCATAACGACCGACCTCCAGCACCTTGTAGGCCAGGGGGTCGTGGAGGCTGTGGGTGCGTACATCGCGCCAGAAGCGGTCCAGGCCCAGGCGGTTGTGGGTGGCGCGGGCACCCAGGGCGTCGAATACCCGGGTGGTGACGTCCAGGGCGGTACGGGCAGCCAGCACCTTGGCGCTGGCCACGGCGATGGCCGTCTCGCCGCGCAATTCGGCGGTGAAGGCGGCATCCGCCTCGAGCAGGTCATCCACCCGCCGGACCGCCACCTCGGCGAGGGCCACGGCGCCCTGCAGGGCGATCCAGAGTTCGCCCACCTGGCTCAGCACCAGTTGATCCTCGCTGGCGCTGGCGGCGAGGGAATGCACCCAGGGTCGCGCTTCCGCGTGCAGATAGCGCCGCGCCTCGCGCAGCGCGCCCTGGGCGGCGCCCAGGTAGTACTGGGTGAAGGCCGACTGGTTGACCGGGGTACGGATCACCGCGGCGAAGTCACCGGCGTCTTCCAGATCGCAGACCTGGACCTCCTCGGCGCTGGCCCAGACGTCGTCAAGGGTGAAGCTGCCGCTGTCGCTGCGCGCCACGCCGAAGTGGTCCCAGTCGTCGGCATAGGTGAGTCCCACTCGATCCGCCGGCAGGGTGACCATCAACCGCACCCCGCTCTCCCGATCACGGGCGCTGATGGTGAGGCGATCGGCGAAGGCGGCGCCACTGCAGAAGCCCTTGCGCCCGGTCAGGCGATAGCCGCCACCGGCGCTCGGCGTGGCGAGGATGTCGTCATCCCGTGGATTGACCACCCCGGCCAGCCACAGCCGGCCCTCGGCGATTTCCGCCAGCAACCGATCGCGCCGCGGCTGGGGTTCGCGGCGCAGGTTCACGGTATTGAGCAGGTGATAGCCAAAGAGCAGGCCGACCGAGCCGTCGCCGGCGGCGATCTCGCGCAGCACGCGCATGGCCAGCGACCAGGGCTGGCCGGCACCCCCGAGCCGCACGGGTATGACCAGGTTGCTCAGGCCACTGTCCTTGAGTCGTTGCAGCTGGGCGTCGGGACGCAGGCGGTCGCGTTCATCGGCCACCACCCGGGCGGCGAATTCCGCGCCGATCTCGCGGGCCAGCGTCAGCCAGCCAGCAGCCTCTTCGGTCGTGCTCATCTAGTCCTCCAGGGGGCCGAGGCCCAGGTGATCTCTCAGGGTCGTGCCCTGGTACTGGCGTCGGAACAGGCCGCGGCGCTGCAGGTGCGGTACCACGCTCTCGCTGAATTCGACGAAGGAACCCGGCAGGTAGCCGGGGGAAATCACGAAGCCATCGCAACCACCGGCTGCGAACCACTCGGCCAGCTGGTCGGCGATCTGGGCCGCGGTACCCACCAGCTGCGGCACGCGGACACTGGCGGCGTAGCTGCGACCCAATTCGGCCAGGGTGGTACGCGGCCCCAGCGCCAGCAGCTTCTCGGCAGCGGCCGGCGGCAGGTCGCCGACCTCGGCCACCTCGCCCAGGGCGGTGTCCAGGCTGAAGCGGGACAGGTCGATGTTGAGCTGGGAGCAGAGGGTGATCAGCCCCACCTCCGGTTGCGCCAGGGCATTGTGTCTTTCCTGCTTGACGCGTGCCTCGGCTTCGCTGCCGCCGATGAAGGGCATGACCGAGGTGAGGATCTTGCAGCCATCCGGCGACCGCCCCTGCTCCAGCACCTGGCGGCGGACGTCGTCGCGGAAGGCGCGCATGGCGGCGAGATTCGGCTGGATGGTGAAGATGGCTTCCGCCCAGCGCGCGCCGAAGCGCCGGCCGCGGCCGCTGGAACCGGCCTGGATCAGCACCGGGCGCCCCTGGGGACTGCGCGGGATGTTGAGCGGGCCCTCCACGCGGAACCAGTCGCCCTGGTGATCGAGGGCGCGCACCTGCGCGGGATCGGCCAGCACCCCCGCCTCCCGATCCAGGCGCAGGGCCTCGGGTCCCCAGCTGCGCCAGAGCTTGACCGCTACCTCGACGAATTCGTCGGCGCGGTCGTAGCGCAGGTCGTGCTCCAGGTGGCGCTCCTTGCCGAACAGCCGGCCCTCGCTGTCGTTCATCGAGGTGACGATGTTCCAGGCGGCGCGCCCGCGGGACAGGTGATCGAGGGTGGCGAAGGCCCGGGCGACATGGGCGGGCTCGTAGTAGGTGGTGGAGCGGGTGCAACCCAGCCCGAGGTGGCGGGTGTGGGCCACCAGGTAGGACAGCAGCGGCAGTGGATCGAGTCGGGTGGCGTCCTGGGCGCCCAGGCGCAGGGCGGTCTCCCGCGAGCCGCCGAGCTGGTCGCCCACCGCCAGGCGGTCGGCGAAGAACAGGAAGTCGAACAGGCCCTCTTCCAGGGCCTTGGCGGCACGGACGTAGTAGTCCGGGTCGAGGAAATCACCCTGGGTCTCCGGATGGCGCCAGACGGCGTGGCTATGGACGACGGGACCGGCCAGCAGGAAGCCGGCGAGGTGCAGGTGGCGACTCATCGGCTGGCCTCCCGAGGCGCTTGCAGGTAGCGATTGAAACTCTGGTCATAGAGCGGCTTGACGTCATAGGGCTGCGGCAGCACCCCGGCCTTGACCAGGAAGTCGGCGGTCTTCTGGCCGTCGCTCAGGGTCTGGGCGCTGATCGGTTCGACCCAGGTGGCATCGCGCCGGAACCAGCGCTCGGCGATGGCCGGATCGGAGTTGTTGCGCCTGGCCCAGGCCTGGGCATAGACGTCGACGTGGTCGCGGGCCCAGCTGCGGGCGCGTTGCAGGCGGGCGACGAAATCGCCGATGGCGGCGCGGTGCTCGTCCAGGTGCTGGGTGTTGGCCACCACATAGACCGGCGCCGGCATCAGGTCCCTGGCGGTGACCAGCACCCGTCCGCCCTGGCGTTCCACCATGCTGACGTAGGGCTCCCAGGTGGCGGTGGCGTCCAGGGTGCCCTGGCTCAGGGCGACCATGGCCTCGGTGGGCATCAGGTAGCTGTAGCGCGGCGCATCGCTGGGCAGCCCGGCCTGTTCCAGCGCCGAATACACCAGCTGCTGGCTCCAGGAGCCCTTCCAGATGGCCACGCGCTTGCCGGCCAGGTCCGCCACGGTTTTGATGGGTGAATCCTTGCCCACGACGATGGCGGTGCCGTCCGGACGGTTGCGGGTCACCGCCACCACCTTGATCGGTCCCCCGCGGGCGGCCAGGGCGATCACCGGGGTGTCGCCGACGATGCCCAGGTCGATGGAGCCGACGTTGAGCGCCTCCACCACCGGCCCCCCGGCGTTGAATCTCTTCCACTGGATCTGGTACGGCAGGTCCTTGAGTTCACCCGCCTGCTCCAGCAGGGTACTGCTGTAGTAGAACTGGTCACCGATGGTGAGGGTGACCGCCTGGGCCAGGCCGGCGGAGGTGCCGGCCAGCAGGCCGGCGGCGAAAAGCAATCCCTTGATCACGAAGGCGTCTCCTCGAAGGTATCGGGAGCGCTCCGTGGGTACGGTCGCGCGGTGGGTGGGTCAGCAGGCTTCAGCCGGTGCGACGGGCGCCGGCCAGGCGCGCGGCGACCTTCTCACGCGTCAGGGGGATCAGCTCACGGCCATATTCCACGGCGTCGTTGAGCGGATCGAAACCGCGGATCAGGAAGCTGTCGACGCCCAGGTCGTAGTAGTCCAGCAAGGCATCGGCCACCTGCTCGGCGGTGCCCACCAGCGCGGTGGAGTTGTGCCCGCCGCCGACCAGGGCGGCGATGCCGGTCCAGAGCCGGCGATCCACGCGGTCGCCCAGGGCCACGGTATCGCGCAGGCGCTGGGCCCCGACCGCTTCCGGCTTGGCCGGATGCACGGCGCCTTCAGCGGCCAGGCGCGCCTTGGCCTGTTGGCGGATGGCCTCGGCCTTGACCCAGGCGGCGTCCTCGGTGTCGCCGAGGATCACCCGGAAGGAGACGTTGAACCTGGGGGTGCGGCCATGGCGCGCCGCCTCGGCGCGGACCGCGGCGATAGTCTCGCGGGTCTGGGCCAGGGACTCGCCCCAGAGCGCGAAGACATCGGCGTGCTTGCCGGCCACCCGCAATGCGGCCGGTGAGGAGCCGCCGAAATAGACCGGCAGGCTCGGCTGCTGCAGCGGCTTGATGGCGGAGAAGCCATTCGCCACCCGGTAGTGCTCGCCCTCGTGGTCGAAGGGCTGGGTGCTGGTCCACTCCTGGCGCACCACGTCGAGGAATTCCTCGGTACGGGCATAGCGCTGGTCGTGGTCGAGCCAGTCGCCGTCCTTGCGCTGCTCGCCGTCGCTGCCGCCGCTGATGATGTGCACCGCCAGGCGGCCGTCGAGCAGATGGTCGAGGGTCGCCAGCTTGCGCGCCGCCAGGGTCGGGGCGACGAAGCCGGGACGGTGGGCCAGCAGGAACTTGAGCGTCTGCGTCGCCTGCCCGGCCAGGGCAGTGACCAGGAAGCCATCGGGTTGATCGGACCAATAGCCCACCAGGATGCGATCGAAGCCGGCCTGCTCGTGGGCCTGGGCGAAGCGGGTGACATAACCCTTGTCGAAGATGGGACCGGAGGGGGCGATGATCTCCGAGGTGAGGCGATGGCCGATCATGCCGAGGAATTGAACGCTCATGGTGGTGAATCCCGTGCCGAAGTAGAGAGGGGACGCCTTCCGGGAAGACGTTGGCTGGGGTTCACCTTAGGCAGCCAGGGCATAAGAAGGAAATTCCTTATACGCATATCCTAATTCGAGTTTTATTTAATGTATGCATTTATCGCGGACGAATCAGCGCTCCTTATCGTGACCGCGGTAGTGCGGTAGCGTGGAAAACGGCGCAGCCTTTTCCGCTGGAGGCGTTCGCTGCAAAGGGCGCCCTCAGCCCAGCCCTCTCCCCGGGGGAGAGGGGGCCGTCCGCGCGAAGGTCTGGATCCTCGGTTACCCGGCCAAAGTCCGTGCCTTGTCGGGCTTCGACGGTGGAGCCGGCGCAACCCAACCTACAGGGATGTTCCGTAGGCTGGGTTGAGCGTGGCGAAGTCCAACCCGCCGGGGAAGACCCTACCGCTGCATGCCCCACTTCTTCACCGTCAGCCGTTCCAGGGTGGCGAACACCAGGCCTTCCACCAGCAGGCCGATGATGATCACCGCGGCAAGGCCAGCGAAGACGCGGTCGGTGTAGAGCTCGTTGCGATTCTGGAAGATGTACCAGCCCAGGCCGCCCTTGCCGCTGGAAGCACCGAACACCAGCTCGGCGGCGATCAGGGTGCGCCAGGCGAAGGCCCAGCCAATCTTCAGGCCCGAGACGATGGCCGGCAGCGCCGCCGGGATGAGGATCAGCCCGACGTACCTCAGCCCCTTGAGGCCGTAGTTGCGCCCCGCCATGCGCAGGGTGTCGGAAACGCCGAGAAAGCCCGAGTAGGTGTTGAGCGCCATGGGCCAGAGCACCGAATGCACCAGCACGAACACCAGGCTGTTCTCGCCCAGGCCGAACCAGAGCAGCGCCAGGGGCAACAGGGCGATGGCCGGCAGCGGGTTGAACATCGAGGTCAGGGTGCCGAGCAGGTCGCGACCGAACTGGGTGGAAACGGCCAGGGCGCTCAACGCCAGGGCCAGGACCACGCCCAGCAGATAGCCCTTGAGCAGGGTGCCGAGGGAAATGGCGACCTTGGCCAGCAACTCGCCGGTCACCAGGCCATCCCAGAAGGCCGCGGCGGTCTGCAGGAAGCTGGGCAGCAGCAGGTCGTTGCCCTGCCAGCGGGCGGCCACTTCCCAGGCCAGCATCAGGATCGCCAGGATCACCAGCTTGCGCAGCCAGGCCTGGCTCCACAGGCGCGTCGCCAGGGGCAGCTCGACCGCCAGCGGCAAGTCGTCGAGGGGCGCAAGGTCCCGTTGGTATTCGGCCCGCACCGGGGGCTGTCGAGTCATGGGTCTACCTCGAAACTAGTAGGAAATGCGGCCCTGGACGATGGCCTGCTGCAGGCGCAGGCGCTCGTCGGCGACCTCGGGTGGGAGCGTCTGAACGTCGTCGGGGAACAGCAGGTTGTGGATGCGCAGCGCGGTACTCTGGAATTCGGCGCCGCCGAAGTCCTCAAGGCCGAACTGGTGGCAGTTGAGTTCCGCACGGACCCGGCCCGGATGGGGCGACAGCAGCAGGATGCGGTTGCCCACCACCAGCGCCTCTTCGATAGAATGGGTGACGAACAGCAGGGTGAAGCGCACCTCGTCCCAGAGCGCCAGGAGTTCTTCCTGCATCTTGCGGCGGGTCAGGGCGTCGAGGGCGGCGAAGGGTTCGTCCATCAGCAGGATCTTGGGCTGCATGGCCAGGGCCCGGGCGATGGCCACCCGCTGCTTCATGCCGCCGGAAAGATGATGCGGATAGGCATCGACGAAGCGCGTCAGGCCGACCTTGTCCAGGTAGTGCAGCGCCCGCTCGCGCGCCTCGCCACGACTGGCCTGGCGACTGGCGAGCAGCGGGAACATGGTGTTCTCCAGCACCGTCTTCCACGGCGGCAGCTGGTCGAATTCCTGGAACACCACGATGCGATCCGGTCCCGGCCCCTTGATCGGCTGGCCATCCAGGCGAATTTCGCCGTGCAGCGGCGGCAGAAAACCCGCCACCGACTTGAGCAGACTCGACTTGCCGCAGCCGGACGGCCCGAGCAGCACGAAACGGTCGGCGCCATGCACCTCGAAGGATACCTGGTGGGTGGCCCGCACCCGGCGCTCGCGGGTGCGGTATTCGAGGTCGAGATCCTGCACCTGCAGCAGCGGCTGGGTCTGCGCCAGGGTCAGGTGCGGACGCGAAGCGAGAGGAGCGTTCATGGTCGTCTCCTCCCTCAGAAAGGCGCATCGCCCTGGATGGTCGTGCGATACAGCTTGCGCCGCAGGTGATTGGGGCAGCCGGCCGCCAGGTGCAGCAGCGAGCGGTTGTCCCAGAACACCAGGTCGTGGGTTTGCCACTGGTGGCGATAGAGGTGCTCGGGCTTGACGCTGTGGGCATGCAGCTCGGCCAGCAGTTCGCGACTCTCGTCTTCCGGCAGGCCGACGATATGGGTGGTGAAGCCCTCGCTGACGAACAGCGCCTTGCGGCCGTTTTCCGGATGGGTGCGCACCACCGGATGCACCACCGCCTTGACCTCGGCCAGTTGCGCGGCGGTCAGGGTCGGCCGCCAGTTGCCTTCGAACTTGGGCTTGGCATAGGTGGCGGTATAGGAATGCTCGGCCTGGAGCCCCTCGACCTGGCGCTTGAGCGCCGCTGGCAGGGTGTCGTAGGCCAGGTGCATGTTGGCGAAGAGGGTATCGCCGCCCTCCTCCGGCAACTCCTGGGCGTGCAGCATGGAACCCAGGCTCGGCAATTCCTTGTAGGAGAGGTCCGAGTGCCAGAACTTGCCGGCATCGCCGAGGCCGATCGGCTGGCCGTCTTCGACGATGTTGGAGACGATGAGGATCTCCGGGTGGCCGGCCAGGTGGAATTGCTTGAGCACATGGATCTGCAACTCGCCGAAGCGGCGGCTGAAGGCGATCTGCTCTTCAGGCGTGATGCGCTGGTCGCGGAACACCACCACATGATGGTCCAGGTGGGCGCGATGAACGCGGGCGAAGTCTTCGGCATTGAGCGGCCGGGCCAGATCGATGCCGAGGATCTCGGCCCCCAGGTTGCCGAAGGGACGGATCTCGAAGGTCTGGCCGGCGGCCGGCCGTGGGGAGGCGAGAGTCATTGGAGGGTTCTCCTTGGTGGTCCGGCTCAGCTGCCGGGACGCTCGTGGGCTTCGGGGAAGAAATAGTCCTGCCAGGCGGCAGCCTGGTGTTTCAGCACGCCCAGTTCGTGCAGCTTCTGGGCGTAGACGAAGGTCCGCTGGGGCTCGACGGTGAAGTCGATCTCCGGGTCCTCGACGATGCGCTGCACCAGGGCCAGCGGCAGCCTGGAGTGCTCGACGCGGACATAGGCTTCCGCGGCCGCGGCCTTGTTGGCGCGGATGAAGGCGGCGGCTTCCACCAGGGCGTCATAGAAGGCGCGGTAGGTCCTGGGATTCTCGTCGTGGAATTTCTCGGTGGTGTAGAGCACGTTGAAGGTGCCCGGTCCGCCGAGGACGTCGTAGCTGCTGAGGATGCGATGGACCCGGGGATTCTCCAGCGCCTGGTACTGGAACGGCGGGCTGGAGAAATGGGTGGTGATCTCCGAACCGCCCGCCATCAGGGCGGCGCTGGCATCGGGGTGCGGCAGGCTTACGCTGATGGCGTCGAATTTCTTGAACTGGGCATCGCCGAAGACCTTGGCCGTCTCGATCTGCAGGGTGCGTGACTGGAAACCCACGCCCGCCGCCGGCACGGCGATGCGGTCCTGATCGGTCAGGTCCTTGATCGACCTGACCTCGGCGCGATTGCTCAACAGGTAGTTGGGCATGGCGCCCAGGGCGGCGATGGCCTTGACGTTCTGCCGTCCGCGGGTGCGATCCCAGACGGTCAGCATCGGCGGTACCCCGGCGGACACCACGTCCAGCGAGCCGGCCAGCAGCGCCTCGTTCATGGCGGTGGCGCCGGAGATGCTGTTCCAGTCCACCTGGATGTCCAGGCCAGCGGCCTGGCCGTGCTTCTCGATCAGTTGCCTATCGCGTACCACGTCAAGGATCAGATAACCGATACCGAATTGCTGGGCGATGCTGATCTTGCCTTCGGCGGCAGCGCTGCCCGCAAAGCCCAGGGCGCTCGCCACGGCGGCGATAACCGCCAACCCCTTCCCTACCCTGCTCATCATCCCGCTCCGTGCCGACTGGCCATCCGAAAGCGTTATAGGCTAATGAGCTGTTATAACTTTTGGTAAAGACGGAATTCGACTAACGATATGCAGTGACGGCGCAGGCGCCGGCGGTGCCGTCACGGCAGAGCAAAGGTGGACCAGCCTGGGCTGGCCAGCGGACCTCAGGCGGTGACCGCGCGCCGCGCCAGTAGCTGACCTACCGCCAGCACGAAGACCGCGCCGATCGCCCCGGCCACATAGGGCACCCAGTGCACATCGGAAAAGCCCAGCCAGCCCTGCAGCAGTTCGTCGCTGGCGATCAGCTTGCCGGCGATCCAGCCCAGCAGGGCCGCACCGGCCACCACCAGCCAGCGAAACTTTTCCATGAGCTTCAGGATGAGCTGGCTGCCAAAGATGATGATGGGGATGCTGATGAGCACCCCGGTGATGGCCAGGCCCAGGTGCCCCTGGGCAGCGCCCGCCACGGCGATGACGTTGTCCAGGCTCATCACCACGTCGGCCACGATGATGATCCAGATGGCCTGGCCAAGGGTGGTACCGGCCTTGACGTTGGCCTCGTCCTCTTCGGGCGTCAGCAACTTGATGCCGATCCACAGCAGCAGCACGCCACCGACCACCTTGAGCAGCGGCCAGCCCAGCACATAGCTGGCGACGAACAGCAGCAGGATGCGCAGGATCACCGCGCCGGCGACACCGCCGAGGATAGCCTTGCGGCGCTGGGCCTCGGGCAACCGCCGACAGGCCAGCGCGATCACCACGGCGTTGTCGCCGCCGAGCAGGATATCGATGATGACGATCTGCAGGAGACCGGTGAGAAAGGCAGGATCGGACAGGGTGGCGAGCAAGATCGACCTCGACGCTAAGGGTGCTGGGACAGGCGTTTGGCAGCAGGGGGCGTTGATGATTTCATCCGGCCCCTGCCATGGCGCCAAGAATAGCGCCCCAAGCTGTCATCCAGCCGACGAAACGGCGCCGCGGATCGATTCCGCCTGGCGCCGGGGCCTCGTTTCAGCCGTTTGTCGAGGGGGCACCGATCCGCACGTCGCCCTGACCGCTGGCGGCCAGCTCGCGGGCAACCAGGCCGCTGCGCAGTTGCTCGTCGAGAAAGCCCTGCACGAAGGCTGCCGCGGCCGCGCGCCCCTTGGGCACGGCCATGGCCTGGCGGATCTCGGTGAAGCTGTCGGCCAGCACCCGGTAGCCCGGATGAGCGGCGGCATAGGCTTCCAGGGGTTGACGCACCCCGGCGGCGGCGTCCAGGCGCTGATCGACGAACCAGTCGATGGCCGCCGGCGAGGTCGGCGCGCGCACCAGCTCCGCCTGGGTCAGGGTGCGACTGAGATAGAGGTCATAGGCCGCGCCCTGCCCCACGGCGATACGGCGCCCGGCCCGGTCCAGCTCGGCCACGCCCTGAGCCGGATCGTCCGCGCGCAGCAGATAGGTGCCCTCGATGATGACATAGGGTTCGCTGAAGGCGATCTGCGCCGCCCGCACCGGTTCGATGGCGAGAAAGGCCAGGTCCCAGGCGCCGTCCTGCAGCGCGGCAAAGACCTTGCCGGCGGCGTCGTGGGTCGTGAAATGCACCGGCACATCCAGGCGCTCGGCCAGCGCCCGGGCCAGGGCCACCGAGACACCGGCCGGCTCGCCATCGGCGCCGCGTTGCGCCAGCACCGGGTTGCCGTAGTTGATCGCGGTCCGGAGAACGCCCTGGGGGGCCAGTTCGGCCAATACCGTTGCGGATGGGCTCATGGAAGCTCCTTGGAGGGGTCGACTGTCGGGGTGCGGTTGGGGCTCGCCGCTGCCGTCCGATACTGCCCGCTCCCGGGCGATTGCGCACGCCTTCGTCGACCCTTCCGTGCTCGCGGCCTCACACCCTGAGCCGCTGCAATTCCTCATAGGCCTCGGCGGCCTGGGCCAGCAAGGCGGGGGCGCGCCGCTCACGCGGCTGGGGCGCCGCCACGGCGAAGTGGCGCTGCACGCGGGAGGGCGCGCCGCCCAGGACCAGGACGCGGTCGCCGAGGTAGAAGGCCTCGTCCAGGTCATGGGTCACCAGCAGCACGCCGATCTGATACCGGGCCACCAGGCGCAGCACCAGGTCCTGCAGTTGCCAGCGGGTGAAGGCATCCACCGCGCTGAAGGGCTCGTCGAGCAACAGCAGCCGTGGGCGACCATAGAGTCCGCGAGCGATGGCGACCCGCTGCGCCATGCCGCCGGAGAGTTGCTTGGGCAGCAAGGCGCCCTGCCCCTCCAGCCCGACCTCACTTAGCAACTGCGCGGTCCAGGCGCGATCGAAGCGCGCGCCCTCGGCGAAGCCGACGTTGGCAGCCACGTCCAGCCAGGGCATCAGCCGCGGCTCCTGGAACACCACGCCGACGCCCTGGCTGGACGCGGCCAGGGTCAGGCGGCCACCGAACTCGTCGTCCAGTCCGGCGGCGATGCGCAGCAGGGTGCTCTTGCCGCAGCCACTGGCGCCCAGCAGGCTGACCACCTCGCCGGCGGCCAGGGTCAGGTCGACGCCTTCCAGCACCCGGCGCCCGGCAAAGGCCTTGCCGATGCGTTCGAGGGACAGCAGGGGTTCGCTCATCACTGGCCACCCTGGTAGGTGTCGCGCCAGGCCAGCGCCCGGCGTTCCAGGCGTAGCAGCAGTTCATCACTGAGCTTGCCGAGCACCGCCAGCACCAGGATGGCGGCGATGACCACGTCCGGTCGCGAGGTCTCCCGGCCGTCGCTGAGCAGATAGCCGAGGCCGGCGGTGGCGGCGATCAGTTCGGCGGCCACCAGGAACATCCAGCTCATGCTCAAGGCTCCGCGCAGCCCGGTGAACAGACTGGGCAAGGCGGCCGGCAGCAGGATGCGGCGGATCAGCGCTGGGCGCGACAGGCGATAGAGGCGGCCCACTTCCACCAGGCGGCGATCGACGTCGCGGATGCCGCTGACCAGCGCCAGGTACAGTGGAAAGAAGGCGCCCAGGGCGATCAGCACGATCTTTGGCGTTTCATCGATACCCAGCCAGAGCAGCAGCAGGGGTACCCAGGCCAGGCTGGGAATAGCGCGCAGCGCCTGGAACAGCGGATCGAGATAGGCCTCGGCGCGGCGCGACATCCCGACCCAGGCGCCGATCAGCAGCGCCAGACCCGCGCCCAGGGCAAAGCCACTGGCGACCCGCGCCAGACTGGCCGCCAGATGCCGCCACAACTCCCCTTCCCCCAGCAGCCACAGGGTCCGCAGCACCTCGCTGGGCGGTGGCATCTGGTAGGCCGGCAGCCAGCCCAGGCGCACCACCGCTTCCAGCACCGCCACCAGCCCCAGGGGCAGCACGGCGCCGCGCCAGCGGCCACCCGCACCGCGAGCGGGTCGGGAGGCCTGGGCCAGCGGCGCAGCCTGGGTCAGTTCATCACTCACGGCGCGTTCACCTTGGCCACGGCGGGTTCGGCCTTGATCACGGCCTGGGCCAGCGCGGGCTGGACCAGGGCATCGACCGCCGCGACGGCATCCACGCCGGGGCGTACCAGGCCTTCTTCGGCCAGCAGCGGCGCGGCACCCTTGAGCGCGGCGACGAATTGCGGACCCGGCAGCGGCTGGCTGAAATCGGTACGGGCGAGCTGGCGCTGGGCGACTTCCAGCGGCAGGCCGGACGCCTTGGCCAGTAATTCGGCGGTCTCTTGGGGATGGGCCAAGGTCCAGCGGCGCGCGTCCTCATAGGCGCCCAGCACCGCCTTGACCAGTTCCGGCTGGGCCTTGGCGAAGGCTTCGGTGGTGCTCAGCACGCCATAGCTGTTGAAGTCGAGATTGCGATAGAGCAGGCGCGAGCCCGCCTGCAATTCGCTGGCGGCCATGTGCGGATCGAGACCGGCCCAGGCGTCCACCTGGCCGCGCTCCAGGGCGGCGCGACCGTCCGGGTGCTGGAGATGGACGATTTCCACGTCGCCCTTCTTCAGGCCCGCCTCGCGCAGGCTGCGCAGCAGGAACAGATAGGGATCGGTGCCCTTGGTCGCGGCGATCTTCTTGCCCTTGAGATCGGCCAGGGACTTGAGCGGCGAAGCCTTGGGCACCACCAGGGCGGTCCATTCCGGGCGACTGGCGAGATAGAGGGTTTCGATCGGAGCGCCATTGGCGCGGCTGAGCAGCGCCGCGAGACCCGCGGTGGAGGCGAAATCGGTGCTGCCGCTGTTGAGGTATTCCAGCGAGCGATTGCTGCCCTGGCTGAACACCCAGCGCACGGCGATGCCCTGCTCGCCGAGGCGCTTTTCCAGCAGGCCCTGCTCCTTGAGCACCAGGCTGGTGGGGGCATAGTAGGCGTAGTCCAGGCGGACTTCCTTGGGCGGTGCGGCCAGCGCCAGCAGCGCGCTGCCGAGCAGGGCCAGGCCGGCGGCCCAGCGTAGCGTGGTCTTGTGCATCTCGAGTTCCTTGTCGGCTAGCGGGAGGTCAGGGGGGCGCTGGGGGTCCAGAGGTCCACGGCGCTGGCATCCACGGCAGTGGGTAGCAGCTTGGCCGCGTGGAAGGCATCGGCGATGCGCTGCTGCTCGCCGAGGGCGGCGCGACTGACCGGCTGGACATCGTAGGTGCGGCGGCCGTTGGCCAGCTCGACGGTAGCCTCGTCCAGGCGACCCCACTGCGGACCGAGGATGCGTGCCGCCTCGGCGGGGCGTTGCTTCACCCACTGCCCCGTGCGCTGCAGCTCGGCGAACACCAGGGCCAGCACCTCGGGATGAGCCTGGGCATAGGGGGTGGCGGCCAGGTAGTAGCGCTGGTAGCTGGCCAGGCCTTCGCCGGAGGCGAGTATGCGGACGTGCTGCTGGCGCTGGGCGCTGGCGACGAAGGGCTCCCAGGTGACCCAGGCGTCCACCTTGCCGTTCTCCAGGGCGGCGCGACCGTCGGCGGGGGTGAGATAGGCCGGCTGGATGTCGGCGAAGCTCAGGCCGGCCTCCTGCAGGGCGGCGATCAGCAGGTAGTGGCTACCGGCGGCCTTGGTCACGGCGATGCGCTTGCCCTTGAGATCGGCGAGGCTCTGCAGCGGCGAGCCCTCCGGGACCAGGATGGCCTGGGCCTGGGGCGATGGTGTTTCCCGAGCGAAATAGGTGAGCTTGGCACCCGCCGCCTGGGCGAACACCGGCACGGTGTCGGCGACGTCGGCGGAGAGATCCACGTTGCCGACGTTGAGGGATTCCAGCAGCGGCAGGCCGCTGGAGAACTCATGCCAGCTGACGGTGATGCCCTTGGCTGCCAGATCCCGCTCCAGGGTGCCCTGCTCCTTGAGCAGCACCAGCAGGGTGGAGGATTTCTGGTAACCGATACGCAGGCTGGTATCGGCCTGAGCGGCGCAGGCAAGGCCCAGCAGACCCAGGGCGAGCAGTCCCTGGCAGAGACCTGCGCGAAACGAAAAGCGGATAGCGGCCATGAATGCCTCAGCGGGCGGCGAATGGATGCCGGCCACGATAAGGAATAAGCAAAGGTCAGCTTAATACCGATTTGGAATTTGGTTAGAGGCGAGGCCCACGCCCGCGAACGCCTTAACGTTATTCCGAAAGGCTATTTAAAGCCCGGCATATCTCGAAGCTAACGTATAACCACCGGACCACCGGATCTCTCCTTTCGCCTTGAACCCGAGGATCCCATGGCTGTGCTCCGGACTCTTCTCCCCGCGGGGGCACCCGCCCCATGACCGCCCCCGCCAAGCAGGTGCTACTCAACGCCTTCAACATGAACACCGTGGGCCACATCAACCACGGCCTCTGGACCCATCCGCGTGACACCTCCAGTCGGTACCACACCCTCAGCTACTGGACCGAGCTGGCCCAGCTGCTGGAGCGCGGCCTGTTCGATGGCCTGTTCATCGCCGACATCCTCGGCGTCTACGACGTCTATGGCGGCAACGTCGACCTGACCCTGCGCGAATCCATCCAGTTGCCGGTCAACGACCCCTTCCTGCTGGTCTCGGCCATGGCCGCTAGCACCCGGCACCTGGGTTTCGGCCTCACCGCCAACCTCACCTACGAGCCGCCCTATCCCTTCGCCCGCCGCCTCTCCACCCTGGATCACCTGAGCGAAGGTCGCGTGGGCTGGAACATCGTCACCGGCTACCTGGACAGCGCCGCCCGCGCCATGGGCCTGGACCGGCAGATCGCCCACGACCGCCGCTACGACCAGGCCGACGAATACCTGGAAGTCCTCTACAAGCTGCTCGAAGGCAGCTGGGCGGACGATGCCGTGGTCCGCGATCGCGTCCAGCGGATCTATGCTCGTCCCGAGCGGGTGCGCAAGGTCGCGCACCATGGCGAATTCTTCGACGTCGAGGGCTATCACCTCTGCGAGCCCTCGCGGCAACGCACGCCGGTGCTGTTCCAGGCCGGCTCCTCGGATCGCGGTCTGGCCTTTGCCGGGCGCCATGCCGAGTGCGTGTTCATCTCCGGGCAGGACCAGGCCGCCACCCGCGCCCAGGTCGAGCGGGTGCGGGGCGCGGCAGTGGCCGCCGGCCGCCGCGCGGATGACGTCAAGCTGTTCATGGGCCTCACGGTGATCGTCGCCCCCACAGCCGCCGAAGCCCGCGACAAGCACGCCGAATACCTGAGTCATGCCAGTCCCGAGGCCGGGGTCGCCCACCATTCGGCCTCGGTGGGCATAGATCTCGCCGCCTATGGCCTCGACGAACCCATCCGCCCGCAACGGACCGAGGCCATCGAGTCGGCGCTCAAGCGCCTGGTCGCCAAGGACGCCGGCTGGACCCGCCGCAAGCTGCTGGAGCAGCACGCCCTCGGTGGCCGCTACACCGCCCTGGTCGGCGATCCCGGGCAGGTGGCCGATGCCCTGCTCGGCTGGATCGACGAAACCGGGCTGGACGGCTTCAACCTGGCGCGCACCGTCACCCCCGAGTGCTACGGCGACTTCATCGACATGGTGATCCCGGAGTTGCAGAGCCGGGGTCGCTACAAGACCGCCTACGCCGAAGGCAGCTTCAGACACAAGCTGTTCGGCCGCGGCGACCACCTCGATACCCGCCACTTCGGCAGCCGCTTCCGCCAGGACTGACCGCTCAAGGACGCCCCATGACCCGCCTCAAACCCCTGCTCTTCGCCCTCGGCCTGTTCAGCACCGCGGCCCTGGCCGCGCCACTCAAGATCGGCACCACCGCCGCCTTCGCCCCGCCGCTGGAAGTCGCGGTGCAGGAGGCCAAGGCCGCCGGGGTGGACGTGGAGATCGTCGAATTCAGCGACTGGATCGCCCCCAACACCAGCCTCGCCAACCACGACATCGACGCCAACTACTACCAGCACATCCCCTTCCTGGAGAACGCCAAGCGCACCGCCGGCTATGACCTGGTGGCGGTGGCGCCGGGGATCATCAACAACGTCGGGCTCTATTCGAAGAAGTACCGGACCCTGGCGGAAGTACCCAAGGGCGCGCGGGTGGCCATCGCCAACGACGCCATCAACGGCGGCCGTGGCCTGTTGCTGCTGGAGAAGGCCGGCTTCATCACCCTCAAGCCCGGCGTCGGCTACCACGCCACCCTGGCGGACATCACCGGCAATCCGCGCGACATCCAGATCGTCGAACTGGAGGCCGTGCAGCTGGCCCGCTCGCTGGACGACGTCGACGTGGCCCAGGGCTATCCGCACTACTTGCGCCTGGCCAAGACCATCGACCCCAACCAGGCCCTGCTCTTCGATGGCCTCGACCACCCCGAGTACGTCATCCAATTCGTCGCGCGCCCGGACAACAGGGAGGATCCGCGCCTGGCCAAGCTGATCGACCTTTATCAGCACTCGCCCAAGGTCCGCGCCGCCCTGGACCAGGCCCATGGCACCCTCTACCAGCCGGGCTGGAAGGAGTGATCCGCGTCCGGGTCACCGAGCGAGAAGGTCAGAGCTTCTCCACGACGAAGGCACAGCGACCACGGTTGCGGCCGCCGTCGGGCAGGTCCATGAAGTCGTCGATGAGGATGCGCACGCCCTGCGCCAGCAGCAGGGCGCGCAGCTCCTCCGGCGGATGCGAGTCGTAGAAGAACGGCTGGTCGAACATGGTATCGACGAAGGAGCCCGCCGCCGAACCGCCGGCCGTCAGCATCAGGCGGCCACCCTGTGGCAACCCGCCGATCACCCGCGCCAGGAGGGTCGCGTGCCAGCGGCGCTCCAGATGGAACAGCGAATCCCACAGCAGCGCGCCCTGATAGCGTTCGGCGCAGGCGTAGGTTTCCAGCCGCGCCTCGATCCAGCGCTGCTTGGGGAACTCCCGCCGCGCATGGGCCAGCATGGCGGCCGCCTGGTCGACACCCAGCACGCGATGCCCCTGGGCGAGGATGGCGGCGGCGACCGGGGTGCCGGTGCCGCAGCCCAGATCGAGCAGGGTGGCGCCCGGTTCGAGGTTCTCCAGGAGCACCTCCAGGTAGCGACGCTCGTCGTCCCTGAGGCTGACGCGGGCCTGGCGAAAGGTGTCGGCGATGGCGTTGTAGGAGGTCTTGTTCATGGCGTCGGCTCCCTGGCTATTACCTGAGCCTAGCTGATCCAGGAAAAGGCTTCCGGCCCTGCGTCTCGCCCTGAAACTGTACCTGGCCGTTTTCGACGCCTGGCCTCAGCTCACCCGGATCGTGCTGCGCTAACGCGCCTGCGTTCCGGGTGAGCCCTGCCCTAGGCCGCCGCCTGGGCCGCGGCTTGCGCTTCGAGTTCGCGCACCAGGGGCAGCACCCGCTGGCCGAAGTACTCCACCTCTTCCTGGAAGTGCAGGAAACCGGCGAGCACCAGGTCCACGCCCTCGGCCTTGAGGGCCACGATGCGCTCGGCGACCTGCTCGGGCGTGCCGATCAGGTTCGGCTTGAAGCCGTCGTTGTACTGCACCAGATCCTCGAAGCTGGAGTCGGCCCAGTTACCCTTGCCTTCCGGGCTAGCGGCACCAGCCTGGCGCGCCGCATCGCCAAAGGCCTTGACCGCCTCGGGGTTGGCCTTGGCCACGATCTCCCGCAACACCTCGCGCGCCTCGGTCTCGGTGTCGCGCGCGATGATGAAGGCATTCACCCCGACCTTGACCTCACGCCCCTCCGCCGCGGCCTTGGCGCGCAGGTCCTGTACCTGGGCGCGAATCTCCTCGCGGGTGCCGCCGTTGGTGAAGTACCAGTCGGAGACCCGCGCCGCCATGTCCCGCGCGGCCCGCGAGCTGCCACCCTGGAAGATCTCTGGATGGGGCTGCTGCAGCGGCTTGGGTTTCAGGGTGTAGTCGCGGAAGCGATAGAAGTCGCCGGCGAAGCTGAAATTGTCCTGGGTCCAGATGCCCTTGAGGGCGCGGATGAATTCCTCGGAACGCCGATAGCGTTCGTCGTGCTCCAGCCAGGGCTCGCCGATGCCGTGGAATTCACCCTTGAACCAGCCGGACACCAGGTTGATGGCGACCCGGCCGTTGGTGAGCTGGTCGATGGTCGCCAGCTGCTTGGCCGCCAGCGCCGGATTCCAGGGGCCGGGCAGGATGGCGGCGATCACCTTGAGACGCTCGGTGGCGGCCAGCAGCGCATGGCTGAAGGCCACCGATTCATGCTGGTATTCGGCGCCGTAGCCGGCGGTGAAACGGATCTGCGTCAGGGCATAGTCGAAGCCGGCCCGCTCGGCGAGCTGGGCCAGCGTGCGGTTGTAGTCGATGCCCCAGTGGGTGCGCTGCTCGATGGTGCTGACCACCAGGCCGCCGCTGACATTGGGGACCCAATAGGCGAATTTGACGGGGTTCTGCGACATGCAAGGGCTCTCCGGGTTGGGCTCGCCGCGAGGGCGAGCGAAACAGTGACTCCGAGCCTTCAATCAAGAACCGAACCAAGTCTTTAAGTCTTTTTATATCAATGACTTACAGATATCAACCAGAGGCTTTCAGGTGTAGCGCCAAGGGCAGCTGTCCAATCGCTGTCGCCTGGGCAACAGCGCACCAAGGCGTCTGGCGCGCGGTTCTCGGCGAAAGAATGTCACCTCAGGCGGCCGTGGTGCGCAGGAATTCGCTCCAGCGCCGCACCAGATAGTTGTGCTCGTCCATCACCGAATTCCACACGCCGATATGGCTCATGCGTTCGGCGTAGGAACCGCCTTCGCGACGCTGGCCCACCTCGATCAGCGGCAGGCCGTCGCTGCCGGCGAGTTCTTCACGGGCAGGCAGGCCGCCGTACCAGAAGTCCCACTCGGCAGCGCTCAGGTGATCCCGCGCCCGCACCGGATTGGCGATGTAGAACCCCTGGCGGGCCATCACCGCCCCGGGCCAGCCGGCCAGCCACCAGTTGAGGTAGGCATAGGCGGCATCACGCACCCGCCCCTCCGCGCAGCGCGACAGCGACAGGCCGCCGAACCAGGCGCGGTAGCCCTCGCGCGGGACCGCCACCCGATAATCCACCCCCGCCCGGTGCAGCGCCATGAGCATGGGTGACCAGAGACTCTGGATATCCACCCCGGCGGCCAGGGTCAGCTCGCCGGCGCTGCGGTCGTCGGACCAGAAGGCGGCGAAATGCCGATGGCGCTGGCGCTCCACCAGCAACTCGGCCAGGCGGTCGATCTCTTCCAGGCGCAGATTGCCGATGTCGTCGAAACGCGCGAGACCGGCGGCCTGGATCGCCAGGGCGGCGTCCAGGGCGCCGATGGCGGCGTCGCTCTGCAGGGCGCTATGGCCGCACCAGCCTTCATCGATCAGCCAGGCCCAGCTCTCCTGCTGGCCCACCAGGGCGGCAGGCAGGCTTTCGGGTCGGTAGGCGAAGCTGTCGGCATTGTGGGTCAGCGGCAGCATGCTGATGCGTTCACTGGGCTGGCCGCCGAGGCTGCCGTCGTGCTGCACATAGAGGCGGTCGCACGGCCGGCAGCCGGGCGCCAGGCGATCCGTGGCATGCAGCCGGCCGCGCTTGGGCAGGTCGTTGATCTCCTCCCAGAGCGCGATGCGGCGGATGTCGATGGGCTGGATCGCCCGCGCCGGCCAGACGAAGTCGACGTTGTGGAACCACTGGTCATAGAGGTCGTAGCTGCCCGGCTCCAGCACCGCGATACGCTGGGCGGTCTGGACGTCGTGGATCTGGTAGACCAGGCGGATGCCCAGTTCCGCCTCCGCCCGCTGGCGGATGGGTTCGAGCAGGGTCACCGAGGTGCCCAGCACCCTCAGGGTCAGCGGCGTGCTCATGCGGCCCGGCCCAGGCCGCCCATGAAGGCGGCGAAGGAGCGCCTGAGCAGCGCGGTGTCCAGATCACGGACGATGAACACCAGACGCGAGCGGCGTTCGCCCGCCGGCCAGGCCGGCAGGTGCACTGGCGGATGCAGGCTGTGTTGCACGCCATGGATGACGATGGGTTGGCTGGCGTCGATCACGTCGAGGATGCCCTTGACTCGCAGGATGCGTTGCCCGTGGCATCTTAGCAGCATCGACAGCCACACCCCGAAGGCCATCCAGTCCAGCGGCCGGTCGAACTCCAGGCAGCAGACCTCGGCGCTGCCGTGGCGGCCTTCGGCAACGGCGGCGAACAGGCGCCAGCGGCCGACCTCGGCCGCCGGATCGGCGGCGCGCAGCCCTTCGCCCAGCAGCAGGTCATCGCCGCTGGCCACGGAAGCCGCCAGGGCCCGGGTGGCGGTGGGATTGAGCTGGGCCAGATGGCGGTCCAGCCGCTCCAGCACGGCGGGCGCGACCCGGTCGGCCTTGCTCAGCAACAGCCGGTCGGCCGCGGTGACCTGATTGAGCCACTCCGGATGCAGCCCTTCCTGTAGCGCGGCGTGCTCGGCGTCCACCACGGTCACCAGCAAGCCCAGGTGGAAGCGTCCGCGCAGCTGGGGATCGAGATTAAGGGTGGCCAGGATCGGCCCCGGATCAGCCAGGCCGGTGGTCTCCAGCAGGACCCGGCGAAAGGCCGGGATCTCGCCACGACTACGGCGCCCGTGCAGGGTCAGCAGCGCCGCCTTGAGATCGCCGCGCACCGAGCAGCAGACGCAGCCGCTGGGCAGCAGCACGGTGTCCGGAGCCACCTCTTCCACCAGCAGGTGGTCGATGCCGACCTCGCCGAATTCGTTGATCAGCAGCGCCGTCTCGCCCAGGGCTTCCTGGGCCAGCAGGCGCCGCAGCAGGGTGGTCTTGCCGCTGCCGAGGAAGCCGGTGATGACATTGACCGCCAAGCTCATGGCGCCGCCTCCAGCGGTGCCAGGATACGCGGATCCAGGGGGTCGAGCGGTCGCCCCAGCACCGCCTCGGCCTGGCGCCAGAGATCGTCCAGCCCCTCGGCCAGCGCCTGGCGCCCGGTCGGGCCCTGGACCAGGTAGGAGGCGCCCTGGACGTCGCTCACCGTCAGCCGGAAGGGCGCCACCACCCGGTTGATGGCGGCGACCCGACGCAGGCGCTCGCGCCGCCGGGGCAGGTCATCGCCCAGCGGATCGCTCCAGTGGAGATCCGGGCCGAGCAGGCCGCACAGTCCGCACATGGTTATCTCCTAGGGCATGACGTCGCCGGAATTGGGGCCCAGGGTCTGGCCGACGAAGAGGTTGCCGCCCGGATCGCTGGCCAGCAGCAGCGCCACCGGCGCCACCTCTTCCGCGCGACCGAAGCGGCCCAGCGGCAATTCGCGGGCCTTGGCCACCTTCCAGTCGGCGCTGATGCCATCCACCAGCGGGGTCTCGATGGGACCGGGGGCGATGGCGTTGACCAGCACGTTGTCGCGGCCCACCTCCAGCGCCAGCGACTTGGTGAAGCCGATCACCCCGGCCTTGGCCGCCGCATAGTGGCAGAGCTCGGCGCCGCCCTTGATGCCGAGCTGGGAGGCGACGTTGATGATGCGGCCCCAGCGCTGCGCCTGCATGTGCGGCAGGGCGCGCTGGCTGGCGAGAAAGACACTGGTGAGGTCGACGCGCAGCATGTCGTTCCACTGTTCCAGCGTCAGGTCGACGCAGGGTGCCTGGGTCAGCATCCCGGCGTTGTTGACCAGGATGTCGATGCCGCCGTAAGCCGCCACGCAGGCGTCCACGCCGGCGCGGGCCCCATCCGGCTGGCCCACGTCGGCGACGGTCTCCGTCACCGACGCGCCCAGGGCACGGCATTCCGCGGCCAACCGGGCCAGCCGCTCGGCGTCGCGGTCGGCCAGCACCAGGCGCGCCCCCGCAGCGGCATAGCTGCGGGCGATGGCGGCGCCGATCCCGCTGGCCGCGCCGGTCACCAGGGCGCGGCGGTCTGTCAGCTCGAACATGCTCTTCTCCTCAATCGGGCCAACGGACGGTGAGACCGCCATCGACGATAAGACTCTGGCCGGTGATGTAGCTGGCTTCGGTACTGGTCAGGAAGCGCACCAGCGCCGCCACCTCCTCGGGCCTGCCGACCCGCCCCAGGGGAATGCTGCGGGCGGCCTTGGCCAGGCCCTCCGGGCCCAGGGAGTTCTTGGCGTCCAGCGACTGGGGGGTCTCGATCAGGCCCGGGATCACCGCGTTGCAGCGGATGCCACGCGGCGCCAGTTCGACGGCCAGCGAGCGACACAGCCCCGGCACCCCGGCCTTGGCCGCGGCGTAATGGGCATGGTCCTGCCAGCCATAGACGCCGCCGGCGATGGAGGAGATGGCCACCAGGGCCCCGCCCTCCCCCAGGTGCCGCGCGGCGGCGCGAAAGGTGCGCATGACGCCGGTGAGGTCGACGTCGAGCATCTCGTGCCAGCGTGCATCGCTCATTTCCAGCAGCGGTGCGGCGCGGAGGAGGCCGGCGTTGGCCACGGCATAGTCGAGGCGACCGAAGTGAGCCAGGGCGGCATCGGCCAGGGCATCCACCGAGGCGCTGTCGCTGACGTCCAGGGGTTCGAGCAGGCACACGCCACCCGCGGCGGCGACCCGCCGCCGCGTGTCTTCGGGGTCATGGGGATCGCCGGGGTAGTAGCCGCCGACCACCCGCACGCCCTGCTGGGCATAGGCCACGGCCAGGGCCTGGCCGATGCCGCTGGCGGCACCGGTGATCAGGGCGACGGGAGAGGTATGAGCTGTCATGGGGGCTCCTGTCATTTGAGACTGGTGGGTTCGACGTGGCGGGCGGCCCACATCACCAGGCCTGAGAGAAAGCACGGCAGCGCCCCGAACCAGAGCGCGGCGCTGTACCACTGGCCACCGCTGCCGAGCACGCTGGTGATGCCGAGGCCGGCGAGGATGGCGCCGATCGGTCCCATGGCGTGGACGATGGCGCCACCGGTGGCGCGAATGCTGGTGGGAAAGCTTTCGCCCATGAAGAACAACATGGCCGAATAGGGGCCGGTGAGAAAGAACAGCCCCAGGCTGTAGAGCGCCACCACCGGTACCAGCTGGCTGGGCGCCTGCAGCATGGCGAAGAAGGCCAGGCCACCGCACATCCAGCCGAGGGCCACGGTATTGCGCCGGCCGATGCGATCGCCCAGCCAGCCATGGAACAGGTAGCCGATGAAGCCAACGGCGTTGGACAGCACCAGGATCCACAGCGAGTTCTCGAAGCTGAGCTTGTGCACGCTGACGATCACCGAGGTCCCCAGCACGCTGAACACCTGGATCGCCGACCAGTTGAGCAGGATGGCCAGGCTCAGCACCAGGGTCGGGCGCAGGGCCTGGCCCTTGAAGGCCATGGCCACGCCGGCCTTGGCGTGCTCTTCGTAGTCCACGCCGTATTCCTGGGCCAGGCTGCGGGCGTCCTGCTCCTGGCCTTCGCGGCGCAGGCGCTGGATGCGGGCATGCACCTGGAATTGCGGGCTTTCCTTGAGCTTGCGCGCCAGCACGGCGATGACGAAGGCCGGCACGGCGGCGAACACGAAGCAGCCCTGCCAGCCGATGTGCGGCAGCAGCAAGGCGGTAAGCCCGGCGGCGATCAGCGCACCGATCGGCCAGCCACTCTGCACCAGGCTGTAGATGAAGCCCCGGCGGCGGATCAGCCGCGGATCGTCGGAGGCGGCATAGACCTCGGTCAGGTAGGTGGCGTTGACCCCCTCCTCCGCATAGCCCAGGCCGGCCACCGAACGCACCAGCACCAGCGGCACCTTGCCCATGCCGGCGCACAGCGCGGTCAGCGCCGAGCATACGGCGGTGCCGCCTATGGTGACGATGATGCCGCCGCGGCGACCGATCCGGTCCACCAGCGGGCCGATGGCGAAGGCGATGATGGCCCCGCCCAGCGCCACCCAGGTGGCGAGTTCGGCCTGCTCGGCTTCGCTCCAGTTGAAGTGCCCACCCATCACCGGCAGCAGGGTGCCGAACAGGATGAAGTCGTAGACGGCGAACACCCAGGCGAAAAAGGCGATCCAGGTGGCGTAGCGGACATCACCGGAAGACAGCGGCTGCGGTTTCCAGGCAGCCGTGGCGGTTTCCGGGTGGAGCGAAGGGGCGGCAGGGAGGGTCATGATCCTGTACCTGTGGGCTGGGCGCTTAGCGCTGGCGCGGCTGGCGCCGCAGGAAGTCGTCGGCGATCTCGTCCATGGTGGCGAAGCGCACCCCGGCGTGACCCTGGATATGCTCGATCAGGCGTTCGAGCATCAGCAGCACCTGCGGCCGCCCCGAGACGTCGGGGTGGATGGTGATGGGGAACACGGCGTAGTCCATCTCGCGATAGACCCAGTCGAACTGGTCGCGCCACATCTCTTCCAGATGGCGCGGATTGACGAAGCCGTGGCTGTTGGGCGCCTTCTTGATGAACATCATCGGCGGCAGGTCGTCGAGGTACCAGTTGGCCGGGATCTCCACCAGATCGGTTTCCTGGCCGCGCACCAGCGGCTTCATCCAGATCTCGGGCTGCTGGCTGTAGTCGATCTTGGTCCAGTTGTCGCCGACCCTCACGTAGTAGGGAGAGAAGTCGTTGTGCATCAGGCTGTGGTCGTACTTGATGCCCTTCTTCAGCAGCAGCTCGTTGGTGACCCGGCTGAATTCCCACCAGGGCGCGACATAGCCGGTGGGTCGCTTGCCGGCCAGGGCGGTGATCAGCTCGATGGACCTGTCCAGCACCGCCTCCTCCTGCTCGGGGGTCATGGCGATGGGATTCTCGTGGCTGTAACCATGGATGCCGATCTCGTGGCCTGCCGCGGCCACCGCCTGCATCTGCTCGGGAAAGGTTTCCACCGAATGGCCCGGGATGAACCAGGTGGTCTTGAGACCGTAACGCTCGAACAGCTTGAGCAGCCGGGGCGACCCCACCTCGCCGGCGAACAGGCCGCGGGAGATGTCATCGGGCGAATCCTCGCCGCCGTAGGAACCGAGCCAGCCCGCCACCGCGTCGACGTCGACGCCGATGGAAACGAAGATTTCTTTGGCCATCGTTGCACTCTCCAGTACCCGGAAGAAAACCAGGTCGGTGGCGGCGCCGGGCCCCCGCCACCGCCACTTGAAATCAGGCGCCGACCAGGGCTTCCACGACCGTGGCGGCATCGAGCAGGCGTTCGTCCGCGGCGGCGGGGGCCACCAGCAACAGGCCGGTGGGCAGGTCCTGGGCATCGCGCCCACTGGGCAGCGAGACACCCGGCGCGCCGAGCAGGCTGCCGGCCATGGTCAGGCGCAGCAGCTCCAGATTGGTGGCCGCGAAGAGGTCGGCGTCGGCTGCCAGAGGGGCCAGCGGCGGCGCCACCTGGCTCACCGTCGGCACCAACAGCAGCGCCTCGGCGAATTCGGCGGCAAAGCGGGCCCGCAACAGATCGCGTTGTTCATGCAGAACCGTCAGCTGGCCATCGGGCAAGGCCCGCGCCCGCTCCAGGCGCTGACGTACCCGCGGATCCAGGCGTTCGGCCGCGGGACCGTCGAGCACGTCGCGGTGCAGGGCGAAGGCTTCCAGGGCCCCTGGCCAGCCTTCTGCGGCGAGAAATTCCAGGGCCTCGGCAAAGACCGTGCGGGCGCGGCGCTCCACGCTCACGCCGGCGCGGGCCAGCCGCTCGGCGGCGGCCAGCAGATTGGCCCGCACCGCCGGCTCCACCCGGGCGTCGTCCAGCACGCTCAGGTCCAGCACCACGCGCAGCGCCTTCGGCGCTGGCAGCGGTCGGGCGGCAGCGCCTGTCAGCAGGCGATCCAGGCACTGCACATCGCGCAGGCTGCGCGCCAGCGGACCCGGCACGTCATAGGACGCGGCCAGCGGGAAGATACCGGTCGCCGGATAGCGCCCCAGGCTGGGGCGATAACCCACCAGCCCATTGAGCGCGGCCGGCAGGCGCACCGAGCCGGCGGTGTCGGTGCCGAGGGCCAGGGGCACGATGCCGGCGGCGACGGCCACCGCCGAACCCGAGGAAGAGCCGCCCGGTATGCGCACCTCGCCCTGCGCCCGCGGATTGGCGGGCGTGCCGAAATGAGGATTCAACCCGACGCCGGAATAGGCGAACTCGCTGAGATTGACCTTGCCCAGGCTGACCAGGCCGGCCTGGCTCAGGCGCTGTACCAGGATCGCATCGGCCATGGCGGGTGGCGCCAGGCGGCGCAGCTCGGCACCGCAGGTGGTGACTTCGCCCTGCAGGTCGAAGAGGTCCTTCCAGGCCAGCGGCACGCCATCCAGCGGCGAACGCGGCTGCCCGGCCTGCCAGCGCTCGCGCGCCGCCAGGGCTTCGGCACGGCCACGCTCGGCGGTCAGGGTGATGAATACCGCCGAGGAGGCCTGGGCGCGCGCCAGCGCCGCCTCGAAGACCGCGACCGGATCGAGGGTACCGGCCGCGTAGGCCTCGCCGAGACCGACCGCATCCAGGGACGGGGCGTGGGCGGATTGCATGGCTGCTCCTTAAACGTACATTTTATAATTTGGTACGTTTAATAGAGCAGGCTTTGTGCCAGCTTGGCAAAAAGGGATGCCGCTACCTTGCAAAGCCACCGCTTAGAGGTGGCTTGAGTCTTCCCCTAAACGCTCGCCCTAAAATGTACCTATATTAAATAGATCCATTTTTGTGCAGAACCGTAACGCTTGCCCCGTTACCGTGCGTGCGCCATACCCGGCCGGTAACGCGCGAAAGGCCGCGGGCCTGTGCCACAATTCTCATCTCGTTCCCGGAAGGCCCCAGATGTCGGCAGCAGTCCCCGCCCCCCTCGATGACAGTCGTACCGCCGCGCGCTACGCGATGATCCGCAGTGCACTGCGCGAAGCCATCCTGGCCGGTCGCGCGGCGCCGGGGCTGGTGCTGGTCGAGGCGCCGCTGGCGCAGCTGTTCGGCACCAGCCGGGTTCCGGTGCGCCAGGCGCTGACGCTGTTGCAGGAGGAAGGCCTGATCCGCCGCTTCGAGGGGCGCGGCTATCTGATCGATCCGGCCGGCACCGCGGGCGAGCCGCAGCGCCAGCCGCTGACCCGCCAGTTGCTCGGGTT
Source organism: Pseudomonas sp. SORGH_AS_0211 (assembly GCF_031453455.1). NCBI lineage: Bacteria > Pseudomonadati > Pseudomonadota > Gammaproteobacteria > Pseudomonadales > Pseudomonadaceae > Pseudomonas > Pseudomonas sp. SORGH_AS_0211. The sequence continues at coordinate 1,447,814 of NZ_JAVIZV010000001.1, read as the reverse complement.
GGACAGCGGCGACGAACTGATCGATACGCGCTCCCTGGGCGAGCGGGTCGGTGACGAGATCGCCGCCTGTGTCAGCCACGCCCTGCTCTTCGGCCATTTCCGGCTGGACGAGCAGCAGGCGGCCGACCACCTGGGCGTCAGCCGCGCCGTGGTGCGCGAAGCCCTGATGCGCCTGCGCGATCGCGGCCTGGTGGAAAAGGAACCCTATGGCCAGTGGCTGGCCGGTCCGCTCACCGCCCAGGCCATCCGCGACGACTACGAGATCCGCGCCCTGCTGGAACCCGAGGCGCTATTGCAGACCGCGCCGGGCCTGGCGCGCAGCGAGCTGCTGGCGATGCTCGAACGCCTGGAACAGCTGGCCGCCCACCCTGCCCCCACCTCCTGGACCGCGGTGGAGCGCATCGAGGCGGATCTGCATGGGCGTTGCCTGGCCGGCCTGCGCAATCGCAAGCTGGCCCAGCTCATCGCCCACAGCCAGAGTCCGCTGAACGTGTCGCGCATCTTCCACCAGTCGCTCGGCACCCCGCTGGACGAGGCGGTGCTGGTGGAGCATCGCCTGGTGCTGGAATCCCTGCTGGTGGGCAGTCCCGATTCGGCGGCCAGCCAGTTGCGCAATCACCTCCTGCGCGGTCGTGATCGCACCCTGCAGCGCCTCAAGGTGCTCTCGGTATTGCCCGACCCGGAATTGCCGGCCTATCTTGAGCGCCTGAGCTAGCGCGCCCGCAGGTGCCGCACGTAGCGGTCGCCGATGAACTGGATGCCGCACACCAGCACCACCAGGATGGCGATCACCACGGCCATCACCTGGGTGTCGTAGCGCTGGTAGCCATAGCGGATCGCCAGGTCGCCGAGCCCCCCTGCGCCTATGGCGCCGGCCATCGCCGAGGCACCGATCATGGCCACCAGGGTCACCGTGAAGCCGCCGATGATGCCGGGCAGCGCCTCCGGCAGGAGCACATTGAAGACGATGTGCCGCCGTTCGCAGCCCAATGCCTGGGCCGCCTCGATCACGCCACCGCCAACCTCGCGCAGGCTGACCTCGGCGATGCGGGCAAAGAACGGCGTGGCGCTGAGGGTGATGGGTACCACCGCCGCCCAGACGCCGATGGTGGTCCCGGTGATCAGCCGCGTCAGCGGGATCAGGGCCACCAGCAGGATGATGAAGGGCGTGGCGCGAAAGGCGTTGATCAGGGTACCCAGCACCCGGTTGAGGGTGGGCGCGGCGAAGATGGCGCCGCGCCCGGTGGTGACCAGCACCACGGCCAGGGCGATGCCGGCGAACCAGACGATGGCCGCGGACACGCTGACCATGGTGAGGGTATCGAGAAAGGCCTTCCACAGCGCCTTCAGCATGAAGTCAGACATAGCCCAGCACCTCCGCCCGGGCGAACAACCCGGCCTGGGTCAGGAAGGTGGCCAGCCGTCGCTCCGGCGCCGCGGTCGCCACCAGCAGGCGGCCCAGGGCATGGCCCTGGATACGGTCGATACCGCCATGCAGCAGTTCGACCGGTGCCCCCAGGGCCTGGCCCAGCGCCTGGAAGTCGGGCTCCGCACCCTGACCGTCGTAGCTGAGCTCCAGCACGGCCCGGGCGCCCGGTTGCCGGGTGGCAGCGAGCCGCCTGGCCAGATCCGTCGGCAGCTGGGCCGCCAGGGGTGCCAGCAGCGCCCGGGTGGCTTCTGCCTGAGGCGCGCCGAACAGCTGCCATACCGGGCCCTGTTCGACGATGCGGCCATGCTCCAGTACCACCACCCGGTCGCAGATCTGGCGGATCACCGCCATCTCGTGGGTGATGAGTACGATGGTCAGTCCCAGACGGCGATTGATGTCCTGCAACAAGGCCAGGATCGACTGGGTGGTCTCCGGGTCCAGCGCCGAGGTGGCCTCGTCGCAGAGCAGCAGTTCGGGCTTGAGCATCAGCGCGCGAGCGATGCCCACCCGCTGCTTCTGGCCACCGGACAGCCGCGAGGGATAGACCTGCTCCTTGCCCTGCAGCCCGACCAGCTCGAGCAATTCCCGGGCCCGGGCGTCGATCTCGTCGCGACGAAAACCAGCAGCCTTGAGCGGCAGGGCCAGATTCTCCAGCACCGTCTGCGAGGCCAGCAGATTGAAATGCTGGAAGATCATGCCGATCCGCCGTCGCAGCGCCACCAGGCGGTCGCCTTTCAGGGTGCCGAGGTCGACGCCATCGACCAGTACCTGGCCGGCGCTGACGTCTTCCACGCGATTGAGGGTGCGAATCAGGCTGGACTTGCCGGCGCCACTGCGACCGATGATGCCGAAGATCTCGCCACGGGCGATGCTGAGGTCGATGTCGGCCAGCGCGGTCACCGGCAGCGCATCGCCGGTGTAGATCTTGTGCACCCCGCTCAGGCGCAGATGCTCGCGCGCGGGGGCGGCCTGAGGCTCGATGGGCGGCTGAGCCGGTGCGGTTCTGAGCAGCGCATTGCTCATCGGGCGGCCTCCTGCCGGTTCAGCCAGGCCAGGCTGTAGAGCTGCGGATTGCCATAGGCCTGGGCGATGGCCTCGCGCACCCGCGGATCGTTCTGGAACACCTGGATGAAGGTACGGATCGCCGGGTCATCGGCCTTGTCCGGCCTGGTCACGAACCTCAGGGCATAGAGATGGCCGCTGGCCTCGTCGTCGCTGAACAGCAGCGCACTGTTGGGGTCCGTGGTGCCGGCCGCGAGGATATGCGAGGGATAGCTTTGCGCCAGGGTCACGTCGTCCAGCACCCGCGCCAGTTGCGGACCGGGCAGTTCGATGAATTTCAGATGGCGGGGATTGGCGACGATGTCCTGCAGGCTGGCCTTGGGCCCGGTACCAGGCTTGAGCTGGATCAGGCCGGCACGGGCATAGAGGTACAGCCCACGACCCTGATTGACCGGATCGTCGGCCACCGCCACGGTGGCGCCATCCGGCACCTCGGCAAAGCTTTTCACGCGTTTGGAATAGAGGCCGACCTTGTTTTCCACGCCATAGGCGATGGGCACCAGGCCGTAGCCGTTCTGGGCGTTGGCATTTTCCAGGAAGGGTTGGTGCTGGAAGTAGTTGACGTCGATGTCGCCGTGGGCGAGCGCCAGATTCGGCGTGTTCCAGTCGCTGAAGGCGACGATCTCCACCGCCACGCCCTGTTCCCGCGCCACCTCGGCGGCGCGCTCCAGGGCGGCGTTCTGCGGACTGTCGTTGATGCCGAGGCGAATCTTCTGCGGCTCGGCGGCCTGGGCGGACAGCGCCAGGGTCGTGCTCGCCAGGAGCAGCCCGAGGCGCTGGAAAATCGGAGGAATAGCCATGGGAGACCTCGAGATGTCGAGGGCTCGTCCGGTGGTCCGGTGGAACCCGTAAGGGAAAAGGGATCAGCTGCCCTTCTGGTCGGGCGCGTCGACGAAGAAATAGTCCTGCCAGCTGCCGGGCTGGTTGCGGATGGCCCCGATGCGATACATGAACTCCGCCAGCTTCAGCGTGTTCTGCGGCGCCGTGTCGAAATTGACCTCGGGGCTTTCGATGATCCGCTGGATCAGTGCCGGATCGAGGCGGGAATTCTCGACCTTCACGTAGGTACGGGCGGCGGCGGCCTTGTCCTTCTCGATGATCTGCCCGGCCTCGACCAGGGCCTCACGGAAGGCCTTGTAGGTCTTGGGATTGTCCCGGCGGAATTTCTCGGTGACGAACACCAGATTGGGCGAGACGGCCCCACCGAGCACGTCATAGGAACTGAGCACCCTGTGCACCTTGCCGCTGGCCAGTTCCTGTTCCTGGAACGGCGGATTGGCGAAGTGGCTGTTGATCTCGGTACCGCCGGAGATCACCGCCGCGGTGGCATCCGGATGCGGCACCGCCACCGTCAGGGGATCCAGGCGATTCCAGTTCTTCTCGCCGAAGGCCTGGGCGGCGGCGTACTGCAGGAAGCGCGACTGCACCGAGACGTTGACCGCCGGCACGGCAATGCGGTCCTTGGCGCTGAAGTCGGCCAGGGTCTTCACCTGCGGATTGTTGGTGACCAGGTAGTTGGGAAAGGCCCCCAGGCTGGCCACGGCCTTGACGTTCTGCCGACCATGGGTGCGGTCCCAGAGCGTGAACAGCGGCCCGAGCCCGGCGGAGCCAACGTCCACCGCGCCCGACAGGACCGCCTCGTTGACGGCCGCGCCACCGGACAGCTTTATCCAGTCGACCTTGATGTCGACGCCCTCTTGCTTGCCGTGCTTCTCGATCAGTTGCTGGTCCCGCAGCACATGCAGGATCACATAGGACACGCCGAATTGTTCGGAGATGCGCAGGGTGCCCTCGGCCTGGGCGGCCTGGGGTGCGACGCCCAGCCCGGTGAGCAGGCTGACGGCGAGCCCCAGGGCCAGGGGACGACGGGTGAAAGGAAGACGTGGGGGCATCAGGGTGCGCTCATCCATGGAAGTGGCTTATAGCCTACTCAAGCTATTCAGCATTTTTGAAATAAGGATGGGTTATATGGATAGGTCCAGTGGCGGTGTGGCTTTCCCTTACCCCAGTCCTCTCAGAGGGAGAGGGTGCGCCCCGCCGTACGTAGGTTGGCGCTGAGCGAAGCGAAGCCCAACACCACTCTGCATCCCGCCCTACTCCCGCTCCGCCTGCCGCGGCGCGTCCGGCTTGCTCACCCGGAACCCCTCGGCGAAGGTCGCCCGGGCCTCCAGGCGCTGCGGTATCAGGCCGCTGCGATGATAGAAATCCGCCGCCGCCTGCTGGTCGGCCACCACCTGCTGGTCGATGGGCTCCCAGTGCAGCTGGCGGCGCGCGAATTGCAGCCGGGCCACCGCCTCGGGAAAGCCGATGATCTGCGCCAGGGTCCTGGCATAGCTGTCGAGGTGGGCATAGCCCCAGCGCTGGGCGGCGGCCAGGCGGTCGAGGTAGTCCTGCAGCGCCGCGCGCCGGGCCGGATCGGCCAGGGCCGTGTCGGTGGCGGCCAGGAAGCTGTTGCCCGCCCAGAGTCCGCGCCCATTGACCAGCACCCGGGCGCCGTCGACCTGCTCGGCCTGGGCGGTGTAGGGCTCCCAGGTCGCCCAGGCGTCCACCGAACCATTGGCCAGGGCCATCTTGGCGTCCACCGGTCCGAGGAAACGAAAGCTCACGTCCTGGGCGGTCAGCCCCACCGAGTCCAGCGCCTTGAGCGCGATGTAGTGGCCGATGGAGCCGCGCCCGGTGGCGATGCGCTTGCCCTTGAGATCGGCCGCGCTCCGCAGCGGCGAGTCGCGCGGCACGATCACCGCCGTGCCATAGGGATCGGACTTGTCCACGGCGATGGCCTTGACCGGCGCGCCGGCGGCCAGGGCGAACAGCAGCGGGCCATCGCCGATGATGCCGGCATCCACCGCGCCCGCATTGAGCGCCTCGGCCAGAGGTGCGGCCGCAGGAAATTCCGCCCACTGGATGCGATAGCCCGGCAGGTCGCGCAGGCCGTCGGCCGCTTCCAGCTGGGCGCGCATGTTGCCCTTCTGGTCGGCGATGCGCAGGGTCAGGGGCTCGGCGGCCAGGGCCGCGCTGGCGGCGAGCAGCAGCGGTAGCGCCAGCAGGGTACGGCGGATGAGGGTCATGGTTTGGCTTCCTGGGTAAAGACAGTGGCATCGGCCAGGGCGGCGACGTCGACCGGTTTGGGCAGCACCTGGAGGTCGCTGAAGAGATCGGCCACCTGCTGCACCGCGGCGACGTCCGCCGGCTGCACCGGGCGCAGGCCACGGGAGGTGCGGGTGGAAATGGCCACCGCGGCGCCTTCCGGCAGGCGCGTCAGCTCGGCGTAGACCCGGGCATAGTCCTGCGGATGGGCGACCGCCCAGGCCCGTGCCCGGGCCAGGCGCCCGGCGAAATCGGCGATGGCGGCGCGCTTGGCCGGGTCCGCCAGCGACGCCGGGGTGGCGGTGAGAAAGCCCAGGGCGGTGGTCAGCCCCTGGCCATCGCGCAGCAGCCGGGCGCCGTGCTGCTCGGCGATGCCCAGGTAGGGATCGAAGGTCGCCCAGGCGTCGATCTGCCCGGCATTGAAGGCGGCGCTGGCGTCGGTGGGCAGCACGAACTTGACCGTGACGTCCTCCCGCCTGAGCCCGGCCTCTTCGAGGGCGGCATACAGCAGATGCTGGGAGATGCTGCCCTTGGCCGAGGACACCACCACGGTGCGCCCCTTGAGATCCTTGACCGAACGGATCGGCGAATCGGCCTGCACCAACAGGCCATTGGCCTGGGGGTAGCCGACATTGGTAGCGATGAGCTTGAGCGGCACGCCGCCGGATGCGGCCATCAACACCGGCAGGTCACCGGCATAGGAGGTATCCACCGCGCCGACGCGCTGGGCCTCGAACAGCGGCGCGGCGCCCTGGAAGTTGGCCCAGCGATAAGTGTAGGGCGCGCCTTCGAGGGTGCCGGCGGCCTCCATCATGGCGCGCAGGCCGCGGGCCTGGTCGCCCAGCACCAGGGTCACCCCGGACAGATCCGGCGCCGCCTGGGCCTGTCCCAGCAGCAGCGCCAGGCCCAGCGTGGCGAGCAATAGCTTCATTGCGCGTACTCCCGGCCCTCGTGGCGCTCCAGTTGCCGCACCGCCGCGTCCCAGTGGCGGACATGGGCGCCGCGCGCCAGATTGCCGGGGATGAGGTCGCTGACCTTCTGCGCCACGGCGTCCGCGGCAATCACCAGCTCGGCGCCACCGCTCTGGGCCGCCAGTTGCGCCGCGCAGGAGCGTTCCAGGTAATAGAGGTGCCAGAAGGCCTCCTCCAGACTCGCGCCCACCGTGAGCAGGCCATGGTTGCAGAGGATCATCGCCGGGTGCGCCCCGAGGTCGGCCACCAGCCGGCTTTGCTCGTCCAGATCCAGGGCCACGCCCTCGTAGCCGTGATAGGCCAGGCGGCCGAAGAACCTCATGGCGTGCTGGGAAAGCATCAGCAGGCCGCCGCGCTGGGCGGAGACGCCGATGCCCGCAGCCGTGTGGGTGTGCAGCACCGCATGGAGTTCCGGCTGGGCACGGTGGATGGCGCTGTGGATCACGTAGCCGGCCGGGTTGATGCCGAGCCCGGTGGGGTCGAGGACGATCTCGCCATCGATGTCCACCTTCACCAGCGAAGAGGCGGTGATCTCGTCGAAGGTCTGGCCGAAGGGATTGATCAGGAAGTGCGCCTCCGGGCCCGGCACCCGCAGTGAAAAGTGGGTGTAGATATGGTCGGTCCAGCGTTCGCGGGCGGCCAGGCGATAGGCGGCGGCGAGCTTGACCCGCGCCTCCCATTCGGCGGCGGACACCTGGGCGCGGACGCTGGCGAGGGCGTTGAGAAAGGCGGTCATGCAGCGGCTCCGAAAGCAGAAGAGGCGCCAGGGCGACGGGCGTTGCCCCGGTCTGCTTAGAACCTAACGTTGTGAGCCGCTGAGACGGAAATATCGATTGCGCATAACCTAATATGCGTTAAACGGATAAACAAAATAGATAATTATTAGAATACTGGTTTTCAGCACAGAACCAATCGATCTAAGACCCTGGGCCTCGTCCTTGCTTTAATGGCCGTCATCGCCCACCCGCCTGACCCGTGGAGCCCGCCATGCCCCTTAGGCTCGACCGCCTGCGCCTGTTCCTGCATGACCTCGCCACCCTGGTCGACGAACACCCTGCCGAACCTCAGCTGCTGCAGCGCGGTGCCGCCCTGCTCGGCGAGCTGGTGCGCCATGACGACTGGCTGCCCGAGGACTGCGCCCTGCCCCGCCCCGAGCGCTACAGCCAGTACCTGCTGCATGCCGATGCCCGCCAGCGCTTCTCGGTGGTGAGTTTCGTCTGGGGTCCGGGCCAGGCCACGCCGGTGCATGACCACCGCACCTGGGGCCTGATCGGCATGCTGCGCGGCGCCGAGATCGCCCAGGGCTTCGCCCACGATCCCGCTGGCCGCCTGCTGCCGGAAGGCGCGCCCGTGCGCCTGGAGCCGGGCCAGGTGGAAGCGGTCTCGCTGCGGGTGGGCGACATCCACCAGGTCAGCAACGCCTATGCCGACCGCACCTCCATCAGCATCCATGTCTATGGCGGCAACATCGGCGCCGTGCGCCGCGCCGTCTATGCCGCGGATGGCCAGGAAAAGCCCTTCATCTCCGGCTACACCAATCGCCAGCTGCCCAACCTGTGGGACCTGTCCCAGGAGACCGCCACACCATGACCGCCATCCGCACCGCCGAGGACATCCGCCAGGCCCTGCTCGCCGGCACCGAGGTCGCCCTGCTCGACGTTCGCGAGGAAGACCCCTTTGCTGCCGGCCATCCGCTGTGGGCCGCCAATCTGCCGCTGTCGCGCCTTGAACTGGAGGCCTGGTCGCGATTGCCGCGGCGTGACGTGGCCATCACCCTCTATGACGCGGGCGAGGGCCTGGCGGAACGCGCGGCCGAACGCCTGCACGCCCTGGGCTACACCGACGTGGCCCTGCTCGAAGGGGGCCTGGCAGGCTGGCGCGCCAGCGGCGGCGAACTCTTCATCGACGTCAACGTGCCGAGCAAGGCCTTTGGCGAACTGGTGGAAGCCCGCCGCCATACCCCCTCGCTGCCCGCCGAGGAGGTCCGGGCGCTGCTGGATCAGGACGCCGACCTGGTGATCCTCGACGCCCGCCGCTTCGAGGAATACCAGACCATGAGCATTCCCGGCGGGGTCAGCGTGCCGGGTGCCGAACTGGTGCTGCGGGTGGCCGAGCTGGCCCCCGATTCGCGCACCCGGGTCATCGTCAACTGCGCCGGGCGCACGCGCAGCCTGATCGGCGCCCAGTCGCTGATCAACGCCGGCATTCCCAATCCGGTGGCGGCCCTGCGCAACGGCACCATCGGCTGGACCCTGGCCGGCCAGACCCTCGAGCACGGTCAGCGCCGCCGCTTCGGCGAGGTGACAAGCGAAACCCGGGCGACCGCCGCCGCCCGCGCCCGCCAGGTCGCCGATCGCGCCGGCGTCGCCCGCCTGCCCTTCAGCGAACTGGAGGCCTGGCGCAGCGACGCCCGGCGCACGAACTACCTGATCGATGTCCGCACCCCCGAGGAATTCGCCGCCGGTCACCTGCCCGGCGCCCGCTCGACACCGGGTGGCCAGCTGGTGCAGGAAACCGATCACAGCGCCCCGGTGCGCGGTGCCCGCCTGGCCCTAGTGGACGACGACGGCGTGCGCGCCAACATGAGTGCCTCCTGGCTGGCGCAGATGGGCTGGGCGGTGGCGGTGGTCGACGACATCCCGGCCGGTGCCCTGAGCGCCACCGGTCCCTGGCAGGCACCGGCGCCCACACCGGGGCCGGTGGAGCGCATCTCGGTGACGCGGCTGCAGGAATGGCTGGCCGAGCCGGGCACCCTGGTGGTGGATGTCACCGCCAGCGCCAACTATGTCCAGAGGCACATTCCGGGCGCCGCCTGGGTGCTGCGCGCCGATCTGCCGGCAGCGCTGCCACCGGCGGAGCGCTATGTCTTCACCTGTGGCAGTGGCCAACTGGCCGCCTTCGCCGCCCTCGATGTCCAGGCCATCACCGACCGGCCGGTCCTGCTGCTGGAGGGCGGTACCGCGGCCTGGCTGGCTGCGGGTCTGCCGGTGGAAGGTGGCGAGACGCGGCTGCTGTCGACCCGGCGCGATCGCTACCGACGCCCCTACGAGGGCACCGACGCCCCGCGCGAGGCCATGCAGGCTTACCTGGACTGGGAGTTCGGCCTGGTCGAGCAGTTGCGGCGGGATGGCACCAGCGGCTTCCGGGTCATCTAGCCGCTGGTCCGCACGAAGGCCGCCACCCAGGCCGCCGTCTCCACCAGCGCCTGGGAATGGCTCAGGCCGCTGCGCTTGAGCGGCTTGAGATCATGGTCCGCGGTGGCGATCCACTGCATCTCGATGCTGGGCGCCAGAGCATAACCCGCCACCTCTTCCTGCGTGCCCAGGGCATCCCGCTCGCCCTGGACGATCAGCGTCGGCGTAGCCAGGGTCGCCAGGTGCTCGGTGCGCAGCCGTTCGGGCTTGCCCGCCGGGTGGAAGGGATAGCCCAGGCAGATGAGGCCCGCCGCGCCCAGTTCATCGGCCAGCAGACTGGCCATTCGCCCGCCCATGGACTTGCCCGCCAGCCACAGCGGTCCGCTTTCTGCCGCGCGCCAGGTCGCGACCATGGCCCGCCAGTGGTCCAGCAGGACCGGGGCCGGATTCGGCGGGCGCCGTTTGCCCTCGGCGCGCGCGCGCGTCATATAGGGAAAGTCGAATCTCAGGGTACGGATCTCACGCCGGGCCAGTTCCTCGGCCAGTTGCTGCAGGAAGGGGCTGTCCATTCCCGCGCCCGCACCGTGGGCCAGCAACAGGGTCGCCAAGGGCTCACCCGCGGGTCGGCATTCGCGGAAGCGGTCGAGGTACAACTCGTCTGCCATGGGCCACTCCTCGTCCAAACGCTAGAGCTTAACCCGGCCTTTATTGATCTGGATCAATAAAGGCCGGGGCCTGCCCCTCACACTGGACACCTCGAAACCACTGGAGCCCGGCATGACAGCCGCCCTCGCCTGGGACGCCGACCTCATCGCCCGCTACGATCGCGCCGGCCCCCGCTACACCTCCTACCCCACCGCCGTGCAATTCCACGACGGCATCGGTCCCTTCGACCTGCTCGGCGCCCTGCGCCTGAGTCGCCAGGCCGGACGGCCGCTGTCGCTCTACCTGCACGTGCCCTTCTGCGCCAACATCTGCTACTACTGCGCCTGCAACAAGGTCATCACCAAGGACCGCAGCCGCAGCGCCGCCTACCTCGACGCCCTGCGCCAGGAGATGATCCTCACCAGCCGGCACCTGGATGGGGGGCAGCGGGTGGAACAACTGCACCTCGGCGGCGGCACCCCGACCTTTCTCAATCCCGTGCAGCTGCGCGCGCTGATGGCCGATCTGCGCCGTCACTTCACCCTGGCCGACGACGACCGCGGCGACTACTCCATCGAGATCGATCCGCGCGAGGCCGACTGGAGCACCATGGGCCTGTTGCGCGAGCTGGGCTTCAACCGCGTCAGCTTCGGCGTCCAGGACCTGGACCTGCAGGTGCAGCTGGCGATCAATCGCCTGCAGCCCTTCGACGACACCCGCACCCTGGTGGAGGCCGCTCGCGCCCTCGACTATCGCTCCATCAACCTGGACCTCATCTACGGCCTGCCGCGGCAGACCCCGGCCAGCTTCGCCCACACCGTGGAGCGGGTGCTGGAATTGCAGCCGCATCGGCTGTCGGTGTTCAACTACGCCCATCTGCCGCAACGCTTTCCGCCGCAGCGGCGCATCGAAACCAGCGAACTGCCGGACCCGGCGGCCAAGCTGGAGATGCTGCAGCGCACCGTGGAACAGCTGCTGGCCGCCGGCTATCGCTACATCGGCGTGGATCACTTCGCCCTGCCCGACGACGACCTGGCCATCGCCCAGGAGGACGGCACCCTGCAGCGCAACTTCCAGGGCTACACCACCCATGGTCACTGCGACCTGCTGGGCCTGGGCGTCTCCGCCATCAGCCAGGTGGGCGATGTCCTCTGCCAGAATACGCCCGACCTCGCCCGCTACCAGGAACGCCTGGGCCAGGGCGACCTGGCGGTGGTCCGCGGCGTGCGACGCTCGCGGGACGACCGCATCCGCGGCGCGGTGATCGGCCAGCTGATCTGTCATTTCCAGCTGGATTTCGCCGCCATCGAGCGCAGCTGCGAACTGGATTTCCGCCAGTACTTCGCCGATGCCTGGCCGCACCTTGAGGCCATGGCCGCCGACGGCCTGCTCCGTCTCGATGCGCGCGGCCTGCAGGTGCTGGCGCCGGGCCGCCTGCTGATCCGTGCCCTGTGCATGCTGTTCGACCGCTATCTGGCCGGCCAGGACAATCAGCGCTTTTCCCGGGTGATATGACCCATGCCTGCCACGACTGCTAAAGTTAGACTTTTGGAACCAGACGAGAAGCGATCTTCCCCCATGACCGAGCCCCTCAAGCTGCGCAACGCCCAGGCCCATTGCAAGGATTGCAGCCTCGCCTCGCTGTGCCTGCCGCTGTCGCTCGATCTGAAAGACCTGGACGCCCTCGACCAGATCGTCAAGCGCGGCCGGCCGCTGGCCAAGGGTGACCACCTGTTCCGCCAGGGCGATACCTTCGGCTCGGTCTATGCGGTGCGCTCCGGCGCCCTGCGCACCAGCAGCCTGAGCGATGCCGGCGAGGAGCAGATCACCGGCTTCCACCTGCCCAGCGAACTGGTCGGCCTGTCGGGCATGGACACCGAGCGCTATCCGGTCTCGGCCCGGGCGCTGGAGACCACCACCGTCTGCGAGATCCCCTTCGAGCGCCTGGACGAACTCTCCGAACAGCTGCCGCAACTGCGCCGCCAGTTGCTGCGGGTGATGAGCCGGGAGATCCGCGATGACCAGCAGATGATGGTGCTGCTGTCGAAGAAGAGTGCCGACGAGCGCATCGCCACCTTCCTGGTCAATCTCTCCGCGCGCTTCCATGCCCGCGGCTTTTCCGCCCAGCAATTCCGCCTGAGCATGTCGCGCAACGAGATCGGCAACTTCCTCGGCCTGGCGGTGGAAACCGTGTCGCGGGTGTTCACCCGCTTCCAGCAGAGCGGTGTGCTGGCGGCCGAAGGCAAGGAAGTACGCATCCTCGACTCCGCCCGCCTCTGCGCCCTCGCGGGCGGTCAGCTGGAAGGCTGAGCCGTTTGCGCCTGCCGCTCGGCCAGCGACAGGCGCCCGGCCCCTCTAGAAGCTGTAGCTGACCGTCGCGGTCACGTTGCGCTCCTCGCCGAAATAGCAGAAGTCCAGGCTGTAGCAGGACGCCACATAGTCCTTGCCCATCAGGTTGTTGGCGTTGACCCGCGCCGTGAGCCCCGGCATCCCCAGCCGGGTGAAGTCATAGGCGAGCATGGCATCCACCAGGGTGTAGGCCGGCACCTTGAGGGTGTTGGCCTTGTCCGCCCAGCTGGTACCCACATAGCGCGCCCCGGCGCCGAGGCTGAAGCCCGCCAGCGGTCCGGCCAGCTCGTACTCACCCCACAGCGACGCCTGGTGCCGAGGCGCCTGGTTCGGCGTATTGCCCTGGGTGCCGTCCAGCGCCTGGGTGTACTCGATGTCGGTGAAGGTGTAGCTGCCCAGCAGCTTGAGGCGCTCGGCCAGTTGCAGATGGCCCTCCAGCTCCAGGCCACGGGAGCGGATCTCGCCCACCGAGGAATAGAAGTCCTCCTGGGGCAACTTGGTCGCCACGTTTTCCTGGGTAATATGGAACAGCGAGGCGGTATAGAAGCTGGCGCTGCCCGGCGGCTGGTATTTCAGACCCAGCTCCCACTGCTTGCCCTCGGTGGGCTCCAGGGGATTGCCCGCGGCGTCGTTGTAGGCGTTGGGATTGAACGACGTGGAATAGCTCAGGTAGGGCGCCAGGCCGTTGTCGAACAGATAGAGCGCTCCGGCACGGCCGCTGGCCTGGCCACGGCGCGCACTGCTGCGGGTGCCCGCCTGGCGATCCTCGATACCGATCTCCACCCAGTCCTGGCGCAGGCCCAGGGAAAAGCGCCAGCGATCCAGCTCGATCAGATCCTGCAGGTAGACCCCAGTTTGCTGCAGTTCGCGGCGGTACTCGCTGCCGGGGGAGATAGTCACCTGGCCACCGTAGTTCGGCGCGAAGGCATCCAGCGGATCCGCCGTGCCGCTGGGCCAATCCACATGGGTCCAGCGACGCTGGTAATCCAGTCCGGCGAGCAGGGTGTGGCGGCTGCCGGCCCAGTCGAAGTCCGCCTGCACCAGGTTGTCCAGGGTATAGGCGTGCAGGTTCTCGCGACCGCCGGAGTAATAGCGATTGAGCAGGTTGCTGTCGCCGACATAGCCGTAGCCATAGACCTGCTCCAGCTCGACCCGCGACTTGGCGTAGCGGAAATTCTGCCGCGCGCTCCAGACGTCATTGAACCTGTGCTCGAACTGATAGCCGACCATCTGCTGGGTGCGTTCGAATTTATCGTGGTCGGGTTCGCCGTCGAAAAAGTGGTTGCTGATGTAGCGCCCATTGCGGCGATAGAGGCTGCCTTCGGCCGGCACCCCGCTGTGGTAGCCACCGTCCGGGTCCTTTTGCAGATAGGCCTGCAGGGTCAGGGTGGTATCGTCGCTCAGGTCGATGGCCAGGCTGGGCGCCAGGGCGTAACGCTCTTCTTCCACGTGATCGAACTGGGTGTCGCTGTGCTGCGCCAGCCCCACCAGGCGATAGGCGATGCGCCCCTCCTCGTCCAGCGGTCCGCCGAAATCGAAGCCGGCGCCATGCTGGCCGAGATTGCCCAGGGTGGCCTGGACCTGGCGATAGGGCTGGTACAGCGGCTTCTTGCTGGTCAGGGCCACCAGACCGCCCGGCAGGCTGCGGCCATAGAGCACCGACGCCGGGCCCTTCACTACGTCGATGCGCTCGAGGAAATAGGGATCGACCTGCAGCGAGCTGAAGGTGCCGCTGTCGCCCATGGTCTTGAGGCCGTCGAGAAAGACATTGTCGACGCTGTTGTCGGCGAAGCCGCGCATCACCACGTAGTCGTAGCGATTGGAGGCGCCGATCTGGCCGGTGAAGATCCCCGGGGTGTACCTCATGGCCTGCTGCACGGTCTTGGCGCCCTGGTCATCGATCTGCTCGCGGGTCACCACGGAGACCGACTGGGAGGTTTCCAGCAGGCCCTTGCTGGTCTTGGTGGCCACGTCGCTATGGGTCGCCAGGTAGCCATCGGTCTCGCCCAGGGCATTGCCCAGGGCGAAGCCGGTCACCGTGGTCTCGTTGAGGGCGGTCACCTCGCTCGCAGCCGCTGACTCCAGGCGGTAGCTGCCATCGGCCTGCCGCACCGCCTGCAGGCCACTGCCCTGGAGGATCTGCCGGAAGCCGTCGGCTGGTGTGTAGCGGCCCTGCAGCCCCGGACTGCGCCGACCTTCCAGCCCCTGGGCGGGCGCCGACAGCAGTACGCCGCTCTGGGCGGCGAAGGTGCTCACCACCGTGGCCAGACTGCCCGCCTCGATGCGGTATTCCTGCGCCAGAGGCGCCGCCTGGACCACCCCCTGGGACATGGCCAGGCCAGTGATGCCCAGCGGCATGGCCAGGGCGAAGACGCGCAGGGCGCGGCGCAGCGGATGCAGGGTGAAACGGGTATCGCGATGCATGGAAAGCCTCGAAACGGAGATCGTTTCCCCCAAGCCCCGCGAGCGTGAAAAAGGGGAACCACCCGCGATACTTTTTTTCAGGCGGGCACGATCTGCACCCACCAGGGCAGGCGCCGTTCGACCCTTACCGGCAGGCTGTCGGCCAGGGCCGCCAGCGCGCGGTCGGTATCCGCGAGGGGATAGCTGCCGACTACCCGCAATTGGGCGACCGTGGCGGTACAGGTCAGCAGGCCCGGTCGATAGCGACCCAGCTCCGCCACCAGGGCCGCCAGCGACCAGTCGTCGACCACCAGCCGCCCCTGGCGCCAGAGTTGCCGCCCCGCATCGACCGGGCCTAGCGGCTGTATGGCAACAGGCGTCATCAACGCTCGCGTCCCTTGCGCCAGGCCCTCGGGCCGGGCCTGGCGTGGCAGCAGCTGCAGAGCCCCGCGGTAGGCTGCCACCTCCAACCCTTCGTCACGCGCGTGGACCGCGCAGCAGCCCGCCTCGAAGCGCACCCGGCCTGGCGTCGCCTCCAGCACCATGGGCGCCGTCCCCCCTCGGCTTTCGAACAACGCCTCGCCGCGCAGCAAGCGCCAGTGGTGCGCCGTGGCGCCACGCGCGAGTTGGCTGTCGGTGTTGAGCCAGACGCGCACCCCGGCGGCCAGGTCGAAGGCACGGATCTCGCCGACCGCCGTGCTCAGGTCGGCGCCCTGCCCCAGCCGCCAGTCGTCCGGCCGCGTCCAGCCCAGCGCCAGGCCACCCAGGGCCAATCCCAGCACCTTGAGCGCCCGGCGCCGTCCCAGGGACTCGCGCCGCGCCAGGGCCATTCGCCCGGACGCAGGCAGACCGGTGAAGCGCGCACTGATCTCCTCCACCCGCGCCCAGGCCACGGCGTTGCGGCTATCCGCCTGCAACCAGCGTTCCCAGGCCCGCTCGGTGACGGGGTCCACTTCGTCGGCAGCCAGTTCGGCGAACCAGTCCGCCGCTTCCTCCAGAGGTCCGCCACGACCGGGCGTCAGCGCACTCAAGACACCAGTTCCAGGCAGTGCAGCATGGCCTGGGCCATGTACTTCTTGATCATCCGCTCCGACACGCCCAGTCGCTCGGCGATGACGCCATAGGTGAGCCCCTCCAGTTGCGCCAGCAGAAAGGCCTGGCGCACCCGGCCGGGCAGGCGGTCGAGCAACGCATCGAGTTCGGTGAGGGTTTCCAGGATCAGTGCCTGGGCTTCCGGCGACGGCTGCACGGCCTGCGGTTGCGCGGCAAGCGCGTCGAGATAGGCGCGCTCCAGGGCCTGGCGCCGCCAGTGGTTGGCCAGCAGTCCCTGAGCGACGGTCGCCAGGAAGGCACGGGGTTCACGCAGGCGTTCCAGCTCCGCCTCCCGGGCCAGCAGCCGCACGAAGGTGTCCTGGGCCAGATCGGCCGCCTGCCCCAGGCAGCCCAGGCGCCGCTGCAGCCGCTCGCGCAGCCAGCCATGGTGGTCCAGGTAGAGGGTCCGGATATGTCCGTGCCGGTCGGACTCGAGCGTCTGCATCACCATCCTCGGAAGCAGCTGACTTCCGATAATGATAATGCTTCTCGATCACAAGATACAGGCCTGTCGCCGTCTCGCAGCGACGGGATAACGCAGCGCTAGAGCGAGATCGGCTTGCGCCCGGCGAAGGCGTGGGTCAGGGTGCCGCCGTCGACCAAGTCAAGTTCGCCCCCCAGGGGCACGCCATGGGCGATACGGGAGATGGTCAGGCCCTTGGGCGCGAGCAGCTGGGCGATGTAGTAGGCGGTCGCCTCGCCTTCCACCGTGGGGTTGGTGGCAATGATCATTTCCTGGAAACCGCCCTCGCTGACACGCCGTTCGAGCTCGGGTACGCCGATGGCGTCCGGACCCAGGCCGTCGATGGGCGACAGGTGCCCCTTGAGCACGAAGTAACGCCCGCGATACCCGGTCTGCTCCACGGCGAAGACATCCATGGGGCCTTCCACCACGCAGAGCAGGCTGTCGTCACGCCGGCTGTCGGCGCAGAAGCCGCAGATCTCGTCTTCGCTCAGGGTGCGGCAGCGCTGGCAATACCCGACCCCTTCCATGGCAGCGCTGAGGGCACTGGCCAGGCGCTGGCCACCCTGGCGTTCGCGTTCGAGCAGTTGCAGGGCCATGCGCTGGGCGGACTTCTGGCCGACACCGGGCAGGACCCGGAGCGCATCGATCAATTGGCGAATCAGGGGACTGAAGCTCATGGACTACCGTACTGGAAGGCGGGAAGAACGGGTGCCCGACGGACACCCGCAGCTGGAGCGTCTTGGGTTCTGTATCAAAAGTGCCTGCGCATCGGTGATGCTTCGTTGAAAAAGGCTTCGGAATGCTCATTTACCACTCGTAAATTCCGCTTCCTCAGCCTTTTTCGCCTCGCTTGACCTTCGCTCGGCGACTTTTTATACACAACCTAGAAAGGCATCTTGAAGCCGGGCGGCAGCTGCATCCCGGAGGTCATGCCGGACATCTTGTCCTGGCTGTTCTGCTCGATCTTGCGCACGGCGTCGTTCACCGCGGCGGCGATCAGGTCCTCGAGGATTTCCTTGTCTTCCTGCATCAGGCTGTCGTCCAGGCTGACGCGCTTGACGTCGTGTCGGCCGGTCATGACGACGCTGACCAGGCCGGCGCCGGATTGCCCGGTCACTTCGGCGTTCGCCAGCTCTTCCTGCATCTTCTGCATCTTTTCCTGCATCTGCTGGGCCTGCTTCATCAGGCCGGCCATGCCACCTTTCATCATGTCTGCTACCTCGAACTATGAATGGAAAACCGGTCAGGCTTGGGTGTCGACCGGCTCGATGGTACCCGCGCGCACCGTGGCGGCGAACTGTTGCATCATCTGGCGGATGAGCGGGTCGTCCTGGATCGACAACTCCGCCTGCCGCTGCCGCTCCGCCCGGCGCCGCGCGGCAGCCTGGGCGGGCGTCTCCTGCTCGGGGGTCTGGATGGTGACCTCGAGCGTAATGGGGCGACCCTGCTGCTGGTTCAGCGCATCGTTGAGCCGGCGTTGCTGGTTGGCATTGAACAGGGCGCTCTGCGCCGGATCCAGGTGCAGGTGCCAGCGATCGCCGTCCATGGCCACCAGAGTGCAGTTGGCGGCGATGCTGGCGGTCAGTCCGCCCAGCTTGAGATCGGGGAACAACGCCTGCCAATCGGCTGCCAGGCCCGTGGCCGGTTGCACCGCCGGCGCCGGCGCCGCGGCCACCGCTTCGGCAGTCGGCTCGCCGAGGCTGTCGAGATAGTCGTCCAGCCCCACCTCGTAGTAATCCTCGGCGGGTGGCGGCTCTTCGTCACCATCCAGATCGTCACCGGCGGTGTCCGCCGGCAGTTCGGCGATCACCGTGGCGTCTGGCGTCGTCTCGACCCGTGGCGTGGGCGCGGCGCTGGGCGCCGCCTGAGCGGCGGGCGCGGCGACCTGTGTCACCGGTGCGGGGGCTGGCACCGCTGCCGCCTTGACCTCCGCTTGCCCAGACTCCTCCCAGGGAAGATCGACCGGCACTTCTATAGGGGTGGTATTATCTGCAGGTGACGGCTCGGGAGCAGGCGCAGGGGCTGCCTGAGGCCCGGGGACAGGCGTCGAAGCCACCGGAAACGCCGCGGCCACCGGACGGGGGTTGGAGTCAGCCGTGGCCGGGCTGGCTCCCGTCGTCTTTAGTGCCGGTCGCTCGGCAATCGCCGCACCGGCAGGCCGGAAGGCCAGCATCCGCAGCAGGACCATCTCGAAGCCGTGGCGCGGGTCGGGCGCCAGCGGCAGATCGCGCCGGCCAACCAGACCCAGCTGGTAGTAGTACTGGACATCTTCCGCCGGCAGCGTCTGCGCCAGGCTCAGCACCCGCTCGCGATCGCCCTGGCCGTTGTCCACCGCATCGGGCAGCACCTGGGCGATGGCCACGCGGTGCAGCACATTGAGCAGCTCGGCCAGCACCCCGCCCCAATCGGGGCCCTGCTCGGCCAGATGGCGAACCGCGTCCAGCACGGCACGACCATCGCCTTCCAGCAAGGCCTGGAGCACGTCGTAGACCTGGCCATGGTCGAGGGTCCCGAGCATGGCGCGCACATCGGCGGCCAGCACCTTGCCCTCGCCAAAGGCGATCGCCTGGTCGGTCAGGCTCATGGCGTCACGCATGGAGCCATCGGCCGCACGACCCAGTAGCCAGAGGGCATCGTCCTCGAAGGGAATGCCTTCCGCGGCGAGCACCTGCTGCAGGTGCGCAACGACCCGCTCCGGCGGCATGTTCTTCAGCGAGAACTGCAGGCAGCGCGAGAGAATGGTGACCGGCAGCTTCTGCGGATCGGTGGTGGCGAGCAGGAACTTGACGTGGGGCGGTGGCTCTTCCAGCGTCTTGAGCAGGGCGTTGAAGCTGTGGGTGGACAGCATGTGCACCTCGTCGATGAGGTACACCTTGTAGCGACCGCGGGACGGTGCGTACTGCACGTTCTCCAGCAGCTCGCGGGTGTCTTCCACCTTGGTACGGCTGGCGGCGTCCACCTCGATGAGGTCGACGAAGCGGCCTTCATCGATCTCGCGGCACACCGAGCAGCTGCCACAGGGCGTCGAGCTGACGCCGGTCTCGCAATTCAGGCACTTGGCCAGGATCCGCGCGATGGTGGTCTTGCCTACCCCGCGGGTGCCGGTGAACAGATAGGCATGGTGCAGCCGCTCGTTATCCAGCGCATTGATCAGCGCCTTGAGCACATGGGTCTGGCCGACCATTTCGCGGAACGACCGCGGGCGCCATTTGCGCGCAAGAACCTGGTAACTCATCGAGACCTGATCAGGAGAAGACGTGGGGGGAGCACATGCTAACGAAGAGGGGCCGCGAATGCATCCCGCAGCGTGGTATCGGGACGCCGCCACGCGGACCGCAGCTACTTCACCAGATGGAGGCAGCCAGGCGGATTTTCAAGCGATCAGAAGGGCGAAC
Organism: Pseudomonas sp. SORGH_AS_0211; assembly: GCF_031453455.1. NCBI lineage: Bacteria > Pseudomonadati > Pseudomonadota > Gammaproteobacteria > Pseudomonadales > Pseudomonadaceae > Pseudomonas > Pseudomonas sp. SORGH_AS_0211. Next base: position 1,427,781 of record NZ_JAVIZV010000001.1, on the reverse strand, counting down.
GGCGGGCAAAAGACCGTTTCAGGCACGTCGGCAGTGGTCTTCGCCGTCGGCCAGGACAACGCTGGAGACATAGGCTGCCAAGGCATCCAGCTGGCCGCGCAGGCGGCTCACGGTGGCGTTCATCTTGAAGGGATTGATCGCCTCCTCGTTGGTCAGGTCGATCCTGATCAGCAGCAGGGGCTCGGTGGGATGGTGGATCTGAGCGACCAGCGTCGCCTCGGTGTCGCGGCGACAGTCGACACGATAGGGATGGAGGCCATTGCTCAGGGCGCGTCCTGCGCTTTCGAGTCCGTTCTTCACGATGAATCCTTGGACATTCGTCCAGTAATGATGACGCGGTGCGCATGATGGCACAGAGCCATGAACCAAAACAGTGCATTTCATCACGAAAGCCGTGTGGCGTGCTTCGCGGAGCGCTGAGAGGCGAGACAGAAAAGGAGGAGGAAGAGAAAAGGCGGGAAGAGGAAAAGCAGGGGGCAGAAATGGAGGTGGCTCCGCCAGCCACACCCCGGCACACGACATCACCGCTGCGGCTGCTCCCTTCCGGGCCTGACCGGGTTCACGGTTGATCGTTGCGGGGGGACCGACAGAGCCACCATAACGCCTCACCCTGAGGTGAGGTGCATCATTCTACGCGGTTGGGGCGAAGTTGCAAGCCATACAAGGACTTAGGTTCGCCAGGGGGCAGCGGAGGATATCTGGAACGGCAAAACCGTCCGGTTCCGGATCTGGCGCCGACGACCTCATGCCCGCGACAGCCAGGCCAGGGTATCGAGCAAGGTGGCCCCGGGATCGGACCACCCGTAGCAGATCCAGTGAACACCAGCCGCCTCGGCTGCGGGTAGTGCCAGCAAGACCGGAGCCTGCTCCTCCCGCTAGCGAACGCCCTGAGCGGCAAGGATCTGCAGGAAGGCGTCCTCGTCCAGCACCTTGACCCCCAGCTCGTTCGCCTTGGTCAGCTTGGACCCCGCCCCCGGACCGGCGACCACCACGGCGGTCTTGGCCGAGACCGAACCCGAGACCTTGGCGCCCAGGGCCTCCAGGCGTTCCTTGGCCTCGTCGCGACTCATGGCCTCCAGCGTTCCGGTGAGCACCCAGGTCTGGCCGGCGAAAGGCAAGCCCTGCACGGCCTGCCGGGTACTTTCCCAGTGCATGCCAAAGGCCTTGAGCTGGGCCTCGATGGTCAGCGCCCGGGCGACGTTGTCCGCCTCGGCGAAGTACTCGCGCAGCCCTTGCTTGGCCCGCTCGTTGAGACCGGCGAGGGTCTTGAAGGTCAGCCAGTCCTGCGAGCCCTCGACCAGGGCCGCCAGGCTGGGAAAGGCGGCGGCCAGGGTCTTGGCGCCGGTCTTGCCCAGAGAGGGAATGTGCAACTGGTCGAGGAAGTCGGCGAAGGCGGCATAGCCGGAGAATTCGGCGTGCACCTCACCCTCGTCCGCCAGCGCGATGCCGTTGGCCAGCAGTGCCTCCAGGACCTCGCGGTTGTGCGCGGACTGGAAGAAGTTGTGGATCTCGAAGGCCACCTCCGGCCCGATGTCCGGCAGATAGACCAGCACCTCCGGCAGCGCCTCACGGATGCGCTGCAGACTGCCCAGGGCGCGTGCCAGGCGCTTGGCGGTCTCTTCGCCCACCTCGGGGATGCCCAGGGCGAAGATGAAGCGGGCCAGCGCCGGCTGGCGACTGGCTTCGATCGCCGCCAGCAGATTGCGACTGGACACCTCGGCGAAGCCTTCCAGCTCGACCACCTGCTCGTAGGTCAGGGTGTACAGATCGGCCGGCGATTTCACCAGGTCGCGGTCCACCAGCTGCTCGACGATGCGATCGCCGAGGCCGTCGATGTCCATGGCGCGCCGCGAGGCGAAGTGGATGATCGCCTGCTTGAGTTGCGCCTGGCAGGCCAGGCGGCCGACACAGCGATAGACCACGCCCTCGCTGACCGACTCCTTGCCCTTGCCGCGCTTGATCAGCTGGGTGCGCTCCACCGCTGAACCGCACACCGGGCACTGGGTGGGGATCGCCACCGGGCGGGCATCCGCCGGCCGCCGCTCCGGCACCACCTGCATGATCTGCGGGATGACATCGCCGGCGCGGCGCACGATCACGCTGTCGCCGATCATCACGCCCAGCCGGGCGATCTCGTCCATGTTGTGCAGGGTGGCGTTGGTCACGGTGACGCCTGCCACCTGCACCGGCCTGAGTCGGGCCACGGGCGTGATGGCACCGGTACGGCCCACCTGGAATTCGACATTGAGCAATTCGGTCAGCTCTTCGCGGGCGGGAAACTTGTGCGCCAGCGCCCAGCGCGGCTCCCGGGCGCGGAAACCCAGCTCGCCCTGCCAGTCCAGGCGGTTGACCTTGTAGACCACGCCGTCGATCTCGTAGGCCAGGGCATCGCGGCGCTGGCCGATGTCCTGGTAGTAGGCACGACAACCTTCCGCGCCCTGCACCTTGCGCAGCTCGCGACTGATGGGAATGCCCCACTCCCGGAGCTGCTGGAGAATGTCGTACTGGGTGTCCGGCAGAGCCCCGCCCTCGACCCGCCCGAAACCGTAGCAGCAGAACTCCAGCGGCCGCTGGGCGGTGATCCGCGAATCCAGCTGGCGCAGGCTGCCGGCCGCGGCATTGCGCGGATTGGCGAAGGTCTTGCCGCCGCTTTCCATAGCCCGGGCATTGAGCGTCTCGAAACCGGCGCGGGACATGAACACCTCGCCACGCACCTCCAGCACCGCCGGCCACCCTTCGCCCTGCAGGCGCAGCGGGACGTTGCGGATGGTCCGCACATTGATGGTGATGTCTTCGCCGGTGGTACCGTCGCCGCGGGTGGCGCCGCGGGTCAACAGGCCGTTCTCGTACAGCAGGCTGACCGCCAGCCCATCGAGCTTGGGCTCGCAGGTGTACTCGACACCGGAATCCGGTCCGGCGAAGTCGGTCTCGCCGAATTCCTCACGCAGGCGCTTGCCGACACTGCGGTCGAAATCCTGCAGGTTCTCGTCGGCGAAGGCGTTGCCCAGGCTGAGCATGGGCACCTCGTGGCGGATGGTGCCAAAGGCGGCCAGCGCCGAGCCGCTGACCCTCTGGGTGGGCGAGTCGGGCGTCACCAGCTCGGGATGCTCGCCCTCCAGCGTCTTGAGTTCGCCGAACAACCGGTCGTACTCGGCATCGGGCACGCTCGGCTCGTCCAGCACATAGTAGCGATAGTTGTGGGCGTCGATCTCGCTGCGCAGGGCGGCGATCCGGGTGACGGCATCTTGGGCGTCGGTCATGGCGGTCTCTCACTGTCGCCACCCAGGGGTGGCCCTGGCGGCACCCGGGGGCGCCGCGGCAAAACGTACAAACAAAAAGAGCAGCCGAGGCTGCTCTTGGTTCGCTCCGGCGCGATCAACGCTTGAGCATCAGGCTCTTGCGTTCGAAATCGACGATGCGCTGGCGGTAGTGCTCGATGGTCTGGGCGGTCATGACGCTGCGCTGCTCGTCCTTCAGCTCGCCATTGAGCTCGGAGGACAGCTTGCGTGCCGCTGCCACCATCAGGTCGAAGGCCTGCTTGGGATGGCGCGGACCGGGCAGACCCAGGAAGAAGCTCACCGCCGGGGTATGGAAGTCGTCGATGGCATCCAGGTCGAAGGTGCCCGGACGCACGGCGTTGGCCATGGAGAACAGCACCTCGCCATTGCCCGACATGCTCTCGTGACGATGGAAGATATCCATGTCGCCGAAGCGCAGTCCGCTTTCCAGGATGCTCTGCAGCAGCGCCGGACCGGAGAAGCCCTTCTCGTCGCGGGAGATGACGTTGATCACCAGTACCTCGTCGACCGGCGCCATGGCGGCCTGACTGCTGCCCGTGCTGACGGGCTCGCTAACCGGCTCGCGCTCGGTCGCCTTGCCGCTCAGCGGCTTGTCCTTGCGCGGCTTGTCGCGGCCACGGGTCACGACCTCATCGGAATCGACGGCCAGGCCTGCCAGGCTTTCGTCGCTGGCGGACAGGTCGAAGCTGTCGGCACTGGGTTCTTCACGGCGTTCGTCGCGGCGCTTGCGCTGGGTGGAGCGCGGCGGCGTCGGCTCGCCCGGATCATCCAGGGAGGGCTCCTTGGGCTCTATCACCCGTGTGGGGCCGACGATTTCCGGATCCTCGTCCTCGTGTTCCGGCTGGTTGTTCAGCGACTGGTCAAGCTTGAACTTGAGCTTGCCCTTGCCGCTCATGCGACGCCAACCATCGAACAGAATACCGGCGATGACGATGACGCCGATGATGATCAGCCACTCGCGCAGACCCATATCCATGAAAAAGACATACCCCTGTGAAAATAATGGACCGACACCCGTCGGGAAACTTTGGAAAGTCGACGCTTGCGAGGTCTTTCCAAAACCTCCGAAACCTACGCCAAGTCAGTGTTCTTCCTAGCTTTTTCCACTTACCGCTAGCGCGGCCATAAGCTAGCACGACTGCTGCTAACTTTACACCGCCAAGCCGCGAGGCTGTGGGGCACTAGGCATCGACCATGGCCACTGCCTCCTCCACATCCACCGCCACCAGCCGTGAACAGCCCGGTTCGTGCATGGTCACACCCAGCAGCTGATCGGCCATCTCCATGGCGATCTTGTTGTGCGTGATGTAAATGAACTGCACCTTCTCCGACATGCTCTTGACCAGACGGGCATAACGGCCGACGTTGGCGTCATCCAGGGGCGCATCCACTTCATCGAGCATGCAGAACGGCGCCGGATTCAACTGGAAGATGGCAAAGACCAGCGCCAGCGCCGTCAGGGCCTTTTCGCCGCCCGACAACAAATGGATGGTGCTGTTCTTCTTGCCCGGCGGCCGCGCCATGATCGCAACCCCGGTATCGAGTAAATCTTCCCCAGTAAGTTCCAGGTAGGCGCTGCCACCCCCGAAAACTTTTGGGAACAGGGCCTGCAGGCCCTGATTGATCTGGTCGAAGGTGTCCTTGAAACGATTGCGGGTTTCCCGATCGATCTTGCGAATGACGCTTTCCAGGGTCTCCAGTGCCTCCACCAGATCGGCGTTCTGGGCATCGAGATAGGTCTTGCGCTCGGCCTGTTGCTGATATTCGTCGATGGCTGCGAGGTTGATCGGCCCGAGCCGGGCGATACGCGCCGCGACAGCCTCCAGCTGCGCTTCCCAGACGGCTTCGCTGGCCTCCGCGGGCAGGGTCGCGATCACTGTCGGCAGGTCGTAGCCGTCGGCCGCCAGCTGCTCGGCGAAGCCACTGCGACGGGTCGCCAGCCCCTGCCACTCCAGGCGATGCTGCTCCAGCAGGCCACGCAGCAGCGTCGCCTGCTGTTCCGCCTGCAGCCGCCGCCGCTCGAACTCACGCAACTCCCGATCGGCATCCTCCAGCGCCAGCCGCGCCGTGCGCATTTCCTCGTCCACCTGCAGACGCCGCTCCAGTAGCTCTTCCAGGCGCAGGCGCAATTCGTCGAGCGGCTCGCCGCCTTCCTCCAGGTTGAGATTGAGCTGCTCGCAGCGCTCGCCGAGGCGTGCGGTCTGCAACTCCAGCCGCTCCAGCGCCTGGAGGGTCGACTGGCGCTGGGCTCTCAGGGTGGTCAGCCGTACCGTCAGCTGATGCAGTTGTTCCTGGGCCTGGCGCTGGCGCTGGCGCGCCGCGTCCACCGCCTGCCGATGACGGTCGCGCTGTTCCTGCAGTCGCGCGCGCTGTTCGGTATCCACGGCCATGGCGTCGAGGGCGTCCTGCAGGCGCAACCGGCATTCGCCCAACTCCTCCTGCTCATGCGCCAGCTGCTGCTCGACGTCCTTGAGTTCGGCCTCCAGCTGCCGGCGACGGATGCTCAACTGTTCGGCCCGCGCCTGCTGGGCGGACAGCTGGGCGCGTGACTCGGCCAGCCGCTGCTGCTCCTGCTGCTGGCGCCGCCGCGCCTCTTCGCGCTCGCCTTCCAGCCGCTGCTGGGCCGCGCGACGATCCTCCAGCCGCTCTTCCTGTAACGCGAGCGCCGCGCTCAGTTCCAGGCGTCGCGCCTGCAATTCCTCCAGTTCGCGTCCGCGGGCCAGGACACTGCCTTCGGCCGCCTGGGCACGACGCACGCGCAGGAAATGCCGGGAGACCCAGTAGCCTTCCGGCGTGATCAGACTCTGCCCCGGAGCCAGGGCCACCCGGCGTGCCAGGGCTTCGTCGTAACTGTTTGCGATCAGCACCTGACCCAGCCAGGGCGACAGGTCGCGCGGTGCCTGTACCAGCTCCAGCAGGCTGCCCGCGGCGACCGGCACCGCGCCGGGTAGTGCCAGATTAAGGGCACCACTGGCGAAGGTGTCGAGCCGCAGGGACGCCAGATCATCCAGGCAGACCGCCTGCAGATCGCCACCCAGCACGGTTTCCACCGCCAGTTCCCAACCCGGGGTGACCTGCACCTCATCTGCCAGCTGCGGCGCCTGGCCGAGCCCTTCGGCTTCGAGCCATTGAGCCGCGCCGGTATCAGGGGCCAGCGCCGCCTGCTGCAGGGCCTCCAGCGAGGCGATGCGGCCTTCCAGCCGCTGCAATTCGCCCTGACGCTGACTCTGCTCGCCGGCCAGCCCCAGCAATTCCTCCCGCAGCCGCTGCAAACCCTCGGCAACCTGCAATTCCTGCTCGGCCAGGCCTTCCAGCAGCAACTCGTCTTCGGCGATCTGCTCCTCCAGCATGACCAGCCGCTCGGAGGGACCGTCCTCGCCCAGCAGGGTGCGCTCGTCGCGCAGTCGACGCTGGCGGTCCATGCCCCGCTCCAGACTCTGCTCCAGCGAGCGAATGCGCGCCTGCTGCACGTCAGCTTCCCGCTGCGGCTCGACGCTCGCCGCACTGAGCGCCTCCCAGCGCTGCTGCCAGTCCGCCAGGGCCAGCTCCGCCTCTTCCAGCGCGGCACCGCCCTCCTCGCCCAGCTCCCGGGCCGCCGCCTCCTCGGGTTCGAGCATCGCCAGCTCTTCTTCGAAGGTGGCGAGCAGCACCCGGTCGTGCTCCAGGTGGGACTCGGCTTCGCTGCGGGCCTGTTCGGCTTCGCGCAGATCGTCCTGCAGCTGCCGCTGGCGCTGCTGACCGTGCTGGATGGTCTGCTCCAGGCGGGCGATGTCACCGCCCAGGGAATAGAAGCGACCCTGCACCCGATTGAAGGCTTCGCTCAGCTCGTGATGACCGTCGCGCAGCCGCTCGATGCCGGCGTCCGCCTGGCGCTGCTCGGCGGTCAGGGCCTCGAGGGCGGTCTCCTGGTCGCGGATCACCTTTTCGCGCTGCTCGACGCGACCATCCAGTTCGCGCCAGCGCACCGCCTGCAATTGCGCCTTGAGTTGCCGCTCCTCCTGCCTGAACGCCTGGAAGCGTTCGGCCGACTGTGCCTGACGGTGCAGCCGTTCCAGCTGACGCTCCAGCTCTTCGCGCAGGTCGGTCAGGCGGGCGAGATTCTCCTGGGTGCGGCGGATGCGATTCTCGGTCTCGCGCCGCCGCTCCTTGTATTTGGAGATGCCGGCGGCTTCCTCGATGTAGTGCCGCAGGTCCTCCGGGCGCGCCTCGATCAGCTTGGAGATCATTCCCTGCTCGATGATCGAATAGCTGCGCGGCCCCAGGCCGGTACCGAGGAAGATGTCGGTGATGTCGCGCCGGCGGCACTTGGTGCCGTTGAGAAAATAGGTGTTCTGGCCTTCGCGGGTGACCCGGCGGCGGATGGAAATCTCCGCGTAGCTCGCGTACTCGCCCACCAGGGTGTGGTCGGAGTTGTCGAAGATCAGCTCGATGGAGGCCTGGGACACCGGCTTGCGGCTGTTCGAGCCGTTGAAGATGACGTCGGTCATCGACTCGCCGCGCAGATTCTTGGCCGAACTCTCGCCCATCACCCAGCGCACGGCGTCGATGATGTTCGACTTGCCGCAACCGTTGGGGCCGACCACCGCTGCCATGTTGCTCGGGAAATTCACCGTCGTCGGATCGACGAAGGATTTGAATCCCGCCAGCTTGATCGACCTCAACCGCATATCAGGAGCCCTTGTTCACCGCGCCGTGCCCAACCGCAGGCGAAAGGGCGAAAGTCTACCATTGGCGGCCCGACTGCCGTTGCCGCGCATGAGCTTATTTCCCGGCGCCCTGCACGTCGCCGGGGCGACAGGCTATAGTCCTGCACCCCCACTCGCAGGATGCCCCCATGAAGCTCCTTCGCCTTACCCTGCTCGCCACCGCCCTGGCGGCCAGCGCCCAGGTCCTGGCCGCCCCGCCGCTGCTCAACGTCTCCTACGACGTGATGCGCGACTTCTACAAGGACTACAACCCGGCCTTCCAGGCGCACTGGAAAGCCGAGCACGGCGACACCCCGGTGATCCAGATGTCCCATGGCGGCTCCAGCAAGCAGGCGCGCGCGGTCATCGACGGCCTGCAGGCCGACGTCATCACCATGAACCAGGCCACCGACATCCAGGCCCTGGCCGATCGCGGCCTGGTGCCCAAGGACTGGGAAAGCCGCCTGCCCGACCGCAGTGCGCCCTTCACCTCGGCCACGGTGCTCATCGTCCGCCAGGGCAACCCCAAGGGCATCCACGACTGGTCCGATCTGCTCAAGGACGGCGTCCAGGTGATCGTGCCCAATCCCAAGACCTCCGGAAACGGGCGCTACACCTATCTTTCCGCCTGGACCTATGCGCTGCGCCAACCGGGCGGAGACGAGCAGAAGGCCCGCACCTTCGTCGCCGACCTGTTCAAGCACGTGCCCATCCTGGACACCGGCGGTCGCGCCGCCACCACCACCTTCATGAAGAACCAGCAGGGCGATGTCCTGGTGACCTTCGAGAACGAAGCCGAGATGATCGCGCGGGAATTCGGTCGTGGTGGCTTCGAGGTGGTCTATCCGAGCATCTCGGTGCAGGCCGAGCCGCCGGTGAGCGTGGTCGACAGTGTCGTCGACAAGAAGGGCACCCGCGCCGAGGCCGAGGACTACCTCAGGTATCTCTGGTCCGACCAGGGCCAGAAGATCGCCGCGGACAACTTCCTGCGCCCGCGCAATGCCCAGATCCTGGCGCAATACGCCGATCGCTTTCCCAAGCTCGAACTGATCGATGCGCAGAAGGAATTCGGTCCCTGGAGCGGCATCCAGAAGACCCATTTCGCCGATGGCGGGATCTTCGACCAGATCTATACGCCCCAGTGACAGGCTCGCGCCCGGCCAGATGCCGGGCGTCTGGCCGGCCTGAAAGACACGCACACAAAAACACCGCCCGGAGGCGGTGTCTTTGTTTGTTTGGAGCGGGAAACGAGACTCGAACTCGCGACCCCGACCTTGGCAAGGTCGTGCTCTACCAACTGAGCTATTCCCGCAATATGGCGTCCCCTAGGGGACTCGAACCCCTGTTACCGCCGTGAAAGGGCGGTGTCCTAGGCCACTAGACGAAGGGGACGAAACCTCTTTCCACAAGGCCTTTCACCTTGCATCCCACTGTCATGAAACCGTGGGATTGTGTTTGGAGCGGGAAACGAGACTCGAACTCGCGACCCCGACCTTGGCAAGGTCGTGCTCTACCAACTGAGCTATTCCCGCAATATGGCGTCCCCTAGGGGACTCGAACCCCTGTTACCGCCGTGAAAGGGCGGTGTCCTAGGCCACTAGACGAAGGGGACGAAACCTCTTTCCGCAAGGCCTTTCACCTTGCATCCGACCGCCCGAGGGCAACCGGATTGTATCTGGAGCGGGAAACGAGACTCGAACTCGCGACCCCGACCTTGGCAAGGTCGTGCTCTACCAACTGAGCTATTCCCGCAATTTTGGCGTCCCCTAGGGGACTCGAACCCCTGTTACCGCCGTGAAAGGGCGGTGTCCTAGGCCACTAGACGAAGGGGACCAGGTAGAATCCCTCAGGACTCTGGCCTACCACTCGGCTGACGCTTGCCGCCGTTGGGAGTGCGCGCATTCTAGGGAGCCTTACCCTGGGCGTCAATAGCTGATTAAATACTTTTCAAATCAACGACTTCGCTCGCACGACAAACGGCGGGCAAGCACCATGGAGAAGGTCATGTCCTCAACGATGATTGCAGCGGTAGTGGGGCTTGGCATCCTCTTGTTGATCATGATCGCCTTCGTCAACCAGAAGCTCGAAGCCGGACGCCTGGAAAAGCAGCGCCTGGTCGCCGACCTCACCGACCGCATCAAGCGCTGCGCCCAGCTGGGCGGCAGTCTGCCCGGCCAGCTGATGACCCCGGCGCTCAAGCAGCTGTTCTACCGCATCGAACTGGGGCTGATCACCCGCCTCGCCGCCCTGCAGACCCCTTCCGCCAGCCTCACCGCGCGCAAGACCGAACTGGAAGAAGCCCTGGCCAAGGGCGACGACATCGAGGTCGGCAATGTCGCCCGGCCCGTGCACACCGAAGCCCGGGTCAAGGAAGTCCGCGGCTATCTGGAAATGCTCCATGCGCTCGTCGCCCACGCCAACCAGATCGGCATTCTCGATGGCCAGGAGGCGCAGCGCTGGGTCGGCGAGATGCGCTATCTGCTCACGGCGACCTATGTGGAATTCTTCCGCTATCAGGCCGAACAGCAGATCAAGAGCGAGCACTACATCCAGGCGCGCCAGTCGTACGAGCGGGCGATCATGCAGATCCGCAAGCAGCAGCAACCCGAGCGCTATACCGAGTTGCTGGCCTATCTCGAAGAGCAGATCACCCAGGTGAAACGCCAGCAGAGCGAACTGGTCGAGCAGGCCAGCAGCAGTGCCAACGAGCTGTCGGACAGCGTGGACACGCTCAAGGACGACAGCTGGCGCAAGAAGAACGACTACGAGTGAGGGCTGCCCTGCCCTCCTCCGGCGATCAGCAGTCGGTCGCGGCCATGAAGGCCGCTACCAGGGCTTCGATACCGGCCTGATCCGCCGCACTGAAGCGCCCCGGATGCGGACTGTCCAGATCCAGCACGCCGATCAGGCGACCGTCCTGGACCAGCGGCACCACCAGCTCGCTGCGCGACGCGGCGTCACAGGCGATATGCCCGGGAAAGGCATGGACGTCCTCGACGCGCTGGGTACGCCGCTCGCGGGCAGCCGCCCCGCACACGCCCTTGCTGAAGGGAATGCGCATGCAGGCGACCTTGCCCTGGAAGGGGCCGAGCAGCAGCTGGTCCTCACCCTCGACGAAATAGAAGCCGGCCCAGTTCAGGTCCGGTACTTCCTGATAGATGAAGGCCGACAGCTGGGCGGCATTGGCCACCCGATTGCGCTCGCCGGCCAGCAGGGCTTCGACCTGGGCAGCCAGCATGGCATAGCCCTCGAGTCCGGCCCCTACGCCCGTCAGTTCTACGGTCATGCTTTCTCCAAGAGTTTGAGCCCGACCCACTGTCGGGCGAATTGATAGGCACAGCGGCCATTGCGGTTGCCGCGACCGGACGCCCAGCGGATGGCTTCGCGATCCGCTTCCTCGGACCACTCCAGCTGCAAGCCGGACTTGCCGGCCAGGGTCGCGCACCAGTGGCGCACCACGGCGAGATAATGATCCTGGGTGAAGGGATAGAAGGACAGCCACAGACCGAAGCGATCCGATAGGGCGATCTTGTCTTCGGCCGCTTCGCTCGGATGCAGTTCGCCGTCGACGTGCTCCCAGTTCGCATTGTCGCTCTGCCGCTCGGCCACCAGGTGACGCCGGTTGGAGGTGGCATAGAGCACCACGTTGTCCGGCGCCTGCTCCAGGGAGCCATCCAGCACGCTCTTGAGCACCCGGTAGTCGTCGCTGCCGGAATCGAAGGACAGGTCGTCGCAGAACACCACGAAGCGCTGCGGCTGGCCGGCGAGCTGCTCCACGGCGCGGGGCAGATCGGCGAGATCGTCACGCTCGATTTCGATCAGCCGCAGACCCTCACCGGCGTATTCCGCCAACAACGCCCGGATCAGCGACGACTTGCCGGTACCCCGCGCGCCCCACAGCAGCGTGTGGTTGGCCGGCAGTCCGGCCACGAACTGGCGGGTATTGCGGGCGAGCTGGTCGCGCTGGCGATCAATCCCCAGCAGGTCGGCCAGGCGCAATTCCAGATTGACCTCGAGCGGCTGCAGATAGCCGCCATGGCCTTCCCGACGCCAGCGCGCCGCATAGCAACGCTGCCAGTCCAGCGGTTCGCGACGATGGGGCAACAGGGGTTCGAGACGCTCCAGCACCTGCCGCGCGTGGAGTAGAAAGTCTTCTAGGGAGGCATTCACAGGGATGATCCTTGACGACAAAAGGAGAAGCGGGCCAGCCGCCAGCCAGGCCGCGCATTATCGTATGACTTTTACCATCCAGACAAAGGCCGGACGAGCCAGGTGCTAGGACGCCAGCGCCTGGCGGACATGCTTTTCCAGCTGCGATGGCCGAGTAATGGGCGCGAAGCGCTGGACACGCCCCTGCGCCGGCGTGATCAGGAACTTGGTGAAATTCCAGCGGATCGCGCCGCCCAGGAGACCTGGCGCCGCCTGTTTGAGCGCGACGAACAGCGGATGGGCGCCTTCGCCATTGACGTCGAGCTTGGCCATTACCGGAAAGCTGACGTTGAAGCGGGTCAGGCAGAAGGTCTGGATCTCGGCATTGCTGCCCGGCTCCTGGCCGCCGAACTGATTGCAGGGAAAGACGATCACCCGCAGCCCTTCGGCCAGATAGCGCTGCTGCAGCGCCTCGAGGCCGTCGTACTGGCGGGTGAAGCCGCACCGGCTGGCGGTGTTGACCACCAGATAGGCCCGCGCCGGCCAGTCGGCCAGGCAGGCCCGCTGGCCGTCAGCCGTGTCGAACGGCAGGCTGAGGATGTCCTTGATCACGCCGAGGCCCTGGGTTGCAGCTGCAAGGCCACCGAATTGATGCAGTAGCGCAGGCCGGTCGGCGGCGGACCGTCGGGAAAGACGTGGCCCAGGTGCGCATCGCAACGGGCGCAGAGCACCTCGACGCGATGCATGCCATGACTGAAGTCCTCCTTTTCCCGTACCGCCTCGGCAGCGATGGGCGCGTAATAGCTGGGCCAGCCGCAGCCGGAGTCGAACTTGGTGCTGGAGTCGAACAGCGCCAGCTCGCAGCAGGCGCAGTGATAGACGCCGGGCGTCTTGGTGTTGCAATAGGCGCCGGTGTAGGGTCTTTCGGTCGCGGCCAGGCGACAGACGCGAAACTGATCGTCGGTCAGGCGCTCACGCCAGTCTTCCGGGCTACGCTGTACTTTTTCCATGATGACCTCTCTGGATGCCGGCGCATCTTTTGTAACAGGCGATGCAGCCGTATGATTCCCGCTCAGTCTGGCATCCGCCCCCGGATGCTGCCAAGCGCCGGTCGGCGTCCGCCCCCGCCGAGTCTTTCTCGCCCTTTTCCAGGATTCATTTCCCCATGCAGGTCTCCAAGTCGAACAAGCTCGCCAATGTCTGCTACGACATCCGCGGCCCGGTCCTCAAGCATGCCAAGCGCCTCGAAGAGGAAGGCCACCGCATCCTGAAGCTCAACATCGGCAATCCGGCACCCTTCGGCTTCGAGGCGCCCGAGGAGATCCTGCAGGACGTCATCCGCAATCTGCCGACCGCCCAGGGCTACAGCGACTCCAAGGGTCTGTTCAGCGCGCGCAAGGCGGTGATGCAGTACTGCCAGCAGAAGCGCATCGAGGGTGTCGGCATCGAGGACATCTACCTGGGCAATGGCGTCTCCGAGCTGATCGTCATGGCCATGCAGGCGCTGCTCAACAACAACGACGAGGTGCTGATCCCGGCGCCGGACTATCCGCTGTGGACCGCCGCGGTCAGCCTGGCCGGTGGCAAGCCGGTGCATTACCTGTGCGACGAGCAGGCGGGCTGGTTCCCCGACCTGGCGGACATGGAAGCCAAGATCACCAGCAACACCAAGGCGCTGGTGCTGATCAATCCGAACAACCCCACTGGCGCGGTCTATTCCAGGGAAGTGCTGGAAGGCATCGTCGAACTGGCGCGGCGGCACAACCTGGTGCTGTTCTCCGACGAGATCTACGACAAGATCCTCTATGACGAAGCCCAGCACATCTCCACCGCCTCCCTGGCGCCGGACGTCCTGTGCCTGACCTTCAACGGTCTGTCCAAGTCCTATCGCGTCGCCGGCTTCCGTTCGGGCTGGCTGATCGTCTCGGGCCCCAAGCACCGCGCCCACAGCTATATCGAAGGCCTCGACATTCTCGCCAACATGCGCCTGTGCGCCAACGTGCCGGCCCAGCACGCGATCCAGACGGCGCTGGGCGGCTACCAGAGCATCAACGACCTGGTGCTGCCGCACGGACGCCTGCTGGAACAGCGCAATCGCACCTGGGAGTTGCTCAACGACATCCCCGGGGTCAGCTGCGTGAAGCCGATGGGCGCGCTCTATGCCTTCCCGCGGATCGACCCCAAGGTCTGCCCCATCCACAACGACGAGAAATTCGTCCTCGACCTGCTGCTCTCGGAAAAACTGCTGGTGGTCCAGGGCACCGCCTTCAACTGGCCCTGGCCCGACCACTTCCGCGTCGTCACCCTGCCCCGCGTCGATGACCTGGAGCAGGCCATCGGGCGCATCGGCAACTTCCTCGGCGGCTACGCCCAGTAGCGGCAAAGCATTTCCGGGTCTTTCATCGGTTGGCGCCACTTACGGCGTCAACCAGCGCCGGCCCTTGCGTGACCGTCGCTTACCTGACCGGCCAGACAAGCGACGACACAGTTTGCAATAGAGGAAACGTTGAATGGATCGGGGCCGAACCTTATATAGCCGGCAGATAAACCTGTGAGGAGCTGTACCCCACCATGATGCGCATTCTGTTATTTCTGGCTACCAACCTGGCGGTGCTGATCGTTGCCAGCATCACCTTGAAGGTGCTTGGCGTGGATCGCTACACCGGTCAGAACTATGGCAGTCTGCTGGTGTTCTGTGCCGTGTTCGGTTTCGCCGGCTCGCTGGTCTCGCTGTTCATCTCCAAGTGGATGGCGAAGATGAGCACCCGTACCGAGGTCATCAGCCAGCCGCGTACCCGCCATGAGCAGTGGCTGCTGCAGACCGTCGAGGAGCTGGCCCGCGAAGCCGGCATCAAGACCCCCGAGGTCGGCATCTTCCCGGCCTATGAGGCCAACGCCTTCGCCACCGGCTGGAACCGCAACGACGCCCTCGTCGCGGTCAGCCAGGGCCTGCTGGAGCGCTTCTCTCCCGAAGAGGTGCGCGCGGTGCTGGCCCACGAGATCGGCCACGTCGCCAATGGCGACATGGTGACCCTGGCGCTGATCCAGGGCGTGGTGAACACCTTCGTGATGTTCTTCGCGCGAATCTTCGGCAACTTCGTCGACAAGGCCATCTTCAAGAACGAGGAAGGCCACGGTATCGCCTACTTCGTGACCACCATCGTCGCCGAACTGGTGCTGGGCATCCTGGCCAGCATCATCGTCATGTGGTTCTCGCGCAAACGTGAATTCCGCGCGGACCAGGCCGGTGCGCGCCTGGCCGGCCCCAATGCCATGATCGGTGCCCTGCAGCGCCTGCGTGCCGAGCAAGGCATTCCGGTGCAGATGCCCGACACCCTGAACGCCTTCGGCATCAACGGCTCGCTGAAGAACGGCCTGGCCGGTCTGCTGATGAGCCACCCGCCGCTGGAAGACCGCATCGAGGCCTTGCGCCGCTACGGTCAGCGCTAAGCGCGAGCGATGAAAAAACCCGGCTTCGGCCGGGTTTTTTCATGGGCGGGTCAAGGACCGAATGGCCTCGCCTAGCCCCTCGCCGGTCAGGGGAAACATGCGCTGGCCCATGAGTTCGCGCAGCAGCCGGATCGAGGTACTGCTGGCCCAGCCCTCCTGCGGATAGGGGTTGAGCCAGGCCGCCCGCGGGAAGTGCTGGCAGAGTCGCTGGATCCACAGGGCACCGGGCTCCTCGTTCCAGTGCTCGACGCTGCCACCCGGATGGGTGATTTCGTAGGGCCCCATGCTGGCGTCGCCGACGATCACCAGGCGGTAGTCCGCGCCATAGCGGCGCAGCAGTTCGGCGGTGTTGAGCCCTTCCTCATGGCGCCGGGCATTGTCGCGCCAGACGCGTTCATAGACGCAATTGTGGAAGTAGTAGTACTCCAGGTGGCGAAACTCCAGGCGACAGGCGCTGAACAACTCGCTGCACAGGCGCACGTGCAGGTCCATGGAGCCGCCGACATCGAGTAGCAGCAGCACCCTGGTCGCATTGTGCCGTTCCGGTCGATAGCGCACGTCCAGCAGACCACCCTCGCGTGCCGTGGCCGCGACGGTCCCCTCCAGATCGAATTCCGCCGCTGCGCCCTGGCGGGCGAAGCGCCTGAGCCGGCGCAGGGCCAGTTGCAGGTTGCGGCGGTCCAGCGGCGCGCGATCGTCCAGGTTACGGTAGTCGCGCTGCTCCCAGACCTTGGCTGCCTGCCCCTGCCGCGAACCGGCCTCGTCGATGCGCACACCAAAAGGATTGTAGCCGCCGCTGCCGAAGGGACTGGTGCCCCCCGTGCCAATCCACTTGTTGCCGCCGGCATGCCGCTCGCGCTGTTCGGCGAGGCGCTGCTGCAGGATGGCGAGCAATTCATCGAGGCCACCCAGCGCCTGGAGCCGCTGGCGATCCTCCTCGGACAGCCGCCGCTGCAGCTCCAGGCGCAGCCAGTCCGCGGGAATCGCCTTGGTATCCGCCAATCGCTCCGACCTGGCCATCTCGCCGGCATAGACCTGATCGAAACGGTCGAAGAAGCGCTCATCCTTGACCAGCACCGCACGGGCCAGCAGATAGAAGGCGTCGGGATCGGCTACCACCAGGCCCGCATCCAGGGCAGCGTGCAGATCCAGCAGTTCGCCCAGGGACACCGGGATGCCCGCCGCCCTAAGGCGGGTGAAGAAATCGAGGAACATGCCTCTCCTCAGCTCCGCCGACGACGCATGAAGGCCTGACGCTCAAGCAACTGCAGATCCTGCTCGTTCTTCAACAGCGCGCCCGCCAGCGGCGGCAGACCACCCTCGCCATGCAGTGCCCGCTGCGCCGCCTCATCGCCCAGCAGCAGCGCCAACCAGTCCACCAGCTCCGAGGTGGACGGCTTCTTCTTCAGCCCCGGCACGCTGCGCAGGTCGAGGAAGAGATCCAGGGCCTCCTGGACCAGACGCTGCTGGAGATCAGGATAGTGCACCTGGACGATGCGTTCGAGGGTTTCGCGCTCGGGAAAGCGGATGAAGTGGAAGAAGCAGCGGCGCAGGAAGGCGTCCGGCAACTCCTTTTCGTTGTTGGAGGTGATGATGATGATCGGGCGTCGCTGGGCGCGAATGGTCTCGCCGGTCTCGTAGACGTGGAACTCCATGCGATCGAGTTCCAGCAGCAGGTCGTTGGGAAATTCGATGTCGGCCTTGTCGATCTCGTCGATCAGCAGCACCACCGGATCCTCGGCGGTGAAGGCGTCCCACAGCTTGCCCGGCCTGATGTAGTTCGCCACCTCCTGCACCCGGGGATCGCCGAGCTGGGAATCGCGCAGGCGGCTCACCGCGTCGTATTCATAGAGGCCCTGCTGCGCCTTGGTGGTGGACTTCACATGCCAGGTGATCAGCCGCGCGCCCTGGCTCTCCGCCACCTGCTCGGCCAGCAGCGTCTTGCCGGTGCCCGGCTCGCCCTTCACCAGCAGCGGACGCCCCAGTCGGATGGCCGCATTCACCGCCAGACTGAGTTCGGCCGTGGCCACATAACGCTCGGTACCCTGAAAGGCCATCACTGATCCTCGGCAGCTGTTTCGCCTGACGATAGCATGCCGCGCCCGGGCTGGACGCCATCGGACGCAAGGCCTAGGCTGCGAGTTTTCCGCGCCGTACAGGATCCGCCATGAGCCGCATCTTCGCTGACAATGCCCAGTCCATCGGCAATACGCCGCTGGTCTACATCAATCGCCTCGGTCCCAAGGGCGTCACCCTGCTCGCCAAGATCGAGGGACGCAATCCGGGCTATTCGGTCAAATGCCGCATCGGTGCCAACCTGATCTGGGACGCCGAAGCCAAGGGGCTGCTCAAGCCGGGCATGAGCCTGGTGGAGCCGACGTCGGGCAATACGGGGATCGGCCTGGCCTATGTCGCCGCCGCCCGCGGTTACCGCCTGGTACTGACCATGCCCGCCTCCATGAGCCTGGAGCGGCGCAAGGTGCTCAAGGCGTTGGGTGCAGAGCTGGTGCTGACGGAGCCAGCCAAGGGCATGAAGGGTGCCATCGAAAAGGCCCGGGAAATCGCCGAGAGCGAACCCGAGCGCTATTTCATGCCGCAGCAATTCGACAACCCGGCCAATCCGGCCATCCACGAGAAGACCACCGGTCCTGAAATCTGGAACGACACCGATGGCGCCATCGATGTACTGGTGGCCGGCGTGGGTACCGGCGGCACCCTGACCGGCATCTCGCGCTTCATCAAGAACACCAAGGGCAAGCCGATCCTGTCCGTCGCCGTCGAGCCGGAGACCTCGCCAGTCATCAGCCAGACCCTCGCCGGTGCGGAGGTGAAACCCAGTCCGCACAAGATCCAGGGCATCGGCGCCGGCTTCGTGCCCGGCAATCTGGATCTCGCCATGGTCGATCGCGTCGAGCAGGTGAGCGATGAGCAGGCCAAGCTGATGGCCCAGCGGCTGATGCGCGAGGAAGGCATTCTCTGCGGCATTTCCTGCGGCGCCGCCATGGCCGCGGCGATCCGGCTGGCCGAGACGCCGGAGATGCAGGGCAAGACCATCGTGGTCATCCTGCCGGATTCCGGTGAGCGCTATCTGTCGACCATGCTGTTCGACGGCCTGTTCGACGAGCAGGAGCTGGTCCAGTAGGACCCTGGCGGCAAACTGCCCTCCCCCATTGCGGGGTTGCTCGCCAGCCGGCGAACCCTTTGCCACCCCTCAAGAAAAAGCCCGGTTTCCCGGGCTTTTTTCGTATCAGAGATGCTTGATCTCGGCCTTGGCGTCCAGGGCCCGGCGGTAGGCCGCGAAATCGACCTGTCCGGCGCGCGAGGCGAGGTAGCGGCGATACAACGCCTTGTCCTCGGCGCTCAGGGCTTCCTTGGGCACCCCTACGCCCTGCAGACGAATCAGTACGAAGTCACCGTTCTGCAGGCTGATGCCGGCATAGGACGGCTTGTCGGCTTCCGGCTTGGCCATGCGGAAGGCCGCCTGCAGCACCTGGGGATCGACGCCCTCCTGGTTGCGGGTAGCGGCTTCGACGGTACGCCAGTCACCCGCGGCGGCCTTGCCACCGGCGCGCAGGGTCTTGAGCTGTTCTTCGCCAGCCTGCTTGGCCACCGCGGCGGCCTTTTCCTGGGTCAGGCGGGTCACGATCTCCTTCCTAACCACATCCAGGGGTTGCAGCTGCGGCGTGCGATGCTCCTTGTCGCGGATCACCACCAGGGTCTCCGGATCGAGCTGCAGCGCAGTGCTGTTGGCGCCGTTGCGCAGGACGTCCTCGCTGAAGGCCGCCTCGATCACCTGACGGTTGGCGGTCAGTCCCTCGCCTCCTTCACGACCGAAGGGAGCGCTGGTCTTGACCTGCAGACCCAGTTCCTGGGCCGGCTGGCTCAGGTCGGAGGATTCATAGGCGGAGCTTTCCAGCTTGCGGCCCGCTTCCACGAACAGGCGATCGGCGTCTTCCGCCTTGAGCTGCTGTTCCAGACGCGGCCGGACGCTGGCCAGGGTGGGTACTTCCGGCGCCTGGACGCCCTGCAGCTTGATCAGGTGCCAGCCGAAGCTGGTGCGCACCGGGGTCGACACCTGCTGAGGCGCCAGGGCATACAAGGCCTCTTCGAAGGCCGGATCATAGACGCCACGACCGGCGAAGCCGAGGTCACCGCCATTGGCCGCCGAACCTGGATCCTGGGAGAACTCCTTGGCCAGCTTGGCGAAGTCTTCACCCTTCTTCAGGCGTTCCTGGATCTGCTGGATCTTGGCCTTGGCCTGGTCGTCGTTCTGCTTGTCGTTGACCTCGATGAGGATATGGGCGGCGTCACGCTGCTCCGACAGGTTGGCGATCTCGGACTTGTAGGCGGCCTGCAGACGGCTTTCGTCGACCTTGGCCTTGGCCAGGAAGGCGGACTTGTTCAGCTCGACGTAATCGATGACCACCTGTTCGGGCGTCATGAAGGCGCTCTTGTGGCTGTCGTAGTAGGCCTGGACTTCGTCCTGGGTCGGCGTGATGCCGGCCGACGCGGCCTTGACGGTGCGCATGGCGAAATCACGAGTCTGACGTTCGAGCGCGGCGAAAGCCTCGATATCGGCGTCGGTGACGAAGTTGCTGCCGACGATGCCGGCGCGCAGCTGACCGATCAGCATCTCGTCACGCAGCAGATCGCGGAACTGCAGGCGGTTGTAGTTCATCTGGCGAACGGCCTGATCGAAGCGCTGGGGATCGAAACGCCCTTCGGTCTGGAATTCGGGGGTATTGAGGATCAGCTGATCGAGCGCCTGTTCGGAAAAGGCGAAGCGATCGGCCTTGGCGCTCTGCAGCAGCAGTTGCTTGTCGATCAGTGCCTTGAGCGCGGACTCGCGCAGCAGGCGATCATCCAGGGTGGACGGATCGAAACCCTGACCCAATTGCTGCTGCAGCTGGCGACGCTGCATTTCCACGGCCTGGGCCAGCTCCGTCTGCTTGATCTCGTCGCCATTGACCAGGGCGACGGCGCCCTGGTGACCCGTGGCGCGGATGATCGCTTCGAAGCCGGTCAGTGCCATCAGCAGGATGATGAATCCGATGATGACTTTGGCAATCCATCCCTGCGAACGGTCCCTGATGTTTTGTAGCATGTTCCCCCCACGAGCTGTGGCCGGACCGGCCATGGCGAAATCGTCGAATAGCAAATAGCGAAAAGGCGCATCTCGAGATGCGCCTTTTCATCGATCAAGGACCTTGCATCCAGCAGGACGGCGGAGCACCAGCAACCTCGTCTGGCAGCCCGCCCATCAAGCCCGGGTGCGCCGTCAGTGGGTACTGACGCGCTCCTTGCCTTCCTGATCCCGCTTCTCGTCCTTACTGACGAGCTCCGGACCATCGTCCGGAAGCGGCTCCGGCGTGTATTGCAGCGCAACCTCCAAGACCTCGTCAATCCATTTGACTGGCTTGATCTGCAAGTCGGCCTTGATGTTGTCCGGAATGTCCCGCAGATCCCGGACGTTTTCTTCCGGAATGATCACGGTACGGATGCCGCCGCGGTGGGCTGCGAGCAGCTTTTCCTTGAGGCCGCCAATCGCCAGGACCTGACCACGCAGGGTGATCTCGCCGGTCATCGCTACATCGGCGCGTACCGGAATGCGGGTAGCCGCCGACACCAGCGCCGTGCACATGCCGATACCGGCACTCGGACCGTCCTTGGGCGTCGCGCCTTCGGGGACGTGGATATGGATGTCGTGCTTCTCGTGGAAGTCCCTGGGAATACCCAGGCTGCGACCACGGCTGCGCACCACGGTCAGGGCAGCCGTAATGGATTCGGCCATCACATCGCCCAGCGAGCCGGTCTTGATCATCTGGCCCTTGCCCGGAACGACCGCGGACTCGATGGTCAGCAATTCGCCACCCACCTGGGTCCAGGCCAGGCCGGTCACCTGACCGATCTGATCCTGCTGCTCGGCGAGACCGTAGCGGAACTTGCGCACGCCCAGCCAGTGCTCCAGGGTGTCCACGGTGACGCTGGCCGTCCGCTCCTTGCTCAGCGCATGCTGCTTGACCACCTTGCGGCAGACCTTGGCGACCTGCCGCTCCAGGCTCCGAACGCCCGCTTCGCGGGTGTAGTAGCGAATGATGTCGCGCAGGGCGTCTTCATCGAACTCCACCTCGCCCTTCTTCAGGCCATTGGCCTTGACCTGCTTGGGAATCAGGTAACGGGTGGCGATATTGACCTTTTCCGCCTCGGTATAGCCCGGCAGGCGAATGACTTCCATGCGGTCCAGCAGCGGCGCCGGAATGTTCATGGAGTTGGCGGTGCAGACGAACATCACGTCGGAGAGGTCATAGTCCACTTCGAGGTAATGGTCGTTGAAGGTGTGGTTCTGCTCCGGATCCAGGACCTCGAGCAATGCGGAGGCAGGATCGCCCCGCATGTCGTTGCCCATCTTGTCGATTTCGTCGAGCAGGAACAGTGGATTGCGCACCCCGACCTTGGTCATCTTCTGGATGAGGCGACCCGGCATGGAGCCGATGTAGGTGCGACGGTGACCGCGGATCTCGGCTTCGTCACGCACGCCACCCAGGGCCATGCGCACGAACTTGCGACCGGTGGAGCGAGCGATGGACTCGGCCAGGGACGTCTTGCCCACGCCGGGCGGGCCGACCAGGCACAGCACCGGTCCGCGTACCTTCTTCACGCGCTTCTGCACGGCGAGGTATTCGAGGATGCGTTCCTTCACTTCCTCGAGACCGTAGTGGTCCTTGTCGAGGACTTCCTCGGCGCGTCCCAGATCCAGGCGGACCTTGCTCTCGGCCTGCCACGGCACGTTCACCAGCCAGTCGATGTAGGAGCGTACCACGGTGGCTTCAGCCGACATCGGCGACATCTGCTTGAGCTTGTTCAGCTCGGCATTGGCCTTGGTCAGGGCATCCTTGGGCAGACCGGCCGCCTCGATACGACGCTTGAGGTCATCGACCTCGTTGTGTCCTTCATCGATGTCACCCAGTTCTTTCTGGATGGCCTTCATCTGTTCGTTGAGATAGTACTCGCGCTGGCTGCGCTCCATCTGCTTCTTGACGCGGCCGCGGATACGCTTCTCCACCTGCAGGAGGTCGATTTCCGCATCCAGCAGGGCCAGCACGTGCTCGACGCGCGCACCCAGCTCGGTGATCTCGAGGATTTCCTGCTTCTGCTCGATCTTCAGCGCCATGTGCGCGGCCATGGTATCGACCAGGCGGCTGGGATCCTCGATGCTGTTGAGCGAGGACAGCACTTCAGCGGGGACCTTCTTGCCGAGCTGCACGTATTGCTCGAACTGACTCATCAGGCTGCGCGAGAACACCTCGGATTCGCGATCCGGGGCTTCGCTGTCCTCGATCAGCGTGACCAGCGCACGGGCATAGGCCTGGCTTTCGACGAAGGACTCGATACGGCCACGCTGCTCGCCTTCGACCAGGACCTTGACGGTGCCGTCGGGCAGCTTGAGCAGCTGGAGAACGGTTGCGACCGTACCCATGTGATACATGTCATCCGCGGCGGGATCGTCATCGCCGGGATTCTTCTGCGCGACCAGCAGGATCTGCTTGTCGCCAGCCATGGCGGCCTCGAGGGCCTCGACGGACTTTTCCCTTCCGACGAACAATGGGATGACCATGTGGGGATAGACCACTACGTCACGTAGGGGCAGCAGGGGAAGTTCTATCGTCGTAGTCATGGGATACGGGTCTCGGCAAATAATCGGCCGCAGATGCGGTTAAGGCCTCGGTTTTTCCTAACATGAGGTTGGCCGCCGCAAAATACAACCGTCGCTGAAATGAAAAAGGGGCCTAAGCCCCTTTTGTCACGCGTCCGGCGCCGCCTTGGCGGGCTCGCTGTTCTCGTAGATGAGCAGCGGCTGGGAACTCCCGTCGATGACGCTCTCGTCGATGACCACCTTGCTGACTTCCTTCTGCGAAGGAATCTCGTACATGGTCTCGAGCAGGATGCCTTCGAGGATGGATCTCAGACCCCGGGCACCGGTCTTGCGCTCCAGCGCCTTGCGGGCAACCGCCTTGAGCGCGTCGGGACGGAACTCCAGATCCACGTCTTCCATTTCGAACAGCTTGGCGTACTGCTTGGTCAGGGCGTTCTTCGGCTCGGTCAGGATCTGCATGAGCGCCGGCTCGTCCAGCTCGTCCAGGGTCGCGATGACCGGCAGACGACCGACGAACTCGGGAATCAGACCGAACTTGACCAGATCCTCGGGCTCGGCGTCACGCAGGGATTCGCCGATCTTCTTGCCCAGTTCCACGCTGCGTACCTCGGCGTTGAAGCCGATGCCGCCACCCTTGGTGGAACGGTTCTGGATGACCTTTTCCAGGCCGGCGAAAGCGCCACCGCAGATGAACAGGATGTTGCGGGTATCCACCTGCAGGAATTCCTGCTGGGGATGCTTGCGGCCACCCTGGGGCGGAACCGATGCCACGGTACCTTCGATCAGCTTCAGCAGGGCCTGCTGCACACCCTCACCCGAGACGTCACGGGTGATCGAGGGGTTGTCGGACTTGCGCGAGATCTTGTCGATCTCGTCGATGTAGACGATGCCCATCTGGGCCTTTTCCACATCGTAGTCGCACTTCTGCAGCAACTTCTGAATGATGTTCTCGACGTCCTCACCCACATAACCGGCTTCGGTCAGAGTGGTGGCATCGGCGATGGTGAAAGGCACGTTGAGCAGGCGCGCCAGCGTTTCCGCCAGCAGGGTCTTGCCCGAACCGGTCGGACCGATGAGCAGGATGTTGCTCTTGCCCAGTTCGACGTCGTCTTTCTTCTCGCGCTGATTCAGACGCTTGTAGTGGTTGTAGACGGCAACGGCGAGGACCCGCTTGGCACGCTGCTGACCAATGACATACTGGTCGAGGATAGCGCTGATTTCCTTCGGCGCTGGCAGCTTGTGCGCATTGCTTTCGGCCTGAGCTTCCTGGACTTCCTCGCGGATGATGTCATTGCACAGGTCGACGCATTCGTCGCAGATGAAGACGGAGGGTCCAGCGATCAATTTACGTACTTCGTGCTGACTCTTGCCGCAGAAGGAGCAGTAAAGCAGCTTGCCGTTATCGTCGCTATTGCGCGTATCTGTCATTCGATCGATCCAATGGAATGTGCTTACATCAACAAGATGGAGCCTATTGCACGGTTTTTCAAGCCTACCTGCCCAAACGACGGCGCCTGGGCAGGTGGTCGAGGCGGGGTCAGGCGGGGATGTTGCGCTTCTCGAGGACCTTGTCGATCAGGCCGTAGGCAACGGCTTCGGGGCCACTCATGAAGTTGTCACGGTCGGTATCGCGGGCGATCACGTCCATGGGCTGACCGGTGTGATGCGCCAGTACCTTGTTCAGACGCTCACGGATGGTCAGAATTTCACGGGCGTGAATTTCGATGTCCGACGCCTGACCCTGGAAGCCACCCAGGGGCTGGTGAATCATCATCCGCGAATGCGGCAGGCAGAAGCGCTTCTCGGCGGCGCCGCCGGCCAGCAGCAAGGCGCCCATGCTGCAGGCCTGGCCGATGCAGATGGTGGAGACGTCGGGCTTGATGAACTGCATGGTGTCGTAGATCGACATGCCAGCGGTCACCGAGCCACCCGGACTGTTGATGTAGAGGTGGATGTCCTTGTCAGGATTCTCCGCTTCCAGGAACAGCAGCTGGGCGACGACCAGATTGGCCATGTAGTCCTCGACCTGACCCACCAGGAAGATGACCCGCTCCTTGAGCAGTCGGGAGTAGATGTCGTAGGCGCGCTCGCCCCGGGCGGATTGCTCCACCACCATGGGTACCAGACCGCCAGCGGCTTGAATATCGGGCATGGATTGCATGTATGAATTGCGGGACATGTCCTGCACTAGCTCCCTATCTGGATGACCTGTCAAAAACACATAAGCCAGCACGAGGCTGGCTTAGGTGAACTAGCAACTGGAGGCAGATCAGGCTGCTTGCGGAGCCTCGGCCGGTTTGACCGCGTCCTCGTAGGAGACCTGCTTGTCGGTGACTTTTGCCTGCTTGAGGACAGTATCCACGACTTGTTCTTCCAGTACAACCGAACGCACTTCGTTCAGCTGCTGCTCGTTCTGGTAGTACCACTTCACTACCTGCTCAGGCTCCTGGTAGGCCGCAGCCATTTCCTCGATCAGCTCGCGGACGCGGGCGTCATCGGGCTTGAGCTCGAACTGCTTGACCATCTCGGCGATGATCAGACCCAGCAGCACGCGGCGCTTGGCCTGCTCGCTGAACAGCTCGGCCGGCAGTTGCTCGGGCTGGATATTGCCACCGAACTGCTGGACGGCCTGAACGCGCAGACGATCCACCTCGTTGCTGATCAGGGCAGCCGGGACGTCGATCTGGTTGGCGGCCAGCAGACCGTCCATGACCTGGTTCTTGACCTTGGTCTTGAGGGCCTGGCGCAGCTCGCGCTCCATGTTCTTGCGCACTTCGGCGCGGAAACCTTCGACGGTGGTCTCTTCCACGCCGAACTGCTTGAAGAAGGCCTCGTTCAGTTCGGGCAGCTCGGGAGCGGCCACTTCCTTGACGGTGACCTTGAACTGTGCGGCCTTGCCGGCCAGGTCCAGGTTCTGGTAGTCCTCGGGGAAGGTCAGGTCGAGCACGCGCTCGTCACCGGCCTTGGCGCCGACCAGGCCGTCTTCGAAACCGGGGATCATGCGACCCGAGCCCAGCACCAGCTTGGTGCCTTCGGCGGAACCACCGGCGAAGGCTTCGCCGTCCTGGGTACCCACGAAGTCCAGGGTGAGCTGGTCATCGTTGGCGGCAGCGCGGTCAACGGCTTCATAACGAGTGCCCTGCTTGCGCAGCACGTCGAGCATCTTGTCGATGTCGGCGTCTTCGACGCTTGCGTCCTGACGCTCGATCTCGATGCCGTCCAGGCCCTTCACTTCGAACTCGGGGAAGACTTCGAAGGTGGCAACGTATTCCAGGTCCTTGCCCTTTTCGAACACCTTGGGTTCGACGGCGGGTGCGCCGGCCGGGTTGAGCTTCTGCTCGACAACGGCTTCGTAGAAGGTTTCCTGAATGAGATCACCCAAGGCTTCCTGACGAGCCGAGGCTTCGTAGCGCTGGCGGATGACGCTCATGGGTACCTTGCCCGGGCGGAAACCGGGAACCTTGGCACGCCGTGCAGTCTGCTGCAGACGCTTGTTCACTTCGGTTTCAATACGCTCGGCCGGCACGCCAATGGTCATGCGACGCTCGAGAGCAGAGGTGTTTTCAACGGAAACTTGCATGGATATTCCTCGTGGCACAGAAACAGGCCGGCACTCCGACCCCCCAGAATCAAGGGCGACCATTCTAGAGACAGTCTCAAGCGAAGTCACCTGGCTTGATCCAGCGGTGCGTACGGGCACTGCCGAAGCGGGCCTGACCGAGCGGTCAAGAGCAACATTTTGTTGCCCACCCTAAGTTGTACGACGTCGTATGTAGTGCTAAACCCTGAAGGGCAAGCTAACGAAAAGGCCACCTCCGGCCCTATTCACAACAACAACAATCGTT
This sequence comes from Pseudomonas sp. SORGH_AS_0211, assembly GCF_031453455.1. Taxonomy (NCBI): domain Bacteria; kingdom Pseudomonadati; phylum Pseudomonadota; class Gammaproteobacteria; order Pseudomonadales; family Pseudomonadaceae; genus Pseudomonas; species Pseudomonas sp. SORGH_AS_0211. The sequence goes on along the minus strand of NZ_JAVIZV010000001.1, from coordinate 1,400,699 downwards.
AGGAGAATCGCCCCAATGGACCAATCCGGTTCCGTCGAGAAATCCGTCCCCAAGATCAAGGAGCCGCGTTCCGGCCTGCGCCGCCTGGCGAAACTGCTGGGCCCCGGCATCATCGCGGTGCTGTCCTGGCTGGGCGCCGGGGACCTCATCACTTCCTCGGTGGCAGGTGCCAACTACGGCTACGCCATGATGTGGGTGCTGGCGGTGTCCCTGCTGCTGCGCTTTCTCATCGTCAACATCATCGCCCGTTTCCAGTTGTGCAATAACCGCGGCATGTCGATCCTCGAAGGCTATGCCCAGCTGCACCCGGTGTTCGCCTGGTTCATGCTCGGCTATGCGCTGATCATGGGGCACCTGACCAACGCCTACATGCTCAAGGGTGCAGGCGAAGCCCTGGCTACCCTGCTCCACCTCGACCAGCCCCTGCTCTGCTCCGTGGCGGTGGTGATCGCGGTCTGGCTGCTGGTGGGCCGCAACTTCTATGCGCTGATCGAGGGGGTGATGAAGGTCTTGCTGGCCGTCATGACCCTGGCCTTCATCACCCTGGCGGTGATGTCGGGGCCGGACCTGGGCGGCATCCTGCGCGGCACCATCGGCTTCAGCATTCCGCCGGACGAAGGCGTGCACGGCGCCCTGCTGGTGGCGGTTTCGGTGATTGGCGCCGTGGCCGGCTCCATCGCCAACTTCGTGCATCCCTATGTGATGAAGGAAAAGGGCTGGACCGGTCCGGAACACAAGCGCATCCAGCGCAACGACCTGCTCTTCGCGGTGGTGGTCGGCATCGTCATCAACCTGGCCATCTGGGTGGTCGGGGTGGAGATCCTCAGACCCAATGGTCTGCAGGTGAATACCCTGAGCGACCTGGGCGCGGCCCTGGAGCTGTTCTTTGGCACCGGTGGCTGGCTGATCTTCTTCACCGGGGTCTTCGCCACCCTGTTCGCCAGCGTGGTGGGCAAGACCACCGCCTTCCCCATGCTGATCACCGATGCCCTGCAGCACATCCGTCCGGAGCGCCGTGAGCGCTATGGCAAGACCTTTCACAAGGACCCGGCGCACAGGTGGTTCCTGCTCTTCATCCTGGTGACGCCGCTGGTATGGTCGCTGCCGGGCATGCCCGACTTCGTGACCCTGACCATTGGCGTGAATGCCCTCAATATCGTCGGCCTGCCGGTGATTTCCCTGGGGCTGCTGATCATGTCCAACCAGAAGTCGCTGCTAGGCGACAAATACCGCAACAACTGGTTCGAGAATCTGGCGCTTGGCTTCGCCACCCTGCTGGCGATCTGGGTCGCGATCCAGTTGGGCCTGCAGTTGCTGGGCTGAGCCCCCGTTTCGGGGCGGGTTCGCCGCCCCCGCTTTCCTCAAGGAGTCTAGAGATGCCTGAACAGAACGAACGTCCACTGCTGCTGCAGGTGGGTCCGCTGTTGCCTGCCCTGCAGGACGCCCTCAATTCACGCCATGAGGTGCTGCGGCTCTGGGAAGCACCCGACCCGTCCGCACTGCTCGCCACGCGTGGCGGGGACGTGGTGGCCCTGGTCACCTCTGGGGTGCATGGCGCGACGCGCGAGCTGATGAGCGCCCTGCCTGGCTTGAAGGCGGTGTTCAGTTTCGGGGTGGGCTACGACAGCATCGACATCGCCGCCGCACGGGACCTGGGCGTGGTCGTGAGCAACACCCCGGGCGTGCTGGACGACTGCGTCGCCGACACCGCCTTCGCCCTGCTGATCGATGTGGCACGGGGCATCAGCGCTGCGGATCGCTTCGTGCGGCGCGGCGACTGGCAGCAGGGCAAGTTTCCGCTGACCTCGCGTCTGGCCGGCAAGACCTGTGGCATCGTCGGGCTGGGCAATATCGGCAAGAGCATCGCTCGCCGGGTGGAAGCCTTCGGCATGGAGGTGGCCTACCACGGTCGCCAGCGGCAACCGGACGTCGCCTATCGTTATCACGCCGACCTGGAAGACCTGGCCAAGGCAGCGGATTTCCTGGTCCTGTCGCTGCCCGGCGGACCGGCCACCGATGGGCTGATCGATGCGCGGATCCTCGCCGCCCTGGGACCGCGCGGCTATCTGATCAATATCGCGCGGGGCAGCGTGGTCGACGAGCCGGCCCTGGTGGCGGCCTTGCAGACGGGCGCCCTGGGTGGCGCGGGGCTGGATGTCTTCGCCGCGGAACCAGCGGTACCGACGGCGTTGCTGGCGCTGGACAACGTGGTCCTCACCCCGCACCTCGGCAGCGGTACCCACGAGACCCGCCAGGCCATGGCAGACCTGGTGCTGGCCAACGTGGAACGCTATTTCGCCGAGGGTCGCCTGGTCACGCCGGTCTGACCGCAGACGCCCGCCGGCCGGCCTGCTACTCGATGGCCGGCAGGGTCTTGCCGCGGATGCGGCGGGCCAGGGAGTCGTAGATCTCGCGGCAGCCTTCTGCCCAGAAGCGGTCGGGATCGTCCTGGGATTCGAGGGTGACGGAGAACTCGCCGTCACGCTCCTTCAGCACGAAATGATCGTTGGTATAGAAGAAGGACAGGCCGATGGCGAAGGTCTGGGGGGTGCCGGCGAGGTCATCGACGATCACGGTGAGGTCATAACGGGCATAGACCTCCAGCTCGCGCACGATATTGCCATCGACGCGCTTTTCCAGGCCCAGCCCGGCATCCACCTGATCCGCGGGGGTGAGTCCCAGGTAGCGGGTGAAGCAGTCCGGCAATTCATGCAGGCGGCGCTCCAGTCCCTGCCAATAGGCTTCTTCCCGCTCGGCCGCCTTGCTCAGCGCCTGACTCAATGCCTGATATCGTTCCATTGCCGTTCCCATGTGTTCACTGGAGGCCGTCGACGGACGACCGACAGCTCTGAGACCCCAGCCGGGTCCCGGGGTGCCGCACCGATCGGCGACGGGCTTCAGGACATCGGCCAGCCCAGCACCGGCGCGCGGGTTTCTCCGAGCAGGAAGTCCCGATTGGCGTCGGTGCAGGCGCGCAGGTAGTCGGCCACCAGGGTGATGCGCCGCAGGCGGCGCAGGTCTTCGCGGTAATAGAGCCAGAATTGCCGGGTGATCTGGATCTGCTCCGGCAGGAGCGCTACCAGACGCGAATCGGGTTCGGCGACAAAGCATGGCAGGATGGCCAGGGCGTGTCCGCACAGGGCCGCCTGGTACTGGGCGATCACGCTGGTGCTGCGCAGGCCGCTGCTGGCCTCGGGCAGGATACGCTCCAGGTAAAGCAGCTCGGGGCTGAAGGCGAGATCGTCGACGTAGGTGATGAACCTGTGGCGCTGCAGATCGGCCAGCTGCGTGACGGGCGGGTGGCTGGCCAGATAGTCGGCGGTGGCATAGAGCCGCAGACGGTAGTCGCAGAGCTTGCGGCAGACATAGGGCCCGCGCTCGGGCCGCTCCAGGGTGATGGCGATATCGGCTTCGCGACGCGACAGGTTGACGAAGTGCGGCACCGGCAGCACCTCCAGGGTGATGCCGGGATAGCGATCCTGGAAGAAACTCAGCTGGGGCGCGACGAAGTAGCTGCCGAAGCCCTCGGTGGCGCCGATGCGCACCTGGCCGGACGGCGCCAGCCGGGTATCGGAGATCTGCTCGCAGGCGGTCTGCAGGGTGCTTTCCAGGGTTTCCGCATGCACCAGCAGGCGCTGGCCTTCCATGGTGAGGCTGAAGCCGGTGCTGCGCGATTTCTCGAACAGCAGGGCACCGAGCGCCTTTTCCAGGGCAGCGATCCGTCGCGAGACGGTGGTGTAGTCCACCCCCAGCCGCCGGGCGGCGGCGCTGGCCTTCTGGGTGCGCGCCACTTCAAGGAAGAATCTGAGATCGTCCCAGTCGAGACGTCCCGCCGGGTTATTGGATTTTTGCATATCTGTCGGGCGTTTTTGTCGGAAGCCAGGGGACTTTTGCCGGAACTATACTGCTTACCAAGTCGCGTCACGAGCGGTGACGGCGCGAACCTCTGCCAGCCAACAACAATAAAGAGCAGACCCCCATGACCCACCCGCACGCCTTATCCCGGCGCCAGGCCGGACGCTGCCCTTCCTTCCCGCTCCTGCAGGCCGCGGGGTATCGCCCATGACCGCCGGCGATGCCTTCCGTGAAGCGCGCGACTTCCTGCTGCGCCATCGCACCGACTACGCCACGGCCGTCCGCGATTTTCGCTGGCCGGAGCTGGAACACTTCAACTGGGCGCTGGACCATTTCGATCGCCTGGCCGAGGAGCAAGCCGGTCCGGCGCTGTGGCGACTCGATGCCGAAGGCCGGGAGGAGCGCTACAGCTTCGCCGAGCTGCGCCAGGCGTCGAATCGCACCGCCAATTTCCTGCGCGCCCAGGGTGTCCGTCGCGGCGAACGCATCCTGGTGATGCTGGGCAACGAGGTGGCGCTGTGGGAGGCGCTGCTCGGCGCCTTCAAGCTGGGCGCCGTGGTGGTGCCCGCCACCACCCTGCTCAGCGATGCCGATCTGCAGGATCGGGTGCAACGCGGACGTATCGCCCACCTGGTGGTGGGCAGCGCCCATACGGAGCGTTGCGCCAGTCTGGATCCTGGCCTCACCCGTATCTGCGTCGGGGCATCGGTGGCCGGTTGGCAGCCCTATGCGCCGGGCGCCTGTGCCAGCGATTTCCTGCCGGACGGCCCTACCCTCGCCACGGATCCGCTGCTGCTCTATTTCACCTCGGGGACCACCTCGCGACCCAAGCTGGTCCTGCACAGCCACAGCAGCTATCCGGTCGGGCACCTGTCCACGCTCTACTGGATCGGTCTGCAACCCGGCGATGTGCACCTCAACATCTCCTCCCCCGGCTGGGCCAAGCATGCCTGGAGTTGCGTCTTCGCGCCCTGGAACGCCGGTGCCTGCGTGTTCATCCACGACGTGCCGCGCTTCAAGCCCCAGGCGCTGCTGGAGGTGCTGGCGCACTATCCGGTCACCAGCCTCTGCGCGCCGCCCACGGTATGGCGGATGCTGATCCAGGAGGACCTCGCCGCCTATCGTGATCGACTCGACCTGCGCGAGCTGGTCGGCGCGGGCGAGCCGCTCAATCCCGAGATCATCGACAGCCTGCAGGCGGCCTGGGGGCTGACCCTGAGAGATGGCTTCGGCCAGTCGGAAACCACCGCGCTGGTGGGCAACACCCCAGGGCAGCCGCTCAAGCCGGGCTCCATGGGTCGTCCGCTGCCCGGGTGCCACGTCGAATTGCTGGATGCCGATGGCCGACCGGGTGACGACGGCGAGGTGGCCCTGTCCCTGCAACCGCGGCCGGCCGGGCTGATGCTGGGCTACGAAGACAGCCCGGAAAAGACCGCCGAGGTGATGCGCGACGGGCACTACCGCACCGGCGATACCGCGGTGCGCGACGCCGAGGGCTACATCACCTTCGTCGGGCGCGCCGATGACGTCTTCAAGTCGGCGGACTACCGCATCAGCCCCTTCGAACTGGAGAGCGCCCTGATCGAGCATCCGGCGGTGATGGAGGTGGCGGTGGTACCGAGCCCCGATCCCCTGCGCCTCAATGTACCCAAGGCCTTCGTCATCCTGGCCTCCGGCCACGCGCCTTCGCCTGAGCTCGCGCAGGAGCTGCTCGGCTTCGCCCGTGGCTGCCTGTCGCCCTACAAGCGGGTGCGCCGGCTGCAATTCGTCGGCGAGCTGCCCAAGACGCTGTCCGGCAAGATCCGCCGCATCGAGCTGCGCCTGGGCGAGGCCCAGCGCCGCGCCAGCGGCACCCCCGATCTCCACGATTACGCCGAAGAAGACTTCGCCCTCCAACCTGCCCCGGCCACCCCGGCCACCGCTCAGGAATCCCTGTCATGACCCAGACCGCCATCCAAGACGTGCCGCTGCTGATCGACGGCCAGTTCGTCACCTCCACCAGCCGCGAAGGCCGCGAGGTGATCAATCCGGCGACCCAGGAGGTGCTGGCGCGGGTGCCCTTCGCCACCGCCGAGGAGGTGCAGCGCGCCGTGGCCAGTGCCAAGGCGGCCTTCGCCACCTGGCGCAAGACGCCCATCGGCGCCCGGGCGCGCATCTTCCTGCGCTACCAGCAGCTGATCCGCGAGCACATGAACGAACTGGCCGCCCTGCTCACCGCCGAGCAGGGCAAGACCCTGGCCGACGCCGAGGGTGATGTCTTCCGCGGCCTGGAGGTGGTGGAGCACGCCGCCGCCATCGGCAATCTCCAACTGGGCGAACTGGCCAACAATGTCGCCAGCGGGGTGGACACCTATACCCTGCTGCAACCCCTGGGGGTCTGCACCGGCATCACCCCCTTCAACTTCCCGGCGATGATTCCGCTATGGATGTTTCCCATGGCGATCGCCTGCGGCAACACCTTCGTCCTCAAGCCGTCGGAGCAGGATCCGCTGGTGACCATGCGCCTGGCCGAGCTGGCGCTGGAAGCCGGGGTGCCGCCCGGGGTGCTCAACGTGGTCCATGGCGGGCCGGCGGTGGTGGACGCCCTCTGCGATCACCCGGACATCAAGGCGTTGTCCTTTGTCGGCTCCACCCGCGTCGGCACCCACGTCTACCGCCGCGCCAGCGAAGCCGGCAAGCGGGTCCAGTGCATGATGGGCGCCAAGAACCACGCGGTGGTGATGCCCGATGCGCCCCGCGAACAGACCCTGGCCAACCTGGTGGGCGCCGCCTTCGGTGCGGCGGGTCAGCGCTGCATGGCGGTCTCGGTGGTGGTGCTGGTGGGCGAGGCCAACAGCTGGGTGCCGGACCTGGTGGCCAAGGCGCGCAGCCTCAAGGTGGGCGCGGGTCACGAGCACGGCACCGACGTCGGCCCGCTGATCTCCTGCCAGGCGCTGGACCGGGTCAGCGGCCTGATCGAGCGCGGGGTAAGCGAAGGCGCCACCCTGGAGTTGGACGGCCGCAACATCCAGGTCGAGCGCTACGAGAAGGGCAACTTCGTCGGCCCGACGCTGTTTTCCGGGGTGACCACCGACATGACCCTGTACCGCGAAGAACTGTTCGGGCCGGTGCTCTGCGTGATGCACGCGGCCACCCTCGACGAAGCCATCGCCCTGATCAACGCCAACCCCAACGGCAACGGCGTCGCCCTCTTCACCCGCTCCGGCGCCGCGGCCCGCCGCTTCCAGGAAGACATCGACGTCGGCCAGGTTGGCATCAACGTGCCCATCCCGGTACCGGTGCCGCTGTTCTCCTTCAGCGGTTCGCGCGCCTCCAAGCTGGGTGACCTGGGGCCCTACGGCAAGCAGGCGGTGCTCTTCTATACCCAGACCAAGACCATCACCACGCGCTGGCCCGACGAGCAGGACGTCGGCAGCGCCGGGGTCGTCAACACCACCATCACCCTCAAGTAAGGGAGACGCCAGCATGCATCTGGGATTTCTGGGACTGGGCAACATGGGCGCGCCCATGGCCCGCAACCTGCTCAAGGCCGGCCATCAGCTGACCGTCTTCGACCTTTCCACCGCCGCGCTCGAGGCGCTGCGCGCCGAAGGCGCCGAGGTCGCCGCCTCGCCCACCGCCGTAGCGGAGAGTGGCGCGGAAGTGATCATCACCATGCTACCCGCGGCCGCCCATGTGAAGACGGTCTATCTGGGCGACGACGGGCTGATCGCCCGGGCTCGGCCGGGCACCCTGCTGATCGATTCTTCCACCATCGATCCGCTGAGTGCCCGGGCGGTGGCCAGCGCCGCCGCCGAACGCGGCCTGGAACTGCTGGACGCCCCGGTCTCCGGCGGCACCGGTGGTGCCGCGGCCGGCACCCTGACCTTCATGGTCGGCGGCAGCGAGGCGGGCTTCCAGCGCGCCCAGCCGCTGCTGGCCGCCATGGGCCGCAACCTGGTGCACTGCGGCGCCAGCGGCAACGGCCAGGTGGCCAAGGTGGCCAACAACCTGCTGCTGGGCATCTCCATGATCGGGGTGGCCGAGGCCATGGCCCTGGGTACCCGCCTGGGCATGGACGCCAAGACGCTGGCCGGGGTGATCAATACCAGCAGCGGGCGCTGCTGGAGTTCGGAGGTCAACAACCCCTATCCGGACGTGCTGCCCCAGGCGCCAGCCTCGCGTGGCTACCAGGGCGGCTTCGCCGCCGAGCTCATGCTCAAGGACCTGAGCCTGGCCACCGAGGCCGCGCGAGCCGTGCGCCAGCCGGTGGTCCTTGGGGCGGTCGCGCAGCAGCTCTATCAGAGATTCAGCCGCGCGGGTGGCGGCGGCCTGGATTTCTCGGCCATCATCCAGGACTACCTGGACGAGGACGGTGCATGAGCGACGCCAAGGTACTGCTGGAGAGACGCGGCGGGGTCGGCTACCTGACCCTCGATCGCCCGACCGGGCTCAATGCCCTGGATCTGCAGATGGTGCGCACCCTGCACGGGGCGCTGCGCGACTGGGAGCAGGACCCGACCGTGCGGGTGATCGTGCTCCGCGGCAACGGGTCCAAGGCCTTCTGCGCCGGTGGCGACGTCCGGGCGCTGTACGACAGCTACCAGCGCGGCGATGACCTGCACCTGAGCTTCTTCACCGAGGAATACGCCCTCGACCTGGCACTGCACCGCTATCCCAAGCCGATCCTGGCGCTGGCCCATGGGCTGGTGCTGGGCGGCGGCATGGGCCTGGTCCAGGCGGCGCGGCTGCGGATCGTCAGCGAGCGCACCCGGATGGCCATGCCGGAAACCGCCATCGGCTATTTCCCCGATGTCGGCGCCAGCCATTTCCTGCCACGCCTGCCCGACCAGCTGGGCCTCTATCTGGGTCTGACCGGGGTGCAGATCGGCCCGGCCGACGCCCTGGCCGCGGGCCTGGCCGATGTCTTCATCCCCGAAGCGGCCAACGACGACCTGCTCCGGCGCCTGGAGGCGGCCACCGCCCAGGGACCGACCGATCTGGCCGCCCTGCTGCAGGCATTCGCCGTCGCTCCGCCCGAGGCGGCGCGCCTGACCGACCTGCGTCCCGCCATCGCCGAGCACTTCGCCGCGGCGACTGTGGAAGAGTTGCGCGGCAGTCTGCAGGCGGAACAGCGCTCCGCCTATCGCGACTGGGCGCAGGAAACCCTCGCCACCCTGGACGCCCGTTCGCCGCTGGCGGTCGCCACCGCCCTGGAGCTGTTGCGCCAGGGCGGTGGGCTGTCCCTGGAGCAGTGCTTCGCCCTGGAATTGCACCTGGATCGCCGCTGGTTCGAGAAAGGCGAGATCATCGAGGGGGTGCGCGCCATGCTGGTGGACAAGGACCGCACGCCGCACTGGAATCCGGCCCGCTGGCAGGATCTGGACCCCCGTCGCGTCGCGGCCTTTTTCTCCGATTTTCGCCATTCCTGAGGGAGGCTCCCATGCACGACATCGAACTCACCGAAGAACAACGCATGATCCGCGACCTGGCGCGCGACTTCGCCCGCCGCGAGGTCGCGCCCCACGCCCGCGCCTGGGAAAAGGCCGAGTGGATCGACGACGCCGTGGTCGCCCAGCTCGGAGAACTGGGCCTGCTGGGCATGGTGGTGCCCGAGCAATGGGGCGGCACCTATATGGATTACGTCGCCTATGCCCTGGCCGTGGAAGAGATCTCCGCCGGCGACGGCAGCCTCGGCGCCCTGATGAGCATCCACAGCTCGGTGGGCTGCGGGCCGCTGTTGCGCTACGGCAGCGCCGCGCAACAGGATCGCTGGCTGCCCGACCTGGCCGCCGGCAAGGTGATCGGCTGCTTCTGCCTGACCGAACCCCAGGCCGGCTCCGAGGCGCACAATCTACGTACCCGTGCGGTACTCGAGGGCGACAGCTGGGTGCTCAATGGCAGCAAGCAGTTCGTCAGCAATGGGCGCCGTGCAGGCCTGGCCATCGTCTTCGCAGTGACCGATCCGGAGTTGGGCAAGAAGGGCCTGTCAGCCTTCCTGGTACCCACCGACACCCCCGGTTTTCGCGTCGAGCGCACCGAACACAAGATGGGCCTGCGCGCGTCCGACACCTGCGCCGTCACCCTGGACAACTGCCGGATTCCGGCGGCCAACCTGCTGGGCGAGCGCGGCAAGGGGCTGGCCATCGCCCTCTCCAACCTGGAAGGCGGTCGCATCGGCATCGCCGCCCAGGCCCTGGGCATCGCCCGCGCGGCCTTCGAGGCGGCGCTGGGCTATGCCCGCGAGCGCATCCAGTTCGACAAGGCGATCATCCAGCACCAGAGCATCGCCAACATGCTGGCCGACATGCATACGCGCCTGAACGCCGCGCGACTGCTGATCCTGCATGCGGCGCGGCTGCGTACGGCCGGCCAGCCGTGCCTGAGCGAAGCCTCCCAGGCCAAGCTGTTCGCCACCGAAACCGGTGAATGGGTGTGCTCCAAGGCCATCCAGATCCATGGCGGCTATGGCTACCTGGAGGACTATCCGGTGGAGCAGTATTACCGCGACATCCGCATCACCCAGATCTACGAAGGCTCCAGTGAAATCCAGCGTTTGCTGATCACCCGGGAACTCGATCGCTACGAAATGTGAGGGCGTCCGGGATGACGGCCGTGACCTGCCCAGCAAAAGCCGAAGATGACATCCAGGCGTCACCTGGACAGCGCTGGGCGGGTGCTACGCTCCGGACAGGGATCGAGTCTGGTCCCGGTCTCGCCAAGGAATACCGTTATGGCCTCCCTGCTCGCCTGCATCGATGGTTCTCCCCACGCCGAAAGCGTCTGCGACCACACCGCCTGGTTGTCGCGACGGCTGGATGCGCCCGTCACCCTGCTGCATGTGCAGGAGTCGGCCAGTAGCGGCAAGAAGGTCGCCAACGGTACCCCGGTCTATCTGGACGATGACGTCGGTGCCGGGATGGCCAAGGCGCTGCTGCTCAATGCCCGCCAGCGCCTCCTCCAGCAGGGCCTGACCTCGGCACCGCAGATCCTGCGCCGCCCCGAGGGACTGGTGGATACGCTCAAGACCCTCGAAGGGGACACCCGCCTGCTGGTGATCGGCAAGCGCGGCGAGCGCTCCGGAGACAGTGGCATCGGCAGCCAGCTGGAAGCCGTGGTGCGCGCCGTGCACCGGCCGATCCTGATCTGCTCGGGCCCCTTCAAGCCCCCGCGCCAGTTCACCATCGCCTATGACGGCCGGGAAGCCACCCACCAGGGCATCCTGGCCCTGGCGCGCAGTCCGCTGCTGACCGGCATGAGCGGCACGCTGCTACGAGTCGGCGAAGACGATCCGATCCTGCGTAAGCGCCTGGAAGACCTGGCGCTGCTGCTGCGCAGCGCCGGGTGCCGGGTCGACACCACCGTCGCCCATGGCGACGTGGAGCGCATCGTCCCCCGCCATCTCGACGAACGCCGGGCGGACCTGCTGATCATGGGCGCCTACAGCCACTCCTCGGTCTGGCGCTTCCTGCGCGGCAGTCGCACCACCCAGCTGCTGCACAAGACCGAAGTGCCGATGCTGCTGCTGCGCTGATCCTGGTTGCGCCAAGGCGCAGTCCATCCGTCTGGGACGCGCTTCGTCGGCCAGCCGACCTCCACGCTCAAGCCCGTCCGAAAGTCGCCGAAGCAGCTCTTATAGAGCCCCGCCCTCCGCCGGGCTCCCCGGCGCGTCGGTAGGCCCCATGAGCACCCATGTCATCCATTTCACCGGTCCCATCAATTCCACCAGTTGCGGCCATCTGATCGCCCAGTGCTCCCAGGCGGTCCAGCAGGATGCCTCGCGGATCCTGCTGAAGATCGCCACCATGGGCGGCGACTGCAGCTATGGCTTCACGATGTACAACTTCCTGCTGTCCCTGCCGCTGCCAGTGCACACCCACAACCTGGGTACCGTCGAATCCATGGGCAACATCCTGTTCCTGGCCGGCGAACACCGCACCGCCAGTCGCCACAGCAAGTTCCTCTATCATTCCTTCTACTGGAATCTGAACAACTCGGTGGACCATGCACGCATGGCCGAATACGCCATGTGCCTGGACTACGACCTGGACCTCTACGCCGGCATCGTCGCCGAGCGTACGGCCGGTGCCGCCGAAGCCCTGGACATATACAGCTGCCTCAAGGCCAACGCCCGGCTGCTGAGTCCGGAAGCGGCCCTGACCACCGGGGTGATCCATGCCGTGGACGAATGCCGGGTGCAGCCGGATGAGGTCACCACCTTCATCCATCTTTGAAGCGGGCAATAAAAAAACCCGGTGACCTTTGGCCACCGGGTTTTTTATTGCCCGCTGCTGGAGATCAGCGGCTGAAGGACACCAGGGTGTTGGGGTAGCCGACGCTGGCATCCAGGCGGCTGGCGTCGAAGAACACCCCCAGGTTGCTCGCGCCCTCCTGCACATAGCTGATCTTGAGGATCTGCCCATTGACGAGGCGTACCGAGCCACCCAGCTTGAAGGCCGAGCGATTGGCCGCGGTGGCCGGGATGGAGATGGCGGCGCCGCGACGGTAGACACCGCGATTCCAGTCGGAATTGGTGAAGTCGTTGATGGCACTGCTGACGCTGGCGGCGCTGGTCACGCCGGTGGGCGACACGGTCACCGTCCTGGGATAGCCCACGGTGTTGCCGTTGAACGGCGTGCCCTCGGTGAAGACGCCCAGGCTGTTGCCGACCTGCACCCCGGAAATCCGCCGCACCTGGCCATCCGCGGTGGTGAGATAGGCACCGGCCTTGAAGGCGGCGCGATTCACCGCGGTACCGGGTACCGAGATCGCGGCCTTCTTGAGGAGCACCCCCTTGTGCCAGTCCGGGTTGGTGAAGTCGTTGATCACCGAGGTCACGGTACCGGCGGTCGCACCGGTGCTCGGCGGAATCTGGACCCCGGCATTGCTACCGGTGTTGCCTGCGTTGCCGGTGTTGCTGCCGCTACCGGAATTGCCCACGGCGCCGGCGCTGCCGCCTGCCGAACCGCTGTTGCCGGCGGCGCTACCGCCGGTGGCCGGCGTGGTGCTGCCATTGGCGACCGGACCGATGGCGCTGCAGCTGCTGTCGTCCAGGTACTTGCGCAGGGTCGGCCACTGCGGCCGCTCCTGGCCGTTGATCGGCTCCACGGACATGAAGTAGCTGCCCCAGCCGGGACCGGCGGCCCAGTAGGAGGCCGGGATGCAGTTCTGCTTGAGGTAGGCCAGCATGTTGTCCATCAGCAGGTTCCAGCGCGGATTGTTGTCCGGGACGCCGAATTCACCGATGTAGCCGCGCTTGTTGTTCTTCTTCAGCCAGTCGACGAAGGGCTTCACCCGAGTCACGCCATAGTTGGCATCGAGCTTGTTGACGTCGGTCTTGTCGTAGCTGCCGCCGGCGTTCTCGTCGAAGTAGGAATGCGCCGAAAAGATGATGTTGTTGGCCGGATCCTTCAACCCCAGCAGGGCGTCGTTGAATTCGGCCCAGCGGGTGGCGCTCGACCAGCCGTTGCCTTCGACGATGACCGGACGGGTGCTATCCACCGCGCGCACGCCATTGATGCCGTACTGGGCCGCGGTCGGCCAGTAGGCCATGGCATCGTGGGGCTCGTTCATGATGTCGTAGGCGTACAGCGAGGACTGACCGCTCCACTGCCGCGCGATGTGGGTCATGATCTCCTGGTAGCGGGCGTAGGGTACGCCGCTGGTGCCGATCACCTGGCCGCGATAGCGGGCGTAGTTGTGCAGGTCGAGGATGATCTTGATGCCGTGCTTCTGCGCATAGCCGAAGGTCTGGTTCACCAGGGCCACGTAGGCGCTGTCCAACGGGCCGCCCAGACGGGGCTGCAGGCGCTCCCAGATGACGGGGAAACGGATCAGCTTGACGCCCCGGGCGCTCCACTGCTGGAAGTAGGCTTCCACCGGGAAGATGTAGTTGGTGCCGTTGATGCCGGGCAGCACCTGGGGCGCAAAGCCCGCACCCGACAGATTCAGACCGACCAGGCTGACTGGCTCGGCCTGGGCGACGCCAGCGGACAGCGCGAGAACGGTGGCGGCGGTAGCGAGCGGACGACGAAGAGCGGTAGCGAAGGAGCGGATAGACGTCATGGTCGGATACTGCTTTGGGAGGCGTGGCGTCGATGTCCTTTGTGTACGAGCAAAGCCTGGGTTTAGGTAAGGCCACTGGGACGTGACAAGAAAAGCACTCTGCGTCCTGCAGTTGCCTTACCCAATACAAGTCATATGCCAGGTGGCTGGAACCTTTCCCTCGCATGGCAGTCGACCCACCTCAATGGCACGCTGAAAACCCTGCCCCAGAGCCGTTACGGGAAACGTAACCAAATGTACGCGGCATGGGGTCGCAGCTTGGAAAAGCTGCGCCTGACAAAATAATCACGCGCTAGAGACAGAAATCTGACGCCAGATTCATTGACGTCCTGGCCGGGGAATTTTCCCGGGTCGCGGCTATCCAAGGCTCAGCAACGTCTTGTATATAAGGTCCAGTCATGCGCGCAGAACAGCCGGGAACCCCTGTCTTCCGACCCACTCTCCTGGTGGTGGACGACGAGCCACTGGTCGCGGATTTCGTCCGCGAGATCCTCGAACCCGAAGGCTTCAACATCATCGCCGCTGACTCCGCCGACACCGCGTTGACGCTGTTGGAAAAGGAAGACGCCAATATCGACCTGCTGCTCACGGATATCCGTATGCCGGGTTCGATGGACGGGGCGCAGCTGGCCAACATGGTCTGCAAGCGCTGGCCAGACATGCCGATTATTGTCATGTCCGGCTACGAAACGCCCTCCACCGCGAGCATCAAGTGCCAGGTGCGCTTCCTGCCCAAGCCCTGGTCGATCGGTCAGCTGATCGATGCAGTGAACGGCGTCGCCTATTCGGTTACGCCCAGCGCCTGAAGGTTGAGGAACCCGGGCGATGTGAATAGTGTCACATCGCCACCTCGATACCTCGGACAACAACAATGCTTGCCCTCACCCAACAGTTCGTTGCGCAGCTGCCCCACTTCGATTGCCTGTTCGGTCCCCTGACCCCAGACGGTGGTCTGCCGGTGCAGCTCCGCCGCGCTGCCGACGAGCGCCGTCTGACGCTGATGCTGGATACCGCGCGACTGCGGGACAACGCCTATTGCACCGCGCAGGCGCAACACGTTCGCAGCGCCCTCGGCATTCGCTAGCCCCTGCTGGCTCTTCAGAGCGGAGGCGCCGGTCGCAGCAGGACCGCCTTGAGGGAAAAGGCCGAGGTCACGCTGGCCACTCCGGGAATACAGGTCAGGGTATCGGCGAGAAAATGCTGATAGCTCGCCAGATCCTGCACCACCACCCGCAGCACATAGTCCGCATCGCCGGTCATCTGGAAACAGCTCATCACCTGGGGCGCCTTGACGATTTCCCGCTCGAAGGCCCGCAGGTAATCGGTGGACTGCTTTTCCAGGCGCACCGAGACGAAGACGCTGACGCTGCCAGCCAGCCGGGTTTCGTCGAGCTGGGCGTGATACCCCTGGATGTAGCGCTCCTCCTCCAGTCGCTTGACCCGCCGTAGCGTCGGAGTCAGCGACAGCCCGATCTTCTGCGCCAGATCGCGCCAGCTGAGGCGGCCATCGGCGGACAGGGCATTGAGGATGCGCAGGTCGATACGATCCAGATCAGCCATGGTGCAAAACCTCTACTGTTGTTCTTGTACTGAGTTCAATAGCACCAAAAGCCCGGGCTGCCCACCCCGAAATTGCGGCAAAACGGCTAGCGGAGCCGGCCTATACTCAGGCGACCAATAACAAGAATGCCGAGGCCTCCATCATGTGGCACCCTGCATCGCATCCGGACGGCCAACCCGTCCTGCGACCCGCCCGCACCCTCATCCAGCCGGAGGGGCGGCCATGAGCGACTACCCACCCCTGCGCCTGCACGTCCCCGAGCCCAGCGGCCGACCGGGACGCCCCACCGACTTCAGTTACTTGCAACTCTGTCCCGCCGGCCGTGCGGAAAGGCCGCCAGTGGACGTGGCGCCAGTGGACACCCGGGAACTGGCCACCCAGCTGATCCGCATCCTTGACGAAGAGGGCCGCGCCGTTGGCCCCTGGGCCACCGAAGAAGCGCCCGAACTGCTGCTGCAGGGTCTTGGGGCCATGCTCAAGACGCGGCTGTTCGATGCGCGGATGCTCAAGGCCCAGCGGCAGAAAAAGCTCTCCTTCTATATGCAGTGTCTCGGCGAAGAAGCCATCGCCGTCGGCCAGACCCTGGCGCTGCGCCCGGACGACATGCATTTCCCCACCTATCGCCAGCAGGGCATCCTCATCGCCCGCGAGGCGCCGCTGGACGAGATGATCTGCCAGCTGCTGTCCAATGCCCGGGATCCGCTCAAGGGCCGCCAGCTGCCGGTGATGTACTCCTACCGCGACCTCGGCTTCTTCTCCATCTCCGGCAACCTGGGCACCCAGTACATCCAGGCGGTGGGCTGGGCCATGGCCTCGGCGATCAAGGGCGATACCCGCATCGCCGCCGGCTGGATCGGCGACGGTGCCACCGCCGAAGGCGACTTCCATGCCGCCCTCACCTTCGCCCACGTCTACCGGGCGCCGGTGATCCTCAACATCGTCAACAACCAGTGGGCCATCTCCACCTTCCAGGCCATCGCCGGCGGCGAGGGCATCACCCTGGCCACCCGTGGCCTCGGCTATGGCATCGCCGCGCTGCGGGTGGATGGCAACGACTTCCTCGCCGTGCTGGCCGCCTCGCGCTGGGCCGCCGAACGCGCCCGGCGCAACCTGGGGCCGACCCTGATCGAATGGGTGACCTACCGCGCCGGCCCCCACTCCACCTCGGACGATCCGTCCAAGTACCGTCCCGCCGATGACTGGACGCATTTCCCCCTGGGCGACCCCATCGACCGGCTCAAGGCGCACCTGATCGGTCGCGGCCTCTGGTCGGACGAGCAGCACCAGGCGCTGACTGCCGAGTTGGAAGCCGAGGTGGCTACCGCGCAGAAGGCCGCCGAAGCTCACGGCACCTTTGCAAGCGAGCTCGCCCCCAGCGCCGCCGACATGTTCGAGGAGGTCTACCAGCACCTGCCGCCGCACCTGCGCCGCCAACGCCAACAGCTCGGGAAGTGACGCCATGACCGTACAACAGGAAACCGACCTGCCGACCCAGGCCGGCAGCCGCAGCACCCTGACCATGATCCAGGCCATCCGCTCGGCGATGGACGTGATGCTCGAACGCGACGACAACGTGGTGGTATTCGGCGAGGACGTCGGCTACTTCGGCGGGGTCTTTCGCTGCACCGAGGGCCTGCAGGCCAAGTACGGCGCCTCGCGGGTCTTCGATGCGCCCATCTCGGAGAACGGCATCGCCGGCGCCGCGGTGGGCATGGGCGCCTATGGCCTGCGGCCGGTGGCGGAGATCCAGTTCGCCGACTACGTCTATCCGGCCATCGACCAGATCGTCTCCGAGGCGGCGCGCCTGCGCTATCGCTCGGTGGGTCAGTTCACCTCGCCGCTGGTGTTCCGCATGCCCTGCGGTGGTGGCATCTACGGCGGCCAGACCCACAGCCAGAGTCCCGAGGCCATGTTCACCCAGGTGTGCGGCCTGCGCACCGTGATGCCTTCGAATCCCTACGACGCCAAGGGCCTGCTGATCGCCTCCATCGAGAGCGACGACCCGGTGATCTTTCTCGAACCCAAGCGCCTCTACAATGGCCCCTTCGATGGTCACCACGACCGCCCGGTAACGCCCTGGTCGGGCCACCCGGCCAGCGCCGTGCCGGACGGCTATTACCGCGTGGAGCTGGAACGGGCCGCCGTGGTCCGTCCCGGCAAGCAGGTCACGGTGCTGACTTATGGCACCACCGTCTGGGTCGCCCTGGCGGCCGCCGCCGAGACCGGCATCGACGCCGAGGTGATCGACATCCGCAGCCTCTGGCCGCTGGATCTGCAGACCCTCACCGATTCGGTGAACAAGACCGGCCGCTGCGTGGTGGTCCACGAGGCCACCCGCACCTGCGGCTATGGCGCCGAGCTGGTGTCCCTGATGCAGGAGCACTGCTTCCATCGCCTGGAGGCGCCCATCGAGCGCGTCACCGGCTGGGATACCCCCTATCCCCACGCCCAGGAATGGGACTACTTCCCGGGTCCGTCCCGGGTCGGCGCCGCGCTCAAGCGCGTCATGGAGGTCTGAGATGGGTACCCATGTCATCAAGATGCCCGACATCGGCGAAGGCATCGCCGAGGTGGAACTGGTCAAGTGGTACGTGGCGGTAGGGGATGAAGTCGAGGAAGACCAGACCCTGGCCGACGTCATGACCGACAAGGCCATGGTGGAGATCCCTTCCCCGGTGGTGGGCCGGGTGGTCGCCCTGGGCGGCGCGCCCGGCCAGGTGCTGGCCGTGGGCGCCGAGCTGGTCCGTCTGGAGGTGGCCGGCGACGGCAACCTGCGCGAGGCCAGTCGCCCCGCGCCGTTGGAAGCCGCGCCGGCGCCGGCACCAGCACCAGCACCAGCACCAGCGCCCGAGGTGGAAGCGCCCGAGCCCGAGACGACCCCAGCCCCGCGACGTACGCAACCGGAGCGCCCGCACGACGACGAGCGACCGGCCTCTCGTCCGGCGCCCGGCAGTGCGCCGCTGGCGTCGCCGGCGGTGCGCCAGCACGCCTGGGACCTGGGCATCGAGTTGAGGTTCGTCACTGGCAGCGGTCAGGGCGGGCGCATCCTGCATGGCGATCTGGAAGCCTATGTGCAGCAACGCGACGCCGGACTGCCGCCGGCCACCGCAGGCGGTGGCCTGGCGAAACGCGGTGGCGAGGAGCGCATCCCGCTGATCGGCCTGAGACGCAAGATCGCCGAGAAGATGCAGGCCGCCAAGCGGCATATCCCCCACTTCACCTATGTGGAAGAGGTGGATGTCACCGAGCTGGAAGCCTTGCGCGCCACCCTCAACCAGCGCTGGCAGGGTCGTCGTGCCCATCTCACCCTGCTGCCCTTCCTGGCTCGCGCCCTGGTAGTAGCGGTGCGGGACTTTCCGCAGATGAATGCGCGCTTCGACGAAGACAGCAGCACCGTGACCCGCTACGGCGCCGTGCACCTGGGCATCGCCACCCAGGGCGAACAGGGTCTCGCGGTGCCGGTGGTGCGCCACGCCGAAACCCTGGATCTCTGGGGCTGCGCCCAGGAGGTAGCCCGGCTGGCCACCGCGGTACGCGGCGGCAAGGCCGGTCGCGACGAGCTGTCCGGTTCGACCCTGACCATCAGCAGCCTCGGTCCGCTGGGAGGCATCGCCTCCACGCCCATCATCAACCATCCCGAGGTGGCCATCATCGGCGTCAATCGCATCGTCGAGCGTCCGGCCTTCCGCAATGGCCTGGTGGTGCCGCGCAAGCTGATGAATCTCTCCGCCTCCTTCGACCACCGGCTGATCGATGGCCAGGACGCCGCCAGCTTCATCCAGGCCGTGCGCCAGCTGCTCGAACAACCCGCCACCCTTTTCCTGGAGTAGCCATGGACACCCGACTCCTCATCATCGGCGGCGGCCCCGGCGGTTATGTCGCCGCCCTGCGTGCCGCCCAGCTGGGCATCGCCACCACCCTGGTGGAGGGCGCCGCCCTCGGCGGTACCTGCCTCAACGTCGGCTGCATTCCCTCCAAGGCGATGATCCATGTCGCCGAGGAATACCATCGCGCCTGCGGTCGCGCCGAGCATGGCAGCCTGGGCATCCGCCATGGCCGCCCGGAGCTGGACCTCGGCCAGGCCGTGGCCTGGAAGAACGGCATCGTCGATCGCCTCACTACCGGTGTCGCCGCCCTGCTCAAGAAGCAGGGTGTGACGGTGATCGAGGGCTGGGCCGAGATCCTCGACGGCAAGACCGTCGAGGTGCAGCGCGCGGGCGGCGAGCGGCTGCGCATCCGCACCGAGCACCTGGTGCTGGCCATGGGCTCAGCCTCGGTCGAGCTGCCCAACCTACCCTTCGGGGGACCAGTAATATCGGCGACCGAGGCGCTGTCGCCCAGCGACATTCCCGAGCACCTGGTGGTGGTGGGTGCCGGCTACATCGGCCTGGAACTGGGCATCGCCTATCGCAAGCTGGGCGCCCGGGTTGCGGTGGTGGAAGCCCAGTCGCGCCTGCTGCCCGGCTACGATGCCGAGCTGACCGCTCCCCTGCGCCAGCGCCTGGAACGGCTGGGCATCGAGCTGCACCTTGATAGCCGCGTCGCCGGGCTGGCCGCCGATGGTGCCGGCCTGCGGATGACCGACGCCGAGGGCCAGGAGCAGACGCTGCCGGCCCAGCGCATCCTGGTCGCCGCCGGCCGCCGCCCCCGCACCGAAGGCCTGGAACGCCTGCCGCTGGACTACGACGGTCGCTACATCCGCGTCGACGACGGCTGTCGTACCAGCATGACCGACGTCTGGGCCATCGGTGATCTCACCGGCGAACCCCTGCTGGCCCACCGTGCCATGGCCCAGGGCGAGGTGGTGGCCGAGCTGATCGCCGGCAAGCGCCGGCGTTTCGCTCCGGTGGCCATTCCAGCAGTGTGCTACACCGATCCGGAGATCGTGGTGGTCGGCCTCACCCCCGAGCAGGCCAGGGCCCAGGGGCTGGAGACCAAGGTCGCCAGTTTCCCCTTCGCCGCCAATGGCCGTGCCCTTACCCTGGAGGCGCCGGAAGGCTTCGTCCGGGTGGTGGCCCGCGCGGACGACCATCGCATCCTCGGCTGGCAGGCCACCGGGCAGCAGGTGGCGGAACTGGCCACGGCCTTTTCCCACAGTCTGGAAATGGGCATGCAGCTGGAAGACGTCGCCGCCACCCTGCATCCCCATCCCACCCTGGGCGAAGTGGTGCAGGAAGCAGCGCTGCGGGCCCTGGGTCGGGCCCTGCATCTGTGACCGGCCTGCCGCGCGACAGCCTGGCGCGGGGCATCCTCGACGAGGCCCTGGCCGGGCTGTGCCGGCGCAGTGGTCTGGCGCCGGACACCCTGCTCGCCGCCGACGGCGTCCAGCTATCCAACCTGCTACTTGGCCGCGAGCGCCTCTCGGCGCCGTCGTTCGGCCAGCTGTGGTACCGCCTGGCGCAGCGTTTCGATGATGAATTCTTCGCCCTCGGTCCGCGCCCGCTGCCGGCGGGCAGCTTCGCCTTTCTCTGTCAGAGCACCCGCCTGCAACCGACCCTCGGTGATGCCCTGCGGCAGAGCGTCGACTTCCTGCGGCTGACCCTGGGCGTCGACCTGCGCCTGCAGCGCAATGGCGAGCAGGTGACCCTGCGGCTGGCCCCGGGCAGTCTGCCGGGCAGCTTCGCCGTCTTCACCCTCTGGCTGATCCTGCACGGCCTGGCGTGCTGGCTGGTGGGCCGTCGCTTGCCGCTGGAGGAAATCCGCCAGATTGCCGAGGAGCCGCCAGCGGAACTGCTGGCCGACTATCGGCAGCGCTTCGGCTCGAGACTGAGCTTCGCCCGCGGCGAAGACTGCCTGGTGCTAAACGCTGCCGTGCTGGGCCTGCCTATCCGCCGTACTGCCGCGGACGCGCGCCGCTTCATCGCCGCCGCACCGGGCAATCTGCTGGTGCATTATCGCGACGACGCCAGCCTGATCGCCCGCATCCGCACCCTGTTGCGTACTTGCGCCCCAGAGGACTGGCCGGACGCCGTCAGCCTGGCCGAGGCCCTGGGCCTTGCGCCCGCCACCCTGAGGCGCCAGTTGGCCGCGAGCGGCCAGACCTACCAGGGCCTCAAGGACGAACGCCGGTGCCGCCTGGCCTGTCGCCAGCTGGACCAGGGCGCCTTGCCCCTGGACGAACTGGCCCTGCGCCTGGGTTTCGCCGACCCCCGTTCCTTCCAGCGCGCCTTTCGCAAGTGGACGGGCCTCAGTCCCCTCGGCTATCGCCAACGCCAGACCCGGGCAGGTTAGCCGTCGGCGAGCTGGGCGGCGATGGCGGCGGTATCGATCACCGAGCGCACCTCGCGGATGCGTCCGTTTTCGAAACGATAGAAGACGTGCTCGCTGAAGCGTACCCGGCGTCCGTTCACCGCCAGCCCGAACAGCTCGCCGCGCGGCGTGCAGTCGAAATCCAGCTGCGCGGCCGGCCAGGGCGCTTCGACCACCAGCAGCCGCGCGGCGAAGTGCAGATCGGGAATGGCGGCATGATCGCCTTCCAGCATGGCCTGGTAGCCCGCCAAGCCCAGCGGCCGGCCGTTATGCTCGACGGCCTCGTCGACATAACGGCCCAGCTCCGCCCATGCCTGGCGATTGAGGCAGTCGAGATAGGCCTGGTAGCGCTCGCGTAGTTCTTCAACTGACAAGATCCGCTGCTCCCTGAGAGTGGACGTGGCTAGCCTGGAACCTAAGGCTAGCGATGCTCGAACTTCGCCGGCCGCTTCTCGACGAAGGCCGCCATGCCTTCCTTCTGGTCGGCGCTGGCGAACAGCGAATGGAAGACCCGACGCTCGAAGCGGATGCCCTCGGCCAGGCTGGTCTCGAAGGCGCGGTTGACGCTTTCCTTGAGCAGCAGGGTCGCCGGCAGCGAACGACTGGCGATGCCGCGCGCGGCCTCCAGGGTACGCTCCAGCAGTTCGTCGGCAGGAAACACCTGGGCGACCAGCCCGGCACGTTCGGCTTCGGCGGCGGGCAGCTGCCGCCCGGTCAGGCACAGTTCCATGGCCTTGGCCTTGCCCAGGGCGCGGGTCAGGCGCTGGGTACCGCCGATGCCGGGAATGACGCCCAGGGTGATCTCCGGCAGGCCGAAGCGCGCGGTGTCGGCGGCATAGATGAAGTCGCACAGCAGCGCCAGTTCGCAACCACCGCCCAGGGCATAGCCGGCGACGGCGGCGATCAGCGGCTTGCGGCGCTCGGCGATGCGGTCGGCGACGCGGAAGTAGTCGTCCAGGTAGATCTGCGGATAGCCCTGACCGGCCATTTCCTTGATGTCGGCGCCCGCGGCGAAGGCCTTGGCCGAGCCGGTGAGCACCACGCAACCGACCTCGGGATCGGCGTCCAGGCGCGCCAGCAGGGCATCCAGCTCATGCAGCATCTGGGCATTGAGGGCGTTGAGCGCCTTGGGGCGATTGAGGGTGATGAGGGCGACGCGCGCCTCGATCTCCAGCAGCAGGGTCGATTCGGCAGAGGGTTCGCTCATGGTCTTGTCCTTGTCTAGTCGTTGAGTTCCAGCGCCATGGCCGTGGCCTCGCCGCCGCCGATGCAGATGGCGGCCACGCCCCGGCGCAGTCCGCGCTGGCGCAGCGCCTGGATCAGCGTGACCAGGATGCGCGCACCGGAAGCGCCGATGGGGTGGCCCAGGGCACAGGCGCCACCGTGCACGTTCAGGCGTTCCGGGTCCAGCCCCAGGATATCCTGGGCGGCCAGGGCCACCACGGCGAAGGCTTCGTTGATCTCGAACAGGTCGACGTCGCTCAGCTGCCAGTCGATGCGCTCGAGCAAGGTGCGGATGGCGCCGATGGGCGCGGTGGGAAAGTCGCCCGGCGCGCCGGCATGGGCGGCATGGCCACGGATCGTCGCCAGCGGCCTCAGCCCTTCGCGCGCGGCCGTGCTGGCCCGCATCAGCAGCAGCGCCGCGGCGCCATCCGAGATGGAACTGGCGTTGGCCGCGGTGACGGTACCGCCTTCGCGAAAGGCCGGCTTGAGGGTCGGAATGCGTGCCGGATCGGCGCGGCGAGGTTGCTCATCGGTGTCGATGCTCAGGATTTCCTTGCGCCCCGCCACCTCCACCGCGACGATCTCGCTGGCGAAGGCGCCGCTGGCCTGGGCCTGACGCGCTCGGGCGAGAGACTGCTGGGCATAGGCATCCTGGCGTTCGCGGCCGATGCCCAGGCGCGCGGCGCAATCCTCGGCGAAGGTGCCCATCAGGCGCCCGGGCTCATAGGCGTCCTCCAGGCCGTCGAGAAACATGCTGTCGATCAGGGCGCCATGGCCGAGGCGGTAGCCGCTGCGGGCCTTTTCCAAAAGATAGGGCGCACGGCTCATGCTTTCCATGCCGCCCGCCACCACCGCCTCGGTACTGCCGGCGCGCAGCAGGTCATGGCCGAGGATGGCCGCCTGCATGCCCGAACCGCACATCTTGTTCAGGGTGGTGCAGCACGTGCTCTGGGCCAGACCGGCGCCCAGCGCTGCCTGGCGTGCCGGTGCCTGGCCAAGGCCGGCGGGCAGCACGCAACCCAGCAGCACCTCGTCGACCCGTTCCGGCGCCCAGCCTGCCCGCGCCAGTACGGCGCGGACCACGGCACTGCCCAGTTGCGGCGCCGACAGCGCCGCCAGTTCGCCACCCAGGGCACCCATGGGCGTACGGGCGGCGGCGACGATGACAATGGGATCGTTCATGGCAATTCTCCTAGCGCGGGGCCATGCGCAGGGCGCCGTCGAGGCGGATCACCTCGCCGTTGAGCATGGGGTTCTCGATGATGTGGCAGACCAGGGCGGCGAATTCCTCGCCGCGGCCGAGGCGCGGGGGAAAGGGCACGTTGGCGGCCAGGGCGTCGCGCACCTCGGGGGTCATGCCGGCCATCATGGGCGTCTCGAAGACGCCGGGCGCTATGGTCATGACCCGGATGCCCTGTCCGGCCAGTTCGCGCGCCGCCGGCAGGGTGAGCGCGGCGACGCCGCCCTTGGAAGCGGCATAGGCGGCCTGGCCGATCTGGCCATCGAAGGCAGCGATGGAGGCGGTGTTGACGATCACGCCGCGCTCACCGTCGGCATTGGCCTCGCCCTGGGCCATGGCCGCGGCGGCCAGGCGCAGGACATTGAAGCTGCCCACCAGGTTGACGTTGATGATGCGCGCGAAGGCGGCGAGATCGTGGGGACCATTGCGCCCGAGGATGCGTGCACCGCCCACGATGCCGGCGCAGTTGATCGCCCCCTGCAGACTGCCCCAGCGGGCCATCAGGGTATCCATGGCGGCGCTCAGAGCCTCGGCATCGGTCACGTCCACGGCCAGCGCCAGAGCCTGGTCGCCGAGCCGTTCGGCCTGGGCCTGCACGGCCTCGGCCTGGAGATCCAGCAGTGCCACCCGGGCGCCTGCCGCGATCAGTCCCTTGGCAGTGGCGGCGCCCAGGCCGGACCCGGCGCCGGTTACCAGAAAGGTTTGCTCGTCGATGCGCATGGTGGCACTCCCCAGGATGATGGATTCATCTTCGATCCTCGGCCGGGGTCGGACAAGGGCCGGAGCGCTCAGCCGTACCGAGCGATCCGGCCCCTCGCTCACCAGGGCAGGGCTTGCCCCTGGTAGTCGAGAAAGGCGCAGCCGCGCTGGCCGGCCCGCGCCTCGATCGTCGCCACCAGACCGGCGACGCTATCGGCCACCTCGACCGGCGCGCTGGACCCGCCCAGTTCGGTGCGCACCCAGCCCGGATGCAGCGCCAGTACGGCGAACGCCGGCTGCTGCCCGGCGACCCAGCTCTGCAGCAGGCTGTTGAGCGCTGCCTTGCTGGCACCATAGAGCGGCATCTCGGCGGCCCGCGCCAGGCTGACGCTGCCCATCTGCGAGCTCAAGCAGGCTGCCACCCCGGCCGCGGCCAGCCGCGGTGCCAGGGCCTCCAGCAACCGCAGGGGCGCCACGGCATTGGTCAGGAACAACTCGCCCAGCTCCGCGACGCTTGCCCGCTGCCCGTCCTCCTCCACCGGCCCCATGATGCCGGCATTGACGATCAGCCGCTCCAGCGAGCCAGAACGCGACTCTTCCAACAGTCGGGTGCCGAGGTCGGGATCGCATAGATCACCGGTCACTACCTGCAGGCGTCCCTTGGCGGTCGCGGCCATGGCATCCAAGGTGGCGTTCGGCGTTCGCACCACCGCCAACACCCGAGCACCCTGCGTCAGATAGCGCTCCACCAGCCCCAAACCTATGCCCCGCGAGGCACCTATCACCCAGACATTCATAGCCTTCTCCTCAGTCCATCAACGTGATGCGCAGATGCCGTTTCTTGCCCAGACTCACCCGCCGACCCACGTCGCTCAGCACCAGACGGCGGTCCGGATCGGCCACCGGCTGCTCGTCCAGGCGCAGGCCGCCGCCTTCCGCCAGGCGACGCACCGCACTGCGCGACGGTTGCACTCCCGCTTCGACCAGCAACTCGACCAGGGTGACGCCCGCGTCCAGTTGCCTGCGGCTCAAGGCGACCTCCGGCAACTGCCCGGCGCCGTCGCGATCGGCGAACACCTCGGCGGCGGCTGCCTCGGCCTCGCGTTGCGCCCGCTCGCCATGGGCCAGCCGGGTCGCCTCGTTGGCCAGCACGCTCTTCGCCAGGTTGATTTCCGCACCGCCGAGCGCGCCAAGCCGCCGCACCTCGTCCAGCGGCAATTCGGTAAACAACGCCAGGAAACGCTCGACGTCGGCATCGTCGCAGTTGCGCCAGAACTGCCAGAAATCGAAGGCCGACAGCCGCTCCTCGTTGAGCCAGACCGCGCCCTGGGCCGACTTGCCCATCTTGCGGCCGTCACGGGTGGCCAGCAGCGGCATGGTCAGGCCATGGAGCTGGGGACCGCCCTGCCGGCGCGACAGCTCCACGCCGTTGATGATGTTGGCCCACTGGTCGGCGCCGCCCAGCTGCAGGGTGCAGCCATAGCGCCGCGACAACTCGACGAAATCGTAGGCCTGCAGCAGGGTGTAGCCGAACTCCTCGAAGGACAGCGAGTGCTCGCGGTCGAGACGACTCCTGATGGCATCGAAGGTCAGCAGCCGGCTGATGGAAAAGTGCCGGCCGACCGCGCCAAGGAAATCTAGGTAGCCCAGGCCGTCGAGCCACTCGGCGTTGTCCACCACCTGGGCGCGGCCGTGGCCATCGCCCACTTCGAGATAGCGGTGAAAAGCCTTGGCGATGCCGGCCATGTTCAGGGCGATCTGGCCGTCGGTGAGCACCGGACGGCTGCTGTCGCGAAAGCTGGGATCACCGATGCGAGTGGTGGCGCCACCGATCAGCAGAAGGATGGGATGGCCGGCGCGCTGCAGCCAGCGCATCAGCATCAGGCCCTGCAGGTGGCCGACGTGGAGGCTGTCGGCGGTGGCGTCGAAGCCGAGATAGCCGGTCACCGGTCCCCTGGCAAAGGCGCGGGCGAGGCCGTCACGATCGGTGGTCTGGTGCACGAAGCCGCGGGCTTCGAGGGTGGCGAGCAGGTCTTGCTGGGTGCTGTCCATGGGGTCTCCTGTGGCTGGACGGTGCCAGGGAGACCGGAAGAAGTTGCCTTGACCGAGCCGCCCTAGGCGGTTCGGTCATGCAGCGCAGTACCTACCACCCGATATTGATCAGGTAGTAGTAATAGGCGCTGATGGGGCAAAGGAAGGTTCGCATGGGGCGTCACGCTACCGGCTCGCTCTGCGGTTGGCAACTGCGAACCGCTCGCACTGCCGCTTCGACCAGATGTCGCACCTCCCCTGGCAGGCGCTGAACGAACGGCGACAGTGGCGTTCCGACACCTGTCCTTTGCCAGCAGTATCGAGACGCAGAGATGAACGTACCCGCTCCACCCCTAGCGATCCCCCGCGCCAACGTGGCGTTTCCAGGTGTACCTGGACAAGGAAAACCCCTTGCGTGAGAGGATCCCTCAGATGAAAAGCATCACCCCGGCCAATCTGCTGCTGCTACTGCTTTGCCTCACGGTGCTGGCCTACGCGACCGACC
Organism: Pseudomonas sp. SORGH_AS_0211; assembly: GCF_031453455.1. Taxonomy (NCBI): domain Bacteria; kingdom Pseudomonadati; phylum Pseudomonadota; class Gammaproteobacteria; order Pseudomonadales; family Pseudomonadaceae; genus Pseudomonas; species Pseudomonas sp. SORGH_AS_0211. Next base: position 1,373,291 of record NZ_JAVIZV010000001.1, on the reverse strand, counting down.
TGATCGGCTAGTCCCGGCCTGGAACAATCTCAACGAGGCGTAGCTGGTGGTTGCCGTCCGGTGTCTCTTGGCCTAGCGTTCAGGCCGTGTCCGTCAGAGAACTACAGCGTCATGCCCAGCCAACTCTCCAGCACCGTCGAAAGCATCGAGCTGCTGGCGTCCCTGGATTCCGTCGCGGCGCTCCTGCGCGTCGTCTGTGATGTCAGCGGCCTTGGGGTCGCCACCGTCGCCGAGGTCACCGAGCAGCGCTGGATCGCCTGCGCGGTGGAGGATCGCATCGCCTTCGGCCTGCAACCCGGCGCCGAACTGGACCTCGAATCCACCCTTTGCAACCACGTACGCTCCTCCCACGACGCCGTGATCATCAGCGACGTGACCCAGAACCCCACCTACTGTGACCACCCGGCGCCCGGCCTCTATGGCTGGAAAAGCTACCTGTCGGTCCCGGTGTTTCGGCCCAACGGCACCTTTTTCGGCACGCTGTGCGCCTTTGATCCCCAGCCCGCACCGCTGCTGGAGCAGCGCCCGGTGATCGCTACCCTGGACGGCTTCGCCCGCCTGCTGGGCGAACTGCTCGCCCGCGAAGAGCAACGTCGCGAGGAAAGCCCCGGCCCGCGCGGCGACCACGATCTGGAACCCTTGCGCGAACAGCTGTTGGTGCTGTTGGAAGAGGATCTGCAGCGTCCTCTACGGGCGCTGGCTGCGCAGGATCCGTCCGCGGATACGCAGCAGATCTGGCACTGGCACAGCGAGGCGCGTCGCCTCGCCGAACGCAGCGCCGAGGCCGCCGACTTCGTGCGCGCGCGCCTGGGCCATGGCGTGCCCCTGAAACCGGCGCTGGTGGACAACGTCAATGAACGGCTCCTGGGCTTGTTCGCCACGCTGCAGACTCGCTTTCCTGGGCAGACATTGAGCAGCGAATTACCGGCCTTGCCGGCCGCCCTGCGCCTGGATCTGCCGCGCGTGCTGCAGGCGCTGGACGCCGTGCTGCAGCAGGTCGCCTCCCGCAATCCCCCTGGGGGCAGCCTGTTGCTGCGCGGCGCGATCAAAGAACGCTGCTATAGCCTTGTAGTGGAAAGCAGCACCGCCGTGGTGGATCCTGGCACTCTGGGCCAGCTGTTCCAGCCGGCGCTGAGCAAGGCCGACCTTGCGCAGCCCGCCCGCCTGGACCTGGGTCTCTATCTCGCCCAGGAAATCGCCCGCGGCCATGGCGGCAGCCTGGTCGCGCGCCTGGAAGCCGGCCACCTGAGATTCCTTCTTACCCTGCCCACTGCCCTGGATTGATGCCCTTGCCCTTCCCCTCTCCCTTGCTGGTGATCCGTCACGGCGAAACCGACTGGAACGCCAGCGGTCGCCTCCAGGGTCGCCAGGACATACCGCTCAACGCGCGCGGCCGTGCCCAGGCCGAAGCCGTGGGCCTGGCCCTGCGCGACCGTCTCGACGTCTCTCGCTTCGCCTGCCTGAGCAGTCCGCTGCGACGCGCCAGCGCAACGCTCGATCTGATCCTGGCGCAGCTGCCGGGCACGCCTAGAAGCCTGGGCCGCGATGCGCGCCTGGCGGAAAAGGCCTTTGGTGACTGGGAGGGACTGGACATGCCGACCATCGCCCAGCGCTATCCGGAGCAGCACGCCCGACGCGTCGCCGAGCCCTATACCTTTCGGGTACATGGTGGCGAAAGCTATGCCGATGCCGCCGAGCGGGTGCGCCCGCTGCTGGAAGAACTCCAGGGCCCCACGCTACTGGTGGCGCATGGCGCCCTGATCCGCAGCCTGCTGGTGGCGACCGGTCTGGCCAGCCCGGAGGTGGCGACCCGGATGGTCATCCACCAGGGTCGCTGGCTGGAACTCGATGCGGCCGGTTATGCGTGGTACAGCGCTCCTGGCTGGGACGAACAGTCCTAACTCAGCCGCCGGGCGAACTGGCTGACCGCGCCCACCACCTGGCGGGCGCCCTCCTGGATCTCTGTGATGCGCACCCCGGCGTTGCTCGCCAGGTGCAGCCCCTGCTCCGCCTGCTGGCGACTGGCGGCCATGTTGCTGACCGCGGTCTGTGCCAGTTGCTGATTCTGCTGCACCACCCCGACGATTTCTTCGGTGGCCTTGCTGGTGCGCCCGGCCAGTTGCCGGACCTCGTCGGCCACCACGGCGAAACCCCGGCCCTGCTCGCCCGCCCGGGCGGCTTCGATGGCGGCGTTGAGCGCCAGCAGATTGGTCTGCTCGGCGATACCGCTGATGGTCTTGACGATGGCGCTGATCACCAGCGACTGCTTGCCGAGGTCCTCGATGCCATTGGCAGCGACCTGGATCTCGTCGGCGATGCGCGTCATCACCGCCACCGTGTCCTGCACCACCGCCGCACCCTGGCGGGCGCTTTCGTCGGTGGTCTGGGAAATGTCGAAGGCGACCCGCGCGGCTTCGGCCACCGCCAGCTCCTGCTCCACCTGTTCGGTGATGACGGTGGCGAACTTGATGACCTTGTACAGCTCGCCGCGGGTGTTGAGCACCGGGTTGTAGGAGGCTTCCAGCCAGACCGTGCGGCCATGGCTGTCGATGCGCTTGAAGCGACTGGCCACGTAGTCACCCCGGTTGAGCCGTTCCCAGAAGGCGCGATAGTCGGCCGATTCGGCCTCTTCGCGGCTGCAGAACATCCGATGGTGCTTGCCGACGATCTGCGCCAGCGAATAGCCCATGCCCTGCAGGAAGCGCTCGTTGGCGGTGAGCACCTCGCCGGACAGGTTGAATTCGATCACCGCGGTGGAACGCAGCAGGGCATTGATGATGCCAGAATGCTCGGTGGAGATTTCCACCTGCTCGGTCCGGTCGTAGGCATAGCAGCGGATCTGCTTGACCTGGCCCTGGGTGTCGCGCACGGGCGTCCAGATCGCATAGAGCCAGGCAACGCCGCCCGTGCCGCGCAGCAACCGATAGATGCCGCTGGCCTGGTGACCTTCGCTGAAGCTGCGCTTCAGATCGCCGTAGCACACCAGCTTCTTCACGTAGTCCGGAATGATCTCGTCCAGATTCCGCCCGGTTAGGCTGCCAGGCGCGTAGCCCAGGCAGAGCGCGAAGTTCTCGTTGAAATCCTCGATCCGGCCCTGGGCGTCCAGCAGCAGATGCAGCGAATCCTGATGGAAGGCCGCGCTGACCTGGCGGTGTTCGGACAGTTCGGCTTCGAGATCGGCGATGCGGCGTTTGAGTGCGGAGTTGAACATGGGATCACCCAGGAAAGTTGTGTCTTCCTCTGGTTCGACGCGCCGCGGGATTTCTTGACAACGCGCTGATGAACGCCTGCACCCGGCTCCGGCAGGGGAAGCACGGGCGGCGCGCCCCGCCTGGCGGCCTCCGGCAAACACCACTCGCTCTAGCCTGCCGGTACCGCTTCGATGAAGGACGCCTTCGGCGGCTGACAAAGCCATGGGCAATCCGTTACCCGACCGTTCGACGAAGCGACGAGCGGTATCGTCAAACTGCCGCAGCCACGCGCTGCGGAAGGGTCTGCGGGGCCTGACCTTCCAGACGTTTCACCAGCGCGCCGAGGTCGATCAGGGTCGCCTGGCGACTGCTGCCCGCGGATCCTACGCCCACCCAGCTCTGCGCCCGCTGCGCCGGTACCGCCCCGCCCTCCCCTGGCAACTGCCAGCTGCGCGCCAGGGCATCGGCGCGCAACTCGGTAAAGGCCTCGATGGCCTCGACCCGCTGCACCACGAAACCCAGACGCTGGCGTTGCCCTTCCACCACGATCACCTGATCGCCGGGGCCGGGCTCGACCGCCACCGCGCCGGGCCAGGGTGCGCAGGCAGACCAGGGTGATCTGCTGGCCGCGGACCTCCATCAATCCCAGCAGCCGCGGATCCCGCTGGCCGAGCCGCAGGAAGTGCGCCGGCAGCGGCAGGACCTCGGCCACCTGCTCCAGCGGGACGGCGAACAGCAATTCGGCGAGAAAGGTCAGGCACGGCTGGCGGCGGACCTGACGGCGCTCTTCGCGCAACAGGTCGCGATCGGTGCGATAGATCCGCGCATAGGCGACCGCCGCCTCCTGGCACCCCAGGGCCAGGTGATCGATCACGATGGCCGCCTCGCCCTCCGCGGCGCTGAACACCCCGCGCAACAGCCCGGGCCGTTCCAGCCCGAAGCCAAGCAGCGGCGCGCACTGCGCCGGATCCCGGCGCCACATGCCGAGCAGCCGCTGGAAGCCGAAGGCCACCCGATACTGACCCTGATCGCCCGCCGCCAGCACCAGCAGCTGCTCATGGTGACCTTTGGCGGGCGTGGCCAGGCCCAGCAGCTCGGACAGTTCCAGCACCGGCAAGGCCTGGCCTCTCAGCTGCACCTGGTAGCGACAGCTGTCGCTGGCGAATTCGCTGGGCGTCAGCTGCGGTCGATCCACCAGCTCCTGCACCACCGCCGCATCCAGGCACAGGCGCCGCCCATCGCACTCGAACAGCAGATAGAGCCGCTCCTCTTCCGTGCCGATGGCGGCCTGCCGCTGTACCGCCGGCGACCTGTCGGCACTGACCTCGAAGCCCGGCAAGGCGGCCAGGGCCGGCAGATCCAGCAGATGCACCAACCGGCCGGTCTCCGCCTGCAGATGCACCTGTCCCAGCAGGCGCCCGGGCGCCCCCTGCAATTGCACGATGGCCTCATCCGCCAGCTTGAGGATGTCCACCACTCCATCGATGGCCAGGCCGAAGCGTCCACCCCCATGACGGATCACGGCGATCCGGCGCTCGTGCTCGACCGCCGGCAATCCCAGCAGGCGATGACCGTCCACCAGCGGCAGCGGCTGGCCGCCCAGCTCGAAAAGGCCTAGCAGCCAGGGCACCGGACTCGGATGAGCGGCCAGGCGCTCCGGCCAGGGCACCACGCGTTCCAGGGCCTGGGCGGACAGGGCGACTTCCAGTTCGCCGATCCGCACGACACCCTGGGTCGCGGTCACGATCGCGCTCCCCCGGTCACCGGCGTGAGTGTGGTGGCCGCGTCCAGCTCCTGGATCAGTTGATTGACCCGCGCCGCATCCTCGAGCTGGGCCGCGGTGGAGCCGTTGATGGCCTCGATGGACTGCTGGGTCTTGCCCACCCCTTCGGCGATCAGGCCGAAGGCCTCGCCCACGCTGCGCGAGATCTCGCTGCCCTGAGCGATGCTCTTCACCGACTCCAGGATCAGCTTGTTGATCTCCTTGGTCGCCTGGGACGACTTCTCGGCCAGCTTGCGGACCTCATCGGCCACCACCGAGAAGCCCAGGCCGTGCTCGCCGGCGCGGGCCGCCTCGATGGCGGCGTTGAAGGCCAGCATGTTGGTCTGGTTGGCGATGTCGCTGATCACCTGGACGATGTCCTGGATGCCCCCGGCGGTGGTGCCTATGGCCTCCATGGCGTCCAGCGAGCGGCTCAGGGTCAGGGAACCGCGCTCGGCTTCCTCCAGGGTGCGTCGGGCCATGCGGTTGGCGTCGTCGGTGGTCTCGGCGATCTGGTTGATGGAGCGGGTCAGGGCGTGCAGCGAGAGATTCATCTGCTCGATCTTCTGCCGCAGGTGCTGCTCCAGCTCCACCTGGCGAGTGATATCGGTGGCGAACTTCACCACCTTGTGCACCTGGCCGTCGGCGTCGAAGATGGGGTTGTAGGTGGCCTGGATCCAGATCCGCTGGCCGAACTTGCTCAGCCGCATGAAGCGCCCGCCAAACACCTCGCCCTGGGCCAGCCGCGCCCAGAACTCGCGGTACTCGCCGGAGGCGACGTGCTCCGCCTCGCAGAAGATGCGGTGATGCTGGCCGCGGATCTCTTCCAGGCGATAACCCAGGGTCGCCAGGAAGTTGCGGTTGGCTTCGAGGATCGTGCCGGTCAGGTCGAATTCGATCACCGCCTGGCCCCGGTCGACGGCCGCCACCTTGCCGGCGTAGTCGCTGTTGCGAATCTGGCTCTCGGTGATGTCCACGGCGAACTTCACCACCTTGCACGGCTTGCCGTCGGCGTCGAAGATCGGGTTGTAGGTGGCCTGGATCCAGATCTCGTCGCCCCGGCTGTTGCGTCTCTTGTACACTCCGGCGTCGAATTCGCCCCGCGCCAGCTTATCCCAGAACAGCCGGTACTCCGCGGAACGGGCATAGTCGTCGGGACAGAAGATGCGGTGATGCTTGCCCGCCACTTCATCGGCCTGGTAACCGAGGGCCAGCAGGAAGTTGCGGTTGGCGGTGAGCACCGTGCCGTCGAGGGAAAACTCGGCGATGGCCTGGGAGCGGTCAATGGCCGCCACCTTGCCTTCGTAGTCGCTGTTGCGCAGCTGACTCTCGGTGACGTCGCTGGCGAACTTGACCACCTTGTACGGCTTGCCCTCCGCATCGAGGATGGGGTTGTAGGTGGCCTGGATCCACACCTGGCGGCCGTCGCTGGCGCGTCTCTTGTACAGTCCGGCATCGAAGTCGCCGCGACCGAGCTTTTCCCAGAACAGCCGATAGCCCGGCGAGCGGGCAAGCTCGGGTTCGCAGAAGATCCGGTGATGCTTGCCGCGCACCTCGTCCAGGCTGTAACCCAGAGCCGACAGGAAGTTCTCGTTGGCCGTCAGGATGTTGCCGTGCAGATCGAATTCGATCACCGCCTGGGCCCGGTCGATGGCGGCCATCTTGCCTACGAATTCGGCGGCCTGCAGTTGCGCATCGGTCACATCGATGGCGAACTTCACCACCTTGTAAGGTTGACCTTCGCTGTCGAGGATGGGGTTGTAGGTGGCCTGGATCCAGATCGGCCGCCCATCGCGGCGGATGCGCTTGTAGACCCCGGTGTCGAAGACACCCTGCCCCAGGCGATTCCACAGCAGGGCGTACTCCGCCGAACGCGCGTAGTCGGCCGGGCACATCAGGCTGTGATGACGCCCGCGCAACTCGTCCAGCGCATAGCCGGTCATGCCTAGGAAGTTGTCATTGGCCCAGAGCACGTTGCCCTGCAGATCGAATTCGATCACCGCCTGAGAGCGATGGATGGCTTCGATCTTGCCTTCGTACTCGACCGCCTGCAGCCGCGTCTCGGTGATGTCGGTGGCGAACTTGATGATGCGCTGCGGACGCCCCTGTGCATCCAGCAACGGATTGTAGGTGGCGCGGATCCACCTCAGGCTGCCGTCCTTGTGCTTGCGGTGATAGACACCGCTGTGGAACTCGCCGCGCGCCAACGCCGCCCAAAAGTCCTGATAGTCCTCGCTCTCCGCCACCCCGGGCGGGCAGAACAGGCGGTGCTGCCGCCCGCTGATCTCGTCGAGGTGATAGCCGAAGGTCTGCAGGAAGTTTTGGTTGGCGTGTAGGATCGTGCCCTGCAGATCGAACTCGATCACCGCCAGGGAGCGGTCCAGCGCCTGGCGCAGGGCGTGGTAGGCGGAGGCATCGTCGACAGCGGCGGATTCGGCAGAGGCGGAAAACATGGGCAGCTCCAGGAGAGGACTCGGCAAACAGGTTATCGGCAATCGCGATAACAAATTGAGTACCGCCTATCCTAGAGATGTTTTCTCCTGGCGGATCGCCAGTAGTCGTCCGATGAACGACCTTAAGTTTTCCCGCCGTCGTTCAGGCCACCAGCTTGGTGCCTATGACCAGCAGCATGATCGCCAGACAGGGTCGCAGCACGCCATCCGGTACGCGTCCGGAGAGATGGCTGCCCAGGAAGATCCCCGGCAAGGACCCCAGCAGCAGAAAGCCCAGGACATGCCAGTCCAGATTGCCCAACCCGGCGTGACCGAGTCCCGCCACCAGCGTCAGGGGTACCGCATGGGCGATCTCGGTACCGACCAGGCGCCGGGTCGCCATCAGCGGATAGAGCAGGAACAGCGCCACCGTGCCCAGGGCCCCAGCGCCGATGGAAGTCAGGGTCACCATGAAGCCCAGCCCTGCGCCGGTAAGCACCGTCAGGGCATTGAGCCGCCTGGCACTCAGGTGAAATCTGTCGCTGGCATGGCGGCTGGCAAAGGCGAAGATCTGCTTTTTGAAGAGAATGGCCAGGGCCGTCAAAAGCAGCACGATGCCCAGGGCATGCTTGATGAGGGCATTGGTGGCGTGCTGATCACCGGGCAGCAGCGCCAGGGCGAGTAGCGTCAGGGCGGCGGTGGGTACGCTGCCGGCGGCCAGCCAGCCGGTCACCGTCCAGTCGATGTTGCGGTTGCGCTGGTGAACGAAGACGCCGCCCGCCTTGGTGATGGCGGCATAGAGCAGATCGGTGCCTACCGCTGCCGCGGGGTTGATCCCGAACCAGAGCAGGATGGGGGTCATCAGCGAGCCACCACCCACGCCCGTCATGCCAACGATGAAGCCAACCACCAGCCCCGCGATCACGAAGCCCAACGCCCCTACTTCCATTACAGCCCCAATTGCCGTTGTCGGCTCATCTTGCGGCCGCACAGGATAACCACTCAGGTTATACCGACCTATATTGAAAGGGTCTTTGCTTATAACCGATAACACTAGATTCCCGGTCAGCGGCTCTGGTGGGCATTCAGATAGGCCGCGACCTCTTCGTCGCCATAGCCGGCGCGCCGGGCATGCGCCTCGATGGCGGCACGGCAGGCGGGATCGTTAACGGTCGCCGGCATGACGGTGCCGCAGGGCGCCAGGCTCGCCTGCGCCAGGAAGCTCTCGAGATCCTGCTTGTGTTCGTCCGCGACCGAATGGGTACCCGTGGTGGGGGCATGGGCCGCTACCGGCGGCGTCGTGGTCGCCACCACGGCGGGCTCGCTGCTGGTCGAATCACTGCGGTGGGTGGTGGCCACTGCAGCCACTACCAGCAGGCCGAAACCTGCGGTCAACACCAGCAACTTGCGAGTTGAAGTCCCGCTCATGATTTCTTCTTCCCTATGAAAAAGCTGACATCTCGAACCTGAAAACGACGTGGGCTGCCGAAAGTCCGACTTTTAACCAATCAAGTCAGACAATATTTTTCCAGTCTGTGTTCAGTCAAAGGCGGCGCATGCCACACTCGGCGGTATCAGGAGACAGGAGCGGCTCATGCAGCACAAGGATTTCATCGGCCCCCGGTTGCGCCAGCTCAGCGCGGACCTTTCGCTCGCCGATCGCCTGGCGGAGAGTGCCCAGGTCGATCTCAATGCCGACCTGAAGCGCCGCGTCCGGGAAGACCTCGAACGGGCGCTACGCGAGGTCGGTCAGCTCAGCGAAGAGCAGACGCTCTGGCTGAACTGGGCGACCAGCTAACCTGGCACGCCCGCCGTCGTCGCGCTGTAATGCGCGGCTGCTATCTGTAGCGGCATCCATCCTCTGGAGCCGAGCATGAAAGCGGATTACGAAATCAGTGACGACATCGCCCACTTCGTGGGGGGCGCCTTGATCAGCCTGGTGCTGCTCAGTGGCGGAGCCATCGGCGGCGCCCTGTTCCTGCTGGCCGAGACCTTCAACTGACCGTCCGTCGCCAGGCCCGCCGCTCTTGCAGCAGTCGCGAGGCCGTCCTTGACCGGGTGGGTGTTCGACCGCGCAGCCGTCACTCGCCCCGAATCCGCCCGCATCTTGCATTACCCGCCCGCCGCATTAGTCTTGAAAGTGCCAATAACAATTAGTGCAGACGGCAAGAGGTCGGATCATGCGAACCCAACTGACCCGCTCGATCACCCTGTTCGACAGCCCTGATCATCAGCCTGCAACCGCAGAGGTCTCCTCCGCGCCGGGCAATCGCAAGCGCAACCTGCAGAAGTGGACCAGGGCCCTGGTATTCGGTACCCCGCTCGCCTTCGCGCTCTGCGCACCGCTGCTGCGGCATCTGCACTGAGGCCGGGTACCCGCTCAAACGCTTGCGACCCGCTGGCCGCCGCCTGAATCGCAGGCACAAAAAAACCGGCGCTGGGCCGGTCTTCTGCTGTGCATCTTGATTGGTGCGGACGGAGAGACTCGAACTCTCACACCTTGCGGCGCCAGAACCTAAATCTGGTGTGTCTACCAATTCCACCACGTCCGCGAGACGCTTGAAAGACGAACGCCAGACACGAGGTCTGGCGTTCGCTGAATATGGGGTGGACGATGGGAATCGAACCCACGACACCAGGAGCCACAATCCTGTGCTCTACCAACTGAGCTACGCCCACCATATCTTACGTGCTTGCCGTCGCCGAACCGCCAATGGCGCGCCCGGCAGGACTCGAACCTGCGACCATCCGCTTAGAAGGCGGATGCTCTATCCAGCTGAGCTACGGGCGCCTGTTACGGCAGCTGCCCTAGCAGAGACCTCCTTGGTGAGAAGCCTCTTGCCTGGCCCTTGTCAGTGACTTGGGCTGTGCTCGGCAAGCGGGGCGAATGTTATAAAGCTCCCGCCGACCCGTCAACTAATTTTTAAAAAATTTTTAAGCAGAAGAATGAGTTAGCCGCCGCAGAGGCTTCTCTGTTGCCAGCGGGCCCGTCCATGCGAAAATAGCCGACCCTTTTCCGTCACCACCAGAAATCGCCCATGACCGCCCAACTGATCGACGGCAAGTCCATTGCCGCCCGCCTGCGCCAGGATATTGCCCAGCGAGTTTCTCAACGTCGTAGCGCCGGACTGCGCGCCCCTGGCCTCGCCGTCATCCTGGTCGGCACCGATCCCGCCTCGAGCGTCTATGTGGCGCACAAGCGCAAGGATTGCCAAGAAGTCGGTTTCGACTCCTATGCCCATGACCTGCCGGCCAGCACGACCCAGGCAGAACTGGAAGCCCTGATCGACCGGCTCAACGACGACACCAGCGTCGACGGCATCCTGCTGCAGTTGCCGCTGCCCGCGCACCTGGATGCCACCCAGCTGCTGGAACGCATCCGCACCGACAAGGACGTCGACGGCTTCCATCCCTACAACCTGGGTCGCCTGGCACAGCGCAATCCCCAGCTGCGCCCCTGCACCCCCAAGGGCATCATGACGCTGCTGCACAGCACCGGCGTCGACCTCTATGGGCTGGATGCGGTGGTGGTCGGCGCCTCCAACATCGTCGGTCGGCCCATGGCGCTGGAACTGTTGCTGGCCGGTTGCACCGCCACCGTGACCCACAGATTCACCCGCTCCCTCGAACACCACGTCAGCCAGGCCGATCTGGTGGTGGTGGCCGTGGGCAAGCCGGGACTGGTCAAGGGTGAATGGATCAAGCCCGGCGCCATCGTCATCGACGTGGGCATCAATCGCCAGGCCGATGGCCGCCTGGTAGGCGACGTGGAGTTCGACAGCGCCTGTGAGCGGGCCAGCTGGATCACCCCGGTTCCCGGCGGCGTCGGCCCGATGACGCGGGCCTGCCTGCTGGAAAACACGCTGTACGCGGCCGAGCAGCTGCACAGCTAGCAAAAACGGGCCCCGCGGGGCCCGTTCTTCATTCAGCCGACCCTCAGGGCAGCCAGGACTTCACGCGATCCGGATGGGCAGCGATCCAGGCCTTGGCGGCCTCTTCCGGCTTCTTGCCCTCTTCCACGGCCAGCATCACCTCGTTCACCTCACCCGGCTGCCAGGCGAACTTCTTCAGGAGATCCCAGACCGGCTTGGCCTTGGCTTCCAGCGCGGGGTTGGCCACGGTGTCCACGTGCTCGGAGCCACCGAACACGCCCTTGGGATCCTCGAGGAACTTCAGCTTCCACTTGGCGAACATCCAGTGCGGCACCCAGCCCGTCACCACGACCGGCTTCTGGTCCTTCTCGGCCCGGGTCAGCTCGGCAATCATGCCGCTACCGGAACTGGCCACCAGCTTGTAGTCCAGGCCATAGTCCTTGATCGCCTGGTCGGCCTTGAGCATGACCCCGGCACCGGCATCGATGCCGACGATACGGCCACCGAAGTCGGCCTTCTGCGCCTGCAGATCGGCGATGCTATTGGCCTTGACGTACTCCGGCACGATCAGACCGATCTTGGCGTCGGGGGTATTGACGTTCAGATCGACCACCTGGTCCTTCATCTTCTCGTAGTAGGCGCCATGGGTGACCGGCAACCAGGCGGACAGCATGGCGTCGAGTTTGCCGCGCGCGACGCCCTGCCACATGATGCCGGCGGCAACCGGCATGAGCTTGACCTCGTAGCCCAGATTCTGGCGGATCACTTCAGCTGCGGTATGGGTCGTGGCCACGCTGTCGGCCCAGCCATCGACGTAGCCGATGGTGATTTCCGGCTTGGCCGCCTGGGCCAGGCTCATGGCCGAGGTCAAGGCGACACCGAGTCCTATTCCCAACAGTTTCTTCACCATGCTCATGCAGCAGTCCTCTCGCTATGGAAGTCGGGCGGTTGCCCCACTCCCATCATTCGGGCAATGCAAGATGGCCACTACCGCCTGGGCGACGCATAACGACCGGTTAGCGACAAAGGCTGCACTTTTAACGACATGCGATGTCGCTTGACGCAGCCCGTCGACCGCTCTGTAATCGACGCCTCGCAGAAACCCGCACCTGCCGATGCAACCTATTGGCGGGCCGTTGTCTTACCTACGCTCTCAAGCCCTCTGAAAGGACTCTGTCCATGCGTCTTTCGTTGCGCGTCGCCGCCCTGCTGGGCGCGCTGTTTTCCGGCCTCTGGGGCACCGCGCACGCGGCCGCCGAAGTGGATGCCGCCACCTATGGCTATCCACTGGTCAATCCTTTCGAAGCCACCATCGTCACCACGCCGGAAAAATTCCGTCCCGAGCTGCCGCCCGAAAGCACCATCGACCAGGATGACTACAGCCTCAACCTGCGTCCGGAGCGGGAATACCAGCTGCCCGGCAACTTCTGGCCGGTGAAGAAATTCCACTACCGCCTCGCGCGCCAGGATCATCCGGCACCGCTGATCTTCCTGATCGCCGGCACCGGCGCCAACTATTCCTCGAGTACCCAGGAATACCTCAAGCGCCTGTATTACGCCGCCGGCTACCACGTGGTGCAGCTGTCCTCGCCCACCAGCTGGGACTTCATGGTGTCGGTGTCGCGCACCGCCACCCCGGGCTATACCCCGCACGATGCCGAGGATCTCTATCGCGCCATGCAGGCGGTGCGCGCCCAGCATCCCAAGCTGCCGGTCACCGACTACTACCTGACCGGCTACAGCCTGGGCGGCCTGGACGCCGCCTTCGTCTCCTACCTGGACGAGAGCCAGCGCAGCTTCAACTTCAAGAAGGTGCTGATGGTCAATCCGCCGGTCAATCTGCTGACCTCGGTACGCAACCTGGATCGCCTGGTGCAGACCGAGGTGAAGGGTGTCACCAACAACCGCACCTTCTACGAGCTGATCCTGTCGAAGCTGACCCGCTACTTCCAGGAGAAGGGCTACGTCGACTTCAACGACGCCGTGGTGCGTGACTTCCAGCGCTCGCCGGAGCGACTGAGCAACGAAGAACTGGCCATGCTGATCGGCTCGTCCTTCCGCTTCTCGGCGGCCGACATCGCCTTCACGTCCGACCTGATCAACCGCCGCGGCCTGATCACCCCGCCGACCTACCCCATCACCGAGGGCACCAGTCTGACGCGCTTCTTCGCCCGTTCGCTGCAGTGCGACTTCGACTGCTACATGACCGAGCAGGTGATGCCGTTCTGGCAGAAGAACTTCAAGGGGCAGAACCTCGACGATCTGGCGCGCAAGTCCAGCCTCATCGCGCTGGAAGACTATCTGAAGAGCAGCCCGAAGATCGGCGTCATGCACAATGCCGACGACATCATCCTCGGCCCGGGCGACCTCGGTTTCCTGCGCAAGACCTTTGGCGATCGCTTGACCGTCTATCCCCACGGCGGCCATTGCGGCAATCTCAACTACCGCGTCAACGCGAACGCCATGCTGGAGTTCTTCGCCCGTGGTTAAGTCCCTGCTCGCTCTCCTCCTGATGGCCAGTGCCTCGGTCTTCGCCGCCGAATCGAGTCCGCCGCCCTCCTCCACCCTGACCATCGGCTCGGACACCATGCCGGCCGCGCCGGTGGGCGCCGATGGCTTCAGCAATCCGCTGTCGACCCTCAAGTACAACCCGGGTCTGGACCAGCGTGAATTCGAACGGGCGTCCCTGGTCGCCCTGGACGTCTACGACCCCCTCGAATCCTGGAACCGCCACGTCTACCACTTCAACTATCGGCTGGACGAGTGGGTCCTGCTGCCGGTGGTCAACGGCTATCGCTGGATCACCCCGCGCTTCGTGCGTTCGGGCGTGAGCAACTTCTTCAGCAACCTGGGTGACGTCAACAACCTGCTCAACAGCGTGCTGCAGTTCAAGGGCCGGCGCGCCCTGGACACCACCGGCCGCCTGCTGCTCAACACCACCATCGGGGTGTTCGGCCTGTGGGACCCGGCGACCCGTGTCGGGCTGATCAAGCAACCAGAAGACTTCGGCCAGACCCTGGGCTTCTATGGCGTGGGTGACGGTCCCTTCCTGATGCTGCCAATCCTCGGCCCGTCCAACCTGCGCGACACCGGCGGCCTGGCGGTGGACTTCGCCGCCGAGGCGCAGATCAACTTCCTCAACGTCAGCGACGAGAGCGGTCGTCACCCAGAGATCATGGTGCTGCGCGGCATCAACCTCAGGTACGTCACCGACATGAGATACGGCCAGCTCAACTCGCCCTTCGAGTACGAGAAGATCCGCTATTTCTACACCAAGGCGCGGGAACTGCAGATCGCCGAATGAGGCTTAGGCGCTGGCGAGAAAGGCCCGCAGCTCCGGCAGGCGGGCCTGGGCGTCGGCCCGTCCCAGCGCCATGAGTTCCTGGCAGTAGGCCGCCTCGAACAGCAGATAGCTGAGCAGCGCACTGCCCGAAGGCCGATTCACCCCGACACCCCGCAGCAACTGCCGCAACGCGGATGGCAGGCGCTTGCGGTGCCGGGTGGCGATATCTGCCAGCGGCTGGCTGGGCGAGATCACCAGCATGTCCACCGGACGGCAGAAGCGTCCGCTGACCGGATCCCCTGCCGGCAGGGCGCTACTCAGCAGATTGAGGCGCCGCAGGGTCTCGGTATCGCTGTCTAGGGCATCGACGAAGGTGCTGTTGAGCAGGTGACCGCCGATCTGCGCCACCGTCGGCGGCCGACCCTGCAGGCCGTGCTCGTGTCCCCCTGGCGCGCCGAGTCCGATTACCAGGATGCGCTCAGCCCCCAGATGCAGCGCCGGACTGATGGGCGCCGTCTGCCGCACCGAACCGTCGCCCAAGAACTCGCGCCCGACCTTCACCGGCGGAAAGAACAGCGGGATGGCCGTGCTGGCCAGCAGGTGGTCGACCGCCAGCCGTGCCGGCACCCCGACGCGCCGATGACGAAACCAGGGATCGAGCGCGCCATGACTCTGGTAGAAGGTCATCGCCTGGCCCGAGGCATAGCCGAAGGCCGTGACCGCCACGGCCCGCAGGGCGTGCTGGCGCAAGGCCGCGGTGATCCCGGAGAAATCCAGCTCGCGACTGAGCAGCGCCCGCAGGGGCGCGTTGTCGAGTAGGGCCAGCGGTTCCTGGTGCCAGGCGCCGAACAGCGTCTGCAGGCCGAAGCGCGCGGCCTGGCGGCTCGCCCCGGCCCAGTCGCTGCGATAGATCATCGCCGTTTCCAGGTTCGACCAGACCGCCGCCAGGCGATCCACCGCACGGCCGAAATCCAGGGCGCCGCAGCCCAGCACGGCGGCGTTGAGCGCGCCCGCCGAGGTGCCGACGAGGATCGGAAAGGGATTCTCGGAACGCACCGCCAGGGTATCGGCCACCACCTGCAGCACCCCGACCTGATAGGCGGCCCGCGCACCGCCGCCGGCCAGAATCAGCCCGGTGCGCCGCTCGCCGCCCAGGCTCATCTAGCGTTTCTTCTTCGGATACAGCTTGGGCTCGCCGGGCGGACGGGTCTTGAATCGCCGATGGGCCCAGAGGTACTGCTCGGGCAACTCGCTGACGCAGCGCTCGACCCAGAGATTGATGCGCCGGCAGTCGGCCTCCTCGTTCTCGCCCGGGAAGTCGGCCAGCGGCGGATGCACCACCAGGCGATAGCCCGAACCGTCCGCCAGGCGCTCCTGGGTGAAGGGCAACACCCGCGCCCGTCCGAGCCGAGCGAACTTGGTGGTGGCCGTCACCGTGGCTGCCTGAATGCCGAACAGCGGCACGAACAGACTCTGCTTGGCGCCGTAGTCCTGGTCGGGCGCGTACCAGATGGCCCGGCCGGCGCGCAGCACCTTGAGCATGGCGCGGACGTCCTCGCGCTCGATGGCGGTGGCGTCCTGGTTGTGGCGCTCTCGACCGCGGCGCTGGATGAAGTCGAACACCGGATTCTTGTGCTGGCGGTACATGCCGTCGATGGTATGCCGCTGCCCGAGCAGCGCCGCGCCGATTTCCAGGGTGGTGAAATGCAGCGCCATGAGGATCACTCCCTGGCCTTCGCGCTGAGCGGCCTGCAGATGCTCGAGGCCTTCGATATGGGCCAACCGGGCCAGGCGCTGCCGCGGCCACCACCAGCTCATGGCCATCTCCAGCAGGGCCATGGCGCTGCTGGCGAAGTTGCGCCGCAGCAGGCGATCGCGTGCCCGCTCGTCGAGCTGGGGAAAGCAGAGTTCCAGGTTGCGGCGGGCGATGGCGCGGCGCTGACCGGCGACGTGATAGAAGACCCAGCCGAGTCCCTGGGCGAGTCGCAGCAGCACGGCATAGGGCAGTTGCACCAGCAGCCAGAGCAGCCCCAGCCCCAGCCAGAGCGGCCAATGACGTGGATTGAGAAAGGCGAGGCGGAAAGACGGCCGCTCCATCGGAACTCCTGCATGAAAAAGTCGCGCCATTCTACAGGGCTCGCGCAGATTTCCCGTAGCCTTCACAGTCATGGCCCCCCAGACCTGGTGAGGGTTGCGACACGCGGGGCATCCCGCTATAAGTCCCGCCATCCAAGCACAAGTACCCACCATGACCGCAGCCGATCCTTCCGAAAGCGACTCCGTCTTCCAGCTCAAGGGCAACATGCTCGCCGTGACCGTGCTGGAGCTTCTCCGCAACGACCTGGGGCGCCTGGACCGGCAACTGGCCCAGAAGGTCGCCCAGGCCCCCAACTTCTTCCAGGAAACGCCGCTGGTACTGGGCCTCGACAAGCTCGCCGAGGATGCCGGCCCGCTCGACCTGGGCGCCCTCCTCGACCTCTGCCGCCGGCACGGCCTGCGCACCCTGGCCCTGCGTGCCAGTCGCAGCGGGGATCTGGCCGCCGCCAACGACTACGACCTGCCGATCCTGCCAGCCAGTTCCGGCGGGCGTGAGCGCCAGGTCGAGCCGCGCGATCGCGAGCCGGTCAAGCCGGCGGAACCGCCCAAACCGGCCGCACCGACGATCAATCCGACCAAGATCATCACCGCCCCGGTGCGCGGCGGTGTGCAGCTCTATGCCCCGGCCGGTGACCTGGTGGTGCTGGCGCCGGTCAGTCCGGGCGCCGAATTGCTCGCCGACGGCAACATCCATGTCTATGGACCCATGCGCGGCCGAGCGCTGGCCGGTGTAAAGGGTGATACTAAAGCGCGGATTTTCTGCCAGCAGCTGACCGCGGAACTGCTCTCCATCGCTGGCCAGTACAAGGTCGCCGAGGACCTGCGACGCCATCCACAGTGGGGCAATCCGGTCCAGGTCAGTCTGGTGGGAGATGTGTTGAACATCACCCGTCTTTGACGGATACTTCCGCGAATTTTTCGCACTTGGCGCCTAAGCCGCCAACGGCAACACGAAGCGCGACACTGCCTGCAATCTCGTCACCGAGGGCACCGAGTCGCTTCAGTTATTCCTTTCGATCAAGGTGAATCAGTTTGGCCAAAGTACTCGTAGTCACCTCCGGCAAGGGCGGCGTCGGCAAGACCACCAGCAGCGCCGCCATCGGTACCGGTCTCGCCCTGCGCGGCCACAAGACCGTCATCGTCGACTTCGACGTCGGCCTGCGTAACCTCGACCTGATCATGGGCTGCGAGCGCCGCGTGGTGTACGACTTCGTCAACGTGATCAACAACGAAGCCACCCTGAGCCAGGCCCTGATCAAGGACAAGCGTCTCGAGAACCTGTTCGTGCTGGCCGCCAGCCAGACCCGCGACAAGGACGCCCTGACCCAGGACGGCGTCGAGCGCGTGATCAACGAACTCAAGCAGACCTTCGACTTCATCGTCTGCGACTCCCCGGCCGGGATCGAGAAGGGTGCCCACCTGGCGATGTACTTCGCCGACGAGGCCATCGTGGTGACCAACCCCGAAGTCTCCTCGGTACGCGACTCCGACCGCATGCTCGGCCTGCTGGCCAGCAAGTCGCGCCGCGCGGAAAAGGGCGAGGAAGCCATCAAGGAGCACCTGCTGCTGACCCGCTACAACCCCGAGCGCGTCACCAAGGGCGAAATGCTGGGCGTCGAGGACGTGGAAGAGATCCTGTCCATCCGCCTGCTCGGCGTGATCCCCGAATCCCAGGCGGTGCTCAAGGCGTCGAACCAGGGTATCCCGGTAATTCTCGACGAACAGAGCGACGCCGGTCAGGCCTACAGTGATACCGTGGAACGACTGCTCGGCAAGGAAGTGGCCTATCGCTTCCTCGACGTGAAGAAGAAAGGCTTCCTGCAACGTCTGTTCGGGGGTGGTAGCGAATGAACATCTTCGACTTCTTTCGCGATCGGAAGAAGCAGAACAGCGCTTCGATAGCCAAGGAGCGGCTGCAGATCATCGTGGCCCACGAACGCGGTCGCCACGAGCAGCCGGACTATCTGCCGCAATTGCAGAAAGACCTGCTGGAAGTGATCCGCAAGTACGTGCCCATCGAGCAGGACCAGATCCAGGTCGAACTGGAAAATCAGGGCAGCTGCTCGATCCTCGAACTCAACATCACCCTGCCCGACCGCTAAGGCGAGCGCAGCAGGACAGCGGCGGCCCCAGGGCCGCCGTTGGCGTTTAAGCCATGGCGAATCCTCGGCACCTGCTCAGCGCGGTGCCGCGATTCACCACCAGGCCCCCAGGAAGCCCATGCCCCTCTCCAACATCCGCATCATTCACCAGGACGCCGCCCTGCTGGTGGTCGACAAGCCCACCCTGCTGCTGTCGGTCCCCGGTCGCGCCGAAGACAACCGCGACTGCCTGGTGACCCGCCTGCAGGAAAACGGCTATCCCGAGGCGCGCATCGTCCATCGCCTGGACTGGGAGACCTCCGGCGTCATCGTGCTGGCGCGGGACGCCGACAGCCATCGCGAGCTGTCCCGGCAATTCCATGATCGCGAGACGGAAAAGGCCTACACCGCCCTCTGCTGGGGCGAGCCGGAGGCCAACAGCGGCCGCATCGAATTGCCGCTGCGCTACGACCCGCCGACCAAGCCGCGCCATGTGGTGGATCACGAACTGGGACGCCATGCGCTGACCTTCTGGCAGGTGCTGGAGCGTCACGGTCACTACAGCCGGGTGGAGCTCACGCCCATCACCGGTCGCTCCCATCAGCTGCGCGTCCATATGCTGAGCATCGGGCATCCGCTGCTGGGCGATCAGCTCTATGCCGAGGGCGAGGCGCTGGCGGCCCAGCCGCGCCTCTGCCTGCATGCCAGCCTGCTGACGCTGACCCATCCCGTCACGGGCGAGCGGATGAGCTTTACCAGTCCCGCACCGTTCTGAGCCTCGGCGCTGGCATACTGAGGCCCTCGACCAGAGGAGTGCCCGCTTGTCGCACTGGACGTCCTACTACACCGCCACCGCCGCGGGCGGACCGCGCGAGACCTTGCTGCAGGCCCTCTCACTCCGCGCGAATCCGCCGGGATTGGCGCTGGATCTGGGCTGTGGCATCGGCCACGACACCCTCGTCCTGCTGGAACGCGGCTGGCAGGTGCTGGCGGTGGATGCCGAGGCCGAGGCGCTGAGCACCCTGCGCGAACGCACGCCGGCCCGGCTGCAGACACGCCTGGAAACCCACCAGGCGCGCTTTGAAACGGTCGAAATTCCCCCCTGCGAGCTGGTCAATTCCAGCTTCGCCCTGCCCTTTTGCGCGCCTGAGCGCTTCCCGCTGCTCTGGACCGCGATCACCGCGGCGGTGCGCCCGGGTGGCCTGTTCTGCGGCCAGCTGTTCGGCGAGCGGGACAGCTGGGCCAGCAAGGGCGTGACGGTCGTCGACGCCGCGGCCCTGCAGCAGCTGCTCCGGGACTGGGACGTCCTCCTGCATCGGGAAGAGCAGGAGGACGGCCATACCGCGGTCGGGCGGCCCAAGCACTGGCACATCCATCACCTGGTGCTGCAGCGCCGCTGAGCCCTGAGGTGCCGCCCGGCCTGGGCGCTACGCTCGACTCCCCTCGGTCCAGAACCTAGACTGGACGCCTTGTCGTCCGGAGTCGTCCATGCGTACCGATCAGATCCAAGGCCTCATCGATTTCCTCTCCAGTTCGCCCACGCCCTTCCACGCCACCGCGACCCTCGCCCACCGTCTCGAAGCCGCCGGCTACCAGCGCCTGGACGAGCGCGAGAGCTGGTCCGTGCAGCCGGGTGGACGCTACTACGTCACCCGCAACGAGTCCTCGCTGATTGCCGTGCGCCTGGGTGCCCAACCGCTGGAGCGCGGCCTGCGCCTGGTCGGTGCCCATACCGACAGCCCCTGCCTCAAGGTCAAGCCGCAGCCGGAGCTGCAGCGGCAGGGCTTCTGGCAACTGGGCGTCGAGGTCTATGGCGGCATGCTGATGGCGCCCTGGTTCGACCGCGACCTGTCGCTGGCGGGCCGGGTGACCTATCGCGCCGAGGGCCGGGTGCAGAGTCGGCTGATCGACTTCCGCAAGCCGCTGGCGATCATTCCCAACCTGGCCATCCACCTCAATCGCGAAGCCAACCAGGGCTGGGCCATCAACGCCCAGAACGAGCTGCCGCCGATTCTCGCCCAGGTGCCGGCCGGCGAGCGGCGCGACTTTCGCGCCCTGCTGGCCGCGCGCCTGAAACGGGAACACGGCATCGGCGACGCCGAGGTGCTGGATTTCGAACTGAGCTTCTATGATGTCCAGCCCGCCGCCCTGATCGGGCTGGATGACGACTTCATCGCCGCCGCCCGCCTGGACAACCTGCTGTCCTGCTATGCCGGCCTGGAAGCCCTGCTGGCCGACGAGGGCGACGAGAACGCCGTGCTGGTCTGCACCGATCACGAGGAAGTGGGCTCTACCTCCTGCTGCGGCGCCGACGGTCCCTTCCTCGAACAGGTGCTGCAACGCCTGCTGCCCGCCGGGGATGCCTTTACCCGCACCCTGCAGCGCTCGCTGCTGATCTCAGCCGACAACGCCCATGGCGTGCACCCCAACTATGCCGACAAGCACGACGGCAACCACGGCCCGAAACTGAACGGCGGTCCGGTGATCAAGGTGAACGCCAACCAGCGCTACGCCACCAGCAGCGAAACCGCGGCCTTCTTCCGCGACCTCTGCCAGCGCGAAGGCGTGCCGGTACAGAGCTTCGTGGTGCGCAGCGACATGGGGTGCGGTTCCACCATCGGCCCCATCACCGCCGGGCAACTGGGGGTGCGCACCGTGGACATCGGCCTGCCCACCTTCGCCATGCACTCCATCCGCGAACTGGCCGGCAGCCACGACCTGGGCCATCTGATCAAGGTGCTGACGGCCTTCTATTCGAGCAGCGAACTGCCGCTCTGAAGCCGGACTAGTCCGGCACCTCGACCCTGACCTGGATGGCGTCGTGCCGCCAGAACTCCAGGTCGCAATCGATCAGTCGCCCCTGCTGGTCGTGGTTGATGCGGGTGATGTGCAGCGCCGGACTGCCCTGGGCCACCCGCAGCGCCTGGGCCGCCTCCGGCAGCAGCGCCGTGGGCAGGATCTCGAAGCGCACCTCGCCGTAGCGAATGCCGTAGCGGTCGCGATACAACTCGGTGAGGGAGCGCTGCAGGTCGTGCTCCAGCAAGCCCGGGAAATAGGCGGCATTGAGGTAGTGCTCGACATAGAGCACCAGCCGGCCGTCCACCCGGCGGACCCGGCGGATCTGGTAGACGCTGGACAGCGCCGGCAACTCCAGCAGACGACAGATCTCCGCGGATGCCAGCATCTGCCGCGCCGCCACCACCTCGGTCGCCGGCACCCGTCCCTGGGCTTCCACCATGGCGTGGAAATGGGTCCGCGCCAGAGGGTTGTAGGCCAGCCGCGGCGGCGCGACGAACCAGCCACGTCGCTCTTCGCGATAGATCAGCCCCAGCGCCTCCAGCTGCAGCAGGGCTTCGCGCAGGGTGATCCGGGTGGTGGCGAACAACTCGCTGAGCTGGCGCTCGGAAGGCAGCCGCTCCATCGCCGGCAGCAGGCCATGGGCGATCTGCTCCTGCAGCGCCTGGCGGATGGCACCGGCACCCGGTGCACTTCTTTGGACTAGACCAGTTTCGGATTGGTGCACCCGTAACGCCTCGACTAGGGTTTGTTGGGAGACTAAGACGGCCAGATGACCGCTTGGTGACGATTGCAGCGCCCGTGCCAGCGGTGAAACAGGGCGCATTGCCATCAAATCGTCATACCCCGGTCCTAGATTGGCCTATGTCTTGCTGACCTAGACCAAGCCCTAACACCTGGAGCACCCGTATGACCCGTCTGCTTGCTTCCTTGTTGGCCACTGCCGTTGCGCTACAGGCCGGTACCGCCTTCGCCGATACCGCCGATCTCAAATCCCTCGAAGCCGCCGCCCGCAAGGAAGGCGAGGTGAACAGCGTCGGCATGCCCGATACCTGGGCGAACTGGAAAGGCACCTGGCAGGACCTTGAGCAGAAATACGGGCTCAAGCACCAGGATACCGACATGAGCTCCGCCCAGGAGATCGCCAAGTTCGCCGCCGAAGGCGAGAACGCCTCCGCCGACATCGGTGACGTCGGTGCTTCCTTCGGCCCCATCGCCGTACAGAAGGGCGTTACCCAGCCCTACAAGCCGAGCACCTGGGACCAGGTACCGAGCTGGGCCAAGGACAGCGACGGTCACTGGGCGCTGGCCTATACCGGCACCATCGCCTTCATCGTCAACAAGCAGACCGTCAAGGACGTCCCCCACTCCTGGGCCGACCTGCTCAAGGGCAACTACAAGGTCACCATCGGCGACGTCAGCGCCGCCTCCCAGGCGGTGAGCGGCGTACTGGCAGCGGCCTATGCCAACGGCGGCGACGAGAAGAACATCAAGCCGGCGCTGGACTTCTTCGCCAAGCTGGCCAAGCAGGGGCGCCTGGCCTTCACCAACCCGGTGGTGGCCAACCTCGAGAAGGGTGAAGTGGAAGTCGGGGTGGTGTGGGACTTCAACGCCCTGAGCTATCGCGACCAGATCGATCGCTCGCGCTTCGAGGTGCTGATCCCCTCCGATGGCTCGGTGACCTCCGGCTACACCACCATCATCAACAAGTACGCCAAGCACCCCAACGCCGCCAAGCTGGCCCGCGAGTACATCTTCTCCGACGCCGGCCAAATCAACCTGGCCCAGGGTTATGCCCGGCCGATCCGCGCCGAGCACCTGACCCTGCCGGCCGATGTCCAGGCCAAGCTGCTGCCCCAGGCGCAATACGCCAAGGCCCGGCCCATCGCCGACGCCAAGGCCTGGGAGGAAACCTCCAAGCGCCTGCCGCGACTCTGGCAGGAACACGTTCTGATCAACATGCAGCAGTGACGCCATGAAGGTCATCCTGGTCGTGCTGGACGGACTCGCGCTGAGGGTCGCCGAACACGGACTCGGCTTTCTCCAGGCGCTCTGCCTGGCTGGCCGGGGTCGCCTCTACCGGTTGGAGTGCGAGTTGCCCTCGCTCTCCCGTCCGCTCTACGAATGCCTGCTCACCGGGGTGCCCCCGGTGAGCAGCGGCATCGTCCACAATGGCGTGGATCGGCTGTCCAACCAGATCAGCCTCTTCCATCTGGCCCAGGCCGCCGGCCTCACCACGGCCGCGGCGGCCTATCACTGGGTCAGCGAACTCTACAACCGCAGTCCCTTCGATCGGGCGCGGGACCGGCACGTCAGCAACCCCGCCCTGCCGATCCAGCACGGTCACTTCTATTACGCCGACCACTACCCGGATTCCCATCTGTTCGACGACGCCGAGCACCTGCGCCTGACCCAGGCGCCGGACATCCTGCTGGTGCATCCGATGAACATCGACGATGCCGGTCACCGGCACGGCCTCTCCAGCCCCGAATACCGCAATGCCGCGCGCCGCGCCGACGGCCTGCTGTCCCACTACCTGCCCGCCTGGCTGGACGCCGGCTACCAGGTGCTGGTGACCGCCGACCACGGCATGAACGACGACCGCAGCCACGGCGGGACGCTTCCGGAAGAACGCGAGGTGCCCCTGTTCGTCTTCGGCGCGGGCTTCTCCCTGGGCGAGGCCACACCGCGCCAGGTGGAGCTCTGCGGCACCGTCTGCACGCTGCTGGGCCTCGCCCACGACAAGCCCCTGTGCCGGGAGTTGCTGGCATGAAGCGGCCCTGGCTCGCCCTGCTGCTGATCCTGCCTTTCCTGCTGGTGTTCGGCGCCTTCCAGCTGGCGCCTCTGGCCTGGATCGCCTTCAACAGCTTCAATTCCAGCGAGAGCGGCTGGGGCCTCGGCAACTACGCCGAGATCCTCGGCTCGCCCTTCTACCTGCAGGCCATCCGCTTCTCCCTGGAGATCTCGCTCTGGTCCAGCGTCTGCGGGCTGCTCATCGCCCTGCTCGGCGCCTATTCGCTGACCCGCGTCGATTCGCGGTTGCGCAGCTTCGTGGTGGCCTTCACCAACATGACCAGCAACTTCGCCGGGGTACCGCTGGCCTTCGCCTTCATCATCCTGCTGGGCATCAACGGCTGCCTGACCCTGGCGCTCAAGCAATTCGGACTGATCGAAGGGTTCAACCTCTATACCAAGGGCGGCCTGATCCTCATCTACACCTACTTCCAGATTCCCCTGGGGGTGTTGCTGCTGTTCCCCGCCTTCGAAGCCCTCAAGCAGGACTGGCGCGACGCGGCGGCGCTGCTCGGCGCCGGCACCTGGCAGTACTGGCGGCACATCGGCCTGCCGGTGCTCAGCCCGGCGCTGGTTGGTACCTTCATCATCCTGCTGGCCAACGCCCTGGGCGCCTACGCCACCGTGTATGCCCTTACCGTCGGCAATTTCAACGTGGTGCCGGTGCGCATCGCCGCCCTGGTGTCCGGCGACATCTATCTGGAGCCCAACCTGGCCGCGGCGCTGGCCATGCTGCTGGTGGCCTTCATGACCCTGATCACCCTCGTCCATCAGTGGCTGCTACGGCGGAGTCGGCATGTCCAGAACTGAGCGCCTCTATCACCGGACAGTGGTCTGGATCCTGTTCCTGATCCTGCTCACGCCCCTGGCCGCGACCCTCGTCTATTCCCTGTCCACCCAATGGTCGGCGACCCTGCTGCCGGCGGGCTTCACCTTCAAGTGGTACCTGCAGCTGTGGAGCGAGCCGCGCTTTCTCGCCGCCTTCGGTCGCTCCCTGGCGATCTGCTTTGGCGCCCTGGCGCTGTCCTGCGTGCTGATCCTGCCGGCCATGTTCGCCGTCGCCTATCACTTTCCGCGACTGGATGCGCTGATGAACGTGCTGATCCTGCTGCCCTTCGCCGTACCGCCGGTGGTCTCGGCGGTCGGTCTGTTGCAGCTCTACGCGAGCGGTCCGCTGCCGCTGACCGGCACGCCCTGGATCCTGGTGTTCTGCTACTTCACCATCGCCCTGCCCTTCATGTATCGCGCCATCAGCAATAACCTCCAGGCGCTGAATCTGCGCGACCTGATGGACGCCGCCCACCTGCTCGGCGCCAGCTCCTGGCGCGCCGCCCTGCTGGTGGTGCTGCCCAATCTGCGCACCGGACTGATGGTGGCGCTGTTCCTGTCCTTCTCCTTTCTCATCGGCGAATTCGTCTTCGCCAACCTGCTGGTGGGAACGCGCTACGAGACGCTGCAGATCTATCTCTACAACCTGCGCAACGGCAGCGGCCACCTGACCAGCGCCCTGGTGATCTCCTACTTCCTCGCGGTCCTGCTGCTGACCTGGATCGCCAATCGCCTGAATCGGGAGCGGACATGAGCTATCTCGCGGTCAAGGGACTGCACAAGCGCTACGGCGCCAACACCCTGTTCACCGACATCGACTTCCATGCCGAACAGGGCGAACTGGTGACCCTGCTCGGCCCCTCGGGCTGCGGCAAGTCCACCCTGCTGCGCTGCCTGGCCGGACTCACCGAGGTCGACCGCGGCAGCATCGTGCTGGCCGGCCAGGACATCACCCGGCTGCCACCGCAGCGCCGCGGCATCGCCATGGTGTTCCAGAGCTACGCGCTGTTTCCCAACATGACGGTGGAGCAGAACGTCGCCTTCGGCCTGCGCATGCAGCGCCTGGCACGGGACGAGGTGCAGCAGCGCGTGCAGGAGGTCCTGACCCTGGTGGAACTGCAGGGCTTCGCCACGCGCTATCCACACCAGCTCTCCGGTGGCCAGTGCCAGCGGGTGGCCCTGGCCCGCTCGCTGATCGTGCGGCCGCGGCTGCTGCTGCTGGACGAACCCCTCTCGGCGCTGGATGCCCGCATCCGTCGCCACCTGCGCGAGCAGATTCGCGCCATCCAGCAGGAGCTGGGCCTGACCACGGTATTCGTCACCCACGACCAGGAAGAAGCCCTCACCCTGTCCGATCGCATCGTGCTGATGCGCGAGGGGCGCATCGTCCAGAGCGGCGATGCCGAGACCCTCTACACCGCGCCGGTGGATGCCTTCGCCGCCGGCTTCATCGGCAACTACAACCTGCTCAGCGCCGACCAGGCCAGCCGGCTGTTCGGCCAGACCTTCCAGGGACAGGTGGCGATTCGACCCGAGGCCATAAGGCTTGGCGTCGCCGGTGGTTTCAGTGGCCGTATCGTCGGCCACAGCCTGCTGGGCAACGTGATCCGCTACCGGATCGCCACCGAAGCCTGCGAACTCAATGTCGACGTTCTCAACCATGGCCCTTCGGCCTTGCAGGCGAACGGCACAGCCGTCACCCTGGCCGTCGATTCCGACAGCCTGAGAGAAGTGGCATGACCCTGGCGATTTTCGATCTCGACGAAACCCTTATCGACGGTGACTGTTCCAGCCTCTGGAGCCAGCAGATGGGCGTGCTCGGCTGGGTCGACCGCGAGTCCTTCGTGCGGCGCGACAGCGAGCTGATGGCGGCCTACGCCCAGGGCGAACTGGCCATGGAAGACTACATGGCCTTCCACCTCGAACCCCTGGTGGGCCGTAGGCCCGAAGAGGTGGATTTCGAGGTCGGTCCCTGGGTCGAGGACGTCATCGAACCGCTGATCTTCAGCGACGCCATGAAATGCATCGCCGCCCACCGCGCCGCTGGTGACCGGGTGATCATCGTCTCGGCCTCCGGGGTGCATCTGGTGGAGCCCATCGCCGAACGCCTGGGCGTGGAAGAGGTGCTGGCCATCGACCTGCAGGTCAGCCACGGCGTCTACAGCGGCCAGGTGGAAGGTGTCATGACCTTTCGCGAAGGCAAGCTGACCCGGCTGCTGGAACTGCTCGGCGGCGACCGTAGCCTGCTGGCTACCGCCAGCTTCTACTCCGATTCGCGCAACGACCTGCCGCTGCTCGAAGCGGTGGGCAAGCCGCACGCGGTCAACCCGGATCCGGTACTGCGCGAACGCGCGGCACAGGCCGGTTGGCCGATCCTGAGCTGGCGCTAACTCGCATCGCGGCCACTCCTCAGGTTGCCGCCGTCTTCGTAGGTTAGGTTGAGACGGCTCCATCGTCGAAGCCCAACGTCGCCGGCTCGAGGCGACACCTGTTGGGCTTCGCTGCGCTCAACCCAACCTACGACCGTTCCTATGGGTTGCCGGCGTCTTCGTAGGTTGGGTTGAGACGGCTCCATCGTCGAAGCCCAACGTCGCCGGCTCCGAGCGAGCGCTGTTGGGCTTCGCTGCGCTCAGCCCAACCTACGGCCGTTCCTCCGGGTTGCCGGCGTCTTCGTAGGTTGGGTTGAGACGGCTTTATCATCGTCGAAGCCCAACAATGCCGGCTCCGAGCGAGCCCTGTTGGGCTTCGCTGCGCTCAAGCCAACCTACGAACGCGCCCACAGGTTGCCGCCGTCCTCGTAGGTTGGGTTGAGACGGCTTTATCGTCGAAGCCCAACAATGTCGGCTCCAGGCAACACCTGTTGGGCTTCGCTGCGCTCAACCCAACCTACGGCGGACCGTACGAGCGGCCGCAGTAGCCGCGGTATCGATGCCTAGAAGGTCACTCCAGCCCCTCGTCCAGCACCAGCACCACCTTGCCATTCACCTCATTGCTTTCCAGGGCGGCAAAGGCGGCTTCGGCGTTCTGGGCGGCGAAGCGGCGTTCCAGATTGACGTTCAGCTTGCCTTCGGCAAACAGCGGCCAGACCCTGGCTTCCAGGGATCTCATGGTCTTCGCCTTGAATTCCACGGATCGGTTGCGCAGGGTCGAGCCGATGATGCGGATGCGCTTGCCCAGCACCTTGCCCAGATCCATCTCGGCCTGACGACCGCCCATGAGGCCGATCAGCACCCAGCGTCCATCCTGGCCCAGCAGGTCCAGGTTGAGCGACGCATAATTCGCCCCCACCGGATCGAGGATGACGTGGAAGGGAGCGAAATCGCGCAGGCCTTCCAGATCGGTCTTGCGCAGCACCCCGCCCTCGGCGCCGAGGCGCTCGCAATGCGCCAGGCGATCCTGGGAACCGACACTGACCCAGCAGGGATTGCCGAAGGCCTTGCACAGCTGGATGGCGGCCGAACCGACACCGCTGGCACCAGCATGCAGCAGCACCTTTTCGCCCGGCTGCAGCGCCGCCAGATCGAACAGGTTGCTCCAGGCGGTCGCCCAGACCTCGGGCAGCGCCGCGGCCTCGATCAGCGACAGCCCTTCCGGCACGGAAGCGGCCTGGCGCCCATCCACCACCACCTCGCTGGCCATCCCGCCGCCGGCCAGCAGTGCGCAGACGCGATCACCCACCTGCCAGCGCGAATCCGCGGTGGTCTCGCTGACCACCCCGGCGCATTCGAGGCCCAGGGTCGCCGGCGCGCCGGGTGGCGGCGGATAGTTGCCGGCCAGTTGCAGCAGGTCGGCACGATTGAGACCGGCGGCCGCCACCTTGATGCGAATTTCCCCGGGCGCCAGAGCGCGAGCGCTCAGTGACTGCCATTCCAGTTGCCCTTCGATACCTTGCAATGCGTTCACGGTGCCTCCATAGTGGCTCAGGCTTTGACGAAAAGCGCCTGCGCCGGCGGGTTCTGCGGGAGTCGAGCGGACCGGAAGACGCGGGGCTGTCACAGCCTTCCCCTCCGATCGCCGCTACCCTTCAGACCGCCGTCAGACGACTTTCGTCAGCGCCCGTCATACTTCCCCTGGCCGCGGAACCGCCCGGGCCGGGAAGGGCCTATAGCCTATTCCTTTCCGTGCATTAGTCGAATACACATGAAGCAGCTCTTGTCCCGTACCGCCCTCGTTGTCCTGCTTGGCGTCAGCGCAACGCCCCTCTTCGCCAAGCCCAACGCGCCGGTAGGCGCCGAGAAACTGCAACCCGACCGCGACCAGGTCATCGCCAGCCTCAACATCGTCGAACTGCTCAAGCGGCACCACTACAGCAAGCCGCCGCTCAACGATGCCCAGTCGATCAAGATCTACGACAGCTATCTGAAGATGCTTGATCCCGGCCGGCTGTATTTCAATGCCGCCGACATCCGCGAATTCGATGCCTCGCGCACCCGTTTCGACGACTACCTCAAGCAGGGCAATCTCGAACCGGGCTTCGCCATCTACCGCCGTTATGCCCAGCGCATGACCGAGCGGCTGAACTACGGCATTGGCCTGCTCAACGCCGGCATCGGCAAGCTCGACTTCAGTGTCGACGAGTCCTTCAACACCAATCGCGAGAAGGCGGCCTGGCCGGCGGACACCGCCGCGCTGGACGATCTCTGGCATCGCAAGCTCAAGGACGAGGTGCTGCGCCTGCGGCTGTCCGGCAAGACCGACCAGCAGATCCAGCAGCAGCTGACCAAGAGGTACAAGAATCAGCTGGCGCGCCTCAACCAGACCCGTGGCGAAGACGTCTTCCAGACCTACATCAACGCCTTCGCCGAGTCCTACGACCCGCACACCCAGTATCTCTCGCCGGAAAGCGCGGAGAACTTCGACATCAACATGAGCCTGTCGCTGGAAGGCATCGGTGCGGTGCTGCAGAACGACAACGACTACGTGCAGATCCTGCGCCTGGTCCCGGCCGGCCCTGCCGACAAGTCCAAGCAGATCGCTCCGGCCGACAAGATCGTCGGCGTCGCCCAGGGTGACGGCGAAATGGTCGATGTCATCGGCTGGCGCCTCGACGAGGTGGTCAAGCTGATCCGCGGGCCCAAGAACTCCAAGGTGCGCCTGGAGATCATCCCGGCGAGCAATGCGCCGAACGACCAGAAGACCAAGATCGTCACCATCACCCGCGAAGCGGTCAAGCTCGAAGAGCAGGCGGCGCAGAAGCACGTGATCGACGTGCCCCACGAGGGCAAGCACTACAAGCTCGGCGTGATCGACGTGCCGGCGTTCTACCTGGACTTCAAGGCCTATCGCGCGGGCGATCCGAACTACAAGAGCACCACGCGTGACGTGAAGAAGCTCATCGGCGAGCTGCAGAAGGAAAAGGTCGACGGCATCGTCCTCGACCTGCGCAACAACGGTGGTGGCTCGCTGCAGGAAGCCACCGAGCTGACCGGGCTGTTCATCGATCAGGGTCCCACCGTGCTGGTGCGCAATGGTGACGGCAAGGTCGAGGTGCTGGCCGACGACGAAGGCGGCGCCTTCTACAAGGGCCCCCTGACCGTGCTGGTCAATCGCCTGTCCGCTTCGGCCTCGGAGATCTTCGCCGGCGCCATGCAGGACTATCACCGCGCGCTGATCGTCGGCGGCCAGACCTTCGGCAAGGGCACCGTGCAGACCATCCAGCCGCTGAACCATGGCGAGCTGAAGCTGACCATCGCCAAGTTCTATCGCGTCTCCGGCCAGAGCACCCAGCATCAGGGCGTACTGCCGGACATCGATTACCCGGCGGTGGTGGACACCAAGCAGATCGGCGAGAGCGCCCTGCCCGACTCCATGCCCTGGGACACCATCGCCCCGGCGGTGACCGGCCTGAGCAATCCCTTCGCCAACTACCTGCCGGAACTGGTCAAGCGCCATGACGTGCGGGTGCAGAAGGATCCCGACTTCATCTTCGCTCGCGAGCGCCTGAAGCTGGCCCAGGAGCTGGCGGCGGACACCACCGTCAGCCTCAACGAGCAGAAGCGCCGGGCCGAGCAGACCGCCCTGGACAATCGCCAGCTGGCCATGGAAAACCAGCGGCGCCAGGGCAAGGGTGAAGCCCCGCTCAAGGAGCTGAAGAAGATCGACGAGGACAACCCGGCGATCGACGACGACAAGACCAAGCCGCAGGACGACGCCTACCTGATGGAGTCGGGTCATGTGCTGCTGGACTATCTCGACCTGAGCCAGACGCCACCCAAGCGCTGACATCAAAGCGTCATATCTCTGTCGTGAAATGCCCGGGGGTCGCCAAGTGCGACCCCCGGGCATTTTCGTTTCTGGGTTCCTGCAGGCTAACCATGACGCTTAACGACCAGGCTGGGGTGTTGGATCGCATTCTCGCCAACCGCGAGTTGCATTCGCTCTTTCAGCCCATCGTTTCGCTGAGCGAGCGACGCATCCTGGGCTACGAGGCGCTCATTCGTGGCGCCTCCAATACTCCGCTGCAATCCCCGCTGCCCCTCTATGCCACCGCGCGCCAGGCCGGTCGGCTGTCCGAACTGGAAATCGCCGCCCGCCAGCAGTCCTGCCAGACCTTTCGCGAACTGGCCCTGGATGGCCTGCTGTTTCTCAATGTCTGCCCGGAAACACTGCTGGAGCCGGCGCATCAGTCGGGCCAGACCCTCAAGCTGCTGCAGCGTCTGGGGCTCTCGCCGGCCCAGGTGGTGATCGAACTGACCGAACAGGCGCCCATCGATGACTTCGCGCTGCTGGCCACCGCCCTGCACCACTACCGTGCCATGGGCTTCTCCATCGCCCTCGACGATCTGGGCGCAGGCTATTCCAGCCTCCGGCGCTGGTCGGAGTTGCGCCCGGATTTCGTCAAGATCGATCGGCACTTCATCGAATCCATCCACCGCGATGCGGTGAAACGCGAATTCGTCGGCTCCATCCTGAAGATGGCCGAAGCCTCCCGGGCCCAGGTGATCGCCGAGGGCATCGAGACCCACGAAGAGCTGTCGACCCTGGCGAGCATGGGCGTCGATCTGGTACAGGGCTATCTGCTGGGCCGCCCGACGGCGGCCCCACCGCGCGAGATCCAGACCCTGCTGCCGGTGATAACCACCCGCAGCTCCGACTTCGCCGAGGAAGCGACCACCGTCGCCAGCCTCAGGGTCGAGCAGGTCGCGGTCGGCCAGGACATGCTGATCCCCGAGGTGCTGGAGCGCTTCCGCCTGCAACCCAGCCTCAATACCCTGGCGGTGGTGGACGAGGACGATCGCCCGGTGGGCATCGTTCATCATCACGAGCTGAGTTCGGCGCTGCTCAAGCCTTTCGCCCACGAGGTGTTCGCGCGCAAGCCCATCGCCCGGCTGATGAGCCAGGATTTCCTGGCCACCGAAACCAACCAGTCGCTGCAGCAGGTCAGCCGCCTGCTCACCGCGCGGGCACGCCAGCGCATCGAAGAGGATTTCATCATCACCGAGGGCGGCCGCTATGTCGGGGTCGGTCGGGTGATGGATGTCCTGCGGCTGATCACCGAGCAGCGCATCCAGCAGGCCAAGCACGCCAACCCCCTCACCCAGCTGCCCGGCAACGTGCCCATCCAGCAGTGCCTCACGCGCCTGCTGGATCAGCAGCGCGAAGCCGTGGTGTGCTACGTCGACATCGATGGCTTCAAGCCCTTCAACGATCTCTATGGCTACGCCAAGGGCGACGAGGTGTTGCTCTCCCTGGCGCAGACCCTCTCCGAACGCCTGGATCCGCAACAGGACTTCGTCGGCCATATCGGTGGCGACGACTTTCTGGTGGTGCTGGGTTCCGCGGACTGGCGCCAGCGACTCAACGGCCTGATGGCAGGCTTCCAAGAGCGCTGCCGGCACTTCTATCGCAGCGAGCACCTGGAAGCCGGCTGCTTTCTCGCCTACGACAGAGACGGCCGCCGCCGCGAGTATCCGCTGCTGTCGCTGTCATTGGGGGTCGTGGAGCTGGACAAGGAGGCCGGCAAGCGGGTGGATGCCAGCGGCCTGGCCGGCCTCGCCTCGGAAGCCAAGCGCAATGCCAAGAGGGTACCCGGCTACAGCCTGCATCTGATGCGGGCCTGAATCCTATTCGAGGCGATGGTCGGGATAGCGGTGGTCGAACACCCGGGTCACCTCGGCCGCGTGCCAGCTGACTGCATCGCTCACCGGCGGCGAGCCGTCCAGGACACCCAGGCGCAGGGCGCAGTCGAAGAAACCTTCACGAGGGATGCGCGTACCGCTCTGGCTCACCACCAGGGCACTGCGCAGCGGCCGGCCCTCGCGACGATCAAGGGCCGCCAGGTACTCCAACGCCGTGGTCAGGGTCACCATCGCCGGCTGGGGCAGTCCCAGCCGTTCGATCACCGAACGATAGGTCAGCAGGCTGCGGCTGCGCCGCGCACTTTCCAGTTCATCCAGCAAGGCCAGCCAGTGCTGGCGACTGATGCGTACGCTCAAGCCGTTCAGTCCCGCAGCTGATCGAGGGCGACACCCGCCGCCGGCCGTTCGTGCCGGTCGGGCAGCGCGGCCAGGGCCGCCTGCTGACTCGCGGTACGGTTGGCGCGCCAGGCCCGGAAGCCGTCCAGCTCGTCGCTGCAGGCCTTGCCGACCCAGGCCAGGACCGCGAGGTCGTCGAGCAGACCGAACATGGGTACCCAGTCGGGAATGAGGTCGATGGGCAGGAGGAAATAGACCAGGCCGCCGGCCACGGTCAGCAGCGTCTTGCGGCTGACCCCGCGGTACTCGCCACGCCACCAGGCCAGCAGCAACTGATGGAACAGCCCCAGGGTCTCACGGGCCTCGCCCAGCTTGAGTCCACGCTTGCTGGTCTTGCGCGCGACGCCGAGCAGCAGCGCCGGCAGGCGACCGCGGATCAGCAGGCGCTGGGCGATACCAAGATAGCGATCAAAATTCTTCGGCGGCTTCATGGACACCTCGAGCAATGGAGAACGATGGGCAGCGCCCCCTTTGGCACAGGGCTTTGCATCCCAGCTTTGATCGCACCGCTGCGTCAGGGTTTCCCGCCGCGCAACGTAAAACGCCCTGCAAGGCAGGGCGTCTGGTACAGCGGGAGCGGCTTACTTCTTGGCCGGGGCCTTTTCGGCAGCGGCCGGCGCATCGGCAGCCGGAGCGACCGGGGCGTCTTCGGCGTCCGCGGCAGCGGCGTCCTTGATGCTGAGCAGTTCCAGATCGAACACCAGCACAGAGTTGGCCGGGATCGCCGGGCTCGGGCTCTGGGCGCCGTAGGCCAGCTCGGAGGGGATGTACAGCTTGATCTTCTCGCCGACGTGCATCAGTTGCAGCGCCTCGACCCAACCCGGAATCACGCCGTTGACCGGCAGGTCGATCGGGGTGCCACGCTTGATGGAGCTGTCGAACACGGTGCCGTCGACCAGCTTGCCCTCGTAGTGCACGGTGACCACGTCGGTGGGCTTGGGCTGCGGGCCGTCGGCCTTCTTGACCACTTCGTACTGCAGGCCGGAAGCGGTGGTGATCACGCCAGGCTTCTTGCCGTTCTCTTCGAGAAACTTCTTGCCCGCCTTGGCGTTGTCTTCGCTGACCTTGGTCATCTTCTCTTCGGCGCGCTTCTGCAGGGCGGCGAAGGCTTCGGTCAGCTGCTGATCGGTCAGCTTCTGGTCCTTCTTGCCAACGGCGTCCTCGATACCCAGGGCAACAGCCTTGGGATCCAGGTCATCGATGCCTTCCTGGGCCAGACTTTTGCCCATGTTCAGGCCGATGCCGTAGGACGCCTTCTGGGCCGGGCTTTCCAGCTCGACCTTGGGCTTGGAGTCGCAGCCGCTCAGAACCAGACCCACCAGGGCCACCGCTGCTGCCAACCGATACTGTTTCATGTTGATTCCTTATCCGTGCGCATTATGCGCGTTCAAATAACTGATCGAGCTTACAAGGAGACCTGCTCGCTTGCCATCGTCAGGCCTCTAAATGGCTGCAAAGGATAAGATTTCAAGCTTAGGTCTGCCTGAACATCGCGTGAACGAGCGGCGGGCCGCCCCTGCGACGTCTTGTCCGGGGTGCCCGAGCAGTGGCGACCGACGCGAGTCCAGGCGCTAGACTAGCGCCTCCTTCAGTGCCTGCCAGAGACCTCCATGTTCGAGCCCAACGATCTGAATCGCCCGCCCCTCGACCTCGCCCGCGAATCGCGCAAGGTCGCCGGCTATGGCCTGCTGTACTCGGTGCTGCTGGCGATCGGCATCCTGCTCTATCATCACTGGGTGCCCAGCGCCTTCCCTGGCAGCCTCCTGGAAATGTCCCTGGCGCTGCCCATCATCCTGTTCGCCGGCAGCGCCGTGTACTACCTGAACATGGTGCGCAAGTGCGAGCGCCTGCAGCGCGAGGAAGACGAAAAAGCCGGCCAGGGCAAAACCAAGCGCCGCTAGCCGCGCTGAACGTCGCCGCCCGCGCCCGGTCGATTGCAGACCACGACCGGCGCTGGAGGCGCGATGCTAACCATCACCGATCTGCACAAGAGTTACCCGACGCCCCAGGGGCCGCTGCCGGTCCTGCGCGGCGTGGACCTCAGCCTGGCGCGGGGCGCGAGTCTGGCGCTCATGGGCGAATCCGGCAGTGGCAAGAGCACCCTGCTGCACCTGGTCGCCGGTCTCGACCGGCCTGACCGAGGCGATATCCAGGCCGCGGGCCGGGCACTCGCCAGCCTCAACGAGCGCGCTCTGGCCACCTGGCGCCGCGAGGGCATCGGGCTGATCTTCCAGCAATTCAATCTGATCGCCAGTCTGACGGTGGCCGACAATCTCGCCTTCCAGGCGCGACTGGCCGGGCGCCATGATCCGCGCTGGCAAGCCGAGCTGGCCGAACGCCTGGGCCTGACCGCCCTGCTGGAACGCTATCCAGAACAGCTGTCCGGCGGCCAGCAGCAGCGCGTGGCCCTCGGCCGGGCGCTCGCCTCCCGGCCACCCCTGCTGCTCGCCGATGAACCCACTGGCAATCTCGACGAAGCCAGCGGTGACCAGGCCCTCGCCTTGCTGCTGGAGCTGGTAGCCGAGACCGGCAGCAGCCTGCTGATGGTCACCCACAGCGCGCGCATCGCCAGTCATCTCGATCGTACCCTGCGACTGGAACGCGGACGTCTCGGCGGCGCGGCCGTGGGCCAGCCATGAGGCTGCTCTATTGGAGTCTGCGCAGCCTGGTCAGTCACTGGCGGCGCCATCCGCTGCAACTCGCCGGCCTGGTCGCCGGCCTGTGGCTGGCGACCGCGCTGCTGACCGGCGTGCTGGCGCTCAATGCCCAGGCCCGCCAGAGCTATGCCCAGGCCAGCGCCCTCTTCGGCGCCGACCAGTCGGGTCTTGAAGCCCCCGACGGCAAGCATTTTCCCCAGTCGCTGTTCGTCGAACTGCGCCGCCAGGGCTGGCCGGTGTCGCCCGTCCTGCAGGGGCGCCTGACCCTGGCCGAGCGCGAGGGCGCCCTGCCACTGCTGGGCATCGAACCGGTCAGTCTGCCCACCGATCGGGGCGTGGCGGCCAGCGCACCGCCCGAGGCCCTGTTCGACTTCCTTAGTCCGACCGGGACCACCTGGATCGCGCCGGAAACGCTGCGTGAATGGCGGCTGCAGGCCGGCGAGGTGCTGCATCGCGCCGATGGCCTGGCGCTGCCACCGTTGCAGCCGCGTCCCGGCCTGGCGCCCGGCACCCTGGTGCTGGACATCGGCCAGGCCCAGCGTCTGCTGGATGCGCCAGACCAGCTTTCCCGGCTGATCCTGCCAAAGACCTTCCAGCGTGCCCTGCCCACCCTGGACGGGGTCAATCTGCAACGGGTGGAGAACGACCAGGGCGCCGAACTGGACCGCCTGACCGACAGCTTCCACCTCAACCTCCTGGCGCTCGGCCTGCTGGCCTTCGCCGTCGGCCTGTTCATCGTCCATGCCGCGACCGGGCTGGCGCTGGAACAGCGCCGGGCCCTGCTGCGGACCCTGCGCGCCTGTGGCCTGTCGGCCGCGACCCTGGTGCTGGCGCTGACCCTGGAGCTGGCGCTGATCGCCCTGGTGGCAGGTGCCCTGGGGGTTGCCAGCGGCTATCTTCTGGCCGCCCTGTTGCTGCCCGACGTGGCGGCCAGCCTGCGGGGCCTCTACGGCGCCGAGATCGCCGGCAGCCTGACCCTGAGTCCGGCCTGGTGGCTGGCCGGCCTCGGCCTCAGCCTCGGGGGTGTTCTGCTGGCCGGTGCCGATGGTCTATGGCGCGCGGCGCGGCTACCGCTGCTGGCCCTGGCCCAGGGCGAGGCCTGGCGCGCCGCCCATGGCCGCTGGCTGCGTCGCCAGGCGCTGGGTGCCCTGCTGGTGGGCCTGGCGGCGCTGGTCCTGTGGCTGGGCGGCAACAGCCTGGCCAGCGGCCTGGCCCTGCTTGGTTGCCTGCTGCTGGCTGCCGCGCTGGCGTTGCCGCCGCTGCTGAGCGCCTTGCTGGATCTCTTGCTGAAGCGGGCAAGGCGGCCACTTTCGCGCTGGTTTCTGGCCGACGCCCGGCAGCAGTTGCCCGGACTGTCCCAGGCGCTGATGGCGTTGTTGCTGGCCCTGGCGGCCAATGTCGGCGCCGGCAGCATGACCGAGGGTTTTCGCCGCACCTTCGATGGCTGGCTCGACCAGCGCCTGGCCGCCGAACTCTATCTGCGCCCGCAGGACGCCGCCCAGGCGGCGACCCTGCTCGACTGGCTGCCCCGACAGCCCAGCGTACGCGCGGTACTGCCGGTGTACGAACGGGAGACAGGGATTCAAGGCCAGCCGTCCACCCTGAGCGGTATCCTCGACGCCGATCTCTATCGGCGACACTGGCCGCTGCTCGATGCCGGCGACGAGGCCTGGACGCCGTTCTTCGCCGGTGACGGCCTGATGGTCAGCGAGCAACTGGCCCGCCGCCTGGGGGTGGTCAAAGGGCAACGGGTGGAGCTGCAGGGTAGCCAGGGTCGCTGGTCCGCCCCGGTGCTCGCCACCTATGCCGACTATGGCAATCCGCGTGGCCACCTGCTGCTGCCCCAGGCCCGGCTGCGGGCGCTGTGGCCGGATGCCGTCCTGGTGCG
This sequence comes from Pseudomonas sp. SORGH_AS_0211, assembly GCF_031453455.1. NCBI lineage: Bacteria > Pseudomonadati > Pseudomonadota > Gammaproteobacteria > Pseudomonadales > Pseudomonadaceae > Pseudomonas > Pseudomonas sp. SORGH_AS_0211. The sequence continues at coordinate 1,335,137 of NZ_JAVIZV010000001.1, read as the reverse complement.
CATCGTCATCCGCATGGCGCCGGCGCAGGTGGAGGCCCTGCGCAGCCAGCTGCAGCAGCGCTTCGGACTGGACGCCAGTCATTCCATCGACCAGGGTCAGCTGCGGCGCTATGCCGACCAGGTCTTCGAGCGCACCTTCAGCGCTACTGCGGCGCTCAATGCCCTGACCCTGGCGGTGGCCGGTCTCGCCCTGTTCATCGCCCTGCTCGGCCAGGCGCAACGCCGTCTCGGCCAGCTCGCGCCGCTCTGGGCGCTGGGCATCGAGCGTCCGCGGCTGATCCTGCTCAGCCTGGGCCAGTTGCTGGGGCTGGCCCTGCTGACCCTGGCGCTGGCCATCCCGTTGGGCATCCTGCTCGCCTGGTGCCTGGTGGCGGTGGTGAATGTCCAGGCTTTCGGCTGGCGATTGCCACTGCAGGTCTTTCCGGGCCAGTTGCTGGCGCTCTCCGCCATTGCCCTGCTGGCGACCCTGCTCGCGGCCGCCTGGCCCCTGCTTCGGCTGCAGCGCAGTCAACCGCTGGATCTGCTGCGAGAACTCGGTAATGAACGCTAAGGTCCTGCTGGTCGCATTCCTGCTGCTCACCGGTTGCGACGAGCAGCCGCCGTCCGCGGGCTTCGCCGGCCTCGGCCAGGGCAGCGAGAACTTCGCCGCGGTGGTGCCGGGCAAGGTCTTCAGCTTTCCGGCCGATCACGGCGCCCACCCGGATTTCCGCATCGAATGGTGGTACGTCACCGCCAATCTCAGCGATGCCCAGGGCCATCAATACGGCGTGCAATGGACGCTGTTCCGCAGTGCCCTGCGCCCAGGCGCCGACCAGCCCGGCTGGAGCAACGGCAACCTCTGGCTGGGCCATGCCGGTCTTACCAGCGAAACTCGCCAGTTCTCCGCCCAGACCCAGGGCCGCGGCGGCATCGGCCAGGCCGGGGTGACCGCCGCACCCTTTTCCGCCTGGATCGACGACTGGCGGCTGAGCGGAGACCTGAGCGGACGTGCCGAGGTTCAGGCCCAGGGTCCGGGCTTCGCCTATCGGCTGGAACTCGCCGCCACCGGTCCGCTGGTGCTCCAGGGCGAAGGCGGGGTGAGTCGCAAATCCACCAGCGGCCAGGCGTCCTACTACTACAGCCAGCCCTTCCTCCAGGCCGAAGGCGAGCTACAGATCGAAGGCCGGCGCGTGCCGGTCAAGGGCCTGGCCTGGCTGGACCGCGAATGGAGCAGCCAGCACCTGGCTGCGGACCAGCTCGGCTGGGACTGGTTTTCCCTGCATCTGGACGACGGTCGCCAACTGATGCTCTATCGCCTGCGCCAGGCCGACGGCCAATACTATCTGTTCGGCAACCTGATCAGCGCCGACGGCCACAACCAGCCCCTGCAACCCGGCGATATCCGCCTGGCACCGGAGTCCACTCACAGCGTCGCCGGACGCGAGGTGCCGGTACGCTGGTCCATCGCCCTGCCGGGGCGGCAGCTCGATCTGCATATCGCGGCGATCAACCGCGATGCCTGGATGGCCCTGGGCACGCCCTACTGGGAAGGTCCGGTCAGGGTGGAGGGCAGCGCCAAGGGGGTGGGCTATCTGGAAATGACGGGGTACTGATAAAAGCTGCGAAACGCGCCCTGGCCGCATCTCGCATCGGAACTCCCACCCCTGCTCCCGCCTCGAATCCTTACCTACCCCTGCCGTCGCGCAGGGCTCGTTAGCGTGATAACCGAGGTGTGTCGATGAATGTCAAAGAGCTGAATCAGCAGGTCAAGGCCGGCGCGGTCAAGGAAGTCAATCTGGTGTCCATGGAAGGCGGCTCCTACGTCATCCATGCCCTGGTGGAAGGCACCTCGGTACCGGTCGCCGACGACAAGGGCGCGACCCTGCACGTGGCCTCGGTGGAAGAAGCCCGGCGTATCCTCGACGACGTCAAGGAGGTGCGCCTGTTCATCGCCCAGCCAGCGGTCTATGAAGAGATGGTCGGCCAGCCGGTGAGCCAGACCGACTCCCGCGAAGAGATCCCGCTGCGCTCGAAGATCGAGAATCGCTGAGCCGCACTCCTCTGCCGTCGCCGGCTGCCGACGGCGACGCCTCCCCGTCATGACAAAGACCTCCCCGACCGGCGTCATTCCCTAGCGATCTGGCCATGCCACGTACCCGTCCAAGGCCTATTGTTATATTATAACAATTTTACGCTCGCTTGAGGATAACGCCATGTCCGTTGCTAGTCCTGCCCATGCGCCTGCCCGCTCCAACGAAGAGATCGCCTGCCTCGCCGGGGCCAAGGCTGCGCTGCACACCTGGGCGGCGACCGTCGCCACCCGCGATGTGGAAGCGATTCTTGCGCTCTATGCGCCCGACGCCATCCTGGTGCCGACGCTTTCCAACGAGGTGCGGGACAGCGAGGACAGCCGGCGCGAATATTTCCGCAATTTCCTCGCCAACGAGGGGCTGGTGTGCGACGTGGAGATCTTCAAGAAGAGGGTCAGCAGCAAACTCAGCACCGTGGTGGTCGGCGGCCTCTATGTCTTCCACTATCGCGATGGCGAGCAGGTCATCAGTGTGCCCGCACGCTTTCTCTTCACCTTCGAGCAGATCGACGGCCGCTGGCTGATCACCGGCCACCATTCCTCCCGAGAGGCCTGATCCAGAGCGGTTGCATTTTGTAAAACTGCATTCCTTGCCGAATGTGCGCGAGTTCGAAATCCTGTCCTGGTGACCCGGGCCCCTCTGACGGTATGTGCCGCCATGTCGAGTCATAGTCTTGAAACTTGACTAAGGAGGGGCTCATGAACGCCCTGCATGCATTCTTCTTCGCCGACTTCCTCGGCACCGCCACCTGGATGTGGCTGACCTTCTTCGCCGTCGTCATCGCCCTGCTGGCCTTCGATCTGGGTGTCCTCCACAAGGAGAACAAGCCCATCGAGGTCAAGGAGAGCCTGCTGCTGTCCGCAGGCTACATCACCGCGGGCCTGCTGTTCGCCCTCTTCGTCTGGCAGCTCAAGGGCGCCGACGCCAGTCTCGACTACGTCACCGGCTTCCTGATCGAGAAGTCGCTGTCCATGGATAACGTCTTCCTCATGGCGGTGATCTTCGGCTTCTTCGCCATCCCGCGGGAATACCAGCACCGGGTGCTGTTCTGGGGCATTCTCGGGGTGATCGTGCTGCGCGCCATCATGATCGGCCTGGGCGCCGCCCTGATCCACCAGTTCGACTGGATCCTCTATATCTTTGGCGCCTTCCTGGTGATCACCGGGGTCAAGATGCTGTTCGCCAAGGTGGACGAAGAGCCCAAGCTCGACGACAACTTCTTCATCAAATTCCTGCGCAAGAAGCTGCGGGTGACCGACGAGCTGCACGGCCAGCATTTCTTCGTGCGCCAGCCCGATGCCAGCGGCAAGACGGTGCTCTGGGTGACGCCGATGTTCCTGGCGCTGATCGTGATCGAGTGCGCCGACCTGGTGTTCGCGGTGGACAGCGTGCCGGCGATCTTCGCCATCACCCAGGATCCCTTCATCGTCTACACCTCCAACGTCTTCGCCATCCTCGGCCTGCGCGCTCTGTACTTCGCCCTGGCGGCGATGATCCATCGCTTCGCCTATCTCAAGTACGCCCTGGCGCTGGTGCTGGTGTTCATCGGCTGCAAGATCTTCCTGGTGGGCATCATCGGCAAGATCCCCCCGGCGATCTCCCTGAGCGTGACCCTGGGCCTGCTGGCCGGTGGCGTGCTGGTGTCGCTGTACAAGACCCGCAGCGAGGCCAAGCCCACCGCTGTGGGTCATGAACCGCGCGACTCCCTGAACAAGCCTTCGTGAAGGAGCGGACGATCATGACTACCAGAGCCATCCTCGGACTCGCCGGCATCCTCCTGCTACTCGGTCTCGGCGGTTGCGACAGTGCCGAGAAGGCCGCGGACAATTTCGCCACCAAGGTGGAAGAAGCCGCCCGTGAACAGGCGCGGGAAACCCTCGGCGGCACCCTCGACGAGCTGAACAGGAAGGTCGACGAGGCCCAAAATCAGGGCCGCGCCTGGCTGGATCAGCATCGGCCGAAGCAGGAAACGGAAGAGGCGGCACCGCCCAGGGCCAACCGGCCGGTGGAGGGCGTCGAAGCCTGAGCCTTCAGCAATGCCCGCAGGTTGGGTTGAGACGGCTCCATCGTCGAAGCCCAACAGGGGCCGCACCGACGCTAGGCTGTTGGGCTTCGCTGACGCTCAACCCAACCTACGACGGGTCATCCAGCGGATGATCGTAGGTTGGGCTGAGACAGCTCCATCGTCGAAGCCCAACAGGAGCCGCACCGACGCTAGGCTGTTGGGCTTCGCTGACGCTCAACCCAACCTACGACGGGTCATCCAGCGGATGATCGTAGGTTGGGCTGAGACAGCTCCCTCGTCGAAGCCCAACAGGGGCCGCACCGAAGCTAGGCTGTTGGGCTTCGCTGACGCTCAACCCAACCTACGACAGGTCATCCAGAGGCGAGGATCTTAGGTTGGGTTGAGACGGCTCCATTGTCGAAGCCCAACAGGCCCGTACCAGGGCGGAAGGTATTGGGCTGAGGCTCAGAATACCGCCAGGATCTCCTGCCTGTGCATCTTGCCTTCCACGGTCACCGCCACCTCATCGCCCTCCTCCCGCCCGAGCAATGCCTGACCCAGGGGTGCGCGGGGCGAGATCACCAGGACATCGTGGCCATCCAGCCTGACCTTGAGTCCTGCCGCATCCGGACCGAGGAACAGCCAGCGACTGGCCGTCGCGGTGGTCAGCTCGATCAGGGCGCCGACGCGAATGCCGTCGCTCATGGCCACGGGTGTCAGCGCCCGGTAGGCGGCCAGGGCCAGCTCGATCTCGTGCAGACGGCGGCGTTGACCATCGGCCAGGTAGGCCGCTTCCAGACCGCGGGTGTCGTACTTGTTCTCGGCCTTGCTTTCGCTGTGGGTGGCCGCCTCGTGGCTGGCCGCCAGCTGCTGGCTGATGACGTCACGGTCGGCTTCCAGGGCCTGAAGAATGAGGGGAAGCAGTCGAGCTTTATCCATGAAACGGTCGCCGGGGCAAAGGGTGCGAGCCGAAGCTCGGTACGAAAAGTCGCCGAGCGACGGTCAGGCGAGGCCTAGGCGGCCCCACGAAAAAGCTGAGGAAGCGGACCGGGCTCGCGACCGAGTTTACGAGTGGTAGATGAGCATTCCGAAGCCTTTTTCAACGAAGCGTCACCGAGCGCAGGCATTTTTCGCAACGAGCCTAAGGCCTAACGCCGCGTCCCGCCAGCACCCCGGTGCGCCTGTCCGCCCACCAGAACCCGCGCGCGGGCCGCCGGTCAGTACAAGGCACGATGTAACAGGACATAACAGATGCGCACCCGTACCGGACTCACCCTTCTGGCCCGCGGCGGCTATGCCGCCCGCGGTCTCGTCTACCTCATCATCGGCGTCCTGGCGCTGCTGGCCGCTCGCGGCTCCGGCCAACCGGCGGACAGCCACGACAGCCTGGAGGCCCTGCTCGCCCAGCCCTTCGGGCATTTCCTGGTCGGCCTGGTGGTGGTCGGACTGGTCGCCTTCGCCGCCTGGCGCATCCTCCAGGCTATCCGCGATGTCGACGATCATGGCAGCAAGCCCAAGGGGCTGGTGATCCGCGCCGGCCTGCTGGTGGGCGGCATCACCTACGGCGCCCTGGCCTTCTTCGCCCTGGGCCTGCTTATCAGCGGTCTGCGCCAGAGCGGTAGCTCAGGTGGGGAAACCAACGACCTGCTGCAGACGATCCTCGGCTGGCGCTATTCCAATCTGCTGGTCTACGTCGCCGCACTGATCCCCCTGGGCGTAGGCCTCGCCCATTTCGTGAAAGGCTGGAAGGCCAGCTTCGAGCGTTATCTGGAAGCCAGTCCGGAACAGCTGCGACTGATCCGGCCCATCGGTCGCTTCGGCCTGATCGCTCGGGGCGTGGCGTTCGTCGAGATCGCCGTCCTGCTGGTAGTCAGCGGCTCGCGCTACCAGGCGCTGCACCCGCCGGGCATGAAGGACGCCCTGAACGGCCTGCAGAATCTGCCCTTCGGCGGACTGGTCCTGTCGGTGGTAGGCCTGGGCCTGATCGCCTTTGCCCTCTACAGCTTCGCGGAAGCCTGGTGGCGGCGCATCGAGATGGACCTGCCGGATGTGGGCGGATCGCTGCGCCAGGTGCTGCCGCGCTAGACCCGCGCCAGACGTTCATACAGCGCGCGCCAGTGGCTGGGTGGCTGCCCGTCCGCAACACGTGGTAGTCGTCCGGACAGTGAACGAAAGACGGTTGGCGAGCGCCAATCCACACCGGGAGACGCTCAGCCGCGCGCCCAGCGGCAACATCTCATTGCCGACCAGACAGCGCGGCCCAGCGGTTTACGGAAGGTCGCTCGAACATTTTCCAGGTGGCGCCGCCGATGGATGGCCGCTAGGCCTCCACCAGACTCCACTGCTTGTTCAGTCGCTTGTCCGATACCGGCATGCGCGTGCCCAGCTGCTGGGCCCAGAGCGATACCCGATACTCTTCCAGCATCCAGCGATAGAGCTCCAGGTTGGCGTCGCGCTTGCCCTCCTGGCCATGCTTGGCAGCGCGAGCGCGGTACTGCTCCCAGAGTCCGGCCAGCTCGCCACTCCAGACGCGATCGCGCTGTACCTGGCCGCCGAGCTTGTCGAAACGCTGCTCGATGGCCTTGAGGTAGCGTGGGTATTCCTTGAGCCATTCCAGCGGCGTATCGCGGACGAAACCGGGATAGACCAGGCTGGCCAGTTGCGCCTTGATATCGTTCAAGGCCACCGCCTGGGCCAGGTCGATGCGGCCCTTGAACTTTTTCTGCAGGCCATGCCAGAGCTTGAGGATCTCCAGGGTCAAGCGCGCGATCCGTTCGGCCTGCTCGGTCCAGCCCGCCTTGCGCCGTTCGGCCAGCGAGGCCAGGCCGGCGCCATCGCGCGGCAGCTCAGCGTCATCGGCGAGGATGGCCGCATCCAGGCTGGCCAGCAGGATGTCTTCCACCAGGGCTTCCGGTCGTCCCAGTTCGCGGTGCAGCAGGCCCAGCTCGGTGAGCCCCGGTAACTTGCCGCGCAGGAACTTGGCCTGTTCCGCCAGTTGCTGCAGCAGCAATCGCTGCAGGGCGCGGCGGTGCTGGTAACGGGCTTCGGCCTGGGTGGCGAAGCGGCCTTCGCGCACCGTGCCCTGCTCATCCACCAGAGCCGGATAGACCGTCATCGACAGCCCCGCCACCTGCTGCTGGGTCTTGGCCGCCACCTCGGCGAAGGCCCTGGCCTCCACCGGACGCTGCTCCTGGCGCTTCTGCGTCGGCAGCGCCAGGGCCGCCTGGCTTTCCTGGGCGAAGCGCGCCGTCACCTCGGCCAGATCGCGGCCTTCACCCAGCGGCTTGCCCTGGGCATCGACCACCTCGAGATTCATGCGCAGGTGCGGATCCAGGCCGGCTTCGGCCTCCGGCCAGGCGTCGTCGGGAATACGGGCGCCGGTCATGCGCTGCAATTCTCGCCCCAGGGCCTCGTGCAACGAGCCCTCGCCGAAGGGGATCTTGTCCAGCGCCGCGCGAACGAAATCCGGCACCGGCACGAAGTTCTTGCGCAGCGCCTTGGGCAGGTTGCGCACCAGGGCCACGCAGCGGTCATACAGCAACCCCGGCACCAGCCAATCGAGGCGCTGGGGCGGCAGCTGTGGCAATAGCGGCGCCGGCACCCGCAGGGTGACGCCGTCACGCGGATGGGTCGGATCGAATTCGTAGGACAGCGGCAGGGTCAACTCGCCCAGGCGCAGGGTGTCCGGATACTGGGCAGCCGTGACCTCGCTGGCTTCCCGGGCGAGAACGTCTTCCTCGCGCATGATCAGCAGATCGGGCTGCCTGGCGCTTTCGCGGCGGTACCAGCTGTCGAAGGTGGCGGTCTGGTAGACGTCCGCCGGCAGACGCGCGGCATAGTAGTCGAATAGCGTTTCCTCGTCGGCGAGGATATCACGGCGGCGGGCCTTGGCTTCCAGTTCGTCCAGTCGCTCCAGCAGCGCCCGGTTGGCGGCCAGGCACTTGGCGCGGCTGTTGATCTCGCCGCGTACCAGGCCTTCGCGGATGAACAGCTCGCGGGCGGCAGGCGGATCGATGGGACCGAAATGCACCGGGCGACGGCCGACCACGATCAGGCCATAGAGGGTGACCTGCTCATAGGCCACCACCTGGCCGCGCTTCTTCTCCCAGTGGGGTTCGAGGTGGGTCTTCTTGACCAGATGGCCCGCCACCGGCTCGATCCAGTCCGGCTCGATCTTGGCCACCATGCGGGCGAACAGCTTGGTGGTCTCCACCAGCTCCGCGGCCATGATCCAGGTGGGTTTCTTGCGGCCGATGACGCTGCTGGGATGGATCCAGAAGCGCCGCTGGCGCGCACCCAGGTAATCGCCGTCCTCGCTCTTCTGGCCGATCTGGCTGAGCAGGCCGGCGAGAATGGCCTTGTGCAGCGCCGCGTAACCGCGGGCACGCACCGCCGCCTCGCTGGCCTCGGCCTGTTGCTGGGCCTTGGCGTTGACGTGCTTGTCGGTGGTCGGCGCGGGTTTGTGGGTGCCCTCCGCGGCGGCTGGCGCGGCACTTTCGGCCTTGCGCACCTGGAGCCCCAGTTCGCGGCACAGCAGGGTCAGCTGGCGATGGGCATCGCGCCATTCGCGCAGCCGCAGGTAGTTGAGGAAGTGCTTGCGGCACCAGCTGCGCAGGGCGTTGGAACCCAGCGCCTGGCGCTGCTCTTCGAAGCCGTGCCAGAGATTGACCAGGGCGGCGAAGTCCGAATCCGGGTCCTTCCACTGGGCATGGGCCTGATCGGCCTGGGTCTGGCGATCGGCCGGGCGCTCGCGCGGGTCCTGCACGGACAGGGCGCTGGTGACGATCAGCACCTCGGCGAGACTGCCCTGCTCGGTCGCCTCCAGCAGCATGCGCCCCAGACGCGGATCGACGGGCAGGCGCGCCAGTTGCCGCCCCAGGGGCAGCAGGCGGCCTTCGACATCGACCGCCGAGAGTTCCTGCAACAGGGTGAAGCCGTCCTTGATCGCCTTGCCATCCGGCGGCTCGATGAAGGGGAAATCCTCGATGCGCCCCAGGCGCAGATGCAGCATCTGCAGGATCACCGCCGCCAGATTGGTGCGCAGGATCTCCGGATCGGTAAAGGTCGGTCGACCGAGGAAGTCCTCTTCACTGAAGAGGCGAATGCAGATGCCTGGCTCGACCCGGCCGCAACGCCCCTTGCGCTGGTTGGCGCTGGCCTGGGAGATGGCTTCGATGGGCAGTCGCTGGACCTTGGCACGGTAGCTGTAGCGACTGATGCGCGCCGTACCGCTATCGATCACGTAGCGGATGCCCGGCACGGTCAGCGAGGTCTCGGCGACGTTGGTGGCCAGCACGATCTTGCGCCCGGGAAGCGGCTGGAAGATCTTCTGCTGCTCGGCCGGTGTCAGTCGCGCATAGAGCGGCAGCACCTCGGTGAATTTCAGCTGGGCCTTGCGCAGGACCTCGGCGCAGTCGCGGATCTCGCGCTCGCCGGGGAGAAACACCAGCACATCGCCCGGGCGCTGACCGACGCTGCGCTCGTGCGCCTCGATCTCGTCCAGCGCCTGGAGGATGCCCTGGTCCACCGAGAGGTCGTCCACCAGCCGTTCGCCGTCTTCATCCACCTCGGCGCTGAGCGGGCGGTACCAGGTCTCCACGGGATAGGTCCGCCCGGACACCTCGACGATGGGGGCACCGTCGAAGTGCCGGGAGAAGCGCTCCAGGTCGATGGTGGCCGAGGTGATGATCAGCTTGAGATCGGGACGCCGCGGCAGCAGGGTCTTGAGAAAGCCCAGCAGGAAGTCGATGTTGAGACTGCGCTCGTGGGCCTCGTCGACGATGATCGTGTCGTAGCGCTCGAGAAAGCGGTCGTGCTGGGTTTCGGCCAGCAGGATGCCATCGGTCATCAGCTTGATCAGGGTGGCATCGGTGCTCTGATCCTCGAACCGCACCTGATAGCCGACCAGTTCGCCCAGCGGCGAACCCAGTTCCTCCGCCACCCGGGCGCCCACGCTGCGCGCCGCCAGGCGGCGCGGCTGGGTGTGGCCGATCAGCCCCTGCACACCCCTGCCCAGTTCCAGACAGATCTTGGGCAGCTGGGTGGTCTTGCCGGAACCGGTCTCGCCGGCGATCACCACCACCTGATGGCCGGCGATGGCGCGCTTGATCTCCTCGCGTTTGGCGGCGATCGGCAGGGCGTCGTCGTAGCGGATGCGCGGCACGCTGGCACGCCGCGCCTCGACTTTGGCGCAGGACGCCTGGAAACGCTCCAGCCACTGGGCTTCGCGGACGGGATCAGGTTGTTTCTGCAGGGCCTGGAGCTGGCGCCGCAGGCGATGGCGATCGGCGTTGAAGGCCTGATCCAGGTTGGCGGCGAGACGGGCAACGGAGGGGGTATCGGTCATGAAACTCTTTCGACGGCGGTCGCTTGGACCGGTAAGTGTAAAAGAGTTGGGGGGTACGGCGGGGCTTTACAAGAACGGCGGGTGGAAAACCGCCGGGTTGCCCGCCCCTGTGCGACGTCTGGTCGCGCAGGGGCAACACGGGGTCAGAGGCTGTTCAAAGGCTAGCGAGCTAGAGACAAACAAGGCGAAAGTGGCTGAGGAAGCGGAGTCTACAATCAGTAGATGAGCATTCCGAAGCCACTTTCAACGCCGTTTGGCCGACGCGCAGCAGTCTTTGAGCAGTCTCTCAGCGCTTGGCCTGGACGCTGGCTACGTTCAGCTTGGCCGGCGGCGTGCGCAGGGCCATGTCCAGGGACTGCAGGGCCTTCCAGGCGTCCTGTTGCAGATCGGCGGGGTCGGCGTGATCGAACTTGATCTTTTCGCCGGCGGCCGGCAGCGGCGGACGGGTGCCGTAGATCAGCGCATAGAAGACCGAGGCGGTCAGGTAGGTGCCGGTAAAGGACGGGTGGCTGCCGTCGGGCAGGAACAGCCCGGGCTGCGGCTGATCGGCCAGGGCCTTCTGCCAGGCCTGGCCCACCGGGGCCAGCAGTGCGCTGGTCTCCTTGGCCAGGGGGGTGTAGACGCTGTCCAGCTGCGCCTGCATGGTGGGGTTGTTCTGCCGGGCCCAGGTCAGGTAGAGGATCGGCTGGGCGCCGTCCTTGCGCGCCAGGTCGGCGATCAGGCGTACGTACTGACGGGTGAGGTCCGGATTCTTCACCGGCATCATGCTGTGATCCTGGATCACCACGTAGTCGTAGTTGGCCTTGGCCAGCTCGTCCTGCACGTCGTGGCGCTTCCAGTGTTCCTCGAGGCTGGCGCCGCTGAAGGTCACATGCTTGACGTCCAGCGGGCGCGACTGACCGGCCTCGACGGACATTTGACGGACCATTGCCGGCAGATCGTTGACGAAGGTGTAGCTGTTGCCCACGAACAGGACGCGGATGGGTTCACCGGCCTGGACCTGACCGAGCACGCTGGAGCCCAGCAGGAAAAGGCTCAGCACGGCCTGGCGTACGCTAATTCGCATGGTGTGTCCTCAAGGAAAGAGGTCGGAGAGATGACGGCAAAATGCCGCCTGCGGTTTATACCCGAACCTCTTGCGAAAACCATGCTTGGAAGCCGGCGGCACCGCTACCAGTCGACGAGAGGTAGCGACGCAGGGGACGTAGTGGCGTCCTGTTACGCCTTCTTGAGTTCGGCGTCACGCAGTTCGCGACGCAGGATCTTGCCGACGTTGGTGGTCGGCAGGCTGTCGCGGAATTCCACCAGCTTGGGTCGCTTGTAGCCGGTGACGTTGTCGTGCATGTGCTTGAGCACCTGCTCGGTGGTGAGGGACGCACCGGGCTTGGGCACCACGAACACCTTGATCTTCTCCCCCGCCACCTCGTCGGGGATGCCGATGGCGGCGCACTGCAGCACCCCGGGCAGCTGGGAGAGCACCTCTTCCAGCTCGTTGGGATAGACGTTGAAGCCGGACACCAGGATCATGTCCTTCTTGCGATCGACAATGCGCAGATAGCCGTCCGGCTCGATCACCGCGATATCGCCGGTACGCAGCCAGCGCTCGGCATCGAGCACCTCGGCAGTGGCCTCGGGGCGCAGCCAGTAGCCCTTCATGACCTGGGGGCCCTTGACGCACAACTCGCCGGGGGTGTCGAAGCCCTGGGCCACGCCATCGGCATCCACCACCTTGCAGTCGGTGCCCGGCACCGGCATACCGATGGTACCCAGCCGACGACGCTCCAGCGGATTGAAGCTCACCACCGGACTGGTCTCGGTCATGCCGTAGCCTTCGCAGATGCCGCAGCCGGTGACCTCTTCCCAGCGCAGGGCTACGGATTGCTGCAGCGCCATGCCACCGGAGAAGGTCACCTTGAGCTGGGAGAAATCCAGCTGGCGGAAGTCCTCGCTGTTGCACAGGGCGGCGAACAGGGTGTTGAGACCAACGAAGCCGTTGAAGCGCCACTGCCTGAGTTCCTTGACCAGCGCCGGCAGATCGCGCGGATTGGTGATCAGGACGTTGTGGTTGCCCTGGATCAGCATGGCCATGCAGTGAATGGTGAAGGCATAGATGTGGTAGAGCGGCAGCGGCGCGATCATGACCTGGGCGCCGCCGCCCAGGTACTTGGTCATCAGCACCTGGCACTGCAGCATGTTGGCCACCAGATTGCGGTGGGTCAGCATGGCGCCCTTGGCGATGCCGGTGGTGCCGCCGGTGTACTGCAGCACGGCGACGTCTTCCGCCGCCGGGTCGGCGTCGACAAAATCGACGTGCTCGCCCTTGGTCATGGCATCGACGAAGCGGATGGAATGGGGAATGCGATAGGCCGGCACCATCTTCTTGACATGGCGGACCACGGTATTGACCAGCAGACGCTTGAAGGTCGGCAGCAGGTCGCCGACCTCGGTGATGATGACGTGCCGGATATCGGTTTGCGGCAGCACCTGTTCGGCCAGGTGCGCCATGTTGGCCAGGCAGACCAGGGCCCGGGCACCGGAATCCTTGAACTGGTGCTGCATCTCGCGGGCGGTGTACAACGGGTTGGTGTTGACCACCACCAGGCCGGCGCGCATGGCGCCAAAGACCACCACCGGGTACTGCAGCACGTTGGGCATCTGCACGGCGATGCGATCGCCTGGCTGCAGGTCGGTGTGCTTTTGCAGGTAGGCGGCGAACTGGCCGGACAATTCATAGAGTTCGCGGTAGCTCAGCGTGCGACCCAGATTGCTGAACGCCGGGCGCTCGGCGTAGGTCTGGCAGGCCTCGCGGAACACCGCCAGGACGTTGCGATAACGGTCCAGGTCTATGTCTGTCTGGATGCCCTCGGGATATTTGTCACTCCAGAAATTCGGCATCATGCAGCCCGCTCCCGCTCTATGGTTATTGTTCGTTGGCGTGCCGTGATCAGCGCTGAACCGGCCCTGCGAGCCTAGCAGCTTTGCCTAGCCCGCAACAGCATCAATATCCGCCCTGAACGTCACCTAATGACCAAATAGTCATTTATGGTCACTCTCTCCGCCGGCTTTTCCGGGAGGCGATTAGCCTCCGGCGGCGAGGCTGGGTAGAATGCCCGGCTTCGCGGCGTCCGCCGCCCTGTCACAGCTGCCGGAGCGCTTCATGAGCCTGACCGAAAACATCCCTTATGAAGCCCTCGAAATCGGCCAGAAGGTGACCGTGACCCGCACCATCGAGGAGCGCGATGTGCTGCTGTTCGCCGCCGTCTCCGGCGACTGCAACCCGCTGCACCTGGACGCCGATTTCGCCGCCAAGACGCTGTTTCGCGAGCCCATCGCCCACGGCATGCTCAGTGGCGCCCTGATCAGCGCCGCGGTGGCCTGCAACCTGCCGGGACCAGGCACCCTCTATGTCGACCAGACCATGACCTTCGAAAAGCCGGTCAAGCTGGGCGATACCCTGACGGTGGAAATCGAGGTGCTGGAAAAGCTGCCGAAGTTTCGCGTGAATCTGGCTACCCGGGTGTTCAACCAGCACGGTGACAAGGTCGTCGACGGCGTCGCCAAGGTGGTCGCGCCGCGCAAGCCGGTGCAGGTGCAACAGGTGGAACTGCCCCCCGTCACCGTCGGCTGATGTTCAGCAACGATCTGCTGCGCGTCGGCCTAACTGCGTTAAAAACGCCTTCGGAATGCTCATTTACCATTTGTAAACTCCGCTTCCTCAGGCGTTTTTGCCTTGTTTGGCTCTAGCTCGCTAGATCGTAAAACATAGCTTAGCAACACCACCTCAACTCAGATCGGCCAGGCCTCGTTGCAGCGGGGCTTGCAGACTGAACTCGCTGAACGCCACTTCCATGCCGCCCCGCTCCGGGGTGCCACAGACCGGGCCGACCCGGTATTCCGCGGCGGCTGGCAGGCTGGCCAGGCGTAGCAGCGGCCAGCGCTGACCGTCGAACGAGGCCTGGACGCGCAGGGTACCCTGGGTCAGGGTGACCCTCAGCCACACCTCCTCGCGCTCACCCAGGGCGGCGCCCACGGCCAGATCCGAGCGTCCCAGGGTCAGGACGCTGAGCAGCTGAGGGGTGTCGTCGAAGTAGCCGATGCCGACGCGCAGCCACTGCCGCTCAGCGATCCGCACCATCAGCCCGGCGTGGTCGCCCTGGTTCTTGCAGCGCGCCGCCACCCGCAGCTGGGCGGTGAAGCCACTGGTGACCCGGGCGCCGAAGAAGTGGCCGCTGTGGCGCTCGGCGCCGTCGTGGGTCTGACGCCAGAAGTCACTGTGACGATCGGTAATGACCCGGAGCCGCTCGGGCTCGGCCAGCCAGGTCTCGGGTTCATTGATCCATTGGCAGATGTCGAACATGGGGCTCTCCTCGCGTGCTCGCGCTTGGAGTCCCGCCCGCCCCGCAAGTTCGTCTAGACCCCACCTTTGAGAATGGCGGCGGCGATCTGGCCGAGGCCGATTTCCTGCTCCACCGCGCCGAGCTTCATGGCTTCCTTGGGCATGCCGTAGACCACGCAGCTGTCCTCGTCCTGGCCGAGGGTACGGCCGCCGACGTCACGCAACTCCTTGAGGCCGCGAGCGCCGTCGTCGCCCATGCCGGTCATGATGATACCGAGGGCATTGCTGCCGGCGGCCCGCGCCACCGAGCGGAACAGCACATCCACCGAGGGGCGATGACGACTCACCGGCGGACCGTCGACCACGTCCACCTGATACTGGGCGCCACTGCGCTTGAGCAGCATGTGGCGACCGCCCGGGGCGATCAGCACCCGCCCCGGCAGGACCCGATCGCCATGCCGGGCTTCGCGCACCTCCAGCTCGCAGAGGCGATCCAGACGCTCGGCGAAGGCGGCGGTGAAGCGCTCGGGCATGTGCTGGACCACCACGATGCCCGGACAGACCCGCGGCAGCGAGGTCAGCACCGCTTCCAGGGCCTGGGTCCCGCCGGTGGAGGTACCCAGGGCGACGATGCGCTCGGTGGTGCGCGCCATGGCCGGACTGCCGCCGGCCGGCAGGATAGCGTCGGCGCTGAGCTTGGGCGTCGGCACCACCGGCATGCCGCGGGGCGCCAGGCGCTTGAGATTGGCCCGGGCGGCGGCCTTGACCGCGCTGGTGAGGTCGTCCGAGGCATCCTTGAGGAACTGCTTGAGATTGGCTTGGGGCTTGGTGACGATGCTGACCGCCCCGGCGGCCATGGCCTGCAGGGTGGTAGCGGCGCCCTTCTCGGTCAGGGTCGAGCAGATCACCACCGGGGTCGGGCGCTCGGCCATGATCTTCTTGAGAAAGGTGATGCCGTCCATGCGCGGCATCTCCACGTCCAGCACGATGACGTCGGGCCACTGCTTGCGCATCTTGTCCTGGGCGAACACCGGGTCCGCGGCGACCCCCAGCACCTCGATGGCCGGATCCTCCGCGAGACTCTGGGCGAGCACCTGCCGCACCACGGCGGAATCGTCGACGATAAGGACCTTGATCTTGTTCATGGAGTAAGTCTCGTAAGCGGCGGAACGTAGGGTAGCTCCACCTGTTGCATGAGCACCCGGCCGTCGACGAGGTCCAGGGACAGTTTGCGATGGCCGGTGCCGCGGACATGGGTCCGCACCGCGTGGATACCGGCCTGTTTCAGCTGCGCCAGCGCCGCCTCGACGTTGACGTCGCCGATGTTGCGGACGCGCTCGCGCAGGAGCTGGGGAAACATGTTGCCGCCGCCGTAGAGGTGCACCTGGTAACCGGGCAGATCGCCGCCATGGCGGGCGATCGCCCCCAGCAGCAACTGCAGGGATTCGTCGACATAGTGGCCGTCGGCGGGCGCGCCGGGCGCGGCGCGCTGGCGCGTAGGCAACAGCGCATGGGTCATGCCGCCGAGACGGCGCCGCGGGTGCCAGAAGACGAAGGACACGCAGGAGCCCAGGATGGTCCGGATCCGCACCTCGCCCTGGCCGAAATACCATTCGCCTGGACGCAGAAACAGCTCCGGCGCGGCTGCCATGGCTAGAGCGGACGTTGATAGATGGAAGGACTGACCATTTTCAGGGCGTCGGTCACCCCGTTGAGGCTCTCGGAATGACTGACGAAGAAGTAGCCCCCGGGTCGCAGGTGGCGGACCAGGCGGGCCACCACCTGGCGCTTGGTGGGCACGTCGAAGTAGATCATCACGTTGCGCAGGAAGATGATGTCGAAGGTGCCCAGCTCCGGCAGAGAATTGTTCAGATTGATCTGGCGGAAGGCGATCCGCGCGGTCAGGCGCGGATCCACCAGAAAGGTGCCGTCGTTGTCGCCCACGCCCTTGAAGCAATAGCGCCGCAACAGCGCCGGCGGGATGTTCTCGGCCTCGGCGAGCGGATACTGGGCGTTGCGCGCCTTGGCCAGCACCCGGGTGCTGAGGTCGGAGGCGACGATCTCCCAGGGCCGCTCGCCCAGTCCTTCGGCCAGGGTCATGGCCAGCGTATAGGGCTCCTCACCCGAGGAGCAGGCGCCGCTCCACAGCCGCAGCGGCTGGCGTCTGTCCCAGTTCGGCAGCACCTGCTCGCGCAGGAAGTCGAAGTGCTTGGGCTCGCGAAAGAAGTAGGTCTCGTTGGTGGTCAGCAGATCGACCGCCATCTGGCATTCCGCCTGGTCGCGCTGGATCAGCTGGAAATAGGCGTCGTAGCTGGGCGTGCCACGCTGGCGCACGCGCTTGGCCAGGCGCCCGCTCACCAGCGGGCGCTTGGCATCGGACATGCTGATGCCGGCGACCCGGAAGATGAAGCTGCGAAACTGGCGGAATTCGCTGTCGGTCAGCGCGGGAAGTTCCATGCTCCGCGACTCAGGCAGCCGTCATGGCGGCGAGCTGGGCGAGATCGTCTGCGCCCAGAACCCGATCCATGTCGAGCAGGATGACGAAACCGGCCCCCTGCTTGGCCATGCCGAGCATGAAATCGGTGCGGATCGAGGCGCCGAAGCGCGGCGCCGGCTCGATGCCGTCGGCGCCGATCTCCAGCACCTCGCAGACCGCGTCCACCACGATGCCGAACACCTGGGGCCCGCCGTCGACCTGGATCTCCAGCACCACGATGCAGCTGCGGCGGGAGGTCTCGGTCACCTCGTTGCGAAAGCGCACGCCGAGGTCCATGACCGGCACGGCGGCGCCGCGCAGGTTGATGACGCCCCGGATGGCCGGCGGCAGCATGGGCACCGTGGTGACCGCGCCGTATTCGATGATCTCGCGCACGCAGCCGGTGTTCACGCCGTAGAGATCACCGGCGAGCTGAAAGGTCAGAAACTGGCGCAATAGCATCAGGCGTGCTCCTCGAAACGGGCGAAACCGGCCGGCACGCTGCCACGGGGCGCGCGACGGGGCGAGTCGATCAGCGCCGAGGTGCGCTCGGCCAGGCTCGGACCCGAGCGCTTGGGACCGGGACGGGCGACCTGCTGCGCCACCGGCGAACCGCTCAGGGTGAAGTATTCCATCATCTGCTGGAGCTGCTCGGCCTGGCCGCTCATCTCTTCCGCGGTGGCGGCCAGCTCTTCGGACGCCGAGGCGTTCTGCTGGGTGATCTGGCTCAGTTGCAGCATGGCGCCATTGATCTGCTCGACCCCGGCGCTCTGCTCTTCGGAGGCCGCGGTGATTTCCTGCACCAGGTCGGAGGTCTTGTTGATGGAGGGCACCATCTCGCCCAGCAGCGATCCGGCGCGCTCGGCCAGGGCCACGCTGCTCTTGGCCACGGTGCCGATTTCCTGGGCGGCGACCTGGCTGCGCTCGGCCAGCTTGCGCACCTCGGCGGCCACCACGGCGAAGCCCTTGCCGTGCTCGCCGGCGCGGGCGGCCTCGATGGCGGCATTGAGGGCCAGCAGGTTGGTCTGGTAGGCGATGTCGTCGACGATGCCGATCTTCTCGGCGATGGTCTTCATGGCCACCAGCGTCTCGCGCACGGCCTGGCCGCCCTCGTCCGCCTCCCGCGCGGCCTTGCCGGCCATGCCGTCGGTGACCTTGGCGTTCTCGGTGTTCTGGGCGATGGAAGCCGACATCTGTTCGATGCTGGCGCTGGTTTCCTCGACCGAGGCCGCCTGCTCGGTGCTGGCCTGGCTCATGCTCTGGGCGGTGGCGGAGACCTCTTCCGAGGCGCTGGCCAGGCCATCGGCCGAGCTGCGCACGTCGCTGATGATCTGCGCCAGGGTGGTGGTCATGGTGCGCACGGAGGCCAGCATGCTGGTGGTGTCGCCCTCGCGGGTCGCCACCTCGACGCTCAGATCGCCGCGGGCGACGCGCTGCACCACCTCGGCGGCATAGGCCGGCTCGCCACCCAGCTGCCGGATCAGGCTGCGGGCGATCAGGTAGCCGAGCAGGATGGACACGAATACCGCGATGACCCCGATCACTATCATCAGGTTGCGGGCGTCCAGATAAGCGGCGGTGGCTTCTTCACCCGAGGAGACCATGCGCTGGGCCTGATGCTCATTCAGGGCGCTGGCGGCGGCAACGAGTTCGTTGTTGTTAGGCGCGAAGACATTGAGCAGGAAGTCCCGGGCCTGGGTACGATCCGTTTCCAGAAGCCGGAAGAACTCGCCGTACTTGTCCTGCAGGCGCTGACGGCTCTCGACAATGGCATTCAGCTTGCGCTTGCCTTCATCGCTCTGCACTCGACGGCCCAGGTCAGCCAGGATTTCCGCGTTTTCCGCGCGAACCCGCTTGATGTCTTCCAGGGTCTTGGCGCGCGCCTCGACGGTGTCCTGCAGCAGCAGATTACGCATCAGCCGGCCGGAGTCCAGGGTGTTCCGCGACAGGGTATTGGCCAGCACGGTGAGAGGGAAGTTGCGCTGGGACATGGTGTCAGCAGCTTCCTTCATTTTATCCATGTTCAGGATCGCCACGCCGATCGTCAGCAAGAGCATGAAGATGGCAGCCCCGAAGCCGATCGCCAGCTTGGTCGAGACGCGAAGTGTATTCAGCATGGTGGAAGCGCCTCCGGCGCCGGTTAGAACTGCTTCGTTTAAGAGGCGCCGGTTAGCGTCGCCCATGGCAATGCGGGGTCTTTCAGCTGGCGGCCTGGGCCAGGTTCGCCAGCTCCTGTACGTCCAGTACCTGGGCCACGTCGAGCAGGGTCAGGAAGCCGTCTTCGGACTTGACCATGCCGGCGATGAAGTGCGGCGCCAGGCGACTGCCAAAGGTCGGCGCCGGACGGATGTCCGCCGCGGCAATTTCCAGCACCTCGCTCACCGCATCCACCACCACGCCCAGCACCTGGGTGTCTTCGTCGGCGCAGACTTCCAGGATCACGATGCAGGTCCGCGGGCCGACCCGGGTCGGTCGGCCGCCGAAGCGGGCTTCCAGATCCACCACCGGGACCACCGCGCCGCGCAGGTTGATCACGCCGCGAATGCAGGCCGGCATCAGCGGGACCTGGGTCAGCTGGCCGAACTCGATGATCTCGCGCACCGCGAGGGTATCCACCGCATAGGTCTCGCCGTCGACCACGAAGGTCAGGTGCTGATGGCCGAGGTGTTCGTGGGCGATGTCGCCAAGGGTCAGGGCAGTCATGAAGCCATTACTCCGGGAAGCGGACGTAACCGTCCGGCAGGCCGCCCGCGGCCATCTGGGGACGACGCAGGGTCGGCTGGGCCGCGCGACTCGCGGCCGGGCGCGTCTGCTCGATGGCACGCTCCAGGTCCTGGACCGCACGCCCGTCGCCGGTGTGGAAGAAGCCCATCAGGCGCTGCAGCTGCTCGGCCTGACCGCTCATTTCTTCGGCGGTCGCGGCCAGCTCTTCCGAGGCCGAGGCGTTTTGCTGGGTGATCTGGTTGAGTTGCAGCATGGCGCTATTGATCTGAGTGACTCCGCTACTCTGTTCTTCGGACGCCGCGGCGATTTCCTGTACCAGATCGGAGGTCTTGCTGATGGACGGTACCATTTCGTCGAGCAGTGACCCGGCGCGCTCGGCCAGGGCCACGCTGCTCTTGGCCACGGTGCCGATTTCCTGGGCAGCGACCTGGCTGCGTTCGGCCAGCTTACGCACCTCGGCGGCCACCACGGCGAAACCCTTGCCGTGCTCGCCGGCGCGGGCCGCTTCGATGGCGGCGTTGAGCGCCAGCAGGTTGGTCTGGTAGGCGATGTCGTCGACGATGCCGATCTTCTCGGCGATGGTCTTCATGGCCACCAGCGTCTCACCCACCGCTTCGCCGCCTTCGTTGGCCTCGCGCGCGGCCTTGCCGGCCATGCCGTCGGTAACCTTGGCGTTCTCGGTGTTCTGGGCGATGGAGGCGGACATCTGTTCGACGCTGGCGCTGGTCTCCTCGACCGAGGCGGCCTGCTCGGTGCTGGCCTGGCTCATGCTTTGGGCGGTGGCGGAGATCTCTTCCGAGGCGCTGGCCAGGGCATCGGCCGACAGGCGCACGTCGCCGATGATCTGGTTCAGCTTGCCGACGGTGCCGTTGATCGACTCCTTGAGCTCCAGCAACTGCCCCTGGTAGTCACCGCGCACGGTACGGCTGAGGTCGCCCTGGGAGAGCCCGGCCATGACACCCATGGCTTCGTTGACCGGGGCGACGATGGCGTCGAGGGTGCCATTGATACCGGCGACGATACGGCGGAAATCGCCCTGGTGGGCACTGGCATCGGCGCGGGTATCGAGACGACCGGCCATGGCGGCCTGGCTCAGCTGGTTGGCGTCTTCGACCAGGCGCTGGATGTTGCCGCGGACCTGTTCGAGGTTGTCGTTGATGACCGCCTTCTGGCCGGGGAAGCGCTCCAGCGTCACCGACAGATCACCTTCACCGAAGCTCTTGACGCAGGCCATGGCCTTGGCAGAATCGCTCAGGTGGCCGGCGACCATGCCGTTGACCCCTTCGGCCATGTTGCGATACGCGCCCTGGAAGCGCTCGGCCGGGATGCGTACCACGGTTTCGCCGCGGTCGTGGGCAGCGGACATGCTGCTCATTTCGCCGATCAGGCCGCGCAGGGTGGTGACCATGTTCTGCATGGCCGCCATCAGGCTGGTCTTGTCGTCGCCGCGCAGCCTGATGTCGTCGGGCAGATCGCCAGCGGCCACGCGGCCGGCCAGGGTCGCCACGGCCGCGGGCTCACCGCCCAGCTGACGCAGCAGGTTGCGGGTGATGAAGAAGCCCAGCAGAGCCACCGCCAGCAGGGTCGCCAGGGCGATGGACAGGGCCAGCCAGGTGGCCTCGACCTTGGTCTTCTGGGCGACCTGCACGCCTTGCGTTGCCAGGGTCTGGTTGTAGGCGACGTGCTCATCGAGGGCCTTGTTGATGGCCAGCATCACGTCGGTGCGGCTGCGCATCAGGGTCTGGGCATCGTCGTTGCGATTCTGCCGCGACAGGGCGATGACCTGGTCGCCGAGGCTGAACAGCGCATTGAAGGCGGCGCGATCGGCGGCCAGCAGCCCACGATCACGGTCGTCCGAGACCAGCGCTTCGTACTTGCCGAGATTCTGGCCGATACGCTCCTTGGCCGCGGCCAGGTCCTGCTCCACCGTGGTCATCGCCTCGGGACTGGTCGACAGCACGTGGCGATAGATGCCCACCACGTAGTCGGAGCGGCTGTCATTGACCTCGCCGAGCGCCTTGAGGCTGGGGACGGTGTTGTCGTTGCCGTAGTTGGCCGCCTGGAACACCTGGTCGATCTCGTATTGCCCGGTGCCGGCCAGCACCAGGATGCCCAATAGCGCGGACAGCACCAGCAGCAGCATTTTCTTGATGACGGTCATGTCGATGATCTCAAAAAGGCCACCCGCAGGTGGCCGTTGGATAGGGGTCAGGATTCGAAAGGGACGTAGCCGTCAGGCACGCCCGAGGTACCCGTGCGCAGGGCCTTGCCCGGGACCCGGGTGGCCCGGGGCCGCGAAGCCTCCAGCGCACGCTCCAGGTCCTGCACCACCCGGCCTTCACCGGTGTTGAAGAAGCCCATCAGCCGCTGCAGCTGCTCGGCCTGGGTACTCATTTCCTCGGCGGTCGCGGCCAGCTCTTCGGACGCCGAGGCGTTCTGCTGGGTGATCTGGCTCAGTTGCAGCATGGCGCCGTTGATCTGGTTCACCCCGCTGCTCTGCTCTTCGCTGGCGGCGGCGATTTCCTGCACCAGATCGGAGGTCTTGCTGATGGAGGGCACCATCTGGTCCAGCAGGGTGCCGGCGCGCTCGGCCAAGGCCACGCTGCTCTTGGCCACGGTGCCGATTTCCTGGGCGGCGACCTGGCTGCGTTCGGCCAGCTTGCGCACCTCGGCGGCGACCACGGCGAAACCCTTGCCGTGCTCGCCGGCGCGGGCCGCTTCGATGGCGGCGTTGAGCGCCAGCAGGTTGGTCTGGTAGGCGATGTCGTCGACGATGCCGATCTTGTCGGCGATGGTCTTCATGGCCACCAGGGTCTCGCCGACCGCCTGACCGCCCTCGCCGGCTTCACGGGCGGCCTTGCCGGCCATGCCGTCGGTGATCTTGGCGTTCTCGGTGTTCTGGGCGATGGACGACGACATCTGCTCGACGCTGGCGCTGGTCTCCTCGACCGAGGCGGCCTGTTCGGTGCTGGCCTGGCTCATGCTCTGGGCGGTGGCGGAGATCTCTTCCGAGGCGCTGGCCAGGGAGTCGGCCGACAGGCGCACGTCGCCGATGATCTGGTTCAGCTTGCCGACGGTGCCGTTGATCGACTCCTTGAGTTCCAGCAACTGCCCCTGGTAGTCACCGCGCACGGTGCGGCTGAGGTCGCCCTGGGAAAGGCCGGCCATCACGCCCAGGGCCTCGTTGACCGGGGCGACGATGGCGTCGAGGGTGCCGTTGATGCCGGCGACGATACGGCGGAAATCGCCCTGGTGGGCGCTGGCATCGGCGCGGGTATCCAGCCGGCCGGCCATGGCCGCCTGGCTCAGCTGATTGGCGTCTTCGACCAGGCGCTGGATGTTGCCGCGGACCTGTTCGAGGTTGTCGTTGATGACCGCCTTCTGCCCGGGGAAGCGCTCCAGCGCCACCGACAGATCGCCTTCGCCGAAGCGCTTGACGCAGGCCATGGCCTTGGCCGAATCGCTCAGGTGGCCGGCGACCATGGCGTTGACGCCTTCGGCCATGCCACGGAAGGTGCCCTGGAAGCGCTCCACGGGGATGCGGGCGTCGGTGTCGCCTCGATCGTGGGCGGCGGACAGCTGCACCATCTCCGCCACCAGCAGCTGGATGTTGTCGCGGACCTGTTCGAGGTTGTCGTTGATCACCGCCTTCTTGCCGGGGAAACGCTCCAGCGGCGCGGCCAGATCGCCCTCGCCGAAGCTTTTGACGCAGGTCATGGCCTTGGCAGAATCGCTCAGGTGGCCGGCGACCATGGCGTTGACGCCATCGGCGACGTTGCGGAAGGTGCCCTGGAAGCGCTCCAGCGGAATGCGCGCCTCGGTCTCGCCGCGATCGTGCTCGCTGGCCATGGTGCTCATTTCCTGCACCAGACCGCGCAGGGTCACCACCATGCGCTGCATGGCGGCCATCAGGCTGGAATCATCGCCGGGGCGCAGCTGCAGGTCGTCGGGCAGGTCGCCTGCGGCGGTGCGGTTGGCGACCTTGGCCACGTCGGCCGGCTCGCCGCCCAGCTGGCGCAGCAGGTTGCGGGTGATGAAGAAACCAAGCAGGCCGACCACCAGCAGGGTCGCCAGGGCGATGCCGATCGAGAGGACGGTGGCCTGACTCATGGTGTGGCCGGCGATCTGCGCCTGCTCGCTGCCCAGTTTCTGGTTGTAGGCGCGGTGCGCATCGAGGGTATCGCCGACATGGTCGATGACCTTGCGCTTCTCGCCGAGGATGCGTTTGACATCCTCGTCCTGGCTGGCGCGTGACAGCGGCAGCACGATGGCGACGAGATCGTTCAGTTGAGCGATCGCCTGGCGATCGTCCTGGAGCATGCGCCGATCGGTGTCGTCGGAAATGAGCGGCTCATAGTCCTTGAGCGCCTTCTCGGTCAGTTGCTGGGCCTCGGTCAGCTCCTTCTCGGCCTCACGGGTGGCCACGTCGCCATCCGCGGCCAGATGGCGGTAGATGCCGGTGATGATGTCGGCCGAGTGGGCGTCGATGGCATCGATTCCCAGAATCGAAGGGACGGTGTTGTCGTTGCCGTAATTGGCGCGCTCGTACACCTGGCTGAGTTGCTGGTAGGCGATACCAGCGAGGAGGATGATCCCCAGTAATGCGGAGAGGACCAGCAGGGACATACGTTTGGTAACGGTCATGGACTCGAATTCCTTGTCGGTCAGGTCAGCACGGGAGCGTGGACTGGAGCAGTAACGCTGGTAGACGCGGCCTCTCCTATCAGGCCGGGCACGTTGAGGATCAGCGCCACGGCGCCGGTACCCAGGATGGTGAAACCACCCAGGCTGCGGTTGTGGCCGAACAGCGGACCGAGCGGCTTGATCACCGTCTGGAATTCGCCGAGCAACTGATCGACCACCAGACCGGCGCGCTGGCCGGCGTAGCGCACCACCACCACGTTCTGCCGCCGCGGCGGCGCTTCCTCGATGGCGAACAGCTGGCGCAGGCGCAGCACCGGCAGCACCTCGCCGCGCAGGTCGAGGTAGTCGTTGCCGTTGGCCTGGACACTGGCCGCCTCGGTCAGCTCGATGCACTCCTCCACCGCCTCCAGGGGCACCACGTAGGTGGCCTTGCCAACGCCGATGAGGAAGCCGTCGATGATCGCCAGGGTCAGGGGCAGGCGAATGGTCACCGTGGTGCCGCGGCCTTCCTCGCTGGTGAGGTCGACGCTGCCGCGCAGGGCGGTGATGTTCTTTTTCACCACGTCCATGCCGACGCCGCGACCGGACAGGTTGCTGATCTGCTCGGCGGTGGAGAAGCCCGGTTCGAAGATCAGGTTGAACACGTCCTTGTCGGCCAGCACCTGGCCCTCGGCGATCAGGCCGCGCTCGGTCGCCTTGCGCAGGATGCGCTCGCGCGACAGACCGCCGCCGTCGTCGGTGACCTCGATGACGATGCTGCTCGACTCGTGGTAGGCGTTGAGCCCCACGGTGCCCTGGGCCGGCTTGCCCCGCGCCAGGCGCAGCTCGGCGGATTCGATGCCATGGTCCATGGCGTTGCGGATCAGGTGGGTCAGCGGATCGCCGATCTTTTCCACCACGGTCTTGTCCAGCTCGGTCTCGCCGCCGCTGATGCGCAGGGCGATGTCCTTGCCGATTTCCTTGGAGACGTCGCGGACCACGCGCTGGAAACGATTGAAGGTGGTACCGATCTGCACCATGCGCAGGGTCAGGGCGGTGTCGCGGACCTCTTCCACCAGGCGCGACAGCACCCCGGTGGATTCCACCAGAGCCGCCAGACCGCTCTGCTGGGCGATCAGCTGGGTCCCAGCACCGGCGATGATCAGCTCGCCGATGAGATCGATCAGCTGGTCGAGCTTGGTCGCGTCGATACGGATCAGCTGGCCTTCGCCGGCCGGCGCGCGCTGCTCCTTGATCTTGCGCTGCTTGTTCAGGGCCGCATCCACCACCGGCGGATTGACCAGCTGGGCCTCCACCAGGGCTTCGCCGATGGGCTGGCGCGGCGTGGCCGGATCGGCCTGGCGACGCAGCACCTCGTCCAGTTCGGTGGCGGTCAGGGTGCCGCAACGCACCAGGATCTCGCCCAGGCGGAGGTCTTCCTCGGCCAAGTCGTCGATCAGCTGGCAGTAGTCGCTGCTGCGGCTGTGCGGCGGCAGGATGCGGATCTGGCTGTCCTCGCGGACGAATTCGAAGGCCGCCTCGATGGTCGCCTTGTCGGCGTCGCTGTCGAAGGCGACCTCGAAGCCCAGGTAGCAGGTCTCCGGATCCATCTCCGCCGCGGCCGGGATGGCATCGGTCAGGGTGACGATGTTGACGATGCGGCCAAAGCTGTTGAGGTAACGCACGAAGGCCAGCGGATCCATGCCATTGCGCAGCATGTCCGGACCGAAGCGCAGCGACAGGTGCCAGTGGCCGGCGGCGACGCCATCGACCGGTGCCGTCAGGGTACGGGCGGCGGCGACCGGCTGGGTGGCCTTGGCGCTCGGCTGCAGATAGTGCTCCAGGCGCTGCACCAGCACGGCGCCGGCGGCCTGGAAGTCGGGCTCCGGCTCGCTGCCGGACGATACCCGGGCGATCAGGCCGTTGAGGTGGTCGCAGACCTCCAGGAACAGCGCCGACAGGGTCTCGTCGAAGGCCAGCTCATTGCTGCGGATGCGGTCGAGCACGCTTTCGGCGACATGGGTGAAGGCCACCACATGGTCCAGGCCGAACAGCCCGGCCGAACCCTTGATGGTGTGGGCGGCGCGAAAGATGGCATTGATCAGCTCGACGTCATCCGGCGCCTGCTCGATCTGCAGCAGCGCGGCTTCCATCTGCTGCAGCAATTCCTCGCTCTCGGCGATGAATGTCTTGAGGATCTCGTCCATGTTCATGCGGCAACACCTTCCGCGGCGGCCGCGGTAAAGAAGTCGGCAAGACCTGCCAGCTCCAGCAGTTCGGTGACGGCGGGGCTGGGGTCGACCAGTTCGAGGCTGCCGCCCAGACGCTGCGCCTCGCGGTGGGCCAGCAGCAGCAACTGCAGACCCGCGGAGTCGAATTCATCGACCTCGGCCAGTTCCAGCGCCACGGTGACCCCGGCGGTCAGGGGCTCCATCAGCAGCGGCTTGCTGTCGGCCGCGGTGTAGATGGTCAGCGGCCCGGTAAGGGGCAAGCGGGTACGAACGATGTCGTTCATGGGGGCAGCCTCCGGGGCCATCAGGGCATGATCAGCTTGGAAACCGCCGCCAGCATCTGCGCCGGCTGAAACGGCTTGACCATCCAGGCCTTGGCACCGGCGGCCTGGCCGGCGGCCTTCTTGGCAGCATCGGATTCGGTGGTGAGCATGATCACCGGGGTGAACTTGTAGGCCGGCAGCTTCTTGGCCGCGGTGACGAAGGTGATGCCGTCCATGTTGGGCATGTTCACGTCGCTGATGATCAGGTGCACCTTGCGCCCGTCCAGCTTGGTCAGGGCATCGCGGCCGTCGCAGCCTTCGATGACGTCGTAGCCCGCGCTTTTCAGGGTCATGGACACCACTTGGCGGATGGAGATGGAGTCGTCGACGATCAGAATGGTCTTGTTGCTCATGACAGCTTTCCTTAAAAGAACGTGATATCGGATTCGGCGGGGGCGGCGGCCGGTCGCTTGCCGTGGTGCACGGCGACCTGCTCGGCCATGGTGTAGGTGCGGGCCAGGTCGGCGAGCCAGCCGCGGGTGTCGAGGGTCGGCAGCGGCTGACCGCTGGCGGCCAGGGCGCGACGGTCGATCACCAGGCGCTCGAGGCGGGCCTGGTCGTCACGGATGTGGCCTAGCATCTGGCTGACGCGATCCTGGAATTGCAGGGCGACCAGCACCTCGGCGATGGCGCCGCCCACGGCTGCGGCGTTGTCGGCCAGGGCATCGCTGCGCTCGACCACGTCACGGGTGGTGCCGCCAAAGGTGCCGATGACCTGTTCGATGGTCTCGCCGGACTGGTTCAGGGTGCCGGTGTCGCGCTCGGCGTGGAGCTGCGAAAGCTCCAGGGTGCGGGCGATGGCGCCGTTCACCGTTTCCACGGTTTCGCCGATCTTCTGCCCGGTATCGCCGGACAGGGTGGAGAGCTTGCGCACCTCGTCGGCGACCACCGCGAAACCGCGCCCGGCTTCACCGGCACGGGCGGCCTCGATGGCGGCGTTGAGGGCCAGCAGGTTTGTCTGGCGCGCCACGTCGCCGACGTCCTTGGCCATGCTCTTGAGCTGTTCGGTCAGGCCGGCCAGGCCGTTGATTTCGTTGAGCAGCGCGCCCTTGCTGGACAGCGCCTCGCGCAAGGCCTGGAGGATGCCGTCCAGCTGGTTCTGGCTGCTGGCCATGAGGTTGACCAGGCGGTCGCCGCTGCCGTGATCGGCGCCGGCCACGCTGTGGATGCGGTCGGCCAGTTCGGCGAAGCGACTGGTCAGGCTGACGATTTCCTGTTCGGTGTGGGCCCGCGCGGCTTCGATCTGCTCGGACCAGACCGGCAGTACAGCCACGCAAAGCGCTTCGAGGGCTTCGTCCCGACCGCTGGCGGGGCTCTGGCTCACGGCCTGGGCGGCGACGCGATCGGCCTGGCGCGCCTGGGCGCGACGCAGTTGCCAGAAGCCCAGCCCGGCGGCCAGGACCACCTGGGTGGCACTCAGGGCCAGGGTGGTCGGCGTCACGCCGCCCACGAACAGGATCGCCCCGGTGCCGCATGCACCGAGCAATGCAGGAGTGAAGGTAAGGTCGACGAGCGAGGGCGAAGAAGAGGCGTGTTCCACAGGAGGGTACCGGTCTAGACGCCAGCGAAGGCGGGAAGGTGTGACCGGGTTATCAGCTCTGGAACGCTAAACTTTAGCCGCGGACGCTCAATTTATGCTACTAGCATAATGACATCACAATATTTTACGCCAGATTTTTTTTAGAGCTCATCGCGCCGTCTGGCCCGTGCTAGACGGCCTGCCATGGCGCCAGCCTCCTCCAGAACCTCTCTCACATAGCCCAGATGGCGGCTCGCCGCCTCGCGTGCATTCTCCGCTTCCCCCGCAACAATCGCCTGGTAGAGCGCCCGGTGTTGCTCCAGCAGCCGCTCGCGGGTCTCACCCCGTTGGGCGTGCATCCCGCCGATGTTGGTCACCATGTGATGGCGCAGCAATTCGAACAGGCTGCGGATGCTGTGCAGGTAAACGGCGTTGTGGCTGGCCTCGGCGATGGCCAGGTGAAAGGCGGCATCGGCCTCGCCCTCCTCTTCCCGAGTCAAGGTCTCGCGCCGGCGGTAGCAGTCCTCCAGGCGCTCCCAGGCCAGGGTCAGCCGCGCCAGGTCCGGCTCGGTGGCGCGCTGGGCGGCGTAGTAGGCGCAGGCGCTTTCCAGGGTGTGGCGAAATTCCAGCAGATCGCGACGGGTTTCCTCGCGGCTTTCCAGCAGCGGCAGCAGGGGATCGGTGAAGGCGCTGTTGAGCGCCTCGGTGACATAGGTACCGCCGCCCTGCCGGCTGAGCAGCAGGCCGCGCGCGATCAGCTTCTGGATGGCTTCGCGCAGCGAGGGTCGCGACACCCCGAAGCGCTCGGCCAGCACCCGCTCGGCCGGCAGGCGCTCGCCAGGGCGCAGCGAGCCTTCGGCGATCAGCGCCTCCAGGTGCTTGACGATGTCGTCGGACAGACGACGTTGCTTGACCGGTTCGAACCCCATGAAAAACCTCGAAAAATGCTGCGGACAGCAGCGGCCGTCCGCCAGGCGGAAGAGCTGGGCCGACGAAAGTCGCACATCAAGGGGTTTGACAGGCACAAAGACCCCGCTTAACGTGCGTGAAGTCGCCCTTGTAAATTGGTATTACCAATTTTTGCCACAGGTCGCGATCTTGTGCAACCCCGTCCTGCCGCCTCCCTACAAAAACAATCAAGGAGCACCCGATGGAAACCTGGCAACAGATCTATCTCCCCCTTGGCAGCCTGGGCCTTTCGGCCTTCGTCGCCGCCTTGCCCATTCTGTTCTTTTTCGTCGCCCTCGCCGGTCTGAGACTCAAGGGCCATGTGGCGGGCGCCATCACCCTGGCGATCGCGCTGCTCATCGCCCTGTTCGTCTATCGCATGCCGGTGGACAAGGCGCTGGCCTCGGCCGGCTACGGTTTCCTCTACGGCCTCTGGCCCATCGCCTGGATCATCGTCACGGCGGTGTTCCTCTACAAGCTGACGGTCAAGTGCGGCCAGTTCGACATCATCCGCAGCTCGGTACTGTCCATCACCGACGATCAACGCCTGCAGGTGCTGCTGATCGGCTTCTGCTTCGGCGCCTTCCTGGAGGGTGCGGCCGGTTTCGGCGCGCCGGTGGCCATCACCGCCGCGCTGCTGGTGGGCCTGGGCCACAATCCGCTGAAGGCGGCCGGGCTCTGCCTGATCGCCAACACCGCGCCGGTGGCCTTCGGCGCCCTGGGCATCCCGACCATCGTCGCCGGCCAGGTGACCGGCATCGACGCCTTCAAGATCGGCGCCATGACCGGTCGCCAGCTGCCGCTGCTGTCGCTGCTGGTGCCGCTGTGGCTGATGTTCATGATGGACGGCATGCGCGGCCTGCGGGAAACCTGGAAGCCGGCGCTGATCTGCGGCGGCACCTTTGCCGTGTTCCAGTACCTGACCTCCAACTTCATCGGTCCGGAACTGCCCGACATCACCTCGTCGCTGGCCGCCATGATCGCCCTCACCGGCTATCTCAAGCTGCGCCAGCCGCAGCACGCTACCGCGGGTGCGACTGCAGTGGTCGCTGGCGGTGGCGGCGCCGCCATGCTGGGCGGCGGCGCGGGCTTCGGCAGCGGCGGTCGCCTGCCGCCCGAGCATTCGCTGGGCACCGTGATCAAGGCCTGGTCGCCGTTCCTGATCCTGACCGTGGTGGTGACGATCTGGACCACCAAGGCCTTCAAGGCGCTGTTCGCCAGCGGCGGTGCCCTCTATGCCCTGGTGATCAACGTGCCGGTGCCCTACCTGGACAAGCTGGTGCTCAAGACGCTGCCGATCGTGGCCACCCCGACGCCCATGCCGGCGGTCTACAAGCTCGATCTGCTGTCGGCCTCGGGCACCGCCATCCTGATCTCGGCGCTGATCTCCATGGCCATCTTCCGCATCAAGCCCTCGACCGCCCTGGGCGTGTTCAAGGAAACCCTGGTGGAGTTGCGCAAGCCGATCCTGTCCATCGGACTGGTGCTGGCCTTCGCCTTCGTCGTCAACTACTCGGGGATGTCCACCACCCTGGCCCTGCTGCTGGCCGGTACCGGCGCGCTGTTCCCCTTCTTCTCGCCGCTGCTGGGCTGGCTGGGGGTGTTCCTGACCGGTTCGGATACCTCGTCCAACGCCCTGTTCGGCTCGCTGCAGGCCACCACCGCGCACCAGATCGGTGTTTCCGACACCCTGCTGGTGGCGGCCAACAGCTCCGGCGGCGTGACTGGCAAGATGATCTCCCCGCAATCCATCGCCGTGGCCTGCGCCGCCACCGGCATGGTGGGCAAGGAATCCGACCTGTTCCGCTTCACCGTGCGCCACAGCATCGGCTTCGCCGTGCTGGTCGGGTTGATCACCCTGGCGCAGGCCTATGTGTTCACCGGCATGCTGGTGCACTGATCACGCGGTTCCCGGCGGCGGTTCAGGCCGTCGCCGGTCCTCTTATTACCGGGCCAACCCGGAGTGACGCCTGATGAACGATCTTTTCTACAACGCCGCCCCTAATGCCACCCGCACCGCGCCACCGCTGGCGCCGCCGCGGACCTATCCGCAGCAGAAGCCGACCCAGGTCTATCTGTTCGGCACCTGCGTGGTGGACCTCTTCTATCCCGAAGCCGGCATGGACAGCATCCGCCTGCTGGAGCGCGAAGGCCTGCGCGTGCATTTCCCCCAGGCGCAGAGTTGCTGCGGCCAGCCGGCCTACACCTCGGGCTACACCGAGGAAGCCCGCGCCGTGGCGCGCACCCAGCTGGCGCTGTTCGCCGAGCCCTGGCCGGTGGTGGTGCCTTCCGGCTCCTGCGCCGGCATGCTGCGCCATCACTATGCCGAGCTGTTCGCCGACGAACCCGAGACCCTGCGTCAGGTGCAGGATCTGGCCGAGCGCACCTACGAGCTCGCGGAATTCCTGCTGCACGTCTGCCAGGTCGACTACCAGGATCGCGGCGCCCCGACCAAGGTGGCGCTGCATACCTCGTGCAGCGCCCGCCGCGAGATGCAGACCCACCTGCACGGCCGCGCCCTGCTCGGCCAGCTAGAGGCCGTGGAGCGTGTCGACCATGACCACGAGAGCGAATGCTGCGGCTTTGGCGGCACCTTCTCGGTGCGGATGCCGGACATCTCCGGCGCCATGGTGGCGGACAAGACCCGTGCCCTGCAGGACAGCGGCGCGGCCCAGGTGCTCACCGCCGACTGCGGGTGCCTGATGAACATCAACGGCGCCCTGGAAAAGCAGCGCGCCGCCCTGCGTGGCGAACACCTGGCGAGCTTTCTCTGGCGCCGTATCGGAGGTGCCGCATGAACGAGATGCTGAAGATCCCCCTCACCGACCTCAGCGAAGCGCCTCCCTTCAAGACCCGTGCGCGGCAGGCCCTGGGCGACGACCAGCTCAGGCGCAACTTCCGCACGGCCATGGATTCGCTGATGACCAAGCGCCTGGCCAGCATGAGCGATGCCGACGAGCGCGAGCGCCTGCGCGAACTGGGCAATCGCACTCGTGCCCGGGCGCTGTCCAAGCTGCCGGAGCTGCTGGAACGCCTGGAGGCCAACCTCACGCGCAATGGCGTCCAGGTGCACTGGGCCGAGACCACGGCCGAGGCCAACGCCATCGTCCAGCAGATCGCCGAGCGCCATGCGGCCAAACTGCTGATCAAGGGCAAGTCCATGGTCAGCGAAGAGATGGACATGAACCACGTCCTCGGCGCCCAGGGCATCGACTGCCTGGAGTCGGACATGGGCGAGTACATCATCCAGCTCGCCGGCGAGAAGCCGTCGCACATCATCATGCCGGCCATCCACCTCAACCGGCAGCAGGTCGGCACCCTCTTCCACGAGCATCTGGACGAGCCCTACACCACCGACGTCGACGAACTCATCCAGACCGGTCGGCGGGTGCTGCGGCAGAAATTCTTCGAGGCCGACATCGGCATCTCCGGGGTCAACTTCGCCGTCGCCGAGACCGGCACCCTGCTGCTGGTGGAAAACGAGGGCAATGGGCGAATGTCCACCACGGTGCCGCCGGTGCACATCGCCGTGACCGGCATCGAGAAGGTGGTGGAGAATCTGCGCGACGTGGTGCCGCTGCTGTCGCTGCTGACCCGCTCCGCCCTGGGCCAGCCGATTACCACCTACGTCAACATGATCTCCGGCCCGCGCAAGGCCGATGAACTGGACGGCCCGCGCGAGGTGCACCTGGTGCTGCTGGACAATGGTCGCAGCCAGGCCTTCGCCGACAGCGAATTGCGCCAGACCCTCAACTGCATCCGCTGCGGCGCCTGCATGAATCACTGCCCGGTCTATACCCGCATCGGCGGCCACGCCTATGGCGAGGTCTATCCCGGTCCCATCGGCGCCATCATCACCCCGCACCTGGTCGGCCTGGAGCGCGCACCCGATCATCCCAGCGCCTCCTCGCTGTGCGGCGCCTGCGGCGAGGTCTGCCCGGTCAAGATCCCGATTCCGGCGCTGTTGCGGCGATTGCGCGAAGAGAACGTCAAGGCCCCCGAAGCCGAGCCGCACCTGCTGCGCGGCCAGGGCAGCAAGTTCTCCGCCCGGGAGCGCTGGACCTGGCACGCCTGGCAGAGCCTCTACACCTCGCCGCTGCTCTACCGTGGCTTCAGCTACCTGGCCACCCGCTTCGGCCGCTTCACCCCGGGCCAGCTCGGCCCCTGGACGGAACACCACAGCGCGCCCAGGCCGGCATCCCGCTCGCTGCACGAATTGGCCCGCGAACACCTGGAGAAACGCCCATGAGCGCCCGCGACAACATCCTCGCCAAGCTGCGCGGCAGTCTGCAGGGCACCCAGCCGCTGGCGGACACCTTCGACGAAGCCCTGGTGACCGAACCCTGGCGCTATCCGCCTGAAGAGCGCGTCGCCCGCCTGCGTACCCTGATGGAAACGGTGCATACCGAAACCCATTTGACCACCGCGGCGGACTGGCCGACGCTGGTCGAGCGCATCCTCGCCGAACGGGGGCTGGACCAACTGCTGATCGCCCCCGGCACGCCCCACGGCGCGCGCCTGGTGGAGCGCTGGCAGGGCGACGGCTCACCGCGCTGGAAGGCCTATGATCGCCCCGTGGAAGAATGGAAGGCCGAGCTGTTCAACGACACCCCGGCCAGCCTAACCGGCACCCTGGGCGCCCTGGCCGCCACCGGCAGCCTGGTGCTCTGGCCGGATCGCCAGGAACCGCGCCTGATGAGCCTGGTGCCCCCGCTGCATATCGCCCTGCTCAGGGCCAGCACCGTGGTGGACAACTTCTACGAGTTGCAGCAACGGCACCGCTGGCAGGACGGCATGCCGACCAACGCCCTGCTGATCTCCGGGCCGTCCAAGACCGCCGACATCGAACAGGTGCTGGCCTATGGCGCCCACGGGCCCAAGGATCTGGTGGTGCTGATCGTCGAGGATGAGTGAGGGTTGTGGTCCCCCTCACCCCCTAACCCTCTCCTTCAGTTAACTCGCGTGGAAAACGCTACGCGGTTTTCCACCCTACGGCGGGGGCATGCGTAGGGTGACAACGGCGCAGCCTTGTCCACGAATTCGATCTTCCGCGCGCAGCCGAGCCCAACAATCCGGCCTCACTCCACCTGCCCGATCCGCTGCGGATCCGGCCAGAACAGCGCCGCCTGCCCCCGCCGCGTACCTTCGGGATCGATCAGATTCCACACCACCCCCGCATGGATCTGGAAGGCCTCTCCCGCCTTGTCGACGCGCCAGCCTTCGTAGCCTGAGGCATAGCCCTGGCGCCCCACCGCCTCCATCAGGCGCTGACGCTCGTCGCGGTCCCTGGGCGAGGCGCTGTAACGCGAAGGCATGCCGATGAATTGGGCGCGGGGATAGCCGAAGCAGCTCAGCGCCTGCCGGTTGGCGTAGCAGAACAGCGGATCGCTCTCGGTACCGTGGGCCAGCAGGGCATAGGGTGCCTGCTCGTGCAACCAGGCAGGGACGTCGGCCTCAGGCAAGCCGACAGGACGCGGCAGCGGCTGACCGAGCCAGTGGCGGTAGGAGGCGTCCAGCAGCGGCAGCAGGCTGAGATCGGTGGCGGACAAGGCGGCGGCTCCTGGGTGGGGGGACCCCCGCATTCAAGAGCAAGCCAGCGGAATTGGGAAGCGCGGGGCCACCGCAGCAGGACGCTGCGGCAGCCCAGGCGGCGCGGTTTACTTCACCGCGGAGAGGTCGATGCGCACCACGCTTTCCGGCGCGGTGTTCATGTATTCCTTGTCGAAGGGCGTCTTCACCGTCGCATACAGCGTCTGGCCATCCGGGCTGACCAGCAGGCTGTTGGGATTGGGCTTGAGGTCGTAGGCCTTCTTCTCGGCGTAGGTGGTGGCGTCGAGGATCAGCAAGCGACCGGTCTCGCGCTGGGTGATGTACAGCTCGTTGCGGGTGGTGTTGAGCTTGATGGCCAGGGCGTCGCCCACCGGCAGGCGCTTGATCACCTTGCCGCTGCGAATATCGAAGACCAGCACGGTCTTGGCTTCGGAGTTGTCGGTCACGAACAGCTGGTGGTTCGCGCGATCCTCGGCCAGGTTCAGCAAGAGGTACTTGCCGCCATCGCCCGGCGTCCAGCGGTGCTCGATCTTGCGGGTGCGCGGATTGATCACCAGCACTTCGCCGCTGCCGTTGGCCGCATAGAGGCGCCCGGTGTCCTCGGAGTACAGCAGGCCGGTCACCCACTTGCCGGCATTGGGAATGCGCGCCTTGAGGGTCAGGGTCTTGGCGTCCACCACCCAGATCACGCCCGGATCGCCGACCCCGCCGACATACAGCAAGCCGTCGTGCAGGATGACCTGGCGCGGATTGACCGGATGGCCGTCACGGCCCATCTCGTTGAATTTCAGCCGCTTCTCCACCTTGCCGGTGCGCAGGTCGATACGGCTGAGGCCGCCGTCCAGGGAGTTGGTGACGAACAGCGTCTCGCCACTGGCATCGGTGGTCAGGGCGAAGTTCTTCAGATCGGTGTGGATCTGGCCGGTGATGGCCAGGGTGGCCGGATCCAGCTGATAGATCACCCCACCGGTGACGCCCTTGGTCAACTGGGCGGTCGCCGCATAGACCGACTGCTTGGCCGGGCTGTAGGCCAGCTCATAGACGCCGTAGCCCAGTTCGATGCGCTTGAGTTCGGCCGGTGCCTGGGGCGCGGCCGGTTGCGCAGCGACGGGCGCCGGCGCGGGTGGCGGTGGCGTCGGTGCCTCCGGGCGATTGGAACAGGCTGCCACTGCCAGGGACAGCAGCGCCATGGCGCCCAGCGTCGAGACCTTGTTGAAAGACACCGCCATTTGCTTCTCCTAGGGACGAGGTGCGAGGGATCGAATCGATCCTGAAATGATAAACGTTCGCACTATGCCCAAGGCGCAAAGGTCAGACAAGACCGAAAGAGTTCAAACTCCTATCGGGTTCCGGTCGCCAGCCTCTGCCCGGCCGCTCTGTTCCAGGGCTTTCAGCCGGCCCTGGCGATCCAGGCGAAAGCGCGCGAAATCCTCGGCCAGCTGCAGGTTGCCGCGGTAACAGGCCGCGGCCTCCTGGCGCAGGTCGTCGATGGACGGCGAACGCCCCGCCTCGGCCTGGTAGCGCGGACTGAAATGGGTGAGCAGCAGGGCCGGCAGTCCCTGCGCCTCGGCGAAACGGGCGACGCCCGCCGCGCTGCTGTGGCCCCAGCTCTGCCCGGTCTTGTCGATCTGCGCCTGGGCATAGGTGGCTTCATGGACCAGCAGCTGAGCGCCCTGGCAGGCATCCGTCAGCAAGGCGGGCGCGTCGTTGTCCCCCGCCACCACCAGCCGTCGTTCGCCATGGGCCGCCTGCAGGAAGTCGGCGCTGCGCAGCAGGCGGCCTTCGTGCAGCACATCCTCGCCGCCATGCAGCCGGCCCCACAGCGGGCCACGCGGCACCCCGGCCGCCGCCAGGGCCGCGGGATCGAGACGCTGCGGCCGGCGGGTCTCGCGGAAGCGAAAGGCGTGACTGGGCACCCGATGGGAAAGCGCGAAGGCGTCGATATCCCAGGCCCCAACGGAGACGCCCGCGAAGTCTTCCAGGACGTGGAAGCGCAGCTCGAAGGGCAGGTGCAGCGCGGTCAGCGCCTGGGTGGCGGCGAGCCAGTCCGCCACCGCCTGGGGCGCGACCAGCACCAGCGGCTGGCTGCGCCCGCTCATGGCGGCGCTGGCCAACAGCCCCGGCAGGCCATAGCAGTGGTCGCCATGGACATGGGTGATGCAGATGGCGCGCAGATCCGCGGCCGACAAGGGGGTACGCAGCAGCTGGTGCTGGGTCGCCTCGCCGCAGTCGACGAGAAACCAGTCTTTGCCCTGGTCCTCGATCAGGGCCAGGGCCGAGACATTGCGCCGCTGAGTGGGCACCCCGGCCGAGGTGCCGAGAAACAGGAGGTCCATGGGGGCTCCGGGCAAAAGCTCAGTCTAGCGCGGCCGCCCCACTGTCGCCCGGGCAACAGTGGCCAGGCACTCCTGCTGCTGGCCAGGCAGCCCGGAGCCCGCAAACCCCGAGAAAACGGCCTTTCAGGCCCTGGCAGCGCTCTTGCAAAGCCTCTGGCGTCGACCTTTCAATCGCCGAGGATCACCATGAATCTGCCCGCTCGCCATCTGCCGCCCAGCCCTGCGCCCAGCCCCGACTACGAACAACTGGCCGCCCGCTTCCGTCCGCTCTTTGCGCGCATCGCCGAAGGCGCCCTGGAACGCGAACGCAACCGCACCCTGCCCTATGCGCCCGTCGCCTGGCTCAAGGACGCCGGCTTCGGCGCCGTGCGGGTGCCGGTGGCATTCGGCGGCAGCGGCGCCAGCCTACCGCAACTGGTTCGGCTGCTGATCGAGCTGGCGGCCGCCGACAGCAATCTGCCCCAGGCCCTGCGCGGCCACTTCGCCTTTGTCGAGGACCGCCTCAACGCCCATGCCAGCACCTCCCAGCGGGTCTGGTTCGAGCGCTTCGTCGCCGGCGACCTGGTGGGCAACGCCTGGACCGAGATCGGCACGGTCAAGCTCGGCGAGGTCATCACCCGGGTCAGCCAGCGGGACGGCGAGTGGCGCCTCAACGGCACCAAGTACTACAGCACCGGCAGCCTGTTCGCCGACTGGATCGACGTCTACGCCCAGCGCGACGACACCGGCGGCGACGTCATCGCCGCCATCCGCACCGACCAGCCGGGCGTGCGCCAGTCCGACGACTGGGACGGCTTCGGCCAGCGCACCACCGCCAGCGGCACCTCGGTGTTCGAAGACGTGCGGGTGGCGCCCGAGAATCTCATCGACTTCGCCACCCGCTTCAAGTACCAGACCGCCTTCTACCAGCTGGTGCTGCTGGCCGTGATCACCGGCAGCGGCCAGGCCGCCGTGCGCGAATTCGCTGGCGAAGTGCGCGGGCGCACGCGGGTCTACAGCCATGGCAATGCCAGCGCGGCCAGTGCCGATCCCCAGGTACAGCAGGTGGTGGGCAAGGCCTCGGCCTTCGTCTATGCCGCCGAAGCCGCGACCCTGGCCGCCGCCGCGGCGGCCCAGGCCGCCTTCGAGGCCCGCTATGCCGGGGATGCCGCCGCCGAGCATGAAGCCAACGTGGCGGCGGAGCTGGAATCGGCCCAGGCGCAGTCGGCGGTCGCCGAGCTGGTGCTGCGGGCCACCAGTGACCTGTTCAATGCCTTGGGCGCGTCGGCCACCAGCACCCGCAAGGGGCTCGATCGACACTGGCGCAACGCCCGTACCGCCGCCTCGCACAATCCGCTGATCTACAAGGAGCGCATCGTCGGCGCCTGGGCGATCGACGGCAGCGAACCGCCCTTCGTCTGGCAGATCGGCGGCGGCAGCAAGCAGGGCTGACCACCAGAATGCACAACGGCAACCCTGGGGTTGCCGTTGTGCATTCAGCGCGCCGGATCAGTTCGACAGCTGGCGGGCGAAACGCCCCACGGCGCCGACCACTCGCTGGGCGCCGTCCTGGATCTCCACGATCACCTGGCCGGCCTGCCCCGCCAGTTCCAGGCCCTGCTCGGCCTGGCGCCGACCGTTCTCGATCACCGTCACCGCCTCGCCGGCCAGTTGCTGGTTTTGCTGCACCACTCCGACGATCTCCTCGGTCGCCTTGCTGGTGCGCGAGGCCAATTGCCTGACCTCATCGGCCACCACGGCGAAACCACGACCCTGCTCACCGGCCCGGGCCGCCTCGATGGCCGCGTTGAGCGCCAGCAGGTTGGTCTGTTCGGCGATGCCGCTGATGGTCTTGATGATGGTCCCGATCACCTGGGACTGGTTGTCCAGCGCCTCGATGCCCTTCACCGCTTCCTGCATCTGGGTGGCCAGGGCGCGCATCACTTCCACCGTCTGCTGCGCCACCGCCGCGCCTTTGCGGGCCGTGTCGTCGGTATGCTGGGAGGTCTCGAAGGCCACGCTGGCGGCTTCGGACACCGCCTGCTCCTGCTGGACCTGGTCGGTGATCACGGTGGCGAACTTGACCACCTTGTACAGCCGGTCATGGGCATCGATCACCGGGTTGTAGGAGGCTTCCAGCCAGACATCGCGGCCATGGGCATCCAGGCGCTTGAAGCG
This sequence comes from Pseudomonas sp. SORGH_AS_0211, assembly GCF_031453455.1. NCBI lineage: Bacteria > Pseudomonadati > Pseudomonadota > Gammaproteobacteria > Pseudomonadales > Pseudomonadaceae > Pseudomonas > Pseudomonas sp. SORGH_AS_0211. The sequence goes on along the minus strand of NZ_JAVIZV010000001.1, from coordinate 1,295,494 downwards.
ATCCACGACGAATTCGCCGCGACGCAGGCGCGCCCAGAATTGCTCGTAGGCCTCGGAATTGGCCTCGGCCGGCTCGCAGAACAGCCGGTGGTGCTTGCCCTTGATCTGCGCCAGGGAATAACCCATGGCCTGCAGGAATCTGTCGTTGGCATCGAGCACCTCGCCCTGGAGGTTGAACTCGATGACGGCCGTGGAACGGCGCAGCGCCTTGAGCAGGCTTTCGTGCTCGCGCGAGGTTTCGATGGTTCTCGTCAAGTTGTTGCAGAACAGTCGGAAACGCGTCACCTGGCCCTGGCTGTCGTGGAACGGGTGCAGGATGCCTCTCAGCCAGGCTTCCCGGCCGTCGCCACGCAGGAGATGCAGGGCCCCGCTATAGGGCTCGCCGCGGGTCAGGCTCTGCTGCAGGCGACGGTTGTACTCCTGGTTCCTGACATGCGCCGGCACCAGATCCGCAAGCGGACGCCCCAGCAGATCCGCGGCGCGCAGGCCCATTTCCTGTTCGAAATTGGCGTTCACCGCGGTCACGCGCCCCTGGCCGTCCAGCTCCAGGCCAATCATCTCGACGTCGAGCTCGGCCTTCAGTCGCTTGAAGGAATCCACCTGCTCGCGGAGACGCTGCAGTTCTTGTTTTAATCCTTTGTTGAACATGACACGCCCCTGGTCGGGAGATTGAGTTAATTCAGTGTCGGCAGCCAATAGTCAGGGCTTAAATGAGATAGCGAAAAAAGATGACCAGGCGGTCGGAATGCAGGATAGGTGGCGCCGCGCCATTAACTAATAACAAAAAAGTATTTCAAATAAGGCTTTGGCTCGCATTACGTTCTAATGCCTGCGAGCCCCTCCCACCGCACGAGTCCCTCATGTCCGATGCCCTGCTGGATCCCCTCATGCCCCTGCTGGAACGCTTTGCCGCCACCGCGGCGGAGCGCGATCGTCAGGGCGGCACGCCCAAACCCGAGCGTGACGCCCTGCGCCAGAGCGGTCTCCTGGCCCTGAGCATTCCCGAGGAGCTGGGCGGCCTCGGCGCCTCCTGGGATCGGACACTGGAGGCGGTGCGGCGGCTGGCCCGGGTCGACAGCTCCCTGGCCCACGTCTTCGGCTTCCATCATCTGCTGCTGGCCACCGCCCAGCTGTTCGGCCAGCCTGCGCAATGGCGACCCTGGCTGGAGGACACCGCGCGCGATGCCCTGTTCTGGGGGAACGCGCTCAACCCCCTGGATCGCCGTACCCTCGCCCGCCGCCACGGCGATGCCTGGCAGGTGGATGGCCAGAAGAGCTTTTGCAGCGGTGCCCTGGACTCCGACCTGTTGCTGCTCTCGGCGCTGGAAAACGAGGACAGCGGACGCCTGCTGATCGCCGTGGTACCCACTGGGCGGGCCGGCATCCAGTTGTTCGACGACTGGGACAACAACGGCCAGCGCCAGACCGACAGTGGCAGCGCGCGCTTCGACGGCGTACGCGTCGAACAGCAGGAATGGCTGCTCGACCCCGGTCCGCTGAGCACGCCCTTCGCCTGCCTGCGGCCGCTGCTGGCCCAGCTGATCTTCGCCAACATCTTTCTCGGGCTGGCCGAAGGCGCCTTCGCCGAGGCGCGCCGCTACACCACCACCCAGGCGCGCCCCTGGTTCAAGTCACCGGCCGCCAGCGCCAGCGAAGACCCCTACGTCCTGCGCCACTACGGCGAGTTCTGGGTGGCCTTGGAGAGCAGCCGGCTGCTGGTGGAGCGCGCCAACGGCGCCTTCGCCCAGGCCTGGCAACAGGGTACGGCGCTCACCGCGGCGGCACGGGGCGAACTGGCCATCGCCATCGCCACGGCCAAGGTCGCCGCCAGTCGTCACGGCCTCGACCTCGCCAGCCGCCTGTTCGAGGTCGGTGGCGCCCGGGCCACTGCCGGTGCACTGCGCCTGGATCGCTACTGGCGCAACCTGCGCACCCAGACCCTGCACGATCCGGTCGACTACAAGTTGCATGAGCTGGGCGATTGGGCCCTCAACGACACCCTGCCCACCCCCAGCTTCTACTCCTGAGGAATCCCCGATGACCCTGCTGACCCTGACGCGCACGCCCGAGGTGCCCCGCTACCGCGCGACCGCCCAGGTGTTCGCCGATCCAAAATCGCGCGACCTGCTCGCCCACCTGGAAAAGATCGCACCAAGCGACGCCAGCGTGCTGGTGATCGGCGAGACCGGTACCGGCAAGGAATTGGTCGCCCGTCATATCCATGCGCTGAGTCACCGCCATGCCGGCCCCTTCGTGGCCGTCAATTGTGGCGCCTTCGCCGAGAGCCTGGTCGAGGCCGAGTTGTTCGGCCATGAGAAAGGCGCCTTCACCGGCGCCCTCGCCGCGCGCGCCGGCTGGTTCGAGGAAGCCAACGGCGGCACCCTGTTTCTCGACGAGATCGGCGATCTGCCGCTGTCGGTGCAGGTCAAGCTGCTGCGCGTCCTGCAGGAGCGCGAGGTGGTGCGGCTGGGCTCTCGCCGCAGCCTGCCGCTGAACGTGCGGATCATCGCCGCCACCAACGTCCCGCTGGAACGGGCAGTGGCCGAAGGCACCTTTCGCGAAGACCTCTGGTACCGCCTCAATGTGGTCAGCCTGCCGCTGTTGCCGCTGCGCCAGCGCCAGGGCGATATCCTGCCGCTGGCCCGGCACTTCCTCCACGCCTATGCCCAGGCGCCGGTCGCCCTGACACCGGCAGCGGAGCAACGCCTGCTGGAGCACCCCTGGCCGGGCAACATCCGCGAACTGGAAAACACCCTGCAGCATGCCCTGCTGCTCAAGCCCCAGGGCCAGCTGGAAGCCAGTGACCTGTCGTTCGTCCAGCGGCCCAGCCTCGTTCCGCCAGCGCCACGTCCGGTCGAAACGGCGCCGGCGGACAGCCTGCTGACCGAGGCCTTTGCCCAGTTGTTCGAGGAGCAACCGGAGGCCCTGCACGAGCGCGTCGAAGATGCCCTGGTGCGCGCGGCCTATCGCTTCTGCCATCGCAACCAGGTCCATACCGCGCGCTTGCTGGGGCTGAGTCGCAACGTCACCCGTGCCCACCTGATCCGTATCGGCGAACTGGTGGTCAATCACCGTCGCCCGCTCGCGGTCCGGCCGGAACGCGAGGTGCGCTTCTCCATCTGAAGGGCGCTCTTCACGCCCGGGGTACCCGCGTGCCGAGGTGCCCCTTACACTGGGGTTTTGCCCCCGCGAGGCCCCCCATGACCGCCCGTACCCTGCTGCACCGCCATCCCGCCCGGCGTGACGACATCGGTGACCTCCAGACCCGCCGCCCGCTGCCGGGTCCCGGCCTGCCGCATCTGGATCCCTTCCTGTTCCTCAACCACCACGGTCCCCAGGTCTATCCGCCGCACAATGCCGGCTTGCCCTTTGGTCCTCATCCCCATCGCGGCTTCGAGACGGTGACCTTCATCCTCGCCGGTTCGCTGGCCCACCGCGACAGCGGCGGCCACGAAAGCGTCATCGAAGCCGGGGGCATCCAGTGGATGACCGCGGGCAGCGGCCTGGTGCATGCCGAGCTGTCGCCCGCCGCCTTCAAGCGCGATGGTGGTGACCTGGAGATCCTGCAGCTGTGGGTCAATCTTCCCGCCCGCCTCAAGTTCACGCCGCCGGCCTACCACGGCGTTTCCGCCGCGGACCTGCCCCTGATCGAGGCCGATAGCGGCCGGGTACGCCTGCACCTGGCATCGGGTAGCCATGAGGGTATCCAGGGCGCCGTGGCCACCCCGACACCCATCACCCTGATGACCGTCGAGATCGCCCCGGGTGGCCGCGTTACCCTGCCCGCCCCGGCCGGCAACTCGGTGTTCTGCTATGGCGTACGCGGCACCGTGCAGATCGCCGGCCAGGACGAAGCGCCATGGCAGCTGTTCGAATTCGCCGATGACGGCGACCACATCGACGTCTCCAGCCGCGACGGCGCCGTGCTGCTCTATGGCCATGCGGCGCCCTTCGCCGAGCCCATCGTCGCCCACGGCCCCTTCGTGATGAACAGCGCCGAAGAAATCCGTCAGGCGATCCGCGACTACCAGGCCGGCCTGTTCGGCGACGTGCCGGAGTGAGCCCGCCATAGGGTCGCGCTCAGGCTAGAATCCGGCTTTTGCCGGGAGCACAGCGATGAATGACGAATTGCGGATCGAGGATCTGGTAGTGGGTGACGGCAAGGCAGTGGTCAAGGGCGCCCTGATCACCACCCACTACGAGGGCTGGCTGGACGACGGCACCTTGTTCGATTCGTCCCGCGCCAAAGGGCGGCCCTTCCAGTGCGTGATCGGCACCGGCCGGGTGATCAAGGGGTGGGACCAGGGGCTGATGGGCATGCGGGTGGGTGGCAAGCGGCGCCTGGAAGTACCGGCGGCGCTCGCCTATGGCGAACGTCAGGTCGGCGCTCTGATCAAGCCGCACTCCAACCTGAGGTTCGAAATCGAGTTGCTGGAAGTCTTGACGCGGGACGATTGATGCCTGACCGAATTCAGTTCGGCGCCTTGGTATTCCGGCGTACCAGCTCGAGCTGGGCTTCGAGCACGCTCAGCCGGGCGAACTGGCGGGTGTAGATGACGAATTGCTCCTGAAAGCTCTGCCGGCTCCGGGCGAGATCCTGTCGATGACTGCGAATCTGCTCTTCGAGAGTCTGCAGCCGCTGCTGAGTGGTTTGAGTCATGGCACCTACTCCTTGTGCTTGGGGTTTCAATTGGACTCTAACCGTGCCCCGACAAATCGAGCTAGAGCCGTTCGTCGTCCCTTAAACCACCGCTACAGAGCCGTTTCGTATCGCTGATGCGCTTCCGTGCTGCATGCAAGGCGCGTTTTTCCTTACCAATCGGTCAAGAAAAAAGGCGACGAACCTCTCGAGGTTCGTCGCCTTCAGGACAGGCCCGGCGAAAGCTAGCGCGGTCCTACCGCCGTGCAGCTGTTGCTGGCATCGACATACTTTTTCAGGGTCGGCCACTGCGGCCGCTCCACGCCATTGACCGGCTCCACCGCCAGCGCGGCAGCTCCCCAGCCCGGACCCGCCGCCCAGTAGGTCAGCGGCATGCAGTTCTGTTGCAGATAGGCCAGCATATTGTCGGTGGCGGTCAGCCAGCGGCTGTCGCCAGCCGGTACGCCGAACTCGGCGATCATGCCCCGCTTGCCATTGCGCTTGAGCCATTCGACGAAGGGCTTGACGCGATTGACCCCCACCTGCGGATCGAAGTTGTTCATGTTCTGCGCGGCGTAGGTGCCACTGCCGTCCTCATCGAGGTAGACGTTGGCCGCGTAGATGATGTTGTTGGCCGGATCCTTCAGATTGAGCAAGGCATTGCTCGCGCTCGGCCAGTTGGCCGCGCTACCCCAGGCATTGCCCTGGACGATCACCGGGTGGGTGCGGTCCATGGTGCGCACCCCGTCGATGCCGGACTGCGCCGTCACCGGCCAGCTGCTGTCGGCGCCATTGGGCTTGCCCATGATGTCATAGCCATAGAGCGCGGCATGGTTGCCCCACTGGTAGGCCAGGCGGTACATCAGGTCCCAGTAGTTGAAGTTGGTGACGGTACCGGTGCCGATCAGGGTGCCCTTGTAGCGCCCGCCGTTGTCCAGCGCCAGGATCACCTTCATGTTGTACTTCTTGGCCAGCTCCAGCACCTGGGTGACCTGCTGGGTGTACGCCCCTTCCAGGCTCCCGAAGAAGCGCGTCTGCAGACGTTCCCAGATCACCGGGAAGCGGATCAGCCGTACGCCCTTGGCGCTCCACTGCTGGAAGTTGGCCTCGCCCGGCATGATATAGTTGACGTTGAGGGCCCCGGGCAGCGTCTGAGGTGCGAAGGCGGCGCCCGAGAAGTTCAGGCCCACCAGATTGAGCTTGGCGCTGTTGGCGGGCGTACCGCTCGCTCCCGTCGGCGTGGCCGCGGAACCGGCTGCCGGCGTGGTGGAGCCCGTGGATCCCGAGCTGCCGGTTCCGGTGGCAGGCTTCGCCTCCACCACCGGCGCCGTCACGGCGGGAGTCGCGCTGCCGGCGTTGCTGCCTGAGCTGGAGTTGCCCGTACTGCCGGTACCGCCCGTCGTGGTCCCGGGCACCGTCGCCGGCGTGCCGGAGGTGGTGGTACCGGTCTTCAGGGTCTTGGGATAGCCATAGGCGTTGCCGTCGAGCTGCGGGCTCTCGATGAAGACGCTCATGTTGCTGCCGACGACCTGGGCATAGGTCACCTTGTAGCTCTTGCCATCGGCTGGCGTGAGTTGCGCGCCCACCTTGAAGGCCCCCACGTTCGCGGCCGACGCCGGAATGGAGAAGCCGGCCGACTTGCGATAGACGCCGTGCAGCCAGTCTTCGTTGGTGAAATCGTTGATCGAGGTAGTCACCCCGGTCGTGGTCGAGCCGCTGGTATTGCCGGTGCCCGCAGGGGTACCGGTGCCCGCGCTGCCACCGCTGCTCGAGCCGCTGTTGCCGCTGCTGGAGCCACCGCTGCTGCCCGTGGAGCCGCTGGAGCCGCCCGTGGCTCCGGTGCCGCTGGCCGGCGTGCTGCCGGCGCCACTGGCAAGCGGGCCGATGGCGGTGCAGCTGCTGTCATCGATGTATTTCTTCAGGGTCGGCCACTGCGGTCGGTCGGCACCGTTGACGGGCTCCACCGACAGGAAGTAGTTGCCCCAGCCCGGACCTGCCGCCCAGTAGGTCGAAGGAATGCAGTTCTGCTTGAGATAGGCCAGCATCCGGTCCATCAGCGGCAGCCAGCGGGGATCGTTATCCGGCACGCCGAATTCGCCGATCATGCCCTTCTTCTTGTTCTTCTTCAGCCACTCGACGAAGGGGCGCACGCGCTCCACGCCGTAGTCCTGGCTCAGCTTGCCGACATCGATGCCGGTGTAGTTGCCACCGGCGCTCTCGTCGAAATAGGAATGCGCCTGGAAGATCAGATTGTCGGACGGATCCTTGAGCGCCAGCAGGGAGTCGTTCCACAGCGGCCAGCGGGTTGCCTCCGACCAGCCATTGCCCTCGATCATGATGGGCTTGGTCTTGTCGACCGCGCGGACCCCGTTGATGCCGTACTGGGCGGCGATCGGCCACTGGGCCATGGAGTCGTGCGGCTCGTTCATGATGTCGTAGGCGTACAGCGACGGCTGACTGCTCCAGCGCTGCGCGATCCGGGTCATGATCTCCTGGTAACGGTCATAGGGAACCGCCGCGCTACCGATCACCGACCCGCGATAGAAGGTGTAGTTGTGCAGGTCGAGGATGATGCGCATGCCGTACTTCTGCGCATTGGCGAAGGTCTGGTCCACCAGCGCCGCATAGGTCGGGTCCAGCGGACCGCCCAGCACCGGTTGCAGGCGCTCCCAGATGACCGGGAAGCGGATCAGCTTGATGCCCTTGCCACTCCACTGCTTGAAGTAGGCCTCGACGGGAAAGATGTAGTGGGTGCCGTTGACGCCCGGTAGTACCTGACCTGCGAAACCGGCCCCGGACAGATTGAGGCCGACCAGATTGACCTGCTCGGCCTTGGCACCGGTAGCCAGGGTCAGGGCGGCAACGAAGGGCAGCATCTGGGCGGCCCTGAGGGAAAACTTCAGGAAGGATGGATTCATCATCACCAACTGCGCTAAATCGACAGCGCGCTCCCTGAACACTGGCCGATATGAAGTGAGAGAAGAGTCGCGCAGTCATGCCTGACGCGACGTTGCCTCCAGGCACCTTGACCTATACAAGCCACATGCCAACTTCATAACCAATGACTATGGCCACCATTTAGACATCATTTATCGCAAATACAAGTAGTTGATTATTAATGATTTTTTGACTCAACCGCTCATCGCTGCCGACAGATGAATCCTTTCACCTCAAGTTGCCAGCACGTCAACGCCTGCTAGCCGTCAAATTTATTTCCTCAACTATCGAGCAACCGACGAAAAGTTCCCGAAGGTGCCAAAAAAAGTAAGTCGCAAATAAACGTGAAATAGATCACATATTAACACGTAAGGAACTGCCCATATCTCGCTCGGGTCATGGCTATAACCCTTGCCGGAGCAGTCCATGCCCTCCCTTACCCTTGCGACCTACAACGTCAACGGCATTCGTGCCCGGCTCCCTATCCTCCTGCAATGGCTGGAGCGGGAGCAGCCCGACATCGTCTGCCTGCAGGAACTGAAGGCGAAGTCTGCCGACTTCCCGCAGGCGGAACTGGAAGCTGCGGGGTATGGTGCGCTGTGGGACGGTCAGCCTTCCTGGAACGGGGTCGCCATCCTGGCGCGCGACGACCAGCCACTGGAGATTCGCCGGGGCCTGCCGGGAATGGCCGACGACCCGCAACGCCGCTATCTGGAGGCGGCGGTGAAAGGCGTGGTGGTGGCCAGCCTCTATCTACCCAACGGCAATCCCTGGCCGGGCCCCAAGTTCGACTACAAGCTGACCTGGTTCGAGCGCTTCATCGAGCATGCCCGGGGGCTGAGCGAAAGTGGCCATCCCGTAGTGCTGGCGGGTGACTACAACGTGGTGCCGACCGATAGGGACATCTACGATCCCAAGTCCTGGCGCAAGGACGCCCTGCTGCAACCCGAGAGTCGTGCCTGTTTCGAACGCCTGCTGGGTCAGGGATGGCTGGACGCCCTGCGTGCCTGCCATCCGGATGAGGCGATCTACACCTACTGGGACTACTTCCGCCAACGCTGGCAGCGCAATTCGGGACTGCGCATCGACCACCTGCTGTTGAGTCCGACGCTGCAGGACGCCTTGCAGGAAGCCGGGGTGCATCGCTGGGTACGCGACCTGGAAAAAACCAGCGACCATGCCCCCACCTGGATTCGCTTCAAGGCACCTCGCTGAGCGCTCAGGTGTCGCGCAGCAGGTCGCTGGCGTTGAGCAGGGCGATGAGGATTTCCGGGCGCTGGTTGAGGCCGCGGCGCACGGCCGCCGGTATCGACTGCTTGAGTTTCCGGCACAGTCCCGGTCGTGGCTGCAGCTCGATGAGCATGCCACGCGCGCTGCGCACCTCCCCGGGTCCCGGCTCGATGTCCAGCCGGATGCCGAGCTGCTCCTGCAGGCGCTGCTGCAGGCGTTGCAAATCGGCAACGCTGGCGACGTTTTCCAGCCGTTCCAGCAGACGCTGCTCTTCCTGGCGATTGAGCAGGAGCGCCCGTGCATCAGCGGCGGGATCCGCCAGCACGGCTTCACGCTCGCAGGTGCAGACGCCAGCGGGACAGGGCGCACGCAGGGAAGGCATTTGAATTCGATTCCTCTTCTTCAGGGCGAAAGCGACCTTTTGGCCGCTCCACACTGGCGATAGTGGCAGTTGTACCCCAGCCTTTGGGCAGACCCGCTGACCAATGCGCGGATTCCTGGGCTTATCGCCGACAAACAAAATCACCTCCCAATGATAACCAAAAGCGCTAAATGCATAGCAAAATCTTATTTTTTGGCATAACCATTCAAAGGCTAGGATGGTGCTTTGACTGCCTGCGACTTAGCCATGCCCACGCTCTCGCCCGACCTCCTAATCGTTCCTGCGGATCAGCAAAGCGCCCTGACCATCCGCGCCAAGGCACTGGCCTTCGCCGATCCGCGCTCCCGAGAGCTGCTCGAACACCTGGATGAGCGGGCGCCGCAGCCCGATCCCGTGGTGCTGGTGGGCGAATGGGGAACCGGTCGTGAGCTGCTGGCACGCCGGCTACACGAGCGCAGCGGCAGGACCGGGCTGTTCAGCAGTCTGAATTGCGCCGCGCTCAGTCGTCGCCATGGGGCTGCCGAACTGTTCGGCTATGTTCCCCGCGCCTATGCCGGCACCTCTGGCAGTCGCGTGGGCTGGTTCGGTACCGCCCATGGAGGCAGCCTCTATCTCGACGAGATCGCCGACCTGCCTGGCGCATTGCAGGACGAGCTGGTGGAGGTGCTACGGGATGGCAGCATCCTGCGCCTGGGCAGTAGCGTGCGCACGCCCGTGGATGTCCGCCTGATCGCCGGCTCCAGTGTGGACCTGGAACGGGCGGTCGAGGCTGGCAACTTCTCTGCGCGCCTCTGGGCGCTTCTCGCGGCGGGCCTGGTGCCCGTGCCGCCACTGCGCGAGCGCCCGGCCGACCTGCTACCCCTGGCCCGGCATTTCCTCCAGCAGCACGCCAACCGCCTTGACCGCACTGCGCCCGAGCTGACCGCCCATGACGAAACGGCGCTGCTCGCCTATCCCTGGCCGGGAAACGTCCGCGAACTTGAACAGGTTCTCCATACCGCCCTGCTAACTGCCTCGACGTCAGGGCTCCAGCTTGGCAAGCTGCTGCCTTCATCCTCCGCGTGGCGCTGAACTCCGCCGACAGACGGCAGTCCTAGCCGCGTACGCCATTTTGCTCGAGTCCTACCATGACCTTCCTGTCCAATCAGTCGATGCCCACTCCGCCATAGCCTGCGGCTGCCACCTTTCTCCGTAAAGGTGACCGGAAACCTCGATTTGTCGCCTCATGCGGCAGGTTTCGGTTCGTGCGGGAAAAGCCCACGGCTTTTCCGTGATCGACTACTTTGGATTACGCCTTCAGCAGAAGGCGTTCAGGCATGGTTTCATGAATATTGTGATCACTGGCCGCTCCGGCCAGGTTTCGCGCGCCTTGCAGCGCGAGTTCGGCAGCACCCATCAATTGACCGTGCTCGGTCAGGCGGATCTGGACCTCGCCCAGACCGGACAACTGCGTGCGGCTTTCGACCGCCTGGAACCCGACCTCATCCTCAACGCCGCCGCCTATACCGCCGTGGATCAGGCTGAAGAGGACAGCGAGCGCGCCGAGGCCATCAACGCCCGCGCGCCGCAGGTCCTGGCCGAGCTGGCGCGCGAGCGGGATATTCCCTTCGTGCACTACTCATCCGACTACGTCTTCGACGGCAGCCGTCGTCGCCCCTATACCGAGGCCTGCAACCCGGCGCCCCTGAGCGCCTATGGTCGTTCCAAGCTGGCGGGTGAAGAGGCGGTGCTGGCAGCCGGAGGTCGCGCGCTGGTGCTGCGCACCTCCTGGGTCTACTCCCATGACGGCCAGTGCTTCTTCAATACCATGCGCCAACTGCTGGCCGAGCGCGATGAACTCCATGTGGTCGAGGATCAGCTCGGCGCCCCCACCTGGGCACCCACCATTGCCACCGCCACGCGCCAGCTGGTCGAACGCCTGCTGGAGCAGGGCGATGTCGGCGGCCTCTATCACCTGACCAATGCCGGCCAGACCTCCTGGTACGGCTTCGCCGCCGCCATCGCCGAGCGCCTGGAGCAACGTGGCGAGCTGCGCGCCCGCCTCTATCCCACGACAACCGAACACTACCCCACGCCGGCCACGCGACCGCTCTATTCCTGCCTGGACTGCCGCAAGGTCGAGGCGGTCCTGCCGGCCGCCTTGCCGCACTGGCAGGCCGACTTCGACCGCTGCTGGGCGTTGTTCGAGCGCGACAGACAGCTGAACTGAGCGTGCAGGACCCCGGCGGATGCTGTCCGCCGGGTCGCCCCCGGTCGAAGATCCGGAGGGGCGCCTTCCCCCACTGTCGCTCCCGTTCGCCACTCTCGCGGGTAGGCTCAGCAACGTCGTCGCTTGTCCCTTCCCGGATGATCCTGGCAGGTCGTGAGGGTGATCCCGCCGTCACCCGTGATGGTCTCCAGGCGGGTCACGTCGGATACAAAGGGGACCGGGCCTGGCTGCGGCCGTTGTCGGGCCTTCGGACGATCCGGCCCGAGATCAGACGGCGCGCCCCACCGCGTCCGCCGACCACCCAGGGCTCCAGCCAATACCTCTTGTCCGTTCAGCGGAAAAAAAAGCTGATCGCGCTATCGATCCCATCCAGACTGTTCATCAGCAGTCGATAAGATCCATGGCGATACTCTCTAACAAGAACAGCAGCCGGAGCCTCCCATGCCAGAAGAATACGAAAGCGCCATCCGTCCCTATTCGAGATCGGCGCGGAAATCCGATTTCAATGAAATGGCCGCCGCCGTTGCCGCCGCCATCTCCGTCTGGGCGCTGGCCACCCTGATCGCCGTCATCGCGGGCTATCACGGCAGTGGGGCGACCAATACCATCAACCTGTCGGTGATGGTCTCGGGGGGTCTGGGATTCGTGGGACGCCGCTGGCAACTGGGGCGTCGATAGCGGCCATTGACCTGCGCCAGGCCCCTGGTGCAGCGCCAACAATCTGCCTACTGATTCTCACACACGGCGGAACTGGTTATCATCGGCGCCCTGAAATCATGGCAGGGATGCTCATGTCTTATCTGGTCCTGACGCGTCGCACCGACGAAATCATCAATCTATCCCTCAAACCGGGAGCCGATGAAGAACAGCTGCTGGATCTGCTGTTCAATGGTGGAATCAACATCCGCATCCTCAAGGTGCAGGGCGATCGCGTGCAGGTAGGCGTCCAGGCGCCTGCCGACATCAGCATCATGCGTCAGGAGTTGCTACCCTTCTAGGTTGCTACCTGGACCAGGGCGAATGGCGATTGCGTACATACTCGAAGCGCCCCTCCAGCCCCCGCCATTCCACACCCTGCCAGAGTTCGGGAGCCAGCGTCCCTTCGGCCTGCAGATCCGCACGGTAGTGGGCAAAGAACGGCTGGCCATTGCGCAGCACGATGACGTTGTGGCGCTCCTCGATCTGGGCGATGAGGTCCAGAACGGCTTCGGACGAGCGTCCGCCGCTCAGGCAATAGCAGCTGCCGTATTGGTGCAGCATGCTTTCGAAGCGGTAACGATAGAGGGTGCAGCGATCGGTTTCGAGGTGAACGCTCTGCCCCTTCGCGTCCTGCAAGGCGTGATGAACGCAGTGGTCGCAATCCTCGAATTCCCGACGCGACTCCACCCACTCACCGAGAAACTGCTTCTTCCACCGCCACACCAGCAGCCCACGATCTTCAGGCCGGGAATACACGCTGACCTTGTAGAACATCGCTCGACTCCTCTTATTGTTATGCGCCGAAGCCATCGTCCAACGGCCGCCGCCTGCTGCTCGGCCATCGGAGATCGCACGCTCTGTGGCGTACGTTTCCAGCATCGCTCCATTTGTCCGAGGCGTCCAGCCATTCCCGGCCGCTGATCCCTACCGCTCGACGGCATGCGGCTGCCACGGACATCGCGGCGTTGGCTGCCGAACCCGCCGCGGCTTCGTCCAACTTCGATACAAGATGCCGGCGGTCCTGCTTCGCAAATAATCCGCGTCAGACCGGAGCAAATCACCGGTCCAGAGCCGAATACAAGGCAGGTACAGCTTTTGCTACCGCCTAGCAGGCGACCCGACCCTGGCCCTGGAACTGGGCTTCTGGCTGGACCGTTTCCAGCGCCTGCACGAATTCTCCGGCCAACGCCCGGCGGATAGGGGTGCGAGCCTCTTGGCCGCCTCGAACAGGAACACGGCTGGCTAGCGGAAATCCGGCCAATAAAAAACCCCGAGGTGCCTGGCACACTCGGGGTTTTCTGTATTTGGCGGAGAGATAGGGATTTGAACCCTAGGAGCCATTGCTGACTCAACGGATTTCGAATCCGTCCCGTTCGACCACTCCGGCATCTCTCCAACGCGGCGCATGATACCAGCGATACGGGCAAAAGCGAACAAGCAATTGCAAAAAAAGCTCTGGTATCAGCGGCTTGCGTTTAGAGCGGGACGCCCAGGCGCTGGGCGACCTCTTCGTAGGCCTCGATCACGCCGCCCAGCCCCTGGCGGAAGCGATCCTTGTCCATCTTCTTCCGGGTTTCCTTGTCCCAGAGGCGGCTGCCGTCCGGGCTGAATTCGTCGCCCAGCACGACCTTGCCGTGGAACAGGCCGAACTCCAGCTTGAAGTCCACCAGCAGCAGGCCGGCATCGTCGAACAGCTGCTTGAGGATGTCGTTGATGCGGAAGGTCAGCGCCTTCATCTCGGCCAGTTGGTCGAGGGTGGCCCAGCCAAAGGCCTGGACGTGGCTTTCGTTGACCATCGGATCGTGCAGCGCATCGTTCTTCAGGAAGAGTTCGAAGGTCGGCGGCGTCAGCTCCAGGCCCTCTTCCACGCCAAGGCGGCGCACCAGGCTGCCGGCGGCGAAGTTGCGCACCACGCACTCCACCGGAATCATCTCGAGCTTCTTGACCAGGCATTCGTTGTCGCCCAGCAGTTGCTCGAACTGGGTGGGGATCCCGGCGGCTTCCAGCTTCTGCATGACGAAGGCATTGAACTTGTTGTTCACCATGCCCTTGCGCTCGAGCTGCTCGATGCGCTCGCCATCGAAGGCAGAGGTGTCGTTGCGGAACAACAGGACCAGGCGATCGGGATCGTCGGTGGTGAATACCGACTTGGCCTTGCCACGGTAGAGTTCTGCGCGTTTTTCCATCTTGGACTCCGGTTCGAATGGCTTGCAGGCTGTGGACGAACGCAGGTGAGGCGACCGGTTCGGAACGAGTACAGCCGGGAAGCGCAGTTTACATAGGATCGTGGATCTTTTGGCCTTGCAGCAGCGCCCGGCCGCCAAAGAAAACCTGGTCAGCGCCTCAGGCGATGGCCTGCCATTCCAGCCCCAGCTGCTGATCGGCGATCTGCAGCCAGTCCGAGTCGCAGCCCAGCACGTTGGTGAAGCAGGCGCGGGCGAGCCAGGGGTTGTTGTTCTTCTCGCTCAGGTGGGCGAGCACCAGATGCTGCAGGCCCGGACAGGCAAGCTCCATCACCAGGTCGGCCGATTGCCGGTTGTTGAGATGCCCGCGCACCCCGCCGACCCGTGCCTTGAGGTGATAGGGATAGGGCCCCGCGGCAAGCATGTTGCTGTCATGGTTGGCTTCGATCACCAGGGCATCCAGGCCGCGGTAATGCGCCAGCACCCCAGGGGTCGCCTCGCCGAGATCGGTGAGCACGCCCAGGCGCTTGCGGCCGTCGTCGAAGACGAACTGGGTCGGCTCCAGGGCGTCGTGGGACACCTGCACCACCGTCACCTCCAGCGCATCCAGCACCAGCCGTTCGCCGTCCGCCAGCAGCCCCTGGGCCGCCACCGGCTTGCGCAGGCCACGCCCGGTACCGGCGCTGTAATAGACCGGCACCCCGTGCTTGCGCGCCAGCAGCTCGACGCCCTGCACGTGATCGGAGTGTTCGTGGGTGACCAGGACGGCGTCCAGCTGGGCAGGTACCACACCCAGCCGGGCCAGGCGACGTTCGGCTTCCCGCAGGGAGAAGCCGCAGTCGATCAGCACATAGCTGTTATGGCTGTGCACCAGGGTCGAGTTGCCCCGACTGCCGCTGCCCAGGATTGCGAAGCGCATATTGCATGCTCGTCTGAAGCTTTTTCAGCACGCCTTCGGCGATGTCCTGGGGTGCTGCGGTGTTGATGGTCTTGTCCAGGGTGACCTGGACGGTGTTGCCCACCGAGGTGAGGCGCACCTGGAAGCGCCGTGCGCGGGCGTCTTCCTCTTCCTTGGTCTCGCCCTTGCCGAACAGGCGGCCGAAGAAGCCCGGCTTGCGGTCTTCCGGCTTCTGCGCGCCTTCGGCGATGTTCACGTAGTAGACGCCCAGGCTGCGATCCATGTCGTCGACACGGATGTCGGCGCCTTCGATGGCGCGACCCACGCTGGACCAGGCGCGATTCAGATCGCTTTCCAGCACCAGCATGGGCACGCCGCTGCCGTCGACCTCGTAGGTCACGCGCTCCGGGGTGTCGTAGCCACCGGCGGCCAGCAGCGAGACCGACCCACTGCCCTGCTCGCTGCGGTCCAGGCCGGCCAGCACCTGATTCAGCAGGGCGTCATCGAGCGCCGAGCTGTTCTGGCTGCTGGACCAGGACGGCTCGCTGGAGCTGCCCTGGCTGCGGGTCTGGGTCTGGATGAAGATCTCGCTGCTGCCCGACTGCACGCCCGGCTCGATGCGCAGGCGGGTGCGCAGCTCGTTGCCCGGTTGCAGGCGGCCGTTGGTGCTCAGGCTGCGCGCCAGCGGCGTCGACAGCTCGGTGGGCGCCTGCCAGGCGGTAATGATCTCACCGGTCTGCGGGCGCTCTTCGGCAATGCGGAAGCCATTGTCCGTCAGGTACTGACGAGCCACCGGCCAGACGTTGGCCGGGACCTTCTGGGCGGCCAGCCAGCGGGCATTGCCGCTGCGCTGCACGCTGAACTGCTCGTTGCCACTGCCCTGGACGGCCAGCGCCTGGGGTTTCGGCACTTCGAAGCCATAGGAGCGATTCTGGGTATCGGCCACATTGGCCGGGATCGGCAACAGCGGATCCATGGGCTTGGCCTGGACATCCGTCGGCACCTGCATGGGGCCGGTCTCGCGGGATTCGAGATAGTCGTTGCCGCGATCGCGGAAATAGCCATGCTCGCCCCACACCCAGCTGCAGCCACTGGCGGTGGCCACGGCCAGACCCAGCGTCGTCAAACCCAGAACACGTTTCATCGACTGCTTCCTAATCACGCCAGCACTCCCGCCTGACGCAGGGCCTGACGTACCACTTCGTGGCAGCGCGAGCTGAGCCAGGTCAGCGGCAGACGGATACCGGCGTCGATCATGCCCATTTCATGCAGGGCCCACTTCACCGGGATCGGATTCGATTCGATGAACAGATTCTTGTGCAGCGGCATCAGCTTTTCGTTGAGCGCGCGTGCGGTGTCGGCATCGCCGCGCATGGCGGCGGCGCAGAGTTCGCTCATGGCGCGCGGCGCGACATTGGCGGTCACCGAGATGTTGCCCTTGCCGCCCAGCAGCATGAGTTCGGCAGCGGTGGCGTCATCGCCCGAGTAGACCAGGAAATCCTTGCTGACCCGGGAGAGGATGTCGCGGGCGCGAGCCAGGTCGCCGGTGGCTTCCTTGATGCCGATGATGTTCGGCACCTTGGCCAGGCGCTCGACGGTCTCGGCCAGCATGTCGCAGGCGGTGCGCCCCGGCACGTTGTAGAGGATCTGCGGAATGGCGACGGTTTCGGCGATCATGCGGAAGTGCTGGTACAGCCCTTCCTGAGTCGGCTTGTTGTAGTAGGGCACGACCAGCAGACAGGCGTCGGCGCCCGCGTCCTTGGCGGCGCGGGTCAGGTCGATGGCCTCACGGGTGGAATTGCCACCGGTGCCTGCGATCACCGGGATGCGGCCCTTGACCTGCTCGACCACATGACGGATCACGGCTACGTGCTCGTCGACGTCGACCGTGGCGGATTCACCCGAGGTGCCCACCGCGACGATGGCGTCGGTGCCTTCGGCGAGATGGAAGTCCACCAGCTTGGTCAGGTTGTCCCAGTCGATACGCCCCTGGGCGTCCATAGGGGTGACCAGCGCCACCATGCTCCCCGCAATCATGCAACCGCTCCTGCCGGAAAAAGAGAGCGGTAATGGTACTGACGCCTCTGCCCCAGCACAAGCAACGTGCCCCCCAACGGGCATTCCCCCCGCGAGCGCTTTTCGCTACCCTTTCGCCTTTGCCAGGTTCTGTACGAAAAGTTGGCGAGCGAAGGTCAGGCGAAGCCTTTTTCAACGAAGCATCACCGAGCGCAGACGCTTTTCCTACAGAACCCAGTCTGTATCTCCCCCTGCCAGGAACCCTAATGTCCGCTACCCCCCCGATTCGCGAACAATTTCTCGTCATCAGTGCGCTGGGCGCCAATCCCATGGAGCTGACCAACGTGCTCTACCGCAGCTGCATGGACAATCGCTGTGCGGTAGTCAGCAGCCGGCTGAGCCGACACGGGGAATACAGCGCGCTGATCCTGCAGGTCTCCGGCAACTGGGACGGCCTGGCGCGCCTCGAAGGCGGCCTCGCCGGCCTTGGCAAGCGCCACGGCTTCACCGTCGGCGTCACCCGCAGCGCCGCCCTGGAGAATCGTCCCCAGGCCCTGCCGTACGTCGTCTATGTCAGCGCCGCCTATCGCCCGGACATCCTTAACGAACTCTGCCAGTTCTTCGCCGACCACAAGATCGAAGTGGAGAACCTGGTCTGCGATTCCTACCAGGCGCCCCAGACCGGCGGCACCATGCTCAACGCCACCATCACCGTGACCCTGCCAGCCGGGACCCAGATCAGCTGGCTGCGCGATCAGTTCCTGGATTTCGCCGACGCCCTCAATCTGGATGCCCTGATCGAGCCCTGGCGGCCGCAGAGCAACTGACAGAACCCGCAAGGAGCTGCCCATGAGCGCGACCCTCGACCAACCGCTTCCGGATTTTCAGGCCCAGGCCACCAGCGGCCTCGAGGTCTCGCCCGCCAGCCTGCGCGGTCGCCAGGCGGTGCTGTACTTCTATCCCAAGGACAACACCCCCGGCTGCACCACCCAGGGCCAGGGCTTTCGCGATCTGCACGAGCAGTTCCAGGCGGCCGATACCCTGATCCTGGGCGTCAGCCGTGACAGCCTGCGCACCCATGAGAACTTCCGCACCAAGCAGGGCTTTCCCTTCGAGCTGATCAGCGACAAGGACGAGACCCTCTGTCAGCTGTTCGACGTGATGCGGCAGAAGAAGCTCTATGGCAGGGACTACATCGGCGTGGATCGCAGTACCTTCCTCATCGACCGGGAAGGCGTGGTACGCCGGATCTGGCGCGGCGTGAAGGTCCCCGGGCATGTCGCCGAGGTGCTGGCCGCCGCCCAGGCACTCAACCAGGCCTGATCAGGCCTTGCGCAGCCAGTAGCGGAAGGTCTCTCCCGCCACCTCTTCGCCCACCAGGGCATGCCCCGACAGCTTGGCGAAGGTGCGGAAGTCGCGTTGCGAGCCGGCATCGGTCGCCACCACGGCCAGTACCTCGCCGGAGGACAGGCGATTGAGTTCCAGCTTCGCCTTGAGCAGCGGCATGGGGCAGCTCAGGCCGCTGGCGTCCAGCTGGGCGGTCACGGTGCCGGTGTAGGGTTGGCTCAGATCGGCCATGGGATTCTCCATTGGGGGCTGCGTCAGTGCCCGGGTTTGCTAGGCACCCAGACGGCGGGCCGCTAAAGTAGCCCTTTTGCGGCCACGAGTCTTGCCATGAACGTCCTGCGCCCCGCCCTGCTGTCCCTGGCGCTGCTCGCCGCGCCCCATCTGGCGCAGGGCGCGAACGATCTGCCGTCGCTGGGCGATGCCAGCTCTTCGATCGTCTCGCCCGAGCAGGAGTTTCAGATGGGCCGCGCCTGGCTGAGCATGCTGCGCGGCCAGGTACCGACCATCAACGATCCGCAGCTCAAGCAATTCGTCGAACAGACCGTCTACAAGCTGGCCGAGACCAGCGACCTGCAGGACCACCGCCTGGTCTTCATCCTGATCAAGGACCCCGAGATCAACGCCTTCGCCGCGCCCGGTGGGGTGATCGGGGTGAATGGTGGGCTGTTCCTCAAATCGGAAACCGAAGCCGAGTACGCGGCGGTCATGGCCCATGAGCTGGGTCACCTGATCCAGCGCCACTTCGCCCGCGGGGTGGAAAACCAGCAACGCATGCAGCTGCCGCTGATGGCGGCCCTGCTCGCCGGGATCGTTGCGGCCGCGGCAGGCGGTGGCGATGTGGGAATCGCCGCCATCGCCTCGACCCAGGCGGCGGCGATCCAGAGCCAGTTGCGCTTTTCCCGACTCAACGAGCAGGAGGCCGACCGCGTCGGCATCGTCAATCTTGAGCGCGCCGGCTACGATCCGCGCGCCATGCCGGAGATGTTCGGTCGGCTCGCCCGCCAGTATCGCTATGACCGTACCCCACCGGAATTTCTGTTGACTCACCCGGTCACGGACAGCCGGATCGCCGATACCCAGGCGCGCGCCGAGCGTTTTCCCAAGGGAGGCGTCGAGGACAGCAAGCGCTTCCAGCTGATGAAGGTGCGCACCCAGATGTACTTCGAGGAGACCGCCGGCCTGCTGGTGAAGCGCTATCGCGCCCAGTTGCAGGAGGCGCCGGACAACGATCCGGTGCGCTATGGCCTGGCCATGGGACTGACCAAGCAGGGCCAGCTCAACGAGGCGCGCGACACCCTCGCGCCGCTGCTGCGCAAGGCGCCGGACGACATCAGCTACAACCTCGCCCAGGTCGATCTGGACATCACCGCCAATCGCCTGCCCGACGCCCAGAAACGCGTGCAGCGACTGCTGGACCTCTATCCGGACGATCTGGCCGTGAGTCTGGCCCAGGTGGACATGCTCGGCCGCACCAAGCAGGCCAAGGCCGCCAGCCAGTTGCTCGACAAACTGATCAAACAGCGGCCGATCGATCCGGATCTGTGGAATCAGGCGGCGGACGTTCGCGGCCAGGCCGGTGATCTGGTCGGGGTGCACCAGGCAAGAGCCGAGTACTTCGCCCTGACCGGTGACTACAACCAGGCGATCCAGCAACTGGGCTTCGCCAAGCAGCGCGCCGCCAGCAACTATCAGCTGGCCGCGCGGATCGACGCCCGCCAGCAGGAAATGATCGCCCAGCGCAAGCTGAGCGAAGAGATCCTGCGCTAGGCGTTACCCTTGGCCTGCAGCTGCAGCGCCTGGGTGAAGTCGAGCATGCGCTTGAGCGGCTTGACCGCACGGGGGATGAGCGCCGGATCGACCAGCACCTCGCCGGAGCCGTCGAGCAGGCAGTTGAGGGTGCGCTCCAGGGTGTTCATCGCCATCCAGGGACAGTGGGCGCAGCTGCGACAGGCGGCGCCGTTGCCGGCGGTGGGTGCCTCGATGAAGGTCTTGTCGGGGCAGGCCTGCTGCATCTTGTAGAAGATGCCGCGATCGGTGGCGACGATGAACTGGCGATTGGGCAGCGTCTGGGCCGCCTTGATCATCTGGCTGGTGGAGCCGACATGGTCGGCCAGCTCGATCACCGCCTCGGGCGACTCCGGATGCACCAGGATGGCCGCTTCCGGGTAGAGCCGCTTGAGGTCTTCCAGCTGGCTGGCCTTGAACTCCTCGTGGACGATGCAGGCGCCTTCCCACAGCAGCATGTCGGCACCGGTTTCGCGCTGGATATAGCGACCCAGGTGGCGATCGGGAGCCCAGAGGATGGTCTCGTCGTTGTCCATCAGGTGCTCGACGATGTCCAGCGCGCAGCCGGACGTCACCACCCAGTCCGCGCGGGCCTTCACTGCGGCCGAGGTGTTGGCGTAGACCACCACGGTGCGCTCGGGATGCTGGTCGCAGAAGGCGGAGAACTCCTCCACCGGGCACCCCAGGTCCAGGGAGCAGGTGGCCTCCAGGGTCGGCATCAGCACGCGCTTTTCCGGGTTGAGGATCTTGGCCGTCTCGCCCATGAACTTGACCCCGGCCACCACCACGGTGGACGCCGGGTGGCGATTGCCGAAGCGGGCCATCTCCAGGGAATCGGCGACGCAACCGCCGGTCTCCTCGGCCAGGGCCTGGATCAGCGGATCGGTGTAGTAATGGGCGAGCAGCACCGCGTTCTGCGCCTTGAGCTCGCGGGCGATGGCGGTCTTGTAGGCGGCGATCTCGTCCGGCCCGAGCGCCTTGGGCTGCTTGGCGGCCAGATGGGCCTGGACCAGGAGACGTTCGGAAATCTGCACCATGGCGGGTACCTGAAAACGGGGGTCGTCAAGGCCGCGCATCATAGCAGCATCCTCGCCGACTCCCTATGGGCGCCAGCGGCCGCCTTCGCGAGGAGTGGCCATCTGCCGCTAATGTCTGGCAACACTTGGCTTTTCACTTCTGCGGCGGCCATGGGTCCGAGACAGGAACGCCCGGTGAGCGTCTCGCCTGGGCCCTCTGCTGGAGATCTCGCGTGCCGCCCCGTTCGACCTCGCGTTCCCGAACCCCCGATCAGGCTCTCGCCACCCTGCTGGATAAACTGCGCGCCCTGCAGGGTGCCCTGGAACAGGCCGCCGCGGAGCCGCGGCTGGATCGGCAGGCGCTCAATCCCGCCTACCGGGCCAGTGCCCGGAATCTGCTCGCCTATCTGGCGCTGCGCGACGGCGATCTGCAGGGCCTGCAGCTGCAACTCTCCGCCCTGGGGCTATCGTCCCTGGGGCGTTCCGAAGCCGCCGTGCTGCCGACCGTGGCGACCCTGATCAACACCCTGGAGCGCCTGCTCGGTGGCAGCCCGGCGACGCGGCCGACGACCAGGGCGGCCAACCCCCTGGCAGACCATGCACGGGCACTGTTCGGCACGCCCGCCTCCGCGCGGGAGGTACGCCATCATGGTCACCTTGCCAAGCGAAGCCGCCGACGATTATGCGCTGGTACGCGACCTGCTGGCGGGACATATGGATTGCGCGCGCATCAACTGCGCCCACGACGAACCGGCCACCTGGACGCGCATGATCGACCACGTGCGGCGGGCCAGCGCGGAGCTGGACCAGCCCTGCAAGGTATTCATGGACCTGCCGGGCCCCAAGTTGCGCACAGGGCCCATCGCCACGGGCATGGCGGTAAAGAAGGTGAAGCCCGAGCGCGACGCCCAGGGCCGCGTCCGCCAGCCGGCGCGGATCTGGCTTACCGGCCGCCGCCGGCCGCGACCGGCGCCCTCCCCGGCGGCTGCCAGCATCCAGGTGGGCGAACGCTGGCTAGCTGGCCTGCAGGCGGGCGAGCGGATCCAGCTGAGGGACACGCGCCAGGCGCAGCGTCGCTGGACGGTCGTCGAGGTCGGAGACCGCGGCTGCTGGGCGGAGGCGACCAAGACCACCTACCTCACGCCCGGCCTGCGCCTGAGCGTCGAGCGCGATGGACGCAGGAGGCACAGCCGCATCGGCGATTTCGCCCCGCAACCGGGCGCCCTGCGGCTGGCCGAGGACGATCTGCTGATCCTGACCGCCGACCAGACGCCCGGTCGGCCCGCCAGCCAGGACAGCGGCGGGCGCCTGCTGACACCCGCCACCCTGGGCTGCACCCTGCCCCAGGTGTTCGCCGACGTCCGTAGCGGCGAGCCGGTCTGGTTCGATGATGGCAAGATCGGCGGGCTGATCGAACGCGCCGATCAGGACGCGCTGCAGATCCGCATCACCCAGGCGCCGGGCGGCGCCAAGCTCAAGGGCGACAAGGGCATCAACTTTCCCCAGAGCACCCTGCGGCTGGCAGCGCTGGGCGAACAGGACCTCGCGGCCCTGGCCTTTGCCGCCGAGCATGCGGACGGTATCGAGATGTCCTTCGTCAACAGCGCGGACGATGTCCGCGCGCTGCTCGCTGAGCTGGCGCGCCTGCGGGCCGAGCACCTGGGCGTGGTGCTGAAGATAGAAACGCGCCGGGGCTTCGACAATCTTCCCGCACTGTTGCTGGCGGGCATGCAGCGCGGCGGATTCGGCGTGATGATCGCCCGCGGCGATCTGGCCGTGGAAGGCGGCTTCGAGCGCCTGGCGGCGCTGCAGGAAGACATTCTCTGTCTGTGCGAAGCGGCCCACGTGCCGGTGATCTGGGCGACCCAGGTGCTGGAAAACCTGGCCAAGAAGGGTTCGCCTTCGCGCGCCGAGATCACCGATGCGGCGACCGGGGTCCGCGCCGAATGCGTGATGCTCAACAAGGGCCCGCACATCCTCAAGGCGGTCGCCACCCTGGATGAACTGCTGGTGCGGATGCAGGGCTACAACAGCAAGAAGCGCCAGCTGCTGTGCAAGCTGGAACTGGCTTCGCCCTGGGCGGACTGACCCGCCCGGGGCTGGGCAGGCCTAGAGCACCTGCAGGCGACCCGCTTCCAGGCGCACGCGAGCGCCATAGGGCCAGGCCTGGTTTTCCGGCCCATGGCCGCTGGGCAGGCCGCGATAGAGGGCGATGCCACGCGGCGCCAGCCACTCGGCGAAGATTTCCTCCAGCGACTGCTCGACGTTACGCGGCGGGCAGTCGGTGAAGGTGCCCAGGCAGACCGCACCGATGCGGTGCTCGGTGAGGTTGCCGAGCAACTGGCAGAGGCTGCGCTCCAGACGATAGAAGGGCTCGCCGACGTCTTCCAGCATGAGGATGGCGCCGTCGTGGGGGCGCAGGGCGGCGGCGGTCCCGACCACGCTGGCCAGGGTGGTCAGGTTGCCGCCGATCAGTTCGCCGGCAGGCACCTGGGCCGGACCGGCCAGGCGCTCCAGCTGCCAGGCCGGACGGCTGCCCGCGCACAGTTCCAGGACCGATTCCAGCGAGCGGGTACGGGCCGCCTGGGTAGCCGGATCCTCGTCACGACGCCCCCAATCCAGGGCGCCCGGGCCGTGGATGGCGGTGAGACCGCGGCGGTGAAAGGCCTCCAGCAGCACCGTCAGGTCGGAATAGCCGATCAGCGGCCGGCCCTTGCTGCTGGACAGCCGCGACCAGTCCAGCCAGGGCAGCAACTGGGCGGATCCGTAACCGCCGCGCAGGCACCAGACCGCATCCACGTCCGCCTGGCTGAAGGCCCAGTGCAGATCCGCGGCGCGCTCCTCGGCGGTACCGGCGAGATAGCGATGGCGCTTGAGCGCCTGCTCGCCCAGGACCGCTTCGATGCCGGCGGCCTGCAGTTGCTCGATCGCCGCCGTGACCAGCTCTTCCTTGACCGCACCTGCCGGACTGACCAGCGCCACACGCCGCACGGGATTCATTCCAGCACCTCCACCGGCATGCCGGCTTCGATGGTGCCGCGCCCCAGGGGGATGACGTTCATGCCGAACAGCATGCGATTGTCCTGGAAGCGATATTCGCGCAAGGCAGTGAGCGGCTGCCGATCCGGGTCCTTTTCACCGGTCACCGGATCCTGGGTGATGACGATGCAGCGCGCGCAGGGACAGGCGACGGCGAAGTCCACCGCGCCGATGCGCAGGCGCTTCCAGCCGTCTTCGGCGTATGCGGGCGTGCCTTCCACCACCAGATTCGGCCGGAAGCGCAGCATCTCCAGCGGCTTGCCTACCCGCGCCACCAGATCGGCCAGCGAGGCCTCGCTGGTCAGCAGCAAGGGGAAGCCGTCGGCGAAATGCACCTTTTGCCCCGGCTCGGCGAAATCGGTGTTGATCTGGCGGGCATGGCTTTCCGTGATGTGCACCAGGCGGCAGCGGCGACCGAGGAAGTCGCTCAGCCAGGCATCCGCCGCGGCGGCGACCGGCGCCTGCAGGGTGTCGCGCCAGATGGTCACGCCCAGTTGTTCGCCGGTGGTATCCGGCACCGTCACGTCGAGCGGCGTCCGGCCGCGCGCGCTCAGGCGCAGCCGGTCGGCAGCCAGCCAGCGCGCCTCGATGTGATTCATCTGCGCCAGCTGGCGCAGGGTCAGGAAGCGGCCGGTGTCGGCATCCACCACCATCCAGCGGCGGTCACCCACCAGGCCCAGGGCATCCACCTCGGCCTGGACGAGGGATTCCACGGCCGTCGACTTGACGGGATAACGATAGAGGGCACTGAGGTGCGACATGGGCGCGGCTTCCTGGCGGCGGACAAGGGCCGCCAGTGTAAGGGAGGCGCCGGAGCGGCGAAACCGCGAGGATCACTCCTCGGCCAGCGCCAGGCGCCGGCGCACTTCCTCGACCAGCTGATCGGGCTGGAACTTGGAGAGGAAGGCGTTGCAGCCCACCTTTTTCACCATGGCTTCGTTGAAGCTGCCCGACAGCGAGGTGTGCAACACCACATAGAGATCGGCGAGACGCGGGTCCTGGCGGATCTCGGTGGTCAGGCGGTAGCCGTCCATTTCCGGCATCTCGGCATCGGTGAGCACCATCAGCAGCTTGTCGGTCAGCACCACGCCCTCGTCGGCCCAGGCCTTGAGCTTGCGCAGCGCCTGCAGGCCATCGGTGGCGACGTGGAATTTCAGGTCCAGCTGCACCAGGGTGTCGCGCAGCTGGCCGATGGCGGTGCTGGAGTCATCCACCAGCAGCACCTCGCGACCGCGGGCCTTGGCCAGCAGCGGATCGGCCAGACGTTCCTGGGAAACCTTGACGTTGTAGGGAGCGATCTCGGCCAGCACCTTTTCCACGTCGATCACCTCCACCAGGCGGTCTTCGATGCGGGTGATGGCGGTCAGGTAGTGCTGGCGTCCGGCGCCGCCGGGCGGGGCCTGGATGCTGTCCCAGTTGAGGTTGATGATGCGATCGACGCTGCCGACCAGGAAAGCCTGCACCGAGCGGTTGTACTCGGTAACGATGATGGTGCTGTTCTCGTCGGGCGTGATGGGTCGCATGCCGATGGCCGCCGCCAGGTCGATCACCGGCAGGGTCTGGCCACGCAGGTGGACGACGCCGCAGATCATCGGATGGCGCTTGGGCATCTGGGTCAGGCGCGGCAGCTTGAGCACCTCCTGCACCTTGAACACGTTGATGGCGAACATCTGCCGGCTGGACAGCTGGAACATGAGAATTTCCAGACGGTTCTCGCCAACCAGCTGGGTGCGTTGATCGACGGTGTCGAGAATGCCGGCCATGGAAAGTCCACTCCAAAGATAAGTCAGTTCACAGGCTATCGGCGGCAGCGGTCGATTCTTGAGGCCCGGAAACAGCGAAGCCGCCCGACAGGCGGCTTCGCTCGAACACCTGCGCTCAGGCGCGTGGCAGGGTCACGCCACGCTGGCCCTGGTACTTGCCACCGCGATCCTTGTAGGAGACCTCGCAGGCCTCGTCGGACTGCAGGAACAGCATCTGCGCCACGCCCTCGTTGGCGTAGATCTTGGCCGGCAGGGTCGTGGTGTTGGAGAACTCCAGGGTCACGTGGCCTTCCCACTCGGGCTCCAGCGGGGTGACGTTGACGATGATGCCGCAGCGGGCATAGGTGCTCTTGCCCAGGCAGATGGTCAGGACGTCGCGCGGGATGCGGAAGTATTCCACGGTGCGCGCCAGGGCGAAGGAGTTCGGCGGAATGATGCAGACATCGCTGACCACGTCGACGAAGCTCTTGTCGTCGAAGTTCTTCGGGTCCACCACCGCCGAATGGATGTTGGTGAACACCTTGAATTCGTTGGCGCAGCGCACGTCGTAGCCGTAGCTGGACACCCCGTAGGAGATCACCCGGCTGTCGTCCGCGCCGCGCATCTGGCGCTCGACGAAGGGCTCGATCATGCCGTGTTCCTGGGCCATGCGGCGAATCCACTTGTCCGATTTGATGCTCATGGCAGGTCTAGCTCCGGGGCGAAAAAATTGACCGCGCATTGTATTGGATAGCCGCGCGGTCTCAAAGGCGAACGAACGAAATCAGTCGTCGCTGACGGTGATGGTCGGCATGCCGCCGCCGGCCTGACCGCCCTGGGCGATACGGGCGCCGACCTTGCGCGCCAGTTCCTGGTAGATCAGCGCGATCTGGCTGTCCGGATCGGCGATGGCGGTGGGCCGTCCGGCGTCGGCCTGCTCGCGGATGGCCATGGCCAGCGGCAGCGAGGCCAGCAGGTCCACGCCGTATTGCTCGGCCAGCTTGCTGCCGCCGCCTTCGCCGAACAGGTGTTCGGCATGGCCGCAGTTGGAGCAGATGTGCACGGCCATGTTCTCCACCACCCCGAGCACCGGGATGTTGACCTTCTGGAACATTTCCACGCCCTTCCTGGCGTCCAGCAGGGCCAGGTCCTGGGGTGTGGTGACGATCACCGCGCCGGCCACCGGTACCTTCTGCGCCAGGGTCAGCTGGATATCGCCAGTACCGGGCGGCATGTCGATCACCAGGTAGTCGAGGTCGTTCCAGGCGGTCTGGGTGATCAGCTGGATCAGGGCGCCGGAGACCATCGGGCCACGCCAGGCCACCGGCGTCTTGTCGTTGGTCAGGAAGGCCATGGACATGACCTCGACGCCATGGGCCTGCAACGGTATAAACCACTTCTCGTCGCGCACCTCGGGACGGGTGCCCTCGGCGAAGCCGAACATGATGCCCTGGCTGGGGCCATAGATGTCGGCGTCCAGCACGCCGACCCGGGCCCCTTCGCGGGCCAGCGCCAGGGCCAGGTTGGCGGCGGTGGTGGACTTGCCCACCCCGCCCTTGCCCGAGGCCACGGCGATGATGTTCTTGACGTTGCCCATGGCCTCCAGCTGCGGCTGGGCGGCGTGAGGCGCGATGGTGCAATCGACCTGGATCTCGGCGGTCTCGACCCCGGGCACGTTCTCCAACGCGGTCTTGAGCACCTGGGCCAGGCCACCCTTGAACAGTCCGGCGGCATAGCCCAGCTCGAAGCGGGCGCGCACCCGGCCACCGTCCAGCGCGAGGTCGCGCAGGGCGCCGGCGCTGAGCAGGTCCTGTTCGAGATAGGGATCGTGATACTGGCGCAGCGCGGCCTCGATGGCCTCGCGAGTCGGAGCGGTCATGCAGACTCCCGGAAACAGCGGATAGGAAAGAGAAGCTGCGGCCTATGCTACCCACTGTCCTTGCTAAAGCCTATCCACGCGGCGCTACACTCCCGGCTTTGCCCTTGCCCGTGGAGCCCTGCGTGAACGCCTCTTCCCTGCACATCAGTTCCACCTTCGACAGCGGCGCCGTCGAGGTGCTGTCCCTGGCCGACCCCACCGACATCCGCCTGCGCATCCGCCCGGACACCGCGTCGCCCTTCACCCAGTGGTTCCATTTCCGTCTCGAAGGCGCCCGCGGCCTGCCCTGCCAGCTGAGCTTCGACAATGCCGGCGAGTGCGCCTACCCCGAAGGTTGGCGCGACTATGGCGTGGTCGCCAGCTATTGCGGCCAGCAGTGGTTCCGCATTCCCAGCCGCTATGACGGCAAGACCCTGAGCTGGACCGTCACCCCGGAACACGACAGCCTGTTCTTCGCCTACTTCGAGCCCTATCCGGAGAGTCGCCACCTGGCCTTCATGGGCGAGGCCCAGCGCCATCCCGCCGTCCGTCTGGAAACCGTCGGCCGCTCGCTGCTCGGGCGCTCGCTGGACCTGCTGCGCATCGGCACGCCGGGCGCCAGCAAGAAGAACATCTGGATCATTGCCCGCCAGCACCCCGGCGAGCCCATGGCCGAGTGGTTCGTCGAAGGCCTGCTGCGCCGACTGCTGGGCCTCGGCGAACAGCAGGGCGATCCGGTCGGCGGCAAGCTGCTGGAGCATGCGGTACTGCACGTGGTGCCAAACATGAATCCCGACGGCTCCGCCCTGGGCAATCTGAGAACCAACGCCGCCGGCGCCAACCTCAACCGCGAATGGCTGGAGCCGGACGAGGAGCGCAGCCCCGAGATTCTGGCGGTACGCCGCGCCATCGCCGCGAGCGGCTGCGATCTGTTCCTCGACATCCACGGCGATGAGGCCCTGCCCTATGTCTTCGTCGACGGCTGCAATGGCCTGCCCAACTTCGGTGAGCGCGAAGAGGCCGAGCAGCAGGCCTTCCTGCAGCGCTTCCAGCGTGCCAGCCCCGACTTCCAGACCCGGTACGGCTATCCCCGTGGTCACTTCGGCAGCGAAACCCTGAAGCTCGCCACCAAGTATGTCGGCCATACCCATGGCTGCCTGGCCCTGACCCTGGAGCTGCCGTTCAAGGACAACGCCAACGATCCCCGCCCCGATGTGGGCTGGAACGGTGCCCGCAGCGCCGCCCTGGGCGCGGCCATGGTCAGCGCCCTGTACTGGCAGCTGGCGGATCTCTGAATGCTCGAAGTCTGCTGCGCGTCGGCCAGACTGCCTTGGAAACTGCCTCAGAATGCTCATTTACCCGTCGTAAACTGTGCTTCCTCGGCAATTTCCGCCTTGCCTGGCGCTAGCCCGCAGGACTTCGCGCTTTTTAACGCCCATCCCCACGGATGAAACCGACCGGCCATTTCGCTATGATGGTCGGTCAACTTATCAGCGCCGCGATCCAGCCAAGACCATGACCGAGCCCCGCAAGATTCTCGTCACCAGCGCCCTGCCCTACGCCAATGGCTCCATCCATCTCGGCCACATGGTCGAGTACATCCAGACCGACATCTGGGCCCGCTTCCAGCGGCTGCGCGGCAACCAGTGCATCTATGTCTGCGCCGACGACGCCCACGGCTCGGCCATCATGCTGCGCGCCGAGCGCGAGGGCATCACGCCCGAACAGCTGATCGACAACGTCAAACGCGAGCACAGCGCCGACTTCGCCGACTTCGGCGTGGCCTTCGACAACTTCCACTCCACCCACGCGGAAGAGAATCGCGAGCTGTCGCGCGCGATCTACCTGAAGCTGCGCGAGAACGGCCACATCGCCACCCGTCCGGTCACCCAGTATTTCGACCCGGACAAGCAGATGTTCCTGGCCGACCGTTTCATCAAGGGCACCTGCCCCAAGTGCGGCAGCGCCGACCAGTACGGCGACAACTGCGAGAAGTGCGGCGCCACCTATGCGCCCACCGAGTTGAAGGATCCCAAGTCGGCCATCTCCGGCGCGACCCCGGTGCTGCGCGAATCCGAGCACTTCTTCTTCAAGCTTCCCGACTTCGCCGAGATGCTCAAGGGCTGGACCCGCAGCGGCGCCCTGCAGGAATCGGTGGCCAACAAGATCGCCGAATGGCTGGACGCCGGGCTGCAGGAATGGGACATCTCCCGTGACGCGCCCTACTTCGGCTTCGAGATCCCCGATGCGCCAGGCAAGTACTTCTATGTCTGGCTGGACGCGCCCATCGGCTACATGGCCAGCTTCAAGAGCCTCTGCGACCGCCGTGACGACCTGGATTTCGACGCCTACTGGAACAAGGACAGCACCGCCGAGCTGTACCACTTCATCGGCAAGGACATCGTCAACTTCCATGCGCTGTTCTGGCCGGCCATGCTCGAAGGCGCCGGCTACCGCAAGCCGACGGCGCTGAGCGTTCATGGCTTCCTCACCGTCGACGGCCAGAAGATGTCCAAGTCCCGCGGCACCTTCATCAAGGCGCGCACCTACCTGGATCACCTGAATCCCGAATACCTGCGCTACTACTTCGCCGCCAAGCTCTCGCGCCACGTCGAGGACATCGACCTGAACCTCGAGGACTTCGTGCAGAAGGTCAATTCCGACCTGGTGGGCAAGGTGGTCAACATCGCCAGCCGCTGCGCCGGCTTCATCCACAAGGGCAACGCCGGCCTGCTGGTGGACGCCCAGGCCGCACCCGAGCTGGAAGCCGCCTTCCGCGCGGCCACGCCCAGCATCGCCGAGGCCTACGAGACCCGTGACTTCGGCCGTGCCATGCGCGAGATCATGGCCCTGGCCGACCGCGCCAACGCCTGGATCGCCGACAAGGCGCCCTGGAGCCTGGCCAAGCAGGACGGCAAGGCCGACGAAGTCCAGGCCATCTGCGCCCAGGGCATCGAGCTGTTCCGCCAGCTGGCGATCCTGCTCAAGCCGGTACTGCCCAACCTGACCGCCGCCGCCGAGGCCTTCCTCAACGTCGCCCCCCTGACCTGGGCCGACCTCGACATCCGCCTGGCCAATCATCAGCTCAACGCCTTCCAGCCCCTGCTCACCCGCATCGAACCCGCCAAGGTGCAGACCATGATCGACGCTTCCAAGGAAGACCTGGCCGCCCAGGCCGCCCCCCAGCCGGCCGGCAATGGCGAACTGAGCAAGGCCCCGCTGGCCGAGACCATCGACTTCGATACCTTCTCCAAGGTCGATCTGCGCATCGCGCTGATCGAGAAAGCCGAATTCGTCGAAGGCGCCGACAAGCTCTTGCGCCTGACCCTGGACATCGGCGATGCCAAGCGCAACGTCTTCTCCGGCATCAAGAGCGCCTACCCCGAGCCGAGCCAGCTCGAAGGCCGCCTGACCCTGTACGTCGCCAACCTGGCGCCGCGCAAGATGAAGTTCGGCGTGTCCGAGGGCATGGTCCTGGCCGCCGGCCCCGGCGGCACCGAGATCCACCTGCTCAGCCCCGACAGCGGCGCCAAGCCCGGCCAGCGGGTGATGTGACAGCGACGGCGCCGAGAGCCTGCTCAAAGGCGAGCGAGTTAGCGACAAACAAGGCGAACATGGCTGAGGAAGCGGAGTTTACAAAGCGTAAATGAGCATTCCGAAGCCATTTTCAACGCAGTTTGGCCGACGCGCAGCCGACTTTGAGCAGGCTCTCAGGGCGCCGTTCCTCCTCCAGCCCCGACCCCGATCATGAACGCTCACGCCACCCTCATCAGCGCCATCGACGCCCTGCTGCCCCAGACCCAGTGCGGCAAGTGCGGCCACCCCGGTTGCCAGCCCTATGCGGCCGGCATCGCCGCGGGTGAAGCGCACAACAAGTGCCCACCGGGCGGTACGGCGACCATCGTCGAGCTTGCTGCCCTGCTGCAGCGCCCGACACTGCCCCTGGACTCGCCTTATCCGGTGACGCCCAGCCAGCGCGCGGTGATCCGCGAAGCCGAGTGCATCGGCTGCACCAAGTGCATCCAGGTCTGCCCCACCGATGCCATCCTGGGCGCGGCCAAGCTGATGCACACGGTGATCGAGAACGAATGCAGCGGTTGCGAGCTGTGCCTGGCGCCCTGCCCGGTGGACTGCATCGATCTGGTGCCGGTACCTGCGCCGATCGACCGCCAGGCGGAGCGCCAGCGCGCGCAGTACTATCGGCGCCGCTTCGATGCCCGCCAGTCACGCCTGCAACGGGACCGCGAACGGCTGGACGCCGAGCGCCAGCGCCGTCAGGCGCCGCCTGTGACCGCCACGGCTGCGGAGCCCCCCGCCACGGCAGAATCCTCGCTCAAGCCGCTGAAGATCGCCGTCGCCATGGCGCGTGTCGCGCTGCAGAAGGCCGAACGGCAATTGGTCCAATACGGTACGCCCGCGCTGGAAACCCAGGTGCAGCAGTTGCGTGAAGCCGCACAACAGGCGCAGACGGCCCTCGACAGGGCGCAGCAGGGGCCCGCCAGCGCCACTGCGCCGGCCCTGGCGCAGCCGGTCGCCGCCCCCGCTGCGCTCAGGCAGGCGCGGATCGCTGCCACCCTGGCACGCGCCCAGCTGACCAAGGCCGAGCGGGCCTTCGGTAGCGAGCCCACATCCACGCAGCGCGGCCAGCTGGAAACCCTGCGCAGCGCCGCTCAGCAGGCGGCTCAGCACCTCACGGCCCTGGAAGAGCGAACCGACCCATGAATGCCGCCAAACGCCTGGAGATCTTTCGCCGGCTGCACGAGGACAATCCCGATCCCAGGACGGAACTGGCCTACGCCTCACCGTTCGAGCTGCTGATAGCGGTGATCCTCTCGGCCCAGGCCACCGACGTCAGCGTCAACAAGGCCACCGCCCGCCTCTATCCGGTGGCCAACACCCCCCAGGCCATCCTGGACCTGGGTGTGGCAGGATTGTCGGAGTACATCAAGACCATCGGGCTCTACAACAGCAAGGCCAAGAACGTCATCGAGACCTGCCGGCTGTTGCTGGAGCGCCATGGCGGCGCGGTACCCGAGACCCGCGAGGAACTGGAGGCCCTGCCCGGCGTGGGGCGCAAGACCGCCAACGTGGTGCTCAACACCGCCTTCCGTCAGCTCGCCATGGCGGTGGATACCCATATCTTCCGGGTCAGCAACAGAACCAATCTGGCACCGGGCAAGAACGTGGTGGAGGTCGAGCTCAAGCTGCTCAAGGTGGTGCCGAAGGATTTCCTGCTGGATGCCCACCACTGGCTGATCCTGCACGGCCGCTATGTCTGCCAGGCGCGCAAGCCCCGCTGCGGCAGCTGCCGCATCGAGGATCTCTGCGAATACAAGGCAAAAACCTCTGACGATTGAAAAAGGGCGCACCAAAGCCCTTTGGCGATTGAAAAAATCTTTTTTACCGGCCCCTGCTTTGTCGCTATAAGGTGCGCGAAAAGGTCCGCAGCCCCGTCGATGACGGGCGTGTGACCCTGTCCAGCCTTGCCGGAGTTACCCATGGCCGAAGACAAAAGCGACATCGATGTGGACGAGGATTTCGAGACCGATGGCGAGACGCCCGAAACCGTCGAGCCTATCGTCGTCAGCAAGACCAATCTGACCAAGCGGCGCCTGATCGACGACATGCTCGAAGAGCGTCGCCTGAAGCGGCAGATCTCCGAGTACGACTTCGATCTGTAGCCCATGAAAAACCCCAGCCGAGGCTGGGGTTTTGCGTTGCATGGCGACCCTTACAGCAGGGTGCGGCCCTTGCCCGCGGCGATGCGCATGCGCAGGGCGTTGAGCTTGATGAAGCCCGCCGCGTCGGCCTGGTTGTAGGCGCCGCCGTCTTCTTCGAAGGTGGCGATGTTGGCATCGAACAGCGACTCGTCGGACTTGCGGCCGACGACCATGACGTTGCCCTTGTACAGCTTCAGGCGTACCACGCCGTTCACGCTGGCCTGGGAGGCGTCGATCATCTTCTGCAGCATCAGCCGCTCGGGGCTCCACCAGTAGCCGGTATAGATCAGGCTGGCGTACTTGGGCATCAGCTCGTCCTTGAGGTGAGCCACCTCGCGGTCGAGGGTGATGGACTCGATGGCGCGGTGGGCCTTGAGCATGATGGTGCCGCCGGGCGTCTCGTAGCAGCCACGGGACTTCATGCCGACGTAGCGGTTCTCGACGATGTCCAGGCGACCGATGCCGTTCTCGCCGCCGATGCGGTTCAGCTCGGCCAGCACGGTGGCCGGGCTCAGCTCCTGGCCGTCGATGGCGACGATGTCACCATTGCGGTAGGTCAGCTCGAGGTAGGTCGGGGTGTCCGGCGCGGCTTCCGGGGACTTGGTCCAGCGCCACATGTCTTCTTCGTGCTCGGTCCAGGTGTCTTCCAGCACGCCGCCCTCGTAGGAGATATGCAGCAGGTTGGCGTCCATGGAGTACGGCGACTTCTTCTTGCCGTGGCGCTCGATCGGGATCTGGTGCTTTTCGGCGTAGTCCATCAGCTTCTCGCGGGACAGCAGGTCCCACTCGCGCCAGGGCGCGATCACCTTGACGCCCGGCTTGAGCGCGTAGGCGCCCAGCTCGAAACGCACCTGGTCGTTGCCCTTGCCGGTGGCGCCGTGGGAGATGGCGTCGGCGCCGGTCTCGTTGGCGATCTCGATCAGGCGTTTGGCGATCAGCGGACGGGCAATGGAGGTACCCAGCAGGTACTCGCCTTCGTAGACGGTGTTGGCACGGAACATCGGGTAGACGAAGTCGCGGACGAACTCTTCGCGCAGGTCGTCGATGTAGATTTCCTTGACGCCCATGGCCTTGGCCTTGGCGCGCGCCGGCTCGACTTCCTCGCCCTGGCCGAGGTCAGCGGTGAAGGTCACCACTTCGCAGTTATAGGTATCCTGCAGCCACTTGAGGATCACCGAGGTGTCCAGGCCGCCGGAATACGCCAGGACTACCTTCTTCACATCCGCCATGCCGTTCGCTCCCGTGTGTTGCGTTGAGTCGGAAAGCGACAATTCTACTGGTCGCCTCGCTGCTTTTACAGGGGCGCGACGCACTCTGATGTCTGGGCGACATGCGGTCGGGGCGGATCAGCCCTTGGGCTTGGCCGGCGGTGCCGGGGTGGGCGCCGGCGGTTCGGCCGGATTGGCCGCGGTGCTGGTGGTTGCCGCAGCCGGGGGCTCGGCGCTCGGCGACACCCGCGAGAACACCAGGGTCACCCGGCGATTGAGCGCGCGATTGGCCTTGTTGCTGTTCGGCGCCACGGGGTACTGCTCGCCAAAGAAGCGCAATTCGATCTGCTCCGCGGCGAAGCCCTTGCTCTTGAGGTACTCCATCACCGCGATGGCGCGCAGCCGTGACTCCTGGCGGTTATCCAGGCGCGTGCCCTGGTTGTCGCTGTAGCCCGAGACGATGACGTGATTGACCGTCGGATCGGCCTTCAGGTACTCGTCGATGAGATCGAGCTTGGCCTTGGCCAGATCGTCGAGGGTATCCCCGCCGCCCGGAAAACTGACCTGGGAATGGCGGATCTGCTCGAAGTTGACCGACAGCAGCTTCTGGGTACAGGCCTGGAATTGCTGGTAGGCCGGTTCGAAGCGCACCGGCAGCAGCCGAACCTCGACCCGGTCGTCCAGGGCGCCCGCGCGACTGACCTGGGGCATGCGCCCTTCCATCAACCCCGCCAGCAGCCGCTGCGCCTGCTGCGCGCTGGTGGCCAGCGCCTGCTCGCCCTCGACGACCTTGACCGAGCCGAGGCTGATATCGCCCAGCCCCGGCTTCCAGGGCACCGCCGCCGCTTTCAGGCTGGCACTGCCCGCCGGCAGCCACTGACCATTGGGTCGCAACTCGAAGACCGTGGACTCGCCCGCGCGGCGCAGGAAGCCGCCACTGCCGAAACGAGGAATGGGCTGCAGCAGGCGACAGGCGAAGATGTCGCCCTCGACCTTCCATTCCACGCTCTCGAGCCGGCTCTGGAAGGTCATCCCCCAGGCCGGCACGGCAAGCAGCAGAGAGGAAAGGAAGAGGTAACGCGGGCGCACGTCGGACTCCGGAAAGAAAAAGTACCTGGGCTTCTTATCGGTCGAAGGCATGGAAAACTTGAGTACGGTCCCGCCGCACGGATGCCGGCCACCCCCTTTTCCGGTAGCATTTCCCCACTTTCCCGCAGCCTGGAATCCCGCATGACCGACCGGATCACCCTTGCCCGTCCCGATGACTGGCACATTCACCTGCGCGACGGCGCCGCCCTGCAGCAGACCGTCGCCGACGCTGCCCGGGAATTCGGTCGCGCCATCGTCATGCCCAACCTGGTGCCACCGGTGCGCAATGCCGAGCAGGCCGCCGCCTACCGCGCGCGTATCCTCGCCGCGCGCCCGGCCGGCAGCCGCTTCGAACCGCTGATGGTGCTCTATCTCACCGATCGCACCAGCCCGGAAGAGGTACGCAGCGCCAAGGCCAGCGGCTTCGTGCACGCCGCCAAGCTCTATCCGGCCGGCGCCACCACCAATTCCGATTCCGGCGTGACCTCGCTGGACAACCTCTTTCCCACGCTGGAAGCCATGGCCGAGATCGGCCTGCCGCTGCTGGTGCACGGCGAGGTCACCCATGCCGAGGTGGACGTCTTCGACCGCGAGAAGAAATTCATCGACGAGCACCTGGTGCGTATCGTCCAGCGCTTCCCGACGCTGAAGGTGGTGTTCGAGCACATCACCACCGGTGATGCCGCTGCCTTCGTCCGCGAGGCCCCGGCCAACGTCGGCGCCACCATCACCGTCCACCACCTGCTGTACAACCGCAACCACATGCTGGTGGGCGGGATCCGGCCGCATTTCTATTGCCTGCCGATCCTCAAGCGCAACACCCACCAGAGCGCCCTGCTGGACGCCGCCACCAGCGGCAGTCCCAAGTTCTTCCTCGGCACCGATTCGGCACCCCATGCCCGCCACGCCAAGGAGGCAGCCTGCGGCTGCGCCGGCTGCTACACCGCCTACGGCGCCCTGGAGCTCTATGCCGAGGCTTTCGAGAGCCGCAATGCCCTCGACCGCCTGGAAGGCTTCGCCAGCCATTTCGGCGCCGATTTCTACGGCCTGCCGCGCAATACCGAGACCGTCACCCTGGTCCGCGAGGACTGGCAGGCCCCCGCCTCCCTGCCCTTCGGTGACCACGAGGTGATTCCGCTGCGCGCCGGCGAGACCCTGCGCTGGCGTCTGGAGGTGGGCGCATGAGCATGGACGAGACCTTCAGCGACGAACTGGACGCCAGCCAGCCGATGTCCGACTCGCGCATCCCCATGGCGCGCCGCTTCCGCGGCTACCTGCCGGTGGTGGTGGATGTCGAGACCGGCGGCTTCAATGCCGCCACCGATGCCCTGCTGGAAATCGCCGCCACCACGGTGGCCATGGACGAGGACGGGGTGCTCTATCCGGACCACACCTACTTCTTCCGCGTCGAACCCTTCGCCGGCGCCAATATCGAGCCGGCGGCGCTGGAGTTCACCGGCATCAAGCTCGACCATCCGCTGCGCATGGCGGTGGGCGAAGAGCAGGCGCTCAGCGAGATCTTCAAGGGCGTGCGCAAGTCGCTCAAGGCCAATGGCTGCAAGAGAGCCATCTTGGTCGGCCACAACAGCAGCTTCGACCTGGGTTTTCTCAATGCCGCGGTGCTGCGCTGCGGCCTGAAGCGCAATCCCTTCCATCCCTTCTCCAGCTTCGATACCGCCACCCTTGCCGGCCTGGCCTATGGTCAGACGGTGCTGGCCAAGGCCTGCCAGGCCGCCGGTATCGAATTCGACAATCGCGAAGCCCACTCGGCCCGCTACGACACCGAGAAGACCGCCGAACTGTTCTGCGGCATCGTCAATCGCTGGCGGGAGATGGGCGGCTGGGTCGATCTGGACTGACCGTCCGTCGCCCGCCCTGCCGTTAATGAGATTTTGCCGCCTACAACTTTGACAATCATTCTCATTGTCATTAGCTTTGGCGGCACCTCCACTCATACAGCAGGCGATCCATGTACGTGTGTCTTTGCCGTGGCGTGACCGACAAGCAGATTCGCGAAGCCATCTATGAAGGCTGCTGCAGTTATCGGGAAGTCCGGGAAAGCACGGGTTGCGCCACCCAGTGCGGCAAGTGCGCCTGCCTCGCCAAACAGGTGGTCAAGGAAACCCTCGGTGAGCTGCACGGCGCCCAGCAGCTCGCCTATGCGCTGGACGTCCCGCGCGCCTGAGCGATACCCCTGCAAAAAAAGCCGGACCTTGCGTCCGGCTTTTTTATTGTCTAATCAAACGCTTACGGAAAGGATGGAAAAGCTTTCGATTACCGTTCGATTTTCGTCGATTTTTCAACAACTTAAGCTTTTGACAAAGGGCCCTCCCACGCTCAGACTGCCGGCAATCCCACCCGATTTGCAGGTCCGGCCATGAAAGGCGATATCACCGTCATCCAGCATTTGAACAAGATCCTCGGCAACGAACTGGTGGCCATCAACCAGTATTTCCTGCACTCGCGGATGTACAACGACTGGGGTATCCGCAAGCTGGGTCATCACGAGTACAAGGAATCCATCGACGAGATGAAGCACGCCGATCGCCTGATCGAGCGCATCCTGTTCCTGGAAGGCCTGCCCAACCTGCAGGACCTGGGCAAGCTGATGATCGGCGAGAATACCCAGGAGATGATCCAGTGCGACCTGCGCCTGGAAATCAGCGCCGTGGCCGATCTGCGTGAAGCCATCACCTACTGCGAGAGCGTGCGGGACTACGTGAGTCGCGACATGCTCAAGAGCATCCTCGAATCCGAGGAAGAGCATATCGACTGGCTGGAGACCCAGCTGAGCCTGATCGCCAGCGTCGGGATCGAGAACTACATCCAGTCGCAGATGCACGACGACGACGATTGATCAGGCAGCCGCCCATAAAAAAAGCCCGCACACTGCGGGCTTTTTTATGAACCAGGGACTCAAGCGTCCTTGGTTTCCACGGCTTGCTTGATCAGGGTCTGCAACTCGCCCTTCTCATACAGCTCGGCCAGGATGTCGCTGCCGCCGACCAGCTCACCGCCGACCCACAGCTGGGGGAACGTCGGCCAGTTGGCGTACTTGGGCAGGTTGGCGCGGATTTCCGGATTCTGCAGGATGTCGACATAGGCGAATTTTTCGCCACAGGCCATCAGCACCTGAGCGGCGCGGGAAGAGAAGCCGCACTGAGGCGCGTTCGGCGAACCCTTCATGTAGAGCAGCACGGGATTGTTGGCAATCTGGTCTTTGATGGTATCGATGATTTCCACGATGCACCTCGCTAATACGGTGGGACGATTGTAACGGAAAGGCCGGTGGAACGCCGGGATTTCCGCGACGTCCAGCCCATGACAGGCGCGGCTCGACCTGCAAATCGACCACGCTCCGGCACCACCGTTCGCCGCCATGACGACGATCCGGCGCGCCGCCGAGCAAACTTTGCGGACGCGGCCGTGGTCAGGTTAAGGGTAGGCGCCGCTCGGTGCGCCTGATCCAAGACCCCAGGAGAACTCCATGAGCCTGTTCAGCACCATCCTATCCAAGCTTGGCATCGGTGAAGCCCACGCGGACACCCCTGCCGCCGCGCCCACTACCGGTGCCACCGAGACCACCACGCCCGCCGGTAGCACCGCTCCCGCAGGTGCTGGCAGCCACATGAGCCAGGTGGACGTCGCCGCCAAGCTGGACGGCCTGGCCGCTCAGAAAGGCGAGCAACTCAACTGGAAGACCTCCATCGTCGACCTGCTCAAGCTCCTCGACCTGGACAGCAGCCTGACCGCACGCCAGGAACTGGCCAAGGAACTGAACTGCCCGGCCGACAAGCTGAGCGACTCCGCCCAGATGAACATGTGGCTGCACAAGGCCGTCCTGCAGAAGCTGGCTGACAACGGCGGCAACGTTCCCGCCGAACTGCTGTAAGGCTACCGCCCGCTGATCCGTCTCAGGCCAGCCGCCCTGCATGAAGGGCCTGGCCTGCGATGGTGGTAAAATGCGACATGAACTTATACCATTTCGCCTTTGGTCTTTCCGCCGTTTGAAACGGCATGCTCTCAGGTTCGCCGCGCCCTCCATGGACGGCCGTTACCGGGACGGGACGCTAGGGTAACGAAATGACGGTTCGCCACTTTCTCTCTTTCATGGACTGTTCCCCCGAGGAACTCCGGCAACTCATCGCACGCGGCATCGAGCTCAAGGCCCTGCGCAACCGGGGCGTCCTGCACG
Source organism: Pseudomonas sp. SORGH_AS_0211 (assembly GCF_031453455.1). Taxonomy (NCBI): domain Bacteria; kingdom Pseudomonadati; phylum Pseudomonadota; class Gammaproteobacteria; order Pseudomonadales; family Pseudomonadaceae; genus Pseudomonas; species Pseudomonas sp. SORGH_AS_0211. The sequence goes on along the minus strand of NZ_JAVIZV010000001.1, from coordinate 1,255,302 downwards.
AGCCCCTGCGCAATCGCGTCCTGGGCATGATCTTCGAAAAGGCCTCGACCCGTACCCGCCTCTCCTTCGAGGCCGGCATGATCCAGCTCGGCGGCCAGGCGATCTTCCTCTCGTCCCGTGATACCCAACTCGGTCGCGGCGAACCTGTCCCGGACAGCGCCCGCGTCATGTCGAGCATGCTCGATGGCGTGATGATCCGTACCTATGCCCACGAGATGCTCACCACCTTCGCCGCCAATTCCAGGGTGCCGGTGATCAATGGCCTGTCGGATGATCTGCACCCCTGTCAGCTGCTCGCCGACATGCAGACCTTCTTCGAACACCGGGGCGATATCCGCGGCAAGACCGTGGCCTGGATCGGCGATGGCAACAACATGTGCAACAGCTACATCGAGGCGGCCGAGCAGCTCGACTTCAACCTGCGCATCGCCTGCCCGGAAGGCTATGAGCCCAATCCGCGCTTCCTCGAACGCGCCGGTGACCGCGTGCAGCTGACTCGGGATCCCCGCGAGGCGGTGGCCCAGGCCCACCTGGTCAGCACCGACGTCTGGACCTCCATGGGCCAGGAAGAGGAAACCCGCCTGCGCCTGGCGGCCTTCAAGCCCTACCAGGTCACCGCCGCACTGCTCGATGGCGCCGCGCCCGAAGTGCTGTTCATGCACTGCCTGCCGGCCCATCGCGGGGAAGAGATCAGCCACACCCTGCTGGACGATCCCCGCGCCGTGGTCTGGGACGAAGCCGAAAATCGCCTGCATGCCCAAAAGGCGCTGCTCGAATTCCTCATCAAGCCGCCGCTGCACGCCTGAGTCCGGCAGAAGCCTCGGCTGCGCCAGACAGTCGAGGCCTTTTCGCTACAGCAACAGCTGCCCACGCAGCACCGTCACCGCCCGCCCGGCGATACTGACCCGGTCGCCCTCCAGGCGACACCTGAGCTGCCCGCCCCGGGCCGAAAGCTGCTGGGCAGTGAGCATCCGCTTGGCCAGTCGTCGCGACCAGTAGGGAATCAGGCTGCAATGCGCGGAACCGGTGACGGGATCCTCATCCACGCCCACTGCCGGGGCGAAGAAGCGCGAAACGAAGTCTACCTCCTGCCCCCGCGCGGTCACGATGACGCCTTGCCAGGGGAGCCGGGCGATGGCCGCCAGATCCGGCTTGCAGTCACGCACTGCCTGCTCCGACTCCAGCAGTACCAGCAGCTTGTCCGCCGCCAGGGCATCCACCGGCGAGACCCGCAGGGCCCGTTCCAGCTCGGGAGTCACCCCCTGCTCCGTGGGCACCAGCGCGGGGAAATCCAGCGCCAGGAGTCCATCGGCTTCGCGAAACACGCGCAGGACACCCGCCTGACTGATGAACTCCAGGCGATCACCCACTTCGCCATAGACCTCGAACAGGATGTGCGCTGCAGCCAGGGTGGCATGGCCGCACAGGGGCACCTCGGTCCGCGGCGTAAACCAGCGGATGCGCCAGGTGTCCCCTTCCCACACTACGAAGGCGGTTTCCGAAAGATTGTGCTCGGTGGCGATCCGCTGCAGCAGCTCGTCGGCCGGCCAGCTGTCCAGGCGGTAGACCGCGGCGGGATTGCCACGGAAGGGCTGATCGGTGAAGGCATCGACCTGATGGAATTCTAGGGGCATGCGCGCTACCTGAGCAGAAGAAGAGAAACAGCAAGCATCGACGTCGCACGGGCACCCGGCCTCTGATGATCCCCGGCAGCAATGGCTATACCTTGAGACCTGCCAACCGGCCGGTTGTCGCCAGAAGTCCTATGACCAAAATAGCAGGCGGCGTCGCATCGGCAATGAATTGTCGAACGTCGTCACTGTTTTTGCGCTCAGGAGCTTTGACAGTTTTCATATTTGAAATTAGATTTTCGGTTGCGAACAAATGGCTCTCCGGCCACCTATAAATACAACAACCACGAGGCTCCTCCATGAGTACTCTTCCGGCTCCAACGCTACGCGGTCAATGCATCGCCGAATTCCTCGGCACAGCCCTCCTCATCTTTTTCGGTACCGGTTGCGTGGCGGCCGCGAAGGTCGGCGGCGCTACTCTCGGCCTATGGGAGATCAGTATCATCTGGGGCGTCGGCGTGAGCATGGCGGTCTACCTGTCCGCCGGCGTCTCCGGCGCGCATCTCAGTCCGGCCGTCACCATCGCCCTCTGGCTGTTCGGTGGTTTCGAAAAACGCAAGGTCCCGGCCTACATCCTGGCCCAGGTGGCCGGCGCCTTCTGCGGTGCGGCGCTGGTCTACGGCCTCTACAGCAGCCTGTTTTTCGATTATGAACAGGCCCATAACATGGTCCGCGGCAGCCAGGCGAGCCTGGAGCTGGCCGGCGTCTTCTCCACCTATCCCCATCCGTCCCTGTCGGTTGGCCAGGCCTTCTTGGTCGAAGCCGTCATCACCGCCATCCTGCTGGCCATGATCATGGCCCTCACCGACGACGGCAACGGTCTGCCCCGTGGCCCGCTCGCGCCCCTGCTGATCGGCCTGCTGATCGCCGTGATCGGTGGCTCCATGGGCCCGCTGACCGGCTTCGCCATGAACCCGGCCCGCGATTTCGGACCCAAGCTGATGACCTTCTTCGCCGGCTGGGGCGAGATCGCCTTCACCGGTGGCCGTGACATCCCCTACTTCTTGGTGCCCATCTTCGGCCCCATCGTCGGTGCCTGCCTGGGCGCCGCCGGTTACAAGGCGCTGATCTGCCGCCACCTGCCCGGCCTGGCTTCGGGTGCCTGCGACGTCCCGGCCAAGGCCGAGGACAGTGCCCGCACCGAAGTGACCTCCGCCTCCAAAGCGTCCTGATCGCCGCGAATCACAATAAGGAACAAGACCATGACCGACCAGAACAAGCAGTACATCGTCGCGCTCGACCAGGGCACCACCAGCTCGCGCGCCATCGTGCTGGACCGCAATGCCAACGTGGTGACCATCGCCCAGCGCGAATTCGCGCAGATCTACCCGCAGGCCGGCTGGGTCGAGCATGACCCCATGGAGATCTGGGCCACCCAGAGCGCGGTATTCGTCGAGGCGCTGGCCCAGGCCAGCATCAGCAACGAGCAGATCGCCGCCATCGGCATCACCAACCAGCGCGAAACCGCCATCGTCTGGGACAAGACCACCGGTCGTCCCATCTACAACGCCATCGTCTGGCAGAGCCGCCAGAGCACCGCGATCTGCGACCAGCTCAAGCGCGATGGCATGGAAGACCATATCCGCAAGACCACCGGCCTGGTGATCGATCCCTATTTCTCGGGCACCAAGATCAAGTGGATCCTCGACCATGTCGAAGGCAGCCGTGAACGCGCACGCCGCGGCGAGCTGCTGTTCGGCACCGTCGATACCTGGCTGATCTGGAAGATGACCCAGGGTCAGGCCCACGTGACCGACTACACCAACGCTTCGCGCACCCTGCTGTTCGATATCCACAAGCGCGAGTGGGACGCCACCATGCTCGAGGTGCTGGACATCCCGCGCGAGATGCTGCCAGAAGTGAAGTCCTCCTCCGAGGTCTATGGCCAGGCGCACCTGGGCAGCGGCCAGACCACCGGCATCCCCATCGCCGGTATCGCCGGCGACCAGCAGGCAGCGCTGTTCGGCCAGATGTGCGTGGAGCCCGGCCAGGCCAAGAATACCTACGGCACCGGTTGCTTCCTGCTGATGAACACCGGCGAGAAGGCGGTGCAGTCCCAGCATGGCCTGCTGACCACCATCGCCTGCGGTCCCCGCGGCGAGGTCAACTACGCCCTGGAAGGCGCCATCTTCAACGGTGGCTCCACCGTCCAGTGGCTGCGTGACGAACTCAAGGTGATCAACGATTCCCTGGACTCCGAGTATTTCGCGACCAAGGTAACCGACAGCAACGGCGTCTACCTGGTCCCGGCCTTCACCGGCCTGGGCGCGCCCTACTGGGATCCCTATGCCCGCGGCGCGCTGTTCGGCCTGACCCGTGGTGTCAAGGTGGACCACATCATCCGCGCCACCTTGGAATCCATCGCCTTCCAGACCCGCGATGTGCTGGATGCCATGCAGCAGGACGCCGGCGAAGCCCTGAAGTCCCTGCGGGTGGACGGCGGCGCCACCGCCAACAACTTCCTCATGCAGTTCCAGTCGGACGTGCTCGGCACCCGCGTCGAGCGCCCGGAAATGAAGGAGACCACCGCCCTCGGCGCGGCCTATCTGGCCGGTCTCGCCACCGGCTTCTGGAGCAGCCTGGACGAGTTGCGCAGCAAGAGCACCATCGAACGGGTCTTCGAGCCGGCCTGCGACCCGACCAAGAGAGACACCCTGTACAAGGGCTGGAAAAAGGCCGTCGAGCGTACCCGCGGCTGGGCTCTGGACTGAGTGACTCCGTTCCGCAGGCCGCTGGTGGTTGCTCGGCGGCCTTCCGGACGGCTCCCCCATGAGGCCGGCGTCTTCCGACGCCGGTCTTGCTTTGCGCGACAAGCGCTTTCCACCCGGAAAGACCTACGGCATCCTCTGTGAATTTACTCGATCACCTCAAGGAAGCCGCAATGAGCCTGGCGCCTCGCCAACAGCAGATTCTCGAACTGGTCCGTGAGCGCGGCTACGTCAGCATCGAAGAGCTGGCCCAGCATTTCTCCGTCACCCCGCAGACGATCCGTCGCGACATCAACCAGCTCGCCGAGGCCGGCCTGCTGCGGCGCTACCATGGGGGTGCCGCCCATGACTCCAGCGTGGAGAACACCGAATACAGCATGAGGGCCGGCCAGATGCGCGAGGAAAAGCGCCTGATCGCCGAAGCCGTGGCTGCCGCCGTACCCGATCACGCCTCGCTGTTCATCAACATCGGCACCACCACCGAGGCCATCGCCCATGCCCTGCTCGGGCATCGCAGCCTCAAGGTCATCACCAACAACCTGCACGTGGCCAACATTCTCAGCGCCAAGGACGACTTCGACGTCCTGATCGCCAGCGGCAAGGTGCGCAGCGACGGCGGCGTGGTGGGCCAAGCGACCGCCGACTTCATCAAGCAGTTCAAGGTCGACTTTGCCCTGGTCGGCATCAGCGGCATCGACGAGGATGGCACCCTGCTGGACTTCGACTACCAGGAGGTCTGCGTCTCCCAGGCCATCATCCATAACGCCCGCCAGGTGTTTCTCGCCGCCGATTCCAGCAAGTTCGGCCGCAACGCCATGATCCGCCTGGGCAGCCTGGAACAGATCGACCAGCTCTTCACCGAGCGCGAGCCTTCACCCGCCTTCGCCCGCTGCCTGCAGGAATGGCAGGTCAAGGTGGAAGTGGCGCGCCCGCGCTGACCCTCCGAGGCGACGACCATTCGTCGCCTGCCTTCTCTCTATATTCGTTTTTTTTCGTTTTGGCGGTCTGAAGACACAGGCCTGGCTAGAACCTGAGTTTTTGCTGGGCTATTATGTTCGAAACCGAATAATTATGTTCGTTTCACAGGAGGCACCATGGCCCAGGCACCCACTGCAACTCCCCGGACTTACGATCTCGCCGTCATCGGCGGTGGCATCAACGGCGTAGGCATCGCGGCCGATGCAGCCGGTCGGGGTCTGTCGGTGTTTCTCTGTGAACGCGACGACCTGGCGAGCCATACCTCGTCCGCCAGCAGCAAGCTTATCCACGGCGGCCTGCGCTACCTGGAGCATCATGAATTCCGCCTGGTACGCGAAGCCCTCGCCGAGCGTGAGGTGCTGCTGGCCAAGGCGCCCCATATCGTCAAGCCGATGCGCTTCGTCCTGCCCCACCGCCCGCACCTGCGGCCGGCCTGGATGATCCGTGCCGGCCTCTTCCTCTATGACCACCTGGGCAAGCGGGAAAAGCTGCCGGGCTCCCGTGGTCTCAAGTTCGATGCGCAAGGGCCGCTCAAGGCCGAGATCAAGCGTGGCTTCGAATATTCCGACTGCTGGGTGGACGATGCCCGCCTGGTGGTGCTCAACGCCATGCAGGCGCGTGACAAGGGTGCCGACATCGTGACCCGCACCCGCTGCGTCAGCGCCCGTCGCGTCGAGGGTCACTGGGAGGTCGAGGTCGAAGGTCCCCAGGGTCGCCAGCAGATCCGTGCCAAGGGCCTGGTCAATGCCGCCGGCCCCTGGGTCGCCAGCTTCATTCGCCAGGACCTGCAGCAGAAGTCGCCCTACGGGATCCGCCTGATCCAGGGCAGTCACGTCATCGTGCCCAAGCTGTACGAAGGCGAACAGGCCTACATCATGCAGAACGAAGACCGCCGCATCGTCTTCGCCATTCCCTATCTTGGCCAGTACACCATGGTTGGCACAACGGATCGCGAGTACCAAGGCGATCCGGCCAAGGTGACCATCACCGACCAGGAAATCGACTACGTCCTGGGCGTGGCCAATGCCCACTTCCGCAAGCAACTCAGCCGCGACGATGTCCTGCATACCTTCTCCGGTGTACGCCCGCTGTGCGACGACGAATCGGACAACCCTTCCGCCATCACCCGCGACTACACCCTGTCGCTGGCCGAGGAGCAGGGTGCCCCGTTGCTGTCGGTGTTCGGGGGCAAGCTGACCACCTACCGCAAGCTCGCCGAGTCGGCGATGGCGCAGCTGCAGCCCTTCTTCCCGCAGCTGGGCAACAGCTGGACCGCATCGGCACCGCTGCCCGGGGGCGAGAACATGACCACGCCCCAGGCGCTGACTCGCGAATTGCTGGACAAGGTCAGTGGCCTGACGCCGGCATTGGCGCAGCGTTGGGCGACCACCTATGGCAGCCGGGTCTGGACCCTGCTGGGTGACGGGCGCTCGGTGGAGACGCTGGGCAAGGTGATCGGTGCCGACCTGTACGCGCGGGAAGTCGAATACCTGCAGCGATACGAGTGGGTCACCAGTGCGGATGACGTGCTCTGGCGGCGGACCAAGCTGGGCCTGGTATTCACCACCGCCGAACGGGCTGCGCTGGAAGACTTCCTGGCGCATTCGGAACCGGCCCAGGCCAGCAAGGACAGCAACGCGGCCTGAGAGCGGTGCTGACCTGTTCCCGAGCGGGCAACCTGCTCGGGGACAATCGATTGATCAATCGCATTTGGTTCGGCAATGGCTAGCGTGGCGAAGGATGGTCAGCACCATGAAAAGTCTTCATGATGCGGCTTTATCTCCAGCGTCGGCGCCATGTTCGAACTCCGTCACCTGAAAACCCTGCATGCACTCCGTGAATCCTCCAGCCTGGTGGAAGCGGCGGAACGTCTGCACCTGACCCAATCCGCCCTCTCCCATCAGTTCAAGGAACTGGAGGAGCGCCTGGGTACCCCGCTGTTCATCCGCAAGACCAAGCCCATCCGCTTCACCAGTGCCGGCCTGCGGCTGCTGCAGACCGCCGATGCGGTGTTGCCCCACCTACGCAGTGCCGAGCGGGACCTGGCACGGCTCGTGGGCGGAACGGCGGGACGGCTGCACATGGCCATCGAATGCCACAGCTGTTTCCAGTGGCTGATGCCCACCATCGATCAGTTTCGCGATTCCTGGCCGGAAGTGGAGCTGGACCTGGCCTCCGGTTTCTCCTTCGCCCCCCTGCCGGCCTTGGCCCGAGGCGATCTGGATCTGGTGGTGACAGCCGATCCCGTGGATCTTTCGGGCGTCACCTACGTGCCACTGTTCACCTACGAAGCCCTGCTGGCGGTAGCCAACCAGCATCCGCTAGCGCAGCGGCCCTATATCGTCCCTGCGGACCTCGCCCAGGAAACCCAGATCACCTATCCGGTGGAGCGCGATCGGCTGGACATCTTCACCCGTTTTCTCGATCCGGCCGACGTCGAGCCATTGTCGATTCGCACGGCGGAGATGACGGTGATGATGCTGCAACTGGTGGCCTCGGGGCGTGGCGTCTGCTGCCTGCCCAACTGGGCGATCCACGAATACAGCTCACGCGGCTATGTCACCGCGCGCCGACTGGGCGAGAAAGGCCTCTATGCGACGCTCTATGCGGCGATCCGCGAAGACATGCTGGAGGCGCCCTTCATGCAGGATTTCCTGCTGACCGCCAAGGACACCTCCTTCGCCACCCTCGAAGGGGTCAGCAGCGCGCGCTGAGCCGGCGCGCTGCTCGCGAGGGGCTTACTTGCTGTTGCCACCCGGGAAGCCGGCGAACTTCTTGTTGAAGCTCGAGACGCGGCCCTCGACCTTCATCTGGCGCTGCTCGCCAGTGTAGATCGGGTGCGAGGCACTGGACACGTCGAGGCTGATGTAGGGATAGGTCTCTCCTTCGTATTCCTGGGTGCGATCGCTCTCGGCGGTGGAGCGGATCAGGAAGTAGGTGTCCGAGGTGGTGTCGTGGAACAGCACGGGACGGTAGTTGGGATGGATACCGGGTCTCATGAGGCGTCTCCTGGTCTGGGGCGTCGACGACGACAGGTCATCGCTAGGCCCAATAAAGATACATTATAACATAAGCAAGCCATTTTGACAGCCCCACCTGTGACGGTGGCGGCAGCCACGGGCTTTTCGATGGAACCATCCGCCGCGCCTGGGGCTCGTAACCTGAGGCCCTGACCGGCGGCACCCCACCCTCTCTGAGACCTGCTGCCGGCCAATGCGTGCGTTCAGACCTAGAGCGCCAGACAGACGACCTGTCCGCTCCACGCCTCCCACACGCACAGCGCCCCTGCATTGGCTTCTCAAGGATCGCGAGAAGTCCACACGCATTGGATGCGCACGCCGGGTTCGGGATTGAACTCACCGCGCCGCATCCCAAGGATTCAAGAGGCACAGAACCATGTGCGGCATCGCCGGAGAGCTTCGTTTCGATCAACAACCCGCAGCCATCAGCGTGGTGGAGCGCATTACCCACCGCCTCGAACAGCGCGGACCCGATGCCTGGGGCTTCCATAGCCAGGGACCGGTCGCCCTGGGCCATCGCCGGCTGAAGATCATGGATCTGGCGGAAGCTTCGGGCCAACCCATGATCGAGCCGGAACTGGGTCTTTCCATGGTGTTCAACGGCGCCATCTACAACTATCCGGAACTGCGTACCGAGCTGGAAGCCAAGGGGTATAGCTTTTATTCCGGGGGCGACACCGAGATCCTGCTCAAGGCTTATCACGCCTGGGGCAAGGACATGCTGCCCAAGCTCAATGGCATGTTCGCCTTCGCCATCTGGGAGCGGGACAGCGGCCGGCTGTTCATCGCCCGGGATCGCCTGGGGATCAAGCCGCTGTATCTGTCGTTCACCGACAAGCGCCTGAGATTCGCTTCCAGCCTGCCCGCCCTCCTGGAAGCCGGTGACATCGACACCCGCATCGACCCGGTCGCGCTCAACCACTACCTGAACTTCCATGCCGTGGTACCGGCGCCGCGCACCATCCTGCAGGGCGTGCAGAAGCTGCCGCCGGCGACCTGGATGACCGTGGATGCCTCGGGCCAGCAGCACCAGGAGACCTGGTGGAATCTGGACTACGGCCCCCGTGAAGACGAGCGCCGCTACACCCTGGACGACTGGGCCGAGCGGGTCCTGCATGGCCTCAAGGATGCCGTCGCGATCCGCCAGCGCGCCGCGCGCGAGGTGGGCGTATTGCTGTCGGGTGGCGTGGATTCCAGCCTGCTGGTCGGCCTGCTGCACGATTCGGGGGTCAAGGACCTGCTGACCTTCTCCATCGGCTTCGAGGATGCGGGCGGCGAGCGCGGTGACGAATTCCAGTATTCCGACCTGATCGCCAATCACTACGGCACTCGCCACCATCAACTGCGCATCGCCGAAGACGAAATCATCCAGCAGCTGCCGCGTGCCTTCTCGGCCATGAGCGAGCCCATGGTGAGCCACGATTGCATCGCCTTCTACCTGCTCTCCCGTGAGGTCTCCAAGCACTGCAAGGTGGTCCAGAGCGGTCAGGGCGCGGACGAACTCTTCGCCGGCTACCACTGGTATCCCCAGGTGCATGGCGCCGCCGATCCCTTCGCCGCCTACCGCGCCGCCTTTTTCGACCGCGACTATGCCCAGTACGCCGCCACCGTGCAGGCAGGTGTACGCCTGGAGGAAGATGCCGCCGAAGCCTTCGTCCGTCAGCACTTCGCCAAGCCGGGCGCCAGCGCCGGGGTCGACAAGGCCCTGCGCCTGGACAGCACCGTGATGCTGGTGGATGACCCGGTCAAGCGGGTCGACAACATGACCATGGCCTGGGGCCTGGAAGCCCGGGTGCCCTTCCTCGACTATCGCCTCGCCGAACTCTCGGCGCGCATTCCCGCCGAGTTCAAGTTGGGCGATGGCGGCAAGCGGGTACTCAAGGCCGCCGCGCGCAAGGTCATTCCCCAGGAGGTGATCGACCGGCCCAAGGGGTATTTCCCGGTGCCGGGTCTCAAGCACCTGGAAGGCAATACCCTGACCTGGGTCCGCGAGCTGCTGCTGGACCCCAGCCAGGATCGCGGTCTGTTCGACACCGCCGAGATCGATCGCCTGCTGACCAATCCGGCCGATCGAATCACGCCCCTGCGCGGTTCCAAGCTCTGGCAACTCGCCGCGCTCAACCTCTGGATGAGCGAACACGGACTGTGAGGGTGCACCACCCATGAAAGCGACCAGCTACAACCAGCGCCTCCAGCGTGCCCAGACGCCCTCCTACGAACGGCTGCAGGCGCGCCTGGCGGAAGGCGACCATCCGACTTCCCAGCCGCTCTGCCTCCATTGCGGCTGGGGGCGGCTGCTCGTCGGCCACACCTATCCCGATGCCGCCAGTCTGGCCAAGGAACTGCTCACCGAAACGCCGGGCGAGCGCGACATCGCGCTCTACGTGGCCGCACCGCACCAGGTACTGGCCCAGGCGCCACAACAGCTGTTTCTCGATCCTAGCGATACCCTGCGGGTCTGGTTCAGCGACTATCGCCCGGCTCGCCGGATCTATCGCGGCTTCCGTATCCGCCGCGCCTGCTCCGCGCAAGACTGGAGCGAGATCAACCGGCTCTATCAGCAGCGCCATATGCTGCCCGTCGACACCGAGCGGCTGACGCCGCGGCACAAAGGTGGTCCGGTCTATTGGCTGGCGGAAGACGACGACAGCGGCGCCATCATCGGCTCGGTGATGGGCCTCAATCACGTCAAGGCCTTCCGCGATCCCGACGGCGGCTCCTCGCTGTGGTGCCTGGCGGTCTCGCCCGAGTGCAGCCGGCCCGGTGTCGGCGAGGCGCTGGTTCGCCACCTGATCGAGCACTACGCCAGCCGCGGCCTGGCCTACCTGGACCTGTCGGTGCTGCATGACAACCTGCAGGCAAAGCGACTCTACGACAAGCTGGGTTTCCGTCAGCTGCAGACCTTCGCCATCAAGTGCAAGAACGGCATCAACCAGACGCTGTTCCTCGGCCCCGGTCCTGCCGCCGAGCTGAATCCCTATGCCCGGATCATCGTCGACGAAGCCCTGCGGCGTGGCATCGAGGTGCAGGTGGACGATGCCGAAGGGGGTCTTTTTACCCTGATCCAGGGCAACAGGCGCATTCGTTGCCGCGAATCCCTCACCGATCTCACCTCCGCCGTGACCATGACCCTCTGCGCCGACAAGGTGCTGACCAGTCGCACCCTGGCCCGTGCCGGGCTGAAGGTACCGGAGCAGCAACTGGCTGGCAGCGACGAAGACAACGCCGCCTTTCTGGAGAAGCATGGCGCCCTGGTGGTCAAGCCGGTCAATGGCGAACAGGGCAAGGGCGTGGCCGTGGATATCAGCGACGCCGAACACCTCGCCACCGCCATCCAGGCGGCGCAGCGCCATGACGATCGCGTGCTGCTGGAGAGCTTTCACCAGGGCCTCGACCTGCGGGTGGTGGTCATTGGCTACGAGGTGGTGGCCGCGGCCATTCGCCGGCCGGCGGAAATCGTCGGCGATGGCCAGCACAGCGTCCGGGACCTGATCGAAGCCCAGAGCCGTCGCCGTCAGGCCGCCACCGGCGGCGAGTCGCGCATCCCGGTGGACGAGGAAACCGAACGCGCCATCCGCGGTGCCGGTTACGAGTGGGACAGCGTGCTGCCCGCCGGCACCCACCTGGCCGTGCGCAAGACCGCCAACCTGCACACCGGCGGCATTCTGGAGGACGTCACCGACAGCCTCCATCCGGTGCTGGCCGACGCAGCGGTCCAGGCGGCCCGGGCGCTGGACATCCCGGTCACCGGCATGGACCTGCTGGTGCCCGCCGCCGATTCGCCCGACTACGTCATCATCGAAGCCAACGAGCGACCGGGCCTGGCCAACCACGAGCCACGCCCCACCGCCGAACGCTTCATCGACCTGCTGTTCCCGCTGTCCCGGGAGGTTCCGCTATGAATCGCTTGCCCGAACCCGATCTGGATTACCTGCGCAAGGTCCTGCTGGACATGCTGGCGATCCCCAGCCCCACGGGCTTCACCGACACCATCGTCATGTACGTCGCCGAACGGCTCAACGAACTGGACATCCCCTTCGAACTGACCCGCCGCGGCACCATCCGCGCCACCATCAAGGGCCACAAGGAGAGTCCGGATCGCGCCGTCTCCGCGCACCTGGACACCATTGGCGCCATCGTCCGCGAGATCAAGGACAACGGTCGCCTGGGCCTGGCGGCCGTGGGCCACTGGTCGAGCCGCTTCGCCGAAGGCAGCCGCGTCAGCCTGTTCACCGATGACGGTACCCTGAGAGGCAGCGTGCTGCCGCTGCTGGCCTCCGGCCACGCCTTCAACACCGAGATCGACAAGATGCCGGTGACCTGGGACCACATCGAGCTGCGCCTGGACGCCGTGACCAAGAGTCGCCACGAGACCGAGCAGCTGGGCGTGCAGGTCGGCGACTTCGTCGCCTTCGATCCGCTGCCGGAGTTCACCGACAGCGGCTACATCAGTTCGCGCCATCTGGACGACAAGGCCGGCGTCGCCGCCCTGCTCACCGCCTTGAAGATGCTCAAGGAAACCGGCCAGACCCCGCCGATCGATTGCCACCCGCTGTTCACCATCACCGAGGAGGTGGGCTCGGGCGCCGCCGGTGCCCTGCCCTGGGACGTCAGCGAATTCGTCGGCATCGACATCGCTCCCGTGGCCCCCGGACAGCGATCCGACGAGCACCGCGTGAGCGTCGCCATGCAGGATTCCGCCGGCCCCTACGACTATCACCTGTCGCGGCACCTGCTGCGCCTGGCGCAACGCAACGACATACCGGTGCGCCGCGACCTGTTCCGCTACTACTACAGCGACGCCCACTCGGCGATCAGCTCCGGCCAGGACGTGCGGGTCGCCCTGCTCGCCTTCGGCTGCGATGCCACGCATGGCTACGAGCGCACCCATATCGTCAGCCTGGCGGCGCTCAGCCAGCTGCTGACCGGCTACATGCTCAGCCCCCCGGTGTTCGACAGCGATGCCCAGCCGGCCGACAGCTCACTGGATCGCTTCGGTCACCAGCTGCTGCCGGAAGACACCCAGATGGACAACCAGACGCACCTGCCGCCGCTGGAGGAGGTCGTCGGCGACGGCAGCAAATAGCGTTCGAATATCGCGCCTGGGGTATCCTGGGCGCCTTTTTCCAGGTCCTTCTCCATGATCATTCCCCACGACCAGCTCGCTGCCGCCACCCTCGACAACCTGCTGGAAGACTTCGTTACCCGCGACGGCACCGACAACGGTGACGAGACGCCGCTGGCGACCCGTACCCAGCGCGCCCGGCGTGCCCTGGAGACTGGTGAAGCCGTCATCCTCTTCGATCCGGACAGCGCGCTGTGCCAACTGGTGCTGCGCCGCGACGTGTCGCCCGAACTGCTGAACGACTAGCGCGTCTCGCGTCTGTCAGGCACTGCCGCGCGGCGCCAGCAGGATCACCAGCGCCCCGGCCATGCACAGCAGACCGCCCGCCAGATCCGTCCAGGTCGGCCGGGTGCGCTCGACCAGGGCCAGCCACCCCAGCGAAGCCACCACATAGATACCGCCATAGGCCGCATAGGCGCGTCCGGCATAGGCCGACTCGATACGGGTCAGCAGCAGGACGAAGAGCACCAGGCTGGCAAGCCCGGGCGCTATCCACCAGGGGCTGCGATCCAGCCGCAGCCAGAGCCAGAAGGCATAGCAGCCGGCGATCTCGAACAGCGCGGCCAGCAGGAACCAGAGATAGTTCAGCATGGCGCCGCGCCATCGTCCTGGCGATAGGGCAAGGCCTCCGCGGCCCGCTGCGCATAGGCCTGGACACCGTCGCGCTCCTGATCGAGAAACTCCGCCACCGCCGCTCTCAGGCCCGGATGCACCAGGTAGTGCCAGGAACGGGTCAGGGTCGGCTCGAAGCCGCGGATCAGCTTGTGCTCGCCCTGGGCGCCGGCATCGAAGCGCTGCAGCCCTTCGGCGATGGCGTATTCGATGCCCTGGTAGAAACAGGTCTCGAAATGCAGCTGGTCGAACTCCTGCAGGCAGCCCCAGTAACGGCCATAGAGGGTGTCGCCGTCCCTGAGGTAGAAAGCCATGGCCACCGGCCGACTGCCCTGGCGGACCAGCACCACCCGAATCGCCTCGGGCAGCCGTTCGGCCAGCAGGCTGAAGAAGGCGCGGGTCAGATAGGGATCCTGGCCACGCACCTCGTAGGTGTTGGCGTAGCAGGCATAGACGAAGTCCCACTCGGCTTCGCTCAGCTCGGCGCCCTTACGCCACTCGAAACTCACCCCCAGGCCGGCCACCTGGTCACGCTCCTTGCGCAGCTGCTTGCGCTTGCGCGAGGTCAGGGCCGCGAGGAAGTCGCCATAGTCGCGATAGCCGCGGTTATGCCAGTGGAACTGGCAGCCAAGACGCGCCAGCCAGCCTTCGCGATCCTGGAGCAGGGCATCGGCCTTGGGATCGGTGAAGTTCACATGCAGGCTGGAGAGCTCCAGATCGGCCAGGCTGCCCGTGGTGGCGTCGAGCAGCGTCGCGCAGGCAGCCGGATCGCCCAGCAGGCGCGCGCCCTGCACCGGTGAAAAGGGCACGGCGGCCAGCAGCTTGGGATAGTAGTCGATCCCGGCACGGCGGCAGGCGTCAGCCCAGGCCCAGTCGAAGACGTATTCGCCATAGGAGTGCATCTTCAGATAGGCCGGCATCGCGGCCCGTAGCTGCCCCTGGTCATCCTTGAGGATCTGGTGCGCCGGCTGCCACCCGGTTCCCTGCCCCAGGCTGCCGCTGTCTTCCAGGGTGGCGAGGAATTCATGCCGCAGAAAGGGCTGGTCGTCCGCCAGCAGCGCGTTCCACTGGGCGGCAGGTACCTGGGCCAGGCTGTAGAGATACTCGACGGTCATGCCACTCCCCTTGCTTGAACTCGGCCGACAGGTCTAACACAGATCGGTACCCGGACGGGCACCTGTGAAAGACTCTGGCGGCTGGCTTTCGTGCGGACGAAAAAAAACCGCCAGGAGGCGGTTTCTTTCTAGTGTGGCGTCCCCTAGGGGACTCGAACCCCTGTTACCGCCGTGAAAGGGCGGTGTCCTAGGCCACTAGACGAAGGGGACGTTACCCGGGTGCGATCCTTGCGGATCACGAAATTGGTGGAGCTAGACGGGATCGAACCGTCGACCTCTTGCATGCCATGCAAGCGCTCTCCCAGCTGAGCTATAGCCCCAAGTACAGCATCTTGCCACGCCTGGGATGCGTGACCGATATGGCGTCCCCTAGGGGACTCGAACCCCTGTTACCGCCGTGAAAGGGCGGTGTCCTAGGCCACTAGACGAAGGGGACGTTACCCTGGTGCGATCCTTGCGAATCACGAATTTGGTGGAGCTAGACGGGATCGAACCGTCGACCTCTTGCATGCCATGCAAGCGCTCTCCCAGCTGAGCTATAGCCCCGCGTACAACGCTCGCCACGTCTGGGATACGTGACAGATATGGCGTCCCCTAGGGGACTCGAACCCCTGTTACCGCCGTGAAAGGGCGGTGTCCTAGGCCACTAGACGAAGGGGACGAAACCTTCTACCGATCCCCCCCCGCAGGCGGAACCGAAATTTGGTGGAGCTAGACGGGATCGAACCGTCGACCTCTTGCATGCCATGCAAGCGCTCTCCCAGCTGAGCTATAGCCCCGTCGGTCAGGACGGGGCGCATGTTAAGAGGCCCGGCCTCCCCTGTCAACACCAATAAGAAAAAAACCTGCTAGTAACAGGCACTTAAGCCGGAAAACGACTAGATCGCCCGCGCCAGGGCCGCACGCTGGGCGCGGGCGGCCAGCAGGTAGGTGAACTTGCCGTCGCTGGCGGAAAGCTTGCGCAGCACCTTCTTGTCCAGGGCGCGATACCCCCCCATCTCCAGGGCCGTGCGCCCCGAGCTGCCGATCAGCATGCCGGGGTTGGCCACCATCAGCTTGGCGGCCTGCTCCACGGCCTTGGCGTAGCTCTTGCGCTCGTCGAGATCGTAGCCCTGCAGGGGCAGCAGCATGCGCAGCCACTCGGCCCAGTAGAACTCGAGGAATTCCGACGGCAGCACCCGACCGTCCGGGGTACGCGGCTTGTCGTAGCCGATCTGGCGGGTGAAATACACCAGCGCGCGGTAGGGATCGTCGGCCATGGCGGTGAGGCCCAGGGTTTCCGGGAGCTGCTCGGGCAGGATCGGGCGGCCCTGGGGGTCCTTGAGCCAGGCCTTGCGCTCGTCGAGCAGCCGAATCCAGAACTCCGCCATGCTCGCAGCGCCACTGAAGTCGTCGGTGACCCTGACCCATACCGGGGTCTCCGGGCCGCCACCGGGATGCTCCCAGAAAGCGGAAAAGGTGTGGTGGCCATCGGTGAGATAGAGCTGCCGTCCCGGCCCTATGACGACGGTCTTCATCTCGTCCGGGCAGGTACCCGGCGGCCGCAAACCAAGGGCGTCACCGGCCGAGCGCAGGCTGGTGCTCGGCTGGCCGCCACCACTCAGGTGCTGGCCGTTGGCTTCGCAGTAGTCGTCGAACAGCTTGCGCCGGTCGCAAGCGTACTTGCCAAGCTTGTACAGCACCTGGTCATGGCCGATCGCGGGCTGGGTGGGGCGCAGCTGACGCAGCTGGACCTGGAGCAGGCTTCCTGGCGGCACGGGGTTTCCCTATTTCAAGATGTCTTCCCAGGTCCGACAACGGTCATCCCGGGAAGACTCCTGCCGTCGATCAGACCTTGCGCAGCACCACGCTGCCGATGGAATAGCCGGCGCCAAAGGAGCTGAGCACGCCCAGGCTGCCACTGGCCAGGTCCTCGTGGTGCAGATGCATGGCAATGACCGAACCGGCCGAACTGGTATTGCCGTAGGTGTCGAGAATCACCGGCGCCTCGCCGGACTCGGGTTCGCGGCCCAGCAGGCGCTTGACGATGAGCTGATTCATCGCCAGGTTGGCCTGATGCAGCCAGAAGCGCGAAACCCGCGCGACGGGAATATCCAGCTCGGCCAGGTGATTGGCGATCAATTCGGCCACCAGCGGGCAGACCTCCTTGAACACCTTGCGCCCTTCCTGGACGAACAGCTTGTCCGGATGGGTCATGCCCTCCTCCGCCGCGCGGTTGAGGAAGCCGAAGTTGTTGCGGATGTTGTTGGAGAATTGGGTGAACAGCCGGGTCCCGAGGATCTCGAAGCGGTGCGCCGAGGTCGCCTGGTCGGCGCGCTCCACCACCAGCGCGGTGGCCGCATCGCCAAAGATGAAATGGCTGTCGCGGTCGCGGAAATTCAAATGGCCGGTGCAGATCTCCGGATCTATCACCAGTACCGCCCGCGCCTGGCCCAGTTGCACGGCGTTGGCCGCGGTCTGCAGACCGAAGGTCGCCGAGGAGCAGGCGACGTTCATGTCGAAGCCGTAGCCCTGGATCCCCAGTGCGGCCTGGACCTCGATGGCTACCGCTGGATAGGGACGCTGGAGGTTGGAACAGGCGACGATGACGCCGTCGATGTCGGCGGCCGTTCGCCCGGCGCGTTCCAGGGCCTCGCGTGCGGCAGCGACACCCATCTCGCAGAGGATCGAGGGCTCGTCGTTGGAACGCTCGGGGATATGCGGGACCATGCGCGCCGGATCGAGGATGCCGGCCTTGTCGACCACATGGCGGCTGCGGATGCCGGAGGCCTTCTCGATGAAGGCGGCGCTGGATTCCGGCTGGGGCGCCAGGCTGCCCTGGGCGATGGCTTCGGCATGCTCGGCATTCCACTGGCCAGCCCACTGGTTGAAGGACGCAACCAGCTCGTCGTTGGAAATGCTTTCGGGCGGCGTATAGAGCCCACTACCGCTGATGACCGCGTGCTGCACGGCTATTCCTCTTGTTGTCGGGATGACGCCGTGCCAGTTTGCCGCAAATCCGGGGTGGACGCCCGTGCAATCTCAGCGCCGATTGGCGGCCTCGGCGGCGCGCAGGACGTCGCTGCCCACTTCGCTTTCATACCGCTTGATCAGGGGCGCCACCGCCGCGCGCCAGGCCTCGCGCTCGGCAGCCGTCGGCACCAGGATCTTGCTGGTATTGGCCGCCGCTACCCGCTCGCGGGCCCTGGCGTTGATGGCTTCGGCATCGCGATTCACCGATTGGGACACCTCTTCGAGGATGGCCTCCAGCTCGCTGCGGATCTCGAAGGGCAGCCCGCTCCAGAAGGCGGTGTTGGTGATGAGCATATAGGTGAGAAAGCTGTGGTTGTCCTCGACGATATAGGGCTGCACGGTATTGATCTTCTGCCCCAGCAGATTCGACCAGGGATTCTCCGCCCCCTGCACCTTGCCGGCGCGCAGGGCGTCGTAGACCTGGGCGAAGGGCAGCTTGACCGCCTGGGCGCCCAATTGCTGGTAGTAGGCCGCCAGCACCTCGGAGGACTCGACGCGGAAGGTCAGGCCCTTGAGGTCGGCGGGGACGTGGATTTCCCGCGTGGCCGAGAGCTGCCGGCCACCGTTGTTCCAGTAGGCCAGCCCGGTGATGCCGTGGGGGACCAGGCTGCCCAGCAGTTCGCGGCTCTTGTCGCGGCGCTGGAAGCGCTTGACCGCCTCGATGTTGTCGAACAGAAAGGGCAGATCGTAGACCCTGAGCGGCTTGGCCAGGGCGTTGAGCTTGGAAACCGAGGGCGCCAGCAGCTGGACCCGATTGCTGCGCAGGGCCTCCAGCTCGTCGGCATCGCCCACCAGGCTGGAATTGGGATAGACCTCGATCCGGACCTTGCCGGCCAGCCGCTCCTGCACCAGCTTCTGCACCTGCAGGGCTCCGCGGCCCTTGGGCGTATCGTCCGTCACCACATGGGCGAACTTGATGACGATGGGCTCGGCCACGGCAAAGGGCATGGACAGGGCAAAGAGTGAGCCGGCCACGGTGGCGAAGAAGGTCTTGATCATGGGATTCCCTGCGTTGAACGATCCATCGGATCGCCCGCGCGACCCCGGTCGCGATGCGTGCGCGACGCAATCACCTTAGCAGTCGCGGCGGGAAAGGCTGGTCAACGGAGGAAAACGGCACGACGAGTGTGCAAGAAAGGCGGATCAGGGGTAGGGACAGCGCCGCCGAAACGGCGCCAGGAAACCATCAGGGCGAAATGGGATCGCTTGCGGGGAAGGTTTCCTCGACGGATTCGTCGAGCTGTTCCTCGCTCACCTCGTCTTCATCGTCGGCGACGGGCGGATCGTTCGGCTGCTGCTGGGCATGGACGGCATTCATGGCAAGTCTCCGGAAAGGGAAGGGTCTGCAGGGCTGAATGCTTCCAGCCCTGTAGCGTTAGTCATGACTATGCAGACGGACGTTCAGCTCGTCGACGATCGGTGCCCAGTCGGCGTCGCCCATGATCTCGTCCTTGAGAAAGGACTTCTGCGCCGGCGACCAGAAGTCGGCTTCGGATACCTTGACCGCGTCGGGCAGCGGGGAATGGCTGGCGATGAAATCATCGATGGCAGCCGGATCGGAGTCCAGGCCCAGTTGCTCGAAGAGGGTCGTCAGATCGTGAACGGGAAGTTCCATGGGGGTCTCCAGGCGGTTATCGGTCGTTACGCTCAGGTATCTAGAAAGACGCCAGCCTCAAGGGGTTCCCCCGCCTTAATAAATCCTTCAGCGTCGAACCTTAAGGTACGCCCACGTTCCGCCAACTAGGGCCTCCGCCATGTCGCTTCCCGTCTCTTCCATTCAATTCACCGCCGCGCCGCGTCGCATCCTAGTTACCGGGGCCACCGGCTTTCTCGGCGGCGCCGTCACCCTGCGCCTGCTGGAGCTGGGCCATGTCGAAGGGCTGAGGTTCCTGGTCCGTGCCGCTACCCCGGCGGAAGGCCTGGAGCGCCTGCTGCAGAATCTGCGCGTCCATGACGTCGACGAGCGCCTGGCAGCCCTGCTCAAGCCCGAACAGATCCTCTGTGGCGACCTGCTCGACACCCACTGGATCGACGCCGCCAAGCCGCTGCTGCAGACGCTGGACGAGGTCATCAACTGCGCGGCGGTGGCCTCTTTCTCGCGCAATCCGAAGATCTGGCCGGTCAACGTCGAAGGCACCTTCGCCCTGGCCGAGGCGTGCGCCCAGTCGCGGCGCCTGAAGCGCTTCCTGCATGTCAGCACCGCCATGGCCTGCGGCCCGCAGCGCCAATCGCCGGTCGCCGAGACCTGGGACTTCCCCGAACCGGACCAGCAGCTGGTGGACTACACCGCCTCCAAGGCCGCCATCGAGCTCAAGCTGCGCAACGAGCTGCCGCTGCTGCCCCTGGTGGTGGCGCGCCCCTCGATCGTGGTGGGTCATCGTCGTTCGGGCTGCAAGGCGTCGGGCAGCATCTTCTGGGTGTTCCGCATGGGCTTCGCCCTGGAGCGCTTCACCTGCGGGCTCGATGAGCAGATCGATGTCATCCCGGTGGACTACTGCGCCGAAGCCCTGGTGGAACTGGCGCTCAAGCCCAAGCTGAACTACAGCCTGTACCACATCTCCGCGGGCAACGCCGGCGCCTGCACCTTCGGCGAAATCGACGAAGCCTATGCCGGTGCCATGGGCGACGCCCCGGTCGGCGAGCGCTATCGCCAGGTGGACAGCGCCGACCTCAAGGAGCTGGCCGCCGACTTCAACGAGCGCATCGGCCCGGCCAATCCGCGCCTGGTACTGCGGGCGCTCAAGCTGTACGGCGGATTCGCCGACCTCAACTACCTGTTCGACAACCAGCGCCTGCTCGACGAAGGCATCGCCGCCCCGCCGCGCTTTACCGACTACCTGGATGTCTGCGTGCATTCCTCGCGGGACATCAGCATTCCGGCGCAGATGCAGTGGGATTTCAAATGAGGCGCGTGCCCGGTGCTGGCAACTGCCGGCACCGGGCCCTGCTCAGACGGTATCCTTCTCCGGTGAATTCAACCGCGAATCCCGCACGATGTCGCTGACCGAGGCATAACCCCCGCGGGCATCGCGCAGCATGGTGCGCAGGTTGCCTTCGATCGTGTTGCAGATGGTGCCCATGGTGATCTGGTGCCGACTGCGCTGGAAGGGATTCTGCAGGTCGGTACCGACCTTCTCCATGGCCAGGAAGATGAAGCCCACCACCGTGGAGGCCAGTGGCGTGTACCACTGCAGGCTTTCCACCAGGCCGATGGGCATGAGCACGCAGAACAGGAAGATGAACAGCCGCGGGAAGTTCACATAGGGATAGGGCAAGGGCGTGTTGGCGATGCGCTCCATGCCGCCTTGCCAGTTGGACATGTCGACGAAGGTGGCCTCCAGTCGCTCCAGGCGAATGCTGTCCAGCCGACCCGCGCGGTATTCCAGGGCGATCAGGCTGGAGGAGCCGCTGAGGATGGCATTGGCGAAGTTGTTGGTCTCCTTGCGCATGGCCCACTCCTCCTTGCCCAAGTAGGTACGGACTTCCTTGGGCAGCGGATCGCCGCTGAGCTGGCAGGCCAGGCAGCGGACATAGGCCAGGTGGCGCTCGATGAGCACCGTCTTGATCGCATTGAAATGCTCGTCGCCATCGTCGATGAGCGTCAGCACCTGGCGGGTGAAGCTGCGCGAGCTGTTGACCATGCCGCCCCAGAGCGTGCGTGCCTCCCACCAACGCTGATAGGCACTGGTGTTGCGAAAGCTGGTCAGCACGATCAACGCCGAGCCGATCAGCGTCAGCGGAATATTGGGCAACTGCGCCCGTTGCTCGACCAGCAGCATGTAGTCGGCGGTAACGGCGATGTCCCACAGCAACAGCCAGAAGACCGACCAGCCGACGTAGGTGAAGGTTTGCCGAAGGAATGTCAGGATGCGGTGGAAATAGCCCAAGGTGATAGTCCTTAGCGCGTGAAAGAAGGGGTGCCGCCATAGGAACCTGGGGTCGGACGCAGGTTCAAGGCAAGCGTCTGGAGCGCGGATCGCCGCCCAATTCACGTAATTGACCGGTGGCCATTCCATTTCCGGATATGAACGGCCATCCGGTCGCGGCCTGACGCCCATCGAGGCGGCGGGACCTGACCGGGCGCCGGAACGCCCAGGGATATCCACACCGGCACCGAACATCCGCGCCCGGGTGCGGTCCGACGCACACCATGCCCTTCCGGAGCACTGCCATGACCGCCACCCCGCGCGTTCGTCTGGATGTCTGGAGCGATTACGTCTGCCCCTTCTGCTACCTGGAACTGCCCCAGCTGGTGCGTCTGCAGGAGGAATTCGGCGACCAGTTGGCCATCGAGTGGCATGCCTTCGAATTGCGCCCCGAGCCCACGCCCACTCTCGATCCCGCCGGCGACTACCTGCGCCGGACCTGGGATCGCGCCGTCTACCCCATAGCGACGGAGTACGGCATGGTGCTGCGCTTGCCCCCCGTGCAACCGCGCAGTCGCCTGGCGCTAGAGGCGGCGGAGTTCGCCCGCGAACACGATCGCTTCGATGCCTTCCATCTGGCGGTCTTCCAGGCCTTCTTCGAGGAGGGCCGCGATATCGGCGAACTGGACGTGCTGCTCGAGCTGGCGCGGCGCAGTGGTCTGGATAGCGACGCCTTGAAGGCCAGCCTTGCCCGTGGCGATCACACCGACCTGGTGCTGCATGCCGAGGATCGCGCCGAAGCCCTGGGCATCACCGCGGTACCGACGCTGCTGTTGCGCTCCGCCGGGGCGCCCGTCGAAGCGGCTCGGGCGCTGGATGGCGCGGTGCCCTTCGCCCAATTGGCGGCGGCCGTCCGGGCGCAGCTGGAGGCGGCCGGCGCCTAGCGCTGCGCGTCCGGCATCAGCTCGGGGAAGAGCACCTCGGTAAAGCCGAAGCGGGCGAAATCCTGGATCCGCGAGGGATAGAGGCGCCCTATGAGGTGATCGTATTCGTGCAGCACCACCCTGGCATGAAAGCCCTCGGCGTCCTGGTCGACGGCGCGGCCGTCGCCATCCACGCCGCGATAGCGGATCCGCCGTGGCCGCGGCACCTCGCCACGCAGTCCGGGAATCGACAGGCAGCCTTCCCAGCCCAGTTCTTCGCGGGCGTCCAGCACCTCGATCCGCGGGTTGATCAGCACCTGCAGCGGCACCGGCGCCGCGTCGGGATAGCGGGCATTGCGCTCGAAGCCAAAGACCATCAGCTGCAGGTCCTCGCCGATCTGGGGCGCCGCGAGGCCCACGCCACCGGCGGCGGCCATGGTGTCGAACAGGTCCTGGATCAAACCGTGCAGCTCGGCCGAGCCGAAGCGCTCGGCCGCCACCGGCGGTGCCACCCGCAGCAGGCGCGGATCGCCCATCTTCAAAATGTCGCGAATCATGCGAGGATTCCTCCCTTGGCCGGTCCAGCCGCCGGCGTTTCGCCAGGAGCTTAAACCAGATGTCTTCCCTACTGCTCGCCAGCGCACTCGGCCTCGGCCTGAGTACAAACCTCGCCCAGGCCGAGGACGCCACCCTCGCCGCCCGCCTGGATCCGATCCTGGAACGCGCCGTCGCCCAGCAGCGTATCGTCGGCACGGTGGTCATGGTCGCTCGTCAGGGCCAGGTGGTGTATCGCCGCGCGGCCCGGTTTCGCCGATCGCGAAGCGCAGCGGCCGATGCGCGAGGACCAGCTGTTTCGCTTCGCCTCCCTGACCAAGCCGCTGGTGGCGGTGACGGCCCTGCGCCTGGCGGACCAGGGGCGCCTGGATCTGCAGGCCCCGGTGAGTCGCTACCTGCCCTACTTCACCCCGCGGCTGGCCGACGGCACCCCGGCCGTACCCACCCTGGTGCAGCTCCTCAGTCATACCGCCGGCCTGCACTACGGCTTTGGCGAAGACTCGAACGGTCCCTATCATCGCGCCGGGGTCTCCGACGGCCTGGATGGGGCTCCGCTGACCCTGGAAGAGAATCTGCGGCGCCTGGCGGGTGTGCCGCTGGACTTCAAGCCGGGCACCCAGTGGCGCTACTCCCTCGGGCTGGACGTGATGGGCGGCGTGCTGGCGGCCGCGACCGGGCGACCCCTGCCCGAGGTCGTCCAGCAGGAGGTGGCCGCGCCGCTGGACCTGCACGATCTGAGCTTCCACGTCAGCGACGCCGGGCGCCTGGCCACGGCCTATCGCGACGGCTATCCGCGCCCCGAGCCCATGAGCGAGCCCTATCTGCTGCCCATGCCCAAGGGTGGCATCCTCTATTCGCCGGCGCGCGCCCTTTCGGCGCAGGCCTTCGCCTCGGGCGGTGGTGGCATGCAGGGCAGCGCGGGCGACTATCTCGCCTTTCTGGAAGCGCTCCGCCAGGGCAAGCTGCTCAAGCCGGCCAGCCAGCGCCTGATCATGGAAGACCAGATCCCGGGGCTGCAACGCGACGATGCGCCGGGCTGGGGCTTCAGCCTGGGCGCGGCGGTACTGCGCGATGCGCGGGTGGCCAGGACCCCGCAGGCGCCCGGCACCCTGCAGTGGGGCGGCGTCTACGGCAATGCCTGGTTCATCGATCCGGCGCGAGAGCTGAGCGTGGTGATCCTGACCAACACCGCGATCGCCGGCATGAGCGGGCCCTTCCCCGAGGCCATCCTCGCCGCCCTCTACCGCGCGACTGAGCGGACTCCAGGCGCGCCTGGAGCGCCTGCAGCTGCTCCTGCAGCGCGGCATGCTCGTGCTGCAGGGCCTGGTAGCTGTCGGTGACGGCATCGGTATCGATGAACACCTGCTCGATGAATTCCTTTTCCACCAGGGTCCGCGACAGTTTCGCCCGTTCTGCTTCGAGGCTTTCGCGCAGGGTCTCCAGCTCCTCCTGCAATTGCCCTTCCCCCTCGGGCGAGGCCGCGGCGGCCGAGGTAATCGGCTGCTGTCGCAGCCGTTGCAGGTCGTCGCCGAGTCGCTGGACCGTTGCCTTGAGCTGATCGCGCTCGTGGCGCATTTCCAGCAGCGTGCCCTGGACCCGGTCATGCTCGAGACTCAGGCGCTGCAGCTTCGCCTCCGCGCCGCGCATCTCGCGATTCTGCACGTGCAGATTGGTGACCAGCTTGTGCGCCCGGTCCAGCTTGGACTTGAGATCGTCCAGCTTGAATTCGAGATGCTCGCGGTGGGCCAGCAGGTCGTCGATATAGGGCTGGTTGGTCTTCTTCCAGTCCGGATAGTCGTCGCCCTCGACCCCGTCGAGACGGCCCACCAAGTCCAGGCTGTCGCTCATGGCCCGGCCCAGGGGTTCGACATCCGCCTGCCGCGCCGCGTCGATCAGGCTGGCCGCGGTCTCGGCCTGACTGGCGAGCGGCACCGCCTCGCCGGGCTCGAGAGTCTCGCGCTCTTCGCTCGCCGCTTCAGGACGCGGAAAGAGCCGCTGCCAGAGCAGCGCCAGGACCAGGGCGATGAGCAGCACGTTGGACAGGGTGACCAGCAAGAAGCCCCATTCGACGAAGCGCGAGTCGTTCATTCCCTAGCTCAACAGGAAGGCGATGAAGCCGTCGCCGAGCCCGGGAAAGGACAGGCTGAAATCGGCGCGTCCATTGTTCTGCCGCCAGAGGCTGTAGAGCTTCTCGAAGGGCTTCTGCACCAGGTGACTGGTGCTCAGCACCAGCGGCGCCCCGCCCTTGCCGGCGGAGATCATGCCGCTGAGGTCGGCGAGGAAGGCGGTGGCGTTCTCGTAGATCTCGCGGCTCAGGGTCGCGCTGGCGATGGCCGCATGGATGGCCGCCGGCGAGAATCCGGCCAGAGCGCCACCGAGAATGCAGGCCGCATTGAGGTCCAGCAGGCAGACGGCTTCCAGTGCCTTGCTCTGCGGATGGCCATAGATGCCGATCACATAGGGCAAGGCCAGCCGATCGACCGGGATCGGCGCCATGGGCTCGATCTGGCAGACGATGGACGAGAGGCCAAGCAACTGGCGAATACGCTGTGGATCGGGATTGAAGCGGGTCGGGATCGGCAGGCTCTCGCGACCGGAGGATTCGATGGCCTGTTCGGCACTGGCGCCGTCCTGCAGCACGGTGAGCACCGCCTGCTGCAGGGTTTCCTGAGCGAAGGGCTTGGTCACGACAAAGGCCGCGCCATTGCGGTAGGCCGCCTCGATGTTGCGCGCCGAGGACTCGGTGGTGACAAAGCCCACATGGATATCGGCGCCCACCCGCTGGCGGATCGCCTGGAGCAACTCCAGACCGGTCATCCCGGGCATGTGCCAGTCGGTGAGCACCAGGTTGGGGGTCCAACTCTCCAGCAGCGTCACGGCTTCCTCGCCGGTGGACGCCACGCGCAATTCGATATCCCTGTAGCCGGTATTCGCCAGAATCCGCTTGATGATGGTCTGGACCGCTCGACTATCGTCTACCACGAGGAACTTCATGTTCCATCCCTGAATAATGAACACCGCGTTATCCCTCGGTGATTGCCCACCTCGGGCGCCAGTATGGATCACACATCAGATATCACATGGCCAGTATCAGCTGAACGGCGACCTTTTTGCGACGGCTTGTCATCGGCAACTGAAAGGTATTCGTCCAACGCAGGATACGGCAATTCGAGGACCGTACAATATAACCTCAACAGCTCTAGCTCCGAGGTCTGGACGCGCTCGTCCGCCTTGATCAGGCACAGCAGCCCCTCCAGCACCAGGGTGCGCGCCGCGACGCTCAGCAGGCCGAGCTGCGCCAGGGCACCATCCAGCGCTGGACGCCAGGGATGCGGGGGCTCGTAGGCACGATGCAGGCTGGGAAAGGTGCTGGCGACGGCCAGCAGAAAGGCTCGCCGAGCGGCCTGGACGTCCCTGTGGTTCTGTTCGGCGGCCACCGCATAGAGGGTGAGCACCGCGGCCTGGGCCTGGGCAAGCGTTCCCCGCCCCGACAGCCGCTGACGCCCGGGCGCCAGACTGCCGATCAGCTGGCGCTGGATGATGCGCGCCAGGCAGTAGCGGGAAAGATCCAGTTCAGGCGCAGCGGCGAAGCCTGTCTTGAGGTCGACGAGCACCTGGCGCAGGGCTGGCCGCGGCAGTTGGCGGATGGCCGGAAAGGTCAGCTGGGCAACCGGCAAGCGCAGCGACGGATGCAGGCTGTCGGCCCACTGCTGCCCTGCCCCGCCGTCGGTTGCCGACGGGCTGGCAGCCAGCGCCAGCAGCAACTCCGCCGCCTGCCGGGGTTGCCGCACGAAAGCCTGCAGGGTCGCGGGAATGTCCCGCCAGGGCGCGGCGATCGCTTCCGCCGCGAGCGGGGGCGCGGCGGACACCGGCGGCGCCACGTCGGATGCCGGATTGCCCGCGACATGGGCAACACCCATGGGCAGCAGGGCCTCGGCCCGGAGTCGCTCGAGCTGCCATTCGTCGAATCCTGGTTCCAGCTGCCGGATCCGTTCCAGGACCGGGGGATGGGTGGCGAACCAGGAGGCCTCCGAATCGCCCAGCACCATGTGGGCGACGCTGCGCGCCCGGCGGTGATAGAGCCGCCCCTGCAGCGGATGGGCCGCGATCTTCTTCAGGGCATTGGCCAGCCCCTGGGGCTGGCGGGTGAACTGCACGGCGGAGGCATCCGCCAGGCGCTCGCGCGAGCGCGCCGCCGCGGCCTGGATCAGATTGGCGAAAAACAGCCCGCAGCCGCCGATCACCAGCAGCAGGATGCCCAGCAACCAGCCCAGCAGGTGGTTGCCAGTGCCCCGGCCGGTGGCCGAGCTGC
Source organism: Pseudomonas sp. SORGH_AS_0211 (assembly GCF_031453455.1). Taxonomy (NCBI): domain Bacteria; kingdom Pseudomonadati; phylum Pseudomonadota; class Gammaproteobacteria; order Pseudomonadales; family Pseudomonadaceae; genus Pseudomonas; species Pseudomonas sp. SORGH_AS_0211. The sequence goes on along the minus strand of NZ_JAVIZV010000001.1, from coordinate 1,227,445 downwards.
GATCGGAGAACAGTTCCCGCCCCAGGTCGGCGATCAGGCTGATGCCATGCAACCAGCCCAGCAGACGCAGATTCAGGCGCATGTCGCCGTTGAGCAGATGACTGAATTCGTGGGCGACCACCCCCTGCAATTCATCGCGGGTCAGCTGTTTAAGGGCGCCGCGGGTCAGGCACAGGGTCGCATCGGCCGGTCCGTAGCCGCTGATGAAGGCATTGATGGCCGGTTCGTCCGGCAACAGGTAGAGGCGCGGCACCGGGATGCCGGCGGCCAGGGCCATCTCCGCCACCACATTGTGCAACTGGCAGGTCCCGGGGTCGGCCTGATCGTCCAGGGGCAGCGCGCCCAGCCGCCTGACCACGGCCTCTCCGCCCAGGCGGGCGAGTTGCCGGACCTTCCAGCAGGAGGCCGCGGCGATGATGGCGGTGAACACCAGCCCGGTCTTGACCAGCGTCGCCTCGCGCCCACCCAGATAGTCGATCACCTCCCGTGGCAGGAACACCAGGGCCAGGCCGGCGCTGGCCAGCGCCATGAGCAGCACCACCAGGGCCAGCAAGGCGAGACAGAGCCGCGTGCGCCGACGCGCCGCGGCCTGGTCTTCGAGAAAGCGCACGCGCTCAGCTCAGGCTGATCCGCGGTGCCGGGCGGGCGCCTCCGTCCGGCAGGGCCAAAGGTTGCGCCAGGCGGAAGCCGAAGCGCTTGGCGACCAGCGAGCCGGGAAAGGTCTCGCAGCGATTGTTGTAGTCCATCACCGCATCGTTATGGGCCTGGCGCGCACAGGCCAGGCGATTTTCCGTGGAGCTCAGCTCTTCCATCAGCTGCAGGACGGTCTCGTTGGCCTTGAGCTCCGGATAGGCTTCGCTGACGGCGAACAACCGCCCGAGGGCGCTGCCCAGCCCCTGCTCGCCCTGCTCCAGAGCGGCCAGCGCAACGGGATCTTCCGGTCGGGTCTTGGCCTGGTGCAGACCTAACTGCGCCTGCTGCCGCGCCGCCATCACCGCCTGCAGCGTCTCGCGCTCGTGCTGCAGATAGCCCTTCACCGCCTCCACCAGATTGGGGATAAGTTCGTGCCGGCGGGTGAGCTGGACATCGATCTGGGCGAAGGCGTTGCGATAGGCGTTACGCGCCGTGATCAGGGCGTTGTAGAGGCTGATCGCGAATAGACCAATGGCGACCAGGGCAGCCAGCAGGAGCAGCAGTTTCATCGAATCGTCCTTGAAGGTGCTGAGAATCCCCAGTCTAGGGACAAGCAGCGCCGACGGTTGCGCAGCGCGACGGAGGTGACGGTTGAGGGGATGGCTGGTGATCAGGCGTCCTACACCACCGCTCAGGAGGAGGAAGGCGCACCCGCGTCAGTCGGATGGCGCGGCATTGAGTCCGCCTTGCGACCGGGCTGTAGCTCCAGCAAAAGGGCGTCACGCTCCTGGCGCAGCTGGGCAAGGCTGGTCTGGGTCCGGGTCAGCTCTTCCTGCAGCCGCTGGGCGTGGGCCTCCGAGGCGCGCAGTTCGCGATTCTGCGCGCGCAGGCCGGTCACCACCTTGTGCGCCCGGGTCAGCCGCATGACCATGTTGTCCACCTTGAGCTCCAGGGCTTCGCGGTGCGACAGCAATTCCTCGACGTAGGGGTCGTCGCTTTTCTTCCACTCGGGATAGTTGGCGTCGTACACCTCTTCCGGCCCCTCGTCGAAGAGATCGACGTTACGGTTCGCCGCCGGGCCGCTGCTAGCGGGGACCGCCGGTGGCTGGGCAACCGCAGGCAGACTGTCGACCGCTTCGGAAACCGGCGGTGCCTGCTCGTCGCTGGCAACCTCGACCCTGGATGCCGCGTCGTTGGCGACATAGCGCTGCCACAGGAGAAACACCACCAGGGCGATCAGCAGGATATTGCACAGGGTTATCAGGACGAATCCCCAATCCATCAGCTGTGCATGACTCATCTGCCGCTCCGCGCTCTTCCGGTGATTAGGGCCTGGGTACCGTTCGAAACGCCCTGCCCATCCTGTCGGCGGCGGCGCCTCGTTCTGCAGCTGATTTGAATACAGCTGGCAGCCTAAAGCATCTCTATCAGCCCAGCGGCTTCAGAGCGGAGACGAGCTGTCAGGCACGGGGCATGCGCTGCCTTTTCGCGGGCGGAGCCGGGAGCTTTGGCTGCGGAGAACAGCTGGACGAAAAAAAGCCTGACGCTGGGCGTCAGGCTTTGGGGTAGCGGGCGAGGTCGGGCTTCGCAGGGCTCAACCCAACCTACGGATGGTCCTACGCCAGGCTCTTGCTCACCACCTCGTAGACGTCGCTGGACAGCTCGCCGCTGGCCAGGATGCGCTCCAGCTCGGCGCGCATCAGTGCCTGGCGTGCGGGACCGTATTTCTTCCAGCGGGTCAGGGGCGTAAGCAGGCGCGAGGCGATCTGCGGATTGAGCCGGTTGAGGGTGATGATCTGGCCGGCCAGGAAGCGATAGCCGCTGCCATCTTCGGCGTGGAAATTGACCAGGTTGGCGTTGGCGAAGGCACCGATCAGCGCCCGCACCTTGTTGGGGTTCTTCAGGGTGAAGACCGGGTTCTCCATGAGTGCCTGGACGCGCGCCAGACCGCCCGGCAAGGAGCTGGAGGCCTGGACGCTGAGCCAGGTGTCCATCACCAGCGGATCGGCCTTGAATTCCTCGAAGAAGCGCGCCAGCACCTCGGACTTTTCCTGCTCGAAGCCGGAGTTGACCAGCGCGCCCAGCGCGGCCAGGCGCTCGGTCATGTTGTCGGCGTGCTCGAATTGCTCCAGGGCGGCGTCGCGCGCCTCCGGCTCTTCCAGCAGCATCAGATAGCCCAGGGCGGCGTTCTGCAGGCTGCGGCGAGCGATATGGTCGGCGCTGGCCTGGTAGGGCGTGGCGCGCGAGGCTTCGCGGGCACGGCGATAACGCTGCCAGAGCACGTCGCGCAGGGACTCGGCGATGGCTCGCCGCGCCTGGCGACGAGCACCGTGGATGGCACCCGGATCGGCCTGCTCGGACAGCTCCACCAGGTAGGCCTCGGACGGCAGCGACAGCATCTCGGCGACCATGGCCGGGTCGAGGGACTCGTCCGCGGCCACCGTACGCAGGGCCTCCACCAGCCGCGTGTCCAGCGGCTCGCCAGCGATCATGCCCTGCAGCACCTGTACCGCCAGCTGCTGGCCGGCGTCCCAGCGATTGAAGCCGTCGCTGTCGTGCTGCATGAGGAAGGTCAGCTGCTCGCGACTGTAGGGGAAGCTGAGCTTGACCGGGGCGGAGAAGCCCCGCAGCAGCGAAGGCAGCGGTTGCTCGGGCACATCGACGAAGGTGAAGGTCTGCTCGGCCTGGGTGACCGACAGCACCCGGTCGGTACCCTGGGCGGAGCTCTCACCGTCCAGGCGCAGCGGCAGGTCGCGGCCCTGGCCGTCCAGCAGCCCCAGCTGGACCGGGATGACGAAGGGCTCCTTGGTCGGCTGGCCCGGAGTGGGCGGGCAGCTCTGGCGGAAGGTCAGGCGATAGGTCCTGGCCGCCGCATCGTACTGCTCGCTGACCGCCAGGCGTGGGGTGCCCGACTGGCTGTACCAGCGCTTGAACTGGCTGAAGTCGGCGCCGTTGGCGTCTTCCAGGGCCTTGATGAAGTCGTCGCAGGTCACGGCCTGGCCATCGTGGCGCTCGAAGTAGAGATCGGTGCCCTTGCGGAAGCCCTCCGGCCCCAGCAGGGTGTGCAGCATCCGCACCACCTCGGCCCCCTTCTCGTACACCGTCAGGGTGTAGAAGTTGGAGATCTCGATGAAGTGATCCGGGCGCACCGGGTGGGCCATGGGGCCGGCGTCCTCGGCGAACTGGTTGGTGCGCAGGAAGGCCACGTCCTCGATGCGCTTGACCGTGGGCGAATTCATGTCGGAGCTGAAGCCGGCGTCGCGGAACACGGTGAAGCCTTCCTTGAGCGACAGCTGGAACCAGTCGCGACAGGTCACGCGGTTGCCCGACCAGTTGTGGAAGTACTCGTGGGCGACGATGGCCTCGACGCGCTGGTGGGCGGCGTCGGTGGCGGTGCGCGGACTGGCCAGCACGGCGCTGGAGTTGAAGATGTTGAGCCCCTTGTTTTCCATGGCGCCCATGTTGAAGTCGTTCACCGCGACGATCATGAAGATGTCCAGATCGTATTCGCGGCCGTAGACCTCCTCGTCCCAGCGCATGGACTTCTTCAGGCTGTCCATGGCGTGCTGCAGCTTGCCGATGTTTTCCGGTTCCACATAGATGCGCAGGGCCACGTCGCGACCGCTACCCGTGCGATAGCTGTCTTCCACGGACCGGAGGTCACCGGCCACCAGGGCGAACAGATAGGCCGGCTTGGGGAAGGGATCTTCCCAGGTCGCCCAGTGACGTCCGCCCTCGGCGTCGCCGCTGGCCACGGGATTGCCGTTGGAGAGCAGGATCGGGTACCTGGCCTTGTCGGCCTCCACCGTGGTGGTGAAGACGCTCATCACGTCCGGCCGATCCAGGTAGTAGGTGATCTTGCGGAAGCCCTCGGCCTCGCACTGGGTGCAGAACATGGTGCCGGAGACGTACAGCCCTTCGAGAGCGGTATTGCTTTCCGGATGGATGCGCACCGCAGTCTTGAGCACGAAGGCCTCGCCCTGCGGCTGCAGGGTCAGGCTGCCCGCCTCGACCTGGTAGTCGCTCGCCGCCAGGGTCTGGTCGTCCAGCGCCACCGTCAGCAGTTCCAGTTCCTCGCCATGCAGCACCAACGGCGGCAAGCCCGCGCCACGCGTCGGGTTGCGCTGCAGGCGCAGCTCGGCATGCACCAGGGTCTGGTCGTCATGCAGCTCGAAGCGGAGGCGGGTTTCCTCGATGAGGTACTCGGGTGCCTGGTAATCCTTCAGGTAGATGGTCTGGGGCTGGTCGGTGCGCATGGCTTACGTCCTTACATCTCTGCTGCGGAGGCGGACACGGCCAGCTGATAGGCCGTGTACTTGCGAATGTTGATCACGCCGGTATCGAACATCAGGTATTGACCCTTGATGCCCAGCAGCGTGCCTTCCACCACGGGGGTCTTTTCCAGGTCATGGCTGACCACCTTGGTGGGATAGACCGTCACCGGATAATGGATCTCGATGGGCGCCATGTCGACCACCGGCTGGATCGCCTGCAGGCCGAAGCGACCCTGGAGATCGTCCAGGCCCTGGGCACAGGCATCGAAGATCCGCTCGCGCACCGCGACCAGGTCTTCCGGCGCGGCCACGCCCTTGAGCATGGCCCGCCAGTTGGTGCGATCGCCTACCTGGCTGCGCAGCACGTCTTCCACCAGGCCGGACTGCTGGCGGGTGGCGACCCTCAGGATCGGCAGCGCCTGGTAGGCGCCCTGGTCGATCCAGCGGGTGGGCAGCTGGGTGGCGCGGGTGATGCCGACCTTGAGGCCCGAAGAATTGGCCAGGTAGACGATGTGGGGCACCATGCAATAGGCCTCGCCCCACTCTGGCTGGCGGCAGGTGCCGTGTTCGTAGTGGCACTTCTCGGGGCTGACGATGCAGCTGTCGCACTGGGCCAGGGCGGTGAAGCAGGGATAGCAATAGCCCTGGCTGAAGCTCTTGCGGGTCTTGCGTCCGCAATGGGTGCAATGGATGGCACCCAGGTATTCGAGCCGCACGCGACGGCCGATCAGCGGATTGACCGGCACCTCGCGCTCATCGAGGCGAAAGGCATAGTTGACGGGGTCGGCCAGGGTCACGGCCATCTTGCGCAGGGCGCCACGGCCCAGTTCGGTCATCACGGTGGGAATTTCTCTGTTTCTAAAAGACGCGAGGCGCCTCTTCGCGACGAAGGGCGCCTCATCGTTGGCTCGGCGGGATCAGTGAATGGCGTCGGACTTGAACAGGATGTTCTCGATGGGCACCGACTTGGAGGCGCACTCCTGGGGACCCATGTAGCCGGTCCGCTGGTCTTCGGGCAGGTGCTTGGCCTCGTAGGCGATCACCGCCTGCAGGCAGAGCTCGACCTGGTCGCGACTGAGCTTGCGGCCGTCCGGCCACTTGCCGATCTCCACGGCCAGCTTCAGGCCCTCGTAGATATCGGGGGTGATGTTTTCCAGCATCTGGGCGAAGGATGTCGACATGGGTCGCTCCGGACTCTAGTGAACCGTCAGTTTACCGGGCTGCCAGCGACGGTGCACCTGGCCTGGTTCAATGGTGGTCATAGGTTGTTTCTGGGCTCCAGGCCCAGGGTCGCGGTAGGTCGGGTTGAGACGGCTCCCTCGTCGAAGCCCAAGGGTGACGATGCCGATTGGGCCGTTGGGCTTCGCTGCGCTCAACCCAACCTACGCGGGTGCGTATCCCGTAGCGTGGAAAACGACACAGCCTCTATCCCCGAGTCATCCGAGGTAAGGCCTACCCTCCAACAGGTCTGAACCCTGGCACCTGGCCGCCATCAGAGCAGGAAGCGCTTTCTGGAGACCCCATGCCTGCCTACCACTCCCTCATCCTCGCCGGTGTCGAACTCTGGCTGCTCGCGGAAAAGGCCATCTACTGGCCGGCACGCCAGGCGTTGCTGGTGGCGGACATCCATTTCGGCAAGGCGGCGGCCTTCCGGGCCCTGGGCCAACCGGTGCCCCACGGCACCACCGCGGGCAACATCGCCCGACTGGATAGCCTGCTGGCTCGGTACGACTGCCAGGAGATCATCTTTCTCGGTGACTTCCTGCACGCCCCGGAATCCCGCGCGCCTCTGACCCTGGACACCCTGGAGCGCTGGCGGGAACACCAGGCCCATCTGCGGCTGCTGTTGATCCGTGGCAACCACGATCGCCGTGCCGGAGATCCGCCCGCCGCCCTGGGCATCGACGTGGTGGGCGAACCGCTGGAACTGGATGGTCTGTCGTTGCAGCACGAACCCGATCCGCACCCGCGCTTGCCGGTGTTGGCCGGCCATATCCATCCGGCCTTTCGCCTGCAGGGCCGCGGGCGCCAGGCGCTGCGCCTGCCCTGCTTCTGCCTGGAAAATGACGAGGTGCTAATCCTGCCAGCCTTCGGCGATTTCACCGGCGGGCACCTGCTGGCACCCGATCCGGCGCGACGGATCTTCGTAGTGGGGGATGGCGGTGTCTGGCCCTTGCGCTAGCGCCAGATACCCAGGAGATCAGCCTTCTTCGGTGATCCCGGTGATGGTGATGCCGTGGCGCTCCAGCAGGGCTACCGTGGGCTCGTCGTAATCCCGTGGCACTTCGCTGTCGTCGTACTCTTCCAGGGCATCGTCACGGACGATCTGGGCGACCCGCTCCATGTCCGGCTTCTGGTCAGCATCGGTGGTGACCACCGAGGTATTGCCATCAACGTTGCTGTAAGCAATTTTCCACTTCGACATCTCAGGACTCCTCACACGAAAACGGGGCTATCGAAAGATTAGAGGGCCGGATGCCCAGTAATTCGCCCTAACGCGGACGAAAGACGATATCCAGCAGTCCGGCCAGGGCGCCCTCGGCGCAACCGGCCGCGGCCAGAGCCTCGCGGGCCTGCCTGAGGTGACTTTGTAACTGGCGTTGAGCATGGTCGCGGCCGAGCAGGCTGACCAGCGTGGACTTGTCGCCATCCTTGCCGGCGTCCTTGCCCAGGCCCTTGCCGTCGTCGAGATCATCGAGCAGCTGGAAGGCCAGGCCGAGCTGGCAGGCGAAAACGTGGAAGGCTTCGCGTTGCGTGGCGGTGGTGACCAGGGTGACACCGGCCATGCCCATGGCCGCAGAAAACAGCGCACCGGTCTTGAGCTGGTTGGTCAGGGCGATGGCATCGGCCGGACGCGTCTGGCGACCGCCGTGCAGGTCGTGGTACTGGCCGCAGACCAGACCAGCGGTGCCGACCGCATCGGCCAGTTGGCAGACCATCTGGGTACGGGTTTCCGCCGGTACGCCCGAGAGTCCCGCGACCAGGCGCAGGGCATGGCTGAGCAGGGCAACCGCGGCCAGCATGGCGACGTCTTCGCCGAATTCGACGTGCAGCGTCGGCCGACCGCGACGCAGGCGGGCATCATCCATGCAGGGCATGTCATCGAGGAACAGCGAGGCGGCGTGGACCATTTCCACGGCGCAGCCCAGGTCGAGGACGGCTTCGTCGGACTGACCCAGGTCCTCGGCGGCCAGCACCATCAGCAGCGGACGCAGCCGCTTGCCCGGTGCCATGACCCCACTGCGGATCGCTGCGGCGACCGGATCGCCACCGGACGGTAACAGTACTGCCAGACGCTCGTCGATACGGGTACGCTGCCACTGCAGCGCAGCGGCAAAATTGTCTGTCGCGTTCGGCACTAATACGGTCGCCATGAGTCGAGATACTCCATATGTGGAACCGACGAACGGTCGCACCTCGGTGGATTAGGTCTTCGCAAAGCGAACCCGTCGTCCCCTACCAGACCACAACGACCGACGAAAGGTCATTCAGGGCGGACTCTAGAAGACATGGTGGATTGGGAACTGGCAAGCCGCAAGAACGATCATCTGGACATCGTGCTGGATCCCCACAAGGCCCGTAGCGCCGTCACCACGGGCCTCGACGCCTACCGCTTCACCCACTGCGCCCTGCCCGAGCTGAATCTCGACGAGGTCGACCTGGGCACCCGCCTGTTCGGTCGTCCCCTGGCCGCGCCGCTGCTGATCAGCTCCATGACCGGCGGGCCAGAGCGGGCAGCGCTGATCAATCGCCACCTCGCCGAAGCGGCCCAGACCCTGGGCATCGCCCTGGCGGTCGGCTCCCAGCGCATCGCCCTGCAGCAGGGTGGCGATCAGGGCCTGACCGGCGAATTGCGCCGCCTGGCGCCGGACGTGCCGCTGCTGGCCAACTTCGGCGCCGCGCAGCTGGTGGCCGGCTACGGCCTCGACGAGGCGCGGCGCGCGGTGGAGATGATCGAGGCAGACGCCCTGATCGTGCATCTCAATCCCCTGCAGGAAGCCGTGCAGGCGGGGGGCGATCGCCGCTGGCGCGGCATTCTGGCAGCCCTGGAAAATCTGGTTACACAACTGTCCGTGCCAGTGGTCGTCAAGGAAGTCGGCGCCGGTCTGTCGGGCCGGGTCGCCAGGCAACTGCTCGAGGCCGGAGTGGCGGTGCTGGATGTCGCCGGAACCGGTGGCACCAGTTGGGCCGCGGTGGAAGCCGAACGTGCCCGTGACGAGCAGCAGCGCGCCATCGCCCGCGCCTTCACCGACTGGGGTATCCCCACCGCCGAAAGCCTGCGCCAGGTGCGCACCGCCTGCCCCCGGGCGACGGTGATCGCCTCGGGCGGCATCCGCGATGGTATCGACGTGGCCAAGGCCATCCGTCTCGGCGCGGACCTGGCCGGCCAGGCCGCCGCGGCCCTGCCCGGCGCCACTGAATCCACCGAGGCGGTGATCGCGCATTTCCGGGTGGTGATCGAACAGCTGCGCATCGCCTGCTTCTGTACCGGCTCGGCGGATCTGGCCGGCTTGCGCCAGGCCGAGCTGCTGGACGCCGCGCCGCGGCGGTGCCCATAGTGGCCGACACCCGACCGGACGCCGCCATGCATGTCGCCCTGATCTCGCCGCCGCTGCCGAGCCACCTGTCCACCCATCTGGTGCTGGGCGAGGCGCTGGTCGCGCTTGGCCACCGGGTCACCCTGCTGCACCAGGTGGACGTGGGCGATCGTGCGCTGCCGGCAGGTATCCAGTTCCAGGCCCTGGGCGCGACCAGCCATCCGCGCGGCAGCCTGGCGCCCCTGCTGGCACGTACCGCCAGCAGCAAGCCTTGGTCGGTATTCGGCGTGATCGCCGACATGGCGCGCAATACCGAATTGTTCTGCCGCGAAGGCCCGGCCGCCCTGCGTGATCTCAAGGTCGACTGCCTGATCGCCGACCAGATGGAACCGGCCGGTGGACTGCTCGGCGACCACCTGGGCCTGCCCTATGCGTCGCTGGCCTGCGCCGTGCCGATGAATCGAGAGCCCCACCTGCCGCTGCCCACCCTGCCCTTCGCCTATCCCGGCACCGAACGGGAGCGGCAGATCGTCCAGGGCGCCACCCAGGTGTTCGACCTGATGATGCGCGGCCAGGGCAAGGTCATCCAGCGCCAGGCCCAGGCCTTCGGCCTCGGCGAGCGGCGGACCCTCGACGACTGCTTCTCGCCGTATCTGCAGCTGAGCCAGTGCCTGCCGGGCTTCGACTTTCCGCGGCGTGCCCCGCCGCCGCATTTCCACGAAGTCGGGCCGCTGCGTTCGCCGGCGGTGCGTGAGCAACGGCTGGACCTGGAGATCGATCCGCGCCGGCCTTTCGTCTTCGCCTCCTTCGGCACCCTGCAGGGTGGCCGGCTCCCGCTGTTCCGCCGCATCGCCCAGGCCTGTCGCCAATTCGACGTCCAGGTGCTGATCGCCCACTGCGGACGTCTGGAGGCCAGTGCCGAACGCCGCCTGCTGGACGACGGCGCCACCTGGGTCACCGACTTCGCGCCCCAGGAAGCGGCCATTGCCCGCGCCGACGCGGTCATCACCCATGGTGGCTTCAATACCGTGCTGGACGCCCTGGCGGCTGGCAAACCCATGCTCGCCCTGCCCATGGTGTTCGACCAGCCGGGCATCGCCCGGCGCCTGGAGCGGGTCGGCGCCGGCATCTGCCTGGCACCGCGCCTGGCCAGCAAGGCCCGCCTGACCCAGGCCCTGGGCGCCGTGCTGGCCGACCCGGCGTATCGCCGGGCGGCCGAACGCTTCGTGCCCATCACCCAGGCGGCCGGCGGTGTCGCGGCGGCCGCCCGCCTGGTCGATGGCCTGGCCCAACGAGGACTCGAACGTGCGTCCTGACCTGCTGATCGTCGGCGGCGGCCTGGCCGGCGGCCTGCTCGCCCTGCGCCTGGCGGAAACTCGTCCGGAGCTGGACTGGCGCCTGGTGGAAGCCGGTCCGCGGCTGGGCGGCAACCACACCTGGTCCTTCCACGAGCCGGATCTCACCGCGCCGCAGCATGCCTGGATCGAGCCCCTGGTCGCCCACCGCTGGCCGGGCTACGAGGTGCGCTTCCCCAAGCGCCAGCGGCACCTTGGCAGCGGCTACGCCAGCATCAGCGCCGACCGCTTCCATGAGGTACTGAGCGCCCGGCTGCCGGCCGAGCGCCTGCTGCTGGGCCGCGAGGTGCTGCGCCTGCAGGACGATGGCGTGGTGTTCGCCGATGGCTACACCCTGGCCGCCAGCGCAGTGATCGACGCCCGTGGCCCGCGACCCGATCCGGCGCTCTGGCTCGGCTATCAGAAATTCCTCGGCCAGGAGGTGCGCCTCGTTAGCCCCCATGGCCTGGCCGAACCCATCGTGATGGACGCCACCGTCGATCAGCTGGACGGCTATCGCTTCGTCTACAGCCTGCCACTGGCGCCCGACCGGCTGCTGATCGAAGACACCTACTATGCGGACGGCGAAAGCCTCCCGGCTGAACGCCTGCGCCAGCACCTGGCCGACTATGCCCGGCAACAGGGCTGGGAGATCGCCGAGGTGCTACGCGAGGAACAGGGCGTGCTGCCCATCACCCTGGGCGGCGATCTCGACCGTTATTGGGACAACGTCACCGCCGGCGCCCCCATTGGCCTGGCCGCGGGACTGTTCCACCCCACCACCGGTTACTCGCTGCCGGAGGCGGTGCGCCTGGCGGAGCATCTGGCCGCCCAGCCCTTCACCTCCAGCGCCGTGCTGCGCGACAGCCTGCGGCAGTACGCTCAGAGCCGTTGGCAGGGCCAGGGCTTTTTTCGCCTGCTCAATCGCATGCTGTTTCTCGCTGGCCGTCCCGAGCACCGGGTGCGCGTCATGCAAAGGTTCTACGGCCTCGGCGAACCGCTGATCCAGCGTTTCTACGCCGGCCGCCTCACCGCCTTCGATCGGCTGCGCATCCTCTCCGGCAAACCGCCGGTACCGCTGAAACCAGCCCTGGATGCCGCGCTGGCTCGTCCCCCTCAGTCCAAGGAAGCACCATGACCCAAGGTAACGGGCCCAAGCGGGCCATCGTCATCGGCGCCGGCTTCGGCGGTATCGCCCTGGCGATCCGCCTGCAGTCGGCCGGTATCGCCACCACCCTCATCGAGGGCCGCGACAAGCCCGGCGGCCGTGCCTACGTCTATGAAGAGGCGGGCTTCACCTTCGATGCCGGCCCCACCGTCCTCACCGATCCCTCGGCACTGGAAGAGCTGTTCGCCCTGAGCGGCCGGCAGATGAGCGACTATGTGGAGCTCTTGCCGGTCAGCCCCTTCTACCAGCTGTGCTGGGAAGACGGCACCCGCTTCGACTACGTCAACGACCAGGCCCGGCTGGACGAGCAGATCCGCGCCCTGGAGCCGGACGACGTGGCCGGCTACCAGCGCTTTCTGGCCTATTCCCAGGCGGTGTTCGAAGAAGGCTACATCCGCCTTGGCGCCAAGCCCTTCCTCAAGGTCGGCGACATGCTCGCCGCGGGTCCCAAGCTGGCCAAGCTCACTGCCTGGCGCAGCGTCTACACCCAGGTGTCGCGCTTCGTGAAGAGCGAGAAGCTGCGCCAGACGCTGTCCTTCCACACCCTGCTGGTGGGCGGCAATCCCTTCGCCACCTCCTCGATCTATGCGCTGATCCATGCGCTGGAACGCAAGTGGGGCGTCTGGTTCGCCAAGGGCGGCACCCATCAGCTGGTCCTGGGCCTGCTGAAGCTCTTTACCGACCTCGGCGGCGAAGTGCGCCTGAACACGCCGGTGGAGCGCATCCTCACCGAAGGCAATAGAGCGACGGGCGTCTGCCTGGCCGATGGCAGCCAGATCGAGGCCGACCTGGTGGCCTCCAACGCCGACGTGGTGCATACCTATCGCAAGCTGCTCGGCCACCACACCCATGGCGTGGTCGAGAGCAACCGCCTCAAGCGCAAGAGACACAGCATGTCGCTGTTCGTCATCCACTTCGGCCTGAGCCAGCCGCCGGTGGGCCTCGAACACCACATGGTCTGCTTCGGCCAGCGCTATCGCGGCCTGATCGACGAGCTGTTCAAGGGCCCGGGCGTACCGGACGACTTCTCGCTCTACCTGCACTCGCCCTGCGTCACCGATCCGTCGCTGGCACCGCCCGGGCACAGCTCCCACTACGTACTGGCGCCGGTGCCGCACCTGGGCAATGCCGACGTCGACTGGAGCGTGGAAGGTCCGCGCCTGCGCGACAAGATCCTCGCCTACCTGGAGGAGCGCTACATGCCCGGCCTGCGCGAGCACCTGGTCACCTCGCGCATCTTCACCCCGGCCGATTTTCGCCAGGAGCTCAATGCCCACCTTGGCTCGGCCTTTTCCCTGGAGCCCATCCTCACCCAGAGCGCCTGGTTCCGGCCGCACAATCGCGATAGTGTCATCCCCAACCTCTACCTGGTCGGCGCGGGCACCCATCCCGGGGCCGGCGTTCCGGGCGTGGTCGGCTCGGCCAAGGCCACCGCCAGCGTCATCCTCGAGGAGCACGGTTAGCCATGCCAGCCACCCATGACGTCGTCGACCACGCCGAGCAGAGCATCGCCGTCGGCTCCAAGAGCTTTGCCGCGGCCGCCAAGCTGTTCGCACCCGAAACCCGCGAGAGCGCCGTGTTGCTCTATGCCTGGTGCCGCCATTGCGACGACGTCATCGATGGCCAGGAACTGGGCCACGGCCAGGTCGATGGCGATCGCCGTGGTGGACGCGAACGCCTGGCCGAACTGGAACGCCTGACCCGCGCCGCCTACGGCGATGAGCCGCTGCAGGATCCGGCCTTCGCCGCTTTCCAGCGGGTGGTCCGGCGCCACGGCATTCCCCTGGCGCTGCCGCTGGACCACCTCGCCGGCTTTCGCATGGACGTCGAGGAGCGCATCTATGTGGAACTGGAAGACACCCTGGAGTACTGCTACCACGTCGCCGGGGTAGTCGGGGTGATGATGGCGCGCATCATGGGCGCCGAAGACGAGGAAACCCTGGATCGCGCCTGCGACCTGGGCATGGCCTTCCAGCTCACCAACATCGCCCCGCGACATCGTCGAGGACGCCCGCATCGGCCGTATCTACCTGCCGCGGCTATGGCTCGACGAACTCGGCGTACCGGCGAGCGAACTGGCCGAGCCGCGCCACCGCGAAGCCGTCGCCCAGCTGGCCGAGCGCCTGGTACGCCTGGCCGAGCCCTACTACGACTCGGCGCGCCAGGGTCTCGCCGCCCTGCCCCTGCGCTCGGCCTGGGCCATCGCCACCGCCCGCGGCGTCTATCGCGAGATCGGCGTGCAGGTGCTGCACCTGGGCGCCCATGCCTGGGACCAGCGCGTCAGCACCAGCACCGCCGACAAGCTGCGTCTGGTCTGCCGCGGCGCCGCGCGCGCCATGCTCTCTCGCCACCAGCGCGATGAGCCGCGTCCGGCCAAGCTCTGGACCCGGCCGCGGCGCTGACGCCAGTGATCGCGCGCCGGTCACATTTGCGTGCATCTCGGGGATGCCCAACAGCAAACTTTTATGCGATAAACGGGTCGGATTAAAGCGACCCCTCGCGGGCCGCGGATGGATGGATGCCTGAGCCAGAGCGCTGCATCCGGTAGTCAGCCTACGAGTATGGGATTTGCACATGCACAAGACGGAAACGGCTGTTTCACACGATCGCTTCGCTGCCTCCTCGTCACTACTTGCCCTTGGCCTTTCCGCTAACGCGCAGTCCGGCTACAAGCCCGAATTCTTCAACGCCATCCAGTGGCGCACCCTGGTCGCCCTCTGCGCTCACCTGCAGGCCGACAGCGAACAGGCCGATACCCGCCTGCCCGAATTCATCGATCGCCACATGCTGACCCCCTACGCTCACGGCGACCGTTCCAACATCGTCGATCCCTTCGACGAGCAGGCCCAGGTGCAGCAGGGCGCCAACCTGCGCGATCTGCTGCGTGACGGTCTGGCGGTGGTGAACAGCTACTGCACCGAGCGGCTGGGTGCCGGTTTCGCCGAACTGGCAGCTGGTGAACAGGCCCAGGTGGTCACCGCCGCCGAAGCGGGCACCCTGAACCCGCCCGCCAAGGAATTCATCGATCTGCTGCGCAACGAGAGCGAGCGCAGCCAGTACGCTCATTCGCTGTTCGCTGCCTACGACGACACCCCCGCCGTCGCCTGACCCCGGCTAGCGCCTCCCTGGAGGCGCTTCCGCTCCTGCCTAGTCCGCTTCTTCCTGCACCTGATACCGGGCCTTGCGTTCGCGCGAGGAATCCAGGGCGCCGCCGTGTATCTCGCGCAACTGCTGCTTGAGCTGCTGGGTGGTCGGTGCCAACAGGAAGCCGAAGGACACGCAGCCGTCCTTGCCGTCCACCGCATGGTGCATGCGATGCGCCTGATAGAGCCGCTTCAGATAGCCGGTGCGCGGGATGTAGCGGAAGGGCCAGCGCTGATGCACCAGGCCATCGTGGGCGATGAAGTACAGCAGGCCGTAGAGAGTCATGCCGGCCCCTATCCACTGCAGGCGCCAGTAGCCGGCATTACCCAGGGCGATCAGCAGGATGGCCAGGCCGGCGAAGACGACCGCATAGAGATCGTTCTTCTCGAACCAGCCCGTGCGCGAGCGGTGGTGGGACTCATGCCAGCCCCATCCCCAGCCGTGCATGATGTACTTGTGCGACCACCAGGCGAAGACTTCCATCCCCGCCACGGTGGCCAGCACGATTCCCGCATTGATCAGTAGCTCCAACGTTACCTCCGCAGGCGCCTGCTCAGGACGTCGCCGCCGGTTCGGCCAGGGTACCGGCGGTCGCGCCCAGCAGGGGCGAATCCACCGGTAGACAGACCTGCAGGATACCCGGACGCACCTCGAATCTCACCCGGTCTCGCTTGACCGGTTCGCCGTCGAGGTTCATGTCCAAACCTTCTGCGGCTTCCAACTCCACCCAGGGCAGCCGCGCGCGGACAAACATCTCTTCGGTGCTGAAGCCCTTGCTGAGGAATTCGCCAAGGGTACCGAGCACGTCCTGGGACGCTGGCAGGATGCCCACGTCGAGCAGGCCATCGTTGACCACGGCGGTGGGACAGAGCACATGGCCACCGCCGGCCTGGCGACCGTTGCCGATGCCCAGGGCAAGGAATTCACCCTCCCACTCGAAGCCGGGACCGCGGAAGCGGCCATGGGCCGAATGCACTTCGGCGAAGCGGGTCAGGCCGGTGAGGAAGTAGGCCGCGCCACCCAGCAGGCGCTTGAGTTCGCCGGGGGTATTGGCAGTGACCTGGGAGCCGAAGCCGCCGGTAGCCATGTTGAGAAACAGCTGGCCTTCCGCTTCGACCAGATCGATGGCACTGGTCGGGCCATCCAGCAGCGCCAGCGCCGCCGCAGGCTCCGCCGGCACACCCGCCGCCCGGGCGAAGTCGTTGGCGGTGCCCAGCGGCAGCAGGCCGAGGCGTGCCTGGCTGTGATTCTGCGCCATGGCTTCGGCCACGGCGCGCAGGGTGCCGTCGCCACCGGCCGCCACCAGGGTGCCATAGCCTTCGCGGGTCGCCTGCTCGACGAAGCGCGCGGCATCGTCTTCTTCCCAGGTCACCCGCACATCGATGCGATGACCGGCGGCACGCCGTTCGAGAATGGCCTCCCGAACGTCCTCGTTACCGGTTTCCTTGCCATTGAGAATGACCAGGGCTGCGTCAGCCAGGGTGCCTGTCGTCGTCATGTCTGTCGTCCAAGGTTGGCTCTGCGCGGCGAGATGCCGCGTCAGGTACCGGGCAGCGCCCGGCGAGCGAATCTGGAGACTAGGACTGTGGCCCAACGGCCACGTTCAGTCCTGACTGCCGGTTGGCTAGGCCTTGAGCAGTTCGGCTAAGGGGATGAAGCGCACCGGATCACCGACGGCGAAGGTACGGTCCTCACGGATCTCCACCAGGCCATGGGCCCAGGCCGCCGTCTGCAGCACATTGGAGCCCTGGTTGCGATGGGGTACCGCCCGGCCATTTTCCAGGCGCGCCCGCTGGTATTCGCGGCGCGCACCGGCACGCGGCCAGTCGAACCCCGCCGGTACCTCGACGCTCAGCGGTGCCACGTCGATCTTGCCGGCCCGGCGCAGCAGATAGGGGCGTGCCAGCAGGCCGAAGGTCACCAGGGTGGACGCCGGATTGCCCGGCAGGCCGATCAGCGGGATACCACGAAAGCGTCCGCAGGTGAGCGGCTTGCCCGGCTTGAGCGCCAGCTTCCACAGGGTCAGCTCGCCTTCTTCGCGCAGGGCCTGGCCCAGATAGTCGGCCTCACCCACGGAGACACCGCCGGTGGAGAGGATCAGATCGGCCTGCAGCGCGCCCAGCCGCCTGCGGGTCTCGGCGAGATCGTCCGGCAGGATGCCCTGGTCCGACACCTCGCAACCCAGCCGCCGCAGCCAGCTGATGAGCAGGGCGCGATTGCTGTTGTAGATCTGCCCCGGACCGAGCGGCTGTCCGGGCGCCACGAGTTCATCGCCGGTGGACAGCACCGCGACCTTGAGGCGGCGAAAGACGTTCAGCTGGGCGCGCCCGAGGGACGCGGCGACCCCCAGCTCCGCCGGACCCAAAGCGGTACCGGCCGACAGCACCTCGTCACCCACCTGGACCTCGTTGCCGCGGCGGCGGATGTTGCGACCCGGCCGCAGCTGCTCGACGAAGCGCACCCGACCATCGTCCAGCACCTCGGTGTTTTCCTGCATCTCCACGCAGTCGGCACCCGCCGGGACGGGCGCGCCGGTGAAGATGCGCGCACAGGTGCCCGGCTCCAGGGGCGCCGGTGCCTGGCCGGCGAAGATGCGCTGGGAGACCTGCAGCGGCTCGCCCTGCCAGTCGTCCAGGCGCAGGGCATAGCCGTCCATGGCACTGTTGTCCCACGGCGGGAGGTCCAGGTCGGCCACCAGGGGTGCGGCCAGGATGCGCCCGTCGGCGTTTTCCAGGGCCACCTGCTCATGGGGCAAGGGACCGTCCTCGGCCGCCAGGGCCAGCAGCCGGGCCAGGGCCTCTTCCAGCGACAGCAGGCTCATCCGCGCGGTCCGCAGGGCTCGGCCTGCTTGAGATGCGGCACGAAGTTGCAGGGGCGATGACGGTTGTCCAGCTGCTCGGCGAGGATGCCGTCCCAGGCGGTGCGGCAGGCGTTGGTCGAACCCGGCAGGCAGCAGACCAGGGTGCCATTGGCGAGTCCGGCCAGCGCCCGGGACTGCACGGTGGAGGTGCCGATGTCGGCCACGGAGATCTGGCGGAACAGCTCGCCGAAGCCATCCACCTGCTTGTCCAGCAGGCAGGCGACGGCTTCCGGGGTGCTGTCGCGACCGGTGAAGCCGGTCCCGCCGGTGATCAGCACCACCTGCACCTGGTCTTCGGCGATCCAGTGGGCGACCTGGGCGCGGATCCGGTAGAGGTCATCCTTGAGCAGCACGCGGTCGGCGAGGAAATGACCGGCGGCCTCCAGGCGGTCGACGAACAGCTGACCCGAGGTATCGGTCTCGAAGGTACGGGTGTCACTGACCGTCAGGACAGCGATGTTCAGCGGTACGAAAACCGCCTCGGCTTTGTGGCTCATCTGGTTGGATTTCCGAAGAGTGCGAAGGAAAGGGTGCAGCGGAAGACCGCTGGACGGGCAGCGGGTTTCCCGAATGGGGTGAGCATTGGACTGGCAGCGACCGGGTGGTGGCCGCACCGACAGTGAGGGTAACTGTTGACCCCGATCGACGTGAAGGTCCGGGAAGGCTGCATCGTCACAGCCTAGAGGAAAAGCCGACGCCCCTTCAACCGAGAGGGCGCCGCTGGCGTGACCTAGCGCTGGCGTTGCTCGCCTTCGGCGTGAGTCTCCCACGTGATGGGACGCGGATCGGCGATGTCGTTGGCATCCTGACTGAAGCGACCGTATTGCGGGGCGATGTTCGGGTCCTCTTCCCAGGTCGCCTGCTGGGTGAAGGTGCCGGCCTTGCGATCGAACGTGAGGAAATGCCGGGCCGTCTTCCCGCCCCAGTCCGCGGAGGGCAGGGAGATGAAATCCACCTGGTACTGGTCGTCGGTCAGCCTGCCGTGCACCACGTAGACGCCATAGTGCTCTTCGCCGGGCGAGATGATCTTGTAGACGCCATTGCTGTAGTAATAGAGGGTGGCGTCGGGATAGGGCTTCTTCTCGTAGAGCTTGTCGTAGAACAGCTTCTGCCGGACGGTCGGCTGGCCAAAGGTGACCTTGACCGAAGGGGGTTCACCACCGCCGGCGCCAAAGGCGGGCAAGGCAGCCAGGGCCAACGCGGAAAGCAGCATCGTCTTCATCGTTTGCAAACTCCTTCTGGGCAGGGACTCCCCGCCACCGCGCGGCAGGGATCAAAGGTGTCTAGCACACCCCTTTGCACGGGACGCGCTCGAGTCTAGCCCAGCAGTCCCGCCCGGATAAAGCCTGCCCTGGCCGGCCCCCGGCGGCGAAACCAGGCTAGGATGGACGCCCGATCCCGGCGTCCGAAAGCCCGAGGCCTCCTGCATGCCACTGCTCCCCTCTTCCATCCTCATCCTGGCCGGCGGTCGCGGCCAGCGCATGGGTGGGCGCGACAAGGGCCTGGTGGAATGGCAGGGCCAGCCGCTGGTGGCCCAGGTGCAGGCCGCGGTACGGGCCCTGACCGATGACCTGGTGATCTCCTGCAATCGCAATGCAGAGCGCTATGCCCAGTGGGCCGATCAGCTGGTCGCCGATGCCGAACCGGACTTTCCCGGCCCCCTGGCCGGCATCCTCGCCGGGCTCGCCGTGGCGCGGCATGACTGGGTGCTGCTGCTGCCCTGCGATGCGCCGCGCATCGATGCCGCCCTCGCCCGCCAGCTGCTGACCGCGGCCCAGGCGAGCCAAGGCCCGGTGATGGCGCGCCAGGGCGGCTACTGGCAACCGCTGTTCAGCGCCCTGCCACGGCGCCTGCTGCCCGCCTTGCGCCAGGCCTGGGCGGACGGCGAACGCAGTCCGCGTGGCGCCCTGCTGCCGCTGGGCCTGACCGCCGTGGAGTTCGCCGAAGACGATAGTCGTCTGGCCAACTTCAACGATCCCGCGGCCTTGGAAAACGCGCTCTGAACCCGGCGATCCACCAGGCCAGAGGCCGTGACCCAGCGGTTCCGGGACGAACTCGGCCCCGCACCCGCGGTCCTAAGCCCGCTTGGTTGCCAAGAAAGGAGACCGTCACATGAACAAGCACCTGCTCCCCGCCGCCCTGCTGGTCGTCGCCAGCGCCCTGCTCGCCGGCTGCTCCACCCCCAGCGTCATCACCCTCAACGATGGCCGCGAGATCCAGGCCACCGACACGCCGAAGTACGATGACGACTCGGGTTTCTATACGTTCAAGCAGCTCGACGGCAAGCCGACCCGCATCAACAAGGACCAGGTTCGCACCATCAAGGAGCTCTGATTCCTGCCCGGCGCGATTTTTTTACCTAACCCCTTGTGCTTGCATGAGTTTTAGGTAGAATGCGCGCCATCCATTACGGAGCGTAGCGCAGCTTGGTAGCGCGTCTCGTTCGGGACGAGAAGGTCGCTGGTTCGAATCCAGTCGCTCCGACCAATCTGATCCGCAAGGATCACCCAAGGCCCGCCCAGTGCGGGCTTTGTCGCTTCTGGCGTCTGGCTATTTGCTCTGGCGGCGCTCGCCTCTTTTCTCTCCTGCACGACGGCTCCGGCAGGCGCTGGTCTTGGTCTCCGGCATGCCAAACCGGGAAACGGATGCCATGGTGGTGGATCGTCCGTGCGCCAGGAGGCGAGAAGATCAGCTGGCCCGACCCTGCCTGGACAGCGACAGACCCCCTACGGGCAGCCTCCCTATTTCAAGGCTTCAAGAGCCACCCTTGCTAGCGGAAGCGCAGCACGGAGCAGGCGGAACGCGCTGTCCAGGCTCCACGATGACAGCTGGCGCCTTACCGCCGCAGCAGGAAGGCACCGGCGTCTCCTGCAACGGCGCGGCTTGCCGCTCTTGCGCTGGCTTTCCCTGCCCTTCCGAAGCAAGCAGCCATGCGCGGTAGGCCTCACGACTGACCTGCCAGGCCGAGTGCAGGAACAGCGCGGCGATGGCCAGACCGACCAGGACGTCTGGCCACAGGCTGCCCGTGACAGCCACCAGGATGGCGGCCAGCACCACGCTGGTATTGGCGACCAGATCGTTCCGTGAACAGATCCAGGTGGACCTCATGTTCAGATCGTCCGCGCGATGGCTATACAGCAGATAGAAGCAGTAGGTGTTGGCGAGAAGCGCGACGAGTCCCACAGTGCCCATCCAGTCCGCCTGGGGCACCTCCTGCAGCATCACCTTGTATACGGCATCCGCGATCACCAGCACGCCGAACACCAGCATGAACCCACCTTTCACCAGGGCCGCACCGGCGCGGGCGCTATCGCTGCGATGCAGCACGAACAGCGTCAAGGCATAGACCGAGGCATCGCCGAACATGTCCAGGGAATCCCCGAGCAGCGCGGTGGAACCTGCAAGCCAACCGGCGGCGAACTCAACCAGGAACATCACGGCATTAATCGCCAGCACACTGTAGAGGACGCGACTCTGGCGACTTCGTAGCTGAGCCAGCTCACCGGCCTTGTTTTCGCAGCAACTGTCCACGGCACCCTCTCCGCAACGCTCAGGATTTGGCTTAGGCTGAGGGTTATAGTCGCTATAAGGTCAATGCCATGAACGCCGCTGCCTACACCATCGGTCAGCTAGCCAAGGCCACGGATACCAAGACCGTTACCATCCGCTACTACGAAAAGGAAGGCTTGCTGCCGTCTTCGACGCGCTCCGCGTCCGGCTACCGGCTGTACGGCCCAGCCGAGCGGGATCGGCTGCTCTTCGTCAGACGTGCCCGCAGCCTGGGCTTCAGCCTGGAGGAAGTGCGCGAGCTACTCGGCCTGGCGGATCGGCGGCAGGCGCCTTGCGATGCCGTGGATAGTCTGGTGGCAGGACACCTGCAGCAGGTGCGGCAGCGGCTCGCCGACCTGCGCGCCCTGGAAGGCGAATTGCAGCGGCTGTTGGCGTGCTGCCAGGGCGGGACCATAGCGGAATGCCGGATCATCGAGTCCTTGGCTGGTGCGTCGAAGCATGGGGCGTTGGCGCCCTAGCCAAAAGGGGCAGCCACCTGCACGCTTACGCCCCAAAGCCCGCCGAGTGCGGGCTTTGTCGTTTCCGGGGTTGGCTTTTACACCCCGAGGTAGCGCAGCCCTCCCCGCTCTACCGCCGACTCAACGCCAGCTTGGCGGCGAACAGCAGAAAGACCACCCCCGTCACCCGGTCCAGCCAGCGGATCACCGCCGCCTTGCGCAGGGCTTCGCCCAGGGTGCGAGTGGCGCCGATCAGGGTCAGGGACCAGAGCAGGCCCAGCGCCACATGGATGGCGACCAGGCCGAAGGTCCAGGCGATCAGGGGTTGGCCCTGGGGAATGAACTGGGGCAGGAAGGACACATAGAAGATGCCGACCTTGGGATTGAGCACATTGCCCAGCATCCCCTTGAGAAACCAGTTGGAGCCTGTCCCGCCCTCGCCTGTCGCGGGGGCGATGGCGTCACGGGGGCGCAGCAGCAGGTTGAGGCCGAGCCAGCAGAGGTAGGCGGCGCCGCAATACTTCAGCGCCGTGTAGGCCAGTTCCGAGACCGCCAGCAGCGCGCCCAGGCCGAAGGCCACGGCGGTGCCCCAGAGCAGGCAGCCGGCATTGATTCCCAGGGCGGCACGCCAGGCCTGGGCGCGGCCTTCGACGGCGGCGGTGCGCAGGATCAGCGCGGTGTCGAGGCCCGGAGTGATGGTGAGCAAAGACGCGGCCAGGGTGAAGGCCAGCAGGTTGTCGACGAGGGCCATGGTGGGGCTCGTTTCGGCTGGATAGGCTCGAAACGGTAGCACGGGCCGGAACGGCGATCAGCCTGTCCCGGCACCGCGATGGCCGCCCACAGGCGGCCATGCCGAGGCTCAGCCGGCGGCGCGGAAGGCGGGTTCCTGGTCGGCGATGTAGCGAGCGGCGGCGCGACGGGCTTCCAGCTCGAAGGCCTGGGGATTGCGATCGACGATGCGCTCCAGGGTCCCGCGGGGGATGCCGTCGGCCTCGAAGTCGGTGCGACACTGCAGGGCACCGGCGTGGCAGACGTTACGCTCGACCGCTTCGATCAGGCCGCCGGCACGCAGGGTCTTGACGATGTTATGGGGCAGGCGACGGCTACGACGCAGGGCGGCGGTGGCCATGGCCAGGACGTCAAGGATCTCGTTTTCCACCGGGGTGAAGGGACCGTTGCCGAGCTTGCCCTTCTGCATCAGGTAGCGGCGCGAGAGCAGCTTGCCCTGGCGTTCGAGCGCTTCTCTGGCCGCCAGGTCGAGGCGACCGCGGCTTTCCAGGCTGCGCTCCAGCGCAATGAGAAATTCCCAATCGGTGATCTGAGAAATCTGGGTGATGACTGCGTCCATGAAGCGCTCCTTGCCAGTCGGGAATAGATGGCACATTGATAGCGTTCAGCGCTTTTGGTTCCCTGCAAAGCAGGCATGCCGACGGACGTCATATCATTTGGCCACTCGAAACGGGGCACTGCCGACGAGCGTGTCTATTCGGGGGACGAAAGGAGGCGTGACCCGCCCAGGGCGGCAGGCCGGCACGGGCAATTCGCGCCACCCATGCAGCAGGAACCTAGCGACGCGGCAGCAGGCTCTCGACCAGTTGACTGAGATCGGCCACGCTCCAGGGCTTGGGCAGGAAGGCCGCGCGGCGTGGCAGGATGGCGAGATCCTGGTCGATGTAGCCGGAGATGATGATGAAAGGCACCGTGGGCCAACTGACGGCGGCCAGCTGGGCGAACGCCAGGCCGTCCAGCATGCCCGGCACGTTGACATCGGCGATGACCATCTTGGTATCGCTGCCGCGGGTATCCATGTGGGCCAGGGCCTCATCACTGGAAGCGACCGCCACGACATCCAGGCCCTGTTCGGTGAGGATTTCGGTCAGCAGCTCGCGCTGCCCCGGATCATCTTCCAGAACAAGAATTTGTCTTTGTATTTCAAGGCTTCTCGGCTTCATGGCAGGTCAGACAGCGGAGGTTGGAGAGGTTCTCCGGAAACTTACCTAACGGTCGCCCCAGGCAGGCGAGCGGTACGCTGGCAAATGGCCGCCAAAGCCGCGCCACGCCTGGCTTTCAGCCTCGAAAACGGTGATGCCAGACGGCCTCGCGAGGAGCACAAATGAAGTTTTTTCGCCGCTTGGCTGTCTGAAGGCCAAGACGCCCAATTTTGCCTGCGCAAGGATTCCGCCCCCGTGAGCCAGAAGCACCCACCCCGCAAGGCGCGGGTCGACAATTCCGCGACGAGCGATGTCTCGCACGAGGGCAAGAACATCTTCTTCGCCGCCGTGGAAACCACGCGGATGCCGATGCTGATCACCGATCCCAACCAGCCGGACAACCCAATCCTCTTCGCCAACAATGCCTTCACCGAGATGACCGGCTACCAGGTGGACGAGCTGCTGGGGCGCAACTGCCGTTTCCTGCAGGGCCCGGAAACGGATCGCTCGGTGGTCGCCCAGGTTCGTGAGGCGGTGGAGCAGGAGCGCGAGATCTCGGTGGAGATCATCAACTATCGCAAGGACGGCTCGACCTTCTGGAACGCGCTGTTCGTCTCGCCGGTGTACAACGATGCGGGCGAACTGACCTACTACTTCGCCTCCCAGCTGGATGTCAGCCGCCGTCGCGACGCCGAGGACGCCCTGCGCCAGGCGCAGAAGATGGAAGCGCTCGGCCAGCTCACCGGCGGGATCGCCCACGACTTCAACAACCTGCTGCAGGTGATGATGGGCTATATCGACATCATCCAGCGCACTGCGGAGAAGACCAGCTTCGACCAGGATCGCATCGTCCGCAGCGCCACCCACGCCAAGTCAGCGGCCGAACGCGCCAGCACCCTTACCCAGCAACTCCTGGCCTTCTCGCGCAAGCAGAAGCTCGAAGGCCGGGTGCTCAACCTGAACAACCTTATTCGATCCTCCCACGAGTTGGCCGAGCGGACCCTGGGCGACGTGGAGATCCGCACCCAGCTGGACCCCGAGCTGTGGAATTGCCGCATCGATCCTACCCAGGCCGAGGTAGCGCTGCTCAACATCCTGATCAACGCCCGCGATGCCCTCGCGGATCGGCCACGGCCCAGCGTGGGCATCGAGACGCGCAACGTCGAGGTGCGCGAGCTGGCGAACATGTCCTACGACGGCCTAATGCCCGGTCGCTATGTCAGCCTGGCGATCACCGACAACGGCCATGGCATGCCCGCCAGCATCCGCAACCGGGTGATGGATCCCTTCTTCACCACCAAGGAGGAAGGCAAGGGCTCGGGCCTCGGACTGTCGATGGTCTACGGCTTCGCCAAGCAATCCGGTGGCACGGTACGCATCTATTCGGAAGAGGACGTCGGTACCACCCTGCGCCTGTACTTCCCGGTGGATGACAGCCTCATCACCCATCAGCAAGGGGAGCAGCGCTCGGAGCGCCGCAACGGCACGGAACGCATCCTCATAGTGGAGGACCGCCCCGATGTCGCCGAGCTGGCCAAGCTGGTGCTGGAGGACTACGGCTACACGGCGCAGATCACCTTCAACGCCAGCGAAGCCCTGCGGGTGCTGCGGGTGCTGCGGGAAAGCGAGCAGCCGTTCGATCTGCTGTTCACCGACCTGATCATGCCCGGCGGCATGAACGGCGTGATGCTGGCACGCGAGGTGAAACGGCTGTTACCAGGCATCAAGGTGCTACTCACCACCGGCTACGCCGAAAATTCCCTGGAGCGTACCGACATCGGTGGTTCGGAATTCGACGTGATCTCCAAGCCCTATATCCCCAACGATCTGGCGCGCAAGGTGCGCCGGGTACTGGATGGGCCCAACGGGATAGCCTGATACCCAGCTGGGCTCGCCAGTGCCTGGCGGCCTGGCGCAACCGTGCTGTATCGAAGTGGCCGGAGTCGAGCCAGGGTATTAGACTTACAATCAAATCAGTGCGGATCCTGTATCCGCCTTCTCCCGCCGTCGACTCGCGGCGTGACGTCATCACTGCCTGCACCTTGCCGCCAGATTCTCGGGTTTGCCCGGAGCTCAGGCTGGGCCGCGTTCATGCTGTCCCTTTCGCTTCCGCCACCTCGAGGTCCGGTTACCCATGAATTCCCCTAGCCCGTCTATTATCGCGACAGGCAATACCGGTCTGGATCAGGTGTTGCGTGGTGGTTTGCCCCGCGATCGCCTCTATTTGCTCGAGGGTACACCGGGATCGGGCAAAACCACCCTGGGCCTGCAGTTCCTCTTCGAAGGCGTGCGCCAGGGCGAGTCGGTGCTGTACATCACCCTGTCGGAAACCAGCGAGGAATTGCAGAGCGTGGCCGAATCCCACGGCTGGAGTCTGGACGGCGTAGCGCTGTTCGAACTGTCCGCCGCCGATGCCGTGCTGGGCGGTGCGCAGGAGCAGACCATCCTGCATCCCTGGGAATCCGAGCTGGGCGACACCATCGAGCTGATCCAGGCGCGAGTGGACGAACTCAAGCCGAGTCGGCTGGTGTTCGATAGCCTTTCCGAGATGCGCCTGCTGGCCCAGGACGCCTTGCGCTACCGGCGCCAGGTCCTGGCGCTCAAGCAATTCTTCGCCGGGCGCGGCATCACGGTGTTGCTGGTGGACGACCTGACCACCAGCCCGGGGGGGCGTGACAACCACTTGCACAGCCTTTGCCACGGGGTGCTGACCCTGGAACGCCTGACCCTGGACTTCGGTGCCGCCCGTCGTCGCCTGCAGGTGCAGAAGTTGCGTGGCCGGGATTTCATCGCCGGCTATCACGACTTCACCATCCGCCGCGGTGGGCTGGAGATCTATCCGCGGATGATCGCCGCAGGGCGCTACGAGGAATTCCTCGGCGCGGTCGTCCCCAGCGACATCGCGGATCTGGACGCGCTGCTGCACGGCGGGCCCTTGCGCGGCACCAGCACCCTGATCACCGGTCCGGCCGGTGCCGGCAAGACGACGCTCGCCCTGCAGTTTGTGATGGCTGCCTGCGGCCGCGGGGAAAGATGTGCCATCTACGAATTCGACGAGCGTATCGGCACCCTGCTCAAGCGTGCGGAAAGCATGGGGATGCCGTTGCTGCGCTATATCGAAGAAGGTCTGCTGGTGGTCCATCAGATTCATCCCGCCGAGTTGTCTCCGGGCGAATTCGCCTGGCGCGTACGGCAGGACGTCGAGGAGAACAACTGCCGGATGCTGGTGCTGGACAGCCTCAATGGCTACCTCGCCGCCATGCCGCAGGAGCAGCAGTTGATCCTGCAGTTGCACGAATTGCTCGCCTACCTGAGCCAGTCCGGGGTGGTGACCTTTCTCATCAATCCCCAGCATGGTCTGGTCGGCTCCATGACCTCCAATCTGGATATCTCCTACATCGCCGATACGGTGGTGCTGGTCCGCTTCTTCGAGGCGCATGGCCGTCTGCGCAAGGCCATTTCCATCCTCAAGCACCGCGGTGGCGGTCACGAGGACGCGATTCGGGAATTGCGCATCGACACTAGAGGTATCCGGGTGGGTCAGCCGCTGGTGGACTTCCGCGGGGTGCTGACCGGCACCCCGGAATACTTCGGTGCCAGGCAGCCCCTGATGGAAGAGCGCGATTGACCGAGTCCAAGACGCCTGCCTGCGAGCTCATCATCTGCGCCCCGCTCCGCGGTGACGCGGCCAACCTGCAGCGGCTTTTCACCCAGGGCTATCTCACCCGTTACCTGTCCACCCTCGACGAGGTCGCGGCTGCCATGGGCGAAGACACCGGCATCATCGTCTTCACCGAGGAAGCCCTGCGTCAGGACATGGCCTCCCTCGCGGCGGCGCTGGAGCAGCAGCCGGCCTGGTCGGATATCCCGCTGGTATTGCTGGCGTCCGACGCCAAGCGTTCGGGGCGCGGCAACGATCTCCTGCGCCGACAATTGCCAGCGGCGACCACCAACCTGGTCATCCTCGAACGGCCGCTGAGTGGCGCCTCGCTCCTGAGCAGCGTCGCGGCGGCCTGGCGCTCGCGCCTGCGTCAGTTCGAGATGCGCGACCGCCTCGCCGAACTCGCCCAGGAGCGCGAACGCCTGCAGACGCTCCTGGAGAATCTGCCCGTCGGGGTGTGCTTCATGGATACCGAGGGTCGGACCTTGGTCAGCAATCCTCTCTATGATCAGTACGTACCGGGTCAGCACATTCCTTCCCGGCAGCCCGAGGAGGTGGTGCGCTGGACCGCGCTCGACGACAGTGGCCGATTGCTGCCACCCGAGCGTTTTCCAGGCGCGCGGGCGCTGGGTGGTGAGCGGGTCAAGGGTCAGGACTTCTATCACACCAGCGCAATCGGCGAGGAATCCTGGCTACGGGTGAGCGCGGTGCCGTTGCATGACGCCGGTCAGCAGATCATCGGGGCGACCACGGTGATCGCCGATGTCAGCGATGAGAAGCGCGCCGAACTGGCGTTGCGTCGCTTCAACGAGGAACTGGAACTCCAGGTCGAGGAGCGCACCCGCACCCTGGCCCTCACCCTCAGCGAATTGCAGCGGGAAACCGCCGAACGCAGTCGCGCCGAGGAACAGCTCCGCCAATCGTTGAAGATGGAAGCGGTCGGCCAGCTCACGGGCGGTATCGCCCATGACTTCAACAACATGCTCACCGGGGTGCTGGGCGCCCTGGATTTGATGAAGATCAAGAACAAGGGACAGCTCGCAGGCCTGGAGCGGTACATGGAGGCCGCGCAGTACTCGGCGCACCGGGCGGCAGCCCTTACCCAGCGGCTGCTGGCCTTTTCCCGCCGGCAGTCGCTGGAATCCCGGCCGATGTCCGCCAACGAGCTGATCCTGGCGCTGCAGGAACTGCTGCAGCGCACCGTGAGCGAACAGATCTCCGTGAGGCTGGCGCTGGGCGATGACCTGCCCTGGATCCTGGCCGATGCCAACCAGCTGGAGAATGCCCTGCTCAACCTGGTGATCAACGCCCGGGATGCCATGCCGGATGGCGGTGTGGTGACCCTGACGACCTCGCTGCTGACAGTCACCGAGCCAGGGATCGAAGACGATGCCCTGGCGCCGGGTGACTATGTCTGCATCGAGGTGCGGGACACCGGCACCGGTATTCCGGAGCGACTGCTGGACAAGGTGCTCGAACCCTTCTTCACTACCAAGCCCCAGGGCCAGGGTACCGGCCTGGGGCTGTCGATGGTCTATGGCTTCGCCCGGCAGAGCAATGGCCGTCTCACCCTTGCCAGCGATGCCAGCGGGACGCAGGTCTGCGTCTTTCTGCCGACGGCCGAGCAGCGCCGAGAGCCGCAGCGGCCCGAACCGGCGGAGCTCGCCCAGGGCGCCGGACAGACCATCCTCCTGGTGGAGGACGACGTCGCGGTCCGGCTGGTCAATCAGGAAGCCTTGGAAGCCCTGGGTTATCGGGTGTGGAGCGCAGCCGAAGGCAAGGCCGCGTTGCGGCTGCTGGATCAGATTCCCCAGCTGGACCTGCTGGTGACCGATGTCGGTCTGCCGGGTCTCAACGGTCGCCAGCTGGCGGAGGTCATCCAGCAGCTCAGGCCGCGGCTGCCGGTGCTGTTCCTTACCGGCTACGCCGAAGGTGCGCTCAGTAGGAATTCCTTCCTGGGTGGTAACATGGAGTTGATGACCAAGCCCTTCACCCTGGACCAGTTGGCCGCGCAGGTGGCCGCCATGCTGGCCGGGTCCGCCAATCGGGCAGTGGTGCCCTCCTGAGGTCGGCGCCGCCCCGCGACCAGACCAAGGTACCCATGACCACCCAGATCCGCCCCGCCCGCCGCGAAGACGCCACCCGCATCCACGAACTGATCGTCGAATTGGCCGACTATGAAAAGGCCGTCCACGAGGTACTCGCCAGCCCGGCCCAGATCGAGGCCACGCTGTTCGCCGCCGATACTCCGACCCGGGCGCTGGTCGCCGAGCACGAGGGCGCGGTAGTGGGCTATGCCGTGTACTTCTACAGCTATTCCACCTGGCTGGGCCGCAACGGCATCTACCTGGAAGACCTCTATGTGAGTCCCAGCGCCCGCGGCACCGGCCTGGGCAAGGGGCTGCTGCGCGAACTGGCTCGGGAGGCGGTGGCCAACGACTGCGGCCGCCTGGAATGGAGCGTGCTGGACTGGAACACCCCGGCCATCGACTTCTATGAAAGCCTGGGCGCCAAGGCGCAGGGCGAGTGGGTGCGCTATCGCCTGGACGGTGCGGCGCTACGGGATTTCGCGGAAAGCGGGCGGTAGGTTTTCGCAGGTTGGGTTGAGCGCCAGCGAAGCCCAACACCGCCAACGTTGGGCTTCGACGATACCGCCCTCTCAACCCAACCCAAGGTGATCGTGACCGCGCCTGCGTAGGCCCGGCCCCCTCTCCCAGAGGGAGAGGTTTGTCCGAGTGATGATCAGGTCTTTTCCGGTCCCGAAAAATCGCCAGCGACTGGCATAAGCCGGTCCGCATCTGCGGACCACCGGACCGCCCTGACCGTCACCCGTTAGCGATCCGCCAGCTCCACCTGGGCCGGGCGGCGCTGCATCAGCACCTTGCCGTTACGGATGGAATACAGCGGCAGGCCCTGGCTGCGGACCATCTCGTAGTCGCTGTCGGCGGACAGCACCAGCAGGTTGGCTGGCCGCCCCTCCTCCAGGCCATAGCGGTCGCCCAGGCACAGCGCCTTGGCACTGTTCACCGTGACCAGGTCCAGCGCCGATTGCAGGTTGCGATAGCCGAGCATGTGGCAGATGTGCAGCCCAGCCTCCAGCACGCGCAGGATGTTGCCGTTGCCCAGCGGATACCAGGGATCGACGATGGAATCCTGGGCGAAGCAGACGTTCAGGCCGGCCTCCAGCAACTCGTTGACCCGGGTTACGCCACGGCGCTTGGGAAAGCTGTCGAAGCGGCCCTGCAGGTGGATGCTCTCGGTCGGGCAGGAGATGAAGTTGATGCCGGCATGGGTCAGCAGGCGGAACAGCTTGGCGCAGTAGGCGTTGTCGTAGGAACCCATGGCGGTGGTGTGGCTGGCGGTGACCCGGGCACCCATGCCGCGGCTGCGCGCCTCTTCGGCCAGTACCTCGAGAAAGCGCGAGTGGGGATCGTCGGTCTCGTCGCAATGGACGTCCACCAGGCAGCCGGTGCGCTCGGCCAGGTCCATGAGGAATTTCACCGAGCTCACGCCCTGGTCACGGGTGTATTCGAAGTGCGGGATGCCGCCGACCACATCGGCGCCCAGGCGGATCGACTCCTCCATCAGCTCGCGCCCGTTCTTGAAGGCCTCGATGCCCTCCTGGGGAAAGGCGACGATCTGCAGGTCGATCAGGTGGCTGGTTTCCTCGCGCACCTCCAGCATGGCCTTGAGCGCGGCGAGCGAGGGATCGGTGACATCGACATGGGTACGCACGTGCTGGATGCCGTGAGCGGCCAGGGCGCGGATGGTGCGCGTGGCGCGGGTCTTGGTGTCTTCCTGGGTGATGGTGGCCTTGCGCTCGCCCCAGCATTCGATGCCTTCGAACAGGGTGCCGCTCATGTTCCAGCGCGGCTCGCCGGCGGTCAGGGTGGCATCGAGGTGGATATGCGGCTCGACGAAGGGCGGCACCACCAGGTTGCCGCCGGCGTCGAGGTCGTCCGGCCCCACCGCGGGAGGCATGAGTTGCTCGGCGATGGCGGCGATGCGTCCGCCTTCGAGGCGGATGTCGTACAGGCCTTCGCGGTCACGCAGGCGGGCGTTGAGGATGCGCATGGTCGATCTCCTAGAGCGAAGCGGGGGCGGCGGTACGACGACCGCGACTCAGGCCATTGAACACGCCATAGCCGAGCGCCGCCACCCCGATGCCCACCAGGGGCGCGACCCAGGGTGAGCCGAAGGCGGCGACGGTGCCCAGCCCATAGGCGGCCAGACCCGGCCAGTTGTAGTGCGGCAGGCGGGCCTCGGCGAGCAGCGGATAGCGGCCGCGGTGGCGCAGCCAGAAGTCGGCGACGATCACCCCGCCGATGGGCGGGATCACCGTGCCGAGCAGGACCAGATAGGGCACCAGCAGGTCGTACATGCCCAGCAGCGCCAGGGCGGTGCCGATCAGGGCGCCAGCCAGGGTCACCGTCTTGCGGCGGCTGGTGCGCACCAGGTTGCAGCCGGCCACGGCGAAGTTGTAGATGGTGTTGTCCTGGGTGCTCCAGATGTTGAGCAGCAGCATGGCCAGGGCGGCGGTGGCGAAGCCCTGCAGCATCAGCACCTCGACCACGTCCGGTTGCTGGTAGACGATGGCGCCATAGGCGCCGATCAGCACCATCAGGCCGTTGCCGAGGAAGAAGCCGATCAGGCTGGCCAGTACCGCCACCCGGGTGGAGCGGGCGAAGCGCGTCCAGTTGGTGGCCTGGGTGGCACCACTGACGAAGGTGCCGAATACCAGGGTGATGGCGGTGGACAGGTCCAGGCTGCTGCTGGGCTGGATCGCCAGCAGGCCGGCCAGGCCACCGGCCTTGGCGGTGGTCACGCTCATGGACAGGATCAGCAGCAGCGCCATGGCCGGCACGGCGATCCAGGAGAGGATCTCCAGACCCCGGTAGCCGATGTAGGCGGTGGCGCAGAAGCCCAGGCCGAACACCGCCATCAGCGCCAGCACCGCGCCCTGCTCCAGGCCGAAGTACTTGCCCAGCACCACGGCGGCGGTGGCCGTACCCCAGGCGTACCAGCCGATCTGGGTGAAGCCGAGGATGAGGTCGCACAGCTTGCTGCCGCGCTCGCCGAAGGCGAAGCGCCCCATCAGCACCGAGTTGAGGCCGCTGCGACAGGCGATATGGCCAAGGGCCGCGGCATAGAGACCCAGCAGCAGATTGCCGAGGGCGATCACCAGCAGCAGGTCCGCGAAACCGAAGGCCACCCCCAGCTTGCCACCGGCGAACATGGTGGCGGTGAAGAAGGTGAAGCCCAGCAGCACCATGGCCAGGGAGGCCAGCCCCTTGCGGGCGTGGGGCGGGACTTCGCTCAGGGGATAGTCGTTGCCGGCGTTGCTCATAAGGGACTCCTCGAGATGGACGTGCCTGTCCTGTAGCAGCGCCCATGCCAGACCCTGCCAAGGGGCGTGACAGAGCCCGGGGTCCTGTACCGAATCCATTACCGGGGCCCGCCTTTGGTGCAAGGCAGCGCGCCGTGCCTTGGCCGGGGGCAGTCAAGTGTGAGACGGTTGCCGCGGCCGTCTCACAAGGAAAAGATCATGACCACGCCACGCCTCGCCGTCCTGGGTTCCGGTCTCATGGGCATCGGCATCGCCGTGCACCTGGCGCGCCACGGCCATGCCGTGCGGCTGCAGGACGTCGACCCCGCCCGCCTCGCCGAGGTGGCCGCCACCGCACGCACCCTGCTCGCCGAGCTGGAAGAAGCCGACATCGCGGTGGACACCGAGGCGATCATCGCCCGCCTGACCACTACGACCGACCTGGCCGATCTCGCCGACTGCGACCTGCTGTTCGAAGCCGTGCCCGAGCGCCTGGAGCTCAAGCACCAGCTCTATGCGCAGCTCGAAGCCGTGCTGCGCCCCGAGGCCCTGATCGCCAGCAACACCAGCGGCCTGCCACCGGACGAGCTGGCCGCGCACCTGCGCCATCCCGAGCGCCTGCTGATCGCCCACTTCTGGAATCCGCCGCACTTCATCCCTCTGGTGGAGCTGGTGCCTGGCACGGCCACCCTGCCCGCTCATCTGGAGGCCGTACGCCAACTGCTGGAAGCCGCCGACCTGGAAGCCGTGGTGCTGCAGCGCGCCATTCCCGGCTTCGTCGGCAATCGCCTGCAATTCGCCCTGCTGCGCGAGGCCCTGCACATCGTGCAGAGCGGCGCGGCGGATGCCGAGACGGTGGACCGGGTGATGCGCGCCTCCCTGGGTCGGCGCTATGCCATGGTCGGTCCGCTGGAGGCGGCGGACATGGGCGGCCTGGACACCTTTCGCGACATCGCCAGCCACCTCTGGCCGACCCTGGCGCGGGACGAGGCCCCACTGCAGCTGCTGGAGGATCAGGTGGCCGCCGGCCGCACCGGACTGCGCAGTGGTGCGGGCTTCTATGATTGGGACGCGGCGCGGCGCGAGCGTATCGTCCAGCGGCGCCTGCACCAGCTGCGCCATGCGCTGAAGCCATGAGTCGCACCCCGCCGGGTCTGCCCGGGCTGGAAGACTACGCCGAGATCCGCCAGCGGGCGATCCGCTCGCTGTTCGAAATCATCGAGCAGACCAGCAACGGCACGGTGATCGTCGACCGCGAGGCGCGTATCGTCTGGATCAACCAGAGATACGCCCAGCACTTCGGCCTGCCGGATGCCGCCGCCGCCATCGGTCAGCCGGTGGAACAGATCATTCCCCACAGCCTGCTGCGCGAGGTGGCGCGCAATGGCCAGCCGATCCTGCTGGACATGCTGGAGACCCGCAACGGACCGCTGGTGGTGATGCGCCTGCCGATCCATACCGACGAGGGCGAGTTGATCGGCGCCATCGGCTTCGCCCTGTTCGACCAGCTGCAGCAACTGG
This sequence comes from Pseudomonas sp. SORGH_AS_0211, assembly GCF_031453455.1. Classification (NCBI taxonomy): domain Bacteria; kingdom Pseudomonadati; phylum Pseudomonadota; class Gammaproteobacteria; order Pseudomonadales; family Pseudomonadaceae; genus Pseudomonas; species Pseudomonas sp. SORGH_AS_0211. The sequence continues at coordinate 1,193,048 of NZ_JAVIZV010000001.1, read as the reverse complement.
CACCGCTGGTGACCCGCTACCTGCGCATCCAGGAGGAGCTGGCCACCACCCGGCGCTCGCTGCAGCATGCCCGCACCGCCAAGTACGGCTTCGGCCACTTCGTCGGCAGCGGACCGGCCAGCCTGGAAGTCAAGCGTCGCGCCCGCCGCGCCGCCGCCAGCGAGGCCGCGGTGCTGCTCTTGGGCGAGACCGGTACCGGCAAGGAGTTGCTGGCCCACGCCATCCACGGCGCCTCTCCACGCGCCGGGCGGCCCTTTGTCAGCATCAATGCCGCGGCCATCCCGGAAAGCCTGCTGGAAGCGGAATTCTTCGGTACCGCGCCCGGCGCCTTTACCGGGGCCGAACGGCGCGCACGACCGGGCAAGCTGCAGATCGCCCAGGGCGGTACCCTGTTTCTCGACGAGATCGGCGACATGCCGCTGGCCTTGCAGGCCAAGCTGCTGCGGGTATTGCAGGAAAAGGAGTACGAGCCGCTGGGCTCCAACGAGGTGCTGGCCTGCGACGTGCGCATGATCGCCGCCACCTCCCGCGACCTGGACGTCGCCGTGGCCGAGGGGCGCTTTCGCGCCGATCTCTATTACCGGCTCAACGTACTGCCGATCCGCATCCCGCCGCTGCGGGAACGCCTCGACGACCTGAGGGTGCTGGCCGAGGCCATCCTCGCTGACCTGCGCAAGCTGAACGGACAGCCAATGCCCGAATTCACTGCCGACGGCCTGGCGCTGCTGCAGCGCCAACCCTGGCCCGGCAACGTGCGCGAGTTGCGCAACGTGCTGGAGCGCGCCGTGCTACTGGGTGACGACAGCCAGCTGGATGCCGCCGCGCTGGCGGCGGCCCTGGGCATCGCCCCCGCCACCTCGACGACGGGCGAGGCGATCAGTTACCGGACCGGCGAAACCTACGCCGAAGCCCGCCAGCGCTTCGATCGCGAGCTGCTGCAGGGCGCCCTGGCCGCCTGCGGTGGCAAGGTGGACGAAGCGGCGCGCCGCCTGGGCCTGGGGCGGTCCACGCTGTACAAGAAGCTGGTGGCGTTGGGACTGACGTCTCAAGCATGAGACATGTCCATATATAGAGACACGACCTGTAGGAGCGGCCCATGGCCGCGATAGCTAATCAATCGCGGCCATGGGCTGCTCCTACAGAGTCACGCCGTAGGTTGGGTTGAGACGGCTTTATCGTCGAAGCTCAACATTGCCGACCGTAGGCTGATGGTGGGCTTCGCTTCGCTCAACCCAACCTACGGCGTCCACTTTTTGAGAAAAATTTTGAGCAGCTAGCTGACTTCGAAATAAAAAACTAAATAAAACAATGGCTTAACAAACTGGCACGGTTCTGGCTCCTGCGTTCGGGCGATCTCCGCATCGCCCCTATAACAACAAAAACCGCTTCGCCCCAGGCGAAGCCCTAGGAGAAGCCATGAGTGTCCTGATCGCACTCGCCGCCCTGGCGCTGCTGATGTTCGCCGCCTACCGGGGTTTCAGTGTCATCCTCTTCGCCCCGCTCGCCGCCCTCGGCGCCGTGCTGCTCACCGATCCGTCCGCCGTGGCGCCCGCCTTCACCGGGGTGTTCATGGACAAGATGGTGGGCTTTCTCAAACTCTACTTCCCGGTGTTCATGCTGGGCGCCCTGTTCGGCAAGCTGATCGAGCTGTCGGGCTTTTCCCGCGCCATCGTCGCCGCGGCCATCCGCCTGCTCGGTCGCGAGCGGGCCATCCCGGTGATCGTCGCGGTGTGCGCCCTGCTGACCTATGGCGGCGTCTCGCTGTTCGTGGTGGTCTTCGCCGTCTATCCCTTCGCTGCGGAGATGTTTCGCCAGAGCGACATCCCCAAGCGGCTGATCCCGGCGACCATCGCCCTGGGCGCCTTCTCCTTCACCATGGACGCCCTGCCCGGCACGCCGCAGATCCAGAACATCATCCCCACCAGCTTCTTCCAGACCACCGCCTGGGCCGCGCCCTGGCTGGGCTTGGCCGGTTCGCTGTTCGTCATCGCCGTGGGCCTCACCTACCTCGGCAGCGCCCGGCGCAAGGCCCGCAATAGCGGCGAAGGCTATGCCAGCGTGCCGCTGCGCAACGAGCCCGAGACCGCCGCCGACCTGCCGTTGCCCAATCCCTGGCTGGCCCTGGCGCCGCTGGTGCTGGTGGGCGTGCTCAACCTGCTGCTGACCCGCTGGATTCCCGACTGGTACGGCGCCACCCATAACCTGGCCCTGCCCGGCATGGCCAAGCCGGTGACCCAGGAGGTGGCCAAGCTGACCGGCATCTGGGCGGTGGAAGGCGCGCTGCTGGCGGGCATCCTGCTGGTGCTGGCCACCGGTTTCGGCGCCATCCGCGGCCGGCTCGCCGAAGGCAGCAAGACCGCCGTCTCCGGCGCCCTGCTGGCCGGGATGAACACGGCGTCGGAATACGGCTTCGGCGCGGTGATCGCCGCCCTGCCCGGCTTCGTGCTGTTCGCCCAGGGCCTCAAGGCCATCCCCGACCCGCTGATCAACGAGGCGGTGAGCGTGACCCTGCTGGCCGGCATCACCGGTTCCGCCTCGGGCGGCATGAGCATCGCCCTGGCGGCCATGAGCGACACCTTCATCGCCGCCGCCAATGGCGCGGGCATCCCACTGGAAGTCCTCCACCGGGTGGCGGCCATGGCCAGTGGCGGCATGGACACCCTGCCGCACAACGGCGCGGTCATCACCCTGCTGGCAGTGACCGGCCTGACCCACCGCGAAGCCTACGGCGGGGTGTTCAAGATCACCCTGATCAAGACCGTGGCGGTGTTCTTCGTCATCGCCCTCTACTACCTGACCGGCCTCGTCTAAGGAGACCACCATGGACCTCACCGGCAAGACCGCCTTGGTCACCGGCTCCACCAGCGGCATCGGCCTGGGCATCGCCCAGCGCCTGGCCGCCGCCGGCGCCACCCTCATTCTCAACGGCTTCGGCGATCCCGCTGCGGCCCAGGCCAGCCTGGCCGCCCGCAGTGGCTTCCACGGCGCCGACCTGTCCAGGCCGGAAGAGATCGAAGACCTCTTCGCCTACGCCAAACGCGACTTCGGCGGCGTCGACATCCTGGTCAACAACGCCGGCATCCAGCACGTGGCGCCGGTGGAAGACTTTCCGGTGGAACGCTGGGACGCGGTGATCGCGCTCAATCTCTCGGCGGTCTTCCACACCACCCGCCTGGCGCTGCCGGGCATGCGCGAACGGGATTGGGGCCGCATCGTCAACATCTCCTCGGTGCACGGCCTGGTCGCCTCCACCGGCAAGGCGGCCTATGTGGCCGCCAAGCACGGCGTGGTGGGCCTGACCAAGGTCACCGCCCTGGAGACCGCACGCACCGGCATCACCTGCAACGCGCTGTGCCCGGGCTTCGTGCTCACCCCGCTGATCCAGCAGCAGCTGGACAGCCGTGGCAGCGATCCGGACCAGGCGCGGCGCGACCTGCTCAGCGAAAAGCAGCCGTCGCAGGAATTCGTCACCACCGACCAGCTGGGCGAGCTGGCACTGTTCCTGTGCAGCGAGGCCGCGGCCCAGGTGCGCGGCGCCGCCTGGACCATGGACGGCGGCTGGACCGCCCAATAACGACAAGAGGATCTCCATCATGAACAAGCTCTATCCCAACGCCGCGGCCGCCCTCGACGGGCTGGTCAGCGACGGCATCACCCTGGCCGTGGGCGGCTTCGGCCTCTGCGGTATCCCCGAGGCGCTGATCGCCGCCCTGCGCGATACCGGCGCCCGCGAGCTGACCGCCATCAGCAACAACGCCGGGGTGGATGGCTTCGGCCTCGGCCAGCTGCTGGAGACCCGGCAGATCCGCAAGATGATTTCCTCCTACGTGGGCGAGAACAAGGAATTCGAGCGCCAGTACCTGGCCGGCGAGCTGGAGCTGGAATTCACTCCCCAGGGCACCCTGGCCGAGAAGCTGCGCGCCGGCGGCGCGGGCATTCCGGCGTTCTATACCCGCACCGGCTACGGCACCCTGGTGGCCGAGGGCAAGGAGGTACGCGACTTCAACGGCCTGCCCCATGTCATGGAACTGGCGCTGACCGCCGACGTGGCCCTGGTCAAGGCGCAACGCGCCGACAAGGCCGGCAACCTGGTGTTCAACAAGACCGCGCGCAACTTCAATCCGCTGTGCGCCATGGCCGGTCGCGTCTGCATCGCCGAGGTGGAAGAGCTGGTGGAAGTCGGCGAGCTGGATCCCGACCAGATCCACCTGCCCGGCATCTTCGTGCAGCGCCTGGTGGTCAACGCCAAGCCCGAGAAACGCATCGAGAAACGTACCCTGAGCGAGGAGAAGTAAGATGGCCTGGACCCGCGAACAGATGGCGCAACGCGCCGCCCGGGAGCTGCAGGACGGCTTCTACGTCAACCTCGGCATCGGCTTGCCGACCCTCGTCGCCAACTACATTCCCGCCGGCATGGACGTCTGGCTGCAGTCGGAAAACGGCCTGCTGGGCATCGGCCCCTTCCCCACCGCCGAGACGGTCGATCCGGACCTCATCAACGCCGGCAAGCAGACCGTCACCGCCCTGCCCGGCAGCAGCTATTTCGACAGCGCCGCGAGCTTCGGCATGATCCGCGGCGGCCACGTCAACCTCGCTATCCTCGGTGCCATGCAGGTGTCGGAACAAGGCGATCTGGCCAACTGGATGATCCCCGGCAAGATGGTCAAGGGCATGGGCGGCGCCATGGACCTGGTGGCCGGCGTACAGCGCGTGGTGGTGCTGATGGAGCACACCGCCAAGGGCGCCCACAAGATCCTGCCGGCCTGCGACCTGCCGCTGACCGGAGTCGGCGTGGTCGACCTGATCATCACCGACCTGGCCGTGCTGGAGGTGACCGAAGGTGGCCTCAGGCTGGTGGAACTGGCCGAAGGCGTGAGCCTCGATGAACTACGCGCCGCCACCGGCGCCCCCATCCAGGCCTGAGGAGAGTTCAACCATGCAAGACGTCGTCATCGTCGCAGCCACCCGCACCGCGGTCGGCAGTTTCCAGGGCTCGCTGGCCACTGTACCCGCGGTGGAGCTCGGCGCCACCGTCATCCGCACCCTGCTGGAGCAGACCGGCGTGGCGCCTGCCGCGGTGGATGAGGTCATCCTCGGCCAGGTGCTCACCGCCGGCGCCGGCCAGAATCCGGCGCGCCAGGCAGCGGTCAAGGCCGGCCTGCCCCACGAGGTGCCGGCCCTGACCCTGAACAAGGTCTGCGGCTCCGGCCTCAAGGCGGTGCAGCTGGCGGTCCAGGCGATCCGCTGCGGCGACGCCGAGATCGTCGTCGCCGGCGGTATGGAGAACATGAGCCTGGCGCCCTATGTGCTGCCCAAGGTGCGTACCGGCTTGCGGCTGGGCCATGCCGAGCTGGTCGACTCCATGATCAGTGATGGGCTGTGGGATGCCTTCAACGACTACCACATGGGCCAGACCGCGGAGAATCTGGTGCAGCAGTACCAGATCAGCCGCGAGGCCCAGGATGCCTTCGCTGCCCGCTCCCAGCAGCGCGCCGCGGCGGCGGTGGAATCCGGGCGTTTCCGCGAGGAGATCACCCCGGTGGCCATCCCCCAGCGCAAGGGCGAGCCGCTGCTGTTCGACACCGACGAAGGCATCCGCGCCGATACCAGCGCCGAGGGCCTGGCCCGCCTGCGGCCGGCCTTCGCCAAGGACGGCAGCGTCACCGCCGGCAACGCCTCCAGCCTCAACGACGGAGCCGCCGCGGTGCTGGTAATGAGCGCGACCAGGGCTGCCGCCCTTGGCCTGATGCCGCTGGCCCATATCGCCGCCTATGCCAGCGCCGGAGTGGACCCGGCGATCATGGGCATCGGCCCGGTCTCGGCCACCCGCAAAACCCTGGAAAAGGCCGGCTGGCAACTGGCCGACCTGGACCTGATCGAGGCCAACGAAGCCTTCGCCGCCCAGGCCCTGGCCGTGGGCCAGGAGCTGGGTTGGGATGACGACAAGGTCAACGTCAACGGCGGCGCCATCGCCCTGGGCCATCCCATCGGCGCCTCGGGTTGCCGGGTGCTGGTGACCCTGCTGCACGAATTGCGTCGGCGCGAGGGTCGGCGGGGCCTGGCGACCCTGTGCATCGGCGGTGGCCAGGGCGTGGCCCTGGCGGTGGAGCGGCGCTAGTCCCTATCGCGGCCGTGGGCCGCTCCTACAGATACGGACACACTGTAGGAGCGGCCCATGGCCGCGATATGACCCCAACCGCGTGGAAAAGGCTGCGCCGTTTTCCACGCTACGCCTGATGTTCCCCTGAAAAACAACAACAAAAGGATCTCCCATGAGTTCAACCCCCTCCCGCGATTCGCGCAGCGCGCGGTTCGCCCTGGCCTGTTCCAACTGGGCCGAGCGCTGGTTTCCCGATTCCTGGGTGTTCGCCGTGCTCGCCGTGGCCGTGGTGGCCCTGGCCGCCCTCGGCATGGGCGCGCCGGCGGCCAAGACCGCCAAGGCCTTTGGCGACGGTTTCTGGAGTCTGATTCCCTTCACCATGCAGATGGCCTTCGTGGTCATCGGCGGCTATGTGGTGGCCAGTTCCGGTCCGGCCGGGCGCCCTGATCGAGCGCCTGGCGCGGGTGCCCCGTACCGGACGCGGCGCGGTGTGCTGGGTGGCCCTGGTGGCCATGCTCGCCTCCCTGCTCAACTGGGGCCTGAGCCTGGTGTTCGGCGGCCTGCTGGTGCGCGCCCTGGCCCGCCGCGAAGAACTCAAGATGGACTATCGCGCCGCCGGCGCCGCGGCCTACCTGGGCCTGGGCGCGGTCTGGGCGCTGGGGCTGTCGTCGTCGGCGGCGCAGCTGCAGGCCAATCCGGCCAGCCTGCCGCCCTCGATCCTCGCCATCACCGGGGTGATTCCCTTCAGCCAGACGCTGTTCCTTTGGCAATCCGGCGCCCTGCTGCTGGTGCTGCTGGTGGTCTCGGCGGTGATCGCCTATGTCACCGCGCCCGGACCGGACAGTGCGCGCGATGCCCGTGCCTGTGGCGTCGACGTCACCCCGGCGCCCAAGCCGGCCGCTACGCCGACCCGTCCAGGCGAATGGCTGGAATACAGCCCGATCCTGATCATCCTGCTGGTGCTCCTGGCCGCGGGCTGGCTGGTGCAGGAATTCGCCAGCAAGCCGGCCATCGAGGCCATTTCCGGGCTGAACACCTACAACCTGCTGTTCATCTCCCTGGGCGCCCTGCTGCACTGGCGGCCGCGGCATTTCCTCGACGCCGTGGCCCGCGCCGTGCCGGCCACCACCGGGGTGCTGATCCAGTTTCCGCTGTACGGCTCCATCGCCGCCATCCTGACCAAGGTCAATGGCGGCGATGGCCAGACCCTGGCGCACCATATCGCAGCATTTTTCACCCAGATCGCCACCCACGACACCTTCGCCCTGCTGATGGGCGTCTACTCGGCGCTGCTGGGGTTCTTCATCCCCTCAGGCGGGGGCAAGTGGATCATCGAGGCGCCCTATGTGATGCAGGTGGCCAACGATCTGCAGTATCACCTGGGCTGGGCCGTGCAGATCTACAACGCCGCCGAGGCATTGCCGAATCTGATCAATCCCTTCTACATGCTGCCGCTGCTGGGCGTGCTGGGGCTGAAGGCGCGCGACCTGGTCGGCTTTTCCTTCGTGCAGCTGCTGGTCCATGCACCCCTGGTGCTGGTGCTGCTATGGCTGTTGGGGGGAACGTTGGCCTATCTGCCGCCGGTACACCCGTAGCTCGGGTGGGGCGCAGACGGTAAAGCGGGAGGGGTGGAGCGGGAGCCGGCTGAATCTCAGCCGGCGATGGCCAGGCGGGTGCTGTCGATGATGGCCTGCAGGCGGCTCGGGTTGCTGTATTCGTCGCGGTAGATCCGGCGGGTGTGCTTGGCCACGCCATGCTCGTTGACGACGATGAAGGAAAAACCACGCTTGCTGGGCGCGTCGATGACGCAGCTCATCGGCGCGAAAGCGGCGCTGAGGGCATGCATGGCGTTCTGGGCTTGGGCTTGTATGTTCATGACTTCAGTTGTAAACCTCACGTGTGACGCTGCTATGACAAAGGTCTTGACCGATAGTGCCTAGACTTGCCAGTTATTGTTAGCAATAGGCGTGCCGGAATGTAACAAGGCCTTTTCCGACACGCCCTGCCCTCACTTGCCGGCAGCCTGCTGGCGACGCTTGGCTCGCCGCGACAGCATGTTCAGGCCCTCGATCAGCGCCGAGAAGGCCATGGCCGCGTAGATGTAGCCCTTGGGCACATGGGCGCCGAAACCTTCGGCGATCAGGGTCATGCCGATCATGATCAGGAAGCCCAGCGCCAGCATCACGACGGTGGGGTTGTCGTTGATGAACCTGGCCAGGGGGTCGGCCGCCAGCAACATGACGGTCACCGCCACCACCACCGCGATCACCATCACCGGCAGGTGCTCGGTCATGCCGACGGCGGTGATGATGCTGTCCACCGAGAACACCAGGTCCAGCAGGAGGATCTGCACGATGGCCGAACCGAAGGCGAGGGTCGCCGTCTCGCCGCCCTTGCTCAGGGCGCTGTCGGGCTCGGGATCGACGTTGTGATGGATCTCCTTGGTCGCCTTCCACAGCAGGAACAGGCCACCGGCGATGAGGATCAGGTCCTTCCAGGAAAAGCTCTTGCCGAACACCTCGATGATGGGCTCGGTGAGCTGGACGATCCAGGCCACGGTACCGAGCAGACCCAGGCGCAGGATCAGCGCCAGGCTGATGCCGATGCGGCGGCCCTTCTGCTGTTGGTGCGCGGGCAGCTTGTTGGTCAGGATGGAGATGAAGATGAGGTTGTCGATGCCCAGCACCACTTCCATCACGATCAAGGTGGCGAGAGCAGCCCAGACGGTCGGGTCGGCGGCGAGTTGTAGCAGATAGTCCATTGCGGCGCGGTTCCAGTGGGAAGAGAAAGGCCTGACAGGGTCAGGCCGCAGGTCTCACCATCAGAGCTTCGCATCTGTGAAATGCTCGTGAAGGCCTCTGCCGCAATTGTTTCAAACTGTCGCAGCGGTACGCCGCTGAACGAAGCGCGCCACATAGTCGTCGGCCGGCTGGCCGAGGATGTCCGCCGGGGTGCCCACCTGCACCAGCCGACCGTCACGCAGGATGGCGATGCGATTGCCCAGGCGCAGGGCCTCGTCCAGGTCATGGGTGATGAAGACGATGGTCTTGTGCAGGCGCTGTTGCAGCTCCAGCAGTTGCTCCTGCATCTCGGCGCGGATCAGTGGATCGAGGGCGGAAAAGGCCTCGTCCATCAGGATGATCTCGGTATCGGCCGCCAGGGCACGGGCCAGGCCGACCCGCTGGCGCATACCGCCGGAGAGCTGGTGCGGCCACTTGCGCTCGTAGCCGGCCAGACCCACCACCTCGAGCCAGTGCAGCGCCCGTTCGCGACAGACCGCCTTGGGCTCGCCCCGCACCTTGAGTCCGTAGGCGACGTTGTCCAGCACCCGTCGATGGGGCAGTAGGCCGAAGCTCTGGAACACCATGCTGATGCGCTGGCGGCGCAATTCGCGCAGCGCCGGCAGCGGCAGCTGTAGAATGTCCTGGCCATCGATGAGGATGCGCCCGCTGCTTGGATCGATCAGCCGGTTGAAGTGACGCACCAAGGTCGACTTGCCGGAACCGGAGAGGCCCATGATGACGAAGATCTCGCCTTCGGCGATTTCCAGGGACAGATCGTCCACCCCCACCACGCAACCCGTACGGGCGAGGATGTCGGCCTTGTCGTGTCGCTCGCGAAGCAGGGCCAGGGCTGCCTGCTCGCGTTTGCCGAAGATCTTGGAGACCCGCTCGACGACGATCTTCATCGCTCCACCTCGTGGCGCTGGCGGCCATAGGCCTGGGTGATGCGGTCGATGACCACGGCGAGAATGACGATGGCCAGACCCGCCTGCAGCCCCTTGCCCACGTCCAGGGTCTGGATACCCACCAGCACCTCTTCACCAAGACCGCGGGCGCCGATCATGGAGGCGATCACCACCATGGACAGCGCCATCATGGTGGTCTGGTTGATGCCGGCCATGATGCTTGGCAGCGCCAGCGGCAGCTGCACGCCGAACAGCTGCTGCCAGCGACTGGCGCCAAAGGCGTTGACCGCTTCCATGACCTCGCGATCGACCTGGCGGATGCCCAGGTCGGTGAGGCGGATCAGCGGCGGCGCGGCATAGATCACGGTGGCGAAGATCGCCGGCACCTTGCCCAGGCCGAACAGCATCAGCACCGGGATCAGGTACACGAAGCTGGGCATGGTCTGCATGATGTCCAATAGCGGCATCAGCACCAGCCGCAGACGGGCACTACGAGCGCAGAGGATGCCCAGGGGGATGCCAATGATCACCGCGATGGCGGTGGCGACCAGCACCAGGGCTAGGGTCTGCATCAGCTTGTCCCACAGCCCCAGGGCGCCGACCAGGAACAGCAGTCCGGTGATCAGCAGGGTCGGCAACACCCGCCGGGTGGCATGGGCGGCCAGAGCCGCGACGATCAGCAGCAGCGCCCACCAGGGGGTGCCGCGCAGCAGGCCTTCGAGCCAGACGATGGCCTGCAGCAGGGTGTCGGAGATGGTCCGGAAGACGTCGCCGTAGCGAGTCACCAGCCAGTCGACACCGCGATTGACGGCGTCGGCGAAGGAAAAGGTCAGACCTTCGGGAAACATCCTAGAGCGCCGCCTGGATCTTGCTGCGCGCCGCGGCGTCGGTCACCCAGGCCTGCCACAGTTCGGGATGGGCCTTGAGCAGCGCCTTGGCGGCAGCGGGGGCGTCCTGCTTGGCTTCGGCCTGCTCGGCCAGGGTGCGGTTGAGCAGCTCGATGGGCACATTGACCCGACTCAGCACGGCCACCAGCTCGGGGGCCCCGTCGTGGAAAGGCTTGGAGAGGCCGGCCTGCACCTGGATGCGCTTGGCTTCGCCGTCACGCGGCGTGAGCTGCACCATGTCGACCCGACCCAGCAGCGGCGTTGGCGACCAGTAGTAGGTGAGGATCGGCTGCTTGCGCCGGGTGGCGGAGACGATGGCCGCATCCAGCGCCGGTCCGGTGCCGGGGCGGAAGTTGGTGTACTTGTCGCTCAGGCCGTAGCTCTGCAGCATCTGGGTGTTCTCCAGTTCACAGGTCCAGCCGGCGGGGCAATTGTAGAAGCGGCCCTTGCCCGGTTCTTCCGGATCGCGAAACAACTCGGCGTACTGAGCCAGGTCGGCGATGCTCTTCAGCTTGGGTGCCTTGGCGCCCTCGCCTTCCACCAGATAGCGCGGCACATACCAGCCTTCGGTGGCGCCTTCGATGGGCGCGCCCACACCGACCACCTTGCCGGCCGCAGCGGCCTTGTTCCAGGCCTCGCTGCGACCGATCCACTCCTCGGCGAACACCTGGATGTCGTTGTTGCCCAGCGCCTGCTCCAGGGTGATGGAGTTACCAGGAATGCTGTCCACCTTGCAGTCATAGCCGTGCTGCAGGACGAAGCCCATCAATTCGGAGAGCAGCATGCCGCTCTCCCAGTTCACCCCGGCGAACTTCACCGGCTTGCTGGCGCACCAGCTGTCGGCCTGGGCGGTGCCGGCGGCGAGCAGGCCAAGGGAGAGGCCGGCGGCCAGGAGGGAACGGCGGGGGAAGGCTGTGGGCATGGGTGACTCCGTCTGCACTGGGAGGGCCAGGGCGGCAGAGCCGTTCCGCTGGCGATCCTACCTTGGTCAGCGCCGCGGGCTCAGGGTTCAGCCAGGGGCCCTGGCGCCGCCTGCGTGGGGTTAGCGGGCGCTGAAAAGCGCGACCCGGCCTACCTGGCGCAGCTCGATCCGGGCGAAGTGCCTACGCAACTCTCGCTCGAGATCCGCCAGGGTGTCGTGGGCGTTGCCGAAGATCCCCTTGCGGTTGTACAGGGCCATCAGCCGTTGGCCGAAGCGATTATGGCCCGCGGTATCGCCCAGGATGGTGGCGCCGAACAGCACGCCGCCAGGCGCCAGCACTGGCGCCAGCTGAGCGAACACTCGCCCCTTCTGCGCCAGGCTGCCGGGCAGGCAGTGCAAGAGGTAGTACAGGGCGATGGAATCGAAGGGGCCGACCGTCGGCTCCAGCGGTTCCAGCACGTCGTGGCGCAGGGTCCGGGCGGGCCGCCCGAAGCGCCCTTGCGCGGCGGCCAGACTGACCGGATTGAGATCCAGCAGGGTGACCTCGGTATCGGCCGGCAGCTCCGCCTTGGCCAGGTAGTAGCCGGTACCCACGCCCACCTCGAGATGGCGCCGACCGACCTGCCGACGAAAGAACGGCAGCAGCACCTCGGCGGTCGGGCAGCCCCAGGCATAGCGATTGGAGAGGCCCAGAACCCAGGCGTCGTAGAGGCGCAGGGTCAGCGGCGAATAGACGGCGGCGCCCGCCTGGCAAGCCTCGAAGTCCGCGCGGACGACCGCTGCGCTCGAACTTTGCGTGCGCTCGCCTCTTCTACCGGAGGTCACCCTCGCGGAGCCGATCATGCGTATCCATCACCTCAACTGCGGCTGCATGTGCCCCCTGGGCGGGGCGCTGTACGACGGCTTCAGCCATGGCCTTGCCGCCCACCTCGCCTGTCATTGCCTGCTGGTGGAAACCGACCGGGACGGCCTGGTGCTGGTGGATACCGGCTTTGGCGAAGCCGATCTCAGGGAACGCGGCCGGCGGCTCAGTCCGTTCTTCCGGCTGATGAATCGCATCCAGTACGATCCCGAACTCAGCGCCCTGGCGCAGCTGCGCCGCCTGGGTTTTCGTCCGGGCGACGTCCGCCATATCGTGCTGACCCATCTGGATTTCGACCATGCCGGCGGCCTGGACGACTTTCCCCAGGCCCAGGTCCATGTCCTGCAGCGGGAGTGGGATGCGCAGCGGCAGCGCCATGGCTTCATCGGTCGACGTCGCTACAGTCCGGCGCAATGGCAAGGCATTCGCCACTGGCATTTCCACGAACCCCAGGGCGAGGCCTGGCACGGCTTCGCCAGCGTGCGTGACCTGCCCGGCCTACCGCCGGAGATCCTGATGATCCCGCTGCCCGGCCATACCGCGGGTCATGCCGGTATCGCCATCCAGCACGACGGAGGCTGGTTGCTGCACGCCGGCGACGCCTATTTCTATCGCGACGAGATGCGCCAGCCCGAACGTCACTGCACGCCGGGCCTGAGGTTCTACCAGCGCCTGATGGAAGCCGACCGCGCCAGTCGCCTGGACAACCAGGCGCGTCTGCGCGAGCTCTCCCTGCGCCAGGACCTGGGGCTGACGCTGTTCTGCAGCCATGACCTGGTGGAGTTGCGGCGCTTGCAGGAAGGTACGGGAGCCGAGATGTCGTAGGTTGGGTCGAGCGCAGCGAAGCCCAACGCCACCAGGCCGAACCCCTCGTGTTGGGCTTCGACGATAAAGCCATCTCAACCCAACCTACGCGTGGCCCGCTGACGCGATGCACCGTAGGTTGGGTTGAGCGTAGCGAAGCCCAACGCCACCAGGCTGAATCCCTCGTGTTGGGCTTCGACGGTAAAGCCGTCTCAACCCAATCTAGGCAATCACCGGGTAGCCCTGCTCCACCGCCTCCCGGCGCCAATCCAGCAGGGGTAGATAGGTCGCTTCATCCACGGCCGTGACACCGTCGAGGGCAAGGATGTCGGCCAACGCAGGATCGGCGGCCAGGCTGTCGTTCAGGGCCGTGCGCAAGGCTTCCACCTCCGCATCCGAACGACTGGCGGCGGTGATGAAGGGCAAGGCCGGACTGCTGCGAGTACGTTGCAGCAGGCGCAGACCGGTTACCCGTTCGGGCTGGGCGCGTTGCAGATAGCCATAGGTCACGGCATCCACCGCGGCCACATCGGCGTGCCCTTGCTGCAACAGTGCCAGGCTGTTGGCGTGGCTTTCGCTGACGATCATCTCGCCGAAGAAGCGGGCACGCTCGGCCAGGGGCGCCACGGCGTGGCGCAGCAGATTCATGCCGGTATTGGAATCCAGGCCGTTGAGGGCGACACGCTTGCCGCGCAGATCCGCCAGACTGGTCGCGTCCAGCGTCTCGGGCACCAGGATGAAGGCGCAGTGCTCGGCCGCGTGGCAACCCTCGAAGCGATAACGCGGCGCCGCGACCAGGCGCACCTGGCCGCGCAGGCGGGTCGCCCAAGGATAGCCGCAGGTCTGGGCCAGCAGCAGCGCGGGATGCGTCCAGAGCGCCGGCAGGTCCTCGGGCGCGGGGTCGAGTGTCTTGTTCAGGCGCAGCGCCACCGCCTCGGCCAGTTGGCGATAGGCGTCGCGCACCTCGGCAGGCTCGACGTACATGGTGAGGGCGGCGACGGTCATGGGCGGCTCCAGCACGGAAAACCGCCATTATCCCCTAATCACTGCGCCTAGAGCGCCGCCTTTACCCGCTCGGCATTTTCCGCCGGCAGCCAGGATGTCCAGACCTCCGGATGCTCCTTGAGGAAACGCCTGGCCACGACCTGGGCGTCTTCGCGTTTCTCGGCCATGCCGGCGAGGATGCCGTTGAACTGGTCGAGGGGGAATTCGACCTTCTCGAACAGCTCCACCAGGGCCGGCGCCTTGTCGTGCAGGTCGCGGGAGACGCCGATGGTAATCTTGGCCGGCAGCGAGCGCGACGGCAGCGGATCAGGATTCTTCGGATCCGACAGGGTATCCCAGGCCTTCTGGCTGAACGGCGGTTCTTCCAGCTGGACCAGCTTGTAACGGCCCATCAGCGGGGTCGGCGACCAATAGTAGAAGAGCACCGGTTCGCCACGACGCATGGCGGTAGCGATGGCCGCGTCCAGCGCGGGACCGGTACCGGTGCGGAAGTTGGTGTAGCTGTCGGTCAGCTTGTAGGCCTTGAGCTTCTGGCTGTTGACGATCTCGCAGGTCCAGCCGGTCGGGCAGTTGAGGAAGCGACCCTTGCCGGGCTCTTCCGGATCGCGGAACAGCTCCTTGTAGCGCGGCAGATCGGCGACGCTCTTCAGGTCCGGCGCCTTGGCCTGGATGCCTCGCGCGGGATCACCCTTGACCAGGTATTCCGGTACCCACCAGCCCTCGGTGGCGCCCTTGACCGTCTCGCCGACGGCAAAGACCTTGCCGGCCTTCTCCGCCGCGCGCCAGGCCGGACTGCGCCCGGCCCACTGCTCGCCGGTGACCTGGATGTCGTTTTGCGCCAGGGCGTTTTCCAGGGTCACGGTGTTGCCCGGCACGCTGTCGGTCTGGCAGCCATAACCCTTCTCCACCAGCAGGCGCAGCACCTCGGTGGTGAACATGCCGCTCTCCCAGTTGGGGCTGGCGAACTTCACAGTCTGCGGATAGGGACAGCCGCCGTCGGCGGCAAAGGCCAGCGGGGTGATGGCAAGGCTGGCAAGGGTCAGGGCGAGACGCAGGCGCATGGGCTAACTCTCCGACGAGGACGTGGGCCTTTCGACCCCCGGCACTGCCATTCGTCTCCGCGGGCCAGGGCTATTTCACAGCGGACCGCCCTCGGCGGTCTTGCGCAGGCCGGCGATCACCGTCTCGCCGGTTTCCCGGGCCAGCTCGGCGTACCAGGCCCGGGTGGCCAGGGGCTCGTGACCGTGAGTGATCTCGCAGCGCTTGCGCGCCCGCTCGACGATGCCGGCGACCCGCTCCAGTCGCGCCTTCTCGTAGGCTTGCAGGGCCGCGAACGGATCGGTCTCGGCGTCCAGACTGCGTGCCAGCACCCAGGCATCCTCCATGGCCTGGCAACCGCCCTGACCCAGGTCCGGGGCCATGGCATGGGCGGAATCGCCCAGGAGCGCCACCCGGCCCTGTACCAGGGTCGGCAATGGCCGGGTATCGTGGATCTCCACGCGGGCCACACCCTGGGGATCCAGCCGCTCGATGAGGCGCTGCACCGGCGGCGCCCAGCCGGCGAAGTGCTTGGCCAGCTCCGCGCGGTAGCGGCCGCGGTCGTTGGGGGTGCCCTTGGGCAGGGGTACGTCGAAGAAGAAATAGAATTCGTCACCGCCCATGGGCATCAGGGAAACACGTTGGTGCGCCCCGACGAATTGCGCCCAGTCGTGGGCCTCGGCCAGCTCCGGCGCGATCCTCACCCGCCCGTTCCAGTTCACGTAGCCGCAATACTCACGGGTGATGGCCTGGCCCACCACCCGCTCCCGCAGGCGCGAGTGGGTGCCATCGGCGGCGATCAGCAGATCGGCCCGTTCGCGACGACCGTCGCCAAGGAGCACGGTCACCCCGGTCGCATCCTGCTCGAAGCCGTCGCAACCGACCCCCAGGGTCACCCGCTCGACGCCCACGGCTTCCAGCAGCAGTCGCTGCAGGTGGGCTCGGGCGATGGGGCGCGCTGGCCGGCCCACGGCCGCATAGAGAGGCAGCAAGCTGAACTGGGTAAGCAACCGTCCCTCGTGATCCCGATAGCTCATGGTCTGCATGTCGCCGCTGACCGCGGCGATGGCGGACCCGAGCCCCAGCTGCTCAAGTACCTTGACGCCATTGGGCCAGATGGAGAGGGCCGCGCCGATGGGGGCCAGATCCTGTGCCCGCTCGAACAGGCGGACCCGGTGCCCGGCCTGCTGCAACGCCAGGGCGGCGGTGAGACCGCCCATGCCGGCGCCGGCGATGATGATGTCGAGAGATGGCATGACAGGCCTCGTTTGGCGGTAACAGATACCTTGAACAAGCAATTTCCTGTCCAAGTGGTCAGGTATTGCCTTCCGGGCGTTGGCCGGACAGCGGAGGCTCGGAAACGCACCAGCCTGGTGCTCTGTGACCATTGGTCGCTTCGTTTGCAGGCAGACGGCCCTTCGTCGGCTCACATGACGCATTCCAGACCTCTTCTATACTCCTAAGGTAGTCGCCAGTCGCGTTGTACCCAGCGTTCGCCATCCATAGAGGCCCGCTTGCGGCGACCAGAGCGGGTGAGGAGCAGAATCATGATCAATCATGTCTGGGGCCTGCTGGCCCATCCCGATCGCGAGTGGCAACAGATCCGTCGCGAAGGGGAAACGGTCGGGCACTTCTTCGCCCATCATGTCGCCTTGCTGGCAGCCATTCCCGTCGTCGCTTCCTTGGTGGGTACCACCACCTTCGGCTGGCGCTTCGGCGGCGGTGAAGCCCATGTGCTGGACCTGCCCACGGCGGTGGTCCTGGCGGTCATCAGCTATGCGCTGATCATGGCGGCCGTCGTGGCCATGGGGCATGTGATCCACTGGCTGGCGCGGCGCTATCCGGATCGACCCAGTGCCAACCGCTGCATCCTGTTCGCCGGCTACGTGGCCACGCCCATGCTGCTGAGCGGCCTGGTGGGCTTCTATCCGCTGGTGTGGCTATGCGCCATCGCCGGGATCGTCGGCCTGGCCTATTCGGCCTACCTGCTCTATACCGGCATTCCCTCCTTCCTCAATATCGATCAGCGGGAGGGCTTCATCATGTCCGGTTCCACCCTGTCCATCGGGGTGCTGGTGCTGGAGGTGCTGATGGCCACCACGGTTCTGATGTGGGGCTATGGTCCCAAGCTGTTCGGCTGATCGAACGGCGTTTTGCAGTTGGCGAAAAGCCCGGATTGGTTACCGATCCGGGCTTTTTCTTGGCAAGCGGCTAGTGGCGGGAAAAGCCGTAGAGATCCATGGCCAGGATGCGATGGGCGATGCCGTCATGATGGACGCTGAAGATGCCCTCGGGATCGGCCGCGCCCAGGGCGACGAACAGCGGCAACAGGTGCTCGTCGGTGGGATGGGCCTGACGGGCCTGCGGTGCCTGACGTCGGTAATCGAGCAAGGCGTCCAGGTCCCGCTCGCGCAGGCGGGTCTGCATCCATTGCTGGAAGTCCCGCACATAGCCTGGGGACTCGACGCCCCCACGGCGGAAGTCACCGAGATTGTGGGTCAGGCTGCCCGAGCCGATCAGCAGGGTGTCCGCCGGTAGCACCCTCGCCAGCGCCTGGCCCAGGGCATGGTGGTAGTCCGGTCCGCGGGCAGCGCTCATCGACAGCGGTACCACGGGGATCCGAGCGTCGGGATAGAGATAGCGCAGCGGCACCCAGGCGCCATGATCCAGCCCCTGCTCGCCGGTTTCGGCCTCCCAGCCCTGGTCACGTAGCCCCTGCGCCAGCTGCTCGGCCAGGGGCCGGAGCGCCAGGCGCGGGATAGTCCAGCCGGTAGAGGGCCTCGGGAAAGCCATAGAAGTCATGGACGGTAGCCGGCCGCTTGGCGCTGCCGAACAGCGGAACCCGGGTATCGAAGTGCGCCGAGACCACAACGATGGCGGCCGGCGTCGGCAGCGACCGTCCCAGGGCGCGCCAGGCCGTTCCCGCCGCGCCGGCGTCGAGCGCCTCCATGGGCGAACCGTGAGAAACGAACAAGGTGGGAAGCGACATGGTGGCGACCTCTCGAGCAGGGGTTCAGGAACGCTTGCGGGCATCCCAGGAGAGCTGGCCTGCGCCCAGCAGCGCCAGGGCGGCGGCGGTTACGGCAAGAAAGACCGGATATTCCCAGCCGCCATGGGGATTGGAGAAGGACCAGCCATTGCCGAAATGGACCGTCGCGGCCGCGAACAGTTGGACGGCGGCGACTGCCGCGACCGGACGCACCCAGGCGCCCAGGATCAGGAGCACGCCCGCGCCCAGTTCGAAGAAGGTGACCGGATAGGCCAGCCAGCCGGGAAAGCCTACCGAGGCGAAGAAACCCGCGGTACCCGGCAGGGTGAACACCAGCAGCTTGGTCAGGCCGTGGGCCAGGAACATGGCGCCCAGGGCCAGGCGCAGCAACAGCGGGGCATAGGATGAAGTACGGTCGGTCATGCTGATTCTCGAACGGAGGAAAGATGACGCTATTGTCCTGTTTCCAGCACGCGAATAAAGGCGCACCCTGGGAATGAACTGTGCACGCTATGGAAACAATCCTTGGACACCCTGAGAGCCCTGCAGGCCTTTATCAAGATCGTCGAACTGGGCAGCCTGACCGCCGCGGCGGAGCGGCTGGAACTGTCACGCTCGGCGCTCACCAAGCACCTGGCGGCCCTGGAGCGACACTACGGCACCCGGCTGCTGCAACGCACCACTCGCACCCTGAGCCTGACCGAGGCCGGGCGTACGCTGCATGAAGGGCTGGTCCCGCTGCTGGGTGATCTGGAGGCCCTCGAACAGCGCCTGCAGGAAGGCCACGAGCGGCCTCAGGGGCGGCTGAGGGTCAGTGCGCCCCTCACCTTTGGCGTACGTCATCTGGCACCGCTGGTGAGCAGCTTCCTGCATGAGTACCCCGCGGTCGCCATCGACCTGGAGCTGAGCGATCGCCAGGTGCGCCTGGTCGAGGAAGGCTTCGATCTGGCCGTGCGCATCGGCGACCTCAGCGACTCCAGTCTGGTGGCGCAGCCCCTGGGCGCGGTCGAGCTGTTCATCTGCGCCGCACCCGCCTATCTGCAGCGCCATGGTCGCCCCGAGCACCCCGCCGCCTTGCGTGAGCATCGCTGCCTGCTCTACAGCTACGCCAGCGATGGCGATCTCTGGGAATTCCAGCGAGAGGGGGAGCGCCTGCAGGTCAAGGTCAGCGGGCCCCTGCGCGCTAACAATGGCAGCGTCCTCCACCAGGCGGCGCTGGACGGCCACGGCATCATTCGCCAGCCGGATTTCCTGGTGGGCGATGACCTGGCGGCGGGTCGCCTGGAGCGACTGTTCGCCCCCTGGCACACCCAGGCCATCGCCATCCACGCCCTCTATCCCCATCGGCGCCTGGTGCCGGCCAAGGTGCGACTGTTCATTGCCTGGCTGCAGCGACATCTGGTCACACCCGAGCACCTGAAAAGACTGCCGTAGGTCGCCGCCGAACGGTCGTTGGAGGGGGCTTCGCAACCTCACGGGGCTTGCCTAGAATCCGTGCCTGTCCCACCGGCCCTGCCGGTTCCTGCGATGGCTGTCGTCCATGTCGACCGAGAATCCTTGCCTCAGCTGTGGCGCCTGCTGCGCCCATTTCCGCGTGTCTTTCTATTGGGGCGAATGCCAGTCGGCAGGCGGCCTGGTGCCCGACTACCTGACCGTCGCGATCAGCCCGCACCTGGTGGCCATGCAGGGCACCGAGCAGAAGCCGGTACGCTGTGCGGCCCTGCTCGGCGAGGTGGGCTGCGGTACGCGCTGCACCGTCTATGAAAACCGTTCCAGCACCTGCCGCGAGTTCACCGCCGCCTGGGAGAACGGCGAAGCCAATCCGCACTGCGATGCCGCCCGTGCGGCCTATGGCCTGCCGCCCCTGACGCCACCGTTGCAGCCGCAGCTATCACCCGACCGCGTAGCTTAGGCACTGTACGAAAACTGCCTGCGCTCGGTGATGCTTCGTTGAAAACCTCTGGGTCGCCAGCCCGGTCGGAATGCTCATTTACCCCTTGTAAACTCCGCTTCCTCAAGGTTTTTCGCCTCGCCTCACCATCGCTCGGCGACTTTTCGTTCAGCGCCTAGAGGAAACCAAACGGCCATCGCCGCTGCCCAAAAAGGCGACGGTTGGGCTGTGAAGCGTGGAAAATGCAGTGCGGATCAGGTTTTCACGCCCCTGCCAGATCGAATACCCTATCGTTCTTTCGCCCGCTATGCGTATCCTGTAGCGCCGAACAACAAGGCTGCTTCAACCGGCCACGTAGAGGCTCACAAAGGCTCTACGCAAGGCAAAGCTGCCGCTATACTGCCTGGCCAATACTCACACATGGAGTTTTTACATGAATAAAGCTGAGCTGATCGACGCCATTGCCGCGTCTGCCGACCTGCCCAAGGCCACCGCTGCCAAAGCCCTGGACGCCTTCACCACTGCGGTGACCGACGCCCTGAAGCAAGGCGACAGCGTTAGCCTGGTCGGTTTCGGAACTTTCGCAGTAAAAGAGCGCGCTGCTCGCGAAGGCCGCAACCCGCAGACCGGTGCCACCATCAAGATCGCCGCTGCCAAGCTGCCCGGCTTCAAGCCCGGCAAAGGCCTCAAAGACGCCGTCAGCTAAGACTGCGTTGGTCGATTCTTGTCTTCCGGGCGCTTCAGAGCGCTTCGGAAGACAGTCCCCCGCTCCACCCGCTCTTCCCCGCCTCACCTCCCCCTTGCGCCCTAGTGGAAATCCCGACTTGACACCATGAGTTCGTCGAGCAAAGGACTCAGGTCGGTCAAGCGACCGGCGATCAGGTGCTGCACCCCCGCTTCCCGTTCCAGATGCCCTTCGACCTGTAGCAGTCGTGCCTGCAACAACGGTCGTCGCTGCTGTTCGCCCACCGCGCGCCAGACCACCACATTGAGCATGCCGTGCTCGTCTTCCAGGGTCACGAAGATCACCCCGCTGGCCGTGCCCGGTCGCTGTCGTCCGCGTACCAGTCCGGCCACCCGCACCAGGGCACCCGACCTGATCTCGTCCAGCTGGCGGAAATCCCGGCAGCGTCGTGCCTGGAGTTCGCCGCGTAACAGGATCAGCGGATGCGGTCCCAGGGTGGTGCCCAGCATGCGGTAGTCGGCATGCACGTCCTCCGCGACGCTGGGCACGGGCAAGGCCGGGCGTTCCTCCAGGGCATAGTCCGCCGACGCGAACAGCGGTAGCTGGCGCTCCACGCCGGCCATGGCCCAGCGTGCCTGATGACGATCACCGGCCAGCTCCGCCAGGGCGCCGGCCTCGGCCAGCTGTCCGCGCGCCCGGGCGTCCAGCTCGGCCCGGCGACAGAGGTCCTCGACGTCGCGAAAGGGCCGCGTACCCCGTGCCGCTACCAGGCGCTGGCCAGCCGCTTCCGCCAGCCCCTGCACCAGGCGCAGGCCCAGGCGGATCGCCGGCTGATGGCCGGCACTCGCCTCCAGCCGGCAATCCCAGTCGCTGGCCTGCACGGTCACCGCGCGCACCTCGATGCCGTGGCGCCGGGCGTCCTGCAACACCTGATCCGGACTGTAGAAACCCATCGGCCAGCTGTTGACCAGGGCACAGGCGAAGGCGGCCGGCTCGTGGCACTTGAGCCAGGAGCTGGCATAGGTCAGCAGGGCGAAGCTGGCGGCATGGGATTCGGGAAAGCCGTAGCTGCCGAAACCCTTGATCTGCTCGAAGAGGCGCGCGGCGAATTCCGGGCGATAGCCGCGCTCGACCATCTTGTCGTGCAGTCGCGTGCGGTGAGGCTCCAACCCGCCATGGCGCTTCCAGGCGGCCATGGAGCGGCGCAACTGATCGGCCTCGCCCGGGGTGTATTTGGCAGCGGTTATGGCGATCTGCATCACCTGTTCCTGGAACAGCGGCACCCCCAGGGTACGCTCCAGGGCTGGACGCAATTCGTCATGGGGATAGTCGGCCTCCTCTTCTCCGTTTCGGCGGCGCAGGTAGGGATGCACCATGTCGCCCTGGATGGGACCGGGACGGACGATGGCCACCTCGATCACCAGGTCGTAGAGGGTTTGCGGCCTGAGGCGCGGCAGCATGGCCATCTGGGCGCGGGATTCGATCTGGAACACCCCCACCGTATCGGCGCGGGAGATCATGGCGTAGGTGGGCGGGTCTTCCTGGGGCAGGCTGGCCAGAGTCCAGCGCTGGCCGCGCCAGCCGGCGACCAGGTCGAAGCAGCGGCGCAGGGCGCTGAGCATGCCCAGGGCGAGGATGTCGACCTTGAGCAGGCCCACGGCATCGAGGTCGTCCTTGTCCCACTGGATCAGGGTGCGTTCGGGCATGGCGGCGTTTTCCACCGGTACCAGCGTCGCCAGGGGCGCTGCGGAAATGACGAAGCCACCGGGATGCTGGGAAAGATGCCGGGGAAAGCCGATCAGTTGGCCGGCGAGGATGAGCACTCGCTGCAGCAGCGGGCTGTCCGGGTCGAAACCCGCTTCGCGCAGGCGCTGCGGACCGGGGATCTCGTCGGTCCAGCGCCCGGCGCACCCGGACAGGGCGTCGAGCTGGTCGCCCGGCAGGCCCAGGGCCTTGCCGACATCGCGCAGGGCGCCGGCGGCGTGATAGGTGCTGACCACCGCGGTGAGCGCGGCGCGCTCACGCCCATAGCGGCGAAAGACGTACTGGATGACCTCTTCGCGTCGCTCGTGCTCGAAATCGACGTCGATATCGGGCGGCTCGTCGCGCTCACGGGAGATGAAGCGCTCGAACAGCAGATTGCCGGTGAGCGGATTCAGCTCGGTGATGCCCAGTACATAGCAGACCACCGAGTTCGCCGCCGAGCCGCGGCCCTGGCAGAGGATGTGCTGGCGGCGGGCGTAGTCGACGATGTCGTGCACGGTGAGAAAGTAGTTCTCGTAGCCCTTTTCGGCTATCAGCGTCAGCTCTCGGGCCACCTGGTCGGTGACCCGTTCCGGCGCGCCCTCCGGCCAGCGCCAGGCCAGGCCGCGGCGGGTCAGCTCGGCCAGCCAGGAGCCGGCCGTCGCGCCGGCGGGTATCACCTCCTGGGGATAGCGATAGCGCAACTCGCCCAGATCGAAGCGGCAGCGGGCGGCGATCCTCAGGGTCTCGGCGCGCAGCGCCGCGGGATAGAGCCCCTCGAGTACCGTCAGCGGGCGCAGATGGCGCTCGCCGTTGGGATGCAGGCGATAGCCGGCTTCGGCGACCGGCAGGTGATGGCGGATGCCGGTGAGCACATCCTGCAGGGCCCGGCGCCCGCGGGTGTGCATGTGCACGTCGCCACAGGCCACGGCCGGCACGCCCAGTTGGGTGCCCAGGGCCTGCAACTGCAGGAGTCGGGCGGTATCGTCGGCGCCGCGCAGCAATTCGACGCCGAGCCAGAGGCGCTCGGCGAAGACCTGCTTGAGCCAGGCGCCCTCCTCGGTCACAGGTTCTTCTCCCGGCAACCAGATCGCCAGCAGCCCGGGCAGTGGCGGCTGCAGATCCGCACGAGCAAGCTGGTAGCGGCCCTTGGGCGCACGACGGCGCGCCCGGGTGATCAGGGCGCAGAGGGTCTCGTAACCCGGCAGATCCTCCACCAGCAGCACCAGGCGCAGGCCGTCGTCGAGGGTCAGCTCGCTGCCGACGATCAGCGGCAGCCCGACCTGGCGCGCCGCCTGCCAGGCGCGGACGATACCGCTCAGGGTGCCTTCATCGGTGATGGCCAGCGCCGCATAGCCCAGCGCCCTGGCCCGCTCGAACAACTCCAGGGCGCTGGAGGCACCGCGCTGGAAACTGAAATTCGACAGGCAGTGCAACTCGGCATAGCCGCTCATGCGAACCAGCCCTGGATCCACCAGGGTGTCTCCTCGCCATAGCGGCGAAAGGCCCAGGCCTGGCGTCCGTCGGCCACCTCGATGCGGTAGTAGTCGCGGCGCTGGTCGCCCCCGTCCCACCAGCCACTTTCGATGCGTTCAGGGCCCGCGAGGACGCGGCGTGGCTGGCCGTCGAGGGGGCGCGGTTCGCTCAGCAGCCAACCCGGACGCAGACCGGGCAGCGCGGTCTCCAGGTGTCGTTCCTGGCGCCAGACCAGGGCGCGCTCGGGACGGTGATCCGCCTGGATGCCGAGACCCAGCACCGCCTCTTCGCCCAGCCGGGCACGCAGGCGCTCGCGCAGCGCCTCCCAGCCCACGGCCTGGGCCGGGCGTTCGTCGAACAGGCCATGGCGTTCCGGCACGAAGAGCGGCAACTCCTCGCTTTCCAGGCGCAGCGCCAGCACCGACGCCACCACCTGCAGCTGTTCGAGACGACCACGGGCGAATTCGAACAGCAGGGCGGCATCGCGCTCGGGCGCCAGCAGGCCGATGGTCAGGGCAGTGGCCGGACCCTGGCGATGCTCCAGCCAGAGCAGGAAGCGCTGCACGCCACGGTCGCGACTGGCCAGCCAGGCGGCCAGGTCAGCGGTGAGGCGGCGCAGCGGGAACAGCAGGGCCTGGTGGGATTCCACCTCGAAATTGAGCTCCACCCGCGTCACGAAACGATCGGGGGGTCGATAGAACTCCAGCGCCAGGCTGCGGCTGCCACCCAGCAGATCCAGCTGCTGCAGGAGCTCCGGGGCGAAGCGGCGGGCCAGGGCGGCCCTGGGCAGGGCCTTGAGCTGCTCCAGGCGGCGGATGCCCATGCGTGCCAGTGCCTGGGCCTGCTGGGGGGCGAAACCGGCCCGTTCCACCGGGAGTCGATCGAGCAGACCTGGCAGCTCATCGGCGGAGGCGACCAGGCCGTCGGCGACATTGGTCAGCACTCGCGCCGCCACCGGATTGGGCGCCAGGGCCAGCCGATGGCGAAAACCCAGGCCCTGGAGCTCCTGGCGCAGGCGCCGTTCCAGCCGCGGCCACGGCCCCAGCAGCGGCAGGCTGGACTGCACCTCCAGCAGCAGTGCCCGGGGGTAGTGGCGGCTGACCTGGGAACTGAAGCCATACCCCCAGGCCGCCAGCAGCGTCTCGGCCGTCTCGATGAGCGCCGGATCGTGCTCCTGCTGCTCGAAGTCGCGGGTCAGCGCCTGGGCGGCGGCCAGGGTCAGGCCCGGGCGCAGTCCCAGCGCCCGGGCGGCCGGATTGACCGCCTGCAGCAGACGCCGGTGTGGTGGTCCGGAGAGCAGCACCAGCGGCTGCTCCGGCTGCGGATGACGGCGCAGCACGGCATCCAGCGCCAGCTGCGGAAAGAGGATGCAGGCCCAGCGCATGGCAAGCTCAAGCGCCGCCGGCCAGATCGAGCACGCCGGGTTGCCCGCCCCGACATTTGCGGATGTGCAGCCGTTCCAGGGGGGCCCGGAGTTCCAGGCGCAAGGCCGCTGGCGAGGGATTGTCCAGGGCCGCGGCCGGACGCAGGGCGAAGGCCAGGGTACGACCGCTCTCGGCGGCGACCTGCAACCGGCGCAACTGGCGATCATCGGCGCGCTCGGGCCAGCAGAGCACCGCGCCAAAGCAACCCGAACGCAGGCATTGCTCGGCGGCCCAGAGCACCTCGGCGCCCTGGGCGCGGATCACCACCAGGGAGTCCAGCGCCACGCCGGCCGCCTGCCAGGCCAGGGGATAGGGCAACAGCGGCGGCGCGATCAGGGCGATGCGCTCGGCGGCCTGACTCAGGCGGGCCAGGGTCGGCCAGAGCAGCCGCAACTCGCCATGGCCGGGGCCGGCGAGCAGCAATTCGGTGAGGGCCGCCTCGGGCCAGCCGGCGCCAGGCAGATGGGCATCCAGGGCAGCGACCCCGGTGGGCTGACCACTGCGCCGGGCTTCGGGACTGGTCTGCCCCTTCCACAGGCGCCGCTCCTCGAACAGCCGGGCCAGGCTGGCGCCGCCGCTCATGCCGCCAGACCTGCAGGGGTGTTGTCCATGGCCATCGCCTCTATCTGTATATGCATACAGTATTAGAGGCGATTCGCATCGGGGTCAAGTCGAACCGCTGTCTGGGTCGATGAAGGGGGCCACCCGGATCCAGATCACGTCGCCGACCAACGCCGCAGGCAACCGCCATTGTTCAAGGGCATGGCGGAGGCGATAAGGCTGTCAACTGACCTGTAGCGCCGGGCATCCGGCAACGCACTCGAGGGTGGGCCAGGAGGCGCTGGATGCCCGCAGGATGAGGAACACGAAGACGCTTGGCAGCCATCGGCACGGTCGCAGGGTCCTTGCGCCGACGTCGGTCGTCCAGCCACCGGATCCATCCCGGGTGCGCGCCGCCACTGGGAGCCGCGGCAGGCATCTTGTATCCTGCTGATGACACTTCGAGTGCCCGGAGGGCCTCATCATGCGTTCGCTGCTCTATGGCCTGCTGCTCGCCAGTGGCGTCGTGGCCGCTCAGGATGTCTACAAGTGCGTGGACGACCAGGGCCGGACGACCTATACCCAAGGCGCCTGCCCGACGAATAGTCAGATCACCACCATTCCGCTGCAGAGCCTGCCCGACAGCAACGGCTTCACGCCGCCGCCCAGGCCCGCCACGCCTCCGCCGGTCAGTGCGCCGCGCGAGGTCACCGTGGTACCCGCCCCCGCTTCCAGCCGCCAGCGTCCGGTCGACGACGTCACCGTGGTCGGCGGCTCTTCGTCCTCTTCCAGTTCGCGGCAGGAAACCGAGGTGCGCGGCTCCGGCATCATCTACCAGCCGGTGCCGGTCTACATCGACCGCCGGCCACGCAACGAGACCTGGCACATGGTGCCCCATCCCCAGGCCCAGCAACCCCAGCCGCCGGCGCCTCCACCGCCGCCGAACCGGGGCATCCCCATCGATCGCTAGCGCCAGTGTGGTGTTTCAGACGTTAACTGCACAATTTTAGCGGCGCTTTTTCGGCTTGAGTGGCGTTGCCACTCCTCGCCATAGCCCTGCTATGACTCGTCGCGGCGACTAGCCCAAGTCGGAGCGCCGAACCGTCAAAAAATCACTCGCCAATTCTTGCGCGAACGTCTGAAACACCACACTAGAGCTTGTGCAGGAAGTTGACGACGAACTTGCGCCCCTCGGTGCGGTTCTCGGCGTCCTGCTCGAAGTAGCTGTTGACGGTGACCAGGTTCTCCCGGGAAAAGGCGTAGGTGAAACCCGGGCCCCAGGCCCAGACCTTTTCCCGCCGCCCGCTGACGTCATGGCCGTCCACCTGGGTGTCGGTGATCTGCCGGAGCCAGTAGCCGCTCAGGCCGACGCTGAGCCGGTCGTTCAGCGCGTACTGGGTGGCGAAGTTGGCGTGCAGCGCCTGGCCGGCCTGGGTGTCGGACACCTCGCCAAAGCTGCGTAGCGGCTGGTCGTTCTTGCCATTCCACAGGTACCAGAAGCGCCCGGTGACCGACCACTGCGGCGTCAGCCAGTAGGTGGTGGCGTAGTAGGGATTGAAGGACCAGAAGTTGCTGCCCGGATTGATCGCCCGGTCGCGGTCGTAGCGACCGATGGGGGCGACGATCTCGGCCTCGATGCGCTGTGCCCAGCGCGGTCCGCCATCGGGGCGGGTGGTGGTGGGCAATTGCAGGAAGGCGCCCAGGGTCAGGTCCCCGACCCCTTCGCGGGCGCTCAGCGCCTGGCCGCCGAGTCCGTCATCGACATCGGCGTGGGCCAGCCAGGGCAGGATGGCGGTGAAGCCGGGCATGGCGCCATTGGCCAGGGGCTGGCCGACATAGATGATCTGGCTGACCGGGGCGAAGGTGGTCAGCTCCTGCTTGGGCAAGGGCAGCTTGCGGCCGTCCTGGTCGTTGAAGCGGCTGGTCTTGCCATAGATCAGGTACTCCTCCCAGTACCAGCCGGGGCCATCCGGCGCCGGCGCGCCGTCATAGAAGCTGGTGGAGCCGAGATTGAGACCGGGCAGATCGTAGGCCTGGGCCAGGGTGGAGGCGAGACTGGCCGCGGCCAGCAGACAGAATCCGAAACGTGTGCGCATGACGTCGTCCTGGAGTTGTTCTTGTTGTGGGAAAACGCGATCACCGCACCCGGGCAGGCGCGGCGATCCGGGTCAGACGTAACTGGCGGCGAGACCGCCATCCACCGGCAGGTTGACGCCGTTTATCCAGCGCGAGGCATCGCTGCAGAGGAAAGCAATGGCCGCAGCCACCTCGTCGGCCAGCGCCGGGCGTGGCATGCGCTGGCTGTCGCGGGCGACGCGCTCTTCGCCGAGCATGCTGACGAAGTCGCCGAGGATGGGGGTGAATACCGGCCCGGGCGCCACGCAATTCAGCCGCACGCCGAATTCGCGAAACCAGGTCTGGGACTGCACGAAGCTCCAGACGATGAGCGCTTCCTTGAAGTACTGGTAGCAGGTGGCCTGGTCCACCGGATGAGCTTCCAGCCAGGCCTGGGCCTGGACGAAGTCAACGATCTGCGCCAGCGCGCGATGCTGCTCCAGGCGCTGTGGCCATTCGGCGCCGAGGATGGAGGCGACGTTGACGATGGCGCCTCCCTGCCCCAGCCGCGCGACCAGTTGCTGGCTGAGCAGGCGCAGGCCGAGATAGTTGACTTGCGCCACTGCCTCCCGGGGCGCCGTGCCCGGCACCCCGGCGATATTGCACAGACCGTGCAGGCGCTCCGGCAGGCGGCTGACCAGGGCGGCGATGCTGTCGGGATCGCCCAGGTCGGCCTGGTGGAAGTCGTCCAGGCTGAGCTGGGGCTGGTTGCGGTCGACGCCTATCACATAGGCGCCCTGAAAGCGCGCCAGACGCGCCAGTTCGGCGCCGATGCCAGAGGCCACGCCAGTGACGACCAGGGTCTTGCCATACAGGGTCATGGGATTTTCCTCTTGTTGTTATTGGGGGTGAAACAGGGGCTTGGAGCCTGTTCAAAGGCTCGCGAGCTAGAGCCAGACAAGGCGAACATGGCTGAGGAAGCGGATCGGACCCGCGCTCGGGTTTACGAGTGGTAAATGAGCATTCCGATCGGACTGGCGACCCAGGTCGTGTTCAACGCGGTTTGGCCGACGCGCAGCAGCCTTTGAGCAGGCTCTCAGAAGGGATAGCGTGGCGGCTCGCTATGCTCGGTCACCCACTGCCACTGGCTGTAGTCGTCCCAGTTGCACAGGCCGCCGACACTGCCGCCATTGCCGGACTGGCCACGCCCGCCGAAGGGATTGACCACCTCGTCGTTCACCGTCTGGTCGTTGAGGTGCAGCATTCCGCACTCCAGGCGTTCACCCAGGGCGCGGGCGCGGGCCAGGGAGCCGGAGAGCACGCCGGCCGCCAGGCCGTAGGGGGTGCGATTGGCCAGGTCGACGGCCTCGGCCTCGCTGGCGAAGGTCACCACGCTGGCCACCGGACCAAAGATCTCTTCGTCGAAGGCGCGCATGCCGGGACGGACACCGCTCAGTACGGTCGGGGCATAGAACAGCCCTTCGTGCCGGCCGCCCTGCTCCAGCCGGGCACCGGCGGCGAGGCTGTCGGTGACGATACCCCGTACCCGTTGCAGCTGCCGGGCGTTGATCAGCGGACCCAGCTGGGTCGTGGGTTCCAGCGGATCACCCAGGCGCAGGGCGGCGGCGCGGGCGACCAGACGTTCGGTGAAGGCGGCGGCGAGGCGCTGGTGCACCAGGATCAGGCCGGTGGCCATGCAGATCTGGCCCTGGTGCAGGAAGCTGCCCCAGGCGGCGCAACCGACGGCGCGGTCGAGATCGGCGTCGTCGAGCACAATCAGCGGATTCTTGCCGCCCAGCTCCAGGGCCACCTTCTTCAGGTGGCGCCCGGCGCTTTCCGCCACCTGGCGCCCGGCCTGGGTCGAGCCGGTAAAGGCGATCATCCGCACCTGGGGATGGGCGCAGAGCGCCGCCCCGGCCTCGGCGCGACCGGGCAGCACCTGCAGCACGCCCTTGGGCAGGCCGATGGCCTCGAACAGCCGGGCGATCAGGATACCGCCGCTCACCGGCGTCTGGTGATCCGGCTTGAGCACCACGGCATTGCCGCAGGCCAGCGCCGGCGCCACGGCGCGCAAGGAGAGGATCAGGGGAAAATTGAAGGGCGAGATCACCCCCACCACGCCATGGGGCAGGCGGCGGGCATAGGACAGCGCCCCGCGCTCGCTGGGCAGGACCACGCCATGGGGCTGCAGCAACTGACCGGCGACCTGCTGCAGGATGACCCCGGCTTCGCGCAATTCCAGCTCGGCCTTGGGCAGGATGCCGCCGGTCTCCCGGGCGATCAGGGGGGCCAGTTCGGCGCGATTCATTTCCAGGTGCGCGGCGGCGGCCAGGAACAGCCCGGCCTTCTGCCGGGCGGTCCAGCCGGCCCAGGCCGGTTGCGCCTGGGCCGCCTTGGCGCAGGCCTGGTCGATGTCGGCGACACTGGCCAGGCCGGTGCGGTGCAGGGGCTGGCCGGTGGCGGGCTCGGTGACCTCCAGGAGGCCGCCCTGGGCGGCGATCCAGTCGCCATCAAAAATCCGCTCGCGCCAGGGTGCGCCGTCCAGGAACGGCGTGGATGGTCTGCTCATAGCCTTCTCCTTGTTGTTATCGGGCCGCGGTGGGCACAGGCAAGACAGCAAGGGCTGTGCCCAGGTTGGGCCGACATCGAAAAGAGCAACACAATCAATGGCTTGCTATCGCGCGCGAGCCTGTGCACCAGGCTCATCCGGCAAACGTCTTGCTCAAAAGATAAAGTTATGAGGTATAACCATTCTCTCGATTGCGCATTTGCGCAGTTCTTCCGGGAGTCCGCTGATGGCATTGTCCGAACGCCTGTCCCTCAACGCCTTACAGCAGGTCGCGCCGGGCCTGCACCGGGGCGACAGTGCCGCCTGGGATGGCAGCGCCAGCCCGACCCAGGCGGAACTGGCCGAGTGCCTGTTCTTCTCGCCCGGCGATGGCCGCATCTGGCTCAATGACCAGCGCATGCTGCTGGTGCACGCCTCATCCTTTGGTGCCCTGCGGCGCGAGTTGATCGGCGCCCTGGGTCAGGAGCGCGCCCGCGGTCTGCTGACCCGGGTGGGCTATCTTTCCGGGGTAAGGGACGCCGAACTGGTGCGCAAGCGCTGGCCCCAGGCCGACGCTGCGGCCATCTTCGCCGCCGGCACCCGCCTGCATGGCCTGGAAGGTCTGGTGCGGGTCGAGCCGCTGCATTTCGAATTCGATGTCGACCAGGGGCGTTATGGCGGCGAATTTCTCTGGCATCACTCGGCTGAATGCGACGAGCACCAGATCGCCCACGGTCAGGGCAGCGATCCGGCCTGCTGGATGGAGATCGGCTATGCGATCGGCTACGTCAGCAGCCTGTTCGGCCGCCTGGTGATCTTTCGCGAGGTGGAATGCCGTGCCATGGGCCACCACGTCTGCCGGGTCGAAGGCCGCAATGCCGAACGCTGGCCCGACGTGGCAGAAGACCTGCGCTATCTCAATGCCGCTGGCGACGGCGCTCCCGAGACAGCCGCCACGGAGCGCCAGCCCGCGCCCCTGCCCAACGCCGCCGACGGCCAGCAACCGCTGGTGGGCGCCTCGGCGGCCTTCAACAGCGCCTTCCAGGCCCTGCAGCGGGTCGCCCCGACCCCGGCCACGGTGCTGCTCACCGGTGAATCCGGGGTGGGCAAGGAATTGTTCGCCAGCCACCTGCACCGCCTCAGTCGCCGCGCCGACGGCCCCTTCGTCGCCCTCAACTGCGCGGCCATTCCCGAGAATCTCATCGAAGCCGAATTGTTCGGCGTGGAGCGCGGTGCCTACACCGGCGCCAACCAGTCCCGCGCTGGGCGCTTCGAGCGCGCCCAGGGCGGCACCCTGTTCCTCGACGAGATCGCCTGCCTGAGTCTGCCCGGCCAGGGCAAGCTGCTGCGCGCGCTCCAGGAGCGCGAGATCGAACGGGTCGGCGGCAGTCGTACCCTCAGGGTGGACGTCAGGGTGATCGCCGCCACCAATCTGGACCTGCGCGACGCGGTACGCCGCGGCGATTTCCGCGAAGATCTCTTCTATCGGCTCAACGTCTATCCCATCGGCATCCCGCCGTTGCGGGACCGCCGCGACGACGTGCCCCTGCTGGTGGATCTGTTCCTACGGCGCTTTTGCGCCGCCTATGAACGCCCGCCGGTGGGCCTGACCATGCGCGCCCTCAAGGCGCTGCTGCGCTACGACTTTCCCGGCAACGTGCGGGAATTGCAGAATCTGGTGGAGCGCGGAGTGATTGCCAGCGATCCGGGCGAACTCATCGACCTGCCCCACCTGTTTCGTGGCGAGCCGTTGCCGGCCGACCTCCTGGAACCAGCGCCGCAGACAGCCAGCTGGCTGGAGCGCCTAGGCGTGGACGGCCAACGCCCGCTGCACCTGAGACAGCTGGAAGCCGAGCTGCTCGACGAAGCCCTGGCGCGCAGCGAGGGGAACATGGCCGCCGCGTCGCGACTGCTGGGCCTGAGTCGTGCCCAGTTCGCCTATCGCCATCGCCGCGCACGTCAGGATCTGGACTAGAATGCCCCCTCGATACCCTCCTCTCGCCATCTCCGACGGAAGCCCTTCCCGCCGATGAGTTCCCCCGACGACGCCACGCCCCTGGACCCTGCCGCCACCCCCTGGCTGGACACCGCCGTAGGCTATGCCCTGCGCCGCGCCCAGATGAAGATGTTCCAGCACCTGGTGGACAGCCTGGCCGCCTACGACCTGCGCCCCGCACAGTTCACTGCCCTGGTGATCCTCGAGCAGGAACCCGGCCTGATGCAGGCCGACCTGGCCCGGCGCCTGGCCATCGAGCCGCCGCAACTGGTGCTGCTGCTGAACAAGCTGGAACGCCAGGGCCTGGCCGAGCGGGTGCGCGGCACCCAGGATCGTCGCGCCTACGCCCTGCACCTCACCGAGCAGGGCCGTGCCCTGGTCGGTGAACTCAAGGAACGCGCCGCCGCCAGCGACCGCGCCGCCAGCGCGCCGCTGGAAGATGCCGAGCGGGCCGAGCTGCTGCGCCTGCTGCGCAAGCTCAATGGGGAGTTGGGCTGAAGGGCCGTGGGCGGATAGCGGTGCTCCCTGTTGGGCTTCGCTGCGCTCAACCGCAACCTACGAAATCCAACCTACACCCAACCGCCCCCTCTCCTTTGGGGAGAGGGCCGGGGTGAGGGACACCGGCAGCGCCCGAGGCACCGCCCCGTTGGGCTTCGCTGCGCTCAGCCGCAACCTACGGAAGCCCAACTACACCCAACCTCCCCCTCTCGCTCATGGCGAGGGCCGGAGTGAGGGTCAACCTGACCCTAGGCGCCTCCGGTCCGCTCGCGGATAATGCGGCTCCCCGTCCGCTCAGGAGACATCCAGGTTGAATACCCCTCGTCCACGCCCGGAAGTTGCCGGCGTCGCCTCCGCCGACCGCGTCCTGACCGTGCTCACCGCCTTTCGCATCGGCGATTCGGCCCTGAGTCTCGCCGAGCTGACCACCCGCACCGGGCTGATCAAGAGCACCATCATGCGCCTGCTGGTCTCGCTGGAGACCTTTGGCCTGGTCACCCGCCTCGCCGACGGTCGCTACATGCTGGCCAGCGAAGTGGTACGACTGAACGCCATCTACCAGGACGCCCACGATGTGGAGCGCCACATCATGCCGCGCCTGCATCAGCTGACCGAAGAGAGCGGCGAGACCGCCTCCTTCTATGTGCGCCACGGCGCCTATCGCCTCTGCCAGTACCGGGTGAATTCGCCCCATAGCCTGCGGCTGCACCTGCAACCCGGCGACATGCGCCCCATGGACGAGGCGGCCAGTGCCCAGGCCCTGCAGACGCCCTATCTGGTGGCCAGGGCCGGCCTGACGCCCTTCTACTCCCGTGGCGCCACCGATCCCCATGCCGCGTCCCTGGCCTTGCCGATCTATGGCGCCCAGGAAGAGCTGCTCGGCGCCCTGGTCATCTCCGGTCCGGCCAACCGCCTTACCCAGGAACGCGCCCGCGCCCTGCACGGCATACTGAGCGCCATCGCCGACGAGCTGACTCGCAGCCTGGGCGGCAAGCCGCTCTACGGCTCGACCGTCATAAGTCGTACAGACTGACCGGATTGTCGCGCAGGATGGCGGTACGCACCCTTGCGTCGGGTGCCCAGTCGGCCAGCAGGTCGAAGATATGTCCGTCGTCCGGCTTGTTGCCGGCCGCCACCGTGGGGTGTGGCCAGTCGCTGCCCCACAGCAGTCGTTCGGGATGGCGCCGTACCAGCTCCCGCGCCACGGCGCCGACGTCGGCATAGTCCGGCGGACCACTGCGCGACCTGATGTAGGGCCCCGACAGCTTGACCCAGGTACGGCCACCGTCCAGCAGCCGTCCCAACACGGCGAAGGCCAGCGACTGCACGCCTTCCGGCTGGGGCACATGGCCGAGGTGGTCGATCACCAGTCGCGCCGGCA
This sequence comes from Pseudomonas sp. SORGH_AS_0211, assembly GCF_031453455.1. Taxonomy (NCBI): domain Bacteria; kingdom Pseudomonadati; phylum Pseudomonadota; class Gammaproteobacteria; order Pseudomonadales; family Pseudomonadaceae; genus Pseudomonas; species Pseudomonas sp. SORGH_AS_0211. Next base: position 1,158,516 of record NZ_JAVIZV010000001.1, on the reverse strand, counting down.
GACGTTGCAGGCGACTCTCCAGCTCCAGCAGCTGATTACCCGGAGCGACCACCTGGACGTTCCAGCCCAGCTCGTCGACCCGTGCGGCCAGGGGCTCCAGATCGGCCAGGTCGGTGCCGCCGTAGCTGAGGTTGAAGCGGATGCCGCGCACCCCGGCCTTGTGCAGGTCCTGCAACTCGGCCTCGGTGATGCTTCGGTCGATCACCGCCACGCCCCGGGCCTGGCCACCGCTACGCGCCAGACCGTCGAGCAGGCAGCCATTGTCGGTGCCATAGGTGGACGGCGTTACGATCACCATTCGCTGCAGCCCCAGCAGGGCCTGCAGCTGGTGATAATCCTCCAGGGAGGCATTGGGCGGGAGCAGCTTGGCGCCCGGCGCCGCTGGGTAGCGGTCGTCGTAGAGGTGCATGTGGCAGTCGACGCTGCCGGCCGGTGGCTTGAGCCGGGGCGCCGTCTGGATACTGGAAAAGGGGGTAGCGGCCTGGACGCCCAGGGCGTCGAACAGGCACAGGGCGGCACCCGTCTGGGCGCTCGCTTGCAGGAAGCGCCGACGATTGAAGGTCATGGAGGATTCCTCGAAGGGACGGCCGACCGAGCGGGCCGGCCGTGACCGGTGCTAGCCGGCGTTGGTCGCTACGCTCTGGGCTTCGGCCTTGGCGCGCATGGCCTTGCGACCCATGATCAGCACCAGCAGACCGCTGATGGCGCACAGGGTGGCCAGCGGCAGCACGGCCAGGGCATGGCTGTGGGTGGCGCCGTGGATGGCACCGTAGACGTTGACCATTACCCCGCCACCGATGAGGTTGGCCAGGGCACCGATGGCGGCCAGACCGGCTGCGGCGGTGGACGACGACAGCCAGCCCGAGGCGAGTGCCCAGAACGGCCCCTTCATCGAATAGGCACCGATCAGCACCAAGCTCAGCAGGATCACCGTGGACGCCAGCGACGAGGTGAACATGCCCGCCAGCAGGCCCACGGCGATCAACAGCATGGTGAGCGAGGTATGCCAGCGACGCTCGCCGGTGCGATCCGAGCTGCGGCCCCAGAGGACCATCGCCACGGAGGCCAGGCCATAGGGAATGGCATTGGTGAGGCCGACTTCCAGGTTGGACAGGCCAAAGGACTTGAGCAGTTGCGGCGCCCAGACGCTCATGGTGCTGCCGGCCGCTGAGGCGCCCGAGTAGATCAGCGCCATCACCCAGATATCCTTGTGCTTGAGCAGTTGCCACAGGGAGATATGGCCGATGCTGGTCTTGCGACCGCGCTCCTCGGCCAGCCTGAGCGTCAGCCAGTTGCGCTGCTCGTCGCTCAGCCATTTGGCCTGCTCCGGGCGGTCAGTGAGCACGAACAGGCAGGCGATGCCCAGCAGCACCGCCGGGATGCCTTCCAGGATGAACAGCCAGTGCCAGCCACGGATGCCCAGCCAGCCGTCCAGGCTCAGCAGCAAACCGGAGAGCGGCGAACCGAGGAAATTCGCCCCCGGTATCGCCACCATGAAAAGGGCGACCATGCGCGCCCGGTAGTTGGACGGCAGCCAGTAGGTGAGATACAGCAGCACCCCGGGAAAGAAGCCGGCTTCCGCGGCGCCCAGCAGGAAGCGCATCACGTACAGCGAATTGGCACCCTGGACGAAGGCGGTACCGGCCGAGATCAGCCCCCAGGTGATCATGATCCGGGCGATCCAGATCCGCGCGCCGAAGCGCTGCAGCGCCAGGTTGCTCGGCACCTCGACCAGGAAATAGGAAAAGAAGAACAGGCTGCTGGCGAAGCCGAAGATCGCCGGCGTCAGGCCGAGATCCTTGTTCATCTGCAGCGAGGCCATGCCGATGTTGCCGCGATCGATGATGGCGATGAGGTAGCAAACCATCAGGAATGGGAGGATGCGCCAGGCAACGCGGCGCATGGTCGCGCGTTCCAGTTCGCTGACCGGGGGCGTCGGGGTAGTCATGAGAGCTCTCCGTCTTATTGTTGTGGAGATAGCGTGGCAGGCAGCCTGGTGGGGCCGCCCCGTCGCCGCCGCGCTTAGGCGGCCGTCAGGTGGCGATTGACCACCGCGCGCGACTCCACCGTCTTGCCGTGCCAGCAATCGAGCACCTGCTGCACCGCTACCAGGCCGACCCGGTCCCGAGCCTCGGTGGTGTTGGCGCCGACGTGCGGCGTGGCCACCAGGTTGGCGAGCCCCCAGAGGTCGCTGTCCGCCGGCGGCGGTTCGGGATGGAAGGTATCCAGACCGGCGCCGCCGATCTGGCCTTCACGCAGCGCCGTTACCAGCGCCTGGGTATCGATCAGCTCGCCACGGGCGGTGTTGATCAGCAGGCTGCCGGGGCGCATGCGGGCGAACTGGGCGGCGCCGAACAGGTGGCGATTGGCCTCGGTCAGGGGGCAATGCAGGCTGATGACATCGCACTCGGCCAGCAGATTGTCGAAGCTCTCTTCACGCTGCACATGATCGCGCACGGGCAGGTTCTTGAGATAGGGATCATAGACCCGCACCTGCATCCGCAGCGGCGCCACCAGGTCCATCAGCACGCTGCCGATGGCGCCCAGCCCGACCAGACCCAGGGTCTTGCCGAACAGCTCGGTGCCATTGGCCTGGGCCTTGTCCCAGTGGCCGGCGTGCATCCGCGCATTCAGCCAGGGGGTCTGCCGCGCGACGCTGAACATCAGGGCGAAGGCGTGCTCGGCCACCGACTGGGCGTTGGCGCCCAGGGCGATGGTGACCGGAATGTTTCGATCGGCGGCCGCCTGCAGGTCGATGGTGTCGTAGCCCACGCCGTGCTTGGCGATGATCGCCAGCCTGGCTGACGCCTCGATCATGGGCCGGGTCAGCTTGCCCTGGCGGACGATGATGGCGTCAGGCTGCTCCTGGCGGATCAGGGCGAGCAGGTCGTCATGGGGCATGTAGGGCTCGGTCGGGATGACCTGAACGTCATGGGCGGCGGCCAGGGCCATGGCTTCGGAAGCCAGTGCCGGACCGGTGAGCAAGATCTTGCGGGTCATCGAAGTACCCCTTGTTGTTATGAACGGGCGCAGCGCCTAAGGCGAGCGATCTGCCTCAGAACCTAGCATAATGAAATGGCATTGCAAATTTTATATTTATGCCCCTAAAAAGACCCGATCAAAGGACTTGAAACCTTAAAAACGAAATGCAATTCTGAAAATAGCCAACCAATACGTGGCGGCATCCCACAATTCCCACAAGAGAAATGCCCATGACCATCGGCTTCAGAGTGCTCACTGCCCAACGCAAGGTCGCGGCCGACTGGGTCGCGCGTTACCGCGACATCCCGGTCGCCAACGTCAGCGACTCCATGCACCGCATGACCGCTGGCGGCTCTCGCCTGCGCCCCATGCATCGCCAGGGCGTGCTCGCCGGCCCCGCCCTGACCGTCAAGGCGCGTCCGGGCGACAACCTCATGCTGCACTACGCCCTGAACATCGCCGAACCGGGTGACGTGATCGTGGTGGATGCCGGCGGCGACCTGAGCAATGCCCTGATCGGCGAGATGATGGTGGCCTATGCGGTCAAGCGTGGGGTCGCCGGCATCGTCATCAATGGCGCCATCCGCGATGCCGCCAACATCGGCGCGAGTGACTTCCCGCTGTTCGCCGCCGGCATCTCCCATCGCGGTCCGTACAAGGACGGCCCCGGCGAGATAAACGTACCCATCGCCCTTGATGGCATGGTCATCGAGCCGGGCGATCTGATCATCGGCGATGACGACGGCCTGCTCTGCGTGCCCTACGATCATGTTGCCGAGGTCTATGACCGCGCCGCCGCCAAGCACGCCGCCGAAGAAAAGCAGATGCGGCAGATCGCCGAAGGTACCAACGACCGCAGCTGGGTCCTGGAATCGCTCAGGAAGAAGGGCTGCGCCCTGCCCTAGCAACCTCTTGCCGGCATGAAAAAGGCAGCCCTTGGCTGCCTTTTTCATGGAGATACCCTCTGCCAGGCCTCCCGGCAAATCAATCCGGTAATGACTCCGTACTTTCCGACCGCTGCCGGTAGATGCATCCCGCTGCCTTTCTCCAGTCTTCGCGTCTGGCGCAGGTGCAACCAACGGGACCTGTAAAGGAAAGAGGCGGCCGAGGCCGCCTCTTTCCTCCAGAACCTTTCGCCTCAGGTACGACCTACCCCTTCCAGGCCCGTCGCGCCCAGCGGCTTCACCGGTACCCGCCGACTCGGATCACCCAGCCAGAGCATCAGCACGACCCCCAGCGCCAAGACCGAGGCCACCACATAGAAGGGCCCGGAGAAACTCTGGGTGGCATCCTTGACCAGGCCGATGGCGAAGGGCCCGACGAAGCCACCCAGGTTGCCGATGGAGACGATCAGCGCCAGTCCCCCTGCCGCGGCCCGACCGGTCAGGAAGGTGGAGGGAATGGCCCAGAAGGTCGCCTGGAAGGACAGGATGCTCGCCACCGCCACGCTCAGGCAGGTCATGCGCAGCAGCGGATCGGCCGAGAGCGCGGCGCCCACCAGGCCCAGCGCGGCAAGCGCCAGGGCACCGGCCACATAGGGCAGCCGCTGGGCACTCTGGTTGGCCTGGCGCGCCCAGAGCGTCATGGCCACCGCGCCGAGCACATAGGGAATGGTCGCCACCAGGCCCACGGTGGTGTTCTGCATGCCCAGGCTCTTGATGATCTGCGGCATCCAGATGCCGATCCCCACGGAGCCGACGATGCCGCAGAAGTTGATGGCGGCCAGCATGAACACCCTCGAGTTGGTGAAGGCGTGGCGCAGCGTGGAACCGTGGGTGGCACCGATCTCGCGCTGCTCGCGGGCCAGGCGTTCGATCAGCCAGGTGCGCTCGCGGGTCGACAGCCAGCGCGCCTTGGCCGGCGTATCCACCAGCACGAACAGACAGAGAATACCGAGCAGCACCGCCGGCAGGGCCTCCGCCACCAGCAGGAATTGCCAGTTCCTCAGCCCCATGAAATCGTGCACGTCCAGCAGCATCCCCGACAGCGGCGAGCCGATGATGTTGGCGGTGGGAATGCCCAGCAGGAAGGCCGCCGTGGCCTTGGCGCGCCATTTGCCGGGAAACCAGTAGGTGAAATAGAGGTAGACCCCCGGGGTGAAACCGGCCTCGGCCACTCCCAGCAGGAAGCGCAGGATGCTGAAGCTGACCGGCCCGGTGGCGAAGGCCGTGGCCATGGAGATCAGGCCCCAGCTGATCATGATCCGCGCGATCCAGACCCGCGCGCCGAAGCGCTGCAACAGCAGGTTGCTCGGCACTTCGAACAGGAAGTAGCCGAAGAAGAACAGGCCCGCCGCCCAGCCGAACATCGTCGCGGTGAGGCCAAGGTCCTGGTTCATGCTGATGGCGGCGAAGCCGACATTGGTGCGGTCCAGGTAGCTGACCACATAGCAGGCGAAGATGAACGGCAGGATGCGCCACAGGGCGCGCCGCAGGAGCTGTTCGCCTTCGGCATCGGTCAGGGGCGGCTGCTCGCCCGGACGGGTCTGGCTCATGGGTAACCTCTCTTGTAGTTGTTGTGGGGTAAAGCGCGAGACGCCGCAGCGCCGGTCAGAGATGGGAAAACAGCGGCAGGCCGCGTACCGGAGCCTCCGCGCGCAGGATGCTGCCGGTCTCGGATTCGGTGATGAACAGGCTGCGTCCTTCGGGACCGCCAAAGGCCAGGTTGGTGTTGCTGATGCCGGCGCAGGATTTCAACCGGGCCAGCGGCTCGGCCACCGGCGAGAGCTGCCAGACCGAACCGAAACCGGTATGGGCGATGTAGAGATTGCTCTGCTCGTCCAGCGCCAGGCCGTCCGGTCCGCCCAGGCCGCCATGCAGCTGGGCGAAGACGCCGACCTTGCCGACCAGCGGGCCGTTGCCCAGCGGGATACGCCAGATCTGCTGCGCCCGGGTCACCGCCACCAGCAGGTGGTTGAGTCGCGGATCGAAGACGATGCCGTTGGGGCTGGGCACCGTCGCCAGCAGGCAGCTGAGCTGGCCATCGGCACCCAGTCGATAGACCCGGCCGCTGGCATCCTGCAGACCGGTCTGCCCCTGGTCGGTGAAATAGAGATCACCGGCAGGCGAGAACACCAGGTCGTTGACGCCCTTGAAGCCCTCCGAGCCGGCGCTACCCAGCAGCGTTTCCACCTCGCCGCGCAGCGGATCGAGCAGCAGGATGCCGCGCTTGTAGTCGGCGATGAAGATGCGTCCGTCGCGGTGGATCTTCAAGCCGTTGGGCCAGCCGTCGTATTCGCAGACCAGCTCCCACTCGCCCTGGGGATCGATGCGGAAGATGCGCCCATTAGGAATGTCGGTGACGTAGAGATTGCCCTGGCGATCGAAGGACGGTCCTTCCAGGAAGGAATCGATGGCGCGGCCCTGGCGGTTGGCATCGGCCCAGGCGGTACGCCGTGGCTGGCGATAACGTTCGGGCAGACGGGTGAAGACAGCAGTTTCCAGCGTCGGAGGCGCAGTGAAGAAGCTCATGCACAGAGACCTTTGGCGGCGACGTAGGCCGGCTAGCGGAGGGGGATTGCCCTTGTATTTATGAAACGCTATTTCAAAATAAAGCATGAATAGCCAAATGCAAGCCCTGGCAGCCTGTATTCCTTGCGGAAATTACAGAGTCATAATCTGAAATCAGAACGAAACCCTGGAAAGACCCGGTTGACGGGCCAGCACGCGGCCAGCTACCTGGAAAGCCAGGTCCGGTCAGCGGCTACTGGGAAGCAAGACAGGGATGCAGCGAGCGACTGGCGCCTGGTTCAGCGACAGACGAACAGGAAAACGCCCGACGCCCTCCCGGGCGCCAGGCGTCTCTGCAGCCGGGAGTGCGAGGATGGCAACGGGGTGCCGAAGCGGGCCACCAGGACCGGGATGGCCGGCATTGCACCGGGCACCCTGATCCCGGCGCTGCGCCTCACGCCCTGATCAACAGCGGCGCCGTTCCCTGATAGCAGGCGTCCAGCCGCTCGGCGCGATGGGTCAGGACGCTGCGCTGGTTGAGTGAGCCCTTGTCGGTGATCTCGCCGCGGTCGGCGGATGGCGGCTCCTCCTGCAGGGCGATCCATTCCAGGCGGCTGGCGTTGCCCGAGGCCTCGCGATTGAGGCGCTTGAGCCAGGCGGCGAACCAGTCCTGCACCGGGGCGCTGGCCAGCACCGTGACGGCATCGACGCCGTCGTCGAGCCCGGCCAGTTGCCGGCAGTCCGCCAGGCGCGGAAAGACCAGCAGTCCGAGACACTCGCGATCCGGCGCCGCCACCACCACGTCCTGCACCAGTGGCGTGCCCTCCAGTACCGCGCGATTGCGCAGGGGACCGACGCTGACGAAGACCCCGGACGAGAGCTTGAAGTCCTCGGCGATACGGCCGTCGAACATCAGGCCCAGTTGCGGATTGGCCGAATCGACCAGCTTGAGCGCATCGCCCGAGCAGTAGAAGCCTTCCTCGTCGAAGCAGGCGGCGGTCTGGGCGGTATCGCGCCAGTAGCCGGGCATGATGTGCGGGCCGCGGAAACGCCCTTCCAGCTTGCCGTCCACCGGCACCAGCTTGAGTTCGCACCCCGGCGCCGGCACCCCGACGTAGCCGGCCACTGACAGCGGTCCGGTGGTGAAGGTGCAACTGGGCGAGGCCTCGGTCATGCCCAGGCCGGCCATCATGCGGATGCGTTCGCCGCAATGGGCCTCGGCGATGCGATCCAGGCGATCCCAGACGCTTTGCGACAGCCCCGCCGCGGCAAAGAAGAACAGCCGCATGCGGGCGAAGAAGCGCTCGCGCAACTCGGCGTCGCGCTCCAGGGCATTAGCCAGCTCTTCCCAGCCGCGCGGGACCGTCAGGTAGGCGGTGGGCGACACCTCACGCAGATTGCGCAGGGTCTCGCCGAGGCCCTGGGGTGTCGGCTTGCCTTCGTCGAGATAGAAGGTGCCGCCGTTGTAGAGCACGATCCCCAGGTTGTGACTGCCACCAAAGGTGTGGTTCCAGGGCAACCAGTCCACCAGCACCGGCGGCTCTTCGCCGAACACCGGAAAGGTCTGCAACAGCATCTGCTGGTTGGCGCAGAGCATGCGCTGGGTGGTGGTCACCGCCTTGGGCAGCTTGGTGGAGCCGGAGGTGAAGAGAAACTTGGCGATGCTGTCCGGCCCGGTCGCGGCAAAGGCGCGCTCGGCGGCGGCCAGTTCACCGCGGGCGAGCAGCGCCGCGAAGGCCAGGCTGCTGCGACCCTGTACCTGACCGCGGGTCGCGATCACCGGGACGTCGGCGGGCAGCACGGCGTCCAGCGCCTTCTGGAAGGCCGGGCCATCGCTGACGAACACCAGCCCCGGCTGTAGCAGGCCGCAGACATGGCGCAGCTTGGCGTGGTCCTGGGACAGCAGCGCATAGCCGGGCGACACCGGGCAGAAGGGAATGCCGGCATAGAGCGCCGCCATGGCCAGTTGCAGGTGCTCCGGGTCGTTGCCGGAGAGAATCGCCAGCGGGCGCTCGGCACAGAGGCCGAATTCCAGCAGCGCGGCGGCCAGTTGGCGAACCCGGTGCAGCATCTCGCCATAGGAAAATTCGCGCCAGGCGCCGCCGGCCTCTCGCGCGGCGAAGAAGGTGCGGTCCGGTGCCACCGCGGCCCAGTGCAACAGCCGGTCCAGCAGTCGCGGCGGCGGCGGGGTCAGGGCTTCCTGGGAGGCCATGTAGAGCAGTCCACCCCGCTCCTCCACGGTGACGCCGGGTTGTCCCAGGGTCACCGGGCGATAGCGCAGCGGCTGATCGGCGGGCGCGCGGGTTTGCGTGACGTGACTCACCTTGAATTCTCCTCTGGGCTGGCGCCCGGAGGCGCCTCTTATTGTTATCGCGACAGGAGCTAGGTACGGCGGACGCTAGATGGGGTAGTGGCGTGGCCCCGTCTGCAGCGTCACCCAGCGCAACTGGGTGAAATGCTCGATGGAAGCCCGCGAGCCGAAGCTGCCGTAGCCGCTCGACTTGACGCCGCCGAAAGGCATCTGCGCCTCGTCGTGCACCGTCGGGCCGTTGATGTGGCAGATACCGCTCTCCACCCGTTGCGCCAGCGCCAGGGCACGGGCGGTGTCGCGGCTGAAGATGGCGGACGAGAGGCCGAATTCGGAATCGTTGGCCAGGCGCAGCAGGGCTTCGTCGCCCTCGGCGCGAATCACCACGGCAACCGGTCCGAAGGACTCCTCGGCATAGAGCTTCATCTCGGCGGTGACGCCATCCAGCAAAGTCGGTTGCAGGATGCTGCCGTCGAGTTCGCCACCACAGACCAGGCGAGCGCCCTTGCCCACAGCGTCGTCGATCAGCGCCTTGATGCGGGTACCGGCGCTGGCGTCGATCAGCGAGCCCAGCACCGAATCGGCTGCACTCGGATCACCGGCCTTGAGGGTGCGCACCTTGGCCGCCAGGCGCTCGACGAAGGCGTCGGCGATGCGGCTGTCCACCAGCAGGCGCTCGGTGGACATGCAGATCTGCCCCTGGTTGAAGTAGGCACCAAAGGCTGCAGCCGCCACGGCGGCGTCCAGGTCGGCATCCTCCAGCACCAGCAGCGGCGCCTTGCCGCCCAGTTCCAGTACCGCCGGCTTGAGGTGGCGCGCCGCCAGCTCGCCGACGATGCGACCCACGCGGGTGGAGCCGGTGAAGTTGACCCGCCGCACCGCCGGGTTGGCGATCAGCCGTTCGACGATGGCCGGGGCATCCTCCGGAGCATTGGTGACGACGTTGACCACACCGTCGCCCAGCCCGGCGTCCTGCAGCACCTGGCCGATCAGCCGGTGCACGCCAGGACTTTGTTCGGATGCCTTGAGCACCACGGTGTTGCCACAGGCGAGGGGCATGGCCAGGGCGCGGGTGCCCAGGATCACCGGCGCGTTCCAGGGCGCGATGCCCAGCACCACGCCGCAGGGCTGGCGCAGCGCCATGGCGAAGCTGCCGGGCACATCGGAAGGTATGACCTCGCCCTGGATCTGGGTGGTCATGGCCGCCGCCTCGCGCAGCATGTTGGCGGCCAGGTGGACGTTGAAACCGTACCAGTTGGCCATGGCCCCGGTCTCCCCGGCGAGGGCGACGAATTCGCTACTGCGCGCGGCCAGACCATCGGCTGCAGCCAGCAGGCGCCGGCGGCGCTCGCCCGGCGGCAACGCAGACCAGGCGGGAAAGGCGGCCTGGGCCGCGGCCACCGCGGCGTCGGCATCGTCCAGGGTGGCGGCGGCCACGGTGGAGACCACCGCGCCGGTCACCGGGTGGCAACGCTGATAGCTGCGACCGTCGCCGGCCGGACGGCTGGCGCCGCCGATGAGCAGGGATACCTCGACCATGACGCTACCTCTTGTTGTTGTGCGTGGGGGCGGTGGCGATCTAGCGCTTGTAGGTCTGCAGCCCAGGCTTGATGCTCTTGTCGTCGAGGAACTGCTTCATGCCCTGCTCGCGACCGCCTTCCGGATCCTGCAGGCGCGACTGGTCGAGCTTGGCATAGAGGTAGTCCTCGTTCTGCTCCCAGGTGAGTTCGCGGCAGCGCTTGAAGCCGACCTTGGCGGCACGCAGCACCACCGGATTCTTGTCCAGCAGCTCGCGGGCCAGGGCGGTGGTCACCTCGCGCAACTGGTCGCGCGGCACGCTCTGGTTGACCAGGCCCATGACTGCGGCCTCGGGACCGGTGAAGGTCTTGCCGGTCATCACATAGTAGAGGGCGGTGCGATGGCCCACGGTATCGGCCAGGGCCTTGCTCACCAGGTTGCCCGGAGGAATGCCCCAGTTGATCTCGGACAGGCCGAAGGTGGCCTCGTCGGCGGTGATGGCCAGGTCGCAGGCCACCAGCGGGCTGAAGCCGCCGCCAAAGCACCAGCCGTTGACCATGGCGATGGTCGGCTTGGCGTACATGCGCAGGAGCTTCCACTGCCACTGGGAGGCTTCGCGGCGAATCTTTTCCTGCAGGATCTCGGGGCCGGCGTCGGTCTCGCGGAAGTACTCCTTGAGGTCCATGCCCGCGGTCCAGGCATCGCCGGCACCGGTCAGCACCAGCACGCCGGCACTGGCGTCCTGCTCCAGGGTCTCCAGCACCTCGACCATCTCGCGGTTGAGGGTGGGACTCATGGCATTGCGTTTTTCGGGACGATTGAGCGTCACCCAGGCGATACCGTCCTCGATGTCCACTTTGACCGTCTGCCAGCGTCCGTCGTAACTGCCCATGGCGTGTGCCTCTTGTTGTCGGGTGGGTATGGAGCTGAAGCTACGCCAGGAAATTAGTTACGTCAATTAACTAATTTCCTGGCTATGAACGAGGCGGGTGAACGACAGGGGCGCCCGGGCAGATAGGATCCAATCGAGCGGCATAGGGTGCAACATCGGTAACGCCATTCGTCCTGAGACAGGCCTCGTACGGCGAATGCCGTTGACAGGAATGGTTAACCGTCATAACCATTGGATCCAATAGACAACAACAAGAGGTTCCGCTCATGTACCCGAAGAACGCCTGGTACGTCGCCTGTACCCCCGACGAAGTGCAGGACAAGCCCCTGGGTCGCCAGATCTGTGGCGAACCCCTGGTCTTCTATCGTGATGCCAATGGCCAGGTGGTGGCCCTGGAAGACTTCTGCCCGCACCGCGGTGCGCCGCTGTCCCTGGGCTTCGTCCGCGACGGCACCCTGGTCTGCGGCTATCACGGCCTGGAGATGGGTTGCGGTGGCAAGACCCTGGGCATGCCGGGGCAGCGGGTCGGCGTCTTTCCCGCGGTACGCCCCTATGCCGCCGTCGAGCGCCACGGCTTCATCTGGGTCTGGCCGGGCGACCAGGCCAAGGCCGATGCGGCGCTGATCCCCCACCTGGAATGGGCCGAGAGCCCCGACTGGGCCTATGGCGGCGGCCTCTATCACATCCAGTGCGACTACCGGCTGATGATCGACAACCTCATGGATCTCACCCACGAGACCTATGTCCACGCCTCCAGCATCGGCCAGAAGGAGATCGACGAGGCGCCGCCGGCCACCCGCGTCGCCGGTGACGAGGTCATCACCAGCCGGCACATGGAAAACATCTCCGCCCCGCCCTTCTGGCGCATGGCCCTGCGCGGCAATGGCCTGGCCGACGACGTCCCGGTGGATCGCTGGCAGATCTGCCGGTTCACCCCACCCAGCCACGTGATGATCGAGGTGGGCGTGGCCCATGCCGGCCATGGCGGCTACGACGCGCCGGCGGCGGTCAAGGCCGCCAGCGTGGTGGTGGACTTCATCACCCCCGAGACCGAGACCTCCATCTGGTACTTCTGGGGCATGGCGCGCAACTTCAAGCCGGACGATGCCGAGCTCACCGCCAGCATCCGCGAAGGCCAGGGCAAGATCTTCGGCGAAGACCTGGAGATGCTCGAACGCCAGCAGCAGAACCTGCTGCGCTATCCCGAGCGCGGCCTGCTCAAGCTCAACATCGATGCCGGCGGCGTGCAGTCGCGGCAGATCATCGACCGCCTGCTGGCCGCCGAACAGGCCGCCACCGGCATCCCGGTCCGGCAGATCGCCTAGGAGATCTCTCATGCTCGATCTGATCGTCACCGCCGTGCAGCGCGAGGCCCCTACCATCCTGGCCTTCGACCTGGCCCGCGCCGACGGCGGCCCCCTCCCCGGCTTCAGCGCCGGCGCCCATCTGGAGATCACCCTGGGCGATGGCCTGGTGCGCCACTACTCGCTCTGTACCGCACCGAAACCGGTACCGATCCGCTATCGCATCGCCGTGCTGCTCGTCCCCGACTCCCGCGGCGGCTCCCAGGCCATGCATCGACTGCAGGTGGGCGATCGCCTGCAGGCCAGCGAACCCCGCAATCTGTTCGCCCTGGTGCCGAGCGCGCGCCGCACCCAGCTGCTGGCCGGCGGCATCGGCATCACCCCGCTCCTGGCCATGGCCGAACAGCTCTATCAGCAGGGGGCGCGCTTCACCCTGAGGTACCTGGTACGCGACCGCGAACACGCGGCCTTCATCCCCTGGCTCAAGGCGCGGCCCTACGCCGAGCAGGTCAGGGTGCACTTCGACCAGCACGATCCGGCGCTGCGACCCAACTTCCAACACCTGCTCGGCCCGGCGGCACCGGACGACCACCTCTATGTCTGCGGGCCGGCCGGTTTCATGGCCGCGGTGGTGGACGCCGCCGCGGCCCAGGGCTGGCAACCCGGCCAGATCCATCGGGAATACTTCGCCGCCGATCCCGCCGCCCAGGGCGAGCAACGCCCCTTCGAGGTGGAGCTGGCGCGCAGCGGTCGCCGCGTGCGGATACCGGCCGAACGCAGCGTGGTCGAGGTTCTGGCGGACCTGGGTGTCGTCCTGCCGGTATCCTGTGGCCAGGGTCTTTGCGGCACCTGCCTAACCCCGGTGCTGGCCGGCGAGCCCGAGCACCGCGACCTCTTTCTCTCCGCGGCCGAACACGCCGCCAACGACCGCTTCACCCCCTGCTGCTCCCGCGCCAAGGGCGAGCGGCTGGTGCTGGATCTCTGACGACTCCGAGCCCACCCTACTGCCCCCTCTCCCCTCGGGAGAGGGCCGGGGTGAGGGTCCTCCCTTACACCAGCACCCTCATCGCCCCCGCCTCACCCTCTTCCCCACCAAACCAGCGTGCATACCCCAGCGTCGCCTGGGCGTGCTCGCGCATGATGCCCTCGGCCCTGGCGCCCTGGCCGCGCACCAGGGCGTCGAACACCGCATGGTGCTGCAGGTGGGCGAAGTTGAAGCGGCGGTATTCGCGCTCGAGATTCCCGGCATCCACCGCCAGGGCGCTCACCGAGGCGAAGGGCAGATGCTCGTGGCGCCCCAGGGCCAGGGCGATGGCCGAATTGCCGCTGGCCGCGACGATGGCCTGGTGAAAGGCCCGGTTGAGATCGTGGTAGTCCTCCAGGTCCTCCAGCAGCACATGGCCCTTGGCGAACAGCAGATCGCCGCGGCGCAGGCAGTCTTCCAGCGTGGCGCGCGTCGTCGCGTCCAGGCCACGTTCGGCGGCCTGGCGCGCGGCCAGGCCTTCCAGCACCCCGCGCACTTCCACGGCGCCCTCCAGATCGGCACCGGTCAGGGCCCGCACCTGATAGCCGCGGGCGCCGCTGCGCTCCAGCAGACCTTCCTCGGCCAGGGTGCGCAGGGCCAGGCGCACCGGCATGCGCGACACGGAGAAGCGCTCGGCGGTGGGGATCTCCGCCAGGCGTTCGCCCGCGCCCAGCTCGCCGGACAGGATCATCTGCCGCAGCGCGGCCAGCACCCGCTGTCCCGGCTTGCTCATGGCTGTACCTCTCCCTCTCTGATCTCGGCGAGCAGCCACTGACGAAAGGCCTGCAGTGACGGCAACCCCTCGTTGCGCGGCGGATAGACCAGGTAATAGCTGCGGCGACTGACCAGGGCCGGTCCACAGGCCAGCAACTCGCCCTGGACCAATTCGTCTTCCACCAGCACCCGCGGCACCAGGCCGATGCCGATGCCGGCGCGCACCGCCTGGATCAGGTGCGAGGTCAGCTCGAAACTCGGCCCCGGTCGCATGGCCCGGTGCGGCAATTCGTGATGCCGGAACCACTCGCCCCAGGCCCTGGGGATTGTTGGCCACCCCGAGCAGCAACTGACCGGCCAGGGTCGCGGGGCGCGCGTCCGGCAACTCGGCCAGGGTCGCCGGGCTGGCAATGACGACGAGCTGCTCGGCTTGCAGCGGATGGGCACGCAGCCCCGGCCAGTCGCCGCTGCCGACGCTGATGGCGGCGTCGATCTCGCTGGCGGCGAAGTCCACCGCCTGGATGCGTGAATGCAGGTGCACCAGCATCCCGGGGTGGGCGGTATAGAAGCTGCCCAGGCGCGGCAGCAGCCACTTGGAACCAAAGGTCGGCAGCACCGCCAGGCGCAGGGTGCCCTGCCCGGAGGCGAAGGCCATGGCCTGCAGGGTGGCGCTGCGGATCTGCCCGAGGGCCAGGCCCAGCTCGCGACTGTAGGCGCGGCCCACGTCGGTGAGCACGATCTGCCGGCCCTCGCGGCGAAACAGCGTCAGCCCCAGCAACTGTTCCAAGGCCTGCACCTGGCGGCCGACGGCGCTCTGGGTCAGCGACAGCTCCTCAGCCGCCCGGGTATAGCTCTCGTGGCGCGCCGCCGCCTCGAAGGCCAGCAGCAGCGACATGGAGGGCGTCAGGCGACGATGATTCATTCAGGATCTTCCGGCATAGGCGGCGGAATCTTCGGTTGTGGCTCCGCCGCGCTGTGGTGAGAATGCCCACTATAGCCAGAAAAGGTCGACGCCATTCCTTCGCTCGCTGAAGGAGACGGCCGTCCGCTGCCAGAGAGCCCGCCTGATGAACATGATCGCCCGCCTGCCGGCCCCGGCGCCCCTCGCCGCCGCCTACACCGACTTCCTCAGCGCCCTCGCCGCCAGCGGCTTCCAGGGCGAGATAGCACCGGACCATGCCAGCCGCACGGTCATGGCCACCGACAACTCCATCTACCAGCGCCTGCCCCAGGCGGCGGTGTTTCCCAAGGACAGCGCCGACGTCCAGCGCCTGGCCCGGCTGATGGGCGAGGCGCGTTTCCAGGGCGTGGTCCTGACCCCGCGCGGCGGCGGCACCGGCACCAACGGCCAGTCCCTTACCGACGGCATCGTGGTCGATCTCTCCCGCCACCTGAACAAGATCCTCGAGATCAACGTCGCGGAGGGCTGGGTGCGGGTCCAGGCCGGGGTGGTCAAGGACCAGCTCAACGCCGCGCTCCGGCCCCACGGCCTGTTTTTCGCCCCGGAACTGTCCACCTCCAACCGCGCCACCATCGGCGGCATGATCAACACCGACGCCAGTGGCCAGGGCAGCGTGACCTACGGCAAGACCCGCAACCACGTGCTGGAGCTGGACGCCTACCTGATCGGTGGCGAGCGCCTGGAAAGTCGCCCGGTGGACAGCGCCGAACTGGACGCCCTCTGCGCCCGCGACGATCGCACCGGCGCCGTCTACCGCAGCGCACGCGACATCGCCGAGAACCAGGCCGAACTGATCGAGGCGCGCTTCCCCAAGCTCAATCGCTGCCTGACCGGCTATGACCTGGCACACCTGATCGAGGCGGATGGCCGATTCAACCTCAACAGCGTGCTCTGTGGCGCCGAAGGCTCCCTGGCCTTCATCGCCGAAGCCAAGCTCAACGTCCTGCCGATTCCCAAGTACTCGGTGCTGGTCAACGTCCGCTACGCCAGCTTCATGGACGCCCTGCGCGACGCCCGCGCCCTGATCGAGCTCAAGCCGCTGTCCATCGAGACGGTGGATTCCAAGGTGCTCCTGCTGGCCATGCAGGACATCGTCTGGCACAGCGTGGCGGAGTATTTCCCCGAGGACGTCGCGCGTCCCACCCTGGGCATCAACCTGGTGGAATTCAGCGGCGACGATCCCGAAGAGGTGGACGCCCGCGTCCAGGGCTTCCTCGACCACCTGCGCCAGGACGGTACCGTCGAGCGCCTCGGCCACACCCTGGCCATCGGCCGCAACGCCGTGACCCGCGTCTACACCATGCGCAAGCGCGCCGTGGGCCTGCTGGGCAACGTCCAGGGCGAGATCCGTCCGCAGCCCTTCGTCGAGGACACCGCGGTCCCGCCCGAGCGCCTGGCCGACTTCATCGCCGAATTCCGCGCCCTGCTCGATGGCCACAACCTGCAATACGGCATGTTCGGCCATGTCGACGCCGGAGTGCTGCACGTGCGTCCGGCGCTGGATCTCAAGGACCCACGCCAGGCGGCGCTGGTGCGGCCGATCTCCGACCAGGTGGCCGCCTTGACGCAGAAATACGGCGGCCTGCTCTGGGGCGAACACGGCAAGGGCGTGCGCTCGGAATACGCGCCGGCCTTCTTCGGCGACCTCTACCCCGCGCTACAGGCGCTCAAGGGCGCCTTCGATCCGCACAACCAGCTCAATCCGGGCAAGATCGCCACCCCGCTCGCCAGTGGCGCCGAGTTGCTCAAGGTCGATGGCGTGACCCTGAGAGGCGAACTGGATCGCACCCTCGACGAGCGCGTCTGGCAGAGCTACGGCACTGCCATGCACTGCAACGGCAACGGCGCCTGCTACAACTACGATCCCGACGACGCCATGTGCCCGTCCTGGAAGGCCACCCGCCAGCGCATCCATTCGCCCAAGGGGCGGGCCGCCCTGATCCGTGAATGGCTGCGCCTGCAGGGCCAGGCCGGCATCGATGTCCTGGCCCCCGCCCCGCGTGGTGCCCTGAACTGGCTCAAGGCCCTGCCGCAACGCTGGCGCAATGGTCGCGAGGCCGAGGCGGACTTCTCCCACGAGGTCTATGACGCCATGGCCGGCTGCCTGGCGTGCAAGTCCTGCGCGGGCCAGTGCCCGATCAAGGTCAATGTGCCGGAATTTCGCTCGCGCTTTCTCGAACTCTATCACCGTCGCTATCTGCGGCCGCTGCGCGACTACCTGATCGGTTCGCTGGAATTCAGCCTGCCGCTGTTCGCCCGCGCCCCGAGTCTCTACAACGCCGTCATGGGCGCCACGCCGATCCAGCGACTGTTCGCCGAGCGCATCGGCATGGTCGACAGCCCCCTGCTCAGCCGTTTCGACCTGGTACCGGTCATGCATCAATGGCAGGTACAGATCGCCACCCCCGAGCGGCTGCTGGCCTTGAGCGATGAAGAACGCACCAGGACCATCGTGGTGGTGCAGGACGCCTTCACCCGCTATTTCGAGACGCCGCTCACCGCCGCCTTTCTCGAACTGGCTGCCCGCCTCGGCCAGCGAGTGTTCCTCGCGCCCTATCGCGCCAACGGCAAGCCGCTGCAAGTACAGGGTTTCCTCGGCGCCTTCGAACGCACGGCGCGACGTAACGCGGCGGGGCTCGCCAGCCTGGCCGGTTTCGGCGTCAAACTGGTGGGCCTGGATCCGGCCATGACTCTGGTCTATCGCCAGGAATACCCCAAGGTTTCTGGCATCGCCCGGATGCCCGAGGTGCTCCTGCCCCAGGAGTGGCTGCTGCAGGTGTTGCCGGGAGACAAGAAGGTGGTCGGCGACAAGGTCTACCGCCTGCTCGGCCATTGCACCGAGAAGACCAACGCCCCGGCCAGCGTCAGCCAGTGGCAGCAGGTGTTCGAACGCCTGGGCCTGGGCCTCAAGCCGGAAAGCACCGGATGCTGCGGCATGTCCGGCACCTACGGCCACGAGGCACGCAACCTGGCGACCTCCAAGGTGATCTACGACCAGTCCTGGGCCCGCGCCCTGGCGGTACCGGCGGAACAGGGCGAAGCCCTGGCCACCGGCTATTCCTGTCGCAGCCAGGTCAAGCGCATCGACGACCGCCGCCTGCGCCATCCGCTGGAAGCGGTGTTGGATGCGGTGCGGGGCTGACCGCCTCGTTGGACTTCGCTGTGCTCAACCCAGCCTACAAGGACGCGCTCATGCCGTAGGTTGGGTTGAGACAGCGCCATCGTCGAAGCCCAACAACAGCCATGGGGTGGAAAACCGCGCAGCGCTTTCCACGTATCCACACGCACGCTCGACCCGCCTGCTGGCAGATCGCTCGACCGGAGCGCCAGGAAAGAAAGGAAGACACCAGAAGACACGACCAGAAAAATCGCGCCCAAACGAAAAAGCGGCCACTAGGGCCGCTCTTCGATGGCTGCTGGCGTTCAGGACCAGGCAACCTTTAAATGGCGCAGCGGACGGGACTCGAACCCGCGACCCCCGGCGTGACAGGCCGGTATTCTAACCGACTGAACTACCGCTGCGCATTACCTCGAGTGGTGGGTGATGACGGGATCGAACCGCCGACCCTCTGCTTGTAAGGCAGATGCTCTCCCAGCTGAGCTAATCACCCGTTTGCTCTCGAAGTGGGGCGCATTCTACGGAGGGGTTCCCGACCTGGCAACCCCTTTTTGAAAAAAAATTTCCCAGCACTTCCAAAGGCTTAGCGCCACCCACCCGCGCAACCGGAGAAAGCGCGCATTCCCGACGACCACCGCGATCCGGGGTTGGCCTCCGGGGCGGGCGACGCGGATAATGCGCGCTTCGTTTTTGGGAGTGACACCATGTGGTTCCGTAATCTGCTCGTCTACCGTCTCACCCAGGAAGTCGCCTTCGAGACCGAAGCCCTCGAAGCCGCCCTCGCCGCCAAGCCGGCGCGCCCCTGTGCCAGCCAGGAGTTGTCCACCTATGGATTCGTCGCGCCCTTCGGCAAGGGCCCGGACCTGCCGCTGGCCCACGAAAGCCAGGGCTTCTTCCTGATCGCCGCGCGCAAGGAAGAACGCATCCTGCCCAGCAGCGTGGTCAAGGAAGCCGTGCAGGAAAAGGTCGACGAGATCGAAAACCAGCAGATGCGCAAGGTCTACAAGAAGGAGAAGGAGCAGATCAAGGACGAGATCGTCCAGGCCTTCCTGCCGCGCGCCTTCATCCGTCGCCAGACCACCTATGCCGCCATCGATCCCAAGCAGGGCTGGATCCTGGTCGACGCCTCCAGCGCCAAGCGTGCCGAGGACCTGCTCTCCACCCTGCGCGATGCGCTGGGCTCGCTGCCGGTCCGGCCGCTGGGCGTCAAGCAGGCGCCGATGGCCACCTTCACCGACTGGGTCAAGGCCGGTGACGCCACCCATGGCCTCTATATCCTCGACGAGTGCGAATTGCGCGATGCCGGCGAAGACGGCGGCGTGGTGCGCTGCAAGGGTCAGGATCTCACCAGCGAAGAGATCCAGAACCACCTGGGCGCCGGCAAGCTGGTCACCAAGCTGGCCCTGGCCTGGCAGGACAAGCTCGCCCTGCTGCTGGACGACAAGGTCACCATCAAGCGCCTGAAGTTCGAGGACCTGCTGCAGGACCAGGCCGAGCAGGACGGCGGCGAAGACGCCCTCGGCCAGCAGGACGCCAGCTTCGTGCTGATGATGATGACCCTGGCGGAATTCCTGCCGCAGCTGATCGAAGCCCTGGGTGGCGAAGAGTTGCCCCAGGGGCTCTAAGCGCACCTCAAGGCCGGCGCAGACCGGCCTTTTTTCTGCCCTCTTGAAAAGGAGTTTGCCATGCGTGCCCTGGCCGCCTTCAGCCGTTTCGTCGGCAATACCTTCGCCTTCTGGGTGCTGCTCGCCGCCCTGCTGGCGTTCTTCGCCCCCGCGGTGTTCAAGCCGCTGAGCGTGGCCATCGTGCCGCTGCTGGGGGTGATCATGTTCGGCATGGGCCTGACGCTCAAGGTCGAGGATTTCGCCGCTGTCGGCCGCCACCCCTGGCGGGTGCTGCTGGGCGTGGTAGCCCACTTCGTCATCATGCCGGGCGTGGCCTGGGCGCTCTGCCAGCTGTTCCACCTGCCACCGGAAATCGCCGTCGGCGTCATCCTGGTCGGCTGCTGCCCCAGCGGCACGGCGTCCAACGTCATGACCTGGCTGGCCAAGGGCGACCTGGCGCTGTCGGTCGCCATCGCCGCGGTGACCACCCTGCTTGCCCCCCTGCTGACCCCGGCGCTGATCTGGCTGCTGGCCTCCACCTGGCTGCCGATCTCCTTTGGCGGACTGTTCTGGTCGATCCTGCAGGTGGTGCTGCTGCCCATCGCCCTGGGCCTGGTCGCCCAGCGCCTGCTCGGCCAGCGCGTCGCCGCCCTGGTCGAGGTGCTGCCGCTGGCCTCGGTGGTGAGCATCGTGGTGATCGTCGCCGCAGTGGTGGCCGCCAGCCAGGCGCGCATCGCCGAATCCGGACTGCTGATCATGGCGGTGGTGATCCTGCACAACGGCTTCGGCTTCCTGCTCGGCTATCTCACCGGCAAGTTCTGCAAGCTGCCGGTCGCCCAGCGCAAGTCCCTGGCACTGGAAGTCGGCATGCAGAATTCCGGACTCGGCGCCGCCCTGGCCACGGCGCATTTCTCGCCGCTGGCCGCGGTCCCCAGTGCCCTGTTCAGCGTCTGGCACAACATCTCCGGCGCGCTACTGGCGACCCTCTTCCGCCGTTTCAAGGACGACGACGCCCGTCCCTGAGGCCTCGCGCCACACCTGCCGGACCAGCGCCTGGCAGGTGTCTTCGGTGAAGGGTTGCGGCCGGGCGATGCCATAGCCCTGGGCATAGTCGACCCCCAGGGTGGCCAGCGCCGCCACCACCGCTGCATTTTCGGCGAATTCGGCGATGGTCTTCTTGCCGGTGAGATGGCCGAGCTGGTTGATCGCTTCGACCATGGCGCTGTCCACGGCGTCCTCCAGCAGATGGCGGACGAAGCTGCCGTCGATCTTCAGGTAGTCCACCGGCAGGTGCTTGAGATAGGTGAAGGACGACATCCCGGCGCCGAAGTCGTCCAGGGAGAATCTCACCCCCAGGCCGCGCAACTCGTCCATGAACAGCCGCGCCGCATCCAGATTGGCCACGGCGCTGGTCTCGGTGATTTCGAAGCAGATCCGCGCCGGCGCGATCTGCCAGCGCTGCAGTTGCTGCCTGACGAAATCCGCCAACCCCGCCTCGCCCAGGGAATGCCCGGACAGATTGATGGCCAGGGTATCGAGCAGCCCGTCGGGCAGCTCAGCGAAACGGGCCAGCGCCGCGGCGATCACCCAGCGATCCAGGTCCGGCATCAGCCCATAGCGCTCGGCGGCCGGAATGAAGGCGCCCGGCGCGATCAGCCGCTCGCCCTCTTCCAGCCGCATCAGCACCTCCACGTGGCGATCCGCGGCGGTCTCCTCGCCCAGCCCCAGGATCGGCTGGACGTACAGGCGGAAGCTATCCTCGGCCAGCGCCCGGTGCAGTCGCTGCACCCAGGCCATCTCGCCATGGCGCTGGTCCAGCTCCACATCGCCCGGAGCGAAGACCTGGATGCGATTGCGCCCCTTGTCCTTGGCCGCGTAGCAGGCCAGGTCCGCCAGGCGCAGCGCCTCCTCGGGCGCCAGGGCCTGACCGCCGAGGTGCACCACGCCGATACTCAGACCGACCCGAAAGCCCTGCCCGGCCGCTTCGAATTGCAGGGTACCCACGCAGCAGCGCAGCCGCTCGGCGACCGCCTCGGCCTGGGCGGGCGTACGGTTTTCCAGCAGCACGCCGAATTCGTCGCCGCCCAGGCGCGCCAGGCAGTCGTCCTCGCCCAGCTGCCGGCCGAGCAATTCGCACAGCTGGCGCAGCAGGCGATCGCCATGGAAATGGCCGGAGGTATCGTTGACAATCTTGAACTGATCCAGATCGATGAACAGCAGCGAGGCACGGGCCAGGTCGTCGCACGCCAGCAGGCGCTCCAGCCGGGTCTCGAATTCGCGGCGATTGACCAACCCCGTCAGGGCATCGTGACTGGCCTGCCAGGCCAGATCATGCAGGAAGGCGCGCTCGCGGGTCTGGTCGTGCATGACCAGCACCACCCCGGTGCCGGATTCGTCCCGCGGCAGCGTGGTCACCGTCAGGGCCACGGGCACCCGGGTGCCGTCGACGCGCACCAGCTGGTGCGCCAGGGGCTCGTCGCCCACCAGCCAGTCCTGGCTGCGCAAGCGCTCGGCCAGCGGCCGGGTCGACACGGGTTGATCCTCGGTCTGGATGTCGAACAGGTGGGTGACGGGCGTGCCCGCGGCCAGCCCCGGCCGCGCCAGCAGGCGCTCCGCCGCCGGGTTGTGATAGAGCAGCCGCCCCTGGGCATTCAGCGCCAGCACCGCATCGCCAAGGGACGCCAGGATGACCTGGATATGTTCCTTTTCGGCCTGCAGCGCCTGTTCGGAGCGCCAGCGCTGCTGCACCAGGCTGTGCATGCGCCAGAGCGCCAGGAGCACCAGCAGGGCGCCGACCAGGACGTTGGCGATGAACAGGGCCTCGACCAACTGGCGCGAGGCCGTCCCGAGGCGTTCGGAGAAGGCCACCGTTTCCGGCATCATCCGGTCATGCAGATCCAGCAGCTGGCGTTTCAGCGGGATCAGCGCCGGTCCCGGTCCCTGCAGCTTGATCAACTCGAAGCCGGTGCGCGCCAGGGCCTGGAATTCGTCCATGTAGGGATCGGTGACCTGCCAGCGGGCGATGACCCCTTCGAAGGGTTCTATATGCCGCGCCAGGCGAAACAGCGTGATGAGGCCCGCGATGTCGTCGACGTCGTTGCCCGCCAGGCGCAGCAGGCGCGCCGCCTCGGCAGGATTGCCGTCGGTATCCAGCTCCTGCCGCGCCGCCCGGTCGAGATCGTTGACGCTGATGGACGTAAGGTAATCCTGATAGGACTCCGAGCGCCCCTCATCCAGATAGGCGCCAAGCGACAGCATGGCGTTGCCGAGGCTCTTGCTCCACAGGCTTTCCGCGGAAACGTAGGCACGCACCGTCGACAGCAATTGCAGGCTGACGATGGCGACCAGCGCCTGGCAGGACAGGATGATGACGAAGGGCCAGACGACCCGCAGCGTACGCAGCGCAGAGGAAGGCGACAGTGAAGACATACAGCGATCCGCAAAAGGAGACAGGCGAATTCTTGCCATTGAGCAGGCATGTCGGCCGTTTCGCGGAAAACTGTTGCCATGGAAAACTGCTGCGCTGGATTACCGGCGCCAAACAAGCGACATAGACGGACTCTGGCCGTGCTGCGGCCGGAGGCTGCCGACGAACGGTAGGCCGGAAGCCACGGCTAGTTGAAGGACGCCTCCAGCCGCGCCTTCACCTCGGGCCATTCGCGATCGGTGATGCTGTACATCATGGTGTCGTCGAGCCGGCCATCCGCCAGCCGGCGATGATGACGCAGCAGCCCTTCGCGAACCGCGCCCAGCTTCTCGATGGCCGCCTGGGCTCTGAGATTGGTCGCGGCAGTCTTGAGCTGCACGCGCACCAGCTGCCAGTGCTCGAAGGCATGGCGCAGCATCAGGTACTTGATGTTGCCGTTGAGCCCGCTGCCATGCTGCTCGCTGTCGAGCCAGGTCCAGCCGATCTCGGCGGCGGGGAGCGCTGGCAGGAAGTCGGCGAACCGGGTGGTGCCCACCAGCCGGTCGGCGATGCGCACGGCGAAGGGCAAGGCGCGCCCCTCGCGCTGCTCGGCCAGTGCCTGGCGATACCAGTCCGGACGCAGAGGACCGCTCAGGTAGTGCAGCGCTTCGCGATTGCGCTCGGCCAGGCTGACCAGCTCCAGCACGTCACCTTCCGCCAGGGGGTCCAGGCGCAGCGCACCACGTTGCAGGGAAATGGGCTGCGCTTGGAACATGACGGTCTCTCTCGCTTGAATCAGCCCGCAAACCTAACAGGGCCAGCCGTCCGGCTCAACCCACGGCGTCCCTCCACGTGCCGGAACTGACGTCTGGCGGCCCAAGGTGCGACACTTTGTCCGGGCGCGATGGGCGCCTGGAATGTCTGGAGTCGCCATGTCCCTGCCCAGCGGGCTGATCATCACCGTTACCCTCGGCTATCTGGCCCTGCTGTTCGCCATCGCCTTCTATGGCGATCGCCGGCCACCGCTCAGGCCGCGCCTGCGGGCCTGGGTCTACAGCCTGTCGCTGGCCGTCTACTGCACCAGCTGGACCTTCTTCGGCGCGGTCGGCCAGGCCGCCGATCAGCTCTGGTCCTTCCTGCCCATCTACCTGGGGCCCATCCTGTTCCTGCTGCTGGCGCCGCAACTGGTCAAGAAGATGGTGCTGATCAGCAAGAAGGAAAACATCACCTCCATCGCCGACTTCATCGCCTCCCGCTACGGCAAGTCCCAGACCCTGGCCATCGTCGTCGCGCTGATCTGCCTGGTCGGCGTCCTGCCCTACCTGGCGCTGCAGCTCAAGGGCATCGTCATCGGCGTCAACCTGCTGACCGGCATCAATGCCGAGTCCCTGAGCACCCGCGCCCAGGACACCGCGCTGTTCGTCTCCCTGGTGCTGGCGGTCTTCGCCATTCTCTTCGGCACCCGCAACCTGGACGTCACCGAGCACCACCGCGGCATGATGCTGGCGATCGCCTTCGAATCCCTGGTCAAGCTCGCCGCCTTCATCGCCGTCGGCCTCTGGGTCACCTATGGCCTGCACGACGGCTTCGCCGACCTGCTCGCCCGTTCGCAGCAGGCGCCGCAATTGCAGGAATACTGGCGCGAGACGCTGGACTGGCCGGGCCTGCTGATCCAGACCGGCGTGGCCTTCATCGCCGTGATGTGCCTGCCGCGCCAGTTCCATGTCACGGTGGTGGAGAACACCGATACCCGGGACGTCAACCTGGCGCGCTGGGTGTTTCCGCTCTACCTGGCGCTGGCCGCCCTGTTCGTCATCCCCATCGCCCTGGCCGGCCAGCTGCACCTGCCCGGCGGCGTGCTGCCCGACTCCTTCGTCATCAGCCTGCCGCTGGCCCAGGAGCGTCCCTGGCTGGCCTTGCTGGCCTTCCTCGGCGGCGCCTCGGCCGCCACCGGCATGGTGATCGTCGCCTGCGTCGCGCTCTCCACCATGATCTCCAACGATATCGTCCTGCCCTGGCTGCTTAAGCGCCGTGGCCAGGTCGAGAGTCCCCATGCGGTGTTCAGCCACTGGATGCTCACGGTGCGCCGCGCCAGCATCGTGGTCATCCTGGTCCTGGCCTATTGCAGCTATCGCCTGCTGGGCTCCAATGCCAGCCTGGCCACCATTGGCCAGATCGCCTTCGCCGCCATCGCCCAGCTAGGACCGGCTATGGTCGGGGCGCTGTTCTGGAAAGCCGCCAATCGCCGGGGTGTCTTTGCCGGCCTTACCGCCGGGGCACTGCTCTGGGGCTATCTGATGGTGCTGCCGGTGGTGGCCACCAGTCTGCAGTGGCCGTTGCACGCCTTTCCCGGCCTCGCCTGGTTCGAGCAACCCGCGGGGGAGCGGACGCTGCAACCGACCACGGTCGGCGCCCTGGTCTCCCTGGCCGGC
Source organism: Pseudomonas sp. SORGH_AS_0211 (assembly GCF_031453455.1). Lineage (NCBI taxonomy): Bacteria > Pseudomonadati > Pseudomonadota > Gammaproteobacteria > Pseudomonadales > Pseudomonadaceae > Pseudomonas > Pseudomonas sp. SORGH_AS_0211. The sequence goes on along the minus strand of NZ_JAVIZV010000001.1, from coordinate 1,132,804 downwards.
AACTTCCTGCTGTTCGCCCTGGTGTCGCTGCTCTCGCGCACGCGGGTATCGGAATACTGGCAAGCCGGACGCTTCATCGCCCAGTACGCCCTGCCCCGACCGCGCAATCGCGCCCTGCTGGCGGTCAAGCTGGAGGACCTGCGGCTGCTCGCCGCCCGCTTCGTCGGCGACGAGCGCGCCCGCCTGAGCTTCAGTCGCTTCGCCGAGCAGAGCGGCCTGACCTATCACCCCGCGATGAACGCCAACAGCGAATGGATCGCCCAGACTGAGCGGCTGCTGGCCGGGGTGATCGGCGCCTCCTCGGCACGCGCCGTGGTCAAGGCCGCCATCGAAGGCCGCGACATGCAGGTCGACGACGTGGTGCGCATCGCCGACGAGGCCTCGGAGGTGCTGGAATTCAACCGGGCGCTGCTGCAGGGCGCCATCGAGAACATCTCCCAGGGCCTCAGCGTGGTCGACCAGTCGCTGCGCCTGGTGGCCTGGAACCAGCGCTACCTGGAGCTGTTCGACTATCCCGACGGCATGATCCAGGTCGGCCGACCCATCGCCGAGATCATCCGCTACAACGCCCTGCGCGGTCTCTGCGGACCGGGCGATCCCGACGAGCACGTGGCCCGGCGGGTGGAGCGGATGCGCCAGGGCATTCCCCATACCTCGGAACGCACCTTTCCCAATGGCCGGGTGATCGAGTTGATCGGCAGCCCCATGCCCGGACGCGGCTTCGTCATGAGCTTTACCGACATCACCGCCTTCCGCGAGGCCGAGCGCGCCCTGCGCGAAGCCAACGAGGGCCTGGAGCAGCGCGTCGAGGAACGTACCCGCGAACTGTCCCAGCTCAACCAGGCACTGGAGGAGGCCAAGGCTCATGCGGAAGCGGCCAACCAGTCCAAGAGCCGCTTCCTCACCGCGGTCAGCCACGACCTCATGCAGCCGCTGAGCGCCGCCCGCCTGTTCACCGCCGCCCTCGCCCACCAGGACGGCCTGGCCCAGGAAGCCCAGGAACTGGTGGGCAACATGGACAGCGCCCTGAGATCCAGCGAAGACCTGATCGCCGACCTGCTGGACATCTCGCGACTGGAGAACGGCCGCATCCTGGCCACGCCGGCACCCTTTTCCCTGGCCACCCTGTTCGAGGCCCTGGGCGTGGAATTCAAGGCCCTGGCGCAGAACCAGGGCACCAGCCTGCGCATCCGCAGCAGTCGGCTGGTGGTCAACAGCGACAGCAAGTTGCTGCGGCGGGTGCTACAGAATTTCCTCACCAATGCCCTGAGATATGCCCATGGCCGGGTGCTGCTCGGGGTACGTCGTCAGGGCCAGAGCGTGAGCCTGGAGGTCTGGGACAGCGGCCCCGGCATCCCGGCGGACAAGCTGGAGCTGATCTTCGAGGAATTCAAGCGACTGGACAGCCACCAGACTCGCGCGGAAAAGGGCCTGGGGCTGGGCCTGGCGATCGCCGATCGCCTTTGCCGGGTGCTGGGTCACGAACTCTCGGTGCGCTCCTGGCCGGGTCATGGCAGCGTCTTCAGCGTCAAGGTGCCCCTGGCACCCGCCCTGGCCATCCAGGCCGCAGCCGCCAGCGAAGCGGCCCAGCCCCTGGCCGGCGATCCGGTACTGTGCATCGACAACGAAGACAGCATCCTGCTTGGCTTGCGCAGCCTGCTGGGACGCTGGGGCTGCCAGGTCTGGACCGCACGCAGTCGCGAGGAATGCGCTGCCCTGCTCGCGCAGGGCGTGGTGCCGCGACTGCTCATCGTCGATTATCACCTGAGCGATGCCGACACCGGTCCGGATGTCGCCGAATGGATTCGCCAGGCCCTGGGCCAGGACATCCCCGGCATCGTCATCAGTGCCGACGGCCGCCCGGAATGCCTGGACCGGGTGCGTCGGGCGCGCCTGGATTTCCTGCCCAAGCCGGTCAAGCCAGCTTCGCTACGCGCCTTGCTCAGTCGGCAACTGGCCCTCTCCGGTTGAGGGAACATACGGACGGCATGTCACGACGCCGAACGGCCGTTCGTTCAGCGGCGATTAAGGTTGCTGGAGGCCAAAGAGACGGAACAATCCACAGCTTCTGTTGATAACTTTGTTGAAAACATGGTGGAAAAGAACCCGGAGCCTTGCTCTGCGGGCCCCCCAAACAAGTTGGTCATTTTTTAATCACTTTAATAAGTTCAACATAATCAACAACTTAATTCAAAAGCAGGATTTTCGGCAGGGAAAACTCCGGTCCAGACAGGGCTTGACAAGCGCTAGCACAACTTGTGCACAACTCTAGGTAAAAATGACCAACGGATACCCCGCAGCCATCGCACAATTGTCAAGTACTCGTGAAACGAATTTTTTCGAGCCTTCCGGGAGGCCGTATCGGAAGGCGGGCCGCAGGCTAGAGCCAACAGCTGCGGCCATACGCAGGCCAAAGGCTAGCCTTGTCCTCTGCCGGTCATCGGGTAGACTGCCTGCTTTTGCTCAGGGCTGTCGTGGCGACGCCCAACCTGTCAATCAGGCATGGACGCGCCAGCCCTACTGGAATAGCTCAGTCACATGAACGTCTTCATCGCGGGTCAACACGGCCAACTTTCTCAGGCGCTGCAACAACTGCTGGCCGCCAAGGCCCGGGTAACCGTCATCGGCCGGGCCCAGGTGGATTTCACCCAGCTGGAGGCGCTCCATGAACGCGTCCTGGCCGCAAAGCCCGACGTCATCATCAATGCCGCCGCCTACACCGCCGTGGACGCCGCCGAGAGCGATCCCCAGACCGCCGCCCTGATCAACGAGCGGGTGCCCGAGGTCTTCGCCCGGGCCGCCCAGCAGCTCGGCATTCCGATGGTCCACTACTCCACCGACTACGTTTTCGATGGCAGCAAGGAAGGCCGTTATCAGGAAGAGGATCCGACCTGCCCGCTCAATGTCTATGGTCGGACCAAGCTGGCCGGCGAGAACGCCGTGCGTGAACACGCCGAGCGCCATCTCATCCTGCGCACCAGCTGGGTCTATTCCTGGCAGGGCAACAACTTCCTGCGCACCATGGTGCGGCTGCTCAGCGAGCGCGACGAACTGAACATCGTCGACGACCAGATCGGTGCCCCCACCTGGACCCGCACCATCGCCGCCGCCACCGACCGGCTGCTCGCCCACGGCGACAGGGACGCACTCTGGGGCACCTATCACCTGACCGCCAACGGCACCACCTCCTGGTTCGGATTCGCCGAGCAGATCGCCCGGCGCCTGCGCGAGACCGGTCAGCTGAAGGCCCGCCTCAACCCCATCCCCAGCAGCTCCTATCCCACCCCGGCCCATCGGCCCATCAATTCCCGGCTGTCCACCGAAAAGCTGGCAGCGGTGCTGGGCGAGCCGCTACCCGACTGGCAAGCGGCTTTTGGCCAGTGCTGGAGCGAGCGCGAACTTCAGGTGAGCGGCTGAAACGGGCCGTCGGTCATACTTCTGGGATCTGCTCCAGAACTACCCCAGCCTCTCGAAGTCAATGGCACTGACCCCGCTCACGCCAGTCAGGTACGTCATGGACAACCCTTTCCAACTCATCGCCGCGGCTTTCGAGCATGACTTCCGGGTCAATTTCCGCATCGAGCGCCTTGACGGCAGCGTCAGCCTGACGCTGTCCGACGACAGCGGCGTAAAGGTCAAGCGGTTGATCAGCAAGCAGCAATTGCATGACCACACCCGCCTCGCGCGATTGATCGACAGCATCCGGCTGGGTATCGCCATCGACGAAGGTCATGGCGTCACGGCCTTGCTGGCCGGCGGCAGCGGCACCGTGAATCGTCTGACCGTGGCGAACTGAGCAGGAAGCAACACTATGCACACCATGGAAGGCATCAGCGACGGCCTGCTACAGGGCCCGGGCCCAGTCACCTTGCTCGATGGCCTGGAGCCGGCGGATCCGCTGCATACCCCACGCGCCTCGCTGTACCAGCTCACCTGCGCCCGTCTCGACGAGCAACTGGCGCCGCTCAAGGTCTGGCCGACCCTACCGGATCGTACCGGGCGCTTTTCCTTTACCTTGCTGGACCGTTGCGGACGCATCCTCTACCGCTCGCCGACCTTGCGTCAGGCGCTGTATCGGGAAGAGGAACTGCTCAATGGTGTGATCGCCAGTGCGCGGCTGGCTGCCGTGCAAGCCGGACAGGGCTTTCCGTCCTGGGGTGTAGTGGACGTCGCCTGCCCCATGTATGAGCTGCCTGCCACCCAACTGCCCTGTGCGGGATGCCGGCTGCTGAAGTGCAAGAGCTGAAAGGGCGTTGCGGGTAAAACGCTAACTGCTTGTTTGTCTTATTTAAATCTTCAACGTTCGAGACCAACGAATGCCAGGGCATTCGTACTGCAAGTCTCGCGCTGAAGCTTGCTGAGCCGAGTCGTTACTCGGAATATCTCAGCATGTTGGCGCCCGTGGCCCGCAGCACCGCCATGGATTGCGGCGCCAGCGCGCCGGCCCGCAGCGATACGTCCTTGCGAACCTCGTCGATTACCGTCTTCAACAGCTGGCTCTCGCCCAGTTGCCGGGCGCTGACCACCCGGTTCACCCGCGCGTCGTCACACTGCTGATCCTGCACCGTCAGCACAATACTGCCATCAGGGCGAGGCGCCGTGACCGAGCATTTATAAGTACTGAAAGCGGCAGTCAGTCTATCTATGGCGTTTTCCATTCTTCCCCCTCTTATTTGTCTAGAAGTGCATGGACGATCAAATACGACGCAACTGACAGTGATAGAAACAGCAAAGTTCTAGCGTTCTACTTGAATAAGACCAGCAATGGCGCTAGTGCCCGATTTTGTGAGCCAGCTCTTCTAATTGGCTTTTGCTGCGGAACTTTCAGAGGGGCAAAGTCGATAAGGTATGACCATTCGTCCCCCTTGCCGGTCGTTTGGGCTCCTGCCTCCCAGCCCTGCGAAGGCGCCTGGAGAGCGCCATCGACGCCCCGATCAGTGGAACCTTTGCTTCCGGCGCTCACTCGAAAGGGCTGAAACGGATACCCATCGCCTATCAGGAGCGCGCCATGAACGACAAAGCCCCACCCGTGATCAAAGACGAGCTTGCCGCTGACATCGATGAGCAGGCACACAAGCAGAACGCTGACCGGGTCCGTCGTCATCTGGGCGAAGCCGAGCAGGCACTGACCGACGAATTCCACACCCTGCTGGCAGATGCCGAGCAGCTGCTCAAGCACACCGCCAGCATGGCCGGTGAACAGGCGGATGAACTGCGTGCCAAGTTGAGTTCCAGCCTGGAACGCTCCCGCGATGTGCTCAAGATTAAGCAGGACGATCTCTATCGTCAGGGCGTCGCGGCCAAGGAAACCACCGAGGAATACGTGGTCGACAATCCCTTCAAGGCCCTCGGCATCGCTGCTGGTGTCGGCTTCCTGATTGGCCTGCTGGCCTCGCGCCGCTAAGCCTGGGGGACTGCCATGGACACCTCCTCTCCTCCACGGGAGCTGCCTGACGAGGCGCCCAAGCCATCGGTCAAGCGCCTCGCCGGCGCGGTGGTAGGACTGCTGCAGAGTCACCTGGAACTGCTGGGCATCGAGGTTCAGGAAGAGAAGGTCCGTACCTTCCAGCTGTTTCTGTTCACCGGCCTGAGCCTGATCTTCGGCTTGCTGGTACTGGTCGGCGTCTCGGCAGCCGTCATCATCGCCTTCTGGGATACCTACCGCATGGCCGCAACGCTGGGCCTGTGCGCCTTCTATGCCGTGGCGCTGGTGATCTGCATCCTGCGGGCCCTGAGCCTGGTCAAGGGTGCGGCGCCCTTCCATGCCACCCTGGAAGAACTCAACCGCAACCGGGAGCGCCTACTGCCATGAACCAGCCGCTTACCTCTGCCACCAGCCAGGCGAAGCGCAAGGAACTGGTCCGGCTGCGCATGGAGATGTATCGCCAGCAGCTGATCTACAACGCCCAGCCCCTGCACAATCCCATCAGTCTCATCGGTGACCTGGTGCGACCGAACCGGGACAAGGTGGCCAGTTCAGCGAAGAAGCCATTGATGCTGGGTGCCACGGTGTTCCTGTCGCTGTTCGGCAAACGCCTGGGCGCGGTGGGTCGACTGGCCCGCATCGGCCTGGCGCTTTACCCGATCGTCAACCGGTTGCAGAGTCGCCATCGCGAGCAGGCTGACCAGCCGCTGCCGCCGCCCCGCTAGCGGCGTTGTGAAGAATGGCTCCCGCGGGAGCCATTCCTTTATCTGGCACCCTTATCGCATGGCTAAGCTGAACGCTCCGCCTACGATAAGGATAGCCCTGTGTTTTCTGGCCAGCCCACTGCCTTCTTCCAACCCTTCATCGACACCGCGACCGGGCGCATCGCCGGCGTCGAAGCCCTGGGCCGTCTGCGTCAGGCCGATGGCCGCCACGCCTCCGTCGGCCCCCTGTTCGCCAATCCGGATACCCCGACCGCGGAACTGCTGCAACTTGACCGCACCCTCAGGGACGATGCGCTGCGGCGCTTCGCCGGCGCGCCGGATGACTGGTTTCTCAGCCTCAACCTCTCGCCCCGCTGGATCAGCCAGCTGGACGATGGCGTCGAGTTACCCAGTCTGGCGCAACTGCAGCGCTCCGGTATCGACCCGACCCGGATCGTCTACGAGATCACCGAGGCGGCCGGGGATCTGCCGAGCCTGACCCAGGCCGTCGTCCGCTACCGCGAACTCGGCATCCGCATCGCCATCGACGATTTCGGTTCCGGCTATTCGCAACTGGATCGGGTGCTGGATCTGCAGCCGGATATCCTCAAGCTGGACATGCGGCTATTCCAGGCCGCCGCGCGGGGTGGCCCGCGCGGCGACGCGGTCAAGGCGCTGGCGCAGATGGCCGAAAAGACCGGTTGCTGGCTGATCGCCGAGGGCGTCGAGACCGAGACCGAACTCGACTTCGCCCTGGAGTGCGGCGCCCGCTACGTCCAGGGCTTCCTCTTCGCCGAGGCCACCGCCGAACTGGGCGCTAGCGACAGCCATCAGCAACGCTTCGCCGCCCTGCGCAGCCGCTTCGTCGATGGCAAGCTGGCCCAGCAGACGCGGTTGCTGGAGCTGCGCCAGCAATTGACCGAGTTCGTCACCCGGCTCAGGCCCTGGGCTGAGCACGGCGGCCCCCTGAGCGCGCTGCCCGATCCCCAGGCCTTTCCCGGGCTGCTGCGCATTTACCAGTGCGACCGCACCGGCACCCAGATCACCCCGAATCTGGAGTGGAACGGCATGTTCTGGCGCGAGAATCGCCGCTACCTCAATCACAACTGGTCCTGGCGACCCTACTTCTATGCCCTGCTGGCCGAAGGCTGGAACGAGCGCCGCCTGGCGCTCTCGACGGTCTATCGCGATGCCACCACCAACCAGTACTGCCTGACCGCCAGCCAGTTCTTGGAAAGCGGTCAGCGCCTGCTGCTGATCGACCTGGATGCCAGTCAATTACCGGGCTTTGCCAAGTGAGCGGTGATGATCGTATGTTGCCGGGGTCAGAACGCAGAAGCGCCGCACGGCAACCGTCGGCGCTCCCCTTATCGGTGATAGCTCGAGGACGGCCTTGGACTGGCAGACACTTCTTATCCGCGAACGGCTGGGCAAACCCCTGCACAGCCCGGATGAACTGGGGCGCAGCCCCTTTCACAAGGACCACGACCGCATCATCTTTTCCGGCGCCTTCCGCCGGCTGGGGCGCAAGACCCAGGTTCACCCGGTCACCAGCAACGATCACATCCACACCCGCCTGACCCACAGCCTGGAAGTCAGCTGCGTCGGGCGCTCCCTGGGCATGCGCGTGGGCGAGAGCCTGAGAGGCGCCCTGCCCGACTGGTGCGACCCGAGCGATCTCGGCATGGTGGTGCAGTCGGCCTGCCTCGCCCATGACATCGGCAATCCGCCCTTCGGCCACTCCGGCGAAGACGCCATCCGCTACTGGTTCACCCAGGCCGCCGGCCGTGGCTGGCTGGACGACATGAGCGAGTCGGAGCGCCAAGACTTCCTGCACTTCGAGGGCAACGCCCAGGGTTTCCGGGTGCTGACCCAGCTCGAATACCACCAGTTCGACGGCGGCACCCGCCTGACCTACGCTACCCTCGGCACCTATCTCAAGTATCCCTGGACCTCGCGCTATGCCGCAGCGCCTGGGTACAAGAAGCACAAGTTCGGCTGCTACCAGAGCGAGCTGCCGCTGCTGGAACAGATCGCTGAGAAACTCGAACTGCCGCTGCTGGGCCCGGAGCGCTGGGCACGGCATCCGCTGGTCTACCTGATGGAGGCCGCGGACGACATCTGCTACGGGCTGATCGATCTGGAAGACGGCCTGGAGATGGAGCTGCTGGACTATGCCGAGGTCGAGGCGCTGCTGCTGGGCCTGGTCGGTGACGACCTGCCGGAAACCTATCGGCAACTCGGCCCCAAGGATTCGCGGCGGCGCAAGCTGGCCATCCTGCGCGGCAAGGCCATCGAACACCTGACCAACGCCACCGCCCGCGCCTTCGTCGAGCAGCAGGACGCCCTGCTCGCCGGCACCCTGGGCGACGATCTGGTCGAACACATGGCCGGCCCGGCCAAGCTCTGCGTGCAGCGCGCCAAGGCGCTGGCCCGGGAAAAGATCTTCCACGACAAGCGCAAGACGCTGCACGAGATCGGCGCCTACACCACCCTGGAAATCCTGCTCAACGCCTTCTGTGGCGCCGCCCTGGAGCAGCATCGCGGGCGCGAGCCGTCGTTCAAGAGCCGCCGCATCCTCGACCTGCTGGGCAACAGCGCGCCCGATCCTTCCTGGACCCTGCACCAGGCCTTCATGCGGGTGATCGATTTCATCGCCGGCATGACCGACAGCTACGCCACCGCCATGGCGGCCGAGATGACCGGGCGTTCGAACCCAGTCTAAGGAGCGCCACGATGGCCACCGCACCCCGCACGCGCAAGGGCCCTGGCAGTCGCTGGCTGGCCACCCAGGGCTGGAAGGCCTTCCCCTTCCAGCGCGAGGTGGCCAAGGCCATCGCCGCCGGGGAGTCCGGCCTGCTGCACGCCACCACCGGCTCGGGCAAGACCTACGCGGTCTGGCTAGCCGCCCTGGATGCCTTCGTCGCACCCAGGCCGATCACCGCCAAGGGCCTGCCCAGCAAGCGCAAACAGGCGCCACCGCCGCTCACCGTGCTCTGGCTGACGCCCATGCGCGCCCTGGCGGCAGACACCCTGCGCGCCCTGGAGCGGCCGGTGCTCGACGAAGAACTGGAGTGGACCATGGGCCTGCGCACCGGAGATACCGGCAGCAGCGAGCGCGCCCGGCAGAATCGCCGCCTGCCGACGGCCCTGGTGACCACGCCGGAGAGCCTGTCGCTGTTGCTGTCCCGGGAGGACGCCCGGGAAGCCCTGGGCCAGATTCGCCTGGTGGTCATCGATGAATGGCACGAATTGCTCGGCAACAAGCGCGGCACCCAGACGCAACTCGCCCTGGCCCGCCTGCGGCGCTGGAATCCCGGGCTGCAGACCTGGGGCCTGTCGGCCACCCTCGGCAATCAGGCCCATGCGCTGGACGTACTGCTGGCCGGTGCCCCAGGCCAGCTTGTCCAGGGTCGTCAGGACAAGCGCCTGCAGGTGGACACCCTGCTGCCCGAAGGCGGCGTCGAACGCTTCGCCTGGGCCGGGCACCTGGGCATGCGGCTGCTGCAGCAGGTGATCCGCGAACTGGAAGACAGCCCCACCACCCTGGTCTTCACCAACACCCGCGCCCAGACCGAACTCTGGTACCAGGCCCTGTTGCAGGCGCGCCCCGACTGGGCCGGCCTGATCGCCCTGCACCATGGCTCCATCGAGAAGCAGGCGCGCGAGTGGGTGGAGGCCGGTCTCAAGAATGGCCAGCTCAAGGCGGTGATCTGCACCTCCAGCCTCGACCTCGGGGTGGATTTCCTGCCGGTGGAGCGGGTGCTGCAGATCGGCTCGCCCAAGAGCATCGCCCGCCTGCTGCAACGCGCCGGCCGCAGTGGTCACGCCCCGGGCCGGGCCTCGCGGGCGACCCTGGTGCCCACCTACAGCCTCGACCTGCTGGATGCGGCGGCCACTCGCCGCGCGATCACCGCGGGCGAGATCGAGGCGCGCACCTCCCCGGTCAAGCCCCTGGACGTCCTGGTGCAGCATCTGGTGACCGTCGCCCTGGGCGGCGGCTTCGAACCGGACGACCTGCTACCGGAGATCCGCAGCGCCTGGGCCTATCGCCACCTCAGCGAAGGCGAATGGATCTGGGCGCTGGCCTTCGTTCGCAACGGGGGCGCCTCGCTGTCGGCCTATCCGGACTATCGCCGTGCCGAGCCCGATGCCGAGGGCATCTGGCGGGTGCCCGACAAGCAACTGGCCAAGCGGCATCGGCTGGGCATCGGCACCATCGTCAGCGAGACCAGCCTCAATGTGCAGTTCTGGTCCAAGGGCGGCGGTGGCAATCGCCTGGGCAACATCGAGGAAGGCTTCATCGCCCGGCTGCGACCCGGCGACCACTTTCTCTTCGCCGGTCGTACCCTGGAACTGGTACGGGTGGAAAATATGACGGTGTACGTGCGCCGTGCCAGCGGGCGCAAGGCCGCCATCCCGCGCTGGAGCGGCAGTCGCATGCCCCTCTCGGACACCCTCGCCCAGCACGTGCTGGCCCTGCTCGAAGAGGCGGAGGCCCAACGTTACGAAAGCCCGGAAATGCGCCTGCTGCAACCGTTGCTGGATGTACAGCGGCAGTGGTCGGCACTGCCCAGCGCCCATTACCTGCTCGCGGAAACCCTGGAATCCCGCGAAGGCTCCCACCTGTTCCTCTATCCCTTCGCCGGCCGCCATGCCCATCTGGGGCTGGCCAGCCTGCTGGCCTGGCGCCTGGCGCAGAGGCGACCCTGCACCTTTTCCATCGCCGTCAACGACTACGGCCTGGAACTGGTCTCGCCGGTCAGCCTGGACTGGCAGGAACTGCTTGATGCCAGCCTCTTCACCACCGACAACCTGGTCAACGATACCCTCGCCAGTCTCAACGCCGCCGAACTCGCCCAGCGTCGGTTTCGCGAGATCGCCCGCATCTCGGGGCTGATCTTTTCCGGCTATCCGGGGGCGCACAAGAGCAACCGCCAGCTGCAGGCCAGTAGTAGCCTCTTCTATCAGGTCTTTCGCCAATACGACCCGGACAACCTGCTGCTCGGCCAGGCCCAGGCCGAAGTCCTGCGCCAGGAACTCGATGCCGATCGCCTGCAGCAGACCCTGACGCGGACCGGTGCCCTGCCCCTGCGCCTGGTGAACCTGGACCACCCCTCGCCCTTCGCGCTGCCACTCATGGTCGAGCGGTTGCGCGAGAGTCTGAGTTCGGAAAAGCTGGCCGACCGCATCACCCGCCTGGTCGGCGATCTGGAACGCGAAGCCGGGCCGGACGAGCGAGCACGCGCCTTCGACCCCGAATCCCTGGTCCAACCCAGCCATGACAGCGATCTGACGCCCCGCCGTGGCGCTACTGCGCGGCGTCCTCGCGTACAGAAATCCGGTCGTCCTCGATAACGATCCGGCCCTGGCGGTAAAGATGGCCGATGGCCTTCTTGAAGTTGCCCTTGCTGACACCGAACAGCTGGTGGATCAGGGCTGGCGGACTGCTGTCGCTGAGCTCCAGCACCCCGCCGCGCGCCTTGGCCAGGGCGATGATCTGCTCGGCGAGATCGACGCCCGCCGCGGCTCCCTGGGCCTGCAGGGTCAGGCTGATCTTGCCGTCCGCTCGGATCTCGCGAATGAAGCCGCGCTCACGTTGTCCCAGGCGCAGCGGCTTGAAGGCCTCGTTGCGATGCACCAGGCCCCAGTGCTTGTTGTCGACGATCACCTTGTAGCCAAGGTCGGTCTGCTCGACGACCAGCAGCGGCACCGGCTGGCCGACCTTGTAGCGCGGCGGATCGCGATCCAGGTAGCGATCCAGGCGTGCGGTGGCGACGATCCGCCGGGTGCGGGCGTCCAGGTGCACGTGTACCACGCAATGGTCGCCCACCTGCAGCGGACGCTTCTCTTCCGAGTGCGGCAGCAGCAGATCCTTGGGCAGGCCCCAGTCGAGGAAGATCCCCACCCGGCCGACTTCCACCACACGCAGGCTGGCGAAGCCGCCGACCTGCACCTTCGGCTTCTCGGTGGTGGCGATCAGGCGGTCTTCGCTGTCCAGATAGAGGAAGACGTTGAGCCAGTCGCCTTCGGCGCAGGGTTCGTCCCGCGGCGCATAGCGACGCGGCAGCAGCACCTCGCCGTCGTTGCCGGCATCCAGGAACAGACCAATGGGGGTGTTGCGCAAAATCTGCAAGCTGTTGAAGCGACCCAGCAAGGCCATGAACGGAGACTCCTGTAGAAAGCGGTCCATTTTACCGCGATCATCAAGCCTGCTGCTTGATCGCTGGCCTGCCTCGTCGAAAAGGTCGCTCGGCGTCACGTGCAGCGTGAGATGGAGGCACGGCGGGGCTCGTGCGACGAACCTCGACCTGAGCCGACTCGAGCCCTGCATGGCTCGGTGCCATGAGTTGCCGAAGACGCATCCGTAGGGCCGGAGCATCATGTCATTAGTGGCTGCTTGCGGCTTGCAACCGTTGGCTGAAGGGCAGCCGCCCGCGCGCGCGAGGCACGCACCCACTGCTTCGGATCGAATCCAGTGACCGCCTGACTCAGGCGGTCAGGCAGTCAGCTGCGAGTGGAATCTCTATGAAGAGGCCAACCGTATCAGCCTCGACGCGCATCGCCGCCACGACCGTATTCAACAGGAACGGATTGGTAGCCTGCTCGTTGGTCACTATGCGCTGGGTCAGCTTGATCGCCTGGTGGGCGTGGTAAACCGCTATCAGTATCTCATCGAGGTTCAGGCGACGAAGCTCGACGCGGTATCCGGCGAGGCCATGGCCCAGTGCGCGTCCTGCGCTTTCCAGTCCGTTCTTCACAGTAGATCCTTGGACCCTTGCGGTCCGGGGTAATGATTCGAGCGAAATAATAGCACCTAGCCACCATTCAAATTGAGCAGGTCATCACCGTTTCGACACCACTGGCCTATGAGATCCGCCACGCCAGGCCAAACCCTCGCCCACAACGGCTTGGCATCGCTCAGGCCGCCCAGGTGCTGCCCTCCCGGTCACGGAATAGCTCTGCCTGGACGCCAACGGGTGACGTGTCGACGCTCAGGACCAGGGTACCGATCGGCAACGAGGCTCAAAGGAGCATGCAGGGGGTGCACAGGCTCCTGAAAAACCTGCAGAACCATGAGGTGCGCACGACCGCTTGCCAAACTCGACGTACTGCCCAGCGTCGCGCTCCCTGGCACCCTCCGGTCGGGAAACGATTCAGCACGGATCGCTGCCAGCAGTCGACTGGGCCAGGCCGAGTACAGCGCTCGGCGCTCCCTCCTCCAACAGTCGTTTACCTGCTCCAGCTACCGCTTCGACCATGGTCGCTAAAGTCAACATCGAGCTGCTCAAAGGTCTTGTTTTGCGCAAGCCAGTCTGAGACCATCCATCGCTGTCAGGTGAGGCTGTCTCTACAAAGCGGCTCACCTGTCGAGAACCTGGAGTACATCAGGGCCAGCTTTCGCGGCATGGGTTTCTCCTCGTTTCAAAACTGTCGTCCTTCGGACAACAACGTCATCTTATTCAAGGAGAAATCCATGTCTACTCGCCAAACTGGCACCGTCAAGTGGTTCAACGACGAGAAAGGCTTCGGCTTCATCACCCCCCAGAGCGGCCCGGACGTGTTCGTTCACTACCGTTCCATTCAGGGTAACGGCTTCAAGAGCCTGCAAGAAGGCCAGGCTGTTTCCTTCCTGGTCGTGCAAGGCCAGAAAGGCCTGCAGGCCGATGAGGTGCAGGTGATCTAATCACCCGCCTTCTCGAAAAAGCCCAACCCCCGGTTGGGCTTTTTTTTGCGCGGACGTTGGCACCTGCCAGCTTTCGCTATCGCCACTTAGGGATGAGGTGCGTTTCATGAAGACTCTCGCTGCCCTGCTCTGCCTGCTTCTGCTCGCCGGTTGCGCCGCCTTTCCCGGTGACGAACTCTCTTCCCAGCCATTCCGCGCGCCCCTGAACGCGCCACCACAGCGCCCCAATGTGCTGGTGGAATTCAATTTCTATCGTGGCACCGTCGAGGACGCCAAGGACGCGACGTCGATCGCCGTCGCCCGCGAAGGCCTGAAGCCCCGGCTGCGCGAGATCCTGGCAGGCTCCAGGCTGTTCGACCGCATCACCCTGGTGCCGGAACCCGGCAGACCCGATGACGCCCTGCTGCGCCTCAAGCTCTACAACAGCACCTCCTACGCCGCAGCCATCGCCAGTGGCCTGATCACCGGTGCCACCTTCTTTCTCGTCCCGGGTACCGCCAAGGACGACTATGTGCTGACCGCCGAATGGATCGCGCCGGGAAGCGGACCGTCCACCCGCGTGCGCAACGCCAGCTCGGTGCGCACCTGGATGGGGGTATGGTTTTTGCCCCTGGCCCCCAGCCATCAGGCCGGGGCCTCCATCGAGGAAACCTTCGCCCGCCAGGTCAACGATGCCCTGCGCCAGCTGCAGAACGCCGGCGTGTTCGCTGACCACTCCTCGCCCCAGGGGAACGGCGAAACGCCTGCACCGGTCACACCTTGACCGGCAATCACGTAGACGAGGATCCCATGGCCGAAGAAAAGCGCAAAGCCGACGAACGCGAACTGCCCAAGGACGAAAAGCCCCTGCGCACCGAGCACGCCAAGACCGACGACGGGCGCGATCCGCCTTCGCCAAATAGTCCGGACCGTACCAAGGACGCCACCGGCTACAACTGATCCCGCCCTTTCCAGCAACGACCGCCTCGGCGGTCGTTTCTTTATCCGCGCCCTGCCCCTTGGGTTGGCTCGTTCCTCCCTCCTTACTGCATAATGCCCACACTCCGACGTCTATCGGCCCCTTTTCTCTTCAACTAGGCCGATACCCTGCCAAGGTGTGTGTCCCGATGCGAAAGACCTTCCGATCTCTGGGCCTGCTGCTGAGCTGCTGCGCCCTGGGCTTTTCCCTGCCCGTCAGTGCCGATACCTCCTACCTGCCGCCGCGAATCGAAAAGGCGATGCAGACCAACAAGATTCCCGGCAGCGACCTGTCGCTGGTGATGCTGCCCCTCGATGGCCCGGGCGAGAACGACTACTACAATGCCGACGTCTCGGTGAATCCGGCTTCGACCATGAAGCTGATCACCACCTTTGCCGCCCTGGAACTGCTGGGCCCCACCTATCAGTGGAAGACCGAGTTCTATACCGACGGCACGCTCAAGGACGGCATCCTCAACGGCAACCTCTACCTCAAGGGTGGCGGCGATCCCAAGCTGAACATGGAGCGGCTATGGCTGCTCATGCGTGATCTGCGCGCCAATGGCGTGCTGGAAGTCACCGGTGACCTGGTGCTGGATCGCGGTCGCTTCGTGAAGCCCAATCTGCCGGCCTTCAACGACGATGGCGAAGACGAGAACAAGACCTTCCTGGTCGGTCCGGACTCGCTGCTGGTCAATCTCAAGTCGGTGCGCATGGTGGTCCGCTCGGCCGATGGCCGGGTCAGCGTCTCCATGGATCCGCCGCTGACCAACGTCAACATCGACAACCAGATGCGCGCCACCGGCAAGAGCGGTTGCCCGGCCTGGCCCGAGGTGCGCTTCAATCCGGTGCCCCAGGCCGATGGCAGTACCAGCCTCATCGTCAGCGGCCAGTTGCCGGACGGTTGCAACGCCCAGAGCTATCTGTCGCTGCTCGACCACCCGGCCTATACCGCCGGCGCGGTGCGGGCCATCTGGCAGGAACTGGGCGGCAGCATCAAGGGCCGTACCCGCGAGGGCAGCGTGCCGCGCAATGCCGAGCTGCTCGCCCGAGCCTTCTCGCCCGATGTGGTGGAGATCATTCGCGACATCAACAAGTACAGCAACAACACCATGGCCCAGCAGCTGTTCCTCTCCATAGGGGCGCAATTCCGCACCTCGGCGGATGCCGACGACAGCAAGGCGGCGCTGCGGGTCATCCGCTCGTGGCTGGCGCGCAAGGGCATCAATGCCAGTCACCTGATCATGGAGAACGGCTCCGGGCTGTCCCGGACCGAGCGAGTCAGTGCCCGGGAGATGGCGGAGATCCTGCGCGCCGCCTGGCAGAGTCCCTATGGCCCGGAGTTCATCTCTTCGCTACCGCTGGCCGGCATGGACGGCACCCTGCGCAAGCGCATGAAGAATTCGCCGCTGACCGGCCAGGCCCACATGAAGACCGGCACCCTGAACAACGTACGGGCCCTGGCGGGCTTCGTCCGGGACGCCAACGCGCGCAACTGGGTGGTGGTCGCCATCCTCAACAGCAGCCGCCCCTGGGGGGCTTCGTCGATCCTGGACGAGGTGGTGCTGGACCTCTATCAGCGCAGCCGCCAGGACGGCGCGGTCGCCAACTGACGCGCAAAACAAAACCGGCGTCTGCTCGCGCAGACGCCGGTTTTGTTTACCACACTCGGCAAGGCAGGCCGGAAAGCCGACGTTACCGCGCTGCACCGCATTGGGCAAGAACTTTGTCCTACGCACCCTTGTGGGGCATTTTCAGGCCTTGGCCAGGCTAGATCATGCCGAGCAAGAGCAGTACCAGCAGGACGACCAGGATGGCGCCCACGATACCGGACGGGCCATAGCCCCAGCTGCGCGAATGCGGGAATACCGGAAGTCCGCCGATGAGCAGGACCAGCAGCACCAGAACCAGGATGGTCGAGAGAGTCATCTGCCATTCTCCATGAAGGCCAGGGGTCGACCGTCGCCGTAACAGCTTGATACGAAGCAACGGGCCTATTCCATGGACCCGCGCCAGCGACGGAGAAATCCCCACGTCGTCAGGTAACCCTGCCTTCCACGCCGAGTCGGCGTTTTCACGCCCAAAAGAAAGCCCGGATCAGGGATCCGGGCTTGGTCTTGTCGCAGGTATCTGTCAGTGCGAGACGGCGCCGCTGGCACCCAGACCGGTCTGGGACCTCACGAACTGCGGGTAGAAGCGCGCACGCTCTTCTTCGGCAGCCGCCGACTTGTCGGTGATGGAGAAGAACCAGATACCGATGAAGGCCACCGCGATGGAGAACAGCGCCGGGTATTCATAGGGGTAGATCGGCTTGGCATGACCGAGGATGGTCACCCAGATGGTCGGGCCGAGTACCATCAGGGCTACTGCGGTGATCAAGCCGAGCCAGCCACCGATCATGGCGCCGCGAGTGGTCAGCCGCTTCCAGTACATCGAAAGCAGCAGGATGGGGAAGTTGCAGCTGGCGGCGATGGAGAACGCCAGGCCCACCATGAAGGCGATGTTCTGCTTCTCGAAGAGGATGCCGAGGGCGATGGCGACGACGCCCAGCGCCACGGTGGTCATCTTGGAGACGCGGATCTCGTCCTTCTCGTTGGCCTTGCCCTTCTTGATCACGCTGGCGTAGAGGTCATGGGAGACCGCCGAAGCACCGGCCAGGGTCAGACCGGCGACCACCGCCAGGATGGTGGCGAAGGCCACCGCCGAGATGAAGCCCAGGAAGATGCTGCCACCCACGGCGTTGGCCAGGTGCACCGCGGCCATGTTGTTGCCACCCAGCAGGGCGCCGGCGGCGTCCTTGAAGGCCGGGTTGGTGCTGACCAGCAGGATGGCGCCAAAGCCGATGATGAAGGTCAGGATGTAGAAGTAGCCGATGAAGCCGGTGGCGTAGAACACGCTCTTGCGCGCTTCCTTGGCGTCACTGACGGTGAAGAAGCGCATCAGGATGTGCGGCAGGCCGGCGGTGCCGAACATCAGCGCCAGACCCAGGGAGAAGGCCGAGATCGGATCCTTCACCAAGCCACCGGGGCTCATGATGGCTTCACCCTTGGGATGCACGGCGATGGCTTCGGCGAACAGGCGGTTAAAGTCGAAGCCGACGTGCTTCATCACCATGAAGGCCATGAAGCTGGCACCGGACAGCAGCAGCACGGCCTTGATGATCTGTACCCAGGTGGTGGCCAGCATGCCGCCGAAGAGGACGTAGAGCACCATGAGGATACCCACCAGCACCACGGCCAGGGTGTAGTCCAGGCCGAACAGCAGCTGGATCAGCTTGCCGGCACCGACCATCTGGGCGATCAGATAGAGGGCGACCACCACCAGCGAGCCGCAGGCGGACAGGGTCCGGATGTCCTTTTGCTTGAGGCGATAGGAGGCCACGTCGGCGAAGGTGTACTTGCCGAGGTTGCGCAGGCGCTCGGCGATCAGGAACAGGATGATCGGCCAGCCCACCAGGAAGCCGATGGAGTAGATCAGGCCGTCGTAGCCCGAGGTGAACACCAGCGCGGAAATACCCAGGAAGGAGGCGGCCGACATGTAGTCGCCGGCGATGGCCAGGCCGTTCTGGAACCCGGTGATGCGGCCACCGGCGGCGTAGTAGTCGGCGGCGGAGCGGTTACGCTTGGAAGCCCAGTAGGTGATGCCCAGGGTGGCGCCGACGAAGGCGACGAACATCAGGATGGCGGAGATGTTCAGCGGCTGGCGCTGGACCGCGCCGCTGATGGCATCGGCGGCCCAGAGCGAAGGCGACAGGGCCAGCAGCGCGGCGGCCAGGGAAAGACGTCTCATGGCTGCACCTCCCGGAGGATTTCCGCGTTGAGCCGATCGAATTCGCCATTGGCCCGGCGTACATAGATACCGGTCAGGACGAAGGCCGAAAGGATCAGACCGACGCCCAGGGGAATGCCCCAGGTCATGGCGGTCTCCGCATGGATACGGGTGCCGAGGACCTTGGGGGCGAAGGCGATCAGGAGGATGAAGGCGGAATAGAGTCCGAGCATGATGGCCGAAAGCGTCCAGGCGAATCGCCCGCGTTTCGCCACCAGTTCCTGGAAACGCGGACTGGCTTCAATCCGCCGGTAGGTGCTGTCATTCATTATTGTTGTTCCTTACAGCATGACGGGAGCGTCGAGCTCTACTCTAGGCCCGCCCGGTAAGGCTTCCAGACGACTTTAGTCGTACCCCTCCAGACCTCAGTAATCCCAGAGCCGACGCCAGCCCTGCAGCGGGTGGTGGCCCTCGCCATCGAGCACCGAAACGCTCGCCGTCATCCCGGCGCTGAGGTGGATATCCGCCGGTACGTCGAGCAGTTCTATGCGCACCGGAATGCGCTGTGCCAGGCGTACCCAGTTGAAGGTCGCCTCGACGTTGGCCAGCAACTGGGCATCGTTGGCCGCATTGCGATCGGTGATGCCGCTGCTGATGCTCGCCACCCGTCCCTGCAGCGGCGCTGCCTGGTTCATCAGGCGCACCCGTACCGCGGCGCCGGGATGGATATGGGGGATCTTGGTTTCCTCGAAATAGGCCATGACGTAGAAGGAACGGGTATCCACCAGCGCCATCACCGCCTGGCCGGTCTGCACAAAGTTGCCCTCGGCGAACCTGAGGTTGGTGATCCGCCCCTCCCGCGGCGCCAGCACCCGGCTGCGATCCAGGTTGATCTGGGCCAGGTTCACGTCGCTCAGGGCTTCCTGGTACTGGCTGCGGGCGACCGCCACGTTGACCTGGGCGGTCTCGCGATCCTCGGCGCTGATGGCACTGGAACCCAGCCGCTGGCGCCGCGCCGACTCGCTTTCGCGCAGGCGCAACTGCTGCTGGCGCGTCTCGGCCACCGCCTTGGCGTGGTCGAGATTGGCCTGATAGCGCTGCTGGTCGATCTGCAGGAGCAGGTCGCCGCGCTTCACCAGTTGGTTGTCCACCACCGCCAGGCGCGTCACCCAGCCCGACACGTCGGGCGCCACCACCACCACATCCGCCCGTACCCGCGCATCGCGGGTCCAGGGGGTGTAGAGATAGAAATGCCACAGCCAGGTACCGGCCAGGATGGCGAGCAGTACCACGCTCAGGGTAATCGCCACACGCAGGGTCTTGTGCATCGCCTTGGGGATCCTCTTGTCAGGGGGCTCAGGTGGCCAGGACAGCGACAAGGCCGGCCAGCCAGAGTACGAACAGCGCACAGCCGAACAGGGCGCTGTGCCACAGGTGGCGGCCGAGGCCGCTGCGCTGCAGCAGCCACAGCGACAGCGCCGTCAGCAGCAGCGCCAGCACGCCATAGACGAACAGCGGCCCCAGATAGACCCCGCCGATGGCCCATTCATGCAGATTCATCCGCGCCCTCCTCCACTACTGCCTCTAGACAACAGCTGCGCCAGGTCTGCTGGAGCTGGCCGATGGCGCCGCGCGCCAGGCGATGCGGTTCATCGTCGGGGGCCTGGCCCAGCGCCAGGCGCAGGCGCTCCGCCGCCGTATCCAGCGCGCCCGGCTGCAGGTCACCGAAGCCCACCGCCAGTTGCTCGGCGAAGCGCCCGAGAAAGGCATCCCGCGCCCGTGCCACTTCGCCCTGCGCACCTGCCAGGCAGGCACGCAGGTGCAGCAGCTCGTTGCCCAGGTCAAGCGCCAGCAGGCCCTGCTCCCAGCGGCCGCGCTCGCTGGCCGACAACTGCTCGATATGCCGCGCCAGCAGCAGCAGGCGATCCGCCATCCGCCCGCCGAACCAGGTCTCGGCATTGGCCAAGGGGACCGTGGTCAGCCGCTGCAGGTCGTAGGTGGTGGCCTCCAGGATCCGGCGACTGGTGCGCCGTGGCGTGCGCAGACTGATCAGGCGGAACATGAGCACGGCCGAACCGACGCCGATCAGCAGACTCTGCAGCTGGTTGAGCAAGGCGCCCATCTCCACCTGGCCGTGGTTGCTGGGCGAGACCAGCACCAGCAGATGGATGGCGAAGGCCGTCGCTGTCCCCACCACGCTCGGAGGCCCGGCCATCCCCAGGGCGGCAAAGAACAGCGGCACCCCCAGCACCAGGCACAGCAGCGGATAGCCGCTGATCTGCGGCAGCAGCACCTGGCTGATCAGGATGGCGACCGGCGCCGCATAGAGAATGCCCCGCAGGAAACCGAGGCCGATGGCGGCGGCGTTGTCGCGATTGGCGAACAGGCTGCAGATGACGCCGGCCATCAGCATAGCACCCGGTGCCGAGGGCCAAGCACTGGCCAGCCAGAACACCCCCACGGCCAGCAGCGCACAGGCGCTGCGCAGGCCATAGAGCAGCGCGGTCTGGACATCGCGATGGCGGGCCAGCGCCGAGGGCGCCACGGCGCTGAGCCGGGCCGTATGGACGCTGTCCAGGGCGCGACCGGCGAGCAGGATCTTGTCCAGCAGGATGGCGAAACGGGCCAGTAGGTAGCGCTGGTCGTTGTCGAGCTGCGGCGAGGTGCCGGCAGCCTCTCGCAGACGCTGCAGGAGGGCTTCCAAGGCCGGGGTCTGGGGGTCGGCCAGGGTCACCAGCAGTTCGTCGCGCCAGGGCTGCAGGACGGCCCTACGCGGCTCGTCCAGGCCACGCCACTGGCGCATGGCGCCTCGAGCGGTCCGCAACAGGCTGAGCAGGTCCCGCGACAGCAACCGCAACGCCCTGGCGCGCTGCCGGCCGCGCTGGCCTTCGAACCAGGCGTGATCGCGCTGGGCATCCACCGCCACCACCTGACCGAGCATGGCCAGCAGCCCCTGGGTGGCATCCTGAGCCTCGGCCAGTT
This sequence comes from Pseudomonas sp. SORGH_AS_0211, assembly GCF_031453455.1. Classification (NCBI taxonomy): domain Bacteria; kingdom Pseudomonadati; phylum Pseudomonadota; class Gammaproteobacteria; order Pseudomonadales; family Pseudomonadaceae; genus Pseudomonas; species Pseudomonas sp. SORGH_AS_0211. The sequence continues at coordinate 1,111,281 of NZ_JAVIZV010000001.1, read as the reverse complement.
CCGCCCGGGCGGCAGCCACGCCCTGCTCCCAGGTGCGGCGTGCCTGGACGGCCAGATTCTGCTCCACCCGTTGCGGCCAGAACAGCGCACTCACCGCCGAGGCCACGACGATACCCAGGCAGATCTCGGTACAGCGGGCCACCGCCTGGTCGAACACCGTCAGCGGATGGGCGATGGCGGGCAGGCCGATGATGGCGACCGTATAGCCGGCCAGCACGAAGCCATAGGCGACGTGATTGCGCAGCAGGGTCGAGGCCGCCGTGCACAGCGCCATCCAGCCGGCCAGCGCGAGAAGGAACAGCCAGGGCGTCTGGGCGAAGAAGCCCATCAGCACCACCGCCATGCAGGTGCCGACGAGGGTACCGAGCAGGCGGAACAATCCCTTGGCCAGCACCATGCCGGACAGCGGCTGGGAGACGATCATCACCGTCATGCAGGCCCAGACCGGTTGTTCGAGACTGAAGCGAAAGGCCAGCCAGAGCGCCAGTCCGGCGGCGAACAGGGTCTTGCCGGCAAAGAGGAGCGCCGTCGGCGTGGGAGCGAGAAAGACCGTCCAGGGTAGACGCACGTCGGCTCTTGGATTGCGGGAGATCCAGCATAGGCCGCGCGGCCCAGGCGAAGTTCCAGCGGTTATCCCGGACAAAAAAAAGGCGACCCGGGGTCGCCTGAAGTGCCTTGCGTGCTCGAGCGACGACGCTCCGTCGTCACCACTCCCTGCAGACTAGACGAGTTGCAGCCGCCGCTCTTGATCGAGATCAAGGTTTGCCGGGTTTTGTCCGGTCATGCCGAGCAAGCGGTCGATCAGGGCGCAATCGGATTCGCGCCGCACCTGGGCGAACAGGGCCGCTGCCTCGGGATAGCTGCGCGTCAGCATGCCGAGCCACTGCTTGAGGCGGCCCGGGGCATAGCGCGGCGCCAGCTTGCGTTGCGCCATGCTCCAGAAGCGCTGTACCCGCGGCAGGATCTCGACCCAGCTCTGCGGGACGGTTTCTTCTCCGCGTACGGCAGCGGCGATCTGCAGCGCCAGGTCCGGCCGCGAAACCAGACCACGCCCCAGCATGACCGAGGCCTGACCGCTGACGCTGCGACAGCGCCAGTAGTCGTCCAGGGTCCAGATCTCGCCATTGGCCAGCACTGGCACGGACACCCGGTCAGCCACCCGCGCCACCCACTCCCAGTGCGCCGGCGGACGATAGCCCTCGACCTTGGTCCGCGCATGGACCACCAGCTGCGCCGCGCCCCCCTCCGCCAGCGCCTCGGCGCAGGCCAGGGCGCTGTTCGGACTGTCGTAGCCCAGGCGCATCTTGGCGGTGACCGGAATGTGCGCCGGAACGGCCTGGCGCACGCTCTCGACGATCCGGTTGAGCAGCTCCGGCTCCTTGAGCAGCACCGCCCCGCCGCGGGACTTGTTGACGGTCTTGGCGGGGCAGCCGAAGTTCAGATCGATCACCGGGGCGCCCAGGGTGCAGGCGAAGGCCGCGTTATCGGCCAGGCAGGCCGGATCGGAGCCCAGCAGCTGCACCCGCATGGGCGTACCGGATGGCGTGCGCGCGCCCTCCTCCAGTTCCGGTGCCAGCTTGGCGAAGGCCGCCGCCGGCAGCAGGCGATCGCAGACGCGGATGAATTCGCTCACGCACCAGTCGAGTCCACCCACCTCGGTCAGCAGCTCGCGCAGGATGTCGTCGACGAGACCCTCCATGGGCGCCAGGGCGATCTCCATGGTCAGAGGTCCTCGCCGGGGAGCGCCCGGCCGTAACCGGCCAGGAATTCGGGTGGCATGCGCCTGGGCTTGCCGGAGGACAGCTCGATGCAGACGAAGGTCGTCCGGGCGCGCAGCAGGGTCACGCCATCGGCGGGGCGCTGCAGCTGGAATTGCCGGGTCATGCGCAGACGGCGGTCCCAATCCACTAGCCAGGTGCCCAGCACCAGCTCATCGTCTCGATAGCCGCTGCTGAGATAGTCGATCTCGTGGCGCACCACGGCCATGGCGCGATCCAGGCGCTGGAAGGTGGCCAGATCCAGGCCCAGGGCCGCCGAGTGCTGCCAGGCGCACTGTTCGAGCCAGCTGACGTAGACGGCGTTGTTGGCATGGCCCAGGCCGTCGATGTGCTCGGCGCCGATGCGCAGCGGCAGGAGATGGGGAGTCGGTCTGTCCCACTGCATGAAGAGACCCTCTCGCGGGCAAGGTCGAAAGACGGGAAGCCGGACCGGATACGAAACTGGTCAGGTCATCGGTCGCGGATACTGGCACGAATCCACGGACAATAAAAAAGGGCCTGCATCGCTGCAGGCCCTTCTTCATGTTTGGCGCACTCGGGAGGATTCGAACCTCCGACCGCTCGGTTCGTAGCCGAGTACTCTATCCAGCTGAGCTACGAGTGCGTTTCGGTGCGTTTAGCCAGAACACCGCTGGTACTGCTGAAGCCAGAGGCTTCGTCGATTTGGCGCACTCGGGAGGATTCGAACCTCCGACCGCTCGGTTCGTAGCCGAGTACTCTATCCAGCTGAGCTACGAGTGCGTTGAAGCTGCGTATTCTAGCTTCCGTTTCTGACGTGTCAAGCAAATTTGCTTGTTTATCAGGTACTTACCAATTGGTCAGTACAGCGGAGCCAGTTTGAAGCAAATGGCGGTGAGGGAGGGATTCGAACCCTCGACACCCTTTTGAGGTGTACTCCCTTAGCAGGGGAGCGCCTTCGGCCACTCGGCCACCTCACCGCAACGGGGCGAAACTATATCGAAGGTTTGCCCGTTTGCAAAGAGAAAAATTCAAAAAAAATCAGTGGTTTGGTTCTTGGTCCTTTTCCTTCTGGATGCGCTGGTAGATTTCCTCGCGATGAACCGCGACTTCCTTGGGCGCATTGACGCCGATGCGGACCTGGTTGCCCTTGACTCCCAGTACCGTCACGGTGACTTCATCACCCACCATCAGGGTCTCACCAACCCGACGAGTCAAAATAAGCATTCCATTCTCCTTAAGCTTTAACTCAGTCTGCACGTATGAACCGAAACGATCCCTGAATGGACCCTCTAGTCGCTATTGACCTCTGTCCATGCAAGTAAAGTTCCGTAGAACCCGCGTCGGATGAGGTCCCTGTGGCAGGGACCTCATCCGACCGGTCACTCGGCGCCGCGTGCGGGGGCGTCGAGCTCGAAGGCGGTATGCAGGGCACGGACGGCCAGTTCGAGGTATTTCTCCTCGATGACCACCGATACCTTGATCTCGGAGGTGGAGATCATCTGGATGTTGATGCTCTCCTTGGCGAGGGCTTCGAACATCTGGCTGGCCACGCCGGCATGGGATCTCATGCCCACGCCGACGATGGAGACCTTGGCGATCTTGATGTCGCCGACGGACTCCCGGGCACCGATCTCGACGCCGGTGCGCTTGAGGATCTCCAGGGCCGCCTGGTAGTCGTTGCGGTGCACGGTGAAGGTGAAGTCGGTGGTGTTATCGTGCGCGACGTTCTGCACGATCATGTCGACTTCGATGTTGGCCGCACTGATCGGGCCGAGGATCTTGAAGGCCACGCCGGGGGTATCCGGCACACCGCGAATGGTCAGCTTGGCTTCGTCACGGTTGAAGGCGATGCCGGAGATGATCGGCTGTTCCATGGATTCCTCTTCATCAAGGGTAATGAGGGTGCCCGGACCCTCCTGAAAGCTGTGCAGCACGCGCAGCGGCACGTTGTACTTGCCGGCGAACTCCACCGAACGGATCTGCAGCACCTTGGAGCCGAGGCTGGCCATTTCCAGCATTTCCTCGAAGGTGATCTTGTCCAGGCGCTGGGCCTGGGGCACCACGCGCGGATCGGTGGTGTAGACGCCGTCGACGTCGGTGTAGATCTGGCATTCGTCGGCCTTCAGCGCGGCCGCCAGGGCCACGCCGGTGGTGTCGGAGCCACCACGGCCCAGGGTGGTGATGTTGCCCTGCTCGTCGACGCCCTGGAAGCCGGCCACGACCACGACCTTGCGCGCCTTGAGGTCCGCGCGGATGCGGGCATCGTCGATCTGCTGGATGCGTGCCTTGGTGTGGGCGCTGTCGGTGAGGATGCGCACCTGGCTGCCCGTGTAGGACACCGCCTGGACGCCGCGCTTGAGCAGCGCCATGGCCAGCAGGCCGATGGTGACCTGCTCGCCGGTGGAGACCATGACATCCAGTTCGCGCGGATCGGGTTGCTCCATGATCTGCTTGGCGAGGCCGATCAGGCGATTGGTCTCGCCACTCATGGCCGACACCACCACCACGATCTGGTCGCCCGCCTCATGGAAGCGTTTCACCTTATCGGCGACCTGCTCGATACGCTCCACCGTACCCACCGAGGTACCGCCGAATTTCTGTACGATCAATGCCATTGCTTGCTGCCCGTCCGCAGAAAAATCTGATTCAAGTTGTTGAGGGAGGAAGCGGGCCGCCCTCCCCGGCGACCCGCAGCGCTCTTAGAGGCTTTCCTCGGCGTACTGGCCGGCACAGGCCAGGGCCGCTGCGAGCTGGCTGGCATCGGTGCCGCCGCCCTGGGCCATGTCCGGACGCCCGCCGCCCTTGCCACCGACCACGGCCGCGGCGCGCTTCATCAGCTCGCCGGCCTTGAGCCTGGCGGTCAGGTCGGCGGTGACGCCGGCCACCAGCACCACCTTGCCATCGGCTTCGCCACCCAGCAGGATCATGCCGCTGCCGAGCTTGTTCTTGAGCTGGTCGACCAGCGCCAGCAGCGCCTTGCCGTCGAGACCGTCGAGGCGGGCGGTGAGCACCTTGGCGCCCTTGACGTCCTGCGCCTGGTCCACCAAGTCACCGGCCGAGGCACTGGCGGCCTTGGCCTTGAGCTGCTCGATTTCCTTTTCCAGCTGACGATTGCGCTCGACCAGCGCGGCCAGCTTGTCCAGCACGTTGTCGCGACTGCCCTTGAGCAGGCTGGCGGCTTCGCGCAGCTGCTCCTCGGCGCCGTTGAGGTAGGCCAGGGCCGCGGTGCCGGTGATGGCCTCCACGCGGCGCACGCCGGAGGCCACGCCGCCTTCGCTGACCAGCTTGAGCAGGCCGATGTCGCCGGTCTGGGCGACGTGGGTGCCGCCGCACAGCTCGACGGAGAATTCACCGCCCATGCCGACCACGCGCACCACGTCGCCGTACTTCTCGCCGAACAGCGCCATGGCGCCGCGGGCCTTGGCTTCGTCGATGGCCATGACCTCGGTGGTCACCGCGCTGTTCTTGCGGATCTCTTCGTTGACGATGGTCTCGATGCGCTTGAGCTCCTCGGGCTTGATGGCCTCGAAGTGGCTGAAGTCGAATCTCAGCCGCTGGTCGTTGACCAGGGAGCCCTTCTGGTGGACGTGGTCGCCCAGCACCTGGCGCAGCGCGGCGTGCAGCAGGTGGGTACCGGAGTGGTTCAGGGCGATGCCCTGGCGGCGGCTGGCGTCGACCTGGGCCATGAGCGCGGTGCCGACGTTGAGGCTGCCCTTGGTCACCACGCCATGGTGCAGGAAGGCACCCTGGGTCTTGGTGGTGTCGCGCACGGCAAAGCCGACGCCGGCGCTTTCCAGGGTACCGGTATCACCGACCTGGCCACCGGATTCACCGTAGAACGGCGTCTGGTCGAGGATGACCACGCCCTCCTCGCCTTCGGCCAGGCTGTCCACCGGCTGACCGGCACGGTACAGGGCGACGATGGTGCCCGAGGCGCTGGTGGTGTCGTAGCCGAGGAAGCGGGTTTCGCCCTCGACCTTGACCAGGCTGTTGTAATCCACGCCAAAGGCGCTGGCGGAGCGGGCGCGCTCGCGCTGGGCCTCCATCTCGCGCTCGAAACCGGCCTCGTCGAGGTTGAGGTTGCGCTCGCGGGCGATGTCGTTGGTCAGGTCGACCGGGAAGCCGTAGGTGTCATAGAGCTTGAACACCAGGTCACCGGGGATGGTGTCGCCCTGCAGTTGCGCCAGATCCTGCTCGAGGATCTTCAGGCCCTGCTCCAGGGTCTTGGCGAACTGCTCTTCCTCGGTACGCAGCACGCGCTCGATGTGCGCCTGCTGCTGGACCAGCTCGGGATAGGCCTGGCCCATCTCGGCCACCAGGGCGGCGACGATCTTGTGGAAGAAGGTGCCCTTGGCGCCCAGCTTGTTGCCATGACGGCAAGCGCGGCGAATGATGCGACGCAGCACGTAGCCGCGGCCTTCATTGGACGGCAGCACGCCGTCGGCGATCAGGAAGCTGCAGGAGCGGATGTGGTCGGCCACCACCTTGAGCGACGGGGCGTCGTCATTGGCGCAGCCGATGGCTTCAGCCGAGGCCGCCAGCAATTGCTGGAACAGGTCGATCTCGTAGTTCGAATGCACGTGCTGCAGCACCGCGCTGACCCGCTCCAGGCCCATGCCGGTGTCGACGCTGGGCGCCGGCAGCGGATGCAGGACGCCATCGGCGGTGCGGTTGAACTGCATGAAGACGTTGTTCCAGATCTCGATGTAGCGATCGCCGTCTTCTTCCGGCGAGCCGGGCGGGCCGCCCCAGATCTCGGCACCGTGGTCGAAGAAGATCTCGGTGCAGGGACCGCAAGGACCGGTGTCGCCCATGGTCCAGAAGTTGTCGGAGGCATAGGGCGCGCCCTTGTTGTCGCCGATGCGCACCATCTGCGCCTCGGGCACTCCGACGTCCTTGGTCCAGATGTCGTAGGCCTCGTCATCGGTGGCATAGACGGTGACCCAGAGCTTTTCCCGGGGCAGACCCAGCCACTGGGGCGAGGTGAGGAACTCCCAGGCGAAGGTGATGGCGTCGCGCTTGAAGTAGTCGCCGAAGCTGAAGTTGCCCAGCATCTCGAAGAAGGTGTGGTGACGCGCCGTGTAGCCGACGTTCTCCAGGTCGTTGTGCTTGCCGCCCGCGCGCACGCACTTCTGGCTGGTGGCGGCGCGGGTGTAGCTGCGCTTTTCCATGCCGAGGAAGCAGTCCTTGAACTGGTTCATCCCGGCGTTGGTGAACAGCAGGGTCGGATCGTTCGCGGGGATCAGCGAACTGGAGGCGACCCGGGTGTGCCCCTTCTCTTCGAAGAAGCGGAGGAAGGCTTCACGGATTTCGGCGCTTTTCATATTCATTCCAGACAATGGGCTTTTCGACGCGCGTGACGGGCATCCGACTGGATCGCAGACGAGACGAACGGAGCGGGCGCCGCAGACGCGGCACGTGCGGAAAACGGACACGCATGTCTGGGAGTATATCGACGCCCGCGCCCCGGTGTCGCCCCGGTTGCGCAGGAAAAACGTCGTCGGAAGACTTAGCGGCGGCGGTAGGCGGAGAAAGCGGCGATGACCGCCTCGATATCGGCGGCGCTGACGTCCAGGTGGGTGACCAGCCGCAGGCGCGCCGCCGGACTGATGCGGATGCCGCGCTCGGCCAGGAAGGCATGCAGGGCGGGCGCCTCGTCGCCCATGGCGAGATAGACCATGTTGGTCTGCACCGGCTCCACCTGATAGCCGAGTTCGGCCAGGGCGGTGCCGAGTTGCGCCGCGTGGGCGTGATCCTCGGCCAGGCGCTCGACCTGGTGATCGAGGACATGCAGACCGGCGGCCGCGAGGATGCCGGCTTGGCGCATGCCACCGCCCACCACCTTGCGCCAGCGCCGCGCCTTGGCGATGAGCGCGGCATCGCCGCAGAGTACCGAACCCACCGGCGCGCCGAGGCCCTTGGACAGGCAGACCGACACCGAGTCGAAATGCTGGCTGATCTCGCGCACCGGTACGCCAAGTTTGACCGCGGCGTTGTAAAGCCGCGCGCCATCCAGGTGCAGGGCCAGGCCGTGCTCCCGGGTGAAGGCGCGTGCCGCCGCCAGATAGGCCAGCGGCAGGACCTTGCCGTGCATGGTGTTTTCCAGCGCCAGCAGCCGGGTGCGGGCGAAATGGAAGTCATCGGCCTTGATGTAGCTGCGCACCAGATCGAGGTCGAGACTGCCGTCGGCGGCCATCTCGATGGGCTGCGGCTGGATGGAGCCGAGCACCGCGGCGCCGCCGCCCTCGTACTTGTAGGTGTGGGCCTGCTGGCCGACCAGGTATTCGTCGCCCCGCTCGCAGTGCGCCAGCAGGCCGAGCAGGTTGCTCATGGTGCCGCTGGGCACGAAGAGTCCGGCTTCCAGACCGAGATCGCCTGCCAGACGTTGCTCCAGGCGGGTGACCGTGGGGTCTTCGCCGTAGACGTCATCGCCGAGTTCGGCGGCCAGCATGGCCTGGCGCATGGCCGGCGTGGGCTGGGTGACGGTATCGCTGCGCAGATCGATCAAGCGTTCGCTCCTTATGCCGGGACCACGATGAGTCCGGCCCGCAGGCCGACGGCGACCTTGGGATTGGGGAAGATGATGCGCGCCTCGGCCTCGTCGACGATCCAGCGCTCGCTGCCGTCTTCGGCCAGCAGCGAACCCTGGCGCAGCGGCGAGAAGTTGGCCACGTCGTCGGCCAGGTGCAACTGGAAGCGCGGACTGGACTTGTACACCTGGCGCGCCACGCGAAATCTCAGCAACGAGGAATCCGGTGGCGGCAGCTCGGCTTCGCGACCTTCGACCAGGGCTTCCAGCAGCAGGCGCAGGCGACTCAGGTCGAGTTCGCTGTTCTCGCCGAAGGGCCGTGCCTGGCCCAGCTCGAGGGTCAGGGCCTCGGCCTGGCATTCGGCGTAGGTGTAGGCGCTGAAGGTGATCCCCGGCTTGTCGTAGAGCAGCACGGCCTCGATGCCGGCCGCTTCGAGGCGCTGCAGCTCGGCTTCCGAATGCTCGCGCCCGGCGCTCCAGGGATAGAGGGCGAAGCGCGGCAGCGCCGAGGCGCGCAGCGCGGTGTGCAGGTCGTAGTGCAGGCGCGCCCGATCGGGCTTGCTGAAGAACTGCGCGGACAGGCGTTCCAGGTCGTTGGCGCGTTGCGCCTCGGAGCCTTCGGCCTGGGCATGGCGGCCGTTGAAGAGGCGATTCAGGTCCTGCTCGACATAGCGGGTGCCGCGGCGCATGGCGTCGGGATTGCCATACATGAACAGCAGGCGGCAGGCGGGGCGCAGGGCGCCGCTGGCGATGCCGCTGAGCAACGCGTCGAGCAGCTCCATGGGCGCCGTCTCGTTGCCATGGATGCCCGCGGAGAGCAGCAGGTCCATGCGGTTGTCGCGCGCCACCGGCGGGGTCACTTCCAGCACGCCTTCGGTCAGCCAGTGGAGACGGGTGCCGTCGGCAGTCAGTTGAATCTTCTCGGTCGGCTCGCGGCCGGCCAGGGTCAGGTCCAGCAGGCGGCCAAGCGCCAACCGATAACGTTCAGATGCAGCCATGCTCTACTCCGCTGAGCGACGTGTCGTCGGGCTAGATACTCAATGATCGTGGCCGCAATCGCAATCGGCGTCATGCACATGATTCTCATCGCCTTCGTCGGCGAAGGTCTCCAGGGCGATGGACAGGCCCAGGGCATTGAGGGCCTGGGGGCGCAGCACCAGGACCGGGGTCTGCTCCTCATCATCCTGGGAGTCGGCGAAGATGTTGAGACCGCCGGTGCCATCGGCTTCCAGCCAGAGGTCGCGACCGGCCAGGCGGATGGCCAGGCGCTGGACCTGCAGCGTCTGCTGCTCGTCGGCGGTGGGTTCGAGGATGAGATCGAGAAGGTTGCTCATGGGTGCTCCGGAGGTCAGGGCAATTGAAAGGGATAGACCGAGCCGAGGCCCAGCAACTGGGTCAACTCGTCCAGGGCGGTGCGGACTTCGCCCAGCAACTGGGGATCGGCGAGATCCCCAGGTGTCAGGCGGTCGCGGTAGTGGCGATCCACCCAGTCGAGCAGTTGGGCATGCAGCGCCGGGGTGAAGCGCACCCCCGGATTCACCGCGACCAGCTCGTCCGCGGTGAGCGCCACTCGCAGGCGCAAGCAGGCGGGACCGCCGCCGTTCTGCATGCTCTGCTTGAGATCGAAGACCTTGACCTCAGCCAGCGGGCCCGCGCTGCCGACCTGGGCCTGCAGATAGTCCCAGACCAGCGGATTCTGTCGGCACTCGTCGGGCACCACCAGCAATGCGCCCTGCCCCGGCCGATCCAGCAGCTGGCTGTTGAACAGATAGGAGCGCACGGCGTCACCGACGCTGATCTCGCTGCGACGCACGCAGAGGCGTTGCAACGTGGCACCGCGTCGGGCGAGCTTGGCTTGCAATTCGTCGAGCACGCGATCGCTGTCGAGGAAGGCATCCTCATGGTGGAACAGCACCTGGGCGTTGCCCACTGAGATGACGTCGTTGTGGAAGACGCCCTGGTCCACCACCGCCGGATTCTGCTGGGCGAACACCATGCCCTCCTCGCTCAGGCCATGCAGGCGGGCGATGGCCTGGGAGGCTTCGAGCGTCTGCCGGGCCGGATAGCGATGGGGCTCGGGATAACGCGGATCGAAGGCGCTGCGACCGAAGACGAAGAATTCCACGCCCGGGGCGCCGTGGTCGCGACTGAAGCGGGTGTGGTTGGCCGCGCCCTCGTCGCCGAACTGGGCCACCGAGGGCAGCGGCGCATGGTGCTGGAAATGCGCGGGATCGCGAAACATCGCCTGAAGGATGCGCGCCGTGGTGCTGGGTTCGAGGCTGCGGTGGAACTTGCAGGCCAGGTTGGCCGGGGTGAAATGCACCCGGCCGTCGCAGGTATCGGCGCTGGGGCTGACGGTGGCGGCGTTGGCCGTCCACATGGCCGAGGCGGAACTGGCGGACAGCAGCAGCGGCAAGGCTTCGCGCGCCGCGCCCTCCAGCACCTGGGCATCGCTGCCGGCGAACCCCAGGCGGCGCAGCGAGGCGATGTCGGGTCTTTCGTGGGGGGCCAGCACACCCTGCTCGAAACCCAGCTCCATCAGCGCCTGCATCTTGGCCAGGCCCTGGCGCGCGGCCTCGCGCGGATTCGAGCACTGCTGCTTGCTGGCCTGGGAGGCCACGTTGCCATAGGACAGGCCGGCATAGTTGTGGGTCGGACCGACCAGGCCGTCGAAATTGACCTCCCGAGCAGCAGGGGCGTGGTGACTCATAGCTGTAGTCCTGGAGGCAGTTGGCTAGGCAGGGTCAGGGCGTCGCTTTCCAGCGAGGCGACCGGGAAGGCGCAGTAGTCCGCGGCGTAGTAGGCGCTGGGTCGATGATTGCCCGAGGCGCCGACGCCGCCGAAGGGCGCCGCACTGGCCGCCCCGGTCAGGGGCCGATTCCAGTTGACGATGCCGGCGCGCACCCCCTGCCAGAAGCGGTCGTAGAGAGACGGATCGTCGGCCAGCAGGCCGGCCGCCAGGCCAAAGCGAGTGGCGTTGGCGAGCGTCAGAGCCTCGTCGAAGTCGCCATAGCGCTGGACCTGCAACAGCGGCCCGAAGACCTCTTCATCGGGCAGGTCGGCGATCCCCGATACCTCGATGATTCCCGGCGTGAGCAGCGCTCGATGGGGCTCCGGCTGCCGCAACTCCAGCAGTGCCCGGCCACCCTGGGCCAGGCGCTGGGCCTGGGTCTGCAGCAGGGCCTGGGCCGCGGCAAGAGAGATTACGGTGCCCATGAAGGGCGCCGGATCGGCGTCGAAACGACCGGTGCTGAGCCCGGCGCTGACGCTCACCAGACGCTCCAGCAGGGCATCGCCCCAGGCCCCCTGGGGTACGAGCAGGCGGCGGGCGCAGGTGCAGCGCTGCCCGGCGGAGAGGAAGGCGGACTGGACGATGGTCACCACGGCGGCGTCCAGATCGGCCACCGCCGCCACCACCAGCGGATTGTTGCCGCCCATCTCCAGGGCCAGCAGGCGCTGCGGGCGGTCCGCGTTGAGACGATGCAGCGCCGCACCGGTGGCGCTGGAACCGGTGAAGAGGATGCCGTCCAGGCCCGGATGCGCGGCCAGGGCCTCGCCGGTGGTCCGACCGCCCTGCACCAGATTGAGCACCCCAGCCGGCAGCCCGGCAGCGATCCAGCATTCCAGGGTCAGGGCGGCGAAACGCGGCGTCAGCTCGCTGGGCTTGAACACCACCGTGTTGCCAGCCAGCAGCGCCGGGACGATATGGCCATTGGGCAGATGGCCGGGAAAATTGTAGGGACCGAAGACCGCCAGGACGCCGTGCGGTCGATGGCGCGTGACGCTACGGGCGTCCGCCACGCTGGCCGAGCGCTCGCCACTACGGGCCGCTTCGGCCTGGGCCGAGATGGCCACCTTGGCGATCATGCTGCCGAGCTCGGTATCGGCCTCCCACAGCGGCTTGCCGGTTTCCTCGGCCAGGGCCCGGGTCAGCTCGGAGCGGCGTTGCTGCAGCGCCTGGGCGAAGACCTGCAGGATCTCCAGGCGCGCGGCCTGGCCGCGTCTCTCCCAGGCGGGAAAAGCCTGGCGCGCCGCGGCGATCGCCTGGTCGACGTCCGCTGCGTCCGCGGCGGCGCCCTGCCAGAGCGCGGTACCGGCGTAGGGGTCGAGCGAAGTGAAGGTCTCGCCGCGCCCGGGGCGCCACTGACCAGCGATGTAGAGGCTATCCATGAGCTCTCCTCAAGGCATCAGGCGCACGGCGCGCACCTGGGCGCCGGCCATCAGCCGCAGTTCGCGGGCGGTGGCCAGATCGACCACCAGGGTGCCGGAAGCCAGGCGCGCGCGGGCACTGGTGATGCGGCAGTCCTGGCATTTGCGGTTGTGGATCAGATAGACCTCGGCATCGTCGCCCGGTGTGCCGACCGCCAGTACCAGGCGCTGGCTGTCGCGGATGGCGCGCACCTTGGCGGTCTCGGCCTCGACGGTCGGACCCGCGTCGAAGATGTCGACATAGCCCTGGTAGTTGAAGCCCTCGGCCTCCAGCAGCCGGCGCGCGGCCTCGGTGTCCGGGTGTACCCGGCCGATCACCTGGCGCGCTTCGGGCGACAGGAAGCAGGTGTACAGCGGAAAGCGCGGCATCAGCTCGGCGATGAAGCCGCGATTGCCGATGCCGGTGAGATAGTCCGCCTGGGAGAATTCCATCTTGAAGAAGTGGCGGCCCAGGGCTTCCCAGAAGGGTGACCGACCCTGGTCGTCGGACATGCCGCGCAATTCGGCGATGATGCGCTCGGCGAACAGCTCGCGGAATTCGGCGATGAACAGGAAACGCGACTTGGACAGCAGGCGCCCGGCCGCGCCGCCGCGCCGATCCGCGCGCAAGAACAGCGAGCAGAGTTCGGAGCTGCCGGTCATGTCGTTGGCCAGGAACAGCGTGGGGATCTGCCGGTGGATGTCCAGCTCGCGCGAGGCGCTCACCGTCAGGCCGACCCGGTAGTTGTACCAGGGCTCACGCAGGCCCAGGGCGGCGGCGATCCCGGCGATGCCGATGACTTCGCCATCCTCTTCCAGGACGAACAGATAATCCGCATCGGCGGATTCGACCTGACGCAGAAAGCTGCGCTCGGCATTTTCCACCCGCTGCGCCAGGCGTTCTTCGCTGGCCGGCAGGGTGGTGAGACCGGCGCCGGCCGCCTGCGCCAGCTGCAGCAGCGCGGGCACATCGGCACGGGTGACGGGACGGACGATCATCGGACCTCCAAAGACGCTAGGGTCGGCTACAGCGCTACCAGACGAACCCGGTCGCCTTCGGCGATCTCCAGGGTGGCGATCTGCTCGGGGGAAAGGACGACGGACTCGCCAGGCGTCCAGCGCAGCGGCGTGGCCAGCGCCCGGAAGTTTTCAAGCCCGTCGTTGGCGACCAGGAACCAGGGCGCCTCGTCGCCGGCCGGGAGACCTTCGCTCACCGGCGCCAGGCGGCTCTCGGCGATGGAGCGGATGGCCGTGGTGCGGGCGTGCAGGGTCGGACCGCCATCGAAGATGTCGATGTAGTTGTCGGTCTCGAAGCCTTCACGACTGAGGATGTCGAAGGTGATCTGGGCACGGGGATGCACCTGGCCCATGGCCTCCTGCGCGCTGTCGGGCAGCAGGGGCACATAGAGCGGATAGGTCGGCATCAGTTCGGCCAGAAAGGTACGACTCTTCTGCCCGGACAGGCGCTCGGCGGCGGCGTAGTCCATGTCGAAGAAGTTACGCCCTACCCCGTTCCAGAACGGCGATTCGCCGTCGTCGTCCGCCAGCCCGACGATTTCCACCACCACCGTCTCGGCGAAGCGCGCCGGGTGGGCGGCCATGAACAGCAGGCGGGCGCGGGAATTGAGTTCGGCGTGGGGCGTGTCGAGCAGCGGACGCTGGACGTAGAAGCTGCTCAGCACGCTGTTGCCGGTCAGGTCGTGACAGAGCGACAGCACATGGACCTTGTTGTGGATCTTCAGCTCGCGCGAGGCATGGATGAAGGTCTCGTTGCGAAAGCTGTAGAAGGGCTCGGAGAATCCGGCCGAGGCGACGATGGCCGAACAGCCCAGCAACTCGCCGCTGCGGGTGTCTTCGAGCACGAAGAAATAGCTCTCCTCGCCATGAAAGCCCACCTCGGCCGCCAGCGATGACTCCGAGGTGCGGATCTTGTCGCGCAACCGCTCTGGGTTGTCGGGCAGCGAGGTGACGCCAACCGGGCTATCCGCGGCGAGCCGCTGGACCAGGGGCAGATCCGCCGCGCGCGCAGGGCGCATTACCAGCATGAGAACTCCTTGTGTACGGATCCATCCCTGGATGCCGGCGGTACGCGTCCCGCGTCCGGAGATTAGCCCTGGGTGAGTCGCGCCAGGGCGCGATCCAGGCGGGCCAGGCCTTCGTCGATATCGGTGTCGGAGATGATCAGGCTTGGCGCCATGCGCAGCACGTCCGGGCCGGCCTGCAGGATCATCAGGCCTTCCTCGTTGGCGGCGGTGACGATGTCCTTGGCACGCCCTTTCCAGCGGTCGTTGAGCACCGCGCCGATCAGCAGCCCCAGGCCGCGGATCTGTTCGAACAGGCCATAGCGGGCATTGAGCTGCTCCAGACCGGCGACAAAGCGCTGATGGCGCGCGGCGACCCCGGCCAGGGTTTCCGGGGTGGCGACGATCTCCAGCAGCGCGGCGCCCACGGCGCAGCCCAGCGGATTGCCGCCATAGGTGCTGCCGTGCACGCCGGCGCTGAAGTGCTGGGCGACCTTCTCGGTGGTCAGCATGGCTGCCAGCGGGAAGCCGCCACCGATGCTCTTGGCGGTGGTGAGGATGTCCGGCACCACGCCATAGTGCTGGTAGGCGTAGAGATGACCGCTGCGACCGACCCCGCTCTGCACCTCGTCGAAGATCAGCAGGGCGCCCTGGGCGTCGCACAGGCGACGCGCGCCTTCCAGGTAGGCCTGGTCGGCCGGCAGCACGCCGCCCTCGCCCTGGATGGGTTCGAGGATGACCGCGCAGGTCTTGTCCGAAACCACGGCTTCGAGGGCGGCCAGGTCGTTGTAGGGCACGTGGCGGATGCCCTCGATCTTGGGACCGAAGCCATCGGAATACTTGGGCTGCCCCCCGACGCTGACGGTGAACAGGGTCCGGCCATGGAAGCTGTTGGTGGCGGCGACGATCTCGTAGCGACTGCCGCCGCTGACGTCGTGACCATAGCGACGGGCCAGCTTGCAGGCCGCCTCGTTGGCTTCGGCGCCGGAGTTGGCGAAGAACACCCGGTCGGCGAAGGTATGGTCCACCAATTTGCGTGCCAGGCGCAGCGCAGGCTCGTTGGTGTAGATGTTGGATACATGCCAGAGCTTGCCGGCCTGCTCGGTCAGGGCCTTGATCAGCGCGGGATGGCCATGGCCCAGGGCACTGACGGCGATGCCGCCGGCGAAGTCGACGTATTCGCGATCGGCCTGATCCCAGACGCGGGAACCCTCTCCTCGCACCGGAATGAACGCGGCAGGGGCGTAGGTCGGGACCATCACCTCATCGAAGGCGGCGCGTTGCACATTGGGTTGAGAAGCGGACATCGGGATTTCTCCTGCCGATCACGGCGGTGACTGAGGGGGATTGTAGGACGACCTCCAGGCGCGGCATTGCGCCCAGGCGACAACTATTTACGGGCGAAAACGCAAACGGGCGTCCGACTCGCAGTCTAGCGATTCGGACACCCGCTCTGGAAGGGCGAGGACGTACCTTCGGGTACGCCCGGAAGATCAGTTGGGCGCGACGCGGCTGGTGCCGTTGACGGTCATGATGCGCACCCGCTCGCCGACGCGAAACATCTCGCCCTTGTTGACCGCCTGCACATAGGCGCGGGAGCCGCCGTCGTCTTCCTTCACGGTGATCTCGACACCGCTGGCCTTGGTGAAGCCTTCTTCGGTGGCCGCACCCAGCAGGCCGCCGGCTACCGCGCCGATGATGGCGGTGACGAAGCTGCCGCGCCCGCCGCCAATGGCGCTACCGCCAATGCCACCGACCACGGCACCGGCACCAGCGCCAACGGGCGACTTGGTGCCTTCGATGGTGACCGGACGCAGGGCGGTGATGGTACCGGTACGGACCGTCTGCACCTGCCGGGCCTCATCGCGCGAATAGACGTCGCCGGACTGATCGGAGGCGCAGCCGGCCAGCAGGGCGACGGCGGTCAGGGAAGCGGCGAGCTGAAGGACTCTGTTCATGGGGCAACTCCAGGGGCAGTTGAAAGACACTGGTCGTACCGGGCAGCGGTACGGGCGCAGATCGCTATTATCCTTGACCCAGGGCATCCGGGGAGGTTTCCGGCGACTGTAACCTCGGCACCTTGCGAACGCCTTAAGGTGCCAGGCGCTGGCGCTGCCATCCACCCTCTACGCGCTGGTAATCCAGCCGATCGTGGAGGCGGCTGGAGCGCCCCTGCCAGAATTCGATGCGCTGTGGCTTGAGGCGATAGCCACCCCAGAACGGCGGCCGGCTGGGATCACCGTCGGCGAAGCGCCGCTGCACCTCGGCCAGGCGCTGTTCCAGCTCGTGACGATCGGCAATCGCCTGGCTCTGCGGCGAGGCCCAGGCACCCAGGCGACTGCCCAGTGGACGGACCCGGTAGTAGGCATCGGATTCCTCGGCGGACACCTGCTCCACCCGGCCCTCGATCCGCACCTGGCGCTCCAGCGCCGGCCAGAAAAAGGTCATGGCCGCACGCGGCTGCGCGGCCATCTGCTGCCCCTTGGCGCTGTCGTAATTGGTATAGAAGACGAAGCCCTGGGCATCGACACCCTTGAGCAGCAGCACGCGGCAATGGGGCTGGCCTTCGTCATCGACGGTGGCCAGCCAGCAGGCATTGGCTTCGACAGGAGGCTGCTCGGTGCGCACCGCCTCTTCGAACCACTGCCCGAACAGGGCATAGGGATCGGCGGGCGCCTGGGCTTCGGTCAGGCCGTCGCGGGTGTAGTCGCGACGCATATCGGCGAGGGACGGTGACATGGAAGTCTCCTGCTAGGTCGGTATCGACCTAGCTTAACCAAGTCCCGCCCGGCTCGCCTGCTTCAGGACAAGCTTTGTCGCTAGCGCGCCGCCAGCGACTGCAGGCTGGCCAGCACGGTGGCGCGCGGCTGGATCAGTACTTCGACGCGGCGGTTGACGGCACGACCGGCGGCGGTGGTGTTGTCGGCGCGCGGATGAGCGGCGGCCAGACCGCGCACGATCAGGCGATTGCCGCTGTAGCCGCTGAGACGGAAGATCGCCGCCACGGCCTGGGCGCGTTGCAGGCTGATCTTGTCGTTGAGCGCGGCGGCGCCGGTGCTGTCGCTGAAGCCCAGCACGATGACGGCGCTGTCTTCATCCACGCTCACCGACTTGGCCGAGCGGGACAGTGGGCCGAGCATCACCGGCAGCAGCATCTCGGCGCGATCCGGGTTGAAAGAGCTGTCCACCGGCGTGATCAGTACCAGGGCGTCGTCGCGACGCTCGACCTTGACATTGCTGCCGGCCACGGCGACGCGCAGCTTCTGCTCGTGTTCATCCAGCCAGGCCTTGCTGACCTTGACCGGTACCGGCTTGAGCACTTCCGCCTTGGCCAGGGGCTTCACGTCTTCGCTGCCGAAGGGCCACCACCAGCGGCTGCTCTTCTCGCCTGCCGCAGCGACCTGTTCGGACTTGGCGGCGGGCGCCTTCGCCGCGACCTTGGCTTCGGCCTTGGGCTCGGCCGCCTTGGCTACCGGCTTGGCCGGCTCGGCCGCCTGGTCGCCACCACCGAACGGCCACCACCAGTGGCTGCCGCTGGCGGCGGTGCTGGCCTGGGCATTGCCCGGCTTGGCAGGCGCGGCGGCCTGGTCGCCAGTGCCCTGGAAGGAGCTGCAGGCGGATACGCCCATGCAGAGAATGAGGGTGGTGGATTTGATCAGCTTCATGCAAAGTTTCCCATCGGCGAGCCGGAGGACAGAGTGAATCAATGCCCCGGCCAGAGCCGGCGGCATGAGTGAACTTAAAGTAGTTTCGAGATTGTGGCCGCAAACCTACGCCGGGCAAAGCGGTGGAGTCACGAAATTTGCGTCCGTGCCGACCAGTGGCAGTGCCACGGGCAGCGAGCGAAGGAAAATCCAGGCGAACCGCCGCCAGGGCGCTGCTGAAGGGTTGGCGGCGAGCGGGGATTCTGTTCAAGGCATGGCTACCCGCAGGAGGCTAGCGCATGGAAGGACTCATCGATGTCGCGACCCTGGAGCGTCTGGCCGCCAGCGCCGCAGCCATTACCCGGGATTGTCGCTGTCTGCAGCGGGATCTGTCGGGATGGACGGCCTGGCCGGTGGGCTACCGGGAAACGGAGTTCGCGCAGATCGGCACCCTGGCGCGTCACGCACCCGAGGACGCCATCATCGCGGAGTACCACCCGGCGGGTACTCACTATTGGTCAGCTGACGCCCCCATCGCGCCGCGCTTCTATCCCTACAACCAGAGCACGGTATGGCGGTGTCTGGGCTGCGAGCGCCTCTACCTGCGGCATGACGACGATGGCGCCTACCACGTGGCGCCGCGCATTCGCCTGCTGCAGAGCGCGCTGATCATCGATGCGCCCCACGCCAATGACGGCCGCGAAGCCACGGCGACCTGACCTCTTTCGCCGTCCAGGGCCATTTTTCCACCCTGGCGGACGCTCTAGATCGCAGCGTTTGGAATCCCCTCGCGTTACCTGAGGCGCAAACCGGGAATTAAGCCCACAATAGGCGCCGCGTATCCCGCGTGCGGGTGTGCGCCCATCAACGGTAAAAAAACCTGGTCCCAGCAATACGATGGCAACTACAACTCGAACGGGCGTCGCTTGGTTTGTCGACGGTGCCTATGCACTGAGCGCCTGGAATGGTTCGGTCTATGGCGCGAAATTCGACTATCTCAAGCTACGGCTTTTCATTGAAGAGGATGCGGGCGAACCCATAGGCGACGCCTACTACTTCAACTGCGATAGCGACCCGCCCACCATCGCCCAGACCGGCTTCAACAAGTTTCTGAGCTCCGCGCCACCCAAGGGCGCCGGTCTCAGGGTCAAGCTCTACTGGCTGCAGAGCAAGGCTCATGAGTGGCCTGCCTCTGTGGGTGGCGGGCCGATACTGCATCCGGTAACCGGCGAGCAGTACACCACCAAGAGCCAGAAAGGCGTGGATGTCGGCCTGGCCTTCAACCTGATGCGCTCCCATGCCAAGCGCGGCTGGAAGAAGCTCTACCTAGTGGCGGGCGACGGCGATTTCCACGAGGTGGTGCAGTACCTGGTGGAAAACGAAGGGGTCGAGGTCACGGTGATCGGCGCGCACTTCTCCATCAGCGGCGAGATCGCGCCCTATGTCCGGGTGATCGAATTCAAGGACATCGAGGCGGCCATCGCCCGTTAGCCAACTGGGCTAGGGCTTGTCTGAAAAGTCGCCGAGCGAAGGTTAGGCAAGGCAAAAATCCGTGAAGAAGTGGACCGGGCTCGCGCTCGCGTTCACGAGGGGTAAATGAGCATTCCGGCCGGGTTGGCGATCCAGCGGATTTTTAACGCAGCATGGCTGAGCGCAGGCACTTTCCAGACAAAGCCTAGAGGCACTCCCCTACCGCGCGCGCCAGGGCCTGGGCGCGCGGATCCATCAGCACATAGGGGCCGAGGGTATTGGTGACGAAGCCAAAGGCCACCTCGCGCTCCGGATCGGCAAAGCCGGTCGAGCCACCCGCCCCCGGATGGCCGAAGGCCTGGGGACCGAGGCCGTAGGTGGCATTGGCCTGGTCAGGCTGATCGAGCATGAAGCCCAGGCCGAAGCGGGTCGGCGTGAGCAGGGTCCGGTCCTCGCCCTGGCTGTGCTCCACCAGGGCCTCGCTCAGGGTCTCCCATTCCAGCAGATCGCCGGCCAGCAGACCGGCATAGAAGCCCGCCAGGCTGCGCGCATGGCCGTGACCGTTGGCGGCCGGCTGCTGGAAGCGGCGCCACTCGGCCTTGTTGGTGCTGGTGAGCACTCCGGACGGATTGCCAAAGGCCAGGGTCGGCAGAGCCGCGGGGTCGCTCATGGTGGTCTTGAGCAGGCGCTGCGCGGCGGCATCGCCCAGCACGCCCTTGCCGCGCACGATATGGGCGACGCGCTCGTCTTCGCTGGCCGGCAGGCCGATGTGGAAATCCAGGTCCAGGCGCTCGGCGGTCCGGGCCACGATGGCCTCGCCCGGGCCACGGCCGTCGGCGCGACGGATCAGTTCGCCGAGCAGCCAGCCAAAGGTGATGGGGGCATAGCCATGGGCAGTGCCGGGCGTCCACCAGGGTGCCTCGGCGGCAACCGCAGCGGTCATGGTGTCCCAGTCGTACAGGGCGTCACCCGCCAGGCGTTCGCGCAAGGCGGAGACGCCGGAGCGGTGGCTGAGCAACTGTCGCAGGGTGATGTCGCCCTTGCCGCCGGCGGCGAATGCCGGCCAGCGTTCGGCGACAGGGGCATCGAGGGCCAGCTTGCCCTCCTCCACCAGCTGCAGCGCCGCCACCGCGGTGAAGGCCTTGGTGCAGGAGAACAGATTGAGCAGGGTATCGGTGTGCCAGGGGGTCTGACCGTCCCTGTCGGCCATGCCGCCCCAGAGATCCAGCACCGTTTCACCGCCGACCTGGACGCACAGCGCCGCTCCGCGGGTCTGGCTGGCCGCGAGCAACTCGGCGAAGGCTTCGCGGACGGATTCGAATCTCAGATCGTGATAGCCGTGGACGGTCATGGGTTTTCCTTACAGATGGTTCTTCGGTATCGCGGCCATGGCGGCGATAGATCGTAGGTTGGGTTGAGACGGTTCTATCGTCGCAGCCCAACATTGCCAGCCCCGAGCCAATGTTGGGCTGCGCTGCGCTCAACCCAACCTACAGCGGCCCGTAGGAGCGGCCGCATCGGCGTACCGCCATGGCCGCGAATTACTGGATCTCCCGCCGGAACGGCGGCAGCGCATTGAGGATGGCCTTGCCGTAACGCTGGGTCACCAGGCGGCGATCCAGTAGCGAGATGGTGCCGCTGTCCTGCTCGGTGCGCAGCAGCCGACCGCAGGCCTGGATCAGTCGCAGCGAGGCGTCGGGCACGGCGATCTCCATGAAGGGATTGCCGCCGCGCGCCTCGATCCACTCGGCCAGGGCGGCTTCCACCGGATCGTCCGGCACGGCGAAGGGAATCTTGGCGATGACCACGTGCTCGCAATAGGCGCCCGGCAGGTCGACCCCCTCGGCGAAGCTGGCCAGGCCGAACAGCACGCTGGCCTCGCCATCGTCGACGCGTTTCTTGTGCTTGTTCAGGGTCTCCTGCTTGGACAGGTTGCCCTGGATCAGCACCCGCTTGCGCCAGTCGCGCTCCAGGCCATCGAAGACGTCCTGCATCTGCCGCCGCGAGGAAAACAGCACCAGGGCACCACGCGCGCCTTCGAGCATGGCCGGCAACTCTCGAACGATGGCCGCGGTGTGCTCGGCCGCGTTGCGCGGATCGGCCTTGAGATCCGGCACCCGCAGCACCCCGGCCTCGGCATGGCGGAACGGACTGGGCACCACGGCGGTGGCCGCCGAGCGCGGCAGGCCGGATCTCATGCGAAAGCGGTCGAAGGTGCCCAGGGCGGTCAGGGTCGCCGAGGTCACCAGGGCGCCGTAGGCGACATTCCACAGGTGGCGGCGCAGCATTTCGGCGGCGAGGATGGGGCTGGCGTTGACCTCGATGTCGTACAGCGACCCCGCTTCGGCAAGGGTCATCCAGCGCGCCATGGGCGGGCTGTCTTCCGGGTCTTCGCAGGTAAAGGCCGTCCACAACTCCCAGTTGCCCTGGGATCGCGCCAGCAGACTGCCGAACAGCGGATACCACTCTTCGGCCTGGTAGCTGGCGAGGCCAATGCTGGATTCGCCATCCATGGCCTGCTTGAGCATCTCGGTCAGGCGGGTGAACAGGTCGGTGAGCTTGGCGAAGCCTTTCTTCAGCTCGATGCCCATTTCCCGCAGGTCTTCGGGGATCACCCCGCCGACGAATCTGTGCCGCGGTCGCTCGCGGCCTTCCATGTCCTCGCCCGCGCGAAAATCCGCCAGCGCCTCGCAGGCGGTGAACATGAATTGCTGCTGGGTGCGGATCTCCCGCGCCAGCTCCGGCACCTGCTCCACCAGCCGCCCGAGATCGCCGGGCAAGGGGTGCTGGGCAAGGAGCTTGGTGAGGTTCTTGGCGATCTGCTCGAGCCACTCGGCGGTGGATCTCAGCCGGGTGAAATGGGCGAAGTGGCCGATGGCCTTGTCCGGCAGGTGGTGGCCTTCGTCGAACACATAGAGGGTGTCGCGAGGGTCGGGCAGGATGGCGCCGCCGCCCAGGGCCAGGTCGGCCAGCACCAGGTCATGGTTGGTGACGATGACATCGACCTTGGTCATGCCTTCGCGCGCCCGGTAGAAGGCGCACTGCTGGAAATTCGGACAATGGCGATTGGTGCACTGGCTATGGTCGGTGGTGATGCGCGACCACTGGACGTCCTCGATGGCTTCCGGCCAGCTGTCGCGATCGCCGTCCCAGCGATTGCCGGCCAGGCGCTCGATCATCTTGCCGAACAGTTCGTTGGACGCCTCGTCCACATCGATCTTGAAGCCATCCTCGGCGAACAGCTGGGCGGTGGCATTTTGCGCCTGGCCCTCCTGCAGCAGCATGTCCAGCTTGGACAGGCACAGGTAGCGACCCCGCCCCTTGGCCAGGGCGAAGCTGAAGGACAGCCCGCTGTTGCGCAGGATGTCCGGCAGGTCCTTGTGCACGATCTGCTCCTGCAGCGCCACCGTCGCCGTGGCGATCACCAGGCGCTTGCCGGCCGCCTTGGCCACGGGAATGGCGGCCAGGGCATAGGCCACGGTCTTGCCGGTACCGGTACCTGCCTCCACCGCCACCACGGCGGGCTCGCCTTCGCGATGGCCCTCCTCGTCCTGGGCGATGCCACCCAGGCCCTTGGCGGTCTCTGCGATCATCAGCCGCTGGCCATAGCGTGGCTTGAGCGACTTGGCTTCGAGGAAACGCGTGTAGGCGCCCTGGATCTGGGTCTTGAGTTCGGTGCTGAGCATGCCTGGTTCCGGGCGATGGCAAAGCAGCGCCACGTCCGGCGGACGAGCGCTGTATGCATCTACAGTAATGGATCTTGGGCGCTATGATAACGCGCCTGTCGCCAGGATGCGCCCGACGTTGAGGTCGCCGGCCGTTCAGGCACCCGGCAGCTGCGGGGGCAGCCGATGAAAGGCGCCGAAGATCAGCAGGCTCAGACGATCAAGCCAGGGATGGCGGCGCAGGCGCAGGGCACGACGGCTGGCGAAGACTTCACCCAGGTGCAGGAGCAGCAGGGCCAGAGCGACCAGGGCGAGCAATTGGGGAAAGGGACGAGCGAGAGGCAGAGCGATAGCGGCGGCTGCGGCGAGCCAGAACAGCAGGAGGAGAACTTTGCCGGTAAGGGACAGGGTTTTCATGGATTCCAGCAGGAGGACGAGATGGATCGGACCATAACGCCTGGAGCCGGAGAAAGTAAAGGCGGCGGACCAGGGTCCGCCGCCGGTGCATCACTCGCGGTCGATCTGGATTTCGACGCGGCGGTTGGTGGCACGGCCTTCAGCGGTCTCGTTGGTGGCGATCGGCTGACGCTCGCCCATGCCCTTCACGGAGACGACGCTGGCTGCCGGCACACCGGCCTGGATCAGGTAGTTGCTGACCGACTTGGCGCGACGCTCGGACAGACGCTGGTTGTAGGCGTCGGTACCCTTGCTGTCGGTGTGGCCGGTGATCGACAGGCGGGTGCTGGCGGCTTCGCCACGCAGACGACCGGCGATACCGTCGAGCTGAGCACGATCCTGCGGACTGACTTCGGCGGAATCGAAGGCGAAGTGCAGATCACGGGCGGTGATCACTTCCTGCTTGGGCAGCGGTGCCGGTGCGGGAGCCGGTGCGGGCGCCGGAGCCGGGGCCGGAGCGGGCTCCATGCGGGCGACCTGCTCGTTGCCCTTGCCATGCACCCAGCAGTAGGCGCCGGCGGTGGTACCTATGCCCAGGGCCGCCATGCCGGCTACGTTACCGCTCTGGGTAGCGCCCGCCGCGCCGCCGACCAGGGCGCCTACGGCTGCGCAGACCGGCCAATCGGATTTCTGTACGCCGCCCGCACAACCAGCCAGCACGGTGCTTGCCAGGATGAGGGGTAAAGCTGTCCTTGCGATGCTCTTGCTCATGAAGGGTCTCCTATAGACCGGGTGCCGCGAGTTAGGCTCGTCTTTCGTTTTATGGCGCTGTCAGACTAATGGTGGCGTACACATCTTGACAACGCTGGTTGCTTAGTCAATCGCGATTTGATTAGGGTTCCCTTAATGGCAAACATATTCTCGTCCCGTACCCCGCAACAGGCTCTGGCAGGCCTGCTCGAACATCATCAGCCGGCTCGTCTGCTCTGCGTGGCGCGTGAGCCGCTACCGGCGCTCAAGGCCTATGCCGAGGCCCATCCCCACTGCCAGCTGGTGCAGGCCGCGGTCCCCCTGGGCGATCCGAGCCTACTGGCCGAACGCTACGATCTGGTGATCCTTGCCGATTGCCTGGAGCATCTGCCGCTGCGCCAGGGCCGCGAATTGCTCGGCGGCCTGCGCAACCTCAATACCTCGCGCCTGGCGGTGCTGGTGGACCTGACGGCCAGCGAATGGCAGCTGACGGATTTCTACGCCCTGGCCCTACAGGCCAGCGAGCGCTTCGCCCGCGACGGTCAGGTGGTCACCCTGTTCAGCTATGATCTGCACGACTACAAGCAGGTCCCGGACTGGCTCAACGCCCGGTTCTGGGCCAATCCGCAGAATTTCGGCAAGTACTGGTGGTGACATGCACTCCATGGCCCCCTGCCCCTGTGGCTCGGACCTCTCGCTCGGCGACTGTTGCGGAGCCTTTCATGCCGGCACGCCGGCGCCCGATGCCGAGCGCCTGATGCGCTCGCGCTACAGCGCCTATGTGCTGGGGCTGATCGACTATCTGGTGGCCACCACGGCGCCTGCGCAGCAGGGACAGCTGGACAGGGAAGCCCTGACGGCCTGGAGTCTGGGCAGTCGCTGGCAGGGTCTGCAGGTGCTGGAGCATCGCCCCGAGCCGGGCGATCCCGCCCATGCGCGGGTCAGCTTCGTGGCGCGCTGGGAGGATGGGCGCGGCGCCCATCGTCATGAAGAGCGCTCGGGTTTCGTCCAGCGTGAAGGACGCTGGTACTTTCTCGATCCAACCGCCAGGCCGCTGCCGGGTCGCAACGACGCCTGCCTGTGCGGCAGCGGCGCAAAGTTCAAGAAGTGCTGCGCCGGCTTCCTGTAACGCCGGCCGCGCTCACTCCCTGACCAGCGTCAGGTGATCGGTATCCGGCACCGCCACCGGTAGCGCCTCGGACGCCGGCCCCAGATCGCTGCCCACCGGCGCCAGGCTCAGGTGCGACAGATCGACCCGCGGCGGCGCCACCGGCGCGGCCTCATCCTGCAGATCGGCGCCTACCGGTGCCAGGCCGAAATCTGGTGCCTGGACATCGGCGAAGGCCGCCATCACGGCATCCCGGGGAGCGACCGACAGCGATCCGCGCTCGGTGGAAGACGCGGCGGTGGGCGCTTTGGCAGCTGGCTCCCGGGTCTCGACGGGCGCCGCAGCCGCCTCGATCGTCTCGGCCATGGGCGCCACCTCGACCAGCGCCCCGGCCTGGGCCAGGGTGGCGCGATAGCGCTCGGCGGTGGCGGCGTCGAGGCGATTCTTGATAATCATGCGGCGACCGGAGAAGAGCACGGCGATGCGCTGTTCATCCGCCTGAAACAGCCGCATCAGATTCTGTCGGGTCTGCTGCGCATCGGCGCCAGCGACCAGTTCGCCCTGGAAGGCGATTTCATAGAGCACGGCGGACATGACGACCTCCTCGGTCACGGCAAGAGCTGCAGGATGCAACGTCGCGCCGGAGGGGTCCAGTCCGCACGGTCGCCTGGCCCAGGCGTTTTTTTGTTAGCCTGTGCCGAAGCGGCCCCGACTTGTGCAGCAATCGGTGCTTGTTAAACTGCGCAGAAAACGGGAGTGCCGCATGCTTCGCCAGGCCTTGTTCATCACCCTGCTCGGCGTCCTGCTGAGCAGCCTTGGCGGTTGTACCTACATCGGGCGCAACTATGAGGAGCCCCAGGTCGAACTGACCGGCGTGGAGCTGATCCGCGCACGGCTGTGGAGCCAGGACTTCGTGCTGCACTTCCGCGTCCAGAATCCCAACGACAGCACCCTGCCCGTGCGCAACCTGGCCTACACGGTCTACCTGAACGATCTGCTGCTGTCCCAGGGGACCGCCAACCTGCATTCGTCGGTGCCGGCCAATGGTCAGCGCAGCTTTTCGGTACCGGTGCAGACCAACCTGTGGCGCTATGTGAAGGACGTCGGTCGCATGCTGGAAGACCCCAACCAGCCGATCAACTATCGCCTGCGCGGTCGCGTGAAGACCGGCTGGCTGTTCGGGCGCAGTGTCCATTTTTCTCGCCAGGGGCAGTTCGTGCCTGGCGCCTACATCCCGGAGTTATGAGATGAACCAACACGTCCACGGTCCCGATTGCAATCATGACCATGACCATCAGCATGATCACGGTCATGCGCATCATGTGCATGGCCCGCACTGCAACCATGGCCATGCCCAGGAACCGGTGCGCAATCCGCTGAAGGAAGTGGGTCGCAACGATCCCTGCCCCTGCGGCAGCGAGAAGAAATTCAAGAAGTGCCACGGCGCCTGAGCACTTCCCGGCGGGTCGGGCTGAGCGCAGCGAAGCCCAACACCCTGGGTTGACCCTGCCATGTTGGGCTTCGACGATAGCGCCGTCTCAGCCCAACCTACCCCTCCGCGACCCTGGCGCGTTACCAGGGCTGTCCGCCGCGTTGCGACTCCAGCCGCCGGATGAATTCCTCCAGCACCAGGGCGTAGAGATCGTCCTTGAGCACCAGGTCCTCGACCCCGCAATCGATGTTGGGATTGTCGTTGACCTCGATCACCGCCAGCTTGTCGCCCGCCTGCTTGAGATCCACGCCATAGAGACCGTCGCCGATCAGGTTGGCGGTGCGTACCGCCAGTTCGACCACGGCATGGGGCGCATCCTGCACCGCCAGGGTCCGGAAATCGCCGCTGACCTCGGTCGCGCTGGCGCTGTGGTCGTAGATCTGCCAGTGCCCCTTGGACATGAAGTACTGGCAGGCGAAGATCGGTTCCTGGTTGAGCACGCCGATACGCCAGTCGTATTCGGTGTAGAAGAATTCCTGGGCCAGGAGCAGCACCGAGCGCTCGAACAGCTCGGCGCTGGCCTTGCGCAGCTGCGCCGCGTCCTCGACCTTGATGACGCCACGGGAAAAGGAGCCATCGGGGATCTTCAGCACCAGCGGGAAGCCCAGGCGCTCGCCGAGGCCTTCGAGCTGGCCGGGGTTGTCCTTGTAGAGGATCTCGGTGGCGGGCATGTCCAGCTTGTGGGCGCGCAGGAGGTCGGCCAGGTAGACCTTGTTGGTGCATCTGAGGATCGAGCGTGGATCGTCCATCACCACCAGACCCTCGCTTTCGGCCTTCTTGGCGAAGCGATAGGTGTGGTGGTCGATGGCGGTGGTCTCGCGGATGAACAGGGCGTCGAATTCACCCAGCCGCGCGTAATCCTTCTTTTCGATCAGCTCCACGTCCAGCCCCAGGTGCTTGCCGACGCGCACGAAATTCTTCAGCGCCTTGGCATCTGACGGCGGAAAGGCTTCCTTGGGGTCATGCAGGATGGCCAGGTCGAAACGATATTTTTCGCGCCGCCCCGGCTTGAGCCAGACGCGGCGACTGAAACCGTCGAGGGCGTTGGCGAATTGATCTTCCTGCTGTTCGTGCAGCTTGTGGATGCTGCCCAGCTTGAGGCCGCCGATGTGCCAGCCAGCGCGATCGCGGCGGAATTCCACCAGCAGCAGCGGACAGGGAAAGGCCTCGAATACCTGGCGCGCCAGATCCTGCAGAGGCGCGATGTCGGTGTTGCCGAAATAGAGCGTGAGGGTGAAGCCGTCGGCGCTACCGTAGGGATGACCGGCCAGCGCCTTGGTCAGCAGCTTGTCCAGGTCCTCCAGCGCCAGGCCATAGAGCGACTTGCGCGCCAGTTCGCTGATGGTACGCACCGAGGGGATGACCTTGTGCCCCCGGGCTTCGGCGAGCAGCGAGCAGTAGTAGCCGTGGCCGAGGTACTTCTGGCTGCGGCAGAGGTTGATCACCTGCACGCGCTTGCCATTGTCCTGTTCGTTGGATTGCTCCAGGTATTCCTGGGCGGTGATGACGTCTTCGCTGGGATAGTAGGACGACCAGTCTTCCTTGCGTTCCACGACGATATACAGCTTGCTCACTGGACCTCCTGGTTGCGGGGCGTGGTCCCGGTGGAAACCCGGATGCCGCCGGACCACTCCAACTGTTGTAACGCGGGTGCTATTAACCGTTGCTTAACCATGCCAGGCTGCCCGCTCTGCTCCAGGAGAATCCTTCGCGATGAGTTTCATGCTCAGGCCCGCCGGGCTGGACGATCTGGCGGCACTGGTCGATCTGGAAGCCCGCTGCTTCAGCTATGACCGCCTTTCCCGGCGCAATTTCCACTACATGCTCACCCGTGCGAACGCGGTCCTGATCCTGGCGGAAAACGACCGCCAGGTGGCCGGTTACGCCCTGGTGCTGTTCCACCAGAACACTTCGCTCGCCCGGCTCTATTCCATCGCCGTCGATCCGGACGCGCGCGGTCATCGCCTGGGCCAGCGCCTGCTGGAGGCTGCCGAAGCCGAGGCGGTGGAGCGCGACTGCGCCTACCTGCGCCTGGAGGTCCGACCGGACAACGCCGCCGCCATCGCCCTCTATGAGCGCAACGGCTATCTGCCCTTCGCCACGGTGGAGGACTACTACGAAGACCACAGCCAGGCGCTGCGCTTCGAGAAGCGCATCCGCCAGCCGCGCGAGGGCCAGGCCCGACCGGTGCCCTTCTATCGTCAAACCACCGACTTCACCTGCGGCCCGGCCAGCCTGCTGATGGCCATGGGCGCGCTGCAGCCGGGCCGCCCGCTGGAGCGGCGCGAGGAGCTGCGACTGTGGCGCGAAGCCACCACCATCTACATGACCGCCGGTCATGGCGGCTGCGGACCTCATGGCCTGGCGCTGGCGGCGCTGCGCCGCGGCTTCAAGGTGACCCTGCAGGTCAATACGCGCGGCCCGCTGTTCCTCGACGGCGTGCGCAGCGAGGAGAAGAAGGAGGTCATGCGTCTGGTGCACGAGGACTTCAGCGCCGAGGTCAAGCAATCGCCCATCGAGCGGCTCTACCGTACCCGCCTGGACGTGGCCGCCTGGGTCGCCGAGGGTGCTTTTCCACTGGTGTTGATCAGCTCCTTCCGGCTGACCAAAGCCAAGGGACCTCATTGGGTGCTGGTCACCGACTGCGACGAGGACTTCGTCTACCTGCACGATCCCGATGTCGACCACAGCCAGCACCGTCGCGAACTGGACTGCCAGCACATTCCCGTGTCCCACGCCGAATTCGACAAGATGAGTCGCTTTGGTCGCGGCAAGCTGCGTGCGGCGGTAGTCCTGCGGGCAGGGTGAGGCGGGGTTGCACGGTGGCGCGAACAGGGCCAGGATCAGGGCCAAGAACAATGACGGGGCGGTCCATGAGTCAGGCCTTGCGCAAGAACAACCCTTCCTACGAGTTGATGGAGGACCTGAGCGGTCACTCGGTCATCTACCGGGAGCATGGCTTTCCCTGCCCGCTGGTGCGCTGGCATTTCCACAAGGAATACGAGCTGCACCTGATCGTGGCCAGTTCGGGGACCGCCTTCATTGGCGACTATATCGGCAACTTCTATCCGGGCAGCCTGTTCCTGACCGGTCCGCATCTGCCACACAACTGGATCAGCCGCGTCGCCGAGGGCGAGGTGGTGGCCAAGCGCGACATGCTGGTCAACTTCACCAACGAGACGGTGGATAACGCCACGGCGGTGTTTCCCGAACTCAGCGGCCTGGCACCGCTGCTGGAACGTGCCCGCTATGGCATCGAATTCCAGGATCCGCAATTGATCGCCCGCGCCGAGGTGTTGCTGCAGCAGATCTCCGAGAGCGGCGGTGCCACCCGCCTCGGCCATTTTCTGGTGTTGATGGAGGCGCTGGCCACGTCGGAGCGCTATCAGCTGCTGTCCGGCAGCGTCGAACCGGCCACGGCCAGCGAACAGGCGGTGGATCGCACCAACCGGGCGCTGAATTTCATCTTCGATCACTACCAGCGTGACTTCACCCAAGAAGAAGTGGCCGAGCACCTGGGCATGACGCCCACCTATTTTTCCCGCTTCTTCCGTCAGGCTACCGGTCGCACCTTCGTCGAATTCGTCAACAGCCTGCGCATCAGCAAGGCCTGCGAGATGCTCTCCCACAGCAGCATGCCGGTTACCGATATCTGCTTCGAGGCCGGCTTCAACAACATCTCCAACTTCAATCGACGCTTCCACCAGCTCAAAGGCATGACCCCGCGGCAATACCGTAGCCTGACGGTGCAGCGCCTGACTGAACAGAATGCCTGAGCGGCTTTCCTGGATCCGGTTTGTTGCCAGCTTGAGAGCCATTGAACAGACCTGGCGCAAAGTTCGGTTATGATCGAACTACCCATCCGTGCCGACCGAGGACAAAGCCATCATGAGCGAACCCTACACGCCCCCACGCGTCTGGACCCCCACCACCTCCGGCGGCAACTTCGCCAGCATCAACCGCCCCATCGCCGGGTCGACCCACGACAAGGCGCTGCCGGTCGGCGAGCATCCCTTCCAGCTGTATTCGCTGGGCACGCCCAACGGCATGAAGGTGACCATCCTGCTGGAAGAGTTGCTGGCGGCCGGACATGGCGACGCCGAATACGACGCCTGGCTGATCCGCATCAGCGAGGGCGAGCAATTTTCCAGCGGCTTCGTCGAGATCAATCCGAATTCCAAGATCCCGGCCCTGGTGGATCGCCGCGGCGCCGAGCCGCTGCGCGTCTTCGAGTCCGGTGCCATCCTGCTCTATCTCGCCGACAGCTTTGGCGCCTTCATCCCGCAGGATCACGCCGGACGCACCGAGACGCTGAACTGGCTGTTCTGGCAGATGGGCTCGGCGCCCTTCCTGGGCGGCGGCTTCGGGCATTTCTATGCCTATGCGCCGGAAAAGCTCGAATACCCCATCAACCGCTACGCCATGGAAGCCAAGCGCCAACTCGATGTACTCGACCGCCTGCTGGCCGAGCGCAGCTATGTCGCCGGCGAGGAATACGGCATCGCCGACATCGCCATCTGGAGCTGGTACGGCAGCCTGGTGCTGGGCCAACTGTACAACGCCGAGGAATTCCTCTCGGTGCAGGACTACACCCATGTGCAGCGCTGGGCCAAGGCCATCGCCGCGCGGCCGGCGGTGCAGCGCGGGCGGCGGGTCAATCGCACCTGGGGCGAGCCGGGCGAGCAACTGGCCGAACGGCATTCGGCCAGTGATCTGGACTGATCCAGAAAACGGGCGGCGGAAGCCTTCCGCCGCCATTCTCTCTAACGGCTCCAGTCCGCGGTGGCGGAGCCGAGGCGTGTCGCGGGGCGACGCCACTGCAGCTCGACCTCGCCCAGTCGGAGCGGTGCCCGCAAGCGCAATGCCGGGCCCCAGGCGGTAGGCTCCTGAGCGTCACCGTAGTCCCCCTCCGCGGGTCCTCGATACGCCGATCCGCCGTTCGCGCCTGGCCGCTCGGTCAGCAGCCAGGCGGTACGGGCCAGGGACAGCCGCGCCGTCAATGCCTGCCCCTCACCTTGACGCCGTGCCAGCCCGCGAAGGGCGGCGGCTGCCATGAGATAGCCGGTGGCCTGGTCGAGCGCCTGCACCGGCAAGGGTACCGGCTGCTCACCGCCCTGCCACTCACAGCCGGCTGCGGCGATACCACAAGACATCTGCACCAGGCTGTCGTAGCCCCGGCGTAACGCCCAGGGGCCGCTCCAGCCATAGGCGCAGAGCGAGACATCGATCAGCCCGGGATTCAGCGCACGTCGCCGTGCACCTCCATAACCCAGCCCTTCCAGCGCATCGGCGCGATAGCCGTGCACCAGGATGTCCGCCTCCGCCAGCAAGGCTTCGAACACCCGACGGTCGGCCGGCCGACGCAGGTCCAGTCGCGCGCAGCGCTTGCCCAGCGTCACCTCGGGTGCCTGGGCCGGTTCGTCCCAGCCGGGCGGATCGATCCGCAGCACCTCGGCGCCCAGCCCGGCCAGCAGACGGGTGGCGATCGGCCCGGCGAGGATGCGGGTCAGGTCGAGGACGCGGATGCCCTGCAATGGACGTCGTGGATCGGGGCGCCAGTCGCGCGCCGTGGCAACGGCTGTCCATTCCTGGGCGATCAGGGGTTCGGTGCGAACGGCCTGCCCCTGGGGATGCGCCTGCCACTCCGCCTGGGTACGCAGCCTTGCCGCGCAGCCGCCCGCCGCGACGATGGCCGCCTCCAGGGCTTCGCCAGACCCGTCGGCCATGACCTCGGCGACGGCGGCCTGGTTGTTGGCACAGCCCAGCACGGCGAGGGCGCGGTCCCGGTGATGAGGCGCATTGGCGTGCAGTCGCAGCCAGCCGTCGCGGGTGCGGTAGTCACCCGTGACGGGATCCCAGACGGCGGGCAATTCCCAGCCCAGGGGACGCAGGGACGTCTTGAACCAGGCCGCGGCCAGGTGCCGGTCCACCTGCACCGGCAAGGCGGGTGCGCCCTCGGCGAGCAGATCGGCGGCGGCCAGGCCGGCGACCCCGATCGCCGCCGTGGCCAGCTCGCTGACCGGAAAGCACGAGACCAGGCTGTCGTTGCCCTGGACCTGCAGATTTGCCGCCTGGGCAGCAGGTAGACCCAGGGCGGTGAGGAGTTCGCTCAGCAAGCACGGCAAGGCGTCAGGCGTACGGGATGGATGGTTCAAGGGCAGGTCCTCCGCGGCAGCAGGCAGTGCTCTCACAGTAGCCCTGCTGGTGCGCGCAGGACACCGGCGTTTGTCCACCTACCGTCCAGCCCGACACGGGGACAAATAGCCCTCTGCCTGGGTCTCCCCTTCATCAGCCTACCCACGCTATCGGGAGACCCCATGACCGAACGTCAGCTGCTCATCGCCGGTGCCAGCGGCATCATTGGCCAGGCCGTGCTGGAAGCCTTCGCCCAGGCCGGCTGGTCCATCACCACCATCGGCCGCTCGCA
The DNA here is from genome assembly GCF_031453455.1 of Pseudomonas sp. SORGH_AS_0211. NCBI lineage: Bacteria > Pseudomonadati > Pseudomonadota > Gammaproteobacteria > Pseudomonadales > Pseudomonadaceae > Pseudomonas > Pseudomonas sp. SORGH_AS_0211. Next base: position 1,077,852 of record NZ_JAVIZV010000001.1, on the reverse strand, counting down.
ACAGGCGCCCAGTCGCTTTCCGCACCTGACCGCCGACCTGCTGGACCGGGACAGCCTGGCCGCGGCCAAGGCCGACCTCGCCGGCGTGACCCATCTCTTCTACAGCGCCCTCAAGCCCAACCCCGACCCGGGCGTCGAGGCGGACGAAAACGCCGCCATGCTGGAGAATCTGGTCGCCGCGGTACGGGATGCCGGCGCCCCCCTGGCCCGCATCACCTTCGTCCAGGGCGGCAAGATCTATGGCGCCCATCTGGGGGTGTACAAGACCCCAGCCCGCGAGGACGACAGCCGCCACTTCCCGCCCAACCTCTATTTCCGCCATGAAGACTTCGTACGCAGCCTCGAAGCCGACGGCATTCGCTGGACCGCCCTGCGCCCCGACATCGTCATCGGCCATTCGCTGGGCTCGGCCATGAACCTGGGCAACCTGATCGGCCTCTACGGCGCCCTGTGCAAGGCGACCGGCACCGCCATGCAATTCCCCGGAACGGAGCAGGCCTATCGCGGCGCCCTGGTCAACGTCACGGCCGCGCCGCTGCTGGGCGAAGCCGCGGTCTGGGCCGCCGAAGAGCAGCGCGATGGCGCCTTCAATCTCACCAACGGCGATGTCTTTCGCTGGAGTCACGTCTGGCCACAGCTGGCCGACTGGTTCGGGCTGGACGTGGGCGAGCCGCAACCCATCTCCCTGGCCCAGCGCCTGACCGCGCTGAAGCCGGTCTGGCAGGCGCTGGCGCAACGCGAAGGACTGGCCGAGGCCGATCCCGAGCGGATCGCGCCCGGGGCCTTCGGCGACTTCATCTTCCATGTCGAAAAGGACGCCATCTTCGATGTGACCAAGGCACGGCAGGCCGGCTTCGGGCAGATGATGCTGAGATCGGACGAGGTCCTGCTCGCGCACCTGGAGGACATGCGTCGGCGGCGACTGATTCCCTGAGACATCCCGCTTCGTCCCGGGTGCGGGAAAACGCCCGGGAATGCGTGCGGTCTCAACCCCATCATCTCGCCATTGGAGTCCTACCTTGTACGCCGACACCCTCACCTGGGGCCATGGCCCCCGCACCTTCGAAGTCTTTCTCGAGCCCACCTGTCCCTTTTCGGTCAAGGCCTTCAACAAGCTCGACGACCTGCTGGCCCAGGCCGGCCCCGAGCGGATCACCCTGAAGATCCGCCTGCAATCCCAGCCCTGGCACCTGTTCTCCGGCGTCGTGGTGCGCTGCGTGCTGGCCGCCGCCACCGTCGACGGCGGCAAGGAAAGCGCCAAGGTGGTGCTGGCAGCGGTGGCGGCCCATCGCGAGGAATTCGAGTTCAAGGATCACGCCACCGGACCCAATCGCGACGCCACACCCCAATGACATCATCGCGCGCCTGGAAGGCTACAGCGGCCTGGCCCTGGCCGACGCCTTCGCCAATCCGGACCTGCAGCACGCCATCAAGTGGCACTGCAAGTACGCCCGGCAGAACGGCATCCACGTCTCGCCGACCTTCATGATCGATGGCCTGGTGCAGCCCGACATCAGCAGCGGGGACTCGGTCGCGGACTGGCTCGCTCGGCTGGGTTGAGCAGGAGGGCTAAGGGCCGGGAGGCAGCGTAGCCCGGCTACTCGCGCTATGCTCGGCGGCTTCGTCCCGACCCAAGACAGACCCCTCATGGCTTTCCCTGCTGGAGCTGCATCCTGGAAGCCCTGAGCGTCTACCTGGGCCTGGCCGCCCTCGCCTTTGGCGCGGCCACCCTGCTGCCCCTGCAATCGGAAGCGGCCCTGGCCGGACTGCTGCTCACCGAGCGCTATGCGACGGCCCTTCTGCTGCTGGCCGCGACGCTGGGCAATGTCGCCGGCTCGACGCTGAACTGGTGGCTGGGCACCCATCTCGAACGCTTTCGCCAACGCCGCTGGTTTCCGCTGTCGCCGCAACGCCTTGCCCGTATCCAGGCGGCCTACCAGCGCTGGGGCTGGTGGTCGCTGCTGCTCAGCTGGACGCCCGTGATCGGCGATCCCCTGACCCTGGTGGCCGGGGTCATGCGCGAACCGCTGTGGCGCTTTCTAGTGGTGGTGACCCTGGCCAAGGCCACGCGCTACGCCGTGGTCTGGGGCCTTACCCAGGGCTGGCGCTGAGCCGGCTCGCCGGCCGGTCGCTAACCCGGCAGACGCCGGCGTCGCCACAACCAGCGCGTTTCCACGGCGGCGAGATCGGCAAGCGGAATCAGGTCGGCGGGAATACGACTGCAGTTCGACAGATTGAACACCTGGCGACCCGCGGCGCGCATCGCGGTCTGCATGACCTGCAGGCCGGGCAGGATGCGACTGTGCAGGTGCTCGTCGAGGCCGCAGGGCGACGCCGGCGAGCGGCCATCCTCGTAGAACCGCGGACGGTCGCTGTCGAGATCGACGCCGGCAAGATAGATCTCGGTGAATCCCAGGTGATAGGCCAGTTGCAGGGCGATAAAGGCCACGGTGCGGACATCGAAGATGCCGTAATCCAGGTTGCAGCTGAAGCCGATATCCCGGGCGCGACGACTGAACCAGGCGGGCAGCCGTTGCGCCTGTTCCTGCTCGGCGCCCAGGTGGTGCTCCAGGCGCGTGGCTGGCGCACGGTGCAGCGGATGTGCCTTGGCGGCCAGTTCCGCCGGCAGGGCCTGGATGGCTTCCGGCCAGAGCGCCAGCCGGGTAGCCCGCTCGAGTCCCTGCCGATAGAGCTCGGGTTGCTGCTGCGCGAAGCTGAGGTCGCTGCAGACGTAGAACAGAGGACTCAGGGGACTGCCCAGCAACTTGGCGATGGCGCCATTCATGGTGATGACCGGAATGTCCCGCCAGACCGGCAGGTTGAGCCTGCCCGCCGAAGGCCCCGACGCCATCAGCAGCACGGGGCCGCGGTAGGCATTGCGGCAGGCAGCGAAGGCGCCAGAAGCCGAACTGACCGGTTCGGCCGACCGAAACGAGAGGGGCGACAGGTACAAGGTGCGACTCCCTGGAGTGACGATGACCTGGTACGCCGACCCTAGCGGTCGGACGGACCGCGGGACGGCATCCAGCACTCCGTAACGCTGCAGCCCTGGATCCCATTGTGCGTGAACCTACCTCAGCTGGGTTTCTACCCCAGGTAAAAGTCCGTCGCCACCTTGTATCCGGATCCTTACAAAGTCTGACTTCCAGCCATTGCGCCGCTGTCCAGACAACTCCCAGGCTCTACTGCCAAGCCCTAGCCTGGGAGACCTCGCCGCTAGGAACCGCGGTAGGTGCTGAAGCCGTAGGGGCTGAGCAACAGCGGGATATGGTAGTGCTGCTCCGGCTGGGTGACGTCGAACACCACCGGGATTTCCGGGAAGAAGGCGCTGCGGCCCTGCTGGCGATAGTAGTCCCCGGTCTTGAAGACCACCCGGTATTCACCCTTCTCGAAGGTCTTTTCCTTGGGAAACAGCGCCGGCACCCGGCCCTGCTCGTTGGTGACCTCCTCCGCCAGCGGCTGCCAGCCCTGCCCTACCTGGCGCTCCAGGGTCACATGCACCCCCGCCGACGGCTTGCCGTCTTCCAGGTTGAGCACATGGACACTCAGGGGATTGGGCGCGGCGACCGCGAAGCCGGACAGGGCCAGGCCAGACAACAGCACGAACGTCTTCATGGAGATCTCCTTCAAGGATGAGAGGTGAGGTTGAGGTGTTCAGCGGCCGCCAGCGCACAGCGCTCGTCCGCCCCGCCACCGCCGGCACCGGCAATGCCCAGGGCGCCGACCAGCTGGTCGCCTTCATAGAGCGGGATGCCACCGCCCAGCAGCAGCAATTCGGGCAGGGTGACCAGATTGGCGGCGTCCGGGTTCTGCCGGGCACGCTCGGCCAGCGCCTGCGACGGGGTACGGGTGGACAGGGCGGTAAAGGCCTTGCGCCGCGCCGCCTCGGCGTTGTGCGGTCCGACGCGGGTATCGCGTTGCAGGAGGATCAGTTGACCGCTGCGGTCGAGCACCGCGAGCGCGGCGCTGCAGGGTGCAGCCTGCGCCAGGCGCTGCGCGGCAGCGAGGTCGAGATCGGGGTGCTGCGGCAGCGCCGCCTGCGCCTGGCCGAGCAAGGCAGCGCCCAGCAACGTGAAGGTGAGGGAGGAAAGGAAGCGCGACATGATTCGAGGTCCAGGAGATGACCCCGCCAACTTATCCTAATCGTTCGGTCAGGAACGGGTACTGCCGCGTGACAATTTTGTCAGGTTGATCAGCGCACCGCTGTTTGGGTGTCCGAGCGAAAACCCGTGCGCCTCCAGGCAGCCGCATCACCCCGACGGCCTGCGACCGGCGTTGCTGTACTGCTGGGGGCAGACCCAGCAGGCTGCCGGGTCGGGTGGCCAACGGCATGCTGTCCTGTCCCGCCGCGGCCCTGGATCAGTCACCGCACAAAACTGTCCGGCCACTATTGATCGATTAGATCATTCCATGATTTATTGTGATCAGAACAATCACAAAGCAGGCATGACCATGAAATTTCGCGGCATCGTTCCCGCCCTCGTCACCCCCTTCGACGCGCAACAGCGCGTCGATGAAACCGCTTTGCGCGGTCTGATCGAAAATCTGATCGGCGCCGGCATCCACGGCCTGTTCGTCCTGGGCACCAATGGCGAGTTCTTCGCCCTGTCCGAAGCCGAGAAGCTGCGTATCGCCGAGCTCACAGTAGACGCCGCGGGCGGCCGGGTCCCGGTCGTAGCCGGTACCGGTGCCTTCGCCACGCACGAAGTGATCGAACTGAACAAAAAGATGACGGATCGTGGCGTCGACGCCCTCTCGGTCATCACCCCCTACTTCAACGCCGTGAGCCAGAAGGAGCTGATCGCCCACTACGAGGCTATCGGCGATGCGTCCAGCCTGCCGCTGATGCTCTACAACATTCCGGCCAAGACCGGCATGTCCATCGGCATCGGCGCCGTCGCCACCCTGAGCCAGCATCCGCAGATCAAGGGCATCAAGGACAGCGCCGGCAACTTCGACGCCCTGGTGCAGATGATGAAGTATCGCAGCGATGACTTCGCCGTCTTCGCCGGTACCGATTCCCTCATCTACTGGAACCTGCTGGCCGGCGGCGATGGCGCGGTGGCAGCCACGGCCAACGCGGTACCTCAGGTCGTCATGACCATCTGGAACGCCTTCCAGGCCGGCGACCACGCCACCGCCCGTGCCGCCCAGGAAAAGCTGCGCCCGCTGCGCGATGCCTTCGCCCTGGGCACCATGCCGTCGGTACTGAAGAAGGCTGCCGACCTGCTCAACGTCCCGGTCGGCCCCTGCCGGGCCCCGGTCGCGCCGCTGGACGAAGCCACGGTGCACAAGCTCAAAGGCCTGCTGGCCATCTACCGCGACTGATCCGGAGCGCCCATGTCCCTCTATCATTTCCAGACCGTCAAACACCTGATCCATGGCGCCGGCGCCCTGGATCAGCTCGGCGACAAGCTCGCCCTCCTCGACGTCCCGCTGCGCCGCGTGGTGCTGGTCACCCAGAACGCCATGCATGGCCTGGGCGTGACCGAGCGCGTCAAGGCGCAACTGGCTGCCCGCGACATCGACGTGGCGGTGATCGACAACGTCGAGATCGAGCCGACCCTTGAGAACATCGAGCAGGTCTTTCGCGAGCAGGTCGCACCGCGCCAACCGGACGCCCTGCTGGCCATCGGCGGCGGCTCGGTGCTGGACGCCGCCAAGCTGTTCGCGGTCATGCTCACCAACGAGCAGTCGCTCAAATCCATGCTCGGCATCGACCAGGTGGCCCGCGCCGGGCTGCCCACCGTGCTGGTCCCGACTACTGCCGGCACCGGCTCGGAAGTGACGCCCAATGCCATCGTCACCCTGCCCGACGAAGAGCTGAAAGTGGGCGTGGTCAGCCGCCACCTGCTGCCCGCCCTGGTGCTACTCGATCCGCTGCTGACCCTGAGCCTGCCCAAGGCCATCACCGCGGCTACCGGGATGGACGCCTTCACCCACTCCCTGGAGTCCTTCATCTCCAACAAGGCTAATCCGGTCAGCGATACCTTCGCCCTGGAGTCCATGCGCCTGATCGCCGGCAGCATCGTCGAGGCCTATCAGCAGCCGGATTCGGTACGCGCCCGCAGCGACATGCTGCTCGGCTCCACCTATGGCGGCGTGGCCCTGACCGCCGCCGGCACGGCCGCTGTCCATGCGCTAGCCTATCCCTTGGGCGGCAAGTTCCACGTCACCCACGGCGTGGCCAATGCCATGCTGCTGCCCCATGTCATGGCCTTCAACCTGGACAGTTGCGCGCCGCGCCTGAAGCGCGCCGCCGTGGTCTGCGGCCTGGCCCGCGAGGAGGACAGCGACGAAGCCGCCGCGCACAAGCTGATCGAGCAGATCGCCGCCTGGACCGCCACCCTGGAAATTCCCCAGGACCTGGCCGCCTTTGGCGTGCGCGAGGCGCACCTGCCGGACATGGCCGTGGCGGCCTCCAAGGTCACCCGGCTGATGGTCAACAATCCCAAGCCGCTGAGCCTGGACGACATCCAGGCACTGTACCGGCGCCTGCTGCCATGACCCGCCTGCTGATCCTGGCCGACGACCTCAGCGGCGCCGCGGACTGCGCCCTGGGCTTTGCCAAGGCCCAGGCGACCCGGGTGCTGCTCGACGCCGAGGCCCTGGATGCCCAGGCGCCGGTGACAGCACTGGATCTGGACAGCCGTCGACTGGACACGCGTGCGGCCGCCGCGCGCCATGCCGCATTGCTCGGGCACCCGGCGTTGGCGGGCGCCGCGCTCTATAAGAAGATCGACTCCACCCTGCGTGGCAATGTCGCCGCCGAGGTGGCGGCCCTGGCCCCGCGCGGCCTGGCCCTGGTTGCGCCCGCCTACCCGGCACTGGGCCGCACGACCCAGGGTGGACTCCAGTACCTGGACGGCGTACCGGTCGACCAAACCGATGTCTGGCGCAACGAGGGCCTGACCGGCAGTGCCGATCTGGTCGCTCAACTGACCGATCACGGCATCAGCTGTGCCCGGCTCGACCTCGCCACCCTGCGTCAGCCGGTGGCCCTGGCCGTCGCCCTGCGCCGCGCGCTGGACAGTGGTCTGCCCGCGCTGGTCTGCGACGCCGAGCGCCAAACGGACCTTGAGGCGCTGGCCCGGGCTTCCGCGCCCCTGGCGCAGCAGCTGTTCTGGGTCGGCTCCGCGGGCCTGGCCGAGGCGCTGCCTGCAGCGCTGGGCCTGACCGGCCATACCGCGCTCCGCCCTCTGAGCGACGGCCCGATCCTCACGGTGGTGGGCAGCATGTCGCGGCACTCCCAGGCGCAGGCCGAGCGTCTGGTGGCGGGGAGCGGCCAACACTGGCAGCGGCTGGCCCCTGCCTGGCTGCTGGAGCCGCAGCGCGCCGCCGAGCGTACCGCGCTGGCCATGGCCCTCGCTCGGCAGCTCGCCCGCGGCGAAGACGTCCTGGTCAGTCTTGACCAACAGGCCCGGGATCCGCGCCAGGCCGTGGCCCTAAGCCAGGCCCTGGCCGAACTGCTGCAGCCCGCCCTGCAGGAGGCCGCCGCCCTCATGGCCACTGGCGGCGAAACCGCTCGCGCCCTGCTCGCCCAGGCCGGCATCACGGCGCTGGACCTGCACGGCGCCCTCGCACCGGGCGTGGCCCTGGCTAGCACCCGCTGGCGTGGTCGCGCCCTGCGGGTAGTGACCAAGGCCGGCGGCTTCGGCCAACCCGACACCCTCCTCGACGCCTGGCGCCACCTGCGCGCCAGCCTACCCGCACAGGCCGCCACGGCCTGCCTGCAGAAGGAAGCCCACCATGTCTGAACGTCCCGTCATCGGCATCACCATGGGTGACGCCACCGGCGTCGGTCCCGAGATCATCATGAAGTCCCTGGCCCACGCCTCGGTGTACGACAGTTGCCAGCCGCTGGTCATTGGCGACGCGGGTCGCCTGGAGGATGCCAATCGCATCGTCGGCGGTCGCCTGCAGATCAACGCCATCGAGCGCCCCGATCAGGCGCGCTTCCAACCCGGCGTGGTGGATTGCATCGACCTCGGGCTGATTCCCGCCGACCTGCCCTACGGCAAGCTGTCCGCGCTGGCCGGCGACGCCGCCTATCGCTACATCGAACGCACCGTGCAGCTCACCTCCGCCGGTGAACTCGATGCCATCTGCACCGCCCCGCTGAACAAGGAAGCCCTGCACGCGGGCGGCCATATCTTCCCGGGCCACACCGAGCTGCTGGCGCACCTCACCGGCACCGAGGAGGTGTCGATGATGCTGATGACGCCGATCCTCAAGGTCATCCACGTCACCACGCACATCGGCATCATCGATGCCATCGCGCGCATCGAACCGGGCTTGGTCAAGCGCACCATCGAGCGCGCCCACGCGACTCTGCAGCGGGCCGGCATCCAGGATCCCCTGATCGCCGTCTGCGGTATCAACCCGCATGCCGGCGAGAACGGCCTGTTCGGCTACGGGGAAGAAGAAACCAAGATCCAGCCGGCCATCGACGAACTGCGCACCCGCGGCTGGCGCGTGGAAGGCCCGCTGCCTGCGGACACCCTGTTCTTCCGCGCCGGTCGTGGCGATTTCGATTGCGTCGTGGCCATGTACCACGACCAGGGCCATGGCCCGGTCAAGGTCATGGGCCTGGAAGCCGGCGTCAACGTCACCGTCGGCCTGCCGGTGATCCGCACCTCGGTGGACCACGGCACCGCTTTCGACATCGCCGGCAAGGGCATCGCCGACGAGCGCAGCCTCATCGAGGCGCTGCGCCAGGCCACCGAACTCGCCAGCCGACACCGCGCCAGCCGGGCTGCGTGAGGAGCATGACCATGAAAGTTGTCTGCACCTCGCCGTCCTTCGCCAAGTACTCCCGGGAACCGCTAGAGTTGCTGGCCCGCCACGGCATCGATGTGGTGACCTTGCCCGCCGACATCGATACCGAGGGTTTCATCGCCGCGGCCGCCGACTGCCAGGCGGCCATCACCGCGTTCAATGTCTTCGACGCCGCCACCTTCGCGGCCCTGCCGCAGCTGCGCCTGGTGTGCAAGCACGGCGTCGGGGTCGACAACATCGACCTGGACGCGGCCCGCGCCAGCGGCGTGACCGTGTGCAACGTGCCCAACTCCAACCGCCACGCGGTGGCCGACTACACCTTCGCCCTGCTGCTGGCCTCGGCCCGCCAGGTCGCCCGCGCCGACCGTGAAACCCGCGCCGGCGAATGGCCACGGCTGTTCGGCGCGGATGTCCACGGCAAGACCCTGGGCATCGTCGGCCTGGGCAGCATCGGCAAGGAAGTCGCACGGCGCGCCAGTGGCTTCGCCATGCGCGTCATCGCCCATGACCCCTATCCCGATCAGGCCTTCGCCGACCGCGAACGCATCGAGTTTCACGACCTCGACGAACTCCTTGCCGAAGCCGATTTCGTCACCCTGCACATCGGCCTGTCCGACGCCACTCGCCACCTGCTGGACGCACGGCGACTCGGCCTGATGAAGCCGGGCGCCCATCTGATCAACGCCGCACGCGGCGGCATCGTCGATGAAGAGGCGCTCTACCAGGCGTTGCGCAACGGCCTCCTGGGCGGTGCGGCCCTGGACGTGTTCGAGGACGAGCCGGCCAGCCAGCACCCGCTGTACGAGCTGCCGACCGTGGTGGTGTCCCCGCACATCGCCGGCTACACCCCGGGTGCGCTGGACATCCTCAGCCTCACCTGCGCCCGCAACGTGGTCGCCGCCCTCACCGGCAACAGCGCTCTGGAGTCCGTCGTCGTCGCCCCCTGACCCCCTACCCCTTTCGGAACCTGATCATGGATAACAACAACAAGGCCACCAGGATTCGCTGGATCATCGCCGGACTGATGTGGACAGCGATCGCCATCAACTACATCGACCGGGTGGTGCTCTCCGCCGCCGCGCCCTTCATCAGCAAGGAATTCGCCCTCAACGCGACCGAGATGGGGCTGATCATGTCGGCCTTCTTCTGGTCGTACGCCCTGCTGCAGTTGCCCGCGGGCTGGCTGGCCGACCGCTTCGGTCAGAAGGCCACCCTGGGCGGCGCGGTGCTCTGGTGGTCGCTGGCGACTGCCCTGACCGGCCTTGCCACGGGCTTCAAGTCGCTGTTCGCCTTGCGCATCGGCCTGGGCATCGGCGAGGCGGCGGCCTACCCGAGCAACGCCGGCATCACCTCGCGCTGGTTTCCCGACAAGGAGCGCGCCACTGTCTCGGGCATCTTCGACAGCGGTTCCAAATTTGGCGGCGCGGTGGCCATGCCGCTGATCGTCGGCCTGATCGCGGTGTTCGGCTGGAAGTTGACGTTCGTCATCAGCGGCGCCCTCGGCATCCTCTGGGCCCTGGCCTGGTTCGCCTTCTACCGCAACGATCCAGAAGACCATCCGCGCATCAACGAGGCCGAGCTGCGCTACATCCGCGAAGGCCAGCGGCGCCGCGAAGGCAATGGCGAGAAGCCGGCCATGCGCTGGTACGAGCTCTTGCGCTACCGCAACGTCTGGGCCATGTGCCTGGGCTTCTTCTTCATCAACTACAACTCCTACTTCTTCATCACCTGGCTGCCCACCTACCTGGTCAAGGAAAAGGGCATGGACCTCATCTCCATGGGCTTCATGGCGGCGCTGCCGCTGCTGATCGCCATGGTGGTGGAAGTCTTCGCCGGCTGGCTGTCGGACCGCATCTACCGCAGTGGCCGCTATTCGCTGACCACGATCCGCAAGACCTTTCTGATCGTCGGTCTGCTGATGGCCTCCTGCATCGGCCTGGCCGCCTTCGCCGAATCGGCCTGGATCGCGATCGTGCTGCTGTGCATCGCCAAGTCCGGCACCACCGTGGCCGCCACCCAGGTGTGGGCCATGCCCGGAGACATCGCCCCGCGCGGCATGACCTCCATGCTGGCCGGCCTGCAGAACTCGGTTTCCAACATGGGCGGCGTGGTCGGCCCCATCGTCACCGGCTTCATCGTGGCCAGCACCGGTTCCTTCAACATCGCCCTGCTGTTCTCGGCGGCGCTGATCGTGGCAGCCATCCTCAACTACCTGTTCCTGCTCGGCCGGGTGGAACCCATCGTCACCGAGGATGACCCGGAGGCGGACCTGCTGGGCGCCGGCCAACCCAGCCACTGACGTTCCTCGCCCAGGGCGTCGGCGGCCTGCCGGCGCCCTGTGAAAAAGCTCGTACAACAACAACACGGAGCGATTTCCATGCAGACGTTCGACGTGCAAAGCACTGCCATCATCATCGGGATGGTAGTGGTCTACATCCTCTTCACCACCTGGCTCAGCATCCGCCTGCGCAGCCGCACCAGCGGCGAATTCATGGTGGCCGCGCGCAGCATGCCCGCCTTCGTGGTGGGTATCCTGATGATGTCGGAATTCATCGGGGCCAAGTCGACGGTGGGCACTGCCCAGGCGGCCTTCGAGAGCGGTTTCGCGGCCTCCTGGTCGGTGATCGCCGCGGCGATCGGCTTTCCGCTGTTCGGCCTGCTGATGGCGCGCAAGCTCTATGCGTCCGGTGAATTCACCATCTCCGGCTTCATCGCCCAGAAGTACGGCCTGTCCACCAAGCTGATGGTGTCGATCATCATGATCTACGCCCTCTTGCTGGTGAACGTGGGCAACTACGTCAGCGGCGCCGCGGCCATCGCCACCGTGCTCAAGATCAACCTGCCCACTGCGGCCTTCATCACCGCCATCGTCAGTACCCTGTACTACGCGTTCGGCGGGCTGAAGAGCGTGGCCTACGTCAGTGTCCTGCACACCGCGGTCAAGTACGTGGGCGTGTTCATCGTCTTGGGCGTGGCCCTGCACCTGACCGGCGGCTTCACCCCGGTCATGCAGAACATGCCGGAGCACTACTTCACCTGGGACGGCGCCATCGGCGGCAGCAAGATCTTCGCCTGGATCATCGGTACCGTCGGCGCAATCTTCTCCACCCAGTTCATCATCCAGGCGATTTCCTCGACCAAGGATGCCCGCGCCGCCCAACGCTCGACCTTCCACGCCTCGCTGCTGTGCATTCCCATCTCCCTGGCGCTGGGCTTCATCGGGGTCGCGTCCAAGTACCTGCATCCGGAGATGAGCAGCCTCTACGCCCTGCCCGTCTTCCTGCAGTCGATGCATCCGGTGCTGGCCGGCGTAGTGACCATTTCGCTGGTCGCCTCCATCTTCGTCAGTGTCAGCACCGTGGCCCTGGCCATCGCCTCGCTGGTGGTCCGCGACTTCTATGTGCCGCTGCGCAAGCCGACGCCCGAGCGTGAATTCAAGGCCACCCGGGTGATCTCCCTGATCATCGGCTTCGTGCCGCTGTTCTTCGTGTTCTTCGTGCCCGAGATCCTCAACCTGTCGTTCTTTACCCGGGCGCTGCGCCTGTCCATCGCGGTGATCGCCATGATCGCCATCTACCTGCCGCTGTTCGCCACCAACCGGGGCGCGACCCTCGGCCTGCTGGCCTCGACCATCACCACCAGCGTCTGGTATCTGCTGGGCAACCCCTATGGCATCGACAACATGTACGTTGCCCTGGCGACGCCCGCCATCGTCGTGGTCATCGAACGTCTCTTCCCCCAGTCCGCCGCCAAAGCCGCCCCTGCCGAGGTCCCCCATGTCCACCACTGAAATCGCCATCGCCGGCCGCCAGGACGCCTTCCTGCCGACGCCTTACCCGCAAAATCACGCCGCCAACCTGCTGGCCCAGCCTGACGGCACCCTGCTGTGCACCTGGTTCGCCGGCACCCAGGAGGGCAAGGCCGATATCTCGGTGCTGCTGAGCCGCCGCGATCCGGTCACAGGTACCTGGAGCGATCCCGTACAGCTGTCGGACGACCCGGCTCGCTCCGAGCAGAATCCCATCCTGTTCCAGGCGCCAAACGGCCCGCTGTGGCTGCTGTGGACGGCCCAGGTGGCCGGCAACCAGGACACCGCCATCGTCCGGCGCCGGCTATCCATGGACGGTGGTCACAGCTGGGGCGCCATCGAGACGCTGATCGACACCCCCGGGACCTTCGTGCGCCAGCCGCCGGTGGTGCTCGCCAACGGTGACTGGCTGCTGCCGATCTTCCACTGCATCGCCCGCCCCGGCGAGAAGTGGGTGGGCAGCCATGACACCAGCGCAGTGCTGGTGTCGAGCGATCAGGGCCGCAGCTGGAACGAGCACCCGGTACCCGAGAGCACCGGCTGCGTGCACATGAATATCCAGCGGCTGGGTGACGGCAGCCTGCTGGCGCTGTTCCGCAGTCGCTGGGCCGACTTCATCCACACCAGCCGCTCCCAGGATGGCGGTCGTAGCTGGAGCGCACCCACGCCGACGGCCCTGCCCAACAACAACTCCTCGATCCAGTTCGTTCGCCTCGCCAGCGGCGAATTGGTCGTGGCCTACAACCCCACCAGCGCCGCCGACTACAGCGAGCGCCGCGCCTCGCTCTACGACGAGATCGACGATGGTGACAGCCGTGTCGATCCGGTGGCGAAGGACGGCGAGCGCGCCGCTGTCTGGGGCGTGCCGCGCGGCCCGATGAGTCTGGCCGTGTCTACGGATGAGGGTCACAGCTGGCGGCGCCTGGACGTCGAGGCCGGCGATGGCTATTGCCTGACCAACAATTCCACCGAGAAGCTCAATCGCGAGTACTCCTACCCGAGCCTGGTGCAGGCGGCCGACGGGGATGTGCACCTGGCCTTCACCTACTTCCGCCAACGCATCAAGCACGTCCGGCTGCCGCTGGCCGCGCTGCGTTAGAGGAGACGGCGATGACGACTCAGCCTCATGCCCTGGTGACCGGCGTCAGCTCCGGCATCGGCGCGGCCATCGCCCAGCGCCTGCTCGCCGAAGGCTGGCGGGTGACCGGCCTCAGCCGCCGCCCGCCGGAACAGCCGCATCCGGCGCTGACCTGGATCGGCGTCGATCTGGCCGATGACCAGGCACTGGACGCCGTGCTGGCCGACAGCGGTCCGCTGGATGCCATCGTTCACGCGGCCGGCTTCATGCGTACCGCGCCCCTGGGCACCCTTGATCCGGCCGATGGCGCCGCCATGTGGCACCTGCACGTCGCCGTGGCCAGCCGGCTGGTGGATCGCCTGATCGAGCGCCTCGCCGCAGGCGGTCGTATCGTGCTGATCGGCAGCCGCACCATGCAGGGCGCCGCTGGACGCAGCCAGTACGCCGCCACCAAGGCGGCCCTGGTGGGTCTGGTGCGCTCCTGGGCGCTGGAGTTGGCCTCGCGTGGCATCACCGTGAACCTGGTGGCGCCTGGGGCAACCGAGACGCCCATGCTGCGTGATCCGGGTCGTGCCGGCACCCCGCCGCGGCTGCCCCCGCTGGGCCGCTACGTGCAGCCTGAAGAGATCGCGGGCCTGACCGCCTTCCTGCTCGGTCCGGATGCCGGCGCCCTCACCGGCCAGACGCTGACGGTCTGTGGTGGCGCGTCGCTGTGATGTGGGGGAAGCGTGACTGCGCTAGAGTAGCGCGGTCTCTCCCGATGGATTCCCCATGAAGGTCGCCAAACGTCGCCAGGCCATCCTCGAACTGGTCCTGGCTGGTCACACCAACGTCGAAACCCTCTGCCGGCATCTGGGGGTGTCGGAAGCCACGGTCCGCCGCGACCTCACCGCCCTCGCGGAAGAAGGCCAGATCCTGCGGACCTATGGCGGCGCGACCCACATCGGCACCCGTGAGCCCGAGCCATCCCTGGAGCAACGCAGCAACCAGTCCGGCCCGGAAAAGGCCCTGCTTGCCCGCGCCGCCCTCGCCCACATCAAGGATAACGACACCCTGGTGCTGGACGGCGGCACCACCACTGCCGCCCTGGCCAAGCTGCTCAATGAAAGACGCGGCCTGCACGTCATCACCAACAACCTGCTGGCGGTGCCGCTGCTGCGTGATCTGCCTGAAGGCCACGTCACCCTGCTCGGCGGCGACCTGCGCCCCGGCAGCATGTCCACCTTCGGCCCGGCGGCCTTCACCATGCTGGAGCGGCTGTCGGCCGACAAGGTCTTCCTCAGCGCGGACGGCGTGGTGGCCGGCCGCGGCCTGTGCGAGGCCAGTACCGAGCAGGCCTACCTCAAGGAGCTGATGATCCAGCAGGCCGCCGAGGTCTTCGTGCTCGCCGACTCGACCAAGCTGGGGCGTGATCGCCAGCAATACTGGACGCCGCTCAAGACGGATTGGACCCTGATCACCGATGCCACGGCGAGCGACGTCCTCACCCCCTTCAGGCAGCAGGGCCTGGTTCGCGTCGAAGTGGTGTCCTGAGCGACCTATCCCGGCGTCGCTAGCCGCTGGTGATTACCGATAGGCGCACCGCCTCATGCGAGCCGATGCGCCTTCTATCACTCCGCTGCCGCGACGATGGCGATCTCGACCAGCAATTCCGGCGCCGCCAGCCTGGATTCCACCGTGGCCCGCGCGGGTGCCTGCCCTTCCGGGGCCCAGGCGTCCCACACTTCGTTCATGCCGGCGAAATTGGCCTGGATGTCCGACAGCCACACCTGGGCGCTGAGGATGCGCGTCTTGTCCAGGCCGACCTTGGCCAGGTAGTCGTCGATCTTCTGCAGGACCTGCGCGGTCTGCCCCTTGATGTCCTGGGTGCGGTCGTTGGCGGTCTGGCCGCCGACGAAGGTGATGCCACCCTTGTACTGGACGACCCGGCTCATGCGCTGGTTGGTTTCGATACGGGTAATGGGTTGCATATAGGCTCCTTGGGTGGCCTGGGGGTTGAGGAATTTTTGTGAAAGCGATCGATGGCAAAGGCCGCAAAATCGATGGATGACGACTCGCCCAGCACCAGCTGCGCGACCCGCTGACCGGTGCCGAGGCTCATCTGGAAACCGCTGCCGCAGTAACCGAACGAGTAGGTCAGGCCACTGGCGCGACTGCTGTTCGAGATGACGGGTAGATCATCTTCGGTGAAGGCTTCGATACCGGACCAGGCGCGGTTGATGCCGAGGTGCCTGAGGTGCGGAAAGAGATCCGTCACGGTCTGGGCACTGGTCACCAGACGAGCGATATCGACTTCGCCATGGCGAGCGTCGAAGTCCAGAGCACCGATCAACTTGCCGCCAATGACCACTGTGCCGTTGTCGAATTGCTTGAAGGATAGGGCGCGGCCAGTGGCCCCGAGCACCTGACTGCAGAAGGGCGCCACCCGATGGGTCACCATCAGCATCAGCCCTTGTGGATAGGTAGGGACCGGTTCGCCCACCTCGGCAGCCAGCCGTCCCGCCCAGGCACCGGCCGTCACCACCAGCTGGTCCGCCTCGAACCGCCCTTGGCGCGTCTCGACCTGCCAACGCGTGCCTCGCTGGCTGATGGACAGCGCCGGCGTCTGCTCATGCAGCACCACACCCAGGCGCTCCGCTGCCTGCCGAACCGCAGTCACTACGCGGTAAGGCGTCGCGTAGCCATCGTCCGCCACCCATATACCCCCCACCACATGGGGCGCGACCGTTGGCAGGAGTTCGAAAACCTCCTGCCGATCGATGAGCACCTCATGAGTGAAGCCATGGGCCTGCAGTTCGGCGACTCGATCCCGACAGTCCTGCAGCTCTGCGTCGGTTTCGGCCAACTTGAGCTGGCCGCTGGCAACGAAACTGGCATCGGTTCCTAGCAGCTCCGGCAGGTTGTGCCAGAGCGCGCGCGACGCCAGCGCCAGTGGGATTTCCGCGAGATGCCGACCGAGCGTCCGCACCCCGCCGGCGTTCACCCCAGAGGCATGCCGTCCGGCGTAGTCGGCTTCGAGCACGATTACCCCCACGCCGCGCTGCGCGAGCTGCCAGGCCGTGCTCAACCCATGCAGCCCGGCGCCAATGACGATCACGCCTGCCGTCCTGTCAGCCACTGGCGAGTTCTCCCAGGGTGATGGGCTTGATCGGTGGCCGAATACGGTAATAGCCCACCTCGTCGGGCGTGAGCCCGCGTGACTTGGCGATGATCTCGGTGACGGTCAGTCCGCACATGCGCCCCTGACAGGGGCCCATGCCGCAGCGCCCGAAGGATTTCGCCTGGTTCGGACCACTGCAGCCCAGCTCGACGAAGCGGCGGACATCGCCTGCCGTGACCTCTTCGCATCGGCAGATGGTGACGTCGTCACGCGGGGGAATGCGGTTCTCCTCGCGGGGGCGATACAGGGCATCAAGGAAGGGACGGATACGCAGGTTGCGTTCCAGCTCCGCACGCAAGGGTGCGGCCTGGGCATCGCGCTGAGCCGGGGTGAGCTGGCCGAGGCTGCGCGCCAGCCCGAGCGCCGCGAGCTGCCCCTGCAAGGCCGCGGCCTGGGCGCCACCGATACCCGCGCCATCGCCGGCCACCGAGATGAAGGGCACATCGAGCGCGCCCCATTGGTCGGTTTCAGGTACGAAGCACAACTGCGCATCATCCCAGCGATGCTGGGCCCGGAGGGCCTGGGTGAACTGGATGTTCGGCACCACGCCCTGGTGCAGCAACACGGTGTTGGCTCGAACGCGCTGTGCCTGCCCATCGACGACGAAGCTGAGCGCCTGCGCCTGCCCTTCCCCTTCGACCTGCAGTTGCTCGGCACCGGTGTAGTGCGGGACCTCGCCTTTGCGTAAGGCGCGCAGCAGCGAGACGCCCTTGCGCAGGTAGGGCCAGGCCCTAAGGGCCGCCAGCAAATGGCCCCGGGCGCGCCAGTAGTCCTCACGGCGACTAGTGTCCACCAGGGCCGCGATGGGGATGCCCGCCCGCAGGTATTGCCAGCCGAGCAGGTAGAGCAGCGGCCCGCACCCGGCCAGCACCACCGGTCCCTGCGGACCGATGCCGGCGGTCTTGAGCAGGATCTGCGCGGCCCCAGCGGTCATCACTCCGGGCAGGGTCCAGCCGGGAATGGGAAAGGGCCGCTCCATAGCGCCGGTCGCCAGCAGTACAGCCCTGGCGGCGAATGAACGTACCCGTCCGTCCTTGAGATAATGCACCTGACGCTCGCGGGTGATCTGCCAGACGGACGCCCCCGTCTCGTGGCGCACGGTAGTGTTCTTCAATGCATCCGCCAAGCTGGCGCCGGCCGCATAGTCCGGCCCGAGCAGGGTGCGACGCGCGGGTGAGGCGCTGGCGATGCCGCGATAGATCTGCCCGCCCACCGCGGCCTGTTCATCCAGCAGCACGACGGAGAGCCCCAGATCCGCCAGGGTTCGCGCCCCGGCCATGCCGGCAGGACCCGCACCGATGACGACGACGTCTATAGGTTCGAGATTCATGGCTGCACCTCCATCACCACGGGCTCGACGGCGATGAAAGGCAGCTCCCGGGCGCCCTGCTGCGAACGGATGCGCATGCCGTC
This sequence comes from Pseudomonas sp. SORGH_AS_0211, assembly GCF_031453455.1. Classification (NCBI taxonomy): domain Bacteria; kingdom Pseudomonadati; phylum Pseudomonadota; class Gammaproteobacteria; order Pseudomonadales; family Pseudomonadaceae; genus Pseudomonas; species Pseudomonas sp. SORGH_AS_0211. The sequence goes on along the minus strand of NZ_JAVIZV010000001.1, from coordinate 1,059,615 downwards.
GGCCGCCTCGATCAGGCAACTCTGGCGACTCGGCACCCCATCGATCTCGACCAGGCATTCGAAGCACACGCCCATCATGCAATAGGGTGCACGGGCTTCACCGCCTACCGGTGAGGTGCGGAACCGACGTACGCCCGCCAGCAGCAAGGCGGCGGCAACCGTAAGACCGTTCGGCACCTGGAAGGCCTGGTCGTCGAAGGTCAGGGTGATGAGACGGCCGCCTTCGGCGTCCACGCGGCGAAACAAGGAATCAGTGGGCATGGGAAAACACCTCCCCCGTGAGAAAACGTTCGCCGGCGAATACCGCCAGCTCTTCCGGCTGTTCACCGCCGCGGACCCAGGGCGCGATTCGGGTCGCATGCGCTGCGGCCAGGGTCACGCCGCTGTGGCAGGTGACGACGAAGGCGCCGGGATGCGAGGCGGACTCTTGATAGATCGGATAGCCATCCGGGCTCATGACGCGCAGGGCGCCCCAGGCGCGCACCAGGCGCACGTCAGCCAGCAGCGGGAAGGTGTTGACGCCACGCTGGGCGATCCTGGCGAGCACGTCGGTGGTGGTGAGGTCGTTGAAGCCGACCTCCTCCATCGAGTCGCCGAGCTGCACGCTGCCCTCGTCGGTCTGGCGCACATTGATCGTCGGGTAGTCCAGGAAGGGGCGAACCCGCTCACTGACCAATACCTGCCCACGATTTGGCGCGACCGGGGCATGCAGTCCGACCTGCTCCCCCAGCGGCCGATTGCCCAGGCCCGCCGCCAGCACCAGGCGCGGCGCGGTGAAGCGCTGACCGGGGGTGACCACGGTGAATTCGCCAGGCGCGGAGTCGATCCGCTCGACCGGCATCCGCCCCAGTACCGTCGCCCCGTGGTGCTGCGCTCCCGCATGCAAAGCCCGCAGGAGCTTGAGCGGATTCACATGGCCATCCATGGGCGTGTAGCTCGCCCCGACGACCTTCGGACCGATACCGGGCAAGCGTGCCCGCAGATCCGCCTGATCCAGCATCTCGAAGGGGTAATCGCCCAGGCCCGCCTGCATACCTGCCAGCCGCGCCTGCCGCTCCGCCAGCTCCTGATCGGAAAAGCACATGTGAAAGCCGCCGGGCTGCTTCAGGCGGACATCGACGTCCGTCTCTGCCAGCAGATCCTCGGCCAGCCCAGCCCAAGCCAATGCCGAGGAACGCGTCCAGCGAGAATATTCGAGGCGATCAAAGCCCTTGCCCTGCACCCAGACCAGACCGAAGTTGCCCCGGGAAGCGCGGAAGGCGTCATCGCCCTGGTCGAGCACGAGCGTCCTGGTACCGGCCTTCGCCAGGCCATAGGCCACCGCCATGCCGACCAGTCCACCGCCAACCACGATGACCTCCGCCGAAGTGGGTACGCTGCTGTCGTTCATTGCTTCTCTCCGATCAGCACCCGATCCAGACCGACGAGCCGATCCAGCAGCAGCATCACCGCCAGGGTGCCCAGGATCAGCACCGTGGAGGCCGCCGTGATCAGGGGATCGATGGTCTGGGAAATCTGGTTGTACATGGCGACCGGTAGGGTCGTGGTGCCAGGCGTGGCGACGAAGACCGTCATGGTCAACTCGTCGAAACTCTGGATGAAGGCGAGCAGCCAACCACCGACCACGCCGGTGCGGATCCGCGGCAGGATCACCCGCCAGAAGGTCTGCAGCCGATTGGCGCCCAGGGATAGCGCCGCGTGTTCCGCGTCGCGTTCCAGGCCAATGGTGGACGCCAGCGTCAGGCGCAAGGCATAGGGCAGCACGACGATGACGTGGGTGATGCTTAGCGCCCACAGCGAGCCGCCTACCTGGGTGAGGGAAAAGAAGCGCAGGAAGGCGATCCCCAGCACCACCGAGGGAATCATCAGCGGCGACATCAGAAAGCCGGTGATCGCCCCGTGTCCGGGAAAGTCGTAGCGACTGATGGCCAGCGCCGCGGGGACCGCCAGCAGGGTGGCGACCGTCGCCGACACCAGGCCCAGCTTGAGCGACAGCCAGAAGGCGTCGACCATTTCCTGGTTGGCCCACAGCGCCTCAAACCAGCGCAGCGACAGGCCACCAGAGGGCAGCGAGATGAAGCCTTCGCCGGTAAAGGACACCGCCATCACCACCACCAGCGGCGCGACGATGAAGGCGATGAAGAGCGTATGAAAGGCAAGAGAGAAGAAACCGTTTCGGTACATGGCGATCACTCGAAGACGTGTTTGAAACGGCGCTCGGCCAACCGACTGCAGCCCACCACGATCACCAGGTTGGCGATCAGCAGCAGCACGGCGATGGCAGCGCCCAGCGGCCAGTTCAGCGAACCGAGGAACTCGTCGTAGGCGGCCGTGGCGACCACCTTGAGGCGACGTCCGCCGATGATCGCGGGGGTGGCGAAGGCCGAGGCCGCCAGAGCGAAGACGATGATCGAGCCCGAGAGGATTCCCGGCACGATCTGCGGCAGCACCACCCGCCTGAAGGTCGTCATCCGCGAGGCGCCCAGCGACAGGCCGGCCTGCTCCACCTGCAGATCGAGCTTTTGCAGGCTGGCCCAGACGGCGATCACCATGAAGGGCACCAGCACATGGGTCAGCGCCAGCACGACCCCGAACTGGGTGAACATCATGCGGATCGGAAAATCGATGATGCCCAGCGCCTGCAACGCCTGGTTGATCAGCCCGTTGTTGCCCAGCAGGATGGCCCACCCCAGGGTGCGCACGACGACCGAGATGAGCAGCGGACCGAGCACCACCAGCAGGAACAGCGACCGCCAGGGTGCGCGCATGCGGGCGATAATGAGGGTCTCCGGCACGCCGATCAGGACCGAGCAGACGGTGACGGCGAGCGCCATGCCGCCGGTGCGCAGGAAGATCTCGTGGAAATAATCGTCGCCGAACACCTCCAGGTAGTTGGCGAGCGAGTACACCGGGATCACGCCCTTCGTATCGCTGAACAGGTTCAACGACAGCATGGCCGTGAGCACCAGTGGGGCCGCCAGCAGGGTCAGGAACACGAGGAGCGCAGGCCCGGTCAGCAGCCAGGGGGCGCTGCCGACGCGCTCGGCATCATAGGTGGCCATGGGACACCTCCCGGCCGAGCAGCCGCAGGTCGTCGTCCAGCCAGGTCAGGCCCACCTGCTCCCCTTCCAGCGGCGGTGGCGCACCGAGGTTCGGTTGCGTCAGATTCACCGGCCCCAGGGGGCTCTCGACACCGATCAGCCAGAGGTTGCCCAGGAACACCCGCATGCGCACCGTGCCGCGCAAGCGCGCTTCGGCAGGATCGGTCAGGCGGATCTTTTCCGGACGCAGGTAGACGTTTACATCGCCGTCGAACTGATGCCCCTCATGAGGGACATGCAGCATCAGGCCATCGACCTTGACTTCGTAGCAGCGTGGCTTGCGGTTGTGGACGGCACCGGGGAAGGCATTGGTCTTGCCCAGGAAGCTCGAGGCGAAGGGCGACTGGGGTCGCTCGTAGGTCTCGAACGGCGAACCTATCTGCACGATGCGCCCGCCGTGCATCACCGCGATGCGATCGCTCATGGTCATCGCCTCCACCTGGTCGTGGGTGACCAGGATGGTGGTGATACCCAGGTCGCGCTGGATGGCGCGCAACTCGATGTGCATGTCCTCGCGCAACTTGGCGTCGAGGTTCGACATCGGCTCGTCCAGCAGCAACAGGTCCGGGCGGATCGCCAGCGCGCGGGCGATGGCCACCCGCTGACGCTGCCCGCCGGACAGGGCCTTGGGATAGCGCTCGCCCAGGCCCTGCAGCCGAACCATATCGAGCGCCGACTTCACTCGCTCCCCTCTGTCGCTACGCGACACGCCGCGCATCTCCAGGCCGAAGCTGACGTTCTCGGCCACGGTCATGTGGGGGAACAGGGCATAGCTCTGGAACACCATTCCCAGTCCGCGCTTCTCCGGGCGGACATGGGTGATGTCACGCCCGTCCAGCACGATGCGCCCGGCTGTGGGCTGCACGAAGCCGGCAACGCTCTGCAGCGTCGTGGTCTTGCCGCACCCCGAAGGGCCGAGCAAGGACAGAAATTCGCCTTTCTCTACCGCGAGGTCGAGCCCGGCGATGGCGGTGAAGTCACCATAGGTTTTGACGAGGCCGTCGAGGATCAGGAAAGCCATGGGCATGCCTCCGGCGCTCACGAGGGCGTGATCGCTGTTCGTCCAAGGGAGGTGGGAGCGACCGGTTTCTAGGGAAAAACCAGCCACTCGATCATTGAGCGAGTCGGAACCGGACGATGGCGAAATGGACTCACGGCTTGTTGCTGCAGCAGGTAGAGAAGTAACCCGAAGGCGCCCTCCTCTCCAGTTGCAATCCCGCTGTCACTTCATCGCCGTCTGGCCGATACGCCTTTTACCGCTCGATGGTCCTGTTCCAGCGCGTCGTCCACTCGGAACGCTTCTGGTTGATGGTGTCCCAATCGACCTTGAGCAGGCTGTCGACCTTTTCCTGTCCGTAGGGCATACGGTCAGCCAGTTCTGACGGCAGCTTCACCGTGCGATTCACCGGCGCGAAGCCGTTGCTTTCGGACTGAATCTTCTGGATTTCCGGCGACAGCACGTACTGAATGAATTGCTGGGAGAGTTCGGACTGCGCATTGGGCGTGACGGCGCAGGCGGCGACCTGGAGGGCTACGGCGCCCTCCTTCGGATAGATGAACTTGAGCGGAAAGCTGGTGTTCTGCAGCGCTACCGCACGGCCACTGCCGTACACCGCCATGAGCACATCACCGTTCTGCATCATCCCGTCCATCTCGCCCGGCGCACTCACCCAGGCCAGCACGTTTGGCGCGATCTTCTTCTCGAACACCGCGAAGCCCGGATCGATGTCTTTCTCGCCGCCGCCATTCAGCCGCGCCATCTCGATCAGCGAATGCAGGCCGTAGGTATTGGTGATCGGCGGCATGCCCAGCAGCTGCCGGTACTTCGGATCTTCAAGATCGGTCCAGGACGTCGGAGCCGCCCAACCGCGCTTCTTGAAGGCTTCTTCGTTGTAGCCGATCCCCGTGGCGACCATACCCACTGCCGTGGCCTCGGGACTCAGACGCGCCAGGGGATACAGGTCCTGATAGACAGGCGCATCCGTGAGCTTTTCGCAGAACCCTAGTTGCAGTGCCTGGTACATGGGGCCATCGTCCATCATGGCGACGTTGATCTGCTGCCGCCCTTTCTGCGCCTGCAACTTGGCCAGCGTTTCAGTCGAGTTGCCCGATACATACACGACCTTCACCCCATGCGCCTTTTCGAAGGCGGGAATGACGCGGGTCTTGTACATCTGCTCGGTTGAACCGCCGACGCCCGCGACATACAGCGTCGTTTCGGCGTGAGCGGGAAGCGTCATGCCGGTGCCGGCTGCGGCCAACAGCAGCGCGGACAGACCCTGACGCAAGGAGATGGATGAGGTACGGGCGAGATACGGACTGGTCACGGGCAATGCTCCCTTTTTTGCGTTGCGGCAGATCGAGAACGTCGTGAGGACACGACCGGAAGATCTAGGCATCCGCCTCCGAGGACATCGCGGTAACCGCCATTCGGAAACGCTTTCTTTTTATGGGGCCATTTGGCTTGTGACCGAGTATTGTCAGCCTAAACCCATAGGGTCAAATACGAAGGTACGGGTTAAGTATTCATATTTGATATGGAGAGCTCGGTTGAATCTCAGACAGATCGAGGCCTTTCGCAGCGTGATGCGTCTAGGCTCCATGACCGCGGCCGCCGAAGCCCTGCACACCTCGCAGCCCAACGTCAGCCGTCTGATCGCGCAGCTGGAGCTGAGTACCGGACTCAAATTGTTCGAGCGCGCCGGGGTAAGGCTAATACCCACAAAAGAAGGCAGCGCCTTCTTCCAGGAAGTGGAGCGGGCCTATGTGGGGCTGGATAGCCTGCGCCAATCGGCCAAGAACATCCGCAACCTTGGTACCGGCCGACTGCGTATCGCCGCTGTGCCGTCCACCGGACTCACGCTCATCCCACACGTTATCAAGGACTTCGTCGCGACCCGCCCAGAGTTGACCGTTTCCCTGCACATGAACGCCTCGCCCACCGTGGTGCAGTGGGTGCAGTCTCAATTTTGCGATCTAGGCGTAGTAGTCCAGCCCAGCGACGCCGGTCCTCTGGAAACGCTGCTCATCACCCGGCTCCGCGCCGTCTGCGTCCTGCCGCCAGGCCATCGCCTAGCGTCACGAGAGGTCATCAACGCTCAGGATCTCCACGGCGAGAACTTCGTCTCCCTCTGCCATGGCGACGGCACTCGCGAGCAGATGGACAGGGTCTTCGAACAGGCCGGTGTCGAACGCAAGCTCGCCGTGGAAGGCCAGTACAGCTCCATCACCTGCGAGATGGTCGCCGCCGGCATGGGCGCCGCCCTCATGAGCCCGAACGTCGCCCAAGACTTCTTGCACAAGGGCATCACCATCCACCGTTTCGAGCCTGAGCTGCTGTTTCCGGTCTACGTGGTTGCTCCCGCGGGGACAGGTCAAACGCCGCTGGCGACAGACTTTATTCAGGCATTACAAAAGCACTATGCAACGCACTATCCACACTGAGGGCTGATTTCAATACACCTCTACTCACCAGTGGGAGCATCTTGGTCGCCATCGTGAGTATCGCCAAGCGCACCAAGCTGCTTAACAAAACTCGTGTTGGTTTGCCATAAATAGTCAGCAGGATATGAGGCCATTCATTCGACTAGCTGCTGCTAATGACCTATTGCAGAGTTGGACGTCATAGACAGACCGAGGGAGGGACAGCTTTAAACCCCTTTCCCAACAGCTAGACGCTTGGTTCTGCGGCTGCACGCTCTTGCATGGGACAAAGGCCGATGGCCGCGGCACAAAAATAGTAGGCACAAAATCAAGTGTCCTTGAGTGGCTGACCCATACTGCAGTTGAGCTAGAGCGACCTAACGCTCGTGCTTCGAACATCGAAGTACGGCAAAGGCCCGCAATCCGCGCATAAGGATGCTCCAAAAGATGTTTGGCACCTGCCTCGCAGGCACTGGCCATCTCAATGACGGTCATAACCTTTGCACACACACGAGGAGACCACATGGCTATCAATGCAGAACTCAAAGCTGAAATCTTGCGCCGCCTGTATCACTCGCATCCGGAAGGCCTGGGTAACGAAATTCTCGACAACCATCACGGCGAAGAGGCCGTCATGGATGTCCTTCAGGACCTGCAAGAACATGGACTTATCCAGAAAGGCCATCTGTCGGTAGACACTCAAGGACAGCGTGCTCTAACGCCGCCCATAAAGCTGACGTCTGCGGGGGCGGATGTAGCAAAGGACATTGAGTGATCAGAAGGGCCCAACCCTATCGTGGGCCCTTCTCCATCAAGCGTGCTCATTCAGCAAGAACGTCTGATCGAAAATGACTGGCCGCCTGATCGCTGCACGGGCTCTGGGATACTTCCTAACCTGGCATCGACGGCAGTTAGGCTTCAGCAGAGAAAAGAAGGTATCAGCAGACGCAGCGACACCGCGCCTCGGAGGCTTTTCTGCACTTTACGGACCTTCAAGATTTAGCAGGACTCATGCGCCTGGTCGACTTAGCTACCAGCCGGCAGCCTCATCTCAGACCCGGATTCTGGTTGGCCCCATGCGTGACCGCCTGGATATGAACACAACCACTGATAGATCTTATCTCAGCGCAGAAACGAAAAAGGCCCAAGCCACTAAGTGCTTGAGCCTTCTCGTTAATTTGGTCGGGACGGAGTGATTCGAACACTCGACCCCTTGCACCCCATGCAAGTGCGCTACCAGGCTGCGCTACGCCCCGACTGTGTTCCTCTAGGGAACGGCGTGCATCTTACTGCAACGCTTTGATTAGTGGAAGCTTTTTTTCACTTCTTCAGTACGACGAGGACTTCTTCGAGTTCGCTGATCATCTGGCGGATGAGCTGGTGGTACTGCGAACCCTCGTCGCGGGTCTCGTCGCCCTGGGTGAGACGCTGCCGCGCCCCGCCAATGGTGAAGCCTTCGTTGTACAGCAGCGAGCGGATCTGGCGGATCATCAGCACGTCGTGGCGCTGGTAGTAGCGCCGGTTGCCGCGGCGCTTCACCGGGTTCAGCTGGGGAAATTCCTGTTCCCAGTAGCGCAGCACGTGCGGCTTGACCAGGCAGAGATCGCTCACCTCACCGATGGTGAAGTAGCGCTTGCCCGGTATAACCGGCAGTTCGTCGTTATGACTTGGTTCCAGCATAGGCCTCGACCCTGGCTTTGAGTTTCTGCCCGGGGCGGAAAGTCACCACACGGCGCGCCGTGATGGGTATCTCCTCCCCTGTCTTGGGATTGCGTCCGGGGCGCTGGCGCTTGTCGCGCAGGTCGAAGTTGCCGAAACCGGACAACTTGACCTGCTCGTTGCTTTCGAGCGCATGACGAATTTCTTCGAAGAACAGTTCGACCAATTCCTTGGCTTCACGTTTGTTCAGACCGAGCTCCTCAAACAGACGTTCGGCCATCTCAGCTTTCGTCAGGGCCCCCATGCGCTATTTCCTTAAGGTGGCGTTGAACCTTCTTTCCAGAGAAACGAGGATTTTCTGCGTCGTTTCGTTGACTTCTTCATCGGTTAATGTGCGCGATGGATGTTGCAAGGTCAAGCCGATGGCGACGCTTTTTCTATGTGGATCAATGCCTTTGCCTTGGTAGACGTCGAACAGACGCAGCTCCTTGAGGCCTTCTCCCGCGTTTTCGCGGATGTCAGCCAGGAGGTCGCCTGCGGCTACGGTTTCGTCCACCACCAACGCCAGGTCACGACGCACTTCCGGGAAGCGCGACAGCTCGCCAAAGCGCGGCAGGCTGCCGGTGGTCAGGGCATCCAGCGCAAGCTCGAAGAGGAACACCGGACGATTCACGTCCAGTTCGCGCGCCACTTCTGGATGCAGAGCGCCCAGGTAGCCGACTGGCTGCCCTGCCCGCTCGATCAGCGCGGTCTGGCCCGGGTGCAAGGCCGGATGCTCGCCTGCTACGAAGCGGAAGTCAGTGCCTGCGCCAGATTGAGCGAGCAGCGCCTCGACATCCGCCTTGACGTCGAAGAAGTCCACCGCCTCACGACCGGACGACCAGCTCTCCGGCAGACGCGAACCACAGACCGCGCCAGCCAGGACATTTTCCTGCACCAGGTTATCCAGCTGACCGACGAATCTCAGTCCCGACTCGAACAGCCGGACGCGGTCCTGCTGACGGTTGAGGTTGTACTGCACGGCCTTGACCAGACCCGGCCACAGCGACGAGCGCATGGCAGCCATGTCGGTGGAGATGGGATTGGCCAGCATTACCGGCTGGGCCTCAGGGGCGAACAGACGGAAGGTCTTTTCGTCGATGAAGCTGTAGGTGATGGCTTCCTGGTAACCGCGGGCCACCAGCAGACGACGCAGCTGGCTCAGCTCACCCTTGCTCTCGGGCAGGGGCTGCGGCGCCAGGCGCGCCTGGGGGAAACGGATCGGCAGCTGGTTGTAGCCGTACAGGCGCGCCAGTTCTTCGATCAGGTCCACTTCGATGCTGATATCGAACCGGTGGCTGGGCACGCCCACTTGCCACCGACCGGCTTCCAGCCGGGCCACGGCCAAGCCCAAGCCGCTGAGCAGACGCTCAACCTGAGCATCGTCCAGGGTCAGACCCAGGACGCGCTCGATGCGCTCGGCGCGCAGCAGGATCGGCTCGACCTGTGGCAGGTGCTCGGCACTGACCGCCTCGATGACCGGACCCGGTTCGCCGCCAACGATGTCGAGCAGCAGACGGGTCGCTCGCTCCATGGCCTTGCGCGCTAGCTCGAAGTCTACGCCCCGCTCGAAGCGGTGGGAGGAATCGGTGTGCAGGCCATAGGAACGGGCCTTGCCGGCCACGGCGATGGTGTCGAAGAAGGCGCTTTCCAGGAACAGGTCACGGGTCCCGGCGGCCACACCGCTGTGCTCGCCACCCATGACGCCGGCGATGGCCAGGGCGCGTTCGTGGTCGGCGATCACCAGGGTGTCGTTGCGCAGTTCGATGTCCTGGCCATCCAGTAGCACCAGGCGCTCGCCGACATCGGCCAGGCGCACGCGGATGCCGCCCTTGATCTGGTCCAGATCGAAGGCATGCATGGGCTGACCCAGTTCGAGCATCACGTAGTTGGTGACGTCGACGGCGGCGTCGATGCTGCGCACGCCGCTGCGGCGCAGGCGCTCGACCATCCAGTCCGGGGTCGGGCGGGACAGGTCGACGTTCTTGACCACGCGACCCAGGTAGCGCGGGCAAGCCTGGGGAGCCAGCACCTCGACCTCACGGGTCTCCTGGTGCGTAGGCGCTACGGCCTCGACCTGCAGCGGCTCCACTTGAGCGTTGTACAGGGCGCCCACTTCCCGCGCCAGACCGGCGATGGACAGGCAATCGCCACGGTTCGGGGTTAGGTCAACGTCGATGATGGCGTCGTCCAACTGCAGGTAGCTGCGGATGCTCTCGCCCACCGGCGCCGCGGCCGGCAGCTCCAGTAGACCGCTGTTGTCGTCGCTGATGTGCAGTTCGCTGGCCGAGCAGAGCATGCCGTGGGATTCCACGCCGCGCAGCTTGGCCTTCTTGATGGTGAAGTCGCCCGGCAGCGTGGCGCCGACGGTGGCGAAAGGCACCTTCAGGCCCGCGCGCGCATTGGGCGCACCGCAGACCACCTGGAAGGACTCCTGACCGTTGCTGACCTGGCAGACGTTGAGCTTGTCAGCATCGGGATGGCGCTCGACGGAGACCACCTCGCCGACGATGACACCCTGGAAGCGCCCGGCCGCCGCTTCGACGCCGTCCACTTCCAGGCCGGCCATGGACAGCCGGGCAACCAGATCCTCGTGCGTAGCCGCAGGGTTCACCCAGCTACGCAGCCATTGTTCACTGAATTTCATAGGACTCCCGTCTGGCAGCTAGCGGAATTGCGCCAGGAAGCGCAGATCGTTGTCGAAGAAGAGGCGCAGGTCGTTGACCCCGTAGCGCAGCATGGCCAGGCGCTCGGCGCCCATGCCGAAGGCGAAGCCCTGGTACTTCTCCGGATCGATACCGGCCATGCGCAGGACATTGGGGTGGACCATGCCGCAGCCCAGCACCTCGAGCCAGCGCGAGGCCGGTTCGCCATCGCGGCTCGGGCGGCGGATATCCACCTCGGCAGACGGTTCGGTGAAGGGGAAGTAGGAGGGACGGAAGCGGACTTCCAGCTCTTCTTCGAAGAACTCGCGCAGGAAGGTCACCAGGGTGCTCTTGAGATCGGCGAAGCTGACTTCCTCGTCGATCACCAGGCCTTCGACCTGATGGAACATCGGCGAGTGGGTCTGATCACTGTCGCAACGGTAAACCCGACCCGGGCAGATGATGCGGATCGGCGGCTGCTGGCTCTCCATGGTGCGGATCTGCACCGGCGAGGTGTGGGTGCGCAGCAGCATGTTGGCGTTGAAGTAGAAAGTGTCGTGCATCGCCCGCGCCGGGTGGTGGCCGGGGATGTTGAGCGCTTCGAAGTTATGGTAGTCGTCTTCGATCTCGGGACCGGTGGCGACGCCATAGCCGATGTTGGCAAACAGGCGTTCGATGCGCTCCAGGGTACGGGTGACCGGATGCAGGCCACCGGAGGCCTGACCACGTCCGGGCAGGGTCACGTCGATGCGTTCCGCAGCGAGGCGAGCGGCCAGGGCGGCCTGCTCTAGCGTCGCCTTGCGGCTGTTGATTGCGTCCTGGACACGTTCCTTGGCGGCGTTGATCAGCACGCCAGCCTGGGGACGCTCTTCCGCCGTGAGGTGGCCCAGGGTCTTCATGATCTGGGTCAGTTCACCCTTCTTGCCCAGGTAGTTGACCCGGAGCTGTTCCAGGGCATTGGTGTCTTCGGTGAGCCGCACGGCCTCCAGGGCTTGGGAGACCAGCGCATCCAGGTTTTCCATCTAGGGACTCCAGATACAAAATAGGGGAAGAGCTATGAGGCTCTTCCCCTATTGATAACGTTGCTTCGCGCCAGAGGCGCGAGATTGCCGGGGGGCTTAAGCCAGCGAAGCTTTAGCTTTCTCGACAATCGCAGCAAACGCCGCTTTTTCGTTCACGGCCAGATCGGCCAGTACCTTACGGTCGATCTCGATGGCCGCTTTCTTCAGGCCGGCGATCAGACGGCTGTAGGACAGACCGTTGATACGAGCACCAGCGTTGATACGAGCGATCCACAGAGCGCGGAACTGACGCTTCTTCTGACGGCGGTCACGGTAGGCGTATTGGCCTGCCTTGATTACCGCTTGCTTAGCGACGCGGAAGACGCGCGAACGGGCACCGTAGTAGCCTTTTGCGAGCTTCAGGATTTTCTTGTGACGGCGACGAGCGATAACGCCACGCTTAACACGAGCCATGAGTAAATTCCTTTAAATTCTTAACCAGGATTAACGAAGGCGCAGCATGCGCTCGACCTTTTGGACGTCGGATGCATGCATCAGCGACGTACCGCGCAGCTGACGCTTACGCTTGGTGGTCATCTTGGTCAGAATGTGGCTCTTGAAAGCGTGCTTGTGCTTGATGCCACCAGCAGTTTTCACGAAGCGCTTTGCAGCGCCGCTTTTGGTTTTCATCTTTGGCATGTTCGGATACTCCGCATTGAGTGATTACGCATAACAGCAAGGCCTGCCAGTGCCCTGGTAGTTACTTTTTCTTCTTGGGGGCGATGACCATGATGAGTTGGCGTCCTTCCATCTTAGGATGCTGCTCAACGGCGCCGTGTTCGACGAGGTCAGCTTCGACCCGCTTCAACAGCTCCATGCCCAGCTCCTGGTGGGCCATCTCCCGGCCGCGGAATCTCAACGAGACCTTGGCTTTGTCCCCCTCGGTTAGGAAACGTACCAGGTTGCGTAGTTTTACCTGGTAATCCCCTTCTTCCGTCCCTGGACGAAACTTGATTTCTTTGACCTGAGCCTGCTTCTGGTTCTTCTTCGCCGCCGCGACTTGCTTCTTCTTCTCGAAGACGTGCTTGCCGTAGTCCATGATCCGGCAGACCGGAGGTAGGGCGTCGGCGGTGATTTCCACCAGATCCAGCTTGGCGTCTTCAGCAGCCTGCAGGGCCTCCTGGATGGAGACGATGCCTACTTGCTGACCATCGGCGCCAATAAGGCGAACTTCCCGGGCGGTGATATTTTCGTTGATCGGTGCCCGGGGGGCGGCTCGCTTGTCTTGTCTCATGTCACGCTGCTTGATAGTGATTACTCCGAATCTTGCCGGCCACGCCGGGAAACCGCTTGCGTGAGCAGCTCGCGGAAACGTTCGACGGGCATGGAGCCCAGGTCAACGCCCTCACGGGTACGCACGGCAACGGATCGTGTCTCAACCTCCCGGTCTCCAATAACCAGGAGATAGGGAACCTTGAGCAAAGTATGCTCGCGGATTTTAAAGCCGATCTTCTCGTTTCTCAAGTCGGCTTTGGCTCGGAAGCCCTCAGCGTTCAATTCGCCGACGACCTGCTGGGCAAAATCGGCCTGTTTGTCGGTGATATTGAGCACCACCGCCTGGGTCGGGGCGAGCCACGCCGGGAACAGACCGGCATAGTGCTCGATGAGCATGCCGATGAAGCGCTCGAAGGAACCGAGGATGGCACGGTGCAGCATCACCGGACGCTGACGGCTGTTGTCCTCGGAGATGTAGCTGGCGTCGAGTCGCTCCGGCAGGTTCGGATCATACTGCAGGGTACCGCACTGCCAGTTACGGCCCAGGCAATCCTTGAGGGTGAATTCGATCTTCGGTCCGTAGAAGGCGCCCTCGCCCGGCTGGTATTCCCACTCCAGACCCGAGGCATCCAGCGCATCCGCCAGGGCCTTCTCGGCGCGATCCCACAGCTCTTCGGAACCGACGCGCTTGGCCGGGCGCGTGGAGAGCTTCATGATCACGTCAGTGAAGCCGAAGTCGGCATAGACCTGCAGGGTCAGCTTGATGAAATCGGCCGCCTCCTTCTCCACCTGTTCTTCGGTGCAGAAGATATGGGCATCGTCCTGGGTGAAGCCGCGCACGCGCATGATGCCGTGCAGGGCGCCGGACGGCTCGTTGCGGTGGCAGGCACCGAACTCGGCCAGGCGCAGCGGCAGGTCGCGGTAGGACTTCAGACCCTGGTTGAACACCTGCACGTGGCAGGGGCAATTCATGGGCTTCACCGCGAAGTCGCGGTTTTCCGACGCCGTGGTGAACATGTTCTCGGCGTAGTTGGACCAGTGACCCGAGCGCTCCCACAGGATGCGATCGACCACCTGGGGCGTCTTGATCTCCTGGTAGCCGTGCTCGCGCTGGACCTTGCGCATGTACTGCTCGAGCACCTGGTAGACGGTCCAGCCGTTGGCGTGCCAGAACACCATGCCGGGCGCTTCTTCCTGCAGGTGGAAGAGATCGAGTTGCTTGCCGATGCGGCGATGGTCGCGCTTCTCGGCTTCCTCGATGCGCTGGATGTAGGCCGCCAGCTGCTTCTTGTCCGCCCAGGCGGTGCCATAGATGCGCTGCAGCTGCTCGTTCTTGGCGTCGCCACGCCAGTAGGCGCCGGACAGCTTGGTCAGCTTGAACGCCTTGAGGAAGCGAGTGTTGGGGACGTGCGGGCCCCGGCACATGTCGACGTATTCTTCGTGGTAGTACAGGCCCATGGCCTGCTCCTCGGGCATGTCATCGATCAGGCGCAGCTTGTACTCCTCACCCCGGGCCTTGAACACCTCGATGACCTCGGCGCGCGGCGTCATCTTCTTGATGACGTCGTAATCCTTGTCGATCAGCTCGCGCATCCGCGTCTCGATGGCCGAGAGGTCATCCAGGGTAAAGGGACGCTCGAAGGAGATGTCGTAGTAGAAGCCTTCGTCGATCACCGGGCCAATGACCATCTTGGCGGTCGGGAACAGCTGCTTGACCGCATGACCCACCAGGTGGGCGCAGGAGTGGCGGATGATCTCCAGACCGTCCTCGTCCTTGGCGGTGATGATCTGCAGGTTCGCATCCTGCCCGATGAGATCGCTGGCATCGCGCAGTTGGCCGTCGACACGACCGGCGATGGTGGCCTTGGCAAGACCGGCACCGATGGACTGGGCGACTTCGGCTACGGTGACGGGCTTGTCGAATGGACGTTGGCTACCGTCGGGGAGAGTAATGACAGGCATGGCGCCTCCTCAACTCAGTGGTGACCCATACCAAGGGCCACATGGTGGGATTGGCCAGTAAGCAGCCGCACCGCTGGAAATCCCGCCGCACAGTGGCAGGGCCGCAAGGCATTCCGGGCGACGCGAAAGGATCACTGGAAAGTTTGGGACGGAAATCCTTTCAGAAACTGAGACCTAGCGCAACCTCGCAAGGGACTGCCGTCTCTCTAGCGGGCTGCGTCGGGATACTTCTTGAGGAACTGCTTTTGCATTTCCTGACAGTTTTCCATCAGCGCCTGGCGATCCGCCGGCGAGGTGTCCGCGGCGTTGGCCCGCGCCAGGCACTGGTCGATGGCCTGCTGCTCGTTGGCGCGGCTGACCGGCGTCGCATTGTGGCGATAGACGTAGATGATGGAGCCGAAGATCACGACCGCGAACAGGATCGACAGCAGGATCAATCCCAGGCAACCACCCTTGCCGATCTGCCGGCCTTCACCACCCTGCGTCATCACTCGCTCCTCGCGGTAACGGGGCCTGCTCGCGCCTGGCGAAGCAGCGAAGCCCCAAGAAAAATCGTTCGCCAGTCTACGTGAAAACCCAGGGCCTCACGACCGAGGCAAGCGGTCACACCCCTACTCGGGAGCCCTGCAGAAGACCGACGCGGACTTCCGGAAAGTTCTACCGTGCCAAACAAACTCAAGCCGGACTCGATCAAATATTTATCTTGATCAGGCATGGCAAGATCACCCGAATTCATCCACGCAAACTTGTTCAGCGGCTATTCAAGAAAAGCCCCGACCTTATTAATCCGGTGTTAAGCGATACGGCGGAGTATCGATTCCAGGCACTGCAGAACCTGGTTCTGGTACCTGAGCGATAGCCTTACTTCAATTGCATATCCGCTGGAGGCAGCAAATGAACGTCAAGAACACACTGGCAAAGAGCATGCTGGTCGTTGCCATCGTAGCCGCCTGCTCGTCTGTGGCCATCGCCGCGAACCAAGCCCCCTCGGCAAACGAGCTGGGCAGCTTCCAGGCCCTGTCCACCCAGGGGCAACGGGCCTTCACCGACATTTCCGCCGCACGCCTGGAACTCTTCCAGGGGCAAACCAAGCAAGCGGTGTCCCACGTCAAGGACGCCCAGCAGGCACTCAAACTTGCGCAGTCGGATAATACCGCATTGAAAAAAGCCGCAAGTGAATTGCAGGTCAAGGACAATCAGGGCAAGGCCGATACCAGTACTGCCGTAACGGCCTGGCTACCGATCTGGGGCGATACCGTGGTGCAGGACAGTTATATGGCCAGTCCGCAGAAAGTTAAGGCAGTGGCCGATGCCAATAACAAACTTAAACAGGGCGACGCCAAGGGTGCTGCAGAGACCTTGCGCCTGGCCGATGTTGATATCGATACGGCCATTGCCCTGGCACCGCTCAAGCAGACCATGACGGACGTCGACCAGGCGGCCAAGCAACTGGCCAGCGACAAGTTCTATGAGGCCAACCTGACGCTCAAGCAGGTTCAGGATGGCGTGCGCTATGCCTCGACGGCCTTGGACTTCACGGCGAACAAGCACGGCCTGCAGCCGGCAGGCTCCTTTACCGAGACCGTTACCCCAAGCAGCTGATGGCTTGAGACGCAAACAGGGCGATCGCAAGGTCGCCCGGTTAAACGACCCTATGCCCGGCAAGTCCGCTTCGATCACAGCGTGCAGAACGGGCAAACACGAAAAGGGCGACCGCTCGGATCGCCCTTTTCCATGACCTGTCACCGATGCAGATTTCGTTTGCCAGGCCCGACGGGACCCAAGCCCATACCCCTCAGGCAAAAGACCCTGGTGAGACCTGCTCACAGCCGCTGGCGCCCAAGCCCTCAAGATGCCCAGACAGAGGCTGTCGCTGCAGGAGAGGCCATCGGTTTGTGGCTGCACCCAAATCTGTCGGCGCGCTGAAGCTCCGCTCCACCCACGGATTCGCCCAGGTCTTCACCCACCCTCCCCGCAGGCAGAGCTACCAGGTACTGCGATACCTCGACGCCAGGCAGCTGCCACCCCGCTCTGATCAGGCATGGCCGTCCAGCTCTGCGCATACAACCTTGAATGCACGGTTTTGCGCACTCTTGCTTAATCATGCATGATCAGCTAAGACTGGTAGGAGGTGCGATCACCTCTACAGCCGCCTTATCTTGGAGCGCCGCCAATGCAACATGTGCAACTCGCCACCAGACAGCCTTCGGGAGCGATCGAGCAATGGGCAACTCGCGCAGGCTTTTTGATTGCGGGTTCTGCCATGGCCGCGTGGGCACCCCTGGTGCCCGTCGCCAAGGCCAGGATCGGCGCCGATGATTCGACGCTTGGCCTTCTGCTGCTTTGCCTGGGTCTGGGATCCATCGTCGCGATGCCCATCGTCGGCATCCTTGCCAGCCGCCTAGGATGCCGCGCGGTGATCGCGGCCAGCTCGGTGGCTCTGGCCCTGGTGCTGCCGCTGCTTGCCGTCGCCGATTCGATTTTCGGCATGGCCATAGCCCTGGCCCTGTTCGGAGCAAGCGTCGGCGCCCTGGACGTCGCGATCAACATCCAGGCCGTGATGGTCGAGAAGGACAGTGGTCGCAACATGATGTCCGGCTTCCACGGCCTGTTCAGTGTCGGCGGGATCGTCGGCGCCGGCGGCATGAGCGTCCTGCTGGGGGCTGGAATCCAACCGCTGACTGCGACCCTGGTGTTCAGCGCGCTGCTGATCGCTCTACTCGCGGCTTCAATCAAGGGTCTGCTGCCCTACGGCAATCATGACGCCGGGCATACCCCGCTGTTCACGCTGCCGCGCGGGATCGTCGCCTTCATCGGCCTGCTCTGTTTTCTGATCTTTCTCGGCGAAGGCGCGATCCTGGACTGGAGCGCCTTGTTCCTGATCGATGCGCATGACGTCGATCCGGCGCAGGCCGGCTTCGGCTACACGGTATTCGCGTTGGCGATGACCATTGGCCGCCTCACCGGCGACCGGATCGTGAAGGCACTGGGCAGCCTGAAGGTCGTCGTAGGCGGCGGTCTAGTCGCCGCGGCAGGCTTCCTGATGGCGGTTCTGGCACCTAGCCAGCCCCTTGCCTTCGCAGGCTTTCTGCTCGTGGGCCTTGGCGCTTCCAACATCGTCCCCGTGCTCTTCAGTGCCGCCGGAAGGCAGACCCGGATGCCTGCAAGCCACGCCATCGCAGCGATTACCACCATCGGCTACGCCGGCATTCTCATCGGTCCGGCCGCGATCGGCTTCGTCGCGCAGCATTGGAGCCTGAGTGCAGCGCTGCTGCTGGTGGGTGGCGGAATGGCGTTCGTCGCGCTCACGTGGCCGATGACCGCCCGCCAGCAAGCCGCCTAGCGCTTCGCCTTCCTGGGGGCGAAGACCCTGGCCCAGCGGCCTGCCGCTGGAATGACTCAGTTCATGAAGAATGCCGAGCAGCAGCGCCAGCGGCCTGCCATGAAGGCTTGGCGGCCATTCAAGGACGGCGGGCGACGGCGGAATGGCTGCGCCGCGCCATTGGTCATCGAATCCGGAATCGCCAGGACGGATCTGAAGCCCTGACCACTGGGCACTTTCCCAATCCATCCCCAAACGAAAAAAGGCGACCCTTTCGGATCGCCTTTTTTCTTACCCGCCAGCAGTGCGGGTTTTGTTTGGTAGGCACGATTGGATTCGAACCAACGACCCCCACCATGTCAAGGTGGTGCTCTAACCAACTGAGCTACGTGCCTGCTGTGGGTGCGCATTCTACAGCGCGGGACTTTAGCGTCAAGCCCTTTTTTCAGCTAAACGCCTGAAAACGTGAAATTTTTTTGAAAGCTAGGACACCCGCCGGGCCGGACGCCGCGGATAGAGCAGGATTGAAAGCCAGAGCGCGAGGGTTTCCACCGTTACCGCCAAGGCCAATCCCAGCCCTATCCCCCAGCCGATGGCTTCGGGGGTAAGCACTACCTGATAGCGATACTGCCGCAGGGTCTCGTCGCGCAGTTCGCTGTTGGGCGACACCAGGATGTGCCAGGCCCGCTGGTACCAGGGCCCCTGCAGCGCCTGCCATTCCTCGTTGAACAGCGCATTACGACGTATCAGGATGCCAAGGCTGTCGGCATCGCTGCGAAAGACCGGATCGTCACTGGCCTGATAGTGCGCCAGCAGACCCTCGAGACTGCCCTCGAAGTACTGCTGCGCGGTCTGCCTGAAGCCGCTCAGGGCCTGATCGGACTCCAGGCGATGGGCATCCACGCGCTGCTCGTAGTCGAGCATGAAGCCGGGAATCTGCACCCCTACCAGCAAGGCCAGGGTGAACAACAGCAGACGAATATAACTGCGCAGCATCGTGAAGTGGTTTCCTGTCTAGACGCGGCCCTGGGAGACGATCTCGCCATCCCACCAGAGATGCCATTCCCCCGGCTGGTGCAGGGTCCAGACCTCGTCGGAAGTCAGTGGCTCGGTGGCGATGATGGTGACGACGTCGTTGGGCGTGGTCTCGGCCTTGAAATCGATGTGGACTTCCGCATCGCGCAACTGGGCCGGACCGAAGGGGGCGCGGCGGGTGATATGGGCGAGCTTTGTTGTGCAGAAGCTGAACAGCCAGTCGCCGTCGCTGAGCAGGCAATTGAAGACGCCCTTCTTGCGAAAGCCATCGCAGGCGTTCACCAGCTGCGGCAACAGCATCTCGACCGGGACGGGTTCGGGAAAGCGCTCGCGGACCTGATCGAGCAGACTGCAAAAGGCCGTCTCGCTGTCGGTATCGCCCACCGGACGATAGAAACGCGGCTCGGGGTGGAAATCCTGCAGCTGGCCGTTATGGGCGAAGCTCCAGTAGCGACCGCCCAGTTCCCGCACGAAGGGGTGGGTATTGGCCAGATTGACCGACCCGACGTTGGCGTGGCGGATATGGCCGATCACCGTATGGCTCTTGATCGGGTAGCCCTGGACCAGCTTGGCCACCTCGGAATCGGCGCCTGGCAGGGCATCCTTGAACAGGTGCAGGCCCCTGCCCTCGTAGAAGGCCACGCCCCAGCCGTCCCGATGCGGACCGGTACGCCCACCGCGCTGCATGAGGCCCTGGAGACTGAAGACCAGATCCGTGGGCACGTTGGCACTCATGCCCAGCAATTCGCACATGTCCGTCCCTCCGGGGTGGCTGCCTGGTTCAACGGCGGCTGCAGCCGCTGCCCTTCGCCAGCATGCTGAAGGGGTCACGTCCTGGGCGCAAGCCTGGATTACAGACGGGGTTCGACGCGCTCGCTACGGCCCCGGGGTTCGCGGCGCTCGACCGGGGCTGCCGGGGCCCGTGGGGCCACCGGCGATTCCGGTTGCGGATCATCCGTCGGCGCTGCTGCAGCGACCGGTTCCGGACGCGGATGGGAGCGACGGTACAGCCAGCGACAGAGGACGAAAATCAGGTAGAGCACTATGCCGATGGTGCCGGCAGCCGCCAGGTTGGCCACGGCCGACCAGGCGCTGTTGCCCACCTTGAACACCAGATCCAGCACCGTCACGGCGATCGCCGGGGCATAGAGGCCATGCTCGGCATCCACCAGGGCCGGCGTCACCAGCAGCACGGCCACCACCAGCCGGATGGGTTCGCGCAGCCAGCGCCAGAGCCAGCCGGTGGCCTTGAAAGACACCACCAACAACAGCAGCGCGGCGATGGCGTAGACGGCCCAGGCGATCAGGTACTCTTGCTCGGTCATTGCGATCCATGGCGATAGCGGAAAGGAGAAGCCTATGATAGCGGTTTTGCCCCGCCCGCGTGCTCTTGCGCGGCGCCCAAGGAGCCCGCATGACCCAAGCCCCCACTGCCCGCCGCGCCCCCGGTGACGATCCCTACGTCTGGCTGGAGAGCCGCGACGCCCCCGAGGTGCTGGCGCACCTGGAAGCCGAGAACGCCTACCTGGAAGCCGAGCTGGCGCCCGAAGCCCCCCTGCGCGAACAGCTGTTCGAAGAGATCCGCGCGCGCATTCGCGAGACGGACCTGTCGCTGTCCGTCCCCCGCGGCGACTATCTCTATTATCAGCGCACCCAGGCCGGCGACGAATACGGCCGCAACTATCGCTGCCGTCGCCCGGCCAATGGCGACCTGACGCCGGATCCGGCGACCGAAGAGTTGCTGTTCGACGGCAACGCCATCGCCGACGGCGGCTTTCTCTCGGTCGGCCGCTTCACCATCAGCCCGGACCAGACTCGGCTCGCCTACAGCCTCGACCAGGTCGGCGACGAGACCTACCGGCTCTATGTGAAGGAACTGGCCACCGGCGAGGTGACCGAACTGCCCTTCGAGGAGTGCGACGGCAGCCTGACCTGGGCCAATGACAGCCGCACCCTGTTCTTTGGCGAGCGCGACGAATCCCATCGTCCGCACAAGCTCTATCGCTACCACCTGGGCGATGCCGAGCCGCAACTGGTCTTCCACGAGACCGACGGACGCTTCTTCCTCGGCTGCTATCGTTCGAGCTCCGAGCGCAAGCTGCTGCTGCTGTCGCACAGCAAGACCACCAGCGAAGCCTGGGTGCTGGACGCGGATCGGCCGGACGAGGCCTTTGTCTGCCTGGCGCCCCGCAAGGAAGGCCACGAGTATTTCCCCGACCATGGCGTCGATGGCTGGTACATCCGCAGCAACCAGGACGGCATCAACTTCGCGCTCTACCAGGCCGCCGAGGACAGCCCCACCCGTGCGCACTGGCAGCTGGTGGTGCCCCATGACCCGGACGTGATGCTGGAGGATGCCAGCCTCGGCGCCCAGGCGCTGGTGCTGAGCCTGCGTACCGCCGGCCTGCCGATCCTCGAGGTGCGACCCTACGGCCAGGCACCCTATCGCGTCGACCTGCCGGACGAGGTCTACAGCCTGGATGCCATGGACGTGCTGGAATTCGACAGTCCGGTCATGCGCCTGCGCTACGAGGCGCTCAATCGCCCCGCCGAAATCCGCGAACTGGACCTGGCCAGCGGTACCCAGCGAGTGCTCAAGCAGGTCCCGGTGGAAGGCCCGTTCGACGCCGATGCCTATGAAAGCCGCCGCCTGTGGGCCACCGCCGCCGATGGCACCCGTATCCCCATCAGCCTGGTCGGTCGTCGCGACCTGCCGCAGAGCGCCCCGCTGTACCTCTATGGCTACGGCGCCTACGGCCATAGCCTCGATCCCTGGTTCTCCCATGCCCGCCTGAGCCTTTTGGATCGCGGCGTGCGCTTCGCCATCGCCCATGTGCGCGGCGGCGGCGAGCTGGGTGAGGCCTGGTATCGCAGCGGCAAGCTGGAACACAAGCAGAACACCTTCGATGACTTCATCGCCTGCACCGAGCATCTGCTGGAACAGGGCCTGACGACCCCGCAACAGGTGGTCATCAGTGGGGGCAGCGCCGGCGGTCTGCTGATCGGCGCCGTGCTCAACCAGCGTCCGGACCTCTATGCCGCCGCCATCGCCGAGGTGCCCTTCGTCGACGTGCTCAACACCATGCTCAAGCCGGACCTGCCGCTGACCGTGACCGAGTACGACGAGTGGGGCGATCCGAGCGAGCCCGAGGTGCGCGCGCGCATCGCCAGCTACGCGCCCTACGAAAACGTGAAGGCCCAGGCCTATCCGGCCATCCTGGCGGTGGCCGGCTATCACGACACCCGGGTGCAGTACTGGGAAGCCGCCAAATGGGTGGCGCGGCTGCGCGAGCGGCGGACCGATCAGGCGCCCCTGCTCCTGCTCAAGACCGAATTCGACGCCGGCCATGGCGGCATGAGCGGGCGTTACCAGGCCTTGCGCGACGTGGCCCTGGAATACGCCTTCATCTTCCGGGTACTGGGCCTCACCGGCTAGGGAACGGCAGGGGCTCTGGGCAGGTCTTTTCCACAGCCAAAGGAGAATCTGCCATGCACCTAGATGCCCCCACTCCCACTCTCGCTCCTCCGCCTCGCGACGCCGCTGCCATCAAGGGCGTCGAACGCCTGGCCTCCGTGGCCGGCGGTGGCCTGCTGATCAGCCGCGGCCTGGCGCGTGGCGGTCTGCTCGGCCTGCTGACCGGCGCCACCGGTGCCTGGCTACTGAACCGCGGCCTGCGCGGTCACTGCTCGATCAAGCGCACCCTGACCAAGGTGCGTTTCGAGCGCGACGTCCGCCGTTCGCTGGCCTGGCATTCGGCGGCCTCCCAGACCCGCCGGGTCGTCATCGCCCGCCCCCGCGATGAGCTCTATCGCTTCTGGCGCGACTTCTCCAATCTGCCAATCTTCATGCGCCATATCGAACGCGTGGACGTGCTCAACGACCGCTATTCCCACTGGGTGGTCAAGGCGCCCATGGGGCGTTTCGAATGGGACGCCGAAGTCACCGACGACGAACCGGGCCGGCTGATCGGCTGGCGCTCGTGCGGTTACGCCGGCCTGAACAACCTGGGCTGGGTCAGCTTCGCCGATGTGCCCGGTGGCACCGAGGTGACCGCGGTCATGGCCTACGAGCCGCCAGCCGGGCGCCTCGGCCACCTGTTCGCCCGCCTGCTGCGCCGCGACCCCGGCACTCGCATCGCCCAGGACCTGGCCGAGCTGAAGGTGCTGCTGGAACGCGCCCATGCGGTTAGCGATCGCTATGGCGCCGTCGAGCGCACCTCGCACATGGAGTCGCCGCTGGGCTGACCTCCGGCTGTATCGCGGCGTCTCGTCCGGGACGCCGCTACCATCCTCCTGGCCATTCAGCCTCTAGCGACTTATCTCCCAACGACCCCTGAATCCGCTTTGCGACACCTCGGTGACAACCGGCGTGCGACCTCTTGCGACGCCTGGAAAACCAATGTTAGCTTTCGAACAACGGAGCTTTTAATGACAGCTCGATAACATTGCGGATCTGCACCTTGACCAAGCCGCTGTTCTTCCAAGCCCTCGAAGGCGCCTTCGCCGACCTTACGCCCACCGGCAAACGCGTCGCGGGCTACCTGTTGGCCAATCCGGAAAAGCTGCCCTTCGAGACCGCCGACAGCATCGCCCAGCGCACCAACACCACCGGCATTTCCGTAGGCCGGCTGCTGCGCTCGCTGGGCTATCGCAACCTCGACGACGTCAAGCAGAGCCTGAGAGACGAAGGCCTGGAAGCCTGGCGCATCACCGACCGCTTCAGTGCCTTTCGCCAGCAGAGTGGACGCAGCGACGCCCTGGACCGTTCTTTGGCCGCCGAGCTCGCCGCCATCGAGGACGTCTACCAGCAGGCCCGAGGCCCGGTGTTCGAACAGGTGGTGCAGCAGCTGACCGGCGCGGACGCCGTGTTCATCGCCGGTATCCAGACCACCCGCGGGGTGCTCGGCAGTTTTCACAGCCTGCTGGAATACATCCGGCCCAAGGCCTTCTACGTCGACGGCCTGTCGGGCACCTACGCCGATATCTTCAACAGCGGCTTCGCCCGGCCCTACCTGGTGGTGGCCGACTTTCGCGCCTACTCCAGCGTGACCCGCAAGCTCTGCGAGAGCGCTCGCGATGCCGGGCTGCCCATGGCGCTGATCACCGACTACCACTGCCCCTGGGCGCGGGACTATCCCGCCGACCTGCTGCAACTGCGCCTGGAAGTCGACCAGTTCTGGGACTCCCTGGCGCCGCTGGCCTGCCTGCTGAACCTGCTGGTGTCAGCGGTGGCGGATCGTTCGGGCGATGCCCTGGAACAGCGTCTGGCCAGCAACCGCGCCCTGCAGCAGCGCTTCGGGCAATTCGAATGAGCCCTGGCCCTCTTCTTCATCCCAAGGAAGCACCCCGTACCGTGAACCATCCAGAACTCGTCGAGATCGACGCCGACCACTACGGCGTCGCCATCCACCTGGTCTATGCGACCGCCGACAACCTGGCCGGCAAGGTGCTCTACCAGGACGCCCACTGCCTGCTGCACCGGGATGCCGCCGTCCGCCTGCAACGCGCCAGCGCGCTGGCGCAGCAAGCCGGTCTGCGCCTGCAGGTGCTGGATGCCTACCGCCCGCCCTATGCCCAGCAACTGCTATGGCGGGTGCTGCCGGACGCCCAGTACGTGAGCGATCCGGCGCAGGGGTCGCACCACAGCCGCGGCGTGGCCGTGGACGTGACCCTGCTCGACGAGGCCGGTGAACCGCTGGACATGGGTACCGGCTTCGACGACATGCGCGAGCTGTCGCACCTGTTCAATCCGGCGCTGCCCGCCGCCGCCCAGCGCAACCGCCTGCTGCTGCTGGGCATCATGCAGAGCGCCGGCTTCACCTTCATTCCCAGCGAGTGGTGGCACTTCGAACTGCCCGACGCCCGCCGCTATGCACTGATCGACTACCACCATCTCAGCCAGGAGGAGCTCGCCGCCCTGCTGAACTGATCCTGCCGGCGACCGGGTCATTCGAATCCGGCGCCGCGAGCCCTTCGCTCGACCGCCTTGCCCACTGCCGAAACACCCATAAACCCAAACAATCCGAGGTACCGGCATGTTCTCGTCTTCGCGCACCCACGTTTCATCGGCGTCCCGCGTGCTCGCCCTGGTTTCCCTGCTGGGCCTCGGCGCCTGGCAACCGGCCAGCGCCGCCACCGCGACCGACACCCTGGTCATCGGCAAGCCTGCGGATCTGCAGACCGTCGATCCGGGCGTGACCTTCGACAACAACGACTGGACCGTGACCTATCCGGCCTACCAGCGCCTGATGCGCTACAAGGTGGAAGACGGCAAGGGCAGCACCGACGTCGAGGGCGACCTGGCCATCGGCTGGACCGTCTCTCCGGACAACCTGGTGTGGACCTTCACCCTGAAGCCCGGCAACAGGTTCGACGATGGCAGCGAGGTCACGGCCGAGGCGGTCAAGTTCTCCGTCGAGCGCCTGATGAAGCTCAAGCAGGGCCCGTCCAGCATCTTCCCGGCGGACATGGCTGTGACCGTGGTGGATCCGCAGACGATCAGATTCATCCTGCAGAAGCCCTTCGCGCCCTTCCTCTTCGCCCTGGCCCACGACGGCGCCAGCGTGATCAACCCCAAGGTGGCCGGCACCCACGGCAAGGACGTGGACGCCTGGCTGGCCGGCCACACAGCCGGCTCCGGCGCCTATCGCCTGGCCGCCTGGCAGAAGGGCCAGTCGCTGACCCTGGAGCCCAACCCGCACTACGCCGGCCAGGCGCCCACGCTCAAGCAGGTGGTGATCCGCATCATCGCCGAGCCATCGGTACGGCGCCTGCAACTGGAACAGGGTGACCTGGACATCATCGAGGACCTGCCCGAAGACCAGGTCAAGGCCCTGGCGCAGAAGTCCGGCTTCGTCACCACCGCCTACCCCTCGCTGCGGGTGACCTACCTCTACCTCAACAACAGGCGCGCGCCCCTGAACGACGTCAACGCGCGCAAGGCCGTGGTCGACTCCCTCGACTACCAGGGCATTGTCGAAGGCATCGCCATGGGCAAGGCCAAGCTCATGAACGGTCCGATCCCGGACGGCATGTGGGGGCATGATCCGAGCCTGCCAATGCCCAGGCAGGATTTGGAAGCCGCCCAGACCGCCCTGGGCAAGGCGCCCAAGGTGCGGGAGCTGCAATTCCTCTACTCGGACAAGGATCCGGCCTGGGAGCCCATCGGCCTGACCCTGCAGGCAGGCCTGGGCACCCTTGGCGTCAACCTGAAGATGGAGAAGCTGGCCAACGCCACCTTCCGCGAACGCCTGGGCAAGGGCGACTTCGACGTCGCCATCGGCAACTGGAGTCCGGACTTCGCCGACCCCTACATGTTCATGAACTTCTGGTTCGACAGCACCAATGCGGGGCTGGCGGGCAACCGCGCCTTCTACAGCAATCCCAAGGTGGACCAGCTGCTGCGCGACGCCGCCAGCGTCAGTGACGTGGCCCAGCGCAAGGCGCTGTACCAGGAGGCCCAGAAGATCGTGGTGGGCGACGCCGCCTACGCCTACCTCTACCAGAAGGCCTACACAGTGCCGATGCGCGCCGCGGTCAAGGGGTACGTGTTCAACCCCATGCTCGAGCAGGTCTTCGATTTCGCTGCGATGTCCAAGTAAGGGCGACGGGTGCCGGCGCGCTCCGGCACCCGCCTCGCGAGGTATGCCATGGCCTTCTTCCACCTGCTGCGCAAGCAGCTGACCGATATCCTCATCGTGGTGATCGGGGTGTCCCTGATCACCTTCGTCATCTCCCACCTGATCCCGGGCGATCCGGCGCGGCTGATCGCCGGCGAGCGTGCCAGTGACGAGATCGTCGCCGGCATCCGTCAGCAGCTGGGCCTGGACCTGCCGCTCTACCAGCAATACTTCCGCTACATGGGGGACCTGCTACAGGGCGATCTGGGGCAGTCGATCCGCACCCATCGCCCGGTGCTGGAAGACCTCCGGCTGTTCTTCCCGGCCACCCTGGAGCTGGCCCTGGCGGCGCTGCTGCTGTCGATCCTCATCGGCGTGCCGCTGGGCGTGCTCTCGGCGGTCTACAACAACCGCTGGATCGACCACATCAGCCGTACCCTGGCGGTGGCCGGCATCTCCACCCCGGCCTTCTGGCTTGGCCTGGGGCTGATCGTGCTGTTCTACGGGCACCTCGGCTGGCTGCCGGGCGGCGGGCGCCTGGACCAGGGGCTGACGCCACCGCCCGCGGTGACCGGCTTCTATCTGATCGATACCCTGCTGGCGGGGGATCTCACCGGCTTCGTCAGCGCGGCCAGGCACCTGTTGCTGCCGGCGGTGACCCTGGCCTTCGTCAACCTGGGCGTCATCACCCGGCAGATCCGCGGCGCCATGCTCGAACAGCTGGGCGAGGACTATATCCGCACCGCCCGCGCCTACGGTCTGTCGCAGACCACCGTGGTGCTGCGCCACGCGCTGCCCAACGCACTGATTCCCTCCATCACGGTGATCGGCCTGGCCCTGGGCGACCTGCTCTATGGCGCGGTGCTCACCGAGACCGTGTTCGCCTGGCCAGGCATGGGCGCGTACGTGGTCAAGTCGATCCAGGCGCTGGATTTCCCGGCGGTCATGGGCTTCGCCATCGTGGTGTCCTTCATCTACGTCCTGCTCAACCGCTTCATCGACCTGCTCTACCGGCTGGTCGATCCCCGCATCGGCAAGGTGAACTAGCATGACGACCCTGACCGCCTCGCGCCCCAGCTGGCGCGAGCAGACCGCCTGGCTGGCCTGGCGCATCCGCCGCAATCCGCTGATGCTCACGGGGCTGGTGATCACCCTGCTGGTGCTGCTGTGCATGGCCGCCGCGCCCTGGCTGGCGCCCTATCAGCCCAACGCGCTGAAACTCACCGCCCGCCTGCAGGCACCCAGCGCCCTGCACTGGTTCGGCACCGACGAGGTGGGTCGCGACCTGCTCAGCCGGGTGATCTACGGCAGCCGCCAGTCGGTGGGCGTCGGCCTGTTCGTGGCCTTTGCCGCCTGCGCCATCGGCGGCCTGCTCGGCTGCCTGTCGGGCATCGTCGGCGGCGCCTTCGATCGCCTGATGATGCGCCTGATGGACATCATCCTCTCGGTGCCTTCGCTGGTGCTGATCATGGCCCTGGCCGCCGCCCTCGGGCCGAGCCTATTCAACGCCATGCTGGCCATCACCCTGGTGCGCATCCCCTTCTATGTGCGCCTGGCGCGCGGCCAGACCCTGAGCATCCGCCAGCTAGCCTACGTCCAGGCAGCCCGCACCTTCGGCGCCGGCAAATGGCACCTGGTGCACTGGCACGTGGCACGCAACGCCATGCCGCCGCTGCTGGTGCAATTCAGCCTGGACATCGGCAATGCAATCCTCATGGCATCGGCACTGGGCTTCATCGGCCTCGGCGCCCAGCCGCCCACCGCGGAATGGGGCGTGATGGTCGCCAGCGGCCGCAATTTCATCCTCGACCAGTGGTGGTACTCGACCTTCCCGGGCCTGGCGATCCTGGTGACCGCCATCGGTTTCAACCTGCTGGGCGATGGCATCCGCGATCTGCTCGATCCTCGTCAAAAGGGCAAATGACATGGGCCAGCCCGTTCTGCACATCGACCAGCTGAATCTGGAATTCCCCGGCTTTCGCAGCAGCGCCAAGGCGCTCAACGGCGTCAGCCTGAGCGTGGCCCCCGGCGAGATTGTCGGCGTGGTGGGCGAGTCCGGCTCGGGCAAGTCGGTGACCGCCATGCTCACCCTCGGCCTCCTGCCACCCGGCAGCTACCGGGTCACCGGCGGCAGCGTCAATCTGGTGGGCCACGACATGCTCGCCTTGAGCGAACGCCAGCTGATGGAAGTGCGCGGCCGCGAGGCAGCGATGATCTTCCAGGAGCCGATGACCGCGCTCAATCCGACGCGGCGCATCGGTCGCCAATTGCTGGACGTGATTCGCCGCCATACCGCGCTGGATGCCGCCCAGGCCCGCGCCAAGGCCATCGAGCTGCTCAAGGACATGCACATCGCCGATCCCGAGCAGATCCTCGAACGCTATCCCTTCGAGCTGTCTGGCGGCATGCGCCAGCGCATCATGATCGCGCTGGCCTTCTCCTGCGATCCGCAGCTACTGATCGCCGATGAGCCGACGACTGCGCTGGACGTCACGGTGCAGCGTCAGGTGCTGCTTCTGCTGCGCGAAAAGGCACGGGCTCGGGGCACCGCCATCCTGTTGATCACCCATGACATGGCCCTGGTCGCACAATTCTGCGATCGCGTCTATGTGATGTACGCCGGCGGCATCGTCGAACAAGGCGCTACCGCGGCGGTCATGCAGGCACCCCGGCATCCCTACACCCAGGGCCTGATGGCCTGCCTGCCGGAAAAGGCGGTGCCGGGCAGCGACCTGGCCAGCATCCCCGGACAGGTGCCCAACCTGGCCCAGCTGCCTGACGGCTGCAGCTTCAAGGATCGTTGCAGTCGGCGCCATGAGCGCTGCGAGACGCGCCCCGCGCTGCTGCCGACGGACACCCCCGATCACCTGAACGCCTGCTGGCTGCAGGCGGAGGACGCTCCGGCATGAACACCCTTTCTCCGCCTGCCGTACCGCTGATCGAGCTCAGCGGCGTCGAGGTTCGCTATCCAGTGGGCCGCGACTGGCTCGGGCGCACGAAGGGCCAGGCCCATGCCCTCAACGGCATCGACCTGCGGCTCTTTTCCGGCGAGACCCTGGGCGTGCTCGGCGAATCCGGCTGCGGCAAGAGCACCCTGGCCCAGGTCCTGATGGGGCTGGTGGACCCGGTAAGCGGCTCCCTTCAGGGCACGGCCCGTGGCGAGCGCAACATCCAGATCGTCTTCCAGGACCCGCAGTCCTCGCTGGATCCGCGCCTGCCGGTGTGGAAGCTGATCACCGAGCCGCTGGTGGTGCGGGGTCGCAGCTCCTCTGTCGAATTGCGTGCCCTGGCCGAGCGCCTGGCGGTGCAGGTCGGTATCCGTCCCGAATACCTGGATCGCTACCCGCACCAGTTCTCCGGCGGCCAGCGCCAGCGCATCGCCATCGCCCGGGCGCTGTCGTCGGATCCGGACGTCATCATTCTCGACGAGCCCACCTCGGCCCTGGACATCTCGGTGCAGGCCCAGATCCTCAACCTGCTGGCCCAGCTGCAACGCGAACGCGGCCTGACCTTCGTGCTGATCTCCCACAACGTCTCGGTGGTGCGCCACCTGGCCGACCGGGTGGCGGTAATGTACCTGGGGCAGATCGTCGAGCTGGGGGCGGCGGCGGAGGTGCTGGAGCAGCCCAGCCATCCCTATACCCGACTCCTGCTGGAAGCGGTGCCGCGGCTGGATCAGCCGCTCACGGGCAATGCCGCAGCGCAGCGCACCGAGTTGCCGGGCAACCAGGTGCTGCCGAGTGGCTGTTTCTTTCGGGATCGCTGTCCGCAGGCGGGCGCCGGTTGCGAGCGACCCCAGGCGCTACTGCCAGGTGAGTTGGCGGAGGTACGCTGCCATCGCGCAACGGGCCTGACCGCACTGCGGCGGACCAGCCCCGCGGCGGTCTGAAGCCGGGATCAGCCCGCGCGGAAGATCAGGTAGTCTTCCCAGTCGTCTTCGGCGACCTGGGTCTCGCTGAGCATGCGGCCGGACTGGGAGATGCCGGCCTTGTGCACCGCCTCGCGGTCGTCGCAGATCAGCGGGTGCCACTCCGGCAGATCCTTGCCTTCGGCCACCAGGCGATAGCCGCAGGTGGGCGGCAGCCAGGCGAACTGGTCGGCCTGGGCCGGGGTGAGCTGGATGCAGTCGGGGACGAAGCGGGTACGTTCGGCGTAGCGGCTGCACTGGCAGGTCTTGAGATCCAGCAGCTTGCAGGCGATGCGCGTGTAGTAGACGGCGCCGTCGTCCTCGTCTTCGAGTTTCTGCAGGCAGCACAGGCCACAGCCGTCGCACAGCGACTCCCATTCCTGGGCATCGAGCTGATCGAGGGTCTTGCGCTTCCAGAACGGCTGGGTGATGGCGGCCATGGCAGAGATCGTGGCAAGGAAAGGGGGCGCGCAGTCTAGTGCCGCACGCCGCGAGCGCCAAGCACCGTTCGCGCCCTTGTCGACTCCGCCCGACCGGATTACCGTGCCGGACTCCCCTTTCCTCCCGTGGTGAAGCCATGACCAGCAGCAGCCGTACGCCCCAGTATCCCGTCGATCCCCAGTTCGTCCAGCGCTGGTCGCCCCGCGCCTTCGACCCGGTCGCCATCGAGGAAGAAACCCTGCTCGGTTTCATCGAGGCCGCGCGCTGGGCGCCGTCGGCGTTCAACGCCCAGCCCTGGCGCTTCCTCTATGCACGACGCGACGACGCCCATTGGGCGCTGTTCCTGTCGCTGATCAGTGAATTCAACCGCGGCTGGGCGCAGCACGCCTCGGCGCTGGTGATCATCCTGTCGAAGACCACCCTGCTGCGCGCCAGCAGTGGCGAGGAAGTCCCTTTCCCCAGCCACAGCTTCGATGCCGGTGCGGCCTGGGCCTACCTGGCGCTGCAGGCGACCAATGCCGGCTGGCACGCCCACGGCATGGCGGGCATCGATCGCGAAGGCATCCAGCGTGAGCTGAAGGTGCCGGCGGCGTTCAAGGTCGAGTTGGCGGTGGCCATCGGCAAGCTGGGCGACAAGGCCAGCCTGCCGGAATCCCTGCAGGGGCGCGAGTTGCCCAGTCCGCGCCTGACCGTCGAGGAGCTGGCGGTGGCCGGCCCCTATACCTTCGACTGAGCAACCAGGTCGACGGCGCCGCGCAGGGCCTGCCCCTGTTGCAGGCGCTGGAGATTGTCGAGAAACAGCCGGACCGCCGCCGCCGGCGGCGTGGGCCCGGCGACATGGGCGGTGAGGTGCAGGTTGGGCGTCTGCCAGAAGGGATGCTCGGCCGGCAACGGCTCCTGACGGAACACGTCCAGCACCGCCCCGGCCAGTTGCCCGCTCTCCAACGCGGCGATCAGATCGGCGTCCACCACGCTGGTGCCGCGTCCGGCATTGATGAACAAGGCACCTGCCGGCAAGGCGGCGAAGAAGTCCGCATCGTAGAGATCCCGGGTGCTGCCGCTGTCCGGCAACAGATTGACCACGAAGTCCGCCTCCCGCGCCGCCTGGCGCAGTTCCGCGAGTGGTACCACCCGGGCAAAGCCAGGCAGGGTTCGCGTACTGCGGGCGACGCCGGTTAGGATCATGCCGAAGGGCGCGAACAGGCGGGCGATGTCCTGGCCGATGTCCCCTGCCCCAACCAGCAACAGGCGCCGCCCGGCCAGGGTGCCTGGCACCTGGGTATCCCAGCGTCCTTCCTGCTGATTGAGCTGCCGCGCAGCCACCTGACGCTCAAACTGCAGCAGATAGGTCAGGACGTATTCGCCAATGCTCTGGCCGAACAATCCTACCGCCCTGCTGAAGCGATAGTCGCAGGGCAGATCCGCCGCCAGCAGCGGTGCGTAGCCGGCCCAGGTCGATTGCAGCCAGAGCGGCCTGCCGCCCGCGCGCAACAGGGCCGCGGCGCGATCGGGCTGGCCGAGCCAGTAGCACGGCTGCTGCGCCAGGCGCACGGCCGCGGCCGGGTCCGCCGGTACCTGCAGGTCCAGCTCCGGCGCCCACTGGCGCCAGGCATCGACGTAACCGGCCGGCGCGTCTTCCAGCAGCAGGACGGCGGTCATAGCGGATCGTTGAGCCGCAGCAGCTCCTCGGGCAGGTGCTCGAGGTAGTCATCGCGCTCCAGCTCCGGCGGCGGCATCTGCAGGTGATAGCCCTGCTTGGCGATGTTCTCGAGGACCTTGGCGACGTCTTCCCGTGCCAGCTTGCGTTCCGGGGTCAGCACGAACTCGAAGGCCAACGCCGGGGGGCCAAAAGCCGTGAGCAGCCCCTCGGGGACAGGTTTCAGGCCCTTGAGCTTGTCGACATAGAGGTACATTTCCGGCTTGCGCGGGCTTCGGTAGATGGAGCAGAGCAGTTTCATGGGGTGTCTTCCAGGGGCGCCGGCGGGGTGCGTTGCGCCTGCAGGTGATCGAGAAGGGCCTGGCCGAAGCGCTCGCGACGCCAACCGCGCAGATTCGCCGGCAACTGGTAGTCGCCATCGGGCCAGCCGGTGAGCAGCAGGGCTTCGAGCACCTTCTTGCGCAGCATCAGTTCCGGCGCCATGCCCAGGGTCTCGGCATCCCGTTCGCCGATGGCGCGCAAGGCCTTGAGCAGCGGCGACGCCTCGTGGGGCAAGGGTTCGGCCTGCAGCGCCGGCCATTGGTCAGCCGGGGTGGCCGCGCCTTCGGCGATCAGCGCCAACAGGGTATCGCCGTCCTGGCGCACGGTGCGCGGGTGCATGTCGTCGATGCGCGCCAGGGCCTGCTTGTCGGTCGGCTGGGAACGCGCCAGCGGCCACAGCGAGCGTTCGCGCAGGACATGGTTGCGCGGCTGGTCGCGCTCGCGGGCCTTGACCTCGCGCCAGTGGCAGAGCACCCGCAGCACCGCCAATTGCTGGCGCGACAGGCGCCAGGCCAGCTTGACGTCGCGATAGGCTTCCCAGGGATCGCTGATGCGGCGCAGATTGGCCACCAGCTCGGCGCCATCCTCCAGCAGCCACGCACGCCGCTGGTCATCCAGGCGCGCGTCGAGATAGAGATAGACGTCGACCAGATAGGTCACGTCGGCCGCCGCGTAGCGCTCCTGCAGCGGCGTCAGGGGGCGTTGCAGCCAGTCGGAGCGGGTCTCGTCCTTGGGGATGTCGATCTTGAGCACTTCGGCGACCAGCCGCGAATAACCCATGGAATGGGCCAGCCCCAGATAGGCCGCCGCCAGCTGGGTGTCGTACAGCGGTTGCGGCAGGCTGCCGGTCAGGCGCAACAACACTTCCAGGTCTTCGCTGCAGGCGTGCAGCACCTTGACCACCGCCGGGTCCTCCAGCAGCGCGGCGAAGGCTGTCCAGTCGCCGATGCACAGGGGATCGACCAGGTAGGCCTGTTCGCCGTCGCCGATCTGGATCAGGCCGGCCTTGGGATAGAAGGTGTCGACCCGCATGAATTCGGTGTCGAGGGCGATGAAGGGCAGGGTCTGGCAGCGCGCGCAGAGGGCGGCCAGCGCCGCGTCGTCGCGGATCCAGTGAGGGGCAGAAGTCAAGGGCGCACTCCGAACAGATGAGCCGACAGTATAAGCCACCCGGGCCGGTTCTTCGGTGCCGCTTGACGCCCCTGTCACACACGGGGAACCGTGGCATTCAGCGGCTTTCCAGGCGGGTTCGTCGGATGAACGCCTGATGACCGACCCGAACCAAACGTGACCGAATAGTTTTTTTTGTATTCGCAAGCAGGGCCTGCTAAAAGCTGAGTGTGCGCAGGTACTCACTCGGACTTGGGAATCCGCGGAGGTAAGCGCTTCTCGCCTTTCAATGGAGCTGCAAGAGCATGAAAACAATAAAACTGACCCTACTTGCATTGGCCGTTTCGAGCGCTTCCGGCTATGCCCTGGCGAACGGTCTGGCTATCAACGAACAGAGTGTCAGCGGGATGGGTACCTCCTTCGCCGGACGATCTTCCTCCGCGCAGGACGCCTCCACCATCTATGGCAACCCCGCCGGCATGTCGCGCCTGGGTCGCGAGGTGTCCCTGGGTGGCGCCTACATCCACGCCAAGATCGACATCAAGGACGCCAGTGGTCGCTACGCCAACGGCCAGGCCGTGCAGGGCAGCAACGACGGCGACATGGTGCCCAACTCGGTGGTGCCCTTCGGCTACTTCGTGACGCCGGTGGATGACCGCCTGCACTTCGGCCTGGGTGTATATGTCCCCTATGCGCTGATCAGCAACTACGAGCACGCCTTCCAGGGTCGCTACCAGGGTCAGGCGAGCAAGGTGGAAGTCATCACCATCCAGCCCACCGTCAGCTACAAGATCACCGACAAGGTTTCCATCGGCTTCGGTCCGACCATCAACCGCATCGAAGGCAAGCTCAACAGCAACGTCAACTTCGGCAGCACCCAGGATGGCCAGGTCAAGATCGATGGCGACGACACCGCCTATGGCTTCAACGTCGGCCTGCTCGCGGACCTGACCGATGACCTGACCTTCGGCCTGACCTACCACTCCAAGGTCACCTACAAGCTCAAGGGCAACACCGAGGTCACGGGTGCCAACAGCCAGGCCAGTCCGATCACGAACGCCCTGGTCAGCCGGCTCAACGGCAAGTATGACGCCAGCCTCAACATCACCCTGCCGGAAAGCAGCGATGCCTCCTTCACCTACCGTCTGAACAACGACTGGACGATGTACGCCGGTGCCACCTGGACCCGCTGGAGTCGCCTTAAGTCGATCGACGTGGAGAACGAGGGCACCCCCACCCTGCCGGTGCTGGGTTCGCCCCTGGCGACCGTATCGGAAGAACTCAACTGGAAGGACACCTGGTCCTACGCCATCGGCGCGGCCTATCAGCTGAATCCCCAGTGGGTGCTGCGTGCCGGCATGGCCATCGATCCTTCCCCGGCCGACAACGGCGACCGCAACGTGCGCATCCCGGTGGGCGACCGCAAGACCTTCTCGGTGGGCGCAGGCTGGTCGCCGACCAAGGACATGACCATCGATGTGGCCTATGCCTACCTCTGGGAAGACGATGTGTCGATCAATCGTCCCGCCACCTCCACCAAGGCCGGCTACAGCGCCAAGTACGACAACAGCGCCCACGGTCTGGGTGCCCAGCTGACCTACCGCTTCTAAGCGTCAGGGTCCGCTACCGAAGCCGCCGCCAGGCGGCTTCGTGCTTTCCGGGACCAGGATCGCGCATCAGCTATCCGCGGCGGCGGACAGCCGCGATCCTGGTCTACGCCCTGAGCCCCCAGTAACCCTGCTCCTGCTCCGCGTACCAGCGCTGGAAGTCGTCCAGCGACAGGGCGCCGGCCACCAGTTGGCCCTGGATCTGGTCGCAGCCCAGATCGGTGAGGACCTGCAGGGCCTGGCGGGTCTCCACGCCTTCGGCCACCACCCGCAGCCCGCGCAACTGGCCGAGCTGGACCAGCAGCCTGATCACCTCCTGATCGCCGGGCAGCTGGCAGTGCTCGATGAATTGCCGATCGATCTTCAGCTCGTCGATGGGAAAGCTGCTCAGGCAGGCGAGCGAGGAATGCCCGGCGCCGAAATCGTCCAGCGACAATTCGAAGCCCATGGCCTTGAGCTGGCGCAGGCAGTCGAGCACCTGCACCGGATTGCTCATGGCCCGGGATTCGGTGATCTCCAGGCAGAAGCCGGCGGCCACGGCACCGGTCTCGTCCAGCAGCCGGCCGATGCGGGCGATGAAGGCCGGGTGCTCGAGGTCCAGCAGCGACAGATTGACGTTGAGCTTGAGGGCGCCCAGCTGCCGCTCGCGCTGCAGGCGCATGCAGCGATCCAGCACCCACAGGGTGATGTCGCAGATCTTGCGACTCTGCTCCGCGATGCCGACGAAGGCATCCGGCTTGAGCAGGCCCAGTTCCGGATGCTGCCAGCGGATCAGGACCTCGGCGCCTTCCACGCGGCCGTCGGGTAGCGCGATCTTGGGTTGCAGATAGAGGCGCAGCTGATCGTGGTCCACGGCCAGGTCCAGGGCGTCGAGCATGGCGATGCCCTGCTGCCGCTGACGTTCCTGGTCCGGATCGTGGAAGGCGAAGGGCAGCTGGCGCCGACGCGCATCCTGCAGCGCGGTCTCGGCGTTGGCCAGCAGGGCCTCGGCGCTGGCGCCATGTTCGGGGTAGCAGGCGATACCGAAGGTGATGCGCAGCGACACCCGCTGGTTGCCGCTGACGAAGGGTTTTTCCACCAGGTTGCGCAGCGACAGCAGCGCCGCCTCCGCCGAGGCGTCGTCGAACCAGGGCAGCAGCAGGACGAAGGTGTCGGCACCGATTCGCGCCACGCCATTCTCTTCCGGCGCCGCGACCCTCAACCGACGCGCCAGGTGGCGCAGGATCTTGTCGCCACCTTCCTGGCCGAGCAGTTCGTTGATGTTGCGGAAGTTGGCCACGTCCAGTAGCAGCACGGCGAAACGCCCGGCCGCGGCATGCTCGATGCGCTGGCGAATCTCCAGGACCAGCCGCACCTGGTTGGGCAGGCGGGTAAGCATGTCGCGAAACGCCAGTTGGCTGATGCGCCGCTCGCGCGCGGCCAGGGCGGCGCCCATCTGATTCATGGCACGGCCCAGCCGACCGACCGGATCGCGGCCTTCCTTGAGGCCCAGCTGATAGTCGCCATCGGCGATGCGTTCGGTGGCCTGACCCAGGCGGACCAGATAGCGATTGAGTGCGCCCGCCAAGATCCGGCTGACCAGAGCGCCCATCGCGAAGATGATCGCCCCTATGAGCAGCGAATCCAGCAGAGCCGACTGCTCCGCCGCTGCTATTCCTTCCATGAACATGTCCGCCCCTATGACGACTGCTTGCCCGTCCTGTCCTGGAATGGCCAGGAACAGGGAACGGAAACTGCCAAAGTTATCCTGGTATTCCGCGAAACGCGGTTGATGATCGGCAAACACCGCTGCGAGTTCCGGGGGTGCCTGATCGTAGAGCTGGCGATAGTCGCCGAAGTAGCCAACGCGGATTTCCTCCTCGTTGGCCGAATCCATGATGAAGCGAAAGCTCGCGCCTTCCTTGACGAAGGCATAGAGCGAGGCCAGTCCGGCCTTGCGGGCATAGCGATCCAGGGTGATCAGGGTTCGCTGGTAGCGATCGGGATCGGCCTTGGCCGGATCCTGCAATTGGGCGAGATAGTCCTCGCCGAGAATTTCCGGCAGCGCCAGGGCCGCGCTCATCAAGCGATAGTCGATGCTCTGGCTGCTGGCTTCGCGCGCCTGGTGGTAGCTGTGCAGCGTGAACAGCAGGGTGCCCAGGGCATCCACCAGGATGAACGCCAGAAAGAACTTGGCGAACAGGCTGCGTGGCTTGAGGCGGAGCCGCGACGCGGGGACGACTTCCCGGGGCGAGGCGGCGCTGTGAGGCGCATCGAGCATTGGGGCTCCTTGTCCAACTGACGACGACTCCCCCTGGACCCGCTCGTGCCGAGGCGGTTTCGCTGGGCGCTCAACCAGGCGCCTTCTTAACGGTTTAACCGACGTCGTTCAAGGACCGCGGTCGCAAAACCCCGGGTGTCTCACGCTTGGGCCGATTTTTCAGCCCAACGTCAGGGCCAGCGCGACCAGCACCCCGGTCTCGGTGAATTCCAGCAGGGCTCCGGCGGTATCGCCGGTGGTACCGCCGAGACGCTGGCGCAAGGCGCGGCGCACGAGCAGCGCGACCACTGCGGTCACCAGCAGTGCGGTCCAGCCCTGGGGCAGCAGGAGGATGGCTAGCGCACCCAGCAGCAGCACCCGGGTCAATGTCGTCCGCGGCAGGTGGCGACTGAGCACATCGCCCAGACCGCCAGGGCGTACATAGGGGGTGGTCAGCAACAGCCAGGGCAGCGCCAGGCGACCGGCCAAGGGCGCCAGCCACAGACAGCCCGGCGCGTGCGGCAGGAGCACCACCAGGGCGCTCCACTTGAGCAGCAGGGTCAGCAGCAGCGCCAGCACGCCCATGGGTCCGCAGGCTGGATCCTTCATGATGGCCAGGGTCCGCTCGCAGTCGCCATAGCCGCCGATCCAGGCATCCACGGTGTCGGCCAGGCCATCCAGATGCAGGCCGCCGGTGAGGATCACCCAGCCGGCCAGCACCAGGGCCGCCTGCAGGAAGACGCCGCCCGCGGCGCCCAGCCAGGCGATCAGACTGAGGAGCGCGCCCAGCAGCAGGCCGACCGCCGGATACCAGAGCACCGAGCGGCCGACGGCCTCGGCTGGCGGCATGCCGGGCAGCCGGACCGGCAGGCGGGTCAGAAACTGCACCGCGATCAGCAGGGGTAGCGGCATCAGCCTTCCTCCAGCGCCAGTGGCTGCAGGGTCGCGTAGGGCGCCTCGACCTGCAGCAGGTCCCTGGGTGGCAGGCCCCGCTGGCGGGCCAGCAGCAGGCGGATGACGCCGCCATGGGTGACGATCAGACTGCGCCGGCCCTGCAGCCGGGGCCGCCAGCGCGTCACCGCCCCCAGGACCCGTTCGGCGAAGGCCGCCACGGGCTCGCCCTCGGGCAGGGTATAGGCATAGGGATCGGCCCAGAACCGGCCCAGCGCTTCCGCCTGGTCCTGCATGAGCTCCGCGGCGCTACGACCTTCCCAGGCGCCGAAATCCAGTTCGCGCAGATCCGCTTCCAGCACCAGCTCGGCGCCCTGCTCCGCCGCCAGCCACTCGGCGAAGCGCGCGCAGCGCTGTTGCGGCGACGTCAGGATCAGCTCGAAAGGCGGCTGCGCGGCGACGGCGGCGCGCAACTGCGCCCAGCCCTGCTCCGCCAGCGGCGGATCGAGGCGTCCGCGAAAGCCTTCGGGGCCTTCGGTGACGCCATGGCGCAGCAGCCAGCAGTCAGTCATGGGCGCGGCTGGAGACACTGGCTTCGGCAAAGGTCGCCATCTCGCTGTGCAGGCGGCAAGATAGTTGCAGCAGCGGCACGGCCAGCGCCGCACCGCTGCCTTCGCCCAGGCGCAGGCCAAGATCGAGCAGCGGCTCGCCGCCCAGCGCCAGCAGCACAGCGGCATGGCCGGGCTCGGCGCCACAGTGGGCGAACAGCAGCCAGTCGCGGGTATCGGGTTGCAGGCGCTGGGCGCAGAGCGCCGCCACCGAGCAGATGAAGCCGTCGATCAGGGTCGGCAGGCCCTGCTGGGCACAGGCCAGATAGGCACCGGTCAGGGCGGCCAGCTCGAAACCCCCCAGGCGGCGCAGCAGCTCGTAGGGATCTTCCAGGGCGTCGCCATGACGCAGCAGAGCGCGCTGGATGACCGCCACCTTGCGCGCCACCCCGTCGGCGTCCAGGCCGGTACCGGGCCCGGCCAGGGCCAGCGGCGAGGTATCCAGCAGCACGCTGGCAATGGCGCTGGCGGCGGTGGTGTTGCCGATGCCCATCTCGCCGCCAATGAACAGATCGGCGCCACCGGCGCAGGCGCGCAGGACGGCGTCGCGTCCGGCCTGCAGCGCGGCCTGGCACTGGTCATGGGTCATGGCCGGGGTCAGGGTGAAGTTGGCGGTACCGCGCCCCAGGGGCAGGTCGATGATCCCGGGCAGGGCTTCCAGCGGCGTGACGGTACCCAGGTTGATGACTTCCAGGGCGGCGTCCAGTTGCCGGGCGAGCACGCTGATGGCCGCCCCGCCACGCACGAAGTTGCGCACCATCTCGGCGGTCACGGACTGCGGATAGGCCGAGACGCCCTCTTCCACCACCCCATGATCACCGGCGAAGACGGCGATGGCGGTACGCTGCAGCAGTGGCCGCGGCGTGCCCTGCAGGGCCGCCAGCTGGATGGCCAGCACTTCCAGATCGCCGAGCGAACCGCTCGGCTTAGTCAATACCGCCTGCCGCTGGCGCGCGGCTTCGGCGGCGGCGGTATCGGGTTGGCGGCAGGGTCCTTGCCACCAGGGCATGCTCATAGCGGGGTTCCTTTGAGGGTCAGGGGGAGACCGGCGACGGTCAGCACCACGCGCTCGCAGCGCGCGGCCAGGGCCTGGTGCAACTCGCCGGCGGCATCGACATAGCGGCGCGTCAACTCGCCCAGCGGGACGACGCCCAGACCGGT
The DNA here is from genome assembly GCF_031453455.1 of Pseudomonas sp. SORGH_AS_0211. Classification (NCBI taxonomy): domain Bacteria; kingdom Pseudomonadati; phylum Pseudomonadota; class Gammaproteobacteria; order Pseudomonadales; family Pseudomonadaceae; genus Pseudomonas; species Pseudomonas sp. SORGH_AS_0211. The sequence goes on along the minus strand of NZ_JAVIZV010000001.1, from coordinate 1,018,592 downwards.
TTCGTTGCTGACGAAGATGAGGTGGCCGGGCAACTGCGGCACGACCTCGAGCAGCTCCGCGCAAGCCCTGTCGAGGCGCCGGGGATCGTCGAGCAAGAGCAGATTGGTCAGCCAGAGGGTCAGGCAGTCCACCAGCAGGCAGGCATCCGCCGCCGCCAGGGCCGCCAGGCGTTCGGCCAGCGCCAGGGGTTCTTCCACCAGCGCCCAGTGCGCCGGCCGGCGGGCGGCATGGCGTTCGATGCGCCGGGCCAGTTCGGCGTCGCTGCCGCCGGCGGTAGCGATATAGGTGACGGCAAGGCCGGACTCGGCGGCCAGGCGCTCGGCCAGGGCGCTCTTGCCGGAGCGAGCGCCACCGAGGATGAATTCGCGCATCTAGAGCTCGCAGAGGGCGCGCAGGCGCCCGGTGTCCAGGTGGTGTTCGACCAAATCGGCCAGGCGCTCCAGATCGCGCTCGCGCAGGGCGTGGTAGTCCAGCTGCTGTGGTTCGGCGAGACCCGCCCAACGCAGCAGGGCGACGCTGGCGGCGGGCGATTCGAACAGGCCGTGCAGGTAGGTGCCCAGCACCTGGCCGTCGGCGCTGAGGCTGCCATCCACGCGGCCATCGGCGAAGCGCAGCACCGGCCGCTCCAGGGCCGGGCCCTGGCTGACGCCGGCATGGATCTCGTAGCCGGCCACCTCGACGTCGCCGTCGCTCAGCCAGCCCCGTACGTTACGCAGCTGCTTTTCCGCCGCCAATTCGGTGGTCATGGCCAGGAGGCCCAGACCGGCGCTGTCGCCCGGCGCGCCTTCCAGCCCGAGGGGATCGGCGATCCGCTCGCCGAGCATCTGGAAGCCACCACAGATGCCCAGCACCCGCCCGCCGTATCTCAGGTGGCGGGTGATGGCCGCGTCCCAGCCCTGGGCGCGCAGGAAGGCCAGGTCGCTGCGCACGCTCTTGGAGCCGCCGAGGATGATCAGGTCGGCGGCGGGCAGCGCCTCGCCCTGGCGGACGAACAGCAGTTCCACCTGGGGATGCAGGCGCAGGGGATCGAAATCGGTGTGGTTGCTCAACCGCGGCATCACTGGCACCGCCACCCGCAGGCGCGGTCCCTGCTTGGCGATCTGGCCGGTGGCCAGGCGATCCTCGGCTTCCAGATGCAGGTCGTGCAGATAGGGCAGCACGCCGAGCACCGGTTTGCCGGTGCGGGCTTCGAGCCAGTCCAGCCCGGGTTGCAGCAGCGCCAGGTCACCGCGGAAGCGGTTGATGATGAAGCCGGCGACGCGCGCCTGTTCGCTGGGCTCGAGCAGGTCGAGGGTGCCGACCAGATGGGCGAAGACGCCACCCCGGTCGATGTCCGCCACCAGCAGCACTGGGCAATCCACCGCCTCGGCGAAGCCCATGTTGGCGATGTCGCCCTGGCGCAGGTTGATCTCGGCCGGCGAACCGGCGCCTTCCACCAGCACCACCCGATAGCCCGCCGCGAGGCGGGCATGGGAAGCCAGCACCGCCTCCCGGGCGATCGGCTTGTAGGCGTGATAGGCCTTGGCATCCATGCTGGTGACGGCGCGACCGTGGATGATCACCTGGGCCCCGACATCGGTATTGGGCTTGAGCAGCACCGGATTCATGTCGGTATGGGGTACCAGGCCACAGGCCTGGGCCTGGACCGCCTGGGCCCGGCCGATCTCGCCGCCATCGGCGGTCACGGCGCTGTTGAGCGCCATGTTCTGCGGCTTGAAGGGCACCACGGCCACGCCCTGGCGATAGAGCCAGCGGCACAGGGCGGCCACCAGGGTGCTCTTGCCGGCGTCGGAGGTGGTGCCCTGCACCATCAGCGTACTCATAGGGGACTCCGATAGCTGGCGAGGCCCTGGTCCAGGCGCTGCCAGCCGGACTCGTCACCGGGCAGGCCGAGTCTCAGGGCGCCAAGCGCGGGAAACAGACGGGTCAGGATGCCCTGCAGGGCCAGGTGTTCGTGCAGATCCGCGACATCCGCGCGCTGCAGCAATTGAAAGAGGGCGCAGCCACCGCTGGGCGTCAGGGCGTGCCGGACGAGCACCGCGGCCAGGCGTTCACCGGCCCCAAGCAGGGCCTCGCGCTGACGCTGCTGGGCCGGCTGATCGGCCAGCAGTTGCCGGGCGAGATGACGACCGGGGCCGTTCACCGTCCAGGGACCCAGTTGCTCGTCCAGTTGCGCCAGCAGGCTCGGCGCCGCCAGCACGAAGCCCAGGCGCATCCCGGCCAGCCCGAAGAACTTGCCAAAGGAGCGCAGCACGATCAGCCCGGGCAGATCGCTGAAGGGCGCAAGACTCGCCGCCGGGGTGGGATCCATGAAGGCCTCGTCCACCACCAGCCAGCCACCCCGACGTTCGAGTCGGGCGTGCCAGTCCAGCAGCCGGGCCGGCGACAGGCGCTCGCCCGTGGGATTGTTGGGATTGACCACCACCACGACGTCCAGCTGGTCGAGGTGGGTCGCGATCCGGCCTTCGTCCCACTCCAGCACCTCGTGCCCGGCGCGACGCCAGGCCAGGGCGTGTTCGGCATAACAGGGCGCCAGCACCGCGACCCGCGCGGGTACGCGCAGGGTCGGCAGCGCCTGGATGGCGGCCTGAGAGCCGGCCACCGGCAGCACCGCGCTGGCCCGGTAACAGGCACAGGCGGCCTCCACCAGGCCGTCATCGGGCTCCGGCAGCCGTGCCCAGGCGCTGGCCGGAATCTCCGGCAGCGGCCAGGGCCAGGGGGCCAGACCGGTGGACAGGTCCAGCCAGTCGCCCAGGGGAATGTCATAGGTGCGCGCCGCGCGCCGCAGTCGACCGCCGTGCTCAAGCAAGCAGCAGTCCTCCCAGGGCGATCAGCGCGGTCCACAACCAGGCGCCACGGCGCACCAGTTTCAGGGCGCGGGTGATGGCCAGGAAGGTCGGCGCCGGACCGCGGCCCAGCACCGGGCGCTCGTGCCATTCGCCGTGGTAGCGAGCCGGGCCGCCCAGGCTCACGCCTAGGGCGCCGGCACCGGCCGCCATCACCGTACCGGCGTTGGGGCTGTCCCACAGCGGTGCCTGGGTGCGCCAGCTTTCGATGGCGCTCCAGAAGCGACCGAGACCGACATAGGTCAGGGCCACCAGCCGCGCGGGAATGTAGTTGAGGACATCGTCCAGGCGCGCCGCGGCCCAGCCGAAGCGCTCCAGGCGCGGCGTGCGATAGCCCCACATGGCGTCCAGGGTATTGGCCAGGCGATAGAGCACCACGCCCGGGGCACCCAGCAGGGCGAACCAGAACAGCGCAGCGAAAACGGCATCGCTGCCATTCTCCAGCACCGATTCGGTGGCGGCGCGGGCCACGGCAATCTCGTCCAGTTCGCTGGTCTCGCGACTGACCAGGTAGCCGACCCGACGCCGTGCCTCGGGCAGATTGTTGCGTTGCAGGGCCCGCGCCACCGGCTCGGCGTGCTCGCCGAGGCTGCGCAGCCCCACGGCCAGATACAGCGCCAGGGGCTGGATGATCCAGGCCAGCCAGCCGAGCTGGCAGAGCAAGGCGGTGAGCAGCACCCAGGGCAGTACGGCGAGGCTCCAGGCCACCACGCCATGGCTGCGCCAGCCACGGCCACCGGGATTGAAGCGGGCTTCGAGGCTGTCGGCCAGGCGCCCGAACAGCACCAGGGGATGGGCGCGGCGGGGTTCGCCAAGCAGCAGGTCGAGCAGCATGCCGCCGACGACCGCGAAGGCCAGCATCATGGTTTCTGGCCCCAGCGATTCTCGAAGACCAGTTCCTCCAGTGGCCGCCCCTGGCGCCAGCCCTCCTCTTCCAGCATGGGGCGCGGATAGAAGGCTTCCACCGGTCCCAGGCAGAGAATGGCCGCCGGCTGGGAGCCTTCCGGCATCTCCAGCAGGCTGCGCACCGCTTCCGGCTCGAACAGCGACACCCAGCCCATGCCCAGGCCTTCGCAACGCGCCGCCAGCCAGAGATTCTGGATGGCGCAGGACAGCGAGGCCAGGTCCATCTCCGGCAGGGTACGGCGGCCGAAGACGTGGGCCTCGCGGCCGTCCATGAGCGCGGCCACCAGCACCTCGGCGCAATCGAGGATGCCCTGCACCTTGAGCTTCATGAAGTCGTCGCTGCGCTCGCCGAGGGCGTCGGCGGTGGCGCAGCGCTCTTCTTCCACCAACTCGTGCAGGCGCTGGCGCAAGGCCGGATCGCTGATGCGCAGGAAGCGCCAGGGCTGCATCAACCCGACGCTGGGCGCCTGGTGGGCGGCACCGAGCAGGCGGGCCAGTTGCTCGGGGGGCACCTCGCCACCGCAGAAGTGGCGCATGTCGCGGCGCTCGGCGATGGCTCGGTAGACGGCGGCTTGTTCGGCGGGGGTATAGGAGGTCGTGGTCACGGCTTGAGCATCGCGGCGGCCGCGGCGGGTGCCGACGGCATGTAGAAGTGAATATAGCTGGCGGTGAGGCGACCGTCGCGGTAGACCGCCTCGGCCACCGCCTTGCCGTTGGGGCACAGTCCGCGCGCCCAGGGCACCTCGGGTGACTCCAGGGCCGAGTGATGATAGGTGTGGCCACGCAGGGTGCCCTGCTCGAACGCCACCGACTGCAAGGCCAGGGCGGTGAGTCGCGCCTGCATCCGCGCGCTGCCCGGCAGCAGTCCGAGCAGGCTGGCGGATTCGCCGGCCTTGTCGGTCAGTTCGTCGAGCAGATAGAGCATGCCGCCGCACTCGGCGAGGATCGGCTTGCCGGCCGCGTGGTGGGCGCGGATGGCCGCGCGCATGCCCAGGTTGTTGGACAGCGTCTGCAGGTGCAGCTCGGGATAGCCGCCGGGCAGATAGAGGCTGTCCACCGCCGGCAGCGCCGTGTCGGTGAGCACGGAAAAGAACTGCAGCTCGGCGCCCAAGGCGCGCAGCAGATCGAGATTGGCCTGGTAGATGAAGGCCAGGGCTGCATCCCGGGCCACGCCGATCCGCACCCCGGCCAGCAGCGGCTCGACCACGCTCGGCTCGGGCGCGGCGAAGGCCACCGGCGGTGGCAATTCGAGGGTGGAACTGGCGCCCAGGGCATCGGCCGCCAGGTCGAGACGACGATCCAGGTCGGTGACCTCGTCGGCCTGGATCAGCCCCCCAGGTGACGACTGGGCAACTCGATGCCGGCATCGCGCGGCAGGCTGCCAAAGAAGGTCATGCCCGCCGGCAGGCTGCCGCGGATCAGCTGCGTCTGCCGCGGACTGCCACTGCGATTGGCCAGGACCCCGGCGAAGGGCAGGCCCGGCCGGTAGTGAGCCAGGCCATAGGCCAGGGCGCCAAAGGTCTGCGCCAGGCCGGCGGCGTCGATCACCCCCAGCACCGGTACGCCAAAGCGCTCGGCCAGGTCGGCCGCCGAGGGCTGGCCGTCGAACAGGCCCATGACGCCTTCGATAAGGATGAGATCGGCCTCCCCCGCCGCTTCCCACAGCAGGCGCCGGCTCTCGGCCTCGCCGATCATCCACAGATCGAGCTGGTAGACGGGGGCGCCGCTGGCGCGCGCGAGGATCATCGGATCGAGAAAGTCCGGACCGCACTTGAACACCCGCACCCGCCGCCCCTGGCGCGCGTGCAGCCGGGCCAGGGCGGCGGTGACGCTGGTCTTGCCCTGACCGGAGGCCGGAGCGGCGATCAGCAGCGCCGGGCAATGCCGCGTCTCGCCTACCATTCGATGCCCTGCTGGGCGCGGACGCCGGCCTGGAAGGCATGCTTGACCAGACTCATGTCGGTCACGGTATCGGCGGCCTCGACCAGCGCCGGCGGCGCACCGCGCCCGGTCACCACCACGTGCTGATGCGCCGGGCGCCCGGCCAGATCGACCAGCACCTGGTCGACGTCCAGATAGCCGTGCTTGAAAGCGATGTTGAGTTCGTCCAGCAGCACCAGGCCGATGGCCGGATCGCGCAGCAGCTCCACCGCCACCGCCCAGGCCGCCGCCGCCGACTGCAGGTCACGGGCACGGTCCTGGGTATCCCAGGTGAAGCCCTCGCCCATGACGTGGTAACGCACCTCGTCCGGGAAGCGCCTGAAGAAAAGTTGCTCGCCGGTGTCACGGCGGCCCTTGATGAATTGCACCACGCCCACCTTCATGCCGTGGCCGAGGGCGCGCGCCGCCATGCCGAAGGCCGAGCTACTCTTGCCCTTGCCGATGCCGGTGTGGACCAGCAGCAGACCGCGCTCGTCCTGGGCTTCGGCGATGCGGGCGTCGATCACCGCCTTCTTGCGCACCATGCGCGCGCGGTGGCGCTCGTCGCGCTCGGGGCTGGTCGAATCGGGGGTATCGGTCATGGGCGGTTCTCCGGGTGCGGGCGTGGCGGAGAAACGGGCAGAGACGCCGCCCGCGCAAGGCAGGTGGCGACGCCGCGCGACGCCCTCCGCATCGCCGAGATGAACGCAAGCGTGGCCGGTCTCCGGGCTGGTGAGCCGATGCCCTGGAGGCATCCGCTGCGCCCCTTCCCGGCCAGGGCCAGTGGGTATCGCGCAGCTACTGCTCAACTACCGTTGCGGGGGCAGCGCCGGCTCGACCGGCTTCCCTGTTTCACCCCGGCCAGGCGGGGCACCACGTGCAAGGGCGCAGGGTACGGACTACCCGGGAGAGCGTCAATCGATCGCACCGGCCGAACTCGGCGCCAGCCGACCGGGTCCACCCTAGATACCCCTCACCAGGAGCTACCGAATGAACGATGACACCCTCGCGGCCTGCATCAGGGCCTGTCTCGATTGCGCCGCCGCCTGTGAAACCTGTGCCAGCGCCTGCCTGGGCGAAGCCAATCTGGACATGATGCGCGACTGCGTCCGCCTGGACCGCGACTGCGCCGACGCCTGCCGCCTGGCCGCCACCTTCATGCAGCGCGATAGCGACCGCATCGCCGAAGCATGCGCCCTGTGCCTGGCCACCTGCCGCGCCTGCGCCGCCGAATGCGGCAAGCACAAGGCCGATCACTGCCAGGCCTGCGCCCGGGCCTGCGAAGCCTGCGCCGACGCTTGCGCGGCCATGGCGGCCTGAGCAGGTCCTTCCGCCACTGCGCGCTCCGGTCGCAGGCAAAACGGCCCGGCCGACCCACCGCTGGAGCGGTCGGCATTGGCATTACCCGTCGACGCCAGGGATAATGCCCGCCCTTTAATCGATATCCAGGCCTTCGCCATGACCGATACCAACCAAGATCCCCGTTTGAGCCGCATGAAGCGTCGCCTGCGCAAGAAGCAGTACCTGGGCGAATTCCAGGAGCTGGCCTTTGAAATCAAGGTGAGCTTCAAGAACGAACTCAGCGAAGACGACCTGGACACCTTCCTGGGCGACTTCATCGACTACGTCGAAGAGCGCAAGCTGGACTACATCGGCGGCTTCGACAATGCCTGGGTCGAAGGCACCATCATGGCCAACAAGCGCTACACCTCGCCCACCGCGGAAGACCGTACTGCCCTGCTGGACTGGCTCAAGGCCCGCGCCGAAGTCGGTGAAGCCAACGCCTCCGAGCTGCACGACGCCTGGCACCACGACGGCGAAGTCTAAGAGACTGTTCGAAGGCTGCTGCGCGTCGGCCAAACTGCGTTGAAAATGGCTTCGGAATGCTCATTTACCACTCGTAAACTCCGCTTCCTCAGCCATTTTCGCCTTGTTTGGCTCTAGCTCGCGAGCCTTGGAACAGCCTCTGACTAGCCTTCGCCGGATAGCTTGGCGCCCGTTGCGGTCGTAAAGGGGAATCCGTTGGAAACCAGGTCCTCATGACGACCCTCCTGCAAATCTCCGATACCCACTTCGGCACCGAGCAACCCGCCGTGGTCGCGGCTCTGGAAGCCCATGTCCGCGAACACGGCGCCGATGTCCTCATCCTCTCCGGGGACATCACCCAGCGCGCCCGGCGCGAACAATTCGCCGCCGCCAAGACCTTTGTCGAACGCCTGGAAAGCCATGGCATTCCACAAACCCTGGTCATCCCGGGCAATCACGACCTGCCACTGTACAATATCTTCGCGCGTTTCCTGACGCCCTATGGCAACTATCGCCGCCATTTCGGCCAGGATCTGGAGCCCAGTTTCGAAAACGACGAGCTGTTGCTGGTCGGGCTCAACACCACCGCCCCGCAACGCCACAAGGATGGCGCGGTCAGCAGCGAGCAGATCGAGCGCGTGGCCGAGCGTCTGCGCCGCGCCGGTCCTGGCAAGCTGCGCATTGTCATCGCCCACCAGCCCTTCGGCGCCCTCGAACTCAGTGACCTGAGCAATCTGCAACACAACGCCGATCACGCCCTGGCCACCTGGGCCGCCGCCGGACTGGATCTGGTGATGGGGGGGCATATCCACCTGCCCTATGTGCTGCCGCTGAGTCGCCAGTACCCCACCCTGCCCCGCGAGGTCTGGATCGTCCAGGCCGGCACTGCCCTCTCGTCTCGCGTGCGCGGCACCTCGCCCAACTCCTTCAATCGCCTGCTGGTCGGCGAAGGGGCGGAAAAGACCGTGGACGTGGAACGCTGGGACTTCCAGGGCGATCGTTTCGTCGTCGGCGAGCGCCACGAACTGCGCTGGCAGGCTGCTCAGGACGCCCTGGCGAAACGCTGAGGCGTCCGGCCGGGGGCGCCGATGCGCGCTCCTGCGCACTTCCAGCAATGGAAATTGATTCAAGCTGTTGAAACGGCTGGCAGGCCACAGGCGCCACGTAGTCTTAGGACTTTCGGCAAGAGTGGCCTCCCATGGAATCCCTGACGCAATCGCTGCTTGGCTTTATCGAAACCCACCAGGCCTGGGCGCCGCTGCTGGTCGGCCTGCTCGCCTTTGGCGAATCCCTGGTGCTGCTGGGCGTCTTCATTCCGGCCACGGCCCTGCTGCTGGTGGTCGGCGGCCTGGCCGGCTCCGGGGTGCTCGCGCCGGTGCCGCTGGTGCTGGCCGCCATCGTCGGCGCCATCCTCGGCGACATCTGCTCCTACATCATCGGCCGCTGGCTCGGTCCCAGTATCGTCCACCGCCCGCCCTTTCGGCGCTATCGCAAGCAGGTGGCCAGGACCCGGCTGTTCTTTCGCCGCTATGGCTTCTTCGCGGTATTCGGCGGACGCTTCCTGACCATGATCCGCAACACCGTGCCCCTGGTGGCCGGGATGATGGCGATGAACCAGCTGCGCTTCCAGTCGGCCAATGTGCTCTCGGCCATCGTCTGGGCGCCGCTGATGATGGGCCCGGGTTATCTGGCGGCCAAGGGCGCCAACCACTTCAGCTTCGCCGGCAACGAGTCGCTGTGGATCGGCGCGGCGATCGTCGCCGTGCTGGGCGCCGGCGCCGCGCTGTTCTTCAAGCAGCGGCTGAAACGCGCCTAGCGACGGGCGGCCAGCGCCTCGCGCAGACGCTGGCGATTCAGCGGTACCTCGCGCAGGCGCAAACCGGTCGCCGCCGCCACGGCATTGGCGATGGCCGGGGGGATGGCGGCGGTAGTGGCCTCCCCCGCCCCTACCGCCGGTTCTTCCGGGCGATCGATCAATTCCAGTTCCAGCTCGGGCAACTCGTTGAAGGTCAGCGGCGGATAGGCACCCCACTCCAGGCTGGTCACTCCCTGGTGATCGAAACGCACCGCCTGCTTGAGGGTCCGGGCGATGCCCTGGACCACGCAGCCTTCCAGCTGATTGCGCAGGCCGTCCGGATTGACGATCAGACCGCAGTCATGGGCCACCACCACCCGGGTGACCCGGATCCCCGTCGCCTCGCTCACCGCCACCTCGACCACAGCGGCCACATAGGCGTTTTCGTTTTCGTAGTGCAGGAAGGCCAGACCCTGCCCTTTCGCCAGGGCACCGTCCCAGACCTTTTCCTGCCTGGCGGGTAGCTGCCAACCGGCCTTGGCGGTGGCGACCTGCAGCACCGCCCGCGCGCGAGGGTCCTGCAGATAGCGCAGGCGGAATTCCAGCGGATCGACCCCGGCCGCCAGGGCCAGCTCGTCCATGAAGGACTCGTTGGCGAAGGTATTGCCGACCGCTCCCAGGGCGCGCAGGGCAGAGGGTCGCAGTGGCGAATCCCCGGCTTCCAGCCAGTGGGTCGCCACCTGGACGTTGAGCAGGTCGTAGTCCAGCGGCGCATTGCGATTGCCACCACCCCGCCCACCCTTGAGCGGCAGGTTGTAGGCCAGCTGCCCGGCGAGCAGGGCAGCCTTGCCGGTCTGGCCATTGGGTCGGGTCAGGTGGGTGGGCGTCCAGTTGGCGAAGCGCCAGGCCAGCAGATCGCCGGCCGCGCCCAGGCCACCGGCCAGGCGCAGCAGCATGGCCGGGCCCTTGGGATTCCAGCCGTGCTCGTCGGCGCGACTCCACTGCACCCGCACCGGACGGCCGCACAGCCTGGACAGCAGCGCCGCATCGGCCGCCGCGTCATCGGCGCCGTTATGGCCATAGCAACCCGAAGCCTGCTGATAGATGACATGGATACTGTCTTCCGGCAGCGCCAGCAGATCCGCCAGTGCCGCCCGGAGCGGGTAGACGCCCTGGGTACCGCTCCAGACCGTGGCGCCGTCGGCACGCACGTCCGCCACCGCGCAGGAGGGACCGATGGAGTCATGGTTTTGATAAGGCCAGCGATACTCGGCGTCCAGCCGCTGCGCGGCATTCTCCAATTCGCCTTCAACGTCACCGGCCTCCTGCTGGATGTCGGCCGGTCCGGCCTTGGCTTCCAGCCGGGCATAGAGTTCGCCCGGCAGCGGCAGGTCCGGCACCAGGCTCCAGTCCACCCGCAGCGCCGCCGCGCCCTGTCGCGCCAGCCAGGGCTGCTCGGCCACCACCGCGACGAAGGCGCCTTCGTACACCAGCTGCGCGCCAGCCGGCAGCGCGCTGGCATCGATACCACGAAGGCTCACCCCCGCCAACCGCGCCGAACCGGTGCAGGGTGGCCGTACCATGCAGCCGTGCAGCATGCCGGGCAGGCGCAGGTCATGGACATAGTCGAAGCTGCCGAACAGCTTGGCGGGGATGTCCTCGCGCGGCACCGAGGTGCCGACCAGGCGGTAATCCTTGACGGCGCGGGTACGCACGGCCTGATTGACCAGCCGCCCCAGGGGCCGTCCGCCCACCAGCTCGCCATAGCTGACAGAGCGCCCGGTGGGATCGCCGCGATAGACCACGCGACCCTCCACCGTGTCCACCACCGCCAGATCCAACCCCAGGCGCCGCGATCCCTCCAGAAACAGGAATTGCCGCGCACTGGCGGCGGCCTTGCGCAACTGGGCGCCACCCACCTGCAGACTCTTGCTGCCGGCGGTGATGCCCTGGTCCGGGGTCAGCCGGGTATCGCCCTGGATCAGCCGGGTAGCGGCAAAGGCCACGCAAAGCTCCTCGGCCACGATCTGCCGCAGCGCCGTGCCGACCCCGGTACCCAGTTCCACCTTGCCGCTGTAGACGGTGACCTGGCCCTGGGCATCCACCGCCAGCCAGGCATCCAGCTGGCGCTGATCGAGGGTCTTGGCCAGGTCCACCGGGTCAGCCGGTGCAGGCAGCACCTGGGCGGCGACCGGCCGCTGCAGGCTGAAGCCCAGCAGCAGCACTGCGCTGCCGCCGAGAAAGGCACGGCGTGACAGCGTCATGCCGGAGCCTGCCCGTCGCGCAGGAGCACCGCCGCCCGCTTGACCGCACGCAGGATGCGATAGTGAGTACCGCAGCCACAGAAGTTGGCCGCCAGCGCCTGGCGGATCTGCGCGTCGCTGGGATCGGGCACGCGTTCGAGCAGCGCACGGGCGGTCATCACCATGCCGGGGATGCAATAGCCGCACTGCGCCGCCTGTTCCTCGATAAAGGCCTGCTGCAACGCGTGCGGCGCCTCAGGCGTACCCAGGCCTTCCAGGGTCAGCAACTCGCGACCGGCAAAGGAGACTGCCGGCAGCAGGCAGGCACGCACCGGCTTGCCATCCGCCAGCACCGTACAGGCGCCACACTCGCCCAGGCCGCAGCCGAACTTCGGACCCTTGAAACCCAGTTCGTCACGCAAGGCCTCCAGCAAGGGCATGCGCGGATCGACGTCGAGTTGTCGCTGCTCGCCATTGACCTTCAATTTGATGGCCGCCACCGCTATTTCTCTCCTTCGCGCGCGGCCGCCACGTCCGCAGGACGGATGTCGGCGGCGTGGCCGCCAAAGCGGCGGCCGATGTAGGTGGCCAGATCGGCCAGTTGCTGATCGCTGAGCACGTCCCGATAGGCTGGCATGAAGGCATGCTCGGTCCGCCCCTGGCGATCGAGGCCGTCGAGCAGGACGCGTACGAGATTGGTCCCGGCCGGATCGCGCACCGCCGAATAGTTGCTAAAGGAGCGCGGATAGGGACCGGCCGGCCCCCTGTCGTCCGGGGCATGACAGCTGGCGCAGGCGGATTGCAGCAAGGCCGCGCTTTCCGCCTCGGCAGCGGTGAGCGGCCCGGTTTCCCCGGGCGGCTGCACCTCGGCCCGCGCCGGCACCGCTCCGGGCTGCGCCGGCAGGGTCCGCAGATAGGCGATCAGGGCGCCGAGGTCCGCGTCGTTCAGATGGCGGGTACCGCCGCTCACCACCTCGGCCATGGGCCCCGCCGCCACGGCTTCGCCGCGCTGATGCCCTTCGCGCAGATAGCTGGCCAGCTTGGCATCACTCCAGCCGCCAAGGCCGCGGGGATCCGCGGTGAGATTCCAGGCAGTCCAGCCTTGCTGGGTCGCGCCGGCATAGGCCCGGCCGCTGTCGAGACCCTGGCTCCAGGTCCGCGGCGTATGGCACTCCTGACAGTGTCCCACCGCCTCCGCCAGGTAGGCGCCCCGCCCCACCTGAGCGTCCGTCACGGCGGGCAGTGGGCCCTGACGGAAGTTCAGCCATTTCCAGCCACGGATCAGCGCGCGCTGATCGAAGGGAAAACGCAGCGCGTTGGCCGGCGGTGCATAGGGTACGGGGCGCTGGACCTGCAGATAGGCGAAGATGGCCGCGATGTCCTCGTCGCTCAAGCGGGTAAAGGCCGTATAGGGAAAGGCGGGATAGAGCTGCTCACCCTCGCGCCCGATGCCTTCATGCAAGGCCCGGCGAAAGTCCTCTGCCGTCCAGTCACCCAGCCCGTGCTCGCGATCCGGGGTGATGTTGCTCGAATAGAGACGCCCGAAAGGCGTTTCGAAGGCGGCGCCCCCGGCGAAAGGCGCGCCATCGGGACGGGTATGGCAGCCCTGGCAATTGCCCAGGCGGGTCAGATATTCGCCACGCGCCAGGTTCGCCTCGTCGGCGCGGGCTAGCGCGCTGGTGGACAGGAGCAGCATCCCCGCCAGCAGGGGCAGGGCCAGGGATCTCATCAGCTCTCCTCGTGAAGTCGAACCGGACTGGCCGATTCCGCCGTGGCTTTGCCGTCATCCTAATCGTAGCGGCAAGCCGCCGTGGCGCTCGGCCCCGGAGGTGAGATATAGGCGACAGTTTCGGCCCGCACCTTGACGGCGGCCTTTACATTCCCACTCCGATCCGGCTGCGTCCTGATGCGAGCCTGGAGCGCTGCCTGCCTCGGACCCTGATTACCGACACTCCGAACAGGAAGGAAACCACCCAAGATGCAAATTCCATAGGGGTGGTATTACTCAGCGCTTGGGCACGAAGCCATCGGGCTTGGCCGCCAGCCAGTCGACGAACTGGCGAATGCGCGCATCGCTGAGCAGCAATTCGCGGCTGTTGTATTCCAGCGCCAGGGTCTTTTCGTCGAAGGTCTGGTGGATATGGTTGTGGCAGGGTCGGCAGACCCAGAGGGTGGCGGTGATCCGGCTGATGCGGTCGAATCTCTTGCGCACGTAGGCCTTGTCGTGCAGCGAGCGAGGAATCAGATGATGGCGGGTGAGCGGCGCCGCCCGACCGCACAGCTCGCAGCGAGCCGGCTGGGGCGGCAGACGTATCGCCTGGGGCATGATGGGCTCCACACGGGCTGGATGCCCATTCGAGCCGCCCGGGCGGAACGGGGTTCAATAGCCGCCGGCGAGACTCGGCGTGACCAGCACCCGCTTGGCCTGCAGGTAGCTGTTCTGCCAGTAGGGCTTGGCCAGGCTGTCCAGGCGCACGGTACCGCCGGTACGTGGCGCATGGACGAAACGCCCTTCCCCGACATAGATGCCGGCATGGCTGACCTGACGACCACCGGCCGTGGCGAAGAAGATCAGATCACCGGGCTGCAGGGCGTTGCGCGCCACATTGGGCGAGCCGAGGGTGATCATCTCGCGCGTCGAGCGCGGCAGGGCCACGCCAGCCGCATCGCGATAGACGTAGCCGATCAGACCGCTGCAGTCGAATCCACCCGCCGGGGTGTTGCCGCCGTACCGATAGGGCGTGCCGACCAGGCCGATGGCCCGAAAGAGTACATCGTTGGCCGCCTGGGCCTGGCTTTCCAGCACGGGACGGGAGACGACCGGGGAGACCGGTGCGGGGGCCTGGGGCGGCCTGCCGGCACAGGCGGCCAGCAGTACAAGGGCGCAATACAATCCGAGGCGAGCCGCATGCGGCATTGGAGACATCCTTAGTTATCCATCGATCACCATCGGCCTGCCACGCAGCCTCGACGGGTCCTCGAAGCGCACCGGCGAAGATCGCGGCGATACGCCTCAGCGCAATACGCGCTTGCCTTCCAGGAAACTCACCTTCCAGTACTGGTCGTTCAGGCTGTCCACCCGCACCCCGCCGCTACGACGACTGGAGGAATGGATGAACTTGCCTTCGCCCATGTAGATACCGGTGTGACTGACCCGGCCACGGCCGTTGCTATTGAACAGCAACAGGTCGCCAGGTTCCAGGTCATTCTTGCTGACTACCGGTACTTCGAGATCGATGATCTCGCGGGTGGAACGCGGCAGGGTCATACCGGCGCGCTCACGAAAGACGTAATTGACGAAACCGCTGCAATCGAAACCGGCCAGGGTGCTGCCGCCGCGGCGATAGGGTGTCCCCACCAGCTGAGTGGCACGATTGAGGATCTGGTCCGCCAGACTCGGCAGCGCCTGGCGCGGGCCGACCTCGCGCTCCCAGTCGAGCTGATGCGGCGACTGGGTATGAGGGAAGACCGGACGTTGCTGAGCACCCTCGGCCTCCACGGGCGCGGAGCCATTGCCAGCGCCACCCAGGCCATGCAGCGAAGCGGTCTGGAACGTCCGGGAGGGAGTGGACGAATCCTGGGTAGCGATGGTGTCGGGACTTTGCGGCGCACTCGCACAGGCGGCGAGCAGACAGACAAAAGACAGGGGCACGAGGGGTGCGAGGCGTTTCCTTGGCATGGGCACGACCGTGTCGTTTTTTCAAAGTTTCGACACCTTGCCGACGTGGATCACAGATGGCAAGTTTTTTTAGCCTTCGATGTGACTCAAAAGCCGGGGAAGGACGTCTACGGCCCTTTTTTTGAGCTGAACGGTCGCCAGGCCGCTCAGCGACGAGCGGTCCGGGTTGATCTCGATGAGGTCGCCACCCTGCGCCAGGGTCTGTCCGATCGGCGCCTGGATATAGCCGAAGGCAGCCGTGGTGCCGACCGCGATCACCAGGTCGAATCCCTCCTCCACCGCCTCCTGCAGACGCTGCAACTCGGTGCCCGGCAAGGCTTCCTCGAACAGCACCACGGGTGGCCGCAGAATGCCGCCGCAAGAGGGACAACGCGGCGGCAACGGACCGGCCAGGTAATCCTGAGCCGCCTCGACGGCCTGCGCGCAACTCATGCAGGCGAGCGGCTCCAGTTGTCCGTGGATCTCGATCAGCCGCTCCGCTGGAAAACCCGACTGCCGATGAAAGCCGTCGATGTTCTGTGTCAGCACCCAACTGCCGGGATGTCGAACGCCGAAATCGGTGATCGCCTGGTGCGCCGCATTGGGCACGGCCGCGGCGCAGGCCCGGCCAAGTTGCGCCAGGTAGCGCCAGCAGAGCTCCGGACGCTGCCGGAGCATGCTGCCCGACAGCGCCGCCTCGATGGGGATGCCTTCCTCGGTGAGGCCGTTGTACAGCCCGCCCAGGCCGCGATAGGTTGGCAGTCCGGAGTCGGCGGAAAGCCCGGCCCCGGTGATGAACAGCACCCGCCCGGCCCGCGCGAGCAGACCCCGGGCGCGTGCCAGGGCGTCGGTCAATGATTCACCGTCAGGGCCAGCATCACCGACAGCTGGCAGAGCGGACGCCCGCTCTGTTCCTGCCAGAGGTTGAAGGCCTCCTGCATCTTCTGCCGGTCGCGCTTGGCGGTGGGCGCCTTGTCGAGGATGTTCTGCGCCTTGAGCGCCGTCACCACATCGTCGGTCGCCAGGAAGGTGTCCTTGCCGGCCATGCGCAGGAATCGCTGCGCCGACAGGCCACCCAGCTGGTTGCCACGCTTGGTCAGCAGCTCCCACAGGCCGACGATGTCCTCTGTCGGCCATTCGGCCAGCAACTGGCCGAAGCTGCCGTGGCTGTGCTGGAAGTCGAGCACCATCTGGGCGTTGATCGGCACGCTACGCAATTTGCCCAGGTGGCGGATCAGCCGCGCATCCTGCATCAGCCGCTCCAGGCGTTCGCCGCCCATGAGCACCACCTTCTCCGGATCGAAGCCGAAGAAGACCTCCTCGAAGGCCGGCCACTTGGCATCCACCAGGCTGTGCTTGAGTCCGGCGCGAAAGATGCGGCGGGTCAGCAGCGACAGATAGCGGTCATCGCCCACCGACCTCAGGGTCGCGGCGTCCACCGGTTGTGGCAGTCGCGCTTCCAGGGCCGCGCGCGAGCCACAGCGGTTGAGGGCGTATTCGAGCAGCCAGGCGTAGTCCCGCATCAGAGATTCATCACCTGGACGAAGCGCGGCGTCGCACTGTCATCGATCTTGAGACTGGCGAAGTCGAACAGCTCGCGATCGGCCAGCTGCGAGGGCACCACGTTCTGCAGGGCGCGGAACATGATCTCGGTGCGCCCCGGCGTCTTGCGCTCCCACTCCAGCAGCATCTCCTTGACCACCTTGCGCTGCAGGTTTTCCTGGGAGCCGCAGAGGTTGCAGGGAATGATGGGGAATTCGCGCAGGACGGCGTAGGCCTCGATGTCCTTCTCGTTGCAGTAGGCGAGCGGTCGGATCACCACATTGCGGCCGTCATCGGCGCGCAACTTGGGCGGCATGGCCTTGAGGGTGCCGCCATGGAACAAATTGAGGAAGAAGGTTTCTACCATGTCGTCGCGATGATGGCCGAGCGCCATCTTCGTCGCACCGATCTCGTCGGCGAAGGTATAGAGGATGCCCCGGCGCAGGCGCGAGCACAGCGAACAGGTGGTCTTGCCCTCGGGGATCTTTTCCTTCACCACGGAATAGGTATCACGTTCCAGAATGTGGTACTCGACCCCCAGTTCCTTCAGATACTGGGGTAAAACGTGTTCAGGAAAGCCCGGCTGCTTCTGGTCGAGGTTGACCGCCACGATCTCGAAGCGAATCGGCGCGACCTTCTGCAGATGGAGCAGCATGTCGAGCAGGGTGTAGCTGTCCTTGCCACCGGACAGGCAGACCATGACCTTGTCGCCGTCCTCGATCATGTTGTAGTCGGCGATGGCTTCGCCGGTAAGACGGCGCAGGCGTTTTTGCAGCTTGTTCTGGTTGACCGAAAGGGTGCCCATGGATGAATCCGCGAAAGGAAAAAACGAAAGGCCGGCATTTTACGCGCAAAGCTTCCGCCGCCCTACCCCGAACGTCAATCCGCGGCGACCGGCAGCCATGAGCGAAACCCAGGCGCTCATGACGGCGCTCCATCAGGAACTGCTCGGGGCCCAGACCAGCCTGTCGGAGTACGAGTTGCTGCAGGCCCTGCGCCGGGCGGGTTCTCCCCTCGTGCCCCCGCGCCCGGTGACCGACAACTACGAACTCTTCCGCCTGCATTTTCGCGTCTTCAACGCCCTCTACCAGCTGCGCGACCAGTTGCGTGCCGAGCAACGCGCCGAACTGGTCATCAGCGCCCTGCGTATCGAACTGCGGCCCTATCTGCGCGCCCGGCCCGGGCTGATCGTGGCCGATCCGCTGCGCGCCTATTACCTGGACCTCACCCAGCTGGAGACCACCACGCCGGAAGACGTGGCCAATCTGCTCAATCACTTCTGGGCGCTGGTCAACGGCGAGTCCGAACTGCTGGAAGCCCTGCGCCTGCTGGGCCTGGACCGTTCGGCGGACTACGGCCAGATCCGCCGCCGCTATCGCCAGCTCGCCAGTCGTCACCATCCGGATCGTGGCGGCAGCACCGGTCGGCTGCAGACCATCAACGCGGCCATGGATACGCTGAGGCGGCACTATGGCCACCAGCCGACCGCGGACGCTAGGGCGCAGGCACGAGCTTCGGCATAATCATCCGCCTCGCCAGAGGTTGCCCATGCCTGAACAACTCCACGCCCGGGTCGAAGACTGCTATCGGCAGTCCGAGGCCTTCTTCAAACGTCGCTTCCCACGCCCGGACGTCAGCCTGGCCCTGCGCGGCCAGCGCGCCGGCGTCGCCCATCTCACCGAGAACCGATTGAGATTCAACGGGCAGCTCTATCAGGAAAATCGCGCTCACTTTCTCGAACAAACCGTGGCCCACGAGGTGGCGCATCTGGTGGCGCACCAGCTGTTTGGCGGCAGCATCAGGCCGCATGGCGAGGAGTGGCAGCTGATCATGCGTGGCGTCTATGGCTTGCCACCGGATCGCTGCCACACCTACGAATTGCCGCAACGGGCCCGCACCCTGTACCTGTATCGCTGCAACTGTCCGGACGGTCGCTTCGAATTCACCGCCCAGCGTCATGCTCTGGTGCGCAAGGGACGACGCTATCTGTGCCGACGCTGCCGCGGCCCCCTGGATTTCACCCGGGAAGTCATCCGCGGCTGACCCTGCCCTGCCGGGCCCGACCCGGGTTCCGGCAGACAGCGAAGATCATCAGCCCTGGGCGAAGACTTCGTCGAACAGGTTGTGCATCGCCAGGAAGGCACGCTTGGCCACCACCGGGTGATATTGCTGCTTGCCCGGATTGTTGGCTTCGGGATCGGTGAAGGAATGCACCGCGCCGCCATAGCTCAGCAGTTGCCAATCCACCTGGGCGGCATCCATCTCCTGGCGGAAGCCGGTGAGTTGCTCGTCCGGCACCATCGGGTCGGCGGCGCCGTGCAGCACCAGCACCGGACCGGTGATACGGGCCGCATCGGCCGGGTTGGGCGTATCCAGATTGGCGTGGAAGGTCACCACGGCGCTCAGCCGGGCCCCGTCGCGCGCCAGTTCCAGCGCCGCGCAGCCGCCAAAACAGAAGCCGATGGCCGCGATCTGGTGGACGTCCACCGCCGCTGTCTCGGCCTGGGCAAGCAGCGCCGCATGAGCCGCCTGCATGCGCTGGCGCAACAGCGCGCGATCGCCGCGGATCGGCGTCATGGCCGCCAGGGCCTCGTCGGCGTTCTGCGGACGCACGTTGCGACCGTAGAAATCCACTACCAGGTAAGCCAGGCCGTCGGCCTCGGCCAGCGCCTTGGCCTGCTCGACGGCGCCATGGGACACCCCCATCCAGTTGGGCGCGAAGAGCACGCCTGGACGGGTCGGATTACTGCTGGTGGCGTACACCAGCTGGCTCTCGAACGGCTGACCATCGATTTCGTAGGCAACGGGTTTTACAGTGACATCGACCATGGGGTCCTCCAGAGGGTGGATAAGAAGAAGCCCGCCGAGGCGGGCTTCTATCTTCAAGCGGACAATTCCACCAGCAGTTTGTTTAACCGGCGGACATAGGCGGCGGGGTCCTTGAGGCTGTCGCCTGCAGCCAGCGCAGCCTGATCGAACAGGATGTGCGACAGGTCGGCGAAGCGGTCCTCGTCGGGCTCGCCATCGAGCTTCTCGATCAGCGGGTGCTGCGGATTGATCTCGAAGATCGGCTTGGAATCCGGCGCCTTCTGACCGCTGGCTTCCAGGATGCGGCGCATCTGCAAGCCAAGGTCCTGCTCGCCGATCGCCAGGATCGCCGGCGAATCGGTCAAGCGATGGGAAACGCGGACTTCGCTGACCTGGGCATCCAGGGCCTGCTTGAGGCGCTCCACCAGGCCTTCCTTGGTCTTGGCGACCTCTTCCTGGGCCTGCTTGTCTTCTTCGCTGTCCAGCTTGCCGAGATCCAGATCGCCGCGGGCGACATCGACGAAGTGCTTGCCGTCGAATTCGGTGAGATAGCTCATCAGCCACTCGTCGATGCGATCGGTCAGCAGCAGCACCTCGACACCCTTCTTGCGGAAGACTTCCAGGTGCGGGCTGTTCTTGATCTGGGCATGGCTCTCGCCAGTCAGGTAGTAGATCTTGTCCTGACCTTCCTTCATCCGGCCGATGTAGTCGGCCAGGGACACGTTCTGCGCATCGTCGCCATTGTGGGTCGAGGCGAAACGCAGCAGGCCGGCGATCTTCTCGCGGTTGGCGAAGTCTTCCGCCGGACCTTCCTTGAGCACCTGGCCGAAGTGGCCCCAGAACGACGGGTACTTCTCCGGCTCGCTCTTGGCCAGCTTCTCGAGCATGTCCAGCACGCGCTTGGTCAGTGCCGACTTCATGGAGTCGATCACCGGATCCTTCTGCAGGATCTCGCGGGACACGTTCAGCGACAGGTCGTTGGAGTCCACCACACCCTTGATGAATCTCAGGTACAGCGGCAGGAACTGGTCGGCCTGGTCCATGATGAAGACGCGCTGCACATAGAGCTTCAGGCCCTTGGGCGCTTCACGCTGGTAGAGATCGAAGGGCGCACGGGCCGGCACGTACAGCAGCGAGGTGTATTCGAGCTTGCCTTCGACCTTGTTGTGGCTCCAGGTCAGCGGATTCTCGAAGTCATGGCCGACGTGCTTGTAGAACTCCTGGTAGTCCTCGTCCTTGAGTTCGGTACGCGGACGGGTCCAGAGCGCGCTGGCACGGTTGACGGTTTCCCACTCGGCTGCGGTCGGCTGCTCGTCCTCGCCCCCCTGCTGCTCCTTGGGCAGCTCGATGGGCAGGCCGATGTGGTCGGAGTACTTCTTGACCACGTTGCGCAGGCGCCAGCCATCGGCGAATTCGGTTTCCTCGGGCTTAAGGTGTAGCACGATGCGGGTACCGCGCTCGGGCTTGTCGACGTTCGCGACCTCGAACTCCCCTTCCCCCTTCGACGACCAGTGCACGCCTTCGGCGGCGGGCTGGCCGGCACGGCGGGTGTAGACGTCGACCTGATCGGCGACGATGAAGGCCGAGTAGAAGCCCACGCCAAACTGACCGATGAGGTTGGAATCCTTCTTCTGGTCACCGCTGAGATTCTTCAGGAAATCGGCGGTACCGGACTTGGCGATGGTGCCGAGGTGGGCGATCACCTCTTCGCGGCTCATGCCGATGCCGTTGTCTTCGAGGGTGACCGTGCCGGCCTCCTTATCGAAGCTCAGGCGAATCTTCAGCGTATCCCCGCCTTCGAGCAGTTCGGGCTTGGACAAGGCCTCGAATCTGAGCTTGTCGGCCGCGTCGGAGGCGTTGGAAATCAATTCGCGCAGGAAGATTTCCTTGTTGGAATACAGCGAGTGAATCATCAGGTGAAGCAGCTGCTTCACTTCGGTCTGGAAGCCTAGGGTTTCCTTTTGAGTCTCCACACTCATGCTACGAACTCCGCTATCGATAGGTACGCACCAGATGCCTGGCGATGTCGCGGAGATGGGGGCGCCCGGTGACATTTCAACCTTGGCGCGCTCGGTTCGCGATGCAGGTAGGAATTTGCGCGATGCTTGGGCTAGACGCGGAACTTAACTTTTAACGGTGCGCTCGAACGGCTGTCGTGTAGTTCATAAGGAGAAAACACATGAAAAAGCCCTTCGCCATCGCCCTGCTCTTCACTGCCGCCTTCGGCCTCGCCGCCTGTGACAAGCCTTCCGAAAACAAGGCTCAGGATGCTGCCAAGACCGAACAGAAAGCCCAGGAAAACCTGAACAAAGCCGCTGAGCAGAGCAACAAGGCTGCTGAGCAGCGCAACGAAGCCGCCAACGAGGCTGCCAAGGAGCAATCCAAAGGCGAAGCCACCTCGGTCAGCCCGGCCACCGGTACCGCCAACGGCAATGCGCCGGCTACCCAGCCCAAGCCGTAAGCTGTCTGGATACGAAAAAAGCCCGCTTATGCGGGCTTTTTTGTGGACGGCTGATTCAGGAGCGCGAGGGATCCGGTTCGGCCTCGTCCTCTTGGACGCGTTCGCCAGGCCGCAGGCTTTCCAGCGCCAGGGCGGCAAGGCCCACCACCACGGCCGGCAACAGCCAGCCCAGACCCGAGTCGGCCAGCGGCAGCCACTGCACGGCTCCGCTCAGATAGGGCACCGTCAGGTGCGCAGCCTGCAGGCCATCGAGGATGCCAAAGGCCAGGGCCACCAGCAGCACCGGCCCGAGGATGCGCCCGGGCGCCGCCCAGCGGGCGGTGAAGAAGCTCATCACCACCAGCGCGATGCAGGGCGGATAGATGGCGGTCAGGATCGGTACCGAGATCTGGATCAGCTGGGTCAGGCCCAGGTTGGACACCAGCAGCGAGAACGCCGCCAGCAGGACCACCAGGCTGCGATAGCTGAACGGCAGGAATTCGCTGAAGAACTCCGCGCAGGCGCAGGTCAGGCCCACCGCCGTGACCAGGCAGGCCAGGGTGATCAGCACCGCAAGGAAGTCGCTGCCGACGCTGCCGAAGGTGTGCTGCACATAGGCATGCAGGACCTCGGCGCCATTGCTGGCATGGGGCACCAGCACCCCGCTGCCGGCGCCGAGCTGGAACAGACTCAGGTAGACCAGCACCAGCCCTGCCCCGGCAATCAGCCCGGCGATGATGGTGTAGCGCGTCAGCAGCTGCGGCGCTGTCACGCCACGGGCACGAATGGCGTTGACGATGACGATGCCGAATACCAGGGCGCCCAGGGTATCCATGGTCAGGTAGCCGTTGACGAAGCCCTGGGACAGCGCCCGCGAGGCGTAGTCCGGTGCCGCCGTGGCAGGACCGCCAGCCGGCCAGAACAGCGCTGCGCCGCCCAGCACCGCCAGCGCCAGGATCTTCAGCGGACCGAGAAAGCGCCCCACGGTATCGAGCAGGCGTCCCGGATAGAGCGAGACCACCAGCACCACCAGGAAATAGGCCAGGCTGTAGAGGAACAGCGGTATGGGTCCGTTGCCCAGCAGCGGCGCGACGCCGACCTCGAAGGACACCGTGGCGGTGCGCGGCGTGGCGAACAGCGGGCCCACCGACAGGTAGCAGACGATGGCCAGGGTGCGGGCGGCGGTCTGGCCGAGCGGTTTGCTCAGGGCGTCCATGCCGCCCCCGACGCGCGCCAGGGCGATCAGCGTCAGCACCGGCAGGCCGACGGCGGTCAGCAGAAAGCCCAGGGCGGCGCTCCAGACGTGCTCGCCCGCCTGCAGACCGACGATCGGGGGAAAGATGATGTTGCCCGCGCCGACGAACAACGCGAACGTCATGAATCCAAGGGCCAGGACATCCCGGCTTTGCAAAGCTTTCATGGAAGGCAGTACCAGCAATGAGGAAAACAAGGCAGCCCGCCCTCATGGGAGCAGGTCTTGGCAGGGCCACGGCGTGGCCGTTGGAGCGGAAGGTTGCCATCCTAACGAATTACCGGCGAAAAGGCAGCCGGCAGCTGATGAGGCGTCGCGGTCGCGCCCATGAAAAAGGCCGCCCGAAGGCGGCCTTTTCTGCCGTCAGTCAGGCTCAGGCCTTCTTGACTTCCCAACCGGTCAGTTCGGCCAGGGCCTTGCCGATGTCGGCCAGGGAACGCACGGTCTTCACACCGGCGTCCTGCAGGGCAGCGAACTTCTCGTCCGCAGTACCCTTGCCGCCGGAGATGATGGCGCCGGCGTGGCCCATGCGCTTGCCGGGCGGTGCGGTGACACCGGCGATGTAGGACACCACCGGCTTGGTCACGTTGGCCTTGATGTAGGCCGCGGCTTCTTCTTCAGCGCTGCCGCCGATCTCGCCGATCATCACGATGGCTTCGGTCTGCGGATCTTCCTGGAACAGCTTCAGGATATCGATGAAGTTCGAACCCGGGATGGGGTCGCCGCCGATGCCCACGCAGGTGGACTGGCCGAAGCCGGCGTCGGTGGTCTGCTTCACGGCTTCATAGGTCAGGGTGCCGGAACGCGACACGATACCGACCTTGCCCGGCAGGTGGATGTGACCGGGCATGATGCCGATCTTGCACTCGCCGGGGGTGATGACGCCGGGGCAGTTCGGGCCGATCAGGCGTACGCCCAGTTCGTCGCACTTCACCTTGGCATCCAGCATGTCGAGGGTAGGGATACCCTCGGTGATGCAGACGATCAGCTTGATGCCGCCCAGCGCCGCTTCCATGATGGAGTCTTTGCAGAAGGGAGCCGGCACATAGATCACCGAAGCGTCGGCGCCAGTGGCTTCGACGGCTTCACGCACGGTGTTGAACACCGGCAGACCCAGGTGGGTGGAGCCGCCCTTGCCGGGGGTCACGCCGCCGACCATCTGGGTGCCGTAGGCGATGGCCTGTTCGGAGTGGAAGGTACCCTGGCTACCGGTGAAGCCCTGGCAGATGACCTTGGTGTCTTTGTTGATCAGGACGCTCATTACTTACCCTCCGCGGCCTTGACGACCTGCTGGGCAGCGTCGGTCAGGCTGGTTGCCGCGATGATGTTCAGGCCGCTTTCGGCCAGGACCTTGGCACCGAGTTCGGCGTTGTTGCCTTCCAGGCGAACCACGACCGGCACCTTCACGCCAACTTCTTTCACCGCACCGATGATGCCTTCGGCGATCATGTCGCAGCGCACGATGCCGCCGAAGATGTTGACCAGAACGGCCTTCACGTTGCTGTCGGACAGGATGATCTTGAACGCCTCAGTCACGCGCTCTTTGGTCGCGCCACCGCCGACGTCCAGGAAGTTGGCCGGCTTGCCGCCGTGCAGGTTGACGATGTCCATGGTACCCATGGCCAGACCGGCACCGTTGACCATGCAGCCGATGCTGCCTTCCAGGGCCACGTAGTTCAGTTCCCACTTCTGCGCATGGGCTTCACGGGCGTCGTCCTGCGACGGGTCGTGGAAGGCGCGCAGCTTGGGCTGACGGTAGATGGCGTTGCTGTCGATGTTGATCTTGGCATCCAGGCAGTGCAGGTTGCCGTCCTTCTTGATCACCAGCGGGTTCACTTCCAGCAGCGCCAGGTCGTAGTCCTGGAACAGCTTGGCCAGACCGACGAAGATCTGGGTGAACTGCTTGATCTGGTCACCTTTCAGGCCCAGCTGGAAAGCCAGGTCGCGACCCTGGTAGGGCTGAGCGCCCACCAGCGGATCGATGGTGGCCTTCAGAATCTTTTCCGGAGTGTCGTGAGCGACCTTCTCGATGTCCACGCCACCTTCGGTGGACGCCATGAACACGATACGGCGGCTGGAACGATCGACCACGGCGCCCAGATAGAGCTCCTGATCGATGTCGGTGCAGGATTCGACCAGGATCTTGGTGACCGGCTGACCGTTGGCGTCGGTCTGGTAGGTCACCAGACGCTGGCCCAGCCACTTGGCGGCGAATTCCTTGGCTTCTTCCTTGCTCTTGACCAGCTTCACACCACCGGCCTTGCCACGGCCACCGGCATGTACCTGGGCCTTGACGACCCACTCGTCGCCGCCGATACGGCCGCAAGCCTCGTAGGCCTCCTGGGGGGTGTCGACAGCGTAGCCTTTGGAAACGGGCAGGCCGTATTCAGCGAACAGCTGCTTACCCTGATACTCGTGGAGATTCATGCTTGTCTACCGTCTTCGTTGGGTATTGCGCATTCGACGCTGTGCGTTCTCCGAGCCGTCCTCCGGACGGTCGCGGGCACCGCGCCACCTGTGACCCCTGCCCTAGTGGGGTGTCTAACACCCCACTAACAAGAGTCCGAGGTGCCTTCCTGCGGTGGAGCCCTGCGGCTCCACGGCGGTCGGCAACCCCGTGGTTCCGTAAATCCCTTACCGCTTCTTGCGATTCACTGCGTGGATCGCATGACCGTTCACCGCCAGGGCCGCTTCGTGCAGCGCCTCGGACAGCGTCGGGTGCGAGAACACCATCATGCCCAGGTCTTCGGCGCTGGAGCCGAATTCCATGGCGATGGCGCCTTGCTGCACCAGCTCCGCCGCGCTCGGGCCGACCACATGGACGCCCAGGACGCGATCGGTCTTGGCATCCGCCACGACCTTGACGAAGCCGGCGGTGTCGTTGGCCGCCAGGGCACGACCGCTGACCGCGAAGGGGAAGGTGCCGACATTGACTTCGACGCCTTCGGCCTTCAGGGCCTGCTCGGTCTTGCCGACCCACGCGATTTCCGGGTGGGTGTAGATCACCGAGGGGACCAGATCATAGTTCATCTGGGCCTTGTGACCGGCGATGCGCTCGGCAACCATCACGCCCTCTTCCGAGGCCTTGTGGGCCAGCATCAGACCGCGCACGCAGTCACCGATGGCAAACACGCCCGGCACGCTGGTAGCGCAATGGTCGTCGACGTAGATGTAGCCACGCTCGTCGCTTTCCACGCCGCTGTCGGATGCCAGCAGGTCGGTGGTGACCGGACGACGGCCCACGGCGACGATCAGACGATCGAAGGTGATCTGCTTTTCTTCACCGGCTTCGGTGTAGTTGACGGTGACTTCTTCGCCGTTGACCTGGGAGCCGGTCACGCGAGCACCCATGCGAATGTTCAGACCCTGCTTGGAGAGGATCTTGTAGGCTTCCTTGGATACCTGCTCATCGGCGGCGACCAGGAACTTGTCCAGGGCTTCCAGCACGGTGACTTCGGCACCCAGGCGGGCCCAGACCGAACCCAGTTCCAGGCCGATGACGCCGGCACCGATCACGCCCAGACGCTTGGGCACGCTCTGGAATTCCAGGGCGCCGGTGGAATCGACGATGACCTTCTGGTCCACCGGAGCCGGCGGGATGTCAATGGGACGCGAGCCGGACGCCAGGATGACGTTCTCGGCCTCGACCACCTGGACGTTGCCGTCCAGACCGGTGACTTCGACCTTCTTGCCGGACAGCAGCTTGCCGTTGCCTTCCAGCAGGGTCACGCCGTTCGCCTTGAACAGGGTGGCCACGCCGCCGGTGAGGTTCTTCACGATCTGGTCCTTGCGGCCGATCATGGTGGGCACGTCGATGGTGACGTTCGGCGCGTCGATGCCGTGGACCTTAAAGCCCTCGTGGGCCTCGTGGTACTTGTAGGAGCTGTCCAGCAGCGCCTTGGAGGGAATGCAACCCACGTTCAGGCAGGTGCCGCCCAGGGCGACCTTGCCTTCCTTGCCCTTGTAGCGCTCGACACAGGCCGTCTTCAGACCGAGCTGCGCGGCGCGGATGGCGGCCACGTAGCCACCAGGGCCTGCGCCGATCACCACTACGTCGAATTTGTCGCTCATACACTAATCCCCTTGGAGCAGCTTCAGGCAGGAAAACTTGAAGCGGTGCGTGGCCCCTGCCCCGCACCGCGAGAGCCGGATCAGATGTCCAGCAGCAGACGAGCCGGGTCTTCCAGCAGGTCCTTCATGGTGACCAGGAAGGTCACGGCTTCCTTGCCATCGATCAGGCGATGGTCGTAGGACAGCGCAAGATACATCATCGGCAGGATCACGACCTGGCCGTTCACCGCCATGGGGCGCTCCTGGATCTTGTGCATGCCCAGGATCGCGGTCTGCGGCGGGTTGACGATGGGGGTGGACAGCAGCGAACCGAAGACACCACCGTTGGAGATGGTGAAAGTACCGCCCTGCATGTCTTCCATGGTCAGCTTGCCGGCCTTGGCCTTCTTGCCGAAGTCGGCGATGGTGCCTTCCACTTCCGCCAGGCTCATGAACTCGGCGTTGCGCAGCACCGGAACCACCAGGCCGCGGTCGCTGGACACGGCCACGCCGATGTCCTGATAACCGTGGTAGACGATGTCGTTGCCGTCGATGGAGGCATTGACGCCCGGCTGGCGCTTGAGCGCCTCGGTGGCGGCTTTGACGAAGAAGGACATGAAGCCCAGGCGCACGCCATTGTGCTTCTTCTCGAACATGTCCTTGTACTTGGAGCGCAGGTCCATGATCGGCTTCATGTTGACCTCGTTGAAGGTCGTCAGCATGGCCATGCTGGACTGGGCTTCCACAAGGCGCTCGGCGACCTTGGCCCGCAGGCGGGTCATGGGGACGCGCTTCTCGGTGCGGTCGCCAGCGGCGGTCACCACCGGAGCGGCGGCGGCAGCGGGCTTGGCAGCCGGAGCGGCGGCGCCGGACTTCTTGGCCTCGACGGCGGCGACGGCGTCTTCCTTGGTGATGCGACCGCCCTTGCCGGTACCGACCAGGGTAGCCGGGTCGATGCCGTTCTCTTCGGCGATCTTGCGTGCGGCAGGAGCCAGGATCGGGTCCTCTTCACCACCGCCGGCCGGCGCGGCAGCCGGCGCGCTGGCAGCGGTCGGCTGGGCAGCCGGCGCGGCGGCAGCAGTGGCACCCTCTTCCACGCGAGCGATGACTTCTTCGCTCAGCACGGTGTCGCCTTCGTTCTTCAGGACTTCGGCCAGGACGCCATCGACAGGCGCCACGACTTCCAGCACGACCTTGTCGGTCTCGATGTCAACCAGCAGTTCGTCACGCTTGACCGCTTCGCCCGGCTTCTTGTGCCAAGTGGCGACGGTGCCGTCAGCGACCGATTCCGGGAAGGTAGGGGCTTTGATCTCGATAGCCATTCTATGAATTTCCTTAGTGATCTCTAGTAGTCGCGTGGCGAATCAAACGGAGAAAGCATCGTGCAGCAGTTTTTCCTGCTGCTCGGCGTGCATGGAGGCATAGCCGCAGGCCGGCGCGGCGGACGCATCGCGACCGGCGTATTCCAGACCCAGGCCTTGCTTGTAGGCGGACACGGCGCGACGCATGTGATGCTGGCTGCAGTACCAGGCACCCTGGTTCATCGGCTCTTCCTGGCACCAGACCACGCGCTCGAGGTTCGGGTAGCCCGCCAGTACCTCGGCCAGGTCGTCTTCCGGGAACGGATAGAGCTGTTCCAGACGCACGATGGCGATGTCCTGACGATTCTCGCTGCGGCGCTTCTCTAGCAGATCGTAGTAGACCTTGCCGCTGCACAGGACCAGGCGCTTCACCTGCTGGGCGTCGAGGGTATCCAGTTCGTTGATCACGGTCTGGAAGGAGCCATGGGCCAGGTCTTCCAGGGTCGAGATGGCCAGCTTGTGGCGCAGCAGCGACTTGGGCGTGAGCACCACCAGCGGCTTGCGCAGCGGGCGGATCACCTGGCGACGCAGCAGATGATAGATCTGCGCCGGGGTGGTCGGGACGCAGACCTGGATGTTCTGCTCGGCGCACAGTTGCAGGTAGCGCTCCAGGCGGGCCGACGAGTGCTCCGGACCCTGGCCTTCATAGCCATGGGGCAGCAGCATGGTCAGGCCGCAGAGACGACCCCACTTGATCTCGCCGCTGGTGATGAACTGGTCGATGACGACCTGGGCACCGTTGGCGAAGTCACCGAACTGGGCTTCCCAGACCACCAGCGCATTGGGCGTGGTGGTGGCGTAGCCGTATTCGAAGCCCAGCACCGCTTCCTCGGAGAGGAAGGAGTCGTAGATCTCGAACGACGGCTGGTCTTCGGCCAGGTGCTGCAGGGGCACGTAGGGGACAGCGTCCTTCTGGTTGTGCAGCACCGCGTGACGGTGCGAGAAGGTGCCACGCCCGACGTCCTGACCGGTGATGCGGATCGGATGGCCCTCGTGCAACAGGGTGGCGTAGGCCATGGTCTCGGCGAAGCCCCAGTTCAGGGGCAGGCCGCCAGCAGTCATCTTCTGGCGGTCTTCGAGGATCTTGCCGACCTGACGCTGGACCACGACGCCTTCCGGAACCTGCAGCAGCTTGTTGGCCAGGTCCTGCAGGGTCTTGAGGTCGAAGCCGGTGTCGTGCCGGGCGGTCCAGGCATGACCGAGGTAGGGTTTCCAGTCGACGAACAGGTCGCGATTGGGCTCCTTGACCAGGCTGGCCACGACGTGACGGCCCTCGTCGAGGGCGCCGCGATAGGCTTCGAACTGTGCCTGTACCTGCTCGGCAGTGACGACGCCGGCCTGGGTCAGGGCATCCGCATAGAGATCGCGGGTGGTACGCTGCTTGGCGATCTGCTGGTACATCAGTGGCTGGGTGCCGCTCGGCTCGTCGGCCTCGTTGTGGCCGCGACGGCGGTAGCACACCAGGTCGATGACGATGTCACGCTTGAACTGCATGCGGTAATCGACCGCCAGCTGGGTGACGAACAGCACCGCTTCGGGATCGTCGCCGTTCACATGGAAGATCGGCGCCTGGATCATCTTGGCGACGTCGGTGGCGTACTCGGTGGAACGCGCGTCTTCCTGGCGGTTGGTGGTGAAGCCGACCTGGTTGTTGATGACGAGGTGCAGGGTGCCGCCGGTCTTGTAGGCCCGGGTCTGCGACATCTGGAAGGTTTCCATGACCACGCCCTGGCCCGCGAAGGCCGCGTCGCCGTGGATGGCGACGGGTACGACCTTGTCGCCGGAGCGATCGCCGCGGCGATCCTGGCGGGCACGCACCGAACCTTCCACCACCGGAGAGACGATCTCCAGGTGCGAGGGGTTGAACGCCAGCGCCAGGTGGACTTCGCCGCCCTGGGTCATGACGTTGGAGGAGAAGCCCTGGTGGTACTTGACGTCACCGGAGCCCAGCTCGACCAGCTTCTTGCCTTCGAACTCGTCGAACAGGTCGCGCGGGTTCTTGCCCAGGGTGTTGACCAGCACGTTCAGGCGGCCACGGTGGGCCATGCCGATCACCAGCTCCTTGACGCCATAGGAACCGGAACGCTGGATGATCTCGTCGATCAGCGGAATCAGGCTCTCGCCACCTTCCAGGCCGAAACGCTTGGTGCCCGGGTACTTGGTGCCCAGGTACTTTTCCAGGCCCTCGGCGGCGGTCAGGCGCTCCAGCAGATGGGTGCGGACTTCAGGGGAATACTGCGGGCGGCCACGGACGCTTTCCAGGCGCTGCAGGAACCAGCGGCGCTCTTCGGAATCGACGATGTGCATGAACTCCGCACCGACCGTGCGGCAATATGTCTCTTGCAGCGCATCCCTGATTTCGCGGAGAGTTGCTTCCTCTTTGCCGATGAACAATTCACCGGTGCGGAAGGTGGTATCCAGATCGGCGTCGGTCAACCCATAGTGGTTGAGCAGCAGATCGGCAGGCGGCTGACGCTTCCACAGACCCAGGGGGTCGAGTTGGGCAGCCTGATGACCCTGCAGACGATACGCCTGGATCAGACGCAGGACTTCGACCTGCTTCTTCTCGTGTTCGGAACTGACGGTACCGGCCGAGACCGGTTGAGCTCGCCGCTGGTTCTTGCCCAACAGCACGAAATGGTCACGGATCGCGGAATGCGCGACGTCCGGCGAATTGCCAGTGACCGCGGGCAACTTCTGGAAGTAGGTGCGCCACTCTTCCGGCACAGCGTTGGCATCGTGCAGAAACAGCTCATAGAGCTCTTCCACATAGGCAGCGTTACTGCCGGACAGGTGAGCGCTGTCCCACAGTTGCTGCATCTGACTTTCGTGCATCTAGTTCACCCCTTCGGCAGAGATAGCATCAGCCGATGACCAGTCTCGACGCGAGACCTGGCCTCCCTACGGCTGCGCCAATGCCCGGATGCTGTTCCGGGTATCCCTGAATGGACATTGGTTGAATCAAGCTATCGAGGTCGCTAACGAACCCGCCCGGCACAACTGGCCGGGCGGGACGTGGATCAGGTACCGCTCTGCAGCAGCATCGCCCGCACATGGCCAATGGCCTTGGTCGGGTTCAGCCCCTTGGGACAGACCGCCACGCAGTTCATGATCGACCGGCAGCGGAACACGCTGAACGGATCGTCCATGGCCGCCAGACGCTCCTGGGTCTTGGTGTCACGGCTGTCGGCCAGGAAGCGATAGGCCTGCAGCAGCGCGGCGGGGCCGAGGAACTTGTCGGGGTTCCACCAGAAGGACGGGCAGGACGTCGAGCAGCAGGCACACAGGATGCACTCGTACAGACCATCGATCTTCTCGCGGTCTTCCGGGCTCTGCAGGCGCTCGATGGCCGGGGCCGGAGTCTCGTTCTGCAGGAACGGCTTCACCTTCTCGTACTGCTTGTAGAAGATGCTCATGTCGACGACCAGGTCACGGATGACCGGCAGGCCGGGCAGCGGGCGCACGACCAGCTTGTCGTTCTTGACCACGGCCGACAGCGGCGTGATGCACGCCAGGCCGTTCTTGCCGTTGATGTTCATGCCGTCGGAGCCGCACACGCCTTCGCGGCAGGAACGACGGTAGGAGAAGCCTTCATCCTGCTCTTTGATCAGAGCCAGGACGTCCAGCACCATGAGGTCCTTCCCACCGGTATCGACCTGGAACTCCTGCATGGACGGCAGGCCGTCCTGATCCGGGTTGTAACGATAAACGCTGACTTTCAACATGGTGGTCACCTTTAGTAAGTCCGAACCTTGGGTTCGAACATCGGTACGGTCTTGGGCGCGAAGTTGACTCCACGCTTACTGACCCGCTTTTCACCGGGGAAATAGAGGGTGTGGCACAGCCAGTTCTCGTCGTCACGCTCTTCGAAGTCTTCACGGGCGTGAGCACCACGGGACTCCTTGCGGTTCTCGGCGGCGATGGCGGTCGCTTCGGCCACTTCCAGCAGGTTCTGCAACTCGAGCGCCTCGATACGGGCGGTGTTGAAGCCCTGGCTCTTGTCGTTGATCTTGACCTTGGCGATACGCTCGCGCAGATCGGCCAGCTCGGCGATGCCCTTCTGCATGTACTCGCCGGTGCGGAACACCCCGAAGTAGTTCTGCATGCAGGTCTGCAGCTGCTTGCGCAGCGTGGCGACGTCGTCGCCAGTGGTCCGCTCGTTGACGCCGGACAGACGCTGCAGCGAGGCTTCCAGGTCGCTTTCCGAGGCACCGCGGTGCTCGATGCCGTCCTTGAGCGCCTTCTCCAGGTGCAGACCGGCCGCACGACCGAAGACCACCAGGTCCAGCAGCGAGTTGCCACCCAGACGGTTGGCGCCGTGCACGGACACGCAAGCCACTTCGCCCACGGCGAACAGGCCTTCGATGATCCTGTCGTTGCCATTGGCATCCTGAGTGATGGCCTGACCATGAATGTTGGTGGCGATGCCGCCCATCATATAGTGGCAGGTGGGGATCACGGGCACTGGTGCGACGACCGGGTCGACGTGGGCAAAGGTCTTGGATAGTTCGCAGATACCGGGCAGACGGCTGTGCAGCACGTCTTCACCCAGGTGGTCCAGCTTCAGCAGCACGTGGTCGCCATCCGGACCGCAACCGTTGCCGGCCAGCACTTCCTTGACCATGGAACGGGCGACCACGTCACGGCCGGCCAGGTCCTTGGCGTTGGGCGCATAGCGCTCCATGAAGCGCTCGCCGTGCTTGTTGATCAGATAGCCACCCTCACCGCGGCAACCCTCGGTGACCAGCACCCCGGCGCCGGCGATGCCGGTGGGGTGGAACTGCCACATCTCGATGTCCTGCACCGGCACACCGGCGCGCAGCGCCATGCCGACACCGTCACCGGTGTTGATCAGGGCGTTGGTGGTGGAGGCATAGATACGGCCCGCGCCGCCGGTGGCCAGCACGGTGGCCTTGGCCTTGACGTAGACGGTCTCGCCGGTCTCGATGCAGATGGCGATGACCCCGACGATGACGCCGTCCTGGTTCTTCACCAGATCCACGGCGTACCACTCGTTGAGGAACACCGTGTTGTTCTTCAGGTTGCCCTGATAGAGGGTGTGCAGCAGGGCGTGACCGGTACGGTCGGCCGCGGCGCAGGTCCGCGCGGCCTGGCCGCCCTTGCCGTAGTCCTTGGACTGGCCGCCGAAGGGACGCTGATAGATGCGGCCCTGCTCGGTGCGGGAGAACGGCAGACCCATGTGCTCGAGCTCGAAGACCGCTTCCGGGCCTACGGAGCACATGTACTCGATGGCGTCCTGGTCACCGATGTAGTCCGACCCCTTGACGGTGTCGTACATGTGCCAGCGCCAGTCATCGTTCGGGTCGGCCGAGGCGATGGCGCAGGTGATGCCGCCCTGGGCGGACACGGTGTGGGAACGGGTCGGAAAGACCTTGGTGATCACCGCGGTCTTGTGACCGGACTGGGCCAGCTGCAGCGCTGCGCGCATACCGGCGCCGCCGCCACCTACGATGATGGCATCAAACGAGATATGACGAATTGTGGACATAGATCAAACACCCCAGAAGATCTGCACGCCCCAGACGAAGAACGCGAACATCGCGAACCCGCATACCGCCTGGAAGAGGAAACGCACGGCGGTAGCGCCCTTGCCGATAGCCATGGTGGTCAGGTAGTCGGTGGAGATGGTCCACATACCAACCCAGGCATGAACGCAGACGGACACCAGCGCCAGCAGGCTGAAGATGCGCATCAGGGTGTGGGAGAACAGGCCGTGCCATTGCTCGAAGGTGAGCCCTGGATGAAGGATCAGGTAGCCGATGATAAAGAGGAAGTAGACCGCGAGGACGACTGCCGAGACCCGTTGAGCCATCCAGTCATAGAGACCGGAACGCGAAAGATTGGTGACGTTGGTTACCATACCCAAACCCCTGCCAGAATGATCAGAACTGCGGAAATGACCAGCACAAGCTGCGCACCCAGCTTGCCGCCCTGCAGGGTTTCGCCGGCGCCACCATCCATGATCAGGTGCCGAATGCCGGCGACCAGGTGGTAGAGCAATGCAGACAGCAGACCCCAGATCACGAGCTTGACCAGCGGATAGGCCAGAAAAGCTTTCACTTGGCCGAAGCCTTCCGGACTGCCCAGGGACAGGTGCAGGCCATAGAGCATGACTGCAATGCCGAGGAACAGGATGACGCCGGATATACGGTGAAGAATCGAGGTATAAGCTGTGATAGGTAGTTTGATGGTCCTGAGATCTAGGTTTACAGGTCGTTTGCTATTCACGGCTTCTTTCACACTGAGGGCCCAATTGCGGTCGGGCTAGTTATAGGAGATTCCACATCTGCTACACGCTTCCTGTTGGAAGCGTCTCGACCGCTCGGCATCAGCTCGCCGACCCGGTACGGTCGGGCGAGAATTATAGACAGTTAGCCTACTCATGACAAACGCGGATGCCCGATTCCGACGTCGCCAGCTGATATTCAGAAGCCTGCGTGTTAAGGTCTTTTCGCCGCACAATCCGCCCAGAAAGAGCCTTTAGGGTGATATT
This sequence comes from Pseudomonas sp. SORGH_AS_0211, assembly GCF_031453455.1. NCBI lineage: Bacteria > Pseudomonadati > Pseudomonadota > Gammaproteobacteria > Pseudomonadales > Pseudomonadaceae > Pseudomonas > Pseudomonas sp. SORGH_AS_0211. The sequence continues at coordinate 983,450 of NZ_JAVIZV010000001.1, read as the reverse complement.
TTCGTAAATTGACTTTCAAATTTATCCCTCTATAGTGGGCGAGGCCCTGAGTGGAGGGTTTATTGATGATTTCAAAGCAAAATAAGGAGGCCTAATGGCTGACAAGAAAGCGCAGTTGATCATCTCGGGAGCGGATCCGGTTGACCTGCCCGTTATGTCCGGCACCCTTGGCCCGGACGTGATCGATGTTCGCAACCTCACCTCCACTGGTGTGTTCACCTTCGACCCGGGCTTCATGTCCACTGCCTCGTGCGAGTCCAAGATCACCTATATCGACGGTGACAAGGGCATCCTGCTGCACCGGGGCTACCCGATCGAGCAACTGGCGGAGAAATCCGACTACCTCGAGACCTGTTACCTGCTGCTCAAGGGTGAATTGCCGAACGCGCAAGAAAAGGCGCAGTTCGTTGATACCATCAAGAACCACACCATGGTTCACGAGCAACTGAAGAACTTCTTCAACGGCTTCCGCCGCGATGCGCACCCCATGGCGATCATGTGCGGTGTGGTCGGCGCCCTCTCGGCCTTCTATCACGACTCCCTGGACATCACCGATCCGCAGCACCGCGAGATTTCGGCGATGCGCCTGATCGCCAAGATGCCGACCCTGGCAGCCATGGTGCACAAGTACTCCATGGGTCAGCCGATGATGTATCCCCGCAACAACCTGGGATACGCGGAAAACTTCCTGCACATGATGTTCAACACCCCGTGCGAGGAAAAACCGATCAGCCCGGTGCTGGCCCGCGCCATGGATCGCATCTTCATCCTGCATGCCGATCACGAGCAGAACGCCTCCACCTCCACCGTCCGCCTGGCCGGTTCGTCGGGCGCCAACCCCTTCGCCTGTATCGCTGCCGGTATCGCCGCCCTCTGGGGCCCGGCGCACGGCGGTGCCAACGAAGCGGTATTGAAGATGCTGGACGAGATCGGCGATGTGGCCAACATCGACAAGTTCGTGGCCAAGGCCAAGGACAAGAACGATCCGTTCAAGCTGATGGGCTTCGGCCATCGCGTCTACAAGAACTTCGATCCGCGCGCCACGGTGATGAAGCAGACCTGCGACGAAGTCCTGGCCGAGCTCGGCATCAACGATCCGCAGCTGGAACTGGCCATGCGCCTCGAAGAACTAGCCCGCAAGGACCCCTACTTCGTCGAGCGCAACCTCTACCCGAACGTGGACTTCTACTCCGGCATCATCCTCAAGGCGATCGGCATCCCGACCAGCATGTTCACCGTGATCTTCGCCATGGCGCGGACCGTCGGCTGGATCTCGCACTGGCAGGAAATGCTGTCCGGTCCCTACAAGATCGGCCGGCCGCGCCAGCTGTACACCGGCGTTGCCCAACGCGACATCTCGGACGATCGCGGCTGATCGATCCGCCAGGAAGAACCCCGCTTCGGCGGGGTTTTTTTATGCCTGCAGGACCTGGATCGAAGTCGGACACTAGAAACGCCAGGCATGAAAAAGCCCGCACAAGGCGGGCTTTTTCGAGTCTGGATCAGGCAGCTTACTTGGCCTGAGCTTCGACTTCGGCTTCTACGCGACGGTTGACGGCGCGACCGGCTTCGGTGGCGTTGTCAGCAACCGGGCGGGATTCGCCGTAACCAACAGCGTTCACGCGGCCGCCCTGCACGCCGTACTGGTTAACCAGGACGTTACGCACGGCGTTGGCACGACGCTCGGACAGCTTCTGGTTGTAGGCGTCGGTGCCGACGGAGTCGGTGTGGCCTTCAACGGTGGTCGAGGTCTGCGGGTACTGCTGCATGAAATCAGCCAGGTTCTTGATGTCGGCGTAGCTGTTGGGCTTGACCACGGCCTTGTCGAAATCGAATTTCACGTCCAGCTCGACGCGAACGGTTTCGGCAGCAGCCGGGCAGCCGGTAGCGTCAACGGTGACGTTGGCCGGGGTGTTCGGGCACTTGTCGACGTTGTCGCAGACGCCGTCGTTGTCGGAATCGGTGCAGACGTCAGCAACGGGGGCCGGAGCCGGAGCCGGAGCGACTTCTTTCTTGGTGGAACCACCGAAGTTCAGACCAACACCTACAGCAGCGCTCCACTCGGTGTCGCCGTAGTCGATGTTGTAGTTAGCTTGCACGCCGGTACGGGCATACAGGTTCTCGGTGAAGTAGTACTTCAGGCCGGCACCTAGGTTGGCGTAGGTGGAGCGGTCACGACCACCTTCGTTGATGTCGCGGTTGCTGATGGACTGGTGAGCGAAGCCACCGGACACGTACGGACGCAGGCCGACGCCGGGCTGACCGAAGTGGTAGTAGGCATCCAGAGCGGCCAGGCTGCCCTTGATGTTCTTGTGACCCAGGTCGTGGTCGCCACGGGCGTTGTGGTACTCACCGTAGGACAACGCCAGCTCAACGTCATCGGTCAGGAAGTAGCCAACGGAACCGCCGTACAGGTCAGCGTTGGTCATGTTGCGCTGGCTGTCGGTGAACAGACGGCTGCCGAACAGCTCGGTCTCGACGGCGCCTTGACCTTGTGCCAGGGCGCTCAGCGAGGCGCTTGCCAGCAGGGAGCCGATAACGACGCCCAAGGTGCTCTTCAGTTTCATCCTTTGTATCCCCATTTTAGTGGTACTAATTCCGGCAATCTCCGGAGGCTTCGACAACAAGTTTTCGTGAAGTTCAAAAACTTACGGCTGACACATCCGGTCAGCCCTCAACTTCAGCTGCGAACTTGTCACGCAGTTTGTCGAGTGCCCGCTTGTACCGCATCTTGGTGGCACTGAGGCCCATGCGCATGATGTCGGCGATCTCCTGGAACTCCAGCTCTGCGACGAAGCGCAGCACCAGGATCTCCCGATCGACCTGACCCACATGGACCAGCCAGCGATCCATCCCTCCCTTCTCTTCCAGCTTCGGCGCCCGTTCCTCGGAGGCTTCCTCCATCGGATCCAGACTTAATGCCTCCACCAGCCGCCGCTTGCGGCGTTCCTTGCGGTACTGAGTGATGCACTCGTTGTAGGTGATGCTGTACAGCCAGGTCTTGAATTTCGATTTCCCCTCGAAATTCTTCAAACCGTAAAGCACCTTCAGCATGATCTCCTGGCAGACATCGTCTGCATCCCGGTCGTTCCCCAGGTAGCGGGCACAGACGTTGAACAGGGTGCGCTGATAACGGCGCATCAGTTCTTCGTAGGCTCGCGTCACGTGGAAGAGTTCACCATGCGCACGCTGGACCAGCTCTTCATCACTGAGCGTAGTCGGGTCGTAGGCATGAGGGGCAGGCTTGTTCAAGACGGAGTTGGCTACCAAAAAGTGGCGGGCATGATAGCCATCTCCGCGGCGCCTGTCAGCGGCTGCGCACCTGAGCCTCCAGCAATAGACGGTTCGGAACCGAAACGATATCGCCTTCCTCGGTCATGATGAGGGTCTTGGCGGTCCCGATTTCCTCGATCTCGCCTTCGACGTCCGCCAGGGTCACCCACTGGCCGACTTCGTAGAGATCGCGCACATAGATGCCGGCCAGAATCTGCGACACCAGCCCCCGGCTGCCCAGACCCAGGGCCAGGGCGGCGGCCAGGGCGAAGGCGGTGAGCACGATGGCGATGACCAGGTTCAGCAGCTCGGTCTTGATCTCCAGCTGACCGACCGCGACCGAAATCGAAATGATGATGACCAGGCCCTGGGCCAGGCGCCCAAGCCCCGCGGCGTAGTCCAGGCCGACACCCTCGGCGGCGCCGTGGACCAGGCCACTGACCAGTTGCGCCAGCAGCACGCCAACGATGAGCACCAGGGCCGCACCAAAGATCTTGGGCACATAGAGCGCCATGACGTCCAGGGTGGAGGACACGCGCTGCAGGCCCAGGGATTCGGCGGCCGACACCAGGAACACCAGCAGGACAAACCAGTAGACGATCCGGCCGATCAGGGTGGTGACCGGGATGCGGATGCCGATCTTGGCCAGTTGCTTGGTCACACCGGCACCGGCAAGGATGCGATCCAGGCCGAGCTTGGCGAGTACCTTCGACAGCACGGTGTCGAGAATCTTGGCGACGGCGAAGCCGGCGAGGATCACCACCAGGGCGCCGAAGACGTTGGGAATGAAACCGGCCACCTTGCTCCACAGGGTGGTCATGGCGGACAGCAGACTCTGGGTCCAGATATCGAATTCCATCTACTTCAGGATCTCCGGGGAAGATTCGCTACGCCGGGTGCGACGGGAGCGCGGCTTCAGATGAGGGGCACCGTTGCCCAGCGCCAGCAGCAGCACCGATACCCAGTGCCGCCCGATCAGATCGAACAGCGCACCCGCGCCCACCTGACGGTTGGCGGTCTTGAGCACCCGGTGCAAGCGCGCCTGGTCATCGCCCTCCTCGTCCTGAGCGTTGGCCGGGGTATTGAGGAGCGCCTTGAGGGACGCTTCGAAAGGATCGTGCATAAGCACCTCGCTGGTCGTTTCCTCTTGACGCAACGAGGTGGAGGCGGGGTCACAGCCAGCGCAGTCGGCGAAACAGCCAGACCTGGAAGATCGACACCGCCGCGATCAGCAGGCAGGCGGCCACGAAGCCGAAGGGAGACGACGAACCCGGCAGGCCGCCCATGTTCATCCCCAGCAGACCGGTGATGAAGCTGATGGGCAGGAAGAAGCCGGTGATGATGGCCAGCAGATAGAGGGTGCGATTGGTCTTTTCCGTGGTCGCCCGCTGTTCGGCGTCCTGCAGCAGCGCCACCCGCTCGCGCATCACCTCGAGCTCTTCCAGGTTGCGCACCAGGCTGTTGTGCAATTCGCTCCAGTAGCCCTGACTGGCCGCCTCGACGAACCAGGCGGGCTTGCCACGCGCCAGATCGCCATAGATGTCGCGCTGCGGGGCCAGGTAGCGGCGCAGCCCGGTCGCACGACGCCTGAGGGTGAGCACCTGGGCATGGTCGGGCAGGCTGTTCTCGTCCTGGTCGACCTGCTCTTCGAGACCATCGAGCTGGTCGGACAGACCGCGCACCAGGTCATCGACCCGGCTGGTCATGTAGCTGGCGAGATAGAGCACCAGTTCCTCGGCGCTCTGGGCGCCGATGCCCGCTTCCAGGTCTTCCTGGACCTCGGCGGCAGCCTTCATGGGCCTCATGCGCAGCGAGATCACCCGGCGCTTGTCGACGAATACCCGCAGCGACACCATGTCTTCGGGCACGGCGCCGGGATTGAGGTTCACCCCGCGCAGGAACAGCAGCAGGCTGTCGTCGGGCTGATTGACCAGCCGCGGGCGGGTCGCCTCTTCCAGCAGCAGGTCGCAGGCGAATTCGCTCAGGCCGCTGGATTGCCGGAGCCAGGCCTGGGCTTCGGGAACGCTGCGATCCCAGTGCAGCCAGAGCACTTCGCCGGGGCCCGGCTCGGCCTCGGCCAGCTCCCGGCGACTCAGGCGTCTTCCGCCGCCACGGCCATCGAGGAGATAGCCATAGATGAGGCCCTGTTCCACATCGCTGTCGTACTGCTGCATCTGGGATCTCGTGCAGGGATCGCGACCGCTTCCGGTCAAGCAATCCGGCAAAGGCGGCCCTGGGCAGGGCGCAGGCGCCACCTTCGTGGGGAATGAGGGAATTAATCCTGGAAAGGCTCACCCCGCCGTTGCCCGGCGGGGTGAGCCCCGGGATCAGGCGTTGCCTTCAGCCAGGAAGAACCAGGTGTCGAGCACGGAGTCGGGGTTGAGCGAGACGCTCTCGATGCCCTGCTCCATCAGCCACTTGGCCAGGTCTGGGTGATCCGAGGGACCCTGACCGCAGATGCCGATGTACTTGCCGGCCCGGTTGCAGGCGGCGATGGCATTGGCCAGCAGCTTCTTGACCGCCGGATTACGCTCGTCAAACAGGTGGGCGATGATGCCGGAGTCGCGATCCAGGCCCAGGGTGAGCTGGGTCAGGTCGTTGGAGCCGATGGAGAAGCCGTCGAAGTGCTCGAGGAACTCGTCCGCCAGCAAGGCGTTGGAGGGCAGCTCGCACATCATGATCACGCGCAGGTCGTTCTCGCCGCGCTTGAGGCCGTTCTCGCCGAGCAGCTCGACCACGCGCGCCGCCTCGTCCAGGGTGCGCACGAAGGGCACCATGAGCTCGACGTTGGTCAGACCCATCTCTTCACGCACCTTCTTCATGGCGCGACATTCCAGCTCGAAGCAGTCGCGGAAGTTCTCGCTGATGTAGCGGGAAGCGCCGCGGAAGCCCAGCATGGGGTTCTCTTCCTCGGGTTCGTAGAGCTTGCCGCCGATCAGGTTGGCGTACTCGTTGGACTTGAAGTCCGACAGGCGCACGATGACCTTTTTCGGCCAGAAGGCGGCGGCCAGGGTAGAGACCCCTTCCACCAGCTTCTCGACATAGAAGCCGACCGGATCCGAGTACCCGGCGATGCGCTTGTCGACGCTTTCCTTCACCTCGAAGGGCAGGCTGTCGTAGTTCAGCAGCGCCTTGGGGTGCACGCCGATCATGCGATTGATGATGAATTCGAGGCGCGCCAGACCCACGCCGGCGTTGGGCAGCTGGGCGAAATCGAAGGCACGGTCAGGGTTGCCGACGTTCATCATGATCTTGAACGGCAACTCGGGCATGGCATCCACCGAGCTCTTGCGGATGTCGAAGTCGAGCTCACCTTCGTAGATCAGGCCGGTATCGCCCTCGGCGCAGGAGACGGTGACGGTCTGGCCTTCCTTGAGCAGGCTGGTGGCATTGCCGCAGCCGACCACCGCCGGGATACCCAGCTCGCGGGCGATGATGGCGGCGTGGCAGGTACGACCGCCACGGTTGGTGACGATGGCACTGGCGCGCTTCATCACCGGCTCCCAGTCGGGATCGGTCATGTCGGAGACCAGGACATCGCCGGGCTGGACGCGGTCCATCTCGCTGACGTCGCGGATGATCTTGACCTTGCCGGCGCCGATGCGCTGGCCGATGGCACGGCCTTCCACCAGCACCTGGCCCTTGTCCTTGAGCAGGTAGCGTTCCATGACGGTGGCGCTGGCCCGGCTCTTCACCGTTTCAGGGCGGGCCTGGACGATGTAGAGCTTGCCGTCGTCGCCGTCCTTGGCCCATTCGATGTCCATCGGCCGCCCATAGTGGCGCTCGATGATCAGCGCCTGTTTGGACAGCTCGGTGACCTCGGCGTCGGTGATGGAGAAACGCGCGCGATCCGCGGGCTCGACATCGACGGTACGGACGGAGCGGCCGGCCTTGGCTTCTTCGCCATAGACCATCTTGATCGCCTTGCTGCCCAGGTTGCGCCTGAGGATGGCCGGGCGACCGGCTTCCAGGGTGGGCTTGTGTACATAGAATTCGTCCGGGTTCACCGCGCCCTGCACCACGGTCTCGCCGAGACCATAGGCGGCGGTGACGAAGACCGCATCGCGGAAACCGGATTCGGTATCCAGGGTGAAGAGCACGCCGGCGGCGCCGGTCTCGGAACGCACCATGCGCTGCACGCCGGCGGACAGGGCGACCAGCTTGTGATCGAAGCCCTGGTGGACGCGGTAGGCGATGGCGCGGTCATTGAAGAGGGAGGCGAAGACTTCCTTGGCCGCGCGAATGACGTTGTCGACGCCGCGGATGTTGAGGAAGGTTTCCTGCTGGCCGGCAAAGGAGGCATTCGGCAGGTCTTCGGCGGTCGCCGAGGAGCGCACGGCCACGGCGAGATTGGGGTTGCCGGCCGAGATCTCGGCGAAGGCCCGGCGAATCTCGGCATCCAGGCGCTCGGGGAAAGGTGCGTCCATGACCCACTGGCGGATCTGGGCGCCGGTCCTGGCCAGGGCGACGACGTCGTCGACATCCAGGGCATCGAGCGCGGCGTGGATACGCTCGTTCAGCCCACTCTGCTCAAGGAAATCGCGATAGGCCTGGGCCGTGGTGGCGAACCCGCCCGGCACGGAGACGCCCGCGTTGGCCAGGTTGGCGATCATCTCGCCGAGAGATGCGTTCTTGCCGCCCACGCGCTCGACGTCGTGCACGCCAAGCTGCTCCAGTGAAATTACATACTCGTCCAAGGTCTTCTCTCCATCTTGTGTCTTTGTGGGAAAGCAGTACGCCTCGGCGCCCGCCCCATGGACAGTGGACGGCGGTAGGTTACAGTGCAGCGATCCCTGCCCCGTACGCCACCAGGACGTCCCTCCATGCAACGAACCGCCTTTTTCATTTCCGACGGTACCGGCATCACGGCCGAAACCCTCGGTCAGAGCCTCCTGGCCCAGTTCGGGGACATCACCTTCAGAAAGATCACGCGCCCCTACGTGGATACGCTGGACAAGGCCAGGGCGATGGTACAGCAGATCAATGCCGCCGCCGTCCAGGACGGTGCGCGACCCATCATCTTCGATACCATCGTCAACCGTGACATCCGGGCCATTCTGGACCAGTCGAACGGGTTCATGATCGACATCTTCTCCACGTTTTTATCCCCGCTCGAACGGGAACTTTCCGCCGAATCTTCGTATTCGGTAGGGAAGTCACATTCGATCATGCACAATAGTCACTACATGGAGCGGATCGAGGCCGTCAATTTCGCACTCGAAAACGACGACGGCGCCCGCACGACCCACTATGCGCAGGCCGATCTGATCCTGGTGGGGGTCTCGCGCTGCGGCAAGACGCCGACCTGCCTTTACATGGCGCTGCAATACGGCATCCGCGCGGCGAACTATCCGCTGACCGAAGAGGACATGGAGCGCCTGCAGCTGCCCGCCTCGCTCAAGACCTACAAGGACAAGCTGTTCGGCCTGACCATCGACGCCGAGCGGCTGGCGGCGATCCGCCACGAGCGCCGGCCCAACAGTCGCTATGCGAGCTTCGCCCAGTGCGAATTCGAACTGCGCGAGGTGGAGAGTCTGTTCCGTCGCGAGAACATCTCCTTCATCAACACCACGCATTTTTCCGTGGAGGAGATCTCGGCGAAGATTCTGGTGGAGAAAGGCGTGGAAAGACGGTTTAAATAGCCGACCACCCTCCTCTTCAGCGCCTGCGTGGCGCGCCAGGCGACCGCCATGAACCTCGTCGATGCCCTGCTGTTCTTTCCGGTCGCCCTGCTCATCGCCCTGACCCCCGGCCCCAACAACTTCTGCTCGCTCGGCAACGGCATCCGCCATGGCGCGGTGACCGCGGGCTTGGCGGCCCTGGGTCGCGATGTGGCCTTCGTGATCTTCCTGGTGATCTCGGCGGTGGGCCTGGGCGCCATGCTGCTGGCTTCGGAGACGGCCTTCACCGTCATCAAGTGGATCGGCGCGCTCTACCTGCTCTACCTCGGCGTGAAGAGCTGGCGCAGCCGGGCCTTCGACGGGCTGGACCTGACCGAGACCGGCGCGGCGCAACCGCGGGCGCTGCACCGACTGATGCTGCAGGAATTCCTCATCGGCATCAGCAATCCCAAGGCGATCCTGCTGTTCGCCGCGGTCTTTCCGCAATTCATCGACCCCAGCCAGCCGACGACCCAGCAGTTCGTCTACCTGGGGGGCACCCATCTGTTCGCGGAAATGGTCGCGGCCTTCGTCTACGGCCTGTTCGGTCGGCAGATCCGCCGCTTCATCCGCGGCCCCCGCGGGGTCCGCCGCCTCAACCAGGCTACCGGGGCCTTCTTTGCCGGCGCCGGCGGTCTGCTGCTGACCGCCCACCGCTGATTCAGGACGACACCAGCCCGGACTGGGCGGCGCCCAGCTTGGCCAGGGCCGCCTCGATCGCCGACCAGGGCTGTTCCCTGGGCGCTACCGGCTTGTCCACGGCTGCCAGGCGAGCGGTCCGCACCAGAGCGTTGAATTCGGCTGTCAGAGCAGCGGCCCGGGCCGTGTCGGCATCCCCGGCAAAGACCGCGGGCGACAGCCAGAGGTGCTCCTGCAGGCGTTCGCCGACCTGGCGGGCGAAGTGCAGCCGCCGCTGCTGGCCGATCTGCCCGGCCTCGGTATCCTCGATCAGGCCCAGCGACAGCGTCTTGTAGGCCGGCAGCCGATCGAGCAGCCCCTGCTGGGCCTGGACCGAACGCGGCCAGTCGACATGCAGCCCCTCCACCGGTAGAGCGACAGCCAGTCCCAGATTGTCGATCAACTCCCCGTGACGCACGCCCAGCAGCTTCTTCAGCGGCTCGCGCTGCAGCAGGTTGTAGGCCCTTTCGAAGGCGGTACGCCAGGCCAGCGGCAGCTCCAGCGCCAGCAGCGGCTCGTCGAGCTGGATCCATTCCACGCCCTGGGCGGCCAACCGCGCGAAGATTTCGCCATAGACCGGCAGCAGCGACTCCAGCAGCTCGAGGCGGTCGAAGGCGGGATCCAGCGAGCGACCGAGCCACAGATAGCTCAGCGGCCCGAGGATTATCGGCTTGACGGCCAGACCGAGCGCCTGGGCCTCGGCGACCTCGTCGAACAGCTGCTCCCAGCCGATGGCAAAGGACTGGTCTGAGGTGAATACGGGAACCTGGCAGGTGCCGGCGAACCCGTGATCGTCCGCCGCCTCGATATGGGCGGCAGCGTCTACCAGATAGGAGTGCGCCAGCACCCGATCGCCCCAGCCAGAGTCGCCTGTCGCGAGCCACTCACAACCCGCAGCCTGCTGGGCACGCCACGCCTGCCGACGCTGCTGGCGTCCCTGGGCGATCAGGGCGGCACGGTCGCAATCGTCGCGAGACGCCAGGGACGCGTCACCCTGTTGCTCGCTCCGCACGGAACCCTGGGAATGAATCTTGACCATTACACACCTCCACCTGACAGGGTGGAGATTGTCTGCTCGCGCGACGCATGAAACAAACTCAGGTTTCTTGTGATGAACTCAAGTTTCTCTCATACACCTGGATCAGGGTTTGAAGCGCGCCATGCTGTAGACATCGGTGAACACCCCATCGCGCAGGGCATAGCGGCGCAGCAGACCTTCTTGTTCGAAACCGAGCTTGCGATAGAGCGCCAGGGCCGGCTCGTTGTCGCTGAAGACGGTCAGCTCGACCCGTTGCAGATTCATCCAGTTGTCGGCGAGGTCGAGCAGGGCCGTCAGCAGCTGGGTGCCGATGCCTTGCCCCTGGCAATCGCGGGCTACCCCCATGCCGAGGGCCCCGCAGTGCTGGCGGCGAATGCGCGGCTGCTGTTCGAGACTGGCGCTGCCCACGACCCGCCCCTGCTGCAGGGCGACCAGCGCCACCCGGCCCTCGCGCTCGGCACTCTGCCGTTGCCGCCATTGCTCGGCGGTCTGATAGGGCAATTGCAGCACCTGTCGCGCCACCGCCGGATCGCCATAGAGGGCGGCCAGGCCCTCGGCGTGACGATCGGCATAGCGTTCCAGGTGGACGAGCGAGCTGGACATGGACGGCACTCCTTCGCGGAAGTCCGCAGCTTCGCCCAGGTCCGGGGGATCGGACAAGGGCGAAGCGCAAGCTCGCTGACGGCGTCGCGGGATCAGAGGGTCCACTTCAGGCTGAGCATGACGTTGCGGGGATCGCCGTAGGTGCCGAAACCCGTGCCGCTGGGAATGCCCTGCCAGTACTTCTCGTCGAAGATGTTGTTGAAGTTGACGCGGCCATCCCAGTGGTCGTTAAAGCGGTAGCCCGCCATCAGGCCGACCACAGAGTAGCTGTCCTGCTTGGCCTCGCCGTTACCCACCCGCTTGAAGGTCTCGCTCTGTGCCAGCACATCGGCGCCGATGCGCCAGTTGCTCAGATTACCGGTCAACTGGTAGCTGGTGGCGGCCTTAAACAGATGCTTGGGCTGCTCCGGAGCGAAGCGGCGGTCTTCGTAGACCAGATCCTTGGTGTATTCGCTCAGCACCAGGGTATAGGCCGCAGAGGCCTGCCAGTTGGGCGCCAGTTGACCGGAGATCTCCGCATCGATGCCGCGGCTGCGCACTTCGCCGGCGGTGTCGTAGCAGGTACGGCTCTGCCGGGTGCACTCGATCGGCTGAGGGGACAGCTCATAGGCGCGGCCCTCCTGAATGGTCTCGAAGAGCGCCACGGAGGCATTCAGCGCACCGTCGAAATAGGCGCCCTTCAGGCCAATCTCGTAACTCTTGCCCGTCATGGGGGCGAGCACCGAGTTACCGCTGTTCTGCTGGCTCTGCGGTTTGAAGATATCGGTGTAGCTGGCGTAGACCGAATAGGTGTCGTTCAGGTCGTAGATGATGCCGGCATAGGGCGTGAATTCACGCGTGGCCTTGTAATCATCATCGCTGTAGAGATTGTCGAAGTCATACCAGCTGACGCGGCCACCGACGATGACGTGAAGCGGATCTATAGGGTTGAAGCGCGCCGCCGCGTAGATCGCCTCTTCGGTCGTGGTGTTCTTGCTGGCATAGGGCGTCAGGCTGTCCTTGGCTGGCTTGGGGATGCTGCTGGGGCGAAAGTTGTAGATGTCGATCGGTGTCGCGCCCGAGTAGCCGCCACGCTGATAGAACTTCTCCTGACGGCGACTGATCCCGGCCATCAGTTCGTGCTCGCGACCCAGCAACTGGAAGGGACCGCTGACCGAGGCATCGATGTTGAGCTGGTCGGAATCGGTACGGTAGGCACCGGAAGCGGTACCGAGATCGGCCACCGTGTTGTAGGCGTAGTTGTTGCTCGGCAGAGTGGTGACGTAGTTGGAATAGGTATCGGAATTGGCCCAGACCTGCTGCGCCGCCAGCTTGGCCTTCCAGCCGTTGTCGAAGGTGTGGGTGATGTCCGAGAACAGGGTGTAGTTGTCCTGATCCCAGTAGGCCCAGTCGCCGCTCAGGAAGGTGGAGCGCGATAGGTGCAGATCTTCGCCGTTAGGGCCGCTGGGCAGGCTGCCCCAGTCGGAGGTCTTGTCCTCGCGCTGCTTGGAGGCGCCAATGGTCCAGGTGGTGGCGTCGCTGAGATCCGCTTCGAGGACGCCATAGAAGGTCTGGCGCTTGCGCTCGCGCACGTCCTGGAAGCTGTGGCCGTCCTCGTAGGCGGCCACAGCGCGACCGCGCAGGGTGCCGGCTTCGTTGAGCTTGTTGGAGGCGTCGACCTCGGTACGGTAGCGGTCCCAGCTGCCGGCGCTGGTGGTGACGCTGACCTGGGGGAAGGCGGTCGGGCGCTTGCGAACCAGATTCAGGGTGGCCGAAGGATCGCCGGCGCCGGTCATCAGGCCGGTGGCGCCACGGACCACCTCGACGCGGTCGTAGATGGACAGATCGGCCGAGGACAGGGTGTCGAGGGTGAAGGTCCCGGCCGTGGTGGGCAGGCCGTCGTACATGATGTTGTCGATGCGGAAGCCGCGGGAGAGGAATTCCTGGCGGTCGCCACCGAACTTGTTCAGCGTCACGCCCGGGGCGTATCTGACCACATCGTTGAGATCGGTCATGCCCTGGTCTTCCATGCGCTGCCGGGTGATGACGCTCACCGACTGGGGCGTCTCCCGGATCGACAGCGGCAGGCCGGTGGAGGTGCTCATGGCGCCGGTGGTGTAGGAGCGCGTCCCTTCGGTGGTCGTCCGGCCCGTCAGGGAGCCATCGTCCGCGCTGATGGTAGTGGCTTCCAGCGCCACGCTGCCGGCCGCCGCCTGGGTGGCCACCGGGGCGACGGTCGCGACCGAGCCGCTGACCGAGGCCGCCAGGCCAGTGCCCGCCAGCAGGCGCTGCAGGGCGACATCCGGCTCCATCCGCCCCGCCAGTGCCGGCGCTCGCTTGCCCACCAGGGCAGCAGGATCGTAGTTCACCTGGAAGCCACTCGCGCGCGCGAAGCTCTGCAAGGCATCGGCCAGTGGCTGCGCCGGTTGCGACAGCGCCACGGGGGCGGCCTGGGCGAGCGTCGCCACGCCCAGGGAGACGGAAAGCGCGATGAGGCGAAGGGAAAAGAGCTGCATGTCGTTGGTCGTCCTCTAGGGAAACACCGACCCGTCCGTACCCCACGTAAGGACTCGCTGGAGGCTTTCCAGGGACCGGTATCCGTTGCCGTCTTGCGCGGCGGAACGCAGGCTATGCAACCTGGATGCATCTGTAAATGCAAATTAATATCATAAGCGAACGCAAATCAGATGTTTGCACGAAGGAAGCGCTCAAGGACGCGCCTCTGCAGGTGCCGGCCTTCCATCGCTCTGCCCGGACTATTTTCGAGGAAATGTTTCAAGGAAACAGGGACTGCCCTGCCTTGTTTGCGCGGCAGTGGGCAAAGCTGTTGCGCGAGCGGCGGTCTGTCGGTGGTGTGAAGGCGGACTTGGAAACAGAGCGCGGCGACTGGGGAAAGCTGCAGACGGCAGCGGGCCGGTTCAGACCAGCCGCCTGGAGCCACCCACTCCCTCATCGTGAAAGCGCTGGGCGATGGCGCAGATCTGCGGCTCGATGGCCAGGAAGGCGTCGAGCACCAGGGGATCGAAGGTGCTGCCGCGCATCTCGCGCATCATCTGCAGCGAATCCGCATGGCTGAACGGCTCCTTGTAACAGCGCCGACTGATCAGGGCGTCGTAGATATCGGCCACCGCCATGATCCGGCCGGCCAGCGGGATGCCGGTACCGGACAGTCCGTTGGGATAGCCGCTGCCATCCCACTTCTCGTGGTGGGTGCTGGCGATCTCGGCGGCCAGGGCGAGAAAGTTGTCATCCTCCAGATGGCTGGCCGTGCTGAGGATGATCTGCCGACCGAATTCGGCATGCCGCTGCATCACCTGCATCTCCTCCGGCGTCAGCCGGCCGGGCTTGAGCAGGATGGCATCCGGCACCCCGACCTTGCCGATGTCGTGCAGGGGCGCGGACAGGAACAGCAGCTTGATGTAGTCGGGCGTGAGTTGCTCCGGCGCGTGACCGGACTGCCGCAACTGCTCGGCAATGGCGCGAACGTAGTACTGGGTGCGCTTGATATGGGCACCGGTCTCGGGATCCCGGGTCTCGGCGACCGCCGCCATGGACTCGATGGTGACCTGCCGCGAGCGTTCCAGCTGCCGGCGCCAGCGCTCTTCGTGCTGGCGCGCCAGGATGATCCGGGTGATCAGCGCCAGCGCCGAGAGCATCGCCACCAGCAACAGGGGTGCGGCCAGCGGCAGGAAGACGTCATGGCGAACGAACAGCCAGGCGCCCAGCAGCTGCGGCAGGACGATCAAGGCGGCCGCCAACAGGGCGAAGCGACGCTGACTGCGATTGAAGAGAAAGCCAACGGCAAGCAGCAGGCCGCCTGTCAGGCAGAGCACCAGTTGCAGCACGCCGGCGAACTGGGGAATCCGTACCAGGGCATCGTCCAGCAGGTCCTGGGTCAGGGCGGCCTGCAGCCTGACGCCGGAAAAGATCTGGCCCAGCGCCGTCGTGTGCAGGTCGTTGAAGCCCGCGGCCGAGACGCCGACGAAGACGACCTTGCCCTTGAGGGTGGCCGGGGCCACCGCGCCGCTGAGCACCGCCAGGGCCGAGACTTCCGGATAGTGCTCGGCCCCGCTGTGCAGCCGCAGCAGCGCCTGGCCTTCGCGATCGAGTGGCAGCCGATGATCACCGAGTCGCAGGGTCGGCCCGGCAAGGCCGCTCTCCACCACGCCCTCGTTCAGCCCCAGGGCGCGTAGGGTGGCGGCCAGCGCCAGACTCGGATGGAGGATGCCCTGATGACTGAGCAGCAGGGGGACGCGCCGCAGGATGCCGTCGCTGTCACGCTGGCTGTTGATGAAGCCACTGAAGCGCGTCTGGCTGGCGATGGGGGCCACATTGTCCAGCGCGCCTCTGGCTTCGGGCAGCTGCAGGGCGTCGAGGGCGCCCGTGAAGCCGACCCCTGGCCGTAGCCCGCCGGAAACGGGCTGCTGCAGATCGAGAAAGAAGAAACGGGCACCGACGGCCCCCGTCTGGCCCATGACGTAGCCGAGATAACCGTCATTGTCCTGCAATTCCGCAGGCACCCCGGAAAAGCTCAGGTCCACACCGAAGTCGTCGCGGAAACTCTGCTGCAAGGCCTTGAGCGAGGTCCGATCCGGCTCGCTGAACAGGACATCCACGGCGATCGCCGCCGGCTCGGCCTCGGCGATCCGCGAGAGCAGCTGAGCGACCCGGTAGCGGGGCCAGGGCCACTGCCCGAGCGCGGCCAGACTCGCCTCGTCGATGCTGACCACCTGGACATCCGCGGCATCCTCGGTGCTGGCCGCAAGGCGGCTGAGCTGGTCGTAGGCGAGGCGGTCGAGGTACTGCAGCGGCGACAACTGCGCCAGGGCAGCGAGGCCGAAGGCCAGCGACAGCCCCAGGCTGACCAGGAACATCCAGGGCGCGCGCCGGCGCAGCAGGGTCGCAACGGAATTCATGCCCGCGATCCTAGAGAATCAGGACTTCGACACGCCGGTTGCGTGGCTCGGACTTGCCGGGACGGGTCGGTACCAGGGGCACGGTATCGCCGAAAAACTCGACATTGATGCGCAACTTGGGATCGAGCCGCTGCAGCAGACCGGCCACCTTGCGGGCACGCTGCCCCGAGAGGTCGAGGTTGTAGGAAGGCGCTCCCGAGCCATCCGCATGGCCGAATACCGAAATTTCCGTGGGGATGCGCTGCCGTGCCGTTTCCAGCACCTCGGGCAGGAGCGCCTTGGACTGCGGGGTGAGCTCCATGCTGTCGGAGAGGAAGTTGAGCATGTAGGTCTTCGGCGGCGACGGCTGAGCCGCCAGCACCTGTCGATGCTGCTGCTCGAAAAGAGGTTGGGCCACCGCCTGCACAGCGGTAGGCGCCTGCCCCGGTGCGCCCACCGTGACCTCGCCGAAGCCCTGGTCGATGGCCTGGCGCCCCGCCGGGCTGGTCACCGAAACGGCGCCGACATGGCCGTCTTCATCGGGCATCAGGATGACCCGTGTCTGCGGTGGCGGCGGGCTGGCACAGCCGCCCAGCAGCAGCGCGGACAACAGCACGCTGAGCAGCAGACGACCAGGGGATGCGACAGCGACCACCGCGTTCATTGGGCCTGGACCAGGAAACGGGTGCCACGCACGCCGATGGTCGCGGTCGGCGTTTCGATCTTGACCGTGTCGGGGGCGACCTTGCCGATCTTGCCGGACGAGTAGATGGCGGAGCCCTTGGTCAGGTACAGCGAGAAGCCATAGCGACTGCGCTTGGGTTCAAACAGATAGTCACGCAATTGCACATCGGCGTCGCTGCCCAAGGTGAGCAGGGTGCCGTCGAGGAAGACAATGGCTGCGGTGGCGTCCGGGCCGGCCTGCAGGCGATCGGCCACCTCCAGGGTGGTACCGGCCTGAGCGTCCAGGGTGGCGTTCTGGCGCAGTACCCTGACGCTGCCCGAGACGCTCTTGATCAGCGCCACATGCGCCTCTTCCGCGGCCGTGACCTGCGCGGATCCCAGCAATTGCAGCCCGAGCAGCGCCAATGCGAACAGTGTTGTCTTCATGCTTTCCTGGTCCCTGGATGGAAGGGCGTGGCCGCCGCGGGGCGACGGATTGCCGGCAGGACCTCGGATGGCACCTTGAAGCGGCCTGCTGCGCAGCGGTGAGGGCTCCAGACTCGTGAACCCAGTCACCTTCTACCAGATAAACAAGCCAAGCGGCACGCAAAGTAGTACGAATGGCACCTGGCCACTACCCATGCCATCACGACCCCGCGAGACGAACGGCACCGGCAGCGGTCTAGTGAGCAATCTTTCCCAGGTTACCTTTCATGCAGATCATTCTGGTCCGTCACGGCAAGCCCGATCTATCCAGCAAGGCCCGCTGCACCCCGAGGGAGATGAAGGACTGGGTCGCGCGCTACCAGAAGGCGCCGGTACCCGCAGGCCAGGAGCCCGCGGAGACGCGGCGGCTGGCGCAAGAGGCGGGTTACGTGGTGAGCAGTCCCCTGAGTCGCTGCGTGCGCTCGCTCGAGTACCTGATGGGACGCCTCGGCAGCCCGGTGGACGACCGCTATGCCGAAGCCCATCTGCCCTATCTGGAGCTGGATACACCGCGACTGCCGGTCAAGGCCTGGCGCCTGCTGTTCAGATCCGCCTGGTTCCTGGGCTTTGCTGCCCATACCGAATCCATCGGCAGTTCCTCGATCCGCGCCGGCCAGGCGGCCGATCACCTCATCGAACTGGCCGAACGCCACGGTTCGGTACTGCTGCTGGGGCATGGCATCATGAACGTGCTGATCGCCTGGCAGTTGCGCAAGCGCGGCTGGCGCGGGCCCCTGCACCTGCTGCTCAAGGACTACTGGAAGCCGAGCATCTATCGCAAGGAGCCGCGCTGAGATCGCTCAGCGGCTCGCCCTGGCACGAGCCTCTTCCAGTTCACGGCGCGCCTCGGCAAGCTTTCGGGTTCGCACCCGGATCTTGTCGGCGTCGCCCTTGGCCTGGGCGCTGCGCAGATCCCGTTCTCGCTCGGCCACATCGCGGCTCCGGGCCTGGATGACATCCAGCCGCTGCTGGCGCAGGCCGGCGTCGGTGCAGTGCGCCTGGACCGCGCCGAGTGCCCGCCGCAACCCCGCCAGCCGCCCTGCATCGCCTTGTGCCTGCGCCTGGGCGATCTGCCGTTCCAGCGTCAGGCGTTTCGCCGCGCAGCCTCCGTCGGCTGCGACAGCCAGGCCGGGCAGCAACAGGGTGGCCGCGAACAGCACTGCCCTGGTTCGGTCTTTCATCGGCATTCCTCCGGGCGTTGAAAGGCGAGAGCTTCCGGGTCGCTCCGCTCAACCGTCCAGCGACGGCCCGACCAGCGCGGCGAGCTGATCGTAGACGCCTGGCGCTGCCACCAGCAGGGGATTGCCATTGACCAGGCCGTCGTTGCGCAGGAAGGCGTTGTGGCGACCGCCGGCCTCCTGGATCAGGACCAGGCCCGCCAGGCAGTCCCAGCCATGGATCAGGGTCTCGTAATAGCCGATCAGCCGGCCGGCGGCGACATAGGCCGTCATCAGGGCACCCGAGCCATTGCGGAAGAATTGCCCACCCTCGGCGAGCAGACCGGTCACGAACGGCAGGAAGTGTTCCTTGCCCCGTCGGTGGGTGGTACCCAGCCCGGTCAGGCCCTGGCGGATCTCGGTGGCCGCATGGACGCGCAGCGGCTGGTCGTTGACGAAGGCGCCGTGCCCGCGCAGGCCATGGAAGAGTTCGGCGTGATTCGGATCCATGATTGCGCCGAGCAAGGGCTCGCCCGCGTGCATCAGGCCGATGGACACGCACCAGTTGTGCAGGCCGTTGAGAAAGGGCGCGGTGCCGTCGATGGGGTCTATGACCCAGAGGTAGGGTGCGGACAGGTCGGTGGCGCCGCCCTCCTCGCCCAGCAGGCCATCCTCTGGAAAGCGCTCGATCAGGCGTTGGCGGATGAGATCCTCCAGCGTCTTGTCGGCGATGCTCACCACGTCCTGCAGGTCGCTGCCCTTGTGGTCCACCTGCAGCGCACCGCGCCGGCGATAGAAATCGAGGCCGAGCTGCGCCGCTTCCCGGGCGATGTCCTGGACAGCGCGGTAGCGTTCGGCGATGGCGGGGGCGATAGCGGTCATGGGCGCTCCTGGAACGGGAAAAGGCGTCAGGGTGCCAGTTCCACCGGTGGAAAAGAATAGTCGCGATCCTGCCCGTCACCGCCGTTGCCACTGGCCCCGGTCAGACCGCGGCCGTGCACTGGCGAAATTCTGCCAATGTCGGCAAAGGTCCGACTAGAAACCCCTGGTCATGGCCGTGTCATCTCGGCGGCGCAGGCTGTCGGGTATTGGCACTCAGGACGGCGAAATGCAGCGACGGACCGCACCAAATCCGCCCGCCGCCGTCAGAACAGTTGAGTGCTCGTTGTACCGGGAGGACGCCATGACCGCACAAACTTCGCTATTCCACGGCAATGGTCAGCTGCAGCAGTTGCGGCGACTGATTCCCAGACAGCATTTCGAAGGTCTGGAACGCCACCTCGAGTTGCTGTCGCAAGAATTTCCGCTCTTCGACCATCCGCCGTTGAGCATCGACTGCGCCGTTGCCGAAACCCTGGAGAACCTTGGCATTCGTGCCTTCCAGTGGCAGGGCAGCTGCAACCTGCCGCAACGGATGGCCCTGGGCAGCGCCCTGATGGGCGAAGGATTCATGGCCCAGTCCAGCACGCCGGAATACACCCTCTACCTCAACGTGCGAGGCGAGAAGGTGCTGCTGCGGCAAGAGCCCGCAGGTGGCCAGACCCTGGTCAGCCTGGTGTCGGATTGCCCGCCGCTCTTCGCCTACCTGGCGGCCAAGCATCAAGAGGCGCTGCCTGTCGCCTGAGTGGCTCGACGTCGACCCGTCGAGGGCGTGACCCACGGGTCAAGCGGATAACGAACAGGGTCACAATTACGCATTAACGTCAGACTAACCAGGAACCAAATGGGCAGTGGAGTGGTAGATTCGCGCTTCGGATCTACCAGGAGACCCAAGGAATGGGAATTCGTATTCTGGCCAGCGTCATCGTAACCTTTGCCGCCTTCAATGGCGAAGCTGCTTCCCTCCCCGCGATACCCCCGCTCAAGCTGGCGGACCTCGTTCTGCAGGTTCCGACTTCAGCCACCAACAGCCTCCCCTCCAGCAGCGAGACCTCGTTTCGCGATACGCGTCAGCCGATCAACGCCGCGCGCTGGCTGAACGAACGTCAGACGCTGGTCCAGGAACAGCGCTGGGTCTTCTAGATCGCCACCCGATGATCTGACAACCGTCTGTCTTTTTGCTGCCATCCAGGGAATGAATCCGCTTTTCGCGGGTCCGTCTGGTTCTACGGGCAGCTCATTTGTCTGCCCATTTGACGTACCCGCGGAGCTGCCATGAAACGCTTATTCCCTCTTTTGCTGGCCGCCCTGTCGGCGTGCAGCTCGGCGCCAAGCTCTCCCCCGGCCGATCCGTCGCAATTCGGCGGCCGTACCCAGGAACAACTCCGGCAGAGTTTCGGCTCGCCGCAGCGAGTCGCGCAGCTCGATCGCCTGGTGGTCTACGAATATCGCAACCTGCGCGCCCCGGGCAGCGCGACGCCGGTCTATTCCTTTCTCATCGAAAACGAGCGGGTGATCGAATCCACCCCCGGAACCTTGCAGCTTTATCGCGAGGACGGCATCACCAAGGTCAAGGCGGAAAGTCTCTAGACAGAGCCGTTGGCCGGATCGCGCGTCCCGCGCAGCCTTGCGGGGATGTGCAAAAAAATACTGATTTTGGTGTCTTCCAGCATTTGTTTCCCAGGCGGCAACGGGCTGTAATCGGTCCGTGGCTTCCGCTGCAAAGGCCGTCACAGCCGGCCGCGTGGTGGGTTACAACAACAAGAAAAGCGTCTGCTGCCATTGCACAGGACGCGGAGTGCAAGATGAAAACAACACCAAAAGCGCTTTTATTGTCCGCTGTTACCCTCTCTGCAGGCCTGACCTTCTCGCTGGCCCTCCAGGCCGCCGAAACGGTCACCATCGCCACCGTCAACAACAGTGACATGATCCGCATGCAGCGGCTGTCCAAGACCTTCGAAGAACAGCACCCCGACATCAAGCTCAACTGGGTGGTGCTCGAGGAGAACGTGCTGCGGCAGCGGCTGACCACCGACATCGCCACCCAGGGCGGTCAGTTCGACGTCCTGACCATCGGCATGTACGAGACCGGCCTCTGGGGCGCCCAGAACTGGCTGGAGCCCATGAAGGACCTGCCCGCCAACTACGACCTGGACGACCTCTTCCCGTCGGTTCGCGAAGGCCTTTCGGTCAAGGGCACCCTCTATGCGCTGCCCTTCTACGCCGAAAGCTCCATCACCTATTACCGCAAGGACCTGTTCCAGCAGGCTGGCCTGACCATGCCCGCCCAGCCCACCTGGACGCAGATCGCCGAATTCGCCGGCAAGCTGCACCAGCCGGACAAGGACCAGTACGGTCTCTGCCTGAGAGGCAAGGCCGGCTGGGGCGAGAACATGGCCCTGGTCACCACCATGGCCAACGCCTTCGGCGCGCGCTGGTTCGACGAGAAGTGGCAGCCTGAATTCACCGGTCCGGAATGGACCGCGGCGGCCAACTACTACGTCACCAACATGAAGAAGTACGGCCCGCCCGGTGCCTCCAGCAACGGCTTCAACGAGAACCTGGCGCTGTTCAACAGCGGCAAGTGCGCCATCTGGGTCGATGCCAGCGTCGCCGGCTCCTTCACCATGGACAAGAGCCAGAGCAAGGTCGCCGACAGCGTCGGCTTCGCCGGCTCGCCGCGCGAGGTCACCGACAAGGGCTCCTCCTGGCTGTACGCCTGGTCCTTGGGTATCCCGACCTCCTCCAAGCACAAGGATGCCGCCAAGACCTTCGTGACCTGGGCCACCTCCAAGGACTACGCCAAGCTGGTCGCGGACAAGGACGGCATCGCCAACGTGCCGCCGGGCACCCGCAAGTCCACCTACAGCCAGGCCTACATGGACGCGGCGCCCTTCGCCAAGGTCTCGCTGGACATGCTGCAGCACGCCGACCCGGCCCATCCCTCGGCCAAGCCGGTGCCCTATGTGGGCATCCAGTACGTGACCATCCCCGAGTTCCAGGCCATCGGCACCTCGGTGGGCAAGCTGTTCGCCGCGGCCCTCACCGGGCAGATGTCGGTCGAGCAGGCCCTGCAGGCGGCGCAGCAGTCCACCGCCCGGGAAATGAAGCGCGCCGGCTATCCCAAGTAGCGCTGGAGCCCTGGGTCCGCGCCCCGCGGACCCAGGCCTAGCGGCTTTTCCTGCCTGATCCGTCGCTGGCGTCGCGAGACGCCAGCGCCTCGTCACGGCCCACTGCCTTGCGGAGCATCGCCATGCAGACCTCCACCCTCAAGACGCCCGCCGTCGAAACCCCTGCCGCTCCCGCCCGTCGTCAACGCCATCGTGCCGGTCCCGGCTGGTTCCTGATCAGTCCTTCGGTGGCTCTGCTGCTGGTGTGGATGCTGGTGCCCCTGGGCATGACCATCTGGTTCTCGCTGATCCGCTACAACCTGCTCTATCCGGGCGAGCACGCCTTCGTCGGCCTGGAGAACTTCGAATACTTCGTCACCGATGCCGGCTTCTGGCCCGGCATGAGCAACACCCTGCTGCTGGTGGGCAGCGTGCTGCTGATCAGCGTGGTCTTCGGCGTGCTGATCTCGGCGCTGCTGGAGGCCAGCGAGTTCCTTGGCCGCGGCATCGTCCGCGTCCTGCTGATCTCGCCGTTCTTCATCATGCCCACGGTCAGCGCCCTGATCTGGAAGAACCTGATCTTCCATCCGGTCTCCGGCATTCTCGCCGCGGTCTGGAAACTCTTCGGCGCCACCCCGGTGGACTGGCTGGCCACCCATCCGCTGCTGTCGATCATCCTGATCGTGTCCTGGCAGTGGCTGCCCTTCGCCATTCTCATCCTGATGACCGCCATGCAGTCGCTGGACCAGGAGCAGAAGGAAGCGGCCCGCCTGGATGGCGCCGGCCCGCTCGCCATCTTCTGGCACCTGACCCTGCCGCACCTGGCGCGGCCCATCGCCGTGGTGGTGATGATCGAGACGATCTTCCTGCTCTCGGTGTTCGCCGAGATCTACACCACCACCAGTGGCGGCCCGGGCTTCGCCTCCACCAACCTCGCCTACCTGATCTACAACCAGGCCCTGCTGCAGTTCGACGTCGGCCTGGCCTCCGCCGGTGGCCTGATCGCCGTGCTCATCGCCAACATCGCCGCCATCATCCTGGTGCGGATGCTCGGCAAGAACCTGACCCAACAGTGAGGACCCTGACATGCTGACGCTCAAGCAATCCCGGCGCCTGCAGAGCCTGCTGCTGGGCCTGCTCGCCTGGCTGGTGGCCCTGGTGCTGTTCTTCCCGATCTTCTGGATGGTGCTGACCAGCTTCAAGACCGAGATCGACGCCTTCGCCACGCCGCCGCAGTTCTTCTTCACGCCCACGCTGGAGAACTACCTGACCATCCAGGCGCGCAGCGACTACTTCCACTTCGCACTGAACTCGGTGGTGATCTCCTTCGGCGCCACCCTGCTCAGCCTGCTGCTGGCGCTGCCGGCGGCCTATTCCATGGCCTTCCACGAGACCAAGAACACCCAGCGCCTGCTGCTGTGGATGCTCTCCACCAAGATGCTGCCGGCCGTCGGCGTGCTGGTGCCCATCTACCTGCTGGCCAAGCAGTTCGAACTGCTCGACAGCCGGCTGCTGCTGATCGCCGTCTACACCCTGATCAACCTGCCGATCGTGGTCTGGATGGTCTACACCTATTTCAAGGACATCCCCAAGGACATCCTTGAGGCCGCGCGCCTGGATGGCGCCACCACCTACCAGGAAATCGTCCGGGTACTGCTGCCGATCGCCAAGGGCGGCATCGCCTCGACCATGCTGCTGTCGCTGATCCTCTGCTGGAACGAGGCCTTCTGGTCGCTGAACCTGACCTCGTCCAACGCCGCCCCGCTGACCGCGCTGATCGCTTCCTACTCCAGTCCGCAGGGACTGTTCTGGGCCAAGCTGTCGGCCGTCTCGACGCTGGCCTGCGCACCCATCCTGATCTTTGGCTGGATCAGCCAGAAACAACTCGTCCGCGGCCTGTCGTTCGGCGCGGTGAAATAAGAACAAGAGGACTCCTGTCATGGCCAATCTGAAAATCCGCAGCCTGCGCAAGGGCTTCGACTCGCTGGAAATCATCAAGGGCGTCGACCTCGATATCAACGACCGCGAATTCGTGGTCTTCGTCGGCCCGTCCGGGTGCGGCAAGTCCACCCTGCTGCGCCTCATCGCCGGCCTGGAAGAGGTCAGCAGCGGCACCCTGGAACTGGACGGCCGCGACATCACCGAGGTGTCGCCGGCCAAGCGTGACCTCGCCATGGTGTTCCAGACCTATGCCCTCTACCCGCACATGAGCGTGCGCAAGAATCTGTCCTTCGCCCTCGACCTGGCCAAGATCGACAAGCAGGAAGTGGAGCGCAAGGTCACCGATGCCGCCCGCATCCTCGAGCTGACACCGCTGCTGGAGCGCAAGCCGCGCCAGCTCTCCGGTGGCCAGCGCCAGCGGGTGGCCATCGGCCGCGCCATCGTCCGCCAGCCGAAGATCTTTCTGTTCGACGAACCCCTGTCCAACCTGGACGCCGCCCTGCGTGTGCAGATGCGCCTGGAACTGGCGCGTCTGCACCAGGAATTGCAGGCCACCATGATCTACGTGACCCACGACCAGGTGGAAGCCATGACCCTGGCGACCAAGGTGGTGGTGCTCAACGGCGGCCGCGTCGAGCAGGTCGGTTCGCCCCTGGAGCTCTATCACCATCCGGCCAACCTCTTCGTCGCCGGCTTCCTGGGCACGCCGAAGATGGCCTTCTTCAAGGGCAAGGTGGTGGCCACCGACGCCCAGGGCGTGGAGGTGGAGCTGGCAGCCGGTCCGCGCCTGCACCTGCCACGCCGTGGTGACGACCTCGCGATCGGCAGCCCGGTAACCCTGGGCATTCGCCCGGAACACCTGCGCCTGGCCGCCGACGGCCAGTTGCCGGTGATCAGCGATGTGGCCGAGCGCCTGGGCAGCGACACCTATTGCCACATGGTCACCGAGGCCGAGGAGCCGCTGACCGTGCGCGTGCCGGGTGACTGCGCCGTCGCCTACGGCGAACGCCAGCGCCTGGCCCTGGACGTCGACTTCTGCCACCTGTTCGACGAACAGGGCCGCGCCGTGGCGCCGCTGCTGCGCAACGCTGCCTGACCCCTCTCCCCCCTTCCGGCCCCGGCGCCCTGCGCGCGCCCGGGGCACCGCCTTGCAGGATCGCCATCGTGAAACTCAATCGCCAGCACCTCGAACAACTTCCCGACTACATCGCCAAGCCCGGCTACGCCGCCTGCCAGTTGCGCCAGGGCATCGTCCACATCGGCGTCGGCGGCTTCCACCGCGCGCACCAGGCCATCTACACCGAGGCCCTGCTGAATCAGGGGCGCGACCTGGACTGGAGCATCTGCGGCGTCGGCCTGCGCGCCGAAGACCGCGCCATGCGTGATGCCCTGGCCGGCCAGGATTACCTCTACACCCAGGTAGTGCTGGCCGACGAGCCGGACACCGAGGTGCGCGTCGTCGGCGCCATCAGCGGCATGCTGCTGGCCGAGGACGGCACCCAGACGCTGATCGACAAGCTGGCCCATCCCAGCACCCGCATCGTCTCCCTCACCATCACCGAGGGCGGCTACTGCATGGATGACAGCACCGGCGAATTCAACTTCAAGCTGCCGCTGATCCAGCATGACCTGCAGCATCCGGGCGATCCGCGCAGCGTCTTCGGCTTCCTGCTGGCGGCCCTGGCCAAGCGCCGCGCCGAGGGCACCGGGCCCTTCACCGTGATGTCCTGCGACAACCTTCCGCACAATGGCCAAGTCACCCGCAAGGCCCTGCTGGCCTATGCCGCCCTGGTGGACGAAGAGCTGCACGGCTGGATCGCCGAGCACGTCAGCTTCCCCAACGCCATGGTCGATCGCATCACCCCCATGACCAGCACCGCCCATCGCGAGGCGCTGCTGGCCGAACACGGGGTCGAGGACGCCTGGCCGGTGGTCTGCGAGCCCTTCCTGCAGTGGGTGCTGGAAGACAGGTTCGTCGCCGGCCGTCCGGCCTGGGAAGACGTCGGCGTCCAGTTCACCGATGACGTCACCCCCTATGAAGAGATGAAGATCAAGCTGCTCAACGGCAGCCACCTGGCGCTGACCTACCTGGGCTTCCTCAAGGGTTACCGCTTCGTCCACGAGACCATGGCCGATCCGCTGTTCGTGCGCTACATCCGCGCCTATATGGACGAGGACGTGACCCCGCAGCTGGCTCCGGTGCCCGGCATCGATCTCGACCAGTACAAGGACACCCTGATCGAACGCTTCTCCAATCGCGCCATCGCCGATCAGCTGGAGCGGGTCTGCTCCGATGGTTCGTCGAAGTTTCCCAAGTTCACCGTACCGACCATCAACCGCCTGATCGAAGACGACCAGGCCCTGGATCGCGCCGCGCTGGTGGTGGCCGCCTGGGCGGTCTACCTGCGTGGCGTGGACGAGACCGGGGCGACCTATCGCATCCCCGATCCGCGCGCCAACTACTGCGAGGAACTGGTGCAGGACCAGAAGAACGTCACCGAGCGCCTGCTGGGCGCCGAGGAAATCTTCGGTAAGCACATCCCGAAATCCGCGGCCTTCGTTGCCGCCTTCGAGCGGCAGCTGTACAACTTGCGTACCCATGGGGTCAGCGCCACCTTGCAGACCCTGCTCGGCGACTAGCCTTGGCAGAAAACTGCCTGGGCAGCGTCGATAGTTCATACAAGCCCTAACAACAACAAGGAGCGGCCAGGCATGAAGTTTCTCGGGATCGACTGCGGCACCCAGGGCACCAAGGCGGTGATCCTGGATGTCGAGCGCGGGGTGGTACTGGGCGAAGGCAGTGCGCCTCACCCCTTGACCGAGGCAGCCAACGGCCGCCGCGAGCAGAATCCGGCGGACTGGGTCCGGGCGCTGGTGGCGGCCACCCGCGCCGCCCTGGCGCAGGCCGGCAGCGATGGGCAGGACATCCTCGGCGTCGGCGTCTCGGGCCAGCAGCATGGTCTGGTACTGCTCGACGACAGCGGCAAGGTGCTGCGTCCGGCCAAGCTCTGGTGCGACACCGAATCCACCCCGGAAAACCAGCGTCTGCTGGAACACCTGGGCGGCGTGGAGGGCTCCATCGAGCGCCTGGGCCTGGCCATCGCGCCGGGCTACACCGTCTCCAAGCTGCTCTGGACCAAGGAGCAGCACCCGGAGGTGTTCGACCAGATCGCCCGGGTGCTGCTGCCCCACGATTACCTGAACTTCTGGCTGACCGGACGCGCCGTGGCCGAATACGGCGATGCCTCGGGCACCGGCTATTTCAATGTGCGCACCCGCCAGTACGACCTGGAACTGCTGCGCCACATCGACCCCAGCGGTCGCCTGGAGCGCGCGCTGCCGGAGTTGATCGAGGCCGATCAGCCGGTCGGGCGGCTGCGGCCGGAGGTCGCCAGCCAACTGGGCATCAACGCCCAGGCGCTGGTCTCCAGCGGCGGCGGCGACAACATGATGGGCGCCCTGGGCA
The DNA here is from genome assembly GCF_031453455.1 of Pseudomonas sp. SORGH_AS_0211. NCBI lineage: Bacteria > Pseudomonadati > Pseudomonadota > Gammaproteobacteria > Pseudomonadales > Pseudomonadaceae > Pseudomonas > Pseudomonas sp. SORGH_AS_0211. Next base: position 955,621 of record NZ_JAVIZV010000001.1, on the reverse strand, counting down.
CCGGCAACAGCCGCGCCGGCCAGATCACCCTGAGCCTGGGCACCTCGGGCACCCTCTATGGCTATTCCGACGAACCCCGCATCAGCGAGCATCCCGCCGTGGCGGGCTTCTGCTCGTCCAACGGCGGCTGGCTGCCGCTGATCTGCACCATGAACCTGACCAATGCCAGCGGCCAGATCCGCGAGTTGCTCGGCCTGGATCTCGCCGAATTCACCCGTCTGGTGGCGGAGTCGCCCATCGGCGCGGAGGGAGTGCTGATGCTGCCCTTCCTCAATGGCGAACGGGTGCCGGCGCTGCCGACCGCCACCGCCAGCCTGCATGGCCTCACCGCCACCAACCTGACCCGCGCCAACCTGTGCCGGGCGGTGGTCGAGGGGGTGAGCTTCGCCTTGAGATACGGCTTCGACCTGCTACGCGACCTGGGCATGCCCGGCGACACCCTGAGACTCATCGGCGGCGGCGCCAGGAGCCCGGTGTGGCGCCAGCTGATCGCCGACCTGATGAACACCCCGGTGGTCTGCCCGGTCCACGGCGAAGCCGCGGCCCTGGGTGGCGCGCTGCAGGCCGCCTGGTGCTGGAGTCACGAACAGGGTCGCCCGGAGTCGCTGGACAGCCTCACCGAACGCTGCGTGCACCTGGACCCGGCCAGCCGCGCCGAACCGGATCCCGCGAAGGTCGCCGAGTATGAAGCGGCCTACCAGCGCTACCGGCAGCAGCTGCGTGAGAGCTACGGGATAGCCTAGCGGGCGGATGGGGTGGAAAACGCCAGGCGGTTTTCCACCCTACTAAATTTCGGCAACCAACCCATCGTAGGGTGGACAACGGCGCAGCCTTGTCCACCACCAGCCTGATGGCGCGTGGAAAACGCTACGCGGTTTTCCACCCTACCCGATAGGCTACGGATGTACCGCTTCTCAGGTCTTGCCAATCGGTACGAAGGGCGCATCCAGCAAGCGGGCGAGGTCCGCCGGTGCCAGGGCCACTTCCAGCCCCCGGCGTCCGGCGCTGACATGGATGCTCGGCAACTGCGCCGCGGACTTGTCGATGTAGGTACGCAGTCGCTTCCTCTGCCCCAGCGGACTGATGCCGCCCACCAGGTAACCGGTGCTGCGCTGGGCCTGGTCGGGCTTGGCCATCTCCAGCTTCTTGACGCCGGCCGCCTGGGCCAGGGCCTTGAGATCCAGGGTCCCGGCGACCGGCACGATGGCCACCAGCAACTCCTGCTTCTCGCTCGCCGCCAGCAGGGTCTTGAACACCGTCGCCGGCGCCAGACCGAGTTTCTCGGCGGCTTCCAGGCCGTAGGAGGCGGCCTTGGGATCATGGTGGTAGCTCAGCACCTCGTGGGGCACCTGGCTTTTCTTGAGCAGTTCTATCGCCGGGGTCATGCCAGCACTCCTTGGGGATCGGCCACCTCGGCCCGCCCGCGGCCCTGCGCCTTGGCCCGGTAGAGGGCGAAGTCGGCGGCCTGCAGCCAGTGGGCAACGTCATCGTAGGCCCGGTCGAACCCGGCGATGCCGCAGCTCATCCCGACGCGCACGTTCTGGCGATCGCCGGGGCCGCCCGCCTGCATCTCGTGCAAACGCTCCTGCAGCCGCCGAATCAGGTCCAGGGCTCGCTCGGGCGAGGTGTCGGGCAAGAGGATACCGAATTCATCGCCACCAAAACGACCGGCCAGGTCGCTGGTGCGGATGGTCCGGGCCAGCAGGCCGGAAAATTGCCGCAGCATCTCGTCACCGGCCTGGTGACCGAAGCGATCGTTGACCAGCTTGAAGTTGTCCAGATCGATCATCACCAGGCTGGCCGCGGCGCCGCTGCGCTTGCAGCGGGCGAATTCGCGCTGCAGCAGCTGATCCCAGTGGGTGCGGTTATGCAGACCGGTCATGCCGTCCTGCTTGCTGATCAGCTCCAGTTCCTGCTGGCGCCGTGACAGCTGCTGCGCCAGGCGAAAGCTCACCAGGCCCAGGGCCCAGGGATAGGCGACGATCATCGGCAGGCAGGCATAGATCTGCGCGGTGGAGGTCTCGAGGGCGACCGGATGGCGCAGCACCACGAGACCGACCAGGATGCCCGCCAGCTGCGCGAGCAGCCCCCGGCGCCAGAACGCCAGGCCGCCGGCGCCGAGCATGTTCATACCGGTCATGGCGAGCAGGGTCACGCTGGGCAGGAGATTGAAGCCCATGCTCGCCGCCCAGAAGCCGGCCGAGCCGCAATCCAGCAGCAGATTGCCCAGCTCGGCGCGATAGGGATCGCGCGCGCGGATGGCGCGCCAGTAGGCGAGCGGAGACCAGCACAGCGCATTGGCCAGCAGCAGGAGCCACAGGCCGATGGACACCGGCTGGGTGATCTGCACCGAGACGATGCAACTGAGGCTGAGCAACAGACCTATCGCACGGGGTAGCCAGAGCCGCCGGGCAAAACTGCGGCCACGCGTGAGCACATCTGGCATTGACGATCCCCACTGCGACGGACGATGAGAGGTCGCGCATTATCAGTGGATAAGGGCAAAACGCCAGCGACCCGCGACTTGAGCGTCGTTTTTCGAAAGTTGCGACGCGCCTCAACACTGCCAGAAGGAAACATCGGGTGACACGCACACCGGACGAACAGCCTTGAACCTCGGCCTGACCGGCCTCATCCAATGGTCAGGCCCGTCAAAAAGAGGAAGCCGCATGCAAGTCCAAGTCAACAGTGATCACAACATCGAAAGCAGTGCCGGTTTGCAGAATTGGGTGGCGTCCGTGGTGGAAGACCGCCTGGATCGCTTCGACGAACTCCTGACCCGCGTCGAGGTGCACCTCAACGACGAGAACGCCAGCAAATCGGGCGCTCAGGACAAGCGGTGCCAGATGGAGGCCCGGATCAAGGGGCACCAGCCGCTTTCGGTAACCCACAAGGCCGACTCCCTCGACCTGGCAGTGGAAGGCGCGGCGGACAAGCTGCTGCGAGCCATTACCCACCTGTCCGGCAAACTGGAGAAGAAGCGTCTTTCCAGCGGCGAACTCAATGACCCCCTGGCCCTGGAGGACTCCGAGGAATTCAAGGACTCCCTGCGGCAGGACGAATTTCTCGAAAGAGAGCAACTGGCTCACGATCACGAGTTGAAATAGGGCAACCTCTTGTTTCCGCGTTCAACCGAGGCCGCTCCCTGAGCGGCCTCGCTCTTTTCCATCCCGGCACAAGGATGCCTCATGCCCTCGCCCTTTCGCGTCGCCCTGATCGGTTACGGCTTCGTCGGCCAGACCTTCCATGGCCCCCTGCTGGGCTCGATTCCCGGACTCAGCCTGGAGCTGGTGGCCTCACGGGATGCCGCACGCGTGCAGGCCGACCTGCCCGGGGTACGCGTCACCGCGGACTACCTGGCCGCCGTGCAGGATCCGGCCATCGACCTGGTGGTGATCGCCTCGCCCAATCAGACCCATGCGCCCCTCGCCAGCGCTGCCCTGGCCGCCGGCAAGCACGTGGTGGTCGACAAGCCCTTTACCGTTACCCTGGCCGAAGCCCGGCAACTGGCTGGGGAAGCCGAACAGGCCGGCCGGTTGCTGTCGGTGTTCCAGAATCGCCGCTGGGACAGTGATTTCATCGGGCTGCAGGCGGTGCTCGCCAGTGGCGCCCTGGGCGAGCTGACCAGCCTGGAATCGCGCATCGAGCGCTTTCGTCCCGAGGTGCGCACGCGCTGGCGCGAAGCGGCGCTCCCCGGCAGTGGACTCTGGTTCGACCTCGGCCCCCACCTGCTGGATCAGGCGCTCTGCCTGTTCGGCCTGCCCGAGCGCCTACAGGCGCAGCTGGTGCGGCAACGCGCCGGCGCCCTCACCGACGACTGGTTCCAGGTGCAACTGGACTACGGTACCCGCCAGGTGACCCTGAGAGCGGGGATGCTGGCCGCTGGCGGTGTGCCGCGCTTTCTTGCCCAGGGTACCGCGGGCAGCTGGATCAAGCAGGGAGCGGATCGTCAGGAAGACGCGCTCAAGGCCGGCGTGCGCCCCGGTGGGCCCGACTGGGGCCAGGATCCGGATTCCGGCTGGCTCATCACGGGCGCTGGCGAACGCCAGGCGTTGCCGACGCCAGCGGGCGATCACCGCCGCTACTACCTCGCCCTGGTCGAGGCCCTCGCCGGGCGCGCCGCCAATCCCGTCCCTCCCGCCCAGGCCTGCGCGCTGATGGCCCTGCTGGAAATCGCCCAGCGCTCCTCGGCGGAAGGTCGGGCCCTGCTGCCCGAACTCACCGCCGCCGAACGCGCGTCCTACTGACCGGCCACCCACTGCGGACGCCGTCCCGCCAGGCGTTCGCCCAGCTGGCGCAAGGTGCGGGAGAGGCGTCGCTCGATCCATTCATAGCTCCCCCAGGCCAGCAGCAGGATCACCGGCAGACAGACCGCCAGGGTCTGGTAGGGGCTGAAGCCCCACTGCTGGTGCAGCCAGTAGTCGCCCAGCCAGAGCACGATGACGTGCACCAGATAGACCGAATAGGACCAGTCCCCCAGCGCCTGGCACAGGCGCGAGCCGGCGAACCAGGGTTCGAGGATCACGCAGGCGCCCACCAGGACCGCACTGGGCACGCCCCAGGTCAGCAGGCGCCAGGGATGGTCGGCCGGAAAGGCCACCAGGCAGGTCAGGGCCGCCAGGGCCGCCGCCAGCGCCAGCGGCCTGGGTCCGCGCAGGGCGCCACGGCGATGGAGCGCGGCCAGGCTCACGCCCAGCAGGAACTCGAAGATGATCGGATTGCGATAGAAGCTGCTGACAAAGGACTCGCGGGCCAGCACCAGGCTGACCAGGATCACCAGCAGGCTGACCACGCCGATGCGCCAGCGCTCGGCCACGCCAAAGGACAGGGCGAACAGCAGGTAGAACAGCATCTCGAAGTTGAGCGTCCAGCCCACCGGCAGGATCGGATAATGGCCGAAGCCCGCGGGATTCTCGCTGGGAATGAAGAACAGCGAGAGCAGCAATTCACGCGCGGCGACGCCATAGATGGGCATCACGTCGCTGGCCAGATAGAGGATCAGCGCCGTCACCGCGGTGTACAGCCAATAGGCCGGGACGATGCGGGCGATGCGGTGCCAGAGGAAGGTGCTGCGTTTGAGCGATCGGCCGGCGGTGGACAGGTGGATCACGAAGCCGCTGAGCACGAAGAAGATGTCGACCCCGACCTGTCCCCGGGTGGAGAGCAGATGGCCGCCGAGGCTGTCGGCGTGGAAGTCGAAGAACACCTGCATGAAGTGATGAAAGACCACCAGCCAGGCGGCCAGGGCCCTTAAAGCCTGCAGTGAAACCAGCATTGTAGAACCTTTCCCTCCTCGTCCCGCCAGGCACGACCCAGCGCCGCGCCGTCATTGTGGACGGCATGGGCGGGTCGGGTGTTGCCGGGAAAAGGCTGGATTGCGCCGGATCACAGGCTGAACGGCTCGATGCCCGACCCGTTCAGCGGCAGTTCAGGCGGCGGGCCTCATTGCAGACTGAATCGCCAGGCGCGATGGATCTTGGGATTGCGCGCGAAATCCGGGTCCAGGGTGCTGGCACTGATCTCCTCGACGCGATAGCGCTCGCCCAGACCTGCGTCCAGTTCGAACTTGCGGAAGTTGTTGGAGAAGTACAGCACGCCATTGCGACTCAGGTGGGCCATGGCCGAGTCGATCAGGGCGACGTGATCGCGCTGGACATCGAACACTCCCTCCAGCCGCTTGGAGTTGGAGAAGGTCGGCGGATCGACGAAGATCAGATCATATTCGCCACGATCGTTTTCCAGCCAGTGCAGCACATCGCCCTGCTCCAGGCGATGCCGCTCGGAGAAGCCGTTGAGGGCCAGGTTGCGCCGGGCCCAGTCCAGGTAGGTTCGCGACAGGTCGACGCTGGTGGTGCTGCGCGCCCCGCCTACCGCAGCCTGCACCGTAGCGGCGCCGGTATAGCAGAACAGGTTGAGGAAGCGCTTGCCCTGGGCTTCCTGGCGCAGCCGCAGGCGCAGAGGACGGTGATCGAGGAACAGACCGGTATCCAGGTAATCGGTGAGATTGACCAGCAGCTTGGCACCCGCCTCTTCCACCTGCAGGAATTCGCCCTGGGCGGCCTGGCGTTCGTACTGCTTGGTACCACTCTGCCGCTCGCGCCGCTTGACCACCACCCGCGACGGATCGATGTCCAGCGCCTGGGGAATGGCCGCCAGGGCATCGAGCAGACGCGCCTGGGCCTTGTCCGGATCGATGGAGCGTGGCGGCGCGTATTCCTGCACGTGCACCCGATCGCCATAGAGATCCACGGCCACCGCATACTCGGGCATGTCGGCGTCATAGAGGCGATAGCACTGCACGCCCTGGTTGCGCGCCCACTTGCCGAGCTGCTTGAGATTCTTCTGCAGGCGATTGGCGAACATCTGTCCGCCTTCGCTGAGCTTGGCCGGTTCCGCCGCCTGGTCGGTGGCCGAACGCTCGCCGTTGCGGCTGCCGGTGACGAACTGACGGGTCTCGACCTCGAACATCAGTAGCTTGCAGGGCAAGGCGCCGTTCCAGAAGGCGTATTGCTTGTGGCTGCGGATGCCCATGCGCTTGCCCAGCTCGGGCGCGCCGGTAAAGACCCCCGCGCGCCAGCCCAGGCAGGCCTGTCGCAGCCGCTCGCCGAGATTCTGATAGAGGTACAGCAGGCTGGCTTCATCGCCCAGGCGCTCGCCGTAGGGCGGGTTGCAGATCACCAGGCCGGTCTGGCCCTTGTCCGGACGCGGCTCGAAGTTGGCGACCTCGCCCTGGTAGACCTTGATCCACTCGGACAGCCCGGCCCGCTCGATGTTGTTGCGCGCCGGCTGGATCAGTCGCGGATCGGCTTCGTAGCCACGGATCCAGGTCGGTGCCTTGGCCAGACCGGCGGCGGCTCGCGCCTCAGCCTCCTGGTGCAGCTGCTGCCAGAGCGCGGGCACGTGGCCCAGCCAGGCGGAGAAGCCCCAGCGCTCGCGGCGCAGGTTGGGGGCGATGTCCGCCGCCATCAGGCCAGCCTCGACCAGAAAGGTACCCACCCCGCACATGGGGTCGGCCAGCGCGCCGCCGGCCGCGGCCAGGGCCGGCCAGCCGGCGCGGATCAGCACCGCGGCCGCGAGGTTTTCCTTGAGCGGCGCGGCGCCCTGCTGCAGGCGATAGCCACGCTGGTGCAGACTCTGCCCGGAAAGATCCAGCGAGAGGATGGCCTGGCCCCGCTCCAGGTGCAGGTGGACACGCAGGTCCGGGGCGATCTTGTCGACCGTGGGCCGCTGCCCGGTGCGCTCGCGCAGGCGATCGACGATGGCGTCCTTGACCTTGAGGGCACCGAAATGGGTGTTGTCGATGCCGGCGCCCTGGCCGCTGAAACCCACCGCCAGGGTACCGTCGGGGGCCAGGTGTTCTTCCCATTCCACACCGTGCACGCCCAGGTACAGCCCCTGGGGATCCTCCACCGGGAAACGGGCCAGCACCAGCAGCACCCGGTTGGCCAGACGCGACCAGAGGCACAGGCGGTAGGCGTCCGCGAGACTCGCCTCGCCGCGCACCGCCGCGGTCTGGCTGCGGGCTTCCTGCAGGCCGAGGCCCTGGGCCTCTTCCAGCAGCAGGGTCTCGAGCCCCTTGGGACAGGTGAGGATGAGTTGTTGCATCGCGGACATCATTGAATCCATAGGTTAGCGCAAGGAACTTTCTGCCTTTGGTCGGATTGACCGCCAAGGACAGCTCCTCGCGAGAAGGTTTGACTGCGTCTCAACAAGCCGCAGTGACGGCATTCCAGCGGCGGTTTATCGCCATTTCATTTCGATTTGATTACGGCTTATAGCTAAAAGGTCGTTCCCAGCCAGAGCCCCTTTGGTTAGTAATTGACCACCCGCAGCGCGAAGGTGCGGGGCGGATGCCGGGACGCCGGCTCTGGCATCCAGGCCTGCAACGGGCCATGGACAATCTGCAAGTCAACCTACGAGGGCACTACCCTATGAGAAGACTCAAGCGTGATCCAATGGAACGAGCTTTCCAGCGTGGTTATCAGCACGGCATCGTGGGCAAATCGCGGGACCTCTGCCCCTTCACCCAGGACGCCGTCCGGCAGGCCTGGCTCAATGGCTGGCGTGAGGGCCGTAGCGACCAATGGGACGGCTACGTAGGCACCGCCGGTCTTCAACGCATGAATCAACTTCAAGCCGTAGGCTAATTCGATTTCACTAGCGGAAGCCCTGGGCTTCCACAGCGTTCTGGTTTCTTTCCAGTCAGATCCTCTCCCGGGATCAGGGACCCGGTCCCACGGGGGCTCCCAGCGAGCCCCCTCCCCTCAGGGGCGCGCCGCGGCGATCGCATCCACGGCTTCCCGGATCAACGCCGGTCCGCGATAGATGAAGCCGCTGTAGAGCTGCACCAGGCTGGCGCCCGCCGCGATCTTTTCCGCCGCATCTTCCCCGGACAGGATCCCACCCGCAGCGATGATCGGCAGCCGGCCACCCAGCTCAGCGGCCAGCACCCGTATCACATGGGTGCTCTTCTCCCGCACTGGAGCACCCGACAGGCCACCGGCCTCGGCGGCATAGGGCAGATTCTCCACCCCTTCCCGGCCCAGCGTGGTGTTGGTGGCGATGATGGCGTCCATCCCGGCATCGCGGATCGCCTGGGCGGTCAGCACGATCTCTTCATCGGTCAGGTCCGGGGCGATCTTGATGGCGATGGGCACCCGCCGGCCATGACGCACCGCCAGGTCTTCCTGACGCTGGCGCAGGGCTTCCAGCAGGCTCTTGAGCGCATCGCCGAATTGCAGGCTGCGCAGGCCGGGCGTGTTGGGCGAACTCACGTTCACCGTGACGTAGCTGGCGTGGGCATAGACCCGCTCCAGACCGATCAGGTAGTCGTCCACCGCCCGTTCCACCGGGGTACTGGCGTTCTTGCCGATGTTGATTCCCAGCACGCCCTGGAAGCGGGCAGCCTTGACCCGTTCGATCAGGGCATCCACGCCCGCATTGTTGAAACCCATGCGGTTGATGATGGCGTCGGCCTGCTCCAGGCGGAACAGCCGCGGCTTGGGATTGCCCGGCTGCGGCCGTGGCGTCACGGTACCGATCTCGATGAAGCCGAAGCCCAGGCCGGCAAAGCCGTCGATGGCGGCGCCGTTCTTGTCGAGTCCGGCGGCCAGGCCCACCGGATTGGGAAACTCCAGACCCATGACCTGCACCGGCAGCCGGCCCGGCCGCCGACCGAGGCCCGTCAGGCCCAGACGACCCGCGGCGCCGATCAGGTCCAACGCCAGATCATGCGATCCTTCGGGAGACATTTTGAAAAGCAGAGGACGGAGCGCGTCGTACATGGCGGACTCACAGGCAATTCGGAAAGCGCGCATTATACAGGCTTGCCACCCGCCATACGTCGCTCGCCGCGGACCCGAACGGTCACTCGCACAAAAGATCCTACCTTTCAGGAATCATTTGACGATAACGCGGTCTGTCCCACGCTAGAATCGGTCGTGCAGTTCCTATCCGCCCCGGAGACCTCATGAGCAACAGTGCCAACCTCCTGGGCAGCCCCTGGTCTTCACTGGCCTTGCATCTGCATCCCTCGCTGGCCAGCCGCCGCATCCAGCGTTGTCTGGAACGCCTGGCCGATGCCTTCCTCCCCCTGCCCGCACCCAGCGCCAGTCTTTGGTGGGATGAAGGCCACCCGCTGCATCTGCTCCTTGGCCTGCCACGCGCCGCTCTGTCCGGTCCGACCCAGGAAATCAAGAGCCGCGCCCATGCCCTGCTCAGCCAGCTGGTGATCGCCGATACCCAGCAGGTTGCCGCCCTGGACCTGCGCGCCATCGAAGGCCTCTGCCAGCGGCTGGGCGACAGCGCCCCTGACTCGGCGGTGCAGCTGGAAGAACTGGCCGCCCTGCCTGCGGCTCGCGAGCAGGTCCGGATCATCGGTTATCGGGATTTCCAGGCGGCGCTCTATCGCACCCTGCCGAATCTCTCTGCGGAGCAGCCCTTGCGCCTGCGCCAGGCCAATTGGCGGGGTACGCGGCTGTTCCTGGAAAACGAGGCGGCCACCACCCTCGCCTTTGCCAGCATCATCGCCTACGCCCGCATCCGTGGTATCGCCGTGGAAGTGCCGGCGCAGATCCAGTGCCTGAGCCTGGATCAGACGGCCATCGACCGCCTGCAGGAGGCCTTCGCGGTCTATGCCCTGCCCAATGCGGTCTGGAATCATCCGGACTTCGTCCAGGTGCTGCTGGGGCTGAAGCTCGACTATGCCCGCCTGCCGCTGCCCGCGCCTGGTCAGGATCTGGAGTGGTTGTTGCTACCCAATGAAGTGGCGAGCACCCGGGTCCTCGCCGAGATTCTCGAACGCCTGGGTGCCGCCGAGGTGATCGGCTATCTGCAGGCGTTCTAGGCTAGCCTCTCAGCAGGCAGCCACCGCAGGCGCGTGACGCTGCCCCGCCGCCAGGAACACCTCGAAGGCCAGGCGCTGACCGGCCAGCATCGCCGAGTGTAGCCGCGCATCGCTGCCCGCCTCGTCCAGTCGCTGCAGGAATCCCGGCCAGGCACCCGTGGGCGGCACATGCCCCAGATAGGCCCGGGCGTCGCGCACCGCTTCATCCGGACTCTCGCCGGCATGACGATCCAGCAGTCGCGAGCCCAAGCGAGAACCCTCCAGCACATAGGCCACCCCCCAGCATTCGCCTTCGTCGAGCAGGCGCTCGAGGACGACGGGTTCGGGCCTGTCGGCGGCCAGACGCTGCAGATCCTCCATCAGCACCCCGCGGCGGCGACGTTCCGCCCAGTCGGGCAACAGGCGCTGGATGCCGGAACGCTCCAGCAACTCCTCGAGGCCGATCAGGGCCTGGGCATGGGCCTGGAGAAAGGCGGTGTAATGGGGTCGCGTCTGCAACGCATAGCGGCCAAAGGTGGCATCGACCTGCTGGTGCAGGGCACCGCCCTCGGCCCGCAACATTTCACGGATGGTGGACACGCAAATACCTCGTAGTGACCTCGGTCTTCAGAGCGGCGAAGGCTGGGGCTTCTCGCCGCGCAGGGCGGCCTGCAGCCGTGCGGCCAGATCCGCCTCGCGAAAGGGCTTGGGCACGATGAATGACTGTTCGGGGTCGAGTTCGCCCAGTTCGGCGTAGCCGGTGATGAAGACCACCGGCAACTGCGGCAACCGCTTGCGCACCTGGCGAGCCAGCTCGGCACCATTCATGCCGGGCATGGCGAAATCGGCCAGCAGCAGATCGATCTGCGGGTCGCGCTCCAGGGCGCTCAGGGCGGCGAAGCCGTTGCTGGCCTCCACCACCTGATAGCCGAGATCCGCCAGCAGCGCGGCGGTCACGTTGCGCACCGCATGATCATCGTCGACCAGCAGGATACGGCGCTCGGCGGCTTGCTCGTCACGACCCGGGGTCGGTAACCCGACCGGATCCACGGCATCTTCCGCCTCGGTACGCGGCAGATAGACCAGCACCGTGGTACCGCTGCCCATCTGCGTCTCGATGCGCACGCCACCGCCGGACTGCTTGGCGAAGCCGAACACCTGGGCCAGGCCCAGACCGGAGCCCTTGCCCACCTCCTTGGTGGTGAAGAAGGGCTCGAAGGCCTTGGCCAGCACCTCTTCGCTCATGCCGGTGCCGGAATCCTGCACCGCCAGCAGCACGTACTCGCCCGGCTCGGGTTCTTCCGGACGCTGGGGTGGCTCACTGATGGTCTGGTTGGAGGTGCTCAGCCGCAGGGTGCCGCCGACCGCCATGGCATCCCGGGCATTGATCGCCAGATTGAGGATGATGAGTTCGATCTGGGTCGGGTCGACTAGGGCGTGCCAGCAATCGGCGCGCAGGTGGGTCTCGATCCAGACGCTGCCACCCATGGTGCTGCGCAGCAGTTCGAGCATGCCTTCGACGGTTTCGTTGAGCTTGACCGGCTTGGGCGCCAGACGCTGACGGCGGGAGAAGGCCAGCAGCTGGGCGGTGAGCTTGGCGCCCCGCTCGCCCGCTTCGCGGATGTTCTGCACCCGCCCCTGGGTCTTGTCACTCGCTTCGAGGCGCGTCAGATCCCGCTCGAGGAAGCTGGCACTGCTGAGCACCACGGTGAGCAGGTTGTTGAAGTCATGGGCCACGCCGGCGGTGAGCTGCCCCACGGCCTCCAGGCGCTGCATCTGCTGCAGGGTGTCCTTCCACCCGCTCGCGCTCGTCGATCTGCTCGCGCAACTGTCGATTCGCCGCGGCGAGCTCCTCCATTGCCAGGACTTCGGAGGAGATGTCCCGTCCGGAGCAATAGGTCATGCCGGCATCCGGCACCGCCGTCCAGGAAATCCAGCGATAGCTGCCGTCGCGGTGGCGGATACGATTGACGAAGCGCTGACTGGTCGCACCGGTGGCCAGCTGCTTGAGTTCGTTGTCGGTGATGAAGCGCTCGTCGGGATGTACCAGCGCCAGCAGCGAGGAATCGAGCAGCTCCATCCGCGACCAGCCCAGATTTTCTTCCCAGGCCGGGTTGAGCGCCACCAGGGTACCGTCGGGCTTGCACACCAGCAGCAGATCGCGGGTGAGATCCCAGGTCCGATCGCGCTCACGGGTACGCTCCTCGACGCGCTCGCCGAGACTGACGTTGAGTCGTTCGAGTTTCTCCGCGGCGTCGCGCTGCTGGGTGATGTCGAGCATCACGCCGAGGAAGCGGGTGCAGACGCCGGCATCGAAGAAGGGTTGCCCGCGGGTCTCGACCCAGCGCTGGGCGCCATCGTCGAGGCGAATGCGGTATTCGCTGCGGTAGTCATCGTCGCGCTCGTCGGCGCCCGCCTGGCGGACCGTGTCGAGAAAGCGTTCGAGGCCATCGCTGCCGCACAGGCGAGCGAACACCCCGAGATCGACCACCGCATCGGCCGGCAGGCCGAACATGGCCTTGCAGCGCTCATCCCAGACCAGCGTACGGCTGGCCGGCAGGTACTCCCACATGCCCAGCCGGGAGGCGTCCATAGCCAGGCGGGACCTGACTTCCAGGCTGTGCAGGGCCTCTTCGGCGCGGCGCCGTTCGCGGCGCTCGTGCACCACCAGCAGTGCCCGCTCGACCGCCTTGGCCAAGAGCTCCATGCTCTGCTTGAGCACATAGTCGTTGGCGCCCAGGCGCATCATCTCCACCGCGTGCACTTCACCAAAGATGCCCGAGACGAAGATGAAGGGGGTTTCCGGCGTCAGCGCCCGCGCCACGCGCAGGGCCTCGGCACCGGAAAAGCCCGGCAGGATGATGTCGGAAAGGATGATGTCGTAGGTCTGCTGGCTCAGCGCCAGGGTCAGACCGGTACGTTCATAGACGATCTTGGATTGCAGCTCGAAGCCGTGCCTTTCCAGCTCGATCAGGATCAGCTCGGCATCGAGCTTGCTGTCCTCTACCAGCAGGATCTTGATCTGTTTCGAGAGAGGCATAAACGGACGTCGGCCTTGGATCTGTTCGCTCAGTGGAGCTGGGTCGCGCATATCTGCCGGTCGCGGGTGACTGGATAAGGATGCACTGATCTTCACTCGTTAGCGACCAGTGCGTCTGACGACGCGGCGCGATCCCGGCGGCGGCTCATTGAGCACGGCCCAGAATACGCCGAGATCGCTGATCGCGGCGACGAAATCGCGAAACTCGACCGGCTTGACCACATAGGCGTTCACGCCCAGCTCGTAGGCCTTCTCCAGGTCGGGCTCTTCCCGCGACGACGTCAGCATGACCACGGGGACGCTGCACAGCTCCGGGGTCTTGCGCACCAGCTCCAGCACCTCGAGGCCATCGACCTTGGGCAGCTTGAGATCCAGCAGCATCACGGCGGGATTGCCCGGTTCGCGCTCGGCATAGGGCTCGCGGCGCAGCAGGTAACTGACCGCCTCGGCGCCGTCGCGCAGGACCACGACATCGTTGGCCAGCTGGCTGCGCTCCAGAGCCACCAGGGTGAGCTCCAGATCGTGCGGATTGTCTTCGACCAGCACAATGGGTTTGAGCATGAACAGAACTACCTTTTGTGTACCGGGGACGGTCGTTGCTTGGGAAGGGCGAAATAGAAGGTAGCGCCCTCGCCGATGGCACCCTCGGCCCAGACCCGACCGTCATGACGCTCGATGATGCGTCTGACGCTGGCCAGACCGATGCCGACCCCTTCGAATTCATCGGCATGGTGCAGGCGCTGGAAGACGCCGAACAGCTTGCCCACGTAATCCATATTGAAACCCACACCGTTGTCCCGGACAAAGATGATGTCCTCGGAATCACTCGGCAAGGTGCCGATCTCGATCACCGCCGGTTCTTCGTAGCGACTGTATTTGATGGCATTGGCCAGCAGGTTGCGCAAGGCGAGATGGACGAAGGCGGCATCGGCGATGACGACAGGCAGGGGCCCGATGTGCCACTCCACCTGCCGCTCGGCATAGTCCGGGGCCATCTCTTCGCGAATGGCTTCCACCAGGGCGGTCAGATTGACGTCGGAATAGCGGATCGCCGCGCGCCCCATCTGCGAAAAGCTCAGCAGGTTGTCGACCAGGCTGCCGGCGAAGCGCGCCGACGACCCGATGTTTTCCAGGAAGCGCCGCCCCCGGTCCGACAGCTTGCCGCCTTCGATGTCGCCCAGCAGCTCGGCATAGCCGGCGATGTGGCGCAGCGGCGCACGCAGGTCGTGGGACACGCTGTAGGAGAAGGCCGCCAGTTCCTTGTTGCTGCGTTGCAGCTCCTCGGCCAGCTCGGCCATCTCCTCGGCCTTGCGCAGGACGATCCCGCGCACCGCATTGCGCAATTCGATGGCGCTTTCCAGCTCGAGCGGCGACCAGGGTAGCGACAGTCCGCGGACCGTCTCCTGCCAGAGCACGAAACTCTGCCGGGGCGACAGGCGTCCGTCGCTGCCTTCCTGCTTGGCTGGCCGCCCGGCCCAGTTGACCACCTGCACCAGCTCGCTGCGGAACCAGATCAGGTAATGGGAATGCAATTCGGAGATGGGTACGGCAAGCACCCCGGCCGCATACTGGGCCAGCTGCGGCAGCGCGGCGATGTCCTTGGCCAGGTTGTCGGTGACGTAGTGATCCTTGACGTTGACCGACAACCACTCGACCAGGCTATCCACCACGTCGCGCGGCGGCGCCTGACCGATCAGCTCGGTGCCGTCGGAGGAGATGATGGCAGCGCCCTGTGCCCGGGCGAAATCCAGATAGACCTGGGGCAATTCCAGCAGCCCCTGGCAGACGCTGTCGCGGTCGGCCATGGTCGAGAGCATCTGCACCATGGCTTGACGCAGCGCCAGCCGACGATCGGATTCCGCGTGGGTCTCGGCAGCATCGATCTGCAGCGACAGCACCCGACCGAACAGCTCGCAGGCGGTCCGCGTCTGGAAGGATACCCGCTGCGGCTGGCGGTCGTGACAGAGCACCAGACCCCAGAGGCGGCCGCCGACCACGATGGACACCGACATGGACGCCAGGGTGCCCATGTTTCTCATGTACTGCAGGTGCACCGGCGATACGCTGCGCAGCTGCGCGAAGCTGAGGTCGAGCGGCTGGCCGGTCAGCGGATTGGTCTGCGGCTGCAGCGGCGACGGCTGGTAGTAGGCATTGCCGATCACCCGGATGCGGTTGGCCAGGTACAGGCGGCGGGCCTGGGCCGGGATGTCCGAGGCGGGAAATCTCAGCCCCAGATAGCTGGGTACGCCGGGATCGCACTCCTCGGCCAGCACCTGTCCGTGACCTTCTTCGTCGAAGCGATAGATCATGGTGTGGTCGAAGCCGGAGATGCGCTTGGCTTCGCGCACCGCGAGCGTGGCGATGGCATCCACGGTTCCGGCCTGGTGCAGTTGCTCGATGAACACCCGCACCATGGGATAGAGGGTATTGAGGCCGAGCCGGCTGTCCACCGGCGCCTCGAATTCGACGATCAGCACCCCACCGAAGCGATGCATGAACAGCGCGAAGGTCTGCTGCTGCGGCCCCAGGGTGACGTCGCCCTGATAGATGGGATTCTGTTCTTCCTGGGTCAGGGCCCCGAGCATGGCCGGCAGATCGCGCTCCGGCAGCAATTCGCCAAGCGTGCGACCCAGTACCTCCTCCACGGCGACGCCAAGGTACTCGCGCACGTTGGCGCTGGCCTGGACGATGCGCAGATCCGGCTCTTCCACGGCGAACAGGAAGCCATGTTCCTGGATACTGCCGGGAATGTGGATCGGCTCATTGGCACAATCGGCCAGAGCGTCGGGCTGCGTCTTGGAAGGTGACTCGAGCGCCAAACCGGGAACCTCGTGTGATCGGGAAGAAGCGCAGGGAAAGCGGTGCGCCGAAACGGAAACAAAGGTCATCCAGACTATCAGACCCGGGGCGGGAGGCGAAGCGAAACGGCCTGCAGCCCGGACACCGGCAGCAAGGCCGACAGCACTCGAGGGACAACCTGGAATCTTCGCCACCGGCGTCCGGTCGGAACTGGTTTGACCCCAGGATCCTGCCCATGTCCCTGCGCCTCGCCCTCCCCCTGGCCGCCCTGCTGCTGAGTCCGCTCACCCAGGCGGCGCCCGTCTATGGCGAACGTCTCGAAGGCTTCGCCTACGACTACCCGGTCAAGACCTTCAGCTTCGACTCCCAGCGACAGCCTCTGGAAATGGCCTATCTCGACGTCGCGCCGAGCGGAACACCCAACGGGCGGACCCTGGTCCTGCTGCACGGCAAGAACTTCTGCGCCGGTACCTGGGCGCAAAGCATCCAGGTGCTGAGCGCTGCCGGCTATCGGATCGTGGCTCCGGACCAGATCGGCTTCTGCAAGTCGAGCAAACCGGCGCACTATCAATACAGCTTCCAGCAACTGGCCGCCAACACCCGCGCCCTGCTCGACCACCTGGGCATCGCCCGGGCGACCCTGATCGGCCATTCGACCGGCGGCATGCTGGCGACACGCTACGCCCTCCTCTATCCCGAGGCCACCGAGCAGCTGGTATTGGTCAATCCCATCGGCCTGGAAGACTGGAAGGCGCTGGGCGTGCCCTATCGCAGCGTCGACCAGTGGTATGCCCGGGAGCTCAAGACCTCGGCCGCCGCCATCCGCGACTATGAGCGCAGCACCTATTACGCCGGCCAATGGTCCCCCACCTACGATCGCTGGGTGGAAATGCTCGCGGGTCTCAACGAAGGACCGGGTAAGGAGCGGGTGGCGTGGAACTCCGCCCTGATCTACGACATGATCTACAGCCAGCCGGTGGTCTACGAATTCGACCGGCTGCACATGCCCACCCTGCTGCTGATCGGCCAGCGCGATACCACCGCCATCGGCAAGGATGCGGCGCCGGCCGCCCTCAAGGCGCAGCTGGGTCACTATCCCGAACTGGGCAAGGCGGCGGCCCGGCGCATTCCCCAGGCGACCCTGGTGGAATTCGACGACCTGGGCCATGCGCCGCAGATGCAGGCGCCGGAACGCTTCCACCAGGCGCTGCTGCAAGGGCTGAACGCCCTCCAGCCACCCTCGACCCAATCGAAACCCTGACCCTATTCCAGGAGTGAAAAAAAGGCGGCGCACCCGAGGGTACGCCGCCTTGGTCTTGGGCTGTCGGATCAGCGCACCCGCGAAATACCTTCGCGGGCGCGCTTCTGCCTCAGACGCTGCTGCTGGCCAGATCCGCCAGCTCACGAGTGGCGACGCTGTACATCGCATAGTCCTGACCGCTGGCATTGCGCAGATCCACCAGCAGACCACGCCAGCGCTCCACCGCCGCCCGATGCCGTTCCAGCCACAGCGAAAGCCGGGCCTCCGGATCGTTGGGTGCTCCGCTCAGATTGAGCATGGCGATGGTGATGGTGCGCTGCTGCAGATCCACCTCGTCGCGGAAGGCCTCGCGCGCCAGGGCCTGCCAGGCATTGGCGACCGGCAACTGGTTGAGCTGCTGCTGATACCAGGCCAGATCCAGCACATCACCCGCGGCGAACCAGGTGGCCGCCACCTCCAGCGGATCCTGGACGGTGACCTCCGCGGCCTGGATCACCGGCAACAAGGTATAGATGTGGTTGGTCCCGGCGACGACCCGTGCCAACAGTTCAGGCACGCCCGCCTCGGTATAGGCGCGGAAGCGCTCTTCCCAGTCCTGGCGCGGTTCGCCCTGCAGCAGCTCGTCCAGCCGTACGCCCAGCGCGGCGATGCGCGGCCCGAAGAAGGCCGCCACGGCGCCCGCGTCCAGGCCACTGCGATGGCTGCGCAGGAACCAGCGGGTTGCCCGCCGTCCCAGGCGCATCAGCTCGCTCATCAGGCGCAACTGCAATTCGGCCGGCACCTGGTGATCCAGGGCCTCCACCTGACGCCACCAGTGCGGCAGGTGCAGCACATCGCGCATCACCACATAGGCGCGGGCGACATCGGCCGCGCTCATGCCGGTGGATTCGCACAGGCGCTGCACGAAGGTGATGCCCATGTGGTTGATCAGGTCATTGGCGATCTGGTTGGCGACGATCTCGCGCTTGAGACGGTGGCGCGCCATCGCCTCGGGGAATTGCTCGGTCAGGCGTTGCGGGAAGGCGCCCTGCATGTCCCGGGCGAGATATTCGTCGTCCGGCATCGTGGACGCCAGCAACTGTTCCTTGAGGTCGATCTTGCTGTAGGAGATCAGCACCGACAGCTCGGAACGGGTCAACCCCTGCCCCTTGGCGGCGCGCTCGGCGAGCACCTCGTCGCTGGGCAGGAATTCCAGGGTGCGATCCAGCTTGCCGCGGCCTTCGAGATCCACGATCAGCCGCTGGTATTCGGCCAGGTGGGTCCGCGCGCGATATTCCGCCAGGGACAGGGCACCGGTCTGCATGTAGTTGTTGGCGACCACCAGCTCGCCGACCTCGTCGGTCATCTCGCCCATCAGCGTATTGCGCTGCTTGACGGTCATGTCGCCGGCGGAGACCACGTCGCCCAGCAGGATCTTGATGTTGACCTCGTGGTCGGAGCAGTCCACGCCGCCGGCGTTGTCGATGAAGTCAGTGTTGCAGGCGCCGCCGTGCAGGCCGAATTCCACCCGTGCCAGCTGGCTCATGCCCAGGTTGCCACCCTCGCCGATCACCTTGGCGCGCAGGTCGCAGCCGTCCACGCGCAGACCGTCGTTGGCCTTGTCGCCGATATCGGCGTGGGTTTCGAAGCTGGCCTTCACGTAGGTGCCGATGCCGCCGTTCCAGATCAGATCGACCGGCGCCTTGAGCAGGGCATTGATCAGCTCGTTGGGCGTCAGGTGATCGGCCTGCAGATCGAAGCGCGCCTTCATCTCGGGGCTGATGGCGATGCGCTTGGCGCTGCGCGGGAAGATGCCACCGCCCTGGGAGATCAGGCTGGCGTCATAGTCGGTCCAGCTCGAACGTGGCAGGTTGAACAGCCGCTCGCGCTCGACATAGCTGCGCTCGGCGTCCGGATTGGGATCGATGAAGATGTGCAGGTGGTTGAAGGCCGCCACCAGCTCCAGGCTGCGCGAACGCAGCAGACCGTTGCCGAAGACGTCGCCGGCCATGTCGCCGATGCCCACCACGGTGACCGGATCGGTCTGCACATCGATGCCGCGCTCACGGAAGTGGCGCTGCACGCTGACCCAGGCGCCCCGCGAGGTGATGCCCATCTTCTTGTGGTCATAGCCCGCCGAGCCACCGGAGGCGAAGGCATCGTCGAGCCAGAAACCGTAGTCCTGGGCGATGCCATTGGCGATGTCGGAGAAGGTCGCGGTGCCCTTGTCGGCCGCCACCACCAGGTAGGGATCGTCGCCGTCGTAGCGCACCACCGCAGCCGGCGGGACAACCTCGCCATCCTTGAGGTTGTCGGTGATGTCCAGCAGGCCGCTGATGAAGATGCGGTAGCAGGCGATGGCCTCGGCCTGGATGTCGTCACGGGAGCCACCGGTGGGCAGACGCCGCGGCACGAAGCCGCCCTTGGCACCCACGGGGACGATCACCGAGTTCTTGACCTGCTGCGCCTTGACCAGGCCCAGCACCTCGGTGCGGTAGTCTTCCTCGCGATCCGACCAGCGCAGGCCGCCGCGGGCGACGTTGCCGAATCTCAGGTGCACCCCTTCCACGCGCGGGCTGTAGACGAAGATCTCGTAGCGCGGCACCGGGCGCGGCAGCTCGGGAATGGCCTTGGGATCGAGCTTGAAGCTGAAGTAGGCCTTGGGCTTGCCCGCGGCGTCGGTCTGGAACACGTTGGTTCTCAGGGTCGCCTTGATCAGGTCCAGGTAGCGCCGCAGGATGCGGTCTTCGTTGAGCACCGCGACGTCGTCAAGGGCGCTGAGGATGGCCTGCTCCAGACGCTGCTGCTTGTCGTCCAGGTCCTCGCTGGTCATGCGCCGCGCCAGGTAGAACTTCATGCGGAACAGCCGCACCAGCTCCCGGGCGATGTCGACGTGGGCATTGAGGGTGGCGGCGATATAGCCGATGTCGAAGCCGATGCGGATCTGCTTGAGATAGCGCGCATAGGCCCGCAGCACCGCGACGTCCCGCCAGGGCAGGCCGGCGGTCAGTACCAGGCGGTTGAAGCTGTCGTTTTCCGCCTGGCCGTCCACCACCTGGACGAAGGCGTCCTGGAAGGTGTCGTTGAGTTGCTGCAGATCCAGCTCCAGGCCGGCCACGGTGGTGAAGGCGAAATCGTGGATCCAGTAGCGGCGGCCATTGCGATGGCGCAGCTCATAGGGGAATTCGCCCAGCACGCGCAGGCCGAGATTTTCCAGGATCGGCAGGACGTCCGACAGCGCCAGGGGCGTATCGGCGTGGTAGAGCTTGCAGTGCAGGATGTTGTCGCCGGTCTGGGTCAGCGGCTGGTAGAAGCCCATGGCCAGGCGGCGATCATCCTTCAGGGCCAGCAGGTGACGCATGTCCACCACGGCCAGGTGCGGTGCGAAGCGCTCGCGGTAGCCGGCCGGGAAGCCCAACGGATAGTCGGCCAGGATGGAGGTACCCTGGGCCTCGCCGAAGCTGTCCACCATCAGGCTGGCGAAGTCGTCCTTCCAGCTGCGGCAGGCCTGCACCATCTCCTGCTCCAGGCGCGCCGGATCGACGTCCTGCGGCTGCAGCGGATCGACGCGCAGGATGAACTGCACCCGTGCCAGCACGGACTCGGAGAAGAAGGTCCAGAATTCGCAATCGGTGCCGTGCAGGCGATCCATGAGGATCTGCTGCATGCGCTGGCGCACTTCGGTGGAGTAGATGTCGCGCGGCACATAGGCCAGGCAATAGAAGAACTGGCCATAGGGATCGCGGCGCAGGAAGACGCGGACCTTGCTGCGCTCCTGGATCTGCACGATGGCCATGGCAGTGCTGAAGAGATCGTCCACCGGGGTCTGGAACAGATCGTCCCGCGGCAGGCCTTCGAGGACCTGGGCCAGCTCCTTGCCGAGGTGGGCGCTGCTATCGAAGTCGGCGCGGCGACGCACCTCGTCGACCTTGCGGCGGATATAGGGAATCTCCCGCACGCTGTCGTTGTAGACGCTGGAGGTATAGAGGCCCATGAAGCGGTGCTCGCGCACCACCCGGCCGCTGGCATCCACCTCGCGCAGGGAAACGAAATCGGGATAGGCCGGGCGATGCACCCGGCTCGGGTCGGCCGCCTTGGCGAAGGACAGCAGCACCGGCTCGCGCAGATAGCGCAGCGGATCACCGGACAGCGTGATCTCGGCGGTCTCGGGCCGGCCACGCAAACGGCGCGACAGCCCCAGCAGGGACTCGGGGCACATAGCGCTGAATCGCCGTCTCGCCATCGCCTTCGACGGTGAACTCCTCGTAGCCGAGGAAGGTGAATCTGTCGTTGCGCAGCCAGTCGAGGAAGGCCTTCACCTCGGCCAGTTCACCCTCCTCCACACCGGCCGGACGCCGATCCAGCCAGGTCAGCAGATCGGCGACCTTGGCCTTCATGGCCGCGAAGTCACCGACGGTCAGCCGGACCTCGCCGAGGATCTCCTGCAGCGCCGCCTCCAGGGTGCGCAATTCGGTGGTGGCCGCGCAACGGTCGATCTCGAGGAACATCAGGGCCTCGCGGGTGACCCCTTCGCCCTGCTGGCCCTTGGGCAGCAGCTCGAGCAGGCGACCCTGGGCATCCCGGCGCACGCTGAGGACACTGTTCTGCAAGGTATGGACGCTGTAGCCCTGGCGATTGAGCTCCATCCGTACCGAATCCACCAGGAAGGGGGAGTCGGCGTGCAACACCTCGACCACGGTGTGGCTCGATTGCCAGCCGTGTCGCTCGTAATCCGGATTGAAGACCTGTACCCGCGGCTCCGCCGGATCGAAGACGTCCAGCAAGCGCCAGGCCGACAGCACGCAGCCGACCAGATCGGACAGCCGACGCTGGGTGAGTTCTTCCAGCGGGACGATGCCGAAGAACTGGGCGGTGAAGCGATCCAGTTGTTCGAGGGTATCCCCTTCGACATGGGCCGCGAGGGCATTCTTGAGTTGTTGTTGGAAATCCGCTTGGCTGGCAGCGGTGAAAAACGCCATAACCGTACTCCGTCCTGAAGGTGCTGTGGGCTTCGCTCCGCAGAGGACAGGCCTCTCCCGGAGCGAGTTCCACAAGGGACGAGGCCGGACTGCACCAAAAAAGTGCAAGGATGCAGTGCTGCTAGAGTAGCCGGCAAAGCCGCCTGCGCACGTACGTCAGGGCGACAACAAGATTCAGCTGCGGAACGGATCTCAATAGTGTGGCGGCGGGGCTTCGTCCGGCATGCCGCCACCGCCCGCGCTCTGCAACTCCACCTGGCGTTCGGCCAGCATGCGGATCTGTGCCGCGCAGCGATCCAGGGTCCGCTGCTGCTCGACGATGATGTCGTTGAGGGTCTGGATGGTGTCGTCCTGGAAAGCCTGGCGCATCTCCAGGTCGGCGATACGTTCTTCGAGGGTCATGCCGGTACCTCCTGTTCGAGCTGCACCCGCCAGCGCTCGGCGGCAGCGTGGCCGGCCTCGGCGCCATAGGGCTCGCGTGGCGAGTGCCCCCATACCGGGCCGGGCCAGGCCGGATCACCTTCCTGCCGCAGCAGGACATGCAGGTGCAATTGCCGGACAACGTTACCCAGGGCGCCGATGTTCAATTTGCAGTCAGGGTGAGCGTTACGCAACACCTGGGCAACAAGTGTCACCTCTCGCCACAGTTGTGCCTGGCCCTGGGGTGACAGGTCGAGGACCTCGGTAACACCTTCGCGGCGGGGCACCAGCACCAGCCAGTCATAGCGGCGATCGTTCAGCAGCAATACCTGGCACAGCGTCAAGGACGTCACTTCCAGGGAATCGCCGGCCAGTCGTGGATCTATTTGGAACATCTCATCTCCTGCTAACACCAGTCAGCACTAAAAGTGTGCACGGCTTGGGCAACGTGAAGCCTTTGGTGTCACAAAGGTGCAATCAACCCTCCCGAAACTGCCCGTCACCCGGGGAGTAGCCTTGCGATAGACAGGCGTGCTCGACGTTTGAGGATTTGTGCACGCTTTTTGCTATCACGATCCGGGTACGACGATCGGACGGGAACTCTTAAAGCGCTTTCTTAAGAGTCACGGTTAATCCGCTCATCACATGCAAAATTTTGATGAAGCCTATCGCCCCTCCGAGAGAGGTGCTATATGTGCCGCCATTAGAACAAACAGCCACGGCTGACACGATGGCTGACTTTCAACCCAAAGGAGCATTTCTGATGCAAGCGATGAAGTGGAGCATTCTCGCCCTGGCAGTAGCCGCAGGGACCACTCAACTGGCTTTCGCCGACCAGCAGTCCGAATCCAAGGGCTTTGTCGAAGATAGCAAGCTGAACCTGTTGAACCGCAACTACTATTTCAACCGGGATCGTGATGGCGGCTCGAACGACCGTCGCGACTGGAGCCATGGCTTCCTGCTTAACTACGCGTCGGGCTTCACTCAGGGCACCGTAGGCGTCGGTGTGGATGCCTTCGGCTACCTCGGCATCAAGCTCGATGGCGGCAAGGGTTATGCCGGCACCGGCAACCTGCCGATCGGCAACGATGGCCGCCCGAACGACGAGTACTCCACCGCTGGCGCCGCAGTCAAACTGCGCATCTCCAACACCGTGCTGAAGTACGGCAACCTGCAGCCGACCTCGCCCGTGTTCGCCGTGGGTGGCAGCCGCCTGTTCCCGCAGACCGCTACCGGCTTCATGCTGACCAGCGAAGAAATCCAGAACCTGTTCCTGGAAGCGGGCCACTTCACCGCCGGTCGCGACAACATCAACACCTACCACGACGGCAACCTGGGTGCTGAGTACGCGGGCGTAACCAGCAAGTCGGGCGACTACGTGGGCGGCAAGTACAAGCTGAACGATCAGCTGAGTGCTTCGTTGTACTACGGCAAACTCCAGGACATCTGGAATCAGTACTACGGCAACCTGAACTACGTTCAGCCGCTGTCTTCGAACCAGTCCCTGACCTTCGACGCCAACTACTACTACACTGAAGACACCGGTAGCGCCGACGCAGGCAAGATCAGCAACAACACCTTCTCGCTGGCTGCTGCCTATAGCATCGATGCCCATACCTTTACTCTGGCCTTCCAGAAAGTGAATGGTGACACTCCGTTCGACTATGTGGGTGCAGGCGGCAAAGGCGGCGCCCTGGGTAGCGGTGGCGACAGCATCTTCCTGGCCAACTCCATCCAGTTCTCCGACTTCAACGCCCCGGGCGAGAAGTCCTGGCAGGCGCGCTACGATCTGAACATGGCCACCCTGGGCGTACCCGGCCTGAGCTTCATGACCCGTTATGTGCGTGGCACTGGCATCGATGCACCCAACGCCAATACTGCCTACGCCAACCTCTACCAAGACGGCGATAAAGAACACGAGACCAACCTTGAAGCCAAGTACGTTCTGCAGAGCGGCCCGGCCAAGGATCTGTCCTTCCGTATTCGCCAGACCTGGCACCGTGGCGACGCGAGCACCGGTACTGGCGGTAGCGGTAACGTCAACGAGTTCCGCCTGATCACCGAGTACCCGCTGAGCATCCTGTAAGGGACAGCGTACCTCGTACGATCCAGCAGCCCGGCATTCGCCGGGCTGTTCTTTTCCGGCCTCCGGTCGGCGCCGCCCGCGTCCCTGTACGCCCTGCCCCACCCCGCCGTACAATGCCGGTCCCGTCTCGATGCCGACAGACCGCCTAGCCATGCGTACCAGCCAGTTCCTGCTGTCCACCCTCAAAGAAACCCCTTCCGATGCCGTGGTGATCAGCCACCAGCTGCTGCTCCGTGCCGGCATGATCCGCAAGCTGGCCTCCGGTCTCTATACCTGGCTGCCGCTGGGCCTGCGCGTGCTGCGCAAGGTGGAAGCCGTGGTGCGTGAGGAAATGAACGCCACCGGCGCCCTGGAGGTGCTGATGCCGGCGATCCAGCCCGCCGAGCTGTGGCAGGAATCCGGCCGCTGGGAGCAGTACGGCCCCGAGCTGCTGCGCCTGAAGGACCGCCATCAGCGTGACTTCTGCGTGGGCCCGACCCACGAGGAAGTCATCACCGACCTGATGCGCAACGAGTTGAACAGCTACAAGCAGCTGCCGATCAACCTGTACCAGATCCAGACCAAGTTCCGTGACGAGATCCGCCCGCGCTTCGGCCTGATGCGCGGCCGCGAATTCGTGATGAAGGATGCCTATTCCTTCCACCTGAACCAGGCGTCGCTGCAGCAAACCTACGACGCCATGTACCAGGCGTACTGCAACGTCTTCAGCCGCCTGGGTCTGAATTTCCGTCCGGTGCAGGCCGACAACGGTTCCATCGGTGGCAGCGGTTCCCACGAATTCCATGTACTGGCCGGCTCCGGTGAAGACGACATCGTCTTCAGCGACAGCTCCGACTACGCCGCCAACATCGAGAAGGCCGAGGCCCTACCGCGGGAAACCGCGCGTGGCGCCGCCAGCGAAGAGTTGCGTCTGGTCGATACCCCCGACACCAAGACCATCGCCGATCTGGTGGAGAAATTCGGTCTGGCCATCGAGAAGACGGTGAAGACCCTGGTCGTGCGTGGCGCCGAGGAAGGCAAGCTGATCGCCCTGGTGGTCCGTGGCGATCACGAACTGAACGAGATCAAGGCGGCCAACCTGCCGGAAGTCGCCAGCCCCCTGGTGTTCGCCACCGAGCCCGAGATCCGCGCGGCCATCGGTGCCAGCCCTGGCTCCCTGGGCCCGATGAATCTGTCGATCCCCTGCATCGTCGATCGCTCGGTCGCCCTGATGAGCGACTTCGGCATCGGCGCCAACCAGGAAGACAAGCACTACTTCGGCGTCAACTGGGAACGCGATCTGCCGCTGCCCCAGGTCGCCGACCTGCGCAACGTGGTGGCCGGCGATCCGAGCCCCGATGGCCAGGGTACCCTGGTGATCAAGCGCGGCATCGAAGTGGGCCATATCTTCCAGCTGGGCACCAAGTACAGCGAGGCGATGAAGCTGTCGGTCCTGGGCGAGGAAGGCAAGCCTACCCTTCTCACCATGGGCTGCTACGGCATCGGCGTGTCCCGCGTGGTCGCCGCTGCCATCGAGCAGAACCATGACGAGCGCGGCATCCGCTGGCCGGCTGCCCTGGCACCGTTCAACGTCGCCCTGGTGCCGATGAAGTACGAGAACGCCGCGGTGAAGGAAGCGACCGATCGCCTCTATGGCGAACTGAAGGCCGCCGGCTTCGACGTGCTGCTGGACGACCGTGACAAGAAGACCAGCCCTGGCGTGAAGTTCGCCGACATGGAGCTGATCGGCATCCCTCATCGCCTGGTGGTGGGTGAGCGCGGCCTCAATGAAGGCCTGGTCGAATACAAGGGCCGTACCGACAGCGATAGCCACAACATCGCCCTGGCCGAGATCGTCGATTTCCTCAAGGCCCGCTGAGGGCTACCGTTCCAGGTCAGGCGTCCGTGCGCCTGACCTGGAAGTCGGTGAAGCCTTCACAGCCCACCTCCTCCAGCACCACCCCGGTCACCTGGGCCGCTGCCGGTCCCTGCCAGAGCCAGCGCTCCATATGGGCGAGGGCCTCGACCGAACCTTCCAGGTGGCACTCCACCCGGCCATCCGCCAGATTCCGCACCCAGCCGCTGACGCCCAGTCGCTGCGCCGCCTGCCGCGTGCTCTCGCGATAGTAGACGCCCTGTACGCGCCCACTGATCAGGCCACGACGCGCCGATCCGTCCCTCATCGCGGGGCACCCCTTTCTTCCAGCGCCGGCGCGACCCTGAGCCACTGGGCCACGCTCCCGGCCAGCAGCTCATGACGTTGTGCCTGCAGCCGCGCGAAAGCCGCCTGCAGCTGCGGATACCAGTCACCGGGAAAGCGTTCGGCGGGCGGCCAGCAATCCGGCGCAGGCGGCGCCCAGGGCGCGCGATCCAGCAGATCCAACAGCGCATAGCCATGCAGGTCACGGCAGAGCACCCAGTGGCCGCTGTCGTTCTGGCATACCAGACGCTCCTGTTGCAGGAAGGCCAGCACCGCATGCCATTCATGCTCCGGCAGCTTCCAGCCGGCCTGGTGCAGCCGCCCCAGGTGCAGGCTGGAGCCGCTCTGCTGGCGCTCCAGAAAGGCCCGCAGCACGGCGAGCAGGATGAAGAAGGCCGGCAGCGGCGCGCGGCGCCAGTGGTGGGTGGTGGACAGGCTGCAGACCACCTCCGCGCCCAGCAGCACGATCAGCCAGCAGACATAGATCCAGACCAGGAACAGCGGCACCGTGGCGAAGGCGCCATAGATCAGCTGGTAGCCGGGGAAATAGAAGACATAGAGACCGAACAGGCTCTTGGCCGCCTCGAACAGGACCCCGGTCAGGGCCCCGCCGATCAGCGCGTGGCGCAGCGGCACCCGGGTATTGGGGACGGCGGCATACATCAGGGTGAAGGCGGCGATGCTGAACAGCAACGGCGTGACCTTGAGCAGCGCCTGGGCACCGGACATGCCATAGGAGCCGAACACCAGGGCCACCGAGGCCAGGTAGGTGCTCATGGCGAAGCCGGCGCCCAGCAGCAGGGGCCCCAGGCTGAGCACCGCCCAGTAGAGCAGGAAGCTGGAGACCCCGCGCCGCGGAATGCGCACGCGCCAGATGTCGTTGAAGGTCTTTTCCACCGTCACCAGCATGAAGAAGGACGTCACGGCCAGCAGGGCCACGCCCAGCCAGGTCAGGTGGCGGGCCTGCTCGATGAAGTTGCGCAGGTACTCTTCCAGGGTCGCCCCGGTGGAGGGCACGAAGTTGCGGAAGATGAAGGCCTGGATCTGCACCTCGGTGCCCTGGAAGGCGGGTATCGCCGAGAGCATGGCGAAGGTCACGGTCATCACCGGGACCACGGCGAACAGGGTGGTGTAGGTCAGGGCCGCGGCGTTGTTGGGCGCCCGGTCCTCGATGAAGCGGTCGGCGAGGTAGCGAACGAAGGACAGCAGTTCACGCAAGCGGGCCGGCATTGGCGGTTCCTCGAAAGGCACGGTCAAGGGCTGGCGCGGCAGTCCTCGCCAACCCGCTACAATGGCCATCTTACCTTCTATGGATCAGCCTATGAGTGAAATCGTCCTCTATCACAATCCGCGCTGCTCGAAATCGCGAGCGGCGCTGGAGTTGCTGCAAAGCCGCGAGCTAGCTGTATCCGTGGTGCCCTACCTGGAGACGCCGCCGGATGCAGCCGCCTTGCGCGAGCTGCTCGCCAAGCTGGGCCTGGGCGCGCGCCAGTTGCTGCGCACCGGGGAGGAGGCCTATCGCGAATTGGGCCTCGCCGATCCGGCGCTGGACGAAGACGCGCTGATCGCGGCCATGGCCACCCATCCCAAACTGATCGAAAGACCCATCGCCGTATGCGGCGAACGCGCCGTCATCGGTCGTCCCCCCGAGCGTGTCCTGGAGATCCTGCAATGACCCCCGAAGCCTACGTCCTGGTGCTCTACTACAGCCGCCATGGTGCCACCGCCGAGATGGCTCGCCAGGTCGCCCGCGGGGTCGAGATGGCCGGCATGGCCGCGCGCCTGCGCACGGTGCCGGCGGTGTCCGCCGAGTGCGCCGCCGTCGCCCCGGCGGTGCCCGAGCAGGGTGCGGTCTATGCCACCCTCGATGATCTGCGCGATTGCGCGGCCCTCGCCCTGGGCAGCCCGACGCGCTACGGCAACATGGCCGCCGCCATGAAGTATTTTCTGGATGGAACCAACAGCCTCTGGCTGACCGGCGCCCTGGTGGACAAGCCCGCCGGGGTCTTCACCTCCACCGCCAGTCTGCATGGCGGCCAGGAGAGCACGCTGCTGTCCATGGCGCTGCCGCTCCTGCACCACGGCATGCTCATCACCGGCCTGCCCTACAGCGAGAGCGCCCTGCTGGAAACCAAGGGTGGCGGCACGCCCTATGGCCCGAGTCATTTCGCCGGGGCGGATGGCAAGCGCGCGCTGGACGAACAGGAGACGGCACTGTGCCGGGCCCTGGGCAAGCGCCTGGCGACCCTGGCGGGTCGCTTGCAGAAGAAGTAGTCGCCGGCGCGGCTACCAGCTCATGATTTCCTTGACGAAGGGAATGGTGAGCTTGCGTCGCGCCTGCAGCGAGGCCTGATCCAGGCGTTCGAGCATGTCGAACAGGGCATCCATGCTGCGGGTGTTGCGCGAGAGGATGAAGCGGCCGACCTCGTCGGTCAGGTGCAGGCCGCGGCGGGAGGCCCGCAGCTGCAGGGCGCGCAGCTTGTCTTCGTCGGACAGCGGACGTAACTGGAAGACCAGCGCCAGGGTTAGTCGCGACTTGAGATCGGCCAGTTGCACCGGCAATTGCCGCGGCGAAGCGGTACTGGAGATCAGCAACCGCTTGCCGGCATCGCGCAGGCGATTGAACAGGTGGAAGAGCGCCTCCTCCCAGCGCCGCTGGCCGGCCAGGGCATCGAGATCGTCGAGGCAGACCAGTTCGCACTGCTCGAGGTTGTCGAACAATTCGACGCCGTAGTCGGCCAGTTCACCCATGGGCAGGTAGATGGCGCGCTCGCCCAGTTCCTCCAGGCGGTGACAGGCGGCCTGCATCAGATGGCTGCGACCGGCGCCAGCGCCACCCCAGAGATAGATCAGACTTTCCGTCCAGCCGGCATCCGCATCGCAGAGACGCTCGACATAGCCGAGCGCCGCGGCATTGGCGCCAGGGTAGTAATTGACGAAGGTGGCGTCGTCACGCAGACGAATGCCCAGGGGCAGCTGTAAAGGCATCATGCCAGCTCGAACGGCTCTTGGCAGTTTCGCGAGGGCGCCAAGTCTAACCAAATCCCCGGTCCCTCGCAGCAGCCGCTTCAGTCTTGGGCGCTGGTCCTCATGGCCAGCGGAAATACAGGGTGGTACGCGCTGGCTGAGCGGATGGGGCCGGCTGGGCCGTAGGCGCGCTCGGCGTGGCCGTGGCGTCGACGGGTACCCCCTGAGTCGCCGGTGCCGGAGTGGCAGGGGCGGCCGGCGCCGAGGCGGGCTGCAGTCCGGCGAGACCGAGTTGCGCCTGCAACTGGTCCGGATTGGCGGTGAGGTCGTAGGTCAGCTGGGTCCCCTCGACCTTGACCAGGCGGCTCGACAGGGGCTCCAGGACTTTCTGCAGCTGGGCATAGCGCTCGAAATTGGAATTGTCGGCCACCAGCGTCAGCGGCTGGGTGGTGCCCGGACGGGAAACGAATTTCTTCGACAGGCGCGCGGCTACGTCCTGCAGTACCGCGGCAGCCAGGGCGTCCTGATCGGCCGCCTGGCTGCTGCCCTGCTCCGCGGCGCCGTTGTTCCACAGGCGCCACTGGGCCTGCCAGCCGTTGCCCTGGGGCTTGGCATGCACGGCTAGCAGGGCATTGGCGCCGTAGCGCTCGGAGGCCTGGCGCAGGGCGGTCGGGTCGTTGGCGTCGATGTTGGCGGCAGTGCCGGCCAGTTGCTCGTTGAGATCGGCCAACGGCAGGCGGATCGGCAGGCCGGCGCGCTGGGCGCCACGCTGGACGCCGGTGCTGGCGGGCTGGCCATCACCCACCAGGGCCGCCCCGCTGTCGGCGTCGTTGAGCCACCAGATCATCACCACCGGACGATTGGCGCCCCACACCGAGAGCCCCGCCTGGCCCAGGGCACGCTCGGTAGCGGCCGGGTCGAAGTTGGCCACCAGCACCTCCGGCGGGCCGGCGTCATAGCTGTACTGGCTGATAAGGGATTCGGGCGCCGCCAGGGCACTGGCGAGACCCGGGGTCTGGCCGGCCTGGGGATTACCGGTCAGGCGTCCGGCCAGCACCTGCAGAGCGCGCTTGAGGGCGGCATTGCGCTCGTCCGGTTGTTGCGAGGTCACCGGCTCGCGGACCTGGTAAAGGTTGTCCACCACCTCGGCGCGGGCGAGCGGACTCAGGACCAGCAGCGAAGCGAGCAACGGAAGGACGAGACGGCGCATGGCGATTCCATAGAAAGGGCAAGGGGCATACCTTAAAAGCCGCCCGATCCGCGAGCAAGGGCACTGGGTCGCGGGCTGCGCAGAAGGTAGCCGCAGAGACTGCCCGCCCGGCGAACGGATGGGCGACCAGGCTCAGACCACGGCGAGCTGGCCGGGTGCCATCGCCACCCGGACCGGAGGCCGCGGCGGGCCGCGTGCTTTGGCACGGCTTCTGGTAAAATCGCCCGCCTCATTGCCGGCTGGCGCCAGCCGGCTCGTTTCGCCATTAGCCAAAGGCCAGGATTCATGAGCAAACAACCCCAGCTGAGCTACAAGGACGCCGGTGTAGACATCGACGCCGGTGAGGCTCTGGTAGAACGCATCAAGGGCGTCGCCAAGCGCACCGCCCGCCCGGAAGTCATGGGCGGCCTGGGGGGCTTCGGTGCCCTGTGCGAGATCCCGGCAGGCTATCGCCAGCCGGTACTGGTCTCCGGCACCGACGGCGTCGGCACCAAGCTGCGCCTGGCCATGAACCTGGCCAAGCACGACAGCATCGGCATCGACCTGGTCGCCATGTGCGTCAACGACCTGGTGGTCTGCGGCGCCGAACCGCTGTTCTTCCTCGATTACTACGCCACCGGCAAGCTCAATGTCGACGTCGCCGCCCAGGTGGTGACCGGCATCGGCACCGGTTGCGAACAGGCGGGCTGCTCCCTGGTGGGTGGCGAGACCGCCGAGATGCCCGGCATGTACGAGGGCGAAGACTACGACCTGGCCGGCTTCTGCGTCGGCGTGGTGGAAAAGTCCGAGATCATCGACGGTTCCAAGGTGGCCACCGGTGACGCCCTGATCGCCCTGCCCTCCTCCGGGCCGCACTCCAACGGCTATTCGCTGATCCGCAAGATCATCGAGGTGGCCGGCGCCGACATCGAGAACATCCAGCTCGACGGCCAGCCGCTGACCGAACTGCTGATGGCGCCCACCCGCATCTATGTGAAGCCGCTGCTCAAGCTGATCAAGGACACCGGCGCGGTCAAGGCCATGGCCCACATCACCGGTGGCGGTCTGCTGGACAACATCCCGCGCGTGCTGCCCGAGGGCGCCCAGGCGGTGCTCGACGTGGCCAGCTGGCAGCGTCCGGCGGTGTTCGACTGGCTGCAGCAGCAGGGCAACGTCGACGAGACCGAGATGCACCGCGTGCTGAACTGCGGCGTGGGCATGGTCATCTGCGTGGCCCAGGATCAGGTCGAAGGCGCCCTGCAGGTGCTGGGTGCCGAGGGCGAGCAGCCCTGGGTCATCGGCCGTATCGAACAGGCCGCCGAGGGCGCCGACCAGGTCGTGCTGAACAATCTGAAACAGCACGGATGAGTTCTGCCGACTGCGCCGTGGTGGTGCTCATCTCCGGCCACGGCAGCAACCTGCAAGCCCTGATCGACGCCGCTACACCACCGGTGCGGATCGCCGCGGTGATCGCCAACCGCGCCGAGGCCTATGGCCTGGAGCGGGCCCGCCAGACGGGGATCGCCACCCGGGTCATCGACCATCGCGACCACGGCGATCGCGACAGCTTCGATGCGGCCCTGGCGGCCGCCATCGATGCCCAGGGCGCTGATCTGGTTGTCCTGGCCGGCTTCATGCGCATCCTCACGCCAGCCTTCGTGCGGCGCTACCAGGGTCGCCTGCTCAATATCCATCCCTCGCTGCTGCCACTGTACAAGGGCCTGCACACCCACCAGCGCGCCCTTGACGCCGGCGATGCCTGGCACGGCTGCAGCGTGCACTTCGTCACCGAAGAACTGGATGGCGGTCCGGTCGTCCTGCAGTCGCGGGTGCCAGTGCGGGCCGAAGACACGGCGGAGAGCCTCGCGACACGGGTACACGCCGCCGAGCACCTCCTTTATCCTGTGGCCGTGCGGTTGTTCGCCGAAGGTCGTCTGCGGCTGGGTACCCTGGGTGCCGAGCTCGATGGCGAGGCATTGCCGCCTACCGGGGCCACGTTGCCGTCACTGACGGCCGCGGCCTCCCTTTCTTGATCCAAGGAGAAACTGATGCGACGTCTGTTGTTCCTATTGGCCACCCTCTGCAGCGCCTCGGCCTTCGCCTTCGACCTGCAGCCGTTCACGGCCAGCTACACCGCCGACTGGAAGCAGATGCCGGTCAGCGGCTCGGCCGAACGCTCGCTGGAGAAAGAAACCGATGGTCGCTGGGAGCTGAAGTTCGAAGCCTCCATGCTGGTCGCCGGCCTCAACGAATCCAGCACCTTCCGCCGCGAAGGCGAAGCCTTCCTGCCGGACACCTACCAGTACAAGCGCAGCGGGCTGGGCAAGAGCCGCGAGAGCGAACTGACCTTCGACTGGGCCGCCAAGAAGGTCACCGGCAAGGACAAGGACGATCCGGTCAGCCTGCCACTGGATCGTGGTCTGCTGGACAAGTCGACCTACCAGCTCAAGCTGCAGCAGGACGTGGCCGACGGCAAGAAGAGCATGAGCTACCAGATCGTCGACGGTGACAGCATCGACACCTACGACTTCCGCGTCATCGGTCCGGAGCGGATCCGCACCCCGCTGGGTCTGTTCGATGCCATTAAGGTAGAGCGCGTGCGTGATCCCACCAAGAGCAGCCGCAAGACCGAACTGTGGTTCGCCAAGGATTGGGACTATCTGCTGGTACGTCTCTACCAGCAGGAGAGCGACGGCAAGGAATACCAGACCAGCCTCAAGGAAGGCTCGGTCAACGGGCGCACGGTGAAAGGCGCCAACTGATCCTGGCGGCAAGCGGAACGCCCTCTTCGGAGGGCGTTTTCTTTCGTACGCCCAAGCAGGCGTGACAGCTGCCGCTCGCGGCAGGCGAGTAAGTACCCAGCAGCGCTTCTCGGGCAATGTCCATCTGCGCCTATCGCGGCCATGGGCCGCTCCTACACCCTTGCGGATCCCGTAGGAGCGGTCCATGGCCACAGGACGACAATCGCGGGCGCGACAGATTGTCGCAGAAGTTGTAACGACTTGTTGCCGAGATACGCCTTGGTCCTGAAGCGAAACGCTCTAGTATGGGTTTTCAAGCCCTGCCGTAGTGCGGGCTCGACCAAGGAGATACAGCATGACCATTACCGTAACTGAACGTGACGAAGACCATATGTCCCGCGAAGCCCGTGGCCTGGGCATGCATCTGTGGGACGTGAAACAGGAAGGGGAATTGGTCGGCGTCTACCAGAGCGAAGCCGATGCCCTGCAGTACAAGGAGCAGATCGAACACGAAGGCGCGTCGCACGCCGAGTGAGTCGAAAGACCTTTTTACCGACTGCCTGAAAAAGGCCCGTCTCTTGGAGGCGGGCCTTTTTCGTTCCAGGGTGGAACGAGGAGTTGGGGTAGGCTGGGTTGAGCGGGTAAAGCCCAACATCATCTGGCTCAACATTGTGCTCGGCACCCCTCACCCCAGCCTTCTCCCAGGGGGAGAGGGGTAGTCCGGCGCGGGTGTTGGGCCTCACCGGGCTCGACCCAACCAACAGCGTCGCAGGTTGGGTTGAGACAGCCCCAACGTCGAAGCCCAACAAGCCCAACCTTGGGTCAGCGCAGCAACTCGTCGGCGAAGACCTTGTCCAGGGTGATGGGCAGATCCCGGACCCGCTTGCCGGTGGCGTGGAAGATGGCGTTGGCAATGGCTGCCGCCACCCCGACGATACCGATCTCGCCGATGCCCTTGGCGCCCAGCGGATTGACGATCTCGTCGTGCTCCTCGACGAAGATCACGTCCAGCTGCTGGATGTCGGCCTGCACCGGGAAGTGGTATTCGGCGAGGCTGTGGTTCATCCAGCGGCCTTCGTGGGTGTCCATCATCCCCTCTTCCTGCAGGCCCATGCCGATGCCCCAGACGATCCCACCGGCCACCTGGTTCTCGCCGGTTTTGAGATTGAGGATGCGACCGGCGGCCACCGCGGTGACCACGCGACTGACCTGGACGCTGCCGAAGTCTTCATCGACCTTGACCTCGACGAACACCGCCGAGTGGGTACCGGTGGCGTAGTTGTCGCGCTCTTCCGCTGGCTCGGCGCTGGCCAGGGTTTCCATGGACGGCGACCCCGAAGCCTTGAGGATGGCGGTGAAGTCGACACGCCGGGCCGGATCGGTCTTGAGGCTGATGCCGCCATCGGCGAACACCACCTGCTCCAGCTCCGCCTTGGCCAGCGGCGAATCATCCATTTCCTTGGCCGCATCCAGCAGTTGCTGACGCAGCTGATCGCAGGCCAGTTTCACGGCGGTGCCCACCGAGGACACGGTAAAGGAACCGCCCTCGAGGGGTGCCTTGGGCAGGGTGGAATCACCGAGCTTGAAGGTCACCTTGTCCAGCGGCAGACCGAGGTTCTCGGCGGCGATCTGGGTCATCACCGTATAGGTGCCGGTGCCGATGTCGGCCGTGGCACTGGCCACCACCAGGCTGCCGTCGATGTTCATCACCGCCTTGGCGGTGGCGGGTTGCTGCATGGCTTCCCAGACCCCGGTGGCCATGCCCCAGCCCACCAGCTGGTTGCCGTCGCGCATGGAGCGCGGCGCCATGCTGCGCCGTTCCCAGCCGAAACGCTCGGCCGCCTGGCGATAGCATTCCAGCAATTCCTTGCTGGAATAGGGCTTGCCCTTGGCCGGATCCGTATCGGTGAAGTTGCGAATGCGCAATTCCAGCGGATCGATGTCGGCGGCATAGGCCAGTTCGTCCATGGCGCTTTCCAGCGCATAGACGCCCAGCACCGCGCCGGGGGCGCGCATGTCCAGCGGGGTGTAGACGTCCAGCGCGGCCAGTTGATAGGCCAGCTTGATGTTGGGGCAGGCATAGAGCGATGCCGACCAGACCAGCACCATCTCGGTGAAGTCTTCGAACCGCGAGGTGATGCCGAGGGCGCTATGGTCGATGGCCTGCAGCTTGCCGTCGCTGTCGCAAGCCAGCTTGATCTGCTGATAGGTCTCGGGACGATAGCCGAAGGTAAACATCTGCTGGCGGGTCAGGGTGACCCGCACCGAGCGCTTGAGCTGCAGCGCGGCCATGGTCGCCAGCACCAGCTGGTACTGCGGACGCAGGCCGGAACCGAAGGCGCCACCGACAAAGGGCGAGATGACCTTCACGTCGCCCTCGCCCAGCCCGAAGATGCTGCTGACGAACTGGGCGCTGTTCTGCACGCCCTGGGTCTTGTCGTGCACCGTCAGCTTGCCATCCTTGTGGTAGATGACGGTGGACGCGTGCATCTCCATGGGGTTATGGAATTCCGCCGCGGAGTGGTATTCGGCTTCGATGCGGGTAGGCGCCGCGGCCCAGGCTGCTGGGGCATTGCCCCGATTCTCCGGCAACTCCATGGGCGCTTCGTGGGCCTGGTCGCGAGCCTGGGCCAGGTCGGTGGCGTGCTCCTCTTCGCTGTAGTGGGCGCGGATCAGTGAGGCGGCGTGACGCGCGGCCTCGAAGGTCTCGGCCACCACCAAGGCGATGGGCTGGCCACTGTAGAGGATGCGGTCGTTGTACAGCGGCCGAAAAGGCTTGCCGTCAGCCGCATCCATGTCGGTATAGCTCTCGTCGTAGCTGGCCATCTTGGGTCGATTGAGATGGCTGAGCACCTCGATCACGCCCGGCTGGGCCAGGGCTTCGCTGACGTCCAGGCCGAGCAGGCGACCCTTGGTGATGGTGGCGTTGACCACGAAACCAAAGGCCAGATCCGGCACGCTGAATTCGCCGGCATAGAGCGCCTGGCCGGTGACCTTGAGCGGACCATCGACGCGGGGAACGGCTTTTTGCAGATGGACGACGGTCATTGCAGGGTACCTCCGGCGGCTTCGGTAAGGGCACGCACGATGGCGCGCCGGGCCAGTTCGATCTTGAAGCTGTTATGGGCAAAACCCTGGGCGCCCTGCAGCAGGCGATCGGCCAGCTGACCGAAGGCCGCCTTGTCCGCCACCTGGCCGACCAGCGCCTGCTCGGCCTCCGGCAGCCGCCAGGGCTTGTGGGCTACGCCGCCCAGGGCGACACGGACCTGCCTGATACGCTCGCCATCCAGTTCCAGCGCTGCCGCCACCGAGACCAGGGCGAAGGCATAGGAGGCGCGGTCGCGGATCTTCAGGTAGGCGCTGTGGGCAGCCAGGCTTTCGGCTGGCAGGGTCACGGCGGTGATGAGTTCGTCGGCGGCGAGGTTGGTATCGCGCTCGGGGGTATCGCCGGGCAGCCGATGGAAGTCGGCGAAGTCAATGACCCGCTCGCCGTTCGGACCGCTCACCTCGACCCGGGCTTCCAGCGCAGCCAGGGCCACGCACATGTCCGAAGGATGGGTGGCGATGCACTGCTCGCTGTGGCCGAGGATGGCGTGGATGCGATTCTGTCCTTCACGGGCGCCGCAGCCGGAGCCGGGCTCGCGCTTGTTGCAAGGAGTGCCCACGTCATAGAAGTAGTAGCAGCGGGTACGCTGCAGCAGGTTGCCGCCGGTGGAGGCCATGTTGCGCAGTTGCGGGGAAGCGCCGGCAAGGATGGCCTTGGCCAGCAGCGGATAGCGACGCTGCACCTCGGGGTGGTAGGCCACCTCGGCGTTCTTGACCAGGGCGCCGATGCGCAGGCCGCCTTCGGAGGTGGTCTCGACCTCGCGCAAGGGCAGGCCGTTGACGTCAATCAGTTGCTCGGGGCGCTCGACGTTTTCCTTCATCAGGTCCAGCAGGTTGGTGCCGCCGGCGATGAAATGGGTCTGGGGGCCATGCTGGCGGATGGCATCGGGCACGGCGTTGGGCTTGGCATAACCGAAGCGGTTCATTCGCGGCCCTCCCCTTGCTGGCAATCCGGACGCGCCCGCTCGATGGCGGCGCGGATGTTGCGATAGGCGCCGCAGCGGCAGAGGTTGCCGCTCATCTGCTCGGCTACCTCGGCCTCGCTGTGGGCGTGGCCTTCCTTGAGCATGCCGATGGCCGAACAGATCTGGCCAGGCGTGCAATAGCCGCACTGGAAGGCGTCTTCGGCCACGAAGGCGGCCTGCATGGGGTGCAGCTGGTCGCCCTGGGCCAGGCCCTCGACGGTGGTGACCTCGGCGCCATCCTGCATGACCGCCAGGGCCAGACAGCTGTTGATACGGGTGCCATTGACCAGGACGGTACAGG
Organism: Pseudomonas sp. SORGH_AS_0211; assembly: GCF_031453455.1. Taxonomy (NCBI): domain Bacteria; kingdom Pseudomonadati; phylum Pseudomonadota; class Gammaproteobacteria; order Pseudomonadales; family Pseudomonadaceae; genus Pseudomonas; species Pseudomonas sp. SORGH_AS_0211. The sequence goes on along the minus strand of NZ_JAVIZV010000001.1, from coordinate 917,286 downwards.
CGCCGCACTGACCATGGTCGCAACCCTTCTTGGTGCCGGTCAGGTCGAGGTGGTCGCGCAAGAGATCGAGCAGCGTGGTCCAGGGCTCCACGGCCAGTTGCAGCTGCTTGCCGTTGAGAGTCAGGGCGATGGTATGGGACTCGGGTTCGGCCAGGGGCTGGACCTGGCGCGCGGGGGTGGCGTTCATGGCGGACCTCACGGTTAAAGCCGCGGGGTGCAGATTGCCCCCGTGGTCGGAATAGGCGGTAGCAGCGAAGGGCCACCTCAGGTAAGGGACTGTCCCCGACCAGAACCGGTTCAGCACCCCTGCCCAACGGTATTCAACGTAACGTTGAAAGCCGCTCAGCGAAATGGTGAGAGTGCCGATCCAGAGCCTCTCTCCAGGGACAGGACACATTCGGTATGGCGCCTGTTCGTGCCAGCAGCCCAGTGGCCTGAACCCCACTGCCACCGGGGTAGTCATCAGAACTCCCGTGATGTGCCCCTAACGATGAGAATCCAACCATGGCTTCCGACTCCGATGCACGCTGGCGCCTGTCGCGACGGCAGTTTCTCGGCACCTCCGCGGTGCTGGTGGCGACCAGCGCCATTCCCGGCTACACCTTCGCCCAGGCCAGTGGCGGCGCGCCCCTGACGCCCCAGGCCATCGCCGCGCGGCTGCCGCAATTGCTGCCGCTGACCCTGCAGATCAATGGCGAGGCGCGCAGGCTCAAGGTCGACAGCCGCACCACCCTGCTCGATGCCCTGCGCGAGAACCTGCACCTCACGGGCACCAAGAAGGGGCTGCGACCATGGCCAGTGCGGCGCCTGCACGGTGCTGGTGAACGGCCAGCGCATCAACAGCTGCCTGAGCCTGGCGGCCATGCACGAAGGCGACACCATCACCACCATCGAAGGCCTGGGCAACGCCGAGCGCCTGCATCCCATGCAGGCGGCCTTCCTGGCCAAGGACGGTTTCCAGTGCGGCTATTGCACCCCAGGGCAGATCTGCTCGGCGGTGGCCCTGCTGGACGAGGTCAAGGCTGGCATGCCCAGTCACGTCTCCGCGAGTCTCGACGGGCCGATGCGGCTGAGCGAGGAAGAGATCCGCGAGCGCATGAGCGGCAACCTCTGCCGCTGCAGCGCCTATCCCAACATCGTCGCGGCCATCCAGATGGCGGGGGGCCAGGCATGAGAGTCTTCGACTATCGACGCGTGCAGACCGAAGCCGATGCCAGCCGCCAGGGCGTCCAGGCGGGCAGTCGCTTCATCGCCGGGGGCACCAATCTGCTGGACCTGATGAAGCTGGAGATCGAAACGCCCAGCCAGGTGCTGGACATCAATCGCCTGCAGCTGGACCAGATCAGCGCCACCCAGGAGGGCGGCCTGCGCATCGGTACCCTGGTCCGCAATTCCACCCTGGCCGCCGATGCCCGGGTACGGGAGCGCTATCCGGTGCTCTCCCGCGCGCTACTGGCCGGCGCCTCGGCGCAACTGCGCAACAAGGCCACCACCGGCGGCAACCTCCTGCAGCGCACCCGTTGCTCCTACTTCTACAACACCGCCATGCCCTGCAACAAACGCCAACCCGGCAGCGGTTGCGCGGCCCTGAGCGGCTTCAATCGGATGAACGCGGTGATCGGCGCCAGCGACCAGTGCATCGCCGTGCATCCCTCCGACATGGCAGTGGCCATGCGGGTGCTGGACGCCACGGTGGAAACCCGGGAAGCCACTGGCCGCACCCGGCGCATTCCTATCGCCGACTTCCATCGCCTGCCCGGTGACACCCCGCAGATCGAGACGGTGCTGCAACCCGGCGAACTCATCACCGCCGTGACCCTGCCACCGCCACCGCCCGGCATCCAGGTCTATCGCAAGGTGCGTGATCGTGCCTCCTATGCCTTCGCCCTGGTGTCCATGGCCGCCATCGTCGAACTGGACGGCACGCGTATCCGCAGCGGTCGCGCGGCGTTCGGCGGCCTGGCGCACAAGCCCTGGCGGGTGGCGGCGGCCGACCGGGCCTTTGCCGGCCAGGCCGTGGACAGCGATCTGGCGGCCGTGGGCGATGCCCTGCTCGCCGGAGCCCGTGGCTATGGCCACAACGATTTCAAACTCGAGCTGACCCGTCGCATCCTGCGCGCCGGGGTGGCCTACGCTCGCCAACAGGCCTGAGGACAGCAGCATGGAAATGAATGAACCCGCTGGCCGCAACCTGATCGATGAGAATCGCGGCGGCCTGATCGGCAAGCCCATCGATCGCGTCGACGGCCTGCTCAAGGTCACCGGCCAGGCGCCCTACAGCTTCGAATTCCGCAACGACCGCGTCGCCTATGGCTTCATCGTCGGCGCCACCATTGCCAAGGGCCGCATCCGGCGCCTGGACACCTCGGCTGCGGAAAGCGCGCCGGGGGTGCTCAGCGTGCTGACCTATCGCAATGCGCCGCGCCAGGCCGCCCGCGAGCCGGACAACAGCGGCCGCTTCACCCGGCCCAAGCCCTACCTAGACAGCGACCAGGTGCGCTATTTCGGCGAACCCGTGGCCTTCGTGGTGGCCGAGACCTTCGAGGAGGCGCGCCTGGCGGCGGCCCTGGTGGAGATCGACTACGCGGCCGAGCCGGGCGTCTTCGACCTGGCCGCCAACCTCGGCCAGGCGGTCAAGCCGCCGGATGCCGATCAGCCCACCGACACCGCCTCCGGCGATGTGGATGCCGCCTTTGCCCGGGCGCCGATCAAGCTCGACGAGCGCTATACCACGCCCTACCACATCCACGCGCAGATGGAGCCCCACGCCAGCCTCGCCCAGTGGGACGGCGACCGGGTGACGATCTATTGCTCCACCCAATTCGTCGAGCAGGCGCAGAGTTGCGTGGCCAATACCCTGCAGCTGCCCAAGGACAAGGTGCGGATCGTGGCGCGCTATATCGGTGGCGGCTTTGGCGGCAAGTTGCCGATCTATGCCGACGCCCTGATCGGCGCCATGGCCGCCCGCGCCATCGGTCGGCCGGTCAAGGTCACCCTCACCCGCCAGCAGATGTTCCAGATCACCGATCACCGCTCGGCCACCGTGCAGCGCATCCGCCTGGGCGCCGACCGCGATGGCCGTATCCAGGCGATGGCCCACGAGGGCTGGTCCCATTCCGCTCGCGGCCTGACCTACTACGAACCCACTGGTCTGTCCTCGCGCACCCTCTATGCCGGCGATGACCGCCTGGTGGCGCACCGCATGGTCGAGCTGGATCTGCCCGAGTCCGGCTCCTGCCGGGCGCCCGGCGAAGCCGTGGGGATGCTCGCCAGCGAAAGCGCCATGGACGAACTGGCGGTCATGCTCGCTCTCGATCCCATCGAGCTGCGCATCCGCAATGAACCCAGCCGGGACCCGGAAAAGCATATCCCCTTCTCCTCCCGCAAGCTGGTGGAGTGCATGCAGGACGGGGCCCGCCGCTTCGGCTGGAACCGGCGCAATGCCAAGCCCGGCCAGGTGCGTGACGGCGACTGGCTGATCGGCATGGGCATGGCCGCGGCCAGTCGCGCCAACATGCTCAGGCCGTCCCAGGCCGGGGTACGCCTGGAGGCCGATGGCACGGCCACGGTAAAGACCTCGATGACCGACATCGGCACCGGGACCTACACCATCCTGGCGCAGATCGCCGGCGAGTCGCTCGGCTTGCCGGTGGAGCGGGTCAAGGTGCTGCTGGGCGACAGCGACGATCCGGCCGGGGCCGGCTCCGGCGGCTCCTTCGGGGCGGCCAGTTCCGGTTCCTCGGTCTATGTCGCCTGCGAGAATCTGCGCCTGAAGGCGGCGCAAGCGGCGGGCATCGACCCGGCCAGCGCCCGCTTCGTCGGCGGTCGGCTGATCGCCGACAACGGCAGTCGCGACCTCGCCGAACTGGCGCGCGAGCACGATCTCCAGGCCATCGGCGAGATCAAGCCGGGGCAGACGCTCAAGGACTATTCCCAGCAGGGCTACGGAGCCTTCTTCGCCGAGGTGGGGGTGCACGCCCTCACCGGCGAGATCCGCCTGCGGCGCATGCTCGGGGTGTTCGCCGCGGGGCGCATCCTCAACGAGAAGACCGCCCATTCGCAGATGCTCGGCGGGATGATCTGGGGGGTGGGCAGCGCCCTGCACGAAGACGGAGTGATCGATACCCGCCACGGCCACTTCGTCAATCATGACCTGGCCGACTACCACTACCCCTGCCACCTGGACATCCCGGCCATCGAAGCCCATTTCCTGCCGGAAGTGGACGACAAGGCCAATCCGCTGAAGATCAAGGGCGTCGGCGAGCTGGGCATCTGTGGCGCCGGGGCCGCCCTCGCCAACGCCGTCTACAACGCCTGCGGGGTGCGCATCCGCGACTATCCGCTGACGGTGGACAAGGTGCTGGCCGGGCTCAAGACGGCCTAGCCGCAGGCGGCGCGGTTCAGCGCGCCGCCTTGCCGCCCGCCCGTGTCGCCAGCAGCACCCCGCCGATGGCGATGACCATGGCCACCCAGGCCAGGGGTGGCAGCGTTTCACCCAACAGCAGCCAGGCGCTCAGGGCGGCGCCCGGTGGGACGCAGAAGAACAGCGCACTGACCCGGGCCGCCTCGCCGGCGCGGATCATCCACACCAGCAGGCTGATGGCCAGGAGCGAGTTGGCCAGCACCAGATAGGCCAGAGCGCCGATGAAAGCCGGCGCCCAGTGCACCGGGCTGTGCTCGAACAGCAGCGCCAGGGGCGCACAACACGCCAGGCCGACGCTGTACTGCACCAGGTTGTTGGTGACCGGGTGCTGGGCCACGCCCAGGCGCTTTTCGTAGAGCACCGCGCTGGTCATGCCCAGCAAGGCGCCCACCGCCAGGCAGATGCCGAAGAGGGACTCCACGGCGACGCTGGCGCGCGCCAGGATCACCCCGATGGCGCCGAGCAGTCCCAGCGCCAGCCCCAGCCACTGCAGCGGCGCCACCCGCTCGCCCACCAGCAGGGGGGCGCCCAGGGCCACCAGGATCGGCTGCAGCGAGGCGACCATGGCCACCACGTTGGCCGAGGCACCCATCACCAGGGCGCCATAGCTCATGCCGAAATAGACGCCCTGGATCAGAAACCCCACCACCGCCAGATTCGCCCATTCCCGTCGGCTGCGCGGCAGGGGCGGGCGCAGGACCAGGAAGGCGATCAGCAGCACGCTGAAGGCCAGCGCATAGCGCATCGCCAGCAGGGTGAAGGGGGGCGCATAGGCCAGGCCCACCTTGGACACGGCGAAACCGGCGGACCACAGGGCCAGGAACACCAGGGGGATGAGGCGCAGCAACCAGGGATTTAGCGAAGTGGACGACATCGGACGCTCAGGGCCAGGCGAGTCAGCGGGACGCGGCTCGCGAGCGGGAAGGATAGCTGACGACCAGCAGACCGCTGAGCACCAGGGCCGCACCGGCGAGAAATCCCGGACCCGGGGTTTCACCCAGTAGCCAGATCCCCATCAGCACCCCGAACAGCGGCGTCAGCAGGGTCAGCACGCCCAGGGGGGCGGCGCGATAGCGACTGAGCAGCACGAACCAGCCCAGCAGGCTGATGCCGGCGACGATGAACACCTGGAAGGCCAGACTCGACCAGGCCAGGGAATCCAGCGCGGCCAGGTCCAGCCGCTTGCCGAGCGGCAGGGCCAGCGCCAGCAGCACCACTCCGGTCACCCCGAGTTGATAGAACAGCGTGCGCAGCGGCGGCGCCTCGGCTAGGGCGCTGCGGCGGATCAGCACCGTGGTGGCGCCCCAGGCGGCGCCGCCGGCCAGGCCGATCAGATCGCCCTGCCAGCTGGTGCCGCCGCTCGGCTTGCCGACCAGGAAGGCGCAGACCACGCCACTGGCCGCCAGCACCATGCCCAGCCACTGGCGCCCCGACAGCCGCTCGCCCGGCACCAGCCAGTGCAGGCCGCAGGCGGCGAACAGCGGCGCCGTGTAGATGAATACCACCATGTGCGCGGCGCTGGTGTATTTCAGGCCCACCGCCATGCAGAGGAACTCCAGGGCGAACAGCGACCCGGCGAGCAGGCCGGGAATCAGCGTCTGGTCGCGGCCCAGGCAGCGGATGCCGCGCCAGCGCGCCAGGCCATAGAGCAGCCCGGCCGCCAGCAGCGAACGCCAGCCGATCTGCAGCAAGGGGTCCACCTGCTCGGCGATGGCCTTGATCGCCGTCTGCTGCAGGCCCCAGACCAGGCAGAGCACCAGCATGACCAGCACGGCGGGGAGATCGAGCTCCTTGCGCATGGGCATCGTTCCAGGAAAAAAGTGAGCCTGCAGGATGACGGTGGCTGAACAGGTCGGACAAACGATGTTTAATGGGCGTCAGGCTCAGGAAAACTAAGGCTGCCATGACCATCGCCCTCCCCCTCAATGCCCTGCGTGCCTTCGCGGCGGCTGCCCGGCATCAGCATTTCGCCAGGGCGGCGGCCGAGCTGCACGTCACCGCCGGGGCCATCAGTCGGCAGATCCGCCTTCTAGAGGAGGAACTGGGGCAGACCCTGTTCGAGCGCCTGCCCCAGGGCGTGCGGCTCACCGCCCAGGGGCGCGCCCTGGCCGCTGAGATCGCGCCGCACCTGGATGGCCTGACCCGCGCCGTCGCCCGGGCACGGATCAAGAGCAGCGTCCTGACCGTCAGCGCACCGCCCACCTTCGGCCAGGAATGGCTGTTGCCGCGGCTGGAAGACTTCCAGCGCCAGCATCCGGATATCGAGGTCTTTCTCGACGCCTCGTCCGCCATCGTGCCACTGGGCACCGAGGGCGGCGCCCAGGCGGCGATCCGCTATGGCCGGGGCGACTGGCAGGACGGCGAGACCCGCCTGCTGCTGCGCGAATGGATCTTTCCGGTGTGCAGCCCGGCGCTGATCCCGGCGCCGCTGGCTGAGCCCGCCGCCTTACTGGACTATCCGCTGCTGCATGCCGAATGGCCTGGCGGCTGGCGTTCGGGACGCCCCAGCAGCCGGTCCAACGCTTGGCAGGACTGGTTCGCCAGCCAGCAGGTGCCCCTGGGCGACAGTCTGCGCGGTCCGCGCTATTCACTGAGCGGCATGGCCCTGCAACAGGCGGCGGCCGGCAAGGGCGTGGCGCTCGGCGGCTGCGTGCTGGCCCAGCGCCTGCTGGCCAGCGGCGCGCTGGTCCGCCCGCTGCCGGATCGGTTCAACCAGCTGTCGGCCCAGGCCTACTTCCTGGTGTTGCCCAAGGGCCCGGTGGAAGCGCCGGTACAGCGCTGGATCGACTGGCTGCTGGTGCAGATCCGCCAATTCCGCGAGACCCAGGGCGAGCTGCAGGAGACCGGCGGCGCCTGGTGAGGACTGTCCTTTTACGGCAGTCTAGGCGGCCTGCCCCTGCAACAGTCAGCCTGCATGATCACCTGTCGCCTGTTCGCCCTGCTCGCCCTACTGCTCTCGACCACCGCCCTGGCCGCCGAACAGGTCCCGGCCGCCTGCGATCGCCAGGGCAGCGAGGCGCAGCTGGCGGTCTGCGCCGCCGAGGATCTGGCCGCGGCGGAAGCCCGGCTGGCCGACGTCTACGGTCGCCGGCTGGCGGGTCTCTCCGCTGCGCAACGACCCGCCTTCGAACGTCTGCAACAACTCTGGCAGGACGACCGCGCACCCCGCTGCGCCACCGCGACGCGTGGTTTCCAGGGCGCCATGCAGCAGCTGCAGTATCTGAGTTGTCTGAAGTCGGTGACCCTGCTGCGGCTGGACGATCTGCAACGGCAGCTACCGCAGCGCGACTGACGCTTCGTCGCCACCGCTGCTGTCCGGCGCCGGAAGTCACTATCATGGCGCCCCGCTGTTGGAGTTCGAGATGTACGAGCGTTACCTGCCCCTGCTGGTCCCGGCCGGACTGCTGCTTCTGGGGGCGTTGTGGTGGTGGCAGCGCCGGCGCCAGGCCGCCTTTCCCTACCGCCAGGTCGAAGCCCTCTTCACCCCCGCCGAACAGGCCTTTCTCGCGGTACTCGACGAAGCCGTGGGCGACGACTACCGGGTGTTCGGCAAGGTGCGCATCGCCGATGTGGTCCAGACCCTGCCGCTGCGCGACCGCCGCCGCTATCTGATCGCGCAGAACCGCATCAACTGCAAGCACTTCGACTTCGCCATCTGCCGGCGTGACGACCTCGCCGTGCATGCCGTGGTCGAACTCAACGACAGGTCGCACCTGCAGCGCCATCGCCAGCAGCGTGATCGCTTCGTCCGCGCGGTGTGCGAGGCCGCCCAGTTGCGGCTGGTGGAGATTCCGGCGGCGGCGCGCTATTCCGCCACTGCCGTGCGTGACGCCGTGTTCGGCGGGCGCCGTCCGCGCACTCGGGTAGCGGCCCCTAGCCAGGCGCTGACGCCGGAATGCCCGGAGTGCCAGGCGCCCATGGTCCGCCGTCGCGCACGCAGCGGTCGCCACCAGGGGCGGGAATTCTGGGCCTGCTCGAACTACCCGGATTGCCGCGCCCTGCTCGACATCGACGACTGACCAAGGGGCCCCTGCGATGCGCTATCCCACTACTCCGGACGGACGCTACTTCGTAGTCAGGGGCCGGCTCTGGCGGTGCACCGATCCCAGCCTGCCCGCCGACCGCCGCGACATGCTGACCCATGAGCTCATGGATGCGCGCCGCCAGGTGGGCGTAACCAAGCGTCAGGGTGACGAGGCCGCCCTGCGCAGGGCACGCGCCGCGGTGGACGCCGCCAAGCACGCCCTGGGGGAGCGCGGACCAGTATGGTGGACCGACGGCGCGCCCGACTACAACCGGCGGATGGCCAGGAACACCCCCTATGCCGACTGGTACCGGCAGCTGGACGCAGAGGCTTCCTGACCCGATCCGCGCGGCGTAAGGTGAACGGCTGAATTCTCTTGCGAGCACCGCTCTTGCGTATCCGTCCCGCCTTCGTCACCGATCTTGCCGCCATCTGCCGGCTGGCCGAACAGCTCGCCGAGCAGCATCACCGGCAGGCCCCGGCGACCTTCGCCAAGCCTTCCGGCGGCTGGCGCGACCAGGACTACTGGGCTGCCCAGCTGGAGCCGGAAGACGGGATGCTGTTTGTCGCTGACGCCAGCGACGAACTGGTCGGCTTCGTCACCGCTCGACTGTCCGATACCCGCTCGATTTCCTTTCTGCAGCCGCTGATCCTCTGCCGGATCGGCACCCTGGTGGTGTCTGCCAGCCACAGACGGCTGGGCTTGGGTGCGCGGCTGCTGGACGCCGTGGAAGCCTGGGCCCGGGACAACGATGTCGACGAATTGCGCCTGGAGGTGATGGAGTTCAACGAGGACGCCCAGGCCTTCTATGCCCGCCAGGATTTCCAGGGGCAATCGCGGATTCTGGCCAAGGCGTTGCGTTAGGGTTGGCTGCTGCGCGATCGCGGCCATGAGTGCGATGGACCAGCACCCTCACCCCAGCCCTCTCCCAGGGGGAGAGGGGGTTAGCGGAGCGGTCGGCGGCCACCGCGCAGGACCCTGTAGGTTGGGCTGAGCGCAGCGAAGCCCAACACCGCCGGATCGAAGCCCCGCCATGAGCCTTCGACGGGGACCCTACACACTCTCCCGACTAACCAACTCGAATCCCAGATCCACGCAGCGCCGTAGCGTGGAAAACGGCGTAGCCTTTTCCACGGGGAGCCCGCCACAAGGACTTGCCTCGCACCCGCCCTTCCCAGGAGGGGGAGCGGGCGCTTGGAGCGGATGCTCGTTTTCGATGGCTCAGGCGATAAGAAAGCTGCTCCCAATGGAGACATCGACACCTAATGCGAGTAACTGTCCTATCGCGGCCATGGGCCGCTCCTACAGGAGAGATCGGTACCTGTAGGAGCGGCCCATGGCCGCGATGATCCGACGCGAGCGACTAGCCCTACACACTCTCCCGACTCACCAACTCGAATCCGAGGTCCACGCAGGTCGGTTGGCTGCGGCCGTCGAGCAGTCCCAGCAACAGGGTTGCGGCCTGGCGCCCTACCGCGGCGCGGGGGGTCTGGATGGAGGTCAGCCGGGGCACGGTATGCGCCGAGCCGGGCAGGTCGTTAAAGCCCAGCACCGAGATCCGTTCGGGGATGGCGATGCCCAGCCGCTGCGCTTCGAACAGCGCGCCCTGGGCCAGGTCGTCGTTGCAGAAGAACAGGCCGTCGACATCCGGCCGGCGGGCCAGCAGCTCGCGGAACTGCCGGGCGCCCAGCCCCACGGACGACGGCTGCGGATCCAGCACATCCAGACTCGGGTCATAGCAGCCCGCCGCGCGCAGCACCTCGCGAAAGCCCTCGCCCCGGGCCAGCGCACGCGGGTCGAGCTGGGCAGCGACATAACCCAGGCACTTGCGCCCGGCCGCCAGCAGATGCCGCGCCGCGGCGGCGCCGGCGGCGTGCTGGGAAAAGCCGACGCTGGGCACCGCCCCCGCCGGATCCAGCTCCATCATGTGCACCCGCGGCACCCCGCTGGCAGCCAGCAGCTGGCGTGCGGCGTCGGTACGGTCGAAGCCGGTCAGCAGCAGTCCCCGGGGCTGATAGGCCAGGTAGTTGCGGATCAGCTTCTCCTCTTCCACGGGGTCGTAGTGGTAGTTGCCGATCAGCACTTCCAGGCCACGAGGGCGCAGGACCTCGTGAATGGCTTCCAGCGGCTCGATGAACAGATGGTTGGACAGCGAGGGGACCAGCACCACCACCGAATGCCCCTGGGCCGAGGCCAGGGCACGGGCGGCCGGATTGGTGACATAGCCAAGACGCGCGGCAGCTTCCTGCACGCGGGTGACCAGCTCGGGCGCCACGCTGGCGACACCGCGCAGGGCACGCGAGGCCGTGATGGGGGAAACACCGGCTTCCAGCGCCACCTCGGTAAGGGTGGGCCGACCGGAACTACGAGAACCCGTTCGATTCATTGTTATGGTTTCAGGCTTGTCAGAGACGGAGAACGCGCCTAAGGTAGCGCTGTCTCAGCAGACACTACAAGCCTGGCGTGGCCTTCTGGACCGCGTCGGCATTCGGCCCAACAAGATCGACAAGAACTGGAAGCCGCTGCCTTTTCGCTTTTCGGGGTAGCGCTGTCTCCAGACCGGAGGTGACGATGAACACTCCCATACCCGCGCTGGTGGTCATGGGCGTCTCAGGCTGCGGCAAGAGCAGCGTCGGCGCGGCCATTGCCGAGCAGGACGGTGGCCGCCTGATCGAAGGCGACGCCTTCCACCCCGCCGCCAACATCGCCAAGATGAGCGCCGGCATCCCCCTCGATGATGGGGATCGCGCCGGCTGGCTGACCCGCCTCGGTGAAGAACTGGCCGCTGCAGTGGCCGCGGGCGAACGCCCGGTGCTCACCTGTTCCGCGCTCAAGCGCCGCTATCGCGACCAGCTGCGCCAGGCCGTGCCCGGTCTCGGCTTCGTCTTTCTCGAACTGACCCGCGAGGCCGCCGCCCAGCGCGTCGCCAATCGTCCGGGCCACTTCATGCCCGCGAGTCTGATCGACAGCCAGTTCGCCGCCCTCGAAGCACCCTACGGTGAACCGGCTACGCTGGTAGTGGACGCAGGCGACACCCTGCCCGCCATCGGCACCCAGGTGTCGGCCTGGTGGAACACCGCGGCGCGCCTGGCCCAGCCGGCCTGACGAGACAGCGCTACCCATTCCAACCCTTGGAGTCTGTTCAAAGTCTCGCGAGCTAGAGCCAAACAAGGCGAAAATGCCTGAGGAAGCGGAGTTTACGAGTGGTAAATGAGCATTCCGAAGGCCTTTTCAACGCAGTTTGGCCGACGCGCAGCAGACTTTGAATAGGCTCTTACAACGCCCACAACAACAATAGGAGAGGCGCCATGTTCGGCATGGACCACAACAGTTTCCTTCTGCTCGACGCCCTGGTCACCATCATCGGCCTGGTGCTGCTGATCACCAAGTTCAAGGTCCATCCCTTCATCGCCCTGACCATCGCCTCGGGCTTTCTCGGCCTGACCTCCGGCATGCCGGTGGAAAAGGTCATGAAGTCCTTCCAGGATGGTTTCGGCGGCGTGCTCGGCTTCGTCGGCATCCTGCTCGGCCTGGGCACCATGCTCGGCAAGCTGATGGCCGATTCCGGCGGCGCCGACCAGATCGCCCAGACGCTGATCCGCGCCTTCGGCATCAAGCGCGTGCACTGGGCGATGATGTTCGCCGCCTTCCTGGTGGGTATCCCGCTGTTCTTCGAGATCGGCTTCGTGCTGCTGGCACCCCTGGTGTTCATCGTCGCCCGCCGCACCGGGCTGTCGCTGGTCAAGCTGGGCATCCCGCTGCTGGCCGGCCTGTCCGCCGTGCATGGCCTGGTGCCGCCGCACCCGGGTCCGCTGCTGGCGGTCGGGGTGTTCGGTGCCGACATCGGCAAGACCATCTTCTATGGCCTGCTGGTCGGCCTGCCCACCGCCATGATCGCCGGTCCCATCTTCGGTGCCTGGATCTCCAAGCGCATCCCCGGTTCGGCCAACCCCGAACTGGTCGCCCAGATCGCCCAAGAGACCGACAACCGCAACCTGCCGGGCTTCGGCATCACCGTCTTCACCGTGCTGCTGCCGGTGATCCTGATGCTGCTCAAGGCCTTTGCCGACATCTTCTTCGCCGCCGACAACCACTTCCGCATCTGGATGGACTTCATCGGCCACCCCATCACCGCCCTGCTCGCCGCCCTGCTGCTGAGCTTCTACAGCTTCGGCACCGCCTGCGGCTTCTCTCGCGAGAAGATCGTCAAGCTGCTCGACCAGAGCCTGGCGCCAGTGGCGGCCATCGTCCTGATCGTCGGCGCCGGCGGTGGCTTCAAGCAGATGCTGGTGGCCAGCGGCGTGGGTGAGGTGATCGGCAACCTAGCGGTGCAGACGCAGATCTCGCCGATCCTGCTGACCTGGCTGGTGGCGGCGGTGATCCGCGTGGCGACCGGTTCCGCCACCGTGGCGACCATCACCGGCGCCGGTATCGTCGCCCCCGTGGTGGCGCTGATCCCCGGGGTGAACAAGGAATTGCTGGTACTGGCCGCCGGTGCCGGTTCGGTGATCCTCTCCCACGTCAACGACGCCGGCTTCTGGCTGGTGAAGCAGTACTTCAACATGACCGTGGCCGAGACCTTCAAGACCTGGTCGATGATGGAAACCATCCTCTCGGTGGTGGCCCTGGCCTTCATCATGCTGCTGTCGCTGTTCGTCTAACCTCCGCTACACCGGGACGGCCCCGGGCCGTCCCGCCTCCACCACGAAGCTCGCCCGGGTACCGCGCCTGGCATCCGGGCGAGTTCGATCACTGATGGTGCGCAGATCCACCTGCAACCGCTCCCGCGTCAACTCCAGGGCCAGATAGCCGCGCTCCCGGCTGTCGAAGAAGCGCACCTGGGGATTCTCCGGCAACAGCGCCTGGAAACGGCGGTAGTCCGGTCCGTCCGAGGTGATGGAGGTGCCGACGAATTCGCTCGCCACCACCGGGCTCCGCTCGTCCTCCGGCTCGCGGTGCAGGTCCGTCACCCAGAAGGAATGAATGTCCCCGCCCAGGGTCACCGGATTGGCCAGGCGGCTGTCGGCCATTGCCACGAGCAGGCGCTCGCGCGTGGCCGGATAGCCGTCCCAGCCATCGGTCCAGCGCGCCGGATCGCCCTCCGGCAGGCGTTGCCGCAGCGGTGCCAGCAGGAGATCCTGGGCGATCAGATTCCAGCGGGTGGCATTGTGGCGAAAGCCATCCAGCAGCCAGCGCTCCTGCGCCTGTCCGAGCATGCTGCGCGCCGCGTCGCGCAGGCCCGGGCAATCCGGTGCGACCAGCTGGCCACCGCGGGTCCTGGCCGTCACGCAGGCCGGTTCGCTGCGGTATTGCCGACCGTCGAGCAGATGGATCTCCGCCAGGTCACCGAAGCGCCAACGGTCATAGAGGCGCAGCGCCGTGCCCTGGGTCCTCCACCCGCGCAGCGGCGCATGTTCGCGAAAGGCCTGGTAGGCGGCCTGCCGCCGCGCGGCGAAGGCGGCCAGATTGACCCTGGGGTCCGCCGCCCAGGGACCGGAATAGTCGTTCTGCACCTCATGGTCGTCCCAGGTCATGAGACTGGTGACATTGGCGTGCAGGTACTGCAGATCGGGATCGGTGCGGTACAGCGCATGGCGCCGGCGGTAACTGGCCAGGTCCCGGGCTTCCGGCAGGCCATGCCGACGCACCGTCGGCAGCAGCAGGGGCACGTTGGCCTCGTAGATATAGTCGCCGAGGAACAGCGCCAGATCCGCCTGTTCGTCGGCCATGTGCCGATAGGCACTGAAGAAGCCCTTCTCGTAATGGGAGCAGGAAGCGGCCACCAGCTTCAGGCGCTGCGGAGCGCTGGCTGACGGCGGTAGCGTGGTGGCGCGCCCGATACGACTCTGATGGCCCAGCGCGGTGAAACGGTACCAGTAGGGCCGTCCCGGCAGCAGACCGGTCAGGGTGATGGGCAGGCAGAAAGCAGACTGTGGCTGCGCCTGGATCACTCCGCGCCGCACCACGTGGCGCAGCCCTGGATCCAGGGCCACTTCCCACCGAGCCTCGACCGGACCGTGCAGACCGCCCAGGCCGTCTTCGGCCAGGGGATCCGGTGCCAGGCGGGTCCAGATGACGAAGCCGTCGGTGGCAGGCTCACCACTGGCGACGCCCAGGGTGAAGGGATCCGGCTGCGGCGTGCGAGCGCTGCAACCGGCGAACCAGGGTGCGCTCAGACCCAAACCGAGCAGGCCCAGCGCTTGCCGTCTAGAGGTACTCATCCAGGCCTCCGGGAAAAGAGGCCAGGGTGGCTCAGGCAGGTGACAACCGCATGTCGGCGGCTCAGGCCAGCGGCAATTCCTCGAGGATCATGACCTGCGGCGCGTCGACGAGCAGGCCGTCGAGATCGCTCAGCAGCCGCTTGAAGTGAGGGGTTTGCTCGTGCTCGGCCAGGGCTTCGCGGCTGGCCCAGCGCTCGACGAAGACATAGCGGCCTGCATGGCTCGGATCGCGGTGCGGGGTATAGAAGTGACAGGCGGCTTCGGCACGGGACGGCGCGACGATGGCGCGCAGGGCGTTTTCGACAGCCTCGGCCTGGCCGGGCTTGGCCTGCAGTATGGCGACGACACGGATTTCACTGGTCATGCAAAAAACTCCGGAAGGGGTGCTTCGGCCTGGCGCCTGGACACCCCGAATACTACCGGGGTCGAGAGTCGGCCCCGGTCATGGTGGATCACTGCTTGGCTTTGACGATCTTGTCGATCACCGCATTGCTGCGCTTGATCAGCACATAGTCGGAACCGATCTTGACCCACTGGCTGTCTTCGCCCGGCTGCTCCAGACCGTGCTTCTTGAAATCCTTGATCACGTACTCGTCACGGATGTACTTGCGCGGCGCCCGGCCACCCTCTTCGAGTTCAAAGGTAGGATGATCAGGGTCGTGGGTGACCGCCTCATCGCTCTGATTGGCGTCCTTCTTGTTGACCTTGTTCTGGTACTGCGAGCTGGTGGGCTCCGAAGCGGCCTTGTCGGCGGCCGGCTTGGTCGGGGTCATGGATTCGGGCGCGGCCTGGACGTGCAGGGCTCCGGTCAGGACGACGGCGCCCAGCGCCAGGGAGAGCAGCGATTGCTTGATCATGGGGGGTGTTTCTCCTCTGCGTTCGAGGTTTTGACCCCGGGGCCGCAGAAAAAGCTCCACGAATACCTACGGTCGCGCCGCTGGCCTTACAACCGTTCGTCCTGCTCGGCCTTCACCAGGGTCAGCACCCGCGGCAACTGGCGCGAGCGCTCGGTGGAAAAGGCGTCCAGCGAGCAACTCAGCCGATAGGCCTGCTGACTGAGTCGCGAGGCTTCCTGGCGCAGGGTGAGGAAGTTGAGGAAATAGCGCTGGTGCTGGCGCTTGGCCTGGCTGCCACGTTCGAGCAGGCGCCGGGCTTCCGCCATGGCCACGATGTGGCTGTCAGTCACGTCCTTCATGCAACGGCTTCCTCGTGGCGATGACAATTATCGAACCTGTTTCTTCTCGACTTTAGCAGCCCGTCCGAACAGGGTGGTGAATCCTTTGACTTTTTATCGCCAAGCCAGGGCTGGCGCGCCTTGCGGCACCTCAGGCAGAGTAGCCCACCCCCTTGCCCTGAGGTGCAGCCCCTTGGAACGCTGGAAGCTTCTCGCCGGCCTGGTGAGCTTCACCTTTTTCATGGAAAACCTGGACGCCACGGTGATCGCCACGGCGCTACCGCAGATGGCCCTGTCCTTCGGCCACGATCCGGTGGACCTCAACCTGGGCATCAGCGCCTATCTGCTGGCGATTGCCGTGGGCATCCCGGTGAGTGGCTGGATCGCCGAGCGCTTCGGTCCCCGCCCGGTCTTCACCCTGGCCATCGGCGTCTTCACCCTGGCCTCGCTGCTCTGCGGCATGGCCCTGTCCCTCGAACACTTCATCGCCGCGCGCATTCTCCAGGGGCTCGGCGGCGCCCTGATGGTGCCCGTGGGGCGTCTGGTGGTGCTGCAGGTCACCGAGAAGCACGAACTGGTGCGCGCCATCGCCCTCATCACCTGGCCGGGCCTGGTGGCCCCCGTGCTCGGCCCGCCCCTGGGAGGTCTGATCACCACCTATGCCGACTGGCGCTGGATCTTCTACCTCAACCTGCCGCTGGGCTTGATCGCCCTGCTGCTGGCCTGGCGCCTGGTGCTCGCCGACCTGCCGACCCAGCGCCATCCGCTGGACTGGCGCGGCTTCCTGTTGCTGGGCGGCGCCTGCGTGGCCTTCATGTGGGGCGTGGAGCGCCTCGGCCAGAACCATGGCAGCCTGGGCGCCAACCTGGCCTGGATGGGCATAGGGCTGATCCTCGGCACCAAGGCGGTGCGTCACATGACCCGGATCGAACGCCCGCTGATCGATTTTGGCACACTGCGCATCCCCACCTACCGCGCGGCCATCCTCGGTGGCGGCCTGTTCCGCGTCACCATCGCCACGGCGCCCTTTCTGCTGCCCCTGCTGTTCCAGCTGGCCTTTGGCCTGGACGCCTTCCAGGCCGGCCTGCTGCTCCTGGCGCTGTTCGCCGGCAACCTGGCGGCCAAGCCCTTCACCACCGCCACCATGCGCCGCTTCGGATTGCGCACCATCCTGACCGTCAATGGCCTGCTCAGCGCGTTCAGCCTGCTGGCCTGTGGCCTGCTCACCCCGGACTGGCCCCTGCCGGCGATCCTGCTCCTGCTGTTCTTCAGCGGGGTGTTCCGCTCGCTGCAGTTCACCGCCAGCAATGCCCTGGCCTTCGCCGACATCCCCAAGTCGCGGCTGAGCCATGCCTCCACCCTGTTCAGCACCAATTTCCAGCTGGCCATGGGCCTGGGCGTGGCCATCGCCGCCCTGCTGCTACGCGCCTCGATGGAGTGGCACGGCCACCTCGACCCGCAACTGGCGGACTTTCGGCTAGCCTTTTGCATAGTGGCCGTGCTCGGCATCCTGAGCACCCTGGATGCCTTCCGCCTGGCCCGCAACGCAGGCGATTCGGTCAGCGGCCATACCTCTGGAAGTTGACCAGGCGGACAGGGCTCCAGGCGATGTCGATTGGGGGTTAGGGCTTAGCGTCTTACCCGTGTTTACCGACCTGTTATGATGCGCGCCTTTTTCCGATCAGACCGGCGCGCACGAGGCATCCCATGCTGGAAAGACTCTTCCAACTCAAGGCCCACAACACCTCTGTCCGCACCGAACTGCTGGCCGGGGTCACCACCTTCCTGGCCATGGCCTACATCCTGTTCGTCAACCCGAGCATCCTCGGCGCCACCGGCATGGACAAGGGCGCGATCTTCGTCGCCACCTGCCTGGCCGCCGCCATCGGCTCGGCGCTCATGGGGCTCATTGCCAACTACCCCATCGCCCTCGCCCCGGGCATGGGCCTCAACGCCTTCTTCACCTACACCGTGGTCCTGCACCTGGGCCATACCTGGCAGGTGGCCCTGGGCGCGGTGTTCCTTTCGGCGCTGATGTTCTTCCTGCTGTCGATCTTTCGCATCCGCGAATGGATCATCAACAGCATCCCGCTCCCGCTGCGCTCGGGCATCGCCGCCGGCATCGGCCTATTCCTGGCGCTGATCGCCCTGCAGACCGCCGGCATCGTGGTGGGTAATCCGGCGACCCTGGTGGGCCTGGGCGACCTGTCCAAACCGGGTCCGCTGCTGGCCATCCTCGGCTTCTTCCTGATCGTCGTGCTCGAGGCGCGCAAGGTCACCGGCGCGGTGCTGATCGGCATCCTGGTGGTCACCGTGATCGCCATCGCCCTGGGCGTCAGCGCCTTCGGCGGCCTGGTCTCCATGCCGCCGTCGCTGGCACCGACCTTCCTGCAGCTGGACATCCGGGGGGCCCTGGACGTCGGCCTGATCAGCGTCATCTTCGCCTTCCTGTTCGTCGACCTGTTCGACAATTCCGGCACCCTGATCGGCGTGGCCAAGCGCGCCGGCCTGATGGGCAAGGACGGCCATCTGCCGAAGATGGGCCGCGCCCTGATCGCCGACAGCTCCGCCGCCATGTTCGGCTCGCTGCTGGGCACCTCCACCACCACCAGCTACATCGAATCCGCCGCGGGCGTTTCCGCGGGGGGGCGTACCGGCCTCACCGCCGTGGTGGTCGCGGTGCTGTTCCTGCTGGCGCTGTTCTTCGCCCCTCTGGCCGGTAGCGTGCCAGCCTTCGCCACCGCCCCGGCGCTGTTCTTCATCGCCGTGCTGATGACCTCGGGCCTGGCCGAGATCGAGTGGGACGACCTGACCACCGCCGCCCCGGTGCTGGTCACCGCCCTGGCCATGCCGCTGACCTATTCCATCGCCAACGGCATCGCCTTCGGCTTTATCACCTGGACGGTCATCAAGCTGCTGTCCGGCCGTACCCGCGAGCTGAATTCGGCGCTGATCGTGCTGTCGATCCTGTTCGTCATCAAGCTGGGCTGGTTCAACGCCTGACCCCTCCCCTCGGGGCTCCGGCCCCGAGGTCTCCCCCGCCTCACCCTGCTCCGGATCTACCATGTCCCAACCTTCCTTCGTTCCCGCCGACTACCAGGCTCAACTCGACGCCAAGGCCGACCGCCTGCGCCAACTGCTGGCGCCTTTCCAGGCGCCCGAGCCGGAGGTCTTCGCCTCGCCGCTGCAGCACTACCGGCTGCGCGCCGAATTCCGCTTGTGGCGGGAGAACGAGGAACGCCACTACGCCATGTTCGCCCCGGGCGACAAGCACACGCCGATCCTCATCGAAGCCTTCCCCATCGCCAGCCAGCGCATCAACGACCTGATGCCGCGCCTCAAGGCCGGCTGGCAGGCGGACGTGGCGCTGTCGTTCAAGCTGTTCCAGGTGGAATTCCTCACCACCCTGAGTGGCGACGCCCTGATCACCCTGGCCTACCACCGTCCGCTGGACGCCGCCTGGCAAGCCGCCGCCGAGCGCCTGGCCGCCGACCTGGGCGTCAGTCTGATCGGTCGCTCCCGCGGCCAGCGCCTGGTGATCGGGCGTGACCACGTGCTCGAAGAACTGGACGTGGCCGGGACGACCTACCGTTATCTGCAACCCGAGGGCGGCTTCACCCAGCCCAATGGCACCGTTAATCAGAAGATGCTGAGCTGGGCCCACAGCGCCCTGGGCGAGCGCGAAGACGATCTTCTCGAGCTCTATTGCGGCAACGGCAACTTCACCCTGCCGCTGGCCAGCCGGGTCCGTAAGGTACTGGCCACCGAGGTGAGCAAGACCTCGGTCAACGCCGCCCTGCACAATCTGGCCAGCAATGGCGTGGACAACGTCACCCTGGTGCGTCTCTCCGCCGAAGAGCTGACCCAGGCGCTCAACGAGGTCCGTCCCTTCCGCCGCCTGGCCGGCGTGGATCTCAAGAGCTACCAGTTCGGCACCGTCTTCGTCGACCCGCCGCGCGCCGGCATGGACCCCGACACCTGCGAGCTGACCCGTCGCTTCGAGCGCATCCTCTATATTTCCTGCAATCCGGAGACCCTGGCCGAGAACATCGCCCAGTTGCAGGACACCCACCGCATCTCCTGCTGCGCCCTGTTCGACCAGTTCCCCTGGACGCACCATATGGAGAGCGGAGTGTTGCTGGAGCGGCGTTGAGGCTTTTGCCGTAGGTTGGGTTGAGACGGATCCACCGTCGAAGCCCAACAGGCCCGGGCTGCGTTGGGCTTCGCCATGCTCAGCCCAACCTACAAGAGCACACCATGACGCCCCTTCTCCCTTGGGAGAGAGAGACCAAGCCGTAGGTTGGGTTGAGACAGCTCCATCGTCGAAGCCCAACAGGCCCGGGCTGCGTTGGGCTTCGCCATGCTCAGCCCAACCTACAAGAGCCCGCCATGACGCCCTCTGCGCCGGGGAGAGGGCTGGGGTGAGGGTCGCCCTACTCGTGGAAGTCCGCCACCGTCTCGCGACGGCCATAGAGGAAGGCGTCCGCCACATGGCGCAGTGGGGCCACGTCCACCTCGGAGCGGTTCTGGGCGACCAGCTCGGCGAAGCGGGCATAGAGCCCGGCGTACTCCCGGTCGGGGCCCTGGTGGCTTAGCTGGCCGTCCAGATAGAGCTCGCTGCCGCCCTTGCTCAGGGTCAGGCGACCCGCATCGGTGTCGACATGGATGTCCCAGGTCTGGGGCCCGGTCTGCAGGAAGTCGAAGTCGGCGGCGATGGGCACCCCGGCGCTGTCGACGAAGGCCAGTTGCGCGGCCACCGGGGTCTGGCAGTTGCCTGGCACCTGCAGGGTCGCCTCCTTGAGAAAGAACGGCCGTGGCAGGATGGCGGTGACGATGGACAGGGCATTGATGCCCGGATCGAAGACGCCCATGCCGCCCGGCTCCCAGATCCAGGCCTGACCCGGATGCCAGACGCGCACGTCTTCCTTCCACTCGATCCGCACCGCCTGGATACGCTTGCCTTCCAGCCATTCGCGGGCTGGCTGCACGCCCTGGGCATAGCGGGAATGCCAGGTGGCGAACAGCGAAAGACCAGCCGCCTCGGCCTGACGCGTTAGGGCTTCCACTTCACTCAGGGTCGCCCCCGGGGGTTTTTCCAGCATCACGTGCTTGCCCGCCGCCAGGGCCTCGCGGGCCTGTTCGTAACGTACCGCCGCAGGGGCGCAGAGCGACACGGCGTCGATCGCCGGGCCGTCTTCGAGCAGGGCACTCAGGCTGGGATAGTGGGCGACGCCGTCGAGCTGGGCGTTACGGCTGGCCACGGCGACCAGCTCGTATTCGGGATTGGCGGCGAGCGCCGGCAGGTGCTGGTCACGGGCGATCTTGCCCAAACCGACGATGGCTATTCTTATCATGATCGTCCTCGGTAGACGGTAGGAGTCCGCCGCCTAGGATCGGGCAATCATCACACCAAAGCAACAGCTTCGCGGTCGGTCTGCAGGCTCTCGCGCAACTCCAGCCAGCTGCGCAGATTGGCCCCCTCGCGGCCCTTGCGCCACATCAGCCAGGTGGTGGCCTGGGCGAAGCGCGCCTGGATCGGATGACGCTGCACCCGCTCGCGGCCGGGCAGGCTGTCGAGCATGGATTCCGGCATCAGCGCCACCCCGCCGGTGATTACGCAGGCCAGCATGCTGTGGTAGGACTCGATCTCCATCACCGGTCCGCTGGGCACCCCCGCTGCGGCGTACCAGGTGTCCAGGTAGCGTCTGTAGGAGCAGCCGGCACGAAAGCCGAACACCGGGCGCCCCGCCACGTCGGCCGGCGAACGCACCGGACCGAGTTCCAGCCCGGTGATCAGCACCAGCCGCTCTTCGAACCAGGGCTGGCCTTCCAGCGCCGTGTCGGGCGCCGGGCCGTCCACCAGGGCGGCGTCCAGGCGACCGGCCAGCAAGCCTTCCACCAGTTCGCCGCTGGGGCCGCTGTGCACCTGCAGATTCACCTTGGGATAGCGCTGGTGATAGCGCGCCAGCAGCCCCGGCAGGTGGATGGCCGCGGTGCTGAACATGGAACCCAGGACGAAGGTGCCGGCTGGCTCGCCGCCCTGCACCGCGCTGCGCGCCTCGTCGGCCAGGGCGAACAGGCGATGGGCGTAGTCCAGCATTCGGTGGCCGGCGGCGGTCAGGTGCAACCGCTGGCGTTCGCGCAGGAACAGCTCCACCCCCAGCTTGTCCTCCAGCTGGCGCAGGCGCGTGGAGAGATTGGACGGCACCCGATTGAGCCGCTCGGCGGCCTTCACCAGGGAACCTTCCTCGGCCACCGCCTGGAAGATGCGTAGCTCGGCGAACTCCATGGATCACCACCTTTCTGTTTAGATGAACATCTATTTCTCTATTATTCGTTTTTATTGATCAACTTCAAGGCCTAGGCTGTACTCATCCGCTCGCTACTGGAGTCCTGCGATGACCGCCACTACCCGCCTGCTGGCCTGCCTGCTGGCCCTGGCCACCGCCATGGGCATCGGCCGCTTCGCCCTTACCCCCGCCCTGCCCCATTTGATCGCCGAGGGTCAGATCGACCTCACCGGCGCCAGCCTGCTGGCCGCGGCCAACTACCTGGGCTATCTGCTCGGCGCCCTGGACGCCCTCTTCGCCCGTCGGACCCATGCGCGCCTGGTCGGGGGACTCTGGCTCTGCGCCGGCCTGACCCTGGCCTCCCTGCTGGCCGATGGCCTGGCCGCCCAGGCGCTACTGCGCTTCGGCACCGGCCTGGCCAGCGCCTGGGTACTGGTGATGGTGACCGGCCTGAGCCAGCCCCTGGCTGCCGAAGCCGGACGGCCACGGCTCGGCGCCCTGGTCTTTACCGGGCCCGGAGTAGGCATTCTCATCAGTGGTCTGATGGCTCTGGTCAGCAATCGCCTGGGTGGCGATTCCAACCAGCTATGGCTGAGCTACGGCCTGCTCGCCAGTGTCGCCACCCTGGCCCTGCTGCCCCTGCTGCCGCGGCGTGGTCCCGCCACCCCGCTGCCTGTCACCACCGCGGCGCCGGCCAAGCGCTCCCCGGCCTTCAACCGGTTGATCCTGGCCTATGGCCTGGTGGGTGTCGGCTATATCCTGCCGGCGACCTTCCTCTCGCAGATGGCCGCCAGCCGCTTCCACGGCCAGTGGCAGGCCGACCTCTTCTGGCCCGGCTATGGCCTCGCGGCAGCGCTGGGCGTGGTGCTGGTCAGCCTGAGACGCCCGGGCACTGATACCCGCCGCTGGCTGATCGCCACCCTCTGGCTGCAGGCCGCGGGTGTGCTGCTCTGCCTCCTGCCGGGCAGCCTGGCGCTGTTCCTCGGCGTGCTGCTCTGTGGCGGTCCCTTCCTCGCCTGCATGCAGCTGGTGATGCAGTACGGTCGCGAGCTGGCACCGGCCACACCGCAACGTAATGCCGGGGTGCTGACCGCCAGCTTCGCCAGCGGCCAACTCGTCGGTCCGCTGCTCGGCGCAGCCAGCAGTCATTTTGCCGGCGACCTGCAACCGGCCCTGGTGATCGCCGCGCTGGGCCTGCTGTTCGCTGGTCTGCACCTGCGCCGCGCCAAGGCCTCGCTGCAGCGCTGCGTTGCCTGAATCGTTTCCGCTGCGGCCTTTCGTCACAGAAGTAAAACTGGGTGGTTCCTTGTTTTGAAATGTTTCGCCGTTCCTGAGTACAGTGGCCGCTGCGCCTCATAGAGGAGGCGCCTCAGGCGCTCGCCACCCACCCTACAAGGAACACAACACTCATGATGAAGGCCTCCGATCTGGTCGTTCGCTGCTTGGAAAACGAGGGTGTCGAATACATCTTCGGCATTCCCGGCGAAGAGAACCTGGACCTGCTGGAATCCCTGCGGCGCTCCTCGCAGATCAAGCTGATCCTGACTCGCCACGAGCAGTCCGCCGGCTTCATGGCCGCCACCTACGGCCGCTTCACCGGCAAGACCGGTGTCTGCCTTTCCACCCTCGGTCCAGGCGCCACCAACCTGGTCACCGCCGGCGCCTACGCCTACCTGGGCGGCATGCCGATGCTGATGCTGACCGGCCAGAAGCCGATCAAGAAATCCAAGCAGGGGCGTTTCCAGATTCTCGACGTGTGCCGCATGATGGCGCCGCTCACCAAGTACACCCACCAGTTCGCCTCCGCCGACAACATCCCGTCGCGCATCCGCGAGGCCTTCCGCCTCGCCGAGGAAGAAAAGCCCGGTTCCGTGCACCTGGAACTGCCGGAAGACATCGCCGACGAGCACACCGAGAGCCTGCCGGTATCGCCGAGCCTGAGTCGTCGTCCGGTCGCCGAGGCCAAGGCCATCGCCGCCGCCGTCTCCAAGCTGGAGAACGCCCGCAGCCCGGTGCTGGTGCTGGGCGCCGGCACCAACCGCAAGATGACCGCGCGGGTGCTGCGGCAGCTGATCGAGAAGACCGGCATCCCCTTCGTCACCACCCAGCTCGGCAAGGGCGTGGTCGACGAGCGCCATCCGCGCTTCCTGGGCAACGCCGCCCTCTCCGCCGGTGACTTCGTGCACCGCGCCCTGGAGTCCGCCGACCTCATCGTCAACATCGGCCACGACGTGATCGAGAAGCCCCCGTTCTTCATGACTCGTGGCGGCACCGAGGTCATCCACATCAACTTCCGCTCCGCCGAAGTCGACCCGGTGTACTTCCCCCAGGTCGAGGTGGTCGGCGACATCGCCAACGCCATCTGGGAGATCAAGGAGCGCATCGAGGTCCAGCCCACCTGGGACTTCGACCGCCTGCTGCACATCCGCGAAGCCAACGAGGCCCATGTCGCCGAAGGCGCCACCGATGACCGCTTCCCGGTCTATCCGCAGCGCCTGGTGGCCGATCTGCGCAACGTGCTGCCGTCCGACGGCATCGTCGCCCTGGACAACGGCATCTACAAGATCTGGTTCGCCCGCAACTACAAGGCTTACATGCCCAACACGGTGCTGCTGGACAACGCCCTGGCCACCATGGGCGCCGGCCTGCCGTCGGCCATGGCCGCGCGCCTGGTCCATCCCAACACCCCCATCGTGGCGGTGTGCGGCGACGGCGGCTTCATGATGAACAGCCAGGAGCTGGAAACCGCGGTGCGCCTGAAGATGAACCTCGTGGTCATCATCCTGCGCGACGACGGCTACGGCATGATCCGCTGGAAGCAGGCGCAGATGGGCTTCGAGGACTTCGGCCTGGACTACGGCAACCCGGACTTCGTCCGCTACGCCGAAAGCTACGGCGCCCACGGCCATCGCGTGGAAAGCGCGGCCGCCTTCGCCCCGCTGGTGCGGCACTGCCTGGACACCCCCGGCGTCCACGTCATCGACTGCCCGGTGGACTACTCCGAGAACGACCGCATCCTGCATCAGGACATCAAGGAACGCAGCGCGGCGGTCTGATCGGCCAGCCCGGCGATCCCGTTGACGCCCCGGCCTCCAGGCCGGGGCGTCTTTCATTGCGGCCGAAGAAAGCCGCAGCCCTCTCCAGCACTCGATCCATCACTAGTATCGTCAAACTAATAGACAGGAAACCCTTATAAAAACAAACAGATACGACATGGGATCACTTGAGAAAATGCCGAATATCCAGGTAATCACGCAGCCTATCGACCAGATTCGAATATTGCGGCGATTCGAGTTCTATTAACCAGGCCTTAAGAATCGCGGTCATGAATGCATCCGCCCTTGAGCCCTCGCCGTCCCCTGCCCTTCCCTGGACGCGGTGACGGATCGAGAGCCAACGGCCCGACGATTCCTTGGGGCCAATCCGTGGTTACCCGCACAAGCTGCCAAGCGCCCCTTCGCACCGACCGGTCCCGCCGGCCGGCTGACGAATCGAGAGGCTGCCGTAACCGCGAAGCACGAGGCGCGAGGTCTCCAGGCCCGCACCTTCCAACGCTCCGCTATCCAGGTAGTCCACATGCAGCAAGTTGGCTGGAATCCACTAAGCAATATAAGCGTCAGGGCCAAGCTGGGCCTTGGCTTCGCCCTGCTCATCGGCATGATCCTGCTGGTGGCCTACACCGGCTGGTCGGCCACCGATACCCTGCGCGATCGCAGCGAGCGCATGAACGATATCGCCGGCTACAGCACCCTGGCCCGCGACATGCGCATCGAGCGGCTGGTGTATTTCACCAAGGCCGATGACGCCCAGGCGGCCAAGTGGCTCGCCGCCCTGGACAAGACCGAAGGCCAGTTGCACGCCATCGTTCCGCACTTCAACTCGCCGGCGAACAAGGCCTTGCTCGACGAGGCCGGGGCCGCGCTCAAACGCTATCGCGACTTCTACAACCAGACGATCACCGCCACCCGCGAGCGGGAATCCATCCGCAAGATCGCCAGCAGCGCGGCAGAGGCAGCCAATGCCCAGTTGCTGACACTGGCCGAAGAGGCGAACGGCGAGACCGGTCGTCCTGCCGATCGCCAGCAGCTGGCGGCGCTCTTCATCGGTGTGCAGCGGATGAGAGTCGATTTCCGTGGCTACGCCACCGCACCCGGCAAGGACAACGAGCAGACGGCGCGCACCTCCGTCAATGCCGCCCTCACCCAGGCCAAGGCACTCGGCGCCACGGCATTGCCGACCGAGACCGTGCAAAAGCTCGTCGGTGAAATCTCCGGCTACCAGCAGCGCCTCGACCAACTGGTGGCCGCGCAGGCGCAGGTGGATCAGGCGCAGGGCGGTATCACCACGACCATCACCACCCTGCTCGGCATCGCCGACAAGCTCACCGGCATCCAGCAGGAATTCCGCACGGCCGACGTGGCCGGTGCCCGTCAGCTGCTGTTGATCTGGCTGGCCGTCGCCATCGTCCTGGGCCTGGCCTGTGCCTGGCTGATCACCCGTTCCATCGTCAAGCCCTTGCAGGACACCGTGGCCTTGGCCGAGCAGGTCGCCAACGGTGATTTCACCCATCAGCAACAGGTCACCCGCAAGGATGAACTGGGCGCCCTGCAGACCAGCATGCAAGGCATGACCGGCAACCTGCGACGCCTGATCGGCGAGGTACGCGACGGTGTGGTCCAGGTGGCCAGTGCCGCCGAGCAGCTGTCGGCGGTCACCGAACAGACCAGCGCTGGCGTGCAATCGCAAAAGGTCGAGACCGACCAGATCGCCACCGCCATGCAGGAGATGACCGCCGCCACCCACGAGGTGGCGCGCAACGCCGGGAACGCGGCCAAGTCCGCGCTGGAAGCCAGTCGCCAGGCCCTGCAGGGCGAGCAATCGGTGAGCAAGGCGGTCGACCAGATCGAGGTGCTGGCCCGGGAAATGGAATCGACCAAGGCGGCCATGACCACCCTGCGCGGCCATGCCGACAGCATCGGCGGCGTGCTCGACGTGATCAAGGCGGTTTCCGAGCAGACCAACCTGCTGGCGCTCAATGCCGCCATCGAAGCCGCCCGCGCCGGCGAGGCGGGACGCGGCTTCGCCGTGGTCGCCGACGAGGTCCGCGGCCTGGCCCAGCGCACCCGCTCCTCGACGGACGAGATCGCTCAGCTCATCACCGGTCTGCACCAGAGCACCGACCGCATGGGCACGGTGCTCGACCACAATGTGCAATTGACCGAGAGCAGCGTCGGCCTGTCGCGCGAGGCGGGCGAGATGCTCAAGCGCATCACCCGCTCGGTGAAGGACATCGAGTCGATGAACGAACAGATCGCCTGCGCCGCCGAGCAGCAGAGTTCGGCTGGCGAAGAGATCAGTCGCAATGTCACCAACGTCCGCGACATCTCCGACCAGACCGCCGCCGCCAGCGAAGAGACGGCTTCCTCGAGCATGGAACTGGCCCGCATCGGCGTACGCCTGCAGGAGATGACGGCGCGCTTCAAGGTGTGAGTCGGGCGCCTGCCCTCACCCCGACCCTCTCCCCCAGGGAGAGGGGGCGCACCCGGTAGGCCCCGGCGTAGGGTGGAAAACGGCCCAGCCTTTTCCACCATCACGCATCAACTTCCCCTACTCCAGGCTGGCCTCTTCCAGCAGCCACCGCTCGAAAAGTGCCAGCGCCGGATCCATGGCCTCCGCGGGACGGGTCACCAGCACATAGCGCTCACGCAATTCCGGCATGACCGGCCAGGGCGCCAGGAGGCGGCCCGTGGCCAGGTCTTCCTCGATGTAGCGCTGGGGCACCAGGGCCATGCCGAAACCGGCCTTGGCGGCCTCGATCAACAGCGAATAGCGATCATAGGTGGGGCCAGCCGTCGGGGCGCCCAGGGATAGCCCTGCAAGTGCGGCATAGCGGGTCCAGCTGTGCGGGCTCTCCCGCTTGTGCAACAGCGGCAGGCTGCCGGGAGGCTGGTCAGCCAGACGGGGATGGCAGACCGCCACCAGTTGCGCCTCGAACAGCCGTTGCACCCTCAGGCTCTGCCAGCTCGGATGCTCGTAGTTGATCGCCGCATGCAGGCCGCTGTCTTCCAGGGCAAAGGGCTGCGTCCGCTCGCGGAGGTTGACCTCGATGTCCGGATGGCGCTCGCGGAAGCGCGCCAGCAGGGGAATCAGCCAGCGACCGGCCAGGGTCGGGATAACGCCGATTTCCAGTGCCGTGGCACCGCAGGCCTGGGCGATCAGTTGCTGGGTATGGCGCTCGATGTCGGCCAAGGCCGTGCGCATATGAGCGGCATAGCCGGCGCCGGCGGCGGAAAGCTCGACGCGATTACCGACCCGATTGAACAACCGGACGCCCAGAGCCGCCTCCAGCTTGGCGATCTGCCGGCTGATGGCACCCTCGCTCAGTGCCAGCTCCTGCGCGGCCTTGGCGAAGCTGAAATGGCGGGCGGCCGCTTCCAGGGCCACCAGCGCCGTGGTGCTCGGCAAGCGTCTAGTCATCAGCGGTCATCCTTGGCAGCAGGACGGCACAGGATGACGCCTGGGCAAGCTGCCTTGCAAAAAAATCGGTAACGCTCGCCGCCGGCGTCTCCTAGCATGAGCGGATCTCAAGACCAAGGAAGCGAGCCATGCTGACGAGGACGTCCACCTTGAGCAGGACCGACCGGGTTCTGCTGGGCCTGGGCCTGGTGATTCCTGTCTGGTTGGCGATCGGTGTAGCACTGACCGCCCTGGCCTATCCCGGCTATAGCCATATGGACCATGCCTTGAGTCGGCTGGGTGCAGTCGATGCGCCCACCCAGGGCTTTTCCGCCTGGATCAACAACGTTCCGCTCGGTGTGCTCTTCGTGCTGGTCGGCCTGGGGCTGGTCCGTCGTTTTCGCGGATCGCGCCTGGCCTGCCTGAGCGCGGCCCTGATCCTGCTGCATGGCCTGGCAAGCTGCGCCACCGGGCTTTTTCCGTGCGACCAGGGCTGCGCCCCGGTGCAGCCGTCGCGCTCGCAAGCGCTGCACAACCTGGCGGGCCTGGTGATGTTCCTGTCGCTGACCCTCGCCAGCGCACTCTGGGGCTGGCTCGGCAGGCGCCTGCTGGCCTCGCCGGGGTTTGCCTTCTTCTCGATCTTCTGTACCGGGCTGGCGCTGGTCACCGCGGGCCTGATGGCCGGAGCGGTCACCGACGGCCAGGGCTTCGGCCTGTACCAGCGCCTCAACTATGCCGCAGGCGTCTGCTGGCTCGCCGCCCTCACCTGGCAGGCCAGGCGTAGACCCACCCACCGAGCCTGAGCGACCAGCCTCCCGGGCGGGGCCGCTGCCGTCAGCGCCCCCCGCCGTCGCTGACAAGGTAGGTGGCCCGGTCGGTCCCTCGCGGCAGCTGGTCCGCGGTCCGGGTGATCAGGCCTATATCCTTGGCGGCGTCGTAGCCCAGGCGCCGTCTGTTGCTCTCGGAGGACAGCAGGGTCGTGAGCTCCTCCGGGGTCAGCTTGAGACAGCCCTTGTAGATCTCGCGGAACTTGAGGTTCTCACGCTCGACGTCCTCGAACGCCTGCTTGGCCTGGTCCGGCTTCATGTAGCCGTTGACGGCGATGGCCGCCGCGGCCGGATGCAGGAGAAAGCTGGAAAGTGGCGCGGCATAACGATCTTCGGCCGCACAGTAGATCAGGGTGGCGGATGAATCCGTCGCGGCGGCGTCGATGGTATTGATGTGCAGCGGATAGTGGCGGATGAACTCGTAGGCGACATAGCCCGCCTCCATGCTGCCTCCAGGGCTGTTGAGGTAGAGATTGACGTTCTTGGTGGCCGGATACTTGAGGGCGATGTCGCTCAGGGCAGCCAGCAGGGAGCTGACCGAGCGATCGTTGATACCGCTGTTGAAGTACACCGACGCGGTGTCGGCACTGGCACCGCCTTCTCCGCGGATGACGGTCATCTCGGCGGAGGCCTCCGTCAGGCAGCCTGCGGTCAGCAAGGCCAAGGCCCCGGCGGACATTCGCTTCGCAACGTTCGAACGTCTCATCCCTGCTCGCTCCCAGGTCGGCAACCAGCCAAAGACCTGAAACGCTAGAGCGTGAGACTTAAGATCGGCTTAAGGCAGGGCGACCTGTCCTGATCGCCGCGCACTCAGTCCTTTTTCAGCAGCCCGGCCAGCCCGGCGAAGGGGTTATGGGTGGCCTGGGCCACCTTGGGCGAGCTGAGGGAGCTGTCGCTGAAGTACTGCTGATCGGTGTAGCGGCTGTGCTCGTTGTCGTGGCAGTACAGGCAGAGCAATTCCCAGTTGGAGCCGTCCTGGGGATTGTTGTCGTGGTTGTGGTCACGATGGTGCACGGTCAGTTCGCTCAGGCGCTTGCCGGCGAACTCGCGGGCGCAGCGACCGCAGACGTGGGGATACATCTTCAACGCCTTGTCACGATAGCCGCGTTCGCGCTCGCGCTGGGTCTCGGCGAGGATTCGATCCAGCTTCGAGGTATCGGTAGCCATGCTGCACCTGGGTAGTCGGGTAGAAAGGCGCAGTATAGCCCGGGCCCGGCCTGGCCGGTGAACGCCCCTCACGGGCTCCGACTGCCGAGGCCCCCCGCCTGCCGGGAAGGCAGCGAAGAGCTGAAATCGTCCTTCGCTGCGGCCTGCCTTCGCCTCAGAGGCGCATCCCCACTGCCAGCCGGTTGAAGGCATTCATCAGCGCCACCGCGAAGGTCAGGTCGGCGATCTCCGCGTCGCTGAACTGGGCCCTGAGCGGTTCGTAGACCGCGTCGGGGGCGCCCTTCTCGGCGACAGCGGTCAGGGTCTCGGCCCACTCCAGGGCAGCGCGCTCGCGGGCATCGAAGAGGTTGCTGATGCGCCAGCCGGCCAGACGATCCAGCTTGGCCTGGCTGACGCCCTGCTCGCGCAGGGTTTCGGCGTGCTTGCCCAGGCAGAAGGCGCAGCCATTGATCTGGGAGATGCGCAGATAGATCAGCTCCACCAGCTCCAGGCCCAGCGAACTCTGCGCCAGGGCCTGGCCCGTGGCGATCAGGCCCTGGTAGGCGGCGGGCGAGAGGGTGGAAAACGGCAGTCGTAGTTGGCTCATGGCTTACTCCAGGGTAGTGGTCAGAGGGTTGGCGAGCGGGCGGAAGGGCAGCTCGCGGGAAAGTTGCTCGCGGGCGGCCGCCAGGGTGTCGGCCACGTCGGCCGGGGTGCCGACCAGGCCTTCCAGATAGATGAAGTGCAGGTCGAACAGCCCGAGCGTGCCCAGGGCATGGCGCAGGTAGGCGGTGAGGAAGTCCGGCTGCCGCGCATGGGGGCCGCGGTGATGACCACCCGAGCCGACCAGCAGGTAGACCGGCCGGTCGGCCAGCAGCCCATGCTTGCCCGCGGCGGTGGACGCGAAGGTGCGACCGATGCGCAGCACATAGTCGAGCCACAGCTTGAGCGCCGCGGGCAGGGTGAAGTTGTGCAGCGGCGTATTGATCAGCAGCAGGTCGCTTGCCTCCAGTTCGCCAATGAGGGCTTCGGACAGGGTGAATGCCGGTGCCTGCGGTGGCGTGCGCCGGGTCAGGGCCTCGGCATAGTCGGCGCTCAGCGGCAGCAGCGGCATGGCGGCCAGATCCCGCTCCAGTATCGCCAGGCCAGGCCAGCTCGGCCTCAGCGCGGCCAGGAGTTCACCGGCCAGCCGATAGCCCTGGGAGGTGGCAGGACGTGGGCTGGCGTTGACATGGAGGACTGTCTTCATGGCGTCACCTCCGCCGTCAGCCGCTCGGCGAAATGCAGGCCGCGGGCGAGCAGGCCCTGGCGGAAATAGAAGCGCTGGGCCAGTGGCATGTGCAGACCGGTATCCAGGATCAGGTGGGAGCAGCCGCGATCCAGGGCTTCGCTGCGGACCGCCGCCAGCAACCGTCCACCCAGGCCGTCGCGCTGACGGGCCGGCTGCACCACCAGATCATCGACATAGAGGAAGCGGCCGTAGAGCAGATTCTCCAGCTCGCGATAACCGGCCAGGCCGACCACCTCGCCCTCCTCCAGGGCGGCCAGCAGCCGGTAGCCCTGGGCCGCCTGGCGCTGGAGCTGCGCCTGGTAACGTTCGGCGTCGTCCAGGTGCGGGCGCAGTATCCGCATCAGCGTCAGGCTGGCCAGGCACAGCGGATGATCGGGTGGCAAGGGCTGGAAGGTCAGGGGCATGACGGCTGTCTCCTGGAAAGATGACCCCACTCTAGACAACCGATGGCCTAGGCTATAGAGCCAAGAAAGACACAAACGACCAGGCCATGACCCTCATTGCTGCCCTCGACAGTCGCCTCGCCCTGCCGCTCTACCGACAGCTCTATCAGCGCTTTCGCCAGGCGCTGGACGAAGGGCGCCTGCGACCCGGTGACCGGGTGCCCGCGGTGCGCGCCCTGGCAGCGGAGCTGAACGTGGCCCGGGGGACGGTGGAGATGGCCTACCAGCAGCTGATCGCCGAAGGCTTTCTGCTGCCGCGCGGTCCGGCCGGGACCATCGTCTCGCCCCAGTGGAGTCGCCCGACCGCCCCGCCACCGGCCGTACCCTCCTCACCGGACGCCGCGGCGATCCATGCCGGTGGCGCGCCGCTGCCGCTGCAGCTGGGCCTGCCGGCGCTGGACGCCTTTCCGCGCAAAGGCTGGACGCGCCTGGCCGCGCGGCAGTTGCGCAGTCAGGGCCTGGAAGGACTGGTCTATCCCGATGCCCGGGGTCACGCCGGCTTACGCGCCGCCATCGCCACCTACCTGGGCCTGTCCCGCGGGATCGCCTGTCGTCCGGAGCAGGTGTTCGTCTGCGCGGGCTATCGCGCCTGCCTGGACCTGGTCGTCCAGACGCTGCTGGCACCCGGCGACGCCTGCTGGTTCGAGGAGCCCGGCTATTTCATCGCCCGCCAGGCGCTGCAGGGCGCCGGCTTGGCACTGGTGCCGGTGCCCGTGGACGAGGCGGGACTGGACGTCGCCGCCGGTCTCGCCCGGGCGCCGGCCGCCCGGTGCGCCCTGGTCACCCCCAGTCACCAGAGTCCGCTGGGCGTCGCCCTCGCCCTGCCTCGGCGGCTGGCGCTGCTGGATTGGGCGATGCGGCAGAACACCTGGATCATCGAGGACGACTACGACAGCGAATACCGCTACCAGGGCAAGCCGCTGCCCGCGCTCAAGAGCCTGGATGACGGCGGGCGGGTCCTCTACACCGGGACCTTCAGCAAGGTGCTGTTTCCCGGTCTGCGCCTCGCCTACCTGGTGGTGCCGCCCGCGCAGGTCGCTGCCTTCGGCCACAGCGCCGACCGGCTGCACAACCACGCGCCCCTGCTGCTGCAGGCCACGGTGGCGAGCTTTCTGGAAGAAGGGCATTTCGCCCGCCACCTCAACCGTATGCGCAGTCTCTACCGCCAGCGCCGCCAGTGGCTGGCCGAGGCGCTGGCGAACAGCCTGGGCGACGCGGTGCGGATCGACCTGCAGGCTGGCGGGCTGCACCTGCTGGCGCGCCTGCCGCAGGGCGATGATCGCCGCTGGGCGGATGCCGCCCGGGCCGACGGCCTGGGAGTTCAGGCCCTGTCGCGCTGGTATCTGGAAGCGCCCCAGGCCCATGGGCTGCTGATGGGGTTCACCAATGTCGCCAGCGCGGCGGAGGCCGGCGAACTGGCTCGCCGGCTGGCCCGCCTGGAACGCTGACGGCACGTTCTTCGCCCCTGTCCTTCGCGGTGGGCCGTCCTCCAGTGCCGCTCCGAATCGCGAAAATGTTTATTGCGTCACACAAAACTTTTTCAGGGGCGGCCGCTCAAAGCCCAGGCTCGGAGGCTCTAGCCTGCCGTTCTCGCGCAGGATACCGGCCTTTTTCAGCCTGCATTCCGGCTTGGCGCGGCGACTGGAGTCATCCGCGGTATCGGCACTATCAGGAGCCACGCGTCCCCACCGTCGACGCAGGACACGGATTAGTCGCGTTTCCCTCCGCTAGCTCGCTGTACCCCAAACGTTGCCCCCTGGGCGTGAGTCGACAACCTGGCGCGTGAGGCCTTCCCATGCTGCAACAGCTGACCATCGCGAACAAACTCAGACTCGGCTTCGGTGCCATTCTGGTCATCATCCTGGCGCTGATCCTGGCGGCCTGGCAGGGCTTCAATCAGGTCAACCAGGCTGTCCGGCAGAACATCCACTCCTACCACGTCCTGCAGGATTCGGATGCGGCCCTGCTGGCGCTGGTCAACATGGAAACCGGCATGCGCGGTTTCGCCCTGACCGGCAAGGAGGAATTTCTCGATCCCCTGAACAAGGGCGAGCAGCAGTTCGCCGAGCAGTTGCAGGAGCTCACCCAACTCACCCGCGACAACCCGGAGCAGCAGGCCGCCCTGGCACAGCTGGGCCAGGCCAAGCAGCAATGGAACAATGAGTCCGTGCAGCAGATCCTGGCAATGCGCCGGCAGGTCAATGCCGGTACCCAGCCACTGGATGCCCTGACCGCGCGCATCGCGACCGCCCAGGACAAGGGCAGGATGGATGGCATGCGCGAGTTGCTGGCACAGCTCAAGACCCGCGAGAATCGCCTGCTGGACGACCGCACCCAGTCGATGGACGACGCCAAGCAGCAGGCGATGGCGATCCTGATCAGTGGCGGCCTGCTCGCTACCCTGCTGGCGCTGGGCATCGCCTGGTCGCTGACGCGCACCATCGTGGGCCGGCTGGCCCAGACCGTCGCCGTCGCCCGCACCATCGCCGCCGGCCAGCTGGATTCGCCGATTCCCGCTGGCGGGCGCGACGAACTGGGCCAGTTGCTGACCGCCTTCGCCCAGATGCAGGACAAGCTGCGCGGCATGATCCAGGGGATCAAGCAGGGCACCGATCACCTGGTCGCCGCGTCCCACAGCATCTCGGCCAATTCCCAGCAGCTGTCCGCCGCCGCCCAGGAACAGTCCAGCGCCGCCTCCAGCATGGCGGCTACCGTGGAAGAGCTGACCGTCAGCATCAACCATGTCTCGGACAATGCCGGGGAGGCCCATGACCTCTCCAGCCAGTCGGGCCGGCTGGCCCAGGATGGCGGCCAGACCATCCAGGCCTCGGTGGACAGCATGAGATCCATCGCCGGTACCGTGCAGTCCTCGGCCACCCGCATCGGCGAACTGGGCGAGCATTCCGAGCGGGTGTCCTCCATCGTCAGCGTGATCAAGGGCATCGCCGACCAGACCAACCTGCTGGCGCTGAATGCCGCCATCGAGGCGGCGCGGGCCGGCGAACAGGGCCGCGGCTTCGCCGTGGTGGCCGACGAGGTGCGCCAGCTGGCACAACGCACCACCAATTCCACCCAGGAGATCGCCGCCATGATCGAGAAGATCCAGGCGGCGACCCAGGCGGCCATGAGCGACATGGAGGTGGGCGTCCGCCAGGTCAATGGCGGGGTCGACCTGGCCAACCGGGCGGGCGAGGCGGTGGTCAGCATCAACACCGCCTCGGACAAGGTGGTGCGGGTGGTCAACCAGATCTCCCTGGCCCTGCGCGAGCAGACCGCCGCCAGCCACGACGTCGCCCGTACCGTGGAGCGTCTGGCGCAGATGGCCCAGCAGAACAGCGAAGCCATCGGCGAAACGGTGCAGACCGCGGTGTCCCTGGACGCCCTGGCCAACGACCTGAATCGCCAGATCAGCCAGTTCCGCTGCTAGCGCCAGGCCTCCCCGCGGCCCGTCTCCCGCGATCCCGGCACCTGGCCGGGATCGACTTGCCGAAACACCTCGCAACATTCATCCAGCGCAACGGTCACAAAGGCGTCTCCCTCAAGGCCTGCGCCCTGCATGAAAACCCCGCGTCCCGTCGATCGTCTCCCCTGCCTCAACCAGCTGCGCAATCTGAAAATGGCCCGCTCCGCCCACGCCTATGTGCGTGGCAGCACGGTGCAGTTCTACGAGTGGCTGCACAGCCAGCCCGGCCGCAACCTGCCCAATGGGCCGGCGGTATGGATCTGCGGCGACTGCCATGCCGGCAACCTGGGCCCTACCGGCGACCTGCACGGTTCCACCGACGTCAACATCCGCGACCTGGACCAGACCGTGGTCGGCAATCCGGCCCATGACCTGGTGCGCCTGGCGCTGTCGCTGGCCACAGCAGCGCGCGGCTCCGACCTGCCGGGGGTGACCACGGCGCGGATGCTCGAAGAGATGATGCGCGGCTACGAGATAGCCTTCGAGGACGATCTCGAACGCGAGGTGCCGCGGCCGGCCCAGGTCAAGGCCGGGATGCGCAGCGCGGTGCAACGCACCTGGAAGCACCTGGCCCGCGAACGCATGGAAAACACCCGGCCCAAGTTGCCGCTGGGCAAGCACTTCTGGCAGCTGAGCAAGGCCGAGCGCCAGGCCATCGCCGAGCTGTGCGAGACACCGGGCATCCATGCCCTGGTGACCTCGCTCAAGGGCCGCAGCCACGAGAGCCGCGTCGAACTGCTCGACAGCGCCTACTGGGTCAAGGGCTGCAGCTCCCTGGGCCTGCGCCGCTACGCCGTGCTACTGGGCGTGGACGACGGCGACGACCAGGACTACTGCCTGATCGACGTCAAGCAGGCGGTGGCCGCCGCCGCGCCGCGCGTGGCCCATGCCACCATGCCCCGCGACAACGGCAAGCGGGTGGTGGAGGGTGCACGCCAGCTCTCCCCGGCCCTGGGCAATCGCATGCTGGCGGTGCGCCTGCTGGATCACTCCTTCTTCATCCGCGAATTGCTGCCCCAGGATCTCAAGCTGGAACTGGACGAGCTCAGCGCCCGCGAAGCCATGAGCGCCGCGGCCTACCTGGCCCGGGTGGTCGGCCGCGCCCACGCCCGGCAGATGGACCTGGCCACCCGCGTGGAGTGGATGAGCGATCTGCAGCGCAATCGCACCCGCACCCTGGATGCGCCCTCCTGGCTGTGGAGCAGCGTGGTGCAACTGGTGGGCGCCCACGAGATGGGCTACCTGGCCCACTGCCGCGCCTATGCCCTGGAGCATGCGCAGGACTGAGGCCGCCGTGAAACCGGCCCGGGGCTAGCCGCCTCGGGCCGCGCTTCTCGCTCCCGCCTCTTCCCCACCGGCCTGCCCGGCCCAATCCGGAAGCGGCAGGCGGTGCCCACCTGGCCCTCGGCCACCCGCCCGCTTCGTCGATCCGCTCGATCACGCATTGTGCGACCTCCAGCCTTTAACTAAAATGAGACGCTTTATCATTTAAGACCGGCGCTCGCGCCAAGGATCTTCCATGTGCCCCGCCCTGTCCTCCGGCTCGCCCACCGTCGTCCTCGATCGGCTCTATCGCGATCATCACGGCTGGCTCAGCGGCTGGCTGCGCGGGCGGCTGGGCAACGCGCCGGATGCGGCGGACATCGCCCAGGACACCTATCTGCGCATCCTCAGCTCCGGACGGCTGCCGCTGCGTGAGGACTCGCGGCGCTATCTGGTGCAGGTGGCCAAGGGGCTGGTGATCGATCTCTGGCGACGCCAGGAGGTGGAGCGCGCCTATCGCGAAGCCATCGCCCAGCTTCCTGAGGCGCAGGTGCCTTCGCCAGAGACGCACTGGCTGATCGTCGACGCCCTGCTGCGCATCGATGCCATGCTCGACGGCCTGCCCGGCCCGGTACGGGAAGCCTTCCTGCTGGCGCAATTCCAGCGGCTCACCCTGGCCGAGATCGCCGTGCGACTGGATCTGGCGGTGATCACCGTACGTCGCTACATCCAGCGCGCCCTGGTGGCCTGCCTGGTGGCCGGCGAGGCATGAGCCAACCCGCGCCGCACCTGCTCGAAGAGGCCGCCGAATGGCTGCTTGCGCTGAACTTCGACGATGCCGACGAGGCGCAGCGCCAGGCCTTCGAGTGCTGGCGAGCGCAGAGCGAGGCCCATCGCGCGGCCTGGGCACGGGCCGAGCGGGTCATGGGTACCTTCGCCAGCGTTCCGCTGGATCTCGGTCAGCAGGCGCTACGCCGCGCAGGTGACCGGGCCCTCAG
Source organism: Pseudomonas sp. SORGH_AS_0211 (assembly GCF_031453455.1). Taxonomy (NCBI): domain Bacteria; kingdom Pseudomonadati; phylum Pseudomonadota; class Gammaproteobacteria; order Pseudomonadales; family Pseudomonadaceae; genus Pseudomonas; species Pseudomonas sp. SORGH_AS_0211. The sequence goes on along the minus strand of NZ_JAVIZV010000001.1, from coordinate 879,266 downwards.
CCGGCGGCGCACCCTGCGCCTGCTCAGCGCCCTGCTGGTGGGGGGCCCTGGCGGTTGGCTGGCCCTGCGCACCCTGCCACTGGATACGCTGGGCGCCGAGCTGACGACCGCCATCGGCGAGCGGCGCTCCCTGCTGCTCGCCGATGGCAGCCAATTGGTGCTGAACAGCGACTCCGCCCTGGACGTACGCTTCGACGAAGGCACCCGCCGCCTGCACCTGCGACGAGGCGAGGTGCTGGTGACCACCCATGCCGATCCGGTCGTGCCGCGCCGACCCTTCGTGATCGACCTGGCACAAGGCGAGATCGAGGCCCTGGGCACCCGCTTCAGCGTGCGGTTGGAAGAGGGGTTGTGCCACGTGGCGGTCTTCGCCCATGGCGTGGAGGTGCGTCCGCAACGGGGCACTGCCGTGCGCCTGGCCGCGGGGCAACAGGCCTGGTTCGACGCCCATGGCGTGCAACGCCGCGCCCCGGTGGACGAGGATGCCAGCCTCTGGACCCGGGGCATGCTGGTGGCCCACGACCGGCCCCTGGCCGAGGTGCTGGCCGAAGTGGGCCGCTATCGCCCGGGCCTGCTGCGCTGCGACCCGGCCGTCGCCGGGCTGCGGGTGTCCGGCGCCCTGTCGCTGGACGACACCGACCAGGCGCTGCTGGCCCTGGAGCGCACCCTGCCGATCCGCATCAGCCGCCGCAGCCGCTACTGGGTCACGGTCGGCGCCCCCTGAGCCCCCACGCCGTCGCGAAAAAAACCTTGCGCGCCCTGAGCACTTTCCCGCGCTCGTCCGGGATAGCTGCAGACACCCTCATGGGGAGCGGTGGCAGCCCGCGCCTGGTGCGCTTTAGAGGACGGCAACACGACATGGCAAAGATCCACCGGCAGCAACCCGGCACCCGACGCTTCACTCCGCTGATCCTGGCCGTCGCCCTGCAGGGCGTGCCCCTGACCGGTGCCGGACTGGCCCTGCTGCCCCTGCCGGCCCTGGCGGCTGCGGAGGGGCGCGACTACCGGATTCCCGCGGGCCCGCTGAACGCGGTGCTGGCGCGCTTCGCCGCCACGGCCGGCATCCAGCTGGTATTCGATCCGGCGCCGCTGGCCGGTCGCAGCAGTCCGGGGCTGCAGGGCCGCTATACCCTCGACCAGGGCTTCGAGCAGCTGCTGCGTGCCAGCGGCTATCGCTGGAGCGAACGCGGTGCCGGTATCTACGCCCTGGAAGGTGGCAGCGCCGAGGCCGCCCTCGCCATGCCCGAGACCGTCATCCAGGCCAGTGCCGCAGGCGGCGGCGCCGATGTCGGCTACCGGCGCCCTGTCAGCACCAGCACTACGCGACTGGGCTTGAGCGAACGCCAGACGCCCCAGGCGATCACCACCCTGACCCGCGACCAGGTCGAGGACTTCCGCCTGCAGAGCATCAAGGAAGCCCTGCGCGCCGCCCCGTCGGTGACCGTCGAGCAAATCGAGACCGATCGTACCCAGTTCACCTCGCGCGGCTTCGACATCAACAGCTTCCAGTACGACGGCATGGGCATGCCCTTCGTCAGCACCACGCTGGTGGGCGACCAGGACCTGGCGGAATACGAGCAGGTGGACGTCCTGCACGGGGCCAATGGCCTGATGAGCGGCACCGGCAACCCCTCGGCCGCGGTCAATTTCGTCCGCAAGCGGCCCACCGCCGAATTCCAGGCCAGGCTCGGCGCCAGCGTCGGTTCCTGGGACAACCGCCGGGTGGACGCCGATGTCTCCGGTCCTCTGACCGAAACCGGCAACGTGCGCGGACGCTTCATCTACGCCCACGACAAGGGCAATTCCTGGCTGGATCGCTATGGCCATGAAAAGAACATAGCGGCCGGTCTGGTGGCCTTCGACCTCAGCGACGCCGACACCCTGACCCTGGGTTTCTCCCAGCACAACAGCGACGCCGACGGCAGCTCCTGGGGCAACCTGCCGCTGGCCGACGCGAACGGCGATCCGCTGCACTACGGCCGTCGCAGTTCCAGCATCGGCCAGGACTGGACCTACTGGAATCTGGATACCCAGCGTGTCTTCGGTGAATTCACCCACGACTTCGGCAACGGCTGGCAGGGTACCCTCACCGCGACCGGCGTCACCGAGCGGCAGAACGCCGACATGTACTACATCTTCGGTGTCAGCGGCGACGACGCCACCGCCTTCGGCGACCACTCCGCCAGCAAGGCGCACCAGCTGATCGGCGAGGCCAGGCTGTCCGGTCCCTTCGAACTGTTCGGTCGTGACCACGAACTCACCCTGGGCGCCAGCTACGGCCGGACCCACCAGAAGTTGCGGGAAAAGATCGTCGCCGAGGACGGCTACTATCCCATCACCCTCTCCGGCTCCCTGGCCGGCGTCCCCGAGCCGGCGCTGCAATACACCGACGACAGCGGCCATACCCAGGACTTCACCGACCGCCAGAAGAGCCTCTTCGCCGGCGCCCGCTTCAACCTGATCGACGACCTGCACTGGATCGTCGGTGCGCGGATGCTCAGCGCCGATGCCAGCGGCCTGAGCTACGGCGATGCCTACTACACCCGCGCCCATGGCGAGGTCACCCCCTACACCGGGCTGGTCTACGACCTGAGTCCGCAGTGGAGCCTCTATGCCAGCTGGACCAGGATCTTCAGCCCGCAACACAGTTTCGGCCTGGATGGCCGGCTGCTCGATCCCCTGGAGGGCAAGAGCCTGGAAGCCGGGGTCAAGGGCAGCCTGTTCGACGATCGCCTGAGCCTGACCGCCGCGGTGTTCAAGACCGCGCAGCGCAACGTGGCCGCCACCTCGGTGTTTTCCGGTTCGCGCTACCTCTACGACACCACCGACTACCGCAGCCATGGCCTGGAACTGCAGGTCTCCGGCGAGGCGCTGCCTGGCCTGGACCTGCTGGCCGGCTACACCTATGTCCGCATCGACGACGCGGACGGCGAGCGGGCGCGCAAGTTCGTGCCCAGCCACAGCCTGCGAGGCCTGGCGACCTATCGCCTGCCAGGCCTGCCCCAGGCCAAGGTCGGCGCGCGGCTGAGATGGCAGAGCGGCATCGAGAACGACAACAACGACCGCATCCACCAGAACGCCTATGCGCTGGTGGATGTGCTGGGCAGCTACGACTTCGACGAGCACTGGAGCACCCAGCTCAACGTCAACAACCTCACCGACCGCAAATACCTGCTGTCGCTGTACAACAACGCCACCAGTGGCAACTACGGTGCGCCGCGCAACGCGACGCTGTCGGTCAGCTACAACTTCTGAGCCTGGGCAGGCGGGCGCCGAGACCTCTGTCCCGTCGCCCGCCATCGCCCGGCGATCCTTTGCGCCGTGCCGCGGTCCGAGTCTGCACGCTCCCAGCCAAGGTTTCCGCCCGCCATGCCCTCCTCCCCCCGTCCCGGTTTCGTTTCCGTCCGCGGTGCCCGCGAGCACAACCTCAAGAACGTCGACGTGGACATCCCCCGTGATGCCCTGGTGGTCTTTACCGGGGTGTCCGGCTCGGGCAAGTCGTCGCTGGCTTTCGGTACCCTCTATGCCGAGGCCCAGCGGCGCTATTTCGAATCGGTGGCGCCCTATGCGCGGCGGCTGATCGATCAGGTCGGGGTGCCCCAGGTGGAAGCCATCGAGGGCCTGCCGCCGGCGGTGGCCCTGCAGCAGCAGCGCGGCCAGCCCAACAGTCGCTCGTCCATGGGCAGCGTGACCGGGCTGTCCAGCCTGGTGCGGATGCTCTATTCCCGCGCCGGGCGCTATCCGGCCGACCAGCCGATGCTCTATGCCGAGGACTTCTCGCCCAACACGCCCCAGGGCGCCTGTCCCGAGTGCCACGGCCTGGGCCGGGTCTACGAGGTGACGGAAGCCTCCATGGTGCCGGACCCCTCACTGACCATCCGCCAGCGCGCCATCGCCGCCTGGCCCACCGCCTGGGGCGGGCAGAATCTGCGCGATATCCTGGTGACCCTGGGCTATGACGTCGACCTCCCCTGGCGCGACCTGCCGCAAAAGCAGCGTGACTGGATCCTCTTCACCGAGGAGCAGCCTACGGTGCCGGTCTATGCCGGCCTCACCCCCGAGCAGACCCGCGCCGCGCTCAAGCGCAAGGCAGAGCCCAGTTACCAGGGCACCTACACCGGAGCGCGGCGCCATGTGCTGCACACCTTCGCCAACTCCCAGAGCGCCAAGATGAAGCAGCGCGCGGCACGCTTCATGATCGGCCAGACCTGCCCGCTGTGCCACGGCAAGCGACTGACCCGGGCGGCGCTCTCGGTGACCTTCGCCGGACTGGACATCGGCGAGCTGTCACGCCTGCCGCTGGACGACCTCACCGGGCTGCTGCGCCGGGTCGCGGCCGGTGATTTCGACGAAGCCGCGGATACCCGCGTGCTGGACGCCAAAGCCGGCAAACAGGACCGCGCCCGGCGCAAGGCCGCCGGCGGTAGCGATCACGCCAGTGCCCCGGACGTGCGCCTGACCCCCGATCTTTCCCCGGAGAAACGCCTGGCCGCCCAGCGCATGGCCAGCGAGTTGCTGGAACGGCTGCAGACCCTGACTCGCCTCGGCCTCGGTTACCTGGCGCTGGAGCGCAGCACCACCACCCTCTCCTCCGGTGAATTGCAGCGCCTGCGCCTGGCGACCCAGCTGGTGTCCCAGCTGTTCGGTGTGGTCTATGTGCTGGACGAACCTTCCGCCGGTCTGCATCCGGCCGATGGCGAGTCGCTGCTGGAAGCCCTCGACGGCCTCAAGGCCCAGGGCAACTCGCTGTTCGTGGTGGAGCACGACCTGGCCACCATGAAGCGCGCCGACTGGCTGGTGGATGTCGGTCCCGCGGCCGGCGAAGGCGGTGGTCGGGTACTCTACAGCGGCCCGCCCGCGGGTCTGGCCGAGGTCGAGGAATCGGTGACGGCGCGCTATCTGTTCGCCGCGCCGCAACGCGAGACCCGGCCGCCCCGCGAACCCCAGGGTTGGCTGCGGCTGGCCGGGGTCACCCGCAACAATCTGCAGGGGCTGGACGCCGCCTTTCCGCTGGGCTGCCTGACGGCGGTGACCGGCGTCTCCGGTTCGGGCAAGTCCAGCCTGGTCAGCCAGGCGCTGCTGGAACTGGTGGGCGCCGAGCTGGGCCAGCGTGCCGTCGAAGACGGCGACGAAGCCCCGGAACTGGACGGCGATGCCCTGCCCGCCACCACCGGCCAGGTGGTCGATGGCCTCGGCGGCATCCGCCGGCTGGTACCGGTGGACCAGAAGCCCATCGGCCGCACCCCACGCTCCAACCTGGCCACCTACACCGGCCTGTTCGACGGGGTGCGCAAGCTCTTCGCCGCCACCCCCGAGGCGCAGGAAAGAGGCTTCGACGCCGGACGCTTCTCCTTCAACGTCGCCAAGGGCCGCTGCCCGACCTGCGAGGGCGAAGGCTTCGTCAGCGTCGAGCTCCTGTTCATGCCCAGCGTCTACGCCGCCTGCCCCACCTGTCAGGGCGCGCGCTACAACCCCGAGACCCTGGAGGTGCGCTGGCAGGGCAAGACCATCGCCGAGGTCCTGCATCTGACGGTGGACGAGGCCCTGGCCTTCTTCGCCGATGAAGTCCCGGTGGCGCGCGCGCTGCGGGTGCTGTCCGACATCGGCCTGGGCTATCTGCGCCTGGGCCAGCCGGCCACCGAACTCTCCGGCGGCGAGGCCCAGCGCATCAAGCTGGCCACCGAACTGCAGCGCACCAGCCGTGGCACCACCCTCTATGTGCTGGACGAACCCACCACCGGGCTCCATCCGGCCGACGTGGAGCGCCTGATGCGCCAGTTGCACGGCCTGGTCGACGAAGGCAACACGGTGGTGCTGGTGGAGCACAACCTGCAGGTGGTGGCCGGCAGCGACTGGCTGATCGACATCGGTCCCGGCGCCGGCACGGCAGGCGGGCGCATCGTCGCCAGCGGCACTCCCCGCGCGGTGGCGGAGGATCCCGCCAGCCCCACGGCGCCCTATCTGCGGCCCTTGTTCGACTAGCTTGCCAGCGGTGCCGTGCTGCGTCGGCAGGCCGCCAGCACCAGCAGCGTCAGCGTCGCCGCCAGGGCACCGAACTGGAAGGTGGCGGCGGAGCCGAGGAAGTGCCAAAGCGCGCCGGCGATGCTGCTGGCCAGCAGCAGGGCGATGCCGCTGACCAGGTTGAACAGGCCGAAGGCGGTGCCGCGCAATTCGGCCGGGGCGGTGCGGGCGACCATGGCGGCGAGCAGGCCCTGGGTCATGCCCATGTGCAGGCCCCAGAGCAGGACGCCCAGTGCCAGACCGGTCCAGCCGCTGCCGAAGGCCAGGGCCAGGTCGGCCAGGATCAGCAGCACCAGGCCCCAGGCCAGCAGCGTGCGATGGCTGACCCGGTCGGACAGCGCCCCCAGCGGATAGGCCGACAGCGAGAACACCAGCTGCATGCCCACCATCACCAGCGGCACCAGCGCCAGGGGCACCCCCACCTGCTCGGCCTTGAGCACCAGGAAGGCCTCGCTGAAGCGCGCCAGGGTGAAGACGCCGCCGAGCAGCGCCACCTGCCAGAAGGCCGCCGGTAGCTTGCGTAGCTGACTGCGGGTGAGCGGATTGGTGCGTGCCTGGACGATGGCCGGCTTGGGCTCGTCCAGCCCGAAAACCAGCAGGGCCACGGCGATGAAGGCCGGGATCACCGCCACCCAGAACACCGCGCGAAAATCGTTGGCCCAGAGCAGCATCAGCCCCACCGCCAGCAGCGGCCCGAGAAAGGCGCCGAAGGTGTCCAGCGACTGGCGCACGCCATAGGCGGCGCCGCGGATCTCCGGCGGCGTGACGTCGGCCACCAGGGCGTCGCGCGGCGCCCCGCGGATGCCCTTGCCGATGCGATCCATGAAGCGCGCGCCGAACACCAGGCCGGCACCGCTGGCCACGGCGAACAGCGGCTTGCTCAGGGCGCCCAGGCCATAGCCCAGCACCGCCAGGCCCTTGCGCTTGCCCAGGTAGTCGCTGATGACGCCGGAAAAGATCTTGGTGATGAGCGCGGTCGCCTCGGCCACCCCTTCGAGGATGCCGATATAGAGCACGCTCAGGCCCAGGCCGGTGGCCAGGAACAGCGGCAGCAGGCTGTGGATCATCTCCGAAGAGATATCCATGAACAGGCTCACCCCACCCAGAATCCAGACCCCGCGGGGTATCCGTCGCCAGCTCGCCGTCATCGTCACGCCCCTGTCCCCCTCGATCCTGTCCATCCCCGCCTGGCGGCAGGCAAACCGGTCGAAACTAGCATGACGATTGCCTGAGTCTCTACGGAGGAGACATCCCTCGTTACACTGGACGCTGCTCCTTCCATCGAGGCCACCCCATGAAAACCCTGCTGGTCATCGGCATCGGCGCCGGCGATCCCGACTACCTCACCCTCCAGGCCGTCGCCGCCCTCAATCGCGCCAGTACCTTCTTCCTGTTCGACAAGGGCACGGAAAAGGACAGCCTGATCCACCTACGCGAAACCATCTGCGCCCGCCACATCCGCCAGGCGGACTATCGCTTCGTCACCGCGCCCATCCCCGAGCGCCGCCGCGAAGGCGACTATCGCCAGGCGGTGGACGACCTCAACGCCGCCAAGCAGGCGCTGATGGTGGAGATGATCGAGCACGAGCTGGCGGACGACGAATGCGGCGCCTTCCTGGTCTGGGGCGATCCGGCGCTGTACGACAGCACCCTGCGCATCCTGGCGGCGATCAGGCGCGCAGGCCGGCTCGACTTCGACTACGAGGTGATCCCCGGCATCTCCAGCGTCCAGGCGCTGGCCGCGCGCCACCGGGTGCCGCTCAATCGCATCGGCCAGGCCCTGGAGATCACCCCCGGCCGGCGCCTGGAGCGCTTCCCCGCGCACCTGGACAGCCTGGTGGTGATGCTCGATTCCCACGAGGCCTATCGCCGCCTGGACGAGCCCAGCCTGCATATCTACTGGGGTGCCTACGTCGGTACGGCGGACGAGATCCTCATCGCCGGTCCGCTGCAGGAGGTAGCCGAGGAGATCCACCGGGTGCGCAGCGCCGCGCGCGAAGAACACGGCTGGATCATGGACACCTATCTGCTCTGTCGCGGCCCTGCGGACGCCTGAGCGCTATCCAGCCATCGGTCCAGATGGAGGGTCTGCCAGGGCAAGGCCGTCTCCCGCGCGACGACCCGGAAGCCCTGGTCCAGCCAGAAGGCTGCGGCCCCGGGCAGGAAGGGATGGGTGTGCAGATAGAGGCGCTGCACGGCGTCGCGCTTCGCCTGGACCAGCAGCGCCGCGAACAGCCGCCGCGCCAGGCCCTGGCGCCGCTGCCGGGCCGCCACATACAGCCGGACCACCTCCACCACCCGCTCGCCGGGATAGGCCAACTGGGCAAAGCGCCGGTCGTAGGGCCGGTAGCCGATGCTGCCGAGGGGCTCTCCGGCGGCGCCCCGGGCGATCAGCAGGCAGCCGCGCCCCGCACCATAGTGATCGGCGAAGCGCTGTAGATCCTGGGGTACGACCGTCGCCCCGCCCCGGCTACCGAACAGCTCGTGATAGCTCGCCAGCAAAAAGCTCAGCGTCTCGTCATCCGCCATGGTGAGCCGTTCGAGGGTGATGGGTGGCGCTTCGCTCATGTTCCTGTTCGTCTCTCTGGGAGCGGCAGGGGCGCGACATTTCGGCGCAGGGCCGCGCCGGCCGGGCTGTGCGCCGCCCGTGACGATGATACAGTCCCTCGCCATGAAAACCGTCCGTTCACCGCGCGCCTCGCTCGCCTGGATGCTGCTCGCCTGCATCCTGCTGAACGGACTCGTCTGCGCCCTGGGCCACGGTCAGATGCTGGCGCGCTGGACCCTGCCGGTGCAGCCGCCCCTCACCCAGGCACACGAGCACCATCACGGTCTGCACGCCCAGACCTCCCAGGGTGACATGGCCGGCATGCATGCGGGCCTGCCGGGCGGCAGCGTGACCACCCTTTCCCCTACGGGTGATTGCGTCTTCGCCGCCACCCTGTTCCTCGCCACTCTGGCCGCCGTCGTGCTGCAGTGGCTGCTGCGTCCCGGCGATCCTCATCGTCCTCGCTACCAGAGCGCCCTGCCGCCGCCACCGCGCGCACGGCGCTCCACGCTCCATCCCCAGGCCCCCTGACACCCCGGCGACGAAAGACGGCTGTCCTCCTTTTTCGTAATCCCGCGCGTGGCCCCTCGCCGGCTGCGCGTCGCTCCGTGGTGAACGCTATGACTTCGCACCCCTCCGCTCCGGCCGCCAAGACGCCGGGGCCGCTGCTGCAGCTGCTGGCGCGGCTGCATTTTCTCATCGGTCTGTTCGTCGGTCCCTTCCTGCTGGTAGCCGCCGCCAGCGGCCTGATCTATGCCCTCACGCCGCAACTCGAGGCGCACCTCTATGCCGAGGCCCTGCACACCCCCGGCCGCGGCAAGCCCCTGCCGCTGTCCGAGCAGGTCCATATCGCCCAGGCCGCGGCAGGCACCACCCTGACCCTGGGCGCGGTGCGCCCGGCCCCTGCCGAGGGCGATACCACCCGGGTGATGTTCAACGATCCGTCGCTGGGCGAGTCGACCCATCGAGCGCTGTTCATCGACCCGGTCACCGGCGCCATCCGCGGCGACCTGGCGGTCTATGGCACCAGCGGCATCCTGCCGCTGCGTACCACCATCGACCAGATCCACCGCAGCCTGCTGCTGGGCGAGCCCGGTCGTCTCTACAGCGAACTGGCCGCCTCCTGGCTGTGGGTCGCGGCCCTCGGCGGCCTGACCCTGTGGCTGGTGCGCCGCCGCCAGCGCCGTCCGGCGCGGGGCCTGCGCGGCCTGCACGCCAGTACCGGCGTCTGGCTGCTGGGTGGCCTGCTGTTCCTCTCCGCCACCGGCCTGACCTGGTCGCGCTTCGCTGGCGACAACATCGGCGTGCTGCGCGCCCACTATGGCTGGTCCACGCCGGGCGTGAAGACCGCCCTGGGCACTGCACCCACGCCGGCCATGGCCCATGACGAGCACGCCGATCACCATGGCGCCATGCACATGGCCATGGCGTCACCGCTGGATCCGGCCACCTTCGACCGAGTGCTGGCCAGCGCCCGTGCCGCCGGTATCGACGCTGGCAAGCTGGAGATCCGTCCGGGGCGCAGCGCCGACAAGGCCTGGACGGTCAGCGAGATCGACCGCCGCTGGCCGACCCAGGTGGATGCCGTCGCCGTCGACCCGACCAGCTTCAAGGTGGTCGATCAGGTGCGCTTCGCCCAGTACTCGCTGCCGGCCAAGCTGACCCGCTGGGGCATCGATGCCCACATGGGCGTGCTGTTCGGCCTGGCCAACCAGCTGGTGCTGGCGGCCATCGCCCTCGGCCTGCTGGTGATGACCATCTGGGGCTACCTGCTCTGGTGGCGCCGCCGGCCCAGCCGCGATCCGGCGCAACCCGGCCTGATCACCCTCTGGCGCCAGCTGTCGCCGCTGCCGCGTCTGCTGGTGCCGGCGACGGCCCTGCTGCTAGGTCTGTGCCTGCCGGTGCTGGGCGGCAGCCTGCTGCTGTTCCTGCTGCTGGACACCCTGCTCGGCCTGCGCGGCCCGGCGCTGCGCACGGAGGCCGGTTCGGCTTGAGGCTGGAAGGGGTGGTTGTCGGGCTTCGCCCTGACCTAGTCGTAGCGTGGAAAACCGCGCAGCGTTTTTCACCTGTGCCCACCCCGGACGCGTGGACAAGGCTGCGCCGTTGTCCACCCTACCCGCACGTAGCCACGCGGCCATACCAAACCACCCCCTCTCCCCTTGGGAGAGGGCTGGGGTGAGGGCCCGCCCAACATCTATCGCCACTCCAGGAACCGCCCCCAGACCATCCATCGGTACACCCTATCCGACGCTGGCGCACCCCAGCGAGACGCTTATAGTTATCGCAATCCCCATCCCTCGAGGATCCGCCCATGCCCCGTCTGTTGCACGTGATAGGTTCGCCCCGCCAGGATCGCTCCGCCTCGCTGGAAGTCGCCACCGCCTTCATCCAGGCCTGGCAAGGCAAACATCCCGGCGCCGAGGTGGATACCCTCGATGCCTGGCATTGCGACCTGCCGGAATTCGACGGTCCCATCCTCGACGCCAAGTACGCCGGCATCCAGGGTGAGCCCCTCAGCGCCGAGCAGGAGCACGCCTGGACAGTGGCCAAGGCGCTGGCACAACGCTTCAAGGCCGCGGATGTGCTGGTGTTCGGCGTGCCCTGCTGGAATTTCGGCATTCCCTACAAGCTCAAGCAGCTGTTCGACGTGGTCAGCCAGAAGGACCTGCTGTTCACCTTCGACGAGCGCGGCCTCAATGGCCTGCTCGGCGGTCGCCAGGCACTGGTGATCGCCGCCCGCGGTGCGGCCCTGGATCGCCAGGAGCATCAGGAAGCCTATCTGCGCACCTGGTGCGAGATGGTCGGCATCGATCGGATGCATACCGTGGTGGTGGAAAAGACCCTGTTCGGTGCCGAGGTCGACCAGGCTTCGCGGGACCAGGCCAAGCAGGCTGCCGTGGCGCTGGTGGGCAAGCTCTAATCTCTACCTAGAGGGGCTACCCTCACCCCAACCCTCTCCCAGGGGGAGAGGGGGCAGTCTCGTAGGTTGGGTTGAGCGCAGCGAAGCCCGACACCCGCTGCCAACCCACGACAACCCTTACCCTACCCTTTCCCAGAGGGAGAGGGGGCAGTCTCGTAGGTTGGGTTGAGCGCAGCGAAGCCCAACACCCGCTGCCAACCCACGACCACCCTTTCCCAGCGGGAGAGGGGCAGTCTCGTAGGTTGGGTTGAGCGGAGCGAAGGCCAACACCCATCCCCACTCCACGCCCCTCAACGGTGCCGGGTCGTCGAACTCAACTTGTACCTGTCACCCGGATGCAGCAGCCGCACATAGCTGACCAGGTGTTCGTCCGACCAGGTACGACGGATCATCGACAGGCAGGCCGCGCCTTCGGCGATGTCCAGCCAGAGCGCGGTCTGGGCGGTGGCCAGCACCGCCTCGACGATGTGCTCCACGTCGCTGATCGGACAGCTGGCCACCAGTACCTCGTTGGGGGTCTGACGGCTGAAGTCGCTCTCCAGGTAGTGGGGTACCCAGCGCGGATTGACGTAGCGGTCTTCCAGCTGGATGGGCAGGCCGTTCTCGCGATGCACCAGGATGCTGTGGAACACCTGGCTGCCGATCCGCAGCCCCAGGCGCAAGGCCACCTCGTCGTCGGCGGCGATGGCTTCGCTGCGCAGCACCTCGTTGGAATACGCATGCCCCCGGGCGCGTACCTCGGCGGCGATGTTCATCACCTCGTGCAGCGAGGATTCGGCCTTGCGCTCGATGACGAAGGTGCCGAGCCCCGCCTGGCGCATCAGGTAGCCCTGCTGCACCAGGCGGGTGATGGCCTTGTTGGCGGTCATGCGGCTGACGGCGAAATCCCGCGCCAGCTGCTCCTCGGTAGGAATCTGGTGATGCACCGGGTAGGCACCACCCTGGATGCGTTCGAGCAGGAAGTCCTCGATCACCTTGTAGCGCGGGGGTGTCGTGCTGCTCACGCGAACTCCAGGCCGGAAAATGGGAAGCCGATGATAACGCGCGGTCCGGCGTTCTGGCTGCCGGACCGCGTCCGTCTCAGAGACTGGGCAGCAGCCGCGGCGTGACCAGCGCGTTCAGGCAGCCGCTGGCCAGCAGTGCGCTGGCGGCCTCGATGTCGGGGGCGAAGAAGCGGTCTTCCTGGTAGTAGGGCACCTGCTCGCGCAGCAGGCTGCGCGCCCTTTCCAGTCGTTCCGAACTCTTCAGGCCGTGACGGAAATCCAGGCCCTGGCAGGCGCCCAGCCACTCGATGGCGAGGATGCCGCGCACGTTCTCGGCCATGGCCCACAGTCGCTTGCCGGCGTTGGGCGCCATGGATACGTGGTCTTCCTGGTTGGCCGAGGTGGGCAGGCTGTCGACGCTGGCCGGATGGGCCAGCGCCTTGTTGTCGCTGGCCAGGGCCGCGGCGGTGACCTGGGCGATCATGAAGCCGGAATTGACCCCGCCGTTCTCCACCAGGAAGGGCGGCAGCTGGGACATGTGCCGGTCCATCATCAGCGAGGTGCGCCGCTCCGACAGGGCACCGATCTCGGCCAGCGCCAGGGCCAGGTTGTCGGCGGCCATGGCCACCGGCTCGGCGTGGAAGTTGCCGCCGGAGATGACGTCGCCCTCCTCAGCGAATACCAGCGGGTTGTCGGATACCGCGTTGGCTTCGACCTCCAGGACCTCGGCGGCCTGGCGCAACTGGGTCAGGCAGGCACCCATCACCTGGGGCTGGCAGCGCAGCGAATAGGGATCCTGGACCTTGTCGCAGTTGGCATGTGAGCGGGAGACCTCGCTGCTGTCAGTGAGCAGCTCGCGATAGGCCGCAGCCACGTCGATCTGGCCGCGCTGGCCCCGCGCGGCATGGATGCGCGCATCGAAGGGCGCCCGGGAGCCGAGCATGGCCTCGACGCTCAGGCCGCCGCAGACCGTGGCCGCGGCGAACAGGTCTTCGCCTTCGAACAGCCCGCGCAAGGCATAGGCGGTGGACACCTGGGTGCCATTGAGCAGCGCCAGGCCCTCCTTGGCGGCCAGGGTTATGGGTTCGAGACCCGCCACCGCCAGCGCCTCGCGGGCCGGCAGCCACTGGCCCCGGTAGCGCGCCTTGCTCTCGCCGATCAGCACCAGCGACAGGTGCGCCAGCGGCGCCAGGTCCCCCGAGGCGCCCACCGAGCCCTTGAGCGGAATGTGCGGATAGACCTCGGCATTGATCAGGCCGATCAGGGCCTCGATGACCTGGCGGCGGATGGCGGAAAAGCCACGGGCCAGGCTGTTGACCTTGAGCAGCATGATCAGCCGCACCAGGTCGTCGTCCAGCGCCTCGCCCACCCCGGCGGCATGGGACAGGACCAGGGAGCGCTGCAGCTTTTCCAGGTCCGCCGGCGCGATCCGCGTCGAGGCCAGCAGCCCGAAACCGGTGTTGATGCCATAGGCGGTCCGGCCTTCGGCCAGGATGTTCTCCACGCAGGCCACGCTGGCATCGATGGCCGGGTAGGCCGCCGGATCCAGCTCGACGCGCAGTGGCTGCTGATAGGCCTGGCGCAGCTGGGCCAGGTCGAGAGTGCCGGGTTTGAGGGTCAGGGTGTGCATCGATCAGACTCCTTTGCCAATCATGGGCAGCTTCAGGCCCTGCTCGCGGGCGCAGTCGATGGCGATGTCATAGCCGGCGTCGGCGTGGCGCATCACCCCGGTGGCCGGGTCGTTGTGCAGGACCCGGGCGATACGGGCCGCGGCGGCGTCGGTGCCGTCGCAGACGATGACCATGCCGGAATGCTGGGAGAAGCCCATCCCTACCCCGCCACCGTGGTGCAGCGAGACCCAGGTGGCGCCACTGGCGGTATTGAGCAGGGCATTGAGCAGGGGCCAGTCGGAGACGGCATCGGAGCCGTCCTGCATGGCCTCGGTCTCGCGGTTGGGGCTGGCCACCGAGCCGGAGTCCAGGTGGTCGCGACCGATGACGATGGGCGCCTTGAGTTCGCCGCTGCGCACCATCTCGTTGAAGGCGAGGCCCAGCTTGGCCCGCTGGCCCAGGCCGACCCAGCAGATGCGTGCCGGCAAGCCCTGGAAGGCGATGCGCTCGCCGGCCATGTCCAGCCAGCGGTGCAGGTGGGCATCGTCGGGGATCAGCTCCTTGACCTTGGCGTCGGTGCGCTGGATATCTTCGGGGTCGCCCGACAGCGCGGCCCAACGGAAGGGGCCGATGCCGCGGCAGAACAGCGGGCGGATATAGGCCGGGACGAAGCCCGGGAAGGCGAAGGCATCGGCGACACCGGCTTCCTGGGCCATCTGACGGATGTTGTTGCCGTAGTCGAAGGTCGGGACGCCGCTCTTCTGGAAGTCGAGCATGGCCTGGACGTGCACGGCCATGGACTGCTTGGCAGCCTGGACCACGCCAGCCGGATCGGTGGCTGCGTGATCCCGGTATTCGGCCCAGGTCCAGCCGATCGGCAGATAGCCGTTGAGGGGGTCGTGGGCGCTGGTCTGGTCGGTGACCATATCCGGGCGCACGCCGCGGCGGACCAGTTCGGGCAGGATCTCGGCGGCGTTGCCCAGCAGGGCGACGGAGACCGCGGCACCGGCGGCGGTGTACCGGGCGATGCGCGCCAGGGCGTCGTCCAGGTCGCTGGCCTGTTCGTCCACATAGCGGGTCTTGAGGCGGAAGTCGATACGGCTCTGCTGGCACTCGATGTTCAGCGAACAGGCGCCGGCCAGGGTCGCGGCCAGGGGCTGGGCACCGCCCATGCCGCCGAGACCGGCGGTCAGCACCCAGCGGCCGCGCAGGTCACCCTGGTAGTGCTGACGCCCGGCCTCGACAAAGGTCTCGTAGGTACCCTGGACGATGCCCTGGCTACCGATGTAGATCCAGCTGCCGGCGGTCATCTGGCCGTACATGGCCAGGCCCTTGGCATCCAGTTCGTTGAAGTGCTCCCAACTGGCCCAGTGCGGTACCAGGTTGGAGTTGGCGATCAGCACCCGCGGGGCGTCGGCGTGGGTCTTGAATACCCCGACCGGCTTGCCCGACTGCACCAGCAGGGTCTCGTCGTCGCCCAGTTCCTTGAGGGTGGCGACGATGCGGTCGTAGCTTTCCCAATCGCGCGCCGCCCGGCCGATGCCGCCGTAGACCACCAGCTCCTCGGGATTTTCCGCGACCGCGGGATCGAGATTGTTCATCAGCATGCGCAGCGGCGCCTCGGTCAGCCAGCTCCTGGCATTGAGCTGGGTGCCGCGGGGGGCGCGGATCTCACCTTCACGAAAGCGGGTCATGGGGATCTTCCTCTCTTGTTGTTCGCGACAGGCCCTGGAGGTCCAGTGCCAGGGTATGGATCAGCCGCGCCGCGACCCGGGCCGTGCGGCCGTCCTGGTCGAGCGCGGGATTGAGTTCGGCCACGTCGGCCAGGCGCAACTTGCCGCTGGCCTTGAGCCGGCGGATCAGGGGTTCCAGCAGCGCGAGGCTCACGCCATGAGCGGCAGGCGCGCTGACCCCGGGCGCCTCGCCCGCGGGCAGTACGTCCAGGTCGAAGGTGAGATAGAGGGCGTCGCACCCGGCGGCGAAGGCGTCCAGCTCGGCGCCGATCCGCTCCAGGCTGCCTTCGCGGATTTCATGGTCTTCGCGGATCAGCACGTCCAGCTCGGCGGCACGCCTGAGCAGCGTGCGGGTATTGGCCGCCAGGCTCAGGCCCAGGCAGGCATAGCGAAAGGGCCAGTCGTGGTGGGCACAGTGAGCGGCGATCTGGGCGAAGGGCGTACCGGAGGTAGCTCCCCGAGTCGGATCGCGCAGATCCAGGTGGGCGTCGAAATTGACGATGCCAATGCGCGGCGTGGGCAGGGTCTTGGCCAGGTGCAGCGCCAGGCCCGACCAACTGGCCCAGGCCACCTCGTGACCGCCTCCCAGCACCAGCGGCAGGTGACCGGCATCCAGCAAGAGGCACACGCCCTCGGCCAGGCGCTGCTGGGCGCCTTCCAGATCACCGTCGGCGCAGCGGATATCACCGGCGTCATAAGCCGGACCCTGACGTTGCCAGGCGACATTGGCCAGGGCGCGCCGCAGCGCGACGGGCCCCTCGGCAGCGCCGGTGCGACCCTGATTGCGCCGCACCCCCTCGTCACAGGCGAAACCCAGCAGCGCCATACCCGGCGCACTGCCCGCGGCCAGCGGCTGGATGCACTGGTGCCAGCGCAGGGCGTCGGCTTCAGGATCGGTCCGGCCGGTCCAGAGTTCCAGGGTCTGGCGATCAGCGAACATGCTGCACCTCCCCGGCGAAGATGCGCTGCCGCAAGCGCCCCGGACGCACCTCATAGGCCAGCTCCGCCGGCTGATCGACGTCCCACAGGCAGAGATCCGCCGGGGCACCCACCTGGATACGACCCAGCTCCGGGCGCCCCAGGGCCTGGGCGGCGTGGGCGGTCATGCCGGCCAGGGCCTCGCGGGGCGTGAGGCGAAACAGGGTGCAGCCCAGGTGCGCGATCAGGGTGGGCAGATAGAGCGGCGAGGTGCCGGGATTGGCGTCACTGGCCAGCGCCATGGGCACCCCGTGGCGACGCAGCAGTTCGACCGGCGGATGTTGAGTCTCGCCCAGCATCAGGAAGGCGCCAGGCAGCAGCACGGCGACGGTACCGGCGGCGGCCAGGGCGCGTACCCCGGCTTCGTCGAGATACTCAACATGGTCCGCCGACAAGGCTCCCAGCCGTGCGGCCAGGGCGCTGCCGCCCAGGTTGGACAGCTGCTCGGCATGGGCCTTGATAGGCAGACCGTGCGCCCGTGCCGCCTGGAAGACCCGCTCGCACTGGGCCGGCGAAAAGGCGATCCCCTCGCAGAAGACGTCCACCGCATCGGCCAGCCCTTCGGCCACCGCGGCCGGAATCATCGCCTGGCAGACCAGCTCGACGTAGCCGTCGGCATCGCCCTGGAATTCCGGCGGCAGGGCATGGGCGCCCAGCAGCGTGGTGATCACCCGGACCGGTAGCGCCTCACCCAACCGGCGCGCGACGCGCAGCAGCTT
This sequence comes from Pseudomonas sp. SORGH_AS_0211, assembly GCF_031453455.1. Taxonomy (NCBI): domain Bacteria; kingdom Pseudomonadati; phylum Pseudomonadota; class Gammaproteobacteria; order Pseudomonadales; family Pseudomonadaceae; genus Pseudomonas; species Pseudomonas sp. SORGH_AS_0211. The sequence goes on along the minus strand of NZ_JAVIZV010000001.1, from coordinate 861,754 downwards.
GAGTTCGTCCGCCACCGTCAGGCCGTAGCCGGACTTGATCTCGACGGTGGTGACACCCTCCTCGGCCAGGGCCTGCAAGCGCGGCAAGCTCAAGGCGAAGAGTTCCGCCTCGCTGGCCGCCCGGGTGGCGTGCACGGTACCCAGAATGCCGCCGCCCGCGCGGGCGATCTCGGCGTAGCTGGCGCCTTCCAGACGCTGCTCGAATTCCCCGGCGCGCTGGCCGGCATGGACCAGGTGGGTATGGCAATCCACCAGGCCGGGCGTCAGTACCCCGCCCTCCCCGGCCAGCTCGGCCCCCTCGCCCAGCGCGGGGTCGAAGTCGGTTTCCGGCCAGAGCCCGACGATGCGGCCAGCGTCCACCCGCACGGCCATGGGCGTGGGCCGGGTCTGGAGGCCATCGAACAGGGTGACGTGGCGCCAGAGCAGCGGTTGGGTAGCGACGGACATGGTGACCTCCCCGGTTAATGTATATACATTTAATCCAGAGCCGATCAATCGTCAAGCCGTGGAGCTGCTCCTCAGCTATGATGCTGGAAGAACGACGATAGCGAGACAACGGAAGCTCAGTTGCGGGGAAAGACGACACTCATTTTGTATAGACAATAAGGAATCTGCGGAGACGTAGGAGCGAGTCGCCTGTTGCTACAACCCAAAGGCTGACCGCACCTATGGCGCTATCTTGAAGGTCGCCACTATCAGAGCTGCGTCTACAAGCGGGCGCGACAGCCGATCGCGATCTTGCCAGGGCTGGTAGAGCTGAACGCCTGCTCGGACAACCCCCTCTCCCCTCGGAAGAGGGTTGGGGTGAGGGCGCCCTCGTCACGAAGTCCCAGTGGAAAAGGCTGCGCCGTTTTCCACGCTACGGCGCTGTAGGTAGGCGCTTCATAGACAGAGCTGAACACCTGCTCGGACGACCCCCTCTCCCCTCGGGAGAGGGTTGGGGTGAGGGCGCCCTCGTCACGAAGTCCCAGCGGAAAAGGCTGCGCCGTTTTCCACGCTACGGCGCTGTAGGTAGGTGTTCCATAGCTGGAATTCCTGCCAAGCCAAACACGCTACAGCGGTGTCACCGTCACCTCGACCACCGGATCGTGGTCGCCGCCGCCGAGGATCACCCCGCGCAGCGGCGAGACGTCGGTGAAGTCGCGGCCCCAGGCCAGGGTGATGTGTTCCAGGTCCGGCAGGACGTCGTTGGTGGGATCGAAGTCGACCCAGCCCAACCGCGGGCAATGCACGCTGACCCAGGCGTGGGAAGCATCGGCGCCGATCAGCCGCGGCTTGCCGGGTGGCGGACGGGTCAGCAGGTAGCCACTGACATAGCGCGCCACCAGCCCCAGGGCGCGCAGGCAGGCCAGCATCAGGTGGGCGAAGTCCTGGCAGACGCCATGGCGGTGCTCCAGCACCTCGCGCAGCGGCGTCGCCACCTGGGTGGCGGTGGAGTCGAAGCGGAATTCGCGGTGGATCTTTTCCATCAGCGCGCTACAGCCCGACAATAGGGGCCGACCCGGTGGAAAACAGTCCTCGGCGAAACGGGCGAAGATGCCGTCCAGCGGCACTGCCGGGGATTCGAAGCGGAAGTGATGGACGTCCAGCGACACCCGGGCGGCGGGATAGCGTAGGCCGTCACGGACCCCCTCCCAGGCGGGCGAATCCGCCAGCCTGAGATCGGCGCGGGAATCCACCTCCACCTCCAGCTCGGTACCGACATAGAGTTCGTCGTGGGGCCGCTCGAAGGACAATCGCGTCAGCGGATTGCCGAAGGCGTCCCAGGCGTCCTGGCGCTGGGTCGGCTGCGGCAGGATCACCAATTGCCGGGACAGGCAGCGCTGCCAGCCACAGTCGCGCGGCAACAGATGCAGCAACTGCTGCGACAGCGACACCGGCGCCGCGTAGCGATAATGGGTGTCGTGCTGGATGCGATAGCGGACCCGATTCATCACATGGATACCGTGCGCTGACTGACGGCGTCGACATGGGCGAAGCAGCGATAGATGACCCGTTCGGACAGCTGGCTGCTGGCCTCGGCGATCTGTCGCAGCAGGCGCGCCACGCCTTGCTGCACCTCGACCCGACCGGCATCGCCGAACAGGGTGCTCTCCAGGGTCGCGAGGTCGAAGCGGCGCAGGCGATCGAAGGCGTCGTGCAGTGCCGGATCGCGGGGCAGGCCGTAGTAACGTTCCAGGTGCTCCACGGCGTTGATCAGCGCATGCAGCTGGAAGCGGATCGAATAGGGGTTGTGCTCGTGCAGCATGAGCAGGTCCAGCACCGGGATCAGCTGGGGCGCCGCCTGGTAGCGCGAACGATAGGTGATGATGCTGTTGCCCAACTCCAGCAGCCATTCCAGGCCGGCCGCGTCCCAGGTGGCCCCGCCTTCGAGAAAGTGCGCCAGGCTGCCGGCGAGGAATTGCACCCGCTCGATGCGCCGGCCGATCATCAGGAAGCGCCAGCTCTCGTCGTGGGTCATGTCGTCGAAGGTGAAGCCGGCCACCGCCGCCAGCGCCATCACCAGGCGGTTGAGACTCTGCAGCGCCTCACCCGGCTCGCTGCCGACCTGGCCCAGGCCATGGGCCTCGCGCTCCACCTCGCGAATGGCGCGCCAGTTCTCCGGCGACAGCCGTCCACGCACCTGGGCCGCGGCCCAGTGCAGCCGCTGCAGATTGGCGCCCAGGCCGCTGGGAAAGTCACCCGGCCCCAAGGCCGCACGCAGTTGCTCCGCCAGCCGGTCGCCCGCCGGCAGCAATTCCAGGGCCGTGGCCAGATCGATGGCCGACTGCACCGCCGGCCCGCCGTCGTCGGCGTCGAGGTAGCGACTCAGGACGATTCGCAGCAGGCGCGCGGCATCTTCGCAGCGCTCGCTGTAGCGACCGTACCAGAACAGATTCTCGGCCGTGCGCGAGGGCAGGAAGGGGTCCTTGCGCACCAGGTCGCGCACCCCCAGCACCCGCGCCCCGGGCACCTCGGCGGCGCCGCGGCTGCCGCCCAGCACCCAGGTGTCCTTGCTCGACCCGCCGCGCTGCATGGACACCACCGCGGCGCCCTCGTGGGCGACCCGGGTCAGGCCGCCGGGCATCACCCAGTAGCCGTCTTCGCTGGCCACCGCATAGACGCGCATGCCGATGGCGCGCGACTGCAGACTGCCGCCCTGCCAGACCGGCGCCTGGGACAGCCGGATGCGCTCCTGGGCCACATAGGCATGGGGCGTGGCCAGGATGCGCGCGCGCAATTCGGCCAGTCCCTCGGCATCCAGCGCCTTGCCGAACACCGGCTCGAAGCCCTGGGCCGGATAGGCCGGCTTGATCACCAGCTCCGCCAGCCGCGCCAGGGCCGCTTCCCGCACCGGCGTCTCGCCGCACCACCAGGTGGCGACGGAGGGCAGCGCCAGGGTCTCGCCCAGCAGCGCCTGGCAGACGCCGGGCAGAAAGCCCAGCAGACCGGGCGACTCCAGCAGGCCGCTGCCCAGGGCATTGGCCATGATGACGTTGCCCTGGCGCACCGCTTCCAGCAGGCCGGGTACGCCCAGCGCCGAATCGGTACGCAATTCCAGCGGATCGCAGAAGTCGTCGTCCAGCCGGCGGAACACCGCGTGGACGCGCCTCAGCCCGCTCAGGGTCTTCAGGTAGAGGCAGGCGTCGCGCACCGTGAGGTCCTGGCCTTCCACCAGCGGAAAGCCCAGTTGCCGGGCCTGGTAGAGGTGCTCGAAGTAGGTCTCGTTGTAGCGTCCCGGCGTCAGCAGCACCGCCAGCGGTGCCTCCTCGCCGGTGTCCAGGCCGGTGCTCAGGGTACGCTGCAGGGCCTGGAAGTAGCCATTGAGTGGCTGGACCTGCAGATCGCGGTGCAACTCGGGAAAGGCCCGCGCCACGATGTGGCGGTTCTCCAGGGCATAGCCGGCGCCGGAGGGCGCCTGGGTGCGATCGGCCAGCACCCACCAGCGGCCATCGGGCGCGCGCGCCAGATCCACCGCATAGACGTGCAGCCAGGTATCGCCCGGCGGGCGCAACCCCTGGCAGGCCCAGAGAAAGTTGTTGTGACCGAACACCAGCTCCGGCGGCAGCAGCCGCTCGTGCAGCAGGCGCTGCTCGCCATAGAGATCGCCCAGTACCCGGTTCAGCAGGCGGGCCCGCTGCGCCACGCCCGCCGCCAGGGGTGCCCACTCCTCAGCCGAGATCAGTTGCGGCAGCAGGTCCAGCGCCCAGGGCCGGTCGCTGCCCTTGGGATCGGCATAGACGTTGTAGGTCACGCCGTTTTCCTGGATCTGCCGGGCGATCAACGCCTGGCGCTGATCGAGCTGCGCGGGTCGCAGTCCGGCCAGATGGCCGTAGAAGCGGCGCCAGGGCGGCCGCACGCCACCCCGCGGACTCCAGAGTTCGTGGTAGCTGCCGGTCATGTCACTGGCATTGCGGGAAGCGTTCGGGGGCATGGTCGGAAGACGGCTGACAGGGTACGCGAGCAGGTTCGGAGAGGTCGCCTCGACGGGCACGCCAGAACGTACGCGCCGGTCGCGACCGGTAACCTAGGGTAGTGATGTGCGTCGGGATGCGCCACCGCTAACGCTGGCCGCCGCTGCCTGTGGCGCGCCACCCGGTGCGGGAGCCGATCCCAGAGCCCTCGCCGGCCGTCCCAGGCGACGAACAACCCGGAACTCCAGGGTCGAGCCGCTCTACTAATCCGCTAGCAAGACGCCGGCGCTCCGCCGGCGTCCGACGCGGCCGCTCTCGCCAGGTATCAGCCCCATGCGCAATTTTCTCGGAAGCTACAGCTCGAATCGTCAGCAGCGCAATGCCCTGCGCGCCCTGCCCGTCCAGCGCAAGGTCGCCAACTGCACCTGCGGCCAGTCCATCTTCTTTCCTAACAGCGAGTGCCTGGCCTGCGGCAACGCCTTGGGCTACGCCCCGGACCAGGGCACGCCGACGGCGCTGCTGCCAGGCGAAGGCGGCCTCTGGCAACTGCCCGAGGCGACCAGCGCACTCTATCGCCGCTGCGCCAACCTGGACATGCCCGCCGCCTGCAACTGGCTGGTACCGGCCGACTCGGGAGAAAACTTCTGCGTGGCCTGCCAGCTCAATCACACCATCCCGGACCTGTCCTTCGAGGGCAACGGCGAGCGCTGGCGCAAGCTGGAGCTGGCCAAGCGGCAACTGGTCGCCCAGTTGCTGGGCCTGGGGCTGCAGGTGATCCCCCAGACCGTGGATGCCGAGCACGGACTCGCCTTCGACTTCCTCGCCCCCGATGCCACCGGCACCCCCACCACCGGGCACGCCAATGGCCTCATCACCCTGAACATCCTCGAAGCGGACGATGCCCACCGGGAAAAGGTCCGTGCCGACATGCACGAACCCTATCGCACCCTGCTCGGGCACTTCCGCCACGAGGTCGGGCACTACTACTTCGATCGCCTGGTCGCCGGCACCGATTGGGAAGCCCCCTTCCGCGCCCTGTTCGGTGACGAACGCGCCGACTATGGCCAGGCCCTCCAGCGCCACTACGAGCAGGGCGCACCGACAGGCTGGGAAAGCCAGTACGTCAGCGCCTACGCCACCATGCATCCCTGGGAGGACTGGGCGGAGACCTGGGCGCACTACCTGCACATGATGGACACCCTGGCCACCGCCGCCAGCCTGGGCATGAACGCCGGCAGCCTGCACCTGGACTTCCAGCCTTTCACCCGCGAGGCGCTGTACGAGGCCGAGGATCGCAGCGACGACGAATTCCTCGGTTTCGCCAATGCCTGGATCGAATTGGCGGCCATGCTCAACGAGCTGTCCCGCAGCATGGGCCAGCCGGACTTCTATCCCTTCGCCCTGCCCGCCCCGGTGATCGCCAAGCTGCACTTCATCCACAAGGTCATCCACTCGGCCCAGCCCAGCGTGCTGGAACAGGGCCTGGCCGCGGACGACACCACGGCGGGTGCCACCCTGGGCGCTACCCTCTGACCGGGGTCCTGCTCAACCGAGCAGGACGATGCCCCAGACCACGGCGATGATGATCATGGCCACGAACTGCGCAGCGCTGCCCAGATCCTTGGCGTTCTTCGACAGTTCGTGCCAGTCCAGGGAAATGCGGTCCACCACCGCCTCGATGGCGGCGTTGAACAGTTCGACCACCAGCGACAGCAGGCAGACCGCCACCAGCAGCGCCCGCTCGCCGCGACTGACGTCCAGCCAGAAGGCCAGGGGCACCAGCACCACATTGAGCATCACCAGCGAACGAAAGGCCGCTTCCTGGCGAAAGGCCGTGCGCAGGCCGGCCAGGGAATAGCCGGTGGCGTTGATGACACGGCGCAGACCGGTCTTGCCTTTGTAGGGAGAGATCACCGAAAGCTCCATCCAGCAGGGGCGAACCGCCGATCCGGGTGGACGGCAGCTGCCAGAAAGTGAAAGTCGACGGTCGCGCCCGGCGCGGGCGCCGACAGCGCCGGGGTCAGCTGGAGGTGCTCTCCAGTTGCTGCAGCAGCAGCGCCGCCTGGGTGCGGGTGCGGACGCCGAGCTTGCGGAAGATGGCCGTGGCATGGGCCTTGACCGTGGCCTCGGAAACATTGAGCTCGAAGGCAATCTGCTTGTTGAGCAGGCCTTCGCAGAGCATGGTCAGCACCCGGAATTGCTGTGGGGTGAGACTGGCGAGTCCGGCGCTGGCGGCCTTGGCTTCCTCGCTCAGGGCGGCGGCGCCTTCCACCTGGGGCGGCCACCAGGTATCGCCATCCAGCACCTGACTGACCGCCTGCTGCAGGGTGCTCAGATCGCTGGACTTGGGAATGAAGCCACTGGCGCCGAATTCCCGGGCACGCTGCACCACCGCCGGTTCTTCCTGAGCCGAGATCATCACCACCGGCACCTGGGGGAACTGACCCCGCAGGAGGACCAGGCCGGAAAAGCCATAGGCGCCGGGCATGTTGAGATCGAGCAGGACCAGATCCCAGTCGGTGCGCTCGGTCAGGCAGGCCTGGAGCTCGGCGATGTCGGCCACCTCGGTGAGCCGTGCCTGGGCGCCCAGGCCCAGGGTCAGGGCCTGCTGCAGCGCGCTGCGAAACAGCGGATGATCGTCGGCGATCAGTATCTGGTAGGCAGCCGCCATGGTGTAGCTTTCCTTGTTGTCGTGAGCGCCCACGTCGACCAGTTAGCTGGCGCGCGGGCTGCACGCAAGCATGCCGAACGGCGCGGACGGGGGCAAGGCCGGGCGGACCGCCGACGGTAGGCAAGGCCCTGCGGTTTGCGGCACAGTTGCCGTTTTGCCCAAGAGACGTCCCATGCCCAGCGCCGTCCTGCGTGCCGATCTGCTCATGCTGCTCACCGCCCTCATCTGGGGCAGCGCCTTCGTCGCCCAGACCGGCGGCATGGAGCACATCGGCCCCTTTCTCTATACCGGCCTGAGATTCGCCCTGGGCGCCCTCACCCTGCTGCCGCTGCTGTTGTTCCTGCGCCGCCGCGGCCGCCAGCAGCGCCTGACCCGCGACACCTTCAAGGGCGGCCTGCTGATGGGCCTGGTGCTGACCCTGGGCATCAACCTGCAGCAGGTCGGCCTGCTGTTCACCAGCGTGACCAATTCCGGCTTCATCACCGGTCTCTATGTCATCGTGGTGCCGCTGCTGGGGCTGCTGCTCGGCCAGCGCAGCCACCTGGGCACCTGGATCGGCGCCAGCCTGGCGGTGGTCGGCATGGGGCTGCTGAGCATCGGCGACAACTTCCACGTGGCCTCGGGCGATCTGCTGCAACTGGCCGGCGCCCTGGCCTGGGGGATTCATGTCCTGCTGGTGGGTCACTATTCCAGTCGCCACGACGCCACGGTGCTGTCGATCCTGCAATTCGGCGTCTGCGCCGTGCTCAGCCTGGCGCTGGCGCTGGCCTTCGAGCCGATCCAGTCGACCGGGATCGTCCTGGCCCTGCCCGAGCTGCTCTATGGCGGCGTGATCGCCGCCGGCATCGGCTACACCCTGCAGGTATTCGCCCAGCGCGGCGCCATCGCCTCCCATGCGGCGGTGATCTTTTCCCTGGAGGCGGTGTTCGCCGCCTTCTTCGGTGCCTGGCTGCTGGGCGAGGCCCTCAGCGGGCGCGGCTACCTGGGTTGCGGCCTGATGTTCGCCGGCATGCTCGCGGCCCAGCTCTGGCCGCGCCAGGCGCCGGTGGAGATCAAGCCGGTCAACTAACCCCGCAGGGCCTTGAGTTGCAGGCTGGCCGGGCTGTCCGCCGCCAGCGGCAGGTGATGCTTGGCATCCAGGTAGCGTTCGCTGAAGACATCCAGATAGGCCTCCAGCAATCGACCGGCCGGTGCCTCGCCGGCCAGCTCCAGGCACAGGGCGGCGACCTCGGCGGTGCACAGGTGCTCGCCCCGGGTGGAGCGCCGCAGGCGATAGCGCGACAGGGCATTGGGCTGGAAGCTCAGCACTGGCAGGCGGTCCAGATAGGGACTCTTGCGAAACATCTTGCGCGCCTCGGTCCAGGTGGCATCCAGCAGCACGAACAGCGGACGCTGACCGGGTGCCAGCGGCAGGCTCTCGACCACCCGCTCGGGCGCGGCGTACTCGCCGGGAAACACCAGCAGCGGTTGCCATTCCGGCTGCGCGAGCAGTGCCGGCAGCGCTGGATCCACCGCCGTGCGACTCCAGCCGAAGGCATGGGTATCGGCCACCACGTCGGCGATCAGCCAACCGGTGTTGCTCGGCTTAAGCGGCTCGACGTCGTGCATCAGCAGGCACATGCCGGCGTGGGTCTGGCGCAGGGGACGCAGGTTGCAGAGGCAGTGGCTGGGTGCCAGGCGGCAATTCGGGCAGCGCGCCATGCGCGAGCCACGGGCGATGAAGGGCTTGATGCTGCGCGCCAGGCGCTCCTGGCGCAGACGGGCCACGGCATGCAGAGGGGTGTCACTGATCGTGGTCATGCCGGGCTCGCGGGCAAAAGCGCAGTTTACCAGAGCGATCGGGATGCCCGTGGCGGCCAGGCAGGTTACCCTGCGCAGACGCCTTGCGAACCCCCGCCCGCGACCACGGTCGAAACGGGCTCCTCTACGCTGGAGAACACGATGCCTCGTTTTGCTTTGCTCGCCCTGACCCTCGCCCTGCCCTTCACCGTCCAGGCGGCCGAGTCGCTCAAGGACCACGAGCTCAATCAGATGCTGCGCAAGGTCGCCACCGAGAGCAGCCAGGGCACGCCCCGCGCCATCAACGAAGACATCCTCGACCGCGGCTACACCGTGCAGGGCAAGCAGCTGATCAACAACCTCAGCGTCCGCCCGGCCCATGCCGCCCGCATGCGCGAGAATCCGGCCACGGTGCGGGTGCAGCTCGCCGAGAGCGTCTGCCAGAACAACGGCTATCGCCAGTTGCTGGCCCGCGGCGCCACCCTGGTCTATGACTTCACCGAATACCAGACCAACAAGCCGGTCATGGTCGAGCGCTTCCAGGCGGCCGACTGCGGCCTGGGCAAGTAAGCGGAGACCGCGGCCATGACCGAGGACAGCGACGACAGCTACCTGGCCCGCCACGTGGAGCCCAGCGCCGCCGACCTCGGTCAGCGCATCGACGAATTGCTGGAGCACGCCCTGCCGGGCGGCAGCCCCAACCTGGGCCTCTATCGCGAAATGCTGGTGACGGTGGTGCGCATGGCGCAGACCAATCCGGCACGCTGGGACGCCAAGATCATGCTGCAGACCCTCAAGGAGCTGGAGCAGGCCTTCCGCACCCTGGAGCGCTTCCGCCGGCGGCGCAAGGTCACGGTGTTCGGCTCGGCGCGGACCCGCATCGATCATGGCCTCTATGCCCTCGCCCGCGAACTGGGGAGCGCCCTGGCCCGTCGCGACATGATGGTCATCACCGGCGGCGGCGCCGGCATCATGGGCGCGGCCCACGAGGGCGCCGGGCCCGAGGCCAGCCTGGGCTTCAACATCACCCTGCCCTTCGAACAGCGGGCCAATCCGACCATCGAGGGCACGGATCACCTGCTGTCCTTCCACTTCTTCTATGTACGCAAGCTGTTCTTTCTCAAGGAGGCGGATGCCCTGGTGCTCTGCCCCGGCGGCTTCGGCACCCTGGACGAGACCTTCGAGGTGCTCACCCTCATCCAGACCGGCAAGAGTCCGCTGGTACCGCTGGTGTTGCTCGACACCCCCGATGGCCACTTCTGGGACGACACCCTGGCCTATCTGCAGCGCAATCTGCTGGAGGAAGGCTACATCCTGCCCGCCGATCTCAAGCTGGTCAGGCTGGTACGTTCACCGGAAGCCGCTGCCGCCGAGATCGAGCACTTCTACGGCAACTACCACTCCACCCGCCGACGTGATGGCCTGTTCCATATCCGCCTCAAGCACGCCATTACACCGGCCTGCCTTGAACACCTGGCCACGGCTTTCGGCGACCTCTGCCGTACCCCGGGCTTTACCCAACTGGCCCCGGGCGAAGGCCAACCCGACGAAGCGGAATTCGCCCACCTGACGCGCCTCGCCTTCGACTTCCACGGCCGCCACTATGGCCGCCTGCGCGAACTGGTGGACGAGCTCAATCGGCCGGAGCATTGGGCATCCACCTAGGTTGGCGCACCAGACCCCGGCTGCCCTTGTAGGTCGTGTTGAGCGCAGCGACGCCCAACGCTCCCCGTCACCGGACCTGATGTTGGGCTTCGACGATGGGCTGTCTCAACCCAACCTACGCTGGCTGCTCTCAGGTTGGGTTGAGCGCAGCGAAGCCCGACGTTCCCCGGCACCGGACCTGATGTTGGGCTTCGACGATGGGGCCGTCTCAACCCAACCTACCCCAGCTGCTCTCGTAGGTTGGGTTGAGCGCAGCGAAGCCCAACGTTTTCCGGCACCGGACCTGATGTTGGGCTTCGACGATGGGGCCGTCTCAACCCAACCTACCCCAGCTGCTTTCGTAGGTTGGGTTGAGCGCAGCGAAGCCCGACGTTCCCCGGCACTGGACCTGATGTTGGGCTTCGACGAGGGGGCCGTCTCAACCCAACCTACCCCAGCTGCTCTCGTAGGTTGGGTTGAGCGCAGCGAAGCCCAACAGCACAAGCCACAAGCCACAAGCCACTACCGCCGGCTCAGCACCCGGTTGATCCCGTCCATGGCATAGCCCCGGTAGGCCAGGAAACGCCCCTGCTTGGCGCGCTCCTTGGCGTCGGCCGGTGGCGTGCCGAACTTCCGGCGCCATACCTCTTCCAGCTGCGCCTGCCAGTCCACATCCGCTTCGCGCAGGGCCATCTCCACCTGCTCTCTTTTCAGGCCACGCTGGCCCAGTTCCTCGCGGATGCGCATGGGCCCGTAACCGGAACGGGCACGGCTGGCGATGTAGCTCTCCAGATAGCGGCTTTCGTCGAGCAGGCCATCCTCGGCCAGGCGATCCAGCACCGGACCGAGCAGCTCCTCCTCGGCCCCGCGCCGACGCAGCTTGCGCGACAGCTCTTCACGGCCATGCTCGCGACGCGCCAGCAGATCCATGGCGGCGAAACGGATGGCAGCGGTGGTATCCAGCGGATTGCCCAAGGGTGATCCTCCTCATGCGAAAACCCCCGCACGGGGCGGGGGTCGTCTGGAGCACTGGCAGGCGATCAAAGATCGACGTCAGCGCCTTCTTCAACAGCCACTTCGGCCTTCTGATTGGTCGGCTGGCTCAGCAGCTTCTCGCGGATCGCCTTGTCGACGGCGCCCTTGATCTCGGGATTGTCTTCGAGGAACTTGGCAGCGTTACCCTTGCCCTGGCCGATCTTGCTGCCCTGGTAGCTGTACCAGGCACCCGACTTCTCGATCAGACCCAGCTGCACGCCCAGATCGATGATCTCGCCGTTCAGGTAGATACCCTTGCCATAGAGGATCTGGAACTCGGCCTGGCGGAACGGCGGTGCCACCTTGTTCTTGACCACCTTGACGCGGGTTTCGCTGCCGATCACCTCGTCGCCTTCCTTCACCGCGCCGATGCGACGGATGTCCAGACGGACCGACGAATAGAACTTCAGGGCGTTACCGCCGGTGGTGGTCTCGGGGTTGCCGAACATCACGCCGATCTTCATGCGGATCTGGTTGATGAAGATGACCAGGCAGTTGGCGTTCTTGATGTTGCCGGTGATCTTGCGCAGCGCCTGGGACATCAGGCGCGCCTGCAGACCCACGTGCATGTCACCCATCTCGCCTTCGATCTCGGCCTTCGGCACCAGGGCGGCCACGGAGTCGACGATGATGACGTCGACCGCATTGGAGCGCACCAGCATGTCGGTGATTTCCAAGGCCTGCTCGCCGGTATCCGGCTGGGACACCAGCAGGTCGTCGACATTGACGCCCAGCTTGCCGGCGTAGTCCGGATCCAGCGCGTGCTCGGCGTCGACGAAGGCGCAGGTGGCGCCCTGCTTCTGAGCCTGGGCGATGACCGACAGGGTCAGGGTGGTCTTGCCCGAAGACTCGGGACCGTAGATTTCGACGATCCGGCCCTTGGGCAGACCACCGATGCCGAGGGCGATGTCCAGGCCCAGGGAACCGGTGGAGATCGCCGGAATGGCCTGGCGCTCGTGATCGCCCATGCGCATCACGGTGCCCTTGCCGAATTGCTTTTCAATCTGTCCCAAGGCCGCGGCCAGGGCACGCTTTTTGTTGTCGTCCATTAGATTCCTCTCGGAGAAAGAAGGGCCAGACGGCCGTGGATACCTGTATAAGTGAACAGTATTAAACCATAGTCGCCCTCCGGTTGCTACACCTGAGGGCCTTTTTCCTTGGCCAGAAAGGTCAATAAAACCTGCAGCGCGCGGACCTGGGTCTGCTGGCGAACGGCAGCGCGATCGCCGGCAAAGACCTGCCGTTCGGTGTGCAACTTTTCGCCGTCGCGCCAGGCCAGCCAGACGGTACCGACCGGCTTGCCCGGCACCGCGCCACCCGGCCCGGCGATACCGCTCACCGCGACCGCGAAGCGCGCACCGGCGCGCTGCTGCGCACCCAGCGCCATGGCCGTGACCACCTCTTCGCTGACCGCGCCGACCTGATCGAACAGGACCTCGGGCACGTCCAGCTGCAGGGTCTTCTGGCGATTGGAATAGGTGACGAAGCCGGCCTCGAACCAGGCCGAACTGCCGGCAACGCGGGTGATCGCCTCGGCGATGCCGCCACCGGTGCAGGATTCGGCGGTGGTGACCTGGGCGCCAGCGGCCTGTAGTGCCTCACCCAGCTGCCGGGCGAGACTGTCGAGGGAGTCCATCGAGACCTTCCTGTGCAAAGGGGAACATAAAAGGTGACCGCGGCAAGCGCCTGCCTGCGGCGACCACTGGTCGGCCTGCACCTTAGACCGGCTTGCCGGCCCGCGTGGGAAAAGATTTACTGAAACCGGTTTCAGGCACCTACAAAATCCTAACAGCGGTACGCCATGAACGATGTCTTTCTCCCCGGTCCGCGCGCCACCCGTGCGACCATCGCCGAAGTGGCCACTGCCGCCGGCGTGTCCAAGGCCAGCGTGTCCCGCTATATCAGTGGCGATCGCCGCCTGCTGTCCGACTCCCTGGCCGCGCGCATCGAGCAGGCCGTGGTCGCCCTCGACTTCCAGCCCAACCAGATGGCCCGTGGCCTCAAGCGCGGTCGCAGCCGCCTGATCGGCATGCTGGTGGCCGATCTGCTCAATCCCTATTCCACCGCGGTGATGCATGGCGTGGAAACCGCCTGCCGCCAGCAGGGCTATTCGCTGCTGATCTGCAACACCGACCAGGACGCTCGCCAGGAGCGCCAGCAACTGGCCGCGCTGCAGTCCTACAGCATCGAAGGCCTGATCGTGAACACCTTTGGCCAGCACGCCGCCGACCTGCACCACCTGGGCAGTCGCCTGCCGCTGGTGCTGCTGGATCGCGAACTGCCGGGCGTCGAGGCCGATCTGGTCGGCCTCGACAACCACCAGGCCATCGCCGACGGCGTGGCCCACCTGCAGCGTCAGGGGTATCGCGACCTGCTGCTGGTCAGCGAACCCCTGGACGGCACCAGCTCCCGCCGCGAGCGGCTGACGGCCTTCGACGCGGCCCTGGCCGAATACCCCGGCGGTCGTGGCGGGCATTGCGCCCAGGCCGACGATGCCCTGGCGCTGCAGCGGGCGCTGGCCACCTTTCTCGCCAGCCCCGGGCCCGGTCCCAAGGCGCTGCTCACCGCCAATGGCGTGGCGACCCTGGCGACGACCCTGGCGCTGCAGGCCCTGGGCGAGCCCCTGTTCGAGCGCCTCGGCCTGCTGGCCCTCGACGACCTCGACTGGTTTCCCTTGGTGGGTGGCGGCATCAGCGCCCTCGCCCAGCCGACCCATGCCCTGGGCATAGCCGCCTTCGAGCGGTTGCAGCGGCGTATTGACGGGGATCGCAGCGCACCGGTGCAGCAGACCTTCGGCGCGGAACTGCGCATCCGTCAGTCGACTCGCGTCCGAACCTAGCGGCACCTTTCGCCCTTTTGCTCGTCTTTTGTTGAAACCGGTTTCAGGAGAACAACAATGCCACTGGAGATCGCCATCACCACCTCGGCCTTTGGCGCCGACGGGGTCCGTACCCAGGGTCAGGCCGCCTGGCTCGACCTGATCGCCGCCGCGGGCGCCACCCATGTGGAAATCCGCGCCGAACTCTTCACCGATGCGCCCGATTTCGCCGCCCTGGGCGCCGCCATCCAGGCGGCTGGTCTGGGCTGTGTCTACTCGGTCCCCCTCGAACTCTGGCCCGAAGCCGGCGCGGCCCTCTCGCCGCGTCTGCCCTCGGCCCTCGCCGAGGCCCGCCTGCTGGGCGCCGATACGCTCAAGGTGTCGCTCGGGCACTACCGTACGGCGATCGATCTGGCGCCGCTCGCCAGCCTGCTGACCGGCGACGGTCCGCAGCTGCTGGTGGAAAACGACCAGACCGCCCAGGGCGGGCGGGTCGAGCCGCTGCGCGCCTTCATCCAGGCGGTCCGGGCAATCCAGCTGCCGGTAGGTCTGACCTTCGACGTCGGCAACTGGCGCTGGCAGGACGAAGATCCCTTGCAGGCCGCTCGCCTGCTCGGCCCCGACGTCCGCTACCTGCATTGCAAGGCCGTGCGCCGGCGGGCCGGTGGCCTGCACGCCGTGCCGCCGGAAGCCGCCGACCTGCTGGCCTGGCAAGGCCTGCTGGCGCACTTCCCCAGCGCCCTGCGCCGCGCCATCGAATTTCCGCTGATGGGAACGGATCTGCTGGCCGAGACCCGCCGCCAGGTAGCGGCGCTGCGCACCCTGGATGGGCAGGCCCGGGAGGAGCGCCGCCATGGCTGACATCGACATCCTCGCCTTTGGCGAAACCATGACCATGTTCGTCGCCGAGACGCCGGGCGAGCTGGCCACGGTTGGCCAGTTCGGCAAACGCATCGCCGGCGCCGACAACAACGTGGCCATCGGCCTGAGTCGCCTGGGTTTCAAGGTCGCCTGGCTGTCGCGAGTGGGCGATGACTCCTTTGGCCGCTTCGTGCGCGCCAGTCTCGAAGCCGAAGGGCTGGACTGCCACCGGCTCACCGTCGATCCCCGGCACCCTACCGGCTTCCAGCTCAAGTCTCGCGCCACCGATGGCAGCGATCCGGTGGTCGAGTACTTCCGCCGCGGTTCGGCGGCCAGCCACCTCAACATCGAGGAAGACTTCGACCCCAGTCTCCTGCAGGCCCGTCATCTGCACGCCACCGGTATTCCACCCGCGCTGTCGTCCAGCGCCCGCGCCTTCAGCCGCCATCTACTGGAAGCCATGCGCGACGCCGGCCGCAGCATCTCCTTCGATCCCAATCTGCGACCTTCGCTGTGGGACAGCGAAGACCGGATGCGCCGCGAGCTCAATGACCTCGCCGCCCTGGCCGACTGGGTGCTGCCCGGCCTGGCCGAGGGTCGCCTGCTGACCGGCTACGACACCCCGGCGGACATCGCCGCCTTCTACCTCGACCGCGGCGCCAAGGCCGTGGCCATCAAGCTCGGCCCCGAGGGCGGCTACTGGCGCACGCCCGAGGCCGAGGGCGAGATCCCCGGCGTACCGGTGGCCGAGGTGGTCGACACCGTCGGTGCCGGCGATGGCTTCGCCACCGGCTTCGTCAGCGCCCTGCTCGACGGCCTCGATGTCGCCGCGGCCGTCGCCCGTGGCAACTGGATCGGCGCCCGCGCCGTACAGGTGGTCGGCGACATGGAAGGATTGCCCTACCGCCACGAACTCCCCTGATCGACGCCAACCCCCTGACAAGAACAATCAAGCAGGTGACCCCATGAACGCTTCTTCTCTCGCTCCACGCCGCTGGTGGTATCTGATGCCGGTGGTCTTCATCACCTACAGCCTGGCCTATCTCGACCGGGCCAACTACGGCTTCGCCGCCGCCTCCGGCATGGCCGACGACCTGGGCATCACCCCGGCGATGTCTTCGCTGCTCGGTGCGCTGTTCTTTCTCGGCTACTTCTTCTTCCAGGTGCCCGGCGCCATCTACGCCGAGAAGCGCAGCGTCAAGCGGCTGATCTTCTGGAGCCTGATCGCCTGGGGTGGCCTGGCCACCCTCACCGGCTTGGTGCCCAACGTCACCCTGCTCATCGCCATCCGCTTCCTGCTCGGAGTAGTCGAGGCGGCGGTGATGCCGGCGATGCTGGTCTATCTCTGCCACTGGTTCACCAAGCGCGAGCGTTCGCGGGCCAACACCTTCCTGATCCTTGGCAATCCGGTGACCATCCTCTGGATGTCGGTGGTCTCGGGCTATCTGATCCACGCCCTGGACTGGCGCTGGATGTTCATCATCGAAGGTCTGCCGGCGGTGATCTGGGCCTTTATCTGGTGGCGTCTGGCCGCCGAGCGACCCAAGGATGCCAAGTGGCTCGCCGCTGACGAAAAGGCGCGCCTGGAGGAGGCGCTGAAGGCCGAGCAACAGGGCATGAAGCCGGTCAAGAACTACGCCGAAGCCTTCCGCTCGCCCAAGGTCATCCTGCTGTCGCTGCAGTACTTCTGCTGGAGCATCGGCGTCTATGGCTTCGTCATCTGGCTGCCGTCGATCCTGCGCCAGGGCGCCCACCTGGACATCGTCCAGGCCGGCTGGCTGTCTTCGCTGCCCTACCTGGCTGCCGTACTGGCCATGCTCGGGGTGTCCTGGGCCTCGGACCGCATGCAGAATCGCAAGCTGTTCGTCTGGCCGCCACTGTTGATCGCCGCCCTGGCCTTCCTCGGCTCCTTTGCCCTCGGCACCCAGCACTTCTGGTGGTCCTATGCCCTGCTGGTGGTCGCCGGTGCCTGCATGTACGCGCCCTACGGCCCCTTCTTCGCCATCGTTCCGGAGATCCTGCCCGGCAACGTCGCCGGCGGCGCCATGGCACTGATCAACAGCATGGGCGCCCTGGGCTCCTTTGCCGGTTCCTACCTGGTGGGCTATCTCAATGGCGTGACCGGCGGTCCCGGTGCGTCCTTCGGCTTCATGGGCGGCGCCCTGCTGGTGGCCGTGGTCCTGACCCTGCTGTTGCGCCAGGAACCGGTCACCCGCGCCGCGGCGCTCAAGACCGCCACCAGTCACTAGAGGAAACGCTGTCCATGAAAAAGAAGGTGATCCACTACAAGGCCCTGTCGCCGGCGCTGACCGCGCGACTGGAAGAAGCCTTCGACCTGGAATACGTCGATGTCAAGGCGCCGGGCGGCGAAGCCCGGCTGCGCGAACGCCTGCCCGAGGCCCAGGGCCTGCTCGGTTCCAGTTTCAAGCTGACGCCCGAATTGCTGGACCTGGCCCCCCGGCTGGAGGCCATCGCCAGCGTCTCGGTCGGCTTCGACAGCTATGACCTGTCCTATCTGGAACAGCGCGGCATCCTGCTCTGCAACACCCCGGATGTGCTCACCGAAAGCGTCGCCGATGCCGCCTTCGCCCTGCTGCTCGCCACCGCGCGGCGCATCGTCGAACTGGCGGACTGGGTCCGCGCCGGCCAGTGGCAGGCCAGTCTGGGCGAGGCGCATTTCGGTTGCGACGTCCATGGCAAGACCCTGGGCCTGGTGGGCATGGGCCGCATCGGCCAGGCCATCGCCCGCCGCGCCTACCTAGGCTTTGGCATGCAGGTCAACTACACCGCCCACGCCGCCAAGCCCGAGGTGGACGAGCGCTTCGGCGCCCGCTTCCTGCCGCTGCCCGAGCTGCTGGCGGAGTGCGACTTCCTCTGCGTCACCGTGCCCCTGAGCGACGAGACCCATCACCTGCTGGGCGCCGCCGAACTGGCCCGGTTGCCGGCCCATGCCATCCTGATCAATGTCTCGCGTGGCCCGGTCATCGACGAAGCCGCCCTGATCGCCGCCTTGCAGGAAGGCCGGCTGCGGGGCGCCGGACTGGACGTCTTCGATCGCGAACCCGTGGCGCCGGATTCGCCCCTGTTGCAGCTGCCCAACGTGGTGCCGACACCACACCTGGGCTCGGCGACCCGCGAGACGCGCGAGGCCATGGCCCGCTGCGCGGTGGACAACCTGCTGGCCGCCCTGGGCGGTCGGCGTCCGGCGAATCTGGTCAATCCGCAGGTCTGGACACGGCGTGAGTGAGCCTTGGGCGTCGTTTGTGGTCAGACAAGTATCATCCCAACGGAGAATGCCCCATGACCGCCTTCGACGATCCCCAAGCCTTCGTCAACCGTGTACGCGAGCAGGCCGCCGATGCCGAGCGCAGCGGCGACATCCCGCGTCTGCTGCAACTGGTCAATGAACTGGCGACCGCCTTCGAACGCCAGGCGCGCAGCACGGCGGCGGACAACGCCGGCGTGGTACGCGCCGTCGAGGAATTCGAGCGGCACGAGGGCACCTGATCCGGCCTGCCGGTCGTGAACCCTTTCGGTAACGTCAAGGACCAGCGCCCCGAGGTCTAGCGCCAGTGCCCATTGCCACCCACACCCTGCTCGGCCGGCTGCTCAAGCTGGCCCCGCGGGACGCCCCGGCGCCCCTGCGCTATCTGGGCGCTACCCTGCTGATCGCCATCGCGGCCGGAATCCGGCTGAGCCTGGGCATCGATAGCCTGCCCTATCTGCTGTTCATTCCCTTCATCATGGCCGGGGCCTTCTGGTTCGGCCTGGGTCCCGGCATCTTCGCCACCCTGTTGTCGGTGCTGCTGGCCGAGACCCTCTTCGTCAAGGCGCCGGCCTATTTCGCGCTATTTTCCGAGCGCTGGGTGTCCCACGCGCTGTTCGTGCTGGTCAACGTCATCATGGCGCTGGTCTGCGCCGCCCAGCGCCGCAGCCTCGAGTCCCTCTATCGCTTCGCCGGCAATCTCGGCGAAGAGGTGACCCTGCGTACCCGTCAGCGCGACCTGATCTGGCAGGCCAGCCCCGACCTGCTCTGCACGGCGAGCCTGGAAGGCCAGTTGCTGGACCTCAATCCCGCCTGGACCAGCACCCTGGGCTGGAGCGTCGAGCAGTTGCACCACGAGCCCTTCATGGCCTTCGTGCACGTCGAGGATCGCGCCCGCACCGAGGCAGCGCTGGAGCGCCTCAAGCTCGGTGAACCGGTATTCGGCTTCGAAAATCGCTATCGGCATCGCGCAGGTGGCTATCGCTGGCTGTCATGGAACGCGGTGCTGCAGGACGGCCTCATCTACGCCGCCGTGCGTGAGGTCACGGCCATCCGCGAGCAACAGGAAGCCCTGCGCCAGACCGAGGAACAGCTGCGCCAGAGCCAGAAGATGGAAGCCGTAGGTCAGCTGACCGGGGGCATCGCCCATGACTTCAACAATCTGCTGACTGGCGTGATCGGCAGCCTGGACATGCTCAGTCTGAGACTCGAACAGGGTCGTTTCACCGATCTCGAACGCTATGCCAGTGGCGCCAAGGGGGCCGCCGAGCGCGCGGCGGCCCTGACCCACCGCCTGCTCGCCTTTTCCCGTCGCCAGGCGCTGGACCCCTCGGCTACCCAGACCAATACGCTGGTGCTGGGCATGGAAGAACTCATCCGCCGCTCGGTCGGCCCCCAGGTCGAGATCCATATCGAACTGGCCGAGACGCTGAATCTCACCCTCTGCGATCCCCACCAGCTGGAGAACGCCCTGCTCAACCTGTGCATCAACGCCAGGGATGCCATGCCCGAAGGCGGAATGTTGCGCATCGTCACCGCCAATCGCCGGCTCAACGAGGCCCAGGCCGCGGCGCTGGAGTTGCCGGCTGGCGACTACGTGACCCTGGCGGTGCTCGACACCGGCGCCGGGATGCCCCCCGCAGTGCTGGCACGGGCCTTCGATCCCTTCTTCACCACCAAGCCGGTGGGCATGGGCACCGGCCTCGGCCTGTCGATGATCTATGGCTTCGCCAAGCAGTCCGGCGGCGTCGCCCACATCGCCTCGGCACCCGGCCGGGGCACTACGGTGACACTCTATCTGCCGCGCCTGGTGGAATCCTCCGCGTCGTCGGTGGAGACGCCACAGGCTCCGTCGTCGCGCTACCCGGATGGCATGACGGTCCTGGTGGTGGACGACGAACCCCTGGTGCGCATGCTGGTGGACGAAGCCCTGCGCGAACATCGCATCCATACCCTGGAAGCGACCGATGCCGCCGCTGCGCTGCAGGTACTGGAATCAGATACGCCACTGGATCTGCTGATCGCCGATGTCGGCCTGCCGGGCGGCCTGAGTGGCTGCCAGCTCGCCGCCCTGGCCCGGGAACGCCGTCCGGGCCTGATGACGCTGCTGATCACCGGCTATGCCGAGGCCGACCTGCCTGGGGAGTCCTTGCCTGCTCCGGACGTCGGGGTACTGGCCAAGCCCTTCACCCTGGAAAGGCTGATGGCGCGCATCGACCAGCTGCTGGCTGCCCGCGAACGGGGGCCGCAGGCCTGATACCGCTGCCCTGAGCCGAGCGGGGCCGACAAACGCCGCCAGTTGGTGGACAATACGCGGCTATCCACAGGCAACCGGATCGAAACACCCGCATGAGCGATCTCTCCGCGCACACGCCCATGATGCAGCAGTATCTCAGGATCAAGCATCAGCACCCCGAACAGCTGCTGTTCTATCGCATGGGCGATTTCTACGAGCTGTTCTATGACGACGCCCGGCGTGCCGCCAAGTTGCTCGACATCACCCTGACCGCCCGCGGCGCCTCGGCCGGCAAGTCCATCCCCATGGCCGGCATTCCCTTCCATTCCGCCGAAGGCTACCTGGCCAAGCTGGTCAAGCTCGGCGAATCCGTGGTGATCTGCGAGCAGATCGGCGACCCCGCCACCAGCAAGGGCCCGGTGGAACGCCAGGTGGTGCGCATCATCACCCCCGGCACCGTCAGTGACGAAGCGCTGCTGGACGAGCGCCGCGACAACCTGCTGACCGCCGTGCTGGGCGACGAGCGCCTGTTCGGCCTGGCCGTGCTGGACATCGCCAGCGGCCGCTTCACCGTGCAGGAACTGGCCGGCTGGGAGACCTTGCTGGCCGAGCTGGATCGTCTCAACCCCGCGGAACTGCTGATCCCCGACGACTGGCCCGCCGGCCTGCCCGCCGAGAAGCGTCGCGGCGTACGCCGCCGGGCGCCCTGGGACTTCGACTGCGACTCGGCGCTCAAGAGTCTCTGCCAGCAATTCGGTACCGGCGACCTCAAGGGCTTCGGCTGCGACAAGCTGGGCCTGGCCATCGGCGCCGCCGGCTGCCTGCTTACCTATGCCAAGGAGACCCAGCGCACCGCCCTGCCGCACCTGCGCAGCCTCAGGCACGAGCGCCTGGACGACACCGTCATCCTCGACGGGGCCAGCCGCCGCAACCTGGAGCTGGACGTCAACCTGGCCGGCGGCCGCGACAACACCCTGCAGTCGGTGGTGGACCGCTGCCAGACCGCCATGGGCAGTCGTCTGCTGACCCGCTGGCTGAATCGCCCGCTGCGCAATCGCGCCATCATCGAGGCCCGCCAGGACGCCATCACCTGCCTGCTGGAGGGCTATCGCTTCGAGACGCTGCAGCCGCAGCTCAAGGATATCGGCGACCTGGAACGCATCCTCGCCCGTATCGGCCTGCGCAACGCCCGCCCGCGCGACCTCGCGCGCCTGAGAGACGCCCTGGCCGCGCTGCCGGCGCTGCAGGACGGGCTGACGCAGATGATCGCCCCGCACCTGCTCGACCTGGCCAGGAGCATCCAGACCTATCCGGAACTGGCCACCACCCTGGCCCGCGCCATCATCGACAATCCGCCGGCGGTGATCCGCGACGGCGGCGTCATCAAGCGCGGCTACGACAGCGAGCTGGACGAGCTGCAGACCCTGAGCGAGAACGCCGGCCAGTTCCTCATGGACCTGGAGGCCCGGGAAAAGGCCCGCACCGGCCTGCAAGGGCTCAAGGTCGGCTACAACCGCGTCCACGGCTATTTCATCGAGATCCCCAGCCGCCAGGCCGAGTCGGCACCGGCCGACTATATCCGCCGCCAGACCCTCAAGGGCGCCGAGCGCTTCATCACCCCGGAGCTCAAGGCCTTCGAAGACAAGGCGCTGTCGGCCCAGAGTCGCGCCCTGGCGCGGGAAAAGGCCCTCTACGAAGCGCTGCTGGAAGAACTGATCGGTCACCTGGCGCCGCTGCAGGACAGCGCCGCGGCCCTGGCCGAGCTGGACGTCCTGGCCAATTTCGCCGAGCGCGCCCTCAACCTGGACCTGAACAAGCCGCGCTTCGTCGCGGAGCCCTGCCTGAAGATCGGCCAGGGACGTCATCCGGTGGTGGAGCAGGTGCTGGAAACGCCCTTCGTCGCCAACGACGTTACCCTCGACAACGACACCCGCATGCTGGTGATCACCGGTCCGAACATGGGCGGCAAGTCCACCTACATGCGCCAGACCGCGCTGATCGTGCTGCTGGCCCATGTCGGCAGCTTCGTCCCGGCGGCGAGTTGCGAATTGTCGCTGGTGGATCGCATCTTCACCCGCATCGGCTCCAGCGACGACCTGGCCGGTGGCCGCTCCACCTTCATGGTGGAGATGAGCGAGACCGCCAATATCCTGCACAACGCCAGCGAACACAGCCTGGTGCTGATGGACGAGGTCGGCCGCGGCACCAGTACCTTCGACGGCCTGTCCCTGGCCTGGGCCGCCGCCGAGCAACTGGCGCGCCTGCGCGCCTGGACGCTGTTCGCCACCCACTACTTCGAGCTGACCGTGCTACCGGAAGGCCAGCCAAGCGTGGCCAACGTCCACCTCAACGCCACCGAGCACAACGACCGCATCGTCTTCCTGCACCATGTGCTGCCCGGCCCGGCCAGCCAGAGCTACGGCCTGGCCGTGGCCCAACTGGCTGGGGTGCCGGAGGATGTCATCCTGCGCGCACGCGAACACCTCGCCCGCCTGGAGGCGGCCAGTTTCAACGGTGAGGTGGGTGTACCACTGCCGGTGAGCGCGCCGGCCAAGGGCCGCCCCTTGCAGGCCGATCTGTTCGCCAGCGCTAGCCATCCTCTTATCGAGGAACTGGAACGCCTGCAGCCGGACGACATCACACCCAGACGGGCCCTGGAGCTTATCTACGAATGGAAAAAGCGTATCTGAGTTAACGGATACGAGGGTTCCGGCAATGCTGCTAGAATCCGCCGCCTTAGCCTGAGGAGAACGAGCAGATGACCTTCGTCGTCACTGACAACTGCATCAAATGCAAATATACCGACTGCGTGGAAGTCTGCCCGGTGGACTGCTTCTACGAGGGTCCCAACTTCCTGGTGATTCACCCGGACGAGTGCATCGATTGCGCCCTGTGCGAACCCGAGTGCCCGGCCCAGGCGATCTTCTCGGAAGACGAGGTACCGGCCGGCCAGGAAGCCTTCATCGAACTCAACAGTGAGCTGGCCAACATCTGGCCGAACATCACCGAGAAGAAGGAAGCCCTGCCCGACGCGGCCGAATGGGATGGCAAGACCGGCAAGCTCGCCCAGCTCGAACGCTAGGCCGCGCCTGGAAAATCCAGGCCATAAAAAAAGGGGGCGGATCGCTCCGCCCCCTTCGTCCCTGTCCCTGTAATCCTGTCACCGTCCTGGTGAACCTCGTCCTGAGGTGTTCCCGATCCGCTTCCTGCCGATCCGTGTCGTCCCAGACACAGCGCCGATAGTACGCTTCTCCCGAAGGCTGGCAATCTGCCACAATCCGTCACGGCGAACTCGCTCAACACCCCCTTCGAAACAAGAAAACTTTACACATCAAGCACTTGGCTCTTAGTCGGGTTGCTCAAGCGGTGCTTTCCGGCAGCCTGAAGCGATGCATGCTTACGCCGACTGTAAGCCGTGGCTTACAACAACACGCAGAAAAAAGCCCGGATAAATCCGGGCTCCGTTTGGCTGACATTCAGCTAGGCATGTTCAGAACAGCGAGTCACTGGACAGGCCATTGCGCTCGAAGATCTCGCGCAACCGCTTCAGCGCCTCGACCTGGATCTGCCGGACCCGCTCGCGGGTGAGCCCTATCTCCTGCCCGACCTCTTCCAGGGTGCAGGCTTCATGACCACGCAGGCCGAAGCGACGCACGACCACCTCGCGCTGCTTTTCCGGCAGCTCCAGCAGCCACTGGTCGATGCTCTGGTTGAGATCCGAATCCTGCAGCAATTCGCAGGGATCGGTGGGGCGGTCGTCGGTCAGGGTATCGAGCAGGGTCTTGTCGGAATCGGGGCCGAGGACCATGTCCACCGAGCTGATCCGCTCGTTGAGGCCCATCACCCGCTTGACGTCTGCCACCGGCTTTTCCAGCAGGGCCGCGATTTCCTCGGGTGAAGGCTCGTGGTCGAGCTTCTGGGTCAGTTCGCGCGCAGCGCGCAGGTGCAGGTTGAGTTCCTTGACCACATGGATCGGCAGGCGAATGGTGCGGGTCTGATTCATGATCGCCCGCTCGATGGTCTGCCGGATCCACCAGGTGGCATAGGTGGAGAATCTGAAACCTCGCTCGGGATCGAATTTCTCCACGGCGCGAATCAGGCCGAGATTGCCCTCCTCGATCAGATCGAGCAGCGACAGCCCGCGGTTGATATAGCGCCGGGCGATCTTCACCACCAGGCGCAGGTTGCTTTCGATCATGCGCTTGCGACCGGCGGGATCGCCGCGCTGGGCAAGACGGGCGAAATGCACTTCCTCCGCCGGTGACAGCAGCGGCGAAAAGCCGATTTCGTTGAGATAGAGCTGAGTGGCGTCGAGCGCTCGGCCGTAGTCGGCCAGCTTCGCCCCCCGCAAGACCTGGTTGCCGCGCCCGGAGAGCGCCTTAGTCATGGCTGAATCGGCGGATTCCTCACCGAAGGGATTGGAATCTAGAAGCAGGACATCATCGCCGAGGTCGTACCCGGTTTCTTGTTTGTTCTGGATCATCTTGAGTAACCCTTGCTCGTCTGCGCTTCGAGCCAGGGCGTATCGATACGTTGCCGATGCGCCATGACTCGCCCCCAAAAAGCTGCGGGATCGAGTCGGCGCCTAGCGAATCAGCGATTGGGCAAAAACTGCAAGGGATCCACCGGCTTGCCCTGACGGCGAATCTCGAAATGGAGCTTGACCCGATCAGTCCCGGTCGAACCCATCTCGGCAATCGTCTGCCCTATCTTGACACGCTCACCTTCCCGAACCAGCAACCTACGATTGTGACCGTAGGCACTGACGTAGGTTTCGCTGTGTTTGACGATAACCAGTTCACCATAACCGCGTAGACCATTTCCCGCATAGACCACAGTGCCGTCGGCAGCGGCCATCACGGGCTGACCTTCCTGCCCGGCGATGTCTATTCCCTTGTTTAGGCTGCTGCTGGCCGAGAAGCGGCTGATCAGCGTACCTTTCGTCGGCCAGGCCCAACCGGATGCGGATTGGGGGACGTCACGGGTCGGCGTCTGCGCGGGCGTCACCGGCGTCGGCGGGGGCGCGGCGGGCAGATTGGGGGTTACCACCGGGGTGGCGGCAGTGGGACTGGAGGTGACGGGTGGCGGGATGGGCACCGGTGTCGCCACCGGAGTGCCGGGCGCCGGACCGGAAGCTACCGTGGCCGGTCGGCGGATGATGCGACTGGAACCACTGGCGCTGGAACCGCTGCCGAAACGGATGACCTGGCCGACATGGATGACATAGGGCGCCCCGAGGCCGTTCTGGGCCGCCAGGGCACGCCATTCCCAGCCGTTGCGCGAGGCGATGGAGAACAGGGTGTCACCGCGCTTGACGCGATACTGCCCGGAAGTGACCTGGGGTACGCTGCTGCGGCCATCGCCGCGGTCGACCACCGGCGCTCGCGAACCGTTGCTCGAACAGCCCGCCAGCAGCAGGGCCACGAGCACCCCCGCCAGCCAGCCTGAACGCCCTCGTCCTGGAAATCCTTGCGCTCGGGCCTTCACCCGTTCCTCCCGCAGAGTCTGATCATCTACCGTCCGGCCATCCCGCCGGCCTCAAGCGGCCGCAGCCGCCAGGCAGCCTTGGAGCGCGGTACCGGGGTAACGTTCCCTGTCGCTCACTGGGCCAGGGGTCCATTGAGCAGCGGCACGAAACGGACGGCATTGAGTTCGTGGCGGACGAAGCCTTCGTCTTCGCGCACGATCAGCAGGAGCTTCTGCTCCTCGTCGACGCCTACCGGGATCACCAGGCGACCGCCTGGTGCCAGCTGGTCGAGCAGCGCCTGGGGCACTTCCCGCGCCGCGGCAGTGACGATGATGCCGTTGTAGGGCGCCAGCGCCGGCCAGCCTTCCCAGCCATCGCCCCAGCGAAACACCACGTTGCGCAGATTGAGTTCGAGCAGGCGCTCCTTGGCTCGGTCCTGCAGCGACTGGATGCGCTCCACGGAAAACACCCGCTCCACGGTCTGCGCGAGGATGGCGGTCTGGTAGCCGGAGCCGGTGCCGATCTCCATGACCTTGTCCAGCGGACCGCCGGCGAGCAGCAGCTCGGTCATGCGCGCCACCATGAACGGCTGGGAGATGGTCTGGTTGTGGCCGATGGGCAGCGCCGTGTCTTCGTAGGCGCGATGGGCCAGGGCCTCGTCGACGAACAGGTGACGCGGCGTACGGCGGATCACCTCCAGCACCTGGGCGTTGGACAGCCCCTCTTCGTAGAGGCGCTGGATGAGGCGCTCCCGGGTGCGCTGGGAGGTCATGCCGATGCCGTGTCTTTGCATATGCTCTTGCCCCTGAGTCATGCCAGCAGCTCCGTCAGTGCCTGCAGGCCGGCGAAGCCCTCGCGGAAGGTGCGATCGAACTGCAGCGGCGTGACCGAGACATAGCCTTCCAGCACGGCATGGAAGTCGGTGCCCGGTCCGCCATCCACCGCATCGCCGGAAACCGAGATCCAGTAGCCCGCCTTGCCACGCGGATTGACCTCGCGTACCGGCGGCTTGGCCTGGGCGCGGTGACCCAGGCGGGTCAGCTGCAGCCCCTTGATCTGCGCAAGCGGTAGATCCGGGATGTTGACGTTGAGGACGGTGCGCGGCGGCAGATCGAAGCGCTCGTGCAGGGCCACGATGCGGGCGGCGATCTCGGCCGCGACCGCCATGTTGTCGGCACTGCGCGACACCAGCGAGAAGGCCAGCGCCGGGCGGTTGAGGAAACGCCCTTCCATGGCCGCGGCCACGGTACCGGAATAGAGGACGTCGTCGCCGAGATTGGCGCCCAGGTTGATCCCGGCCACCACCATGTCCGGCGTCTCTTCCAGCAGGCCATTGAGGCCAAGGTGAACGCAATCGGTAGGCGTGCCGTTGACGCCCAGGAAGCCATTGGGCAGGCGCTGCGGATGCAGGGGGCGGTCCAGCGTCAGGGCACTGCTCACGCCGCTCATGTCATAGAGCGGCGCGACTACCTGGCACTCGTAGTCCGCACGGGCGGAGAGCGCGGCATGCAGCGCGGCGATACCGGGGGCCAGCACCCCATCGTCGTTGGCGATCAGAAGTCGCATGGATGTTCCGTCTGCCCTGCCTCGCCAAGCGTTACCAGCTCGCGAACCACTGCGGTGGCAAAACAGCCGGCCGGCAGGACGAATTCGAGTTGCAGAATGTCAGGAGCGGGATAATGCCACGTCAGGCCGCCGATGGGGAGGCGCAGGATGCGCCGTTCATGCGAGAGGCCGGCACCGGCCAGCCAGGCGGGCAGCTCTCCGGCGGCCTTGGCCACCTCCTGTTCCAGGGCCGCGGCCGGACCCTGCACCGGGGATTCACCGGCGCCCCACAGCGGCCCGGTGGGGTGCAGATCGAGCGCCGCCAGGCGCGGATCCGCCAGATCGGCGGCGGTCGCCGGAAAGTGGCTGCGGCTGTCGGTGAAGGCCAGCAGATCGCCCTCCTGCGCTTGATTCCAGGAGCCGTCGGCGATGCGACCGGCCAGCACCTGATTGAACAGCCAGCTGCGCGCGGCGGACAGGCTCCGCGAACGCCGGTTGCGCTGTTCGGGCAGCCGTTGCTCGCGGGCACACGCCTGGGCGTCAGCCAGATTGCCGCCCTGGTAGCCGAAGCGCTGCGGGCCGAAATAGTTGGGTACGCCACCGATGGCGATGGCCTGCAGCCGCGCCTCCAGCACCGCGGCATCGGCCTGGAGCCCGGTCAGGCGCAGGCGGAAGCCATTGGCGGCATGGGCGCCCCGCTGCAGCTTGCGCCGGTGCCGACCCTGCTGGAGGATCACCAGCGTCTCGTCGCAGGCGGCTGCCAGGTCCGGATCGGCCTTGCCGGGCAGGTGCAGGCTGAACCACTGGCGGGTCAAGGCCTGGCGATCCTTGAGACCGGCGTAGCTGATCGCCCGCTGCGGCACCCCGGCGGCACGCGCCAGGCGGCGTACGGCCTCCTCGGTGTTGAGGCCGCGCTTCTCGACCCATAGCCAGAGGTGCTCGCCATCACCGCTGAGCGGGATGTCCAGCACCTCGTCCACCTGAAAGTCCTCGGCATTGGCCTTGAGGATCGCCTGGCCGCAGGGCTCGCCATGGGCACGCGGCCCGAGCAGCTGGTCTTCGGTCATAGTGGCAGCAGCAGGGCCACGGCGTGCACGGCGATGCCCTCTTCGCGCCCGACGAAACCCAGGCGCTCGGTGGTGGTGGCCTTGACGTTGACCTGGCCCAGCTCGACCTGCAGGTCCTCGGCGATGGCCTGGCGCATGGCCTCGATGTGCGGTGCCATCTTGGGCGCCTGGGCGGCGATGGTGCCGTCGACGTTGCCGACCTTCCAGCCCTGTTCACGGACCAGCCCAACCACATGGCGCAGGAGCACCCGGCTGTCGGCGCCCTTGAAGCGCGGATCGGTATCGGGGAAATGCTTGCCGATGTCGCCCAGGGCGGCCGCACCCAGCAGGGCATCGGCCAGGGCGTGCAACAGCACGTCGCCGTCGGAGTGGGCGACCAGGCCAAGGTGGTGGGGAATACGAATGCCACCGAGGGTAATGAAATCGCCCTCGCCAAAGGCGTGAACGTCGAAACCGTGACCTATGCGCATGAAGAGAGACGCCCTGGAAAATGACAGGGCGTCGATTCTACCGGCTGTGGACAGGCGCCGTCGCCCTTACGGGCTCGACAGGGCCGCCGCGTGATGCCGCAGGTGGTCGTCGATGAAGCTGGCGACGAAGAAATAGCTGTGGTCATAGCCTGGCTGCAGACGCAGTTCCAGCGGATGACCCGCGGCTTCCGCCGCCCGCTGCAGGGCCTGGGGCTTGAGCTGTTCGGCGAGGAAGCTGTCCTGCTCGCCCTGGTCGACCAGCAGCGGCAGGCGCTCCTCGGCCTTGGCCAGCAGCGCGCAGGCATCCCACTCCGCCCAGCTGCTGCGGTCGTCACCCAGGTAGTTGGAGAACGCCTTGTGCCCCCAGGGACAATCCAGCGGATTGACGATGGGCGAAAAGGCCGACACGGAACGGTAGCGCCCCGGATGGCGCAGGGCGCAGATCAGGGCCCCATGGCCCCCCATGGAATGACCGCTGACGCCGCGGCGATCCGAGACCGGGAAGTTGGCCTCGATCAGCCCCGGCAGCTCCTCCACCACGTAGTCGTGCATGCGGTAGTGCTTGGCCCAAGGCTGCTGGGTGGCATTGATGTAGAAGCCGGCGCCCAGGCCGAAGTCCCAGGCCTTCTCGGGATCGTCCGGTACGCCTTCGCCGCGCGGGCTGGTGTCCGGTGCCACCAGCACCAGGCCCAGTTCGGCCGCCAGGCGCTGGGCGCCGGCCTTCTGCATGAAGTTCTCGTCGGTACAGGTCAGCCCCGACAGCCAGTAGAGCACCGGCAGATCGCTGCGGGCCTCCGCCTGGGGTGGCAGGTAGACGGCGAAGGTCATGTCGCAGTCGAGACTGCGCGCGCGATGGCGATAGCGCTTGTGCCAGCCGCCGAAACTCTTGTTGCTGGAGAGCAGTTCGAGACTCATGGTCATCTCCCGGACAGGAGGGCGCCCAGGGGCGCCCTCCTGGTGATCAGTAATGGACGACGGTGCGGATGCTCTTGCCTTCGTGCATCAGCTCGAAGGCCTCGTTGATCTGCTCCAGGCCCATGGTGTGGGTGATGAAGGTGTCCAGCGGGATCTCGCCGCTCTGCGCCTTGCGCACATAGCCGGGCAGCTCGCTGCGGCCCTTGACGCCGCCGAAGGCGCTGCCGCGCCAGACGCGACCGGTCACCAGCTGGAAGGGCCGGGTGCTGATCTCCTGGCCGGCACCGGCCACGCCGATGATCACCGACTCGCCCCAGCCCTTGTGGCAGCACTCCAGGGCCGCACGCATCAGGTTGACGTTGCCGACGCACTCGAAGCTGTAGTCGACGCCGCCGTCGGTCAGCTCGACGATGACCTCCTGAATCGGCTTCTGGTGATCCTTGGGATTGACGAAGTCGGTGGCGCCCAGTTCGCGGGCGATGTCGAACTTGGAGGGGTTGATGTCGATGGCGATGATGCGGCTGGCCTTGGCCATCTTGGCGCCGATGATGGCCGCCAGACCGATGCCACCCAGGCCGAAGACCGCAACGGTGGCGCCCTCTTCCACCTTGGCGGTGTTGAGCACGGCGCCGATGCCGGTGGTGACGCCACAACCCAGCAGGCAGACCTTTTCCAGGGGGGCCTCGGCGGGGATCTTCGCAACCGAAACCTCCGGCAGCACCGTGTACTCGGAGAAGGTCGAGCAGCCCATGTAGTGGTAGATCGGCTCGCCGTTGTAGGAGAAGCGGGTGGTACCGTCGGGCATCAGGCCCTTGCCCTGGGTCGCGCGCACCGAGCTGCAGAGGTTGGTCTTGCCGGATTTGCAGAATTTGCACTGGCCGCATTCGGCGGTGTACAGCGGGATGACGTGATCGCCCACGGCGACCGAGGTCACGCCCTCACCCACCGCTTCGACGATGCCGCCGCCTTCGTGCCCGAGGATGCAGGGAAAGACCCCCTCGGAGTCCTGGCCGGACAGGGTGTAGGCGTCGGTGTGGCAGACGCCGGTGGCGACGATGCGGATCAGCACCTCGCCGGCCTTGGGCGGCTCGACGTCCACTTCCACGATCTTCAGGGGCTCATTGGGCGCGAAGGCTACGGCGGCGCGGGACTTGATCATGCTCGACTCCAGTAGGACGAAAAAACGAGGTGATCAGTTTAGACGCCAGAAATCCTGGAACAATCGGGCATACTGGAATTCATTTTTGCCACAGGGAAACAATCATGGGTTGGGAGGGCATCGACGAGTTCGTCGCGGTGGCGAACACCCTGCACTTCGGCCAGGCCGCCGATCGCCTGGGCACCTCCACGTCTCACGTCAGCCGTCAGGTGGCACGGCTGGAGGAGCGCCTGCAGGCGCGCCTGCTCTATCGCAGCACCCGCAGCGTCGCCCTCACCGAAGCCGGCCACACCTTTCTGCAGCACTGCCGCCGTCTGCAGGAGGCGCGCGACGAAGCCCTGCGCGAGGTCAGCGATCTCTCCAGCCAGCCCAAGGGGCTGATCCGCATGACCTGCGCCGTGACCTATGGCGAGCGCTTCGTCGTACCCCTGGTCAACGATTTCCTCGCCCGCCATGCCGAGGTGAGTCTGGAGCTGGACCTGACCAACCGCACCGTCGACCTGCTGCACGAGGGCTACGACCTGGCCATCCGCCTGGGCCGCCTGGCCGACTCGCGCCTGGTGGCGACGCGCCTGGCGCCGCGGGAGCTCTATCTGTGCGCCGCGCCGAGCTATCTGGAACGCTTCGGCGCGCCCCATACCCTGTCCGAGCTGAGTCGCCATCGTTGCCTGGTGGGTACCAGCGATATCTGGAGCTTTCGCGAAAACGAGCGCGAGGTGCTGCACCGGGTCCAGGGTTCCTGGCGCTGCAACAGCGGCCAGGCGGTGCTCGACGCCGCCCTGCGCGGCTTCGGCCTGTGCCAGCTGCCGGATTACTACGTGCAGCCGCATCTGGCCCGCGGCGAGCTGCGCGCCCTGCTGGACAATCGTCAGCCGCCCAATAGCGCGGTCTGGGCGCTCTATCCGCAGCGGCGCTTTCTCTCGCCGAAGATTCGCCTGCTGGTGGAGCACCTCAAGCAGGGCCTGGGCACCCCGCGCCCAGGGGCTCGCCACCCGGCAGGTTGAGCGCAGCGAGCGCGTCCTTTCAGCGATGGGCCGCTGCGGGCCTGGATCCTAGGCCTCGGCGAAGACGACCTGCAGCCGCTGCAGGTCTTCGGGGGTGGTGACCTTGATGTTGTCCGCCCGGCCCTCGACCAGACGCGGCGCATGGCCGGCCCACTCCATGGCCGAGGCCTCGTCGGTGATGGCGGCGCCCGCGGCCAGGCCGGCGCTCAGGGCGTCACGCAGGGCACCGAGGCGAAACATCTGTGGCGTATAGGCCAGCCAGACCTGGCTGCGATCCACGGTTTCGCTCACCCGGCCATCGCGGCCGACGCGCTTGAGGGTATCCCGTGCCGGCACGCCCAGGAGGCCACCTACCGGGTCCTGGGCCAGTTCGGCCAGCAGCCGGTCCAGATCCTCGCGACGGAGATTGGGTCGCGCGGCATCGTGCACCAGCACCCAGTCGCCGTCGGTGGCGCCCTGCTCGCTCAGCAGCAGCAGGCCACCGAGCACCGAGTCGGCGCGCTCGCGACCGCCCGGTGCGCGCAGGATGCGAGCATCGCGGGCGCAGGCCAGCGTGGGCCACCAGGGATCTTCCGGCGCCAGGCTCACCGCCAGGCCACGCAGGCGCGGGTGGTCGAGAAAACAGTCGAGGGTGCGCTCCAGCAGGCTGCGGCCGCACAGATCGAGGTATTGCTTGGGTCGGTCGGCACGCATCCGCGTACCCACGCCCGCGGCGGGGATGACCGCCCAGAAGGAAGGCAGGAGGGACATTATTTGGATTGCAGGAAGAGGGTTTCGCCTTGTTTGACCATGCCGAGTTCGTGGCGGGCACGCTCCTCGACGGTCTCCATGCCTTTCTTGAGCTCGACGACCTCGGCTTCGAGGATCTCGTTGCGCTCCAGCAGGCGCTTGTTCTCACCATTCTGGTCGGCGATCTGCTGCTTGAGTTCGCGCACCTGGGCGAAGCTGCCGTCACCGACCCACAGGCGATACTGAAGACCGCCGAGCAGCAGGAGCAGGAAGGGGAACAGCCAGTAGGGACTTCGCATGGGAGATAACGGATTCGCGGACGGCGGATGCCGCAAAGGCGGCGGCAAAGACGAAAACAGGATAGAAGCCCAGCTCTACGCTTGTAAACTGGGCATCTATCCTGTGGTCCGTCGGACGTGGCGGGAGGCGCTGACGCGAGTCAGCGCCTCCCCGGTCGCACAGCCCTTAGCTGCGGAACTCGGCACGGCCGCGGTAAGGCGCCTTGGCACCCAGCTGCTCTTCGATGCGCAGCAGCTGGTTGTACTTGGAGACGCGATCGGAGCGGCACAGCGAACCGGTCTTGATCTGACCAGCGGCGGTGCCCACGGCCAGGTCGGCGATGGTGGAGTCTTCGGTCTCGCCGCTGCGGTGGGAGATCACCGCGGTGTAGCCGGCGGCCTTGGCCATCTGGATGGCTTCCAGGGTCTCGGTCAGGGAGCCGATCTGGTTGAACTTGATCAGGATCGAGTTACCGATGCCCTTCTCGATGCCTTCCTTGAGGATCTTGGTGTTGGTGACGAACAGGTCGTCGCCCACCAGCTGCACCTTGCTGCCGATCTTGTCGGTCAGGGCCTTCCAGCCCGCCCAGTCGGACTCGTCCATGCCGTCTTCGATGGAGATGATCGGGAATTGCTCGGTCAGCCCGGCCAGGTAGTCGGCGAAACCGTTGGCGTCGAAGGCCTTGCCTTCGCCGGACAGGTCGTACTGGCCGTCCTTGTAGAATTCGCTGGAGGCGCAGTCCAGGGCCAGGGTCACGTCGGTGCCCAGCGCGTAGCCGGCGTTCTTCACCGCTTCGGCGATGGCGGCCAGGGCGTCGGCGTTGGAAGCCAGGTTCGGCGCGAAGCCGCCTTCGTCACCCACGGAAGTGCTCAGACCACGGGCCTTGAGCACGGCCTTGAGGTGATGGAAGATCTCGGCACCCACGCGCAGAGCGTCGGCAAAGCTCTTGGCGCCGACCGGCTGGACCATGAATTCCTGGATGTCGACGTTGTTATCGGCATGCTCGCCGCCGTTGATGATGTTCATCATCGGCACCGGCATGGAGTACTGACCGGGGGTGCCGTTCAGGTTGGCGATGTGGGCGTAGAGCGGCAGGTCCTGGTCTTCGGCAGCGGCCTTGGCGGCCGCCAGGGACACGGCCAGGATGGCGTTGGCGCCCAGCTTGGCCTTGTTGTCGGTACCGTCCAGCTCGATCATGGCGTGGTCCAGGGCCTTCTGGTCGCTCGGATCCTTGCCCAGCAGCAGGTCGCGGATCGGGCCGTTGATGTTGCCCACGGCCTTCAGTACACCCTTGCCCAGGTAGCGGCTCTTGTCGCCGTCGCGCAGCTCCAGTGCCTCGCGCGAACCGGTGGACGCGCCGGACGGCGCGGTGGCGCGACCGACGATACCATTGTCCAGGATCACGTCCGCTTCAACGGTGGGGTTGCCGCGGGAATCCAGGACTTCACGTCCCTTGATGTCGACGATGTTAGCCATTTTTGTATCGATCTCCATGTTACCGGTCATTGACGGATCAGCCTTCGGCTGCGCCTGGGCCTTTTGGTTCAGCCGCCGCTTAGGCAGTTTCGATCGGCGTGAACGACTTCACCAGCTCGTCCAGCGCCTTGAGCTGGGCCAGGAAGGGCTCCAGCTTCTCCAGGCGCAGGGCACAAGGGCCGTCGCACTTGGCATGTTCGGGATCCGGATGGGCTTCGAGGAACAGACCGGCCAGGCCCTGGCTCATGCCGGCCTTGGCCAGGTCGGTGACCTGGGCGCGGCGGCCGCCGGCGGAATCGGCGCGACCGCCCGGCATCTGCAGGGCGTGGGTCACGTCGAAGAACACCGGATAGCCGAAGCTCTTCATGATGCCGAAGCCGAGCATGTCGACCACCAGGTTGTTGTAGCCGAAGGAGGAGCCCCGCTCGCAGAGGATCAGCTGGTCGTTGCCGGCTTCTTCGCACTTGGCGAGGATGTGCTTCATCTCCTGGGGCGCGAGGAACTGCGCCTTCTTGATGTTGATCACGGCGTCGGTCTTGGCCATGGCCACCACCAGGTCGGTCTGCCGCGAGAGAAAGGCCGGCAGCTGGATGATGTCGCACACCGCCGCCACCGGAGCCGCCTGGTAGGGCTCGTGGACGTCGGTGATCACCGGCATGCCGAAGGTGGCCTTGAGCTCTTCGAAGATGCGCAGCCCGGCTTCCATGCCCGGACCGCGATAGCTGGTCACCGAGGAGCGGTTGGCCTTGTCGAAGCTGGCCTTGAAGACATAGGGGATGCCCAGCTTCTCGGTCACCTTGACGTATTGCTCGCACACCTGCATGGCCAGGTCACGGGATTCCAGCACGTTCATGCCGCCGAACAGCACGAAGGGCTTGTCGTTGGCGATCTCGATGTTGCCGACGCGGACGATCTTCTGCACGGTCATGCTCAATCCTTCTTGGCGTAACGCAGGGCGGCGTTGACGAAGCCGCTGAACAGCGGATGGCCGTCACGCGGGGTGGAGGTGAACTCCGGGTGGAACTGGCAGGCGACGAACCAGGGATGGTCCGGGGCTTCCACCACTTCCACCAGGGCGCCGTCGCCCGAGCGACCGGAGATCTTCAGGCCGGCGGCCTGGATCTGCGGCAGCAGGTTGTTGTTGACCTCGTAGCGGTGACGATGGCGCTCGACGATGACGTCCTGGCCGTAGCAGTCGTGCACCAGGGTGCCTTCGCTCAGCTGGCACTCCTGGGCGCCCAGGCGCATGGTGCCACCCAGGTCGGAGCCTTCGGTGCGGATCTCGGTGGCGCCGGTGGAATCCTGCCACTCGGTGATCAGGCCAACCACCGGGTGCCCGCTGGCCTTGTCGAATTCGGTGGAGTTGGCGTCTTTCCAGCCCAGCACGTTACGGGCGAATTCGATCACCGCCACCTGCATGCCCAGGCAGATGCCCAGGTAGGGAATCTTGTTCTCGCGGGCGTACTGCACGGTGGCGATCTTGCCTTCCACGCCGCGCAGGCCGAAGCCGCCGGGCACCAGGATGGCGTCCACGCCCTTGAGCAGGTGGGTTCCCTGCTGCTCGATGTGCTCGGAGTCGATATAGCGCAGGTTGACCTTGGTGCGGCTCTGGATGCCGGCGTGGGTCATGGCCTCGATCAGCGACTTGTAGGCGTCGAGCAGTTCCATGTACTTGCCGACCATGGCGATGGTGACTTCCTGCGCGGGGTTGAGCTTGGCGTCCACCACGCGATCCCACTCGGACAGATCAGCCGGCTTGCATTCCAGGCCAAAGCGCTCGACGACGAACTCGTCCAGGCCCTGGGCATGCAGCACGGAGGGAATGCGGTAGATGGTGTCGACGTCTTCCAGGGAGATGACCGCGCGCTCTTCGACGTTGGTGAAGAGCGCGATCTTGCGGCGGGAGGAGCTGTCGACGGTGTGGTCGGAACGGCAGATCAGCACATCGGGCTGCAGGCCGATGGAGCGCAGTTCCTTGACCGAATGCTGGGTCGGCTTGGTCTTGGTCTCACCGGCGGTGGCGATGTAGGGCACCAGGGTCAGGTGCATCAGCATGGCGCGGCGCGCCCCGATCTCCACCCGCAGCTGGCGGATGGCCTCGAGGAAGGGCTGCGACTCGATGTCGCCGACGGTACCGCCGATCTCCACCAGGGCCACGTCGGCATCGCCGGCGCCCTTGATGATGCGTCGCTTGATCTCGTCGGTGATGTGCGGGATCACCTGCACGGTGGCGCCCAGGTAGTCGCCGCGGCGCTCCTTGCGCAGCACGTCCATGTAGATGCGACCGGTGGTGAAGTTGTTGTTCTGGGTCACGGTGGTGCGGATGAACCGCTCGTAGTGACCCAGGTCCAGGTCGGTCTCGGCGCCGTCATGGGTGACGAACACCTCGCCGTGCTGGAAGGGACTCATGGTGCCGGGATCCACGTTGATGTAGGGATCCAGCTTGAGCATGGTGACCTTCAGCCCTCTCGCTTCCAGAATGGCGCCCAGGGAGGCCGAGGCGATGCCTTTCCCCAAAGAAGAAACAACACCGCCCGTGACGAAAATAAAGCGCGTCATGAAAATTCCTAGAATCTGCGTTGAGGCGGAGAGCCGCCGATGAAAGCGAGAGCGGTCGGCCTGGCGCCGGACCAATGCACACCGTCCACTCGGGGCGAGCGGAAAATGCGGTATAAGACGGGAGCGTAGTCTAGCCTAAAGGTCATCCCAGCTCAAACCCACCCATGCCGTCTGCGGGCTGCCACTCAAGCCGCCCTCCCCCTGGCAGAGCACTCAGGCCGGGCAGATTGGCCACGGCCAGCAGTTCGTCGCCTCGCCAGAGCAGCGGCAAACGGCCGCGCAGAAAAGGCGGGACCTCCCGCTCGTTGAGCAGGCGCTTGAGATCGCGACTGCCGCGACCGGCCACGACCAGCCGCTCGCCACCCTGGCGATAGCCGATCCGCCAGCCGGCTTCGGCGCCCTGCCCAGTAAAGATCAGGCGGCCATTGCCCCTCAGCTCCAGGGTGCTGGCCTGAGCGGCGACCGCCTGGGGAGACGGCATGACCTGCCAGGCGTCCGGCACCCACCAGATCCGTCCCGCCCCACGGCGCAGACTGCCGCCTTCGAGGCGCCAGACGGGATCGCTGGCCGCGCCCGCCTCGCGCACCGCCTGCCAGCCGGCCCAATGGACGCTGTCGGGCTGGCGCGTCAGCGCATCCAGCCAGGCGCGCAGGGCATTGCGCTGGCGGGCCTCGCTCAGGCTCTGCAAGGGCGCCAGGGCCAGACTGGGCAAGGGAATCCAGGGGAAAGGCTGTGCGCCGAGCCGCGCTTGCTGCAGATCCAGGCTGGCCAGTTCGCCGAGCAGTTCGTCGGCTTCGGCCAGGTGACGGGCACTGCGCGCCATGACCTGATCGACCCCTGGCCAGCGCTGGCGCAGCCGTGGCAGCACCTCGTGCCTCAGGTAATTGCGATCCAGTCCGGTATCGGCATTGCTGGGATCTTCGATCCAGTCCAGCCCTTCGGCTTCGGCATAGGCCAGCAGGGCGGCGCGGGGCTCGTCCAGCAGCGGGCGCCAGAGGCGACCGGACGCTAGCGATCGGGTCTCCGGCATGCCGGCCAGGCCCTTCGCACCCGCGCCGCGTACCAGCCGCTGCAACAGGGTCTCCAGCTGATCGTCGCGATGCTGGCCCAGCATTAGGCAGCCATCCTCCGGCAGCACCCGGGCGAAGGCTGCATAGCGCGCTTCGCGGGCGGCTCGCTCGAGACTGGCGGCGCCATCGGTGCGGACGCGCAGGACAGCGAGCGGAATGGCCAGCCCTTGGCAGACCCGGTTGCAATGCGCGACCCAGGCATCCGCCGCGGCCTGCAGGCCGTGGTGCACATGCACCGCCTGCAGGTCAACCAGCAGACCGCGCGCGCGCAGTCGCGCGCAGAGGTGCAGGAGAACGGTGGAGTCGAGTCCGCCGGAGAAGCCCACCCGCCAGTGACGGGTAGGCGGCTGCCGCTCCAGGCGGGCGTGCAGCCGGCCCAGCAGACTCATGGCCGCGCTATCAGGAAATGCCGTAGCTCATCAGGCGCTTGTAACGACGGTCCAGCAGCGCCGGCAGGTCGTAGCCCTTGAGTTCATCCAGCTGCTCCAGCAGTGCGCTGCGCAGGCTGTTGGCCATGGCCTGGGGATCGCGGTGGGCACCGCCCAGGGGC
This sequence comes from Pseudomonas sp. SORGH_AS_0211, assembly GCF_031453455.1. Lineage (NCBI taxonomy): Bacteria > Pseudomonadati > Pseudomonadota > Gammaproteobacteria > Pseudomonadales > Pseudomonadaceae > Pseudomonas > Pseudomonas sp. SORGH_AS_0211. The sequence goes on along the minus strand of NZ_JAVIZV010000001.1, from coordinate 822,761 downwards.
TCGTCGATCACCTGGTCGACGATGTTCAGGCTCTTCAACCGCTCGGCGGTGATGCCCATGGCCTCGGCGGCATCGGGGGCCTTCTCGGCGGTCTTCCACAGAATGGAGGCGCAACCTTCCGGCGAGATCACCGAGTAGGTGGAGTGCTGCAGCATGTTGAGCTGGTCGCAGACGCCGATGGCCAGGGCGCCACCGGAACCACCCTCGCCGATCACCGTGGCGATGATGGGGGTCTTCAGGCGCGCCATGACCCGCAGGTTCCAGGCGATGGCCTCGCTCTGACCGCGCTCTTCGGCATCGATGCCCGGGTAGGCGCCGGGGGTGTCGATGAAGGTCAGGATCGGCATCTTGAAGCGCTCGGCCATTTCCATCAGGCGGCAGGCCTTGCGATAGCCTTCCGGACGCGGCATGCCGAAGTTGCGGCGGACCTTCTCGCGCACTTCGCGGCCCTTCTGGTGACCGATGATCATTACCGGACGACCTTCCAGGCGGGCGATGCCACCGACGATGGCCGGATCGTCGGCGAAGTGGCGGTCACCGTGCAGCTCTTCGAAATCGCTGAACAGGTAGCTGATGTAGTCGAGGGTGTAGGGACGCAGCGGATGCCGGGCCAGACGGGCCACCTGCCAGCTGGACAGGTCGCTGAAGATGCTCTTGGTGAGCGCCTGACTCTTCTCCTGCAACCGGGCGATCTCGTCACTGATGTTCAGCGCATTGTCGTTACCGACCAGTCGAAGTTCCTCGATCTTGGCCTGGAGATCGGCGATGGGCTGTTCGAAATCGAGATAGTTCGGGTTCATGGGCATCCGTTATTACAATCTAGAGCCAGGGGCCGGGGCGCCTACCTTAAGGGATCGGACGGGACAGGTCGAGACTCCTGCCACGTCACCGGCACCCGCCGCTGGCGAGGGTTGGGACGGAGCGCACGAGGCGCTCGGACTTAACGATAGTTCAGAAAGACGTTCTCCCTGCCGAACTGGTCACGCAGGGTTTGAATCAGGCCATCGGCCGGGTCGATCCGGTAGTTCTCGCCGAACTGCAGCAGCGCCCGCGCGGTGGGGCCCTGGTAGTCGATGGTGACCGGACAGGCGCCCCGATGGCGACCGCACAACTCGCCCAGCCAGCGCAGCCGATCGCCGGCCAGCGCCTCGCTGCGCACGGCGATCCTGAGGCTTTCCGCCAGGGCGGTGCGGGCTTCCTCCAGCCCCAGCACCCGCTTGGCGCGCAGGCGCAGGCCACCGGAGAAGTCGTCCTGGCTGACCTCGCCCTCGACGATCACCAGGGCATCGGTCTGCAACAGCGCCTGGGCGGCATTGAAGGCTTCGGCGAACAGCGAGGCTTCGATGCGCCCGGAGCGATCGTCCAGGGTGACGAAGCCCATCTTGTCGCCGCGCTTGTTCTTCATCACCCGCAGGTTGACGATCAGCCCGGCCACGGTCTGGGTTTCGCGCGAGGGCTTGAGGTCGACGATGCGCTGACGCGCCAGCCGCCGGACCTCGCCTTCGTACTCCTCGATGGGGTGACCGGTCAGGTACAGCCCCAGGGTTTCCTTTTCCCCGCGCAGGCGCTCCTTGAGATTGAGCTCGCGGGCGCGGCGGTGGTTGGCATAGACGTCGGCCTCGGGTTCGGCGAAGACGCCACCGAAGAGATCCACGTGACCGCTGTTGTGACTGCGGGCGGTCTGCTCGGCCGAGGCGATGGCCTCTTCCATAGCGGCCAGCAGCACGGCGCGATTCTGGTCGATGGTCGCCTGATAGGCCTTGAGTTCATCGTGGTAATGCGGCCCCAGGCGGTCCAGGGCACCGGAGCGGATCAGGGCTTCCAGGGTGCGCTTGTTGATGCGCTTGAGATCCACCCGCGCGCAGAAGTCGAAGAGATCCTTGAAGGGCCCCTCGGCACGCGCCTCGACGATGGCCTCCACCGGGCCCTCGCCCACGCCCTTGATGGCGCCCAGGCCGTAGACGATGCGCCCGCCTTCGTTCACGGTGAACTTGAACTCGGAAATGTTCACGTCCGGCGTGTCGATGCGCAGCTTCATGTGGCGGCATTCCTCGATGAGGATCACCACCTTGTCGGTGTTGTGCATGTCCGCCGACAGCACCGCGGCCATGAAGGGCGCCGGATAGTGGGTCTTCAACCAGGCGGTCTGGTAGGAAACCAGGCCGTAGGCGGCCGAGTGCGACTTGTTGAAGCCGTAACCAGCGAACTTCTCCACCAGGTCGAAGATGTTGCCCGCCAGCTCGCCATCGATGCCGTTATTGGCGCAGCCCTCGATGAAGCCGCCGCGCTGCTTGGCCATCTCCTCGGGCTTCTTCTTGCCCATGGCCCGGCGCAGCATGTCCGCCTGGCCCAGGGTGTAGCCACCCATGACCTGGGCGATCTGCATCACCTGTTCCTGGTAGAGGATGATGCCGTAGGTGGGCGCCAGCACCGGCTGCAGGCCGTCGTACTGGTAGTCCGGATGCGGATAGGCCAGCTCGGCGCGGCCGTGCTTGCGGTTGATGAAGTCGTCCACCATGCCCGACTGCAGCGGACCGGGGCGGAACAGCGCCACCAGGGCGATGAGGTCTTCCAGGCAGTCCGGCTTGAGCTTCTTGATCAGCTCCTTCATGCCGCGGGATTCCAGCTGGAAGACGGCGGTGGTCTCGGCCTTCTGCAGCAGGGCGTAGGTCGGCTTGTCGTCCAGCGGGATGAAGTCGATATTGAGCGGCTCGCGCCCCTCCTCCACTTCCGTGCGGTTGATGGTCTCCAGCGCCCACTTGATGATGGTCAGGGTACGCAGACCGAGGAAGTCGAACTTGACCAGGCCGGCCTGCTCGACGTCGTCCTTGTCGAACTGGGTCACCAGGCCGTTGCCGTCCTCGTCGCAGGCGATGGGCGAGAAGTCGGTCAGCTTGGTCGGCGCGATCACCACGCCCCCGGCGTGCTTGCCGGTGCCGCGGGTGATGCCCTCGAGCTTGAGGGCCATGTCCCAGATTTCCTTGGCGTCCTCGTCGGTCGCCAGGAAGTCGCGCAGCACCTCTTCCTGCTCGAAGGCCTTCTGCAGGGTCATGCCCACTTCGAAGGGGATCATCTTCGACAGGCGATCGGCCAGGCCATAGGACTTGCCCTGCACCCGCGCCACGTCGCGCACCACCGCCTTGGCCGCCATGGTGCCGAAGGTGATGATCTGGCTCACCGCCTCGCGGCCGTACAGGTCGGCCACGTACTCGATCACCCGGTCGCGACCGTCCATGCAGAAGTCGACGTCGAAGTCGGGCATGGAGATCCGTTCGGGGTTGAGGAAGCGCTCGAACAGCAGGTCGTAGGCCAGCGGATCGAGGTCGGTGATCTTCAGCACATAGGCCACCAGGGAGCCGGCACCCGAGCCCCGGCCGGGGCCGACCGGCACGCCGTTGTTCTTCGCCCACTTGATGAAGTCCATCACGATGAGGAAGTAACCGGGGAAGCCCATCTGGATGATGATGTCGAGCTCGAAGTTGAGTCGGTCGACATACTCCTGGCGCTTCTCTTCGTAGTTCGGCGTGGTCTCGCGCGGCCAGAGCACGGCCAGGCGCTCTTCAAGGCCCTCGAAGGACACATGGCGCAGGTAGTCGTTGATGGTCATCCCGTTGGGAATCGGGAAGTTGGGCAGGAAGTACTTGCCCAGCTGGATCTCGATGTTGCAGCGCTTGGCGATCTCGACGGTGTTTTCCAGCGCCTCCGGCAGGTCGCTGAACAGCTCGGCCATCTCGGCCGCCGACTTCAGGTACTGCTGGTCGCTGTACTTGCGCTCGCGACGGGGATCGTCCAGCGGGCGGCCCTCGCCGATGCAGACGCGGGTCTCGTGGGCCTCGAAGTCCTCCGCCTTGAGAAAGCGCACGTCGTTGGTCGCCACCAGGGCGCCACCACAGCGATCGGCCAGGGCCACGGCGGCATGCAGGTGTTCTTCGTCGCCGACCCTTTCGGTGCGTTGCACCTCCAGATAGAAGCGCTCCTGGAAGACCTGCTGCCATTCCGCGAACAGTTGATCGGCCAGGGCCAGGTCGCCTTCGAGCAGCGCCAGGCCGATCTCACCCTCCTTGGAACCGGACAGGGCGATCAGGCCTTCGCTGGCTTCCTTGACCCAGTCGCGCTGGATGACGATCTGGCCATCCTGCTGACCTTCCTGGAAACCCCGCGACAGGAGCTCCGTAAGGTTGCGATAGCCCTTGGCATTCATGACCAGCAGCGTCATGCGGCTCAAGGGAGCGTCCCCGTCGCGACCGGCCAGCCAGATATCGGCGCCGGCGATGGGCTTGATCCCGGCGCCCATGGCGGCCTTGTAGAACTTGACCAGGGAACAGAGGTTACCCTGGTCGGTCACCGCCACCGCCGGCATCCCGGCCGCTTCGGCGGCCTTGACCAGCCCCTTCACCCGCACGATCCCGTCGACCAGGGAGTATTCCGTGTGTAGACGCAGGTGGACGAAGGATGCGGACATGGCAGAGACCCCTTGATGCATGAGGCGCGAGATTGTACTGGATTGTCGACCCGGGGTCAGACCGCCGCGACGGCCGTCAGTAGGTCGCGATGATCTGGGTGGACGCCTGGGTCTCGAGGGCGTGCCAGGCGTCACGCACCGGCGCGAAGGAGCGTCGGTGGATCGGTGTGGGCCCCAGGCGCCTGAGCGCGTCCAGGTGCTCGGCGGTGGGATAGCCCTTGTGCCCGGCCAGGCCATAGCCCGGATAGAGGGCATCCAGCACCTGCATCTCGCGATCGCGGGTCACCTTGGCCAGGATGGAGGCCGCGGCGATCGCCGGGACCTGGCTGTCGCCCTTCACCACCGGTGAACTGGGCACCGCCAGCTTGGGACAACGATTGCCATCGATCAGGGCCAGCCGCGGCTGCACCTGCAGGCCTTCCACCGCCCGCTGCATGGCCAGCATGGTGGCGTGCAGGATGTTCAGCTTGTCGATCTCGGCGACTTCGGCACGGGCCACGCACCAGGCCAGGGCCTTTTCCTGGATCTCGTCGAACAGGGCTTCGCGGCGCGCCAGCGACAGCTTCTTCGAATCGTTCAGCCCGAGGATGGGTTTGCCCGGATCGAGGATCACCGCGGCCGTGACCACGGCGCCGCACAGCGGACCGCGGCCGACTTCATCCACCCCGGCGACCAGTGCCTCGACCAGGTTGAAATCCAGGCCCAGTTGCATCAGCTGCGCGACCGCAGGAGATCCAGCACGGCAGCCGCCGCCTGCACCGAGGCATCGCGCCTCAGGCTGTGATGGATGGCCGCGAAGCTGTCGGTCTGCTGCTCAGGCCGCTCCAGCAACGGCAGCAGTTCGGCCACCAGCCGCTCCGGTGTCGCCTCGTGCTGGATCAGCTCGGGCACCAGCTTGCGCCCGGCCAGCAGGTTCGGCAGCGAAATGTAGGGACTCTTCACCAGCTGCTTGAGAATCAGATAGGTCAGGGGCGCCACCCGATAGGCCACCACCATGGGTCGCTTGAACAGCAGCGTCTCCAGGGTGGCGGTGCCCGAGGCGATCAGCACGCCATCACAGGCGGCCAGCACCTCATGGGAACGGCCATCGGTCAGCAGCAGCGGCAAGGGCGGCCGCCCTTCCAGCAGCTGCTCCACCTGCGCCCGCCGCGCGGCATTGGCACAGGGCAACACGAAGCGCATGTCGGGACGCACGGCCAGCAACTGAGCGGCAGCGTCAAGGAACAGCGCCCCCAGACGCCCTACTTCGCCACCGCGACTGCCGGGCAGCAGGGCGACGACCTGGCCGTCTTGCGGCAGACCCAGGGCCTGGCGGGCCGCCAGGCGGTCGTTGTCCAGCGCGATGGTGTCGGCCAGCGGATGGCCGACGAAGCGCACCGGCACCTGCTGCTCTTCGTAGAAGCGCGCCTCGAAGGGGAACAGGGTCAGCATCAGGTCGCAGCCATCGCGGATCTTCAATACGCGCTTCTGCCGCCAGGCCCAGACCGAGGGGCTGACGTAATGCACGGCGGGAATGCCCGCGCGATGCAGCTGGGCTTCGATCTCGAGGACGAAATCCGGGGCGTCGATACCGATGAAGACATCGGGACGGGCGTCGAGCAGCTGAGCGATCAGCGCCTTGCGCCGCCCAAGGAGTTCCCGCAGGCGGCCGAGTACCTCGACCAGCCCCATGACCGCCAGGCGTTCCATGGGAAACGCGGACACCAGGTCCTCGGCTTCCATCCGCGGACCACCCACCCCCATGAAGGAAATATTCGGGTGTTGCTCACGCAGCGCCTGCATCAGGCCGGCGCCCAGCAGATCACCCGACGCCTCCCCTGCCACCAGCGCCACGCGCAGCGGGCGCTGGGCGAACTCAGCGGGTGATGCCACGCGTCGCACTCAGGATGGAATCGCGGAACACCGCCACCTCGGGAAATTGCTGAGCCACAGGTTCCAGCTCGCGCAGGGCGTCATCGACGGTCAGCCCCTGGCGGTAGACCACCTTGTAGGCGCGGCGCAATTCCTTGATGGCTTCGGCCGAGAAGCCCCGCCGCCGCATGCCTTCGAAGTTCATGCTACGGGCTTCGGCCGGATTGCCGAACACCGTGACATAGGCCGGTACATCCTTGCCGATGGCCGTGCCCATGCCGGAAAAGCTGTGGGCGCCGATGCGGCAGAACTGATGCACCAGGGTATAGCCGGACAGGATCGCCCAGTCATCGACATGCACGTGCCCGGCAAGGGCCGTGTTGTTGACCAGGATGCAGTGATTGCCGATCACGCTGTCATGCCCGATGTGCACATAGGCCATCAGCAGATTGTGATCGCCAATGGTCGTCTCTTCCCGATCCTGCACGGTACCGCGGTGGATGGTGACCCCTTCGCGGATGGTGTTGTGATCGCCGATCCGCAGCCGGGTCGGTTCGCCCTGATACTTGAGATCAGGGGTGTCCTCGCCGATGGACGAGAACTGGAAGATACGATTGTGACGCCCGATCACGGTCGGCCCCTTGAGGATGACGTGAGGACCGACGACGGTCCCCTCGCCAAGCTCGACATCGGGCCCGATGATCGACCAGGGGCCGACCTGGACATCGGCAGCGAGCCGTGCCTGGGGGTCGACGATAGCCCTGGGGTCAATCAACGTCATAGCTTGCGTTCCGCACAGATGATTTCAGCAGAGCAGACCGGCTTGTCGTCCACACTGGCGTGGCATTCGAATTTCCAGATGCCGCGCTTGGTGCTGATGAAGCGAGCGTCGAGCATCAGTTGGTCACCCGGCGTCACCGGCTGGCGAAAACGCAGCTTATCCGATCCGACGAAGTAGTACAGGGTGCCATCGGCCGGCGATGAATTCATCATCTTGAAGCCGAGTACACCGGCGGCCTGCGCCATGGCCTCGACGATCAGCACGCCCGGCATGATCGGGTGCTGGGGAAAATGGCCGGTGAAGAACGGTTCGTTGATGCTGACGTTCTTGTAGGCACGAATGCGCTTGGCTTCGATATCCAGCTCCAGCACGCGATCCACCAACAGAAAGGGATAGCGATGCGGGAGATATTCACGGATCTCGTTGATGTCCATCATGGTCGGGGAAGGCCTGTTAAGAAAGGGGGAACATCCGATGCAGAATCAAGCATCAGAAGCAGCGTCATCCCGCGAGGTCACGGTAGCAACGATTTTTTCCAGATGTTGCAGACGGCGGGCCATGTCGTCGAGGTGACGAATCCGCGCGGCGCTCTTCTTCCACTCACCGGCCGGCTGCATGGCCGTACCGGAGGAATAGGCGCCGGGCTCGGTAATCGAGCGGGTCACCATGGTCATACCGGTGACGAACACGTGGTCGCACACCTCGATATGACCGACCATGCCCACGCCGCCGGCGATGGTGCAGTGCTTGCCGATCTTGGTACTGCCAGAGATGCCGACGCAGGCGGCCATGGCGGTGTGCTCACCGACCTGGACGTTGTGCGCGATCATGATCTGGTTGTCGAGCTTGACGCCATTGCTGATGACCGTGTTCGCCAAAGCGCCGCGGTCGATGGTGGTATTGGCACCGATCTCGACGTCGTCGCCGATCAGCACGCCACCCAGCTGGGCGATCTTCTGCCACTGGCCACGCTCGTTGGCGAAGCCGAAGCCCTCGGCGCCGATCACGGCCCCGGATTGCACGACGGCGCGCGCGCCGATGGTCACGTCGTGATAGAGCGTGACCCGCGGCGCCAGCCAGCTATCAGCGCCGATGACGCTGCGCGCACCCACCACGCAGTGAGCGCCGAGACTGACGCCAGCGCCGATGCATGCCTGCGCCTCGATCACCACATAGGGGCCAATGGCCGCGGTCGGATCGACCTCAGCATCCGCCGCGACCAGCGCGGTCGGATGGATACCGGCGGCGCTGCGCGGCTTGCGATCAAACAGGTGGGAAAGCCGCGCATAGGCCAGGTAGGGATTCGCCAGGATCAGGGCATCGCCGGCATAGCCGTCGGCGTCCTTTTCCGTCAGCAGCACGGCCCCGGCCTGGGTATCGGCCAGGTAACGGCGGTATTGCGGATTGGCGAGAAAACTCAACTGGTCGGGGCCGGCCTCGGGCAGGGTAGCCAGACCGGTGACCCGGCGCTCGGACGAACCGCGTAATTCCACGGTCAACTGGCGGCTTTCCAGCCACTGCGCCAGTTCGCCCAGCGTAAAGGTGCTATGACTCATCAACGACCCGCGTTCATGCGCTCGATGACCTGGCGCGTGATGTCGTATTGCGGCTTCACGTCAACCACGGCGCCACGCTCGAGCACCAGATCGTAATCACCCTTCTTCAGCACCTCTTCCACGGCCTTGTCCAGGCGCGGCTTGAGCAGCTTGAGCATGTCGCGATCCGAGGCGGCCTTGGCGTCGTTGAGTTCCTTGGACTGGAACTGGAAGTCACGGGCCTTCTGGCGGAAGTCGTTCTCCAGGCGGGTGCGCTCGGCCTGGGCCATCTTGTCACCACCCTTGTTGAGCTTGTCCTGGATGTCCTTGGCGGAGCCTTCCAGACCCTTGAGCTTGTTCAGCTGGGGACCGAACTTCTTCTCGGAATCCACGGCGTACTTCTTGGCGGCATCGGATTCCAGCAGGGCCATCTGGTAGTTCAGGACGGCGATCTTGGTATCGGCGAAAACCGGAGCGGCGACGAGAACGGCAGCGAACAGAGCGTAGCGAGTGTACTTGTGCACAGTTGACTCCTGCGTAAAGCGCAAAGGTGTTGCCTGGGTCAGAACGTCTGACCCAGCGAGAACTGGAAGACCTGCGGATCGGAGTTGGCCGGCTTCTTGACCGGAACGCCCAGACTGAAGCTCAGCGGCCCCAGGGCGGTAACCCAGGTCACGCCGACGCCGACGGAACTGGCCATGTTGGAGAAGCTGACGTCGCCACAGTTTTCTGTCGACTTCAGGTAGCACTTGGTGCTGAACGTATTACCCACGTCCCAGAACAGTACTGTCCGCAGCGACTTCTGATCCTTCACGAAAGGCAGTGGGAAGAGGTATTCCACACCACCAGTGATAAGCACGTTACCGCCGAAGGACTCGGACTTGTCGCGATCGCGGTATCCTTGGCCCTGAGCACCGTACTTCGTGCCCTTGGTTGGATCACTGGGATCTACAAGTGCTGGCGGAGTAGTACGCGGACCCAAACTGCTGTCTTCAAACCCCCTCACTGAGTTGAAGCCACCGGCGTAGTAGTTCTCGTAGAACGGCAGGCCGTCGGTGCTGCCATAGCCGTCACCGTATCCCAACTCGGTATGGAAGCGTAGAGCAGTAGAGTCGGTCAGCGGAGTGAATAGCTGGCCTCGATAGTCGAGCTTGTAGAAGCTCAGGTCGCTGCCCGGAATGGTGATCTGGCCGGTCAGGCTCTGGGAGGCACCCCGGGTCGGCAGCACACCACGGTTCAGCGTCGAACTCGACCAGCCGATGCTGGCCTTGAAGTTGGTGAAGTTGTCTCCTTCGCGCTCGACGAAATCGTAGATCTCGTCGGCACTGTAGGTACCGGGATTGATCTCGTCGTTCTGCACGCTCAGACCATAGGTCAGGCGCGAGGTCTCGCTGATCGGATAGCCCAGGGTGACACCGGTCCCCAGGCTGTTGATCGAATAGTAGGAGACGTCACTGTCGTACAGTTTGCTGTAGTCGGTGCTGCGATAGAAGATGTTGTAGCCCAGGCTCACGCCGTCCGGCGTGAAGTAGGGATCGGTGAAGCTGAAGTTGTAGCGACTCTGGTACTGGGAACGGGTCAGACCGATGCTGACCTGGTTGCCGGTGCCCAGGAAGTTGTTCTGGCTGATGGAACCACCCAGGATCAGACCGGCGCTCTGGGCGAAGCCGATGCTAGCGGTGATGGAGCCCGACGGCTGCTCTTCGACGTTGTAGTTGACGTCGACCATGTCGTCGGTACCCGGTACCTGGGGCGTCTCGACCTTGACTTCCTTGAAGTAGCCCAGCCGCTCGAGGCGGGTCTTGGACTGGTCGATGAGATAGGTGGAAGCCCAACCGCCTTCCATCTGACGCATCTCGCGACGCAGCACCTCGTCCTCGGTCTTGGTGTTGCCGCGGAAGTTGATGCGATTGACGTAGGCACGCTTGCCCGGATCGACCACATAGGTCAGGGACACGCTGTGGTCGTCGTCATGGGGCTCGGGCAGACCGTTGACGTTGGCGAAGGTATAGCCTTCGTTGCCCAGTCGGCGGGTGATCAGATCCGAGGTGCTGGTCATCACCTTGCGCGAGAAGACCTGGCCCGGCTGGACCAGCATCAGTTTGCGCAGCTCTTCCTCCGGCACCTTGAGGTCGCCGGACAGCTTGACTTCACGAACGGTGTACTTCTGGCCTTCGTTGACGTTGACCGTGATGTAGACGTGCTTCTTGTCGGGCGTGATGGACACCTGGGTCGAGGTGATGTCCATGTTGATGTAGCCACGGTCCAGGTAATAGGAGCGCAGGCGCTCGAGGTCACCTGACAACTTTTCCCGGGAGTACTTGTCATCGTTACGGAAGAACGACAACCAGTTGCTCGGCTTGAGCTCGAACAGCGAGGTCAGGTCGTCCTCGGCGAAGACCGTGTTGCCCACCACGTTGACGTGGGAGATGGTCGCGACCTCGCCCTCGTTGATGTTGATCTTCAGCTGCACCCGGTTACGGGGCTGGGGCACCACCTCGGCATCGATGCTGGCGGAATAACGGCCCTGGGCAACGTACTGGCGCAGCAATTCGTTGCGCACGCCTTCCAGCGTCGCACGCTGGAAGATCTCGCCTTCGGCGAGACCGGCCTGCTTGAGACCCTTCATCAGGTCGTCGCTGGAGATCGCCTTGTTGCCTTCCAGGGTGATGCTGGAAATGGAGGGACGCTCGACCAGGTTCACGACCAGGACGTTACCGTCACGACCCAGCTGGATGTCCTGGAAGAATCCGGTACGGAAGAGCGAGCGCGAGGCTTCGGCCAACTTGTTGTCGTCGACGGACTCGCCGACGTTGAGCGGCAGGGCACCGAAGACGCTGCCGGACGATACTCGTTGCAGTCCGTTGACGCGGATATCGGAGATGGTGAAGGACTCGGCGTGTACCTCGCCGATCATCAGCGCGGCTATTACCGCAGGTAGCAGCAGGCGTTTCATGAGTCCCTTTTATTCCAACTGGCAAATAAAGAATCTGCCGCACTGGGCGGCAGATTCGGCAATCAGCAGAGTGTCAGAGGCGACCGAGGTCATTGACCAATGCCAGCAGCATCACACCCACGACGAGGCTAATACCGATCTGCATGCCCCATGTCTGTACACGCTCGGACAAGGGCCGCCCGCGAATCCACTCGACGAAGTAGAAGACCAGATGACCACCGTCGAGCACAGGGATAGGCAACAGATTCAGAACCCCCAGGCTTATGCTCAGGTACGCCAGAAAATTGAGGAAATCCCCCAGGCCTGACTGAGCTGAAGCGCCCGCCACTTTAGCAATGGTTATCGGCCCGCTCAAGTTTTTTACCGACAGCTCTCCCAAGAGCATCTTCTTCAGGGAAACCAGCGTCAGCACGCTCATCTGCCAGGTTCGGCCGATACCTTCGCCTACGGCGGCCACGGGTTCATAGCTGATTTCGCGAACCATTTCCGCTGGCCACTTGACCGGCGCCACACCCGCACCGAGGTAACCGGTCTCGCTGGAATCGATGCGCCGCGCGCCCAGCCGCAGGGTCAGGTCCCGTTGCTGGCCCCCGCGCTCATAGGTCAGCCTGACCTGCTGACCGGGGTGCGCGCGCACCCAGTCCACGGCCTGCTGCCAGTCGCCGATGGAAGTATCGTTCAGGGCGATCAGACGGTCCCCCGCCTGCAGGCCGGCCGCTTTCGCCGGGCCGGCCGGATCCAGCTCGGCGAAGACCGCCGGAATCTGTGGTCGCCAGGGCTTCAGGCCCAGGGCCTGGATCGGATCCGGATCTTCCGCACCGCGCAACCAGGCATCGAGCTGGATGACGGTGTTCTGCTCGGCGGTGGTACCCGGCACCCGATAGCTCAGGCGCAGCGGACCGCTTTCACCCAGGCGATCGACCAGCCGCAGATTGACCGCAGACCAGCTGTCTACCGCCGCATCATCGACCGCGGTCAACTCCGCGCCGGCGGGAATACCAGAGCTGGCAGCCGGAGTATCGGGCGTGATCGCCCCCACGACCGGGCGCGGCTGCTGGGAGCCAAGCATGGCCAGCAGCCAGAAGAACAGGATGGCGAGCAGGAAATTGGCGATCGGTCCGGCAGCGACGATGGCGATACGCTGGCGGACCGTCTTGCGATTGAAGGCCGCATGCTGCTCTTCGGGCGCCACCGGCGCTTCGCGCTCGTCCAGCATCTTCACATAGCCGCCCAGCGGGATCGCGGCCACCACGAATTCGGTGCCGTGACGGTCGTGCCAGCGCAACAGCGGCTTGCCGAAACCTACGGAAAAGCGCAGGACCTTGACGCCGCAACGGCGCGCCGTCCAGAAATGGCCATACTCGTGGATGGTCACCAGCACGCCCAGGGCGATCAGGGTTCCCATAATCGTATAAAGGATGGACATTGGCTGCCTCCGCTACCTCAGTGTGCAGATTCTGCGGACTCGCAGGTCAGGTGTCGAGGCGCGGGATCAGCGTCTCGACAGCCACTCCCGAGCCAGCTGCCGAGCGGTATTGTCGGCCGCGAAGACCGCAGCGAGATCAGTGGCCGCACCGGGCTCGACACCCTTGAGGACCGACTCGATCAGCAAGGGGATCTCGGTGAAGCCCAGCCGCCCTTCGAGAAAGGCTTCGACGGCGACCTCGTTGGCCGCGTTGAGTGTCGCCGGCATGCAACCACCCGCCTGAGCCGCCTCTCGCGCCAGGCGCAGACAGGGAAAGCGCTCTTCATCGGGCCGCTCGAAGTCGAGGCGGCCGATCTCGAACAGATCCAGCGCCGAAACACCGGAGTCGATCCGTTCGGGCCAGGCCAGGGCATGGGCGATCGGGGTGCGCATGTCGGGATTGCCCAGCTGGGCCAGCACCGAACCATCCACGTAGTCCACCAGCGAATGGATCACGCTCTGGGGATGGATGACCACCTCGACCTGCTCCGGCGTCGCCTCGAACAGCCAGCAGGCCTCGATCAGCTCCAGCCCCTTGTTCATCAGGGTGGCCGAATCCACCGAAATCTTGCGCCCCATCGACCACTTGGGATGGGCGCAGGCCTGGTCCGGCGTCACGCCGATCAGCTCTTCGGCCAGTGTCTCACGGAACGGGCCGCCCGAAGCCGTGAGCAGGATTCGGCGCACACCCTTGCGAGCCAACCCCGGCGTCGCCGGATCGGCCAGGCACTGGAAAATCGCATTGTGCTCGCTGTCGATGGGCAACAGGGTCGCGCCACTGGCCTGCACCGCCTCGATGAAGAGCGCGCCGCTCATGACCAGGGCTTCCTTGTTGGCCAGCAGGACGCGCTTGCCGGCCTTGACCGCGGCCAGCGTCGGCTTCAGACCTGCCGCGCCGACGATCGCCGCCATGACCGTATCGACCTCCGGGTGAGCGGCGATGGCCTCCAGGCCAGCCTCCCCCACCAGGATCTCGGGACACCGTTCGACGCCTTGCAGCAGACCGGCCAACTGCTCGACGGAGGCCTGGTCCGGGACGGCTGCATAGACCGGCTGGAAACGCCGGCAAAGGTCAGCCAGCTCCTGCAGCCGACGATGTCCGCTGAGGGCGAAGATACGATAGCGATCAGGATGCCGGGCCACGACATCCAGGGTGCTGGCACCGATGGAGCCAGTCGCACCCAGCACGCAAAGCTGCTGGAGGCTCACTGAACACCCCAGCCAGCCCACCAGAGCAGCAGAGCGAACAGCGGAACGGCAGCGGTGAGGCTGTCGATGCGATCCAGCACGCCCCCGTGGCCCGGCAGCAGCTGACTGCTGTCCTTGAGTCCGGCCTGGCGCTTGAACATGCTCTCGGCGAGATCGCCGACCACGGAGATCAGCACCACGCAGGCGGCGCCGATGAGCGCCTGCAAGAGATCACCCAGACCCCAGCCACGGACCAGGCCGAGCACCAGGGTCGCCACCAGCGCGGCGGCCAGGCCGCCGTAGAGGCCTTCCCAGCTCTTGCCCGGACTCACGGCCGGCGCCAGCTTGCGCTTGCCGAAGGCCCGCCCGGAGAAATAGGCGAAGATGTCGGCCAGCCACACCAGCATCATCACTTCGAGAATCAGCAGATTGCCACCCGGTGCCGCCTTGAGCAGCATCAGCCCCTGCCAGGCCGGAACCAGCACCACCAGACCGATCAGCAGACGCCGCCAGGAAGCCTGCCAGGCCCGGGCGCTGTCGGGATAGGTAAGCACCAGCACGGTCGCATAGAGCCACCAGGCCAGGCTGATGAACAGCAGACCATGGGCACCGCCGGGCAACCACCAGCAGAGCAGCAGCGCCAGCGCGACCACGGCGGCATAGGCGCAACGCAGCGGCTGGGTTTCCAGACCCGCCAAGCGCGCCCACTCCCAGGCACCCAGGACCACGACCGCACCGATGAACAGGGCGAAGGTCGCCCCTTCCAGCCAGAAAAATCCGGCCAGGGCGATGGGCAGGAGCACCATCGCCGTGATAACTCGCTGCTTCAGCATTAGGCGCGTAGCTCCGCTTCCACCTGTTCGCAGGTCCGACCGAACCGCCGCTGGCGGGTGGCGAAGTCGGCCAGCGCGGCATGCATGGCCTCGTGCTTGAAGTCCGGCCAGAACAGGTCGGAGAAATACAGCTCGGCATAGGCGATCTGCCAGAGCAGGAAGTTGCTCACCCGCCGCTCGCCGCCGGTGCGGATGCACAGATCGGGCAGTGGCAGGTCGGCCGTCGCCAGACGGCCTTGCAACAGCTCGGGGGTAATCTCACCCGGCTGCAGCGTGCCTTGCTGGACCTGCAGCGCCAGCTGCTGGGCGGCCTGGGTGATGTCCCACTGCCCCCCGTAGTTCGCGGCGATCTGCAGCACGAACCGGGTGTGATGGGCAGTGAGTGCCTCGACTTCCGCCATGGCCGCCTGCAGTTCCGGATGGAACAGCGAGCGATCACCGATGATGCGCAGCCGGATGCCGTTCTGGTGCAGCTTCTTGGCCTCCCGCCGCAGGGCGGACAGGAAAAGCTCCATCAGGGCACCGACCTCGTCGGCCGGACGCCGCCAGTTCTCGCTGGAGAAGGCGAACAGGGTCAGCACCTCGACGCCCGCATCGCCGCACACCTCGATGACCGCGCGCACGGCGTCCACTCCGGCCTTGTGACCGGCGACGCCCGGCAGCAACCGACGGCGCGCCCAGCGATTGTTCCCATCCATGATGATCGCCACGTGACGCGGCACCACCTTGCCTGGCTTGCTCATGCCCATGTTACATCCCAACCGTTGTCAAACAGCCATCAAGTCGGCTTCCTTGGCCTCCAGAGCCTTGTCCACCTCGGCGACGAATTTATCAGTCAGCTTCTGGACTTCATCCTGAGCGCGACGATCCTCGTCTTCACTGATTTCCTTTTCCTTGAGCAGGTCCTTGAGCTGAGCCAGGGCATCGCGGCGGATGTTGCGCACGGAAACGCGCGCCTGCTCGGCCTCGGAACGCGCCTGCTTGGTGAAGCCCTTGCGGGTCTCCTCGGTCAGCGCCGGCATCGGCACGCGAATGGTGGTGCCGGCAGTGGCGGGATTGAGGCCCAGGTCGGAGGTCATGATGGCCTTCTCGACCGCCTGGATCATGCCCTTGTCGAACACGCTCAGGGCCAGGGTCCGCGAATCCTCGACGGTGACATTGGCCACCTGGCGCAGCGGGGTGTCGCTGCCGTAGTAGGACACCATGACGCTATCCAGGATGCTCGGATGAGCGCGTCCAGTACGGATCTTGGCAAAGGCGTGGCCCAGGGCTTCCAGGGTCTTGGTCATGCGCACCTGCGCATCCTTCTTGATCTCGTTGATCATGCTGCTCCCTCCTCGATCAGGGTGCCCTCACCTCCGCCCACCACGATATTGAGCAGGGCGCCGGGCTTGTTCATGTTGAAAACCCGCAAGGGCATGTTGTGATCACGGCAGAGACAGATGGCCGTGAGATCCATGACACCCAGCTTGCGGTCGAGCACCTCGTCGTAGGTCAGACGCTCGAATTTTTCGGCGTTGGGATCCTTGAAGGGATCTGCCGTGTATACACCATCCACCTTGGTGGCCTTGAGCACCAGATCGGCTTCGACCTCGATGGCGCGCAGGCAGGCGGCGGAATCGGTGGTAAAGAACGGATTGCCGGTACCGGCGGAGAAGATGACGACTTCGCCGTCCTTCAACTGACGCAGGGCCTTGCGGCGGTCGTACTGGTCGGTCACGCCGACCATGGAGATGGCGGACATCACCGTGGCGGGAATGTTGGAACGCTCGAGAGCGTCGCGCATGGCCAGGGCATTCATCACGGTAGCCAGCATGCCCATGTGGTCGCCGGTCACCCGGTCCATACCCACGGCGGACAGCGCCGCACCGCGGAACAGGTTGCCACCACCGATCACCAGACCGACCTGGACACCAATGCCCACCAGTTGGCCGATCTCCAACGACATGCGATCCAGCACCTTCGGATCGATCCCGAAGTCTTCACTTCCCATCAGGGCTTCGCCACTGAGCTTCAGCAGAATACGCTTGTAACGGGGTTGGCGACCACTCATCTGCTGTGCCATTCACTCTCTCCTGTGGCGATGAACATGTGCGGGGGATTTTGATCCTGCGATAGGAAAGCGCAACCGCAGTTGCGTTCACTCCAATCGGCAAAAAACTCCTTGGAAGACCAGAAATCAGACCTGCCTTCCAATTTGACAAAGAGGCCGCGCGCTCGAAGCGGGCGGCCTCCTGGTCAACGGCGGATGCCGGTCTTACTGCTTGCTGGCAGCCAGCTGGGCAGCGACTTCGGCAGCGAAGTCGACTTCAGCCTTCTCGATGCCTTCGCCTACTTCGTAACGCACGAAGGAAACGATTTCGGCGCCGGCCTTCTTGGCCAGTTCACCGACCTTGACTTCCGGATCCTTGATGAAGGGCTGCTCAACCAGGCTGGCTTCGGCCAGGAACTTGTTGATACGACCCTTGACCATGTTCTCCACGATGTTTTCCGGCTTGCCGGCGATCTTGTCGGCATTCAGCGCCAGGAAAATTTCCTTTTCCTTGGCGACGGCTTCTTCGGAAACCTGGGAGGGATTCAGGAACTGAGGATTGCTCGCCGCGACGTGCATGGCGATTTCCTTGGCCAGTTCGGCGGTGCCACCCTGCAGGGTAACGACCACACCGATGCGGTGACCGTGGAGGTAGGCGCCAACGACATCGCCTTCGACACGGGTCAGGCGACGGATGTTGACGTTCTCGCCGCACTTGGCGACCAGAGCCTCACGGGCACTTTCCTGAGCGGCGATCAGCGGAGCGGCATCGCTCATCTTTTCGGCGAAGGCCTTGTCCAGGCTGGCGGCGACAAAGCCCTTGAAGTCGTCCTGCAGAGCCAGGAAATCGGTCTGGGAATTGACTTCGATGATGACGGCAGCCTTGTGGTCGTCAGCGACCTTGACCGCGATGGAACCTTCGGCAGCCACGTTACCGGCTTTCTTGGCAGCCTTGATGGCGCCAGCGGCACGCATGTCGTCGATGGCTTTCTCGATGTCGCCACCGGCAGCGGTCAGGGCCTTCTTGCAATCCATCATGCCTTGGCCGGTGCGCTCGCGCAGTTCTTTGACCAGGGCTGCAGTGATTTCTGCCATGTTTGAAATCCTCTTGAATCGGTTTCGAGGTCACTCCGCACGCAGGCGGAGCCAATGAAACGCCAGTAGGCAAAAAGGGGGCTAGGCCCCCTTCTCGCACGTCGAACCGCTCGACCCTAGGGTCGAAATGCTCAGCCCTCGACGGCTTCGGCAGCGGGTTCTTCGACGAATTGCTCGTTGGCACCGCCGTTGCTGCCACCACGGATCACGGCATCGGCAACGCTGCTCAGGTACAGAGTAACGGCGCGGAAGGCGTCATCGTTGCCGGGGATGATGTAGTCAACACCTTCCGGGCTGCTGTTGGTATCGACGACGCCGATGACCGGGATGCCCAGCTTGTTGGCTTCGGTGATGGCGATGCGCTCGTGGTCAACGTCGATCACGAACAGGGCATCCGGCAGACCGCCCATGTCCTTGATACCACCCAGGCTGCGCTCGAGCTTCTCGAGGTCGCGGGTACGCATCAGGGCTTCTTTCTTGGTCAGCTTGTCGAAAGTACCGTCCTGGGACTGGATTTCCAGATCACGCAGACGCTTGATCGAGGCACGGATGGTCTTGTAGTTGGTCAGCATGCCGCCCAACCAGCGATGATCGACGAAGGGCTGACCGCAACGCGCGGCTTCTTCGCGAACGATCTTGCCGGCAGCGCGCTTGGTGCCGACGAACAGGATCTTGTTCTTGCCGGACGCCAGGCGCTCAACGAAGGTCAGGGCCTCGTTGAACATCGGCAGGGTCTTTTCGAGGTTGATGATGTGGATCTTGTTACGCGCGCCGAAGATGTACTTGCCCATCTTCGGGTTCCAGTAACGGGTTTGGTGGCCGAAATGCACGCCGGCTTTCAGCATGTCACGCATGGAGACTTGAGACATTTAGATGTTCCTCGTAGTCGGGTTGGGCCTCCACGCATCCCAATGACCAACTTCCCATCGGGAAGCACCCAGGTCATCGTGTCGATGCGTGTGTGGGGTTAGGAGCGCTGAAGGGCATAGCCCCGAAAAAGCGCGCGACTTTATATCACGCCTTGTCGGATACCACCAGCGGCGATTGCCGCATGCCGGAGGTCCGGGGTACCGCCGGCAGCCACAGTGCGGGCGCCGGCTCTGATAGAATAGCGGATCGAAAGCTAACACCCGGCGTGATACCTAGAGATTTCCGATGACCGTCATCCTCAAGACCCCTGAAGACATCGCCAAGATGCGCATCGCCGGCCAGCTGGCCGCCGAAGTGCTCGAAATGCTGGACGAACACGTGCGTCCCGGCATCACCACCGAAGAACTGGATCGGCTGGCCCACGACTACATCGTCAACGTGCAGCAGGCCATCCCCGCCCCGCTGAACTACAAGGGTTACCCCAAATCCATCTGCACCTCGCTGAACCACGTGGTCTGCCACGGCATTCCCAATGACAAGCCGCTCAAGAGCGGCGACATCATGAACGTTGACATCACCGTCATCAAAGACGGCTACCACGGCGACACCAGCAAGATGTACCTGGTGGGCGACGTGCCCGAGTGGGCCGACCGGCTCTGCCAGGTCACCCAGGAATGCCTCTACAAGGGCATCGACCTGGTGCGCCCCGGGGCGCGGCTGGGCGATATCGGCGAGGTCATCCAGAAGCATGCCGAGAAGAACGGCTTCTCGGTGGTTCGCGAATACTGCGGCCACGGCATCGGCAAGGGCTTCCACGAGGAGCCGCAGGTGGTGCACTACGGCCGGGCCGGCACGGGCCTCGAACTGCAGGCCGGGATGATCTTCACCATCGAACCGATGATCAACCAAGGCCGCTACGAGACCCGCCTGCTGGGCGACGGCTGGACCGCCATCACCAAGGACCGCAAGTTGTCCGCGCAGTGGGAACACACGGTGCTGGTCACCGAAGAGGGTTACGAGATCCTGACCCTGCGCAAGGACGAAACCTTTCCCCGCGTTTCTGCGTGAGTGAGCGCCCATGCCCCAGGTCGATTCGGAGTTGTTCGACGCCGGTCAGTTCCAGGCTGAGCTTTCGCTGAAAGCCAGTCCTCTCGCGGCCTTCAAGAAATTCATCCGGGCCGCGAACGCCACTCTCGATGCCCGCTTCATGGCGGGCCGCAGCGTACGCCGGCTGGTCGAGGATCGCGCCTGGTTCATCGACCAGATGCTGATCGCCGCCTGGAATCGCTTCAGTTGGCCGGGGGATGGCATCGCCCTGCTCGCGGTGGGCGGCTATGGCCGCGGTGAACTGCATCCGCACTCGGACATCGACCTGCTGATCCTGCTGGCCGAGGAGGAACAGGAACGCTTCCGCGAATCCATCGAGGGCTTCCTGACCCTGCTGTGGGACGTGGGCCTGGCCGTGGGGCAGAGCGTCAGATCCCTGCGCGAATGCACCACCGAGGCCCTGGCCGACCTGACGGTGATCACCAACCTGATGGAAAGCCGTACCCTCGCCGGCCCCGAGCACCTGCGCCAGGCAATGCTGGCGGCCACGAGTGTCGAGCACCTCTGGCCAGGACGCGCCTTCTATCTGGCCAAGCGCGCCGAGCAGAGTGCGCGGCATGCCAAGTACAACGACACCGAATACAACCTCGAACCCAACGTGAAGGGTTCGCCTGGCGGCCTGCGCGACATCCAGACGCTGCTGTGGATCGCCCGGCGGCAGTTCGGCACCCTCAATCTGCAGGCCCTGGTAGGCCAGGGCTTCCTGACCGAAAGCGAATGCAGCCTGCTGATCTCGGCGCAGGAATACCTGTGGAAGGTCCGCTATGCCCTGCACATGCTGGCCGGGCGCGCCGAGGATCGGCTGCTGTTCGACCACCAGCGGCGCATCGCCAGCCTGCTCGGCTACGAGGACAACGACGCCAAGCTGGCGGTAGAACGCTTCATGCAGAAGTACTACCGGGTGGTGATGGACGTGTCCCAGCTCAGCGATGTGGTCATGCAGCACTTCGAGGAAGTGAATCTGCGCGACGAGCAGGTGCCGGTGGCGGTGACTCCGCTCAACAACAGATTCCAGATCCGCAACGGTTATCTGGAGGTGGTGCACCCCCAGGTATTCCTGCGCACCCCCTTCGCGCTGATGGAGCTGTTCGTGCTGCTGGCGCAGAATCCCGCGATCAAGGGACCCAGTGCCGGCACCATCCGCCTGCTGCGCGACAGCCGTCACCTCATCGACGACGCCTTTCGCCAGGACATCCGCAATACCAGCCTCTTCATCGAACTGCTCAAGAGCGAATCCGGCATCCATCGCAACCTGCGACGGATGAATCGCTACGGGCTGCTGGGGCTCTACCTGCCCGAATTCGGCCAGATCGTCGGCCAGATGCAGCATGACCTCTTCCACATCTATACGGTGGACGCCCATACACTCAATCTCATCAAGCATCTGCGCAAGATGAGCTATGACGTACTCGCCGAGAAGTATCCGCTGGCGACGCGGGTGATCCACAAGCTGCCCAAGCCGGAGCTGATCTACGTCGCCGGCCTCTACCACGACATCGCCAAGGGCCGGGGTGGCGATCACTCGGAACTGGGTGCGGCAGACGTCGAAGCCTTCGGTCGCCGTCACCAGCTGCCGGAGTGGGACACCCGCCTGGTCAGCTGGCTGGTGCGCAATCACCTGGTGATGTCCACCACCGCCCAGCGCAAGGATCTTTCCGACCCCCAGGTGATCCACGATTTCGCCCTGACGGTCGGCGACCACACCCACCTGGACTATCTGTACGTCCTCACCGTGGCCGACATCACCGCGACCAATCCGTCGCTGTGGAATTCCTGGCGCGCGACCCTGCTGCGCCAGCTCTACACCGAGACCAAGCGCGCCCTGCGTCGCGGCCTGGAGAATCCGGTCAATCGCGAAGAACAGATCCGCAGCACCCAGCAATCGGCGCTGGACACCCTGATGCGGCGCGGCATCGATGCCGATGACGCCGAGCAGCTCTGGTCGCAGCTGGGCGACACCTATTTCCTGCGGCATACCGCGCTGGACGTCGCCTGGCACACCGAGGCCATCCTCGGCCATGGCGATACCGCCGAGCCGCTGGTGCTGATCCGCGAGACCACCCAGCGCGATTCCGAAGGCGGCACCCAGATCTTCATCTATGCCGCGGACCAGCACGATTTCTTCGCGGTGACCGTGGCGGTGATGGACCAGCTCAACCTGAACATTCAGGACGCGCGCATCATCACCTCCAGCAGCCAGTTCACCCTGGACACCTACATCGTGCTGGATACCGATGGCGGCTCGATCGGCAACAATCCCGCGCGCATCGCCCAGATCCGCGGCGGCCTGATCGAGGCGCTCAAGCATCCCGAGGAATACCCGAGCATCATCAACCGGCGCGTGACCCGCCAGCTCAAGCATTTCGCCTTCTCGCCCCAGGTGAACATCTACACCGACACCACGCGCTCGGCGAGCCTGATCGAACTGACGGCCCCGGATCGGCCCGGACTGCTGGCGCGGGTGGGGCGGATCTTCCTCGACTTCGACCTGTCCGTGCTCAACGCCAAGATCGCCACCCTCGGCGAACGCGTGGAAGACGTCTTCTATGTCACCGACGCCGAGGGTCGTCCGCTGGCGGATCCCGGCCTCTGCAGCGCCCTGCAGCAGGCCCTGATCAAACAGCTGCGCGAGCCTGACAGCCAGGCGCCACTCAGCCGCATCAGCATCTAGTCTCGAACGAAGGACCACCCGACGATGAACCCCACCCTCGACCTGCTGCAGCCCTATCCGTTCGAGAAGCTGCGCGCCCTCCTCGCTGGCGTGACCCCGCCGGCGTCGCTCAAGCCGATTCCATTGTCGATCGGCGAGCCCAAGCACCCGTCACCCGCCTTCGTCGCCGAGGCCCTGACCGCCAACCTGGATCAGCTGGCGGTCTACCCGACCACCCTTGGCATCGCCGAGTTGCGCGAGGCCATCGCCAGCTGGGCCGGCCAGCGCTTCGGCGTACCCGCGGGCTGGCTGGACCCGGCGCGTCACGTGCTGCCGGTGACCGGTACCCGGGAGGCGCTGTTCTCCTTTACCCAGGCGGTGGTGGATCGCAGCCAGGCGGGCCTGGTGCTGAGTCCCAACCCCTTCTATCAGATCTACGAAGGCGCGGCCCTGCTCGCCGGCGCCGAGCCCCACTACCTGCCGTGCCTGGCGGACAAGGGCTTCAATCCCGATTTCGACAGCGTGCCGGACGAGGTCTGGCAGCGCTGCCAGCTGCTGTTCCTGTGCTCGCCCGGCAATCCCACCGGTGCCCTGCTGCCGGTGGCGACGCTGAAAAAGCTCATCGCCCTGGCCGATCGATACGACTTCGTGATCGCCGCCGACGAGTGCTACAGCGAACTCTATTTCGACGAAGCCAGCCCGCCACCCGGCCTGCTCACCGCCTGCGCCGAACTGGGCCGCAGCGACTTCGCCCGCTGCGTGGTCTTCCACAGCCTGTCCAAGCGCTCCAACCTGCCGGGCATGAGATCGGGCTTCGTCGCGGGCGATGCCGCCATTCTCAAGCGCTTCCTGCTCTATCGCACCTACCACGGCTGCGCCATGCCGGTGCAGGTGCAGAAGGCCAGTGCCGTGGCCTGGCGCGACGAGGCCCATGTGCGCGAGAACCGCGAGCTCTATCGGCAGAAGTTCGCCGCCGTGCTGGATATCCTGCAGGGCAGCCTGGAGGTGTCGCTGCCGGATGGCGGCTTCTATCTCTGGGCCAGGACACCGGGCGATGACGAAGCCTTCGCCCGCGACCTGTTCGCCCGCGAACACGTGACCGTGGTGCCAGGCTCCTACCTGTCGCGCGAAGTGGCGGGCGTCAATCCGGGCGCCGGTCGGATCCGCATGGCGCTGGTCGCGCCCCTGGCCGAATGCGTGGAAGCGGCGGAGCGCATCCGCCGCTTCTGCCAGGGCTAGCGATTGCCCTGATCGCGCATCAGCGCGGTCTCCTGGATGTCCAGCTCGCGGAGGAACTCGCTGACCACCAGGTCATCAATCACCCCGGCGATTCGCAGCCGGTAGAGTTCGCGGCGCTGGGCGCGGATGGCGAGCAGGCGCAGCTCGCCATCCAGGGTATCCCGCAGGCGCGCGAGGGAACGGGCATCCTCGCTGTCGTCGGCGGAACTCAGCTCGTCACGGAATTCGGCGATGATGCCGGCCTTGATCTCGGCCTGCAGCGCCGCCCGCGCCGGCTCGTCGGCATCGTTCGATGCCACGTCTTCCAGCGCTGCGATGGCAGCCCGGGCGGCGTTGATCCGCACCTCGCAACGCTCCCGCTGTAACAGGTCGTTGGACTGCTCCGGCAAGCGCGCCAGCAGCAGCGGAATACCGATGCTCGCCACCACCAGTGACAGCAGGATCACGCCCGCGGCGATGAACACCAGGATGTCGCGCAGGGGAAAGGGCGTGCCATCCGGGAGCATAAGCGGCAGCGACAGCACACCGGCCAGGGTCACGGCGCCGCGCACCCCGCTGAGCGAGGCGATGGCGGCGATCAGGCGTGGATCGCCCGCAAGGGTGATGGGGCCGCTGCCAGGCTGGCTCAGGTGCCAATAGCCTAGGATGACCCCGAAGCGAATGGCCATGATCACCCCGTAGGCACCCAGCACATAGAGCGTCAGCCAGCCCGCGGCCGGCCAGAGCGCCTGGGAGGCCGGCAGCGCGGCCGCCAGGATGTCGGGCAGCTGCAGACCCAGGATCAGGAACACCAGGCCGTTGAAGGCGAACTCCACCAGCCCCCAGACGCTGTGATTGAGCAGGCGGGTAGCGGTCTGGCGGGGCAGCATGTCGACCCGGCTCTGCATCATCCCGGCGGCCACGGCGGACAGGATGCCGGAAACGCCCAGTCGCTCCGCCAGCACATAGGCGGCGAAAGGCAGCAGGAGCATGAAGACGACATGGGGCGCGGCGTCGCTCCAGCCGCGTTTCACCACCATCCAGGCGCGCGCCCGGCCGACCAGCCAGCTCAGCACCCCGCCGACCAGCACGCCGCCCACCGCGACGATGACGAATTCCAGACTGGCCTGGCTCAGCGAAAAGACGCCGGTGAGGGCCGCCGCCACGGCGAACTTGAAGGTCACCAGACCCGAGGCGTCGTTGAGCAGGGCCCTCGCCCTG
Source organism: Pseudomonas sp. SORGH_AS_0211 (assembly GCF_031453455.1). Lineage (NCBI taxonomy): Bacteria > Pseudomonadati > Pseudomonadota > Gammaproteobacteria > Pseudomonadales > Pseudomonadaceae > Pseudomonas > Pseudomonas sp. SORGH_AS_0211. Next base: position 797,497 of record NZ_JAVIZV010000001.1, on the reverse strand, counting down.
GATCACGTGCAGCAGGGCGCTGGGCAGCCGGCCGCGGACGATGCTGGAGACCGCCACGGCATCGGTGGGCGACAGTACCGCCGCCAGGGCGAAGGCCACCGCCCAGGGCAGGTGCAACATCCAGTGCAGGAACCAGCCGGCGCCCAGCACCGTGAGGAATACCAGGCCGAAGGCCAGGACGAAGATCGGTCGGCGCAGACGCCAGAACTCCCGCTTGGGCATGCGCCAGCCATCGGAGAACAGCAGTGCCGGGATGAACAGCAGCAGGAAGAGTTCGGGGTCCAGGGCGACATGCAACCCCAGGGTGGGCCAGGCGAGCAAGGCGCCGACCACCACCTGGATCAGGGGCAGCGGGATGGGAATGAGATGGGCGCTGAGACGGGTGGCACCCACCATCAGCAAGAGAATCAGAGCGGTATAGAGAATCTGCACGGTGGTCTCGTGGTCAGGGCACCGGTCGCGGTACCAGATACAGGAGATGCATCCCGCGGGACTGGGGACACGTCGACCTCGAGTTGTTGGGACTGATGTCCCCGGATTTGGTTTTACCCAAACTTTACCCGCGTCGATCTAGGCGACTCGCCGCCCTTGCGGTCTGATAGACATACCCGGTTTCATTTCCCCGGGTTGCAGGAGAATGATCATGCTACGTCGCATCACTCAAGTCGTGGTGCTTGCCGGTTGCCTCGCCATCGCCGGTCAGGCGTCCGCCCACGGTCGTGGCCCCGGTCCGGCCTTTCTCGGGGCCGTAGTGGGCGCCGTGGTTGGCGGAGCCATCGTCTCCCATTCCTACGCCCGCGAGCCGGTCTATGTCGAAGGGCCACCACCGCCGCCCCCGCCGCGCGTGGTCTATTACGAACCGGCACCGGTATACGAATATCGTGTGGTGGAACCGCGCCCCGTGTACTACGGCCCGCCGCCCGGCGCCTACTACTACGGCCCGCCCCCGCGCTGGTAGAGGCTCATGAAAAAACCCGCCGAGAGGCGGGTTTTTTCATGGCTGAACGCCCTAGATCACCTGCCGCCGACGCAGGACGTCGAGGATCTGCTGGACGCCCTCCTCCACCGACAGCTGCTCGGTGTCGATTACCAGATCCGCGTCTTCCGGGGCATCGTAGGCGAAGGAAAGACCCGGGATGTTGTCACCACCGGCCGCATAGAGTCCCTGGGGATCGCGCTCGGCACAAGCCTTGGGCGAGGCCTTGACATGCACGGTCAGCAGACGCTCGGCGCCGATCAGCGCCTGGGCCTGGGCCCGACCCTCGGCATCGGGTGCAACGAAGGCAGCCAGGGCGATCAGGCCGGCCTCGTTGAACTGACGGGCCACCTGGGCGGCGCGCAGCCAGTTCTCGCGACGACCGGCGCGATCCTGCGGCAGCCCCTTGTTCAGGTCGTGGCGCAGATTCTGGCCGTCCAGCACGAAGACCGCACGACCGGCATCGAACAGCCGACGCTCCAGCGCATAGGCCAGGGTGGTCTTGCCGGCACCGGAAAGACCGGTAAAGAGCACCGTGGTGGGCTGCTGACCGAAACGCGCCGCCCGCTCGCTGGTGGCGACGTGCAACTGATGCGCGCCCTGGCCGTGACCGCTAGCGCCCACCGGCTCGGCGATGATCATGCCGGCACCCACGGTGCCATTGGTCAGGCGATCGATGACGATGAAGGCACCGGTGGTGCGGTTGACGCCATAGCCGTCGAGGGCGATGGCGGCATCCAGGGCCACCTTGACCCGGCCGATCTCGTTGAGCCTGAGTTCGCTGGCAGCGCCGTGCTCCAGGGTGTTGACGTCCACCGTGTGCACGATGCTCGGCAGCGAACCCGGCACATAGCTGGTGGCGCGCTTGATGTCGTACTTCTTGCCCGGGCGCAGGGGCTCCTCGGCCATCCACACCAGCATGGCCTCGAAGCTGTCGGTCACCTGGGGACGATTGTCGGCATGCACCAGGACATCGCCGCGGGAGATGTCGATCTCGTCTTCCATGGTCAGGGTCACCGCCTGGCCAGGGCCCGCCTGCTCCAGCTCACCCTCGTAGGTGACGATGGACTTGACCCGGCTGCCCTTGCCCGACGGCAGGACCACGACGGCATCGCCCTTGGTGACCACGCCCGAGGCCAGGGTCCCGGCGAAGCCACGGAAATTGAGGTTGGGACGATTGACGTACTGCACCGGGAAGCGCAGGTCGTCGAGGTTGCGATCCGCAGCGATCTCGACGGTTTCGAGGATCTCCATCAGGGACTTGCCGCCGTACCAGGGCGTCTGCTCGCTGCGATTGACCACGTTGTCGCCCTTGAGCGCCGACATGGGCACGAAATGGATGTCCCTGGCGTTCAGGTCGATACGCTGGGCGAAGGCCAGGTAGTCGTCCTTGATGCGCTCGAACACCGCCTCGTCGAAGCCTAGCAGGTCCATCTTGTTGATGGCGACCACGATGTGCTTGATGCCCAGCAGCGAAGCGATGTAGCTGTGCCGACGGGTCTGGGTCTGGATGCCGTAGCGGGCGTCGACCAGGATGATCGCCAGGTCGCAGGTGGAGGCCCCGGTGGCCATGTTGCGGGTGTACTGCTCATGGCCGGGGGTATCGGCGATGATGAATTTGCGCTTGGCGGTGGAGAAGTAGCGATAGGCCACATCGATGGTGATGCCCTGCTCGCGCTCGGCCTGCAGGCCGTCCACCAGCAGTGCCAGATCGACCTCTTCGCCGGTGGTGCCCACCTTCTTGGAATCACGGGTGATGGCTTCCAGGTGATCCTCGTAGATCATCTTGGAGTCGTGCAGCAGGCGCCCGATCAGGGTGCTCTTGCCGTCATCGACATTGCCGCAGGTGAGAAAGCGCAGCAGCTCCTTGCGTTCGTGCTGCGCGAGGTAGGCCAGGATGTCCTGGCCGATCAGATCGGATTGGTGCGACATCTTAGAAATACCCCTGACGTTTCTTCTCTTCCATGGATCCGGCGCCATCGTGGTCGATGACTCGGCCCTGGCGTTCGGAGGTGCGGGTGAGCAGCATCTCCTGGATGATGTCCGTCAGCGTCGTCGCCTGGGATTCCACCGCGCCGGTCAGGGGGTAGCAGCCCAGGGTACGGAAGCGCACCTGGCGCTTGTGGATACGTGCCTTCTCCTCGGGCGAGAGGTGTTCGAGGATACGGTCGTCGTCGATCATGAGCAGGGTACCGTTCTTCTCGATCACCTCGCGCTCGGCGGCGAAGTACAGCGGCACGATCGGGATGCCTTCGAGATAGATGTACTGCCAGATGTCCAGCTCGGTCCAGTTGGACAGCGGAAAGACGCGGATCGACTCGCCCTTGTTGGTCTTGCCGTTGTAGATGTTCCACAGCTCGGGACGCTGATTCTTGGGATCCCAGCGGTGCTTGCTGTCGCGGAAGGAGTAGACGCGCTCCTTGGCCCGGGACTTCTCCTCGTCGCGGCGCGCGCCGCCGAATGCCGCGTCGAAGCCGTACTTGTCCAGCGCCTGCTTGAGGCCCTGGGTCTTCATGATGTCGGTGTGCTTGGCGCTGCCATGGGTGAAGGGGTTGATGCCCTGGGCGACCCCTTCCGGATTCTTGTGCACCAGCAGATCGAGCCCCATGTCGGCGACCATGCGATCGCGGAATTCGTACATGGCCTGGAATTTCCAGCCGGTGTCCACGTGGAGTACCGGGAACGGCAGCTTGCCGGGAAAGAAGGCCTTGCGGGCCAGGTGCAGCATCACGGCCGAATCCTTGCCGATGGAATACAGCATGACCGGATTGTCGAACTCGGCGGCCACTTCACGGATGATGTGGATGCTTTCCGCCTCAAGCTGTTTGAGGTGCGTCTGTTTGTCGAGCATGGCTACTCACGATTGCAGAAAGGTGGCCTAGAAGATGTCCGTTGCGGCATCCAGTCGACTGGACACACCGGACAGAGCGGGCCGTGGACGAACCTCAACCTTACCATAGGCAACGGTTATGGCCCGCCAGGCCATCTAGATCCAGAAGTTATATGCTTATGACGCTCAGGCGGGATTGTCGCAGTCAATGAAACGATGCTCGATGCCCAGTTGCGCGGCCAGAAAATCGCCCAGCGCCTGCACCCCATAGCGCTCGGTGGCATGGTGGCCGGCGGCGAAGAAACTCACCCCGTTCTCACGGGCACTGTGCACCGTCTGCTCGGACACCTCACCGGTGAGATAGGCATCCACCCCTGCGGCAATGGCCTGATCGAGGTAGCCCTGGGCACCGCCGGTGCACCAGGCCAGGCGCCGGATCGACCGCCCGCCGTCGACCACCAGCGGCTCGCGCTGCAGCACATGCGCCACCTGCCGAGCGAAGTCCGCGGCGGACCGTGGCTGCGGCAATTCGCCTTGCCAGATCAGCCCCTTGGCATCACTCGGCAGCGGCCGGATATCCTGCAGGCCCAGGCGGCGACCCAGCTGGACGTTGTTGCCCACCTCGGGATGGACGTCCAGCGGCAGGTGGTAGGCCAGCAGGCTGATGTCGTGGCTCAGCAGCGTCTTGATCCGCCGGTGCTTCATGCCGATAAGGCGGGCGTCCTCGTTTTTCCAGAAATAGCCATGGTGCACCAGGATGGCATCGGCCCCGGCCGCCACGGCGGCGTCCAGCAGCTGCTGGGAGGCGGTGACGCCACTGACCAGCAGGCGCACCTGCTCGCGGCCCTGGACCTGCAGGCCGTTGGGGCAATAATCCTGGATACGGGCCGACTCCAGGTAGCGGTCGGCGGTCTCCACCAATTGATCAAGGGACAGGGTCACGGACGGCTTACCTCCTCGCTGGCGGCGCCACAGCGTGTCTTCGGGTGGCGCCGCTCCTTATAATGCCCGCCAGCTTATCCGGCGCACCCCGGGTGGACAAATTCAAGGATGTGATCGATGTACAAGGCTTTGCGTTATCTCGGCTGGCCCGTGCTGTGCGGTCTGCTCGTTGCGGCCCTGATCATGCAGCGCTATCCGCAATGGCTCGGCCTGCCCGCCCAGCCGCCGCTGTTCGAGGCGGCCCAGGCGCCCGCGAATTCGCGTCAGCAGGGACCGGTCTCCTACGCCGACGCGGCGAGCCGCGCCGCGCCCGCGGTGGTATCGCTGCGTTCGACCAAGGCGGCCAAGCCGGGCAAGGCCGGCGATACGGCCAGTGACCGCAAGGGCGCGACCAAACCGGTGGAAGAACTCAGCCTGGGCTCGGCCGTGCTGATGAGCCATGACGGGTATCTGCTGACCAACAACCACGTGACCCTCGACGCCGAATCCATCGTGGTGGCGCTCGCCGACGGTCGCCAGACCCTGGCCAAGCTGATCGGCAACGATCCGGCCACCGACCTTGCCGTACTCAAGATCGACCTGCCCAACCTGCCGGCCATCTCGGTGGGCGATTCGACCGCCATCCGCATCGGTGACGTGGTGCTGGCCATCGGCAATCCCTTCGGCGTCGGCCAGACCGTGACCATGGGCATCATCAGCGCCACCGGCCGCAACCAGCTGGGTCTCAATACCTACGAGGACTTCATCCAGACCGATGCGGCGATCAACCTGGGCAATTCGGGCGGGGCGCTGGTGGATGCCAACGGCAATCTGATCGGCATCAACACCGCCATCCTCTCCGGCGGCTCCCAGGGCATCGGCTTCGCCATCCCGATCAAGCTGGCCATGGAGGTCATGCGCTCGATCATCCAGCATGGCCAGGTCATCCGCGGCTGGCTGGGGGTGGCGGTGGAAGTGATCACGCCAGAGCTGGTCAAGACCTACGGGCTGAAGGTCGACCAGGGCATCGTGGTGACCGATATCGACCCGGAAGGACCGGCGCACAAGGGCGGCCTGCGCGCCGGCGACGTGCTGGTCAAGCTGGCGGGCCAACCGATCAGGGACGGCCGGCTGGCGATGAACCAGATCGCCCGCAAGCAACCTGGCGACAGCATCCCCATCGAGGTGCTGCGCCAGGACAAGACCGTGCAGGTCAAGGTGATCGTCGGGCTGCGCCCCCTGATGGAGAAGGCGCGCTAGGCTCCGTACGTAAAGCGCCTAGGCTCGGCGACTTTTCGAACAGAGCCTGGCCATGAGCGGCCCTTAGAGGGTGTCGAGGGCCGTGATCAATGCCTGATTCTGCGCGGGCGTACCGATGGTGATGCGCAGGAAGTCGGCGATGCGTTCGGGGCGGCTGAAGTGGCGCACGATGACGCCGTGCTCGCGCAAGCCCGCGGCCAGCACCGCGCCGCCCTTCTGCACATGACGGGCGAAGATGAAGTTGGCGGCCGAGGGCAGGACCTCGAAGCCGCGCGCCAGCAACTCGCCCACCAGTGCTTCGCGACTCTCGATCACCTGCCGGCAGGTCTCGTCGAAATAGGCGCGGTCCTCGAAGGCAGCGGTCGCGCCGGCCAGCGCCAGGCGATCCAGCGGATAGGAGTTGAAGCTGTTCTTGATCCGCTCCAGGGCCTCCATCAGCGGCGCCTGACCCATGGCCAGGCCTACCCGCAGACCGGCCAGGGAGCGGGACTTGGACAGCGTCTGGGTCACCACCAGATTGGCATGGCGCTCGATCAGGGCGACCGCCGACTCCGCCCCGAAGTCGACATAGGCTTCGTCCACCACCACCACCGAGGTCGGATTGCCGGCGACGATGCGCTCGATGGCGTCCAGCGCCAGGGCGCTGCCGGTCGGCGCATTGGGGTTGGGGAAGATGATGCCGCCATTGGGGCGCAGATAGTCCTCGGGGACGATCTGGAAATCCTCGTCCAACGCCGGGGTCTCGAAGGCGATGTCGTAGAGGCCGCAATAGACCGGATAGAAGCTGTAGCTGATGTCCGGGAACAGCACGGGTCGGCCATGGCCGAACAGGCCCAGGAAGATGTGCGCCAGCACCTCGTCCGAGCCATTGCCGACAAACACCTGGTCGCTCTGGATGCCGTAGTAGCGGGCGACGGCATCCTTCAGCGCCTGGCCGTTGGGATCGGGATAGAGACGCAGGTCATCGGTAGCCGCGGCGCGGATGGCGTCCAGCGCCCGCGGCGACGGACCATAGGGGTTCTCGTTGGTATTGAGCTTGACCAGGTTGGTCAGCTTGGGCTGCTCACCCGGCACATAGGGCACCAGATTCTTGACGAAGGGACTCCAGAGTTCGCTCATGCCTGCTCTTCCTGAATACGGTATTCGGCGCTGCGGGCGTGGGCGGTCAGGGACTCGCCGCGCGCCAGGACCGAGGCGACCCGGCCCAGCGTGGAAGCGCCAGCGGCCGAGCAGTGGATGATCGAGGAACGCTTCTGGAAGTCGTAGACGCCCAGCGGCGAGGAGAAGCGCGCGGTGCCCGAGGTCGGCAGCACATGGTTGGGACCGGCGCAGTAGTCCCCCAGGGCCTCGGCGGTGTAGCGACCCATGAAGATGGCGCCGGCATGGCGAATGCTGGGTAGCCACTGCTCCGGCTCGGCGACGGAAAGCTCCAGGTGTTCGGGGGCGATGCGATTGACCACTTCGATGGCCTGGGCCATGTCGGTGACCTGGATCAGGGCACCCCGCCCTTCCAGGGAGGCACGGATGATGTCGGCGCGCTCCATTTCGGGCAGCAGGCGGGCGATGCTGGCCGCCACGGCGTCGAGGAAGGCGGCGTCCGGACTGACCAGGATGGCCTGGGCGTCCTCGTCGTGCTCGGCCTGGGAGAACAGGTCCATGGCGATCCAGTCGGGATCGGTCTGGCCGTCGCAGACCACCAGGATCTCGGAGGGGCCGGCGATCATGTCGATGCCGACCTTGCCGAACACGTGGCGCTTGGCGGTGGCGACATAGATGTTGCCGGGGCCGACGATCTTGTCAACCGGAGGCACGCTTTCGGTGCCATAGGCCAGGGCGGCCACCGCCTGGGCGCCGCCAATGGTGAAGACGCGATCGACACCGGCCAGGGCCGCAGCGGCCAGCACCAGTTCGTTGACCTCGCCGCGGGGCGTCGGCACCACCATGACCACCTCGCGCACGCCGGCGACCTTGGCCGGGATGGCGTTCATCAGCACCGAGGACGGATAGGAGGCCTTGCCCCCCGGCACATAGAGACCGGCACGATCCAGCGGGGTGACCTGCTGGCCGAGCACGGTGCCATCGGCCTCCTGATACTGCCAGGAATCCTGGCGCTGCTTTTCGTGATAACGACGGACGCGCTCGGCGGCGGCTTCCAGCGCGGTGCGCTGCTCCGGCGTGATCCGAGTCAGGGCTTCTTCCAAGCGCGCGCGCGGCAGGATGAGATCGCTCATGGACGTCGTTTCGACGCCGTCGAAGCGCCGGGTGTATTCCAGCAGGGCCTGATCACCCTGATGACGGACGTCGGCGATGATCGCCAGGACCCGCTGGTTGATGTCGGCGTCGGACACCCCTTCCCAGCTCAGCAGATGATCCAGATGCTCGGCGAAATCCGGAGCGGCGGCGGCGAGTCGGCGGATGGCGAGCGGAGCGGTCATGGCGGATCCTCTTCAGGAGAGCGAAAGGGGCGCCCGAGAGTAACAGCCGGCTCCGTGTGGGCGCCCGACAATTTGGCTATGGCACGGATAGGCGAAGCTGGAAGGATGGAAGCAGTCTTGGCCGGCATTCAGCTACCGGCCAGGACTTAGAATCTGTTCAAAGTCTCGCGAGCTAGAGACAAACAAGGGAAAAATGGCTGAGAAAGCGGAGTTTACGAGTGGTAAACGAGCATTCCGACGGGGCTGGCCCTCCAGGCCGTTCTTAACGCAGTTTGGCCGACGCGCAGCAGGCTTTGAACAGGTTCTCAGGCACCGCGCGCCTCTACGGCGTGGCGCAGGGTCTCGATGAGCGCCTGGATTCGACCGTGCTGCATCTTCATCGAGGCCTTGTTGACGATCAGGCGCGAGCTGATGTGGGCGATCAGCTCCTGGGGTTCGAGACCATTGGCCTTGAGGGTATTGCCGGTGTCGACCACGTCGATGATCTTGTCGGCCAGTCCCACCAGCGGTGCCAGCTCCATGGAGCCGTACAGCTTGATGATGTCGACCTGGCGGCCCTGCTCGGCATAGTAGCGCTTGGCGACATTGACGAACTTGGTCGCCACCCGCAGCCGGCCACGCGGCGCCGGAGCGCCCACGGCACCCGCGGTCATCAGCTTGCAGCGGGCGATACGCAGGTCCAGCGGCTCATAGAGGCCATCGCCGCCGTACTCCATCAGCACGTCCTTGCCGGCCACGCCCAGGTCCGCAGCGCCGTGCTCCACATAGGTGGGCACGTCGGTGGCGCGAACGATGAGCAGGCGCACATCGTCCTGGGTGGTCGGGATGATGAGCTTGCGGCTCTTGTCCGGATTCTCGGTCGGGGCGATCCCCGCCGCCGCCAGCAGCGGCAGGGTGTCGTCGAGGATACGGCCCTTGGACAGGGCGATGGTCAGCATCGGAGGTCCTTACTTGGGCGTACGACGGATCTTGGCACCGAGCAGCTGGAATTTCTCCTCGATGCATTCGTAGCCGCGGTCGATGTGGTAGATGCGATCGATCAGGGTATCGCCTTCGGCCACCAGGGCGGCGATGACCAGGCTCGCCGAGGCGCGCAGGTCGGTCGCCATGACCGGGGCGGCCTTGAGGCTGGGCACGCCGGTGACGATGGCGGCATTGCCCTCGATGGCGATGTTGGCGCCCATGCGCACCATCTCGTGAACGTGCATGAAGCGGTTCTCGAAGATGGTCTCGACCACGGTACCGGTGCCTTCGGCGACGGCGTTCATGGAGATGAACTGGGCCTGCATGTCGGTGGGGAACGCCGGGTAGGGCGCCGTGCGGATGTTGACCGCGCGGGGGCGATTGCCCTTCATGTCCAGCTCGATCCAGTTGCTGCCGGTCGAGATGTGGGCACCGGCCTCCTCCAGCTTGGCCAGCACGGCCTCGAGGATGGTCGGATCGGTGTCCTTGAGCTTGACGCGGCCACGGGTGGCGGCGGCGGCGACCAGGTAGCTGCCGGTCTCGATGCGGTCGGGCAGGACCGAATAGGTGGCGCCGCCCAGGCGCTCGACGCCTTCCACGGTGATGGTGTCGGTACCGGCGCCCTGGATGTTGGCGCCCATGGCGATCAGGCAGTTGGCCAGGTCGACGACCTCGGGCTCGCGAGCGGCGTTCTGGATCACGCTGCGACCCTTGGCTAGGGTGGCGGCCATCAGCACGTTCTCGGTACCGGTCACGCTGACGGTGTCGAAATAGTAGTGGGCACCGCGCAGGCCGCCGGCCGGCGCCTTGGCCTTGATGTAGCCGCCTTCGACGGTGATCTTGGCACCCATGGCCTCCAGGCCGCGCAGGTGCAGATCGACCGGACGCGAGCCGATGGCGCAGCCACCGGGCAGGGCGACTTCCGCTTCGCCGAAGCGTGCGACCATCGGGCCCAGCACCAGGATCGAGGCGCGCATGGTCTTGACCAGTTCATAGGGCGCGACCAGGGTCTTGATGCTGGACGCATCGACCTCGACATTGAGCTTTTCACCGATCACCGGCTGGACGCCCATGCGGCCGAACAGCTCGATCATGGTGGTGATGTCGTGCAGGTGCGGCAGGTTGGCGATGGTCACCGGGGTATCGGCGAGCAGGGTCGCGGCGAGGATCGGCAGGGCGGAGTTCTTGGCCCCGGAAATGCGAATTTCACCGTTCAGGCAGTTGCCGCCGGTAATGATCAGTTTGTCCATAGCGAGTTCTCGGCGCTGCGAATCAGGCGCGTTCGGCCCAGGCAGCACGGGTGAAGAATTTCATGGTGACAGCATGGATGCTGCCATCGGCGATCTGCGGCTGGAGATGGGAGTAGACCTGCTGCTGACGCTTGACCGGGCTGAGTGCCTGGAGCTCGTCGCTGATCAGGTAGAGCTGGAAGTTGCAGCCCTCGCCTTCCACTTCGACCTGGGTATCGGCCAGTTTTGCCTCAAGGAGGCTTTTGACTTCTTGGGCCTGCATGGCGGCACCTCGGCAATCTAGTACAGCCGGCGATCATACAAAAAAACCAGCTGTACGGCGACTGCGATGACCGTTACCCGTGAGCGTCGTCCGCCAGGGGTAACAGCTCCAGGGCATCCGAGACCTCGGCGATCTGCCGCAACTCGGAGGGCAGCCTGGCGATAGCCAGCGAGCAGCCCGCGGCCTGGGCATCGCGCAACCAGGCCAGCAACAGCGCCAGCCCGGCGCTGTTGGAGTGCTCAACGCCAGCGCAGTCCAGCACCAGCGGACCGCTGCCCTGGGCGATCAGGGTTCGACCTTGCTCGCGCAGGACCGGCACACTGGCGTGATCGAGTACGCCCGACAGCTGCAGCTGGGCGCCCTCGCGGGTGATGGCGGCGCGACTCACGAACCGACCTTGGCCTTCTGGGCCTCGGGAGAATCCTTGGCCTTGGCCACGGTGCCCGCCCAGTTGTTGATGGTCTTGTCCAGGTCGTTGCCGTTTTCCTGCATCGCCTGGGCGAACTGGTCGCGGAACAGCTTGCCGAGGTTCAGACCATTGATGATGACGTTGCGCACCTTCCAGTCATTGCCCTGCTTGACCATGCTGTACTGCACCGGGTAGACGGCGCCGTTGTTACCCTTGACCTCCATGCCCACGCTGGTGCGATCGGGACCGTCGGACGGACCTTCGGGCAGTACCCGGATACCCTGGTTGTTGTATTCCAGCAGCGCGTTGCCATAGAACTGCATCAGGCTGCGCTTGAAGTTTTCCTGGAAGCGCGTCATCTGCTCGGGCGAGGCGCTGCGGCTATAGCGCACGGTCATGATGCTGCGCGAGATGCCTTCGGCATCCACCACCGGGCCGAGGATGTTGTTGAGCGACTCGTAGAAGGCTTCCGGACTGCTGCGATACTTGTCGCGATTGGCCTCGAGATCGCTGAGCAGCGTGCTGGTGGTCTGCTGGATCACGTCGTGGGCCGAGGGTGCCGCCTGGGACACCAGGGGCAGCAGGGCCAGGATCGCGATCACTCCGTGACGAAGTAGCTTGAGCATGGAGAAGCCTCTCATCATTTATTGGCGGAAGAGTCTTTATTGACCGAATTGAGCAGGAATTTGCCGATCAGGTCTTCGAGAACCAGCGAGGATTGTGTATCTCGAATGGTCGAGCCTTCCTTGAGCACCTGTTCGTCCCCGCCCACGCTGATGCCGATGTATTTCTCGCCGAGCAGGCCGGCGGTCAGGATCGAGGCGATGGAGTCGGTCGGCAGGTTGTCCACCTGCTTGTCGATCTGCATGGTGACCCGGCCGCGGTAGCTGTTGCGGTCGAGATCGATGGCGGTGACCTTGCCGATGGTCACGCCCGACATGGTCACCCGCGATCTCACGGTGAGACCGGCGATGTTGTCGAAGTAGGCATAGACCTTGTAGGTATCGTGATGGTCGCTCATCGTCAGACCGCTTACCCGCAGCGCCAGCAGCAGCAATGCGAGCACGCCGGCCAGCAGGAAGAGTCCGACACCGATTTCCTGGGTGCGGGTTTGCATCAGAGATCTCCAAACATCAGGGCGGTAAGAATGAAGTCGAGGCCGAGCACGGCAAGCGACGCATAGACGACGGTACGGGTGGTGGCGCGACCGATGCCTTCGGAGGTCGGCTCGCAGTCATACCCCTGGAAGACGGCGACCCAGGTCACCACGAAGGCGAACACCAGGCTCTTGATCACGCCATTGAGCACGTCGCTGAGCATCACGCTGTTCTGCATGGTGGCCCAGAAGGAGCCGTCGTAGACGCCGAGCCAGTCGATGGCGACCATGGCCGCGCCCCAGATACCCACCACATTGAACATGGCGGCCAGCAAGGGCATGGAAATGAAGCCGGCCCAGAAACGCGGCGCGACGATGTACTTGAGCGGATCCACGCCGATCATTTCCAGGCTGGACAGCTGCTCGGTGGATTTCATGTTGCCGATCTCGGCGGTCAGGGCGGAACCGGCCCGACCGGCGAACAGCAGCGCCGTCACCACCGGCCCCAGTTCGCGCAGCAGGGTCAGGGCGACCATCTGCCCCACGGCCTGCTCGGAGCCGTACTTGACCAGGATGTTGTAGCCCTGCAGGGCAATCACCATGCCGATGAAGAAGCCCGACACCACGATGATGGGCAGCGACATCACGCCCACCGAATAGAGTTGCTTGCCCAGCAGCTGCAGGCCGCTGCCCACGCCACCGCGACCGAACACCGCCAGGAGCAGGACGATGACGGAGCGGCCAATGGCCGCCACGACGTCCAGCCCGGCCTTGCCCAGCCGACGAATCCGCTCCACGGCGGAGACCTTACGCATCAGTGTTTCCCCAGCAAGGCATCGCGCAGATCAGGCGCGGCGTAGTGGAAGGGTACGGGGCCATCGGGGATGCCCTGCATGAACTGGCGAACCCGCGGATCGGGCGATTCGCGCAGCTCCTTCGGCGTGCCCTGCCCCAGCACCTTGGTATCGCCAACCACATAGAGGTAGTCGGCGATGCTGGCCGTCTCGGCCAGGTCGTGGGAGACCACGATGCTGGTCAGTCCGAGCGCCTGGTTGAGCAGGCGGATCAGCCGTACCAGCACGCCCATGGCAATGGGGTCCTGGCCAACGAAGGGCTCGTCGTACATGAGGATCTGCGGATCCAGAGCGATGGCCCGCGCCAGGGCGACCCGGCGCTTCATGCCGCCGGACAGCTCGTCCGGCATCAGCTCGACGGCACCGCGCAGGCCCACCGCCTGCAGCTTGAGCAGGACGATGTCGCGGATCATCTCTTCGGGCAGCTTGGTGTGCACCCGCAGTGGAAAGGCCACGTTCTCGAACACATCGAGATCGGTGAACAGCGCGCCGCTCTGGAACAGCACACCCATCTGCCGGCGCATGTCGAACAGCTCACCCCGGGACAGCTGCGGCAGATTGGCGCCATTGACCCAGATCTCGCCACTGCTTGGCCGCAACTGGGCGGCGATGAGGCGCAACAGGGTGGTCTTGCCACTGCCGGACGGTCCCATGATCCCGGTGACCTTGCCCCGCGGGATGCGGATATCGACCCGGTCGTAGATGAGACGCGTGCCGCGCTTGAAGGAAACGCCCTTTAGCTCCACGGCGTACGGGCTATCGACGGTCATCGAGACTCCTAAGGTTCAACTCTGTGCAGGGAGACGCCGCTCCGCCGCTTCAGGGCACGCGGCTCTCGCGTTCGGCGGCCCCGGCAAAAGGGCGGCACTATAGCATTCGTTGCCGATGAGACGCCTGAACTGCGGGCGACGTTGCTGAGTGTCGCGGCTTTGCGCATATAATTTCCGATTGTCCCGTCACCTGCCTTCTGACCCATGCCCGACTCAATAGATTTCATCGCTTCCGCCAAGCGCACCATAGATGTAGAGCGAGCGGCAGTGGCCGCCCTGGGCGAACGCATCGACGAAAGCTTTGCCGCCGCCTGTCGCCGCCTGCTCGCCTGCCGCGGGCGGATCGTGGTCCTGGGCATGGGCAAGTCCGGGCATGTCGGCAACAAGATCGCCGCGACCCTGGCCAGCACCGGCAGTCCGGCCTTCTTCGTGCACCCGGCCGAAGCCAGCCATGGCGACATGGGCATGATCACCCGCGATGACGTCATCATCGCCATCTCCCAGTCGGGCACCTCCAGCGAGATCCTGACCCTGCTGCCACTGATCAAGCGCCTCGGCGTCCCGCTGATCAGCTTCGCCGGCAATCCCGCCTCGCCGCTGGCCAAGGCCGCGGACGTCAATCTGGATACCAGCGTCGCCACCGAGGCCTGCCCGCTCAATCTGGCACCCACCTCCTCCACCACCGTCGCCCTGGTGCTGGGCGACGCCCTGGCCATCGCCCTGCTCGAGGCCCGCGGCTTCACCGCCGAGGACTTCGCCTTTTCCCACCCGGGCGGCGCCCTGGGTCGGCGCCTGCTGCTCAAGGTGGAAAACGTCATGCATGCCGGCGTCGACCTGCCGCAGGTCAGCGAAGACACCCTGGTGTCCGATGCCCTGCTGGAGATGTCGCGCAAGGGACTGGGCATGACCAGCGTGCTCGGCACCGATGGTCGTCTGGCCGGCATCTTCACCGACGGCGATCTGCGTCGCGCCCTGGATCGCGGCATCGACGTGCGCACCACGGCGATCGCAACCGTGATGACCCGTGGCGGTCGAACCGCCAGGGCGCAGATGCTCGCCGCCGAGGCGCTGAAGATCATGGAGGAGCACAAGATCAACGCGCTGGTGGTGATCGATGACGAGCGCCGGCCGATCGGCGCCCTCAACATGGGTGACCTGCTACGCGCCGGGGTGCTGTAGGCCGGGTTATACTGCCCGACTAATACGCCGCAATCTCGTGTTCAACCCGCCGCCCCTGGTGCGGCCCACCACAGGTACCCTCATGTTTCGCAGCTTGCGCCGCCCCGTGCTGTTGGTCCTGATCGCCGCCGCGCTCATCGCGATCGGCTACTGGAACATCCTGCCGCAGCGCTTCGTCGATGCTCCGGCCTCGTCGACCCCGCAAGACAGCGCCATCGACGGCTATGCCCTCAATACCCGGACGATCCAGTATCGCCTGGACGGCAAGATCCAGTACGAACTCAAGGCCGAGCGCAGCGAACACGTCAAGGCGACCGACGTCACCCTGGTGACCCGGCCCGACATGCTGGCCTTTCGCGGTACCGACTATCCCTGGCACATTCGCAGTGCCCGCGCCGAGGTCGCCCCCGGTGGCAGTCAGGCGGAGCTGATCGATGACGTGCGCGTCGAGCGTACCGATGAAAAAGGCCGCCCGGTGGTGTTGACCACCACCCGCATGACCGTCTTTCCTGACAAACAATATGCGCAAACCGAGCAAGCCGTTAGAATCGAGGCCGCCAATGGGGTGACCACGGCCAATGGCATGAAAGCGTATCTAGAAGACGGCAGAATGCTCCTGCTGTCCAACGTAAGAGGCCAGCATGAGGTTCGTTAAAACCCTCCCCTTCCTGTTCACCCTCGGCGCCACCTTTGGCAGTGCCGCGGCTTGGGCCCTGCCGACCGATCGCACCCAGCCGATCCGCGTGCAGGCCGATAGCGCCGAGCTCGACGACAAGCAGGGCGTGGCCGTGTACCGCGGAGACGTGGTCATCACCCAGGGCAGCATGAAGATCACCGGCAACACGGTGACCTTGACCCAGGACAACCAGGGCAACATCAAGGTCGCCACCGCAGTGGGCAAACCGGCCTACTACGAGCAGAAGCCCTCGGCAGACAAGGACATCGTCAAGGCCTATGGTCTGACGATCCAGTATTTCGCCCAGGAAAATCGCATCATCCTGATCGATCAGGCCAAGGTGGTCCAACAGGGCAACACCTTCGAAGGTGAGAAGATCGTCTACGACACCCAGCGCCAGATCGTCAACGCCGGGCGCGCCAATGGCAGCAAGGTCACCACGCCACGGCCGCGCATCGACATGGTCATCCAGCCCAAGGATCAGCAGCAGTCGGGGCAGGGACAATGACGGTCACGCTCAAAGCCCAGCATCTGGCCAAGAGCTACAAGGGTCGTCAGGTCGTTCGCGACGTCAGCGTCAGCATCGACAGCGGTCAGATCGTCGGCCTGCTAGGTCCGAACGGCGCCGGCAAGACCACCTGTTTCTACATGATCGTCGGCCTGGTCAAGGCCGATCAGGGTCGCGTGCTGATCGACGATCAGGATGTCACCGCCCTGCCCATGCATGGCCGGGCCCGCGCCGGGATCGGCTACCTGCCGCAGGAAGCCTCGATCTTTCGCAAGCTGACCGTGGCCGACAACATCCTCGGCATCCTGGAAACCCGCAAGGACCTGGACAAGGCCGGTCGCCTGCGCGAGCTGGAAAGCCTGCTGCAGGAATTCCACATCACCCATATCCGCGACAATCGCGGCATGAGCCTGTCGGGTGGCGAAAGACGCCGCGTCGAGATCGCTCGCGCCCTCGCCACCGCACCCAAGTTCATCCTGCTGGACGAACCCTTCGCCGGTGTGGACCCCATCTCGGTGGGCGACATCAAGCAGATCATTCGCCACCTCAAGGCCAAGGGCATCGGTGTGCTCATCACCGACCACAATGTCCGGGAAACCCTGACCATCTGCGAAACGGCCTATATCGTCAACGACGGCCAGCTCATCGCCGAGGGTACCGCCGAGGAAGTCCTCGCCAACGACCTGGTCAAGGAAGTCTATCTGGGCCACGAATTCCGCCTCTAGGCAAACCCGGGGAAACAAGGCATATAATTTGCTAACGCTCGCAGGGTTCGCGAGGTTCGGTGGCGCTGTTCGCGTCGGTAGACAAGGTGTATTTCCGCAGCCATGAAACCATCGCTAGTCCTCAAGATGGGCCAGCAGCTGACGATGACGCCGCAGCTGCAACAAGCCATACGTCTGCTTCAGCTCTCGACGCTCGACTTGCAGCAGGAAATCCAGGAAGCCCTGGAGTCCAACCCGATGCTGGAACGCCAGGAAGAAGGTGAAGACTTCGACCAGAGCGAAGCCTCGAGCGAAGGCGATGAGAGCTCAGGCTCGGGCAACATGGAAACCACCTTCAAGGAAACTTCGGTCGCCACCAACGAGATGGCCGACGAATCCGAGTGGAGCGAGCGCATCCCCAGCGACAGCGAGCTGCCGGTCGATACCGCCTGGGAAGACATCTACCAGACCAGTGCCAGCAGCCTGCCCAGCAATGACGACGACGAGTGGGACTTCACCACTCGCACCTCGGCGGGCGAGAGCCTGCAGACCCACCTGCTCTGGCAGCTCAACCTGGCACCCATGTCGGATCTCGATCGCCTGATCGCCGTAGCGATCATCGACGGCATCGATACCGACGGCTATCTGCAGGAAAGCCTCGAAGACATCCATGCTTCGCTGGATCCCGAGCTGGAAGTCGATCTCGATGAAGTCGAGGTGGTCCTCAGACGCGTCCAGCAATTCGAGCCGGCCGGTGTCGCCGCTCGCAACCTGCGCGAATGCCTGCTGATCCAGCTGGCCCAGCTACCGGCCAACCTCCCCCTCCTCGGCGAGGCCAGGCGCCTGGTCAGCGACTACCTCGATCTGCTCGGCAGCCGCGACTATGCGCAGCTGATGCGGCGCATGAAGATCAAGGAAGACGAGCTCAAGCCCGTCATCGAACTGATCCAGACCCTGCATCCGCGTCCCGGCTCGCAGATCGAATCCGGCGAAGCCGAATACGTGGTGCCGGACGTCATCGTCCGCAAGCACAACGAGCGCTGGCTGGTGGAGCTCAATCAGGAAGCCGTGCCGCGCCTGCGGGTCAATCCCCAGTACGCCGGCTTCGTCAAGCGTGCCGACAGCAGCGCCGACAACACCTACATGCGCAACCAGCTGCAGGAAGCGCGCTGGTTCATCAAGAGCCTGCAGAGCCGCAACGAGACCCTGATGAAGGTGGCGACTCAGATCGTCGAGCACCAGCGCGGTTTTCTCGAATACGGCGAAGAGGCCATGAAGCCGCTGGTCCTGCATGACATCGCCGAGGCGGTGGGCATGCACGAGTCGACCATCTCCCGGGTGACCACCCAGAAGTTCATGCACACCCCGCGTGGCATCTACGAACTCAAGTATTTCTTCTCCAGCCACGTCAGCACCGCCGAGGGGGGCGAATGCTCCTCCACCGCGATCCGCGCGATCATCAAGAAATTGGTGGCGGCGGAAAACGCGAAAAAGCCGTTGAGTGACAGCAAGATCGCTGGTTTACTGGAATCGCAAGGTATACAAGTCGCTCGTCGCACGGTGGCTAAGTATCGGGAATCCCTGGGTATCGCTCCGTCCAGCGAACGCAAGCGTCTCATCTGACGCGTCCTGATGTGTGACCGTGCTTCGTTCGACCCGTGTCATGTCGGCGAGCAGCTTCGCCGATCGCAGCCCGGCAATAAGGAGAAGCGGTATGCAAGTCAACATCAGTGGCCATCAGCTTGAAGTGACAGAAGCCCTGCGTGACTACATCGGCGAGAAACTCGCCCGCCTCGAACGGCACTTCGACCGTATCACCAACGTCCAGGTCATCCTGGAAGTGGACAAGCTCAAGCAGAAAGCCGAAGCCACCCTGCACGTCGCCGGCGCCGCGGTGGTTGCCAATGCCGAGCACGACGACATGTATGCCGCCATCGATCTCCTGGCCGACAAGCTCGACCGCCAACTGATTAAACACAAGGAAAAATCGATCGAACGCCAGCAGGGCGTCGGCGTCCGCTGAGGTTTCGATCGCCGCTTTATGATCAGACTCGAAAACATCCTGACCCCCGGCCGCACCCAGACGGATGCGCCGGGTGGCAGCAAAGCCGCTGTACTGGAACGCATCGCCGAACTGGCCGCGCAGGAACTGCCCGGCCACGACGCGGCGCACATCCATGAATGCCTGATGGCGCGCGAGCGCCTGGGCTCGACCGGTTTCGGTAACGGCATTGCCATTCCCCACTGCCGCCTGGCGGGTCTGCAACAACCGCTGTGCGTGCTCTTCCACCTGCAGCAACCGGTCGACTTCGACTCCCTGGACGGTGCGCCGGTAGATCTGGTGTTCGTCCTGCTGGTGCCGGAAGCCGCCACCGAGCAGCACCTCACGCTGCTGCGCCAGATCGCCGGCATCCTCGATCGCGCCGACATCCGCGAGCGGCTGCGCAAGGCCAGGGACAGTCAGGCGCTCTATCAGATCGTCGTCGAGGCCCAGAGCGGACACTGACATGCACCTCATCATCGTGAGCGGACGTTCCGGGTCGGGCAAGAGTACGGCGCTCAACGTGCTTGAGGACAATGGCTTCTATTGCATCGACAACCTGCCGGCCAGCCTGCTGCCCGATCTGGCCCAGCATGCGCTGACCGACATGGAGCGCCCCCAGCCCAAGGTCGCCCTGTCCATCGATGCGCGCAACCTGCCCAGTCAGTTGCAACGCTTTCCCGAATTGCTCGAACAGGTGCGCAGTCGCAACATCCGCTGCGACGTCCTCTACCTGGATGCCGATGACCAGGCGCTGCTCAAGCGCTTTTCCGAGACGCGCCGCCGGCATCCGCTGTCGAACCAGGAAAGGTCCCTGGCCGAGGCCATTCACGACGAACAGGTGCTGCTGTCGCCCATCGCCGACCTGTCCGACCTGAAGATCGACACCACCCACCTGAATCTCTATCAGCTGCGCGACATCCTCAAGTTGCGCCTGCTGAACGCGCCGGAGCCCGGTACCGCCTACCTGGTGGAATCCTTTGGCTTCAAGCGCGGGCTGCCGGTGGACGCGGACATGGTGTTCGATGTGCGCTTCCTGCCAAATCCCTACTGGAAACCGGACCTGCGCGACTTTTCCGGACTGGATGCGCCGGTACGCGACTATCTCGAGCAACAGCCCGAGGTAGAGACCCTGTACAATGACATCCGCGATTACCTGGTGAAGTGGCTGCCGCGTTTTGCCGCCAACAACAGGTCCTATGTGACCGTGGCCATTGGTTGTACCGGTGGTCATCACCGTTCGGTCTATCTGGCCGATCGCCTGGGTCGCGAACTCAAAGACCTGCTCAAGAACGTCCAGATTCGTCACCGCGATCTCTGACGCCCGTTTTGTTTCGACAAGGACAGACTCAATGCCTGCCCAACAGATCACCATCATCAACAAGCTGGGCCTGCACGCGCGTGCGGCTGCCAAGTTCGTCGGCGTGGCCGGCCGCTATCCTGCCAGCATTCGCGTCGGTCGCAGTGGCGAGCCGCCCGTGGATGGCAAGAGCATCATGGCGGTCATGATGCTGGCCGCTGGCAAGGGCACGGTGCTGCAACTGGAAACCGAGGGTGAACAGAGCGACGAGGCCATGCGTGCCCTGGTCGAGCTGATCAACAACTACTTCGACGAAGGTGAGTGATCGGCCCTGCTCCAGCATCGCCCAATAAAAAAGCCGCCCGAAGGCGGCTTTTTTATTGGGCGTCGACTCAGGCGTTCAGCGCCGCTTCGTAGCGACGGGTCACTTCCGGCCAGTTGATGACGTTGAAGAAGGCGCCGATGTACTCGGGACGGCGGTTCTGGTAGCGCAGGTAGTAGGCGTGCTCCCAGACGTCCAGGCCGAGGATCGGGGTGTTGCCGGTCATCAGCGGGCTGTCCTGGTTGCCGGTGCTCTCGACCACCAGCTTCTTCTCGGGGGTGACGCTCAGCCAGGCCCAGCCACTGCCGAAGCGGGTCAGGGCAGCCTTGGTGAAGGCTTCCTTGAAGGCATCGAAGCCGCCCAGCTGGGACTCGATGGCTTCGGCCAGGGCGCCTTCGGGCTTGCCACCGGCGTTGGGGGCCATCACGGTCCAGAACAGGCTGTGGTTGGCATGGCCGCCACCGTTGTTCTGCACGGCGCCGCGCTTGTCCTGGGGCAGCTTGTCCAGCTGGCGAACCACGTCTTCGGCCGACAGGTTGGCGAACTCGGTGCCTTCCAGCGCCGCGTTCAGGTTGTTGATGTAGGTCTGGTGATGCTTGGTATGGTGGATTTCCATGGTCTGGGCATCGACGTGCGGTTCCAGCGCGTCGTAGGCGTAGGGCAGCTGAGGCAGAGTATGCGGCATGCGGATTGTCTCCATGGTGGCTTTGGTATGGACCCATCGCCCTTGGGCGATGGGGTGTACGGCTGGTGCGCCACGGCGCACCGTCTGAAGCCTGGGCCGTCCGGTCACGGAATTCGACCGCACGGCTATGTCCTAGTGCATTGCTAGGATACTAACGAGTAACGGGGTGGGCTGTCTCCCGTTCGACAGGATTTTCCTTTCCACGACGTCTGCGGCGACCTGCAACTAGCTGCCCGCCAGGGTCATGCCATCGATCAACACCGAGCCGGTGCGCAGACTGCCGCGGCGTTCCACGTCGCTGCCCACGGCCAGGACCTGGCGGAACATGTCGCCCAGCCGTCCGGCGATGGTGACCTCCTGGACCGGAAACTGGATCTCGCCATTCTCGATCCAGAAGCCGCCCGCGCCACGGGAATAGTCACCGGTGACCAGGTTGGTGCCCTGCCCCATCATTTCCGTGACCAGAAAGCCGGTGCCCATCTGCCGGATCAGTTCGGCCTGATCCGCCGTGCCGTGGCTGACATGGAGGTTGTGCACACCGCCGGCATTGGCCGTGCTCTGCATGCCCAGCTTGCGCGCGGAGTAGCTGCCGAGCACATAGGACACCAGGCGACCGTTCTCGACGAAGGGCTTGGCGTAGGTGGCCAGCCCCTCGCCGTCGAAGGCGGCACTGCCCAGGGCGCGCGGCAGGTGCGGCCGCTCATCCATGGTCAGCCACTCGGGAAACACCTGCTGGCCCAGGGCGCCTTCGAGGAAGGACGACTTGCGATAGAGGTTGCCGCCGGAGATGGCGGCGAGAAAGGTGCCAAACAGACCGGCCGCCATTTCCGGGGAAAACAGCACCGGGACCTTGGCGGTGGGCACCGGCCGCGCGCCCAGGCGACTCACGGCACGCTCGGCGGCGCGGCGGCCGATTTCCTCGGCACTCATCAACTCGCTGCCGATCCGGTTGACGTCGTAGTAGTAGTCGCGCTGCATGGCCTCGCCACTGCCGGCGATCATCACGCAGCTCAGGCTGTGGCGGGTGCTGGCATAGCCGCCGACGAAACCGTGGCTGTTGCCGTACACCCGGCAGCCCTGGTGGGTGTTGAGGGTGGTGCCGTCGGCGTTGCCGATGCGACTGTCGGCGGCATAGGCCGCCGCTTCACAGGCCAGGGCCTGCTCGATGGCCTGCTCGGGGGTGATGTCCCAGGGATGATAGAGGTCGAGATCGGGCAGCTCGCCGCGCGCCATCAGCTCGGCGTCGGCCAAGCCCGCGCAGGGATCCTCGGAGGTGTGCTTGGCGATGGCCAGGGCCGCGGCCACGGTTTCGCGGATCGCCTCGGGACCGGTGGCGGAGGTGCTGGCCGAGCCTTTGCGCTGACCGGCATAGAGGGTGATACCGAAGCCCTGGTCGCGATTGAATTCGACCGTTTCCACCTCGCCCTTGCGCACCGAGGTGGACAGACCCTGGTCGACCGAGACGGCCACTTCACCGGCACTGGCGCCCTGGCGCCGGGCCTCGGCCAGGATGGCCTCGACCTGTTCGCGCAATTCGGGGAGCGCGGCGGGACCCACGGCGGCGTTGCGATTCATGACGTTCTCCTTACGGACGGCGCCGGCCAGGCCGGACAACCGTGCGGCAACTCGTTATGATGGCGCCCATTCTTAGCTGGACCCCATAGTTCATGGTTGATTCTTACGACGACGACGCGCCGCTGGGCGAAAAGAGCAAGACACAGGTCAAGCGCGAGCTGCATGCGCTGCAGGATCTGGGCGAACGCCTGGCCGGCCTGCCGGCCGAGCAGCTGGACCGCCTGCCGCTGACCGATCCGCTGCGCAAGGCCCTGGCCGACGCGCCCAAGCACAAGACGCACATCGCGCGCAAAAGGCATATCCAGTACCTGGGCAAACTGATGCGCGACCAGGACCTGGAAGCCATCCTGGCGCTGGCCGACCAGATGGACACCTCGACGCGGCAGTACAACGAGCGCTTCCATGCCCTGGAGCGCTGGCGCGACCGCCTGATCGCCGAGGGCGACCAGGCGCTGGAAGCCTTCGTGGCGCTGTATCCGGAAACCGATCGCCAGCATTTGCGCGGCCTGGTGCGGCATGCCCAGCACGAGGCCGCGCACAACAAGCCGCCCGCGGCGGCGCGCAAGGTGTTCAAGTACATCCGCACCCTCGACGAGAGCCAGCGCGGTCTGCGCTAGGTCTCTGTCCGCGATGGCCACGGCCGGCGCCCGCATCAGGCGCCGGTGCCGCCCACGGTGATGGCATCGATCTTCAGGGTCGGCTGACCCACGCCCACCGGCAGTGACTGGCCGTCCTTGCCGCAGGTCCCTACCCCCGCATCCAGCGCCAGGTCGTTGCCGACCATGGACACCCGGTTCATGACCTCGGGGCCGTTGCCGATCAGGGTGGCGCCCTTCACCGGGCGACCGAGCTTGCCGTTCTCGATCAGATAGGCCTCGTTGGTGGTGAAGACGAACTTGCCGCTGGTGATGTCCACCTGACCGCCGCCCAGGCTGGCGCAATAGATGCCCTTCTCCACCGAGGCGATGATCTCGGCCGGATCGCTCTGGCCGGCCAGCATGTAGGTGTTGGTCATGCGCGGCATGGGCAGGTGCGCATAGGATTCGCGGCGACCGTTGCCGGTGGGCGCCACGCCCATCAGCCGGGCGTTGAGCTTGTCCTGCATGTAGCCCTTGAGGATGCCGTTCTCGATCAGCACGTTATAGCCGCTGGGGGTGCCCTCGTCGTCGATGGACAGGGATCCGCGACGATCCGGCAGGGTACCGTCGTCGACGATGGTGCACAGCGAGGACGCCACCTGGCGACCGAGCTGGCCGCTGTAGTTGGAGCTGCCCTTGCGGTTGAAGTCGCCTTCCAGGCCATGGCCGACCGCCTCGTGCAGCAGCACGCCGGACCAGCCGGCGCCCAGGACCACCGGCAGGGTGCCCGCCGGGGCCGCGGTGGCTTCGAGGTTGACCAGCGCCTGGCGCACCGCTTCGCGGGCATAGCCCAGGGCGCGGTCGTCACGCTGGAAATAGCGGTAGTCGCAGCGACCGCCGCCGCCGCTGTTGCCGCGCTCGCGGCGGCCGTTCTGCTCGACGATGACACTGACGCCCAGGCGTACCAGCGGGCGTACGTCGGCCGCCAGGGTGCCGTCGACCGCGGCCACCAGGGTGCGCTCCCAGACCCCGGCCAGGCTGATGGTGACCTGCTGGATACGCGGGTCCAGGGCGCGGGTCGCCTCGTCCAGCTGCTTCAGGAAGCTGACCTTGGTGGCGCGATCCAGCACCTCGAGGGGATTGTCCTGGCCATAGAGCCGCTGCGCCGGCTCCACCGCGCGAAACGCCTGGACCTGGCCCTCGGCGCCGCTGCGGGAAATGGAACGCGCGGCCTGGGCGGCCAGATCCAGGGCCTCGCCGGTAATGGCGTTGCTGTAGGCGAAACCGGTCTTCTCGCCGGACAGCGCCCGCACCCCGACGCCCTGGTCGAGGTGGAAACCGCCTTCCTTGACGATGCCATCCTCCAGCAGCCAGGACTCGGAGACGATGCTTTGGAAATACAGGTCGGCGGCGTCGATGCCGGGCCCGGCCAGACGCTGCAGCACGGGTTGCAGATCGTCCACCGCGAGTCCGCCGGGGCCCAGCAGGGCCGAGCCGACGCTATTCAGGTAATCACTCATGGAAACTCCAAACGACGCCAACAGGGGCGCCGGAACGATGAAAGGGTCGCGAGGTGACCTCTAGCCTACTCGCGGAAGTGACTGATCCCTGATGCAAAAGACCAATGGGCGCCATTGCCGTTCGGCTCCTAGTGGCCAGCCAGGCGCGCCGGCGCGAAGCGGCGGTGCTGGATGACGGGCATTCGCTGGCGCAATCGGCCCTGGCGCTCGGCATCGCGCTCGATGAGCAGCACGGCCTCGCCACTGGCCTGGACGGCAAGCACCTCGCCCCAGGGATCCACGGCCATGGCGTGGCCCCACGTCGTGCGGCCATTGGCATGGACACCGCCCTGGGCGGCGCCCAGCAGGTAGCTCTGGGTCTCCACCGCCCGGGCGCGCAGCAATAGCTCCCAATGGGCCTGGCCAGTGGGCACGGTAAAGGCCGAGGGGGCGCTGATCAGCTCCGCACCGGCGGCGCGCAGGGCGCCGTAGAGTTCGGGAAAGCGCAGGTCGTAGCAGACGGTCAGGCCCAGGCGGCCGACCGGGGTATCCACCACCGTGAGGGTCTCACCGGCGGCATAGTGATCGGATTCGCGATAGCTGCCCTGGCTGTCGCTGACGTCGGCATCGAAGAGATGCAGCTTGTCATAGCGGGCGACGCGGCGACCCTGGTCGTCGAACAGCAGCGAACAGGCACAGGGCTTGCCCTCGGTCGCGCCGTCGGGCAGCAGCGGCAGGGTACCGGCGAGCAACCAGAGCCCCAGCTCGCGCGCCCGACCGGAGAGCCAGGGCAGGATCTCGCCCTGCCCCAGCGCCTCGGCCCGCGCCAGTTCGGCAGGGGCTGGATGGCCGATGGCGACGAAGTTTTCCGGCAGCACCGCCAGGCGCGCGCCCGCTCCGGCAGCGCGTTCGAGCAGTCGCTCGGCGGCGCGCAGATTGGCCGCCACCGCGGGACCGCTGACCATCTGCAGGATGGCTATGGACATGCAGGCACTCCAGAAGGGAGCGTCCATCCTAAGCAGCGGCGCGGCCGCAGGGCAATGCTCAATCGCGCTTGCCCGTGGTCATGGTCGGATTCTGCCAGGGGCCTTCGATATGGTAGTTGATGCTGGCCATGCGCGTGATGCGATCGCCGATCAGCCGATCGACGATGAACAGCGCGCCACCGATGGCCGGCGCCCCAGCGATCAGCGCGGCCAGCGGCAGGGAGTTGCTGACCGGCAGCCCCACCTTGAGGTTGGCATCGACCCGGTTGCTGGCCATGTCCAGCAGGCCTTGCAGACTCATCTCGGCACCCGGCCCGCTGAGGCTGATGGGCTTGCGGGTGCGGAAGGCACCCTGCTGGGCGTCGAGCACCCCGGTGATGCTGTCGTAACTCAGGCCCTTGCCGAACAGATCGGAGAAATCCAGCCGCAGGCGGCGGCGGATGGATTCGAAATTGAGCAGACCGAAGATGCGCAGCGCCGAGGCCGTGCCTTCCACCTGGCGCAACTGGCCGTCATTGAAGCGGGCATCGAGGCTGCCATTGAGCCGGGCCAGGGCGACATAGGCTGGCGAGCCGGGCCAGTCGACCCGGGCATCCAGGCGGAAATCGCGACTGGTGACGCTGGAGGCGAAATTCCAGCCCAGCAGGATATCGGCGATGTTGCCGCCGGCGAGGCGGCCCTGGTAGTAGCTGTGGGTTGCACCTGGCGCGCCTTCCCAGCGGAGCGCGCCCTGTACCTTGAGGCCCCGCAGGTCGAGATCCAGGGCGTTGAAGTTGGCGCCCGAGGGCGAAGGCCTGAGCTGCAGGCGCTGGGCACCCACCAGACGGCCACCCAGCTCCAGGCGATCGATGACCAGATTCAGCGCCGGCAGGCTGCGCGGATCGACGTCGGCCAGCGGATCGGGGCGCGGCGCCTCGCTTTCCACCGAGGGATCCGCCGGCGTCTGGGGAATGCGTAGGTGCTGCAGGTTGATGTCGATCGGCTGGCCGGTCTGGCGCGGGATGCGCACCTGGCCGGCGATGGTCTGGCTGGCCAGGCCGAGTTGCCAGGCAGAGCCCTGGGGTTCATAGGTGAGCCGCAGGTTGTCGATCTGTTGCCCGAACGCCAGGAAGCGCCCGAAGTTGAGATCGCCCCGCCCGAGGCTGGAGACGTCCAGGGTATTGCCACCGCCCGGCCCTGCACTGCCGCCGCTCCCCGCCCTGCCATAGCGCTGGTAGATGTCCTGCCAGGCGGCCAGATCGAATTCCGCCAATTGCCCGCGCAGGTCGTAGCCGGCGGCGGTGGGCAGATTGGCGGTGCCGCCGCCCAGCACGATCTCGCCGCGGCCCTTGGCGATGGCCTTGGGGTCGAGCAGCAGCACGGCATCGGCGAGGCCCTTGTAGGTCGCCTCGACCCGCCGCTCGCCCTCGTTGAGTGCCAGGCTGAAGAAGCCGTCACGCGCCTCGTCGGCGTGTTTGCCGAAGGGCGCCGGCAGATCGACGGTCACCCCGCGCAGATCCGAGGTGACCGCCAGTTCGCTGTGCTCGGCCAGGATCAGGCCGAGGCGATAGCCGAGCAGGCCACGCGCCGGGATGGGCCGACCTTCGCTGCCCAGCCAGCGCGCCAGCTGGTCGACGTCGACCCGGCCGTCCACCACCAGCCGGGTGCGCGGATCGTCGGGTTTACCCTCGGCCAGCGCCTGACCGCGAATGGGCTGATCGAAGACCCGCGCCTGGATGTCGGGGGCACTGAGGCCGCTGCGGGTGTCGTAGCGGAAGGTGCCGCGCAGCTCGGTGAGGGTCAGCGGGGGATCGGCCAGCTCCAGGCGCGCCTTGTCCGGTGTCAGCTCGACCACCACCACCGGTGGCTGCCCCTTGGCCAGGGGGATGTCCAGATTCAGGCTGCTGTTGGCGAGCGCGCCCTCGCCCTTCCAGCCGGCAAAGACCTTGGCGGTCGGCAGCGGCGTTTCCTGAAGGATCTTCAGGCCATCGCGTACGCTGCTGTCGAGTAGCGCGCTGAGCCGCAGGTGGGGTGCGCTGCCATCGTGCAGCAGCGGAATGCGCGCCTCGACGTCCCTGACCCGGGTGTCGAGGATGCGGCCTTCGGGGAACTGCACCTTGACCCCGTCGCTTTCGATGAAGACATCGCCGCGCGCCTCGCGCAGGGCGGGCCAGCCGGGCTGGTAGGCCAACTGGGCGTCGTGCACCCGGAAGAACAGACTCATGGTGCGCGAGTGCGCCGGCGAGCCGTGGCGCAGCGAACCCTGGTACTGGTAGATGCCCTCGTCGATGCGGCCGCCGACGATGGCGGTGGTCAGCCACTGGGCCAGCTCCGGGCTGAAATCCGTGGCCGGCAGCTTGGTCGGCAGGTACTTGCGGGTGTAGCTGGCGTCGCCATCCTTGAGGCCGACGCGCAGGTCCATGTAGCTGTCCACTTCGGGATGCAGGCCGAGCTGGATATGCATGTCGCCACTGGCGGCGCCTTCCGGCCCGGTGACCTGCATCAGGGCGCTGCCCAGGGTGAAGCGCTGGTCGTCGAGACTCCAGGTCAGCCGCGCCCTGGCGGTGCGATAGCGCCAGGGCTCGGGAAAGAGGTCGCTCAGGTGCAGCATGAAGTCGGTGGTATCCAGGCGCAATTCGCCACCGCCCAGGCTGCCGCTCAGGCTGCCGGTGACGCCCTCGGCGGCCGGGGCGCCGTGATAGGCGGCAAAGCCCACCCGTTCCAGGTTGGCCGCATAGGTCAGGCGCTCGCGCAGCGGCTTCTGCGGATAGAAGTCGGCGTTGAGGTTGCGCAACTGGCCATGGGGCGCCAGGGCCTGGAGCGCCTGGGCGACCGGCGCCGGCAGGGGCGCCAGGTCCCGCGCCAGCCTGGCGGCCTGCCTGAGATCCAGCTGGTCGCCGCGCACCTGCAGGTGCTGGGCGGTGCTGTCATAGCCCAGGCCATAGCGGGCCTCCAGCGGCTTGCCGTCGAGCTGGGCCTTGAGCGC
This sequence comes from Pseudomonas sp. SORGH_AS_0211, assembly GCF_031453455.1. Lineage (NCBI taxonomy): Bacteria > Pseudomonadati > Pseudomonadota > Gammaproteobacteria > Pseudomonadales > Pseudomonadaceae > Pseudomonas > Pseudomonas sp. SORGH_AS_0211. The sequence goes on along the minus strand of NZ_JAVIZV010000001.1, from coordinate 768,453 downwards.
CAGGGCTCCACGGTACTGGCTGGCGTCACCGGCCTGCTGGTCGGCGTCCAGGGTCAGGCCCTGCAGGCGCACCGGAGGATGATCGGCATAGGCGAGCGTCAATTCATCCGCCTTCAGGCGCAGGTGCGAGCGCTCTAGTCGACCTTCGGCCCAGGCGAACCAGAGCTCGCCTTCCGCCTGGGCACGCCGCAGTTGCCACTGCCGGGTCAGGGCCGCCGGCACCCAGCGGGACCAATCGCTGGCGGGCAGGCTGAGATAGCCTTCGACGGTACTGGCACGCCAGTCTTCGGGACGCGGCATGGCGGTGAAGTGCGCCGCTACCGTGCCACCGTCGGGCAGCCGGAAACGGGTCGCCAGTTCCAGGGCGCCGCTGAGCTGCCGGGACAGACTGGCCTCGGCATACCTCAGGGTCACCGGCGAACCCTGCTGGGGAATCAGGCTGAGCTGGCTGTCCAGCAGACTGGCATGGCCCAGACGTGCCAGGCCATCGAGCAGCGGACCCGGATCGAAGGGCTTGGCATCCGGCGCTCGCGGCGGCAGGCCGCGCAATTGCCAATGCCCCTGGGCGTCTTCCTGCAGGACCAGATGGACGCCATCGACCTGCACGGACTTGAGCCGCAGCTGACGATGCCAGAGGCTGCCGAAGACATCCGGCACCACCTGGAGATGATCCAGCTGCACCATGCCCTCGCCGCGACCCAGGGACAGATCGCGCAGGATCAGCACCGGATTCCAGCGGGCCCAGCGTCCTTCGAGCCGGCCCAGGCGCACCGGCTCGCCGAGCACCGCCGCAGCGCGTGACTCGACTTCATCGCGGTATTCGCCGACCCAGGGCATGAGCAACCGCCCCAGGCCGAGGTAGAGCGTCAACAGGACGAGCACCAGCAGCGCCAGACCCAGCGCGCCGCGTTTGAGCAGGGACATCAAGACCCGGACCTAGAGCAGCACGACATCGTACTGCTCCTGGGAATACATGGTCTCGACCTGGAATTTGACGGTGCGGCCGATGAAGGCCTCGAGATCGGCGACGTTGCCCGATTCCTCGTCCAGCAGCCGATCCACCACCTTCTGGTTGGCCAGCACCAGGTAGGAATTGGCCTGGTAGGCCCGCGCCTCGCGCAGGATCTCGCGGAAGATCTCGTAGCAGATCGTCTCGGCGGTGCGCAGGATGCCGCGCCCCTGGCAGTTGGCGCAGGGCTCGCAGAGCACCTGGGACAGGCTCTCGCGGGTGCGCTTGCGGGTCATCTGCAAGAGGCCCAGTTCGGTGATGCCGATGATGTTGGTCTTGGCATGGTCGCGTTCGAGCTGCTTTTCCAGGGTACGGATCACCTGGCGCTGGTGCTCTTCGTCTTCCATGTCGATGAAGTCGATGATGATGATGCCGCCGAGATTGCGCAGCCGCAGCTGGCGGGCGATGGCGGTGGCCGCCTCCAGATTGGTCTTGAAGATGGTCTCTTCCAGATTGCGATGGCCGACGAAGGCGCCGGTGTTGACGTCGATGGTGGTCATGGCCTCGGTGGGGTCGATCACCAGATAGCCACCGGACTTGAGCAGCACCTTACGCTCCAGGGCCTTCTGGATCTCGTCTTCCACGCCATAGAGGTCGAAGATCGGCCGCTCGCCCGGATAGTGCTCCAGCCGCGTCGCCACCTCGGGCATCAGCTCCTCGACGAACTGGCCGATGCGCTGGAAATTCTCGCGACTGTCGACGCGGATCTTTTCCGTGCGCGGCCCGACCAGATCGCGCAGGGCGCGCAAGGCCAGGGTCAGGTCTTCGTAGATGGGCACCGGCGTCGGTCCCTGGAGGTTTCCGGAGATCTGCTGCCAGAGCCGCCGCAGGTAGCGGATGTCGGCGAGGATGTCTTCTTCGCGCGCCGCCTCGGCGGCGGTGCGCAGGATGAAGCCGCCCTCGTGCTCGATGCCCTCGCTCTCCACGCAGCGCGCCATGATCGCCTTGAGGCGCTCGCGCTCGGCTTCGTCCTCGATCTTCAGCGAGATGCCGACGTGGGAGGTGCGCGGCATGTAGACCAGGTAGCGCGAGGGGATCGACAGGTGGGTAGTGAGGCGGGCGCCCTTGGTGCCTATGGGATCCTTGGTGACCTGCACCACCAGCGTCTGGCCCTCGCGTACCAGGGCGTTGATGCTTTCCACCGCCGCACCTTCGCGCTGGGAGATCTCGGCGGCGTGGATGAAGGCCGCACGCACCAGGCCGATGTCGATGAAGGCCGCCTGCATGCCCGGCAGCACCCGCACCACCCGCCCGCGATAGATGTTGCCGACGATGCCGCGTCTCAGGGTGCGCTCTACGTGCACCTCCTGCAGCACACCGTTTTCCACGACGGCGACACGGGACTCCATGGGAGTGATGTTGATGAGGATCTCTTCGCTCATGGAGGACTCTTGGACGACGTGGAAGGGCAGAAAGGGGACCGTGGCGCCTGGCGCCTCAGGACGGGGTATTCGGCCGTCAGACAGACCGCCAACAAGGGATGGCGAAAGCGCTCAGCAGTTCCGCCGTCTCGCACAGCGGCAGCCCTACCACGGCGCTGTAACTACCCACCAGGCCGCGCACGAAGACCGCGCCGGCGCCCTGGATGGCGTAGCTGCCGGCCTTGTCGCCCGGCTCGCCGGTGTCCCAGTAGCGTTCGGCCTCGCCGGCCGCCAGGGGGCGGAATTCCACCTCGGCGGACACCACGCGACTCAGGCAGCGCTCGCCATCGGCGACGGCGACGCCGGTCACCACCCGGTGCCGACGTCCGCTGAGCGCGGCGAGCATGGCCAGGGCGTCGGCGCGATCCCGGGGTTTGCCGAGCAGCTGGTCATCGAGCACCACGCAGGTATCGGCGCCCAGCACGCAGCCAGCGGAGGCACCGGCCAGCACCTGCCAGCCCATGGCCGCCTTGGCCCGCGCCAGGCGTTCGACATAGGCGTCCGCCGCCTCCCCCGAATGCGGGGTTTCGTCCACCGTTGCGGCGACCTTCTGAAAGGCCACGCCGATCTGTTCGAGCAGTTCGGCGCGGCGGGGCGAAGCGGAGGCGAGGTAGAGCTGGGACATCGACAACAACCAGACGGCGGGGGGATGACGGGAGAATGCCAGCCTGTTGCAGGTGAAACCAGCCTAGGCTTTGTCTGACAAGTGCTGCGCTCGATCATGCGGCGGTAAAAATCAACTCGGAAGGCTCATCTACCCTTCGTGAGCTCGTGCGCGAGCCCGGTCCGCTTCCTCGCTGCCTTGATTCGCTAGCGCTCATCCTTCGGGCCAGCCTTCGGCCGTCACTCGTTGGTCGTCGCGCCTTGCCTGACCTTCGCTCGGCGACTTTTCAGACGAGCCTCAGTTGACGCCGAATCTGAGGCGCAGTCCGCGCAGCAGCAGATAGATCCACGGCCAGAGCAGCGCGCTGACCAGCGAGGGGGTGAGAAACACCAGGGTCGGTGGCCGGCTGCCGGCCAGGGCATTGAGCCACAGCGCCAGCAACTGGGCGATGCCGTAGACCACCAGCAGCACGAAACTCTGCTGCCAGATGGGAAAGGCCCGCAGCCGCTGCGCCAGGGAGCGCACGAGAAAGACCACCAGGCTCAGTACCAGGGCGGTCTGGCCCAGCAGGTTGCCGTAGAGGACGTCTTCGGCGATGCCCATCGTCCAGGCGGTGAACAGGCCGACGCGGTGCGGCAGGGTCAGGGTCCAGAACGTCAGCAACATGGCCAGCCACAGCGGCCGGCCGATCTCCATGAACTCGGGCATGGGCACGACGGACAGCAGCAACCCGACCAACAGGGTGAGCCAGATCACCCACCCGTTGTGGCCGATGCGCAGCGCCATCAACGATCACCCTCGTCCGGCAGTTCCGGTGCGGGTTGCTGGGTCCGGCGCTGCGGTTGGGTGGCGTTAGCTGCCGGGTGGCCGGGCGTGGCGGTCGCGCCCGACGCCGGTGGCTTGGCCGGCGTCGCCGGATGAGCCGCGTTGCCACTCGCATTCGCGGGCGGCTTGGTCGGCGTGGCGGGATGGGCCGAGCTGCTGCCCTGGCCCGCGGGCGGCTTGACCGGCGTCGCGCTGCGACTGCCGGTGCCGGTGCCGGTAGCGGGCGCCGGCGTGGCGTTGGCGGCCGCCGGCTGCGCAGCCGAGGCGCCGGCCGGCGGCGGATTCGCCGGCGCCGCCGGGCGCTGGGCCGCATGGCGATCGGCGGCTTCCTGGGCCTCGGCGGCATCGTTGGCGCGCTGCTCCGGCGTGCGGGTATCGCTGAACACCAGCAGCATGTAGCGGCTGCGATTGAGCTTGGCGGTGGGAATGGCGCGCACCACGGCGAAGGGTTGCCCCGAGTCGTGGATCACCTTGGACACGGTGGCCACCGGATAGCCCGCCGGAAAGCGCTGGCCCAGGCCGGAACTCACCAGCAGGTCGCCTTCCTTGATGTCGGCGGTGTCGGCCACATAGCGCAGTTCCAGCCGCTCGGGATTGCCGGTACCGACGGCGATGGCGCGCAGGCCGTTGCGATTGACCTGCACCGGAATGCTGTGGGTCACGTCGGTGAGCAGCAGCACCCGCGCCGAATAGGGCATCACCTCCACCACCTGGCCCATCAGGCCGCTGGCGTCGAGCACCGGCTGGCCGACGAAGACGCCGTCCTTCGCGCCCTTGTCGATGATGATGCGGTGGGTGTAGGGATTGGGGTCGACGCCGATCAGTTCGCCGACCAGCACCTTGTCGTCCACCAGGGCGGCGGAATTGAGTAGCTCGCGCAGGCGCACGTTCTGTTCGGTGAGGGCGGCGAGTTTCTGCAGGCGGCGCTGCAGCAGCAGTTGCTCAGCCTTGAGCCGCTCGTTTTCCGCCATCAGTTCGGTGCGGCTGGAAAACTGGTCGCTGACGCCTTCCCAGGCGCGCAGGGGGAAACCCGCCACCTCATAGAGGGGCGAAAGGACCAGTGCCAGTTCGCTGCGTACCGGTTTCAGGTAGTCGAAGCGCGCGTCGGTGACCATGACACCCACCGAAAGGGCGGCCAGGATCAGCAGACGAATGCCCAGCGCCGGGCTTTTGCTGAAAATCGGCTTGATGGTGAGTTCCTCGCAGAACGCGCCCCGCTCCGGCCGCCAGGAGCAGCCGGAGCGGGGCCTGTAGCCTGGAACTGCCTTATTCGGTGGACAGCAGGTCCATGGCGTGGCGATCCATCATGTCCAGCGCCTTGCCGCCGCCACGGGCCACGCAGGTCAGCGGGTCTTCGGCGACGATCACCGGCAGCCCGGTTTCCAGCGACAGCAGCTTGTCCAGGTCGCGCAGCAGGGCGCCACCACCGGTCAGCACCAGGCCACGCTCGGCGATGTCGGAGGCCAGCTCCGGCGGCGACTGCTCCAGGCAGCTCTTGACCGCCTGGACGATGGTCGCCAGGGATTCCTGCATGGCTTCGAGCACCTCGGTGGAATTGAGGGTGAAGCTGCGCGGTACGCCTTCGGCCAGGTTGCGGCCCCGGACGTCGATCTCGCGGACCTCGCCGCCCGGATAGGCGGTACCGATTTCCTGCTTGATGCGTTCGGCGGTGGATTCGCCGATCAGGCTGCCGTAGTTGCGGCGCACGTAGGTGACGATGGCTTCGTCGAAGCGATCGCCGCCGACGCGGACGGATTCGGCATAGACCACGCCGTTCAGCGAGATCAGGGCGATCTCGGTGGTGCCGCCGCCGATGTCGACGACCATGGAGCCATGGGCTTCCTCGACCGGCAGACCGGCGCCGATGGCCGCGGCCATCGGCTCCTCGATCAGGAACACCTCACGGGCACCCGCGCCCAGCGCGGATTCGCGAATGGCGCGGCGCTCGACCTGGGTCGACTTGCAGGGCACGCAGATCAGCACCCGCGGACTGGGCTGCAGGAAGCTGTTCTCGTGCACCTTGTTGATAAAGTATTGCAACATCTTTTCGCAGACGCTGAAGTCGGCGATGACGCCGTCCTTCATCGGGCGGATGGCGGCAATGTTGCCCGGCGTCCGACCAAGCATGCGCTTGGCGTCGGTACCGACGGCGACGACGCTCTTCTGGTTGCCATGGGTACGGATGGCGACGACCGACGGCTCGTTGAGCACGATGCCACGCTCGCGGACATAAATCAGGGTGTTGGCGGTTCCCAGGTCGATCGACAGATCGCTGGAGAACATGCCACGCAATTTCTTGAACATGAGGTGACCCTAGGCGGTGACAAGCAGGCACGCGACAGGACAAACGTGCGGGTAAAAAAGTGCGGCAGACTCTAACAATCGCAGGGATTTAGGGCAAGGCGCCGATATGCTAGATTGAGAGCTTTTCCGGGCCGTTAAGCCCCTGTTCAACGCGGCGCCCGACCTGCCCAGCCCGTCTCCAGCATACGCGGCCGCCAACCGGGTCACGCCGCCTTCCTGCTTGGAGAAGCCGATGGCGCTCGAACGCACCGACGTCGAAAAGATCGCTCACCTGGCCCGTCTGGGTCTCGATGAAGCGGATCTCGCCGCTACCACCGCCACCCTCAACGACATCCTCGGCCTCGTCGACCAGATGCAGGCCGTGGATACCACGGGTATCGCCCCCCTCGCCCACCCGCTGGAGGCCACCCAGCGCCTGCGACCCGACCAGGCCACTGAAGGCGACCGGCGCGAGGCCTACCAAGCCATCGCCCCGGCCGTGGAAGCCGGCCTGTACCTGGTTCCCAAGGTGATCGAGTGAGACACGACATGCATCAGCTGACCCTGACCGAAATCGCCGCCGCCCTGGCCGCCAAGGATTTTTCCGCCGAGGAACTGACCCGCGGCCTGCTGCAGCGGATCGAGCAGCTCGACCCCCGGCTCAACAGCTTCATCACCGTGACCACCGACCAGGCGCTGGCCCAGGCGCGGGCTGCCGACGCCCGGCGCGCCGCCGGCGAAAACGGCGCCCTGCTCGGTGCGCCGCTCGCCCACAAGGACCTGTTCTGCACCCAGGGGGTGCTGACCAGCTGCGGTTCGAAGATCCTCACCGGCTTCAAGGCGCCCTATGACGCCACCGTGGTGGAGCGGCTGGCCGCGGCTGGCGCCGTCTCCCTCGGCAAGCTGAACATGGACGAATTCGCCATGGGTTCGGCCAACGAATCCAGCCACTACGGCCCGGTGAAGAATCCCTGGGACGTCACCCGGGTGCCGGGTGGCTCTTCCGGCGGCTCCGCCGCGGCCGTGGCCGCGCGCCTGCTGCCGGCCGCCACCGGCACCGACACCGGCGGCTCGATTCGCCAGCCGGCGGCCCTGACCAACCTCACCGGCATCAAGCCCACCTACGGCCGCGTCTCGCGCTGGGGCATGATCGCCTACGCCTCCAGCCTCGATCAGGGCGGCCCGCTGGCGCGCACTGCCGAGGATTGCGCCCTGCTGCTGCAGGCCATGGCCGGTTTCGACCCCAAGGACTCCACCAGCGTCGACCAGCCAGTGGACGACTATCAGGCTGCCCTGCAGCAGCCGCTGAGCGGCCTGCGCATCGGTCTGCCGCGGGAATACTTCGGCGCCGGCCTGGACGCCCGCATCGGCGAGAAGGTGCTGGCCGTGGTCGAGGCGCTCAAGCAGCTCGGCGCCACCGTCAAGGACATCTCCCTGCCCACCCTGCAGCACGCGATTCCGGCCTATTACGTCATCGCCCCGGCCGAGGCCAGCTCCAACCTGTCGCGCTTCGACGGCGTGCGCTTCGGCTATCGCTGCGAGAATCCGGTCAATCTGGAAGATCTCTACAAGAGATCCCGTGGCGAAGGCTTCGGCGCCGAGGTGAAGCGCCGCATCATGGTCGGCACCTATGCCCTGTCGGCCGGCTACTACGACGCCTACTACCTCAAGGCCCAGCGCATCCGCCGGCTGATCAAGAACGACTTCGTCGCGGCCTTCGCCGAGGTCGACGTCATCCTCGGCCCGACCACGCCGAACCTGGCCTGGAAACTCGGCGAGAAGAGCGACGACCCGGTCTCCGCCTACCTCGAGGACCTCTACACCATCGCCGCCAACCTCGCCGGCATTCCGGGCCTGTCGATGCCGGCCGGCTTCGTCGACGGCCTGCCGGTGGGCGTGCAACTGCTCGGCAACTATTTCCAGGAAGGCCGTCTGCTCAACGTCGCCCACCAGTACCAGCAGGTCAGCGACTGGCATCGCCAGGCGCCGAGCGGCTTCTGAGGAAGGATAGAGACATGCAATGGGAAACCGTGATCGGGCTTGAGATCCACGCTCAGCTCAGCACCCAATCGAAGATTTTCTCCGGCAGCGCCACCAGCTTCGGCGCCGAGCCCAATGCCCACGCCAGCCTGGTCGACCTCGGCATGCCCGGCACCCTGCCGGTGCTCAACGCCGAGGCCGTGCGCATGGCCTGCAAGTTCGGCCTGGCCATCGATGCCGAGATCGCCGAGCGCAACGTCTTCGCGCGCAAGAACTACTTCTACCCGGACCTGCCCAAGGGCTACCAGACCAGCCAGATGGATCATCCCATCGTCGGCAAGGGGCACCTGGACATCACCCTGGAAGACGGCACCGTCAAGCGCATCGGCATCACCCGCGCGCACCTGGAAGAAGACGCCGGCAAGAGCCTGCACGAAGACTTCCACGGCATGAGCGGCATCGATCTGAACCGCGCCGGCACGCCGCTGCTGGAGATCGTCTCCGAGCCGGACATCCGCAGCGCCAAGGAAGCCGTGGCCTACGTCAAGGCCATCCATGCCCTGGTGCGCTACCTGGGCATCTGCGACGGCAACATGGCCGAGGGTTCGCTGCGTTGCGACTGCAACGTCTCGGTGCGCCCCAAGGGCCAGGAGGCCTTCGGCACCCGCGCCGAGATCAAGAACGTCAACTCCTTCCGCTTCATCGAGAAGGCCATCAACCACGAGGTCCAGCGCCAGATCGAGCTCCTCGAGGACGGTGGCAAGGTCGTGCAGGAAACCCGCCTGTACGATCCCAACAAGGACGAGACCCGCTCCATGCGGAGCAAGGAAGAAGCCAACGACTACCGCTACTTCCCCTGCCCCGACCTCTTGCCGGTGGTGATCGAGCCGGCCTTCCTGGCCGAGGTGCGCAGTCAGCTGCCCGAGCTGCCGACCGAGAAGCGCGATCGCTTCAAGAGCGAGTACGGGCTGTCGGTCTATGACGCCAGCGTGTTGTCCGCCAGCCGCGAACTGGCCGACTACTTCGAGGAAGTCCAGCGGGTGAGCGGCGATGCCAAGCTGGCGGCCAACTGGGTGATGGGTGAATTGTCGAGCCTGCTCAACAAGCAGGACCTGGACATCGCCCAGGCGCCGGTGAGCGCGGCCCAGCTGGGCGGCCTGATCCTGCGCATCAAGGACGACACCATCTCCGGCAAGATCGCCAAGATGGTGTTCGAGGCACTGGCCGCCGGCGAAGGCGCGAGCGCCGATGCCATCATCGAAGCGAAGGGCCTCAAGCAGGTCACCGACAGCGGTGCCATCGAGGCCATGCTGGACGAGGTCCTGGCCGCCAACGCCGCCCAGGTCGAGCAATATCGCGCCAGCGACGAAGCCAAGCGCGGCAAGATGTTCGGCTTCTTCGTCGGTCAGGCGATGAAGGCTTCCAAGGGCAAGGCCAACCCCGGCCAGGTCAACCAGCTGCTCAAGCAGAAACTGGAAGGCTGACGGCAGTCGCACGGGGTTACGGACCGGGGCTGACAGCCCCGGTCCTGGTGTGGTGTTGCAGACGTTCGCGCAAGAATTAGCGAGTGATTTTTTGACGGTTCGGCGCCGCGACGCGTCATAGCAGAGCTGTGGCGGGGAGCGGCAACGCCGCCGGGACGGTCCACCGCCGCGGCCGAAAAAGCGCCGCCAAAATTGTGTAGATGGCTTCTGAATCACCACACTCATCCCTTAAGCTGCTGCCGGTCGTTTTGCCAGGAGGCATCGAGATGCATCGGATCCACCGTGCCGGACTGCTGTCGCTGGTCCTGCTGTTCGCCGGTTGCGCCAGTCAGGAAAGCTTCCCGCCCACGCTGTCCTCCAGCGCTGTCCATGACTATCAGGACACCGGCATGGCGTCCTTCTACTCCAAGTGGCACGCCGGTCGCCGCACCGCCAGCGGCGAAAAATACGACCCTGGCGCCCTGACCGCCGCCCACCGCACCCTGCCCTTCGGCACCCGCGTCCAGGTCACCAACCTGGCCAACGGCCGCAGTGTGGTGGTCCGCATCAACGATCGCGGCCCGACGGTTCGTCGACGCCTGATCGACCTGTCGCGCAGCGCGGCCGATCGGCTCGACATGGTGGCCGACGGCACCTCCCGGGTCAGCATCCGCAGCCTGGACTGATACGGGCGCTAGCCCTGACAGGCCGGGGCATAGGCCCACAGTAGCCGGGACGGTGTCGCAGCGAGCTGTCGGGCGATGGACGCATAGCGCGGGTCGAGCAGACTGGCCGACCAGTACAGGTTTCTGGCGCCCTGGGGCTGCCAGGGACCCGCATAGCCGGGCAGCCCGGCCTGGGCACGCTGCACATCGAAGCGTACCGTCGTATTGCGGAACTCCTCGTGGCTGCGCTGACCCTGCGCATAAGGCAGCAACCAGTCGAGCGCCCTGGCCAGGGTCTGGCCTTCAGCGCCAGGCAAGTGCAACCAGTCCTCGCCGCGACCCTGGGCTACCGCCGCCGCCAGTACCAGGGGTTCGAGGTCGTAGACGACATAGTGCAGGGCATCGCGCTCACCGAAGTCCAGCACCTCGCCATCGGGCTTGAGATTGACCGACAGCTGCGCCACGAAGGCCGCCCGCGCCCGGGCGAACAGCGCCGGATCGTCCAGCGCACCGGCGGCCAGGGTCGCCAGCTTGATCCTGTGACTCTGCCAGTTGTTGCTCCAGACCCCGTGGGCATTCCCCCGATGCGCCTCCATCTGCTGCAGATAACCCTCGGCCAGGGTCTTGATGAAGGCGCGGGAACGCCGGGCCGTTGCTGCGGGAAGGTCCGCCGCGGTCAGCTGATAGGCAACGATGAGGCTGCTCAGGTTGGTTTCGTCGATGGGCTGGAAGCTGGGCCGATACCCTGGCAGCCAGGCATCGAGATAGCTGCCCAGGCGCGCCAGGGCCACGGCATCGCGACTGTCCCGCCAAGCCAGCGCCAGATCGAGCATGTAGCCGAAATCCCGTACCGCCGCGGCGGACTGGTCGTGGATGCCGGTATGCGGCAGGGTCCCTGCGGTATGGATGACCGGCAGCGCCCGGGGCCCGGCCGCTGGAGGATGACTGACCGCCTGCGCCAGCGCCGCGGCCGAGGGCGGTCTTGCCGCCAGGCAGGTCGTGTGTCCGGGGGATGCAGCCAGGGCGAGATACAGCAGGGCGGCGCTCATGGCGGGGATCTCCAAGCGAAGCGTTGCTCAGGAAAGGGCTGGAGCGCCACCCTGCCCGGCTTCGCGCTCAGGCGCGCTGGCCTGCTCAGCCTCGCACCCGGTCCTTAGCGATAGCTTAAGCCGGTCGCCTCCCGCCGCGTGCTACCAAGGTCTGCCAACCCCGGCGAGCGGGCAAAAAAAAGCCCGCGACCAAGCGACTGGCCGCGGGTTGTGCAACGGGAGGAGAGATGCCGGAGCACCTCCCGGGTAGCGGACCTTACTGCGGACCGAGCTTGTCCATCAGCGCGGCCAGTTGCTCGTATTCGTCCCGCTTGAGATCGGTCAGAGGGGTCCGCACGGGACCGGCGTCGTAGCCGGCGATCTTGGCGCCCGCCTTGACGATGCTGACGGCATAGCCGGCGCAACGGTTGCGGATTTCCAGGTACGGCAGGAAGAAGTCGTCGATCAGCTTGCCAACCGCCTCGTGATCGTCACGGGCGATGGCTTCGTAGAATTGCACGGCGGTCTTGGGAACGAAGTTGAACACGGCCGAGGAATAGACCGGCACGCCCAGCGCCTTGTAGGCGGCGGCATAGACTTCGGCGGTGGGCAGGCCGCCCAGGTAGCTGAAGCGATCGCCCAGGCGACGGCGGATGGCGACCATCAGCTCGATGTCACCCAGGCCATCCTTGTAGCCGATCAGGTTCGGGCAGCGCTCGGCCAGTTGCTCCAGGTGATGGGGCTGCAGGCGGCAGACGTTGCGGTTGTAGACCACCACGCCGATCTTGACCGATTTGCAGACGGCTTCGACATGGGCGGCCACGCCGTCCTGGCTGGCTTCGGTCAGGTAGTGCGGCAGCAGCAGCAGACCCTTGGCACCCAGGCGCTCGGCTTCCTGGGCATAGGCGATGGCCTGGCGGGTGGAGCCACCGACACCGGCGAGGATCGGCACGCTGCCCTGGCAGGTGTCCACCGCGGTCTTGATGATGCCGCTGTATTCGCTGGCTTCCAGCGAGAAGAATTCACCGGTGCCGCCGGCGGCGAACAGCGCGGTCGCGCCATAGGGGGCCAGCCACTCCAGGCGCTTGGCATAGGTGTCGGGGCGGAAGTCGCCGTTGGCATCGAAGTCGGTCAGCGGGAAGGACAGCAGACCTGAAGAGAGGACGTGTTTGAGTTCTTGTGGAGTCATCTTGAGTGCCTCGGCAAAGGTTGGACTGAGGTGCGGCAGGTCCGCTACCTGTTGTAAGTCATCGTACAACCTCTTTTATGGAAGGGGCAAGCCCCAACCAGAAAAATGCTCCTTAAGATGCTCCCACCCTGTTTCAGAGCTCTTCCGCCTGACGCTCCATTTCTTCGTGGGCGCGTCTCAGACGCTCGCGACTGTTGCTCAGGTGCAGCCGCATGGCGGCGCGAGCCGCTTCCAGGTTGCCGTCTTCGATGGCCTGGAGGATGGCTTCGTGCTCCGCATCCAGACGGCGCTGGTAGAGCTGCTGGTCATCGTGGGCGAGATAGGCGGAATTGAGGCGGGTCCGGGGAATCAGCACCGTGCCCAGGTAGCTCATGATGTCGCTGAAATAGCGATTGCCGGTCGAGCTGGCGATCAGCAGGTGCAGCTCCAGGTCGGCGCTTACCGCGCGATCAGGCTCTTCGACGCCGGTGCGCATGGCTTCCAGCAATGCCCACATGGCCTGCAGTTGCTCGGCCGAGCGACGCTGGGCGGCCAGGCCCGCGGCCTCGACTTCCAGGCTGATGCGCAACTCGAGCATCGCCAGCACGTCCTTGAGGGTGGTGATGGTGGCCGGATCGATCGGCAACGGCGACTCGGGGCGCCGCTCCAGCACGAAGGTGCCGATGCCGTGGCGAGTCTCCACATAGCCACCGGCCTGCAGTCGGGAAATGGCCTCGCGCACCACGGTGCGGCTCACGCCCTGGGCCTGCATGATGGCCGACTCGGTGGGAAGCTTGTCGCCGGGCTGGAACTGGCCGTCGCCGATCTGCTGAATCAGCACCCCGACGACCTCTTCTGCCAGGCTACGGGGTCTTTTTCGGGGGCGGGATACGGTGGGTGCTGACATGGATTCTCGTACCGATTGAAGGGACTCTGGAATCATAGCACCCCCCTCTTCCCAAACGCCCGATTTAGACCGCTTAGTCCATATCAGGATGCCTCGCCAACCGCTCTAGGACGCAGCTCTTGACCCTCCAGCAGCAGGTGGCGACGGTGGTAGGCGCGCAGACTCGGACGATGGCCGACGCTGACCAGGGTCAGGCCGGGGTTTTCCGTCAGCAGGCGTTCATAGAGCGCGCGCTCGTCCGCTTCGCTCAGCGCCGAGCTGGCTTCGTCGAGAAACAGCCAGTCGGGGGCATAGAGCAGCGCCCGGGCCAGGGCGACGCGCTGCTGCTCGCCCGGCGACAGGGTACGTTCCCAATGACGGCTTTCGTCGAGGTGCTCCACCAGCTGGTCCAGGCGACAGTGCCGTAGGACTTCGGTCAGGCGCTCGTCGGTATAGGCTTCCACGGGTTGCGGATAGGCCAGGGCTTCGCGCAGGGTGCCAATGGGCAGATAGGGCTGCTGCGGCAGGAACAGCTGGCGACCCGGCGGTACGGCGATACCGCCCTGCCCTTGCCGCCAGAGTCCGGCGAGGGCGCGCAACAGGGTGCTCTTGCCACTGCCCGAGGCACCTTCGATCAGCAGGTGTTCGCCACGGGCGATGCGCAGATCGGTGGGATGCAGCAGCAACCGGCCGGCGGCCCCCAGGGAGAGCCCTTCCAGGATCAGGTCGCTGTCACTGGCATGAGGCACCAGGATATCGGTCTCCTGGCTGAATTCGGCCATGGTCTCGCGGAAGGTCAGCAGACGGTCGGAGACGGCGCGCCAGCCGGCCAGGCTGACATAGGCGTCGACGAACCAGCTGAGACTCTCCTGGACATTGCCGAAGGCCGAGTTGATCTGCATCAGGTCGCCCAGCTGGATCTTGCCGGAGAAGTAGCGCGGCGCCGCCAGCACGAAGCCGGCGATGATCGCGATCTGGCTGTAGCCGGCGGTGAAGAAGGTCAGCCGCTTGGTGTAGTTCATCACCAGATGGTAGTTGCCCCAGACATAGCCGAAGCGATCCAGCAGGCGCCGGTGCTCGTTGGCTTCGCCGCGGAACAGCGCCACGCTCTCGGCCTTCTCGCGGACGCGGATCAGGCCGAAGCGCAGGTCGGCTTCATAGCGTTGCTGCTGGTTGTAGAGACCGATCAGCCGCCGGCCGATCAGATGGGTCAGCCAGGTACCGACGGCGGCGTAGATCAGCGCCGCCCAGAACATATAGGCCGGGATGGTGATGCCGAACAGGGTGATGTCGCCGGAGATGCCGAACAGGATGACGCCGAAGGACACCAGGCTGACCACGGTACGGATGAAGCCCAGCCCCAGGCTCAGGGTGGTGTCGGCGAAGTCGCGGATGTCTTCGGTGAGGCGCTGGTCGGGGTTGTCGGCGCCGCCTTCGCGTTCCAGCTGGTAGTAGTTGCGATCGGACAGCCAGAGGCCGAAGTGCTTTTCGGTCAGCCAGCGCCGCCAGTTGATGGTCAGCGCCTGGGTCAGATAGAGCCGGTACACGGCCAGCAGGATGGCGGTGGCGGCCAGTCCGCAGAAATACAGCATCAGCCGGATGAAGGCGGCCAGATCGCGATTCTGCAGGGCATCGTAGAAATAGCGGTACCAGGTGTTCAGGGCCACCGAAAGGCCGACCCCGGCCAGGGACAGGGCGATGACCACGGACAGCAGGAGCCAGGCCTTGCCTTTCTCCTCGCTGCGCCAGTAGGGGGTGATCAGGGCCCAGACGCGGGCCAGGAAATGCCCACGGGAAGCCCCGTAGACGGAGGGCACGGGTACGGCGGATTCGGACATGCTCGGACTCTCAAGGACTGCTCAACGAGACGCCTGCACAGCCTATGCCGGAAAGCCTGAACGAATTCTGACTGAAACAATGTAACAGTTTGTCGCCCACGGCGATCGTGGGCGATGGCAAGAAGGAAGAGCCTGTTCAAAGTCGCGCGAGCTAGAGCCAAACAAGGCCTGGGCGGCCCCGCGAAAACACCTGAGGAAGCGGATCGGACCCGCGCTCGGGTTTACGAGCGGTAAATGAGCACTCCGAAGGTCTTTCCAACGCCGGTTGGCCGATGCGCAGCCGACTTTGAACAGGTTCTCAGCGACGTACCGGACGCTTCTGCAGCTTGCGCTGCAGGGTACGGCGGTGCATGCCCAGGGCGCGCGCGGTCGCCGAGATGTTGCCTTCGTGCTCGGACAGCACCCGCTGAATGTGTTCCCACTGCAGGCGGTCCACCGACATGGGATTGTCCGGCACCAGGGTGTCGAGATCGGCGTGCTGGGCGAGCAGGCCAGCCAGGACGTCGTCGGCATCGGCCGGCTTGCACAGGTAGTTGGTGGCGCCGCGCTTGATGGCTTCCACCGCGGTGGCGATGCTGGAATAGCCGGTTAGGATCACCACGCGCATCTCCGGGTGCAGCTCCAGCAGCTGGGGCAGCAGCACCAGCCCCGAGTCGCCTTCCATCTTCAGGTCGAGCACGGCGTAGTCCGGCAGGTCTTCCTTGGCCAGTTGCAGGCCTTCCTCGGCGCTGTCGGCGATGGACACGCGCAGACCGCGGCGGTCCATGGCGCGGGCCATCACCCGGGTAAAGGTGGGATCGTCGTCGACCAGCAGGATATGGGGCTGGTCGTCGAAACCGCTGTTGAGGTCGTCAGTCATAGAATTCTCCAGGCATTCACGCCAGGGCGTAGTGCCGCGGCAGGCGCAATTCGGTCAGGGTGCCGCCTTCTTCGTGATTGTAGAGCTTCACCGTGCCGCCGGCGCGGGTGACGCTGGCCTGGCTGAGAAACAGGCCCAGGCCGAAGCCCTTGCCCTTGGTGGTAAAGAAGGGCTTGCCGAGCTGCTCGGCGATGGCCAGGGGCACCCCGGCACCATGGTCGCGAATCGACAGGCACAGTTCGCGGGCGTCCCAGTGCAGACGGATGGCCAGGTTTTCCGGGCAGGCGTCGGCGGCGTTGTTGAGTAGATTCAGCAGTGCCTGGGTAAGTTCGACCGGCGGCGTCAGGCGCGGCGGCGTGCCCAGACTGACCACCTCGAAGCTGTAGGTGGCTTCCGGTCGCATCAGGTGCCAGCGATCCATGGTCGCCTCCAGCCACTCCACGGCGGTCTGCTCCTGCACCGTCTGGCGGCGGTCCGCTTCGGCGGCGCGTACCAGTTGCTGCAGGGTCTGCTTGCACTGCCCGACCTGGGCCTGCAACAGCGCCAGGTCTTCGCTCAGGGTCGGCTGGCCGGCGTACTCCTGCTGCAGCTCCTTGAGCAGCACGCTCATGGTGGACAGCGGCGTACTCAACTCGTGGGCGGCGCCGGCGGCCTGAGTGGCCACGGCCAGCAGTTGCTGATCGCGCATGGCCTGCTCGCGGCGCTGGGCCTGCAGGCTTTCCTGCTCGCGCAGGGCGGTGGCCATGCGCGCGACGAACAGGGTGATGACGGCGGCGGACAGGGCGAAGCTCAGCCACATCCCGTAGCTGAGCACCGCGCCGTCATTGGCCACCAGCAGATGCAGCGGCTCGTAGGACAGCAGCATCAGCGAGAAGACCGCCAGGGTCAGGGCCGCCAGTACCAGGGTATAGAGCCAGGGCAGCGTGGCCGCGGCGATGGTCAGGGGCACCAGGTAATAGGAGGCGAAGGGGTTGGTCGGACCGCCGGCGAAATACAGCAGGGCGCTGTGGATGGCCAGGTCGCAACCCAGGTGCGCCGCGTACTCCTGCTCGGTGACCGGCCAGGGGCGGGTCAGCCGCAGGGCGGCGAACAGGCAGAGCACCGCCGAGACGCCCAGGGTGATGGCCAGGGCCGTCCAGGGCAGCTGGACGATGCCCGACAGCCGGGCGATACCCACCGAGCCGGCCTGGGCGGCCAGTACCAGCACGCGGATAAGGACCAGGCGCCCGAGATTCTGGCGATTGGCGGACAACCATTGAACGGGCAAGGAGAACATGCGAGGTTCCAGGCGCAAGAAACGATCGAGACGGCAGCCCCGAGGGACCTGCCGGTCAGAGCAGACTTGGCATTATAGCGATGGGTATCCGCCGCAGCCGCCGACGCGGCAAAGCGACGCACCATCCGCCGGGTCCGCGGTCACACCGCTTTCGTACTGCCACTCAGGAGAACACCATGACCCCTTCCCTACGTCCACTCGCGCTGGGCGCCGCCCTGTTCAGTACCCTGCTCGCCACTGGCGTCCAGGCCGACGAAGCGCGCTACAACCAGATCAGCCTGAGAGCCGAGGTCAGTCGTGAGGTGCCGCGCGACCGCATGCAGGTCATGCTCTATACCGAAAGCCAGGGGCAGGATCCGGCGGCCCTGGCCAGCGACACCACCAAGACCCTCAACGCCGCGCTGGAACAGGCGCGCAAGGTCGCCGGCGTGGACGTTGCCCTGGGCAATCGCAACACCTACCCGGTCTACGAAGACCAGGGCCGCGCCATCAATGCCTGGCGCGAGCGCGGCGAACTGCGCCTGGAAAGCGCCGATTTCGCCGCCCTGTCCAAGCTGACCGGCGAGTTGCTGGGCAACCTGAAGATGGGCAACCTGCAGTTCACCATCGCCGATGGCACCCGCAAGCAGCAGGAGGATGCCCTGTTCAAGGACGCCGTGGCCGCCTTCAAGGCGCGCGCCCAACTGGCCACCGAAGCCCTGGGTGGCTCGGGCTATCGCATCGTCAACCTGGACCTCGGCACCAGTGGCGTACCCCAGCCGCTGCCGATGCTGCGCATGTCGGCGATGAAGGCCGCCAGCGATGCCGTGACCCCGGACGTCGCCCCCGGCACCACCACCGTCGAAGTGACCGCGGGCGGTACCATCGAAGTACAGATGCCCTGATCTAGTGCAGAAAAGTAACAACGCTGTTTCGGTGCGCACTTTTGGTGCGCACCGCCTTCCTGCCGCGATACCTCGTCTTACATCTTTGCGACATCTGTTTCCTGTTTGGGTCGCTCAGGGTCAATAGCTCGCCTGAGCTATGGACATGGGCATAAGCTGTGCATGTGGGCTCATCTGTCCACAAGACATCGGCATTCTGTTTCGCAACGCCACATCGTGTTGCGCCGTCCCCGACATGAGGTCTCCATGCACAAGAACGTACTCGCTGCCCTCTTCGCTTCCGGTCTGCTGGCCGGCGCACCCCTGGCCCAGGCAACCAACTTGGTGTTCTGCTCCGAAGGTAGCCCGGCCGGTTTCGATCCGGCGCAATACACCACCGGCACCGACTTCGATGCGTCGGCGGAAACCATCTTCAACAAGCTGACCCAGTTCGAGCGCGGCGGTACCCAGGTCAAGCCAGGTCTGGCGGAGAGCTGGGACATCAGCGAAAACGGCAAGGTGTACACCTTCCACCTGCGCAAGGGCGTGAAATTCCACACCACGGAGTACTTCAAGCCGACCCGCGACTTCGATGCCGATGACGTCCTCTTCACCTTCCAGCGCATGCTGGACAAGGACAATCCGTTCCGTAAGGCCTACCCCACCGAATTCCCCTACTTCACCGACATGGGCCTCGACCAGAACATCGCCAAGGTGGAAAAGGTCGACGACTACACGGTGCGCATGACCCTCAACGAAGTGGATGCGGCGTTCCTGCAGAACCTGGCAATGCCCTTCCCGTCGATCCAGTCGGCCGAATACGCCGACAAGCTGCTCAAGGCCGGCAAGGCTGCCGAGATCAACCAGAAGCCGATCGGCACCGGTCCCTTCGTCTTCAGCCGCTACCAGAAGGATGCGGTGATCCGCTACAAGGCCAACCCGGACTACTGGGACAAGGTCGATGGGCCCAAGGTGGACAACCTGATCTTCTCCATCAACACCGATCCTTCGGTACGGATGCAGAAGCTCAAGGCCGGCGAGTGCCAGATCACCGTCTATCCGCGTCCGGCGGACCTGGACGGGCTGAAGAAGGACCCGAATCTCAAGCTGCCGTCGCAGCCGGGCTTCAACCTGGGCTACATCTCCTACAATGTCGAACATGGCGATCTGGCAAAGCTCAAGGTGCGCCAGGCGATGGACATGGCCGTCAACAAGGAGGCCATCATCAACGCCGTCTACCAGGGCGCCGGCCAGGTGGCGGTCAACGCCATGCCGCCGACCCAGTGGTCCTATGACAAGTCCATCAAGGACGCGCCCTACGATCCGGAAAAGGCCAAGGCCCTGCTCAAGGAAGCCGGCTTCAAGGAAGGCACCGAACTCACCCTCTGGGCCATGCCGGTGCAGCGTCCCTACAACCCCAATGCGCGCCTGATGGCAGAGATGCTGCAGCAGGACTGGGCCAAGATCGGCGTCAAGACCAAGATCGTCAGCTACGAATGGGGCGAGTACATCAAGCGCTCCAAAAGCGGCGAGCAGGACATCATGCTGATCGGCTGGAGCGGCGACAACGGTGACCCGGACAACTGGCTGGCGACCCTCTTCGGCTGCAAGGCCATTGGCGGCAACAACTTCTCCCGCTGGTGCTACCAGCCGTTCGAGGACCTGGTAGTCAAGGCCAAGCGCGTGACCGACCAGGGCGAGCGCACCAAGCTCTACGAACAGGCCCAGCAGGTGCTCAAGCAGCAGGTGCCCATGACGCCCATCGCGCATTCCACGGTCTACATGCCGATGCGCAAGGAAGTCCAGGACTACAAGATCAGCCCCTTCGGGTTGAACGAGTTCTACGGCGTCAGCGTCAGCAAGTGAAGCCTCTTGGCCAGGACCGGGAGCCAGACTCCCGGTCCTGGCCGTTCATTTGACTGATGGAGTGAGACCCATGCGCCTTCCCTACGCCTACTCGTTGCTGGCGGCGAGCCTGCTCGCCTGTGCTCCGCTCGCCCAGGCGGCGAGCAATCTCGTCTATTGCTCGGAAGCCAGCCCGGCCGGTTTCGATCCGGCGCAATACACCTCGGGCACCGAATTCGACGCCTCCGCGGAAACCGTCTTCAACCGCCTGGTGCAGTTCCAGCGTGGCGGTACCACCCTGGAGCCGGGCCTGGCGACCCAATGGGACGTGAGCGCGGATGGCAAGACCTATACCTTCCACCTGCGCCAGGGCGTGAAATTCCATACCACCGACTACTTCAAGCCCACCCGCGACTTCACTGCCGACGACGTGGTTTTCACCTTCCAGCGCATGCTCGACAAGGAGCAGCCGTTCCGTAAGGCCTACCCAACGGAATTCCCCTACTTCACCGACATGGGCCTGGACCAGAACATCGCCAAGGTGGCCAAGGTCGACGACCACACCGTGGTCTTCACTCTGAACAAGGTCGATGCCGCCTTCGCCGCCGACCTGGCCATGAGCTTCGCCTCCATCCAGTCGGCGGAGTACGCCGCGCAGCTGCTCAAGGAGGGCAAGCCGGAGCTGCTCAACCAGCAGCCCATCGGCACCGGCCCCTTCGTCTTCGGCCGCTACCAGAAGGATGCGGTGATCCGCTTCAAGGGCAATCCGGACTACTGGAAGCCCGAGGACGTCAAGCTCGACAACCTGATCTTCGCCATCACCCCCGACGCCGCCACCCGCCTGCAGAAGCTCAAGGCCAACGAGTGCCAGGTCAGCGGCTATGCGCGCCCGGCGGACCTGGTGGAGATGAAGCAGGATGCCAACCTCAAGGTCCTGCAGCAGCCGGGCTTCAACGTCGGCTTCCTCGCCTACAACGTCCAGCACCCGCCGCTGGACAAGCCCGAGGTGCGGCGTGCCCTGGACATGGCCATCAACAAGCAGGCCATCGTCGACACCGTGTTCCAGGGCGCCGGCCAGGTCGCGCAGAACGTGATCCCGCCGAATCAGTGGTCCTACGACACCGCCATCAAGGGCGCGCCCTATGATCCGACCAAGGCCCGCGCGCTGCTCAAGCAGGCGGGGATCAAGGACGGCACCGAGATCGCCCTCTGGGCCATGACGGTGCAGCGTGCTTCCAACCCGAATGCTCGCCAGTCGGCGCAGATGATCCAGCAGGACTGGGCCAAGGTCGGCATCAAGGCCAAGATCGTCAGCTACGAATGGGGCGAGTACATCAAGCGCGCCAAGGCTGGCGAACACGATGTGCTGACCTATGGCTGGACCGGCGACAACGGCGATCCGGACAACTGGCTGGGCGTGCTCTACGGCTGCAGCGCCATCGGCGGCAGCAACTATGCGCGCTGGTGCGACAAGGACTACGACGCCCTCATCCAGAAAGCCAAGACCAGCAACGATCGCGCCGAACGCACCCGTCTCTACGAGCAGGCGCAGCAGCTCATTCGCCAGCAGATGCCGGTGAGCCCCATGGCCCACTCGGTGGTGTCCCAGCCCATGCGCAAAGAGGTGCAGGGCTTCAAGATCAATCCCTTTGGCGTCACCGGTTTCTATGGCGTAAGCCTCGACCGCTGATTCTGTCCGGCCCGCCTCGCGGGCCTTCACGAGGAGCCTTCCGTGTCCAAACCGCTATTCTCGCTGTCTCTCGCCGCCCTCCTCTGCCTGACGGCCAATGCCGCCCTGGCCCGGCCCCTGGTGGTCTGCACCGAGGCCAATCCGGAAGGCTTCGATCCGGGTCGCTACACCTCCGGCTATACCTTCAATGCCTCGGCCACGCCGCTGTACAACCGCCTGGTGGAATTCAAGCAGGGCACCGCCGAGCTGGAGCCGGGCCTGGCCGAAAGCTGGGAGGTCTCCCCCGATGGCCTGCAGTACACCTTCGCCCTGCGCCAGGGGGTGAAATTCCACACCACCGACTACTTCAAGCCGACGCGAGATTTCAACGCCGACGACGTGGTGTTCAGCTTCGAGCGCATGCTCGACAAGAACAATCCCTGGTACAACCTCTCCCCCAGCGGCTATCCCTATGCGGCGGCCATGGAGATGGGCACCCTGATCAAGTCCATCGACAAGGTGGACGCAAGCCACGTGCGCTTCACCCTCAACCAGCCCGAGGCGCCCTTCCTCGCCGACCTGGCGATGGCCTTCGGTTCGATCCTGTCCAAGGAATACGCCGACAGCCTGCTGGCCAGCAAGAAGACCGACGACATCAACCAGAAGCCCATCGGCACCGGTCCCTTCGTCTTCCAGCGCTATGCCAAGGATTCCAACACCCGCTACAAGGTCAATCCGGACTACTTCGGCAAGAAGCCGCAGATGGATGGCCTGGTGCTGGCAGTGACCCTGGATCCCAATGTGCGCATCCAGCGGGTGCGCAACAACGAGTGCCAGATCGGCCTGACGGTGAAACCGCAGGACGTGCCGATGCTCAAGCAGGACAAGAGCCTCAAGCTGGCCCAGGTGGAAAGCCAGACCACCTCCTTCTTGGCGATGAACACCAAGCACAAGGCGCTGAGCGACGTGCGCGTACGCCAGGCCATTGCCATGGCCTTCGATCAGCAGAACTACCTGAAGACGGTGTTCGGCGAAGGCGGCGCCAAGGCGGCGATCAATCCCTATCCCTCTTCGCTGCTCGGCTATGCCAAGGACATCAAGCCCTGGCCCCATGACCTGGAAAAGGCCAAGGCGCTGCTCAAGGAAGCCGGCTACGCCGATGGCTTCACCCTCAAGTACTACATCAGCACCGGCAGTGGCCCGGGCGGCAGTCCGGCGCTGGTGGCCCAGTTGATCCAGGGCGACCTGGCCAAGATCGGCATCAAGGCCGAGATCACCCAGTTCGAGTGGGGCGAGTTCGTCAAGCGCACCAAGGCCGGCGAGCATGACCTGATGATGATGAGCTGGACCGGCGACAACGGCGATCCGGACAACTTCCTCACCACCAACCTGAGCTGCGCTGCGACTGAAAGTGGCGAGAACCGTGCTTTCTGGTGCGACAAGGCCTTCAACGACGCCATCGAGCAGGCCAAGCGCATCAACGACCCGGCCCAGCGTACCGCGCTCTACGAGCAGGCCCAGCAGATCTTCCACCAGCAGATGCCCTGGATTCCGCTGGCGCACCCGCTGTTCACCGATGTCCTGCAACCCAAGGTGCAGGGCTATGTGCAGAGTCCGCTGGGGGTCTACGACTTCTCCACGGTGACCCTCGACTGATCGGCCTCTGATGCCGTAAGCGACCGGGCCCGGGCGGCCCGTCCCCTCGACCTTTCCCGCCTCGCGCCGTGTTTCGGCGCGACGGGTTCGGTCGTGCCGGAAAACGCCCAGATAACAGAAAAAACGACCGCTTTGGAGCACACCCGATGACCAACGTCCACCATGGAGGCCTCGCCCTCTCCCTGCTCACCCTGGCCCTGACCGCCCACGCCCAGTCGCCGGCGCCGGAAGATCCCAGCTACGCCAACGAGGTCCAGACCCTGCCCAATGTGCAGAAGCCGGTGAAGGGCCAGGAAGGCGCCAAGGGCTTTTTCGCCGACGACAGCCTGACCCTGACCACGCGCAACTTCTTCGCCCGCGAGACCAGCTCCGATCCGATCTTCAGCTACAGCAAGAACGGCACCCGGGTGCGCACCCACTCGCGCAATACCTGGGTCCAGGCCACGGCGCTCAAGTACAGCTCCGGCTACACCCAGGGTCCAGTGGGCTTCGGCATCGACGTGGCCGGCTATCAGGCCACCAACCTGGAGCGGGGCAAGGGCCAGATCGGTGGCGGCGGCAATCGCACCCTGGCCAACGCCGAGGGCGAGGGCCATGCCGAGTGGTCCAAGCTGGGCATCGCCGATGCGCGCTTCCGCGTCTCCAACACCGAGCTCAAGATCGGTCGTTTCATGCTCGACACCCCGGTGATCAGCTACAACGACAACCGGCCCTTCCCGTCCGGTTTCGACGGTTTCGCCCTGACCAGCGATGAATGGGACAACCTCTCGCTGCAAGGTGGCAGCTTCACCCGCGTCAGTCCGCGGACCGGTGCCGGCGACGAGAAGTGGACCACCGAGTACGGTACCCGCGAGGTCACCGCCGACCGCCTGAGCTTTCTCGGCGGCAACTACAAGCTGCCCCAGGGCTGGGAGGTCAGCGTCTATGGCGCCAACTTCGAAGACGTCTGGAATCAGTACTTCCTGAGCATCACCCAGGCCGGCGGCACTCTCGACACCTTCGCCTGGAAGGCGGTGGCCAACGCCTATCGCACCGTCGACGCTGGCAGCGCCAAGGCTGGCGACATCGACAACACCGCCTGGAGCCTGGCGTTCACCGGCAGCCACCAGGCCCACAGCCTGACCCTGGCCTACCAGCAGATCGACGGCAACGAGTACTTCGACTACGCCCACGAGACCGCCGCCATCTACCTGGCCAACTCCCTGGTCTCGGACTACAACGGCCCCAACGAGAAGTCGCTGCAGATCCGCTACGAGACCGACTGGAGCTACTTCGGCGTGCCCGGCCTGAGCACCGGCGTCTGGTACGCCAAGGGCTGGGACATCGACGGCACCCACTACGATGCCGGCGCCGGCAAGTACGCCAACTATGCCGAGGTCCTGCAGCAGGATGGCGAGAAGCACCACGAGATCGGCCTGGTCACCACCTACAAGGTGCAGCAGGGCGCGCTCAAGGACAGTCGCTTCCGCCTGCTGCTGACCGATCACCGCGCCAGCCAGAACCAGGTCGACGGCAACGTCAAGGAATTGCGCCTGGTCTCCACCCTGCCGTTCAACCTGCTGTAATGGCAGGCCCCGGCGGCTTCCACGCAGTGTCCGGCATCTGGCCGGGATCGCGCCGCGAACACCGGCGAAGCCCTGGCCGTGTCGAGGATATCGACACCCGTGGCAACGTGGTAGTCTGCCGGGTTTGGAGCGTTGGCCCAGAGCGCTCTTCGAACCTATTCGTAGGACCGAACGAGGCTGCCTCGCGCAGGTGTCGTTCGTTGCGGACCAGGATGGTCTCTTCAGGGATGAATCCAGACCCACAAGGTCTGAGAGTCAGATCAAAAGCTCATTAGCTTTTGAGCGGGCTCTCACTTAAAAACGCGGCCGGGCATGTACTCGCGCCGTCTTGATCAGCCTCAAGAGGAGATACCCCCTCCGATGCTCGCCTTCATCGCCCGTCGCTTCGGGCTGCTGATACCGACGTTCTTTGGCGTCACCCTGCTGACCTTCGCCCTGATCCGCCTCATTCCCGGCGATCCGGTGGAAGTCATGATGGGCGAACGCCGCGTCGATCCGCAGATGCACGCCGAAGCCATGCACCGCCTGGGCCTCGACAAGCCCCTGTACCAGCAGTATTTCGACTACATCGGCAACCTTGCCCAGGGCAACCTCGGCGAATCCCTGCGCAGTCGCGTTGGGGTCTGGGATGAATTCCTGACCCTGTTCCCGGCCACCCTGGAACTCTCGGTGGCGGCCATGCTGTTCGCCACCGTCTTCGGCGTGCTGGCCGGCATCATCGCCGCCCTCAGGCGCGGCACCACGGTGGACCACGGGGTGATGGGCGTGGCCCTGACCGGCTATTCGATGCCGATCTTCTGGTGGGGCCTGCTGCTGATCATGCTGTTCTCCGTGCAGCTCGGCTGGACCCCGGTTTCCGGCCGCCTGGACCTGCTCTACGACATCCCGCCGCGCACCGGCTTCATGCTCATCGACACCCTGCTCTCCGACGAGCCCGGCGCCTTCGTCGATGCCCTCAAGCACCTGATCCTGCCGGCCATCGTGGTGGGCACCATTCCCCTGGCGGTGATCGCCCGCATGACCCGCTCGGCCATGCTCGAGGTCCTGCGCGAGGACTATGTGCGCACCGCCCGCGCCAAGGGCCTGTCGCCGGGGCGGGTGGTCTTCGTCCACGCCCTGCGCAACGCCCTGATCCCGGTGCTGACGGTGCTCGGCCTGCAGGTCGGCAGCCTGCTCTCCGGCGCGGTGCTCACCGAGACCATCTTTTCCTGGCCCGGCATCGGCAAGTGGCTGATCGAGGCCATCGGCGCCCGGGACTATCCGGTGGTGCAGAACGGCATCCTGCTGATCGCCACCCTGGTCATCCTGGTCAATTTCGTCGTGGACATTCTCTACGGCCTGGTCAATCCGCGCATCCGCCACCAGCGTTGATGCGCCCATACGGACAGAGCCTATGACAACGGTAAACACCCCGGCCGCTCAAGACCCGAGCGCCCTCTACCCTTCTCCCTTCAAGGAGTTCTGGCACGCCTTCGCTCGCAACAAGGGCGCTCTTGGCGGGCTGATCTTCATGGTCATCGTGGTGTTCTGCGCGCTCTTCGCGCCCTGGGTCGCGCCCCATGCGCCCAGCGAGCAGTTCCGCGACTTCATGCTCACCCCGCCGCTGTGGCTGGACGGTGGCAACAGCCAGTTCCCGCTGGGTACCGACGAGCTGGGACGTGACCTGCTCAGCCGGCTGATCCACGGTGCCCGGCTGTCGCTGCTGATAGGCCTGGCCTCGGTGGTCTTCTCGCTGATCCCCGGCATCCTGCTCGGGCTGGTCGCCGGTTTCTCGCCCAACCGCGCCGGTCCGGTGATCATGCGCCTGATGGAC
This sequence comes from Pseudomonas sp. SORGH_AS_0211, assembly GCF_031453455.1. NCBI lineage: Bacteria > Pseudomonadati > Pseudomonadota > Gammaproteobacteria > Pseudomonadales > Pseudomonadaceae > Pseudomonas > Pseudomonas sp. SORGH_AS_0211. The sequence goes on along the minus strand of NZ_JAVIZV010000001.1, from coordinate 741,737 downwards.
ATCATGCTGGCGCTGCCCTCGCTGCTGCTGGCCGTGGCCATCGTCGCCATCCTCGGCCCAGGCCTGATCAACACCGTGGTGGCCATCGCCATCGTCTCGCTGCCCTCCTATGTCCGCCTGACCCGCGCCGCGGTAATGGGCGAACTGCACCGCGACTATGTCACCGCCTCGCGGCTGGCCGGCGCCGGTACCCTGCGGCTGATGTTCGTCAGCGTGCTGCCCAACTGCATGGCGCCGCTGATCGTCCAGGCCACCCTGAGCTTTTCCTCGGCCATCCTCGATGCCGCCGCCCTGGGCTTCCTCGGCCTCGGCGTGCAGCCGCCCACTCCCGAGTGGGGCACCATGCTGGCCTCGGCCCGCGACTACATCGAGCGCGCCTGGTGGGTGGTGACCCTGCCGGGTCTCGCCATCCTCTTCACCGTGCTGGCCATCAACCTGATGGGCGACGGCCTGCGCGATGCCCTCGATCCGCGTCTGAAGGTGCAGTCATGAGCCTCCTCGAAATCCAGAACCTCTCGGTGCGCTTCGGCGGCGCCGACGCCCCGCCGGTGGTGGAAGGCCTCGATCTCACGGTGGATCAGGGCGAAATCGTCGCCATCGTCGGCGAATCCGGCTCCGGCAAGTCGGTGACCATGATGGCCGTGATGGGCCTGGTCGATCATCCCGGCCGCATCACCGCCGACCGCCTGGCCTTCGACGGCCAGGACCTGCTCAGCCTCAAGGGCCGCCGCCGGCGCCACCTGATCGGCAAGGAGCTGTCGATGGTCTTCCAGGACCCGATGACGGCGCTCAACCCCAGCTACACCGTGGGCTTCCAGCTGGAAGAGGTGATCCGCCAGCACCTGGGCCTGAAGGGTCGCGCCGCTCGCCAGCGCGCCCTGGAATTGCTGGAAAAGGTCGAGATCCCGGCCGCGGCCAGTCGCCTGGGCGCCTATCCGCACCAGCTGTCCGGGGGCATGAGCCAGCGCGTCGCCATCGCCATGGCCATCGCCGCCGAGCCGCGCCTGCTGATCGCCGACGAGCCCACCACCGCGCTGGACGTGACCATCCAGGCGCAGATCATGGAGCTTCTGGTCAATCTGCAGCGCGACGAGGGCATGGGCCTGATCCTCATCACCCACGACCTCGCCGTGGTGGCCGAGACCGCCCAGCGCGTGGTGGTGATGTATGCCGGCCAGGCGGTGGAGAAAGGCGTGGTGCCGACCCTGTTCGACGCCCCTGCGCATCCCTACACCGAAGCCCTGCTGGCGGCCATTCCCGAGCACAGCCAGACGGACCGCCTGCACACCCTGCCCGGCATCGTCCCCGGTCGCTACGACCGGCCCGCCGGTTGCCTGCTGAGCCCGCGCTGCCCCTATGTGCAGCCGCGTTGCCAGGAGCGTCCGGCGCTGGAGCCCTACGACCGTGGCGCGGTGCGCTGCTTCTTCCCGCGCAACGTCGCCCCGGGCGAGGCGCCTGCGGTGCTGCCCGAACATCAACGTCCCAGCCAGTTGCCGGAGGATCGCCATGGCGCCGTCTGAAGCCACCGTCCTCGCCCGCTCCACCACCCCGGAGCAGGCGCCCGAGCACCTCGTGCTCGAAGCCAAGGGCCTGACCCAGCACTATCAAATCTCCCGCGGCCTGTTCAAGGACAACGCCACGGTCAAGGCGCTCAACGGTGTCTCCTTCGACCTCCAGGCCGGGCGCACCCTGGCCGTGGTGGGCGAGTCCGGCTGCGGCAAGTCGACCCTGGCCCGCGCCCTGACGCTGATCGAGCAGCCCACCGCCGGCAGCCTGGTCATCGGCGGCCAGGACGTGGCCAAGGCCGACGCCGCCCGCCGCAAGGAACTGCGCCGCGAGGTGCAGATGGTGTTCCAGAATCCCTATGCCTCACTCAATCCGCGGCGCAAGATCGGCGACCAGCTCGCCGAGCCGCTGCAGATCAACACCAGCCTCTCCCGCACCGAAAGGCGCGAGAAGGTGCAGGCGATGATGCAGCAGGTGGGCCTGCGGCCCGAGCACTACCAGCGCTATCCACACATGTTCTCCGGTGGCCAGCGCCAGCGCATCGCCGTGGCCCGCGCCATGATGCTGCAGCCCAAGGTGCTGGTGGCGGACGAGCCGACCTCGGCGCTGGACGTGTCCATCCAGGCGCAGGTGCTCAACCTGTTCATGGATCTGCAGCAGCAGTACCGGACTGCCTATGTGTTCATCTCCCACAACCTCTCGGTGGTGCGCCACATCGCCGACGAGGTGATGGTGATGTACCTCGGCTGCATCGTCGAAAAGACCAGCCGTGACCTGCTGTTCGAGCGGCCCCTGCATCCCTATACCCAGATGCTGCTGTCGGCCACCCCGAGTCTGCACCCGGATCCGAGCAAGCCGCGCATCCGCATCCAGGGCGAGCTGCCCAACCCGCTGGATCCGCCACCCGGTTGCGTCTTCCATCGCCGTTGCCCCTATGCGACGGAAAAGTGCAAGACCGAGGTCCCGGCGCTGCGCAATGTGGAAGCCCGCCAGGTGGCCTGCCACTATGCGGAGAACTTTCTCTAGGACGTTGAGGCTGTTGGGCTTCGCTGGCGCTCAACCCAACCTACGCAGGCCCTGTAGGTTGGGTCGAGACGGCTCCATCGTCGAAGCCCAACGTTCCGGACTTGGCATTGGGCTGTTGGGCTTCGCTGGCGCTCAACCCAACCTACGCAAGCCCTGTAGGTTGGGTTGAGACGGCTGTATCGTCGAAGCCCAACATCTTTGGCCTGGCGCGGTAATGTTGGGCTTCGCTGGCGCTCAACCCAACCTACGGAAGTCCTGTAGGTTGGGTTGAGACGGCCCCATCGTCGAAGCCCGACACACCCCTGCCCCGCTACAGGCTGCCTCCCCATGCACATCCGCCCCTTTCAATCCGCCGACACCGAGGCCGTGGTCAGCCTCTGGCAGGCCTGCGGCCTGATTCGCCCCTGGAACGATCCCTACCGCGACATCCAGCGCAAGCGCGTCGAGCAACCCGAGTTGTTCCTGGTGGGCGAAGTGGACGGTACCCTCATGGCCAGCGCCATGGTCGGCACCGACGGCCATCGCGGCTGGCTCTATTACCTCGCAGTGGCCCCGGAGCATCAGCGCCGCGGCCATGCGCGGCGTCTGGTGGAGACCGCCGAACAACTGCTCACCGAACGCGGCTGTCCCAAGTTGCAGCTGATGGTACGGCGGGATAACGCGGCGATCATCGGCTTCTATGCGGCCTTGGGTTATGTGGAGGCCGAGGTCGTCACCCTGGGCAAACGGCTGATCGCCGACGACTAGAGTCGAAGGAGGCAAAGCCCTGTCCGCTGCCGATACTCAATGCCCAGTGGAAAACGCTTCGCGGTTTTCCACCCTACGGACTGACAGCTGACTGTAGGGTGGGTAACGGCGCAGCCTTACCCACGCGGGACCTTGCTTCCCGGTGAAAACGCCATGCAATTCGCCGCGCTACGACTGGTCTTGTAGGTTGGGTCGAGACGGCTCCATCGTCGAAGCCCAACCTTACCCGGCACCCGCCTGTGCCCTAGCGGGGCAGCAATCCCGCCAGCGGCCCCGGATGCTTGCGGACCTCGGCGTAGGGCACCAGGGTGCCGCCGGGTTCGTCGCAGTTGCGGGCGGCGCGGAAAAAGGTCGGGCCGAGATAGAGGCCCTTGGGCGTCAGGTACCAGGGCGCGAATTGCCAGACGTCGGCGCTGCGATAGTCGCAGCCATCGCCGTCGGCGGGCGCCTGCATCAGCGGCGGATAGAGGCGGGTGAACAGCCGGACCACCCAGGGCGCCAGGGTCCGTTGCCGATAGTCCGCCAGGGCCTGGGAATAGCGATCCTCCGGCTGCGGACGGAGCGGCTGGCCGTGGCCCAGCCAGAGAAAGTCTTCCAGCGCCAACTCCTGGCCGGTCTGGAGATCCAGGGTCAGGGGCGCGCTGCCGAAATCCGGGTGGGCCGCGCCGCTGCAGCTGTACTGGCTGAACAGATTGACGCTGAGCACCCGCTCGCTGAGCAGTTGCGGGGTCACCTGCAGGCGGTGCTCGCCGTCAGGGCCGATGCAGCTCAGATGGGCATCGACCTCCGCCCAGAGTCGTTCGCGCAGCACGGCATTGGCCGCCTCGCTGGCGCCCTCCACGGTGAACAGCCGCATGCCCGAGACCGGCTCGCGCCACCAGCGCAGGCCACGACCCATGAAGGTCTGGCGCTCGCCCTGTTCCAGCGTGAGTCCCTGCAGGCGGCGATATTCATAGGGATCGTCCTGGCGCAGGGTCTGCCGGTAGCGATCGGTAGCGGCCGGCGGCCCCAGCTGCAACGGCGCCAGGGCGAGCGGCAGGGTCTTGCCGGCACCGCTCCAGGTGCCGGTCCAGGAGCCGTCCTGGCCGCGCGTCAGCGCCCAGCTGGCCTTGGGGCCGTCCTGCCAGGGCGCACCCTCCTCCAGCTTCAGCCGGTCGCCCGGTTGCGCCGGACCGCTCAGGCGCAGGTCGCGACGATAGCGGTCGTAGAAATAGCGGCCATAGCTTTCGTCGTTGGCGGTGGGATCGACCTCCACCACCACCCGGGCCTGGCCCAGGGTGCCTTCCAGCAGCAGCTTTTCGGCATGGGCGACGCCGGTAATCAGCAGCAGGGCCAAGCCCAGTCCGGACAGGCGAGATTTCATCAGGGCTCCAGCAGCCAGCATAGCGGTGATGGGCCCAGGGTAGAACAACAGCGCCAGGCTGTCGCGCAGGCCGGCGGACGACAGCCGTCTCGCCATGGGAGAATGGCGTTTTGTCGACCCTCGGACGCCCATGGACCTCCCTGCCCTGCTCACCCGCCTGCACGCGATCCGCGAGGCCAACGCCTGGCGGCGCTATCACAACCCCAAGAATCTGGCGATGGCCGCCAGCGTCGAGATGGCCGAGCTGGTGGAGATCTTCCAGTGGAAGAGCGATGCCGAAGCCCGCACCTTGAGCGCCACCGAGCGCGAGCACGCCGGCCAGGAAATCGCCGACGTGCTGCTCTATCTGCTGCAACTGGGCAGCGAGCTGGAGCTGGACGTGGAGCAGGCGGTACTGGCCAAGCTGGCCGACAACGAGAGGCGCTTCCTGCCGTGAGCGATACCTTCTTCGACGACCGCGCCACCCGTTTCGCGGCCAACATCTATGGCGGCACCAAGGGCGCCATCCGCCTGGCCGTGCTGCAGGCGGACCTGACCGAAATGCTGCCGCACCGCCCGCTGCGGGTGCTGGACATCGGTGCCGGGCTCGGCCACATGAGTCTCTGGCTGGCGCAGCAGGGCCATGCCGTGACCCTGGCCGAACCCTCGGCGCCCATGCTGGCCGGGGCCCGGGAGGCCTTCGCCGCCGCTGGACTCGACGCCGACTGGCTGGCGCTGCCCTGGCAGGAATTGCCCGCTTTCGCCGAGCCCTTCGACCTGGTGCTCTGCCACGCGGTGCTGGAATGGCTGGAAACGCCCCCGGCGATCCTGCCGACCCTGCAGCGCTGCCTGGCGCCGGACGGCTGGCTGTCCCTGGCCTTCTACAACCGTGACGCCCTGATCTATCGCAATCTGCTCAAGGGGCATTTTCGCAAACTCAGGCAGGGTGACTACGCGGGCGCGGGCCAACGCGGCCTGACGCCGCAACAGCCCCTCGATCCGCGCGAGGTCGAGGCCTGGCTAGCGCCGGACTGGCGGATCCGAGCGCGCAGTGGCGTCCGGGTCTTTCACGACTACATGCCGCCGGAATTCCAGACCCGTGCCGACGGCGAAGCGCTGGTGGCCATGGAACTGGCCCACCGGCGGCACCCGGCTTTCGCGGGCCTGGGGCGCTATCTGCATTGGCTCTGCCAACCTGAGGCAGGATGACCCCGGGCGCGGTATGCTCTGGCCAGCATTCCTTCGAGGAACCGGTCATGCGTCGCCCCCTGTTCTGCCTGTCGCTCGCGCTGCTCGCCCTGGCCGGTTGCCAGACGCCCAATCCCTATGTCGCCAGCAGCCTGCCCGAAGCCTCGGTGCCGGTGCTGCCGCAGCAGGATCCGGCGGCCTATCCGCCCACCCCGCGTGACTGGAGTCGCTATCGCACCTGGAGCTGGGCACCGGGCGCCGCGGTGGTCAGCGGCGGCCTGGATGGCCAGACGGTGCAGCAGGCAGTGGCCGATGGCCTCGACCAGCGCGGCTTGCGACCGGCCATCGGCGGTGCCCGCGCCGATCTGCAGGTGCGAGCCCGCCTCACCCAGCAACAGCGCAGCGAGCAATACACCGACTACTACGACACCGGCTATGGCTACGGCGGCTACGGACCCTATGGCTACGGCCCCGGCTATGGCGCCAGCGTCGGTCAGGCGCGGACCCGCACCCGGACCTTCCTGGTCGACGTGCTGGAGGTGGAACTGCTCGATCCCGCCACCGGCCGGGTGCTCTGGCACTCGGCCGCCGAGCAGGCCAGCGGCGGCAACAGCGGCGAACGCGCGCGTACCCTGAGAGACACCACCCGCCGCCTGCTGGCCAACTATCCGCCGAGCTGAAGGGATAAGTGGCCCTTAAGCCAGTCCAAGCAGACTAGCGCGCTCACCTCAGAGGATCGCCCATGAAACGTTGCCTCCTGCTGCTCGCGGTCCTCCTGCTGGCGGCCTGCGCCGAGCGTGGCCCGCGCAATCTGGACTATGACGCCAGCCGCGACTTCGCCGCCTATCGCAGCTGGGGCTGGGCGGATCCCGCCATCGAGTACCGCCCCAACGATCCGCGGGTGCGCAGCGATCTGACCGAGCAGCGCCTGCGCGATTCGGTCAGCAGCGGCCTCGACCAGCGCGGGCTGCGCCCGGCGGTGGCAGGCACGCGCCCGGATCTGAAGATCAAGCTCTATGTGATCCTCGATCAGCGCCAGCAGAGCTACAGCTACGCCGACCCCTACTGGGGCCCGGGCTGGGGCGGTCCCTGGGGCTCCGCCTGGGGTCCTGGCCCCTGGGGGCCTAGCTATGTGCGCACCCAGACCGTCACCTACCCGGTGATGACGGTCCAGCTCGACATGCTCGATGGCCGTGACGGCAAGCTGGTCTGGCGCGCCAGCGAAGAGCGCCTGCTGGACGACCAGAACGCCACACCCGCCCAACGCAGCGCCGCCTTCAGCCGCCTGATCAACGAGCTGCTCGTCAGCTATCCACCGCGGCCTTGAGCGGTCGACCGTCCGGGCAGCTCAGCGCTGCCCCTGGTCAGACCGCGAGCAGACGGCTGGGGGGCGGTGGCGGATAATGGCCGCTGGCCAGGCACCCCTCGCGCCCTTCTTGGCCACCGCGTGGGAATCCTGACTGTCGTCCAGCACCGCCCAGGTTCGCCATGCCGTCCACGCCCATCGCCACCCGCCGCAGCCACAATCTGCTGCTGCGCCTCTTTCCGGTCATCTGCGCCCTGCCGATCCTGCTCGGCCTCGGCTGCTACCTGCTGATCAGGACCGCCACCAGCCAGGACGCCGACGTCCAGCAACGCGCCCGGACCTATATCGACCGCACCCTGGTGCAGGTCGAAAACGAGATCGGCCACAACATCATCAACTACGCCAAGTGGGGCGAGGCCTACAAGCACCTGCACCTGACGGTCGACCTCTTCTGGGCCAACGACGAGCGCAACGTCGGCGACATCCCCTATGAGCTCTATGGCTACAACGGGGTCTTCGTGCTGGATCCGCAGGATCGTACCGTCTATGCGGTGATCGATGGCCGGCCGACGGAGCGCGCGGCGGCGCAGTGGCTCGAAGGCGACCTGGCCGGCCTGCTGGCGGCCACCCGCCAGCGCCCTGGCGAGACCGAGAGTCTGGTACGGGTGCTGAGCGTGGGCGGTGTCCCGGCGCTGGTCGCCGCGGCCACCATCACGCCCGGCGCGAGCTACAGCGTGGCCCCGGGTCCCGGCGCGCCCTCGGTGATGCTGTTCGTCAACGTGCTCGATCCGGACACCCTGGCCCATCTCAGCGATACCTATGGCTTGCCGCGACTCGCAGCGTCGCGGGTGCCCCTGGTCGATCACGAATATCTGCGCTTGCTGGATTCACCGCTGTTGCTCAACTGGCAACCGCCGCAACCCGGCGCCCAGCTCCTGCGCCGCACCCTGCCGGTCTTCCTGGCCGGGGTGCTGCTGCTCGGGCTGGTGCTGGCCCTGCTGATCCGCCATGCGCTGAATTCGGCGCGGCAGCTCGACCAGCAGTTCGATGCCGTGGTCGCCAGCCAGGCCGAACTGAGCCGCAGCGAAAGGCGCTTTCGCGAACTCGCCGAGGCCGCCTCCGACTGGCTGTGGGAAAGCGATGCCGCGGGCCGCATCACCTATCTCTCCGAACGCTTCGCCCGCATCACCGGGCATGCACCCGGCAGTTGGCTCGGGCGGCCGCTGGCGGAGCTGTTCAGCAGCGAGACGACCCCGCTGGCTGCCTGGCTGCAGGGCAATGCTCGACACCTCGACGAGCGCCAGGTGCTGCGCTGCCATTATCGCGACCGCCTGGGTCACTCCCGGGTCTGCGAGATCACCGCCCGGCCGCTGCCCAAGGACGCGGGCTTTCGCGGCACCGCCAGTGACATCACCGCCGCGGTCAATGCCCAGGCGGAAATCGAACACCTGTCGCAACACGACAGCCTGACCGGCCTGGCCAATCGCCTGCAACTGCAGCACTACCTGGCGCGCAAGCTGACGCAAGCCAGGACCCCGCTGACGCTGCTCAGCCTGGATCTGGATCGTTTCAAGCCGGTCAACGACAGTCTCGGCCACGCCGCCGGCGATCGGGTGCTGCAGGAAATCGCCCGGCGTCTGCAGGCCAGTCTGAGACCCGGCGGCCTGGTGGCGCGCCTGGGCGGTGACGAATTCATCGTGGTGCTGCTCGGTCACCTGGATGGGGCGACCGTCGACCAGATCTGTGCGCGCCTGGTGAACGCCATCGGCCGCCCCATCCTGCTGGAGGAACAGTCGGTCAGCGTCGGGACCAGCATCGGCATCGCCCAGGCGCCGGAGCAGGCCAGCCAGGTCGAGGACCTGCTGCGCCTGGCGGATATCGCGCTGTATCAGGCCAAGGCCGCGGGCCGCAACGGCTGGTGCTTTCATGCTCCGGCGATGGACGCCCAGCTCAGCCAGCGGCGTGACCTGGAACAGGAGCTGCGCCAGGCGCTGGCGCTCGACCAGCTGCGCCTGGGTTACCTGCCCCGTCGGAGCGCCGCCGAGGGCAGGCTGAGCGGCATCGAGGTGCGGCTGCACTGGGCCCATCCGCAGCGCGGCCTGCTGCCGCCGGAGGCTTTCCTGCCCCTGGCCGAAGAAACCGGACTCAGCGTTCCCCTGGAATTCTGGTTGCTGGACAACGCCTGTCACGCTGCCGCGGCCTGGCCCGCGCCGCTGCAGCTGGTCGTCGGCCTGTCCGCTCGCCCGCGCGCGGATGGCGAGGCCCTGGTCGCGACGGTCGCCCGCGCCTTGCAGACGAGCGGCCTGGCAGCGGAACGCCTGGAGCTGCAGCTGCCCGAGGCGCTGTTGCAGGCAGACAGCGCTCTGGCGCCGCCGCTGCAGGCGCTCAAGGCCCTGGGCGTGCGCCTGGGCCTGGCCGACCTTGGCACCGGCTCAGGCGCCCTCGACTCGCTGCGCCACCCCGTGCTGGATGGCATCAGCCTGGATAGCCGTCTGGTCGCGCGCCTGGAGGATCAGCAGGTCGATGCCGCCATTGCCCAGGCTCTGATTGGCCTGGGACGAACCCTGGGCCTCAGGGTGACGGCGACGGGCGTGGAGACGCCTGGCCAGTTGGCCTGGCTCCAGGCACGGCACTGCGACGAGGTCCTGGGGGCCCTGTTCGGTCCCTCCCTGACGGGTCGCGAGCTGGCAGCGCTGCTGGCAACCGACCTGCAGGCAGGTTGACGACCTAGAGGCGCTCCAGCCAGCCCAGATCGCCCCCTCGGGCCGGAACCGGATAGCAGCCATAGGGGGCATACCCATGGGTACAGACCGGATCGGCGCGCAGGGTGAGTTCGCCCACCGGTTGCGCGCGCCACCCCTCCAGCAGGGCGATAGCGGCCAGGGCCGAGAGCAGAGCAATAAACAGCGCGGAGCGAATTGTTCTTGTCAGGCGCATGGTGACCTCCCGCGGGACGATTGCCAGGATCGGCAGACAGCGTCCCCGCTCCTTGAGTATCGACCCGACCAAGGGTTTTCGCCTGCCTTGACCGGCACCTATCGCGCAACGCTGCACTGCGGTGGGTGCAACAGTGACGATGGGGCGAATGGCGGGAAACCTGGACAAGGCTGCGCCGTTGTCCAGGCTACGCACGAAGCCCCGCCCCACTCCGTACCGCCCCCTCCCCCCCGGGAGAGGGCTGGGGTGAGGGAAGGCCGGACGCAAAGGCCTCAGGCGATCTCCACCCGTTCTCCATTCAGCCGCACCGCCCAGGTGGGCAAGGCCTGCTCGGGATACTCCAGGCAGCCGCCGTCCGCCAGGCGGAAGTGCTGCTTGTACAGCGGCGAGGCGATCACCAGATCCGGGCCCAGCTGGCCGACGATGCCACGGCCGATGACGTTGGCGCCGGACTTGGGATCGCGGTTGCCCACGGCAAAGACCTTCTGCTCGGTCTCCGGCAGGTAGAACAGCGCCACCTGCTCACCCTCGTGTAGGGCCACCACGCCGGACTGGGGCACCAGGTCGGCCAGGCTGCACAGGGGTTGCCAGCGGGGCTCCAGGGCGCGGGCGGTATTGGTCTGGGTCATGGTCAAGCCTCCTCGGTAACGGCGATGAGCTGAAGTTCGTGAAGACGCGCCGGCCGGCGCTGGCCGCGCTCCTTGACGAAGTGGATGTCCGGGTCGTTGCCGCGCTGGTTGACGAAGGTACGGAAGCGCTTGAGCTTGTCGGGATCGTTCAGGGCGTTGGCCCATTCGCATTCGTAGCGATCCACCACCAGCTGCATCTGGGCTTCCAGTTCGGCGCCCAGGCCCAGGCTGTCCTCGATGATCACCTGCTTGAGGTAGTCCAGCCCGCCCTCCAGCGACTCGCGCCACACCGAGGTGCGCTGCAGACGGTCGGCGGTGCGGATGTAGAACATCAGCAGCCGGTCGATGTAGCGGATCAGGGTTTCGTCATCCAGGTCGGTGGCGAACAGCTCGGCGTGGCGCGGGCGCATGCCGCCGTTGCCGCAGACATAGAGATTCCAGCCGTTCTCGGTGGCGATCACGCCGATGTCCTTGCTCTGCGCCTCGGCGCATTCGCGGGTGCAGCCGCTGACCGCGAACTTGAGCTTGTGCGGGGCGCGCAGGCCCTTGTAGCGGTGTTCGATGTCCAGCGCCATCTTGACGCTGTCCTGTACCCCGTAGCGGCACCAGGTACTGCCCACGCAGCTCTTCACCGTGCGGGTGGACTTGCCGTAGGCATGACCGGTCTCGAAGCCGGCGGCGATCAGCTCGCCCCAGATGTCCGGCAGCTCGTGCAACTGGGCACCGAAGAGGTCGATGCGCTGGCCGCCGGTGATCTTGGTGTAGAGATCGTATTTCTTCGCGACCTGGCCGATGGCGATCAGGCCTTCCGGGCTGATCTCGCCGCCCGGGATGCGCGGCACCACGGAATAGGTACCGTTCTTCTGCATGTTGGCCATGAAGGTGTCGTTGGTGTCCTGCAGCGGCACCAGGTGCGGATCGGTAATGGGGGCGTTCCAACAGGAGGCCAGGACGTTGGCCACCGCCGGCTTGCAGATGTCGCAACCATGCTGGCCGCGGCCGTGGCGCGCCAGGAGCTCGTCGAAACTCTGGATGCCTGCCACCCGCACCAGGTGATAGAGCTCCTGGCGGGTATGGGCGAAGTGTTCGCAGAGACTCTTGTCGACCTCGACGCCGCGGGCGATCAGCTCGTGCTCGAACACCTGCTTGACCAGTGCCGCGCAGCCGCCGCAACCGGTGGCGGCCTTGGTGCAGCTCTTGATGCCGGCCAGATCGGTGCAGCCGGCATCGATGGCGGCGCAAACCGCGCCCTTGGTGACGTTGTGGCAAGAGCAGAGGGTGGCGGTGGCCGGCAGGGCATCGGCGCCCAGGGTCGGGGCGCCCTCGCCCACCGGCATGATCAGGCTGGCCGGATCCTGGGGCAGCGGGATGCCGTTCTGGGCGTATTGCAGCAGGGTGTCGTAGTAGCTGTTGTCGCCCACCAGCACGGCGCCGAGGACGTGCTTGCCGTCGGCGGAGACCACCAGGCGGCGGTAGCTGGCGCTGGCCTCGTCGATGTAGCGATAGCTGCGCGCGCCGGGGGTGGCGCCGTGGGCATCGCCAATGGAGCCCACGTCCACGCCCAGCAGCTTGAGCTTGGTGGACATGTCGGCGCCGGTGAAGGGCGTAGCCTGGCCATGGCAGAGGGTGGCGGCCACCAGGCGCGCCATCTGGTAGCCCGGGGCGACCAGGCCGAAGATGCTGCCGTTCCAGGCGGCGCATTCGCCGATGGCATGGATGAAGGGATCGCTGGTCAGGCAGCCGTTGTCCACCGCCACCCCGCCGCGGGCGCCGAGTTCCAGGCCGCAGCTGCGGGCCAGGGCGTCCTGGGGCCGGATGCCGGCGGAAAACAGGATCAGGTCGGTCTCGAGGAAATCCTCGCCGGCGAAGTTCATGCGGTAGCGATAGTCGCTGCCGGCGGTGATGTTCTGGGTGGCCTTGGAAAGATGCACGCCCACGCCCAGGTCCTCGATGCGCTGCCTGAGCGCGGCGCCACCCAGGTCGTCCAGCTGCACCGGCATCAAGCGCGGGGCGAATTCCACCACATGGGCCTCCAGGCCCAGGGATTTCAGCGCATTGGCCGCCTCCAGGCCGAGCAGGCCGCCGCCCACCACCACGCCGCGGCGCGCCCTGGCGGCGGCCAGGCGGATGGTGTCCAGGTCGTCCAGGGTGCGATAGACCAGGCGCGAGTCGCCTTCGACGCCCTCGATGGGCGGTACGAAGGGATAGGAGCCGGTGGCCAGTACCAGGCGGTCGTAGCCAAAGGCGCCCTCAGGGGTCAGCACCTCGCGTTGTTCGCGGTCGATGGCGGTCACTGCGCAGCCCAGGTGCAGCACCAGGCCGGGCACGGCATAGAGGCCGGCTTCGCTCATGGCCAGGGATTCGGCATCGCGACCGGCGAAGTACTCGGAGAGGTGGACCCGATCATAGGCGCGCTGACGCTCTTCGCCGAAGACATGGATCTCGTAGTGGTCCAGGGCGCCAGCGGCCAGCAGCTGCTCGACGAGGTGATGACCGACCATGCCGTTGCCGACGACGATCAGACGTTCTTTGCGGGTCACGATGCTGTTCATGGAGGCTATCCCCCGGCCGAGGCCAATCAGGTTGAGTCGCGGCAAATAAAAAGGCGCCTGAAACCTTGCGGTCTCAGGCGCCTTTGCCTGTTCTGGTAGGGAGGAGCCCTGGGCTCTGCTCCATGCCCGTCGCCTGCGGTGGCTGTCGATCGCCGTTGATCGACCGGGCGACCCGAATGTGCGGGTCTGTCAGGGCTTTTGCATCGGCTGTGCCAGGTCCGCCTGATCGCCCGAAGATCCGCCGCTGGCGCGGGCTGCGGCCTGCCGAGTGCCTTGCCGACGGCTGTCCGGACGCCCGCCGAGCAGAACTACAACGGTGCAAGACTGAGCCGGCCTGCCCCGTCAGGGCGCATCGCGACCGCCATCGCCGCGACCTCGGCCGGCGCCACCGGCACGCCGCCAGACCAGTAGGAATGCGCTCCCCGCGCGCGCCGGGCCAAGCTGGCGCGGGCCTTGCTAAATCCCTGGCCTGGAGCGGTCAACGCCGATCGCTTCCTTTCACGACAAAGGCGCCGTGTTCGCCTCCCTCCGGGGAGCGCGACCGGCGCCTTTTCGCTTTCTGGTTTTCGAAGGATCCTTGCCATGGCCACTACCCACATCAAGAGCGTCTGCCCCTACTGCGGCGTCGGCTGCGGGATCGTCATGCAGGTGGAAGACGGCCGGATCACCAAGGTCAGCGGCGATCGCGACCATCCCGCCAATCGCGGCCGGCTGTGCACCAAGGGCAGCACCAGCCACCAGGCGCTGGTGGACAGCGGGCGCATGGAGCAGGCCTATGTCCGCCATGACCGCTCCCACGAACCGGTGCAGACCGGGCTGGACCAGGCCATCGCCGCCACCGCCGAACGCCTGCGCGCCATCCTCGACCGCGACGGACCCGACGCCATCGCCTTCTATGTGTCCGGCCAGATGTCGCTGGAGGCCCAATACCTGGCGAGCAAGCTGGCGCGGGGCTTCATCGGCACCAACCAGCTCGAATCCAATTCCCGCCTGTGCATGGCCAGCGCCGGCACCGGTTACAAGCTGTCCCTCGGCGCCGACGGCCCGCCCGGTTCCTATGACGACCTCGACCGAGCCGACCTCTTCCTGGTCAGCGGCGCCAACATGGCCGACTGTCATCCCATCCTCTTTCTGCGGCTGCTGGATCGGGTCAAGCGCGGCGCCAAGCTGATCGTGATAGATCCGCGGCGCACCGCCACCGCCGAGAAGGCCGATCTCTTCCTGCAACTGCGTCCGGGCACCGATCTGCTGCTGCTCAACGGCCTGCTGCACCTGCTGCACGCCGAGGGCCATATAGACGAAGCCTTTATCGCCGCCCATACCGAAGGTTGGGCGGCCATGCCCGATTTTCTCGCCGACTACACCCCGGCACGGGTGGCCGCGGGGACCGGGCTGACCGAGGCGGACATCCGCACCGCGGCGCGCTGGATCGGCGAAGCCGGCGAATGGACCAGCCTCTGGACCATGGGCCTGAACCAGAGCACCCACGGCACCTGGAGCACCAATGCCCTGTGCAACCTGCACCTGGCCACCGGCAAGATCTGCCGCCCCGGCAGCGGTCCCTTTTCCCTGACCGGCCAGCCCAATGCCATGGGCGGGCGCGAGATGGGCTACATGGGGCCCGGCCTGCCCGGCCAGCGCAGCCTGCTGTCCGCCGCCGACCGCGCCTTCGTCGAGCGCGCCTGGCGGATTCCGGAGGGCACCCTGCACACCCGCCTGGGCCAGGGCACCGTCGCCTTGTTCGAGGACCTGGCCGCCGGCACCGTCAAGGCCTGCTGGATCATCTGCACCAACCCGGTGGCCAGCGTGGCCAATCGCGAGACGGTCATCCGCGGGTTGCAGGCCGCCGAACTGGTGATCACCCAGGACGCCTTTCTCGATACCGAGACCAACAGCTACGCCGACATCCTCCTGCCCGCCGCGCTCTGGGCCGAGGCCGACGGGGTCATGATCAATTCCGAGCGCAACCTGACCCTGGCGCCCCAGGCCGTCACCCCGCCCGGCGAGGCCCGCGCCGACTGGCGGATCATCGCCGACGTGGCCTGTGCCCTGGGCTATGGCGAACACTTCAGCTACGCCTCGGCCGCCGAGGTGTTCGACGAGATCAAGCAATTCCACAACCCCCAGACCGGCTACGACCTCCGCGGCGCCAGCCATGCCCGGCTGCGCGAGACGCCGCTGCAATGGCCCTGCTCCAGCGCGGAGAGCGATCCGCGCCAGCCGATCCGCTATCGCAACGACGGCCGCAGCCAGACCCTGCGCCTGGACGAAACCGGCGAACCGACCGCGCTCAACTTCGCCACCCCCAGCGGCAAGGCGCACTTCTTCGCCCGTCCGCACCTGGACCCGGCCGAGCTGCCCGATGCCGACTACCCCTTCGTGCTCAACACCGGGCGTCTGCAGCACCAGTGGCATACGCTCACCAAGACCGGCAAGATCGCCGCCCTGAACCGCCTCAATCCGGCGCCCTTCGTGGAAGTGCATCCCCGGGATGCCGAGGCCCTGGGCCTGGCGGAGGGCGACCGCCTGGAGATCACCTCCCGCCGCGGCCGCGCGGTGCTGCCGGTGACCGTCAGCGACCGGGTCCAGCCCGGCAACTGCTTCGCGCCCTTTCACTGGGCCGACGTGCAGGGCAGCGACCTGGCCATCAACGCCGTCACCAGCGACGCCGTCGATCCGCTCTCGCTGCAACCGGAACTCAAGGTCTGCGCCGTGCGCCTGACCCGGGTCGCCACCATTCCCCATCGCCAGCTGCCGGCCGACGAGCCTGTCGCGGAGAGCATCCAGCTGCCCGCCCTGGCGCGGCTGGCCGAGCTCACCGGGGTCGCGACCGCGGTACGGCCCCAGCTCAGCGCGGCCGAACGCACCTACCTGGCCGGCTTCATGGACGGTCTGCGCGACGGTGGTGCCCAGGGCGTGCCCTGCCTGCCGGCCCAGGCGCCGCTGGCCGCCAACACCCGCCTCTGGCTCGACGGCCTGCTCGCCGGGTTGTTCAGCCGCCTGCCGGAAAGCCGGGCCGCCGGCCTGGCCATGCCCCCCACCGCGCCGGCCGATCTGGTGGTGCTCTGGGCCTCCCAGACCGGCAACGCCGAAGCCCTGGCCGAGCGCTGCGTCGCCCGCCTGTGCCAGGCCGGTCTCAGCTTGGAGCTGCACGACATGGCCGCCTATGCCGTGGAACGCCTGACCGGAGCCCGTCGCGTCCTGCTGGTGAGCAGCACCTTTGGCGATGGCGAGGCGCCGGACAATGGCCAGGCCTTCTGGCAGGGCCTCAATCGGCTCGACGCCTCCCTGGCCGAACTGGACTACGCCGTGCTGGCCCTGGGCGATTCCACCTACGAGCAATTCTGCGGCCATGGCCAGCGCCTCGACGCCCGCCTGGCTCAGCTTGGCGCCCGGCGCCTCTGCCCGCGCCTGGACTGCGACGCCGATGACCTCGACGGCGCCGACGCCTGGCTGGGCGCCCTGCAAGGGCAGCTGGCGCCCCAGGCCGAGCACGTGCCCGTCACCCTCCCGACCGCAACCAGCCGCCCGACGGCGGTGCCTGCGCGACTGGTCATCAACCAAAGACTCAACAGTGCCGGGTCCAACAAGGAGGTCCGGCTGTTCGGTTTCGAATCCGATCGGCCCCTGGCCTACCAGGCCGGCGACGCCTTGAGCGTGAGAGCGCGCAACTGCCCGGAGCTGGTCGAGGAAGTCCTCGCCCTCGCCGGACTGGACGGCGAACAGTCGGTCGCCGTGGCCAAGGTCGGCGAGCTGTCGCTGCGCCAGGCGCTGAGCGAACACTATGAGATCGCCCGCCCCAACCCCGAGACCCTGGCGCTGATCGCCGAGCGCAGCGGCAGTGCCGATTGCCGCGCCCTGCTGGCCGCTCGCGACGAACTCAAGACCTGGCTCTGGGGCCGGCAACTGGCCGATGTACTGGCCCGCTTTCCCGCCCGCCACGACGCCGGCGAATTGCTCGGCAGCCTCAAGCGCCTGCAGCCACGCCTCTACTCCATCGCCTCCAGCCCCCTGGCCCATGCCGGCCAGGTGCACCTCACCGTCTCGGCGGTGCGCTACGGTAAGCGCAAGGGCGTGGCCTCCAGCTTTCTCGCCGACCGCCTGGGCGAGGCCACCACCGAAGTGCATATCCAGCCTTCGCGCCATTTCCGCCTGCCGGACCAGGGCGACGTCCCGCTGATCATGATCGGCCCCGGCACCGGCATCGCGCCCTTCCGCGGCTTTCTCCACGAGCGTCGCGCCCGGGGCGACGGGGGCCGCAACTGGCTGTTCTTTGGCGAGCAGCACGCCGCCCATGACTTCTACTACCGCGACGAACTGGAAGCCTTCCAGCGCGATGGCCTGTTGAACGAACTGAGCCTGGCCTTCTCCCGCGACCAGGCCGAGAAGATCTATGTGCAGGATCGGCTGCGCGAACGCGGTGCCGACGTCTGGCGCTGGCTGCAGGACGGCGCCCGCGTCTATGTCTGCGGCGACGCCAGCCGCATGGCCAAGGACGTCGACCAGGCCCTGCGCCAGGTGGTGGCGACCCATGGCCATCTCAGCGACGAGGCCGCCAGCGAGTACCTGCGCGGGATGAGTGAACAGAAGCGCTATCTGAAGGACGTCTACTAGCGCCGCCGGCTACAGCACCGCGCGCACCAGGCGGGTGAAGGCCTCGATGGCCTCGCGCTCGCCCAGTGCCCCACGCACCACGGCCGCGGCCAGGGCCTCGCCGGCGCCGACCAGACCGATGCAGGACACCTGCAACTCCGCGGCGGGTCTTTGGCTGTGCGGCGTGAGCACCGCCGCCACCATCTGGGTGCCATGTTCCAGCAGTTCCTGGTACACCGCCGTCTTTTCCTCACTTCCCGCCAGGGCCGCCGCCAGCACGCCAACCTCACCCTGCATGTCGGTCACGCAGCGGATGTAACCCTCGGCCAGCGCCGTGGTGGCTTCTTCGGCGCTCTGCTGCCGCGCGGTCATGGCCTGGCGAAAGGCATCCATCTGCGCCAGATCGAGCCAGCGATAGAGCTCGATGAGCAGTCCCGAGCGGGTACCGAAATGCTCGTAGACGACCGGCTTGGAAACGCCCGCCTGCACGGCCAGATAGCCCAGGGTCAGGCGATCCGCGCCTTCTTCCCGAACGATGACCCGCGCCGTTTCCAGCAGTTGCCGACGCCGGGCTGCCTTTGAGAGACGCCGCCCGGCGACTTCGGAGAGCGGTTTTTCAGGGGTGGATCGTGCTGCCATTGGTCAACTCTTCTTGCAAACCTACTAAAGGTAGGTTAATCCTGAACCAGAACCTACTCCTGGTAGGTTAATGCGGAGAACAGCCCGTGGCAATTGGCTGTGCGGTCTCCGGAACCTCAGCACTGCAACGAAGAGGACAGCATCATGCCACTGCAACCCATACTCTTTGCCGGCGGTTCGGGCACGGTAGGCCGCCAGGCCGTCCACTGGTTCCGCCAGCGCCAGCCTGACTGGCCCCTGCTGGTGGGTGGCCGCAACCTCGCCGCTGCCGAGGACGTCGCCCAGGCCACCGAGCAGGCCCGGGCGGTGCGCCTGGACCTCGACCGGCCGGGGCTGGGACTCGATCCCACCCTCGTCCCGGCAGCCATGATCATGCTGGCACCGGATCAGGCCCTGCACGGCCTGCGCCTCGCCCAGCGGCTGGGCATCCCCTATCTCAATGCCAACACCGGCGTCACCGAACTGGGGCCGGAGGTCGCCCAGTTCATGCAGCGCCCCGGCGCCCATGCCCTGGTGCTGTCCAGCCACTGGGCTTCGGGCGCCGCCCTGGCGCTGGCACTCGATCTCGCCCGCCGCTTCACCCGGGTCGCGGCCATCGGGGTGGAGGTCTTGCTGGATGAGGCGGACCCGGCCGGCCCGCTGGCCTGGGAAGATATGGAGCGAGTGCACAGCGCCGCTCCCGCGGCCCTGGCGTTCCGCCATGGACGCCGCGCCTGGCTGAGCGGGGGCGACCTGCAGGGCAGCGTCACGGCGCTGGACGGTCGCACGCTGGCCGCCACGGCCTTCGGCTCCATCGATCTGCTCAGCCTCTGGGCCACCACCGCCGCGCCGGAGCTGCGCTTCGACATCGCCCTGGGCGAGTCTTCCAGCCGGCGGCGGGGCGCGGAAACGGCGGCCGAGATCGCGGTCAGGGTGACCGGTGAAAGAGACGGCCAGACCACCACCGCACGGTCCGTGCTGGAATTCAGCCAGGGGCAGGCCTCGCTGACCGCCCTCGGGCTGGTGCTGTCGCTGGAGCGGGTGCTGGGCCTGGCGGGCGGTGAACCCTTGCCGGCGGGTCTCTATATGCCCGAACAGCTCTGGGCAGCCGACTGGTTTCTGCAGGAGTTGCAACGGGAGGGCGCGGTGCTGCATCACCCGGTGGACGGGCACTGAGCTCAGGAAATGGCGGAAGGCAGTGGGAGTCGAACCCACCCGGGAACGGCTGCCGTCCCCAACCGGGTTTGAAGCCCGGCCACGCCACCGGGCGTGATTGCCTTCCTCTGTTGCGCTAGCCCTCGGCCGCGCGGGCCCAGGCGCTGTCCGGGCGGACCCGGCGCTCGTCGCCGAAGCGACGGGTGAAACCGATGCGATCCAGGCATTCGAGGATCTGGATGCTGCGCTTGCGACCGATGCCAAGGGCATCGCGAAAGGCCGCGGCGCGAATGATCCCTGCTTCGCGCTCCAGGCGCAATGCCTCGCCGGCCGCGGCTTCCAGACTCGCCTGGGGATAGAAGAGATCCCTGACCACCTGGGTCAGTTCCCCCAGCCGGGCCAGCTTGCGCAGCAGCAGCCGCACCTCGGCCTCGGGCTGATCCAGACTCCTGGCCAGATCGCGGGTCCAGGGCGGATCGAAACGCTGTGCCTCCAGCAGCGGCCAGAGGCGGGTCTTGAGCCCCTCCTCCGCCTCGGTGAGGCGAACCCGGTGATCGGGCATGTGCAGCCAGGGACCGCTGCTCTGCAATCGCCCCTCGGCCAGGGCCGTCTCCAGCAGCGCCAGATAGACTGCCCGCTCCAGCTCCGGCGCGGCGATGCGGCGGAGGCGATCCCGATCGGGACCCAGTTCGTCGGGTTGTTCCTGGTGAAAGGTCGCCAGCGCCGCGCCCAGGCGCTCGAGCGCCGCCTGCCACAAGGAGGCTGCAAACAGCCGCGGGCCAACCCGCGTGTCCACCCTCAGGGTGTCGGCGGGCACGTGCCAGTCGCCTTCGGGGCGGTTGAACTGACGCGCCAGCAGCCGTGGATCGAGACCGCCGCCGGCCTGGGCCAGGAGTTCAGGCAGCGCCTCCTCCAGACCGCCCCGACGCAGTGCCTGGAGTTGTGCCAGGCGCTGCGGCGTGCGGCGATGGCGCGCCGGGGCAAAGGGATCGAGCAGCCGGGCCCCGCCCAGGGTGCGCTGGGCGGACTGGTCACGTAGCACCAGGCGATCGCCATGCACCCCGTGCAGCGGCGCATGGAGCACCAGCTGTGCCAGGGTCATGGCGCCAGGGGCGAGGTTGTCGCCTTCCAGCAGCGCGACGCGACCGGTGAGATCCTGGGCGCCCAAGTGCACGTGCACCGGCGTCCAGTGCGCCAGGTTGCGCGCCTCGCCGGGCAGCAGTCGTAGCTCCACGTCGATCCGGGTGGTGGGCGCATGCAGCGCCTCGGCCACCAGCCAGTCACCGCGGGCGAGGCTGTCGGTGCTCAGCCGCTCGCCCGCAAGATTGAGCGACACCCGCTGACCGGCCTGGGCGGTTTCCGCCGCGCGGTTCTGGGCGTGCAGCCCCCGCACCCGCAGGCGCTGTCCGCGTGGGGTGAGCAGCAGTTCGTCGCCGACGGCCACCTGGCCGGCAAAGGCGGTGCCGGTGACCACCACCCCGGCCCCGGCGACACTGAACACCCGGTCCACCGCCAGGCGAAAGCCGCCGCGGGCGTTGCGCTGGCGCACCTGGTCCAGGGTCGCGAGCAAGGCGGCGCGTAAGGCGGGGATGCCCACGCCGCCGGGACTGGCCACCGGATACAGCGGCGCCCCGGCGAAGGGGCCGGCGGCCAGCAGCGTACTGACGTCCTGGCGCACCTGGGCCAATCGCTCGGCATCCACCCGATCGGCCTTGGTCAGGGCCACCAGCAGCCGGGGAATGCCGAGCAATTCGAGGATCGCCAGGTGCTCACGGGTCTGCGGCATGACGCCGTCGTCGGCCGCCACCACCAGCAGGGCCAGGTCCAGGCCGCTGGCGCCGGCCAGCATGTTGTGCACGAAGCGCTCATGGCCGGGCACGTCGATGAAGCCGGTGAGGCCGCCGTCGCCCAGATCGGCATAGACATAGCCCAGGTCGATGGTGATGCCGCGCGCCTGCTCTTCGCGGCGGCGGTCACCGGCGACCCCGGTGAGGGCCTGGATCAGCGCGGTCTTGCCATGGTCGATGTGGCCGGCGGTGCCGATGATCATGGGGACGGTACCAGGCGGATGAACAGGGACGTCATGGCGGCTCCAGGCGGCGGACTGGCGCTCAGGGTAGCGGCGCCCCGCGCGCTCGCCTAGCCGTGACGCTCGCGCAAGAAGGCCACGAAGGCGCGCAGGGGCGCGGGTGGCTGGCGGCGATCCGCATAGTAGAGCCGCGGACCGGGAAAGGACGTGGACCAGTCCGCCAGCACTTCCACCAGGCGACCGTCGGCCAGGGGCTGGGCCAGATAGTCGGCGAAGGAATAGATCAGACCGACGCCGTCGAGGGCGGCCTGCAATTCCAGGTCGAGCGCCGAGGCCAGCAGGCGACTGCCCGGCGCGACATTGATGACCTCGCTGCCGCGCTCGAAGCTCCACTGCGCCACCAGACCGCTGGCGAAGCGATGCCCGATGCAGGAATGCCGGACCAGGTCGGCGGGGTGTGCCGGTACGCCGTGCTGTTCCAGGTAGGCAGGGGTTCCGGCCACGGCGAATCTCTGGGTGACCGGGCCCAGCCGCACGCTGATCATGTCCGCCTCCAGGTGCTCGTCGTAGCGCACCCCGGCATCGAAACCCGCGGCGAGCACGTCGATCAGCCGGTCCTCGGCCACCACCTCCAGGCGAATGCCCGGATGCCGGGCGAGGAAGGGGCCGATCAATGGCGGCAGCAGCACGCGGGCGACGATGGTGGGCACATTGAGTCTCAGGCTCCCCACCGGACTCTCGCCCTCGGCATTGATGGCGTCCAGCGCGCCGCGCACCTCGCGCAGCGCGGGGGTGAGGCGCTCCAGCAGACGCTGGCCGGCCGCGGTGGGCGTCACGCTGCGGGTGGTGCGGTGCAGCAGCCGGACATCCAGTTCCCGCTCCAGCCGCCGCACGGCATCGCTCAGGGAAGAGGCCGCCACGCCGCGCACATAGGCGGCGCCACGAAAGCTGCGGGCCTCGGCCACGGCGGCGAAGGCCGCCAGGTCATCCAGATTCAAGGCGCCTCCATTGTACGGCTGAGCGAACAGGTCGTTGTGTCGAGACCGGATTATCGCACAGCGTCATCCTGGTTAGAGTGAAGCCTCATCCACCTGAAGAGGAATCCCTCATGCAACAGCGTCGCTTGGGCCGCCAGGGCCCCTTGGTATCGAGCCTTGGTCTGGGCTGCATGGGCATGTCCGACCTCTATGGCGCCGCCGACCGGGGCGAGGCCATCGCCACCGTCCAGGCCGCCCTCGAACGCGGCGTCACCCTGTTCGACACCGGTGACTTCTATGGCATGGGCCACAACGAACTGCTCCTGGGCGAAGCCCTGCGCGGTCGGCGCGACCAGGCACTGATCAGCGTCAAGTTCGGCGCCCTGCGCGGTCCGGGCGGCGAGTGGCTGGGCTACGACACCCGGCCGGCGGCGATCAAGAATTTCGTCGCCTACAGCCTCAAGCGCCTGGGTGTGGACCACATCGACATCTATCGCCCGGCACGGCTGGATCGCCAGGTGCCCATCGAGGACACCATGGGCGCCCTCGCCGAGCTGGTGCAGGCCGGCTACATCCGCCATATCGGCCTTTCGGAGGTGGGCGCACAGACCCTGCGGCGGGCGGCCGCGGTGCCTCCGGTCTGCGACCTGCAGATCGAGTATTCGCTGGTCTCGCGCGGCATCGAGGCGGAGATCCTACCAACCTGCCGCGACCTGGGCATCGGCATCACCGCCTATGGCGTGCTCTCCCGTGGCCTGCTCAGCGGTCACTGGCGCCAACCCTCGGGCAGCGGCGACTTCCGCGCCCATAGTCCGCGCTTCCAGCCGGGCAACGTGGAGAAAAACCTGGCGCTGGTGGAAGGCCTGAAGCAGTTCGCCGAACACCGGGGCACCACCCCGGCCCGGCTGGCGGTGGCCTGGGTCGCCGCCCAGGGCGACGATATCGTGCCGCTGGTCGGTGCCCGCCGCCGCGGTCAGCTCGACGAATCCCTCGGTGCGCTGGAGGTGGCCCTGAGCGCTGCGGATCGCGCCGAACTGGAACGGCTGCTGCCGCCGGACGCCGTGGCCGGTGATCGCTACGGCGAACACCAGCTCCGCGATCTCGACAGCGAACGCTGAGCCACGCTCGCCAGCAGCGGCCCGCCTTGCGCGGGCCGTTGGTATTTCAGCGCTCGGCCGGACGCTCCTGCATCAGCACCCAGGGCGCCACCACCACCGCCCACAGGGCCACCTCGGGCGCCTCCAGCCGGCGCCGCGCGCGGTCTTCGTCGACCTTGGCCAGTTGGCCCTGCTGCAGCCACAGACCCACCCGGGCGGCATCGTCCTGGGTCACGGCGATGGCCGCCTCGATTAGGTCCAGCTCGGGTGCCACTTCCAGCAGCACGCCCCGCGCAAAATGCGGTTGCAATTCTTCCCAGCCGATGGCGGCGGTCTGCCCGAGCAGGGTGGCGTAGCGCGTTGCGTGATCGGTCATGGTGCGGGCCTCGCGAAAAGGGCGGATTCTACCGTTGCCCTCCCCAATTGCCGAGCGGCCGGACGCACGGGCCACAGATCCGACAAGTTGTCGTCGCCAGCTTTCCAAGACGAACAGACGGTGATTAAACTGCGCGGCGCGTCATAAAGAACAAAATCGGCACATTTTCGCTTCCAACTGCCTCATTAATAAAAGCATTCCGAGTGGAGCACTCATGAAAAAGGCAACTCTGCGTTTCTCCCGCTTGGTCGCGGCCCTGGCCCTGGCCGGCATGGCCAGCCACACCCTGGCAGCCGACACCCTGAAGATCGGTCTGGCCGGCCCCAAGACCGGCCCGGTCGCCCAGTACGGTGACATGGAGTTCATTGGTGCCCAGATGGCCATCGAGCAGATCAACAAGGCCGGCGGCGTCAAGGGCAAGCAGCTCGAAGGCGTGATCTACGACGACGCCTGCGATCCCAAGCAAGCCGTGGCGGTTGCCAACAAGATCGTCAACGATGGCGTCAAGTTCGTCGTCGGCCACCTCTGCTCCAGCTCCACCCAGCCCGCCTCCGACATCTATGAGGACGAAGGCATCCTAATGGTGACCCCGGCGGCCACCAGCCCCGACATCACCAACCGTGGCTACAAGCTGATCTTCCGCACCATCGGCCTGGACAACATGCAGGGCCCGACCGCCGGCAAGTTCATCGTCGAGCACGTCAAGCCGAAGATCGTCGCGGTCATCCACGACAAGCAGCAGTACGGCGAAGGCATCGCCACCGCGGTCAAGCAGACCCTGGACAAGGCCGGCGTCAAGGTTGCCGTGTTCGAGGGCATCAACTCCGGCGACAAGGATTTCTCCTCGCTGATCGCCAAGCTCAAGCAGGCCAACGTCGACTTCGTCTACTACGGCGGCTACCACCCCGAGCTGGGCCTGATCCTGCGTCAGGCGGCCGAGAAGGGCCTGACCGCCAAGTTCATGGGTCCGGAAGGCGTGGGCAACAGCTCCATCTCCGCCATTGCCGGCAAGGCCTCCGAAGGCCTGCTGGTCACCCTGCCGCGCTCCTTCGACCAGGATCCCAAGAACCAGGCCCTGGTGCAGGCGTTCAAGGACAAGAAGCAGGATGCGAGCGGTCCCTTCGTGTTCCCCTCCTACGCCGCCGTGCAGGTCATCGCCGAAGGCATCGAGAAGGCGGGCGACGAGAAGCCCGAGGACGTGGCCAAGGCACTGCGCAGCAACACCTTCAACACCCCCACCGGTGAGTTGGCGTTCGACGAGAAAGGCGACCTGAAGAACTTCGAGTTCGTGGTCTACGAATGGCACGCCGACGGCACCAAGACTGAAGCCAAGTAAGCCCTAGAAGCTGTTCAGGACCTCGCGAGCTAGAGACAAACAAGGCGAACACACCTGAGGAAGCGGATCGGACTCGCGACCGAGTTTACAAGAGGTAAATGAGCACTCCGACGGGGCTGGCCCTCCAGGGTGTGTTCAACGCAGTTTGGCCGACGCGCAGTAGGTTCTGAACAGCTTCGAAGTCCGTAACACCGAAGCCCACCGCCACCGGCGGTGGGCTTCGTTTATCCGCCTCCATCCGAGGCCTGGGACCCGCACCAGAAGTGCACCAAGGTCCCCTGGAGACACCCATGCCCGAGTTCTACCACTACCTGCAACAGCTGGTGAACGGCCTCACGGTCGGCAGCACCTATGCGTTGATCGCCATCGGCTACACCATGGTCTACGGCATCATCGGCATGATCAACTTCGCCCATGGCGAGGTGTACATGATCGGCTCCTATGTGGCCTTCATCGCCATTGCCGGCCTGGCCATGCTGGGTATCCACAGCCTGCCCATCGTCATGCTCGCCGCCTTTGGCGCCAGCATCATCATCGCCAGTGCCTACGGCTACAGCATCGAACGCATCGCCTATCGCCCCTTGCGTGGCGGTAACCGGCTGATCCCGCTGATCTCGGCGATCGGCATGTCGATCTTCCTGCAGAACTGGGTGCTGCTGGCCCAGGATTCCAAGGACAAGTCGATCCCCAACCTGCTGCCGGGCAACTTCATCATCGGCACCGACGCCATGAACGGCGTGGTGATCTCCTATGTGCAGGTGCTGATCTTCATCGTCACCCTGCTCACCATGTTCGGCCTCACCTGGTTCATCTCCCGCTCCCGCCTGGGCCGCGCCTGCCGCGCCTGCGCCGAGGACATCAAGATGGCCAACCTGCTGGGCATCAACACCAACGGCATCATCGCCCTGACCTTCGTCATCGGCGCCACCCTGGCCGCCGTGGCCGCGGTGCTGCTGGGCATCCAGTACGGCGTGATCAACCCGAGCCTGGGCTTCCTGGCCGGCATCAAGGCCTTCACCGCCGCCGTGCTCGGCGGCATCGGCAGCATCCCCGGCGCCATGCTCGGCGGCCTGGTGCTGGGCGTGGCCGAGGCCTTTGGCGCCGACGTCTTCGGCGACCAGTACAAGGACGTGGTGGCCTTCAGCCTGCTGGTGCTGGTGCTGCTGTTCCGCCCCACCGGCATCCTCGGTCGCCCGGAGGTGGAAAAGGTATGAGTGCCCGTCTGCGAACCGCCTTCTTCAGCGCCCTGCTGGTGCTGGCCGTCGCCTATCCCATCCTCGGCCTCAAGCTGGAGACGGTGGGCGTCAACCTCGAAGTGCACGGCGCCACGCCGCGCACCCTCTGGATCGTGGCCCTGGCCGCGGTGCTGATGTTCGTCTGGCAACTGGTGCGTGACCCGCTCACCGCCGGCTGGCGCCGCGGTGGCGGCCTGCACCTGCCGGCCACCGGCCTGGGCACCAAGCTCACCGAACCCAGGACCCAGCGCTGGGTGATCCTGGGCCTGGTGCTGGTCGCCCTGGTGTGGCCCTTCTACGGCTCGCGCGGCGCGGTGGACATCGCCACCCTGATCCTCATCTACGTGATGCTCGGCCTCGGCCTGAACATCGTGGTGGGTCTGGCCGGTCTGCTCGACCTGGGCTACGTCGGCTTCTATGCCGTCGGCGCCTACACCTACGCCATGCTCTCCCACTACTACGGCCTGGGCTTCTGGGTCTGCCTGCCGCTGGCGGGACTTATGGCGGCGCTGTTCGGCTTCCTGCTCGGTTTCCCGGTGCTGCGCCTGCGCGGCGACTACCTGGCCATCGTCACCCTGGGCTTCGGCGAGATCATCCGCATCCTCTTGCGCAACCTCACCCAGTGGACCGGCGGCCCCAACGGCATCAGCGGCATCGAAAAACCGACCCTGTTCGGCCTGACCTTCGAACGCCGGGCCCCCGAGGGCATGACGCCCTTCCACGAGTATTTCGGCATCCCCTACAACTCCGAATACAAGGTGATCTTCCTCTACCTGATCGCCCTGTTGCTGGTGCTGCTGACCCTGTTCGTGATCAACCGCCTCTTGCGCATGCCCATCGGCCGCGCCTGGGAAGCCCTGCGCGAAGACGAGATCGCCTGCCGCGCCCTGGGCCTGAATCCCACGCTGATCAAGCTCTCGGCCTTTACCCTGGGCGCCTGCTTCGCCGGTTTCGCCGGCAGCTTCTTCGCCGCTCGCCAGGGCCTGGTGTCGCCGGAATCCTTCACCTTCATCGAATCGGCCATCATCCTGGCCATCGTGGTGCTGGGCGGCATGGGCTCCCAGCTCGGCGTGATCCTCGCGGCCATCGTGATGATCCTGCTGCCGGAGCTGATGCGCGAATTCAGCGAATACCGCATGTTGATGTTCGGCCTGCTGATGGTCGTGATGATGATCTGGCGTCCGCAAGGCCTGCTCCCGATGCAACGCCCGCACCTGGAGTTGCGCAAATGAGCCAAGCCCTTCTCGATGTCTCCGGCCTGTCCATGAGGTTCGGCGGCCTGCTGGCCGTCAACGGCGTCAACATCCGCGTGGAACAGGGCCAGGTGGTCTCGCTGATCGGTCCCAACGGCGCCGGCAAGACCACGGTGTTCAACTGCCTGACCGGCTTCTACCGACCCAGCGGCGGCGAGATCCTGCTCAATGGCGAAGCCATCCAGGGGCTGCCCGGCCACAAGATCGCCCGCAAGGGCGTGGTGCGCACCTTCCAGAACGTTCGCCTGTTCAAGGAAATGACCGCGGTGGAGAACCTGCTGGTGGCCCAGCACCGCCACCTCAACACCGGCTTCCTGGCCGGGCTGTTCAAGACCCCGGCCTTTCGCAAGAGCGAGGCCGAGGCCATGGACTATGCGCGCTTCTGGCTGGAGCAGGTCAACCTCACCGAATTCGCCAACCGTAACGCCGGCAACCTCGCCTACGGCCAGCAGCGCCGCCTGGAAATCGCTCGCTGCATGATGACCCGCCCGCAGATCCTCATGCTCGACGAGCCGGCCGCCGGTCTCAACCCGCGCGAGACCGAGGACCTCAAGGCGCTCATCGCCCTGCTGCGCGCCGAGCACGGCGTAACCGTGCTCCTGATCGAGCACGACATGCACCTGGTGATGAGCATTTCCGACCACATCGTGGTGATCAACCAGGGCACCCCCCTGGCCGACGGGACGCCGGAGCAGATCCGCAACAACCCCGACGTGATCAAGGCCTACCTGGGCGAATCCTGATGGAGACCACCATGCTGCAGTTCGACAACGTCTCCACCTTCTACGGCAAGATCCAGGCACTGCATGGCGTCAGCGTGCAGGTGAACCGGGGCGAGATCGTCACCCTGATCGGTGCCAACGGCGCCGGCAAGTCCACCCTGCTGATGACCCTCTGCGGTACCCCGCGGGCCCACGGCGGCAGCATCCGCTATGAAGACGAGGAGCTGGTCGGCCAGGAAACCGCGCAGATCATGCGCAAGGGCATCGCCGTGGTGCCGGAAGGCCGCCGGGTGTTCGCCCGCCTGACCGTGGAAGAGAACCTGGCCATGGGCGGCTTCTTCACCGACAAGCAGGCCTACGACCGCCAGCTGGAGAAGGTCCTCGGCCTCTTTCCACGCCTCAAGGAGCGCTATGCCCAGCGCGCCGGCACCATGTCCGGTGGCGAACAGCAGATGCTCGCCATCGGCCGGGCGATGATGAGCGAGCCGCGCCTGCTGCTGCTCGACGAGCCGTCGCTGGGACTTGCGCCCATCATCATCCAGCAGATCTTCGAGATCATCGAACAGCTGCGCCAGGATGGGGTGACGGTGTTCCTGGTCGAGCAGAACGCCAACCAGGCGCTCAAGCTGGCCGACCGCGGCTACGTGCTGGAGAACGGCCGCATCGTCATGCAGGACAGTGGCGCCGAACTGCTGGCCAACCCGGACGTGCGCAAGGCCTATCTGGGCGGTTGAGTTGTGTGTTCGATCGCGGCCATGACCGCGATCGCGCGTAGGTTGGGTTGAGACGGCTCCATCGTCGAAGCCCAACGATACCTGCTCGAATTCCGGCGCTGTTGGGCTTCGTTGCGCTCAACCCACCCTACGACGAATCAACTGTAGGTTGGGTTGAGACGGCCCCATCGTCGAAGCCCAACGATACCTGCTCGAATTCCGGCGCTGTTGGGCTTCGCTGCGCTCAACCCAACCTACGGCGGATCGACCCTAGGTTGGGTCGAGACGGCTCCATCGTCGAGGCCCAACGGTACCTGCTCGAATTCCGGCGCTGTTGGGCTTCGCTGCGCTCAACCCAACCTACGGCGGATCGATCGCAGGTTGGGTTGAGACGGCCCCATCGTCAAAGCCCAACAGTGCCGTAGCGTGGAAAACGGCGCAGCCTTTTCCACTGGGGCTTCCCGGCGAAGGGTGCCCCCACCCCAGCCCTCTCCCGCAGCGAGAAGGGACTGTCCCCGCAGGCCTCCAGCTCCATCGGCCCCGCTACCCCAACGCCTCCAGGCGCTGCCGACTGCGCTCGAACCAGTCGCTCAGGGCTTCCGCCACCACCCTTGTCCGCTTCGGCAACCCACCCTGGTAGGGATGCACCAGAAACAGCGGCTGGCTGGGCGTGCGCCATTCCCGGAGCAGCCAGACCAGGGCACCACTGGCCAGCTCCTCGTGCACCATGAATGAGGGCAGCCGGGCGATGCCCTGCCCGGCCAGGGCGGCCTGCTTGAGCAGGCTGTAGTGATTGCAGGCCAGGCTGGGGGTTACCTGCACGCGGTCGAGTCGGTGCTCGCGGTGATAGAGC
The DNA here is from genome assembly GCF_031453455.1 of Pseudomonas sp. SORGH_AS_0211. Classification (NCBI taxonomy): domain Bacteria; kingdom Pseudomonadati; phylum Pseudomonadota; class Gammaproteobacteria; order Pseudomonadales; family Pseudomonadaceae; genus Pseudomonas; species Pseudomonas sp. SORGH_AS_0211. The sequence goes on along the minus strand of NZ_JAVIZV010000001.1, from coordinate 711,547 downwards.
CAGACCTCGCCCTCGGCATAGTGGCTGTTGACCAGGCAGCGGTGGCTGAGCAGCGCCTCGGGTGCCTGCGGGACCTCGTGCCCGGCCAGATAGGCGGGTGCCGCGCAGGTCACCTCCTGCATGGCGAACAGCGGTCGCGCGACCAGGCGCTCGTCCGGCTCCAGTCGGGCGCGAATCGCCAGGTCGAACCCCTCGGCGACCAGGTCGCGATAGCCGTTGTCCAGCACCAGGTCCAGCTGGATGGCGGGGTGGGTGGCGCGACAGGCCAGCAGTACCTCGAAAAAGGTGTAGCCCAGGGATACCGGAACGGTCAGGCGCACCGGCCCGGCTGCCTCCTCCTGCAGGCGGGTCACGCTCTGCAGGGCCCGCTCACGCTGGCGCACCAGGGCCTGGGCCTCGGGCAGCAGGGTGCGCCCGGCGGCGGTGGGAGCGAGACGGCGGGTGGTGCGGTGCAGCAGGCGGGTCTCCAGTCGCACCTCCAGCGCCCGGATGCGCTTCGACAGTTGCCCCTTGCTGCAGCCCAGGCGCTCGGCTGCACGGGTGAAGCTGCCGCTTTCACAGAGGATGGCGAAGGCCGCAAGATCAGCGAAATCGTCCTGCATCGTTTCCTCCAAGAAACACTGGATTGCCATTCAGGTGATTTATCAGGGCAATGCGCCATTCTAGGCTGGAGACTCCCTTCCCTTCACGGAGTCGCATCATGAAAATCATCCTCGTCGGTGCCAGCGGTACCCTGGGCAGCGCCATCGCCGAACGCCTGGGCAGCCGCCACGAGCTGGTCCGCGTCGGCCGCCAATCCGGCGACCTGCAGGTCGACATCACCCAACCGGAGTCCATCCGTGCCCTGTTCGCCCAGGTGGGTCGTTTCGATGCCCTGGTCAGCGCGGTGGGTTCGGTGACCTTCGCCCCCTTCACCGAGATGACGCCCGAAGCCTACGGGAAAGGCCTGCAGGACAAGCTGATGGGCCAGGTCAACCTGGTGCTGCTGGGCCAGGCGCAGGCCGCCGAGGGCGCCTCCTTTACCCTCACCACCGGCATCCTCAGCGAACAGCCCATCGCGCAGGGCAGCTCGGCGGCCATGGTCAACGCGGCGCTGGAAGGCTTCGTCCGCGGCGCGGCCATCGAGTTGCCACGGGGTCAGCGGCTCAACGCGGTGAGTCCGACGGTGCTGGAGGAATCGCTGGGGCACTACGGCGATTTCTTCCGCGGCTTCAAGGCGGTATCGGGTGCCGAGGCGGCCCTGGCCTACGAACGCAGCGTGGAAGGGCGGGAAACCGGCAAGACTTATCGCGTCTGGTAAGTCCTTGAGCTCGCGGCGCTGTCTGAGTAACGTGTGCCCACCTCAGTCGGAGTCCTGCGATGCCAGCGCCGCGTGCCATCTTTCCCCTTGCCCTGCTCGGCCTCCTCGGCGGCTGCAGCCTGTTCCAGAGCGACGACACCCCGCGTGCACCGGGCGGCGAGCGCCTGCAGGGCGATCTGCGCTGGAGCGGTGACCAGCTGCTGTTCCGCCCCTGCCAGGAACAGCGTTTCTTCGACGTCACCGACGCCAACAACACCGCCATCCTGCGCGATGCCCACGAACTGGCCGCCGACAGCGGTGCCGCTTCGCTATTCGCCGATCTGCGCGGCAAGCTCAAGTCCGGTGGCCGCGATGGCGCCCAGGGCGTATTCGCCGTCACCGACGTCTACCGCGTGCAGTACAGCGGTCCGGGTTGCAGCGATCCGAACTTCAAGCGTACCGCCATGAATGCCGGTGGCCATGGACCGGACTGGAGCGTCCAGGTCAGCAACCAGGGCATGCTGGTCAGTACCGCCGGCCAACAGCGCCGCGCCCTGCCCTTCGTGCAGGAGGAATTGCCCGGCGGCATGCGCGCCCTGTCCACCGAGGCCAATGGCGAGAAGGTCGAGTTGTGGATCAATCCCCGGCGCTGCGTGGATGGCCGGACCGGTACCGTGCAGTCGCTGCAGGCCGAACTGCGCATCAATGGCCAGACCTGGCAGGGCTGCGCCTTCTACGGTGGTGCCGGCAACCCCACCTAACGCGGGCGTTCGCGCGATGCTTAGCGCGATCCCCTTGGCATCTTCCGCTTTACGTTTAGCGTCGCGCGCCCCCAGGGGCTAGTCTAGCGACGGCAAGGCTTCATCCGCTTCGCTTGGCCACCTCCGGGTCGCGCCGGGCGAAGCCACAGGAACGCTCATCCAGCCAGGGTCCAGGCATGCCAACATCTCCCGCGTCCCGCAGCGCCTTACCGCGTCGGCGGGGCCATACCGTCCTCCTGCGGCTGTTCCCGGCGCTCTGCGTGCTGCTCCTCGGCCTTATCGGCCTGGGTTGCTATCTGCTGGTCGACAATGCCGTGCGCCAGGATGCCACCGTCGCCCAGCACACCGAGCGCGCCATCGGTCGCACCTTTACCCGCCTCGACGAAGAGGTCGCCCGCAACCTGATCGACTACAGCAAATGGGACGAGGCCTATCGCCGCCTCCATCAGGAACTGGACTCCGACTGGGCCTACGACCAGGGCAACCTCGGCGAATCGCTGTACCGCGTCTATGGCTACGAAGGGGTGCTGGTATTCGACGGCCAGGACCGCCCCCGCTATCGCCTGCTCGATGGCCAGCGGGCCGATCCCGCTACGCCCTGGCTGCAGGGCGACATCGCCGGCCTGCTGGCCGCGGCACGCAGCGCCGACGCCCGCGCCGGCAGCGTGTCCGGTGTGCTGACCGTGGCCGGGATGCCGGCGCTGGTGGCCGCCGCCGCCATCACCCCGGGCGATCATGCCGGCGTCCGTCCCCAGGAGGCGCCTGCCTCGGTACTGGTCTTCGTCAATGTGCTGAGTCCCGCCCGACTGGCCGCCCTGAGCGAAGCCAACAACCTGCCGCCGCTGAGCATCACCACCGACCCGGCCGGCAGCCGCGCCAGCTGGCAACTGCCGGGCTCCGGCTATCAGCTGACCTGGCGCCCGCCGCGACCGGGATTGTGGCTGATGCAGCAGACCCTGCCGCTGTTCGGCGGTGGGGTGCTGATCCTGCTGCTGGGGCTGATCTGGCTGTTTCGCCAGGCGCTGCTGTCGATGCGCCAGCTGGATGCCCAGTACGATGACCTGCTGGCCAGTCGCAGCGAACTGGCCATCGGCGAGCGACGCTTCCGCGACATCGCCGAGGCCACCTCGGACTGGCTGTGGGAGGTCGACGCCACCCTGCGCCTGGTCTATGTCTCGGATCGCTTCGCCGAAGTCACCGGGGAAGCCACCAACCGCTGGCTGGGGCGGCCGCTCAACGAACTCCTGACGCCCCATGCCGACACCCTGGCGCACTGGCTCGCCGGCCAGGCGCACGACCACAAGCCGCGACCGCCGCTGGTCTGTCACTACCTGGACGGCAACGGCCGCGAACGCACCTGCCGGGTCGCCGCCCGGGCCATTCCCGAGGGTGGCTATCGCGGTACCGTCACCGATCTCACCGACGAGATCGAGGCCCTGGCCCAGGTCCAGCACCTGTCCTGGCACGACCCCCTGACCGGCCTGCCCAACCGCCATCGCCTGCACCAGTTCCTCGCCACCCACCTGGAAGGCCCGGAGCCGCGGCCCCTGGCGCTGATCAGCCTGGACCTGGATAGATTCAAGACGGTCAACGATGCCCTCGGCCATGCTGCCGGCGATCAGGTCCTGCAGGAAGCGGCGCAGCGTCTGCGGCAGAACGTGACCGCCACCGACCTGGTGGCGCGCCTGGGCGGCGATGAATTTTGCGTGGTGCTAAGTGGCGACCGCGACCCGGGCGCCATCGCCGACCTCTGCCGACGGCTGGTGGAGCAGCTGCGCCAACCCTTCCGCCTCGGCGAGCAGCGGGTCTTCATCGGCAGCAGCCTGGGCGTGGCCCTGGCACCGCGGGATACCGGCATCCCGGCGGAACTGCTGCGCCTGGCCGATATCGCCCTCTACCAGGCCAAGGCCGCTGGCCGCGGCACCTGGCGCTTTCACGAGCCGGCCATGAACGAACAGGTGCTGCTGCGCCGGCAGCTGGAGCAGGACCTGCGCCAGGCCCTGCGCGATGACCGTCTCAGCCTCTACTACCAGCCGCGCCGTTGCCTGGCCGATGGCAGCCTGCGTGGCTTCGAGGCGCTGGTGCGCTGGGAGCACCCGACCCAGGGGCTGCTGGAGCCGCTGGACTTCCTGACCCTGGCCGAGGACGCCGGCCTCGGCCAGCGCCTGGGGCGCTGGGTGCTGGAGACCGCCTGCCACGATGCCCAGGGCTGGCCGGAACGACTCTCGGTGTCGGTCAATCTGTCGCCGCAGCAATTCCACGCCAACGAAGACCCGGTGCAGACCGTGGCCGAGGCCCTCTACCAGAGCGGCCTGGCGGCGTCGCGGCTGGAGCTGGAGCTCACCGAACGCACCCTGCTGGACCCGGCCGCCGACGTGGCCAACACCCTGGGCGCGCTCAAGGGCCTGGGCGTACGCCTGTGCCTGGACGACTTCGGTTCCGGCCTCTGCTCCCTGGCCTATCTGCGCCGCTATCCGCTGGACGGCATCCGCCTGGATCGCAGCCTCATCGCCCGACACCATCAGGCGCCGGAAGACAGCGCCCTGGTGCGGGCCATGATCGATCTCGGCCGCTCGCTGGGGCTGACGGTAACCCTCAAGGGGGTGGAAGACGCCGAGCACCTGCGCCAGCTGCAGCACCTGCCGGCGGACGAGATCCAGGGCTTCCATTGCGGCGCGCCCCTGCCGGCCGACCAGCTGGGCGCCTGGCTGGACGAGCTGGCGACCGAGTCGCTGAGCTGAATCGGCAGGGCCTCGGCGCCTAGCGCTCGGCCACCATGCTGCCCTCGCCCGCCGCACCCCGCCGCTGGTTGCGGTCGTCGCGGGGGGTGACGCCGAAGAAGTTGCGATAGGCGCTGGAGAAGTGCGGCCCCGACGAGAAGCCGCAGGACAGGCCGATCTGGATGATGGACTTGCTGGTCTGGGTGAGCATCTTGCGCGCCCGGTTCAGCCGCAGTTCCAGGTAGTACTGGCTAGGCACCCGCGCCAGGTATTGCTTGAAGATCCGCTCCAGCTGCCGGCGGGAAACGCAGACGTGCTGGGCGATCTCGTCGGTGGTGAGGGGCTCTTCGATGTTGGCTTCCATCAGCATCACCGCCTGGGTCAACTTGGGATGACTCGACCCCAGCCGATTCTTCAGTGGAATGCGCTGCCGCTCGCTGCCTTCGCGCAGGCGCTCGACGATCAGCTCCTCGGCAATGGTGCCGGCCTGCTCGGCGTCGCGGTCGCGGCCGATCATGGCCAGCAGCAGATCGAGGATGGCCAGGCCGCCACAGGCGGTCAGGCGATCGCGGTCCCACTCGTAGAGGTGGTGGGTGGCGATGACCTTGGGGAATTGCTCGCTGAATTCCTCCAGCCAGCGCCAGTGCACGGCGGCGCGATGACCGTCGAGCAGACCGAGCTGGGCGAGGATGTGCACCCCGGCGGAAAAGCCTCCCATCACCACGCCGGCCCGGGCGGTCTGGCGCAGGGCCGCGACCAGCGGCGGCGGCAGCGTCGGCGAGGGTTCGTCGGCCAGCACGAAGAGCCGATCCAGGCGTTCCAGCTGCCCTTCCCAATGGCCACCCGGCAGTCGCGGCTGCAACTCGCTGCCGGCCTGCAGAAAGCGCACCTCGTAGGGCGTATCGCTCGAATGGCGAGAGGCGAGTTCCAGCGCTTCCTCGACCAGGCCCACGGTCAGCGGACGAACGTCGGGCCACAGCAGAAAGGCGATGCGGATGGTCATCTAACGTCTGGCTTCCTGTCGAGAGCGGCGGGGGCGACCGATCCGGGGCCCGCGCGCCATGAAACCCTTGTGGGGTGGCACGCATGGTACGCCGGAGCGCTGCCCCTGTCCCGGCCTTTGCCCGGGTAGCGGACCGGAGTGCCGTGCGGCCCGCCGGCTGGCGCGATTCTAGCGCCAGCGCAACGGCGGCGGCTTTTAGCCTGGCGACACGTCCTTACAGGACCGCCAAAAAGAAACCGCCCGCTACCTGGACGATAGCGGGCGGTCGATGAGGGCGCTGGATCAGGCGACGGCCTGGCTCATCTGCTGGTGGGTCCCGACCAGATGCTGCACCACGCCCGGATCGGCCAGGGTGGAGATGTCACCGAGCGAGTCGTATTCACCCACGGCGATCTTGCGCAGGATGCGCCGCATGATCTTGCCGGAGCGGGTCTTGGGCAGACCCGGCGCCCACTGGATGACGTCGGGGGTGGCGATGGGGCCGATCTCCTTGCGCACCCACTGCTTGAGCTCCTGGCGCAGGGCTTCGTTGCCCTCCTCGCCCTGGTTGAGGGTGACGTAGACATAGATGCCCTGGCCCTTGAGGTCGTGGGGCATGCCCACCACCGCGGCCTCGGCCACCTTGGGATGGGCCACCAGGGCGCTCTCGATCTCGGCGGTGCCCATGCGGTGGCCGGAGACGTTGAGCACGTCGTCGACGCGACCGGTGATCCAGTAGTAGCCATCCTCGTCGCGGCGGGCGCCGTCACCGGTGAAGTACATGCCCTTGAAGGTCTTGAAGTAGGTGTCGACGAAGCGATCGTGATCGCCATAGATGGAGCGCGACTGGCCCGGCCAGGAATCGAGGATCACCAGGTTGCCTTCCACGGCGCCGTCGAGCAGGTTGCCTTCGTTATCCACCAGCGCCGGCTGGATGCCGAAGAAGGGACGGGTCGCCGAACCGGGCTTCTGGCCGATGGCGCCCGGCAGCGGGCTGATGAGGATGCCGCCGGTCTCGGTCTGCCACCAGGTGTCGACGATGGGGCAGCGCTCCTGGCCCACAGTCTTGTAGTACCAGTGCCAGGCCTCGGGGTTGATCGGCTCGCCCACCGAACCGAGCAGGCGCAGGCTGCTGCCGTCGACACCGCGCATGGCCGCCTCGCCCTGGGCCATCATGGCGCGGATGGCGGTGGGGGCGGTGTAGAGGACGTTGACCTGGTGCTTGTCCACCACCTGGCCCATGCGGGTGACGTCCGGGTAGTTGGGCACGCCCTCGAACAGCAGGGTGGTGGCGCCATTGGCCAGGGGACCGTAGACGATGTAGCTGTGGCCGGTGATCCAGCCGACGTCGGCGGTGCACCAGTAGACCTCGCCGGGGCGATAGTCGAAGACCCGCTCGTGGGTCAGGGCGGCATAGGTCAGGTAGCCGCCGGTGGTGTGCAGGATGCCCTTGGGCTTGCCGGTGGAGCCGGAGGTATAGAGGATGAACAGCGGTGCCTCGGCGGACATCTCCTTGGGCTCGCAATGTTCCGGAGCCACCGAGGTGATGTCTTCGTACCAGACGTCGCGGTGGCGGTGCCAGGCGATGTCGGCGCCGGTGCGCTTGCAGACGATCACCTTGTGCACCGAATGGGTGGCCGGATTGGTCAGCGCTTCGTCGACGTTGGCCTTGAGCGGGATCTTGCGCCCGCCGCGCACGCCTTCGTCGGCGGTGATGACCAGCTTGGACTGGCAGTCGCTGATGCGGCCGGCCAGGGATTCGGGGGAGAAGCCGCCGAATACCACCGAGTGCACCGCGCCGATGCGGGCACAGGCCAGCATGGCCACCACGGCCTCGGGGATCATCGGCATGTAGATGGTCACCACGTCGCCGCGGTGGATGTCCTGGCCGCGCAGGGCGTTGGCCAGCTGGCAGACCTCGCGATGCAGTTCGCGGTAGGTGATGTGGCGGCTGTCGGCCGGATCGTCGCCTTCCCAGATGATGGCGGTCTGGTCGCCGCGGGTTTCCAGGTGGCGATCCAGGCAGTTGTAGGAGGCGTTCAGGGTGCCATCGGCGAACCACTGGATGTCGACGCGATGATCGTCGAAGGAGGTCTGCTTGACCCGGCTGAAGGGCTTGATCCAGTCCAGGCGCTGGGCCTGCTCGCGCCAGAAGCCATCGGGGTTGAGGATGGACTGCTGGTACAGCCGGCGATAGGTAACTTCATCGGTCAGGGTCCGGGAAGCGACTTCCGCGCGGACCGGGTAAAAGGCGGCACTCATGGGATGATCTCCTCGGCGGGAAACTGTTGTTCTTGTTGCCTTCCGTTGTACGGCGCGCACCGGTTTCGGACCATTCGACCATGGTCGGACGGGGCGCCGGGAGCTGACCGCGGGTCTGTTACCCTTGCCCTTTCGTGACTGTCTTTCCCCAAGGAGCGCCCCATGGCCGATCTCGCCCACTCCCATTGCGTCCCCTGCCGCTCCAGCGAGCCGGCCCTGAGCGCGGCCGCCAGCAGCGAATTGCTCAAGGCCGTCCCCGGCTGGACACTGGTGGAACGCGAGGGGATTGCGCGGCTGGAACGCCGCTATGCCTTCGGCAACTTCCTCGAGGCCCTGGACTTCACCAACCGCGTCGGCCGCGAGGCCCAGGACGAGGACCATCACCCGGCCCTGCTCACCGAATGGGGCGCGGTGACGGTGAGCTGGTGGACGCACAACATCGGCGGCCTGCACCGCAACGACTTCATCATGGCCGCCCGCACCGATGCGGTCGCCCTGGCGGCCAACGTCTGAGCGCCGGACCGCCGGACCGCCGGAACACGCGCTAGTCGCAGGCGGCGGCCAGGCCCTCGGCGTGGACGAAGCACAGCTTGTTGCCTTCCGGATCCCGGCAATAGGCGGCATAAAAGTCCGGTCCGTAGCCCGGTCGTATGCCCGGCGCACCCTCGTCGCTGCCGCCCAGTTGCAGGGCGCGATGCCAGGCCGCCTCCACGGCCGCGGGGCTAGGCGCGGCAAAGCTCACCTGGACGCCATTGCCCCAGGAGGCCGGCAGGCCGTTGAAGGGCAGCTGCACATAGAATTGCGGCCACGCCCGCCCCGGGCGCTGCCAGCCACAGCCGGGCGGGCCGCCGTCGTCTTCCGCCGGCATGCGCACCAGCCCGAGTTCGTGCAAGACGCTGTCGTAGAATTCGGTCAGGCGCTCCAGGTCGCGCGCGCCTAGCTGTACATGGCTGAACATGGATTCTCTCCCGCTGGCAGGGCCATCAGGCCACGTTAGACCAGTCCGCCACGCCTGCCTATCGGCTCGACAAGCCCGGCGCGGACGGTTAGCGTGGCGGCCTTCGCCTCTGACGACATGCCCATGAATCTGCGCAACCTCCCCCGCCTGACCAAGATCGGCCTGGTCTTCTTTATCCTTGGCCTGCTGGGCGTGGCCTTCGCCCTCTACGGCCTCTACCAGGGTCCGCGGCCCACCGAACCCGGTACCATGCGCAGCCTGCTGTTCGCGGCCGGATTGCAGCTGACCGGCTACGTGCTGCTCAACCGCAACCGCTTCCGCATGCTGTCCGGCCGGCGCAAGGACTGACCATGACCATCCAGTGGAGCTGCCGTGCCGCGCCAGCGCTGACCACCGCCGAGCTCTATGCCGCCCTGGTGCTGCGCGCCCGGGTGTTCGTGGTGGAGCAGCAGTGCATCTATCCCGACGCCGATGGCCTGGATCTGGCAGCGGATGTCTGGCACCTGTTCGGCTGGCGTGACGACCAGTTGCATGCCTACCTGCGCCTGCTCGGGGCGGTACGCGAGGACGTGGTGATCGGCCGGGTGATCGTCGCCCCCGAGGGCCGCGGCAGCGGCCTGGGGCATCTGCTGCTGGCGGAAGCCCTGCGCGTCTGCGCCGAGCGCTGGCCCGGGCGCCCGCTGTTCCTCTCCGCCCAGGCCCATCTGCAGGCCTACTATGGCCGCTATGGCTTCACGCCCTGCTCAGCGGTGTACGACGAGGACGGGATTCCCCATATCGACATGCGCCGCCTGGCGGACTAGCGCCGGCGGCGCAGCGGATCGAGCAGCGGCTTGAGGCCGTTGTGGTCGATCTCCTGCATCAGCGCCAGCAACCGGCCCAGCTCGCCAGGTGGAAAGCCGCTGCGGGCGAACCAGTTGAGGTAGTGGCCCGGCAGGTCGGCCAGCAGGCGGCCGGCGTACTTGCCATAGGGCATGGTCCAGGTCACCAGGGCGTCCAGATCCGCGGGTTGCATCGCTTGTCTCCTCTACACGGCCTGGCGATTATGCCATGCCGTCAGGGGTCAACCGTCGGCCGCGGGGAGCACCAGCCCTCCGCGACGATCCCAGCTACACCAGGTCTGCAGAGGATTTCAGCATGAGCAATGTTACCCGGCCACTGGCCGCCGTTACCGGTGCCTCCAGCGGCATCGGCTTCGAACTGGCCAAGCAGCTGGCCCGCCATGGCCATGATCTGCTGCTGGTTTCCCGCGGCGACGGCCTTGACGCCGCCGAGCGCGAATTGCGCGCCCTGGGGGTCAAGGTCTGGAGTCATGCCGCCGACCTGCGCACCGCCGTGGGCGTGGAAGAGACCTATAGATTCCTGCGCCGCCAAGGGCGGCCGCTGAACGTCGTGGTACTCAACGCCGGAGTCGGCCTGGGCGGCGCCTTTGTCGGCCAGACGCGGCTGGAAGACGAGATGGCGCTGATCCAGCTCAATGTCATGTCCACCGTGCACCTGGCCAAGCTGGTGTTGCCGGAGATGGTCGCCGCCGGCCGTGGCCGGGTGCTCTTCACGTCGTCCATCTCGGCCACGGCGCCGATTCCCTTCGAGGCCGTCTACGGTGCCTCCAAGGCCTTCATCAACTCCTTCGCCTTCGCCCTGCGCAATGAACTCAAGGACAGTGGCGTGACCTTCACGGTGCTCATGCCCGGCCAGACCGACACCAACTTCTTCCACCGCGCCGGCGAGGACGACACCAGCGTCGGCGCCGGGCCCAAGAACGATCCGGTGCAGGTGGCCGCGCAAGGCTACGCCGCGCTGATGGAGGGACTGGACCATGTCTATGGTGGCGGCCCGGAGGTTCAGCACGAGGGCGAGGTGCTCAATCGGGTGGAAAGCGAAGCCCAGAAGGCCGAGCGTCATCGCGCCTGGTCGGAGCCGGGGTCGGCGGAAAAGGACTAGCGGCCCTTGCGCCGGGGCGCTGGCAGGCGCAGGTGGCGACGTCAGGCGAGGCGTCTTGACCAGGACCCTGCCTGACGTCCGGCTGGCCGCCTCTAGTTGACCGGCGTGGCCCCGGGCGTACCGCACTTGGCGAACTTGCCCTTGGCATCCTTGCATTGCGCGGCCTTGGTCTTGGCCGTGTCGCATTTGACGAACTTGCCGTGGGCATCCCGGCAGGGTGCCGCCTGGACGCTGGCGGATGCGAAGAGGGTCAGGGCTACCGCGGCGAACAGAGCTTTGAGCATGGCGAGCACCTCCAAGGGCCGGGAGTGGCCTTTGGCAAGCATAGCGGAGGCCAGCGCAGCCGCCACCCGTTACGCCAGCGCCCTGATCGGCTCCACTGTATCCCTCGATCCGCTCGTGACTGCCTCTCTCCAGGCCAGCGCCGGCCAGGCAAGCTAGGCCTTTGCAATCAAGGGGGAGACACTCCATGCGCACCCTGGGCCTGCTGGGCGGCATGAGCTGGGAAAGCTCGGCTCACTACTATCGCATCCTCAACGAAGAGGTCCGGTGCCGGCTGGGCGGCAGTCATTCGGCAGCCTGCCTGCTGCTGTCGGTGGATTTCGCCGAGATCGCCGCGCTGCAGCATGCCGGCGACTGGACGGCGCTGGGTCGGCGTCTGCAAGACCATGCGCGGCAACTGGCCGCCGGTGGTGCCGAGGCGCTGGTCCTCTGTACCAACACCATGCACCGCCTGGCGGCGGAGATCGAGGCGGCCACGACCTTGCCGCTGCTGCACATCGCCGACCCCACGGGTGCGGCGATCCGCGCCCGGGGCCTGCGGACCGTCGGCCTGCTGGGCACCGCCTTCACCATGGAGCAGGCCTTCTATCGCGAGCGGCTGAACGACCGCTTCGGCCTGGAAGTGGTGGTGCCCGACGCAGCCGCGCGCCAGATCGTGCACCGCATCATCTATGACGAGCTGGTACGTGGCGAGGTGCGCCCCGAGTCGCGGGCAGCCTATCGCGCGATCATCGCCGAGCTGGTCGCCCAGGGCGCCGAGGGCATCGTGCTCGGCTGCACCGAGATCATGCTGCTGGTGGACCAGGGCGACAGCGCGGTGCCGCTGTTCGACACCACGCGACTGCATGCCCTGGCCGCCGTGGACTGGGCGCTGGACGAAGCTCAGGGCTAGCCCTGCAGCCGTTGCGCCACCTCGGCCAGCAGCGGGCGCGCATCGAGCGCGGGCTGCCGGCACTGCGCGGCCAGGGCCGCCAGGGCCGGATCCACGGGCTCGCTGCAACGCGTCAGCCATTCTTCCAGCAGGATGCCGAAGGCGCGACTTTCGAAGCGTTGCAGCCGCGCGGCCTGGGCCCGGTCCTCGGGCAGCAGCGAGGCGCCGCCGAAGTCGCCCAGCAGGCAGCGCGCGCCCCCGTCCCAGAGGATGTTGTGGGCATAGAAGTCGCCGTGGACCAGGCCATGCCCGTGCAGGTGCGCCAGGGCGCTGGCCATGCCGCCCGCCATGGTGCGCACGGCGCTGGCGGTGAAGCGGGTGTCCTCGGGATAGACGTCGCGACTGCAGGTGCTGAAGCTCGGCGGACCGGCCAGGTTGCCGAAGGCCGGCTCCACCAGCTCCAAGACCAGGCCACTGCGCTGCTCCGGATGCTCGGCCAGATCGCCGAGGGCGCCGATCAGCCAGGGATGGGTGCCGGCGCTGAGGCTGGCGGCGCTTTCGCTTTCCGGGGTGCCATCGCTGGTCATGCTGCCCTTGAACAGCTTGACGGCGACCTCGCGCGGCCCCGTGGGCGACTGCCAGCGCGCCTGGTGGATGATGCCGGAGGCGCCCTCCCCCAGCCGCTCGCCCAGCACCAGGTCGCTCCAGGCGATGCGTTGTTGCCGCGCCGCCTGGGTGCGCACCGCACGCTCGCGCTCGGCCCCCAGGGGATTGTCGCCATAGGCCAGCCAGGTCAGCCGCGGCAGCTCGAGGACGGCCGGGGGCAGCGCCGCGAAGCGATTCGCCGACAGCCGCAGCAGCTCCAGCTGGTGCAGGTCGGCCATGGACGCCGGCAGGCTCTGCAGATGGTTGCCGGCCAGCATCAGCTTTTGCAGGGCGGGCCGCTCGCCAAGGGCGGCAGGCAATTCGGCGATGCGGTTGTCGGTGAGGATCAGCCAGCGCAGGTGCGGCGGCAGGGCCGCAGCGCTCACCCGCTCCAGCTGGCAGGCCTTGAAGCCGATCATTTCCAGCCTGGGTAGCGTGCCGAGCACCTCGGGCAATTCGGTGAAGGGATTGCCCGAGCAGAAGAGGATGCGCAGCTGGTGCAAGCGGCCCAGGTCGGCGGGCAGGCGGGTCAGCCGATTGCCCGACAGGTCGAGGATTTCCAGGCTGTCGGCCAGGCCAAAGATCTCTTCGGGGAATTCGGTCAGGTCGGCACGCAGGGTCAGGCGCGTGGCCCCGGCCAGTTCGCCGGCGCGCAGCCGGGCAAGGGTATCCGTCATGGGAAAGCGACTCTCACTGTCTTGAAAACCCGGCACCCGCCGGTGATGGCGCGGACGTTAGCACGCCGGGCCGCTGGCTGCGGCCCTCGTGCGCCAGAATGCGCGCCACTGCCTCTTGCAGCGTGCCGGCGGTCACCGCGGGCGGCGCCAGGGGATTGGCCACCTGCTCGGCCTGCCGCTGCAGCAGGGCACCCTTGAAGCCGGCCGCCTGGGCGCCGGCGATGTCCCAGGCATGGACGGCGACCAGCCACAACTGTTCGGCCGGCTGATCAAGGCTGGCGGCGGCCTGGCGATAGGCCGCCGTGGCGGGTTTGCTGGCACCGGCGTCTTCGGCCGAGAGGATGCCGGCGAAGGCGTCGCTCAGGCCGGCGTACGCCAGCTGCGCCTGGGTAGCGGCGCGCGCGTTGTTGGAAAAGGCGATGCAGCGCACCCCTTGCGCCCGGGCGAAATCGAGCCCGGCTCGGACATCGGCATGGGCGGGCAGCTCCTGCAGGGCCTTGGCCACACGCTGTCTGCCAGCGGTCGTCAGCGTCCGTCCGAGTCGTGCGCCGATCATCTCCAGCGCCGCCTGGCCCTGGGCCTCGAAGGGCGCGTGCCGGCCACAGAGTTCCGCAGTCATGGCGTTCTGCAGGGTCTGGGCGAACCACAGCGTGCGGCTCTGGGGGTCACCGAACAGCTCGGTGAACAGGCCGTCCAGCGCGGACAGGTCGAGCACGGTTTCGTTGATGTCGAACAGGCAGGTCAGGGTCATGGTCGCTACTCGGCAGGGATACCTTTCGACCAGGGCTCGCACCCGACGTGCAGCCGCGCTAAGGTTCCAGACTGGCAGGCGAGACGAAACGGCTAAAGTATTACGATTTCTTGCCGATACCTCCACAGACCTGCCTCTCGTTTGCTGCGCCCGCCTGGCTCGGGTGGCGGCAGTTCTTCCACGATGTGCTTGTTGCTCGCACAAGGCTCATCGATATTCCCGAGATAGCCTGATGGCCGATTCACTGAAGTACGAAGATGACCGCCTCAACGCCCTGCACGCCCTGGAGTTGCTCGATTCGGCGCCGGCGGAGGAATTTGATCGACTCTGCGCGCTGGTCGCCAGCAGCTTCAATGTGCCGACCGCGCTGATCAGCCTGGTGGACCGTGACCGCCAGTGGTTCAAGGCCCGCGTTGGCTTCGACCTGGCGCAGATGCCCATCGAGGATGCCTTCTGCGCCCACACCATCCAGGCCGAGAATGGCCGGATGGAGATCAACGATGCCTGCTGCGATACCCGTTTCAGCCATAACCCCCTGGTGGTCCGCGCACCCCATGTGCGCTTCTATGCCGGCGCGACCCTGGTCACCGAGGGCGGCTATGCCATCGGCAGTCTGTGCATCCTCGACAGCCAGCCGCGCGAACTGACGGCGGAGGAGCGCAAGCGCCTGGACGATTTCGCCGCCCAGGTGATGAGGCTCATCGCCCTGCGCCAGCACCTGCGCCGCCGCGATCCGGTCAGCGGCCTGCCCAATCGTCAGCAGTTCCAGGCCGATGTCGCTCAGTTGGCTGGACTCCAGCCCGACGAGGGGCGCCTGCTGGTGCTGGTGGATCCGCTGGAGACCCACTGGAAGGAGCAGCTGATCCTGGCCCAGGGCATGTGGCCCTTCGAGACCTTCTTGCGCAGCCTGGCCCTGCGCCTGTGCGACGCCCTGAACGGCCGGGCCAAGGTCTATCACGTGGACACCAAGAGATTCGCCTTCCTGCTCCCGGAGGACTGCGATTATCCGCCGCTGCTCGACGCGCTCATCGCCCAGTTGCGGATGCCGGTCCAGGCCGACCGCATCCCCATCGATCCGCCGGTCAAGGCCGGTGTGGTGCCCTTCCTGCTCGACCTGGGCGAAGTCCGTGACCTGCTGCGCAAGGCCATGGTGGCGGTCGATCAGGCGACGCTGAGCAGTCGTCACTGGGTCGTCTACGAGCGTCCGCAGGACGAGGCCTTCCAGCGCATCTTCCAGCTGGTCCGGCAGATTCCCGAGTCCCTGGAGCGCGGTGACTTCAGCCTGGCCTTCCAGCCACGCCTGGCCCTGCCCGGGCGCCGACTGTGCAGTGCCGAAGCCCTGTTACGCTGGACCCATCCGCAACTCGGCCCCATCGCTCCCGGCGACTTCATTCCGGCGATCGAGAAGACCGCACTGATCCACAGCGTCACCCGCTGGGTGATCCGTACCGCCGTCAGCCAGCTGGCGCACTGGGACAATCGCTATCAGGAGCGACTGTCGCTCAACCTGTCGCCACGCGATTTCGACGAGGGCGACCTGGTCGACCTGCTGCGCGAGACCTGCCGGCGCGAGGGCGTCGATCCCCGCCGGCTGGAGGTGGAGATCACCGAAGGCGAATGGCTGAGACGCAATCCGGAGGCCATCGCCCAGCTGCATGCCCTGCGCGAGCTGGGTGTAGAGATCGCCATCGACGACTTCGGCAGCGGCTACAGCAACTTCGCCTATCTCTATGAATTGCCGGTCACCAGCGTCAAGCTCGACCGCTCGCTGATCCACGACCTGCCCCAGGATCCGCGCAAGCAGGAGGTGGTCAGGGCACTGCTGGCGTTGATCGGCAAACTCGGCTATCGCAGCGTCGCCGAGGGGATAGAGACGCCAGAGGTACTGGCCTTCCTGCAGGAAGCCGGCTGCGACGAGGTCCAGGGCTATCTGCTGGCCCGCCCCATGGCCCTGCCCGCCTTCGAGGCCTGTTACGCCGAACAGGGTTAAGCCGAACGGATGAGGTCATTTGACTGACAAATTCATTCCAGGCTCTACACTGGTTCAGGTCGTAGTTTCCCGGGAGTGAGGACATGAGGGAATCAGGTACCGATTTGCTGGACGTGGTTGGCCTGGATACCGGCAACCTGAGCAGCCAGGGCTGTATCGACAAGGTGCTGCACGCGCTGCGCACCCATCTGAACATGGATGTGGCCTTCCTGGCCGAATTTCGCCAGCAGGACCGGGTCTTTCGCAATGTCGATGCCGTACCCGATGCACCGATCAAGGCCGGCGACGCCCTGCCGCTCAGCCAGGGCTATTGTCAGCAGGTGGTCACCGGCCACCTGCCCGAACTTATCCCCGATACCCGCGCCGTCGGCCCCGCGCGACTGATCCCGGAAACCCGCAGCGTGCCCATCGGCGCGCACCTGAGCGTGCCCGTGCGGCTCAGCGATGGCGAACTCTATGGCACCTTCTGCTGCTTCAAGTACCAGCCCGACCCGACCCTGAGTCCCCGTGACCTGGAGCTGGTGCGGACCTTTGCCGAGCTGGTGGCCGATCGCCTCAGCCTGGACGTCTCCAGTCGCCGCGGTCAGGTGGAGATGCGCCAGCGCATCCAGGGCGCGGTGGCCGCCCACCAGCCCAGCATCGTCTACCAGCCGATCTATCATCTCGCCGATCTGCGCATTGCTGGCTGGGAATCCCTGTCGCGCTTCCACTGCCCGCCGCAGCGCAGCCCCGACCTGTGGTTTTCCGAGGCCAGCGCGGTCGGCCTGGGCGACGAACTCGAAGAAAGCGCCATGCGCTATGCACTGCAAGGTTTGCAGAGCCTGCCGGACGATACCTACCTGACCATGAACTGTTCGCCGCAGACCATCCTGGCCGGCCGCCTGCCCGCGCTGCTGGCTGGCAATCCGCCGGGCCGGCTGGTGCTGGAGATCACCGAGCACGCCGAGGTCGACGACTACGACGCCCTCCATGCCCAGCTGCAACCGCTACGGGCCCAGGGCGTGCGCCTGGCCATCGACGATGCCGGCGCCGGCTATTCGAGCCTGAGGCACATCCTCAGGCTGCGGCCGGACATGATCAAGCTGGACATGAGTCTGGTCCGTGACATCGACAGCGACGCCGAACGCCGGGCGCTGGCCTCGGCGATCATTGCCTTCGCCCGCGAGACACGCAAGGAAGTGATTGCCGAAGGCGTGGAAACCCTTGCCGAACTGGCGACGCTCAAGGCGCTGCAGGTGGACAAGGTACAGGGCAACCTGCTGAGCCGTCCGCTGCCGCGCGACGATGCCCTGCGCCTGCCCCGGCAGCGCCGGCTGGAAGGCCTGCCGGACAGCTGAAACGCCAAGGATCGGCGACCATTCAAGTCGCCGATCCTTTGGCCGATACGCCTAGGCGAATGATCGCTTCATCTGACGCCAGACCCGCTCTCGGCCGATCCTTGTCCTGCAGGAGTTACCGGTGCGCTCCATCCTGGTCATCGAAGACAGCCCCATGGTCCTCAAGATTCTGGCGCACCTCTTTCGTCAGCAGCGCGATTTCGAGCCGGTATTCTGTGCCACCCTGGCCGAAGCCGAGCTGATGCTGGAAACCTCGGCCAACCTGTTCTTTGCCGCCCTGGTGGATCTCAACCTGCCCGATGCGCCCAATGGCGAAAGCGTCGACCTGGTGCTGCGCTATCGCCTGCCCTGCATCGTCCTGAGCGGTTCCTACGACGAACGCCGGCGCGACGACCTGCTGACCAAGGGCGTGGTCGACTATGTACTCAAGGAAAGCCAGTACTCCTACGAATTCGCCTTCCGGCTGCTGCGCCGGCTGGACAGCAATACCGCGGTGAAGATCCTCATCGCCGAGGACTCCGACGCCACCCGCAACTACATCCGCCACGTGCTGACGCCCCACCGCTACCAGTTGCTGGACGCCTGCGACGGCAACGAGGCGCTGCGCCTGCTGCAGGAGCAGCCGGACATCGACCTGCTGGTGGTGGACCACAGCATGCCCGGTCTCAGTGGCTTCGAGCTGGTGCAGTTGCTGCGGCAGAAGCTGCGCCGCCACGATCTCAGCATCATTGGCCTGTCGGCCGACGAAAAGGGCTCGCTCAGCGCCAAGTTCATCAAGCAGGGCGCCGACGACTTCCTGCGCAAGCCCTTCTGCCCCGAGGAGCTCAATTGCCGGGTGGTCTCGACCCTGGAGCGGCGGGATCTGCTGCGCGCCCTCACCCACGCCGCCCAGTACGATTCCCTCACCGGGCTGCGCAATCGCCGCGCCTTCCAGGACCAGGCCCAGGAACTGTTCCGCCAGGCCGAGCGCGAGGGCCACTCGCTGAGCGTGGCCATGCTCGACCTGGATCATTTCAAGCGCATCAACGACGAACACGGCCACGCCAGCGGTGACAGCGCCCTGGTGGTCTTCGCCCAGGCGCTGGCGCGCACCCTGCCCCAGGACCTCACCGGCCGCCTGGGCGGCGAGGAATTCGCCCTGGTCAGCCGCCTGCCGCCGGAGCAGCTGCTGCAGGCGCTGGACCTGTTGCGGCGCTACTGCCACGCCCAGACCTACGCCCCCGGCGCGCCGCCGCTGTCGTTCAGCGCGGGCGTCTTCAGTGGGCTCGCCAATGACCTCGAAGGCTTCCTGCACGAAGCCGACCGGCGTCTCTATCAGGCCAAGCGCCAGGGCCGTGGCCGTACCTGCCTGGTGCTGGACGCCGAGTAGCGCCGATCCCGGGTTGGCGCGCTGCGCCACAAGACATATGATGTCTGACGATTGATCTGCTGCCGCAGGTCGATCCGCATAGCCTCGTCTGAACAATAACAATCAAGGACCTGCACCATGCATGACTCTTCCCCGGGACTCGCCCGGCCGTTGTCGCGTCGTCGTCTGCTTCAGGGCGGCCTGGTCTGCAGCGCGGCCCTCGCGCTGCCCACCCCTCGCCCGCGCCGCCGAACCCCTGAGCCAACGCTATCCCGATCCGCTGATCGAGATCCTCGACGACCGCTTCCTGGAATTGCGCCTGTTCAATGCCAGCGTCGAGCGCCTGGCCACCGGTCTGCGCTGGGCCGAAGGGCCGGTCTGGATCGGCGACGGCAACTACCTGCTGATGAGCGACATCCCCAACAACCGCATCGTGCGCTGGGATGAGGTCAGTGGCCGGCTGGACACCTATCGCGCCCAGTCGAATTTCGCCAACGGCCTGACCCGCGACCGTCAGGGCCGGTTGATCGCCTGTGAAGGCTCCACCACCCACGGCCTCGGCCGGCGGGTCACCCGCACCGAGCACGACGGGCGCCTCACGGTGCTGGCCGATAACTTCGAAGGCAAACCGTTCAACTCGCCCAACGACGTGGTGGTCAAGAGTGACGGCTCCATCTGGTTCAGCGATCCGCCGTTCCAGGCCAACAGCGACTACGAGGGCCACAGGGTCAAGACCGAGCAGCCCGACGGGGTCTATCGCATCGACGGCGAGAGCCTGGCGGTGACCCGGGTGATCGGCGATCTCAACGGTCCCAATGGCCTGGCCTTCTCGCCGGACGAGAAGCTGCTCTATGTGGTCGAGGGCCGCGCCAAGCCCAATCGCCTGGTGTGGGCCTATACGGTCAAGGACGACGGCAGCCTGGGCGAGCGCCGCAAGCACATCGAGGCGCTGGAATTCGGCGCCCTGGATGGCATCAAGTGCGACGTGGCGGGCAATCTCTGGTGCGGCTGGGGTAGCAGTGGCGCCCCGGCGGCCAAGCCCGAGGTGCTCGATGGCGTGCGGGTGTTCGATCCCAGCGGCAAGGCGCTGGGCCACATCCACCTGCCGGAACGCTGCCCCAACCTGTGCTTTGGCGGCCCGGAAGGCAACCGGCTGTTCATGGCCGGCTCCCACTCGCTCTATAGCCTCTACGTCAACATCCGCGGTGCCGGACTCTAGCGGCTAGCGGGACTCGGGCGGCGACTGCTCGACCAGGACGGTCAGGGAGTCAAGCACGCTGTCCAGGGCATAGGCCGCTTCGAAGCGCGCCAGGTTCTGGGTGAGATCGGCCAGGCTGGTGGTGATCCCCAGCCAGTTGCCCAGGCCGATCTGGCGCGCCGCTTCCGGCAGCGAGCAGCCGCCATCGCGGCGCTCCAGCCAGGCCAGCACCAGTTCCGGCGGGGTATCGGCTTCGAGGCCCAGGGTGCGCAGCAGGCGCAGGGCCTTGGCCTGTTCGCGGGGCGGCAGCCGATGGCGGGCCGTGGGGGTGGGCTGGTCGACGATCAGCGTCAACCGGGAGCCGGGGATATCGGTCATCTGGACCTCTAGGGACTACACCAGAACCGCACGGCGCGAGGCCGCTTCATCTCCCCATGGTAGGCGAATAGTCTGGCCAATTGCCATCCCCGGGCCCGACCCTCGTCACCTGGAAAACGCCGTTCGGCTCCCTGCCCGCTCAGC
This sequence comes from Pseudomonas sp. SORGH_AS_0211, assembly GCF_031453455.1. NCBI lineage: Bacteria > Pseudomonadati > Pseudomonadota > Gammaproteobacteria > Pseudomonadales > Pseudomonadaceae > Pseudomonas > Pseudomonas sp. SORGH_AS_0211. Next base: position 691,020 of record NZ_JAVIZV010000001.1, on the reverse strand, counting down.
GCGAGGCACGGCCCCGGCAGCGCTGCCAACGTTCCTCCACCCGCTGGGCGAACCAGGCGGTGGTGAGGGTCCGGGTGATCTTGGGGCTTTCCAGGGTGATGCCCGGCAGCATGGCGCGTGGCAGGCTGCGACCTACCTTGCGCTCGGCCAGGGCATAGACCTTGGCATAGAGATCGGTCCTGGCGAAGTCCTCGGATTCGCCCGCCTCCAGGTCATGGCGGATGGCGATGTCGCTCATGCCCAGGGCCGGCCCCAGACGATTGACCGCGCGCTCGGTCTCGCCCTGGGTGCGCGAGCCGGGCACCACCAGATCGCCATCCAGCGCCAGCTTCATCCCCGTAGCCCGGCTCACCGCGCTCTGGAAGGCGGCGTTGCGACTGGCGTACCAGCCGGCGTTGAAATCGGCGAAGCGATACAGCGGCGTGGAATAGTCCGCCGGATAGCCGAGCAGGTGCGCGGTACCGAAATAGAGACCGCCCCGTCGGCTGAACACCTCGTGGCGGATGGACCCGTCGCGGTCATAGGGATAGCCGCGGGCATGGGCCTCGGCGAAGTCGATGCTGACCTGCATGGGTCCGCCGGTGCGGACCGGATTGAAGCGCCCGAACAGCTGGCCACCCAGGGGCACCATGGCGATGAAGTCCTCGAAGATCAGACTCAGCTCGCGCTCGGTACGGGCACTGTCCAGGCGCTGGGCGTAGGTCTTGCCGGTGGGCGACGTGAGGTTGAGCGCGGTGCGCACCAGCAACTGGGGTACAAAGGCCCGCGCCGCGCGTCTGTCGATCTCCTCCCGGGCGATCCGCCCCAGCCCCGGCACCGGCGGATCGACCTGGTAGGTGGATTCCTGTTCCGCCACCGCCAGCACGGCGCAGAGGTTGTCCGTCGAGGGCTCGAGACTCTGGGCGCTGAAGGCGGTCTGGATGTCGCTCGCCCAGCCCTGCCGATCCGCCACGCTGGCGGGCAGCAGCCGCAAGAGTTCGGCCCGCACCTCGGCCGGCGAGCGCGTGGGCCCCGTGGAGGTAGGCGTCAGGCTGCAACCGGCCAGTACCAGTGCAGCGACAAGGGCAGTCCAGCCGCGCAGCCGCGACAGGGTGGGCAAAGCGGAAGCGGACAGGACGACAGCAGCGGACACGGCGACTCCGGGAGATTCCTTTGGCCGCTTTGACCACATCGCTGAGCAAATGGCTGTGCTGCGCGATCGATAACTTCTGGTTATATCGATGTAACCTTTTCATTCAACCAGCAGTGGAAGTCCGCTGGGATTCCCAGACAAGTCCCACTAAAATAGTCGGACTTTAGTTCGAAGCTACCGGAACCATGATGCAGCAGACCTCTACACTCTCCTCTTCCCGCCTGCCCTGGGCGGCCCTGTGGGCGACCTGCCTGCTGGTCGTGGGCATGGTCTTTCTCAACCAGGCCGTGGGCGGTCGTCAGGCCTTGCTGCTGCTGCTCGGCGGCGCCCTGGGCCTGACCCTCTACCACGCCGCCTTCGGCTTCACCTCGGCCTGGCGGGTGTTCATTCTCGACCGTCGCGGCGCCGGCCTGCGCGCCCAGATGGTGATGCTGGCCCTGGCGGTGCTGCTGTTCTTTCCCGCCCTCGGCGCCGGCAGTCTGTTCGGCGAGGCGGTACGCGGCAATGTCTCGCCGCTGTCCACCTCGGTGGTGATCGGCGCCTTCCTGTTCGGCATCGGCATGCAACTGGGCGGTGGCTGCGCCTCCGGCACCCTGTTCACCGCCGGCGGCGGCAATGCGCGGATGCTGGTGACCCTGCTGTTCTTCGTCATCGGCTCGCTGATCGCCACCCAGTACCTGGGCTGGTGGTTCGCCCTGCCCAGCCTGCCACCCACCTCGCTGGTGACCAGCCTGGGCGTGCTGCCCGGCATCCTGGTCAGCCTGGCGGCCTTCGCCCTGATAGCCTGGCTCTCGGTGGTGCTGGAGCGCCGTCGCCACGGCAGACTGGAAGCCACGGTGCCCGGCGAACACCAGGGCGCGGCGCGCCTGCTGCGCGGCAACTGGCCGCTGGTCTGGGGCGCCATCGCCCTGGCGATACTGAACTTCGTCACCCTGGCCCTGGCCGGTCGCCCCTGGGGCGTCACCTCGGCCTTCGCCCTCTGGGGCGCCAAGGGTGCCGGTCTGCTCGGGCTGGACGTCTCCGGCTGGGCCTTCTGGCAGCAACCCGCCAATGCGCGGGCGCTGGCCGAGCCCTTCTGGTTCGACGTCACCAGCGTGATGAACCTTGGCATCATGCTGGGCGCCCTGGCCGCCGCGGGCCTCGCCGGACGCTTCGCCCCCAGCCTGCGCATCCCCGCGCGGTCGCTGGTGGCGGCGGTGCTTGGCGGCCTGCTGCTGGGCTACGGCGCGCGGCTGGCCTATGGCTGCAACATCGGCGCCTACTTCAGCGGCATCGCCTCGGGCAGCCTGCACGGCTGGCTATGGCTGGTAGCCGCCTTTTTCGGCAACAGCCTGGGCGTGCGCCTGCGCCCCTTCTTCTTTCCCGGCGAACGCCGCGTCGAACGCCTGACCGGCTGCTAGACCGGCAAGACCTGGCGACCGGGCGGCAGCGCCCCCGGTCGCTCCGGCAGGCTCACCACCCCGTACTGGGGCGCGCCGTGGTAGGTCTTCAGCGCCTGCATGACAAAGAGCAGGGCCGCGGTGCCCTGGTATTCGAACAGTCCTTGCAGCGGCCAGATGGTCATAAAGGCAAGAAACACCGCCAGGGTGAATTCCAGGTCGCGGCTCAGCTTGCGCGCCACCAGGTAGTGGACCGCCAGGCCGATGGGAATCACCAGGATCGACAGGAAGCCGAAGCGGAACACGGTGCCGAAGATGCCGACGTCGGAGAGGAAGAAATAGTCGCCGAAGATCGGCTTGAAGCCATCGTTCCACATCAGGCTGAGGCTGCCGCTGGGCAGGCCGTTGTACAGCTGCAGGTGGTTGATGATCTGAGAAATGGTGTTTTCCCGGACGTTGTCGGTGGGGCCTTCCTGCACCGAGCGCGCATAGAAATCCAGGTTGAAGCCGAGGGTTTCCAGGAGGTGCGGATAGAGGATCAGCGGCGCGATGATGATGGCGCCGAACAGTGCCGGTCCGATCAGGCGCGCGCGCAGGGCGAGGATGGTGAACACCAGGCAGACCACGATCAGCTGGCGGGTCTGCAACACCACCACGATGGTCGCCAGAAAGAACAGTGCCAGCAGGCCGTGACGCAGCTTGGGCCGCAACTGGCCGTCGATGAAGGAACGCCCGCGACCGGCGAAGTAGATGCAGATGAAGTAGCCGAAGAAGATGGCGCCCGCCCCCGTGGAGGCCCGTCCGGGGCGGCTGAGGTCCTTCACCTCGTCGCGCAGGTCCGGCAGCATCTTGAAGTAGGACAGCCAGCACAGCAGCGCCGAGAGCAGCCCGACCAGGATGATCAGATTCTCGAACTGCACGGCATTCAGGCGCTTGGCCAGGTACAGGACCAGGAAGGCGCTGAAGCAGTAGAGCACCCGCCGCTCCTCGATGAGGCCGTAGACCAGCGGCTGGCCCCAGAACAGCTGGGCGAACACCGCCGGCAGGCCGACGAACATCGCCGTGGAAAACAGGCAGAAGCCCATCAGCAGCCGGTAGTCGCGCTGCGGCCGATGCCAGGTGCTCAGGGTGAAGAGCGCGAAGAAACCCAGGCAGATCGCCAGGTACAGCTCGCCCACGTAGCGGATGCCCACCGGGTTGGTCGGGCTCTGTTCGAAGACGCCGAACTGCAGGACCATCAGGCCACCCAGGGCCAGAAAACTCAGTCGATTGATCAGCGTACCCGGCATGCCCGGTTTCCTCGCAGCGTGTTCATGGATAAGGCGTTCATTGCAGGCGCCAGTCACCCTCGACCTTGGCGTAGGTCAGCTGGCGGCCGTCCGCCAGACTCAGGCGGGCGCGGGTGTATTCCGGCAGGTCGACGCGGAAATCCCGGCCTTCCAGATAGAGCCCGCCACAGGCCCCCGGCTCGCCGTGGTAGTCCAGCGGCTGGCGCTGCAATTCGTGGATGCTGCGGTGGAACAGCAGGTTGGCGTAGCCGCGCACCGTCATGTCGGTGGAGATGAGGGTGCAGTCCAGCGCGACCTGGCTTTTCACCAGCCCCACCAGCGCCTGGTTCTGCCGGTCGATGGCGTCCCAGCCGGCATAGCCGGCGAGGTCCTGGCGATAGGTCTGGCCGTTCTGCAGGGCCGCGGCCACCAGCACCACGGCGAGTACGGCGCGTCCCGGGGTCTTCAGGGCCAGGAAGGCCAGGCCGAGCAGCAGCGCGGCGGGAAAGATGAACTTGAGGCGATCGAAGGAAAACTGGGTGGCATGCTGCAGCAGCAGCAGATTTTCCAGCAGCGGTACGCTGGCGGCGACCAGCAGCAACGCGGTGCTGCGCGGCCAGTTCAGAGACTTCCGCTTCCAGAGCAGTACCCCCAGGGCGATGGCCACCGCGGCCAGGAACAGGCCGAAGGACAGTCCGTAGCCAGTGAAGAAATCGGCCAGGTGGGCATTGTTCGGGCTGCGGGCGAGAAAGCGCCGGGCAAAGGCCTTGAGCGTCGGCAACAGGCCCGCCGCCAGGCTGTAGTGCAGCACCACCAGCAGGCCGGCCAGCGCCGTGGCGAAGGCCAGGCGCCAGGCCATCCGCCGGCCTTCCGGCAGGTGCCGGTGCTGCAGCCAGAACAGCGCGACCAGCCCGCCGCCAAAGACATAGCCGGTCCATTCGGTCAGGGCGCCGAAGCAGACCAGGCCGGCCAGCAGCCAGCCCAGGCGGTTGCGCTGGCCAGCCGGCGCCCGCAGGTAGTGGAAGAAGGTCAGCAGACTGGCCAGCAGCAGCACCTGGTAGAAGCTCTGCACCCAGTAGAGCAGGCCCTGGGAGAGCAGCGCCTCGCGGCTGAAGATCGCGATCAGACAGCCCAGCACCGCGCTCGTGGCGGCCAGGGCGCGGCTGGCGCCATGGCTGCGCAGTACCAGATAGAGCAGGCGAAACAGCAGCAGCGCGGTCAGGGCGCCAAGGGCGGCGTTGAACAGCGCGAGGCTGTGCAGCGAAGGCGAGAGGCCCGCGGCCTTGAGACCGAAATAGGGCGCGAGGAAGCCGTAGCTGCTGAAGCTGGTGTAGACATAGTCGCCGCTGTGGGTGGGAATGGTCGCGCCCCAGGACACCTGCTTGTCGTGACTGCCACCCAGGGTCACCGTGGGCAACCACCAGTGCCGGGCCACGCCGGACTCGTCCAGGGCATTGATACTGAGCAGGACGTGATAGCTGGCTTCGAGATTCTGCGCCCCGGTGCCGTCGCGGAAATCCGGCAGGCGCCACAGCAAGCCCAGCAGCAACAGCAGGCCGACCGCCAGACCGCCCAGCCAGAAAGGCCACCGTCCCACCCGGACCCCGGGATGGGTAACGTCAGATACCACGCTCATTGTCCTGTCTCCTGACAGCCATGCAGTCGAGAACGCCGTCCAGGGCAGTGAAGAACCAGGCGCCATCTTCCGCAGGCCTGGTACAGCCGGTGCAAGACCGCCCACGCAGGCCAAGCGGCGCGTGGGCGGGTAACCGGGCTTCAACCGCTGACTACATTCAAGAAGCCATCAGGAACACGCCGTTGCCGGGAGGCAGCGGCGTTCGCATCTGATACCTGGGTACGCCCGCCAGCATCGGCAGGGCACCAGCGATTCCGGAAAACCAGGCGCGAGCCAGGGTTGTCGTCCGGAGACACGACAGGTCGCGAAGAAGACTGCCTTAGCACCTTGAGACTGCCAAGCGGGCATCTGTCACGTTCTGCATGGAGTGTCACATTTTTGGCTTTTGCTTTCGCTTAGAGTCGACGCAGCACTCCAGCCGACAAGGTGCGGATCCCTGATCCAGCGCCTGGCGTTTCCAGCTGTGCCCTGCCTGGCGTGACGATTTCGACCCCGGTTCGCCGCGCGTTGTCTCCTCGACAGCGCACGGCCGCGACGGCTGTCCTCCTCCGTACCTGCCCAAGGCCCGCTCCTGCATGGACAAGTCGCATCACGCTCTACCCGCTGCCACCCAGGTGGCGGACATCGGCTTCGCCCGCTACTGCGCTGCCCTCTGGCGCCATCGCCGCAGCCTGCTCGTCTGCATCGCCTTCTGCACCCTCCTGGGCGTGGCCTATACCCAGCTGGCCGCGCCGCGCTATCAGGCGGTGGCGACGGTGCAGATCGAATACCAGCGCGGCATCGTGCGCCTGGACGAAGCCGACAATGGCCGGCCCATGCCACCGCCGGAAGCCATCACCGAAATGCAGCTGCTCACCTCGCGGCGGGTGGTCGGCGAGGTCGTGGACGCCGAGGGCCTGGACCTGAGCGTCACCCCGCGGCGCCTGCCGCTGCTGGGCGACTGGCTGGCCCGGCGTCACGAAAGAACCGGTGAGGCCGTCGCCCCGCCGCTGTTCGGCCTCAAGCAGTTCGGCTGGGGCGGCGAGCAGCTGACCATCGCCCACCTGAGCGTGCCCGACGCCCTCTATGGCCAGCCGCTCACCCTCACCGCCGAGGCCCCGGATCGCTTCCTGCTGAGCGATGCGCAGGGCAAGCGCCTGCTGGAGGGTCGGCTGGGCGAGCCGGCCAGCGCCGGCGAGCTGCGCCTGGACATCGCCCAGCTGCACGCCTATCCGGGCACCGAATTCATCCTGGTCAAGCAGCGTCGTGGCGTGACCATCCAGGCGCTGCAGGAAAGGCTCATGGTCAGCGAGCGCGGCAAGCGCTCGGGCATCCTCTCGATCCAGCTGCAGGACACCGCTCCGCTCAGGGCGCAACGCATCCTGCGCGGCATCACCGAGGCCTATGTGCGCCAGGACGTGACCCGCAACGCCGATGAATCCACCCAGCAGCTGGCCTTCCTGCGCCAGGAACTGCCGCGGGTGAACCAGCGCCTGACTGCAGGTCGCCAGGCCCTGGACCGCTACCAGCGGCAACGGGGTTCCATCGCCATCGGCGCGGAGGGACGCAGCCTGCTGAGCCAGGCGGTGGAGCTCGACGGCCAGCTATCGGCCCTGGAAATGGAGCGCCTGGGCCTGGCCTTGCGCTTCACGCCCACCCATCCGCTCTACCAGAGCCTGCTGGCGCGGCGCCAGGTGCTCAGCGGCGAGCGTCAGGCCCTGCAGCAGCGCCTGGCCAAGTTGCCCCAGACCCAGCAGGAGGTGCTGCGCCTGCAGCGCGAAGTGGAGGCGGCGGACAAGGTCTATGCGCTGATCAGCAAGCGCATCCAGGAATTGTCGGTGGTGCGCGCCGGCACGGTGAGCGACGTGCGCATCATCGACAGCGCCTACACCCAGATCGCCCCGGTCTATCCCAAGAAGCCCCTGCTGATCCTCAGCGCCCTGCTCTTTGGCTGCCTGGCCGGCGCCGCCTGGGTCTATCTGCGCGCCAGCCTCGAGCGCGGTATCGAAGACGCCGAGGGCCTGGAAGACCTCGGCCTGCCGGTGCTGGCGCAACTGCCGCTGGCACCGAATCGCCAGGTCGGCGGGCCCCTGCAGACCTCGCTGGACAGTGGCTACCAGGAAGCCCTGCGGATCCTGCGCACCAGCCTGGCCTTCGCCCGTACCGAGGCGCGCAACGACCTGCTGCTGATCACCAGTGCCAGCCCCGCCGCCGGCAAGTCGTCGGTGGCTGTGCAACTGGCGCGGGTATTGGCCGAAGGCGGAACTCGGGTGCTGCTGGTGGATGCCGACCTGCGGCGCGGGCGCCTGCACCGGCGCCTGCAGCTGGCCCGTCGCCCGGGCCTCGCCGAGGTGCTGGCGGGGCTGGCGACGCCCGAGCAGGCGATCCAGCCCTCGGCGATACCCGGCCTGGACTGCCTGGTAGGAGGCATCCGTCCGCCGAATCCGGCCGAATTGCTGATGAGTGCGCGCTGTACCGAACTGCTGCGCGGTCTGCAGCAGGACTACGAATTGATCATCCTCGACACCCCGCCGGTGCTGGCGGTGACCGATGCCGTGCTGCTGGCCGCCCAGGCCGGCACCTGCCTGCTGGTGTCGCGCTACGGTTGCAACACCGCCAAGGAAATCGAGGCGACCCAGCGCCAGTTCGCTCACAGCGGTCTGCTGCTGCAGGGTGCGGTGCTCAACGCCGTGCCACCCCCGCCGTTCACCCGTGCCGCCCTGGGCATCCTGACCGGCTGACGCAGTCCCCCTGCCCAGACGCCACCCCGTGCTGGCGCCTGGCCATCCTCTGTCATCAAAGCTCAATACGGAGCCCCTAGGCTGCATCGACCTCCCGAGAACGGATTCGTATCGATGTCGTCCGCTCCCCTGTCCTCCTCGCGTACCTCCTCCCGTCCCAGCCAAGGCTGCGCCCTCGACCTCTGCACCCAGTGGCCCGCGGTCGAGGCCGAGCACACCAACGCCAGGGTCATGGACCTGTTCAACGAACGCCGCGAGATCACCAGTCTCGCGGTGATCGAGCACGACCGTCCGATCGGGCTGATCAACCGCGACATCTTTCTCTCGCAGATGAGCAAGCCGTATCACCGCGAAGTCTACGATCGCAAGAGCTGCATCGCCTTCATGGACAAGGAGCCGCTGGTGGTGGACGCCGCCCTGTCCATCGAGGAGCTGACCCGGCGCACCGTCGAGGTGGGCGAAAAGGCCCTGGCCGACGGGTTCATCGTCACCCGCGAGGGTCGCTTCGTCGGACTCGGCCTGGGCGTGCAACTGATGCGCATGGTCGCGGACCTGCAGGCCGAGAAGAATCGCCAGATCATGCACAGCATCGAATACGCCAGCGTCATCCAGCGCGCCATGCTGCGCAGCTCGCGCGAGGCCCTGGCGGTGATGGAGCAGGACGCCACCCTGGTCTGGCAGCCGCGCGACGTCGTCGGCGGCGACTTCTATCACTTCGCCCAGCACGAGGACGGCTGGTTCGGCGCCATCGCCGACTGCACCGGCCACGGCGTGCCCGGCGCCTTCATGACCCTGATCGCCTCGGCGTCCCTGACCCAGGCCCTGCAACAGCTGGGGCCGCGCGATCCCTCGGCGCTGCTGGCGGCGATCAACGGCAGCGTCAAGGCGATGCTGGGGCAGTCCGGCGGCATCTCCGAATCCAACGACGGCCTGGACCTGGCCTGTTTCTGGGTGGACAGACACAGCCACAGCCTGACCTACGCCGGCGCCCGCATGCCCCTCCACCTCCTGGCGCCCGACGCCGCGGAGGTCCTGACCCTGGCGCCGCTGCGCCTGGGCATCGGCTACGCCGACAGCCCGCTCGACCAGTGCTGGCCGGCCACCACCCTGCCGCTGCAACCGGGCAGCCTGCTGTTCGCCACCACCGATGGCCTGATCGACCAGATCGGCGGTCCGCGGCGCACCTCCTTCGGCAAGCGCCGCGCCCTGGCCCGGCTGAGCGAGTCGCGCATGGCACCCACCGCGGCCTTCTGCGAACAGCTCAGCGCGGACCTCGCGCGCTGGCAGGGCGACGAACTGCGTCGCGACGACCTCACCTTTCTCTGCATCCGCGTGGCCTGACCGACATGACCGCTTCCTTTCCCGCGAACGGCGCCTTTCTCGAAATCGCCCAGCAGCAGCACGTGATCTTCTATCACCGTGGCTATTTCTCCCATGGCATCGTCGCCGCCATGGCCGAGGTGGTGAAGCTGCAACTGGCATTCGAGGGGATCAGCAGCGCCACCCGGCGCAAGCTGTTTTCCTCCTTCATCGAACTGTCACAGAACGTCCTGCACTATTCCGCCGATGCCCTGCCCCCGGACGCCCTGGCGGACGCCAAGCTGGGTCAGGGTTCGGTCTGTATCACCCGCCAGGACGGCAACTACCAGATGCTCTGTGCCAACCCCATCGTCAGCGACAAGGTGGACGCCCTGCGCGCGCGGCTCGAGCCGCTGTGCAGCATGTCCCTGGAGCAGATCAAGCAGGCCTATCGCGAATCCCTGCGCGCCGAGACCCCGGCCGACAGCAAGGGCGCCGGCCTCGGCTTCCTGACCATGGCGCGCGATGCCAGCGCACCCCTGGAATTCGCCTTCCATCCCTCCACGCAGACGCCGGGCACCACCCTGTTCTGCCTGAAAGCCATCATCTGACAGGGACTCCGACCTCGTATGGACACCGTGTTCATCGCGCCCACCGCCACCTCTCCGGAGGTGGACTTCCGTTTCGCCGAGGACGAACTCTGGCTCAAGGGCGAATCCTTTCCGGAAAACGCCGCGGCCTTCTACCTGCCGGTGATCGAGTCGCTGCGGGCCTATCTCGACCAGCGCCAGGACGCCAACATCCGAGTGCACGTGGCCCTGGCCTACTTCAACAGTTCCAGCACCAAGATGCTGTTCACCCTGTTCGACGCCCTGGACCAGGCGGCCCAAGGCGGCAACCAGGTGGAGCTGCACTGGTACTACGATGCCGAGGACGAGACCATCCAGGAATTCGGCGAAGAGCTGCGCCTGGACTTCCAGGCGCTGACGTTCGTCGAGCATCCCGAGCTGCCGGCATGACCGCCAGCGTCAGGCGCTGCAGCCCGGTTGAAGCGGGCCCCGACCTGTTCGAACAGGAAGCCGGGGTGCTGCAGGCGGCGCGCGCCCTCTATGTGGCCGACGCCGCCGATGCCGAGGGCTACCGAGCCGCCCTGGGCGACCTGACGCTGCATTTCGAACGCCTGATGCGCGAGACCCGCCGGCTGATCGCCCGCAGTGATCGCGCCGAACGCGAGATGAACGCCCTCAACCAGCAGTTGCAGACCCTCAGCCAGCAGCTGGAATACCGCGCGACCCACGACGCCCTCACCGGGATGCTCAATCGCGGTGCGGTGATCGACCAGGCCGGCCAGGCGCTGCGACAGCGGGGCGGTGCCATGATCGTGCTGGACATCGATCACTTCAAACGCATCAACGACGACTTCGGCCACCCCGCCGGCGATCGGGTGATCCAGGCCATCGCCCGCTGCCTGCAGGAGCTGGTCCAAGCGCCGGCCATCGTCGGTCGGGTGGGCGGCGAGGAATTCACCGTGCTGCTGCCGACCCTGGCACGGGACGAGGCCCTGGCCATGACCGAACGCCTGCGCCTGCGCATCGCCCGGGAGGCGACCGGCGCGGCGCCGGTGACGGCCAGCTTCGGCCTCAGCCTCAACCAGCCGGGCACCGACTTCGAGCTCGCCTACGGCCTGGCCGACGCGGCTCTCTACCGGGCCAAGCGCGCAGGGCGCAACCAGGTGGTGCTGGCCGACTGATCACCGCGACCTGTCAGCCTTTGCGCCCTTGCTCCGGGCACAAAAAAGCCGCTGTGCCGGAGAGGCGCAGCGGCTTTTTCCTGGCCGTCGCTTAGGACTGCTTCCAGTCCGGATAACGGCGCTGGTCGGCGGCCGGCGGGAAGTACTGGTACAGCCAGGTTTCGCTCAGGGCGCGGTCCTGGGTGCGGATGAAGGCACGCATCTGCACCGGATCGGCCTTGTCGCTGGTGGGGTACCAGTCGAAGATCACTCGGTAGCCGCCGATCTCGTCGATCTTGAGCACGTGGAAATCCTGCACCTTGCCGTCAGTGACGGTCACCACCGGCTCGATGCCGGTCCCCTCGGGCAGGAACGACAGACCGCCGCCGTTGAAATCGATGGCGAAGCGCCGCGCCCAGACCTTGGGCCAGTGTTCACCGGGCGCCCAGCCCTCGGGGAAGCCGCCGATCCCGGAGCGGGTGGCGTTGACCCGCGCCAGCGGCGTGCTCACCGGTGGCAGCGCACTCCAGTGCAGCTTGTAGCCATAGTGCAGCGACTTGCCGGCGGTGATGGTCTCGGCCGGCGCCCAGAAGGCCACGATGTTGTCCAGGGTCTCGCCGGTGGTGGGGATCTCCAGCAACTGGATGGCACCCTCGCCCCAGGCGGAGGTGGGCTCCACCCACAGGCTCGGCCGGCGATCGTAGCGGACCATGACGTCCTGGTAGCTCTCGAATTCGTGATCGGTCTGCACCAGGCCGAAGCCCTTGGGACTGTCGTCCTTGAAGGCGTTGAACTGCAGCTTGGGCGGATTGTTCAGCGGGCGGCAGATCCACTCGCCGTTGCCCTTCCACATGGCCAGGCGGTCGGAGTCGTGGATCTGCGGGTGGTAGGTGTTGCAGGTCTGGCGCTCGTGGGTGCCGCAGCCGAACATGCTGGTCATGGGCGCGATGCCCAGTTGCTTGATGTCGCGGCGGGCGTTGACGTTGGCGTCCACGTCCATCACCACCCGGTCGTTCAGGCAATCGATGTCGAAGCGATAGGCCCCGGTGGCACTGGGCGAATCCAGCAGCGCATAGACCACGAAGCGGGTGCTGTTCTTGTTCGGGGTGACGAACCAGAACTTGGTGAAGTCGGGGAATTCCTCGGGCCGATCGGCATAGGTGTCGATGGCCAGGCCGCGGGCCGAAAGGCCGTACTGGCGGGTCTTGTCGACGGCGCGGAAGTAGCTGGCGCCGAGGAAGGAGACGATGTCGTACTGGGCCAGGTGCGGCGCCTTGAACAGCTTGAAGCCGGCAAAGCCCAGGTCGCCCTTGAGCTGGCTCTTGTCGACGCCGCTGTCGTTGTAGTTGAACAGCTCGGGGCGGAAGTGGACTTCCTTGGCCTCGTTGGTCTTGGCGTCCACCGAATACATCCGTACCGGCGTCTTGAAGCCCATGCCGACGTGGAAGAACTGGATGTCCAGCTGGCCCTTGAGGTCGTGCCAGAGCGAATGCTGGGCATCGTAGCCGATGGCATTGAACTGCTGGGGCGTCATGTTCGCCAGGGTATCGGGCAATTTCTGGGCGGTGGGCTGGTAGGCCTGGCCGGCCAGCTCCTTGGCGTGCTGCTTGAGCCAGTCGAAATCGAAGGCCTGGCCATCGCCATTGGCCGGATTGGCGAAGGCCTGGAGGGCGAACAGCCCGGTGGAGGGAATGCCAGTGTAGGCCGCCAGGGCCAGGGACGCTTTGAGCAGGTGTCTACGCTGCATGGATCAACCTTGGTCACTAAGGATGAAAGATTCGGCCCAGCCGAACCGCCAGAAAGGAAAAAGAATGCACGATACCCGGATAGGTTCGCCATCGCACCGGTGAACTGCAGCCTAGCGCACGCTCTGGCCTGCCAGAGGGGTTACCAAAGCTTTCCGGATCACACTTCGGGTTGCCGGACGCGGTGGAATGCGCATCATCGACATGCCTCTCGCGCGCCCCTGGAGACCGCTCATGGTCAATGCCGCCATCGCCTTCGGGCAACCCAGCCCCATACTGCGCATCTTCGATGACGAAAAGGCACGTGAATTCTACTGCCACTTCCTGGGTTTACACCTGGTCTGGGAACATCGTTTCGAGCCCGGCCTGCCGCTGTACGCCGAGGTCGAGCGCGCCGGCCTGCGCCTGCACCTCTCCGGTCACCACGGCGACGCCTGCCCGGGCTCCACAGTCTTCGTCCGCATGACCGGCATCCGCGCCTTCCAGGCCGAGTTGCTGGCCAGGAACCAGGGCTTCGCCCGCCCGGGCATCGAGGCATTGCCCTGGGGCCTGGTGATGGAGATCGCCGATCCATTCGGTAACAGGCTGAGGTTTTGCGAGGAGACGCCGGAGGCCTAAGCAACGGCTGTACGGTGATCGCGGCCATGGGCTGCTCCTACAGGCTCGATGATGGAGATGATCGCCTGCGCGGATGGCTCCCTCTCCCCTCGGGAGAGGGTTGGGGTGAGGGCGCCCTCGCCACGAAGTCCCCAGTGGAAAAGGCTGCGCCGTTTTCCACGCTACGGCTCTACAACGGGTGCACCCCTATAACGGCTAAGACAGTTGCTCCTACAGGCTCGATGTAATCGTAGGAGCGGCCCATAGCCGCGATCAACAAAACACCGGAGTGCCATAGGATAAGTTGCATCGGCGGGCGGCCATGACCGCGATAGCCTTCAAGCCGGCGCAGGTTCGCCCGTGGGCACCGCACCCTCCTCCACCTGCCACCAGCTCGGCAACAGCGCCCTGACCTCGGGCTGGGTGAATCTGTCGTCGATAAGATAGAGGCAGCCGCGATCCTGCACGGTGCGGATCACCCGGCCGGCGGCCTGAATGACCTTTTGCAGGCCCGGATAGAGGTAGGCGTAGCGATAGCCGTCACCGAAACGCCGCTGCAGGCGCTGGCGCAGCTGTTCGTTGACCGGATTGAGCTGAGGCAGGCCCAGGGTGGCGACGAAGGCGCCGATCAGCCGGTCGCCGGGCAGGTCGATGCCCTCGCCAAAACTGCCGCCGAGCACGGCGAAACCGATGCCGCGGCCGTCGGCCTGGAAGCGCTCGAGAAAGGCCTGGCGCGCGGCCTCGTCCATGCCGCGGGACTGGCGCCATTGGGGCACGTAGGGCGCCCGCTCGGCGAGGGCCTCGGCTACCTGGTCGAGGTAATCGAAGCTGCTGAAGAAGGCCAGGTAGTTGCCCGGTCGCTGGCGATAGCGACTGGCGATCAGGGCGGCGATGGGGGCGCGGGAGGCGGCGCGGTCGGCATAGCGGGTGGAGAGCCGCATCAGGCGCACGTCCAACTGCTCGGCGGCGAAGGGCGAGGCCACGTCGACCCAGGCACTGCCGGCCGGGACCCCGAGCAGGTCGCGATGGAAATGCGCCGGCGTCAGGGTGGCCGAGAACAGGGTGCAGCTGTGCGCCGCCGCCAGTCGCGGACCGACGAAGGGCGCCGGCACCAGGTTGCGCAGGTTGAGTTGCGACTGCGCCTTGCCGCGGCCCTTAAGCAGGGTGACGTCGAACAGCGAGTGATCGCCAAAGGTCTCGCCCAGGCGCATGAACTGCAGCAGGTCGAAGAACAGCGTCTGCAGCTCCGGCGCCGGTGGCTGCCCGGATTCGCCGAAATGCTCGGTGAGCAGGCCCACCACCCGTTGCAGGGCGGTCAGGAAGGCGGCGGGCAATTCCGGCTGCACCTGGTAGTCGACCTGCTGTTCCTTGTGCAGGCGATTCCATTCGCGGTTGAGCGCCTGCAGGCCCTTGGCGATGGCCGGTGGCGCCACGCTCTTGCCGGCCGCCAGGCGGCGCTGGTCGAGACTGGCGCTGTACATGCCGCGGGCGCGGTCGAGCAGGTTGTGGGCTTCGTCCACCAGCACCCCGACCCGCCACTCCTGGGTCTGGGCCAGGGCATGGAGCATGGCGCTGCCGTCGAAGTAGTAGTTGTAGTCGCCCACCACCACGTCGCTCCAACGCGCCAGTTCCTGGGCCAGATAGTAGGGGCAGACCTCATGGGCCAGGGCCGTCTCCCGCACCCGCGCCCGGGTCAGCTGCCTGGGTTCGGCCAGGGCCGCGGCGCGCGCGGCCGGCAGCCGGTCATAGAAGCCCCGGGCCAGCGGACAGGAGTCGCCATGGCAGGCCAGCTCCGGGTGCTCGCAGGCCTTGTCCCGCGCCACCAGCTCCAGCACCCGCACCGGTGCGGCCAGGGACTCCAGGCCATGCAGGGCCAGGGCGCGGCCAGGGGTCTTGGCGGCCAGGAAGAACAGCCGGTCCAGGTTCTGCCGCGGCATGGCCTTGAGTAGCGGGAACAGGGTGCCGACCGTCTTGCCGATACCGGTGGGCGCCTGGGCCAGCAGGCAGCAGCCGACGCTGGCGGCCTTGTAGACGGCTTCCGCCAGGGGCCGCTGGCCGTGGCGGAAGTCGGGATGGGGAAAGGCCAGGGTCGCCAGCGCCGTGTCGCGCGCGGCGCGATGGGCCAGTTCCTGGCGCGCCCAGGCGAGAAAGCGCGAACACTGCAGCTCGAAATGCGCGGCCAGGTCCGCGGCCGTCCACTGCTCGCTGAAGACGGTCTCGGCACCGGTGCCGATGTCGAAATAGACCAGCGCCAGGGTCAGCTCCGGCAGCGCGCGGCTCTGGCAGAGCAGATGGCCATAGACCTTGGCCTGGGCCCAGTGCAGGTGGCGATGGTTGCCCGGCTGGCGTTCCAGGCTGCCCCTGTGGGTCTTGATCTCCTCCAGGCGCCGGGCCGCGGCATCGAAGCCGTCGGCGCGACCACGCACCTGCAGATCCTCGAAATCGCCCTGCAGGCTGACCTCGCACTCATAGCCTGGACCGCGCCGCGCCGCCACCCGCTGGTGGCCCTCGATGCCTTCCAGGGCGGTGGGCGACGGGGTGAACCTGAGATCCAGGTCGCCAGCCTTGGCGGTAAATTCGCAGAGGGCGCGAACGGCGATGCGATAGCTCATGCGGAGGTCGCGGCCACCTGCCACTGCACGTGGCAGACGCTGACCGGGATGTCATGGGCGGCGAAGAAGTCCAGCCAGCGGCGCTGGTTGTCCTGCAGACGGTCGCCCGGGCCCTTGACCTCGATCATCCGGTAGCGGCCTTCCGCAGGCCAGAACTGGATCAGGTCGGGCAAGCCGGTGCGATTGTTTTCCGGATCTTCCAGCAGCCGCTCGAAGCACAGCCGCAAATGACGCGCCGGCAGGCAGGCCAGCGCCTGGTCGAGCAAGTCGCTGCTGAGGATGCCCCAGGCGACGAAGGGTGAGGCCAGGCCGCGCTTGCTGGCGAAGCGTTCGCGAATCACCGCCGCATGGGAGCCGTCGTCCAACCGCGCCAGGCAGGCGGCGAAGGCCTCGGCCCGCCGCTCGCGAAAGCCCGGCAGGCGCAGATCGGCGGGCTCGCGCTGGTAGGGGTGGAAGAAGGCGCCGGGGATGGCCAGGAAGATGGCGTCCCAGCACAGCAGCCCGAACAGGCTGGTGAGCAGGGTGTTTTCCACGTAGTGCACCGGTGCCTCGTCGCGGCCCAGGTGCTCGCGCACCAGCCACTCGACCCGGCGCAGGCCGTCGTTGACCAATTCGAAATCGAGTCGCTCCACCGGACTGGCCGCACGGCGCCTGTTGGGCGGCCCGCCCTGCTTGCGCACCAGCCGCGGCAGGATGCGCGCTACCTGCTGGCGCTCGGCGTCATGGGCCGGCGCGGCGACGATGGCTTCCGCCAGTGCCTGGGCGGCGGGCCAGTCCTCCAGACGTTCGAGCATGCGCAGGGCGCGGATGCGCGATTCGGGGTGCGCCGAGGCGGCGTAGAGCGCCTGCGCCTGGGCCAGTTCGCCGAGGCGTTCGTGGTGCTGCGCCAGTTCGTGGAGCAGCTTGCCGCGGCGCAACTCCAGCCAGGTGTTGGCGAAGCGTTCGGCGGGCAGCAACGGCAGCAGTTCGGCGGCCGGCAGCCCGTCGCGTAGCGCCTGCCGGCAGCGCTGGATGTGCAGATAGGCATCTACCTCCTGGCGCTGACCGAAGGCACGGGATTCGGTGCTGAAGGCCACCGTCTCGTACTGGAAGATACCCAGGTCGGCCAGCACGAAGTCGGTCCAGTCCTGGTGCAGGTTGCCAAAGAACAGCAGACGCAGGCGATCGCAGAGATCCATCAGCGTCAGCCGCCAGACGCCCTCCTCCACCAGCGCGGGCACGGTTCCGGCCCAGCCGCTGAACGCCAGGGGCGTGGCCTGTTCGGCTTCCAGGCGGGCCAGCCAGTCTTCCTTGCGCCCGGCTTTGGGCAGGCGGGCGCCGAAACAGCCGAGCAGCTCTTCCTTGCGCAGCAAGGCGAAGAGTTCGATCAGGTGCAATTCCGGATCGGCCAGCAGCCAGCCGAGACCCACCAGGGGGGTGGCCGCGGCGCGGGGGCAGCCGATCTCGCCATAGACCAGCTTGCTGGCGCGGAACACCTCGCCCTTGCGCATCACCAGGCGCACCAGCAGTGCCCGCGAAGGCTGCGGCAGGTCAGCGAAGGCGGCGATGAAGGCCTGCTCGCGGTCGTCGAGCAGGTCGGGATAGCGCAGGGCGACCCAGTCCAGTACCCGCTGGAAGTTGTGCAGATAGTAGAAGGGGTCTTCGAGCGGAGCTTTCATGCGAAACGGACGAATGAGGTGGCGGCTGGCTATTTATCCAGCCCCGACCGGAGCGGGCAACCCCGATGCGATATGCGGTCATCCCGCCGGGGTCATGGCGCTTCTTTCGGTTGAAGATCCCGACCGCTAGTCATACGATGACTGACAAAGACCACCACAATGACAAGTCCAGGAGTCTGAGCGTGAAGATCAAACGGATCAAAGTCACCCCCATCGCCTTTCGCGATGCCCCGCTTCTCAATGCCAGCGGCATCCACGAACCCTATGCGCTGAGATCCATCATCGAGGTGGAAGGCGACAACGGCCACATCGGTCTCGGCGAGAGCTATGGCGACGCCCCGGTGCTGGCGGTACTCAAGGCCATGGAAAGCAGCCTGGTCGGCCTCTCCGCCTGGGACCTCAATGGCCTGCGTGCCCGGGTGGTGACGACCGTCGCCAGCCTCGCCGGTGGCGTGGTGGCCGGTGCCGAGCTGGCGCCCGGCTCCCATCCGAGCAAGCAAGTGGCCAACGCCTATTCCGCCTTCGAAGTGGCCTTCCTCGACCTGCAGGCACGCTCCCTGGGCATTCCCCTGGTCGAGCTGCTGGGCGGTGCGGTCCGCCGCGAGGTACCCTTCAGCGCCTACCTGTTCCTCAAGTACGCCGAGCACATCGATGCGCCCTACAAGCCCGATCGCTGGGGCGAAGCCATCAGCCCGGAGCAGGTGGTGGCCCAGGCGGCACGGATGATCGAGGAGAACGGCTTCCAGAGCATCAAGCTCAAGGCGGGTACCCTGCTTGGCCCGGATCACGAAGCGGCCTGTATCAAGGCGCTGCGCCAGGCCTTTCCCGCGGCACCGCTGCGTATCGATCCCAACGGCAACTGGTCGCTGGAGACGTCCCTGCGCATCGCCGAGGTGCTGGCGGACGATCTGCAGTACTACGAGGACCCGACCCCGGGCCTGGAAGGCATGGCCGAACTGCACCGGCGCACCGGCATACCCCTGGCCACCAACATGGTGGTCACCGACTTCGACGAATTCCGTCGCAGCGTGGCCCAGAACAGCGTGCAGATCGTGCTCGCCGACCACCACTACTGGGGCGGCCTCAGGGACACCCAGATCCTCGCGCGGATGTGCGACACCTTCGGCCTGGGCGTCTCCATGCACTCCAACTCGCACCTGGGCATCAGCCTCATGGCCATGACCCACGTGGCCGCCGCGGTACCCAACCTGGCCTATGCCTGCGACACCCACTATCCCTGGCAGGAAGAGGACGAAGAGGTCATCCAGGGCGGCAAGCTGCCGATCCGCAATGGCTGCGTGGCGATCAGCGAGGCCCCCGGCCTGGGCGTGGAGCTGGATCAGGACCAGCTCGCCAAGCTGCACGAGCAATTTCTCGCCATCGACATCCGCAGCCGCGACGACGTGCGCCAGATGCGCAAGTACCAGCCGGACTGGGAAACCCGCAAGCCGCGTTTCTAGGTCTTCGCCCCCTGCTCCCACGCCCCTGACGACCGGCCTTGCCGCCGGCCGTCAACGGCTCCGCTTCCCGGCGGCGCGGCTGTACAATCCCCTCCGCACAAGGGTGCTCAAGAACAACGAGAAAGTACGCACAGGGAATTGGGGGACGATGTTGAACGCACCACGCCTCACCGCACTCATGCTCGGCCTGGGACTGGCGGTCAGCGCCACCCTCGCCCCGGCGCAGAACCAGGATCCGGCTCGCGCCTATGTCGACGCCCTGCTGGCGAAGATGACCCTGGAAGAGAAGATCGGCCAGCTCA
The DNA here is from genome assembly GCF_031453455.1 of Pseudomonas sp. SORGH_AS_0211. NCBI lineage: Bacteria > Pseudomonadati > Pseudomonadota > Gammaproteobacteria > Pseudomonadales > Pseudomonadaceae > Pseudomonas > Pseudomonas sp. SORGH_AS_0211. Next base: position 671,483 of record NZ_JAVIZV010000001.1, on the reverse strand, counting down.
ACCTGGTGAGCGTCGGGCCGGACTATCCCAAGGAAGCCATCATGGCGGACATCCGCGCCGGCAAGGTGGGCGCCATGTTCAACACCGTGACCCGCCCCGACATCCGCCAGATGCAGGACCAGGTCGTGCACAGCCGGCTGAAGATCCCGCTGTTCTATGCCTATGACGTCATCCACGGCATGCGCACCATCTTCCCCATCAACCTGGGCCTGGCCAGCACCTGGAATCTCGACGCCATCGCCACCAGCGGGCGCATCTCCGCCCTGGAAGCGACGGCCGATGGCCTCGACCTGACCTTTTCCCCCACCGTCGACGTCACCCGCGAACCCCGCTGGGGCCGTGCCTCGGAAACCTTTGGCGAAGACACCTGGCTGACCTCGCGCATCGGCGCCACCCTGGTGCACGCCTACCAGGGCGACGACCTGCGCGCCCCCGACAGCCTGATGGCCAGCATCAAGCACTTCGGCGGCTATGGCGCCGTGGAAGCCGGGCGTGACTACAGCAACGTCGACATGAGTCCGCAACGGCTCATGCAGGACTACCTGCCGCCCTATCGCGCCGCTGCCGAAGCCGGAGCCGGCGCGGTGATGGTGGCCCTGAACAGCATCAATGGCGTTCCGGCCACGGCCAATCGCTGGCTGCTGCAGGACCTCTTGCGCAAGGACTGGAACTACAAGGGCCTGTTGATCAGCGATCACGGCGCCATCAACGAACTGGTGCTGCACGGCGTGGCCAAGGATACCCGCGACGCCGCCGAGCAGGCGCTCAAGGCCGGCGTCGAGCTGAACATGCACGACGACGTCTATGGCAAGCAGCTGCCCGCCCTGCTGGCCGCCGGCAAGGTGACCCAGCCCGAGATCGATCAGGCCGTGCGCGACATGCTCCTGACCAAGTACCACCTGGGCCTGTTCGACGATCCCTATCGTCGCCTGCAGGGCCAGGATCCGGTCGACACCAACGCCGAATCGCGCCTGCACCGCGCCGAGGCGCGCCAGGTGGCCCGCGAGAGCCTGGTGCTGCTGAAGAACGAGAAGGCCGTCCTGCCGCTGCGCAAGGGCGCCACCCTGGCGGTGGTCGGTCCGCTGGCCGACAGCCCGCGCGACGTCATGGGCAACTGGTCCGCCGCCGGCGTGGCCGCCCAGGCCGTGTCCATCCGCCGCGGCCTGGAAAACGCCGTGGCCGGCCAGGGCAAGGTGCTCTATGCCAAGGGCGCCAACCTGCTGGACGACCGCGATGTGCTGGCCTACCTCAACTCCTATGAACCGGCGGTCGCGGTGGATCCGCGCAGTGCCAGCGAACTGATCGCCGAAGCCGTCGCCACCGCGCGCCAGGCCGAGGTGGTGGTGGCCGTGGTCGGCGAATCCCAGGGCATGGCCCACGAGGCCTCCAGCCGCGCCCGGATCAGCGTGCCCGACACCCAGCGCGAGCTGATCAAGGCGCTCAAGGCCACCGGCAAGCCGCTGGTGCTGGTGCTGATGAGCGGCCGCCCGCTGGCGCTGGAATGGGAACAGGAGCAGGCCAATGCGCTGCTGGAAGCCTGGTTCCCCGGCACCGAAGGCGGCAACGCCGTGGCCGACGTGCTGTTTGGCGACCACAACCCCTCCGGCAAGCTGACCATGACCTTTCCCCGCGAAGTGGGCCAGGTGCCGCTGTACTACAACCACCTGAGCAGCGGTCGCCCCTTCGATGCGGCCAAGCCGAACAAGTACACCTCGCGCTACTTCGACATCGTCAACGGTCCGCTCTACCCCTTCGGTTACGGCCTGAGCTACACCACCTTCGAAGTCTCGGCGCCGCAGCTGTCCAGCGCCACCCTGAAGAAAGGCGATACCCTCACCGCCCGGGTCACGGTCAGGAACACCGGCAGCCGCGCCGGCGCCACCGTGGTGCAGCTCTATCTGCACGACGTGACCGCCTCCCTGGCGCGACCGGTCAAGGAGCTCAAGGGCTTCCAGAAGGTCATGCTGCAACCGGGTGAGAGCCGCGAGCTGGACTTCCCCATCACCGAGGCGGACCTGCGCTTCTACAACAACGACCTCAAGCTGGTCTCGGAACCGGGCGAATTCAAGGTGATGGTCGGCCTGGATTCGGAGCGGGTGCGCGAGGGGAGTTTCACACTGCTCTAAAGGGGGTGAGGGACCGGATGCGCGCCTAGAATCCGTCCCGTTGGGCTTCGCTGGCGCTCGACCCAACCTACACGGACCCCGTAGGTTGGGTTGAGGCGGCTCCATCGCCGAAGCCCAACGAATCGGGCCAGGCCTCGTACCTGCTGCTTATTGTTGAAGGTGTGATCGCAGCCACTGCGGTATAACGGTCGGTCAATGAAGAATCTCGCCAGCCTCAACGCCATCATGTCGCGCCTGCACGCCAAGCAGTTGCGCCTGCTCATCGCCCTGGCGGAAAAGGGTTCGCTGCTCAACGCCGCGGAAGGCCTGGGGCTCACGCAGCCGGGCGCCAGCAAGGCGCTCAAGGAGCTGGAGTCCACCCTCGGGGTGGAATTGTTCCTGCGCACCAATCGCGGCCTGCTGCCGACCCCGGCGGGTACCTGCGCGATTCGTTTCGCGCGGCTGATCCAGGCCGACCTGGACAACCTGCGCCATGAGCTGCACGCCATCGCCAGCGGCTCGGGCGGCAAGCTGGCCATCGGCACCATCATGGGCGCCGTCCCCCTGCTCACCCATGCCCTCTCGCGGCTGCTGGAATTGCAGCCGCGGCTGTCGATCGAGGTGGTGGAAGACACCAGCACGACCCTGCTCGGCCTGGTCGACCAGGGACGACTGGACGCCGCCATCTGTCGCCTGTCGGTGAGCGAGCGACCGGAAAGCTACGATGCCCTGGTCATCAAGGAAGAGGCCCTCGCGGTCATCGCCCACGCCTCCCATCCGGCCGCCCGGCGCGAGCGGGTCGAGCTGCAGGATCTCTCGGACAGTCGCTGGGTGGTCTATCAGGCCAACATGCCCATGAGACGTACCCTGGAACACGAATTCTTCGAGGCGCAGCTGCCCTTTCCCCTGCACCTGATCGAGACCACCTCGGCGCTGACCACCCTGTCGCTGCTGAGCCGCAATCCCCGCCTGGTGGCGCTGGTGTCGGTCGAGGTGGCGGACTACGTCTGCCAGCACGGCCTGGTCAGTCGCCTGCCGCTGCAGCTCAGGTCCCATAGCGAACCCTATGAGCTGGTTTCGCGGCGCAGCGCCCAGCAGAACCCGGCGTTCGCGCTGCTGGTGGAATCGCTCTACGCCATCCAGCAGGAGGACTGAGCGGCCCCGCACTCCCGTTCAGGACGTGCGACTCGTCTCCGCAGCCTCCGCTCGGGCCGCCGTCGCTGCCGCGGCGATGGCATCGCCAGCGTGCTCGGCGCAGCAGTCCTCCTGCCAGCGATAGCGCCGCGTCAGCTGCCCGATGCCCGGATTGAAGGCGTTGGTCGGATCGAGCTGGCGATAGTGCCGCTCCAGCTCGGGTGCCGCGGCGTAGAGGTGACCGACATTGTGCTCGGCGGGATAACGGGCGCCGCGGGCCTCCAGCAGGGCCAGCAGGCGACGCTTGAGCGCCGCACAGTCGCGGCCCTTCTTCACCAGGTATTCCTGGTGCAGCACGTGGCAGAAGAAGTGCCCGCAATACATGGTCACCTCGACCTGCTCCGCCAGTTCCGGCGGCAGGGTCTCGAACCAGTCCTGGGTGTTGCGCGGCAGCGCGATGTCCAGGGCGAGGATGTCTTCCACGCTGTCCCGGTGCACCGCCCGGTAGCGATTCATGGCATTGCCGACCGCGAAGCGATTGAGGAAGGCGGCGTTGCCCTCCTCCGCGTCGCACTCGATGAAATCCGCATCGGCGCTGGGCAGCCAGGACTGCAGGTAGGCGCGGGCCTCGTCGATGCCGTCTTCGCCCATCTTGAGCAGCAGGTGATGCTCGAAGCGCTCGGCGAAGGCGTTGAGGCGCGCCGGCAGGTGTTCGGGCAGTGGCGCCGCCAGGCGTTGCAGCAGGCGATCGCCGAGCTGGGCACCCAGCCCCAGGCGTTCGCTCAGGGCATCGAAGCGGGTCTTCCAGGCGAAGGCCTGGGGCACCCGCTGCGCGCCACAGCGCTGGATGAAGAGGAACAGGTCCTTGCCGTAGGTACGGCTGAGCGCATAGGCCGTGCGATGCATGTATTCGCCCGCGATGGGCAACTGGGCGAAATTGACCAGGATATGCCGGCGAATGGCTTCCAGGTCAGCCGCTCGGTTGGAGCCGATGTAGAACACCCGGGTGTTGCGATCGGCCGCAAAGGTATCCAGGCGCAGGGCGAACACGGCGATCTTGCCCGCCGAGCCCGACGCCTCGTACAGCCGCCGCGGATCGGCGTTGTAGCGAGCCGGAGTGGCCGCGTGCACGTCGCGGACATGGCGGGCGTATTCGCGATCGGAGGCCATGGCGCCGACCGGGTCCTGCACGGCGCTGTCGTCGAAGCGGCCCTCGTCGAGCCGGCCGAGGATTTCCTCGGGCGTGTCGCCCAAGGCCAGGCCCAGATGATTGACCAGTTGCAGGTGCCCGGCCTCGTCGATGCGGGCGAACAGCGACAGCTGGGTAAAGGCCGGTCCACGGCGGATCAGCGAGCCGCCGGAGTTGTTGCAGACGCCACCGGTGATGGAGGCGCCGATGCAGGTCGAGCCGATCACCGAATGCGGCTCCCGCCCCAGGGGTTTCAGCGTCGTCTCCAACTGGCTCAGGGTCACCCCCGGCTGGGACAGCACCTGCTCGCCCTGGCGCAACAGGGACAGGCGGGTCAGGCGCAGGGTGTTGATCAGCACCACCGGCCGGTCGTAGCCCTCGGCGACCGGGGTGGAGCCGCCGGTCAGGCCGGTGTTGGCCGCCTGGCAAATGATGATGGTCCCGGCGCCGTGGCAGCGCTGCAGCACGCGCCACATCTCCAGCAGGCTGCCGGGCTGCACCACGGCGAGCACCGCTCCGCCGCCATAGCGGATCCCCAGGCGGAAGCGCCGGGTCGCGGCGTCCCCCTGCAGGACATGGCGACGCCCGACGATGGTTTGCAACTCGCTGACCAGATCCATGACGCCCTCTTCACTGGCAAAGACAGCGGAAGCGAACGGCGGTCGCTCCCGATCGAAAACGCGCGGCTATCCCGGCATGGCTACTCGGCCAGCAGCCCGGTAGTCGACTGCGCGGGCCGTCGTGTCACCCACAGCATCAGCGCCGCGCACACCAGCAGGCAACCCCCGAGCAGCATCAGGCCCCCTTGCGCCGACCCGAACAGGGTGGTCAGCAGCCCTAGCAGATAGGGTCCGGCGAAGCCGCCCAGGTTGCCGAAGGAGTTGATGATGGCGATGCCGGCCGCGGCGGCGGCACCCTGCAGGAAGGCCCCCGGCAGCCCCCAGAACAGCGCGATGGCGCTCAGGCTGCCACCCACGGCGAAGGCGACACCCAGGATCATCAGCAGGAGGTGCTGGGGGAAGGCCGCGCAGAGGATCAGGCCGATCCCGGCCAGCACCGACATCAGGGCGCCATAGGCACGCTGGTTGCCTGTGCGCTGGGCCTGACGGGTGATCCAGACCATGGTCAGCGCCCCGAACACATAGGGGATGGCGGTGATGAGGCCGATGTCCAGGACCGACGCCACGCCGGCATTCCTGATGATGGTCGGCACCCAGAAGTTGATGCCGTAGTTGCCCAGCATCAGCAGGACGTAGATGCCGGTCAGCAGCCAGATGATGGGCAGGGCATACAGGCGCCTGAGGGCGATGCGGGGTTTTTCCGCGGCCTCCACGGCGAGGCGCCGGGTGAGTTCGGCCTTTTCCTGATCGTTCAGCCATTTGGCGTCCTGGATGCCGTTGTCCAGCAGGCACAGCACCACCACCCCAACCAGCACGGCCGGCACGGCCTCGATGACGAACATCCATTGCCAGCCCGCCAACAGGCTGCTGGCGCCCATGTAGTACATGATGGCGCCGCTGAGCGGACCGCCGAAGATGAAGGACACCGGGTTGCCGAGGATGACGATGGCCATCATGCGGCTGTGCAGCGCCGAAGGAAACCAGTAGGTCAGGTAGAGGATGACCCCGGGAAAGAAGCCCGCCTCGCAGACGCCGAGCAGGAACCTCAGACCGTAGAAGGTCAGCTCGTGGCTGATGCCCAGCAGCTGGGCGATGGGCCCGGTGAAGGCCATCAGCGAAGAGACCAGGCCCCAGGTGATCATGATGCGCGCGATCCAGAGCTTGGCGCCGACGCGATGCAGCATCAGGTTGCTGGGGACCTCGAAGATGAAGTAGCCGATGAAGAAGATGCCGGCGCCGAGGCCATAGGCCGCATCGGACATGCCGAGGTCACTGAGCATGGCCAGCTTGGCGAAGCCGACGTTGACCCGATCGAGATAGGCGATGATGTAGCCGAGCAGCAGCAGGGGCAACACCCGCCAGGCGACCTTGCGATAGAGCGGATCGAACTGCACCGGGGATGCGGCGGTACTGGGATGAGCCATGATGTTTCGCGTCCTTTAATTGTTGTGATTGCCGCGCGAGGGTCTTGCAGAACAGCCGTCGGTCATCCGCAGCCCATTGCCCGCCCGGAACGGAATCGAGGCGCGCGGCGGGACGACGGACGACACTGCAGCGGAGGGACTCTCCGCCCCCGGCTGCTGGGCCTCAGAACGAGGCCTGGATCAGTTGGGCATAGTCCTCGGCCGTGGCTTCCCGAGGATTGGTCCTGTGACTGTGATCGGCCAGGGCCCCGGTGACGATGCGCGGAATGAGCGCCTTATCGACGCCCATCTGCGCCAGGCCCGTCGGCAGGCGCAGGGCCTCGGCCTTGTGCGCCAGCGCCTGCTCCACCGACAGCTGCGCGGGCAGCTGCATGGACTGGGCGAGCCGTTCGAGTTTTTCCTCGCGGACCACCGACTCCGCCCCCCGGTTGAAGGCGACCACCGCCGGCAGCAGCACCGCGTTGAGGGTGCCATGGTGCAGGCGCGGATCGATGCCGCCCAGCGAGTGACTCAGGCTGTGCACGCAGCCCAGTCCCTTCTGGAAGGCCAGCGCCCCCTGCAGCGAGGCGCTGAGCATCTGGGTACGGGCTTCCAGATTGCCCGGCTCGTTGAACGCCAGCTCCAGATGGCGCCAGGCCCGGCGCAGGCCGTCCAGCGCGATACCCTCGGCCGGGGGATTGAAGCCGGGCGCGAGAAAGGTCTCGATGCAGTGGGCCACCGCGTCCATGCCCGTGGCGGCGGTCAGGTGCGGCGGCAGGCTGAGCGTCAGCAGCGGATCGCAGATGGCCACCCGCGGGATGACGTGGGGCGAGAGGATGCCGACCTTGCGGCCATCATCGAGAATGATGATGGCACCGCGTCCCACCTCGCTGCCGGTACCGGCCGTGGTCGGAATGGCCACGATGGGCACCGTCGCCGCGGTAATCCGCGTCAGGCCGCCTTCGATGACGGCGAACTGCTTCAGCGGTCCCGGATGGCGCGCGGACACGGCAATCGCCTTGGCCAGGTCGATGGGCGACCCGCCGCCGACGGCGATGATGCCGTCGCATTCCGCTTCCCGGAAGCAGGCGACGCCCTCGCGGGTGGCAGCCTCGGTGGGATTGGCCGGGGTGGCGTCGAACACCTGGTAGGCGGCCAGGGGATTGAGCTCCATCAGCTGCTCGATGAGACCGGCTGCCACCACGCCCCGATCGGTGACGATCAGTGGCCGCTGGAAGCCCAGCCGGGCGTTGACGTCGGCCAGCTCGGCAGCACAGCCGGCGCCGAAGCGGATCTCCGTTACATAGTTGATTATCGCCATGACTCGTCCTGTTATTCTTGAAATTGATAGACGGCTCGACTATAGCGACAGGCTTCCGCTCTAAATACTGAGAGGTAGCGATAGCGGTATAACCTGGAGGCAACCCCAGCATGTCCAGGTAACATCGGCCTGTGATTGCCTTCCCGCCTGGACACCCTACCAACAGCGGTGGACGCGCCCCGATCTCGCGGGCGCTGCCGCTTCCTTCGGAGTCACGATGCCCACCCTCACCCTGGCCGCCGCGCAATCCGTTTCGCTCGCCGGTGACCTCGCCGCCAACCTGCGCAGTCATCTGGACTTCATCGCCGCGGCTGCCAACGCCGGGGTGGAGCTCCTGCTGTTTCCGGAACTGTCCCTGACCGGCTATGAACCGACCCTGGCGGCGGCGCTGACGCTGGAGGGTGCCGATGCCCGCCTGCGGCCCCTGCGCGAGGCCTGCCGCGTGGCCGGGCTCACGGCCGTGGTCGGGGCGCCGGTCCAGGGTCCGACGGGGCTGCAGATCGGTGCGCTGATCCTCGGCGCCGAGGGCAGCTGTCGCGTCCATACCAAGGAATACCTGCATCCGGGCGAGGCGCCGCCCTTCGTCCCCGGCAACGGCGGTGCGCTACTGGAGTTGCCGGGCCTGCGGGCCGCGCTGGCCATCTGCGCCGACAGCAACCACCCGGCGCATGCCGAGGCCGCCCGTGCCCGGGGCGCCGACCTCTACCTGGCCTCGGCGGTCATCGGCCCGACCGGCTACCCCGCCGACAGCGCCCGGTTGGCCGGCCATGCCCGGCGCCTGGGCATGCCGGTACTCATGGCCAACCACGGCGCGCCCACCGGCGGCTATGCCTGCGTGGGTCGCAGTGCCTTCTGGCAGGCCGATGGCCAGTGCCTGGTCGCGGCGCCAGGAGACGGCCCGTGCCTGGTCATTGTCCGGCGGGTCGCCGATGACTGGCAGGGCGAAATACGCGCCTTGCGATCCTGATGGCTGCATGGCGCAGTCCTCTGACTGAAAAGCGGCTAGCAGGTCACGCCACGACCGGAATGGCGATTTGATATCTCGCCCCTTCTGCGACTAAAGGTCACACCTCGCACGCCGATAAGGCTCTGACATCCTCGTCCAGAACACCGCCAAGGATGCCTTTCGCAGCGTGAAAGACGCTGTAACCGCAGGAGCGACACCATGGCCTTGAACACCATCCGGACCCGCTACACCCTGATTTTCCTCGGCTTCATCGGCGCGACCCTCGCGGCCACCGTCATCGGCATCCGCCTGTGGGTGACCCCGGATCTGGTCGCCGCCGGTGAATCCGCCGTGCTTACCCGCGTCAACGAGGTGGGCACCCGCATCTATCGCGAACTCAACCAGATCCAGGCGCAGCAGCGCTCCATCACCCAGACCGTGCCGCTGCTGGACAGTGCCGCCATCGACCGGGTGCTGCCCGGCCTGGTGGACCAGTATGGCGATGCCAAGGTGTTCGGCGGCGGCATCTGGCCGCTGCCCAACCAGCGCGAGCAGGGGCGCGACAAGTTCAGCACCTTCTATCACCGCGATGCCAGCGGCAAGCTGATCGTCAACACCCACTGGAATTCCCCCGAGTCGCTCAACTACTGGGAGCAGCCCTGGTTCCAGGCCGGGCTCAAGGCCCCCGCCGGCCAGTGCGTCTGGGCCGCCGCCTACAAGGACGCCGCCAGCGCCGAGCCGCGCACCAACTGCGCCATGGCCATCCAGCGCGACGGCAAGGCCTTTGGCGTCTCGACCATCGACCTCACCCTGGGCTTCTTCAATCCCCTGGTGGATCAGCTGCGCAAGGAACTCGACGACACCGACATGATGATCGTCGAGGCCGACGGCAAGATCCTCAGCAACCTCAGCGAACTCGGCGAGTCGCAGATCCTGAACAACGTCTCGGCCTATGCCGCCCGTTCGCCCTTCGTCGCCGCCATCCAGCAGAACCTCGGCAAGCTCAAGGGCGAGGCCGTGGTGCGCGACACCTATGTCGACGAGCACGGCACGCCCCACACCTTCTTCCTGCGCCCGCTGGCCGGCACGCCCTGGCTGCTGGCCACGGCGCTGCCCACCTCGCTCATCGCGGCGACCAACACCGGCATCCTCAAGACCCTGGCGGCGATCCAGCTGCCGCTGGTCCTGCTGCTGGTGGGCATCATGGTGCTGGCGCTCGGCAAGCTGATGGGTCGCCTGGGCCTGCTGCAACGCAACATCGAATCCCTGTCCGCCGGCGATGCCGACCTGACCCGGCGCATCCCGATGCACGGCAAGGACGAGGTGGATGCGGTGGCCGGCGCGGTCAACGGCTTCATCGGCTATCTGCAGCGCCTGATCGGCGAGGTGGGTGACGCCACCGACCGCATCGACACCGGTCTCAAGCAACTCCACGGCCAGGCCCAGCAGAACGGTGCCATCCTGGCCCGCCATGCCAGCGAAACCGACCAGGCGGTGACCGCCATCACCGAGATGAGCGCCACCTCCGACTCCGTGGCCCGCAGTGCCAGCGATACCGCCACCCTCACCCAGGCCGCCAACGGCCAGGCCGAGCGCTCCCGCGCGGTGGTCCAGCAGGCCTCGGCCAGCGTCCTGGCCCTGGTCGATCAGGTGGAAGACGCCACCCTCAAGGTGCAGGCCATGCAGAGCGACGCCCAGCGCATCAACGACGTGCTCGGGGTGATCGGCGAAATCGCCGGGCAGACCAACCTGCTGGCGCTCAACGCCGCCATCGAGGCGGCCCGGGCCGGCGAGCAGGGTCGCGGCTTCGCCGTGGTGGCTGACGAGGTCCGCGCCCTGGCCGGACGCACCCAGCAGAGCACCGCCGAGATCAACGAGATGCTCGGCCGCCTGCAGCAGGGCGTGAGTTCCGCGGTCGCGGCCATGGAGGTGACCAAGACCAGTTGCCAGAGCACCGCCGAGAAGACCCGCGAGGTCACCGACGGCCTGGACGAGATGAGTGGTTCGGTGGTGCGCATCAGCGACCTGTCGACCCAGATCGCCGCCGCCGCCGAGGAACAGAGCGCGGTGGCCGGCGAGATCAACCAGAACATGGTCGCCGTGCGGCATATCGTCGACGACCTGGTCAGCAGCGGGCAGCGTACCGCCGAGAGCACCGCGGCGGTGCAGTCGTCCAACGAGCAGCTGATCGCCGTGGTCCGGCGCTTCCGGGTGAAGTGACACCAACGCCGCGCCATGAAAAAGCCGGGCACTGCGCCCGGCTTTTTCCTTTCAGAATCTGTTCACGATCTCGCGAGCGAGAGACAGACGAGGCATGTGCAACGCGGTCTGGCCGACGCGCAACAGATCGTGGACAGGTTGTCAGCCCACCAGATGCAGGAAGTGCATGTGGCGTTCGTACTGGTCGAGGATGTCGCCGATGACGTCCTCGCGTGACCAGCCCATGACGTCATGGTCCTGGCCACCTTCGCGCAGATAGACCTGGGCGCGGAAGTACTTGCGCTCATCGTTCGGCTCGCTGCCCATGACGAAACTGGGCATGGCATAGGCGTGGGGTCTTACCTGGTAGACGAACTCGGGCTGCTCGGCCGGGCCGACCCTCAGGCGCACGCCGCCGTCCTCGCGGTCCTCTACGCCGCAGACATAGCCCTGCTTGCGCCATTCCTCGGCCACCGCCAGGCAGGCCGGCTTGGCCACCTCACTGATGAAGCGCACCACGTGGCTGCGCCGTGGAAACATCGCCAGGCCGCGCAGCCGGCGCTGCCAGCCCCCCGGCGTGCGGCTGGTCGGCGGGGTGAGACTCAGCGACTGATGGCGCAGGCCGCGCTTGGTGGCGTCCAGCTTGAGCGCCTTGAGCAGGCCATGCATGCTGAACAGCAGGGCGATGGTGAACGGCAGGGCACTGGCGATGGTGGCGGTCTGCAGCGCCTTGAGCCCGTCTGCGAGGAGCAAGGCGATGGCTACCAGGCCCATGCTGGCGCCCCAGAACACCCGCTGCCAGACCGGCGTCTGGTCCTGACCGCCGGAGGCCAGCATGTCCACCACCATGGCGCCGGAATCGGCCGAGGTGACGAAGAACACCACCACCATGACGATGGCGATCAGCGAGATCACGCTGGCGAAGGGGAAGTGCTCCAGGAAGGCGAACAGCGCCAGGGAGCTGTCCTGGGATACGGCGGCGGCCAGATCGGTGATGCCCTCGGTGAGGATCATGTGGATGGCGGTGTTGCCGAACACGGTCATCCACAGCAGGGTGAAGCCGGCCGGCACCAGCAGCACGCCGGAGACGAATTCGCGGATGGTCCGGCCGCGCGAGATGCGCGCGATGAACAGCCCGACGAAGGGCGACCAGGCCAGCCACCAGCCCCAATAGAACAGCGTCCAGCCACCGATCCAGTCGGTGGGTCGATAGGCATTGAGATTGAGGGTGCGGCTGACGATCTCGCTGAGATAGCCGCCGGTGTTCTCGACGAAGGTCTGCAGGATCAGCACGGTGGGGCCGAGGATGATCACGGTCAGCATCAGCAGCACCGCCAGGCCCAGGTTGAGCTCCGACAGCCGCCGCACGCCCTTGTCCAGCCCCGAGACCACCGAGAGGGTGGCCAGCGCCGTGGTGATGACGATCAGGCCGATCTGCACCGGGGTGGACACCGGTACGCCGAACAGCACGTTGAGCCCGGTATTGATCTGCGACACGCCAAAACCCAGGGAGGTGGCGACACCCAACACCGTGCCGATGATGGCGAAGATGTCCACGGCATGGCCGATGGGGCCGTAGATGCGCTCGCCAATCAGCGGGTAGAGCGCCGATCTCAGGGTCAGCGGCAGGCCGTGGCGGTAGCTGAAGTAGGCCAGAATCAGGGCGACGATGGCGTAGATCGACCAGGCGTGCAGGCCCCAGTGGAAGAAGGTGATGCGCATGGCCTGGCGTGCGGCATCCACCGTCTGGCCATCGGCATAGGGCGGGTTGAGAAAGTGCATCACCGGCTCGGCGACGCCAAAGAACATCAGGCCGATGCCCATGCCGGCGGAAAACAGCATGGCGAACCAGGTGGTGTTGGCGTAGTCCGGTTCGCTGTGGTCCGGACCGAGCTTGATGTCGCCATAGCGACTCATGCCGAGAAACACCACGGTGCCGAGGATGATGGCCACGGCGAGGATGTAGAACCAGCTCAGGTTGGTGATGATCCAGCCCTGGATGGCGGCGAACAGCCACTGGGCATTGGCCTGGAACAGGCTGGCATAGAGCACCAGCGCGAGTAGCAGCAGGGTCGAGGTCCAGAAGACCGGAGGACTGAAGGTGGGACGAGCGGCAGATTCTCCCTGGCCGGTCATAAAAGGGCTCCTGTTTATGAAGTGCGCACAGGTTGACTGCCCTCGACGGGGATCGTTTCGCTGGCGGCGCTCATTGAACGGCGCATGCCGCAGGGCGAAACCTGCCTGACCGTTGCGGCGCTAAGGGCCGGGTGCACTATCCACGGCAGACACGGCGGGCGGTCTGGCCAGTCCACGAAACCAGCGGGCTGGAGCCATCCCGAAGGCCTGGCGGAAATGTTTCGTCATGTGACTCTGGTCGTAGAAGCCCGCCGCCACGGCCGCGTCGACCAGCCCTAGCCCCAGGCGTACCTGCAGCCGTACCCGGTCGAGACGACGCAGGGTCAGGTAGCGATGGGGACTGGTGCCGAAGTAGGCGCGGAAATCCCGGGTCAGACTCCAGCGATCCCGACCGGCGCAGCGGGCCAGGTCGTCGAGGGTGACGGCCTGCTCCAGATGGTCTTCCAGGTATTCGCGGGCGCGCAGCGCGGCGGCGAAATCCACCCGCCCGCGACTGGGCCAGGCCTGGCAGACCTCGGCCAGGGTGGCGACCAGGCCATAGAGGGCATCGTCGCGACCGAGGGCGTCGGGCCGCGCGTCGAGGGCGGCGAACACCGCTTCGGTGGCCCGGGCCAGGCGCGGATCCTGGGAGATGCTCTCGCGGTGGAAGGGCAAGGGTCGCCCGCCCAGGATGTCCTGCACCAGGGTCGGCGGCAGATAGAGCATGCGATAGCGAAAGCCACCGGCGGCGCCGGCACGACCGTCGTGGACCTCATCGGGATGGAGCACCATGGTCTCGCCCGGCAGGCTGTTGGTCCTGGCGCCACGATAGGAAAAGCTCTGCACCCCGGCCAGGGTGCGGCCGATGGCATAGGTGGCATGCCGATGGGGGTCGAAGGCATGGCCACTGAAAAACGCCTCGATGGACTCCAGCTCGGCATGGGCCGGGGCGTGGCGTACCCAATCCGTGGTGCCGGGCAATTCGATCTGGGTGCTCATGGCGACTCCCTCCGGCGCTCAGCCTAGCAGACCGCGCCAGGCGTCGTGGAACAGCAGCAGGGCGCAGCCGACCAGACTCAGCCCCAGCAGCAGATTCACCCCGCGCAAGCCACGTCCTTGCACCAGGTAGCGCCCGAGCAGCGCGCCAAGCAAGGCGTAGCTGGCCGGGGCGCCGCCCGCCGACAGGGCCAGGGGCAGCGACCAGAGGACGATCTTGCCACCGGTCACCTGGGCCGCCGGAAACATCACCGTGGCAATGGGCAGCACCGCCAGCCAGCCCTTGGGATTGAGCCCCTGGATCAGGAAGCCGCGGGCGAAGGTCAGCCGCGTTGCGGCGCCCTCCTCCGCGTCCGCCGTCGGCGGCGCGGCCCGGGCAATGCGATAGCCGAGGTACAGGCAATAGCCACCGCCCAGCAGCGCCAGCCACGGCAGCAGCGCCCCCGAGACCAGGACCGCGCCGGCATAGCCCAGGGCCAGAAACAGGATCAGCATGGCGCAGCCCACCCCGGCATAGAATCCCAGCGCCCGGCGGGCCTGGCCGCGCAGGCCGGCGTTCAGGCCCAGGGCGTTGACCGGACCGGGGCTGTAGATGACGCTCAGCGCATAGAGGACGATTTCCACGGGACACCTGCAGACTTAGAGAGGGAGACCCAGGCTAGCCAGCACGTCCGGTTCTGGCTTGTACGTCTGTGGCTCGTCCATCTTGAGAGTCATCGTATGACTCGGCAGAATCGGGCATTCCCCCTCCTGTCGCGGAGTCGCTCTTGTCCGGTGATCGCAACGCCCCGTCCTGGCCCGGTCGTCCCGATGGCAAGCCACCGACCCTGAAGGACGTGGCCCGCCTGGCCGGGGTCTCGCCGATCACCGTTTCGCGCACCCTCAACCAGCCGGAGATCGTCCGCCCGGCGCTACGCGAAAAGGTCTTTCGCGCGGTGCGCGAGAGCGGCTACCAGCCGGCCATGCTTACCACCGGCGGCGCGCCCCTGGAGAGTCGGCTGATCGCCATCCTGGTGCCCACCATCGTCAATTCCATCTTCGCCGACACCGTGCAGGCGCTCATGCAGACCCTGACCGAGGCCGGCCATCAGACCCTGCTGGGCCTGACCGACTATTCCGCCGAACGCGAGGAGCGGCTGCTGGACGCCCTGCTGCGCCGCCGCCCCGACGCCATGGTTCTCACCGGCACCCTGCACACGGCCGCCAGCCGACTGCGCCTGTCCCGGGCCGGCATTCCGCTGGTGGAGTGCTGGGACCAGGGCGAGCGACCGCTGGACATGCTGGTGGGCTTTTCCCATGTCGCTGTGGGCCAGGCCGTCGCCCGGGAGCTGCTGGCGCGCGGCTATCGCCACTTCGCCAGCCTGACCCTGGACGATCCCCGCGGGCGGCTGCGCCGCGATGCCTTTCATGCCGAACTGGCCTCCCACGGACTGGCCGCACCCGCCGATGTCAGCCTGCCACCGCCGGCCACCCCGGCACTGGGTCGCCAGGGCCTGGCCCGCATGCTCGCCGCTGGCGCCTGCCCCGAGGTGGTGGTCTGCAGCTCCGACACCCTCGCCCACGGGGTGCTGGCCGAAGGCCATGCCCGCGGCCTGCAGATCCCGGAGGAGCTGGCCGTGATGGGCTTCGGCAACCTGGCCAGCGCCGCCCATCTGATCCCGGCGCTGAGCACCGTGGACGTGCGCGGCGCCGCGATGGGCACCCATGCCGCCGCGGCCCTGCTCGCCCGCCTGGCGGGCGCCGAGGCGCCGCGGCAACGGGATACCGGCTTCGCCCTGGTCATGCGCGAGAGCACGCGCTGACGCTTGAATGATTGCGTAATCAGCTTAGCGTCCTCCTGCAGGTGCCGGCCTCGCCGCCGGCTTTGCCCGCTGAAAAGGACAATAACAATGCGCACTTCCCCCGAGCCGTCGCGGCGCACCCGCGTCCGCTATCTCGTGCTGGCGATGATCTTTCTGGTGACGGTGTTCAACTACGTCGACCGCGCCACCCTCTCCATCGCCGCGCCGGCCATGCGCCACGACCTCGGCTTCGATGCCGTGGCCATGGGCCTGGCCTTCTCGGCCTTCGGCTGGGCCTACACCGCCATGCAGATTCCCGGCGGCATCGTGCTCGATCGCTTCGGCTCGCGGCTGGTACTGGGCGCCAGCCTGATCCTCTGGTCGGTGCTGACCTTCCTGCAGGGCTACGTCGAATTCTTCTCCTCGGCGCTGCTGGCGCTGTTCGTGCTGCGCTTTCTCATGGGCGTCGCCGAGTCGCCGGCCTTTCCGGCCAACAACCGCCTCACGGTGATGTGGTTCCCGCGCCAGGAGCGCGGCCTGGCCACCGCCATCTTCCAGTCGGCGCAGTACTTCGCCCTGGCGGTGTTCACGCCGCTGATGGTGATCCTGCTCAACCAGTTCGGCTGGGAACACGTGTTCTTCTGGACCGGCGGCGCCGGCATCCTCATCGGCCTGCTGTGGTTCGCCACCGTGCAGGAGCCCCGGCATGACCGGCGCGTCAGCCAGCGCGAGCTGGACCATATCGAGGCGGGCGGCGGCCTGCCCGACCTGGGCGACACCCGGGCGCCCTTCAGCTGGCGCACCTTCAAGGCCATCAGCGGCAACCGCATGATGCTGGGCATCTACCTGGGGCAGTTCTGCCTGACCACCATCACCTGGTTCTTTCTCACCTGGTTTCCCACCTACCTGGTCGAGGCCAAGGGGCTGACGATGCTCAAGGTCGGCCTGATCGCCGCCATCCCGCCGGTGGCCGGCTGCCTGGGCGGCGTCCTCGGCGGACTCTGGTCGGACGGCATGCTGCGCCGCGGCTACAGCCTCACCGCCGCGCGCAAGACGCCGATCATCGTCGGCCTGCTGCTCTCCAGCAGCATCGTGGTGGCCAACTACACCCAGTCCATCGCCCTGGTCACCCTGGTGATGTCCATCGCCTTCTTCGCCAAGGGCGTGGGCAACCTGGGCTGGTGCATCGTCGGCGATGTCTCGCCCAAGCGCGCCATGGGCGTGAGCGGCGCCCTCTTCAACTTCTGCGGCAACATCGCCAGCATCGTCACCCCGCTGGCGATCGGCCTGATGATCAACAGGCTTGGCTCCTTCGACGTGGCCCTCACCTACGTCGCCGCCATGGGCCTGCTCGGCGCCTTCTCCTACCTGGTCATCGTCGGCCCGCTCAGGCGCCTGGACCTCGGTGAACTCAACGACGAGCCACCCGCCACCGCCGACGCCGCCCTGCCTGCCACCCGTCCCTGATTCCTCACCCTGGAGACTCCCCCATGTCCGACACCTCCTACAGCGCCGACCAGGACCGCATCGCCTGGGTCCGCCTGGCTTCCGTGTTCCTGCCGCTGGCCAACCCCATCAGCGATGCCAAGGTGCTCACCGGCCGGCAGAAGCCGATGACCGAGATCGCCATCCTCTTCGTCGAGATCGAGACCCGCGATGGCCAGCGCGGCCTGGGCTTCAGCTATTCCAAGCGCGCCGGTGGCCCGGGCCAGTTCGCCCATGCCCGGGAAATCGCCCCGGTGCTGCTCGACGAGAATCCCAGCGACATCCAGAAACTCTGGACCAAGCTCTGCTGGGCCGGCGCCTCGGTGGGTCGCAGCGGCCTCGCCACCCAGGCCATCGGCGCCTTCGACGTGGCCCTCTGGGACCTCAAGGCCCGTCGCGCCAACCTGTCCCTGGCACGCCTGCTGGGTGCCCAGCGCGACTCGGTGCGCTGCTACAACACCTCCGGCGGCTTCCTGCACACGCCACTGGAGCAGCTGCTGGTCAACACCGACCGCTCCCGCGAGCAGGGCATCGGCGGCATCAAGCTGAAAGTCGGCCAGCCCGACTGCGCCCTGGACCTTGAGCGCGTCGCCCGCGTGCGCCGCCACCTGGGCGACAGCTTCCCGCTGATGGTCGACGCCAACCAGCAGTGGGACCGACCCACCGCCCAGCGGATGTGCCGGCGCTTCGAGGAATTCGACCTGATCTGGATCGAGGAGCCGCTGGACTGCTACGACGCCGAGGGCCACGCCGCCCTGGCCGCGGCCTTCGACACCCCCATCGCCACCGGCGAGATGCTTACCAGCCTCGCCGAACACCAGGAGTTCATCCGCCTGCGCGGTGCCGACTTCCTGATGCCCGACGCGCCCCGGGTTGGCGGCATCACTCCCTTCCTCAAGGTAGCGGCCCTGGCCGAGCAGGCCGGCGTGATGCTGGCGCCGCACTTCGCCATGGAATTGCACGTGCACCTGGCCGCCACCTATCCCACCGAGCCCTGGGTGGAACACTTCGAATGGCTGGAGCCGCTGTTCAACGAACGCCTGGAAACCCGTGACGGGCGGATGCAGGTGCCGACCCGTCCGGGGCTCGGGCTGTCCCTGAGCGAGCGGGTGCCCGGCTGGACGGCGCAGGAAGCGGAATTCGGCCGGCGCGCCTGACACCCGCTCTGGCACTCGAACTCCGCCGGGGTGTGGCACTCTATCCAGGCCAAGGCCTGGATAGAGAAACCCCATGTTCGGATCGCTGCGCAGTCGTCTGATTGCCCTGCTGCTGATGCTCGGCGGCATGGCCGTCGGGGTCGGCTGGCTGATGATCCTGCTGCTGCGCCAGTCGGAAAGCGCCCAGCTCGGCCAGGCCACGGTGGAAGCCGAGCAGGCCTGCCAGGCCATCGCCAGCAGCTATCGCTTCTACAGCAATGGCTGGTCCGGCCCTACCGCCGGCCTCGCCGATCCGGTACTGCAGCGCAGTCTCGTCGGCGTGGCCAGTGTCGCCCTGCTGCGTTATCGCGGCATGGGCGGCGGTCTCTGGCAGGAGCAGGCGGGACTGCTGGCCGATGCCAGTCCCTTTTCCCTGACCACCGCCGAACGCCAGCACCTGGCCGATCTCTCCGCCGCCACCCTGGCCGAGGCGCGCAGCCTGAGCGACAGTTTCAGCGCGGATGGCGCCACGGTACTGGTCGCCGCCTGCCCGCTGTCCGGGCCCATTGCCGATCTCGCCGCCTGGACCCTGACCCGCCTGACCTTCGCCGAGGGCAGCGGTCAGCGCCAGCTGAAACTGGGCCTGGGTCTGCTGCTGCTGGCCATGCTCGCGGCGACCCTGCTGCTCGGTCGACTCACCTGGCAGTGGTCGCGCCATGTCGCGCGCGTCGAGCGCGATCTGGGAGCCAGTGCCAGCCACGACCTGCCCACCCTCGCACTCACCGGCGAACGCGAGCTGGATCGGGTGCTGGCGGCGCTCAACCAGGCCGGGCAGCGCCTGACCCAGGCACGGGATGAGGCCCAGCGGCTGACCACCCAGGTCCACGCCAGTGAACGGCTGGCCGCCCTCGGTCGGGTGGCCGCCGGGGTCGCCCACGAGATCCGCAATCCGCTGGCCGCCATGCGCCTCAAGGCCGAGAACGCCCTGGCCGGCGACAGCGGCCGTCAGCAACGCGCGCTGGACGCCATCCTGCTGCAGGTCACCCGGCTGGACCGCCTGCTGCGCCGTCTGCTCGACCTCACCCAGCCGCTGCAGCTGCAACCCACTGCCATCGCGCTGCCGGCCTTTTGCCGCGAGGTGCTGGCCGGTCACGAAGACCAGGCCGCCCAGCGCGGCATCCGCCTGACCGCCAGGGTGGCCGTCGAGCAGGGCTATTTCGATCGCGACGCCCTGGCCCGCGCCCTGGACAACCTGCTGCTCAACGCCCTCCAGGCCGCCCCGGCCGCCAGCGAGATCCGCCTCGACGCCAGCCGCCGTGGCGACTGGCTGGTGCTGGCGGTGGAAGACGCGGGCCAGGGACCGCCTGCCGAGTTGCGCGGCCAGCTCTTCGAGCCCTTCGTCACCGGTCGCCCCGAGGGCACCGGCCTGGGCCTGGCCCTGGTCCGCGAGACCGCCCGCGCCCACGGCGGCGAGGCGCGACTGATCGAACCCTCCGTCCCCACTCGCTTCGAGATCCTCCTGCCATGCCAACCCTGCTGATCATCGATGACGACGCCGGTCTGCGCGACGCCCTGGCGGAAACCGCCGCGGACCAGGGCTACCGGGTGCTGCAGGCCGACGGGGGCGAAGCGGGCCTGCAGCTCCTGGCGCAGGAAACGGTGGACGCCGTGCTGCTCGACCTGCGCATGCCCGGGCTGGATGGCCTGGAGGTACTGGCGCGCATCCGCACCCGCCCCGAGCCGCCCGCGGTCACGGTGCTGACCGCCTTCGCCAGCGCCGGCAACACCATCGAGGCCATGCGCCTGGGCGCCTTCGACCACCTCACCAAGCCCATCGGCCGCGAAGAACTGATCCGGGCGCTGGCCGGGATGACCGCCCAGCGCGGCCCGACCAGCGCGCCACCGGCCGCGGTCGAGGGCCATACCCTGGTGGGCGGCAGCGACGCCCTGCGCCAGGTGCAGAAGACCATCGGCCGTCTGGTGGACAGCGAGGCCACGGTGCTGGTGACCGGCGAGACCGGCACCGGCAAGGAGCTGGTGGCCCGCGCCATCCACGAGCACGGCAAGCGACGCGGGGCGCCCTTCGTGGCGATCAACTGCGCGGCCATCCCGCCGGACCTGCTGGAAAGCGAACTCTTCGGCCATGTGCGCGGCGCCTTCAGCGGGGCAACCGCCAATCGCCTCGGCGCCTTTCGCGAAGCCCAGGGCGGCACCCTCTTTCTCGACGAGATCGGCGACATGCCGCTGCCCATGCAGGCCAAGATCCTGCGCGCCCTGCAGGAACGCGAGGTGACCCCAGTGGGTGGCGCACCGGTACGGCTGGACGTGCGACTGGTAGCGGCCACCCACCGCGACCTGGCCCAGCGTGTCGCCAGTGGCGACTTCCGCGAGGACCTCTTCTATCGCCTGCATGTGGTGCCCATCCACCTGCCGGCCCTGCGCGAGCGGCGGGCCGACATCCTGCCGCTGGCCGAGCACTTCCTCGCCACCAGCGGGCGCGTGCTGGCGGACGATGCCGCCGCCCTGCTGCTGCGCCACCCCTGGCCAGGCAACGTGCGGGAATTGCGCAACGCCATCCAGCGCGCCGCGACCCTGGCCCAGGGCGAGCGCATCGTCGCCGCCGACCTGGCCTTCCTGCAGGGCGAGACGCCGGATGAGTTAGCCATCGACGCCAGCTGGCCGGAGGAGACCCTGGCCGAGGCCACCGCGCGCCTGGAACGCCTGCTGATCGAGCGCGCCCTGCAGCGCAGCGGCGGCAATCGCGCCGAGGCGGCCCGTCGCCTGGGCATCCATCGCCAGTTGCTCTACACCAAGCTGAGCCGGCTGGGCCTGGGTGTCGGCGAAGACGACAATGCTAAATAGGCTGTCCGCTTTGCCGACAGGCCTGTCCGCCAGCCGGACGCCATGCCCGGCCCGAATGGCCGCTTAAAATCACAAGTTATTGATTTATCTATAAAATAAAAGTTGGCACAGGCCCTGCAATAGCCTAGTCGTCAACCACCGCAGGAGTCATCCATGCCTACCAAGACCCAAACCCTCGTGATCGGGACCTTCGCCCTGCTGTCCGTCAGCGGCCTCGTCCTGGCACAAACCGCACCCGCCGGCAGCACCGCCACCACCACCGCGGCCAGCGCCCAGATCCCCACCCAGCAGGGCCAGCTCAAGCAGTTCCTGCTCAATCCTCGCGGCGATATCGACGGCCTGATCCTGGCCGACGGCACCGAGGTCAACACCCCGCCGCACCTGTCCGAGCAACTGGCCGCCACCTTCAAGCCGGGTGACAGCATCAACGTCGCCGGCCTGCGCGCCGCCAGCCTGCCACTGGTCCAGGCGGTGTCCCTGACCAATGTCCAGACCGGCAAGACGGTCACCGATGAAGGTCCCGATCGCGTGGGCGGTCGCCGTCCGCCGGCGCCCCCGGCACCCCCGGCACCTGGCGCCGAGCGCGATGGCGACAGCCTCCAGGGCCAGATCGTCCAGCTGCTGCACGGTCCCCGTGGCGATGTGAACGGCGCCCTGCTGCAGGACGGTACCGCCCTGCGCCTGCCGCCCCATGAAGCCCTGCGCCTGCAAGCGCTGCTCAAGACCGGTCAGAACGTGGCCGTGCGCGGCGAGCTGGTGGCCAATGCCCAGGGTCGTGCCTTCCGGGTCAGCGCCCTGGGCGCCGACGCCAACTCGCTGCAGACCCTGGACACCCCGCCGGCACCCCGCGGTCCCGGCCGTCTGCCGCCGCCCCCGCCCCCCGGCGTCCAGCCGGTCGCCCCGGGTGCCCAACCGCCGGCGCCCCCCGCTCCGCCGGCCGGCTGATCAGGCCAGCAGCCGCCGGGTCGCTTCGGCGATCCGGCGGCAGGCTTCCTCCAGCACCTCGTGCGAGGTGGCGTAGGAAACCCGGAAGTAAGGCGCCAGGCCAAAGGCCGAGCCTGGCACCACCGCCACCCCGCCCTCGTCCATGAGGTAGCGGGCAAAGGCCGTATCGCTGTCGATCACCGCCCCGTTCGGCGTCCGCCGACCCAATATCCCCGCGCAACTGGCGTAGACATAGAAGGCCCCCTCGGGCCGTCGCGCCGACAGACCCGGCACCGCGTTCAAGGCATCCACCACCAGATCCCGTCGCTCGCGGAACAGCTCGCAGCGCTCGCGCACGATGTCCTGCGGCCCATCCAGGGCGGCGATGGCCGCGGCCTGGCTGACCGAGCAGGGGCAGGAGGTCACCTGGCTCTGCACACTGGCCATGGCCTGGATCAGCGCCTTCGGTCCACCGGCATAGCCCAGCCGCCAGCCGGTCATGGCATAGGCCTTGGAGACGCCGTTGATGGTCAGGGTCCGCTCGCGCAGCCGGGGCTCCAGCGCCGCCGGGGTGACGAAGCGAAAACCGTCGTAGAGGATGTGTTCGTACATGTCGTCGACCATCAGCCAGACCTGCGGATGGCGCAGCAGCACCTCCAGCAGCGGGCGATAGTTCTCCTCGCCATAGGCCGCACCCGAAGGGTTGGACGGCGAGTTGAGCATCACCCAGCGGGTGCGCGGGGTGATGGCCGCTTCCAGGGCCGCGGCGGTCAGGCGGAAGCCATCCTCCTCACGGCACGGCAGCACCACCGGCGTGCCGCCGAGGATGGTGACGATGTCGGCATAGGTCACCCAGAAGGGCGCGGGGATGATCACCTCGTCACCCGCGTCCAGGGTCGCCATCATGGCGTTGAAGATCACCTGCTTGGCACCGGCCGAGGCGGTCACCTCGTCCTGGGCGAACACCAGGTCGTTCTCCCGCGCGAACTTGCGGCGGATGGCCTCCTTGAGCGCCGGACTGCCGTCGAGCACCGTGTACTTGGTCTGGCCGGCGCGAATGGCCTGGATCGCCGCCTCCTTGATGTGCTCCGGGGTATCGAAGTCCGGCTCGCCCGCACCCAGTACCAGCAGATCGGCGCCCTGGCGGCGCAGGGCGTTGGCCCGCTCGGTGATCTTGAGGATCTCGGAGACGCCCACGGACGACAAGCATTGGGCGAGGTGCAGGGTGGAATCGGCGGCCATGACGGGGCTCCAGGCAGAGATGAAAGCGGGTGCCGGCGGCGTCCGGCAGCGTCGTCTCGCACTATCGAACCGCCGCGGCCGGCCTTCAAACGCTATAAAGGACTCACGTCATTCCGCCGGGGCATGGTCTGCTGGCCGCACGGGCGCTAGAGTGGCGACCATGTCGAACGCCCGCTCTCCCCTCGCCGCCTACCGCCAGGCCCTGGCCCAGGGCGAACGCCTGCCCGATGCCGCCCAGGAGGCCGCTGCCCTGCGGCTGGAGGCCTGTCACGCGGCGCTGCTGGCGGGCCGGCCGGCGCGCGGGCTCTATCTCTGGGGCCCGGTCGGGCGCGGCAAGACCTGGCTGCTGGACCTGTTCCACGCCAGCCTGCCGGTGCCCGCCCGCCGCCAGCACTTCCATCACTTCATGCGCTGGGTGCACCAGCGCCAGTTCCAGCTCAGCGGCACCCGCAATCCCCTGCAGGTGCTGGCCCGGGAACTGGCCGCCGAGGTGCGGGTGCTGTGCTTCGACGAACTCTTCGTCAGCGACATCGGCGACGCCATCCTGGTGGGCGGCCTGTTGCGCGCCCTGCTGGACCAGGGCCTGGTGCTGGTGGTCACCTCCAACCAGCCGCCCGAGCAGCTCTATGCCGGCGGCTTCAATCGCGAGCGCCTGCTGCCCGCCATCGCCGCGCTGCAGGCGCAGCTGGACGTGCTGGAGGTGGACGGCGGCCAGGATCACCGCCTGCATGAGGGTCAGCCCGAGCCCCGCTTCTGGGTCAACGACCCCACCGCCCTCGTCACGACCTTTGCCCGCCTCACCCCGGGGGAAGCCGTGACGACCGCGCCCCTGATCCTCGGCGAGCGCCCCCTGCCCGTGGTGCAGCGGGCCTCCAGCGCGATCTGGCTGGACTTCGCCGTACTCTGCCAGGGCGCCTGGGCCACCACCGACTACATCGATCTCTGCACCCGCTTCCCTGCCCTGTTGCTGGGCAACGTCCCCTGCCTGTCCGGCGATCCCCGCGCGGGTCGGATCGCCCGCGGCACCGAAGACGGCGCGACGCACGTCCTCGCCGGCGATCGCGAACTGCCCCGCCTGGCGCCCCAGGATGACGCCGTGCGCCGCTTTATCGCCCTGGTCGACGAAGCCTACGACCGCCGCCACCCGCTCTACCTGGACGCCGCCGTCCCCCTGGAACGGCTGTACACCCGCGGATTTCTGGAATTCCCCTTCCGCCGCACCCTGAGCCGCTTGAGGGAGATGCAGCAGGCGCGGTACTAGGCCGGGGCGGACCTGCGGCGACGAGGCACGCCGCGGAGCGGCGGAGCCTCGTGGTAAGGTGGGACATCCCATCTCTTCACGAGGCCCGGTCATGACCCCGCGCATCGAACCCTTCTTCGACGCCACCACGTCCACCTTCACCTATGTGATCTACGAAGCGCCCGGCAGTCGCTGCGCCATCGTCGATTCGGTGCTGGACTACGATCCGCATTCGGGCCGCACCGCCACCCTGTCGGCGGATCGCGTCGCCCGCTTCGTGCGCGACCAGGGGCTGACCGTGGAGTGGCTGCTGGAGACCCATGCCCACGCCGACCACCTCTCCGCCGCGCCCTATCTGCGTCGGCAACTGGGCGGCCGCATCGCCATCGGCGAGGGCATCCGCCGGGTCCAGGGCGCCTTCAAGGACGTCTTCAACCTGGAAGCGGAATTCCGCCTCGACGGCTCCCAGTTCGATCACCTGTTCCAGCCCGACGAGGTCTTCCATATCGGTGCCCTGACCGCCCGCGCCCTGCATGTGCCCGGCCACACCCCGGCCGACATGGCCTACCAGGTGGAGGAGGACCATGTCTTCGTCGGCGATACCCTGTTCATGCCCGATGTCGGCTCGGCGCGTTGCGACTTCCCGGGTGGCAGCGCCCGCGATCTCTATCGTTCGATCCGCCGGCTGCTGACCCTGCCCGAGGCCACCCGCCTCTATCTGTGCCACGACTATCCGCCCGCCGGCCGCGAAGCGCGCCACGAAACCACCGTGGGCGAAGAGCGCGCCCTCAATGTCCACGTCCGCGATGGCGTGGACGAAGACGCCTTCGTCGCCCTGCGCACCCGCCGCGACGCCACCCTGTCCATGCCGACGCTGATCCTGCCGGCCATCCAGGTGAACATCCGCGCCGGTACCCTGCCGCCGGCCGAGGCCAATGGCCGCCGTTACCTGAAGATTCCCATCGACGGCTTCTAGGGCAGGCACCATCCGTCGTACAAGCGAATAGCGACAGGCGTTGGCCGCAGCGACACCGCCGTGTCCTGACCTTTGGCGGCGTGACAGGCATTCGCGCTTCCGCTGGCGGATGCCCTGACGATGACTCTCGGGAAACGGGCATCCAACCGCGAGTCGCCGATTCGACCGTCTCGCCCCACCCTGGGGCATACTGCGCGCCCCTTTTTCCCTGGAGTCCTGTCGATGCCCGTCTGGTGGCTGCTCGTCCTGCCCTTCATCGCCGGCGCCTGCCTGCCGCTGCAGGCCGGCATCAATGGCCAACTCGCCCGGCACCTCGGCAGCGTCTTCGCCGCGGCGTCCATTTCCTTCATGGTCGGGCTGCTCGCCCTGCTGGGCCTGACCCTCTGGCAGCGTGGCGTCCCCACCCTGGGTGCCCTGCGCGAATTGCACTGGTGGCACTGGTGCGGCGGCCTGCTGGGCATGTTCTTTATCGCCATGGCCGCCTTCGCCGGTCCGCGCATCGGCGCCACCCTATTCATGGCGCTGGTGATCGCCGGACAGCTGGCCATGTCGCTGAGCCTGGATCACTTCGGCTGGGCCGGCTTTCGCCAGGATCCGGTCACCCTCGGCAAGCTGGCCGGCGTGGTGCTGATCGGTGCCGGCGTCTGGTGCATCGCCCGGGCCTAGGTCCAGGTCTAATAGAGATCGCGGCGGTAGCGATCCTCGTCGATCAGCCGCTGGACCTCGGCCTCGCCAAGTAGCGCCTGCAGGGTGGCCTGGACGCCGCGCCCCAGGCCCGGCAGACTGCCACAGACCATGATCACGGCATCCGCCGCCAGCCAGTCCAGCAGCAACTCGCGCTGCGCCCGCAGGCGGTCCTGCACATAGCCGTCGCCGTCCCGCGAGAACACCCGGTCCAGCCGGGCCAGCTCGCCCCGCGCCTGCCAGGCATCCAGCTCAGCCCCGTAGAAATCGTCATGCGCCGCCGTGCGTTCGCCGAACAGCAGCCAGTTGCGCCGGTGCCCGGCGGCGATACGCGCCGCCAGCAGCGGGCGCACCCCGGCCAGCCCGGTACCGGCGGCGATCAGGATCAGCGGGCGCTCGTCCAGCGGCGGCCGGAAGCCGGGATGGGCACGTAGCCGCGCCTGCACCTGGTCACCGGGTCGTAGCCCCGTGGTCAGCCAGCCGGAGGCGATACCCAGGCGGCCATCCGCCTTGCGCTCCTGACGCACCAGCAATCGCAGCACGCCTTCGTCGGGCAGCGAGGCGATGGAGTACTGGCGCACGGCGAGCGGCACCAGGGCGTCGAGCAGTGTCTGGGCGTCCAGGCCAGGCAGCGCGGTCTGGTCTTCCGGCAGCAGACGGGTTTCCAGGGCCACGGCCAGGGCCTGGGTGATGCCGTCGCGCGTCACCACGCTGTTCGCGGGCAGCCCCAGGGACGACAGCCAGGCCGCCACGCGTTCGGCGCCCTGGCGGGGGGCGATCTCGAGGATATCGCCAGGTGCCCAGTTGCTCCCGGGCGGTGGCGACAGCTGCAGCTCGAAGACCGCGCCACCGGGGTTGCCGGCATTGAGCGGCTGCACCGCTACCAGCGGCCAGGCCTGCAGCGGCCGCTCGACCGCGGGCGCGCCGGCCACCGCGCCCAGGGCCTGGAGCTGAGCCTGCCAGACCGCAAGTGCCTGAGCGTCACCATTGTCCACCTCCACCGGGGCGAACAGCGGCCGGGCGCCCTGCCCACCTAGCCAGGCATCCAGCCGTCGGGCGAAGGCGCAGTAGGCCGGATAGCGCCGGTCGCCCAGGGCCAGCAGCCCATAGCTCAGGCTTGGTAGCGTCGCCGCCTGGGTCAGCATCCGCCGCTCGAAGCCGCGCGCCGCATCCGGCGCCTCGCCGTCGCCGTGGGTGGCGACGACGAACAGCGCCCGGGTAGCCCGCTGCAGACGCTCGACCGAGAGCCGCCCGAGCGCGACCACCTCGGCGCTCAGTCCCGCCGCCTGCAACTGGCTGGCGGCCTGCCAGGCCAGCGCCTCGCCCTGGCCACTCTGGCTGGCGTAGCCGATCAGCCAGTCGGCGGCGCCCGCCGCGGCCGGTGTCAGCCCGCCTTGCGCCTGGCGTGCCTGCCGGCGTTTGCGCCGGCGATCCAGATAGAGCCAGAGCCCGGTCACCATGAACAGCGGCATGGCCAGGCTGGCGAGCAGCAGTGCCACCCGCCCAGCCAGGCCGAAGTACTCCCCCGAATGCAGGGCATAGACGCTGAGCAGCAACCGGGCGCCCAGCGGCTGCTCGCGATAGCGGCGATGATCGAGCACCCGCCCTGCGCCGTCGAAGACGATGCGATTGAGGGCGCGGATATGGTCGGCATCGTCGGGCAGGTACCAGAGGGTGGGATGGCTGACCTTGCGCGCCGGATTGGGCAGCAGCAGGCCGTAGCCCTCGACGCGTCCACCGGTCTCTTGCCGAAAGCTCCGCCAGAGCGCGTCCAGGTCCACGTCCCGGCGCGCCACCACCCCCGTGGTCTGGGGCTCCGGCGCGGCGCCCAGCAGGCGCTCGCTGGCCTCGCGGTACCCGTCATAGGACCAGTAGAGGCCGGTCAGTGCCGCCAGCAGATAGAGCAGCAGGCACCAGGTGCCGACCACGGCGTGCAGGTCCCAATGGAAGCTGCGCCCCCGGCGGCCCCAGTCCAGGGTCAGCCAGGTGCGCCAGCGCCGGACCTGACGCGGCCAGCGCAGGTAGAGGCCGGACAGGCAGAGCACCAGCAGGATCAGGGTGGCGGCACCGGTCAGGGCCTTGCCCACCGGTCCCAGGGCCAGGGAGCGGTGCAGGTCCAGGATCAGGCGAAAGAACGCCTGGCCACGGGGCGCGCTCAGCACCTCGCCGGTATAGCGATCGAACAGCTGCACCTCGCCCCGGCCCTGACCATTCGCCGGTGCCAGGCCGAGCAGGCCGTAGCCCTCCCCCGCCATGCTGGAGACGAAGCTCAGCTCCCGGCCTGGAGGAACAAGACGCTGCCGCACCTCCGGCAGCGTCAGCGGACGCCGGTCCGGCGTCGCGGTGGTGAGCGGCGGATTGAGCAGCTCCAGCAATTCCAGCTGGAAGCTGTAGAGCGCCCCCGTCACGCCCAGCACCACCAGCACCAGACCCGCGGCCAGGCCGAGCAGGCTGTGCAGCTGGAAGAGGCCCCTGCGGATCAGGGCTGAGCCCATTGGCGCAGGAGATTGTGATAGACGCCGGTCAGCTGCAGGCAGGCCTCATGCCCCTGCCCCAGCTCGGCGGCCGCCCGCTGGATGCCCTGGTCGAGTTCGAACAGCTGACTGCGCTGACCGGCATCGCGCACCAGGCTCTGGATCCAGAAGAAGGAACACAGCCGCGCGCCTCGGGTGACCGGCAGCACCCGGTGCAGGCTGCTGGCCGGATAGAGGATCAGGTCGCCGGCCGCCAGCTTGACGCTGTGGGCACCATAGGTGTCCTCGACCACCAGCTCGCCCCCCTCGTATTCGTCCGGTTCGCACAGGAACAGCGTGGCCGACAGGTCGGTGCGCAGGTAGCCGCCGCCATCCGGCAAGGGGCGCAGGGCGTTGTCCACGTGCAGGCCGAAGGACTGGCCGCCCTGGTAGAGATTGAACAGTGGCGGAAAGACTCGCGCCGGCAGCGCGGCGGCAACGAACAGCGGATGCCGCGGCAGCGCCTGCTGGATCAGCTCGCCCACTGCGCGCGCCGCCGGCTCGTCCGCCGGCAGCTGCAGATTGTCCTTGGCCATGGCCGACTGGAAGCCGGCCGTGTGCCGGCCATCGGCCCAGGCCGCCGCCTCCAGTCGCTGGCGGCACGCCCTTACCTGCTCGGGCGTCAGCACGCCCGGAACGCTGATCATCATGGTGATTCCCTCTAACGCCGAAAGCCCTGCGCAGGCAGGGCTTCGGTTGCTGCAGGCGACCTCAGAAGCTGTAGGTCGCGGTCAGGATGGCGGAACGGGCATCGCCGTATTCGATGGCCGACGACCTCGTGCTCACGCCCAGTTGCGAGCGCACCCGCTCCACGTAGTCCTTGTCAAAGACATTGTTGACGTTGAGCTGCAAGTCGACGTTGCGATTGACGCGATAGCCGACCATGGCGTTGTGCAGCCAGTAGTCGTCGAGCTTGGCGCCGTCGTTGCTGGAGGTGACATTGCGCTCGCTGACATAGCGGGCGCCATAGCCCACCCGCCAACCGGCCGGCAGCTCATAGGTGGTCCAGAGATTGAGCGAACGCGGCGGGGTGTTGGCCAGCGCCTGGCCTTCGCGATTGCGCCCGTCCAGGGTGTCGGCGGCCTTGAGCGTCTCGCTGTCGAGGAAGGTGAAGTTGGCGTAGACGTTCCACTGCGGGGTGATCCGCCCGGTGGCGCCCAGCTCGATGCCCTGCACGCGCTGCTTGCCGGCCAGGGCGGTGCTGCCGTCGGCCAGGGTTTCCCGGGCATTGCTCTTCTCGACGCGGAACAGGGCGCCGTCCAGCTCCAGGCGCTTGTCGAGGAATTCCCACTTGGTGCCCAGCTCCCAGGTCTTGTTCTTTTCCGGACCCAGATCCTGGTTGGCCGCGCTCAGCCCGCCGCCGGTGGAGGTCAGGCTTTCCGCCGAGGGATTGAAGGAGGTGCCATAGGCCACATAGACCCGGCCGTTCGGGGCCGGCTTGAACACCAGGCCGGCGCGCCCGCTCAGCTTGGCGTCATCGGAACTCAGCCGGGTCTTGCTGCCGCGCACGCCGTTGGCGACCGGCGTGGTGTCGCTGTCGCCGTCGAACCAGTCGTAGCGCAGCCCGAGGTTCACATCCCAGTAGTCGTTGAGGGCGATGGTGTCGAAGGCATAGAGCGCCTTGTCGGTCAGCACGTTGTTGGCGATGGCCGAGGTCTGCTTGTCGGTCGCGCCGTCATAGCGCTCCGGCGGCGCGGCCAGGGAGTAGCCGGCGGCGGGGAAGGTCAGGCCATAGCTGTAGGTGTCGCGGTCGTAGTCCTCGCGGGAGAACTCGGCGCCCAGCACGAAGGAATGCCCCAGGCCGAAGGTGTCGAAGTTGCCGGTCAGGTTGGTCTGGTTGATCCACATCTCCGAGGTCACGTCGCGGCCGTAGCCCTGGGGACCGGCCGGGCGATAGCGGCCCGCGGCGACGCCGCCCAGGTTGACGTGGGACGCCGAGATCACCACGTCGCGCTCGATGCGGCTGTAGCGGGTCAGGTTCTGCAGACTCAGGTTGTCGTTGAAGCGATGCTCCAGCTCCACGGTGAAGACATTGTTGTTGATGTCTTCCTTGTCGATGTTCTTGAAGCCGAAATAGGCATCGCGATCCACCCCGCCCAGGCGCTTGCCGTTGAGCGCCGGCACCCCGTAGTCGGGCTGGTTGTTGTCGGTCTGGTGGAAGTAGCTCAGGGTCAGGCGGGTATCGTCCGACAGGCCCAGGGCCAGCGACGGCGCGATGCCCCAGCGCTCGCGATCGATCTGGTCGCGGCCGGGCACGTCGTTCTCGTGAGCCATCAGGTTCAGGCGGAAGGCGCTGCCCTCACCCACGCCCTGCAGCGGCTGGTTGGTGTCCAGGGTCAGGCGGCGATAGCTGTCGGTGCCGAGGCCCGCGCCGATGCGGGTGAACTGACGCTCCTGCGGCTTCTTGCTGATCAGGTTGATGGAGCCACCGGTGGTACCGGCGCCACCGAACACCGAGTTGGGGCCCTTGATGACCTCGACCGATTCCAGGTTGAAGGTGTCGGTGCGGTTGGTCTGGGTGCTGTCGCGCAGGCCATCGATCTGGATGTTCGAGTTGGCGCTGAAGCCGCGGATGTTGATGCTGTCGCCGGAGCCGCCACCACCCTCGCCGGCGTTGAAGGTGATGCCGGACACGTTGGACAGCACCGATCTAAGGCTCAGGGCCTGCTGATCCTGGATGACCTGCGCCGGCACCACCGTCACGGTCTGCGGGGTGTCCAGCAGGGGTGCGGTGTACTTTCGCGAGGCGGACTGCTCGGCCTTGAAGCCTTCCTGCTGCGCCTGACCTTCGATGGTCAGACTTTCCAGTCGGGTCACCGGCTCCTTGGCGTCCTGGGCCTGCGCCCCGAGGGACAGCGAGGCGACGGCGACACTGAAGGTAGAAACCAGCAAACGGCGCTGGGACAGCGAGGACATTTCCTTGGACATGATGGCGAGCCGCCTCCTTATGTGAATGCGGCGCGATTCTATTTGCAAACGATTATCAAATCCATAGCGAATGTAAATTATTCTTAACAATTCGGAAAACCGCCTGACACAGCGCTTTTTCGCAGGCATGAAAAAGCCCGCGTCCCTGACGGGGCGCGGGCTCGATCGACGCGGAAAGCCCTTAGAGGTAGAAGGCCTTCAGCGGCGGGAAGCCGTTGAATTCCACCGCGCTGTAGCTGGTGGTGTAGGCACCGGTGGACAGCCAGTACAGGCGGTCACCGCTGGCCAGGTTCAGCGGCAGGCCGTACTTGTAGTGCTCGTACATGATGTCGGCGCTGTCACAGGTCGGACCGGCGATGACGACTTCTTCCATCTCGCCCTTCTTCTCGGTCCAGATCGGGAACTTGATGGATTCGTCCATGGTTTCGATCAGGCCGGAGAACTTGCCCACGTCGGTGTAGACCCAGCGCTCCACGGCGGTACGCGACTTGCGCGCCACCAGCACTACTTCGCTGACCAGGATGCCGGCGTTGGAGATCAGCGAACGGCCCGGCTCCAGGATGATTTCCGGCAGCTCGTCGCCGAAGTCTTCCTTGAGGAAGCGGATGATTTCCTCGGCATAGGTCTCCAGGCTGTTGGTGCGATGGATGTAGTTGGCCGGGAAGCCACCGCCCATGTTGATCATCTTCAGGGTGATGCCGTCTTCTTCCTTGAGGCGCTCGAAGATCACCTTGACCTTGGCGATGGCGGCGTCCCAGACGTCGATGTCGCGCTGCTGGCTGCCGACGTGGAAGGAGATGCCATAGGGCTCCAGGCCCAGCTGGCGGGCCAGGATCAGCAGGTCCAGGGCCATGTCGGGCTGGCAGCCGAACTTGCGCGACAGCGGCCAGTCGGCCGAATTGGAGCCTTCGGTGAGGATCCGCACATAGATGCGCGAGCCCGGGGCGGCCTTGGCGATGTTGCGCAGGTCGGCCTCGGAGTCGGTGGCGAACATGCGCACGCCCTTCTCGTAGAAGTAGCGGATGTCCTTGGATTTCTTGATGGTGTTGCCGTAGCTGATGCGCTCCGGCTCGACCCCGGTGGACATTACCTTGTCCAGCTCGTAGATGGAGGCGATGTCGAAGTTCGAGCCCTTGTCGCGCAGCAACTCGGTGATCTCGATGGCCGGGTTGGCCTTGACCGCGTAGTAGATCTTGGCGAACGGGAAGTTGCCAACGAGATCGTCATAGGCCCGGCCGATGGTGGCGGTGTCGATGACGACGAAGGGGGTTTCCTGCTGGTCGGCGAAGGCCTTCATCTTCTGGAAGGTTTCGCGAGAATAGTAATCTTCGACCTTGATGGACATGCGTCGGACTCCCGATGGGCAGAACAAATTGAAGGAGGGGGTGTTCTGAACGCCTAATCCGTTTCCCCACTTTGGTTCGCCTACTTCCCAAGGCACATCGCCGAAAGCAAAAAGGTCAACGCGTACTGCCGTTGACCTCGCTGTCTCGTCGTCGGTACTTGAGCCGGATGGATCGTTTCCAGCATGGACGTTCGGGCGCGAACTTTAGGGCCAGACGCCCTGAAGATCAATGTTAAATCCATGATCTTTACCGAACGGTGACGCGTGCGGACTCCCCCCTCTCCTGCAACCGACCGGAGCGGGCGCCGAGATGTTCCTGGGGGGCGATGACAGGGGGTTTCCGAGCGGGCGGACAACGCTTGGGTTGGCCATGTTGGGCTTCGACGATGGAGCCGTCTCAACCCAACCTACCGGAGTCCCACCCGTAGGTTGGGTTGAGCACAGCGAAGCCCAACACGCCCAACCCCAGCGCCTTACCGGAACGGCGGTTCGTCGAAGCTGCGCAGCTTGCGCGAGTGCAGGGAGTCGAGCTGGGTGCGCAGCTGGTCCAGGGCGGCGATGCCGATGGCCAGGTGCTGGCTGACGGCGCGGGCATAGAAGGCGTTGGCCGAACCCGGCAGCTTGATCTCGCTGTGCAGGGGCTTGTCGGACACGCACAGCAGGGTGCCGTAGGGCACCCGCAGGCGATAGCCCTGGGCGGCGATGGTGCCGCTCTCCATGTCCACCGCCACGGCGCGCGCCAGGTTGATCAGCGGGCGTTCCTGGGCCCAGCGCAACTCCCAATTGCGGTCGTCGTAGGTCAGCACGGTACCGGTACGCAGGCGACGCTTGAGCGCTTCCCCTCGTTCGCCGGTGACGCTGGCGGCGGCTTCCTGCAACGCCACCTGCACCTCGGCCAGCGCCGGGATGGGAATGTGCGGCGGCACCACGCGGTCGAGGATGCCGTCGCGTCTCATGTAGGCGTGGGCCAGCACGTAGTCGCCGATGGTCTGCGACTGCCGCAGGCCGCCACAGTGGCCGATCATCAGCCAGCAGTGCGGACGCAGCACCGCCAGGTGGTCGGTGATGTTCTTGGCGTTGGACGGGCCGACGCCGATGTTGACCAGGGTGACGCCATGGCCGTCACCGGCGATCAGGTGGTAGGCCGGCATCTGGAAGCGGTGCCAGGCGATGGCGGCGATGACCGCCTGGGCCTCGGTGGGGTCCATGTCGCGTTCGATGATGACGTTGCCCGGCAGCACCAGGCGCTCGAAGCGCGGATCGCTGCGCAGTTGCTCCAGGCCGTGCTGGATGAACTGGTCGACGTAGCGATGGTAGTTGGTCAGCAGGATCCAGGGCTGCACGTGGCGCCAGTCGCTGCCGGTGTAGTGGACGATGCGTCTCAGCGAGAAGTCGGTGCGGGCGGCATCGAACAAGGCCAGCGGCAGCGGATCGATGCGCTCCCAGTCGTAATGGCCGTCGGCGATGTCGTCGTGGGCGGCGGAGAGATCGGTACTGGGGAAGACCCGCGCCAGCTCGGCGGCGGTCACGCCGCTGCCGGCCAGTTCGTCGCCCTGCTCCACCACATAGGGGTAGGGGATGTCCTGGCGACTGCGACCGATCTCGACCTGGAGGTCGTAGTCGCGCATCAGCGGCTCGAGCTGCTCCAGCAGATAGCCGCGAAAGGCCGCCGGATGGGTCACGGTGGCCACATAGGTGCCGGGCAGCTGGATCTTGGCGTAGGCGCGGGTGGTGGCCGGCGGCACGCCGGGGGCGCGATAGCGGATGCGGATCTCGGGGTAGCGGAACAGCTCGCGCTCGGCGGCGCTGGGTTCGACGCGATCCTTGAGATAGCGCTTGAGCGCCGCATCCAGGGCCTGGGTGGCCTCCTGGTGCAACGCCGCGAGCCGGTCGACCGCCTCGCTGGCGGTGGCGACGACGGTGAAATCCTCGGATACGGAGGTCATGCAGGTTTCCTTGTTGGGGCGCTGGCTATAGCTGACACCCTAACACCCCTGGGTGACAACGGCTGTGACGGCTCATAGGGGTTTGTCACCCTGGGCATGCTGCTCCCACAGCCGGCGATAGTGGCCGTCGGGCCGTTGCAGCAAGGCCTCGTGACTGCCCTCCTCCACCTTGCGGCCATCACGCAGCACCAGGATGCGATCGGCATGGCGGATGGTGGACAACCGGTGCGCCACCACGATCAGGGTGACCTGGCCACGCAACTCGTCCAGCGCGCCCTGCAACCGCGCCTCGGTGGCGCTGTCGATGCTGGCCGTGGCCTCGTCGAGCAAGAGCACCTTGGGGTCGCGCAGCAGCGCCCGGGCCAGCGCCAGCAGCTGCCGCTCGCCGGTGGAGAGGGTGAAGCCACGCTCGCCCAGCAGGGTATCCAGGCCTTCCGGCAACCGCGCCACCAGGTCGTCCATATGGGCGGCGGCCAGGGCCTCGCGCAGACGCTCATCCGACACCTGGCTGCCGAGCAGCAGGTTGTCCCTCAGACTGGTAGAACGGATGAAGGGCTCCTGGGGCACGCTGGCCAGGGCGGCGCCCAGCACCTCGGGGGTCAGGCTGCCCAGTTCGCGACCGTCCAGGCAGAGGTGGCCACCGGTGACCGGTTGCAGTCCGGCGAGCAGGTCGAGCAGCGTCGACTTGCCGCTGCCGGTAGGGCCGACGATACCGAGAAAGGTGCCTGGAACGATGTCCAGGTCGATGCCGTGCAGGGTGTCGTGGCCCGCACCGGCATGACGGAAGCGCACGGCCTCCAGATGGAAGTGCGCGGTCGCGATGGGGCGGTCATCTTCGCCGCTCAATGCCGGCTTCTCTTCGAGCAGGTGCAGCAGCCGGGTGCCGGCCACCGTGGCCTGCTGGAACAGGTTGAATCTCTGGGTGATGTCCATCAGCGGCTCGGTCACCCGCCCCAGGTAGGTGACGAAGGCATAGAGCACACCGATCTCGGCGCCGCCCTGCAGATGGCCCATCCCGTAGACCAGCAGCAGCACCGCCAGCACCGCCACGCTGACCAGGTCCAGCGCCGAGCGCAGCAGCAGCCCGGAGACGCGGATGGTGCGCATGCGGGCGCCGTACTGGGCCTGGTTGAGCCGCTGGAAATCCTGGCGGAAGCGCTCGGTCTGGTTGAAGGCCTGCAGTAGCCCCATGCCGCCGATGGCCTCGCCCAGCCGGGCGCTCTGCTCGGCGCGCAGCATGCGCACCTCCATGGCCGCCGCCCCGCTGTATCGCTGGTAGGCCCAGACGATCAGCACCGCGGCCGGGATCAGCAGCACGGCGATGGCCATCAGGCGTACGTCGAGCAGGGCCATGGCCACCAGGATGCCGATCAGCAGCACGATGTTGCCGACCATGTTGCCGAGAAAGGCCACATAGAGTTCACGCAGGGCGTCGGTGTCGTTGGTGACCCGTGCCACCAGTTCGCCGGTGGCGGTGCGGTCGTGGAAGCTCTGCGGCAGGCTCAGCACGTGGCGGAACAGCCGGCGCCGCTGCAGCAGCACCACGTCCATGGCGATCTCGGCGAAGCGTAGCGATTGCAGGTAGCGGCCGTAGGCGGCCAGCCCCTGGGAGACCACATAGGCGGCGACCAGGCCCACCAGCGGCCAGAGGCGCAGGTCGTGGGGCACCAGGTAGTTGTCGAGGTAGTGCTTGGTCAGCCAGGGCCCCAGCACGTCGAACAGCGTGGCCACGACCAGGATCGCCAGGGTGCCGGCCAGCTTGCGCGGATTGGCCAGTACCGGCTTGAGCAGCAGGGAAAGCACGCGGGTCCTGGTCATTGGCTGGCCTCCTCCGCCTGCTGCAGATTCCACAGTCGGGCATAGAGCCCCCCGGCGGCGAGCAGCTCGCCATGGCGACCCCGCTCCACCAGGCTGCCCTGGTCGAGCACGATGATCTCGTCGGCGTGCTGCACGGCGGAGAGACGGTGGCTGACGATCAGGGTGGTACGCCCCTGCAGCCCGGCCAGCGTCTTCAGCAGGCGGGCTTCGGTGGCGGTATCCACCGCCGAGAGGGTGTCGTCCAGCAGCAGGATGGGCGCGGGCGAGAGCAGCGCCCGCGCCAGGGCCACCCGTTGGCGCTGACCACCGGAGAGGGTCAGGCCGCGCTCGCCCACCGGCGTATCCAGCCCTTGCGGCAGCGCCGCCAGATCGGTGGCGAAGGCGGCGGCGTCCAGGGCTTCGCGGATCTCCCCGGCGGTCGCATCGGGACGACTGAGGGCGACGTTCTCGCCCAGGGTGCGGGCGAACAGGAAGGGATCCTGGGGCACATAGGCGAACTGGGCACGCAGATCGCCCAGGCGATACTCCTCCAGCGGCACCCCGCCCAGGCGAATGCTGCCCTGCTCCAGCGGAAACTGGCGCAACAGCAGGCGCAGCAGGGTGCTCTTGCCGCTGCCGGTGGCCCCGACGATGCCCAGGGTATCGCCGGCGGGCAGGTCGATGACCACGTCCTGCAAGGCCGGCTGACGCGCCTGGGGATAGGTGAAGGCCGGAATATAGACCGACAGATCGGCCTGGTCCGGTGGCGTCTGGGTGCCCTCGTCACGGATGCGCTCGGTGACGGCGAACACCTCTTCCAGCCGGCGGGCCCCGGCCTCGCCGCGCTGCAGCAGGTTGAAGCACCAGCCGATGGCGAACATCGGCCAGATCAGCTGCACCAGATAGAGGCTGAAGCTGGTCAGCTGGCCCAGGGTGATGTGGCCATCGAGATAGCGCCAGCTGCCCATGACCAGGGTCAGCAGGGTGGCCAGACTCAGGGCGACGAAGATGATCGGCTCGTAGCGCGCCTCGGTGCGCTGCACCTGGTAGTCGGCCCTGGCGACGCTGCGGGCGCGGGCGTCGAAGTCGTCCAGCTCGGCTTCGATCAGGGCATGCTGGCGCAGCATGCGCAGGCCGCTCAAGGCTTCCTGGGTGCGGTCATTGAGGGCGGAAAAGCCGGCCAGTGCCAGGCCGAAGCGCTGCTGCACCCGCCGCGCCACCCGATAGAAACCCCAGGCCATGAAGGGAAAGGGCAACAGCGCCAGGGCGGCCAGGGGCGCGTCGATGCCGATGAACATGGCCAGCAGCACCAGCAACAGGGTCAGCAGGCCGTCGAAACTGGCCAGCACCCCTTCGCCGGCCGCGGTCTCCACGGCGTCGATGTCCTGGGTGGCGCGGGCCAGCAGGTCACCGGTACGACTGGACTGGAAGAAACCGGGATCCAGGCGCGCCAGCTTGGCGAAGAAGGCGTCGCGCAGCTCCACGCCGACCTGGTAGGAGGTACCGAACAGGCGCACCCGCCATTGATAGCGCAGCACATAGAGGCCACAGCCGACCGCCACGATCAGGGCGACGCGCCACAGCAGGCCGCTCCGATCCAGCTCGCCGGCGCGCAGGGCGTCGATGGCCTTGCCGATCCACCAGGGCAGGGTCAGGTTGAGCAGACCGACGCCCAGCAGGCAGAGGATGGCCGTCCCGTAGGCACGCCGTTGGCGCAGGAAGAAATCACGCAACAACCGCCACAACGCCATAGAACCGCCTTACCCGAGCAAAGGTGCAGTATATCGGCTACCCAACCGGCAGCGGAGTTCCTTCGTCCCGATCCGGGTCCCATGTCAACGGGTGGCGCAGGGCGCGAGGTCGTTGTAGGGTGCCACTCCCTGCGGCACCCGGCCGCTGCGCCCCTTTCCCCTTTGCTAGGCTGACGCCCATGACCCTCGAACCCCAACGTCCTGTCGTCCTCTGCCTGTCCGGCCACGATCCGAGTGGCGGCGCCGGCCTGCAGGCCGACATCGAAGCCCTGCTCGCCCAGGGTTGCCACGCCGCCCCGGCGGTCACTGCCCTGACCGTGCAGGACACCGTCGACGTGCATGACTTCCGGGTGCTGGATCGCGAGTGGGTACTGGCCCAGGCCCGGACGATCATCGCCGACCTGCCGGTGGCGGCGGTCAAGCTGGGCATGCTCGGTTCGGTGGAGATGGTCGAGACGGTGCTGGAGATCATGGAGTCCCTGCCCGGCGTCCCCCTGGTCTGCGATCCGGTGCTGCGCGCCGGTGGTGGCGGCGCCCTGGGCAAGGACGAGGTCGGCTACGCCATCCGCGAGCGGCTGCTGCCCTGCGCCACCATCGCCACTCCCAACCTGCCCGAGGCGCGCATCCTCGCCGAGTTGCCCGAGGGCACCCCGGAGCAGTGCGCCGAGCGCCTGCTGCCCTTCTGCGCCCACCTCCTTATCACCGGCGGCCATGGCGAGGAGCACGAGGTGCACAACCGCCTCTATGACCGCGCCGGTGGCTGCGAGACCCACATCTGCCAGCGCCTGCCCGGCAGCTACCACGGCTCCGGCTGCACCCTGGCGAGTACCCTGGCCGGGCGCCTGGCCCTGGGCGAAGCCCTGCCCAGCGCGGTGCGCAGCGCCCTGGACTACACCTGGCGTACCCTGAGGGACGCCGAGCGTCCCGGGCGCGGTCAGTACGTGCCACGGCGCCTGCCACTGGACTTCTGCTCATGAGCCCGCTGCGCGGCCTCTATGCGATCACCGACAGTGCCCTGCTCGCCGAGGGTCGCCTGCTGCCCTATGTCGAGGCCGCACTGCAGGGCGGTGCCCGGCTGGTGCAGTACCGCGACAAGTCAGGGGATGCCAGCCGCCGGCAGGACGAAGCCGCCGCCCTGGCCGACCTCTGCCGCCAGCACGGCGCCCAGCTGATCATCAATGACGACCTCGCCCTGGCCCGTCGGCTGGGCGTCGGGCTGCATCTGGGCCAGGAAGACGGCTCCCTGGCAGCGGCCCGTGCCGAACTGGGTACGGAAGCCATCGTCGGCGGCACCTGCCACGCCAGCCTGGAACTGGCCGAGGCTGCAGTCCAGGCTGGCGTCAGCTACCTGGCCTTCGGCCGGTTCTTCGCCTCCAGCACCAAGCCGGATGCCCCGCCGGCGCCCCTGGAATTGCTCGACCAGGCCCGCAGCCGCTTCAACCGGCCCGTCTGCGCCATCGGCGGTGTCACCCTGGACAACGCCCCGCACCTGCTCGCCCACGGCGTCGACCTGCTCGCCGTCGTCCACAGTCTGTTTTCCGCCGCCAGCGCGGGCGAGGTGGAGCGCCGTGCGCGCGCCTTCGCCCGGCTGTTCGCGGCCTGATCCCGCTCAAGGAGACCCCCTATGTCCCGCTCCGCGCAACTCTTCGACCAAGCCCAGCGCCACATCCCCGGTGGCGTCAACTCGCCGGTCCGTGCCTTCAAGAGCGTCGGCGGCACGCCGCTGTTCTTCAAGCACGCGCAGGGCGCCTACATCGTCGACGAGGATGACAAGCGCTATGTCGACTACGTCGGTTCCTGGGGTCCGATGATCCTCGGCCACAGCCATCCGGACGTGCTCGACGCCGTGCGCCGCCAGCTGGAACATGGCCTTTCCTACGGCGCTCCGACCGCCCTGGAAACCACCATGGCCGACCTCATCTGCGAGATCGTGCCGTCCATGGAAATGGTGCGCATG
Source organism: Pseudomonas sp. SORGH_AS_0211 (assembly GCF_031453455.1). Taxonomy (NCBI): domain Bacteria; kingdom Pseudomonadati; phylum Pseudomonadota; class Gammaproteobacteria; order Pseudomonadales; family Pseudomonadaceae; genus Pseudomonas; species Pseudomonas sp. SORGH_AS_0211. The sequence goes on along the minus strand of NZ_JAVIZV010000001.1, from coordinate 630,888 downwards.
GTCAGCTCCGGCACCGAGGCCACCATGAGCGCCATCCGCCTGGCGCGTGGCTACACCGGGCGCGACACCATCATCAAGTTCGAGGGCTGCTACCACGGCCACTCCGACAGCCTGCTGGTCAAGGCCGGCTCCGGCGCCCTGACCCTGGGCGTGCCCAGCTCCCCCGGCGTGCCGGCGGCCTTCGCCCAGCACACCCTGACCCTGGCCTACAACGACCTGGGCGAAGTGGAAGAAACGCTGGCGAACGTCGGCGACCAGATCGCCTGCATCATCGTCGAGCCGGTGGCCGGCAACATGAACTGCGTACCGCCCGCGCCAGGCTTCCTGGAAGGGCTGCGCAGCCTCTGCGACCGCTATGGCGTGGTGCTGATCTTCGACGAGGTCATGACCGGTTTCCGCGTCGCCCTGGGCGGTGCCCAGGCGCACTATGGCATCCGTCCGGACCTAACCACCTTCGGCAAGATCGTCGGCGGCGGCATGCCGGTGGGCTGCTTTGGTGGCAAGCGCGAGATCATGGAAAAGATCGCCCCGCTCGGCCCGGTCTACCAGGCCGGCACCCTCTCGGGGAATCCGCTGGCCATGGCCGCCGGCCTCACCACCCTGCAACTGATCCGCCGTCCCGGCTTCCACGCCGAGCTGACCGACTACACCACGCGGATGCTGCAGGGCCTGCAGGACCGCGCCGATGCCGCCGGCGTGCCCTTCGTCACCACCCAGGCAGGCGGCATGTTCGGTCTCTACTTCAGCGGCGCCGAAGACATCGTCACCTTCAGCGATGTCATGGCCAGCGACAGCGAGAGATTCAAGCGCTTCTTCCACCTGATGCTGGACGGTGGCGTCTACCTGGCACCCAGTGCCTTCGAGGCCGGCTTCACTTCCATCGCCCATGGCGACGAGGAATTGCGCATCACCCTGGACGCCGCCGAGCGCGCCTTCGCCACCTTCAAGGACTAGGGCCTGTCTGACAGGTGTCATTCGTCCCGCTTGCGGAACCTCTCTGCCCTGCCGGCCTCACACCTAGTTGAGTGGCCGGCGTCACAGGTAAAAAAGTTCCGCCGTTGCGCGTAAAGGTTTTGAAAGCGTGCGTCGGCTTGACCCATAATGAGATGTCGGCGCGTTTCGCCGGCCGGGTTCTCCGAACCTGCCTCGCTTGTGGAGGCGCTTCATGCACCGCGCTGGTCGTACCCTGTGCGCAGCCCTGATTCTGATGCCCCTGGTCGCCCTGGCCGGAGGCAATTCGCTGCTCGTCCCCAGCACCAGCCGTTGCAACCTGAATCTGGCCAACGAAGCCCTGGCGCAGGCGATCGCCCGCTGTCAGCAGATCGCCCACGACGGCGATTCCCAGGCGCAGTACGAACTCGGCGACTTCTACTACGAAGGCAAGCAGACGCCCAAGGATCTCAACCAGGCGCGCCAGTGGTTCGAGCAGGCCTCGCTCAAGGGCAATGCCGATGCGCAGAATCGCCTCGGCAACATGTTCTTTCGCGGCGAGGGCGTACCGCCCAACAACATCCAGGCCTACATCGTGCTGAAGATGGCCGCCATCAATGGCAACGACGAAGCCATGGATACCGCCGACCTGGTCAGCGCCCAGATGCGCCGGGACGAGCTGGAGATGGCCACCCAGGTACTGGGGCAGATCTTCCGCGACTATCTGCAGGACATGCAGACCGCGGGCAACCTCAATCCCTTCCAGCCGCCGCAGAACTGACGGCGAGCCCGGCAGAGCCTGTTCAAAGTCTCGCGAGCTAGAGACAAACAAGGCCTAGGCGGCCCCACGAAAAGGGCTGAGGAAGCGGATCGGACCCGCGCTCGGGTTTACAAGTAGTAAATGAGCATTACGACGGGGCCGCCCAGGCGGGGCTGGCGACCCAGGCCATTTTCAACGCCGTTTGGCCGACGCGCAGCAGACTTTGGGCAGGTTCTCAGGGCTTGTCGGGCATTGGCATCGGGAACGGCATGACATTGGTGCCGCCCTTGGCTTCGCTGATCTTGGGCTGGCCCAGGCGCTCCACCTCGTCGATGCGGATGATCGAGTGCATGGGCACGAAGCTGCGCACCACGCCTTCGAATTGCGCCTTGAGCTTTTCCTCGCTCGGATCCACCACCACCTGGGTGCGCTCGCCGAACACCAGCTCCTCGATCTCCAGGAAGCCCCAGAGATCGCTCTGGAAGATCTGCTTGGCGTAGATCTCGAAGACCTGGCCCTGGTTGACGAAGATGACCTTGTAGATGGCCGGCTTGCTGGGGGATGAGCTCATGGCGGAGGCGGATTTCGACAGTGAAAAGCGGGCGGCGAGCATAGCATGCCGGCCTCGACTCCCGTCAGCCGTCGCCAGGGGTTTCCAGCCAGGCGCGCTCGGCGACCAGCGCGCTCACCCAGTCGATGAAGACCCGCAACTTGGCGCTGACGTGCCGGTTGGGCGCGAAGGCCAGATACAGCGGCATGGGCGCCACCTGCCAGTCCGCGAACAGCCTGACCAGTTCGCCACGGGCGATGGGCGCCGCCGCCAGATAGTGCGGCAGGCAGACCACCCCGAGCCCGGCCTGCCCCGCCGCCAGGCAGGCGTTGCCGTCGTCCACCTCCAGGCTGTGCCGGCTCTGCAGCTCCAGCCGCTCGGCACCACGTTGCAGGGCATAGGGAAAGCCCTTGCCCGCCCCCCAGAGAAACCGCACCACCCGGTGTGGCGCCTCGGCCAGCTCGGCGGGATGAGCCGGCGTGCCCTGGGCGGCAAGGTAAACTGGCGCGGCGTAGCAACCCAGCCGTAGCGCCCCCAGTGGCCGGGCCACCAGATACTGCTCGCGGATGCGCCCGCCGCGGATCACGCAATCGACGTTGTCGCCGATCAGATCCACCTGGCGATCGCTGACGCCCAGCTCGAGCTGGATGTCCGGATAGCGCCGAAAGAAGTCCGGCAGGGCCGGGATCAGGATCAGCCGCGCCAGCGGACTGGGCACGTCCACCCGCAGGCGCCCGCGGGGCGTGCGGGTAGCCACCGAAAGCCCCGTCTCGGCATCGTCCACCGCCGCCAGCACGCCCAGGCAGCGGTCGTAATAGGCCGCGCCGTCGGCGGTGACCCGCACCTGCCGGGTGGTGCGATTGAGCAGGCGCACCTGCAGGTGCGCTTCGAGCTGCTGCACCTGCTGGGTGACGCGGGTGCGGCTGTGGCCGAGGGTCTCGGCCGCGCGGGTAAAGCTGCCGGCTTCCACCACCCGTACGAAGGTCTGCATCGCGGCGAACAGATCCATGCCGACTCCTGAAACAGGGACTGTTTGGATTGTACAAACAATGCTGACCGCCTGGCCGGGTTTATCCCCTGACGAGCGGCGCCTAAGGTGGCCCGATCGATCCCCACCGGAGCCCCGCCATGACCCGCGACGTCGTCTTTCCCGCCCAGCGCCACGCCCTCTACGAACAGCACCGCTATTCGCCGGCCATCCGCTCCAATGGCTTTCTGTTCGTCTCGGGACAGGTCGGCAGCCGCGCCGACGGTTCGCCCGAGCCGGAACTGGAAGATCAGGTCCGCCTGGCTTTCGCCAACCTCGACGCCGTCCTTGCCGCGGCCGGCGCCGCCTTTGCCGACGTGGTGGACGTCACCCTGTTCATGGTCGATGCCGAGGCCAGCTTCGAACGCATCTGGCCGGTGCTGCTGGAACACTGGGGCACGGCGCCCTACCCCACGGTGACCGCGGTCGGCGCCACCTGGCTGGCGGGCTTTCGCTTCGAGATCAAGGTCATCGCACGGCTGCCGGAAGGCTCAGGCCAAGCCTAGGCCGACCGCCTTCCGGGCGGCTCTTCCCCGTGCGGAAGGCCATCACTATAATGCGCGGTCCACTCGCCACCGACTCCCTGCCGCGCATGTCCAAGAAGCTCTATATCGAAACCCATGGCTGCCAGATGAACGAATACGATTCGTCGCGCATGGTCGACCTGCTCGGCGAACGGGAGCCGCTGGAAGTCACCCAGAATCCGGCCGAGGCCGATGTCATCCTGCTCAACACCTGCTCGATCCGCGAGAAGGCGCAGGAAAAGGTGTTTTCCCAGCTCGGTCGCTGGCGCGAACTCAAGCTGGAGAATCCCGACTTGGTGATCGGCGTCGGCGGCTGCGTGGCCAGCCAGGAAGGTGCCGCCATCCGTGACCGCGCGCCCTATGTCGACGTGGTCTTCGGCCCCCAGACCCTGCATCGCCTGCCGGAGATGATCGACGCCGCGCGTGCCACCAAGGCGCCCCAGGTGGACATCTCCTTCCCCGAGATCGAGAAGTTCGACCGTCTGCCCGAGCCGCGCATCGACGGCCCCAGCGCCTTCGTCTCCATCATGGAAGGCTGCAGCAAGTACTGCACCTTCTGCGTGGTGCCCTACACCCGGGGTGAAGAGGTCAGTCGGCCGCTGGACGACGTCCTCGCCGAGATCATCCACCTCGCCGAGCACGGCGTGCGCGAGGTGACCCTGCTGGGCCAGAACGTCAACGGCTATCGTGGCGCCACCGGCGATGGGCGCATCGCCGACTTCGCCGAGCTGCTCTATGTGGTGGCGGCGGTGGATGGCATCGATCGCATCCGCTACACCACCTCGCACCCGCTGGAATTCTCCGACGCCCTGATCCAGGCCCACGCCGAGATCCCGGAGCTGGTGAAATTCGTCCACCTGCCGGTGCAGGCCGGTTCGGATCGCATCCTGGCGGCCATGAAGCGCAACCACACGGCGCTGGAATACAAGTCGCGCATTCGCAGGCTCAAGGCGGCGGTACCCGACATCTGCATCAGCTCGGACTTCATCGTCGGCTTCCCCGGCGAGACCGAGAAGGACTTCGAACAGACCATGAAGCTGATCGAGGACGTCGGTTTCGACTTCTCCTTCTCCTTCATCTACAGCGCCCGCCCCGGCACCCCGGCGGCGGACCTGGTCGACGACACCCCCGACGAGCTCAAGAAGCAGCGCCTGCAGATCCTGCAGGCGCGCATCCACCAGCAGGGCTTCGAGATCAGCCGGCGCATGGCCGGCAGCGTCCAGACCATCCTGGTCAGCGATTTCTCCAAGCGCGATCCCGGCATGCTGCAGGGCCGCACCGAGAACAACCGCATCGTCAACTTCCGCTGCAGCGATGCCAGCCTGATCGGCCAGTTCGTCCAGGTGCACATCGACGAGGCCCTGCCACACTCCCTGCGCGGCACCCTGCTGGCCCCCGTCGCCAGCGGTGCGCGCCCGCCCGTCGCCGTCGCGCTGGCCTGATGGATGGTCGCACGCGCCCTTTGCCAAGGGCGCGACGCAGGTTACTCTCAAGCTACGTCAAGTTTTCGTAAAGCCAATCCAAAGGGTTTCCCAGCACACCTTGAATACCCCCCAGACGCTCCAGCACTTCACCCTCGAACCCTTCGATGCCGACCGTTTCGCCAACCTGTGCGGCCAGCTCGATGAAAATCTGCGCCAGCTCGAACGCCGCCTCGGCATCGAGATCCGCAATCGCGGCAACCAGTTCGAACTGGTCGGCGATCCCGAGCGCACCCGCGCGGCCCAGAACCTCCTGCAGCGCCTCTACCGCGAGACCGCCAGCGGCACCGCGGTGGCCCCGGAACTGGTGCACCTCTACCTGCAGGAATCCGGCCTGGAAGCCCTCCAGGAAGAGCACCGCAGCGGTGGCGACACCAGCGTGGCCCTGCGCACCAAGAAGGGCATGATCCGCCCGCGCGGCGCCAACCAGCAGCGCTACGTCAAGTCGATCCTCGACCACGACATCAATTTCGGCATAGGCCCGGCCGGTACCGGCAAGACCTACCTGGCCGTGGCCTGCGCGGTGGATGCCCTGGAGCGCGAGCAGATCCGCCGCATCCTGCTGGTGCGCCCGGCGGTGGAAGCCGGCGAGAAGCTCGGTTTCCTGCCCGGTGACCTGGCGCAGAAGATCGACCCCTACCTGCGCCCGCTGTACGACGCCCTCTACGAGATGCTCGGCTTCGAGCAGGTGGCCAAGCTCATCGAGCGCCAGGTCATCGAGGTCGCGCCGCTGGCCTACATGCGCGGCCGCACCCTCAACAATAGCTTCATCATTCTCGACGAAAGTCAGAACACCACCCTCGAGCAGATGAAGATGTTCCTGACCCGGATCGGTTTCGGCTCCACCGCGGTGATCACCGGCGACGTCACCCAGGTCGACCTGCCGCGCGGTACCAAGTCGGGCCTCAGGCACGTCATCGAGGTCCTCCGTGACGTACCGGGCATCGGCTTCACCCACTTCGAATCCAAGGACGTGGTGCGCCACCCGCTGGTGCAGCGCATCGTCGAGGCCTACGACCGCTTCGAGGCGCTGCAGGACAAGCCGCGGGCGCAGGGAGAGGATCGCCATGGCGATTGAACTGGACGTCCAGGTCGCCAGCGAGGCGGCCGACTTCCCCGAGGAGCCGGACTTACGCCGCTGGTGTGAACTGGCCCTGCGCACCCGCCAGGGCGATTCGGAACTCACCATCCGCCTGGTGGACGAAGACGAAGGCCGCGAGCTGAACCGCACCTGGCGGCACAGGGACTACGCCACCAATGTGCTGTCCTTCCCGGCCGACGTGCCGGACGAATTCCTCGATATCCCCCTGCTCGGCGATCTGGTGATCTGCGCCCCCGTGGTGGCCCGCGAGGCCGCCGAGCAAGGCAAGCCCGCCGCGGCGCACTGGGCGCACCTGGTCATCCACGGCTGCCTGCACCTGCTCGGCTACGATCATCTGGAAGATGACGAAGCCGAGGAGATGGAAGAACTGGAACGCCAATTGCTCGCTGAACTGGGCTACCCCGATCCCTACGGTGAATGACAGACACATGAACGAAGATCGATCAGGCACTGGGCATCGTTCCTGGCTGGAACGCATCGTCCAGGCCTTTGCCCATGAACCCAAGAGTCGCCAGGAACTGCTGGAACTGCTGCGCGAGGCGCATGAGAACAAGGTGCTCGACAGCGAAGTGCTGTCCATCGTCGAGGGCGCCATCTCGGTGGCCGACCTGCAGGTGCGCGACATCATGGTGCCGCGCTCGCAGATCATCAGCATCCGCGCCCAGCAGACCCCGGCGGAATTCCTGCCGGCGGTGATCGAGGCGGCGCATTCCCGCTATCCGGTGATCGGCGACGGCCCCGACGACGTGCTCGGCCTGCTGCTGGCCAAGGACCTGCTGCCGCTGCTGCTGGACCCTGCGCGGGTGTTCGACTTCAAGACGGCCTTGCGCCCGGCCACCTTCGTACCCGAGTCCAAGCGCCTCAACGTACTGCTTCGGGAATTTCGCTCGACCCACAGCCACATGGCCATCGTGGTGGACGAATACGGCGGCGTCGCCGGCCTGGTGACCATCGAGGACGTGCTGGAGCAGATCGTCGGCGAGATCGAGGACGAGCACGACGTGGAGGAAGAGAGCTTCATCAAGTCGTTGCCCAATGGCGACTTCGTGGTCAAGGCGCTCACCCCCATAGAGACGCTCAACGAGACCCTGGAGACCCGTTTCGCCGATGCCGAGGCCGACACCGCCGGTGGCCTGGTGATGAACCGCCTGGGTCACCTGCCCAAGCGCAACGAGGAAACGGTGATCGACGACTTCCGCTTCCGCGTGCTCAACGCCGATGGCCGCCGCATCCATCTGCTGCGCGTGACCCCGGTCAACCGCTAGCCGCGGCCCAGGCAATAACCATTGCGCGCCCTCCTACGGACCACCGTAGGTTGGGTTGAGCGCAGCGAAGCCCGACAGGCCTTGCTTCGAGGTCGATACTGTTGGGCTTCGACGATGGCGCCGTCTCGACCCAACCTACGGGACGTTCGCGCCGCGACAAGCTCCATCCCCCTCTCCAACTGCGATCCAGCTCGCTCCCCCGCACACGCCTTTGGCACTCCCTCGCGGCGACGAGTAAGCTTGCGCAGCCTCGATCGGACCAAGGATTTTCGATGCGCTGGATCTCTCAACCCGGCTGGAAGGGCAACCTTCTGGCGCTCTTCGCCGGTGCCCTCACGCCCCTGGCGCTGGCCCCCTTCAACATCTGGCCGCTGGCACTGCTGTCCGCCGGTCTCTTCTACCTGGGCCTCAAGGGGCTCGGTGCCTGGCGCGCCCTGCTGCGCGGCTGGTGCTACGGCTTCGGCGCCTTTCTCGCCGGCACCAGCTGGATCTACGTCAGCATCCACACCTACGGAGCCGCGCCGGTGCCCCTGGCGCTCTTTCTCACCGTGGGCTTCTGCGCCGGCATCGCGCTGTTCTTCGCCCTGCCCGCCGGGCTCTGGGCACTGTGCCTGAGACGCAACCAGGCACCCCTGGGCGACGCCCTGACCTTTGCCGGCCTCTGGTTCGCCCTGGAGCTGTTCCGCAGCTGGGCGCTGACCGGCTTTCCCTGGCTGCTGCTGGGTTACAGCCAGCTCAGCGGCCCCCTGCAGGGCCTGGCGCCGCTGGGCGGCGTCTGGCTGATCTCGGCCGCGCTGGCCTTTACCGCGGCGCTGCTGGTCAACGCCCCGCGCCTGATCATGCGACCGCTCGCCCTGGTCGCGAGCCTGGTGCTGGTGGCCCTGCCCTGGGTCGCCGGCGATGTCTTCAAGGGCCAGGTCTGGACCCAACCCGCCGGCGCACCGCTCAAGGTCGCCGGGGTCCAGGGCAATATCGCCCAGGAGCTCAAGTGGAATCCCGACCACGCCCGCGCCACCCTGGCGCTCTATCGCGACCGCACCGCCGAGCAGACCGAGGCCGACCTGGTGGTCTGGCCGGAAAACGCCATTCCCGTGCTGCGCGAATACGTCAGTGACTTCCTGGCTGCCGAAGGTGCCCAGGTGGCGGCCCATGGCGGCGCCCTGGTGACCGGCCTGCCCGCCCGCGAACGCGACGCCGACGGCGATTCGCGTTACTTCAACAGCATCACCGCGGTCGGCAACGGCTCGGGCACCTACTACAAGCAGAAGCTGGTGCCCTTCGGCGAATACGTACCGCTGCAGGAATACCTGCGTGGCCTGATCGGCTTCTTCGATCTGCCCATGTCCGACTTCGTCCGCGGTCCCGAGCAGCAGGAGCCGCTGCTGGTGAAGGGCTATCGCGTGGCGCCCTACATCTGCTACGAGGTGGTCTATCCGGAATTCGTCGCCAGCATGGCGGCCCAGAGTCAGCTGCTGCTCACCATCAGCAACGACACCTGGTTCGGCAAGTCCATCGGTCCGCAACAGCACCTGCAGATGGCGCAGATGCGCGCCCTGGAAAGCGGTCGCTGGCTGGTGCGGGTCACCAACGATGGCATCACCGCCCTGGTCGATCCCTTCGGTCGCATCAGCCGGCAGATCCCGGCCTTCCAGGTCGGCGTGCTGCAGGGCACCGTAGTGCCCATGGATGGCCTGACGCCCTATCTGCACTACCGCCTCTGGCCGCTGGCGATCTTTTCCGCCCTGGTGCTGCTGTGGGGCCTGCTGCTGCGTCGGCAGGATCGTCCGGAAGAGGCGCCGCTGGTGGTCACCCAGAGCTAGGCGAGCATTAGCGATAAGCGAGCGGATAGAGCAATAGCCCGGCGGCCTCGTTGAGCAACTGGGCGGTCTGCTCGACCGCCTTGGCTTCCGGCAGCCAGCCACCGAAGGGCCGGGCATTGGGGATACCGATGAAGCCCATGGGCGCGGCCACCACCGCGAAGCCCTGCCGTTCGAAGCACCAACGCGCGCGGGCCATGTGATAGGCCTGGGTCACCAGCACCACCCGCTTCACTCCCGCCTCGCGCAGCAGCGGCGCACTCAGGGTGGCATTTTCCCAGGTGGTGCGACTGGCGCCTTCCTGCCAGCGCACCGGCACCCCCAGGTCGCGCTCCATCACCTCGGTCATCAGTGCCGCCTCGCTCAGCGGGCGGTCATGGGGCGAGCCCCCGGTGATCAGCACCGGCAGGCCGCTGGCCTTGGCCAGCCGGGCCGCATAGCGCAGCCGCTCCACCGCCAGGTGGCTGGCGGCATCGCCCGCCCAGCCCGGGTCGTCCACTTCGCGACCGGCACCCAGCACCACGATGGCGTCGGCCTGCTGCGCAAGGTTCGCCCAGCGCGCCTCGGGCAGCGCGGCATCGCGCTCCAGCAGGCGTCCACCCGTCTCCACCACGACCGGCAGGGTACTGGCCCAGAGGCCCAGCAGACCGCCCAGGAAACAGGCCAGGCCCAGGCGCGGATAGCGACGGCGCAACCACCAGCCCAGCAGGAGCAGCAGCAGCAGGCCGCCCGGTGGCAGCAGCAGTTGCTTGAAGAAATAGCGCAGACCCATGGTCCCTCCGGTCGGGGGCGACCTCCGGGTCGCGGCGGCGCCTAGTGTAGGGGAGCGCCAACCTGGGCAGAAGAACCCTCGACCAACAGTTGTCGACCCTGGCACTGGGTACAGAAGGCACCTGCCGGCTGGACCCGGCCACAGCCCAGACAACAGGCCAGGGCGGCATCGGCTGCCTGATGGCGCGCCAGCCAGCGCTTGACCAGGGCATATTCGGCCGGACTCAGGCCCTGCACCTCGACTTCCCCGTTGGCACTGTCATAGAGGCGTTCCTGGGTAACCGCCTCATCCAGCGCCAGCGCCAGGCGCCGTTGCAGGCGCACGTCGACGGGCAGCTTTTCGGACTCGCGTCGAAACTTTCCCATGATGGCGATCATCCTCCCGGATAAGTGAACGGACGTTTGAACAGCCTAGTACGGCCCTTCCAACCCTGCCTCCCCCAGAGTGCGAAACAAGCGGCGGACCGGGACATTTCCCCGCGCTCGGGGGGTCATGTATGCTTGGCGGCTCGATCAAACGCCTCTGCAGCCCTCGACACGCCCATGCACGAACACTATCAGCCCCGCGAAATAGAAGCCGCCGCCCAGTCCTTCTGGGACCAGAATCTGTCCTTCAAGGCCACCATGCGCCCGGGCCAGGAGAAGTTCTACTGCCTGTCGATGTTCCCCTACCCCAGCGGCAAGCTGCACATGGGGCACGTGCGCAACTACACCATCGGCGACGTCATCGCCCGCTACCAGCGGATGCTGGGCAAGAACGTCCTGCAGCCCATGGGCTGGGACGCCTTCGGCATGCCCGCCGAAAACGCCGCCATGAAGAACGGCGTGGCCCCGGCCAAGTGGACCTACGAGAACATCGCCTACATGAAGTCCCAGCTGCAGAGCCTGGGCCTGGCGATCGACTGGTCCCGCGAGGTCACCACCTGCAAGCCCGACTACTATCGCTGGGAGCAGTGGCTGTTCACCCAGCTGTTCGAGAAGGGCATCATCTATCGCAAGAACGGCACCGTGAACTGGGACCCGGTGGACCAGACCGTACTGGCCAACGAGCAGGTCATCGACGGCCGCGGCTGGCGCAGCGGTGCGCTGATCGAGAAGCGCGAGATCCCCATGTACTACTTCCGCATCACCGACTATGCGGAAGAGTTGCTGACCTCCCTCGACGGCCTGCCCGGCTGGCCCGAGCAGGTCAAGACCATGCAGCGCAACTGGATCGGCAAGTCCCGCGGCATGGAGGTGCAATTCCCCTATGACCAGGACAGCATCGGCGCCGAAGGCACCCTGAAGGTCTTCACCACCCGCCCCGACACCCTGCTCGGCGCCACCTATGTCGCCGTGGCCGCCGAACACCCGCTGGCCACCCAGGCCGCCCAGGGCAACGCCGAGCTGCAGGCCTTCATCGACGAGTGCAAGCGCGGCGGCGTCGCCGAAGCCGACATCGCCACCCAGGAGAAGAAGGGCCTGGACACCGGCCTGTTCGTCCGCCACCCGCTGACCGACGCACGCCTGCCGGTGTGGGTCGCCAACTATGTGCTGATGCACTATGGCGACGGCGCGGTCATGGCCGTGCCCGGTCACGACGAGCGTGACTTCGAATTCGCCAACAAGTACCAGTTGCCCATCGTCCAGGTGGTGGATACCGCAGAGGCCACCCGCGTGCTGGCCAATCCGGACGACTTCAGCCCCGCGGAATACGAGCGCTACCAGTTCGACCCGGTGCAGTGGAAGGACTGGTACGGCAGCAAGGAAGGCTTCCTGATCAATTCCGGCGCCTATGACGACCTCGCCTACGACGCCGCCTTCGACGCCATCGGCGCCGATCTGCAGGCCAAGGGCCTGGGTCAGCCGCGCACCCAGTTCCGCCTGCGCGACTGGGGCATCAGCCGCCAGCGCTACTGGGGCTGCCCGATCCCGATCATCCATGGCGACGACGGCATCGACATCCCGGTACCGGCCGACCTGCTGCCGGTGGTGCTGCCCGAGGACGTGGTGCCGGACGGCGCCGGCTCGCCCCTGGCGCGCATGCCGGAATTCTACGAGACCGTCGATCCGCGCAACGGCCAGCCGGCGCGTCGTGAAACCGACACCATGGATACCTTCGTCGAAAGCTCCTGGTATTTCGCCCGCTATGCCTCGCCGAACTTCACCGGCGGCATGCTGGACAAGGAAGAAGCCAACTACTGGCTGCCCGTCGACCAGTACATCGGCGGCATCGAGCACGCCATCCTGCACCTGCTCTATTCGCGCTTCTTCCACAAGCTGATGCGCGACCAGGGCCTGATCGATTCCGACGAGCCCTTCGAGAATCTGCTGACCCAGGGCATGGTGGTGGCCGAGACCTACTACCGCACCCTGCCCAACGGCAGCAAGGACTGGTTCAACCCGGCCGATGTCGAGGTGGAGCGCGATGCCAAGGCCAAGGTGATCGGCGCGCGCCTGAAGAGCGACGGCCAGCCGGTGGAAATCGGCGGCGTCGAGAAGATGTCCAAGTCGAAGAACAACGGCGTCGATCCCCAGGCGATGATCGACCAGTACGGTGCCGACACCTGCCGGCTGTTCATGATGTTCGCCTCGCCGCCGGACATGAGCCTGGAATGGTCCGATTCCGGCGTCGAGGGCGCCAGCCGCTTCCTGCGCCGCGTCTGGCGTCTGGCCCAGGCCCACGTCAGCCAGGGCCTGCCGAGCGCCGCCGCCCTCGGCGAGCTGTCGCCGGCTCAGAAGGAGGTGCGTCGCGCCATCCACCTGGCCATCCGCCAGGCCAGCCAGGATATCGGTCAGCATCACAAGTTCAACACCGCCATCGCCGCGGTCATGACCCTGATGAACGTGCTGGAAAAGGCCGCCCAGGACAGCGATACCGATCGCCGTCTGCTGCAGGAGGGCCTGGAGGCCGTCACCCTGCTGCTGGCCCCCATCACCCCGCACATCGCCCACGGTCTCTGGCAGCAGCTGGGCCACAGCGATGCGGTCATCGACGCCCGCTGGCCGCAGGTGGACGAAAGCGCCCTGGTGCAGGACAGTCTGCAGATCGTCATCCAGGTGAACGGCAAGCTGCGCGGCCAGATCGAAGTACCGGCCGATGCCAGCCGCGAGGCCATCGAGGCCGCCGCCCGCGCCAATGAGAACGTGGCACGCTTCACCGAGGGCCTGACCATCCGCAAGGTCGTCGTGGTCCCGGGTAAACTGGTCAACATCGTCGCCAACTAAGACACGCGAACGGAGCAGACAACAGATGAAGAAACGGATTCTCCCCGGCCTTGCGGTAGTCGGCCTGGCGACCCTGCTGACCGCCTGCGGCTTCCAGCTGCGTGGCACCGGCGAAACCCGCCTGACCGTGAACGAGCTGAACCTGACGGCGCGCGACGCCTATGGCCAGACCGTCAAGGACGTACGCGACATGCTCGAGGACGCCCATGTGCGGATCACCTCGGGCTCGCCCTACACCCTGGATCTGGGCGGCGAAGCCCAGAGCGAGCGCACCGCCAGCTACACCAGCGGCGCCCGCAGTGCCGAGGTCGAGCTGACCACCCGTCAGCCCTACACCATCATCGGCAAGAACCAGGCGGTGCTGGTCAGCGACTACCTGGAAACCCAGCGCTACTATGTGACCGACCAGAACAACATCGTCGGTTCCGAACAGCAGAAGGACCAGCTGCGTCGCGAGATGCGCCGCGAACTGGTGCAGCAGCTGGCCGCCCGTCTGCAGGCCCTGACGCCGGAGCGACTGGACAAGCTGCAGCGCGACGCCGATGCCCGCGCCGCCGCCAAGGCCGACGCCGACCGCCGCGCCCGCGAGTCCGCCCCGCCGCAGCAGTCGCCGATCGACATCCCCTCCCCCGCGCGCTAAGCGCCGCACCCGGAGCCGCAAGGCTCCGGTTTGCCATTCCGGTCCAGCATGAAACTCAACGCCAACCAGCTCGGCAAGCAGCTCCAGGGCTCGCTGGCCGCCGTCTATGCGGTCAGTGGCGATGAGCCCCTGCTCTGCCAGGAAGCCAGCGATGCCATTCGCGGCGCGGCCCGCGCCCAGGGCTTCGACGAGCGCGAGGTCTTCGACGTCGATGCCGGCTTCGACTGGGGCCGTCTCTACGAGGCGGGCGCCAGCCTCTCGCTGTTCGCCCAGAAACGTATCCTCGAATTGCGCCTCCCCACCGGCAAGCCCGGCGACAAGGGCTCCGCCGCCCTGCTCGACTACCTCGCCCGCCCGGCCGAGGACACCCTGCTGCTGATCAGCCTGCCGCGTCTCGACGCCGCCGCGCAGAAGACCAAGTGGGCCAAGGCCCTGCTGGAGCACCCGCAGGCGCAATTCGTGCAGATCTGGCCGGTGGAACTGGCGCAGCTGCCGCAGTGGATCAACCAGCGCCTGTCGCGCCTGGGGCTGGCCGCCACCCCCGAAGCCGTCGAGCTGATCGCCGAGCGGGTGGAAGGCAACCTGCTGGCCGCCGCCCAGGAGATCGAAAAGCTCCGCCTGCTCATCGAAGGCTCCCAGGTGGATGCCGAGACCGTACGCGCCTCGGTGGCCGACAGCGCCCGCTACGACGTCTTCGGCCTGCTGGATGCCGCCCTGGCCGGCGACGCGGAGCACGCCCTGCGCATCCTCGAAGGCCTGCGCGGCGAAGGCGTGGAAGCGGCCGTGGTGCTCTGGGCCCTGGCCCGGGAACTGCGCCTGCTGGCCAACCTGGCCCATCTGCAGGAAAGCGGTACGCCGCTGGAGCGCGCCTTCACCCAGGTCAAGCCACCGGTATGGGACAAGCGTCGTCCGCTGGTCGGCCGCGCCCTGCAGCGCCAGGGTGCGCGCCGGCTGGAAGCCCTGCTGCGCGAGGCCCAGGTCGCCGACGAACAGATCAAGGGCCAGGCGCCTGGCGAGGTCTGGCTGACCCTGGCCAGCCTGGCCCTGACGCTCGCCGGCAAGCGACTGACCCTGCCCAGGTCCTAGCGCTGGCGGGCCTTGTAATTCACGGCCCTTGCAATAGACTGGCGCGCCCCCATCAAGGGGGAACCCCCATCACTCGGAGCCCGCACCATGGCCAAGAAATACAGCCGCGGCCCCAACAAGGCCAAGGTCCTCGTCAGCGATCCCCGTTATCGCGCCCGTCAGGAAAAGCCCGCCAAGGGCAAAGGCAGCTACCGCCGCGAAGCCTTCTCGTTGCAAGACGAGAAGGCTTCGGTCTTTCTGGCCGCCTGAAAGCCGCGTGCAGACGCCTAACAGACGTCGGGACCCGGGCCGTGCTAAGGTGAGCTTTCCTGCCTAGACGTCCGGTGGAGACAGATGCAATTCGGGAAAACCCGCGGATTCAAGACCGGCGGCCTCCTCGCCGGAACCCTGGTCACCCTGCTGACCGCCGCCCTGGCCGCCTGCGCCCAGACGCCGACGACGCCCACCGCGGCGCCCTCTTCGCCCTCCTCGTCCAAATCCGCACCCGCGGCGAGCGCCCCCGCCTCGGCGGCCGAGGCCATGCCGCAACCGGAGGAAAGCTTCGAGCAGTGGCGTAGTCGTTTCCGCGCCCTGGCCCTGGGCCGGGGCATATCCGCCGCCACCTTCGACCAGGCCTTCGCTGGCGTGCAACCCGACCCGGCGGTGATCGCCGCCGATCGCAGCCAGCCGGAATTCACCAAGCCGGTCTGGGAATACCTGGAATCCGCCGTCTCGCCCCTGCGGGTGCGCAACGGCAAGAGTCTGCTGATCCAGCAGGCCGGGCTACTGGCTTCCCTGGAAGCCCGCTACGGCATCGAGCCGGCGCGCCTGGTTGCCTTCTGGGGCATGGAGAGCAACTACGGCAACAACATGGGCAACAAGGGCGTCATCCGCTCCCTGGCCACCCTCGCCTACGAAGGTCGCCGCCCGGACTTCGCCCAAGACCAGCTCATCGCCGCCCTCGGCATCCTGCAGCACGGTGACGTCACCGCCGACCGCATGATCGGCTCCTGGGCCGGCGCCATGGGCCAGACCCAGTTCATCCCCACCACCTACGACCAGTACGCGGTGGACTTCGACGGCGACGGTCGCCGCGACATCTGGGGTTCCACCGCCGATGCCCTGGCCTCCACCGCCAACTACCTCAAGGCCTCCGGCTGGCAGGACGGCAAGCCCTGGGGCTACGAGGTGCGGGTACCGGCCAATTTCGACTACAGCCTGGCCGACATGGGCGTGCGCAAGAGCCTGGCCGAGTGGAACGCCCTGGGCATCCAGGATCTCGGCCTGCCGCAACCGGCCGCCCAGCCGAGCGACGGCGCTTCGCTGCTGCTCCCCGCTGGCCATCGCGGCCCGGCCTTCCTGGTGTTCAACAATTTCCGCACCATCCTCAAGTACAACAACTCCAGCTCCTATGCCCTGGGCGTGGCGCTGCTCTCGGAGCGCTATCGCGACGCCGGCCAGGTCGCCGGCAGCTGGCCCACCGACGATCTGCCGTTGAGCCGCAGCGAGCGCGTCGAGCTGCAGCAGCGCCTGGCCGCCCTGGGGCTGGACCCGGGCAGCGCCGACGGCATCATCGGCGCCAACACCCGCAAGGCCATCCGCGCCTACCAGCAGTCCCAGGGCTGGCCGGCCGACGGCTATCCCAACCATCAGCTGCTGGACAAACTGCGCGGCTGAGCCCTGGCGACGACCCGTCCCTTAGCCAGGGACGGGTCGTCGAGCTTCAGCCGTATCGCTTTTCCCCGCCAGCACCTCCAGCAAGGCCGCTGCCGCCGGCGACAGCTCGTTGGAGTCCCGGCAGCCCACCACCAGTTCGCGATGCGCCCAGGCATCGCGCAGCGGATGGCTGGCCAGCGCCACGCCCGGTCCTACCCGGAGCAGACTCGCGGCCGGCAGGATCGCCACGCCCAGGCCGCGAGCGACCAGGGCACAGGCCTGGATCGGACTCGGTACCCGAATGCGGATCGCCAGCTCCCGGCCCCACTGCGCCGCCTGGGTTTCCACATGGAGCTGCAAGGCATTGCCGCGAGACAGGCCGACGAAGGGCTGCTCGAGCAGTCGCGCGAAATCGACCGACTCGCCATCCTGCAAAGGCACGCTACCCGGCGCGGCGACCAGCACCAGGGGATCATCGCGAAAGGGCCGGATCTGCAAATCCTCCAAACCCGGCGCCGCCAAAAAAATTCCCAGGTCGGCGCGACCTTCGCGGAGCGCCAGCACGATGCGTGAGCTGGGCAGCTCCTCGACTTCCACGTCCACCCTGGGCTGCGCCTGGAGGAAAGCGGCCAGGGGTTCATCCAGATGTTCCATCACCGCGGCACCGTTGCCCAACAGCCGCACCCGTGCACGGCTGTCCGCCACCGCGCCAGCGAGGTCCTGGTCCATTTCTTCCAGCCGCAACAGGATCGCCCGGGCATGGCGCTCCAGGCTCAGCCCAGCCGGCGTGGGGCGTACGCCACGCGCGTGGCGGATCAGCAGCGGCGTGCCCAGGCTGTCTTCCAGGGCCTTGATGCGGGCGCTGGCGGAAGGCAGTGCCAAGTGGCTCCGTTCGGCGCCCAGGGTGATGCTGCGCGCTGCCACGACGTGGAGAAACAGACGCAGGTCGAGCAGGTCGTAGCGCATCGCCGGAGAGCCTCTGTGCCGACCGTAGGCAGCCTTCGCCAATCCCGGCTTCTCACCTGCGGTCCTGAAATCCATGGTAACGCCTCCACCCGAGGAGGCGACCATGACCCTGCTGCTCTGTACCCTGATCTTCGTGCTCGCGGGTCTGACCAAGGGCGTACTGGGCCTGGGCCTGCCCACCGTCGCCATGAGCCTGCTGGCACTGCTGATGACGCCAGCCGAAGCCGCCGCCCTGCTGCTGATCCCCTCCCTGCTCACCAATGTCTGGCAATTCTGCGCCGGTCCCTCGCCCTGGCAGACGTTCAAACGCCTGTTGCCGCTGCAACTGGCACTGGTGCCGGGCACCCTGCTCAGCATCCCGCTACTGACCGGGAGCCATAGCGCCGGACTCGCCGCCGCGCTCGGTGCGGTGCTGATCGCCTATGGCCTGATCGGCTGGACGGGCCGGCGCCTGCCCGCGCCAGGTCGTTGTGAAGGGAAGGTCGCTCCGCTGGTGGGTTTCGTCACGGGGCTCATCACCGGCATGACCGGCGTCTTCGTGCTGCCGGCGGTGCCCTATCTGCAGAGCCTTGCGCTGGAAAAGGAACAGCTGATCGAGGCCCTGGGGTTGAGCTTCACCGTCGCCACCCTGGCGCTGCTGGTGGGCCTCTGGTGGCAAAACGGACTGGCGGTCGAGCGCCTGGGTGCTTCCAGTCTGTTGCTGCTACCGGCCCTCCTGGGCATGGGGCTGGGCCAGCGTGTGCGCCAGCATCTCGATGAGCGCCTGTTCCGCCGGCTGTTCTTTGCTGGATTGCTGCTATTGGGCGCCTACACCGTCCTGCATTATCTGCTGCGCCTGGGCTATCTTGGCTGAATCCGTCACAGTGCTGTCAGGTCCAGCCGGTGTAGGCTGCACCTTCGACGGGCAGCACGGTCTATGGGCGTGATTGAAGGGTCGCCGTGCCATGGTGCCCCTTCGACCCGGCCTTGTGCCTGACCGCTGCCCTTTTCCGACGTATACAGGACGCTTTCATGACGCTCGCTCCCAACGCAGGACGCCTCCCCGACGAGAATACTCTGACCCACCTGCCGCGCCTGGTGGCACGCTACTACAGCGATCGCCCCGACCCCAGCGATCCGGGTCAGCAGGTCGCCTTCGGCACCTCCGGGCACCGCGGTTCCTCGCTCAAGGGCAGCTTCAACGAGTGGCACATCCTCGCCATCACCCAGGCCATCTGCGAATACCGCAAGGCCCAGGGCGTCGACGGCCCGCTGTTCATGGGCATGGACACCCATGCGCTGTCCGAGCCGGCCTTCATCTCCGCCCTGGAAGTGCTCGCCGCCAACGGCGTGGAAGTGCGCATCGACGCCGGTTGCGCCGAGACCAATGGCGAGCCGGGCTATACGCCCACCCCGGCGCTGTCCAACGCCATCCTCGAATACAACGCCGGCCGCAGCTCGGGCCTGGCCGACGGCATCGTCATCACCCCGTCGCACAATCCGCCGGCCGACGGCGGCTTCAAGTACAACCCCACCAATGGCGGCCCGGCCGACACCAACGTCACCAAAAGCATCCAGGACCGCGCCAATGCCCTGCTGGCGGCCGGTCTCGACGGCGTCAAGCGGATGGATTACCGCCAGGCGCTCAAGGCCGGCACCACCCATAAATTCGACTTCCTCGACAGCTATGTCGGCGGCCTGGGCCAGGTCATCGACCTGGACGCCATCCGCGGCTCCGGCCTGACCTTTGGCGTCGATCCCCTCGGCGGCGCCGGGGTGCACTACTGGCCGCGCATCGCCGAGCGCTATGGCCTGCCGCTGGAAGTGCTGTCCACCCGCGTCGACCAGACCTTTCGCTTCATGCGCCTGGACTGGGACGGCAAGATCCGCATGGACTGCAGTTCGCCCCACGCCATGGCCGGCCTGATCGAGAACAAGGACAGATTCGACGTCTCCTTCGCCTGCGACACCGACCATGACCGCCACGGCATCGTCGCCCGCTCGGTGGGCCTGCTCAATCCCAACCACTACCTGGCGGTGGCCATCGAATACCTCTTCACCCACCGTCCGCAGTGGAGCCAGCAGGCCGGTATCGGCAAGACCCTGGTGTCTTCCTCGATGATCGACCGCGTGGCCCAGGGCATTGGCCGCCAGGTGGTGGAAGTGCCGGTAGGCTTCAAGTGGTTCGTCGATGGCCTGCTCGACGGCAGCCTGGGCTTCGGTGGCGAGGAATCCGCCGGCGCGTCCTTCCTGCGCAAGGCCGGCGGCGCCTGGTCCACCGACAAGGACGGCCTCATCCTCGGCCTGCTGGCCGCGGAGATCACCGCCGTGACCGGCAAGGACCCGGGCGAGCGCTACCAGGCGCTGACCGAGCGTTTCGGCGCCCCGGTCTACCAGCGCATCGACGCCGCCGCCGACCGCGAGCAGAAGGCCCGCCTCGGCAAGCTGTCCGCCGCCCAGGTCACCGCCAAGGAGCTAGCCGGCCAGCCGATCACCGCCATCCTTACCGAGGCGCCCGGCAACGGCGCCGCCATCGGTGGCCTCAAGGTGGTCACCGAGAACGGCTGGTTCGCCGCCCGGCCTTCGGGTACCGAGGACGTCTACAAGATCTACGCCGAGAGCTTCGAGGGCGAAGCCCACCTGGGTCGTATCCAGGAAGAAGCCAAGGCGCTGGTGGATGGCGTGCTGCGCGGCTGATGGCACGTGCCCTCTCCCTCGGGGAGAGGGCTGACAGCAGATCACCAGGGATGAAGTTTTTCCATCCGCAAAAAAAGGGCAGCCCGTGGCTGCCCTTTTCTATTGCGACGCGAGGATCAGCTGATCTTCTTGGCGCCGTGCGCCTGCTGGTCGGCATGGTACGAAGAACGCACCAGGGGACCGGAGGCGACGTTCTTGAAGCCCATCCTGGCGCCTTCCTCGGCAAACCAGGCGAAGGTATCCGGGTGGACGAAACGCTGCACCGGCAGGTGGTTGCGCGAAGGCTGCAGGTACTGGCCGAGGGTCAGCATGTCGATCTCGTGCTCGCGCATGCGCTGCATGACCTCGATGACTTCCTCGTCGGTCTCGCCCAGGCCCAGCATCAGGCCGGACTTGGTCGGCACGTGGGGCACGCGCTTCTTGAAGTTCTGCAGCAGGTCCAGCGACCACTCGAAGTCCGAACCCGGGCGCGCGGCCTTGTACAGGCGCGGCACGGTCTCCAGGTTGTGGTTGAAGACATCCGGCGGCTCCTGCTCGGTGATGGCCAGGGCGACGTCCATGCGACCGCGATAGTCGGGCACCAGGGTCTCCAGCTGGATGCCGGGGGTCAGCTTGCGGATCTCGCGCAGGCAGTCGACGAAGTGCTGGGCACCGCCGTCGCGCAGGTCGTCGCGGTCCACCGAGGTGATGACTACGTACTTCAGACCCAGGTCGGCGATGGCCACCGCCAGATTCTTCGGCTCGTCCACGTCCAGCGGCTTCGGTCGGCCATGGCCGACGTCGCAGAAGGGGCAGCGACGGGTGCAGATGTCACCCATGATCATGAAGGTGGCGGTGCCACCGGAGAAGCACTCGCCCAGGTTGGGGCAGGAGGCCTCTTCGCAGACACTGTGCAGCTTGTGCTTGCGCAGCAGCTGCTTGATGCGCTCGACCTCGGGGGTGACCGGGATGCGCACGCGGATCCAGTCCGGCTTGCGCGGCAGCTCCTCGGTGGGAATGATCTTTACCGGGATGCGTGCGACCTTTTCGGCGCCGCGCAGCTTGACGCCGGCTTCCACCTTGCTGGGGCGGGCGGGCGGGGTAAGGGTCTGGACGCTGTCTTGTACTGTAGTGGTCATGTCAATCCGATTCCAGGGTGATCGGTTCGGGGTAGCCCAGGCGCAGACTCAGGTGACGGACCAGAGACTCGCGGACCTCGTCGAAAGCTAGTGGCCCGGTCACCAGATCGCGGAGCTGGGTCATGGCCAGGCCGGCATAACCGCAGGGGTTGATCCGGCGGAAGGGTGCCAGATCCATGTCAACGTTGAGCGCCAGGCCATGGAAGGACCGGCCATTGCGGATGCGCAGGCCCAGGGAGGCGATCTTGGCGCCATCCACGTAGACACCCGGCGCATCGGCCCGGGCCGCGGCCTGCACGCCCCAGTCGGCGAGCAGCGCGATCAGGCTGTCCTCCATGGCGCTGACCAATTCTCTCACGCCCAGGCCCTTGCGGCGAACATCCAGCAGCACATAGGCGATGAGCTGACCGGGACCATGGTACGTGACCTGGCCGCCGCGATCGACCTGCACCACCGGAATGTCGCCCACGGCGAGCAGGTGCTCGGGCTTGCCGGCCTGCCCCTGGGTGAAGACCGCAGGGTGCTGCAGCAACCAGAGTTCGTCGGGGGTCGCGGGGCCGCGCTCGTCGGTGAAGCGGCGCATGGCCTCCAGGGTCGCCTCGTAGGGCCGCAGGCCCCAGCGGCGCACGCCCAGGCTGGCCGGGGCGGGAGTGCTCATCAGATCACCATGTGCACGCGGCCGGTGGCGCGCAGATCCTGGTGGATGGCCTGCAGCTGATCCACGCCGGTGGCGGTGATGAGCACCTGCACGGAGAGGAAACGGCCGTTACGACTGTCGCGGGTCACCAGGGTATCGCGATCCAGATCCGGGGCATGGCGCTGGACGATGTCGAGCACCAGCTCGGCGAAGTCGGCACCGGCATCGCCAATCACCTTGATGGGATAGCGCGGGCAGGGAAATTCGATCTTTGGGGGTTGAACGTCTTCGGTCATGCGGACTTCCAGGCCGATCGCTGTCGGCAGGGGGTGAAAGGCCCGCAGATGCGGGCCTTTGCAGGGTGACGGATCAGTTGAACAAGCCGTAGAAGAACAGGCGAATGCTATCCCACAGGCGACGGAAGAGGCCACCCTCCTCGACCGGCTGCAGGGCAACCAGGTCGGCGGTGTGCACCACCTTGTCATCCAGCTTCACCTCGACCTTGCCGATCACCTGGCCCTGGGCGATGGGTGCGATCAGCTGCGGATTGAGCACCATCTCGGCGTGCAGCTTCTTGGCCTGGCCGCGCGGCAGGGTCATGGTCAGGTCGTTGGCCAGACCGGCCTGGACCTCGCGGGTGTCGCCTTTCCATACCGGCGCCTTGGCCAGCTCGGTGCCCTTCTTGTAGAAGGACTGGGTTTCGAAGAAGCGGAAACCGTAGGTCAGCAGCTTCTGGGTCTCGGCGGCACGGGCCTGCTCGCTGTTGGTGCCGAACACCACGGCGACCAGGCGCATGCCATCGCGCACGGCCGAGGCCACCAGGCAGTAGCCGGCTTCGTCGGTGTGGCCGGTCTTCAGGCCGTCGACGGTCTTGTCGCGCCACAGCAGCAGGTTGCGGTTGGGCTGCTTGATGTTGTTCCAGAAGAATTCCTTCTGGGAGTAGATGGCGTAGTGCTGGGCATCGGCGTTGATGATGGCGCGCGCCAGGATGGCCATGTCATGGGCCGAGGAATAGTGGTTCGGATCCGGCAGGCCGGTGGCGTCCATGAAGTGGGTGTTCTGCATGCCCAGCTTCTGCGCGGTGGTGTTCATCATGTCGGCGAAGGCGTCTTCGCTGCCGGCGATGTGCTCGGCCAGGGCGACGCTGGCGTCGTTGCCGGACTGGATGATGATGCCGTGCAGCAGGTCACCGACCGACACCTGGGTGCCGACCTTGATGAACATCCGCGAACCGCCGGTACGCCAGGCGTGCTCGCTGACCGTGACCATGTCCGATTCCTTGATGCGACCCCGGTTGATTTCCAGGGTGGCGATGTAGGCGGTCATCAGCTTGGTCAGGCTGGCCGGCGGCAGGCGCTGGTCGGAGTTGGATTCGGTGAGCACGGCGCCGCTGTTGGCATCCATGAGAATCCAGGCCTTGGCGGCCAGTTGGGGCGCTGCCGGAACCATTGTCTCGGCCGCCCAGACGGCCGGGACACAGGCGATCGTTACTAGGAGGAGCAGGCGTCGAGCGAGTTTTGCGATTGTCATCCGAATCTCTGAAAGGTTGGGGTATGGCAGGAGCAGCGGACCCAGACCGCTCGGTCCACGTCGATCCGCGCGAGGCGGATCACGACGGCTGGGACCGGCGACTGGGCGTCATGAAGCATCCCTGCTTCAATCCGGTTGCACGAGAGACGCCTGACCCAGGCGGGCCACGCGTACGCTGTTCTGGAGCTGGGAGACCTCAGCCGGCTGGACCGGTCCGAGGCGGACCCGATGCAAGGTCTGCTGGTTGCGCACCGTCGAACTGACGAACACCGGGGCACTGGTCAGGTCGCTGAGCTTGTCCTTGAGCAATTCCGCAGCGTCCGGATTGGCGAAGGCCGCCACCTGCAGATAGAGCCCAGCGGCTGGGGCAGAAACGTTTTTTTTTGCGTCGACGGCCGCGGGCGTCACCGGCTCGGCATGCTGGTTGACCGGCGGCGTATAGGTCTCGATGGCGCCGAAGGTCTGGGTCTCGGTGGTCTTCTGGGCCACCGGCGCCTGGCGCGGCTGGGCCAGCACCATGGGCACCGCCTGGCCGCGCTGGGCCCAGTACTGCTGCGGATCGATGCCTTCGACGCTGACCCGGGCAGTACCGATCTCGGCATAGCCGAGTTTCTTGGCGGCGGCGAAGGACAGGTCGATGACCCGGTCGGAATAGAAGGGACCGCGGTCGTTGACGCGCAGGATCACGCTGCGGCCGTTGTCCAGGTTGGTGACCCGCACATAGCTGGGCAACGGCAGGGTCTTGTGCGCCGCAGTCATGCCGTAGAGGTCGTAGGTCTCGCCGTTGGCGGTGGCCTGACCGTGAAACTTGGTGCCGTACCAGGAGGCGGTGCCGGTCACGCGGTAGTTGCGCGAATCGGTCAGCGGGAAATAGGTCTTGCCCAGCACGGTATAGGGATTGTTCTTCAGCGGCCCGTTGTAGGGCATGGGCACGGCGTCGGGGATCCGGCTGACGTCCACGTCCCACCAGGGCGCGCCGTCACGGTGCGGACGCAGGTAGCCACCCGGCCCGGCGACGCCCTTGCTGGTCGGCTTGGGCGCCTGGCTGGAGCAGCTCACCAGCAGCAGGCCGAGGCCCAGGCAGCCGGCCAGGCGCGCCAGGGCAGTCAGGCGCATCACGGCTTGGCACCCTCGGCGGCATGGCGCTCGGCGATGGCGTTCGCCAGATCGGTCACCGCCATGGCGTACATGACGCTGCGGTTGTATCGGGTAATGGCGTAGAAATTGGGCAGGCCCATCCAGTACTCCGGTCCCTTGTCTCCGTCGAGGCGGAACGAGGTTACACGCAAATCGTCACGCAGGGCAGGGTCTTGGGCGTTCCAGCCCAGGGCGCGCAGCTCGGCGACGCTCTTGACCGGCTCGATGCCGGCCACCACGCCCTCCTCCACCCGCTCGCCACTGACCTGGGCGCGGATGGCGGTCGGTCCGCGGCCGGACCAGCCGTGGCGCTTGAAGTAGTTGGCCACGCTGCCGATGGCGTCGGTGGGATCGGACCAGATGTTGATGTGGCCGTCGCCGTCGAAGTCCACCGCATAGGCGCGGAAGCTGCCCGGCATGAATTGCGGCAGGCCCATGGCGCCGGCGTAGGAACCGGTGAGGCTGAGCGGATCGACCTGCTGTTCGCGGGCCAGCAGCAGGAATTCGCGCAGCTGGCTGCGGAAGAAGGGCGCGCGTGGCGGATAGTCGAAGGCCAGGGTCGAGAGCGCATCCAGCACCCGGTAGTTGCCGGTGTTGCGACCGTAGAAGGTTTCCACGCCGATGATGGCGACGATGAACTGGGCCGGCACGTCGTATTCGCGCTCGGCGCGGGCCAGGGCTTCCTCGTGGGCCTTCCAGAAGTCGACGCCCTGGGCGATGCGCCGATCGGTGATGAAGATGGGCCGGTATTCGCTCCAGGGCTTGACCCGCTCGGCCGGTCGCGAGATGGCATCGAGGATGGCCTGCTTGCGCTCGACCTCGCCGAACAGCGCCTGCAGCTGTTCCGGAGCGAAGCCATAGCTCTGACTCATCTCGGCGATGAAGTCGCGCGTCAGCGGTGCCGCGTCGTAGTCACCCGCGACGACGCCGGTCGTCACGCCCATCGCACCCGCGAGCCCGAGGCTCAGCAGGCAGCGACGCATCCATCCCATTGTCGGCATCTAACCCTTCTTTGTTGCGTGTTAAACCTGGGCGATCCACTTGCGGTGCGTGTGGATCGACATCAAAACTCCGAACCCGGTGAACAAGGTGACCACCGAGGTGCCGCCATAGCTGATGAATGGCAGCGGTACGCCCACCACGGGCAAGAGGCCGCTGACCATGCCGATGTTGACGAAGACATAGACGAAGAAGGTCATGGTCACGCCGCCGGCGAGCAACTTGCCGAACAACGTCTGGGCCTGCACCGTGATGGTCAGTCCGCGACCGATCAGCAGCAGATAGAGCACCAGCAGCAGGCAGACGCCGACCATGCCGAACTCTTCGCCGAGGACGGCAATGATAAAGTCCGTGTGACTTTCCGGCAAAAAATCCAGATGAGACTGGGTACCCAGCAGCCAGCCCTTGCCGAATACCCCGCCCGAGCCGATGGCGGCCTTGGACTGGATGATGTTCCAGCCGGCGCCCAGCGGATCCATCTCCGGATCGAGGAAGGTCAGGATCCGGCGCTTCTGGTAATCGTGCAGGACAAAGAACCACATGGCCACGGCCATGGGCACCGCGGCGCTCACCGCGCCGATCAGCCAGCGCCACTGAAGGCCGCCGACGAACAGCACGAAGCCGCCCGAGGCCAGCACCAGCATGGCGGTGCCGAGGTCGGGCTGGTCGAGGATCAGCACGAAGGGCACCACCACCAGCGACAGGCTGATCAGGCTGTGCTTGAAGTTGGGCGGCAGGCTGCGCTTGGACAGGTACCAGGCCATCATCATGGGCATCAGCAGCTTCATGAATTCCGACGGCTGGAAGCGGATGACCCCGGGAATGTTGATCCAGCGGGTGGCACCCATGGCGTTGTGGCCCATGACGTCCACCACCACCAGCAGGGCCACGCCGATCACGTAGCCGAGGGGCACCCAGCGCGCCATGAAACGCGGTTCGAGCTGGGCGACGACGGCCATGGCCACCAGCCCGAGGCCAAAGGAGCTGGCCTGCTTGAACAGCAGGTCGAGATTGCGCCCGCCCGCGGAATAGAGGACGAACAGTCCGGTCGCCCCCAGCATCACCAGCAGGATCAGCAGCGGGCCATCGATGTGCAGGCGCTGCAGCAGGGTGGCGCGCCGCTTCATCACGTCCCCTTCGGGGATGGTGCGATCGAAGTTGGGAGCAAGACTCATGGCTGCACCTTGGTCGCGGCGGCGGTGGCCGCGGCGGTATTGGGCTTGGCGTACTCGGCCTTGAGACGGCCCTGGTCATCGAGCAGCCAGGCGTCCAGCACCTGGCGCACCACCGGGGCGGCCACGCCGCTGCCCGACTCGCCGTTCTCGACCATCACCGCCACGGCGATCTGCGGATTGTCGGCCGGGGCGAAGGCGACGAACAGGGCGTGGTCGCGGTGCCGCTCCTTGAGCGCCGCCGAGTTGTACTTCTCGTTCTGGCGAATGGCGACCACCTGGGCGGTACCGCTCTTGCCGGCGATGCGGTACTGGGCGCCGACATTGATCTTGTGCGCGGTGCCGCGCGGATTCTGCACCACCATTTCCATGCCGTGGACGGCCCTGTCCCAGTAGGTCGGGTCCCTGAGCTCGATGTCGGGCATGGGATTGCTGTCCACCGGGGGCTGGCCATCGAGGGTCCTGGCGAGGTGCGGACGGATCCACTTGCCATGGTTGGCGATCAGGGTGGTGACCTGGGCCAGCTGCAGCGGCGTGGTCTGCATGTAGCCCTGGCCGATGCCGAGGATCAGCGTCTCGCCGGGGAACCAGGCCTGGCGGCGGGTGGCACGCTTCCACTGGCGCGAGGGCATCAGGCCCGGTGCCTCCTCGAACATGTCCAGGGAGACCTTCTGGCCGAGACCGAACTTGCCCATGTACTCGGAGAGGCGATCGATGCCGATCTTGTGGGCGAGATCGTAGAAATAGGTGTCGTTGGATCTCATCAGCGCCATGTCCAGATCCACGTAGCCGTCGCCGCCGTGGTTCCAGTTGCGGTACTTGTGATCGTAGTTGGGCAACTCGTAGTAGCCCGGATCGAAGACCCGCGCCTGGGGCGTGGTGGCGCCGCTGTCGAGACCGGCGATGGCCACCGCAGGCTTGATGGTCGAACCGGGCGGATAGAGGCCGCGCAGCACCCGGTTGTAGAGCGGGCGATCGATGGAGTCGCGCAGCTCGGAATATTCCTTGAAGCTGATCCCGGTGACGAAGGGATTGGGGTCGTAGCTCGGCTGGCTGACCATGGCCAGCACCTCGCCGGTCTTGGGCTGGATGGCGACGATGGCGCCACGGCGCCCGCCCAGGGCGGCTTCGGCGGCGGCCTGCAGACGTGAATCGATGGTCAGGACGATGTCCTTGCCCGGCTTGGGGTCGGTGCGATTGAGCACCCGCAGCACCCGGCCGCGGGCGTTGGTCTCCACCTCTTCGTAGCCTACCTCGCCGTGCAGCTCGGGCTCGTAGAAGCGCTCCACGCCGGTCTTGCCGATGTGGTGGGTGCCGCTGTAGTTGACCGGATCCAGGCGCTTGAGCTCCTGTTCGTTGATCCGCCCGACATAGCCCACCGAGTGGGCGAAGTGCTCGCCCATGGGATAGTGGCGCACCAGCTGTGCCGTCACCTCGACCCCGGGCAGGCGGAACTGGTTGACGGCGATCTTGGCGATCTGCTCCTCGGTCAGCTCGAACAGCACCGGCACCGGCTCGAAAGGCCGCCGGCCCTGCTTCATGCGCTTTTCGAACAGCTCGCGGTCTTCCTCGGTCAGGCCCAGCACCTGCACCAGGGTATCGAGGGTCTGCCGCCAGTTGTCGGCCCGCTCGCGGGTGATGGTCAGGCTGAAGCTGGGGCGGTTGTCGGCGACGATGATGCCGTTGCGGTCGTAGATCAGGCCGCGGGTGGGCGGGATCGGCTGGACATGGACCCGGTTGTTTTCCGACAGGGTCGAGTGGTAGTCGTGCTGGATGACCTGCAGGTAGTACATGCGCGCCACCAGTACGCAGGCGAGCACGAGAAACAGCACCGCCCCGACCGTCACGCGGGCGCGGACGAGCTGGGCGTCTTTCTCGTGGTCCTTGAGGCGTATGGGTTGCGACATCGCAGGTACGGACTACTTGTGATACGGATGGCCGGCCAGTACGGTCCAGGCGCGATAGAGCTGCTCGCCGACGAGGATGCGCACCAGCGGATGCGGCAGGGTCAGCGGCGAGAGCGACCAGCGCTGTTCACTGCGCGCCTGCACCTCGGGAGCGAGACCCTCGGGACCGCCGACCATGAGGTTGACGGTGCGGGCTTCCAGGCGCCACTGCTGGAGTGTTTCAGCCAGTTGCTCGGTGCTCCAGGGCTTGCCGGTGACCTCCAGGGTCACCACGCGCTCGCCCGGTTGCACCTTGGCCAGCATGGCCTCACCCTCCTGGCGGATCAGCCGGGCGACGTCGGCGTTCTTGCCACGGGTCTGCAGCGGGATCTCGACGAGCTCCAGCGGCAGTTCCGGCGGCAGACGCTTGACGTACTCGTGCCAGCCCTCCTCGACCCAGCGCGGCATGCGCGAGCCGACGGCGATGAGACGCAGGCGCACCGGCGTTATTCGCCGTGGGCGGCGCGGCTCTGCTCGGCACCGCGCCAGAGGCGCTCGAGGTCATAGAACTCGCGGGTGGTCGGCAGCATCACGTGGACGACCACGTCACCCAGGTCGAGCAACGCCCATTCGCCGCCTTCCAGGCCTTCGCTGCCCAGCGGGCGCACGCCCTGCTGCTTGACCTTTTCCAGCACGTTGTCGGCCAGCGACTTGACGTGGCGGCTGGAGGTGCCGCTGGCGATGACCATGATATCGGTCACGCTGGTCTTTTCACGGACGTCCAGGGAGATGATGTCCTGGGCCTTCATGTCTTCCAGGGCGGCGATGGCCACCTGGACGAGTTGTTCGCTTTGCATGGTGTAACTCTTACCTCGGTTCGGAGGACGCCGGATAGAGGCCGTGCGTCCGGATGTAGTCAAGCACGGCATCGGGCACCAGGAAGCGGATGGACTTCCCGGTGGCCAAGAGGCCGCGGATCTGGGTGGCGGACACCGCGAGCGGGTTCTGCCAGATAAAGGTGATCTGCCCGCCCGGCCCCTTCAGGGCCTGGGGATCGGGCTGACTGCGCGCCGCCAGGAAATCGCGCAATTCCTGGCAGGGCTCGCTGTCGGCGTCGGGTCGTTGCAGGACCAGGATGTGGCACAGCTCCAGCAATTCGCGCCAGCGGTGCCAGCCCGGCAGGCCGCAGAAGGCGTCCCAACCCAGCATGAGCAACAGCTGCACCTCATCGCCGAGTTCGGCGCGCAGGCTTTCCAGGGTCTCTATGGTATAGGAGTGGCGCGTCCGGCGCAGTTCCCGGTCATCGACCACCAGGGTCGCGACGTCGGCCACCGCCAGTCGCACCATCGCCAGGCGATCCTCGGCGGAGACGCTGGGCGCCTCGCGATGGGGCGGCCGGGCGCTGGGGATCAGCCGCAGTTCGTCCAGCGCCAGCGCCTCGGCCACCTCCAGCGCCGCGCGCAGGTGGCCGATGTGCACGGGATCGAAGGTACCGCCGAACAGGCCGATGCGGGTGGGCAGGCTGCTCATCAGCTACGGACGTGACCGTCGCCGAAGACCACGTATTTCTCGCTGGTCAGCCCTTCCAGGCCCACCGGCCCGCGGGCGTGCAGCTTGTCGGTGGAAATGCCGATCTCGGCGCCCAGGCCGTATTCGAAGCCATCGGCGAACCGCGTGGAGGCATTGACCATCACCGACGCCGAATCGACTTCGGTCAGGAAACGCCGGGCGTCGCTGAAATTCTCGGTGACGATGGCATCGGTGTGCTGCGAGCCATAGGCATTGATGTGCTCGATGGCCGCATCGAGGCCGTCCACCACCCGGATGGACAGGATCGGGGCGTTGTATTCGGTCCGCCAGTCTTCTTCGCTGGCCAGCAGGACGTCGGTCCCTAGCAGCGCTCGTGTCCGCTCGCAGCCGCGCAGCTCCACCTGCTTGTCGCGATAGATGGCGGCCAGGGCCGGCAACACTCGCTCGGCGATGGCCGCATGGACCAGCAGCGTCTCCATGGTATTGCAGGGAGCATAGCGCTGGGTCTTGGCGTTGTCGGCGATGCGAATGGCCTTATCGACATCGGCGGCGCGGTCGATATAGACGTGGCAGATACCGTCCAGGTGCTTGATCACCGGTACCCGGGCATCGCGGCTGATGCGTTCGATCAGGCTCTTGCCACCCCGCGGCACGATGACGTCGACGTATTCGGGCATGGTGATCAGGGCGCCTACCGCAGCGCGATCGGTGGTTTCCACCACCTGGACCAGCTCGGCCGGCAGTTCGGCTTCGGCCAGACCCGCCTGGATGCAGGCGGCGATGGCCTGGTTGGAATGAATGGCCTCGGAGCCACCGCGCAGGATGGTGGCATTACCGGATTTGAGACAGAGACTGGCCGCATCGATGGTCACGTTGGGGCGCGACTCGTAGATGATGCC
Organism: Pseudomonas sp. SORGH_AS_0211; assembly: GCF_031453455.1. Lineage (NCBI taxonomy): Bacteria > Pseudomonadati > Pseudomonadota > Gammaproteobacteria > Pseudomonadales > Pseudomonadaceae > Pseudomonas > Pseudomonas sp. SORGH_AS_0211. Next base: position 599,543 of record NZ_JAVIZV010000001.1, on the reverse strand, counting down.
GATGACACCCAGCGGCACACGCATCTTGCCCAGCTGGATGCCCGAGGGCACGTATCTCATGTCGCGGATTTCGCCGATGGGATCGGGCAACGTTGCCACCTGGCGCAGACCTTCGATCATGTCGTCGATGCGCTGGGGCGTCAGTGCCAGGCGATCCAGCATGGCCGGTTCCAGACCATTGGCGCGCGCGGCGGCCAGGTCCTGCTCGTTGGCAGCAGTCAGCTCGGCACGGCGAGCATCCAGCGCGGCGGCAGCCGCGAGCAAGGCGCGGTTCTTCTGGGCGGTGCTCGCCCGGGCGGCGACCCGCGACGCAGCACGGGCAGCCTGGCCAAGACGGGTCATGTAGGCGGAGACGGACTCGGTCATGGTCGGCGGCCTGCGAAAGACGGTGGGAAAGCCGCAGAGTATAGCGTCGCCGGGCCCTGCGCGGCCAGCGCCGGGGGGCCTGGCCGTGGCATTCGCCTGCTCTATTTGGTTGACTCGCCACGGCCTGTCGGGAATCATCCCCGGCTGTATTTGCCGTTCAGCTTGCGTTCAGCTATTCCCTAATAGCCGAAATCGTTCCAGCTCTGCGCCAGGTGCTGCAGCGACGCCTACCAGCCTTCACGGAAAGAACCATGCCCAAGCACCTCACCTTGTCCCTTGGTCTGCTCGCCCTGCTGATCCATGCCGACGCGACCTGGGCCGCCGCTGCCGACGCCGCGCCGACCGCGGCCGCCGTCCAGGCGCTGGAAGCCCAGCTGAAGAAGACGCCCCAGGATCCGGATGCCCTGGGCAAGCTGGGCAGTGCCCGCCTGGCGCAGCAGCGCTGGACCGATGCCGAGCAGTTGCTGACCCAGGCCGTGCAGAAAGGCGGCAAGACCTGGCAGCCGGCGCTGGACGAGGCGCGCTACCACCACCTGCTGGAACGCGCCCACGCGGCCGAGAACAAGCGCGAGCTGGACCAGGCACGGGATCTCAGCGTGGAGGCCATCCGGCTGAAGCCCGAAGCGGTCGAGGCGCAGCTGTTCCTCGCCGGCATCCAGAGCCAGAAGCGCCAATGGGAACTTGCCGAGGCCACCTATCGCCAGGTGCTGATGCGCGAGCCGGCCAACGTCGACGCCTACTATGGGCGCATCGCCGCGCTCAACGAGCTGGGCCGCACCGAAGAAGCCCTGCAACTCACCAAGAATCTGCAGCCAAGCGCCAAGAACCCGATCAAGGGCCTGGATCGCCTGCGTGCCGGGCAGGCCATGCAGGAAGCCGAAGCCGCCGAGGCGCGGGGCGACCTGCAGGGCGCCTCGCGGCTGCTGGAACAGGCGCGCAAGGAAGCCCCGGAAGACCCCTGGCTGCGCCTGGCCCAGGCCCGCCTGGAGGTCCGTCAGGGCCGGCCGCGCGCCGCCCGCGACCTGGTGGACAGCCTGGTCAAGGATGGCGCCCAGCGCCCCGAGGTGCTCTATGCGAGTGCCCTGCTGTCCAACGAGCTGGGTGAATACCCGCGCGCCATGCAGACCCTGATGCGCATTCCCCAGACGCAGCGTTCGGCGGACATGAACGCCCTGGCCGCGCGCATCACCTTCAACGAACAACTGGCCGAGACCGTGGCCCTGGCCAAGCAGGGTCGCCGCGAGGAAGCGCGCAGCCTGATGCAGCGCCTGGAAGCCCGCGCCGGCCGCAATCCGGATCTGATCGGCGACTTGGCCGAGTCCTTCGCCACCGCCGGCGATCCCGAGCACGGCCTGGCCCTGCTCAAGCCGATGATCACCGGCGATACCCGTCCGGCGCCCGCCATGCAGCTGCACTACGCCAGCATCCAGCTGCAGCTGAACCAGGACCAGACCGTGGGCAACGTCCTGCGCGACCTGCAGGGCGTGGTGCTCGACAGCGGCGAGAAGCAGCAGTACGACGACCTCCTCGCCCGCTACCGCATCCGTCAGGCCGATCGCCTCACCGACCAGGGCAAGCTGGCTGCCGCCTACGACACCCTGGCCCCGGCGCTCAAGGCCCGTCCCGACGACAAGGCCGCCCAGGCCGCCCTGGCGCGCATGTACCTGGCCAGCGGCGACACCCAGAAGGCCCGCCAGCTCTACCGCGACGTGCTCAGCGACCAGCCGAAGGACGCCGAGCTCTATCTGGGCGCCGCCGAAATCGCCGCCAAGTCCCAGGACAGCGTCACCGCCCGCCAGTACCTGGACCAGGCGGTCAAGCTCGGCCAGAGCGATCCCCTGGTGCTGCGCCGCGCCGCCCTGCTCTACCGCGACATCGGCATGGCCGGCACCGCGACCGGCCTGCTGGAGCAGGTGGTGCAGGTGGAGCGCAAGGATCGCGAATCCGCGGCCCGCGCCGCCGGCGCCAGCGACAACCCCTTCGCTACCCTGCCCGGGCAGACCCGCAGCGCTGACGCCCTGGCCGCCGTTCCGGCCGCCGCGGGTGGCAACGCCGGCGGCGCCGACTACGCCTGGAGCGATCCGCTGCAGGCGCAGAAGGCTGCCAACAACCCCTTCAACGACCTGTCCGTGGTACCCACTAGCAGCCTGTCGAGCAGCCTGGCCACCGAGCAGATCCTTGGCCAGCTGCAGCGCGAGCGCAGCATCCGCATCACCCAGGGTCTGAGCGTGCGCAGCTACGATCCCAGCGGCAGCTCGCGCCAGACCACCGTCAGCGCACCGCTGGAGATCTCCTTCCCCACCGGCGACCAGCGCCTGGCCGTGCGCGTCACCCCGACGCGAATCAACGACAGCAGCAGCGACGGCAGCCAGAAGGAAAACGGCGTGGCGGCGTCCATCGCCGTGGAAGACGCCGGGCGCGGGCTCAAGGGCGATATCGGCGTCTCGCCGGTGGGCCTGAGATACAGCACCGTGGTCGGCGGCGCGACCCTGGAACGCCCGCTGAGCAGCCTCAGCGAGAACCTGCTCTATGCCTTGAGCGTGTCGCGGCGTTCGGTGACCGATTCCCTGGCGTCCTACGGCGGCATCCGCGATCCGCGCACCGGCCAGGAGTGGGGCGGCGTCACCGCCAACGGCGGCCTGGCGCGGCTGAGATACGACGATGGTCGTTACGGCTCCTACATCTACGGCGCGGCCCATCGCCTGACCGGTCACGACGTCAAGGACAACGATCGCTTCGAGATCGGCACCGGCGTCTACTACTACCTGCGCAATGGCCCGGACAGCCTGTTCACCGTGGGCCTCTCGGCCACCGCGATCGGCTACGACAACAATCAGAACCACCTGAGCTACGGTCATGGCGGCTACTTCAGTCCGCAGCGCTACTTCGCCATCGGCGTACCCCTGGTGTGGGCGCAGCGGGGCGATCTCTGGGCCTACCAGGTGCAGGGCATGCTGGGCGTGCAGACCATTCGCCAGGACGCCGCGGATCGCTATCCGGACGACGCTGCCCTGCAGGCGGCCGCGGAAGCCGCCGGCGAAGGCCAATACGGCAGCAAGAGCAAGACCGGCGTGGCCTACAGCCTCTCCGCCAATGGCGAATACCGCCTCAGCGGGCAGTTCGCCCTGGGGGGCCGTCTGGGCATGGACAATTCCCAGGACGAGCGCGACGTCAACGGCAACCTCTATCTGCGCTACTTCTTCGAAGAGCAGGAAGGCCGACCGCAACTCTCGCGGCCACAGCCCTACCGCTCGCGCAACGAGGAATAAGGAAAAAGGCCCGCACCCGCGGGCCTTTTTCTTGGCCTGCAAACGTCGGCCAGTCACCCTTTCGCCTTCCGACAAACCCCGCCACAGTTATTGGTCTGGGAAATTCCCGAGCGCGATTTACAATCCCCCGGCCCCGAGGCGTTACGTCTCGATCCGCGTCCTTGAGGCAACCAAGGCTTTCCCCATGGGTCTGAGGACGCAACCCCAGCCCCCAGGAAGCCTTTCGATGACGGAACTGCTAGACGGCCTGACCCAGTGGATCAACCAGCACCACCAGTGGCTGGGTGTGGCCATCTTCATCATCTCCTTTCTCGAGTGCCTGGCCCTGGCCGGGCTGGTGGTACCCGGCACGGTGATCCTGTTCGCCGTAGCCGTCGCCGCCGGCAATGGCGCGCTCAATCTCTTCGACACCCTGCTGCTGGGCTTTCTCGGCGGCATCCTCGGCGACGCGGTGTCCTATTTCATCGGTCGGCGCTTCCATGAAGGCATCCGCCGCCTGCCCGGACTGCGCACCCACCCGGAATGGATCGGCTCGGCCGAGGGCTTCATCCACAGATACGGCATAGCCAGTCTGCTGGTGGGTCGCTTCATCGGTCCGCTGCGCCCGCTGCTGCCGCTGATCGCCGGCATGCTCGACATGCCCCTGGTCAAATTCGTTAGCGTCAGCCTGGTGGCCGCGGCCGGCTGGTCCATCGCCTACCTCGGCCCGGGCTGGGTGACCGGCGCGGCCTTCCGCCTGCCGCTGCCGGAGGGCTTCTGGCAACAGGCCGGCATCGTCTTCGGTGGCGCGGCGGTGCTGCTGACGGTGGTGGCCCATGGCGCCTGGCGCGAGCGCGCCGGCACCACGCTGATCAGCGGCGCCCTCTGCCTGGCCGGGCTACTGGCGCTGCTGTTCGGCTGGCACCATCTGCGCGCCTTCGACGAAGGCCTGATGGCCCTGGTCCAGGAACATCGCGAAGGCTGGCTCAACCTGGTCGCCGTGGTCATCACCCGCATGGGCGATTTCCGTACCCAGCTGATCCTCGCCGCCGTGCTGATCCTGGTGCTGGCGGCCTATCGCCAGTGGCGCCCGCTGCTGTTCGCCCTGGGCACCACCCTGGGGACCGCCCTGGCCAACGGCCAGTTGAAGAATCTGCTGGCCCGCGCCCGCCCCGACGTGCTCGCCGAGCCGCTGACCACCTACAGCCTGCCCAGCGGCCACAGCTCGGCCTCCTTCGCTTTCTTCCTGACCCTGGGCATCCTCGTCGGGCGCCGCTACGGTCCGCGCGGGCGCCTCGCCTGGCTGGTGATCGCCGCCCTGCCAGCGGTACTCATCGCCCTCAGCCGCGTCTATCTGGGCGTGCACTGGCCCACCGACATCCTCGCCGGTGCCCTGCTCGCCGGGGGGTTCTGCGGCCTGAGCCTGGCACTGCTGCAGAAGACCGGCGGCAATCGCCTGGAGCCGATTCCGACGCGGACCTGGTGGGTGCTGCTGCCACTGGTGGTGCTCGTGCTGGCCTTCGCCGTCGGCTGGGCCCTGCCAGAGGCCATCGAGCGCTATGCGCCCCGGCTATAAGGGCCCGCCAACCAAAAAATCCGCTCAGGGTCCTGCAGTTCCGCTGCTCTTGTGGTCTGAACGCCTGGAATTGCACAAGTGGCCGGGGGAGGCACAATAGATGGCAGCGCAGATTGCCGACTGGAACGAACTGGACTTTCTCGCCGGCGGCGGCGAGATGGGTGCCCGACTGCGCACCCACGACTGGTCGGATTCGCCCCTGGGTCCGCCGTCGCAGTGGCCGCAATCACTGCGCTCGGCATTGAGCATCTGCCTGAACTCCAGCTTTCCTACCGCCATCTACTGGGGCCCCGACCTGCTGCTGCTCTACAACGATGCCTGGGCACCGATTCCCGCGGAACGGCATCCCTGGGCCTTGGGATGTCCCGCCCAGGAAGTCTGGCAGGACATCTGGCCGGTGGTCGGACCGCAGTTCGGGCAGGTCCTGAGCAGCGGCCAGGGCTTTTCGGTCTTCGACCAGTTGCTGCCGATGGTGCGCCAGGGCGTGGTCAGCGAGACCTACTGGAACTACAGCTTCACGCCCATCCGCGGTGAAGGCGGCGAGATCGCCGGGATCTTCAACCAGGGCCACGAGACCACCCAGCGCATCCTCGACGAGCGGCGGCGCGCCGCCGAGGCCGCACGCCAGCGGCGGATGTTCGAGCAGGCGCCCGGCTTCGTCGCCATCGTACGGGGGCCGGACCACGTCTTCGACTTCATCAATGTCGCCTACAGCCGCTTGTTCGATGGCCGGCCCCGCGAAGGCCTCACGGTGCGCGAAGTCTTTCCCGAATTGCAGAGCCAGGGCTACTTCGAGTGGCTCGAACAGGTCTATCGCAGCGGTCGCCGCTTCGTCGCCGAGCACCAGCCGCTGCGCCTGGAGACCGCGGGCGAACCGGTCCGCACCCTGTACCTGGATTTCATCTACGAACCCCTGACCGATGAAACCGGCCAGGTGATCGGCATCTTCTGCCAGGGGCAGGACGTCACCGAGGCCCATCTGGCCCGGGCTGCCCTGGAGGCCAGCGAACGACGCTTTCGCACCGCCCTGGAGATCGAGACGGTGGGCGCCCTCTGCTTCGATGCCGAGGGGCGGCTGATCGATGCCAATGACGCCTTCCTGCGCATGAGCGGCCATGACCGCGAGGATCTGGCCGCCGGGCGCATCGCCTGGCCGGCCCCGAGACTGCCACGCGCCGACGCTCAGGTGCCGCCCGAGGAGCGTTGCTATCGACGCCGCGACGACTCGACCGGCTGGGCCCTGGTGGCCGCCAAGCGCCTGCCCGATGGCAGCGCCTTCGAATTCCTGGTCGACATCAGCGACCGCAAGCAGGCCGAAGCCGAGTTGCGCGAGGAAACCCGCACCCTGGAAGCCCTCAAGCGCATCGATACGGAACTGGCCAGCGAGCTGGATCTGGTACATCTGGTGCAGACCGTGACCGATGCCGGGGTGGAGTTGACGGGCGCCCGCTTCGGCGCCTATTTCAGTCATCAGGTCACCGACGCTGGCGGCGGCCTGCGGCTCTTCACCCTATCCGGTGCCGAGCGCGACGCTTTCGAGCGCCTCGGCGAGCCCGGCGCCACGGCCATGTTCGCCCCCACCCTGGAGAACGCGGGCGTGGTAAGAGCCGACGACGTGGCTACCGATCCGCGCTATGGCCAGTCCGCACCGCACCAGGGCCTGCCGCCCGGACACCTGCCGGTGCGCAGCTATCTGGCCGTCTCCGTGGTGGCCCGTGACGGGACGGTGCTGGGTGGGCTTTTCTTCGGCCATCCCGAACCCGGGCGTTTCAGCCTTCGCCACGAACGGCTGATGGCGGCCCTGGCCGCTCGCGCGGCCATCGCCATCGAGCAGGCCCAGTTGTTCCAGGCGGTGCGTACCGCCAACGAGACCCTCGAACAGCGGGTGATCGAGCGCACCGTCGAACTGACCCAGGCGCAGCAGGCGCTGCATCAGGCGCAGAAGATGGAAGCCATCGGCCAGTTGACCGGCGGCATCGCCCATGACTTCAACAACCTGCTGGCCGGCATCATCGGCAGCCTGGAGTTGATCGAGCGGCGCCTGCAGCAGAGCCGTACAGACCAGCTCGACCGGCTGCTCGGGGGCGCCCAGGCCTACGCCGCACGCGCCGCCTCCCTGACCCAGCGGCTGCTGGCCTTTTCCCGGCGGCAGACGCTGGAACCCAAGCCCACCGACGTCAACGAGCTGATGCTGGCCATGGAAGAACTGATCCGCCGCAGCGTCGGCCCGGCGATCGAGGTCCGGGCCGAGCCGGCGGAGCCACTCTGGCCGACGGTGATCGATGCGGTGCAACTGGAAAGCGCCCTGCTCAACCTGGCGATCAATGCCCGGGATGCCATGCCCCAGGGGGGGCAGCTGCGGTTGTCCACGGCCAATCTGCCCGAGGACGCACCCGGGCGACCGGACGACCTGCCTGCCGGAGACTATGTGCGGGTCAAGGTAAGCGATACCGGTAGCGGCATCGCGCCGGAGATCCTGGAGCGGATCTTCGATCCCTTCTTCACCACCAAGCCGCCGGGCCAGGGCACCGGATTGGGCCTGTCGATGGTGCATGGCTTCGTGCACCAGTCGGGCGGTCAGATCCAGGTCGACACCACGCCTGGCGTGGGTACCTGCATCTCGCTCTATCTGCCTCGGGCACCGGAGGACGACGCCCGCACCTCCTGAGCGACGCCTGACGGCGCCGCCCGGCCGACCTCAGAGGCCGGCGCCATGGGGCGTGGTGCCGCCCTTCATCTGCGACTGCAGGTAGTTCTGCAGACCGATCTTGTCGATCAGGCCCAGTTGCTGCTCCAGCCAGTAGGCGTGGTCTTCCTCGGTGTCTTCCAGCTGCACCACCAGGATCTCGCGGGTCACGAAGTCCTTGTGCTGGTTGCACAGGGCCACGCCCTGGGCCAGGGCTTCCCGCACCTCGTACTCCAACGTCAGGTCGGCGCGCAGCATCTCCGGCACGGTCTGGCCGACGGTGATGGCGTTGGGACGCATGTCCGGCGTGCCTTCGAGGAACAGGATGCGACGCAGCAGCGCATCGGCGTGCTGGGTTTCCTCTTCCATCTCATGGCCGATCCGCTCGTACAGGCGCATCAGGCCCCAGTCCTCGTACATCCGCGAATGGATGAAGTACTGGTCGCGCGCCGCCAGCTCGCCGCGCAGCAGCTGGTTGAGGTAGTTGATGACGTCCGGATGGCCTTGCATGAAAAGAGTCCTGTGCTGTTCAGTGCCCAGTTTAGCGCGCTGGCGCCCAGAGGACGCCGTTCATCGCCCGACCACTGGGGCCGTTCGTCTCATCGCAGCGCTAATCGTTCTGCTTCACGATCAGCTTAGCCAGGGCGGCGGCGGTTCCTCGCGCACGCTGGGTTCGTCCTGCTCGCGACGCGCGGCCTGCCGTCGCTCCTCGTCACGCCGCGCCGCCTCGATCTCGCGCATCACCGCATGGACATCGGCCTGGTCTTCACGCTCGGCGAATTCGCCGGTCAGACGGGTATTGGCGAACAACTCGCCCTTCTCGAACAGCGCCCACATCTCCGGCGCATAGCGGGTCGTGCGCAACTCAGGCGCGAAGCGGCCAAAGTAGAGCGCCATGTTCTCCACATCCCGCGCCAGCAGGCGGAAGGCATGGTTGTTGCCGGCCGCATCCACTGCCTGGGGCAGGTCGATGATGACCGGGCCGTCTTCGGCCAGCAGCACGTTGAATTCGGAAAGGTCGCCATGGACCAGTCCGGCGCAGAGCATGCGCACGATCTGGCCGATCATCAGTTCGTGATAGCGCAGGGCTTCCTCGGCAGTGAGCGTCACGTCGTTGAGCCGCGGCGCGGCCTCGCCATTGCCGTCGGTGACCAGGTCCATCAGCAGCACGCCGTCGAGGAAGTCGTGGGGCTTGGGTACCCGTACCCCGGCGTCGGCCAGGCGATAGAGCGCCGTCACCTCGGCGTTCTGCCAGTTGTCCTCGCGCTCGCGCCGACCGAACTTGGAGCCCTTGGCCATGGCGCGGTTTTCCCGACTGCCACGCACCTTGCGCCCCTCCTGGTACTCGGCGGCCTGGCGGAAGCTGCGCTTGTCGGCCTCCTTGTAGACCTTGGCGCAGCGTACCTGGCTGCCGCAGCGCACCACGTAGACCGCCGCTTCCTTGCCACTCATCAGGGGCCGTATCACCTCATCGACCAAGCCGTCCTCGATCAGCGGCTCGATGCGTTTGGGAGTTTTCATCGCCGGTTCCAGCTCCTTCTTGTCGGTCGTCACAGCGGACGTGTGACGCAAGTTTCAAGCCAGACGCCGAGAAAGGGAAGTCGGCGTCGTCCTTGAGCGTGCGACTCATCGAAGCGGACAAGATTCCTCGGCCGTGACCGACTGCGTGCTCAACCCCCGAAGAAGGCCAGGAAACGCCGCCACTCGGCCTGGGCGACGGCCAGTTCCACCGGGGCGAAACGCACCTCGTGATGAGCCGGGCACTGGGCCAGGCGCGCCAGGTCCAGCGGATGGATGAAGCCCAGCAGCGGATAGCCGCCCATGGTCTGGCGATCCGCCATGAGCACGATGGGCTGCCCGTCGGGCGGCACCTGGATGGCCCCGGTTACCACCCCCAGCGACCACTGGCGACGGGGGGGCGCCAGGGGCACCTCCCCGGCCAGGCGGATGCCCATGCGATCGGATTGCGGACTGATTCGCCAGGGTTGCGTGAAGAACGCCTGCTGCTGCGCCAGTCCGAAGGCCTCGGCGTCGCCGCCAAGGATCACCCTCAGCGTCGGCACCTCGCGATAGTCCGGCACGAAGCGCGCAGCCGGTCCGCAGCCGTGGGCATGCAGCTCGGCCACCGTCGCGCAATCCAGCCGCTGCCCGGTTGCCAGGGGCGCGCCCCTGCCCTCCAGCCCGCCCAGGCCTTCGCGTCGATTGCTGGCCACGCTACCCAGGGTCGCCGCCGCCTGGAAACCGCCACCGGCAGCGGCCAGGTACGCGCGCTGCCCGGCCTGGGCGAAGCCCAGGCGCAGTCGCATGCCGGCCTGTACCGGAAAGCACGACCAGGCCGGCAGCGGCTCGCCATCCAGGCGGGCGTCCAGCGGCGCGCCGGTCAGCGCCAGCCAGGTAGCGGTCTCCATCTCGAATTCGGCGCCGCCCAGGGCGATCTCCAGCAGCGGCGCCGTTACCGGATTGCCCACCAGGCGATTGGCCCAGCGCGCGGCATGGCCGTCCATGGGCCCCGAGGGGGCCACGCCCAGGTGTTGCCAGCCCTGGCGCCCCAGGTCCTGCAACAGGGTCAGGGGACCGGACTTGATGACCTTGAGACCGCTCATGACTGACCTCCCCGGGCACGAAAGGCCGCTGCGTCGACGGGCACGAAGCGCACTCGATCACCGGGTGCCAGCAGGCACGGCGGCTCGGCCTGGGCGTCGAAGACCGTCCACAAGCAGCGGCCGATGAGATTCCAGCCGCCCGGCGAGGCCTGCGGATAGACCGCGGTCTGGCGCTCGGCGATGGCCAGGCTGCCGGCGGGCACGCTGGTGCGTGGCGTGCTGCGCCGGGGCAGCGCCAGGCGCTCGTCCAGCTCGCCGAGAAAGGCGAAGCCCGGCATGAAGCCGACGGCGCCCACCTGATAGTCACGCCCACAGTGCCGGGCGATGACCTCGGCCTCGCTCAGGCCACAGCGCTCGGCCACCTCGGCGAGGTCCGGGCCGGCATAGAGCGTCGGGACCTCGTGCAGACGCCCGCCCTCGCCCGCCGGCGCGGCGCCCGGCCAGTCGGCCAGCAGGGGGTCGAGTCCGGCCTGCAGCTCGGCCAGGGTCAGTCGCAGGGGATCGTAGTGCACCAGCAGGCTGGTCCAGCCCGCCACCAGATCGGTCACCGCCGGGCCGAAGCGCTGGCGAATCCGCTCGCCCAGGCGGGCGATGCGCGGGGGCAGCTCGGCGTCGGGATGCTCGGCCAGCTCGAGCAGCAGCGCCGCGACGCCGAAGGGTTTGCAGACGATCATAGGGCGTCCAGTGCCGCGCGCAGCCGGCGCAGCACTGCCAGGGATTCGGCATTGTCGCCATGCACGCAGAGGCTGTCGGCGCGCAGGCGCATGGGCTGGCCATCGAAGCCGGGGAAGTCTTCGCCCCGGGCGATGGCGACGGCCTGGGCGAGGATGCGTTCGGCATCGTGATGGACGGCGCCGGCCTGGCCACGCGGGGCCAGGGAGCCATCGGCCAGATAGGCGCGATCGGCGAAGGCTTCCAGCAGCAGCGGTACTCCGGCGGCCTCGGCCAGCCGGCGCTCGCGGTCGTTGTCGGCCTTGGCCAGCACCATCAGCGGCAGCCCCTGGCGATAACGGGCGCATGCGGCGAGCGCGGCGGTCAGCAGGGCATCGTCCTTGACCAGGGCGTTGTAGAGGGCGCCATGGGGCTTCACGTACTCGACGCGCACGCCGGCGGCGCGGCAGAAGGCGTCCAGGGCGCCGATCTGGTAGAGGATCATGGCTTCCACCTCGGCCGGGGTGCAGGCCATGGGCCGCCGACCGAAGCCCACCAGATCGGGATAGGCCGGATGGGCGCCGATCTGCACACCATTGGCCACCGCCAGGGTCACGGCGCGTTGCATGGTCAGGGGATCGGCGGCATGGAAGCCGCAGGCCAGATTGGCCTGGTCGACCAGGGGGATGGCATGGGCATCGTCGCCCATGGACCAGGCACCGTAGCTTTCACCGGAATCGCAATTGAGCAGCAGGCGAGCGGGCATGACAGGATCCTCTGAGGAAGTAGCTCGAGTGTCGGAAAGCCGGGGCGCCGCTGTCCAACAAAAGATTCCGGGCGCTGGCGATAAGAAGGCGTTGAAACACCCGGGCTAGACCAGCACCGGCAAGGCGCGCTCCGGGCCCAGCCGCGTACACCAGTCGGCCACCACCGTCTGGCTCAGGGCCACCACCGCCTCGCTCAGCGCCAGGCCGGCACCGCCATGCCAGCTGGCCTGGACGTCGAAGGGCGGCGGCCCGGCCAGCGGCAAAGGCATCAGGCTGCCACGGGCCACTTCCTCGATCACCAGGGCCGGCGGCAGGGCGCCGATGCCGAAGCCCTCGCCCATCAGCTTGATGATCGCCGCCACCGAGTTGATGCAGCAGACCCGCGGCTCGGCGATGCCCTCGCGCTGCAGGAGGCCGAGGATGTCCTGGTGCGGTCGCGAATGGCGGGAAAAGGTGATCAGGCGCTCGCCAGCCAGCTCGGCCAGATTGGCGTAGGGGCGCGCCAGATGGCTGTCGCTGGCCACCAGCCAGCGCACCGGATAGCTGGCCAGGTGCAGGTTGCGGATGCCCTCGGCGCGCAGGAGATCGGTCTGGAAGATGAGGTCGAGCTGCCCCCGCGCCAGTTGCTCGGCCAGATTCAGCGCCGTGTCCGCGGTCAGTTCCAGCTCGATGGCCGGATAGGTCTGGGTGACCGCGGCGATCAGCTGGTCCAGCCAGCTGTGGATCACCGTATCCATCACGCCGATGCGCAGGCGGCCCTCCAGGGTCTGGCCATGGCCCAGGGCCTCGTGCAGCTCGCGCTGTGTGGCCAGCATCCGCTCGGCGTAGCCCAGTACCCGATGACCCTCGGCGGTCAGGCTCACGCCGCGGGAATCGCGCAGGAACAGTTGCACGCCCAGCTCGCTCTCCAGCACGGCGATGCGACTGGAGATGGCGGCCTGGGTGGTGGACAGCTTTTCCGCCGTCAGGCGGAAACTGCCCAGGCGGGCGACCCAGACGAAGGTATCGAGAAAGCGCAGATTCATGGGGACCTCGACAAGGCTATCCCGCCACTTTACCCCCACCAGTCGCCTTGTCTGCCCCGCTTTTCCCTATCGGCGGCGAACAGTTTTATTTGCTGGACGCCACCTCCACCGGCGGCGAAAGATGCCAGCCGGCGTTATGCCACATGACGCCCGACAACAATAACGAGCCGTGCCGCGGGCACTGCCTGGATCAGCCGAAGCCGCCCGCGGCTTCCTACCGTCCGCCGCACCGTCTGCCCGGAGCGCGGTGGACCCGCTGGAGACATCCACCTATGCAAACCACCGTCAACCTCTGGCCGCTGCTGGGCGTGCTGGTCATCGTGGTCGGCTTCGTGCTGAGGTTCCATCCGCTGCTGGTGGTTGCCCTGGCCGCCGTGGCCACCGGAATCGCCGCCCAGTTCAGCCCCGAGGCGCTGCTCGCCGCCATCGGCACCGGCTTCATCAAGGCACGCGCCCTGCCGCTGATCATCCTGCTGCCGCTGGCGGTGATCGGCCTGCTCGAACGCCACGGCCTGCGCCTGCATGCGCAGAACTGGATCGCGCGCTTTCGCAACGCCACCGTCGGCCGCCTGCTGATCTTCTATCTCTTCGTCCGCGAGACCACCGCTGCCCTGTGGGCTGACCAGCCTCGGCGGCCATCCGCAGATGGTGCGACCGCTGCTGGCGCCCATGGCCGAAGGCACCGCCGAAAAGATACATGGCCGCCTGCCCGAAGCCCTGCGTCAGCGGTTGCTGGCCTTTTGCGCCGCCACCGACAATGTCGGGCTGTTCTTTGGCGAGGACATCTTCGTCGCCTTTGGCGCCATCGCCCTGATGCATACCTTCCTGCTCGGCGCCGGACTCGATGTCGAGCCCCTGCACATCGCGCTCTGGGGCATTCCCACGGCCCTTTGCGCCTTCTTCATCCATGCCCTGCGCCTGCACCGCTTCGATCGCCAGCTCTATCGCGAGCTGACCGCGCGCAAGGAGGTGCAGCCATGATCCTGTCGATCCAGTATCTGTTCTGGCTGGCCGGCGCCATCCTGGCGCTGACCGCGGTCATGACCCTGGCCGATCGTCACCACCCCAAGCGCTGGACCAGCGGCCTGTTCTGGGGCCTGTTCAGCCTGGTCTTCCTGATCGGCGATCGCCTGCCGCCGGCCTGGGTGGGCGCCGGGGTGCTGCTGATGGCGGTGCTGGCCGGCTGCGGTGCGGTGGGCAGCGGTCATCACGTGACTCGCCCGGAGCGCGAGACCCGCGCCAGCGCCGGCCGCCTGGGCAATCGCCTATTCATTCCGGCGCTGGCCATTCCGGTGGTGACGGTGATCGGCAGCGTGCTGCTCAAGGACGTGCAGATCGCCGGCCTGCCGTTGCTCGACCCGAAGAATGTCACCTTCGTCTCCCTTGGCCTGGGCGCCCTGGTGGCCCTGGCGCTGGCCTGCTGGCTGACCCGCGACACCCCGATCCAGGCGATGCGCGAATCGCGCCGCCTGACCGATGCCCTGGGCTGGTCGCTGGTGCTGCCCCAGGCGCTGGCCATGCTCGGCCTGGTCTTCACCGACGCCGGCGTCGGCAAGGCGGTGGCGCACCTGGCCACTGCCTACGTGGCCCTCGACCTGCGCCTGGTGGCGGTGGTGGTCTATGTGGTGGGCATGGCCGCCTTCACCGTCATCATGGGCAACGGCTTCGCCGCTTTCCCGGTGATGACCGGCGGCATCGGCGTACCGGTGCTGGTGGGCGTCTACCACGCCGATCCGGCGGTGATGGCCGCCATCGGCATGTTCTCCGGCTACTGCGGCACCCTGATGACGCCCATGGCGGCCAACTTCAACATCGTCCCGGCGGCCCTGCTGGAGCTGGACGACAAGAACGCCGTGATCAAGGCCCAGGTCCCCACCGCCCTGGCGGTGCTGGCCTGCAACGTGGTGCTGCTCTATCTGCTGATGTGAGGTATCTCATGACCCTGCTGCTCACCGGTTTCGCGCCCTTTGGCGGCGAGGCCCTCAACCCTTCCTGGGAGGCCGTGCGCCGGCTGGATGGAGAGCGCCTTGGCGACCTGCCCGTGGTCGCGGCGCAACTGCCGACCGAATTCGGCAAGGCGCTCGAGGCGCTGGATGAGCTGCTCGACCGCCATCGCCCGACCCTGGTGGTGGCGGTCGGCCAGGCCGGCGGGCGGGCCGAGCTGTCGGTGGAGCGCATCGCCATCAACGTCGACGACGCCCGCATCCCCGACAATGCCGGACGCCAGCCGATCGACGAGCCGGTGGTGGCCGGCGGCCCCGCGGCCTACTTCAGCACCCTGCCGATCAAGGCCATGACCCGGGTCCTGCGCGACGCCGGCATCCCCGCGGCGGTGTCCCAGACCGCCGGTACCTTCGTCTGCAACCACGTCTTCTACGGCCTGCAGCATCGTCTGCAGGACACCGGGGTACGCGGCGGCTTCATCCATATCCCCTATCTGCCGGCCCAGGCCGCACACCAGCCCGGGGCGCCGTCCATGGCCCTGGAGACCCTGGTCGCCGGCCTGCGCCTGGCGCTGACCTGCGCGGCGACCACCCAGGCGGACCTCCGCGAAGGCGGCGGCCAACTGGACTGACGCCCGCAGGAGCTGCGGCGGAGGACCACCCGGGCCGGCTGGCCTACAATGCGTCCTCCGCCGCCGCTGCGATTAGCTCATGTCCACCCTGCTTGCCGACTGGCGTCATCCCCTGCTGCACCGTCGCGTCTGGGCCCTGGCCGCGCCGATGATCCTGTCCAATCTCAGCGTGCCGCTGGTGACCCTGGTCGACAGCGCCATCGCCGGCCATCTGCCCGAAGCCCGTCAGCTCGCCGCGGTGGCCATGGGCGGCGCCTTCTACACCGCCCTGCTCGGCATCCTCGGCTTCCTGCGCATGGGCACCACCGGTTTCGCCGCCCAAGCCAGCGGGCGGCGCGACGGCGCCGCCCTGCGCCAGATCCTCCTGCAGGCCGGCCTGCTCGGGCTGGGCCTGTCGGTGCTCCTGCTGCTGGCCGCCAGCCTGGCACTGGAACCGCTGCTCGCCTGGCTTGGCCTAGATCCCGCCTTCGCCGACCTGGCCGCGCGCTTCCTGCACCTGCGCCTGCTCGGCCTGCCCGCGGCGCTGCTCAGCTACGCGGTGATCGGCTGGCTGCTCGGCACCCAGGATGCGCGCACGCCGCTGGTGCTGCTGCTCACCACCAATGTCCTGAACCTGCTGCTGGTGACCGGCTTCGTGCTGGGCCTCGGCGCCGGGGTGCAGGGCATCGCCCTGGCGTCGGTCCTGGCGGAATGGAGCGGCATGCTGCTCGGCCTCTGGCTGGTGCTGCGCCGCCTGCGGCTGTGGCCCGGCCGGATCGACCATCCGGCACTGCGCCGCCTCGCCAGCTGGCGGCCGCTGCTGGCGGTCAATCGCGACATCTTCATCCGCTCCCTGGCGCTGCAGGCGGTGTTCCTGCTGTTCGCCGCCCAGGGCGCCCAGCTGGGCGAGACCACAGTGGCGGTCAACGCCCTGCTGCTCAATGGCCTGCTGGTCACCGCCTTCGCCCTCGACGGCCTCGCCCATGCGGTGGAGGCCCTGGCCGGCCATGCCCTCGGCGCCCGCGAGGGCGCCACCCTGCGCCGGGTGCTGGTGATCGCCGGTGGCTGGTCGCTGCTGGCCAGTCTCGGCTTCGCCGTGGCCTTCGCGCTGGGCGGCGATCTGTTCGTCGCCCTGCAGAGCGACATCGCCGCGGTGCGCCAGGCAGCCCACGCCTACCTGCCCTATCTGGCCGTGCTGCCGCTGATCGCCATGGTCAGCTACCTGCTGGACGGCCTCTTCATCGGCGCCACCCGCGCCCGGGAGATGCGCAACTCGATGCTGCTGGCCCTGCTGCTGGCGCTGCCGCTCGGCGGCTTGCTGCGCGGCCTCGGCAATCACGGCCTGTGGCTGGCCTTTCTCGCCTTCATGGCGCTGCGCGGGCTGATCTCCGCGCTGCTCGCCTGGCGCCTGGCCCGCCGCGAAGGCTGGCTCAGCGATGGCGGCAGTGGCTGAGGTTGCGGAACCGTCGGGTCGGCGCTCCCCTCAAAGTCGGACATCCCCTGCCGAGAGCGCTGCCATGAGCGAAGACACCCGCGATCAGGAACCCCTGGACACCCCCGCCGACGGCGACGACGTCCCCGAGCACCAGAAGCCGGAAAACCTGGAAAAGCTCAAGGATTACGGCAAGGACCAGATTCCACCCGGCATCGCCTGACGCCAATCCTGAACCCCTCGACAAAAGCCGTCGACAGCGGTGGCAAAGCCCCGGCGGAGCTCTTAGCATCCGTCGGGTTGAGTGGGCCCCAGGGCCTTCGTGAAGGGAATCCAGATCACCATGACCGTCAGGTCCTACCTGTCGCCTCTCCTTGCGCCCCTGTTGGCGCTGCTGGTGCTCGTCCCCGCGCCGGCCCGGGCCGTGGACGGCTACGCCGGCATCGCCTTCGGTACCGACCAGAAAGCCTTTCTGGCGAAAAAGCTCTGCACCTTCCAGCCGCGCAAGATCGACGTGGTCGGCGTCGACTATTTCGAGTGCACCGACCTCGGCTTCGCCGGTGAAAAGGTCGAGGCCGGCGCCTTCTTCATCGATGGCCGCTTCCTGCGCCTGTCCATCGTCACGCCCCTGGCGCAGTCCTTTCTGATTGCCGAAGGCCTCACCCAGAAGTACGGCAAACCCTCCTCCCAGTCGTCGGCCGCGGCCTTCGAGCGCCTGACCCAGGACGACAATGCCCAGGCCTATCTGGCCTTCGATCACGACACCGTCGTCTACAAGTTCAGCGCCCAGGCGGCGCGCAAGAAGCAGGTCCTGCTGATCTATACCTCGCCGCGCTACGAGCCCCTGCTCAAGGAGAAGCAGCTGCAGTTCGTCAAAGACTCTCTCTAAACATCCGGTTACAGCTCGTCGGACAATTGCCCTTCGGGCGGCCAAAGTGTCGTCCCGGTCACGCATCGCCGGAAACAGGCCATGAACAATGGCAGATAGCCACGGTCAGAACGCGGGCAAGGAGCCCCTTCCTGTAACCAGCTACTTACGGACGTCGTTCCTTCGGGAGTCCTACCATGACCGAACCTGTCGCAACGCGCGCCCTGGCGTCGCAGCGTCCCTGCTTTCGTTTGCCCCAGTGCTTTGGCCTCAGCTGCACAGGTTCTCTTTTGAAAAGGATCATTCAATGAACACTCGCAATCTCTGGGTCGACTATGCCAAGGCCATTGGCATCGTGCTGGTCGTCTATGGCCACGTCGTCCGCGGCCTGCTCAACGCCGGCATCCTGCAGGACGCCGAATTCCACGGCCTGGTGGACAGCGTCATCTACAGCTTCCACATGCCGCTGTTCTTCTTCCTGTCCGGCCTGTTCTTCTACAACTCCTTCGTCAAGCGCGGCACCGGCGGCCTGCTGGTGAACAAGATCGACACCATCGTCTATCCCTTCCTGGTGTGGTCGCTGCTGCAGGGTTCGGTGGAGGCGCTGATGTCGCGCTACACCAATGGCGGCGTCAGCTTCAGCGAAGTCCTGATGGTTTGGGAGCCGCGCCAGCAGTTCTGGTTCCTCTATGCGCTGTTCTTGGTGTTCTGCCTGGCCATGCTCGCCTATCGCTGGGCCAAGCCGATGGCGTTCTTTGCCGTGTTCGCCTTTGGCGCCCTGGTCTATCTGTTCCAGAACGCCGGCCCGGAAGACTTCTTCTTCACCTTCACCGCGCAGAACTTCGTCTTCTTCGCCTTCGGCGTCTGGTTCAACAACTTCAAGCAGGCCATCGAAGAACAGGCCGGCCGCGTGATGCTGGGTTCAGGCCTGCTGTTCGTGGTGCTCGAATACTGGTTCCACGGCCTGCTGGGCCTGGTCTACACCGATCGCGGCCTGGCCACCCTGGTCCTGGCGCTGAACGGCATCATCTTCGTCAGCGCCACCTGCATGGTGCTGGCGCAGCGGCCGCTGCAATGGGTGCTGACCCTGGGCGCGCTGTCCATGCCGATCTATGTGATGCACGTGCTGAGCGGCAGTGGCGCACGCATCATCCTGAGCAAGGGCCTGCACATCAACGACGGGCTGCTGCACATCATCGCCGGTTGCGCCTTCGGCATCCTGGTGCCGGTGGCCATCGCCAAGCTGCTGGAAGCCCGCGGCATCAACGGTCTGTTCGAGGCGCCGGCGTGGATCTCCGCCCGGCGGTGGCTTCGGCCCAAAGCAGAAACCCCCCGCCCCGCCATCTGAGTGACGGCGCCGGCCAAGGCGCCCCGCGCGCCCGGCCGGAGCAGGTGACCTCACCGGTCACCGCGAAAGGCCCAACAAAAAACCCGCTACTAGTTGCCTGGTAGCGGGTTTTTCATTGGCTGAAGCCCTGGGGCTTCAGCCGCTGGCGCGGATCACTGGCTGGCCAGCACCTGGCCGTTCTTCACTTCCAGTTGCTTGCCCGGCTCGTGGTCCATGCGGACCTGGCCGATCTTGCCATCCAGCAGGTACTTGACGTCATAGCCGACCACCTGGTCTTTGCTGTCATTGACCGTGCTGCAGCGGGTCTGGCTGGTGGTGTAGGTGTCGCGGTTCTGCATGTATTCCTGACCCTTGTTGCCGGCGTAGCCACCGCCGACGGCACCGGCGATGGTCGCCAGGGTCTTGCCGCTGCCATTGCCGACCTGGTTGCCCAGCAGACCGCCGACGACCGCGCCTACGGCGGTCCCGGCGATCTGGTGCTGGTCCTGAACCGGCCGCCGATGCGTCACCGCGACCTCCTTGCAGACCTCGCGCGGGGTCTTGACCGTTTCCTTGACCGGCTGGACGGCGACGACCTCGGCGTACTGAGGCCCGCGGTCGACGAAACTGTACGCCACGGCGCCACCTGCGGTGGCGACGATGGCTCCCAGAACCGTACCTACGAGCATCGATTTGTTCACTACAACCTCCTGACTACTCTGTCATAGCGGGCACCTGGCCCTTTGCCATGCCTGGGACATCAGGGACGCTCGTCGAGTTCCTTGGCTTGCGGGGGAATCAGATCCTCGCTCTTCAGGTCCAGCCAGATCAGCACCACGTTGGCGATGTAGATCGACGAATAGGTACCGGCCAGCACACCGATGAACAGCGCCAGCGAGAAGCCGAACAGGTTGTCGCCGCCAAAGAACAGCAGCGCCGCCACGGCCAGCAGGGTGGAGATCGAGGTCGCCAGGGTGCGCAGCAGGGTCTGGGTGGTCGAGACGTTGATGTTCTCGATCAGACTGGCCTTGCGCAGTACCCGGAAGTTCTCCCGCACCCGGTCGAACACCACGATGGTGTCGTTGAGCGAGTAGCCGATGATGGCCAGGACCGCCGCCAGCACCGTCAGGTCGAAGGTGATCTGGAAAAACGACAGCAGACCCAGGGTCACCACCACGTCGTGCACCAGGGAAATGATGGCGCCCACGGCGAACTTCCACTGGAAGCGGAAGGCGACATAGAGCAGCACGCCTCCCAGGGCCAGCAGCATGCCCAGGCCGCCCTGGTCACGCAGTTCCTCGCCCACCTGCGGACCGACGAATTCGGTACGGGTCAGGGAGAAGCGCTCGGTGCTCGCTTTCTGCAGCGCGCCGGTCACCTGCTGGCCCAGCTGCGGGTTGTCACCCGGCATCCGTACCAGCACATCGGTGGTGGTGGCGCCGAAACTCTGTACCACGGCTTCTCCGAAGCCGGCGCCCTGCAATTCCTGACGGATCTTGCCAAGGTCGGCCGGCTGCTCGTAGCGCAGCTCGATCAGGGTACCGCCGGTGAAATCCAGGCCGAAGTTCAGCCCCTTGTAGAACCAGCTGAACAACGCCAGAACGGTCAGGAGCGCGGTGATGGCGAACGCGATATTGCGTACGCCCATGAAGTTGATGGTCTTTTTCATCGCCGCGTCCTCAAATCCACAGCTTCTTGACGTTCCGGCCGCCATAAATCAGGTTGACCATGGCACGGGTCACGAAGATGGCGGTGAACAGGGAGGTGAAGATACCCAGCGACATGGTCACGGCGAAGCCCTTGACCGGCCCGGTGCCCATGGCGAACAGGATGGCGCCCACCAGCAGGGTCGTCAGGTTGGAGTCCAGGATCGCCGTGAAGGCGCGACTGAAGCCCTCGTGGATGGCGCGCTGGATCGGCATGCCGTTGGCGATCTCTTCGCGGATCCGCGAGAAGATCAGTACGTTGGCGTCCACCGCCTGGCCCATGGTCAGGACGATACCGGCGATACCGGGCAGGGTCAGGGTGGCGTGCAGGATGGACATCAGGGCCATCAGCAAGACCATGTTGAAGCCCAGGGCGATGGTCGCCAGCAGGCCGAAGAAGCGGTAGATGGCGATCAGGAACAGCGAGACAAAGACCATGCCCCACAGCGAGGCATCGATACCCTTCTCGATGTTGTCGGCACCCAGGCTCGGGCCGAGGGTGCGTTCCTCGGCGAAGTACATGGGTGCGGCCAGGCCACCGGCACGCAGCAGCAGCGCCAGTTCCGAGGCCTCGCCCGAGCCGTTCAGGCCGGTGATGCGGAAGCTGTTGCCCAGGGCCGACTGAATGGTCGCCAGGCTGATGATGCGCCGCTCTTCCTCGAAGCCGGGCACCGCCACTTCCTTCTGCACGCCATCCACGGTCTGGGTGGTGTAGCGGGTGACCGGACGCTGCTCGATGAACACCACGGCCATGCTGCGGCCGACGTTGCTGCGGGTGGCGCGGTTGATCAGATCGCCACCATGGCCATCCAGGCGGATGTTGACCTGGGGCCGACCGTTTTCGTCGAAGCTGGCCGAGGCATCGGTGACCTGGTCACCGGTGATGATGACGTTACGCTCCAGCGGCACCGCCGGGCGACCGGGCTCGCGGAATTCGAAGCTCTCGGTGGAGGCGCGCGGGGTGTCCGCGGTGGCGGCCAGGCGGAATTCCAGGTTGGCGGTCTTGCCGAGGATGCGCTTGGCTTCGGCGGTGTCCTGCACGCCTGGCAGCTCGACCACGATGCGGTCGGCACCCTGGCGCTGCACCAGCGGCTCGGCCACGCCCAGTTCGTTGACCCGGTTGCGCACCGTAGTCAGGTTCTGGGTGACGGCATAGTTGCGGATCTCGCGCAGCTTGGCCTCGGTCAGCTGCAGCCGCAGCACCTGCAGGTCGCCCCGGGTATCGGTGGTCAGCTCGAAATCGGTGTAGTTCTTGCGGATCAGGCTCTGTGCCTGCTGCAGGTCGGCGGCGTCGGTGAAGCCGAGCTGCAGGGCACCGTTCTGGTCGGGCATGCTGCGATAGCGCACCTTCTCGCGACGCAGCAGGGTCTTGACCTCGTTGTCATAGACCTTCAGGCGCGCATCCACGGCCTTGTCCATGTCCACCGCCAGCAGGAAGTGCACACCGCCGGACAGGTCCAGGCCGAGCTTCATGGGGCTGGCGCCCAGCTTGCGCAGCCACTGCGGCGTGGTAGGCGCCAGGTTCAGGGCGACCACGAAGTCGTCGCCGAGGGTACGACGGACCACTTCCTGGGCCGGCAGCTGATCGTCGGCGCGCGTCAGGCGGATCAGCACTCGGCTGCCATTGGCGTTGAGATCACTGGACTTCACGGCGAGCTTCGCCTGCGCCAGGGCCGCGTCTACACGCTGGACCTCGGCGGGGGTCACCGCGCGTTCGGTGCTGGAAGCGCTGATCTGCAGGGCCGGATCGTCGGGGTACAGATTAGGAACCGAATAGATGGCGCCCACGACCAGTACGGCCAGGATCAGCAGGTACTTCCAGAGGGGATATTTGTTGAGCATGACACCGCCCGAGATAAAGGCGGGGCGCCTTGCGCGCCCCGGTGTTAGCTAGATTGAGGAAGGCTCAGAGCGCCTTCAGGGTGCCTTTCGGCAGGGTCGCGGCGATGGCGCCCTTCTGGAATTTCAGTTCGACGTTGTCGGACACTTCCAGCACCACGAACTCATCGGTGACCTTGTTGATGCGGCCGGCGATACCACCGGTGGTCACCACTTCGTCACCCTTCTGCAGGCCGCCGATCAGGTTCTTGTGATCCTTGGTGCGTTTGGCCTGGGGACGCCAGATCAGGAAATAGAAGATCACCACGAAGCCGATCAGGAAGATGAACTGAATGTATTCACCTCCCGGTGCAGCGTTGGCGGCCGGCGCGGCAGCTTCCTGGGCCTGGGCCGTGGAAATCAGAAAACTCATTGCACTACTCCTTGCAGAGTTGGATGACGGAAAAAGAAGAGATGCCGGGGGTCGCTCGCAGCCGTTCCGACCGCTTCGGGACCCCGCTCACGCACCTGGCGAAGGACGCGCGAGCGCCGTTTCGCCTGGACGATCGGACAGGGGCTTTCAGCGGTCGAGCGGCGGCGTAGGCAGGCCGCGCCGTGCATAGAAGGCGTCCACAAAGTCGGCCAATTTACCCTCTTGGATAGCCTGGCGCAAACCGGCCATCACCCGCTGGTAATACCGCAGGTTGTGGATCGTATTCAGCATACTCCCCAGCATTTCCCCGCATTTATCCAGATGGTGCAGATAGGCCCGGGAGAAATGTTTGCAGGTGTAACAGTCGCAGGTGGGATCCAGCGGCGTCTCGTCATGACGGTGCACGGCGTTGCGCAGCTTGAGCACGCCGGTGTCGATGAACAGATGGCCGTTGCGCGCGTTGCGGGTGGGCATCACGCAGTCGAACATGTCGACGCCACGGCGCACGCCTTCCACCAGGTCTTCCGGCTTGCCCACGCCCATCAGGTAGCGCGGCTTGTCCGCCGGCAGATGCGGCGGCAGGAAGTCCAGCACCCGGATCATCTCTTCCTTGGGCTCGCCCACCGACAGGCCGCCGATGGCGTAGCCGTCGAAGCCGATGCCTTCCAGCCCCTCCAGGGATCTCAGGCGCAGCTCTTCGTGCATGCCGCCCTGGACGATGCCGAACAGCGCCGAGGGATTGTCGCCATGGGCTTCGCGGGAGCGCTTGGCCCAGCGCAGCGACAGCTCCATGGAGCGGCGCGCGGTGTCGAAGTCCGCCGGATAAGGCGTGCACTCGTCGAAGATCATCACGATGTCCGAGCCCAGCGCACGCTGCACCGCCATGGATTCCTCAGGCCCCATGAAGACTTTGGCACCGTCCACCGGGGAGGCGAAGTAGACGCCCTCTTCCTTGATCTTGCGCAGCGCGCCCAGGCTGAACACTTGGAAGCCGCCGGAATCGGTGAGGATCGGCCCCTGCCACTGCATGAAGTCGTGCAGATCGCCATGACGCTGGATCACCTCGGTCCCGGGCCGCAGCCAGAGGTGGAAGGTGTTGCCAAGGATGATCTGGGCGCCAATGTCGGCGACGCTGTCGGGCAGCATGCCCTTGACCGTGCCGTAGGTACCGACCGGCATGAAGGCCGGGGTCTCGACTACGCCGCGGGGAAAGGTCAGGCGACCGCGACGGGCCTTGCCTTCGGTGGCCAGCAATTCGAAATTCATGAAACTCATATCAGCTCTCCGGGCCCTGGGCCCCGGGATTGCGGGTGATGAACATGGCGTCGCCATAACTGAAGAAGCGATAGCCCTCGGCCACGGCCGTCGCATAGGCGGCCATGGTCTCGCGGTAACCGGCGAAGGCCGACACCAGCATCAGCAGGGTCGACTCGGGCAGGTGGAAGTTGGTCACCAGCGCATCGACCACGTGGAAGGGCCGACCGGGATAGAGAAAGATGTCCGTCTCGCCGGCGAAGGCCTTGAGCTCACCGTCACGGGCGGCGCTTTCCAGCGAACGCACGCTGGTGGTGCCGACGGCGATCACCCGACCACCCCGGGCGCGGCAGGCGGCCACGGCATCCACCACGGCCTGGTCGACCTGCAGCCACTCGCGGTGCATGTGGTGGTCTTCGATGCGCTCGACCCGCACCGGCTGGAAGGTACCGGCGCCGACGTGCAGGGTGACGAACGCGGTCGCCACGCCCTTGGCGCGGATGGCGTCCAGCAGCGGCTCGTCGAAGTGCAATCCGGCGGTGGGCGCGGCCACCGCGCCGGCATTGCGCGCATAGACGGTCTGGTAGCGCTCGCGATCCTCGGCCTCGTCGGGCCGGTCGATATAGGGCGGCAGCGGCATGTGGCCGACCCGCTCCAGCAGCGGCAGCACCGGCTCGGCGAATTTCAGCTCGAACAGCGCCTCGTGGCGCGCCACCATCTCGGCCTCGGCACCGCCGTCGATGAGGATGCGGCTGCCCGGCTTGGGCGATTTGCTGGACCGCACATGGGCCAGCACCCGCTCTTCGTCCAGCACCCGCTCCACCAGGATCTCCAGCTTGCCGCCACTGGCCTTCTGGCCGAACAGCCGCGCCGGTATCACCCGGGTGTCGTTGAACACCATCAGATCGCCGGGCCGCAGATAACCCAGCAGATCGGCGAAATGGCGATGACTCAGCTCACCGCTGGGCCCGTCGAGCACCAGCAATCGACTGCCGCGGCGCTCGGCCAGCGGATGACGGGCGATGAGGGATTCGGGAAGGTCGAAATGGAAGTCGGCGACGTGCATGGCAGGTAGATCTCGAAAGGCCGCACAGCTTACCGGAAGCGACCTTTTTCACCAAAGCACTTTGGATTGACCGGGCCTGCCCGCGTCCCTATACTCCGCCGCCATTGCCCCGGTGGCGGAACCGGTAGACGCGGCGGATTCAAAATCCGTTTCCGAAAGGAGTGGGAGTTCGAGTCTCCCCCGGGGCACCAAGCTGTACCTTCCAGGCCGCCTTCGAGAGGCATGGAAACTGAAGAAACCGCCCATTGAGGCGGTTTTTTTGTGTCTGGCAATCGACCGTGCAGGCGTTGGTAGCTGCGGGCCATCTGCCGCCTTGCGGCAAAAGACTCGGTCTCTCGTAGCAGCGACTAGACTGCCCTGACCGGCGCGCCAGCGTCTCGTCCAGCGCACGGCGAGCGTCCCTGGAGCCGGCCCCTCACTAACCGGAGCCAACCGATGATCAGACTCGTCGTTGTCGCTGCACTCCTGCTGGTTGGCGGTTGCGCCGCCAAGGTCACCTCCTCCGCGAATCAGACGCCGATTCCCGTCTATGCCGATGCCAGAACCACGCTGGTGGTGCTGTTCAAGGCCGATGCCAAGGTTCAGGCCAACGAAAAATGGCCGCTGCTGAAGAGCGAATGGCTGGAGGCCCTGCGTACCCGCGGCCAGGCCAAGGGGCTGCAGGTCCTGACCGAGCGACCGAAGACGGCAGCGACCCTGGCCACCATCGAGGTTACCAACTTTCGCTACATGAGCTCAGGCCTGCGCTATTCGGTGGGAGTGATGGCGGGTAACGCCTGGATCAGCGCCCAGGTGCGCTACCAGGACGCCACCTCAGGGGAAACGCTGGCGACCCGCAACTACGACACCTCGTCCAGCGCGTGGGAGGGTGTATTCTCGCCAATGACGTCCGATCAGATTAAGGCGCTGGCGACCACGATCATCGATGACGTGACCATCAATTCAAGCAGCAAACCACGGCGAAGCCCTCAGTAAGTGCCGCCTGCCCGCCCAGTGAGCCACCGATCGCTCGTCCAGGCTCACCGGCGGCGTTACCCATCACCACCCGAGAAGACTGTGTGAAACCGCTCCTGCTATGCCTCGCCCTGCTACTGACCGGCTGCAACCACTACAGCCCAGCCGGCTCCGTCTGCGAACCCAGTCCATTGAGCGGCGAGGACTGCAAGCACCGGCAGGCGGTCGGTGACCACCTGATGGACAAGTATCGGGAATGGCAGCGTTACCAGTAGGCTGGTGCCTGCCAGAGGCTTGCCGAGACCTGAAGATGCGCCTGTGCCCTCCCCTGCTGCTCGTTCTGCTGCTGACCCTGTGTGGCTGCGCCGTGCAGCAACCGGCCCAGCCGACTGGTACGGGCGTCGACCTGAATCGCTCCCCCAGCTGGACCCTGCAGGCGCGGTTGCACAGCGCCCTCTATGGCTGCGAGTTGCTGGTGCTGCATGGCAACAATGCCCGTCTCGCGGGCGAACAGGCGCGTCTGGCGGACTTTCGTCAGCGGCTGAGCAGCTGCCAGACCCAGGCCGCTGACGAAGAAAAGCATGCCACGGGCCAGTTACCCACCGGCCAGGATCGACTGCTGCGCAATGCGCAGAAGGCCTACCTGGCCGCCTGGCAGGGCTATCTGGCCGGGCTCACCATCGATCATCCGGCCGACTTGCAGCAGAAGCAGTCTTATCTTAAGGCGCGATCAGCGCTGCTCGACGTGGCGGCAGAAGCACCCGGACATCCGCGCTGAGCCCTAGAAACGACCGGATAGCCAGCTGACCACCGGCAGCTGAAACGCAGGGGCAAAGCGTGCAATAGTAAGACATCGATACGGACGCGAGATTTTGCGCATGGAAACGCTCTCCCCCCTCTCCCAGGTGGCGGTCAAGGACCTGGAAACGGCCCAGACCCCCGCCCGCTTCTCCCCGGCCTTCATCGAGCGGCTGCTCTCGCGTTGCGAGACGCGCATCGACGAGATGGAAACCTGCCCCGACATGAGTGCGGATCTGCGCCTGATCCACATGCAGAACGTCGATCTGCTGGTGCGTACCGTGGTGGGCGAATGTCGCCACCGGGATCAGATCCGCCGTGTGCAGCGGATCCTGAACTTCTGCGAAGCGCACGCCGGCTGGTTGCAGCCGCAGCCGGCAGCGAGCAAGGGCGCCGCCTAGCGAGCGGCGCCGCCGGGCGGCGCTAGCCGGCCCGGCGCAGCAACAGCACCCCGGCCACGGCGCAGAGCAGCGCCGGTGCCAGCACGGCCAGCAGCGGCGAGAAGCCGAACACCAGGCTGGATGGCCCGAGCAGATCCTGGAAGATCCGCAGGGCGAAGCCGATGATCACCCCGGTGAAGATCCGCTGTCCCAAGGTCACCGAACGCAGCGGACCGAAGATGAAGGAGATCGCCATCAGCACCAGGGCGGCGGTCACCAGCGGCTGGAAGATCTTCGACCAGAACGCCAGCCAGTAGCTCTTGTTGCTCAGCCCCTGATCGGCCAGGTAGTGGATGTACCACCACAGCCCGGAAATCGACAGCGCATCCGGCTCCATGATCACGGTGTCGAGCACCTGCGGCGTCAGCTCGACGTTCCAGATCACCTTGGGCTCCTGGCGGATGCTGGTCTGGCGATTGCCGAAGTCGGTGATGCTGACGTTTTCCAGCTCCCAGTGATCGCCGCGATAGATGCCGCGCTGGGCGAAGCTGGATTGCAGCAGGTGGCGATTGTCGTCGAATTCGTAGCGCGTCACGCCCAGCAGCAGGCCATTGGGCTGCACCGCGTTGACATGGGTGTACTCGTGACCCTGACGATGCCAGAGGCCATGGCGCGAGCTCTGCGCCTTGCCGGCGCTCTGCGCCAGGGCGCGGCCGCTCTGGGCCAGGTTTTCCGACCAGGGCGCCACGTACTCGCCAACCAGGATGCCGGCGATGAGCAGCACGAACATCGGCTTCATCACCGCCCAGACGATGCGCCCCAGCGAAACGCCGGCGGCGCGCATCACGATCAGCTCGCTGCTGCTGGCCAGGGTGCCCAGGCCGATCAGGCAGCCGATGAGCGCGGCCATCGGCAGCATCTCGTAGGCGCGCCGCGGCGAGGTCAAGAGGACGAATTTGAGCGCCTCGGCGACGCCGTAGTTGTCGTCGAAGTCGCCGAGCTGGTCGATGAAGGCGAACAGCAGGGCCAGACCGACGATCACGCCCAGCACCGCGAGGATGCTGACGAAAACGGTGCGCCCAATGTACCAGTCGAGCTTGTTCATGCCGCCACCTCCGGCTTGTGACCGCGCAGACGCGCCTTGAGCGGTTCCCAGAAGGCCAGCAGCAGGCCGAGCACCAGGAACAGCAGGTGCACGCCCCACAGGCCGATGGCCGGCGGCAGGCGGCCCTTGTCCAGGGCGCCGCGGGCGGCGATCAGCAGCGACAGGTAGGCCATGTACAGCAGGATCGCCGGCAGCAGCTTGAGGAAGCGGCCCTGGCGCGGATTGACCTTGGCCAGGGGAACGGCGATGAGGGTCACGATGAACACCAGGATCGGCAGCGACAGCCGCCATTGCAGTTCGCCGCGATACTGCAGCTCGTTGCTGCGCATGAGTTCGCCGGTGGTGACGGCGTCACGCTCGCTGATGTCCTCGCTGACCGCGGGCTTGGGCAGGAGCACGCCGTAGGTGTCGTACTGCACCGCGCGGTAGTCGGCCTGGCCGGGGACGCCATCGTAGCGGAAGCCGTTCTGCAGGATCAGGTAGCGACTGCCGTCCGGGTGGATTTCCTGCCGGCCGGTGTCGGCCACCAGCACGCCCACGCCACGGTCCTTGCCACCCACGGTGGAGGTGTTGCGCTCGGAAATGAAGACGCCGCCCAGCTGGCTGCGATCCGCCGACAGGCGCTCGGTGTAGGTCACCCGCGAGTTGTCCCGCAGCGACTGGAAGCGGCCCGGTTCGAGGGTGTCGAACTCGGTCATGGCGTCCTGCTGGTTGAGGATGGTGGTGACCTTCTGCACGCCCAGAGGCGCCAGCGACAGGCTCAGCCAGGCAACCACCAGGGCCACCAGCGCGGCGGGCGCCATGCTGTAGGCCAGCAGGCGGCGCGGACTCAGGCCGGTGGCGGTGAGCACGGTCATCTCGCTGTCCAGGTACAGCCGGCCATAGGCCAGCAGGAAGCCGAGAAAGAGCCCCAGCGGCAGGATCAGCTGCAGGAAGCCGGGGATGCGGTAGGCCATGATGAGCAGCAGCACACCCGGATCCAGCAGGCCCTGGGCCGCCTGGGCCAGGTACTTGATGAAGCGGCCGCTCATGATGATCACCAGCAGCACGGCACTGACCGCACCGAGGGTGGTGAGAACTTCTCGAGACAGATAGCGGAAGACGATCAAACAGGATTCTCCAGGGTTGTCAGGCTCTGGCGCGAACGCTCACACTAGCTCGGCTGCATGGCTTGCGTTGCAAGGCCCACCCGTTGAAGGCCGATCGCCGGGAAAGGCCCTGGCGAAAGCCCCGCATTATATCCTGCGAACTCATGTGTTTGTCTTGGGGAGCTTCTCCTAATGGAATTCGTCGTCAAAAACGCTCGTCCGGAAACCCTGAAAACCGCCACGCTGGTCGTGGCCGTCGGTGAAGGCGGTGCGCTCGACGCAGCGGCCAGCGCCGTGGACGCTGCCACTTCCGGCGCCCTGAGCGCGGCCGTCAAGCGCGGCGACATCGCCGGCAAGGCCGGCCAGACCCTGCTGCTGACCAACCTGCCCGGCCTCAAGGCCGAGCGCGTGCTGCTGGTGGGTAGCGGCGCCAGCGAAGGGCTGTCCGACCGCCAGTACCGCAAACTGGCCAGCGGTGCCCTGAGCGTGCTCAAGAGCCTGGGCGGCAGCGACGCCGCCATCGCCCTGGGCGATGTGCCGGTCAAGAATCGCGATGGTTATGCCCGCCTGCGCCTGCTGACCGAGACCCTGGCCGATGGCGACTACGTCTTCGATCGCTTCAAGAGCAAGAAGGCCGAGCCGCGGCCGCTGAAGAAGCTGACCCTGGTCACCACCAAGGCCTCCCAGCCGGAGGCCGAGCGGGCCCTGGCCCATGCCCTGGCGATCACCCATGGCACCGCCTACGCCAAGGACTTCGGCAACCTGCCGCCGAACGTCTGCAATCCGGTCTATGTGGCCGATCAGGCCAAGGCCCTGGGCAAGCAGTTCAAGGACGCCGGACTCTCCGTCGAGGTGCTCGACGAGAAGAAGATGCGCGAACTGGGCATGGGCTCCTTCCTCGCCGTGGCTCAGGGCAGCGCCCAGCCGCCGCGCCTGGTGGTGCTGCAGTACCGGGGTGGCGCCAAGAATGCCCAGCCCTACACCCTGGTCGGCAAGGGCATCACCTTCGACACCGGCGGCATCAGCATCAAGCCGAGCGCCGGCATGGACGAGATGAAGTACGACATGTGCGGCGCCGCCAGCGTCCTGGGCACCTTCCGCGCCCTCATGGAGCTCAAGCCGGCGATCAACGTGGTGGGCCTGCTGGCCCTGGCCGAGAACATGCCCAGCGGCACCGCCACCCGTCCGGGTGACATCGTCACCAGCATGAGCGGCCAGACCATCGAGATCCTCAACACCGACGCCGAAGGCCGCCTGGTGCTGTGCGACACCCTCACCTACGCCGAACGCTTCCAGCCCAAGGCGGTGATCGACATCGCCACCCTGACCGGCGCCTGCATCACCGCGCTGGGTTCGCTGGTCTCGGGCCTGATGGGCAACGACGATGCCCTGATCGACCAGGTCAAGCAGGCCGGTGATCGCGCCGACGACCGCGTCTGGCAACTGCCGCTGCACGACGAGTACCAGGAGCAGCTGGACAGCCCCTTCGCCGACATGGCCAACATCGGCGGCCCCAAGGCCGGCACCATCACCGCCGGCTGCTTTTTGGCGCGCTACGCCAAGGCCTATCCCTGGGTGCACCTGGACGTGGCCGGTACCGCCTGGATCAGCGGCGGCAAGGACAAGGCCGCCACCGGTCGTCCGGTCCCGCTACTGGTGCAGTACCTGCTCGACCGCACTACCGAGGCCTGAGCCTCTCCCCAAGGCCGCGACGCCCCTACGTCGCGGCCTTGCCGTCTCCCTCCCCTTCTTCGTGATCCGCCATGACCCGTGTCGACTTCTATGTTCTGCCTTCCACCGATCCCGCGGCGCGGCTGGCCTTTGCCTGCCGGCTGGTGGACAAGGCCTGGAAGCAGGGCATGCCGGTCTATGTGCATTGTGCCGACGCCGAACAGCGCCAGCGTCTGGATGACCAGCTGTGGGCCTTCCGCCCGGACAGCTTCGTTCCTCACGATCTTGCGGAAACATCCGGCGATAGTCCGGTAGTGCTCGGCCTGACCACGCCCGCCGAGCTGAGGGGTGAGCTGCTGATCAACCTCAGCCTGGCCCCGCCGCCCTGCCATGCGGGTTTCGCCCGGATCGCCGAAGTGGTCGTCGAAGCCCCCGAAGTCCGTCAGGCGATGCGCGAAGGTTTTCGCTTCTACCGCAAGCTTGGCTATGCTCTACAGGACCATCAGCTGTCACGTGTCTGATTTCATGACCAGCACCAAGCCTCCCGCGCACGTCCTGCAAGACCTCGAAGCCATCCGCCAGGTGCTCGACAAGAGCCGTAACACGGTCCAGCCGAGCAGCGCCGATGGCATCCCCATCCTCTCCGACGTCATCGCGCCCAGCGCCGAGCGGCTCAAGGCCATTCCGCCGCTGCTCGACCAGATCGTGCCGGACGTCATCGAGGAGGTGACGCCCAGCGCGCCGCACGAAGACCTGGCCCAGGTGCGCCTGCGCCAGGAAGCACCGGCCATTCTCCAGGAGCTGCTCGACGAGCAGTTGCCGCGCCTGGAAGCCGAATTGCAGCGGCGTCTGCAGCGGCGCCTGGAAGAACTGCTGCAGCGTCCCTGAGCGCGGGGCGCCAAGGCGCCCTGCCGTCGGCGGGCCGGAGTCGCTATACTCGGAGGCTTTCCTCTTCCAGCGACAAAAGCCCCCTCCATGGACAAGACCTACCAGCCGCACGCCATCGAAACCTCCTGGTACCAGACCTGGGAACGCCAGGGCCATTTCGCGCCCCAGGGGTCGGGCGAGCCCTACACCATCATGATCCCGCCGCCGAACGTGACCGGCAGTCTGCACATGGGCCATGGCTTCAACAACGCCATCATGGACGCCCTGATCCGCTTCCGTCGCATGCAGGGTCGCAACACCCTCTGGCAGCCGGGCACGGACCACGCCGGCATCGCCACCCAGATGCTGGTGGAACGTCGCATCGGCGCCGAGGGCCTGTCGCGTCATGACCTGGGCCGGGAGAAATTCCTGGAGAAGGTCTGGGAATGGAAGAACGAATCCGGCGGCAACATCAGCCGGC
Source organism: Pseudomonas sp. SORGH_AS_0211 (assembly GCF_031453455.1). Classification (NCBI taxonomy): domain Bacteria; kingdom Pseudomonadati; phylum Pseudomonadota; class Gammaproteobacteria; order Pseudomonadales; family Pseudomonadaceae; genus Pseudomonas; species Pseudomonas sp. SORGH_AS_0211. The sequence continues at coordinate 566,819 of NZ_JAVIZV010000001.1, read as the reverse complement.
AGATCCGCCGCCTGGGCTCCTCGGTGGACTGGTCGCGCGAGCGCTTCACCATGGACGAGGGCCTCTCCGAGGCGGTCAAGGAAGCCTTCGTGCGCCTGCACGAGGACGGCCTGATCTATCGCGGCAAGCGCCTGGTCAACTGGGATACCAAGCTGCACACCGCCATTTCCGACCTGGAAGTGGAAAGTCATGACGAGAAGGGTCACCTCTGGCACCTGCGCTATCCGCTGGCCGATGGCGCCCGCACCACCGAGGGCATGGACCACCTGGTGGTCGCCACCACCCGCCCCGAGACCCTGCTGGGCGACGCGGCCGTAGCCGTGCATCCGGAAGACCCGCGCTACAAGGACCTGATCGGCCAGTACGTCGAGCTGCCCCTGGTGGGCCGTCGCATTCCCATCGTCGGCGACGACTACTGCGACCCCGAATTCGGCACCGGCTGCGTCAAGATCACCCCGGCCCACGACTTCAACGACTATGAAGTCGGCAAGCGACACAACCTGCCGCTGATCAACATCTTCGATGCCGACGCGGCCGTCCTTCCCGGCGCCCAGGTGTTCAACCTGGACGGCAGCGTCAACGGCATGTTCGACGCCACCCTGCCCGCCGCCTACGCCGGCCTGGACCGCTTCGAGGCGCGCAAGCGCATCGTCGCCGACCTGGAGGCCGCCGGCCGCCTGGAAAAGATCGACGACCACGCCCTCAAGGTGCCCAAGGGCGATCGCTCCGGCACCGTGATCGAGCCCTGGCTGACCGACCAGTGGTACGTTTCCACCAAGCCCCTGGCCGAGAAGGCCATCGCCGTGGTCGAGAGCGGCGAGGTGCAATTCGTGCCCAAGCAGTACGAGAACATGTACTTCAGCTGGATGCGCGACATCCAGGACTGGTGCATCAGCCGCCAACTCTGGTGGGGCCACCGCATTCCCGCCTGGTACGACCAGGCCGGCAACGTCTACGTCGGTCGCGACGAGGCCGAGGTACGCGCCAAGCACAACCTGGGTGACATCGCCCTGCGCCAGGACGACGATGTCCTGGACACCTGGTTCAGCTCCGGCCTGTGGACCTTCTCCACCCTGGGCTGGCCCGAGCAGACCGAGGCGCTGAAAACCTTCCACCCCACCGACGTGCTGGTCACCGGCTTCGACATCATCTTCTTCTGGGTCGCCCGGATGATCATGCTGTCCACCCACCTGACCGGGCAGATCCCGTTCAAGACCGTCTACGTCCATGGCCTGGTGCGCGACGGCCAGGGCCAGAAGATGTCCAAGTCCAAGGGCAACGTGCTCGACCCGCTGGACATCGTCGACGGCATCGACCTGGACACCCTGCTGGAGAAGCGCACCAGCGGCCTGATGCAGCCCAAGCTGGCCGAGAAGATCGCCAAGCAGACCCGCGCCGAATTCCCGGACGGCATCGCCAGTTACGGCACCGACGCCCTGAGATTCACCTTCTGCTCCCTGGCCACCACCGGCCGCGACATCAAGTTCGACATGGGGCGCGTCGAGGGCTACCGCAACTTCTGCAACAAGCTGTGGAACGCGGCGAACTTCGTCATGGAGAACGTCGAGGGCCAGGACACCGGCGTCAACGACGAACCCGTCGAGCTGTCCTCGGTGGATCGCTGGATCATCTCCCAGCTGCAACGCACCGAGGCCGAGGTGACCCGCCAGCTCGACGCCTTCCGCTTCGACCTGGCCACCCAGGCGCTCTACGAATTCGTCTGGGACGAGTACTGCGCCTGGTACCTGGAACTGGTCAAGCCGGTACTGTGGGACGAGAACGCCTCCCTCGAGCGTCAGCGCGGCACTCGCCGTACCCTGGCGCGGGTGCTGGAAGTGGTGCTGCGCCTGGCGCATCCCTTCATGCCCTTCATCACCGAGGAGATCTGGCAGCGCCTCAAGGCGCCGGCCGGTGTCCAGGGCGAGACCCTGATGCTGCAACCCTGGCCGGTGGCCAACGAGGCGCGCATCGACGTCGCCGCCGAAGGCGACATCGAGTGGGTCAAGGCGCTGATGCTGGGCGTACGCCAGATCCGTGGCGAGATGAAGATCTCCATGGCCAAGCGCATCGACATCATCGTCGCCAATGCCAGTGCCGAGGACCAGCGCCGCCTGGCCGACTTCGAGCCGCTGCTGAACAAGCTGGCCAAGCTGGAATCGGTCCGTGTACTGGCCGCCGGCGAGGAAGCACCGATGTCCGCCACCACCCTGGTGGGCGAGATGGAAGTGCTGGTGCCCATGGCCGGCCTGATCGACAAGGACGCCGAACTTACGCGTCTGGACAAGGAGATCGGCCGCCTGGAAGGCGAGGTCAAGCGCGTCGGCGGCAAGCTGGCCAACGAAGGTTTCGTCGCCAAGGCCCCGGCCGAGGTCCTGGAGAAGGAGCGCGCCAAGCTGGCCGAGGCCGAACAGGCCCTGGCCAAGCTGGTGGACCAGCGGCAGCGCATCGCCACCCTCTGATGCCCCTGAAGCCCACCCTCGCGGTGGGCTTTTTATTGACCAGGACGACTCTCATGGACGTGAGCAAGACCAAGACCAGCTTCTATCGCCGACTCTATGTGGCCTGGCTGGTGGCCAGCGGCACCGCCACCAGCGTACCGGCCCTGATGACCGCCACCGGTATGCCGCGGCGTACCGCCCAGGACACCCTGCTGGCCCTGGCCGACCTGGATATCGACTGCCAGTTCGTGCAGGGCGAAGGCGCCCGCAACAACGCCGGCGGCTACGAGATCCGCGACTGGGGCGCGGTGGATCCACGCTGGGTAGAGCGTGAATTGCCGCGGATCAGGACGGTCCTGGGCTATCCCTGAACCCTAGAAATCCAGCACCTGCACCACGTCATAGGCCGGCGTCTCATAGGGATGCGCGGCCTTGAGCGCCGCCACCGCCTGGCGGGCGATCAGCTCGTCAGCCAGCACCAGTTCCACCCGCCATTCCGCCACGCGTTCGAGACTGCCCTGCTCGCCCAGGTGCGGCCGGCTGCCCGGCAACGGGCGGAACTGGCCGAGGCCCTGGACCTGCCAGCAGCAGCTGTCGTAGCGGCCGATGCGACCGCCACCCACGGCGAAGATCGCCTGCTTGACGGCTTCGAGGTGAGCGTCGGGGACGTAGAAACACAGTTTGAGCATCGAGAACTCCGGGGACGCTGGACGACCGCCTCAGCTTAAGCCCTTCCCAGAAAGACGAAACCCGCGCCTGGGCGCGGGTTTCGTCAGAGCGGCAAGCCGGCGGACCTAGTCCACCCAGACCCGCGCATTGCGGAACAGGCGCATCCAGCCGCCGTCCTCGCCCTGCCAGTCGGCCGGGATCCAGGAGTTCTGCACGGCGCGGAAGCAGCGCTCGGGGTGCGGCATCATCAAGAGCACGCGACCGTCCTGACTGGACAGACCGGTGATGCCCAGCGGCGAGCCGTTGGGGTTGGCCGGATAGGTCTCGGTGACCTTGCTGTGACCATCGACATAGCGCAGCGCCACGGTGCCGGAGACGTCGGCGGCGACCAGCGCCTGCTGGTTCGGGTACTCGGCGAAGCCTTCACCGTGGGCGATGGCGATGGGCAGTCGCGACCCGGCCATGCCGGCGAGGAACAGCGAGGGCGAATCCTGCACCTGGACCATGGCCACCCGCGCCTCGAACTGCTCGGACCGGTTGCGCACGAAGCGCGGCCAGAATTCGCTGCCGGGCACCAGCTCGCGCAGGTTGGCGACCATCTGGCAGCCGTTGCACACGCCCAGGGTAAAGGTGTCGGTGCGCTCGAAGAACTGCTGGAAGCCGTCACGGGCACGGGCGTTGAACAGGATGGACTTGGCCCAGCCACCGCCGGCGCCGAGGACGTCGCCATAGGAGAAGCCGCCACAGGCCACCACGCCCTTGAAGTCCGCCAGGTCGATGCGCCCGGAGAGGATGTCGCTCATGTGCACGTCGATGGCGGCGAAGCCGGCGCGATCGAAGGCCGCGCCCATCTCGACCTGACCGTTGACACCCTGCTCGCGCAGGATGGCAACCTGCGGCCGCACGCCCTTCTTGACGTAGGGGGCGCAGATGTCTTCATTGGGATCAAAGGCCAGTTTGGCCGACAGACCCGGATGATCCTCTTCCAGCAGGGCATCGAATTCCTGCTGGGCGCACTCGGCGTTGTCGCGCAGGCGCTGGATCTGGAAGCTGGTCTCGCTCCAGACGCGCTGCAGCATGCGCCGCTCGGCCCGGTAGAGGTGCTCGTCGTGGTAGTGGATGTTGATCTCGTAGCCGTTGACCGGGTTGCCGATCACCGCCACGCAGTCTTCCAGACCGGCCGCGCTGAACTGGGCCAACACCTCGTGGGTGAAGTCCTGGGGCACCTGGATGACCGCGCCCAGTTCTTCGGCGAACAGCGCGCGGGTCAGCTCGTCACGGTCGGCGGCCAGGGCGTCCAGGCGCAGGGCCAGGCCGCAGTGACCGGCGAAGGCCATTTCCACCACGGTGGTGATGAGGCCACCGTCGGAACGGTCGTGGTAGGCCAGCAGCAGGCCGTCCTGATTGAGCCCCTGGATCACCGCGAAGAAGGCCTTGAGGTCTTCGGCCTGGTCGACGTCGGGGGCCTGCTGGCCGAGCTTGCCATGGGTCTGGGCGAGGATTGAGCCACCCAGGCGATTCTGGCCGCGACCCAGGTCGATGAGGATCAGGTCGGTCTGGCCCTTGTCCAGGCGCAGCTGGGGGGTCAGGGTGCGGCGGATGTCCTGCACCGGGGCGAAGCCGGTGATCACCAGCGACAGCGGCGCGGTGACGCTCTTGTCTTCGCCGCCGTCCTGCCAGCGGGTCTTCATGGACATGGAGTCCTTGCCGACCGGGATGGTAATGCCCAGCTGCGGGCACAGCTCCATGCCCACCGCCTTGACGGTCTCATAGAGACGCGCGTCTTCGCCCGGGTGGCCGGCAGCGGCCATCCAGTTGGCGGACAGCTTGATGTCGCCGAGCTTCTCGATGCGTGCGGCGGCCAGGTTGGTGATGGTCTCGCCGATGGCCATGCGGCCCGAGGCGGGCGCGTCGAGCAGCGCCAGCGGGGTGCGTTCGCCCATGGCCATGGCTTCGCCGGTGTGGACGTCGAAGCTGGTGGCGGTCACGGCGCAGTCGGCCACCGGCACCTGCCAGGGGCCGACCATCTGGTCGCGGGCGACCAGGCCGGTGATGGTGCGGTCGCCGATGGTGATCAGGAAGCTCTTGCTGGCCACGGCCGGGTGGCGCAGGACGCGCTCCACCGACTCGGTCAGGTCCAGGCCGGCGCCGTCGAAGGCGTCGCCCAGCTCGGCTTCCCGGGTGGCGCTGCGGTGCATGCGCGGCGGCTTGCCGAGCAGGACGTCCAGCGGCATGTCCACCGCGTGGTTGCCGAAGTGGCTGTCGGCCACGGTCAGCTGGCGCTCCTCGGTGGCTTCGCCGACCACGGCGAAGGGGCAACGCTCGCGTTCGCAGATGGCCTTGAAGGTCTCGAAGTTCTCGGCGTCCACGGAGAGCACGTAGCGCTCCTGGGACTCGTTGCACCAGATCTCCAGCGGACTCATGCCCGGCTCGTCGTTGGGCACGTTGCGCAATTCGAAACGACCGCCGCGACCGGCATCGTTGACCAGCTCGGGGAAGGCGTTGGACAGGCCGCCCGCACCCACGTCGTGGATGAAGGTGATGGGGTTGTTTTCACCCAGCTGCCAGCAGCGGTCGATGACCTCCTGGCAGCGACGCTCCATTTCCGGGTTCTCGCGCTGCACCGAGGCAAAATCCAGGTCGGCGGAGCTGGCGCCGGTGGACATGGACGAGGCCGCGCCGCCGCCCAGGCCGATCAGCATGGCCGGACCGCCCAGCACGATGAGCTTGCCGCCCACCGAGATGTCGCCCTTCTGCACGTGGTCGGCGCGGATGTTGCCCAGGCCGCCGGCGAGCATGATCGGCTTGTGATAGCCACGCACCTCGGGACCGCGAGGGGTCTGGACCTGCTGTTCGAAGGTGCGGAAGTAGCCGGCCAGGGCCGGGCGACCGAATTCGTTATTGAAGGCGGCGCCACCCAGCGGGCCTTCGATCATGATATCCAGCGGGGTGACGATGCGCTCGGGCTTGCCGTAGGGCTGCTCCCAGGGCTGCTCGAAACCGGGGATGTTCAGGTTGGAGACGGTGAAGCCGGTCAGGCCCGCCTTGGGCTTGGAGCCGCGGCCGGTGGCGCCTTCGTCGCGGATCTCGCCGCCGGAGCCAGTGGAGGCGCCGGGGAAGGGGGCGATGGCGGTCGGGTGGTTGTGGGTCTCCACCTTCATCAGGATGTGCACGGGCTGGCTGTGCGCCCCGTACTCGCGGGACTCGGCGTCGGGGTAGAAGCGCCCGGCGGTGAAGCCTTCCATGACCGCGGCGTTGTCCTTGTAGGCGGACAGCACGCCGGTGCGGTTCATCTCGTAGGTGTTCTTGATCATGCCGAACAGCGACTTCTCCTGGCTCTCGCCGTCGAGGTCCCAGCTGGCATTGAAGATCTTGTGCCGGCAGTGCTCGGAGTTGGCCTGGGCGAACATCATGAGTTCGATGTCATGGGGGTTGCGCCCCAGGGCGGTGAAGCTCTTGACCAGGTAGTCGATCTCGTCATCGGCCAGGGCCAGGCCCAGCTCGAGATTGGCCTGCTCCAGCGCGGCGTGACCACCGCCGAGCACGTCCACCGCGGTGAGCGGCCTGGGCGTGGCATGGCTGAAGATGTCGGCAGCGGCGTCCAGGGCCGGCAGCACGCGCTGGGTCATGCGGTCATGCAGGGCCGCGGCCAGCTGCGCGTGGGCAGCGGCGTCCAGTTCGCCGGCGACATGGTAGGCCACGCCGCGCTCCAGGCGCTCGATCTGCGCGAGGCCACAGTTGTGGGCGATGTCGGTGGCCTTGCTCGACCAGGGCGAGATGGTGCCCAGGCGGGGCACGATGAGGAACAGTGCGCCGCTGGGTTCCTGCTGGGGGACGCTGGGGCCGTATTGCAGCAGTCGGCCGAGGATGCCCTCTTCCTCCGCGCTCAGGGTGCCGGCGACTTCGGCGAAATGAACGAACTCGGCATAGAGCCCGGAGACACCGGGAACCAGGCGAGTCAGCTGGTCGAGAAGTTTGCCGTGACGGAACGAAGAAAGAGCGGGAGCGCCGCGCAGGATCAGCATCGGGGACAGCCTCGGGGCCAAGTCACTTTGGGGCCGTGCATTCTAGCCTAAAGGCGCGCCGGGGACACCTTCCGGCGACGAGGGTTCATGCAGCCTTACCACCACCCCTGTATGTATAAAATGGGCGCTGTGCCACTTCTCGCGTATACTGCCCGCCGTTACGGCCTGCCGCGCCCCATGGACGCGGCTCCCCATTGGGCTCAGGATAGAGCCTTTGGCCGGACCGGTGGCGCGGAGCGTCCCGACCATAACGAGTGCCCGGAGGGGCCACCGATGAGGCGCGTCAGCAAGGCGCCAGTGCCGTTTTGATGCCGTATGGCCGAGCTAGCCCATTTGAATAGAGCCTTCAAGCGATTCGCCTGGCTTACCCTGCCCTTCCTCGCCTTGCTCATGAGCTGCGGGGAGGCCGACGTGCCTGCGCCGCCCAAGCCGACCGCGCTGGAGCAGGTGCAGCAGGCGGGTGTGCTGCGCGTGGTGACGCGCAACAGTCCGGCGACCTACTTCCAGGACCGCAACGGCGAGACCGGTTTCGAATACGAACTGGTCAAGGGCTTCGCCGAATCGCTCAAGGTGCGCCTGGAAATCAGCACCGCCGACAACCTCGACGACCTCTTCAATCGCCTGACCGCGCCGGACGGCCCGGTGATCGCCGCGGCCGGCCTCACGCCTTCGATCAATCGCCAGAATCTGAAATTTTCCCGCAGCTATCTGGACGTGGTGCCCCAGGTCATCTACCGCAACGGCACCGTCCGCCCCAGCACGCCCAAGGATCTGGTCGGCAAGCGCATCCTGGTGCTCAAGGGCAGCAGCCAGGCGCAGCAGCTCAGGGCGTTGCAGGCTCAGGTAGCGGGACTCACCTTCGACGAGTCCGATCAGGTGGAGGTCAGCGACCTGTTGCGCATGGTCGACGAAGGCCAGATCGACCTGACCCTGGTGGATTCCAACGAACTGGCCATGAACCAGGTGTACTTCCCCAACGTGCGGGTGGCCTTCGACCTGGGCGACAACCAGGGCCAGGCCTGGGCGCTGCAACCCGGCGCGGACGACAGCCTGCTCGATGCGGTCAACGCCTACCTCGACAAGGTCCGCCGCGACGGCACCCTGCAGCAGCTCAAGGAGCGCTACTACGGTCACGTCGACGTCCTTGGCTATGTGGGCGCCTACACCTTCGCCCAGCACCTGCAGGAACGCCTGCCCAAGTACGAGAAGCACTTCCGCAAGGTGGCGCAGAAGCATCAGCTGGACTGGCGCCTGCTCGCCGCCATGGGCTACCAGGAGTCGCTGTGGACCCCGGACGCCACCTCCAAGACCGGGGTGCGCGGCCTGATGATGCTGACCAACAACACGGCCCAGGCCATGGGCGTCGCCAACCGCCTGGATCCGGAGCAGAGCATCACCGGTGGCGCCAAGTATTTCGACCAGATCCGCGACGAGTTGCCCGACAGCATCCACGAACCGGATCGCACCTGGTTCGCCCTGGCCACCTACAACATCGGCATCGCCCACATCCTCGACGCCCGCCGCCTGGCCGAATCCCAGGGCCTGGACCCGGATCGCTGGCTGGACGTGAAGAAGATGCTGCCGCGCCTGGCGCAGAAGCAGTGGTACAGCAAGACCCGCTACGGCTACGCCCGCGGCGGCGAAACGGTGGAGTTCGTGCAGAACGTGCGCCGTTATTACGACATCCTCACCTGGACCACCCAGCCGCAGATGGAAGGCCAGCAACTGGCCAAGACCGGCCTGCACGTCCCCGCCATCGCCGACGACCGCCCCGCCCGGGAAACGCCCCAGGACATGTGAGGCACGGCGCGCTCGATACCCGTAGCGTGGAAAACCGCGGCAGCGTTTTCCACTGGCGCCCCGGCATCCGCCCGCGTGGACAAGGCTGCGCCGTTGTCCACCCTACCTAGCCAAGTCCCTCTTCAGGACGTAGGTTGGGTTGAGACAGCTTTATCGCCGAAGCCCAACATGGCGGGCTCGACCTGGTCACCGTTGGGCTTCGCTGCGCTCAACCCAACCTGCGAAAAGCGCTATGCCTTCGGCTTCTGGATCAACTTGTCCACGGCGCGGGCCGCGGCGACCATGCCGAAGGTGGCGGTGACCATCATCACCGCGCCGAAGCCACCGGCGCAGTCCAGGCGGACGCCTTCGCCGACGAAACTCTTCTGCTGGCAGACGCTGCCGTCCGGCTTGGGATAGCGCAGCTGCTCGGTGGAAAAGACGCAGGGCACGCTGTAGTGGCGACTGGGATTGCGCGAGAAGCCGTAGTCGCGGCGCAGCAGCGAGCGCACCCGCGAGGCCAGGGGGTCGTTGTAGGCGCGATTGAGGTCCACCACCTGGATCTGGGTGGGATCGATCTGACCGCCGGCGCCGCCGGTGGTGACGATGGCGATCTTGCGCCTCTTGCACCAGGCGATCAGCGCCGCCTTGGAGGCCACGCTGTCGATGCAGTCCAGCACCAGGTCGAGTTCTTCGGTGATGTAGTCGGCCATGGTCTCGCGGGTGACGAAGTCCGCCACCGCCTTGACCACGCAGGCCGGATTGATGGTCTGGATGCGCTCGGCCATCACCGTGACCTTGGGTCGCCCCACCTGCCCTTCCAGCGCATGTACCTGGCGATTGGTGTTGCTGACGCAGACGTCGTCCAGATCGAACAGACTGATGCGACCGACACCGCTGCGCGCCAGGGCCTCGGCGGCCCAGGAACCCACCCCGCCGATGCCGACCACGGCGACGTGACTGGCGGCCAGGCGCTCGACGGCCTCCTGCCCATAGAGCCGGGCGATCCCGCCGAAGCGTTGTTCATCGAACGTCATGAAGGCTTTCCACAAAAGCCACAGTATAGGTTTTCCTTTACCATACCGCTCCCCCCTGAACCCTAGCTGCCTCCCGGGACCCGCCATGACCACCGCCCTCACCCCCACCCTGGAACTCGCCTGCGACCTGATCGGCCGGGCTTCGGTCACGCCGCTGGACGAAGGCTGCCAGGCCCTGATGATGCAGCGCCTGGAGCGCCTGGGCTTCGCCCTCGAACCTCTGCGCATCGAAGAGGTGGACAACTTCTGGGCGCGCCGTGGCGGCGAGGGTCCGGTGCTGTGCTTCGCCGGTCATACCGACGTGGTGCCCACCGGCCCGCTGGAGGCCTGGCAGCAGGCCCCCTTCAATGCCCACGTGGATGCCGACGGCATGCTGCGCGGTCGGGGCGCCGCCGACATGAAGGGCAGCCTGGCAAGCATGATCATCGCCGTGGAGCGCTTCGTCGCCGACCATCCCGACCACCGTGGCGCCATCGCCTTCCTGATTACCAGCGACGAGGAAGGCCCGGCCCTGCACGGCACTCGCGCCGTGGTGGAGCGCCTGCGCGCGCGCGGCGAGCGCCTGGACTGGTGCATCGTCGGCGAACCCTCCAGCACCCGGTTGCTGGGGGACGTGGTCAAGAACGGTCGCCGTGGCTCGCTCAACGGCCGCCTGACCGTGCGCGGCAAGCAGGGTCATGTGGCCTATCCGCACCTCGCACGCAATCCCATCCACCTGGCGGCCCAGGCCCTGGCGGATCTCGCCGCCGAGCAGTGGGACGATGGCAACGCCTTCTTCCCGCCCACCAGCTTCCAGATCTCCAACCTCAATTCCGGCACTGGTGCCGGCAATGTGGTGCCAGGCGAACTGCAGGCGCTGTTCAACTTCCGTTTCTCCACCGAATCCACCGTGGAAGGCCTGCAGGCCCGCGTAGAGGCCATTCTTGATCGCCACGGCCTGGACTGGCACATCGACTGGTCGCTGTCCGGCCTGCCCTTCCTCACCGAGCCGGGCGACCTGCTCGACGCCGTCTCGGCCAGCGTGGAAGCGGTCACCGGCTATCGCCCCGAAGCCTCCACCAGTGGCGGCACCTCGGATGGTCGCTTCATCGCCACCCTGGGCGCCCAGGTGGTGGAACTGGGTCCGGTCAACGCCACCATTCACCAGGTGGACGAGCACGTCCTGGCCAGCGACCTGGATCTGCTGACCGAGGTGTACTACGGCACCCTGGTACGGTTGCTGGCATGAAGCTGATCTGTCCGCTCTGCCAGGCCCCGCTGGCCGAACTCGAGGGTGGCGTCGGTTGCGCCGCCGGCCATCGTTTCGACCGTGCCCGCCAGGGCTATCTGAATCTCCTGCCGGTGCAACACAAGAAGAGCCTGGACCCGGGCGACAACGCCGCCATGGTCGAGGCACGCCGACGTTTTCTCGATGCCGGTCACTATGCGCCCCTGGCCGAGCGCCTGGCGCACCTGGCCGCCGAACGCGCGCCCCAGCGCTGGATCGACGTGGGCTGTGGCGAAGGCTTCTATACCGCGCGCCTGGCCCAGGCCCTGCCCGCAGCCGACGGCTATGCCCTGGACATTTCCCGCGAGGCGGTGCGCCGCGCCTGCCGGCGTACCCCGGCCCTGACCTGGCTGGTGGCGAGCATGGCGCGCCTGCCGCTGCCAGACGCCAGTTGCCAGTTGCTGGCCAGCGTCTTCAGCCCCATCGACTGGAGCGAAGCCCAGCGCGTGCTGGCACCCGGCGGCGGCATACTGCGCCTGGGGCCGGCCAGCGCCCACTTGCTGGAGCTGCGCCAGCGGCTCTATGACGAGGTGCGCGACTATGCCGAGGACAAGCACCTGCAGGATCTGCCACCGGGCCTGGAACTGGCCCACAGCGAGGGGCTCGAATTCGTGCTGCCGCTGGCCGAGCGCCAGACCCGCGAAGACCTGCTGGCCATGACGCCCCACGGCTGGCGCGTCAACGCCGAGCGCCGCGAGCGGGTCCTGGCCGAGCCCTTCGAGGTGCGGGTGGCAGTACGTTACGATTGGATCATCAAATCCGGAGCCTAAGCCCCATGCGCCAGCCCGATATCGAAATCTACCTCAAGGACGTCGATCAGGACGCCGTCTCGGCCTGGCTCGAACAGGTGTTCGCCATGCCCTGCGCCTGGCAGGCGCGCGGACAGACCTTCAAATGCACCCTGCGCTATGGCGGCGAGTCGATTCCGGTGACCTGGCTGCCGAAGGCGGTCGCCAAGTGGCACAGCCTGCTGCTGGAAAGCGATGTGTCGCCCTGGGTGGATGACCTGGCCTGCGCCCGCGATGCCTACGCAGCCCTGCAGGTACAGGTGCGCTGCGCCCCGAGCGGCTGGAGCGAGGAAGAAGAGGAAGAAGCCGCCGATCGCTGGCTGAAGGTGACGGACGCGGGCGTCGAAGAGATCGTCTGGCGCACCGAGTGAACTGAAGGCGCGAGGAGCCTTGCGCTCCTCGCGCCACGGATCTAGACCTGGGCGACGTCTTCGGCCTGGAGGCCCTTCTGGCCCTCGATCACCGAAAATTCCACCTGCTGGCCTTCGTTCAGGGAACGATGACCTTCGCCGCGGATAGCGCGGTAGTGAACGAACACGTCGGCACCGCCCTCGCGTTGGATGAATCCATATCCCTTGGCGTCATTGAACCACTTGACGGTCCCGGTTTCGCGTTGCTCACCCATCACATCTCTCCGAAGCTTTCTGGATTTCCTATCCCCGCTCGCCACAAGCTGGGCGCTCGGGTTGCCTTGTTGTATCGGTACAGATCGAGCATCGAACCGGTTGCCGGGTTGGCGTCGCGGTCCGACCAGCGGCAGGAAGCTGCCGACGTCTTATAAAGCATGGCTTCCCTGGCAAAAGCAACGTTCTTTACGCAAAGTGCCATCACGGCTGGAAGCCGCGCCAACGCCGGGTTTTCGACGATTTGAGCGGCATTTTTTCGACAGCGGGGACAAGCCGCCGACTGCCGGGTCGAAGAGAGAACGACACGGGCGGTTTTACGCCCGCCAGGCCATCCGGCACACTGCCGCCTCGTCAATCCGGTAGCCCTCCATGACCCGTTCGCCGCTGCGCCTGCTGGCCTTCTCGCTGCTCAAGCGTCTGCTCTATCTCTGGGTCCGCTCCGAGACCACCCAGGCGGCCAGCCTGCTCAGCCGCATCGATCCCGCCAAGCCGGTGCTCTATGTCCTGCCCGAGGCCTCGTTGAGCGATCTGGCGGTGCTCGACCGGGAATGCCGCAAGGCCGGCCTGCCGCGACCGCTACGCCCGCTGGTGCTGGGGAGCAAGACCGAACCGCTGGCCTACTTCAACGCCACCGGCAAGGCGAATTGGCGCGGGCGCCCCGCCCGGCGCTCGGTACCTCCTACCCTGCGCCGGGTGGTGGCCACGGTGACCGAGCAGCAGCTGGAAGACGTCCAGCTGGTACCGGTCAGCGTCTTCTGGGGTCAGTCGCCGGATCGCGAGACCAGTCCCTGGAAACTGCTCTGGGCGGACAACTGGGTGGTGACCGGACGGCTGCGCAAGCTGGCGCGCATCCTGGTGCTGGGCCGGCTGACCCGGGTGCAATTCTCCAAGCCGCTGTCGCTGGGCGAACTGGCCAGCCAGCGTCCCGACCCGCAACGCCTGGAGCGCCTGGTGATGCGGCGGCTGCGCATCCACTTCCGCAACGTACGCCAGGCGGTGATCGGCCCGGACCTGTCGCACCGCCGTACCCTGCTGCGCGGCCTGCTCCGCGCGCCCCAGGTGCGGGCGACCATCGCCCACGAGATCGCCCAGCGCAAGGCTACCCCCGGGCGCATCGAAGACGAGGCGGCGCACTATGCGCGCGAGATCGCCTCGGACTTCTCCTATCCGGTGGTGCGCTGCCTGGACGTCGGCCTGCGCTGGTTCTGGAACAGCATCTACGACGGCGTCACGGTCAGCCACATCGAGCGGATCCAGGAGATGGCGCCCGGTCATACGGTGGTCTACGTCCCCTGCCACCGCAGCCACATCGACTACCTGCTGCTGTCGTACCTGCTGTTCCAGAACGGCCTGACCCCGCCGCACATCGCCGCCGGCATCAACCTGGACATGCCGGTGGTGGGCAATATCCTGCGCCGCGGCGGGGCCTTCTTCATGAGGCGCAGCTTCAAGGGCAACGCCCTCTATGCGGCGGTGTTCAACGAATACCTGCACAGCCTGTTCAGCCGCGGCTTCTCCACCGAGTACTTCGTCGAGGGCGGTCGCTCGCGCACCGGACGGACCCTGCAGCCGCGCACCGGCATGCTGGCCATGACCTTGCGCAGCTTCCTCCGCGATTCGCGGCGCCCTATCGTCTTCGTACCGGTGTACATCGGCTACGAGAAGGTCTTCGAGGGGCGCACCTACCTGGGCGAGTTGCGCGGCGCGGCCAAGAAGAAGGAATCCATCTTCGACCTGGTCAAGGTCTTTGGCGCCCTGCGCCAGCGCTTCGGTCGGGTCTGGGTCAACTTCGGCGAGCCCATCCCGCTGCAGGGCTTCCTCGATGCCCGCCGCCCGGGCTGGCGCGACGAACCCCTCGACGAAGACCTGAAGCCCGTCTGGTTCAATTCGGTCACCCACGAACTGGGCGAGCGGGTGGTACGCCGCATCAATGCCGCGGCGGCCGTCACCCCGGTCAACCTGGTGGCCCTGGCGCTGCTCTCGACCCATCGTCAGGCCCTCGACGAAGGCGCCCTGGTACGCGCCATCGACCTCTATCTGGATCTGCTGAAGCGGGTGCCCTACTCCACCAGCGTCACCCTGCCCGAGGGCGACGGCCAGGCGATCATCGAAGAGGTGCGCGCCCTGGGTTTCCTCTCCGAGCAGCAGGACGCCCTGGGGCGCATCCTCTACCTGGACGAGCAGAACGCGGTGCTGATGACCTACTATCGCAACAACGTCCTGCACCTCTTCGCCATCCCGGCGCTGATCGCCAGCTTCTTCCAGAACACCGGGCGCATGACCCGCGAGCTGATCCATAGATTCGCCCTGGCGCTCTATCCCTATCTGCAGGCCGAATTGTTCATCCACTGGGAGCGCGAGGAGCTGCCCCTGGTGCTGGACGGCTGGCTGGAAGCCATGGTGGAGCGCGGCCTGCTGCGTATCGAGGACGACGTCTTCGTGCGTGCGGCGCCCAGCTCGCGGCAATTCGTCCGCCTCACCCTGCTGGCGCGG
Source organism: Pseudomonas sp. SORGH_AS_0211 (assembly GCF_031453455.1). Classification (NCBI taxonomy): domain Bacteria; kingdom Pseudomonadati; phylum Pseudomonadota; class Gammaproteobacteria; order Pseudomonadales; family Pseudomonadaceae; genus Pseudomonas; species Pseudomonas sp. SORGH_AS_0211. The sequence continues at coordinate 551,697 of NZ_JAVIZV010000001.1, read as the reverse complement.
GCCATCCTGCAGACCCTGCAGCGCTACTACATGACCACCGCGCTGATCCTCAACCACGGCCAGAACAGCCTGACCGCGCCGCAGCTGGAAGAACTCTGCACCGTGATGGCCCAGCGGCTGTCGGTGCTGCATGGCCTCAATGCGCCGGAATTCTTCGACAAGTCGCTGTTCCGCCACTTCATCCAGACGCTGCTGGCCGAGGGTGTGCTGCGCAAGGCCGACGATGGCACCCTGGGCCATCACGAATTGCTGGGCGAACTGGCCGAAGGCGCCGGCAAGCGGGTGCTGCCGGCGGAGATCCGCCTGTCGATCCGTCAGGTGGCGCTGGACCGCCCCGATGCGCCCGACCTGCCGGATCCCGAATCCCCTGCGGTCGCCGGCAACTAAGCTGGCGTCCATGGGTCACAGCAGTCGATTTCAGTCCCAGGATCTACCCATGAAGAGAATCGCCACCCTGCTCGCCACCTCGCTGCTGCTCAGCGCCTGTAGCGGGCTGCGCCCCGGCCCCGCGACGCCACCGCCGCCCGCCGGCCAGCCGCTGCCGCCCGCCGAGCAGCCGCAGACCACCACTCCTGGCGTGCCGGCCCAGCCGAGCATGACCAGCCTCAGCGGCCAGGCCACCTTTACCGCCAACGAGCCGGTGCCGCCCACCGCCAAGCTCACCGTCAGCCTCTACAGCGCCAGTGCCGGCGACACCCCTGCCGGTCGCCTGGCCCAGCGCACCCTGTTCGTCAAGCAGCCCGGCCAGGTACCCTTCCGCCTCGACTACGCCCCGGCCAAGGTCAAGAGCGGCGAGCGCTACCTGCTCAGCGGCCGCATCCTGCTCGGCGGTCGCCCGCTGTACCTGACCCAGGAGCCGGTGACCGTGGATCTGAGCGGTGGTGGCGAAGTGGAGTTGCCGCTGCAGCCGGTGCGCTGAGGGCCGAAAGGCCGCGGGGTGGCGTGCTAGTTGGGTGAACAATCCGCCTGCCGCACTCACTTCCTAGACAACCAGGCGTCTATTTCAGCTGAGGACCAGGGCTCCTCCTACGCCAGCGGCGGCAGCGCCCAGTCGATGGGGGTGAGGCCGGCGTTGCGCAGGAATTCGTTGGTGCGGCCGAAGTGGCCGTTGCCGATGAAGCCGCGGTGGGCCGACAGCGGCGAGGGATGCGCCGACTTGAGGATCAGGTGCTTCTGGGGATCGATGAGCGTCTGCTTGCTCTGGGCATGGCTGCCCCAGAGCAGGAACACCAGATTCTCCCGCTCGGCGCTGACCACCTCGATGATGCGATCGGTGAATCTCTGCCAGCCGGCCTTGGCGTGGGAACCGGCGTTGGCCTGTTCCACGGTCAGCGAGGTATTGAGTAGCAGCACGCCCTGCTCCGCCCAGTGCTGCAGGTAGCCGTGGTTGGGAATGGGCAGGTTCAGATCGCGCTTGAGCTCCTTGAAGATGTTTTGCAGTGACGGTGGCGCCGGCACCCCAGGCTGCACCGAGAAGCTCAGCCCGTGGGCCTGGCCCGGACCGTGATAGGGATCCTGGCCGAGGATGACCACCCTGACCTGATCCAGAGGGGTGGTATTGAGGGCGTTGAAGATCAGCGGACCGGGCGGATAGATGACTTTGCCCGCCGCCTTCTCGCGCCTGAGGAATTCGCTCAGCTGGCGCATGTAGGGCTGCTCGAATTCGTCGCGCAGCGCGGCTTTCCATTGGGGGTCGAGCTTGATGCGATCGTCGTCCACGATTCGAGGCTTCCTGGTCAAGACAAGGGCAGCACCCTAGAAAAGCCGGCTGCCCCTGTCAAACCCGCTACCAGCGCGGACCGTAGCGCGGGCCCCAGCCGGGCGGACCATAACCCGGACGCGGCCCCCAGCCCGGCGGTCCCCAACCGGGACCCGGACCCCAGTGAGGCGGTGGTGGCGGCGCCGGCCGATAGTAGTAGCCATAGCCATAGGGCCGCACGATGACCGCGGGCGGCGGATAGGCCGGCGTGCCGTAGAAGACCGCCGCGGGCGGTGCCGGACGGCTGTAATAGCGCGGGGACGTGTCGTAGACGGTGCAGCCGGTAAAGGTCAGGGCACAGAGCGACGCCAAGAGGAAATGGCGCATGGGGGAGATCTCCAGAACGGCCCGGATGGGCCTGGAGAAAGCTTAAGCCCTGGCCAGGCGCCGCGCCCGGTTATCGCGCGTTCATTCAGCCGGGATTAAGAGACGCCGGTCGGCTCTCCTCCCGCTCGCCCAGGTAGTCCTGCAGCCGCGCCTGCAGATGGGGCACGCCCTGGGGATGGGCGAGAAAGTCGGCGATGCCCATCAGCTGCCAGTGCTGGCCTTCGTCACCGAAGCGGATGGCGGCGATCTCGCCAGGATGCAACTGCCCGGCGAACAGCCAGCTTGGGAGATAGCCGGGTTGGCGCGGCGGATAGCAACGTCCCCAGGTCAGCCGCGCCTCGTCCAGCACCAGGCCGAATTCTTCCTCCAGCTCGCGCAGGGCGCAGCGCTCGGGCGTCTCGCCGTCTTCGCGACCACCGCCGGGCAGGTCCCAGAGGGCCGGCCAGGGGATGTCGGGCTTGTCGTCGCGCTGATAGACCAGGATCTGCTCAGCGCAGAGCAGCGCCAGCTTGGCACCGTTGAAGGCATGGCGGGACATGAGGAGGCCTCCGTTGGCGACGGGGAGACCGGCAGGCCTCCCCGCCTGGACTCAATAACCCAGCTGCTTGAGCAGGGCCGCGGGCGCCTGCTTGGCCGGACGCTCATAGAACTTCAGCAATTCGGCGGCGCGATTGCTGAAGAAGCCATCCACGCCACGCGGCGCGAGACGCGCGTAGTCCACCGCCGAGTCCACCGTATAGGCATGCACCAGCAGACCCCGCTCGTGGGCGACGTCGTTCATCCAGGGCTTCACCAGGTCCGCATAGCTCTGGTCGCCACCCTCCTCCAGGGCCGCCGAGGGGCCGATGCCGATGGCGCCATGGGCCTTGGCCCACTCGATCCAGGCGGTGAAATCGCCTTCGGAGCGCACCTGCTGCTTGGCGTAGTAGGCCGCCTTGCTGGCCTCGCCCGACTCGGCGTAGCTCGGCCCGGGCTTGGCCGGGATGTAGTCGTCGCCCAGCCACAGCAGCAGGATCTTCGGCGTCTTCGGCATCTCCTTCTGCAACAGCTCCAGGCTGCTCTTCTCGAAGGTCTGCAGGATCACCCGCCCGGGCATGGCGGCGACGCCGGTGGCGCCCGGTTTGGGCTTACCGAGCCAGCCGCGCTGGGTCAGCTTGGCCTTGAGGTCGCGCTCGATGCCCGGAAACAGCTTGGGTTGCTTGGTCTCGATGTAGAGACCCGGCTTGTTGCGACCGCCTTCGGCGATGTCGATGACCTCGTCGAGGGTAAGGATTCTGAGTCCGGCGAATTTCGGCCGGGCGCGGTCGGGATGGGCCTGGTTGAACCAGCTGCCGGCGTCCAGCGACTTGAGTTCGGCCAGGGTGAACTGGCTGACCGGGGCCTTGGCGCGGTCGGGGAAGCGCTTGGCGACGTCGGTGGTCCGTTCCAGGGTGTCGTCGTGCAGGGCGATGAGCTGGCCGTCCCTGGTGCGCTGCAGGTCGAGCTCCAGGTAGTCGGCGCCCAGTTCCCGCGCCACCAGATAGGCCGGCGCGGTGGATTCGGGGGCATCGAAGGAGGCGCCGCGATGGGCGATCACCGCCGGCCAGGGAATGCCGGCCTGCCGGGCCAGGGTCTGGCCGATATCGGCTTCGGTGGCCAGGGCCAGCTGGCTGACCAGCAGGGTGCCGGGAATGAGGGTACGGATCAGGGTGCGCAGAGCAGTTATTGTCATGGGTTCCTCGGGTGGTCCGACGATCGGAGCTAGGATGCAGCTTGCACCCCGGATGCGACAGTACGCAGACCCCCAGCGTAGCGGACGTTACCCAGGTCGCAATTCCCGGTACTCTGCCGCCCGCTTCGCCCGACGAGATCACCATGGCCGCATCGCCCACACCCTTCGATCCCACCCGCTGCCCGCTGTGCGGCCAGGCCAACAGCTGCGTCCTGGCCGCCGGTGGCGAACTCCTCGACTGCTGGTGCCTGCAGACGCCGATCGATCCCGCCGTACTGGACCGCCTGCCCGCGGAAGAGCGTGATCGACGCTGCCTCTGCCCGGCCTGCGCGGCGGGCACCGCCGGCGAATCTCGCTGATGCGCCTGGACCGCTGGCTGGGCAACCGACCCGAGCTGGGCCGCCAACTGGGGCGGCGTCTGCTCGCCGAGGGTCGGGTAAGGGTCAATGGCACCACCACCCGGCGGGCCGAGCAGGAGGTGTTCGCCTTCGATCGCATCGAGGCCGACGAGCGCCTGCTGCAGGACGGTCCCGGCGGCCGCTACCTGATGCTGCACAAGCCGCGCGGCTGCGTGAGCGCCACCGTCGATGCCCGCCATGCCACGGTGCTGGACTGCCTCGCGCCGGATCAGCGCGCCGATCTGCACCTGGCCGGGCGGCTGGACTTCAACACCACCGGCCTGCTGCTGCTCACCAACGATGGCCAGTGGTCGCGCGGCCTCAGTCATCCGCGTCACAAGCAGACCAAGCGCTACCGGGTCACCACCGCCGAGGCTATTCCGCCGCAGCTGGTGGCCACCTTCGCCGAGGGACTCTACTTCGCTTATGAGGACCTGGTCACCCAACCCGCACGACTGGAGCCACTGGATGACCACAACGCCTTCCTGACCCTGGTCGAAGGCCGCTATCACCAGGTCAAGCGCATGTTCGGCCGCTTCGGCATCGAGGTTGTCGCCCTGCATCGCGACCGCATCGGCGAGCTGGCGCTGGATTCCGCCCTGGCCGAGGGTGCCTATCGCCCGCTCACCCGCGCCGAGGTAGCCCTGCTACGTCCGGCGGACTAGGGGAACAGGAGTTCGGGGACAGCGGTCGGGATGCAGACACGCCCCCCCCTGGAGACTTCCCATGCGTATCGACATCCCCTCCCTCGGCTTTGGCGGCGCCCCGCTGGGCAACATGTTCCGCGAGGTAGGCGACGCCGACGCCCGGGCGACTCTCGAAGCCGCCTGGGACGCGGGCATCCGCCTCTATGACACCTCGCCCCACTATGGCGCCGGGCTGTCGGAGCGGCGTTTCGCCGAGGTGCTGGCCGACAAGCCGCGCGACGATTTCGTCCTCTGCAGCAAGGTCGGCCGCCTGCTGGAACCGGCCGATCAGCCGGAAAATGCGCCGCCGTTCGTCAACGAATTGCCCTTCAAGCGGGTGCTCGACTATTCCGCCGACGGCGCCCGCCGCTCCATCGAGGCCAGTCTGGAACGCCTCAAGACCGACCGCCTCGATCTGGTCTGGATCCACGATCTGTCCGAGGACCAGCACGGCCCGGCCTGGCGTGACTACTTCGCCCAGGCCATGCAGGGTGCGGCCAAGGCCCTCACCGAGATGCGCGAGGAAGGGCTGATCCTGGGCTGGGGCCTGGGCGTCAACCTGGTGGAACCCTGCCACCTGGCGCTGGAGCAGAGCGATCCCGATGCCTTCCTGCTGGCCGGTCGCTATTCCCTGCTGGATCATCGCGAAGCCCTGGACACGCTCTTCCCGGAATGTGCACGCCGCGGCGTGGGCATCGTGGTGGGTGGGCCCTACAACTCCGGCCTGCTGGCGGGTGGCAAGCATTACAACTACGCCGAAGCCGAGCCGGCACTGCGCCGCAAGGTCGAGCTGATCGAGGGCGTCTGCCAGGATCACGGGGTGGACATCCGCGCCGCGGCCCTGCAGTTCTGCCTGGCCCATCCCACGGTGGCCGCCACCATTCCCGGCAGCAGCACGCCGGAGCGGGCCCGGCAGAACGCCGAACTGCTGCGGGCGCCTATCCCCGCCGACTTCTGGCGCAACCTGCGCGAGATCGGCGTGCTGCCGGAAGACGCCCCAACGCCCGCGTGAGCCGTATAGCCTGTTTAAGGTCTGCTGCGCGTCGGGCAAACGGCGTTGAAAATGCCTTCGGAATGCTCATTTACCGACTGTAAACTTCGCTTCCTTAGGCATTTTCGCCTTGTTTGTACCTAGCTCGCGAGACTTAGAACAGGCTCTAAAAGGGCGGCTGTGCTAGGCTCGCCGCCCCTTTTCCACCCTGCCTGCCTTCATGACCTTGCCCCGCCGCCCCCTCCCTGGCCGCCCCGCGCCCCTGCATCCACGCAATCGCCACCAGGGCAGCTACGACTTTCCCGCCCTGATGCGCATGAGCCCGGCGCTCAGGCCGTTCGTGGCGCCGACGCCGCGGGGCAATCTGTCCATCGACTTCACCGATCCCCAGGCCGTCCGCGCACTCAATCGCGCGCTACTGGCACTGCACCATGGCGTGCGCGAGTGGGACATCCCCGCTGATTTCCTTTGCCCACCGATTCCTGGCCGGGCGGATTACCTGCATCACCTGGCCGACCTGCTGGCCGAGGGCAATGGCGGCCGGATTCCCCGTGGCGCGACGACGCTCTTGCTGGACGTGGGTACGGGCGCCAATGGCGTCTATCCGCTGATTGGCTTCAAGGAGTATGGCTGGCATTTCGTTGGCAGCGACATCGCCCCGGCGGCGCTGGCCGCCTTCGGACGTACCCTGGCGGCCAATGCGGATTGCGCCGCCGCCATCGAGTTGCGCCGCCAGCCGGATCCCCAGGCCATCTTCGCCGGCATCCTGCAGCCCGGTGAGCGCTACGCCGCCACCCTGTGCAACCCGCCCTTCCACGCCAGCCCCGACGATGCCGTGCGCGGCAGCCGGCGCAAGTGGAAGAATCTGGGCAAGACCACTGGCAAGCAGGTACCCCTGCTCAACTTCGGCGGCCAGGCGGCTGAACTCTGGTGCCCCGGGGGCGAGGCAGCCTTTATCGACCGGATGATCCGCGAGAGTCGGGCCTTCGCCAGGCAGGTCGGCTGGTTCACCTGCCTGGTGTCCAAGGCCAGCAATCTGCCGCCGTTGCAGGCGGCGCTACGCCGCGAACAGGTCATTGAAAGTCGCGTCGTAGCCATGGCCCAGGGCCAGAAGCAGAGTCGCTTTCTCGCCTGGCGCTTCGCCTGATCTATCGTCCCGCTACCTGCGCGCCCCTGCGAACGACGACCCTCCAGCGGCTTTCTGCCCGCTTTCGTCGGTGCCGCCGGCGGCTTGCGGAAAGCCGCCCAGGCCGCTCCGCTTCGTCTGGAGCGGCAGCTGGCGGGACTTTAACCGCCGTCACAGCAGATTAGACTAAAGGCTAATAGGCAAAGCCAATGAATTACGGGCTAGGCAGCCCTACCCCTTCCCTTTAAAATGTCCGGCAACAATTACGCCACGCGCACGCAGCCGCGCCCGGGACCTCTGTCGCCGGTCAGCCGCTGCCAAGGCCGCGCCTTGCGTTTTTGCTCCGACTCCTCCGGTGACTCATGAGAGAGGGGCGGTGGAGGGAAAAGAACCTGCCCTTGCGTGTTTCCGGCTGCATTCTGCCTTGCCCACTGCACATCCCCCCATGTGCCATGGTGCCGCACCGCACCGAAACTCGATAAGCAGACCCAGCTTCTATCGAACGAGAGATCACATGCTGAAGAAAATGACTGGCGCGCTGCTCGGCGTCGCCATCGCCTCCGCCCTGGGCACCGCACAGGCCGAAGACACCAAGAAGGTCGACGTCCTGCTGATCGGCGGCGGCATCATGAGCTCCACCCTGGGCATCTGGCTGAACGAGCTGGAGCCGAACTGGACCATGGAAATGGTCGAGCGCCTGGACAAGGTCGCCGACGAGAGCTCCAACGGCTGGAACAATGCCGGTACCGGCCACTCCGCCCTGGCCGAGCTGAACTACACCCCGGAAGACAAGGACGGCAAGGTCACCATCGCCAAGGCCATCGAGATCAACGAAGCCTTCCAGATCTCCCGTCAATTCTGGTCCTGGCAGGTCAAGAACGGTGTCCTCAAGGACCCGAAGAGCTTCATCAACAGCACCCCGCACATGAGCTTCGTCTGGGGTGACGAGAACATCGCCTTCCTGAAGAAGCGCTACGAGGCGCTCAAGGCCAGCCCGCTGTTCTCCGGCATGCAGTTCTCCGAGGATCCCGCGCAGATCAAGCAATGGGTTCCGCTGATGATGGAAGGTCGCGATCCCAAGCAGAAGGTCGCCGCCACCTGGAGTCCGCTGGGCACCGACGTCAACTTCGGCGAGATCACCCGCCAGTTCGCCGCCAACCTGCAGTCCAAGCCGAACTTCAAGCTGAACCTGTCCAGCGAAGTCGAGAACATCACCCGCAATGCCGACGGCAGCTGGCGCGTGGAGTACAAGAATTTCAAGGACGGCAAGAAGACCGAGACCGACGCCAAGTTCGTCTTCATCGGCGCCGGTGGCGGTGCGCTGCACCTGCTGCAGAAGTCGGGCATCCCCGAAGCCAACGACTACGCCGGCTTCCCGGTGGGGGGTTCCTTCCTGGTCACCGACAATCCCGAGATCGCCCAGCAGCACCTGGCCAAGGCCTATGGCAAGGCCTCGGTGGGCGCACCGCCGATGTCGGTACCGCACCTGGACACCCGCATGCTCGACGGCAAGCGCGTGATCCTGTTCGGGCCCTTTGCCACCTTCTCCACCAAGTTCCTCAAGCAGGGTTCCTACCTGGACCTGCTGACCAGCACCAACACCCACAACGCCTGGCCGATGGTCCGCGTGGGCGTGGCCGAGTACCCGCTGGTGGAATACCTCGCCGGCCAGCTGATGCTGTCGGATGACGACCGCATGGCCGCCCTGCGCGAGTACTTCCCCAACGCCAAGAAGGAAGACTGGCGCCTGTGGCAGGCCGGTCAGCGCGTGCAGATCATCAAGCGCGACGCCGACAAGGGTGGCGTGCTGAAGCTGGGCACCGAGATCGTCGCGGCCAAGGACGGCAGCATCGCCGGCCTGCTGGGCGCTTCCCCGGGTGCCTCGACCGCCGCGCCCATCATGCTGAGCGTGCTGGAGAAGGTGTTCAAGGACAAGGTCGCGACCCCGGAGTGGCAAGCCAAGCTGCACCAGATCGTGCCCAGCTACGGCACCAAGCTGAACAGCGACCCGGCGCGCGTTCAGCAGGAGTGGAACTACACCGCCGAAGTCCTGCAACTGGCCACCCCGCCGGTCGCCACCGGCACCGGCACCGAGAACGCCAAGGCCACCGCCAGCGCCCCGCGCGCCGAAAAGGCCGCCAACGACATGGCGCTGTAGATCGCTGCCAGGCCCGCTGCGCGAGCGGCGGGCTCTCCGCGATGACCAGAAGGCCCCACCCCGACCCGGCGTGGGGCTTTTTTTCGTCCGCCGCCTGCCCGAGATAGAGCCTTTGCATCCGCCCAGACCCTGTGACGAAAACCGCAACGGCGTGAATTTTTTCCGGTCAGACAGGCACTAAAAACTGCAGCGATACGCCAAGGCAGGTCGTTGCACGCCACAATGGTGATCTATCCTCGAGCCTTAACCGTTACCTGAATCTGGAGACACGATGACGGCACATCCCGCCCCGGGCATCCTGCATACCCGAGAAGGCCAGCGCCTGGCTGATACCGATGTTGCCGCCTGGCGGCAGTGGGGGCCCTACCTGAGCGAGCGCCAGTGGGCCACGGTCCGTGAAGACTACAGCGCCGATGGCGACGCCTGGCGCTACTTCCCCCATGACCATGCGCGCAGCCGCGCCTATCGCTGGGGCGAAGACGGCCTCGCCGGTTTCTGCGACAAGGCTCAGCAATGGTGCCTGGGCATCGCCCTGTGGAACGAACGCGATCCCTTCCTCAAGGAACGGCTGTTCGGCCTGACCAACGCCGAGGGCAACCATGGCGAGGACGTCAAGGAGCTGTACTTCTACCTGGACGGGGTGCCGAGCCATGCCTACCAGAAGATGCTCTACAAGTATCCCCACGCCGCCTTTCCCTATGCCCAGCTCACCGAGGAAAACGCCCGGCGTGGCCTGGAGGACCGCGAATACGAGATCCTCGATACCGGCGTCTTCGCCGAGGATCGCTATTTCGACGTCACCGTCGAATACGCCAAGCACACCCCCGACGACATCCTCATGCGGGTCACCGTGGAAAATCGCGGGACCGAGCGCGCCAGCCTGCGGGTGCTGCCGCAGATCTGGTCTCGCAACACCTGGGCCTGGACCGGTACCCCGCCGCGCTCCATGCTCAGCCTGGAAGGCGACCAGGTTCGCGCCAGCTATTTCGACCGGCCCGACCTGGTGGTCAGCGCCTGGGGCCCGCGCGAGGCCGAGTGGCTGTTCTGCAACAACGAAACCAACCTGCCCTGCCTCACCGGCGAGCCCGCCGAAGGGCCCTTCAAGGACGGCATCAACGACTACGTGGTGCGCGGCGCCCGCGAGGCGATCCGCCGCGATTTCGGCAGCAAGGCAGCCGCCCATTTCGCCGTGGCATTGGAGGGTGGCGCCAAGACCGTGGTCTACCTGCGCCTGGCGCCCACCAATGCGCTGGCGGTGGATGTCGATACGATCTTTGCCGAGCGCATCGCCGAGGCCGATGCCTTCTATGCCGCCCTGCAGGAAAAGATCGCCGATCCCGATGCGCGTCTGGTGCAGCGTCAGGCCCTGGCCGGCCTGCTCTGGTCCAAGCAGCTCTATTATTTCGAGGTCAATCGCTGGCTCGATGGCGATCCGGCCCAGCCAGCGCCGCCGGCCCAGCGCCAGCGCATCCGCAACGGCCACTGGCGCCACCTGCTCAATTTCGACATCGTGTCCATGCCGGACAAATGGGAGTACCCCTGGTACGCCTCCTGGGACCTGGCCTTCCAGGCGGTGGCCTACGCCCTGATCGATCCCGGTTTCGCCAAGCAGCAGCTGCTGCTGCTGGTGAAGGACAGATTCATGCACCCCAATGGCCAGCTGCCGGCCTACGAGTGGAATTTCGAGGACGCCAATCCGCCGGTGCACGCCTGGGCCACCTGGCACGTCTACCTGCAGGAAAAGTCCCTCACCGGGGTCGGCGACCGGGTCTTTCTCGAACGCGTCTTCCACAAGCTGCTGCTGAATTTCTCCTGGTGGATCAACCGCAAGGACACCGAGGGTCGCAACATCTTCCAGGGCGGTTTCCTCGGCCTGGACAACATCGCCCTCTTCGACCGCTCGGCCCCCCTGCCGGAGGGCTATCACCTGGACCAGGCCGACGGCACCGCCTGGATGGCCGCCTATGCCCTGGACCTGATGCGCATCGCCCTGGAGCTGGCCAAGGAAAATCCGGTGTACGTCGACCTGGGGGTGAAATTCTTCGAGCACTTCCTGCACATCGCCGGCGCCATCAACCACAGCGATGATCGCGAAGACGGGCTCTGGGACGAACAGGACGAATTCTTCTACGACGTCCTGCACAAGCCGGATGGCAGCGCCGAGCCGTTGCGCCTGAGGTCCATCGTCGGCCTCATCCCGCTGTTCGCGGTGCAGGTCCTGGAACAGCGCGAGCACGAGGGCCTCCCCGGCCTCGGCGGACGGCTGCGCGGCTTCCTGCGCCAGCGGCCGGATCTCGCCCGACTGGTCTCGCGCTGGACCGAACCCGGCCAGGGCAATAGATTCCTGCTCTCGCTGCTGCGCGGCCACCGCACCAAGCTGCTGCTCAAGCGCATGCTGGATGACAACGAATTCCTCTCCGAATACGGCATCCGCTCGCTGTCCAAGGCCCATGAACAGCAGCCCTTCGAGATGCGCCAGGCCGATGGCAATCTGCTCAGTGCCCGCTACCAGCCGGCGGAATCGGATTCGCGGCTCTATGGCGGCAACTCCAACTGGCGCGGGCCGCTGTGGATGCCGATCAACTACATGCTCATCGAGTCGTTGCACGAGTTCCACCGTTACTACGCTGACAGCTTCTCGGTGGAATACCCCAGCGGCTCCGGCTACCTGGCCAATCTGGAAGAGGTCGCCGACGGCCTCAGCCAGCGCCTGACGCGGCTGTTCCTCAAGGACGCCGACGGCAAACGCCCGAGCATGGTCGACTATCCGCAACTGCAGAACGATCCGCGCAGTCGCGACCTGGTGCTGTTCCACGAGTATTTCCACGGCGAAAACGGCCGCGGACTCGGGGCCTCCCACCAGACCGGCTGGAGCGCCCTGGTGGCGCTGCTGCTGCAACCCCGGCGCTAGTCCGCTAATGCCCAGGTGCCGGTAGCGACCGGTGCCTGGGCGAACTGCGGCAAGGCTACAATTTTCCTCTGTCGCCCTGGATACTATGCTCTAGCCAGAGACCCCGCCTTCGCGAGCCCGCATGACTCACCCCGATGACGCCCAGCGTCTCCACGCCCTGAGCGAGCTGCAGATTCTCGATAGCGGTGTCGAAGCCGCCTACGAGGACATCGTCGCCCTGGCCTGCCAACTGACCCGGGCGCCGGTGGCCTTCATCACCCTGGCCGATCGGCAACGTCTCTGGTTCAAGGCCTGCCAGGGCATGACGGTAGCCGAGGTGCCGGTCGACGCCTCGCTCTGCCACCTGGCGATCCGCACCCCTCGCCAGCCTTTTCTGGTGGAGGATCTGCAGAGGGACCCGCGTGTCTCACACCTCAGGTCGGCACCCGGGCTGGAGCGGATGCGCGCCTACCTGGGCATTCCCCTGCTCGACCGACACGGGGTCGCCCTTGGCACCCTCTGCGTGATGGACGACCGGGTCCGGCATTTCGAGCCGGCTCAGGTCGACAACCTGCAACGGCTGGCCCGGCAGGTCATCATCCTGCTGCAACAGCGCGAGACCCTGCGCCAGCTGGAAGAGCTGGACATCAATTTTTCCGCCTTCATGAACAACGGGCCCTTCATCGCCTACATCAAGGACCGCGACTGGCGCTACCGCTATGTCAACGAGCCCTTTCTGCAGCAGCTGGAACTGACCCGTGACGAGGTCCTCGGCCAGGACGACTTCACCATCTGGCCAGAGGCGGCGCCACGTTTTCGCCAGGTCGACGAGCAGGTGATGAACGAACTCAAGCCGAGCCGACTCGTCGAGCGCATGACGGCTCAGGACGGCCGACGCCTCTTCTGGCAGTCCTACAAGTTTCCCCTGGTCACCCGGCAGGGCATCGCCCTGGCGGGGCTGTCGGTGGACGTCACCGAGCATATCGAGCAACAGCACATGCTGGAGGCCTCGCAGCGTCAGCTGCTGGACATGATGCAGGCCGCCGAGCAACGCAGCGTCACCGATGCCCTGACCGGCCTGTTCAACAGGCGTGCCTTCGACCTGCGCCTGACGGAGCATCTGCGTCGCGCCGAGGACCAGGGCACGCCGTTGTCCATGCTGCTGATCGACGTCGATCACTTCAAGGCCTACAACGACGCCTTTGGCCACCAGGCCGGTGATACCGCCTTGCAGACGGTCAGCCAGTTGCTGCTACAAAGCTGTCGCGACAATGACGCCTGCTTTCGCTACGGCGGCGAGGAATTCGCCATCCTGCTGTCAGGTGCCGATCTCAGCGCTGCCCATCTGGTTGCCGAGCGTTGTCGGGCTGCCGTCGCCAACCATGCTTGGTCACGGCGCGCGGTAACCCTGAGCGTTGGTATCGCTACCTACAGGGCCGGGATGGATGCCTACACCCTCACCGAAGGCGCCGACCGGGCGCTCTATGCGGCCAAGGGCGCCGGTCGCAACCGCGTCGCCGCGGAACCCGGACCTTAATCGCCTGCCAGGCTGGCATGACGCCCAAAACAAAAAACCCGCCGAAGCGGGTTCTTTGTTGCGACCATCCCAACATCCTGTCAGGCGCCATCCTGGCCTGGTCTTCATCCGTGACCTCAGAGCTGCGCATCCTGCGCCGCTGATAGGTGTAGATTACGCAGCCCCCCGAGTTGGCGACATGGCCAGGTGACACCAGGGCATGTAAGCCTTTTGCCATACCCAACACAATCGCTCGCTGCCCTTGAATCACGCCCAACAAAAAACCCGCCGAAGCGGGTTGTTTGTTGCGACCATCCCAACATCCTGTCAGGCGCCATCCTGGCCTGGTCTTCATCCGTGACCTCAGAGCTGCGCATCCTGCGCCGCTGATAGGTGTAGATTACGCAGCCCCCCGAGTTGGCGACATGGCCAGGTGACACCAGGGCATGTAAGCCTTTTGCCATACCCAACACAATCGCTCGCTGCCCTTGAATCGCGCCCAACAAAAAACCCGCCGAAGCGGGTTGTTTGTTGCGACCATCCCAACGTCCTGTCAGGCGCCATCCTGGCCTGGTCTTCATCCGTGACCTCAGAGCTGCGCATCCTGCGCCGCTGATAGGTGTAGATTACGCAGCCCGCCGGAGCGGCGACATGGCCAGGTAACACCAGGGCGTGTAAGCCTTTTGCCATAGCCTCGGGAACATGGCGACCGCCGCCTCGACTAATGCTGACCCTCGCCGAAGATCCGCCATGGCCCTCTCGACCTCCTTCGCTATCGTGCAACAGCAGATGCGCCGCGCTGCCGGCCTGGTCTGGAGCACCTCTCCCGCGCTGATGATCGGCCTGGTTCTGGCCACCCTGGTCGCCGGCCTGCTGCCGGCGCTGGCCGCCTGGCTGGGACAGCGCATCGTCGATGCCGTAGTGGCGGCCATGCGGCTGCATGCCGAGCAGGGCCAGGCGCCGCTGTGGCCAGTGCTGAAGTTCGTGCTGGCCGAAGCCGGTGTGCTGGCCGCCCTGGCGGGGGCCCAGCGGCTGCTGTCGGTGCAGCAATCGCTGCTGCGGGTACGCCTGGGGCAGACCGTGAATCTGCTGATCCTGGAAAAGGCCCAGACCCTGTCGCTGGCACAATTCGAAGACGCGGATTTCTACGACAAGCTGGTGCGGGCCCGGCGCGAGGCGTCCATCCGGCCCCTGGCGCTGGTGACCAAGTCCCTGACCCTGTTGCAGAACCTCATCTCCCTGGTCAGCTTCGCCGTGCTGTTGGTGCATTTCTCGCCCTGGGCGCTGCTGCTGCTGGTGGTGGGCGCCCTGCCGGTGTTCCTGGCCGAGGCGCGCTTTTCCGGCGATGCCTTTCGCCTGTTCAGTCGGCGTGCGCCCGAGACGCGCCGCCAGACCTACCTGGAGACCCTGCTTTCCCACGAGGCCTACATCAAGGAGGTCAAGCTGTTCGGCCTGGCGCCGCTGCTGCTGGAGCGCTATCGCACCACCTTCACCAAGCTCTATGCCGAGGACCGCCGCCTGACGCTGAGACGTGACGGTTGGGGTTTCGTCTTTGGCCTGCTGGGCACCCTCGCCTTCTATGCCGCCTATGCCTGGGTGGTGCTCGATACCGTGCGCGGCCGTCTGAGCCTGGGCCAGATGACCCTCTATCTCACCCTGTTTCGCCAGGGTCAGGCCGCAGTCAGCGCCAGCCTGACGGCCCTTGGCGGACTCTACGAAGACAGCCTCTACCTGAGCAATCTCTACGACTACCTGGGCCAGCCGACCAGCGCCGAGGGCGGCAGCCTCACCGCCGGCAGCCAGCCCGGAGATGGCCTGAGATTCGACGGGGTCGGCTTTACCTATCCGGGCGCGACCGCACCGACGCTCAAGGACATCAGCTTTCACCTGGCGCCGGGCCAGAGCGTGGCCCTGGTGGGCGCCAACGGCTCGGGCAAGACCACCCTGATCAAGCTACTGACCCGGCTGCATGCGCCTACCCAGGGACGCATCCTGCTCGATGGCAGCGATCTGCAGGAGTGGCAGCCGGTCGCCCTGCACAGGCGTATCGGCGTCATCTTCCAGGACTTCATCCGCTACCAGCTCACCGCTGGCGAAAACCTCGGTGTCGGCGACACCATGGCCTTCAACGATGAGGCGCGCTGGCGCAAGGCGGCCGAGCAGGGCCTGGCCGACGAGGTCATCGCCGGTCTGCGCGAGGGCTACGAGACCCAGCTCGGACGCTGGTTCATGGGCGGCCAGGAGTTGTCCGGCGGGCAGTGGCAGAAGATCGCCCTGTCGCGCGCCTATATGCGCGAAGACGCCGATATCCTGGTGCTGGACGAACCTACCGCCGCGCTGGACGCCGCCGCCGAGGCGGTGATCTTCGAGCGCTTTCGCGCCCAGGCGCAGCAGCGCATGACCCTGCTGATCTCGCACCGCTTCTCCAGCGTGCGCAATGCCGATCAGATCCTGGTGCTGGAAGGCGGCGAGATCCGCGAGCGAGGGAATCACAAGCAACTGCTGGCCAGCGGCGGCCGCTATGCCCAGCTGTTCGATCTGCAGGCCAGAGGCTATCGCTGATCGCCGGTAACGAACTTCGCGTGGAGGGCTATGCCCAACGCTTAACAACCACTCGCGGAGGCCGCATGAACGATCAGATCAAGGAAAACCCCGACGACCTGGACATCGACCCGGACATTGCGCCTGATCCCGAAGAGCCCGTAGGTGAGGATCCGGATGACAAGCCAGTCGAGGAACGCCTGCCGCAGAAGAATCCGCGCAATCCGGAGTACAGCTGATGAACGCCATCCTGCCGTTGCCCGAGGACGAAGATCCGGAGGGGCTGCATCCGGCGGAGTTGCCTGCCGACGAGGACGATGCGCCACCGGTGGATCCGCTGTGACGTTGTAGTACGCCATCAAACTAGATTGGGGGTTGGGTTTACCTCAGCCCTCTCCGAAAGGGAGAGATGGAAATAGCGGTCCGTAGGTTGGGTTGAGCGCAGCGAAGCCCAACGGGTTAGCCAAAACTCCCAGATTGTTGGGCTTCGACGATGAAGCTGTCTCAGCCCAACCTACGGGATTCAGCAGTATGAAAAAGGTCCGCCATGGCGGACCTTTTCTTTGGCCTTATTTCGCGCCAGGTTGCGACTTGTAGAGTTCGAGCAGCTTGAGCGTCACGCCGTTGGTCCAGCCGAAGCCGTCCTGCAGCTCGTATTCGCCGCCGCCGCCACCCTGGCCGCCGGTGAGGTCGTATTTCTCCACCAGCTTCTGCTCGCGGGCGTAGAGGTTCTGCACCTGGGTCAGGAAGCGGGTGCCGATGTCGGCGGCCAGCTTGTCCTGCTGGTAGCGACGCAGGCCGTCCACGGCGATCCATTGCAGGGGCGCCCAGCCGTTGGGCTCGTCCCACTGCTGGCCGGTCTTGACCGTGGTGGTGGCGATGCCACCCGGACGCAGCAGCTGGTTGGCCACGGTCGCGGCGGTCTGGTCAGCACTGCTCTGGCTGGCGAGGCCCACGAACAGCGGGAACAGGGTAGCGGCGGAAACCTTGTCGGTACGGCGCTTGGCCTGCCAGTCGAAGTCGGTGTAGTAACCGGCCGGATTCCACAGGTAGCGGTCGATGGCCTGCTGGCGGGTCTTGGCCTTCTGGCTGTAGGCCTGGACGCAACTGGCCTCGCCGGTCTTCTCGCAGGCCTTGGCGATGGTCTGTTCCAGGTGATAGAGCAGGCTGTTCAGGTCCACCGGGGCAATGGCGGTGGTACGGATGGTCGCCAGGGTCTTGCCATCACCCAGCCAGCGCGAGGAGAAGTCCCAGCCACTCTCGGCCCCGGCGCGCAGGTCGCGATAGACCTCGCCGGCCGGTCGACCCTTGGCCTGGGCGGCGGTGGCCAGGTCTTCCAGGTAGGACTCCTGGCGCGGGGTATCGCGGGCGTCCCAGTAGCGATTGAGCAGGGTGCCGTCGGCCAGCCTGACCACATGGGCATTGGCCTGGCCCGGTTGCAGACCTTCGGCCCCGGCCATCCAGTAGGCGTATTCCTTCTGCAGTTGCGGCAGGTAGCGGCGATAGGCGGAGTCGCCTTCCAGGCTGGCCTGCAGATCGACCATGTAGGCGAAGAACGGCGGCTGCGAGCGACTCAGGTAGTAGCTGCGATTGCCGTTGGGAATGTGGCCGTAGACGTCGATCTCATGGGCGAAGTTGTCCACCATGTCGCGGACCAGGTCGGTGCGCCCGTCCTTGGCCAGACCCAGCATGGTGAAGTAGGAATCCCAGTAGTAGACCTCGCGGAAGCGTCCACCCGGCACCACATAGGGCTTGGGCAGCGGCAGCAGGCTGCTGTAGGCCGGCACCTCTTCGTAATGGCGGGTCAGCACCGGCCAGAGGTCCTTGACGTGGGTCGGCAGGTCAGCCCCCGCCTTGGGCGGTGCGACCTTGATCGGATCGGATTCTTCGAAGTTGGCGCTGACGAAAGCCTTGAGGTCGAAGCCCGGCTTGTCGCGCTGGGCCAGATAGTCCTGGCGGATGTCGGCCGGATTGCGCTTGGGCAGGGCATCGACGAAGTGCTTCTGGTCGCTGAACAGCTTGCCCTGCTGCACGGCGGCGAACAGCTCGGGATAGGCCTGGTCCGGCGGCACGACGCGGGCGTTGCTGGCGTCGCGCCAACTCCAGGTCGGGGTTTCCGGCTTGCTGCCCTCATGGGCGCAGGCGGCGAGAAAGGCGATGGACAGGGACAGGACGAGCATCCGCGCGGGCGGCGCAGGTGGCAGGCGTTTCATGAAGCGCTCCTTTTCTTGTCGACACGACAGCAGCCGCAACGGACGTTGCGACACGAAAGGATCGACCCTGGAGCGCCGCGACAGTTCGCCGCGACCGGCTCAGCCGCCCGGACGCAGACGCCTTACGCAGCGTGCCAGCTCTTCGAGACCGAAGGGTTTGCCGATGAGTTCGACGCCCTCTTCCGCCAGCTCCGGCAGGGACGCCGGGTCCGCCTGACCGGACAGATAGAGTACCGGCAGCCCGGGGCTGGTGGCCCGCGCCTGCTCGGCCAGTTGCCGGCCGTCCAGCCCGGAAAGGCCGAGACTGGTCACCAGCAGATCGATGCGCAGGCTGCCCGAGGCGATGAGTGCCACGGCGGTGGCGCTGTCGGCGACCGCCAGGGGCGTGTACCCCAGCTCCGCCAGCACCTCGCCGATGATGACGCGGACTTCACGCTCTTCTTCGACGATCAGCGCGCAGTCACCGGAGACCTCCGGCAGGACCGGGCCTTCGGCTTCGCTGGGAGCGGGCTCCACCACGGACTGAGCCAGCAGCCGCGGCAGATAGAGGCTGATGCAGGTGCCCTCGCCCACCACCGAATGGATCTCCACCTGACCACCGGATTGGCGGACGAAGCCATAGATCATCGACAGCCCGAGTCCGGTGCCACGCCCGCTGGGCTTGGTGGTGAAGAAGGGTTCGCAGGCGCGCTTGAGGGTATCGGCGTCCATGCCAGTGCCGGTATCGCAGACCTGGATACGGACGAAATCACCGGCCACGGTCTCGATCGGCAGGCCGATGCTGAGCGGTCCGCTGACATTGTCCACGCGGATGCTCAGGTTGCCGCCCTCGGGCATGGCATCGCGGGCGTTGATGGCCAGGTTGAGGATGGCGTTTTCCAGCTGATGCGGATCGCAGTGCAGCAGCCAGAGGTCGGCGTCGAGCTGGACGTCCTTGCGGATCTTCTTGCCCAGGCTGTGACGCAGCAATTCGTGCATGCCCTGCACCAGCTGGCCGGCATCCACCGGACGGGGTTCGAGTACCTGACGGCGGGCGAAGGCCAGCAGGCGCTGGGTCAGGGCCGCGGCGTTCTCGGCCGAGCGAGTGGCGGTGTCCAGGTAGCGTTCCAGCTCCTGGATGCGCCCCTGCTGCACCCTACGACGCATCAGATCGAGCGAGCCGACGATACCGGTCAGCAGGTTGTTGAAGTCGTGGGCGATGCCGCCGGTAAGTTGGCCGATGGCCTCCATCTTCTGCGCCTGGCGCAGCTCCTCTTCCAGAGCCATCAGCTCCTGGCTGCGTATCTCGATGCGCTCCTCGAGGTTGCGATTGAGTTCGTCCAAGGCTTCGCGGGTGTGGACGGCTTCGCTGACGTCGCGGGAAATGGAGAGGAATCTCAGGGGCTGGCCGTCATCGCCCAGGATCGGCGTGACCACCACGTCCCACCAGCGCCGGGTGCCCTTCGCCGTGGGCGCCAGCCCGGTGAAGCGCCCGATGCCGCCCTGCCGCGCCGCCTCGATGGCGGCGGTCACCTCATGGCGCTGCCCTTCGGGCCAGAGTTCGGCCCAGGGACGGCCCTGGAAGGGAATGAAGTCGTCGATCTCCATGACCACCAGGCCACCCGGATTCATGTATTCCAGACGCCCTTCCAGATCGATCAGCTTGATGCAGTCGACGCTGCAGACCATGACGCTGCGCTTGAAGGCCTCGCCCTGCCAGAGTTCGGCTTCATGGCGCCGCTGCGCGGTGACGTCGAGCAGTACGCCACCGGCCTCGCGCCGCTGGAATTGCAGGCAGCGCAACTGGCCATCGGTGCCCTGGCGCCAGGCCTCCCAGACCTGGTCCGCGGCGGGCAGCAGCCCCTCGGGCGGGGCGGTGCAACTCTGCAGCTCGCTGAGCAGCTCGGCGGGTGAAAGGCCTTGGGCCAGTGCCTCGGCGTCCCGTCCCAGCATGGCCGCACAGGCGGCATCCGCGCGCCATTCGGCGCGGCTGGGATCGTATTCGAACAGGCCGACGGCAAGGAATTGGGACATGGTGGGTAGGTGGCCGGTAGGAGAAGGAGATGTCATAGCGCCAGCAGAGACGGCGAACCTGTCTACGTTAACAGTTTCATCGTTTCGCTTCGCGCTGGGCTTCGACCACTGCGCCGGAAAAATTACTCACTCGGTCGCGTTTTTCTCCACGGCATAGCGCCGCTCCAGACCGCTATGGCCCAGACCGACGCCCTTGCGCACCCTGAGCTGCACCGGGATGCGCTCCTTGAGCGCCTCCACGTGGCTGATAATGCCGATGGTCTTGCCGCTGGCATTGAGCTGATCGAGGGCATCCAGGGCGACCTCCAGGGTCTCGCCATCCAGGGTACCGAAGCCTTCGTCGAGAAACAGCGAGTCGATGCCGGTGCGCTGGCTGACCAGATCCGACAGGGCCAGCGCCAGGGCCAGGCTCACCAAAAAGCTCTCGCCGCCGGAGAGGGTACGGATGTCGCGCAGGGCATCGGCCTGCCAGGTGTCGAGGATCTGCAATTCCAGCTCCGCCGCCTGGCGACGGATCAGCCGGTAGCGGCCGTGCAGGCGCATGAGCTGACCGTTGGCCAGGTGTACCAGGTGATCCAGGGTCAGGCCTTGGGCGAACTTGCGGAATTTGGCGCCGTCGGCCGAGCCGATCAGGCCGTTGAGGTGCTGCCAGAGATCGTGATCACGCTCCTGGGCGGCGATCTCGCCGAGCAGCGCCTGCAGACCCTCGCGGCGGCGCTCGTCTTCGCGCAGGGCGGCATTGACCTCGCCCTGGCGTTGGCCCAAGGCGCGCAATTCGGCGCTGGCAGCGGCCAGTTCGGCATCCAGTTCAGCGGCGCTGCGCTCGGTCTGCGGCTCGGCGTTCAGGGTGTTCAGGCGTTCCTGCGCCGCACCAGCCAGGGCGCGCGCCTCGGTCAGGCCGGTCTCGAGGCGGGTGCGCTCCCTGGTCAGGGCGCTGTGCTCGTGGTCGTCGAGTTGTGCGGCGCGCCAGGCGTCGGCGTCGGCGAAGGCGCTGGCGGCCAGAGCGGTCTGCCAACGGGCGGCGGCTTCGCTGGCCAGCTGCACCTCGCCCGCCAGTCGCTCATGCAGCGCCTGGTGGCTGCCCTGCAGCGCCGCACCCTGCTCGCGGCAGTCTTCCCAGGTCGCGGTCGCCTCCGCGAGCACGGCCGCAGCGGCCTCCGGCGCTACCGGGACGGCTGCGACCTCGCCGGCGCGCTGGCGCCAGGTCTCGACCAGCGGCGCGAGGGTGGCCAGGCGCTGGGCAATGTCCTTCAGGTGCTGCTGCAGTTCCTGCGCTCGCTGGCGATCGGCCTGCCAGCGGCGCCACTCCTGCTCGCGCAGCGTCAGCCATTCGCCGGCACGACTGGGCACCTCATGTCCCCAGCGCGCCAGCTCCGCGCCCAACTGGCGCTCTGCGGTGGCCTGTTGCGCCTCGGCCTCACGCTGTTCCCTGGCCCCCTCCGCCAGATCTTGGCGCGCTCGCTCCCACGCCGCCTCGGCCAGCGCCTGGCGCTGTTCGGCATCGGCCTGTTGACGCGCCAGGCGCTGGGCTTCGTTGCGGCCTTCCTCGCCTTGCTGACGCAGGCCATCCAGGGTGGCGAGCACCTGCTGGATGCGCGCCAGCTCCTGATCCTGACGGCGGCGCAATTCGGCCACCGCGCCGGGTATTTCGGGATCGGCGCCCAGGGCAACGCAACGCTGGCGCCAGAGTTCGCCCAGCTGTTCCAGTTGCTGGCTGGCTTCGGCCTGCTGTTCGTTGGCCTGATCGAGTTGCGCCTTGAGCGCGGCCAGGGCCTCGCTGAGTTCCTTGCCCTCCTGGGTCAGGCGCTCCAGTTCGGCCTTGGCGTCCTGCAGGACGGTCTGGGTGGCAGAAACGTCCAGGGCGGCATAGTCGGCCACCGCGGGGTGCTCTCGGGAGCCGCACAGCGGACAGGGTTCGTCGGGCTGCAATTCGGCGCGTTGGGCCTCCAGGCTGCGAATGACCCTTTCCTGTTCGAGCAGCTTCTCGCGCTCGCGCACCTGCTGGGCCACCTCGCGATAGCGTCCGCGCAGGGCATCCAGGCGCACCTGATGATCGCCATGCTGGCGCTGGCGCTCGCCCTGGCTGCGGGCCAGGCGCTCCAGCTGGGTCTGCAGCTGGCGTCGACGCTCGACCAGTTGGTCCAGCTGATCCACCTCGTTGACCCGGCCCAGCGTGGCCTGCCAGAGGGCACGCCAGGCCTTTTCGTCGCGGCCGTCCAGCGCCGCCTGCCAGCGCTCGCGCTGGGCCTGCTCCGCCGCCTGGGCCTGGGCGGCCTGCTCGCGTGCCCGTGTCACCGCTTCCTGCTGGGCTTCGCGTTCCTCGGCCAGCAGCTGCAGCTGCCGGGTCTGCTCCTGCTGGCGGCGCGTCAGGCGCGCCAGGGCCTCGGCTCGTTCATCACGCAGGGCCAGCTGGCTGCGCCAGTCGCCCAGGCGTTCGCCAAGTTCGGCATGACCCCTGCGCTCGGCCAGGCTTAGCTCCAGATGCTGGTGTTCGTCTAGCGCCTGCGCCTGCTCCGCCTCGGCCTGGCGCAGTTGTTCGCCACTGGCACCCAGGGACTGGGCCAGGGCGACGTCGCGGCGACTGGCCAGGGTCTGGATACGCTGATCGAGCTGTGCCAGTTCTTCCCGGCTGCGCTGTTCGCGCGCCGCGGCCTCGCGCCAGGCCTGCTCGATGGGCAGCAACCGGGCCGCCGGCTCGGCCGCCGCCAGCCGCTGACGTTGCGGCTCGGCGGCCTCCCAGGCCTGCTGCGCGGTGGCCAGGCGCGCCTGGGCCTGCTGCTCGTCCGCCGCCGCCTGCTCCACGGCGGACAGCCACTGGCGTTGGGTCTGCCAGGTCTTGAGGTCTGCCCCCAGTCGCTCTTCGCATGCGGCCAGGCCGCTGCCCTCGGCGGCCAGCGCCTGGCGGCGTTCGGCGTCCAGCACCTCGACCCCGGCGACGCGCTGGCGCAGGCCGTCCAGGACGCCCTTGGCCTCCCGCGCGCGCTCGAACACCCGCTGGGAGATCTGCCCGTACACCGCGGTGCCGGTCAGCTCTTCCAGCAGTTCGGCACGCTGGCTGGCACTGGCTTCCAGGAAGGCGGCGAAGCCCCCCTGGGCCAGCAGCATGGAACGGGTGAAGCGCTCGAAGTCGAGGCCAGTGAGTTCTTCGGTGAGTCTGAGCTTGTCACCGGTCTTTTCGGCGAGGATGCTGCCATCGAGCCTGGCCAGTTCCACCTTGGGCGGTTGCAGGGCGCCATCGGCGCGGTCGCGGGCGCGGCGCTGGCTCCAGAAGGCCCGATAGCGCTCGCCACGCACGGCGAATTCCACCTCGGCGAGGCAGTCACCGGTGTGGCGGGTCATGAGTTCATTGCTCTCCCCGCCCACCTTGCTCATGCGCGGCGTACGGTGATAGAGGGCCAGGCAGATGGCGTCCAGCAGGGTGGTCTTGCCCGCCCCGGTCGGTCCGGTGATGGCGAACAGACCGCTGCTGGCGAAGGGTTCGGCGGTGAAGTCGATCTTCCACTCACCCTTGAGGGAATTGAGGTTCTTCAGGCGCAGGGTGAGGATCTTCATCGGGCTTTTCCAGGACGACTCGGCGAACCGCCGATTCTGGCATTGTTGGGCTCGCTCGCCCATGCCAACCGACCACTCGACCTGTGGTCGTGTCCACCGCTGAACTTGCTCCGGCCCTCGCTCTCAACTGCAAGGTATCGCTCTGCAACCACGTTTCCCCGGAGGATCCGTCGTGCGCTCGCCCCTCTCTCCCTTCGATTTTCTCGGCATGCCCCTGCTGGTCGGTGTGGGCACCCTGGCGCTGGTCAGCTGCAGTGGCGGCCACAAGGTCGCCGCGCTGTGGCAGCCGCTGGCGATCTGGCTGGTCTAGCGGATAAAAAGCCCGGCGATCCGGGGATCGCCGGGCGGCCCCTCAGGGCATGAACACCGCCCTCATGCAGTTCTTGTCCTTGGACTTGAACAGCTCGTAGCCATAGGGCGACTCTTCCAGGCTCATCGGATGGGTGAGCAGGTAGGACGGATCCAGCTCGCCTTTCTGGATGTGTTCGAACAGCCGCTCCACATAGCGTTGCCCCGGCTGCTGGCCCGATCTCAGGGTCAGGGCCTTGTTGACGATGGCACCCATGGGAAACTTGTCGATCACCCCGCCATAGACGCCGATCACCGATACCGTCCCGCCCTTGCGGCAGGCACGAATGGCCTGGCGCAGCGCCGAACCGCGCTCGGTATGCAGGCGTAGCAGCTGCTTGGTCTTGTCGTAGGCATAGTCGACCTGGGTGCCGTGGGCTTCCATGCCGACGCAATCGATGCAGCGATCCGGGCCACGGCCACCGGTCAGTTCCAGCAGCGCCTCATGGATGTTGGTGGTCTCGTAATCGAGGACGATGGCGCCGGCCTTCTTGGCCGCCAACTGCAGTCGATCGCTGAAGCGGTCGATGGCGATGACCCGCTCGGCGCCCAGCAGGTAGGCGCTGCGAATGGCCATCTGGCCAACGCCACCACACCCCCAGACCGCCACGGTATCGCCAGGCTGGATGTCGGCGATGTCGGCGGCGTAGTAGCCGGTGGGCACGGCATCGGACACGAACACCGCCTGGGCATCGCTGACGCCGTCAGGCACCTTGAACAGGTTGACGTCGGCATAGGGCACCCGCACGTAGGTGGCGTGGCTGCCGGCATAGCCGCCGAAGGCATGGCTGTAGCCGAAGATGCCGGAACAGGGCTGTCCATAGGCCAGCTCGGTCATCTCAGGTTTGGGATTGCTGTTGTCGCAGCAGTTGTAATCCTCGCGCTGGCAGTGCTCGCAGTCACCGCAGCCGATGATGGAGACGGTCACCACCCGGTCGCCAACGGCCAGGCCCTGGTTACGCAGGCTGCTGCCCAGCTCGACGATCTCGCCGAGGAATTCATGACCGATGATGTCGCCAGGCTTCATCGCCGGGACGTAGCCACCCAGCAAGTGCAGGTCCGAGCCGCACACCGAGGACATGATGATGCGCACGATGGCATCGCGCGGATTGAGGATCTCCGGATCCGGGACGGTTTCCACCTGCAGACGGTTGGGGGCTTGCCAGGTCAGGGCACGCATCATTCGGTCCTCCCCTGGGTGCCCAGGCCGGCATTGATATCGGCCTGGGGTTCGTCGGCCGGGCGGGTCACCGGAGGATGAGGCGGCGCCAGCGGGCGACCGCTGCGGGTGACCTCGGGGGTGGCGATCTCGCCGGTTTCCAGTTGTTGCTTGAGCCGGCGCAGGCCGAGATTGACCGCCTTGCCGGTGAAGCGGCTGATGCCTTCGGTGACGGCATGACCGAGCAGGCCGGCCGGGGCTTCGCAGGCCAGTACGGCCTGGACCAGGGTGCCGCGGCCCTGGGGTGCGTCGCTGAAGGTCAGACTGGCCTTGTGCGCCATGAAGGTGCCGGGCACGGTGCTCCACAGCAGGAATTCGTTCTCGCGGCGCTCGCTCTGCTCCAGGGTCCAGCTCAGGGTGCGCCCCAGGGGACCGGAGGCATGCCAGTGGCTGTCACCATCGGCGCCCAGCTCGATGCGGTCGACGAAGGGCAGCAGCTCGCGCAGGTGCTGCAGGTCGGCGCAGTAGGCGAACACCTCTTCACGCGGCTTGGCGATGGTGACGCTGCGCTGGATGGCGGTGGGATTGCGCCAGCCCCAGCGCTCGGCCAGCGCCTGTTCGAAAGGTGATGGCTGCAGCGCGGCCTTGAGCTCGCAGCGCTGGCGTACCCCGCGACTGAGGGCCATGGCGCCCAGCGCCATCTTCACGCAGCCGGCCAGACCACCGCGGCGCATTCCGCCAAGGATCAGCAGACCACCGCCAAGCAGGGAAACCACGCGTTCGGTGCTCTGGACATTGGGGACCTGGTTGTCGGAACGTTCATGACGCGTGGCGGCGAGGGGTTGCGATAGGTCGTGCATGGGGTCTCCTCCGATATGGGCTACATAGAGAGGGTGACCCCGGGGCAGCGGGCCTTGTTCCGGAGGAGAAATACCGTCCGATGGAAGCGTTTCGCTGCGATCAGGCGGGCAACTCGCCGAGAACCTCGCGGTAAAGGCCTTCCAGGCGGGTACGCAGGTCGTCGTCCAGGGTCTCCTCGGCCAGGCGCTGGCTGAAGACGTCGAGCGGGCTGAGCTCTTCCAGCGTTTCGCGCTGGGTACCCTGCAGGGTGGGCGCGATGGTGCTGCGCGCGCGCCTTACCCGCAGCACTTCCAGCGGCAACTCGGCCACCAGCGCGGAGATGCGCGGCTGCAGATCGGCCAGGTAGTCGTCACCGGCCACCACCACCTCGGCCCACACCGGGCACTCGGGGCGGCCGTCGGCCGCCGCCTCGACCAGGGCCGCGCCCAGGGTGTCGAGGGTGCCCTGCACCACGGCCAGCGGCTGGAAACAGGGCACCGCCACGGCTGTCACTCGCTCCAGGGCCGCGCCGAACTCCACCAGCAGGACTTCCTTGGCATGCTCCTCATCGAAGCTGAGGCACAGCGGCGAACCGCTGTAGCGCACCTGCTCCAGGCCGCCGACCCGCTGGGGGCGGTGGATATGACCGAGGGCAATGTAGTCCGCCGGCGGAAAGGCGCTGGTGGGAAAGGCGTCGAGGCTGCCGACATAGATCTCCCGTACCGACTCGCTGGTGCTGGCGCCCACGGTGGTCAAATGGCCGGTGGCGATGATCGGCAGGGCAACGCCCAGTTCGACGCGGCGCGCCTCGGCCAGGGCGTACAACTCGGCATAGTGCCCCTGGATCGCCTGTTGCAGCGCCTGACGCTTTTCCTCGGCGCTCTGTCCGGCCTGGCTCTGCACCACGTCACGCGGCCGCACGAAGGGAATGCCGCAGAGCAGTGCGCCGATCTCGCCGTCGCGGCGGCGCAATTCCAGCAGCTGGTCGGCTGGCGTCTCGCTGACGCAGGGGATCACCCGGGTGTCCAGGCAGGCCAGCAATTCGCGGGACTCGGCCAGCACCGCGGCGGAATCATGGTTGCCGCCCAGCACCACCAGGCTGGCGCCGGTACCGCGCAGGGCGACGATGAAGCCGTTGTACAGCTCGCGGGCATAGCTCGGCGGGGTGGCGGTATCGAAGATGTCCCCTGCCACCAGCACCACGTCCACCTCATGCTCTGCCACCTGGTCGACCAGCCAGCCGAGAAAGGCGCGATGCTCGGCCTCGCGGGTGCGCCCGAGGAAATGCTGCCCCAGGTGCCAGTCGGAGGTGTGCAACAGGCGCAGACCGCTCGCGGGAGCGGACTTTCGAGCGCGTCTGGACTTGGGTTTTTCCTCGGCGGCGGCGGGCAGATCGAACAGCGGGAGGTTTTCCATGGGTATCGGCGGTCAGAACGGCAAAGGGCGCAGTATCCTCTCCCGGCCGCCCGAGGGAAACCGCCCCGCGCCTTGACCGGACCGGCGTGCCTAGCGCCGGGATTCGAGGCGCCGACCGGAGGCGGCATCGAACAGGTGCAGGTGCTCCTCCGGCGCGCGCAGCTGCAGGACATGGCCCGGCGCCGGCCGCTGCTGGTGGGGCAGGCGCACCACCAGCGCCTGCTCGCCCCAGCGCCCATGCGCCAGGTTGTCGGCGCCAAGGATTTCCAGGGTGCGGACCACCAGGGGCAGGCCCTGCTCCGAAACGCCGCAGGGCTGCAGGTGCTCGGGCCGGATGCCCAGGCAGACCGCACGTCCGGCCAGATGGCGATAGCCCGGCCCCAGCGGCAGGCGCAGACCGCCCGGCACTTCGCAGTGGCTGCCAGCGGCGTCGACCTGGCCGTCCAGCAGATTCATCGCCGGACTGCCGATGAAGCTGGCGACGAAGCGCGTCGCCGGACGTTCGTAGACCTCCACCGGGGTGCCAAGCTGCTCGACCACCCCTGCCTGCATCACCACCACGCGCTGAGCCAGGGTCATGGCCTCCACCTGGTCATGGGTTACATAGAGGCTGGTGGTATTGAGCCGCTGGTGCAGCTGCTGCAACTCCAGGCGCATCTGCACCCGCAGCTTGGCGTCCAGGTTGGACAGCGGCTCGTCGAACAGGAACACCGCCGGATCACGCACCAGGGCGCGGCCCATGGCCACCCGCTGGCGCTGGCCGCCGGACAGCTCTCGCGGTCGGCGGTCAAGCAGGCCATCGAGCTCCAGGATGCGCGCCGCCTCCTTGACCCGGGTGGCGATCTCGGCACGGCCGAGCCCGGCGATCTTGAGTCCCCAGGCCAGATTCTCGGCCACGCTCATGTGCGGATAGAGGGCGTAGTTCTGGAACACCATGGCGATGCCGCGCGCCTTGGGCTCCAGTGCGGTGACGTCCCGGCCGCCGATGTGGATGCTGCCGGCGCTGACCCGCTCCAGCCCGGCTACCAGCCGCAGCAGGGTGGACTTGCCGCAGCCCGAAGGCCCCACCAGCACGATGAATTCGCCATCCGCCACCTGCAGATCGAGGGGCTGAATGACCTGGGTCTTGCCGCCGTTCCAGCTCTTGGAAACGGCCCTGAGTTCGAGGTTTGCCATGGTTACTTTTCGCTATCCACCAGACCGCGCACGAAGGCGCGTTGCATGACCATTACCACCGCCACCGGCGGGATCAGGGTAAGCAGCATGGCTGCCATCACCTGGTTCCATTGCGGCACCCGCTCGCCGAGCGAGAGCATGCCGCGAATGCCCGCCACGGCCGTGCCGAGGTCGGGGTTGCTGACGATCAGCAGCGGCCAGAGGTACTGGTTCCAGCCGTAGATGAAGGTGATGACGAACAGCGCCGCCAGGTTGGTCCGCGACAGCGGCAGGACGATGTCGCGGAAGAAGCGCAGCGGCGAGGCGCCATCGATGCGCGCCGCTTCGAGTAATTCCTCGGGCAGCGTCAGAAAGAACTGGCGGAACAGGAAGGTGGCGGTGGCCGAGGCCATCAGCGGCAGGGTCAGGCCGGCGTAGCTGTCCAGCATTCCCAGGTGGCCGATGGTGTCCACGGTGGGAAAGATGCGCACCTCCACCGGCAGCATCAGGGTGATGAAGATCAGCCAGAAGGCCAGGGTACGCAGCGGAAAGCGGAACCAGACGATGGCGAAGGCCGAGAGGATGGAGACCGACAGCTTGCCCAGGGTGATGCCCAGCGCCATCAGGAAGCTGTTGAGCAGCAGCAACCAGAAGGGTGCGGTGCTGTTGCTCACGCCCTGGGTCCAGATCAGGCTGAGGTTGTCCCAGAGATGGCGCCCCGGGATCAGGCTCATGGGCGTGGCGAACACCGCCCGGTTGTCGAGGGTGGCGGCGACGAAGGCCACATAGAGCGGAAAGAGGATGACGCCGATGCCCAGCACCAGCATCAGGTGGCACAGCAGCGTCAGCCCGCGGCGATTCTCGATCATTGATAGCGCACCCGACGTTCGACGTAGCGGAACTGCACCACCGTGAGCACGATGACCAGCAGCATCAGCACCACCGACTGGGTGGCGGAGGCGGCGAGATCGAGTCCGGTGAAGCCCTCGCGATAGATCTTGTAGATCAGGGTGGTGGTGGCCTGCACCGGTCCGCCGCCGGTGGCCGCGTCGATCACCGGAAAGGTGTCGAAGAAGGCGTAGACCAGGTTGACCACCAGCAGGAAGAAGCTGACCGGCGCGATCAGCGGCAGCGACAGCTGCAGGAAGCGGCGCAGCGGCCCGGCGCCGTCGATGGCGGCAGCCTCCAGCAGCGAGCGCGGGATGGATTGCAGCGCCGCGAAGAAGAACAGGAAGTTGTAGCTGATCTGCTTCCACACCGAAGCGAGCACCACCAGGAACATCGCCTGACCGGCGTTCTGGGCGTGGTTCCAGTGATAGCCGTAGCGCTCCAGCAACAGGGTGAGCAGACCGAGACCGGGGTTGAACAGAAAGATCCACAACACCGCGGCGATGGCCGGGGCCACCGCATAGGGCAGCAGCAGCAGGGTCTGGTAGATCCGGCTGCCACGCACCACCAGATCGACCAGGGCCGCGAGGACCAGGGACACCAGCAGGCCGCAGCCGGTCACCAGGGCGCTGAAGGTCAGGGTGGTCCAGAAGGAGGCCAGATACAGCGGGTCCTGGAACAGCTGACGGAAGTTGTCGAGGCCGACGAACTGGCTGGAAAGGCCGAAGGGATCGACGCTCTGCAACGAGTACCAGAGCGTCTTGCCGGCGGGCCAGAGAAAGAACACGGCGGTGATCGCCAGCTGCGGCGCGAGCAGCGCATAGGGCAGCCAGCCGGAGGGAAAGACCTGACGGGATGTGGACATGGGCGCACGCATCGTCGCGAAAAGAGGAGCGGCGCCGGCAGTCGTCGGCAGGCGCCGCCAGGGCGGACCCCAGACTTACTGGGTGGATTTCTCGAAGCGGCGCAACAGCACGTTGCCGCGCTGCACGGCGGTATCCAGCGCCTGTTGCGGGGCCTGCTTGCCGGTCCAGACGCTTTCCAGCTCTTCATCGATCACCGCGCGGATCTGCGGCATGTTGCCCAGGCGCAGGCCCTTGGTGAAGGCCAGTGGCGGCTTGTTCAGCATCTGCCGGGTGGCGATGTCGGCCCCCGGATTCTTGCTGTAGAAGCCCTGCTCGCGGGTCAGGTCGTAGGCCGCCTTGGTGATCGGCAGGTAGCCGGTCTGCTGGTGCCATTCGGCGGCTATCTCCGGCTGCGCCAGGAAGGCGAGGAATTCGGCCACGCCGCGCTTCACCGCGGCATCCTGGCCTTTGAACACCCAGAGGCTGGCGCCGCCGATGATGGCGTTCTGGGGAGCGCCCTTGAGGTCGCCGTCGTAGGGCATCATGGCCACGCCGAAGTCGAACTTGGCGTAGTGGCGGATGTTGGCCAGCGAGCCGGACGAGGTGGTCAGCATGGCGCAGTCGCCGTTGTAGAACTTCTCCGTGGGTTCGTCCTTGCGGCCGACGTAGGTGAAGTCACCGCGCTTGCCCATCTCCTGCAACAGGGCGATGTGCTTGACCTGCGGCGCCTGGTTGAAGTCCAGCACGGCATCGCTGCCCAGGTAGCCGTTGTCCCGGCTGGCGAAGGGA
Organism: Pseudomonas sp. SORGH_AS_0211; assembly: GCF_031453455.1. NCBI lineage: Bacteria > Pseudomonadati > Pseudomonadota > Gammaproteobacteria > Pseudomonadales > Pseudomonadaceae > Pseudomonas > Pseudomonas sp. SORGH_AS_0211. The sequence continues at coordinate 520,376 of NZ_JAVIZV010000001.1, read as the reverse complement.
AGGCCGTTCCAGGCGCTGAAGTTTTCCAGCTGCACCCAGCTCTGCCAGCCGCTGGTGTAGCCGCACTTGAGACCGGCGGCGCGCAGCTTGGCGCTGTCCTCGGCCAGGTCCTTCCAGGTCTTGGGCGGCGCTTCCGGATCGAGGCCGGCCTGCTTGAAGGCGGCCTTGTTGTAGTAGAGCACCGGGGTGGAACTGTTGAACGGCATGGACAGCAGTTGACCGGTCTTGGCGTCGCTGTAGTAGCTGGCGACGGTGGGTACGAAGCCCGCTTCATCCAGCTTCAGACCCGCGTCCTTGAACACCTGGTAGACCGGCTCGATGGCCTTGGAGGCCATCATGGTCGCGGTGCCCACTTCGTAGACCTGGAGAATGGCCGGCGGCTTGCCGGTCCGGAAGGCCGCGATGCCAGCCGCCAGATTCTGCTCGTAGTTGCCCTTGTACACCGGCTGTACCTGGAATTCCGGGTGCGCCTGGTTGAAGCGCTGGGCCAGGGAGTCGACCTCCTTGCCAAGCTCCGCATCCATTGAATGCCAGAAGGGAATGGGCGTCGCCGCCCACACCGGGCCGCCACTCACCAGCCCGAGTACCAATCCCAACGTCATACCGCGAAGCGAAGCCTGCATGTCTGTGCCGCCCTTATCGATAGCCTGAGGAGCGAAGGCGCGAAATCGCGCTTTCCTGTTCGAAAGGCAACATGCCAGGCAAAGATGACAGTCAGGCTACAGCGAAGGCAGCACACGCGAGACCGCTGAAAGGCTCGTCGTAGAGCCGTTCAGCGATGAAATTCCTGGCGAGCGCGGCGGCAGTCCGGCGCGGCCAGATCGCCACCGCTGCCAGCTGCTAGCAGCGCCGCGCGGGCGACGCCGCCAGGGTCAGCCGCTGCACCAGGCTGGGCACCAGGCTCAGCACGCCCAGCAGCGCCATACCCAGACCGACCCACAGCGGCGCGCGCAGGCCCTGGCCGGCATCGATGGCCGCGCCGCCGGCCCAGGCACCCACTGCCAGGCCCGCGGTGATCACCGAGGTATGCAGGGTGTTGACCAGGGGCCCTGGGGTGGCGGCGGCCATGACCCGGGCGACCATGGCTGGGTTGAGCGCCACCCCGGTCAGGCCGATCAGCGCCAGGGCCAGGAGGCTGGCCGCGGCACTGTCGGCGTAGCTGACGAACAGGGCGAAGCCCAGCGCCAGCACCGCCAGGCCGACGCCCTGCACCTTGAGGGTGTAGCGATCGGCCAGGCGACCCACCAGCAGATTGCCCAGCACGTTGGCGAGGCCGTAACCCATCAGCAGCCAGGGAATGGTGGTGGACGCGAAACCCGTCACCTGGATGAGGATGGGCGAGAAGTAGCTGAAACCGGCGAAGGTCGCGCCGATGATCAGGCCGCTGGTGAGGTAGGCCGCCCAGAGCCGGGCGCTGACCAGGGTCCGCAGCTCGCCCCTCAGCTGCCCGGCCGCGCGCGCCGGCGCCCGCGGCACGCACAGGCCGACCAGCAGGGTGCAGCAGGCCGCCAGCAGGGCGACCGCCCAGAAGCTGGCGCGCCAGCCGGCCAGCTGCTCGATCAGTACCGTACCCGGCACCCCGAACACCGGCGCCAGCATGAGTCCGGACAGGATCAGCGAGGCTGCCCGGCCGCGGCGATCCGGCGCGACCAGATTAGCGCCCAGGGTCAGGCACAGGCCGATGCTGGCGGAGCTGGCGATGCCCATGAGCACCCTCCCCGCCGCCATCACCGGATAGCTGGCCGCCAGCGCGGCGACCACGGCGCCCACCAGATAGAGCGACAGCAGCCACAGCAGCGCCGACTTTTCCGCGAGACGCAGGGCCAGCAGCAACAGGGTCAGGGGCGGGCCGCCCAGGGCCATGCCCAGGGCGTACCAGGAGATCAGATAGCCGACCTGGCCGATGGAGACGCCGAGATCGGCGGCCAGCGCCGGCATCATGCCGGCCACCATGAACTCGGCGGTGGTCAGCGCGAAGATGGTGAGGGCCAGCAGATAGATGAGACGGGGGATGGCAGGTGGGGCATTCATGACAGCGGAATATTCCAGAAAAGCGGGCGGGAGCGGCGGAATCGGGCCGGATGTAGGACTGGCCCCGGGTATCCCGGGAGGCGACACGTCTGGCGGCCACAGGGAATCCGAGTGGTCTCGGGAGGCGAGCGTTCCAGGCGGAACGAGGGATCGACAGGCGGCAGGGCTCGCGCGTCGGGGCCGGCACCTTAGTGGCTGCGCGGGCGCCCGGTCAAACCTCGCGCCGCCCGGCTAGAGGCGAAAATCCTCGGCGATCAGCCCGGCCAGCGAGGCGCAGGCCGGGCTGCGCTCGCCCGGTGGCGAGGCCAGCCGCAGCTCGTGCACCGGCAGCTGCGCAAAGCCCTCTTCCGGCGTCAGTTCGCGCATCGGCGGGGTCATGCGCGTCCGGTCGGTGATGGCCACGGCCTGGCCCAGTTCGACCGCCGCTTCCAATGCCGAAGAGGCGGCGCTGGTCACCACCGCATGCCAGCGCCGGCCCTGGCGGATCAGCAGGTCGATGCCCAGTTCGCGATAGCTGCAGCCTTCGCCGTGCAGCGCCAGGGGCACGCTCGCGTCCGGGCTCAGCTGCAGCCCGGGACCGGCGACCCACACCGGCTGGGTATGGCCGAACATCTGGCCGTCCGCCCGATCGGTGCGGGGCGGCCCCACCAGCAGCGCCAGGTCCAGCAGTCCCTGGCCGAGCCAGCGCCGGAGCTGGCTGCTGTTGCCGGTCAGCACCTGCAGGACGATCCCGGGATGCTCGCCCTGCAAGCGCGGCAGCACGGCCTTGAGCAGGCGGGCGGCATAGTCCTCGGCCACCCCCAGGCGCACCTCGCCCACCACCGGCTGACCGGTGAGCCCGGCGAGGATGCGGTCATGGGCCTGCAGCAGGTCGGCGGTCTCCAGCAGCACGCGGCGCCCGAGCGGGGTCAGGGTCACCGCCTGGTTGTCGCGCTCGAACAGCCGGCCGCCGGTCTGCTCCTCCAGTCGGCGGATCTGGCTGCTCACCGCCGAGGGACTGCGATTGAGCTGCAGCGAGGCGGCACGAAACTGCCCCAGCCGCACGATGGTGTGGAAGGTACGCAGGACGTCGATATCGAGAGGTGTGGGCATGATGCGCTTTTATCGAACCATAGCTACCAATAATGTCGTTTGAGTGTATTACCACCCTGAGCCAGGCTCAAGGCATCCCGTCATCTGGAGCCCCGCCATGCCTGCCATCCTGTCTTCCCCACTGCTGCGCCAGCTCGCCCTGGTGCTGTGCTGGAGCGCCGGTTTTGTCGGTTATCGCTACGCCGCGGACCAGGCCCCTACCCTGCTGGTGACCTTCTGGCGCCTGCTGCTGGCGGCCCTGCTGCTGCTGCCCTTCGCCTGGGCCGAAGTGCGGCGATTGCCACTGAAGATCATCGGCCAGCAGGCGGGCATCGGCGTGCTGGCCTTTGCCGGAGCGGCAGGGCCGGCGGCCAAGGCCATCGAACTGGGCGTCTCACCCGGGCTGGCGGCGCTGCTGTCGGATCTGTCGCCGTTGTTGGTGGCGCTGGGCTGCTGCCTGCTGCCGGGCCAGCGCACCAACGGACGCCAGTGGCTCGGCTTGGGCCTGGGCCTGACGGGCGTCCTGCTGGCTACCGGCGCGGGATTGGGATTGGGTGTGGCCCCCGGCTGGGCCTACGCCCTGCCGCTGGGCAGCGCCCTGGCCCTGGCGCTGGCGACCCTGGTGCAGAGTCGCCTGCCGCCGAGCCGACTGGCGCTGCGGACCCAGCTGTTCATCCAGCTCGCGGCCAGCAGTCTGGTGATGCTGGGGGTGGCCGGGGTAGAAGGTCCGCTGACCCCACCGCTGACCCTCGGCTTCGCCCTGGCGGTGCTCTGGCTGCTGATCCCGACCCTGCTCGGCTTCGGCCTCTACTGGCTGTGCCTGCGTCAGGGCAGCCCCCAGGCGGTGAGTGGCGCGCTCTACCTGAGTCCGCCGGTGGCGCTACTCTGGGCCTGGGCCTGTTTCGACGAACCCCTGGCACCGGGCATGCTGTTCGGTCTGCTGTTCGCCCTGGCGGGCTTGCTGTGCCTGAATGCAGCGGAGCGGACCCGGCAACCGGAGCCGGCGCTGGCGCCGGGCAGCTGACTCTGGCGGGAAGGTGCGATGCTGACGGCCGTCAGCATCGGCGAAGGCCTCGCGTGCTGCGAGGCTGGCAGACCGTCAGGCCTGGTCGTCGGCCTGCTCGTCGTGGTCCTTGAGCGCGGGTTTCTTGCCCGGTTGCGGCGCGTGCTCGGCATCGGGTGCGATGTCCTCGCCCTGATGCTTCTTTTCCTGCTGCACTTTCTTGTCGTGGGCGACATTACGTGGGTCAGTCATGGGACATCCTCGCTCGGTAGGTCATCGGGGTATCCGTTGACGCGTCACGCAAGCCGTGTCGCGCCGGGATAAGGCTTCGAGCGGGGCGATGCGTAGCCGTTCCTGTGCGCCGACGAAACGCTCTGGGGCGCACCCTCTGCTCCTTTGCCCCGAGCGCAGCAACAGGCGCCTCAATACTTCAACCGCCGCTCCTTGGACGGCGGATAGCCGAAGTAGGCCGAGTATCTCTTGCTGAAGTGGGTGACCGAGGTGAAGCCGCAGGCGACCGCCACCTCCAGCACCGACAGGGTGGAATGCTGCAGCAGGCGGCGGCCTTCGGTGATGCGCAACTCCAGGTAATAGCGCATGGGCGCGGTGTCGAGCTGCTCGCGAAACAGCCGCTCGACCTGGCGCCGCGAGCGGCCGGCGTAGTCGCACAGCTGCTCGATGGTCAGGGGTTCCTCGATGTTGGCCTCCATCAGGGTCACCACCTCGCGCAGCGGCGGGGTCATCTGCACCTTGAGCGTCGGATTGACCTGGCGAAAGCGCGATTCCTCGAAGGCCAGGATATTGACCAGGCCATCGGCCAGGGCGCTGCCGCACTGGGCGCCGATCCATTCGAGGAAGAGGTGGAAGGCGCCGCTGGGACTGGCCGCGGTGAGGCGATCGCGATCCAGCACATGGCTTTCCGCCGAGGTCTTGCAACCGCGCACCCGTTCGCTGAAGGCGCTGCGCTGCTCGGGATGGATGGCGCAGCGATAGCCGTCCAGCATTCCGGCCTGGCCCAGCTGCCAGGCGCCATTCCACAGGCCGCAGAGGGTCACCTGCTGCTTGGCCGCGCGCAGCAGCAGCGCCTTGAGCCGCGGATCCAGCTCCAGCGGTGTCCGCAGTCCGCCACAGACCACCAGCAGATCGAAGCGGGCGCTCTCCGCGGCGCGGTAGTCGCCGTCCGGACGGATGACGATGCCGAGGTCACTGAGCACCTCGGCGCCGGTCGGGCTGTAGGTCCGGGTGGCGAAGGTCCCGGCGGCCAGCAGGTTGGCGGTGACCAGGGTATCCAGCGCCTGGGTGAAGGACGGCAGGGAAAAGTGGTCGAGCAGGATGAAGCCGACCACCCGGGAAAACTCCGGCCGCGGCCGTGTCGACTGCAACTGCAGGTAGTTCTTGCCCTGGATACCGCTGCCAAAGGTTCTCGAATCGATCACGCTGCGCTGCCTGCTGGGACCCTGGATCATGCTAGCCGAAGCTCGGCCCGGCGATGATCGGACTGCGACAGTCGCGCACCGACGACCGCCATCCCACCTGGCGCCCTTAGCCTGCTAAGCTTCGCCGCTTTTTTGCCACCTGCCCGTGCCGGTGGCCGCAGGTGGTGGGTGCACCGCCCTGCGCCCGACGACCGTGAATGGCCGCCAGAGCCAACGTCCGGCCCCTTCAACTGCCAGCTGGAAACCCCATGTCCACCGCCTCTCCGAGTCTGCAGCGCCGGCTCAAGCCCCGTCACCTCAACATGATCGCCATCGGCGGCTCCATCGGCACCGGGCTGTTCGTCGCCTCCGGCGCCACCGTGGCCACCGCCGGTCCGGGCGGCGCCCTGGCGGCCTATGCGCTGATCGGCCTGATGGTCTATTTCCTCATGACCAGCCTTGGCGAGATGGCTGCCTACCAGCCGGTATCCGGCTCCTTCTCCATCTATGGCAGCCGTTTCGTCGAAGACGGCTTCGGCTTCGCCCTCGGCTGGAACTACTGGTACAACTGGGCGGTGACCATCGCCGCCGAACTGGTGGCGGCGCAGCTGGTGATGGGCTTCTGGTTTCCCGAGGTGCCCGGGCTGATCTGGAGCGCGCTGTTCCTCGCGCTGATGTTCCTGCTCAACGCGGTGTCGGTGCGCGGCTTCGGCGAGAGCGAATTCTGGTTCGCGCTGATCAAGGTGGCCACCGTGGTGGTCTTCATCGGCCTGGGCCTGGCCGCCATTCTCGGCATCTTCAGCGGCATCGAACCGCCAGGTCTTTCCGTGTTCACCCAGGGCGAGGCGCCCTTCGTCGGCGGTCTGCAAGCCATGGTCGGGGTAGCCATGATCGCCGGCTTCTCCTTCCAGGGCACCGAGCTGATCGGCATCGCCGCCGGCGAATCGGAAAATCCGCGCAAGAACGTGCCCATCGCCATCCGCCAGGTGTTCTGGCGCATCCTGATGTTCTATGTGCTGGCGATCTTCGTCATCGGCATGCTGATCCCCTACACCGATCCGCGCCTCCTGCAGAACGATGCCACCGACGTCTCCGTCTCGCCGTTCACCCTGCTGTTCGAGCGCGCCGGCCTGGCCTTCGCCGCCAGCCTGATGAACGCGGTGATCCTCTCGGCGGTGCTCTCCGCCGGCACCTCGGGCATGTACGCCTCGACCCGGATGCTGCACAGCCTGGCCGAACAGGGCAAGGCGCCGCGGCTGTTCGCCCGCGTCTCGCGCAATGGCGTGCCGCGCAACGCCCTGCTCGCCACCACCGCGGTGGGCGCCCTGTGCTTCTTCACCTCCCTGGTGGGTGACAAGGCGCTCTATGGCTGGCTGCTCAACACCTCGGGCATGTGCGGTTTCATCGCCTGGCTGGGCATCGCCGTGTCCCACTATCGCTTCCGCCAGGGCTACCTGGCCCAGGGTCGTCGCCTGGAAGACCTGCCCTACCGCGCCAAGCTGTTTCCCTTCGGCCCGCTGCTGGCCTTCGCCCTCTGCCTGGTGATCACCCTGGGGCAGAACTATGCCGCCCTGTTCGGCCCCCAGGGCGTCGACTGGCTGGGCCTGGCCGCCACCTACATCAGCCTGCCGCTGTTCCTCGCCGTCTGGCTGGGCTATCGCTTCAAACACGGCAGCCGGCTGGTTAAGCTCAAGGACATGGACGTCAGCCCGAGCGGGGACTGAGCGCTCGCCAGCAGGACCCGCCGGCGGCGCCCGGCGGGTCCCGTGCTAGCATCCCGGATCTTTCCGATCGACTCGCCAGCGCTGCCATGGGCACCACCCTCGCCTCCCAACTGATTCCCGACATCCTCACCTACATCGCCTCGCACCAGCTGGCGGTCGGCACGCGGCTGCCCGAGCGCGCCCTGGCCGAGCGGCTGCGGGTGTCGCGCTCGCCGGTGCGCAGCGCCCTGCAGCAGATGGCCGACCAGAGCCTGCTGGCACGGCATCCCGAGGGCGGTTTCGCCGTGGCCGCCGCAGCCCTGGACGCCACGCCCCAGGCGCGCGAAGAGGTGTCCGCCAGCGAACGCCTGTACCTGACCATCGCCCGCGATCGCATCGAAGGCGAGTTGCCGCTGAAGGTCACGGAAAACGAGCTGATCCGCCGCTACCGGGTCACCCGTGGGCAACTGGCCGACATCCTCAGGCGCATCGTCCAGGAGGGCTGGGCCGAGCGCCTGCCGGGCTACGGCTGGAGCTTCGTCGAAGGTCTCACCTCGCCCGACGCCTATGCCCAGAGCTATGCCTTCCGCCTGCTGATCGAACCGGCCGGCATCCGCGACGCCGGCTTCACCCTGGATGCAGGTGAATTGCGGCGCTGCCGCGACGAGCAGGCGCTGCTGGCCGCGGGCCGGGTGTTCGAGGCCTCGCCCGCGGAAATCTTCGACGCCAACACCCGCCTGCACGAGACCATCGCCCGCTGCTCGGGCAATGCCTTCATCCTCGATGCGCTGCGCCGGCTCAATCGCCTGCGCCGCTTGATCGAATACAAGAAGTCGGTGGATCGCGAGCAGGCCCAGCGCCGCTGCCAGGAGCACCTGGAGCTGATCGATCTGCTGCTGGAGAATCGCCGTGAAGACGCCGCGGTCTTCATGACCCGCCACCTCGGCAACGCGCTGCAGGAAAAGCAGGCAACGGCCGCACGCTGAGCCTGCCCGCCAGGGCGCGGGAGCGTTAGACTGGTGGACTTTTCTCCGTTACCCGAGGCCGTCATGCCGATCCGTCACGCCATCGTCCATCTGATCGACAAGAAGCCCGACGGCCAGCCCGCGACCCTGCACGCGCGGGACGCCGAACTGGCCGACTCCCAGGCCATCGAGAATCTGCTGGCCGATCTCAACGACAGCTACAACGCCAAGCCAAATAAAGCATGGGGCCTGTTCCACGAGGAATCCGGCGCCTATCCCTTCAGCGGCTGGCTCCATGCCTACCTGGAAGGCGAACAGGACTTCGTCGCCTTCAGTCGTCAGGCGGTGGAGCACCTCAAGGGGCTGATGGAGAGCAGCAACCTTTCCACCGGCGGCCATGTGCTGTTCGCCCAATACCAGCAGGGCATGACCGACTACCTGAGCATCGCCCTGCTGCACCACAGCGAGGGGGTGACCGTCACCGAAAGTCTGGAAGTCGCTCCCGCCAAGCACCTGGACCTGGGCCAGTTGCACCTGGCCGCGCGGATCAACCTCTCGGAGTGGCGCAACAACAAGCAGTCGCGCCAGTACATCTCCTTCATCCGCGGCAAGGGCGGCAAGAAGGTCTCGGATTACTTCCGCGACTTCATCGGCTGCCAGGAAGGCGTCGACGCCAAGGGCGAGACCCGCACCCTGCTCAAGGCCTTCAGCGACTACGTGGAGAGCGAGGACCTGCCGGAAGAGGCCGCCAAGGAAAAGACCGACACCCTGGTGGACTACGCCAGCAGCCAGGCCAAGCGCGGCGAGCCCATGGCCCTGGACGCCCTCTCCGAGTTGATGGATGACCAGGCACCGCGCGCCTTCTACGACTACATCCGCAACAAGGATTATGGTCTGGCCCCGGAGATCCCGGCGGACAAGCGGACCCTCAATCAATTCCGCCGCTTCACCGGCCGCGCCGAGGGGCTGTCGATCAGCTTCGAGGCGCACCTGCTGGGCTCGCGCATCGAATACGACGAAGGCCAGGATCTGCTGATCATTCGCGAGGTGCCGACCCAGCTGAAAGACCAGCTCAAGCGGCGCAATGACTAGCCTGAGCGCAGCGAGTACGGTCATCCGCGAATGACCGCCGGGCCGCTGGACACCTGGCGTTGCAAACGCGATCACCGATCGGGCGCCCCCGGCTGGACAGCGGCCGGCCAAAGGGGGCACAAGATGTCCCTTCTTTTCCTTATCTGCCGAAAAAGTCGAAACCATGAGCCAGTACCCCTTCGAACGCCGCATCGTCATCACCCTGCAATCGAACAACGAACTGACGCTCGACGCCGCCCTCGACCAGGCCGTGTCGCGCATCAAGCAGGGCGAGATCCACGGTGGTGACGAAGGCCTGGCCACCGCCTACAACTTCCATGTGGACACCGTCGCCGAAGGCCCTTCCGGTCCGGTGGATCTGGGCGAATACCTGGGCCGTCCGGCGACCAAGGCCGAGCAGAGCGTGGTGGACAGTGGCGTCATCCCGCGTTTCCGCCTGGGGCAGGAGGTGGCCGTGCAGCTGGGCAATGGTGCGATCAAGCCCAGCAGCATCCAGGAAGTGCGCCTCTTTCCCCAGGTGGAAGGCCCCTGCTGGCTGTACCTGGTGGAAGAGCGCGTCCACCGCGACTACCTGCCGGCGAAGAAGCTGCGGGCGATCTGAATGCTGGTTGCTGGGAGCGTTGGGCTTCGCTGCGCTCAACCCAACCTGCCAGCCGTGTAGGTTGGGTTGAGACGGCTCCATCGTCGAAGCCCAACAGGCAGAGTCAGACCTCGGGACTGCCTGACATCAACCGCCGTAGGCGGCGATCTGACGATAGAGCGACAGCGAAGGCGCCGCCGTCGCGCCGGTCATCTGGGTGAGAATACTGCCATCCAGCGCGGTGCTCGCCCCGGGGTCCTGCCCGTCCGCCGGTTGCGTCGTCCACTGGGGTGCGCCATCCGCCCCGGTGGTGACGCCAAAGGTCGGAGTCGACAACGCGGCCGTTTCCTGAGCCGCCGCAGTCGCCACCCCGCCAGCGCTCAGGCCATCGATGAGCTGGGTGTTCAACTGACCCGACTGCCAGCCCGGCGCGCCCGGATTCAGGGTCCCGAGGATGCAGGCATCCTCGGTGGCGGCAGGTGCCCAGTTCCAGGAAGCGGCTCCCTGAGCCTGCGGTGAGAGAGCGGAAAAGGCCACGTTGGCGCCATCGGTGCCGCGCTGCGCCCCTTCGAAATAGGCCAACTGACGTTCAGCCGAAGTAAAGGTGCCGGAATCGTTACTGGCGATACGCGTCAGGCTGTCGCTGTCCAGATTGGCGAAGGGATCCTGGGTGGAGGCGTCGGCATAGCGACTGTCGTCATGGTAATAGCTCACCAGCAGGTGATTGGCCGCCTGCTTGGCCAATTGCACACGATCGGCACTGGCGTCCTGAGGCAGTTCGCCAAGCACGGCGGCATCGGTGCCCTGGCTGTGGATCTGCTGCTGAAGAATCTGCATGAAGCCGTCGAGATCGGCGTTGCCGCCGGACTGCCCCGGCAGAAGGCCGGCGATCACCTGGGCGGCGGGCGACAGGTCAACGGCGACGGCGCTGCCACCGGACGCATCGGTAGTCTGGCTGCTTTCGGCCGTGGGAGTGGTCTGGTTGCCTGCCGCATCTGACCGAGCAGCTTGAGCCCCTGCCGTTGTCGTCTGCATCTGGCTATTGATCGCCATCACGTCTGCACCCTCCGGCCGCCCGGGCGGCTCGCCTCAGCTTCCTTTATGCCAGGGCAGCCTTAGGCTTTGCTTAGCGCCGGAGGAAATCGGCAGGAGAACCCAGGCGTCGCGACCGACCCTAGGCCCGGCGCTCCCAGACCTCGCAGGCATAGGCCGGACGGTCTGCTTCGGCCGCGTGCTCCTGCCGCGAGACGAGTGCCCACTCGGCCTCGTTCCAGGCGGGAAAGAACACATCCCCGGCCGGCGCCAGGGCGACCCGGGTCAGGTAGAGGCGCTGGGCCACCGGCAGGGCTTCGGCGAACAGCTGGGCGCCGCCGATCAGCATGATCTCGCTGGCCTCGCGGTCCCGCGCCCAGGCCTCGGCGCGCTCCACGGCAGCGGCCAGCGACGTCCGCACCTCGGCACCTTCGGCCACCAGATCAGTCTGACGGGAGACCACCAGATTCAGCCGGCCCGGCAGCGGGCGGCCCAGGGAATCCCAGGTCTTGCGACCCATGACCAGCGGCTTGCCGAGGGTCACGGCCTTGAAATATTTGAGCTCCGCCGGCAGGTGCCAGGGGAGACGATTGTCGATGCCGATGACGCCGTTGTCGGCCACGGCGACGATCAGGCTCAGGGGAAGAGAGGTTTTCATGGTGACAGAGCATAACAGAGGCGTTAACAGCCAGGGCGCCAGGGACTATGCTCGGCGTCTTTGCCGCAAGGGCGCCGACGCGTGACCGCACTCCCCTCTCCCGCCTTCGAGGATCTCTGGCTCACCGAAGCCCTGCGCCTGACCGAGGAAGACAGCGGCCCGCTGGAAGACGCCGAGGCCAATCGCCAGGCGCGTGCGGCCGGTGGCCCCTTCGAGTCGCGGCTGGTGACCCGCGCCCGCCTGCTCGGCCAGCGCGACGGCCTGCTGGCGGCGCGGCGCCGCTGGCGCCAGGGTGCGCTGCTGGCCGCCTGGCTGCTGGGCATCGTCGCGCTGTTCTGCGGCGCGGGCCTCGCCGCCGGGGCCCTGGGTGACGGCAGCCGCCCGGTCAATGTGTTCTGGGCGCTGGGCAGTCTGCTCGGTCTCAACCTGCTCAGCCTGCTGGTCTGGACCCTTGGGCTGCTAGGTGGTGGGCGGCAGCTGGCGTCGCCGCTGGCGCGCCTCTGGCTGTGGCTCTCCGGCCGCCTGGCGCGCGATGCCCGCGCCCTGCACCTGGGTCCGGCGCTGGTCGGGCTGCTCGGCCGCGCCCGTCTGCTGCCCTGGGCGCTGGGCGGGCTGGTGCACGGTCTCTGGCTGCTGATCCTCGGCAGCGCTCTGGCGACCCTGCTGGCGCTGCTCTCCGGGCGCAGCTATCTGTTCGTCTGGGAGACCACCCTGCTTGGCAGCGACACCTTCGTGCTGCTTACCCAGGTTCTCGGCGCCCTGCCCCAGCTGCTGGGTTTTCCGCTGCCCGATCCGGCCAGCATCGCCGCCAGTGGCGATGCCGCCAGCCCCCTGGCCACGGCACGTCAGGCCTGGGCCGGCTGGCTGCTGGGCGTGGTGCTGGTCTATGGCCTGCTGCCACGACTGCTGCTGACCCTGCTCTGCCTGTGGCGCTGGCGACGCGGGCGCCAACGGCTGCGGCTGGACGTCGAGCGCCCGGGCTATCTGCAACTGCGCGAACGCCTGCTGCCCACCAGCGAACGCCTGGGCGTGAACGACGCCGCCCCCGCACAGCTGCCCCAGCAGGACGCCGGTGGCCTCGCCCGCACCGGCGACGAGGCGCTGCTGGTGGGCATCGAACTCACCGACCATACCTGGCCGCCGCCGCTGCCCGAGGGCGTGCGCGATGCCGGCATCCTTGACGATGGCCAGGGCCGGCGCCATCTGCTCGAACAGCTGACCCGCTATCCGGCGCGCCGCCTGCTGATCGCCTGCGATCCGCGCCGGTCGCCGGATCGCGGTACCCTGACCTTGCTGGCAGAGTTGTCGCGCTGCGCCACGGCGACCCGCGTCTGGCTGTTGCCCGCGCCCCTGGGCAGTAAGCTCGATCCGGTCCGCCTGGACAACTGGCGGCAGGCGCTGGACACCCTGCGTCTGGCACACTGCGCCGGCGATCTCGAAGAACTGGCCTGGCTGGAGACGAATCCATGAGCGGCCCCCTGCGCCTGGCGCTGGTCGGTCACACCAATGTCGGCAAGACCTCACTGCTGCGCACCCTGACCCGCGACGTCGACTTCGGCGAGGTCTCCCATCGTCCCAGCACCACCCGTCACGTCGAGGGTGCCCGATTGTCGGTGGACGGCGAGGCCCTGCTGGAGCTCTATGACACCCCCGGTCTGGAAGACGCCATCGCCCTGCGCGACTACCTGGAACAACTGGAACGACCCGGCGAACGCCTTGACGCCGCCACCCTGCTCGATCGCTTTCTCGACAGCGTGGAAGCCCGCCAGCGATTCGAGCAGGAGGCCAAGGTGATTCGCCAGCTGCGCGCCTCCGATGCCGGGCTCTATGTGATCGACGCCCGCGAGCCGGTGTTGGCCAAGTACCGCGACGAACTGGCGGTGCTGGCTGGTTGCGGGCGGCCGCTGGTGCCGGTGCTCAATTTCGTCGCCGCCGACGGTCACCGCGCCGACGACTGGCGCGCCATCCTGGCCCGTCTCGGCCTGCACGCCCTGGTGCGCTTCGACAGCGTCGCCCCGCCGGCGGATGGCGAGGCGCGTCTCTACGAAAGCCTGGCGACCCTGCTGGAAAGCGGCCGCCCGGCGCTGCAACGGCTGATCGCCGACCATGCCGAGCAGGCCCGCCGCCGCCATCAGCAAGGCGTGCGGCTGATCGCGGAATTGCTGGTGGACGCCGCCGCCGCCCGGCGCAGCGTGGCGCCGGGCGAGGCCGAGGTCAGCACCGCGACCGCCGAGTTGCGCGACGCCCTGCGCACCCGCGAACAGCGCTGTGTGGAAGAACTCTTGCGCTTGTTTGGCTTTCGCCCGGGCGATGCCCATGCCAGCGACCTGCCGCTGCTGGACGGCCGCTGGGGCGATGACCTGTTCAATCCGGAAACCCTGCGCCTGCTGGGCATCCGCCTCGGCGGCGGGGTGGCGGCCGGGGCGGCTGCCGGGGTCGGCCTCGACCTGCTCGCTGGCGGCCTGACCCTGGGCGCCGCCACGGTGCTGGGCGCCCTGGCCGGTGGCCTGGCCCAGACCGGCGGCCACTATGGCCGGCGGCTGTTCGGCAAGCTGCGCGGTGGACGGGAATTGTCCATGGACGATGCCGTGCTGCGCCTGCTGGCGCTGCGACAACGCCAGTTGCTGGCAGCCCTGGAAATCCGGGGCCATGCCGCCCAGGGCGCCATCGAGGTGGCCGCCCCCGACGAGCAGCGCTGGCGCGAGGGCAAGCTGCCCGCCGCCGTGCAGGTGGCCCGGGCCCATCCGGAATGGTCGGCGCTCAATCCGCGTCCGCGCCTGCAGGCCGACGACCGCCAGAGCCGCATCGACGAGATCGCCGCGGCCCTCGACGCCGACGCCTAGCCGCGCTCCACCTCGGCGAGAAAGTCCGCTACCGTGGCCATGCAGGCCTCGCGCTCCTCCACGTGGGGCATGTGGCTGGAATCCTCGAAGATCCGCCAGCGCACGTCCGCGATGAACTGGGCGAAGGGCTCCACGCAGGCCGGCGTGGCCTCGTCATGGCGGCCGGAGATCAGCAGCGTCGGCACCTGGATCCGCGGCAGGCGCTCGATCACGCTCCAGTCCCTGAGGCTGCCGATCACATGGAACTCGGTGGGGCCGTTCATGGCTTGATAGACGGTGGGATCGGCATCGATGGCGGCGAAGGTCCGCGCCACCTCGGCCGGCAGCGGCTGCACCCGGCAGACATGGCGCGCATAGAAGACCTCGCTGGCGGCGCGATACTCGGGCGAGTCGGTGGTGCCGGCGGCCTCGTGGCGCTCCAGGGTGGCCTGCACCTCGGGCGGCAATTCGGCCCGCAACCCTGTTGCAGCCTGGCGCCAGAGCGCCATGGACGCAGGCGAATTGGCGATGATCAGCCCCCGCAGTCCTTCAGGCTGACGCACCCCATGCTCGGCGGCCAGCATCCCGCCCCAGGATTGGCCGAGCAGCGCGTACTGGCGGATACCCAGATGGCGCAGCAGGTTGTTCAGCTCGTCGAGAAACAACGCCACCGTCCAGAATCCCGGATCGATGCCACGCAGGTGGGTGGAACGGCCATTGCCCAGCTGGTCGTAATGCACCACCGGCCAGCCGTGCTCGGCCAGGTCCTTGAAGCTGTCGACATAGTCGTGGGTGCAGCCGGGACCGCCGTGGGCCACCACCAGTGGCAACCGCCCGCTGGCCAGCTCACCGGTGACCCGGTACCAGGTCTGGTGGCCGTGGAAATCGGCGTAGCCTTCTTGAACCTGCATGGATGCCTTCCTCGTCTCGATGGGAACGAGGTCAGGCTAGCGGGCGGGTGAGCGAGGGATAACTGGGAAAAGTTGTAGGTTTGGGGAGTGGCCGGTTCGCGGCACCAGCGGAGGTCCCTCGCAGGATGTTCCCTCCACGCCGGACTGCCCCCTCTCCCGCTTGCGGGGGAGGGTTGGGGTGGGGGGCTCTCTCGCCAAGCTGATTCGCGGTGTATTCGGACACTTTTTGTTCCGCCCTCGCCGGGCGGGTTACTTTTTGCAATCGCGCAAAAAGTAACCAAAAACGCTCGCCTTGGTCATCCGGCCCTACGCTACGCTCCGGGTTCCCTCGCTCCGCCGCCCTTCCGGCGGGCCGTCGTCGAAGGGCCGTCCTGGCCCTCGACGCCTTTCGCGGCATCCCTGCCGCTCACCCACCTACAGAACGGCTGCGCTCAGCCTACTGAACAGGGCACAGGGTGCCGACTGACAGTGTCTTCTTACGGCGGATTGTCCCTACGTTTGGCGCGTTTCCAAACGGTTTTTGCTCGGCGGGTGCCGCCACCAGAAACCGCTAACCCAAAGCACCAAAGCACCAAAGCAACCTGAGTGAACCCCAACTTTCAGCCGGCACCCCGTGCCCCGTTTGGCCGGCCGAACGGCAACTTGTGGAAGCGGGTGAGCGGCATGGATGCCGCGAAAGGGGCCGAGGCCAGGACGGCCCTTCGGCACCTGCCGGCTGGAGCGGCGCTGACGTGAGGGCATCCTGCGCAAGGCGCAGGACCGGCCAGGTGGGGCAAGCGTTTTTGGTTACTTTTTTGCGGGGCGCGCAGCCGCAACTGCAAAAAGTAACCCGCCCGGCGAGGGCGGAACAAAAGCTCATTGAGCACGCGGTAAATCAGCCTGGCGACCAAGCTCACTACCCCCACCCAACCCTCCCCCGCAAGCGGAAGAGGGGGCTATTCAGCGTGCGGGATAAACCTCATACCCAAGGACAAGCTCCGCGTAGGGTGGATGACGGCGCAGCTTCATCCACCAGCAGACCAGCACCTCCACCGCCAGCCAAGTCAGTGCGACTTCAGCCCTGCCGCTGTCAGTACCAGTCGCAGCACCCCAGGCCACCACGCCCAGGGCCACCAGGCTGCAGGCCCAGATGCCGGCCATCCAGGCGAGCCGCTGCCAGAGCGGCTTGTTATCGGCCGGGTTGGGTTCGCGCGAGCGGCCGGCCATCAGTGGTAGCCCTCCCCCGCGCGGACCTTGCCGCGGAATACGTAGTAGCCCCAGAAGGTGTACATCAGGGTGATGGGGATGATGAACAGGGTGCCGATGAGCAGGAACAGCTGGCTCTGCGGCGGCGACGAGGCCTCCCAGATGGAAACACCCGGCGGGATGATGTTCGGCCAGAGGCTGATGCCCAGACCGCTGTAGCCGAGGAAGATCAGCGCCAGGGTCAGCAGGAAGGGCGCATGGTGCGAATCCTCACGCAGGATGGCGCGCAGCAGGGCCAGGGTCACCACGCCCACCAGGATCGGCACCGGCAGGAACCAGACCAGATTGGGCATGCTGAACCAGCGGGCGGAGATGGCCGCCTGGCTCAGTGGGGTCCAGATGCTCACCACCGCGGTAAAGGCCAGCAGCAGGAACAACAGCGGCTTGGTCAGGCGACGCATGGTCGCCTGCAGCGGGCCCTCGGTCTTCATGATCAGCCAGGTACTGCCCAGCAGCGCATAGGCGGCGATGACGCCCAGGCCGCAGAACATCGAGAAGGGCGTCAGCCAGTCCAGCGGACCGCCGACATACTGGCGATTCTCCACCGGGAAGCCTTCGATGAAGGCGCCCAGGGCCACACCCTGGCAGAAGCTGGCCAGCAGCGAGCCGAAGATGAAGGACTTGTCCCACAGGGCTTCCTTGCCTTCCTGGACCTTGAAGCGGAATTCGAAGGCCACGCCGCGGAAGATCAGGCCGATCAGCATGAAGATCAGCGGCAGGTAGAGCGCCGGCAGGATCACCGAGTAGGCCAGCGGGAAGGCGCCATAGAGCCCCGCTCCGCCGAGCACCAGCCAGGTCTCATTGCCGTCCCAGATGGGCGCCACAGTGTTCATCATGACGTCGCGATCTTCCTTGCCCTTGACGAAGGGGAAGAGGATGCCGATGCCCAGGTCGAAGCCGTCCATGACCACGTACATCATGAGGCCGAAGATGATGATGATCGCCCAGATCAGCGGGAGGTCGATGCCAGGGATGCCGTTCATGTGCGGTCTCCGGTCAGCTGGTCATTGGGATTGTCTTCTTCCAGGCCGCCATCGGCGCCGGACAGCGGACGCTTGGGATGGCGATCGGTACCCGGGCCGCCGGAGGTGGGCAGGTCGCCTTCACCGGTGTGCGGACCCTTGCCGATCATGCGCAGCGCATAGAGGGTGCCGATGCCGAACACGGCGAAGTAGACCACCACGAAGGCCACCAGGGTGATGCTCAGCTGGGTGACGCTGTGATTGGACACCCCGTCCCTGGTGCGCAGGAGGCCGTAGACGATCCACGGCTGGCGGCCCACCTCGGTGGTGAACCAGCCGGCCAGCAGGGCGATGAGGCCGACCGGCCCCATGCAGGTGACCAGGCGCAGGAAGCCGCGGGTCTCGAACAGCGTGCCGCGCCAGCGCAGCCAGGCACTCCACAGGCCGGCAGCGATCATCAGCATGCCGAGGGCGACCATGATGCGGAACGACCAGAACACCACATAGGCCGGCGGCCGGTCTTCCTTGGGGAAGTCCTTGAGCGCCGGGATCGGCTCGGTGAGGCTGTGCTTGAGGATCAGGCTGCCGAGCACCGGGATCTCCAGCTTGAAGCGGGTTTCCTCGCGCTCCATGTCCGGCCAGCCGAACAGGATCAGCGGGGTCGCCTCGCCTGGGAGGTTCTCCCAGTGGCCTTCCATCGCGGCGATCTTGGCCGGCTGGTGCTCCAGGGTGTTGAGGCCGTGGGCGTCGCCGACGAAGGCCTGGATGGGCGCCACCAGCAGGGCCATCCACATGGCCATGGAGAACATCTTGCGCACCGCCGGGTTGTCGTTGCCGCGCAGCAGGTGCCAGGCCGCCGAGGCGCCGACCAGGAAGGCCACCGACAGGTAGGCGGCGATGGTCATGTGCGCCCAGCGGAAGGGAAACGACGGGTTGAAGATCACCGCGAGCCAGTCCACCGGGACGATGCGCCCATCGACGATCTCGTAACCGCTCGGAGTGTGCATCCAGCTGTTGGAGGCCAGGATCCAGAAGGTCGACATCAGGGTGCCGATGGCCACCATCACCGTCGAGAAGAAGTGCAGGCCGCGGCCCACGCGATTCCAGCCGAACAGCATGACACCGAGGAAGCCGGCCTCGATGAAGAAGGCGGTGAGCACCTCGTAGGTCAGCAGCGGGCCGGTCACGGCGCCGGCATAGTCGGCGAAGCCGCTCCAGTTGGTGCCGAACTCGTAGGCCATCACCAGACCGGACACCACGCCCATGCCGAAGAAGATCGCGAAGATCTTCAGCCAGAAGTGATACAGATCCTTGTAGACGTGGTCGTCGGTCTTCAGCCACAGCCCTTCGAGCACGGCGAGAAAGCTCGCGGTACCGATGGACAGCGCCGGGAAGACGATGTGGAAGGACACGGTGAAGGCGAACTGGATCCGGGCGAGATCCAGGGCTTCGAGGCCGAACATAGCTATTCCTCTCAGGCACGCCGGCCGTCGAGAGCAGCCGGTCGAGTTGACGCTGACCGAGGTTCGAACCTCCGGCGTCGCCTGGGGTTCTAGCGGGACGCTAAAAGGCGCCACCGCGCTAGCCCAGAGGGCCAGGTCGGAAGCTGACGTGGATCAACGTCAGGCTTTAGAATAGTCCTCCTCGATACATTTGCTTACGTGGTTCGATGTCGCATCGGGCAGGCTGTCGCACCCCCGCAGTTGTATGACGATCAGCCTCGGGGTGGCTTAAGATGCCACCTCTGCCCTCGCGAGCCCCTGCCATGTCCGGCGATACCCTGCAGCTGCGTCACCACCGTCCCTTCGTCGCCTTCTGGTTCGCCCGCATCTGCACCGCCGGCAGTTTCCAGATGCTCACCGTCGCCATCGGCTGGCACCTCTATTCCCTCACCGGCAATGTGCTCGACCTCGGCCTGGTGGGGCTGGTGGAATTCCTGCCGCGGGTGCTGTTCATGCTGCACACCGGGCATGTCGCCGATCGCTACGACCGCCGCCGGGTCGCTGCCCTCTGCCAGACCGGCCAGGGGCTGATCGCCCTGGTGCTGCTGGTGGGCAGCCTCAATCACGCGGTGACCCGCGAACTGATCTTCATCCTGGCCTTCTGCCTGGGCACTGCGCGCGCCTTCGAGCAGCCCACCACCCAGGCGCTGCTGCCCAACATCGTGCCGCCTTCGATCTTTCCCCGCGCCATCGCCGCGGCGGCCTCGGCCATGCAGGGCGCCACCATCATCGCCCCCGCGCTGGGCGGGCTGCTCTATGCCCTGGGCGCCGCCTGGGTCTATGGCCCGGCGCTGGTGCTCTATGGCATCGCCATCCTGCTGGTCTCCAGCCTGCCGGCGCGGCAGACGCCCAGCCAGAAGGAAAAGCCGACCCTAGACAACCTGCTGGCCGGCATCCGCTTCATCAGGAGTCGCCCGGACGTACTCGGCGCCATCTCCCTGGATCTGTTCGCCGTGCTACTGGGCGGCGCCACCGCCCTGCTCCCGGTGTTCGCCGCCGACATCCTGCTCACCGGACCCTGGGGCCTCGGCCTGCTGCGCTCGGCACCCGCGGTGGGCGCCCTGGGCATGTCCTTTCTGCTCGCCTACGTCAGCCTCAATCGCCACGTGGGCCGCATCATGTTCGGCTCGGTAGCGCTGTTCGGCGTGGCCACCATCGCCTTCGGGCTATCCACCTCGCTGTGGTTCTCGCTGGGCACCCTGGTGGTGCTGGGCGCCGCCGACATGGTCAGCGTGGTGATCCGCAGTTCCTTCGTGCAGTTGGAAACCCCGGATGCCATGCGCGGCCGGGTCAGTGCGGTCAACGGCCTGTTCATCGGCGCCTCCAATCAGCTCGGCGAATTCGAATCGGGGGTCACCGCGCACTTCTTCGGCACCGTGCCGGCGGTGGTGCTGGGCGGCGTCGGCACCCTGGTGATCACCGGGGTCTGGATGAAGCTGTTCCCGGGCCTGGCCAAGCGCGACCGGCTGACGGAGCCGCGCGGCGACGGTTGAATCCTGGCCAGTCGCTCCGGGCTGGCCATTCATCCCAAGGCCATGACCGCTCGCCCGGAAAAGGGTTATCGCGCAAACCTTTACCACAAAATGTGATCCATATCACATTCCGATAGATTCCTGAGGTTTCCATGCGCACCCCTCTTTCCATGGCCGCCCGCCTGGGCCTGGGCTTCGGCCTGATCCTGGTGCTGATGCTGCTGATCACCCTCGTCGGCGTCCAGCGCGTCGGCGTCATCGACGACACCCTGACCGCCGTCAGCCAGGGCGCCAGCGTCAAGCAGCGCTACGCCATCAACTTCCGCGGCAGCGTGCACGACCGCGCCATCGCCATTCGCGATACGGTGCTGATCCACGACGTCGCGCCCCTGGCCAGTCGCCTGGCCGACATCGATCGCCTCAAGGCCTTCTATCGCCAGTCCGCCGAGCCCATGGATCAGCTGTATGCCAGCCAGGGCGCCACCGCCGAGGAACAGCGCCTGCTGGCGGCTATCAAGGACATCGAAGGCACCGCCCTGCCGCTGACCGATCGCCTGCTGCAACTGCGCCAGGCCGGCGATCTGGAAGGCGCCCGGGTGTTCCTGCTGGAGCGCGTCTCGCCGGCCTATGTCGAGTGGCTCAAGCGCATCAATGCGCTCATCGATCACGAGGAAGCCATCGCCAGCGGCCATCTGGCCGAGGTCCGCGGCATCGCCGGAGGCTTCCGCTGGCTGATGCTGGTGACCTGCGCCCTCGCCCTGCTGCTGAGCGTGACCGTCTCCATCCTGATCATCCGCCAGATGGGCGCGACCCTGGGCGGCGAACCCCACGCCGTGGCCGCCGCCATCCGCCGCCTGGCCGAGGGCCGGCTGGACGAACGCCCTGCCACCCGTCATCCGGACAGCGTGATGGGCACCCTGGGCAGCGCCACCGCGCACCTAGGCGAGACCATCGTCCAGGTACGCCATACCGCCAGCTCGGTCGCGGCGGCAGCAGCCCAGCTGCAAGGTACCGCCCAGACCAACCAGCGCCACACCGATGTGCAGTCCAACCAGGCCCAGCACATGGCTGCCGCCGTCACCGAGCTGGCCGCGACCATTGGCGAGGTCGCAGGTTACGCGGCCCAGGCCGCCCAGGCCACCGGCAATGCCAGTGCCCAGGTGGACACCGGCAACCGGCTGGTCGCCAGCTCCGGCCAGGCCATCGGTCAGCTGGTACAGGCCCTGGAGCAGGCCAGCGTCACCGTGCAGCAGGTCTCCAGCGACAGCGCCAGCATCGAGAACATCGTCGCCGTCATCAACGGCATCGCCGAGCAGACCAACCTGCTGGCGCTGAATGCCGCCATCGAGGCCGCCCGCGCCGGAGAGCAGGGCCGCGGTTTCGCCGTGGTGGCCGATGAGGTCCGCAACCTGGCGACCCGTACCCAGGAATCGACCCGCGAGATCCGCGGCATGATCGCCACCCTGCAGGAAGGCGCTGGACGCGCCGCGGCGCAGATGGAAGAGAGTCGCGGCCAGGCCCACGAGACCGCCGAGCTGACCCAGCGCGCCGTCGCGGCCCTGGCAGCCATCCAGGCGGACGTCGGCTCGGTGAACGCCATGAATGCGCAGATCGCCACCGCCGCGGCGCAACAGACCGCCGTGGCCGAAGAGGTCAACGAAAACATCAATCGCATCCACGCGGCCACCCTGGAAACCGCCAGTGGGTCGCAGCAGATCGCCGGGGCCAGTCGTCAGCTGGCGGAGCTGGCCGAAGACCTGGAACGACGCATGAGCCTGTTCCGCACCACCCGTGCCTGAACATCCGGCAACGCTCGCGGGCTGAACCTAGACGCGAGCGCAACGGTCAGCAGTCAGACACCTTTTCCGCGCAGGAGTCTGGACATGCAGCTTTCCCTCAACGGCCAGGTCGCCCTGGTCACCGGCGGCAGCTCCGGGATCGGCGCCGCCGTCGCCGAAGCCCTGGGCAAGGCCGGTGCCGCCGTCGCCATCAATTACCATTCCCACGCCGAACCTGCCGAAGAACTGGCCAGGCGCATCCAGGACGCCGGAGGCCGCGCCGTCACCGTTGGCGGTGACGTCGGTGACGAGGACGCGGTCAAGGCCCTGTTCGAGCGCACCCTGGAAGCCTTCGGCCGACTGGACATCCTGGTCGCCAACTCCGGTCTGCAAAAGGACGCGGCGGTGGCCGACATGTCGCTCAAGGACTGGAACACGGTGATCAACACCAACCTCACCGGCCAGTTTCTCTGCGCCCAGGCGGCGATCCGCCAGTTCCGCCAGCAGGGCCGCGACGAGAACATCTCGCGGGCCCTGGGCAAGATCATCCACATGAGCTCGGTGCACGAGGTCATTCCCTGGGCCGGGCACGTCAACTACGCCGCGTCCAAGGGTGGGGTCAATCTGCTGATGCGCAGCCTGGCACAGGAGGTCGCCGCCGAAGGCATCCGCGTCAACAGCATCGCCCCGGGCGCCATCGCCACCGCCATCAACGAAGAGGTGACCGGTGACGAGGCCAAGGCCCGCGAATTGCTCAGGCTGATCCCCTACAAGCGCGTCGGCCATGTCGACGACGTGGGCAACGCGGCGGTCTTTCTCGCCAGTGACCTGGCCGACTACATCGTCGGCACCACCCTGTTCGTCGACGGCGGCATGTGCCTCTATCCGGGATTCGAAGACAATGGCTGATTCCTCCTCCGTGCACGCCCGCCGCAGTATCGGCGCCCACGGTGTCATCGGCGACCTGCGCACCTGCGCCCTGGTCGCCACCGACGGCACCATCGACCACTTCTGCTGGCCGAACCTGGACAGCCCCTCGGTGTTCGCCGCCCTGCTCGATTCGGAAAAGGCCGGCTATTTCAGCCTGGCCCCGGTCTGGGAAGACGCCCGCGAGCAGCAGCTCTACCTGCCGGACACCAACATCCTGCAGACCCGCTGGCTGTCGGCGGAAGGGGTCGCCGAGGTCACCGACCTGATGCCGGTGTGCAGCAGCGAGGACACCCAGCCACGTATCGTCCGCCGCGTGCAGGTGGTGGCCGGCCGCTGCCGCTTCCGCCTGGTCTGCGCGCCGGCCCACGACTACGCCCGGGCCGAGACCCGCGCCCGTCTGGTGGACGGCGGCGCCCTGTTCGAGGCCGCTGGCCAGCCGACCCTGCGCCTGGCGTCAAGCGTCACCCTGCGGGTGGACGGCAACGCGGCATCGGCCGAGTTCGAACTGGAACAGGGTGAGCAACTGGATTTCGTCTTTGGCTGCAAGGAAGACGACAAGGTCGTCGCCGGCCAGAGCGATCTCTGCTTCGAGGACACCCTCTCCTACTGGACCTCCTGGGCCGCCAAGAGCCATTACCAGGGGCGCTGGCGCGAGATGGTCACCCGCTCGGCCCTGGCGCTGAAGCTGCTGACCTCCTGCAAGCACGGCTCCATCGCCGCGGCCGCCACCTTCAGCCTGCCGGAAGCCCTGGGCGGCGAGCGCAACTGGGACTATCGCGCCTCCTGGATCCGCGACGCCTCCTTTACCGTCTACGCCTTCATGCGCCTGGGCTACACCCAGGAAGCCAAGGATTTCACCCACTGGGTGGGCCAGTGCGTGGAAAACAGCCACAACGCCCCGGAAAAGCTGCAGATCATGTATCGCCTGGACGGCGGCCTGGACCTGCCCGAGGAAACCCTCGACCATCTTGCAGGCTATGCGAACTCGAGTCCGGTGCGCATCGGCAACGAGGCCTACAAGCAGGTCCAGCTGGACATCTACGGCGAGCTGATGGACGCCATCTACCTGTCCAACAAGTATGGCGAAGCCATCTCCCACCATGGCTGGAAGGACGTGGTGCGGATGATCGACCACGTCTGCGAGCACTGGAACCAGCCCGATGCCGGCATCTGGGAGATGCGCGGCGATCCCGAGCACTTCCTGCACTCACGGCTGATGTGCTGGGTGGCCATCGACCGCGCCATGCGGCTGTCGGTCAAGCGCTCGCTGCCGATGCCCTACGAGCGCTGGTACGCCGCTCGCGCCGCCATCCAGGAAGACATCTGGGACAACTTCTGGAACGCCGAGCTGGGTCACTTCACCTCGACCCGCCACGGCAAGAGCCTGGACGCCGCCCTGCTGCTGATGCCGCTGGTGCGCTTCGTCAGCGCCACCGACCCCATGTGGCTGTCCACCCTGGACGCCATCAAGGCCAACCTGGCCTACGACGGCATGATCCGCCGCTACAACCCGGTCGACACCCCGGCGGACAACCTCAAGGGGGAAGAAGGCGCCTTTGTCGCCTGCTCCTTCTGGTACGTCGAATGCCTGGCCCGCGCCGGTCGCGTCGACGAAGCCCACCTGGAGTTCGAAAAGCTGCTGGGCTACGCCAACCCCCTGGGTCTCTATGCCGAGGAACTGGACAAGCGCGGCTATCCCCTCGGCAACCTGCCCCAGGCCCTGTCGCACCTGGCCCTGATCAGCACCGCCTTCTTCCTGGATCGCAAGCTGAGCGGCAAGGATCCGCAATGGCAGCCGTAGGGCGAGCCGATGCGGCCATGGCGGTCCTCGATGCGGCCGCCCCTGCGGGTGCCAGCCCGATAGCTGATCGCGATCTTGCTGGAGCTGATAAAGCAAAAAACCCGCTCGGACAGCCCCCTCTCCCCCCTGGGAGAGGGTTGGGGTGAGGGCACAGCGCGGTACGTAGCTACCTGTGGAAAAGGCTGCGCCGTTTTCCACGCTACGGTGCCACCCGTGATGAGACGTGCCAGTGAGCGTGACGTTGGATTACGGACTTGCCGGAAGGAATGGAGTCGAGCCCCGCTCGTAGAGCCCCCTCTCCCCTTGGGAGAAGATTGGGGCGAGGGACCGCAGCCGCAAGGTCACCATTGAGTCACTCAGGGTTTACACCGAGCAGTCTGCATAGCTGCAATCGCGGCCATGGGCCGCTCCTACAGGGCAACTTCGACCAGTGATGGCGACGCCGCCGGGCAGCCAGCCCCTCACGCCACCCGACTCTGCCCCAGCACCTCGTTGACGCAATTGGCCATGTCGTCGATATGCCAGGGCTTGGGCATGAAGCGGGTGCGGCCGGCGCCGCGGGGGACCGTCAGGCGATCGCCGGAGGTGAGAATCACCGGGATGTGCGGCCAGCGCTGAGAGACCAATTGGGCCAGGGCCTCGCCATCCAGGCGTCCCGGCATGCGCACGTCGGTGAAGAGCACGTCGATGCGGGCACCGTTCTGTTCCAGATAGCTCAGCGCCGCATCGGCGGTCGACACGGCCACCACCTGGAGGTCCACCAAGGACTCCAGGGCCTCGGTGGCCAATTCCCGCAGCAACGGTTCGTCCTCTACCAGAAGCAGTAGTGGACGATAGGAGCCGAAGGGAGAAGATGCCTGAGTCATACCCAACAGACTTTGCCAAGAGGTTACGGTTCTGACCATTCGGCCCTGGCTCGACCAAAGTCGACCACCGGCATAAGCAAGCCCTCTAAGCGGCAACTTTCAACGCCTCGCTGACTCGAAGCGTTCACCTCGGGGGCCTCCTGTGGTATTCTTTTTTAATCGAACGATCAATTAAAAAAGCATTCTTCCCTTTGGCAGTTCGCAAGGAGTCCTCATGAGTGCGACGCCCTCATCCGGCACCGTAAAGCTGAATCCCCCCGCCTTCTATTGCGCGGCCGCAGTGATCCTGCTGTTTTCCCTGGTGGTCATCGGCCGTCCCGAGCAGGCCGGTGCCTGGCTGCTGCAGGCCCAGACCTGGGCCGCCAATACGGTCGGCTGGTACTACCTGCTGGCCATGTCGCTCTATCTGGTGTTCGTGGTGGTCACCGCGCTGTCCGGCTACGGCAAGATCAAGCTCGGTGCCGACCACGACCAACCCGAGTTCAGCTATCTGTCCTGGGCCGGCATGCTGTTCGCCGCGGGCATCAGCATCACCCTGTTCTTCTTCTGCGTATCCGAACCCCTGACCCACTTCGCCCAGCCGCCGGCCGGCGAAGGCGGCAATCCGGCGGCCGCGCGCCAGGCCATGCAGATCCTCTTCCTGCACTGGGGCCTGCACGGCTGGGGCGTGTTCGCCCTGGTGGCCATGGCCCTGGCCTATTTCGCCTATCGCCACAACCTGCCGCTGGCGCTGCGTTCGGCGCTCTATCCGCTGATCGGCAAGCGCATCAACGGGCCCATCGGCCACGCCGTGGACGCCTTCGGCATCATCGCCACCATCTTCGGCCTCGGCGCCGACCTGGGCTTCGGGGTGCTGCACCTCAATGCCGGTCTCGACTACCTGTTCGGCATCAGCCACAGCCACTGGGTGCAACTGATCCTCATCGTGCTGATGATGGGCGCGGCGATCGCCGTGGCCGTCTCCGGCGTCGACAAGGGCGTGCGCATCATGTCCGACATCAACATGGTGCTGGCCGTCGCCCTGCTGCTGTTCGTGCTGTTCGCCGGTCCGACCCAGCACCTGCTCAACACCCTGATCCAGAACATCGGCGACTATCTCGCCGCGTTGCCGGGCAAGAGCTTCGATCTCTATGCCTATGACGAGCCGTCCGACTGGCTGGGCGGCTGGACGGTGTTCTACTGGGCCTGGTGGATCGCCTGGGCTCCCTTCGTCGGGCTGTTCATCGCGCGCATCTCGCGCGGTCGCACCATCCGCGAATTCGTCTTCGGCGTGCTGTTCATCCCGCTGGGCTTCACCCTGGCCTGGCTGTCGATCTTCGGCAACAGCGCCCTGGAGCTGGTCCTCGGCCAGGGCATGACCGGTCTGGCGCAGACCGCGCTCACCGATCCGGCCATGGTCTTCTATCAGGTGCTGGAAACCTATCCGGCCAGCCGCGTGGTGATCAGCGTCGCCGTGCTGGTGAGCTTCGTCTTCTTCGTCACCTCGGCCGATTCCGGCACCGTGGTGCTCTCGACCCTGTCGTCCACCGGCGGCGAGGCCGACGAAGACGGTCCCAAGTGGTTGCGGGTGTTCTGGGGCGCGGCCGTGGCGCTGGTCACGGGCGGCCTGCTGTTCGCCGGCAGCATGGACGCGCTCAAATCCGCGGTGGTGCTGACGTCGCTCCCCTTCTCGGTGGTGGTGCTGCTGATGATGTGGGGCCTGCACAAGGCGCTGCACCTGGAATCCCAGCGCCAGCGGGCGCGGCTGCACTCGCTCGCGCCGGTGGCGACCAACGGCAAGGCCCGCCATGGCGGCTGGCGCCAGCGACTGTCCCAGGCGGTGTACTTCCCCTCGCGGGACGAGGTCTATCGCTTCATGGACAGTACCGTGCGCCCGGCCATGGAAGAGATGGTCGAGGTCTCGCGGGAGAAGGGCCTGGTGGTGGAGACCCAGTTCGACGCCACCAACGCCAACCTGCAACTCATCATCGGCCATGGCGAGGAGCATCCCTTCATCTACCAGGTGATCATGCAGGGCTACTTCACGCCCTCCTTCGCCCGCGCCGGCATCGGCGGCCTGCACCTGAAGAACCGCCGCTACTACCGCGCCGAGGTGCACCTCACCGAAGGCAGCCAGGACTACGACCTGGTGGGCTACAACCGCGAGCAGATCCTCAACGACATGCTCGACCAGTACGAACGCCATTTGCAGTTCCTGCACCTGGTGCGCTAGCCAACGGTTTTTTCAGCGACTGAAAGGCCATTGAAAGCGGCAAAGGTCGTATAATCGTCTCCAGGGTCGGCCCCGTGCCGGCCCCGGGGTCGGTACGCCGCGCCGGTCCCCCGCCGTCCGGAGACCGCCTTGCCCACCCTGCCTGCCACCTCGCCCTATCCACCCCTGCTGCAATGGCTGGCCCTGATCCTCTGTTCCGCCCTGGTCGGGGGCGGACTCAGCTGGCTGCAGGTACCCGCGGCACTCTTTCTCGGCCCCATGCTGGTGGCCATCGCCTTTGGCGTCTGCGGTGCCTCCATCCGCCTGCCGCGGCGGCTGTTCCAGACCGGCCAAGGCGTGGTGGGCTGCCTGATCGCCCACGCCATGACCGCCGCGGTGCTGCTCACGGTCGCCGAGCACTGGCCGGTGATGCTGCTGGCCACCGCCCTGACCGTGCTGCTCAGCCTGCTCACCGGCGCCCTGCTGGTGCGCTTCGGTGGTCTGCCCGGCAGTACCGCCGCCTGGGGCACCACGCCTGGCGCTGCGGCCGCCATGGTAGCCATGGCCGAGGAATACGGCGCCGATCCACGCATCGTCGCCACCATGCAATATGTCCGGGTGGTCTGCGTGGTGCTGATCAGTGCGCTGGTGGGCCGGTTGCTGGGCGCCGAAGGCAGCGGCACCGGGCATCAGGCGACGGTGGTCAGCCTGGACGGCCACTTCGCCTTCAACCTGGCGCTGACCCTGGCGGTGGCCCTCGCCGGCAGCTGGCTGGGTGGCCGGCTGTTTCCTGCCGGTGCCCTGCTGCTGCCGATCGCCCTGGGCACGCTGCTGCAACTCAACGGCTGGCTGGACATCACCCTGCCCCATCTGCTGCTCGCGGCGGCCTACGGCGCGATGGGCTGCTATGTCGGCCTGAGGTTCGATCGGGCCACGGTCGCCTATGTCTGGCGCGCCCTGCCCAAGATGATCTTCGCCTCGCTGTTGCTGATCGCGCTCTGTGCTCTCTCGGCACTGCTGATGGCGAAGCTGATGCACGTGGACTTTCTTACCGCCTACCTGGCGACCAGTCCGGGCGGACTGGATTCCATGGCCATCATCGCGGTGGATGCCCATGCCGATGTCGGTCTGGTGCTGGCCATGCAGGCGTTGCGCCTGATCGGCGTGGTGCTGACCGGGCCGCTACTGGCCCGGCAACTGGTCAAGCTGGCCCCCACCTAGCACGGGCTGAGGGCCGGGCCGTCAGGCCGAGCGGCGGCGCTCGACCTGGGCGGTGATGTTGTAGCCCTCGGCGGCATGGCCACGCACCACGACCCGGGCGTCCGGATAGAACCCCTTGAGGCGCTGTTCGAAGAGAAAGTAGATTTCCGCGCCGACCCGGATCTCCGCGGGATCGGTCAGGGTCAGGGAAAAGTTGCGCACGGGATCGGCGGCATGCTGCGGCTCGTTCTCCTCGATGCGCTGCATGGCGTCTTCGACGATCTGTTCGGCGATCTGCGACATCTTTGACCTCCCGGTCGGGCAGTTGGCTGGGCGCCATCCCAAGGACAGCTATATCGCTAGTGACCACGGCTGGGCCACGAGGATTCGTACGCTCTGCAAGATTCCGACGAAACTGTAGACTTGTCTGACTTTTATCCCCGTGTAGTGGCCTGAATCGCCCGGCTCGCGGTCTCCTGCACACCGAGGACGAGGAAGCTCTCCCGCCATGGTCGACGCCGACGATACTCCCCTCCCGCCGCGCAACCCGGCCACCCAGCGCCGGGCGCTGTGGCTGCTGGTCTGCGCCGTCGCGGTGATCCTGGCGCTGGAGTCCTGGCAGGTATGGCGCAACTACCAGAACGCCTTCGCCAGCGCGCGCAGCGACGTCGGCAACATCGCCCTGGCGGCGGCGCAGCATGCCGACGACGCCATCAAGGAAGCGGATTCGCTGCTGGTCAGCATCCGCGACCGCCTGGAGGATCAACCCCTCGATCAACTGGACCGCCCCCGCGTGCATCGCCTGCTGGCGCGCCAGGCGGCCCTCCTGCCGCAACTGCACGGGCTGTTCATCTACGGTCGCGATGGCGAATGGCGGGTGACCGACAAGAGCAGCGAACCGCCCCGGGCCAACAATGCCGATCGCGAGTATTTCCAGTTTCACCGCCAGCACGCCGCCGACGTGCTGCACGTCGGCACGGTGATCGAGAGTCGCAGCACCCACGAGTTGATCATCCCGGTATCACGCCGGCTGGAAGACCGCGACGGTCGCTTCGCCGGTGTCCTGCTGGCCACCATCCGCCTGCAGTACTTCGTCGACTACTACGAGCGCTTCAAACTGGACGCCCGTGGCGCCATCACCCTGGCGCAGGACGATGGCACCCTGATGGTCCGCCGGCCCTATGTCCCCGAGCACGTCGGCACCCCGCTGGCCAGCAGCGCGCTGTTTCGCCAGTACGTGACCCAGGCCCCCAGCGGTACCGCCCTGGTGCGCGCCATGCTCGACGGCCGTGAACGCCTCTATGCCTTCCAGCATCTGGAAGGCTATCCGCTGGTGGCGCTGGCCGGTATCTCCCGGAGCGACATCCTCGCCAGCTGGCGCCAGGA
Source organism: Pseudomonas sp. SORGH_AS_0211 (assembly GCF_031453455.1). Classification (NCBI taxonomy): domain Bacteria; kingdom Pseudomonadati; phylum Pseudomonadota; class Gammaproteobacteria; order Pseudomonadales; family Pseudomonadaceae; genus Pseudomonas; species Pseudomonas sp. SORGH_AS_0211. The sequence continues at coordinate 489,760 of NZ_JAVIZV010000001.1, read as the reverse complement.
CATGCTGAGGTCGGTGACGGTGGTCGGCCTCATCATCGTCGGCATGCTGGTCTTCGGCTTCAGCCTGCTGCGCGAGATCCGCGCCGGCGAACGCAGTGCCGTGGCCCTGCGCCAGGCCCATGACGAGTTGCACCTGCTGACGCTCAAGGACAGCCTGACCGGGCTGGGCAATCGTCGGCAGTTCGACAACCTGCTGCCGGTGGAGCTGGCCAGGGCGCAACGCAACGCCCAGTCGCTCAGCCTGCTGATGATCGACATCGATCACTTCAAGGCCTACAACGACCACTATGGCCATCCCGCGGGCGATCGCTGCCTGCAGGCGGTAGCCGGCGTGGTGGCCTCGGCGGCGCGCCGCCCGGGCGACCTGGCGGCGCGCTACGGCGGCGAAGAGATGGTCCTGCTGCTGCCCAACTGCGACGAAAGCGGCGCCCAGCGCGTGGCCGCCACGGTCCAGGAACGCCTGCAGGTGCTGGAGGTGGCCCATGCCACCAGTCCCTTCGGCCGCATCACCGTCAGTCTCGGCATCGCCGTCCAGCCGCCCGGCCAGACCCCGCCGCCCCAGCCCGCCGACCTGCTGGCCAGCGCCGATGCCGCGCTCTACCGCGCCAAGCACCTGGGCCGCAATCGCACCCATCCGCCGCTGGAAGATCAGGCGCTCTAGGCGTGGCCCGGGCGCCGTGCGGACGGGCCTAGCCGCAGATCATGCCGCCGCGGTAGTGCACCCGGTCCTTGCCGGCGCGCTTGGCCTGATAGAGCTCGCCATCGGCCTGCTTGAGCAGCTCCGAGGGCTGATAGCCCGGGGCGAGGCGCGCCACCCCGGCGCTGAAGGAAAAGCAGCTGCCGGTGCAGGTGTTGCTGCGGATATCGTCCAGCAGCGCCTGCAGTCGCTGCGCCAGCTGGCGCTCGTCCTCGGACTGCAATAGCACGCCGAATTCCTCGCCACCCAGGCGTCCGAAGCGTCCATCCGGGAAGTGCCTGCCCAGGGTAACGGCCATCTCCTTGAGCACCTGGTCCCCCACGTCGTGGCCGAAGCGGTCATTGATCCGCTTGAAGTCGTCGATGTCGAGCATGACGAAATACCAGGACGGCGATCCCTCTCGGCAGACCTGCTCCATGTCCAGCATCAGTGCGCGTCGGTTGCTGATCCCGGTGAGGGCATCGGTTTCCGCCTGCAGCCGATAGCGTTCCTTGAGTTCCAGGGTGCTGGCGACGATGCGTACGAAGGTGGCATTGAGCAGCAGCCCCAGTGCCAGGCTGGCCCCCAGCATGACCACGAACAGCGGCAGGGCCGCTGCAGTGATGGTGTCCAGTTCGCCATAGAACAGCAGCAACCAGACCGCCGCGGCGGCGATGCCATAGTCGAGCACATGGGAAAACAGAATGGTCGAGCCGAGGATGATGACGATGGCCATGGGAATCATCCAGGCATGGCCGGCCTCGCCCATGCTGAGGATCTGGAACCGAAAGGCCAGGGCCTCGAACAGCACGAACACCAGGGCGAACAGCCGCCAGACGGCGAAACGCCGGGCGGTGGTCATGGCCAGGCAGGAGCCGATCATGCCGGCAAAGGCCAGCCAGCCCCAGGCCGGTACCCCGGCGGTCAGGAAGGGGTTGATCAGCACGCTGATCAACCAGCCCAGGATGCCGGTGCTCTGCGCCAGCACATTGGGCAACTGCAGCATCTGGCGAATGTGAGTCTGATAAGTCATTGCACAACTCGAACGCCAAATTTAGTGGCCAACTGATATCACTGGATGCTATCCCATTCGTGGCCCGTCGTCGGCGGAAAGCGGACTCAAGCAAGACAATAGACGTCTGGTCATCGCTTCGCCCATCACTGGACCGAATAGGACCACGGCCGCGCACGGATCGAGCCAACGGACGGCGGCGAAATGACGCCACCGGTCAGCTCGTCCTGCAACCCGCAGCGCCCGGCCCGCTAAGCTCTTCGCTGCGAATTCTCGGCTAGGCTTGGCAGTGCCCAGGCCGTCGTTCATGCTTTCAACGACTTATCAGCTCCCATCTTCGGTATAGAACAAACCAGGCGCCATCATGGAAATCGATGCTCTGTTCGATCACCTGCATACCCTTCCCAGCATTCCCAAGGTGGCTCAGGAGCTGATCCAGCAGTTCGACGATCCCGACAGCAGCATCGAAGACGTCGCCCGGAACCTGGCGCTGGATCCGGTGCTCTCGGCCAAGGTCCTGCGCCTGGCCAACTCGGTGCGTTTTCGCGGCGTGCGGCCGTCCACCAGCATCGAAGGCGCCGCCATCCGCCTGGGCTTCGACGCCCTGCGCACCCTGGTGCTGGCCTCGGCGGTGACCGCGGCCTTCCGCCACAACCCCAGCTTCGATCCGCGGGATTTCTGGCAGCACAGCTTCGATGTGGCCAGCATCTGCCGCGTCCTCGCCCGCCAGGCCGGTGCCGATCCCGAGACCGCCTTCACCTGCGGCATGCTGCACAGCATCGGCGAGTTGCTGATCAGGACCGCGGCGCCCGACATCGCTGTGCGCATCGATGTCGAGCAGCGCGCCCCGGTGCCCGCCGACCAGGCCATCGGCTTCGGCTATCCGGAGGTGGGTGCCGAACTGGCCCGCCGCTGGCAGCTGCCGGTGGTGATCCAGCATGCCATCGCCTACCAGCTGCATCCCCAGGATGCGCCCGAGGATTCCGCTGCGGCGCGCATGGTCGCCCAGGCGCGCCTGATTTCCTTTGTCCTGCGGCGTCACGGCGGCATCAACGACCAGGCCAAGGCGGCCCTGGCCAATCCGCTGCTGGAAGGCGTGGATCTGGAGCTTCTGCTGGGTGAACTGCCCGAGGTGATAGAGGCGGACAAGGCCTTTGGCACCCTGATCAACTGACCGGCCGTCTCCTGCACAGGCAGCGCCACCGCCTGCATCACAAATCTGCCAGCCGGTCGTGGCAAAAGTCGAACGGGCACCTCAAGAATCGGTCAAAGCGTTATAGCTGACAGGAGTGATTGCGATGGCCGAGCCGCTGAAGTTCACGGATGCGAACACCATTATCAAGGGCGCTTTTCAACCGATGCTGTGCGCCATGACCGCCCAGGATCAGGCGACCTTCAACGTCGAGGTCTATGCGCCCAACGGCACGGCGCTCCTGCAACGCCGCATCGCTCGGGTCGATCTGCTGGACAACTCCCTGCTGGAAGCCTTCATCTGCGACAGTCGCGCCCGTATCGAGCGGGCCACCCATGAGCGACTCGACTGGCAGGTCCGCTACACCCGCGCCTGCTGAGGCTTTTCCGCCGTCACACGCTGCGATCGAAAAAAGGCGCCCCGAGAGGCGCCTTTTGCTTGACCATCAATCGTTGAGCACCCGCTTCTGCTGGCTGCCCTGGGCCTTGGTGGCAGGCGTCTTGTCGGCCTTCTTCTGGGTGGACGGGGCGGCGGTGGAGGTGTCGTCCGCACTGTCTCTGTTGCTGGTGTTGGAGCTGCCCGGCGCACCGATGCCGTTGCCGGTCACCCCGGCGTCGTTGTTGCTGTTGGCAGCCAGGCTGGGACCAGCCACCAGGGCCAGGGCAGCGCTCAGGGCAAGGATCAGCGGGGTCTTGCGCATCTTGGTGTCCTCCGGCCGCGAAAGGAAGGGTGTCGCGGGCTGCACCCTGGCTGATTAGGCCAAAGGCCGGGCCAAGCGTTCCCACCTTCCTATAGACTAACGGCCATCTCGCCGTACCCTGACAGGTGCGGCCGTCGCGTTCAGGAGTTGCCGTGAAGCACCGTTACCTCATCGTCGATCGCACCGCGCTCGATACCCCCGCGCTGTTCGACTATCTGGCCGAGGCGCCGCAGCACCGGGTCATCGTTTCCGGCGGCACCGCCGAGCAACTGTTCGCGGCGGAGCTCTGGCCGCGCCTGCGCGAACGCCTGGCACCCCACGCCGAGCGCTTCTTCTTCGCCGATTCCAGCGGTCCGCTGCTGCAGGCCGAGCTGGAGGGCCGCAAGCCCGGCCTCCTGGACCGCGAACTGACCCTGGCCTTCAAGCAGGCGGTGACCGCCGATGCCGAGGATGATCGCGTCCTGGTCCGCATTCGCCGCGAATTGCTCGATACCGACGACGATTACCAGGCCAACCGCCGCATCTTCCTCAACAGCCTGCTCGGCCAGATGCGCCGGGCCCTGCCGGCGGGTGCGGTGACCGCCGGCAATTGGCAGGACGCCGTCCGCCAGGCCATCGCCGCGGCCCAGCAGGGCCTGGCCAAGGGTTTCGCGCCGGGATTGGCCGATGCGCCCTTCAAGGTCTTTCTCAAGGCCTATCCGCTGGCAGCACGCTATGTCGCCCAGCTCGCCGTGCTGCTGATCACCGCCGGGCGCCAGGACAACGACGTCCTCATCGACCGCTTCGTCGCCCAGGATCCGGCGCTGGTCGCCACCCTGTTCGACGGTCTGCTGACCGAAGACGACGACCAGCGTCAGGCCTACACCGCCCTCAAGCGCACCCTGGATGCCCTGGGGACCGGCGGCCAGGCGCTGCACTAAGGGGCTAGAGGCGCTCCAGCAGCGCCGGCAGGAGTGCCCCGGCTGCACCCAGCAGCTGCCAGTCACCGTTGAAATCCGCCGCCGGCTGCGGATCGATGCGCACCACCGTGGCGCCCTGCTGGCGCGCCACCCCTGGCAGACTGGCCGCGGGCTGCACCAGCCCCGAGGTGCCGATCACCAGGCAGAGGTCACAACGCTCGGCCAGGGTCCAGGCGCTGGCCAGGGCCTCTTCCGGTAGCGCCTCGCCGAACCAGACCACACCAGGCCGGGCCAGACCGCCACAGAAGGCACAACGTGGTGGCGCCACCCGCTGATTTTCGGCTTCCGGTAACGCCGGCGCGGCCAAGGGCCGCGCACACGCGAAGCAGCGCGGCGCGTGCAGGCTGCCGTGCAGGTGGATGACCGCGCGACTGCCCGCGCGCTCGTGCAGGTCATCGACATTCTGGGTAACCAGGCGCAACCGCCCATGCCTCCGGCCCCACTCCGCCAGGGCCAGGTGCGCGGGATTGGGCTGGGCCGCCAGCGCCTGGGCACGACGCCACTCGTACCAGCTCCAGACCCGGACCGGGTCCTCGACGAAGGCTTCGGCCGTAGCCAGTTGCGCCGGATCGAAGCGCGCCCAGAGCCCGGTCAGGGCCTCGCGAAAGGTGGCGATGCCGCTTTCCGCCGACACGCCGGCACCGGTCAGGACCAGCACCTCGTCGGCCTGGCGCAGGCGTTCGAGCAGCACTGGCGGCAACGCGGCGAGACCGTCGCGGCAGTCGATGGGATTGGGCATGGATGCGTTGACTCCTGACATCTGCGGCAAAACAACAGGGTCTTGCGGACCGCGAAAAAGACCGAAAGTGTGACGCTACTCGACGGATGGTGAGTCCACTCATCGTTTTCCGGGGAACTGAGGTTCACCCTTTTCGCCACAGGCCGATAATCCGGGAGTCCGCGTCCGATGTCGCTCCTACCCTAACGGTATGTGAATGAAGAAGTCCGTCGTTTCCAAATATCCGCGCCTGCTCGTCGCCGGCGCCCTGGCCCTCGTCACCGTCCTCAGCCTGGCCAGCTGGCTGTGGCTCACGCCCAGCACGCCGGCGCCTACCGCCACCGCCATGCTCGCCAGCGTGCAGCAGGCTCCCGAACACTGGACCCAACAGCCACGTGATCTCTCCGTGCTGCTGGGCGATCTGCGCGCCAAGGCCATCACCGGCGCCGTGATCGGTGATCACACCCTCTACATAGACACCCGTCGCGGCGAGCACTACGCCGTGGCCGACAATGGCGGGCGCATCGCCGATCGCCTGCTGGCCGACTACGCCACCCAGGCCGAACCGCTGTTCCCGGTGGCCACCTGGAGCGAATCCGGGCAGCGTCATCCCTGGCTCGACGCCCTGCTGATCAACCTGCCGGGCTACCTGCTCCTGCTGTTGCTGGCCATCCCCCTGGCCCTGAGATTCGCCAGCCCCTTCAAGCTGCATCGCAAGGGCACCGGCATCTCCTTCAAGGACGTGGTCGGCGCCGCCGAAGCCAAGCGGGCGCTGGAAGACGTCACCACCTGCCTGCGCAATCCCAAGGCCTTCGCCGCCCTGGGTGCCCGTCCGCCCAAGGGCGTGCTGCTGACCGGCGAGCCCGGCACCGGCAAGACCCAGCTGGCCAAGGCCCTGGCCACCGAGTGCAACGCCCACTTCATCCAGGTGACCGGCAGTGACTTCTCCTCGATGTTCTTCGGGGTCGGCATCCAGAAGGTCAAGTCGCTGTTCCGCACCGCGCGCAAGAAGGCGCCCTGCATCATCTTCATCGACGAGATCGACGGCATCGGCCGCCGCGCCGAGCAGTCGCGCTCCAGCGACGCCGAGGCCAATCGCATCATCAACCAGTTCCTCACCGAGCTGGACGGCTTCGACGGCACCAGCGGCGTGCTGGTGCTGGGCGCCACCAACTTCGCCGACTCCCTGGATCCGGCGCTGCGCCGCGAAGGTCGCTTCGACCGCACCATCGCCGTGCCGCTGCCGAGTCTGGAAGACCGCCGTGCGCTGTTCGAACTCTATGCCGGCAAGCTGCCCTGCGAAGGCGAGCTGGATCTGGCCGCCCTCTCCCGCGGCACCGTAGGTCTGACCCCGGCGGCCATCGCCTACATCAGCAACCACGCCGCCCTGCTGGCCGCTCGCGAGAACGCCAGCGCCGTGACCATGGCGCACTTCGTCGAGGCCATCGAGACCTGCCGCATCGGCGAGCAACCGGTCGGCGTCACCCCGCTGGGTTCGGCCGAGCGTACCCGCATCGCCGTGCACGAAGCCGGTCATGCCCTGGTCGCCGCGGTGCTCAACGTCGGTCGGGTGGAAAAGGTCACCCTGCTGCCGCGTGGCCAGGCGCTGGGCGTGACCCTGATCACCCCCACCGAAGACAAGCGCCTGCACCTGAAATCGGAACTCGAAGGCCGCATCCAGATGCTGCTGGCCGGTCGTTGCGCCGAGCAGCTGTACTTCAACGAGGTCTCCTCGGGTGCCGCCCAGGATCTGCAGGAAGCCTCCAAGCTGGCGCTGTCCATGGTCGCCTCCCTGGGCATGGGCCCGAGCGGCTCGCTGCTCAGCCTGCAGGCCCTGCGCGACGCCGGCATCGACTTCGACGCCGCGCCCAGCATCGCCGCCGCCGATCAGCTGCTGCACAGCCTGGATCACCGCTGCCTGGCGCTGATCACCGAGCTCAAGCCGGCGCTGGACGACATCACCGACCAGCTGCTGCGCGACGAGACCATCCCTGGCAGCGCGGTGGCCGAAGCCATCGCCCGCGCCAGCGGCCTGGAAGCCTGCGGCGCCCTCAATCGCGCCCTGGCCTTCGTGCCGGAGCGTTCGGCTGATTCGCGCGCGGGTGACAGCGAGCCGAGCATCGCGGCGGCCTTCAAGGGCGAGTGATGTTGGCGACGCCTTGAAAGAAAAAGCCCCGGTCTGCCGGGGCTTTTTCATGTCCGCGCCGGCAGGGATGCTTAGAGGATGTTGGCGTAATCCGCCTCGATCCGATCCAGACTCAGGTGATTGAGGAAGTTGGAGAAGCACATCCAGGCTGCCAGGGCGTTGAGGTCCTGGAATTGCGCCGGCAGGTACTTGGGCGGTACCACCACGCCTTCGTCCACCAGCTGGCGCAGGATGCGCATGTCTTCCAGGGTGGTCTTGCCGCAGAACAGCAGCGGGATCTGCTCCAGCTTGCCCTTGCGCACCGCCAGCTGGATGTAGTTGTAGATCAGGATGAAGCCCTTGAGATAGGACAGGTCCTTGGTGAAGGGCAGCCCCGTCGGCGTCGAGCCGCGAAACACCCGGCTGGCGTTCTGGTAGCCCGACTCCAGGTCGTAGCCCTGCTCCTGGAAGAAGCGGAACACCTCGAGAAAATCGGCGCCGTCCTCGGCCAGGTGGATGGCACGGGTGCGATTGGTCAGCTTGCGCAGCCGGGTCGGATAGGAGGCGAAGGCGATCACCTCCATGAGGATCGCCAGGCCTTCCTGGGTCACGGTGGACGACGGCGGGCCCTTGGCGAGGAAGGTGCAGATCGGCTGGTTCTGGCCATTGAGGGTGGTGCCGACGTGCACCAGGCCTTCGTGGACCTCCAGCGCACGGACGTCGCGCTCGTTGAACAGGGCGTCGGCGCGCACCTTGATGTAGTCGGCGCCGGCCGCGGCGTCGGCGACGATGCCATCGGATTCGAACACCCGGATGGTGCCCTCCGTCTCACCGAACACCCGATTGAGACGCGCCTGCAGGATGGGTACGGCGTCCTTGGCGGTGAGGGTCTTGGGTTCGTCTTCCAGAGCGCCGCGATGGGCGATGTTGTCCAGGTAGCTGGACATCATCATGCCCAGGTCGGCCAGGGTTGGATCGCCGGCATGGAAGGCGTCCGAGGCAGCGCCATAGAGTTCCTGGGAGATCAGGCCGAAATCCGGGGTGCCGCGCGCCTGCAGCATGCGGATCACCATGCGGTACTCGCGGCACATGCGCCTCATGATCTGGCCGACCGGATTGAACTGGCCGAGCTGGCGGGTGACCTCGCGCTCGATGCTCTGGAATTCGCCCTTGAGCGCATCGCCGTCGAAACCCAGCGGGCGCCCCTCGTAGAAGGCGCGATCCACTGCCGGCAGGCGCTGGCCCTTGCCCTCCAGGAAGCCCTGGCGCACCCCGTCGTCCCACTTCACCGCATCGAGGATGCGGATCGGCGCCTGGGCCGCGACGATGCGATCGGACAGCTGGCGAATGGTCTGGTGATAGGGATCGAGAAAGGGCTGGCGGGCATTCATGACGGCAACCGGGCGACGGGCAAGGCTTCAAGGATGGCCGCTGCCGCGTCTTTTGCCTAGGTTGCGCGACATCAGACCTGCCGAGTCGCCCTATTTGGCGAACAGCTGGCTCATGTCCTTGAAGGCCTTGAACTCCAGGGCATTGCCGCAGGGGTCGAAGAGAAACATGGTGGCCTGCTCGCCGACCTGGCCCTGGAAGCGGATATAGGGCTCGATGACGAACCGGGTTTCCCGGGCGCGTAGACGCTCGGCCAGGGCTTCCCATTCGTCCCAGCCCAGCACGATGCCGAAGTGCGGTACCGGCACGTTGTGCCCGTCCACGGCGTTGGTATGGGCCTCGTCCTGGGACGCAGTCTTGGGATGTTCGTGGATCACCAGCTGATGGCCATAGAAGTCGAAGTCGACCCAGTGGTCGCTGGAGCGGCCTTCGGCGAGGCCGAAGACGTCACCGTAGAAGTGCCGGGCGGCGGCCAGGTCGTAGACGGGGATGGCAAGGTGGAAGGGCGACAAGGCCATGGCGGGACATCCTGTTGAGGGAGAATGCAGCCATTCTCACCCCAGGTTTTCCTGCGCATAAAGCGCATTTTCCTGCACCCGAGCGACAAAAATTTTGTGGCTCGCTACAGTGGCCTCCTCTGACTTCAGGCCACCACCATGCTTCGCGAACTCAAGACCCTGCTCGCCGTGGCCCGTCATGGCAGTTTTGCCGCGGCCGGGCTGCACGTGGGCCTCACGCCCTCGGCGGTAAGCGCCCAGATCCGCACCCTGGAACAGCACCTGGGCGTGAAGCTGTTCGACCGCAATGGCCGCAGCGCCCTGCTCAATGCCGCCGGTCGTCGCGCCCTGCCCTTGGCCGAGGAGATCCTCGCCACCTATGCGCGCATGGCCGGCGCCGGTGACGAGATCCAGGGCGAATTGCGCATTGGCGCCATCGCCAGCGTCCAGACCGGCCTGCTGCCCGGCACCCTGGTACGACTGCGCCAGCAGGCGCCACGCCTGGAACCACGCCTGGTGCCCGGCGTCTCGCTGGCCCTGCTCAGCCAGGTGGATGCCGGCGATCTGGATCTGGCCATCCTGATCCGCCCGCCCTTCGAGCTGCCCAAGGAGTTGCACGCCACCACCCTGCTGCAGGAACCCTTCGTGCTGATCGCTCCGCCGGGGCTGGCCGGCGACGATCCGCGCCGGCTGCTGGAGACCCAGCCCTTCATCCGCTACGACCGCCACTCCTTTGGCGGACGGCGGGTCAGCGCCTTTCTGCGCGAGCAGCGGCTGGCGGTGCGCCAGGTGCTCGAACTCGACGAACTCGATGCCATCGTCAAGATGGTCGAGCACGGCCTGGGCGTGGCCCTGGTGCCCTGCGCCGGCCTCTGGCTGGAGCATCCCCGGGTGCGCCGGCTGTCCCTGAGTCCCCTCACCTTCCACCGCGAACTGCAGGTCATCAGCCGCCACGCGGGGCGCGACCTGCCGGCCGTGGCGCTGTTTCGTCGCTGCCTGACCGAAGCCGTGTCAGAACAGCTGCACCAGCAGCCAGTAGAGTGAAGCGGACAGCGCCATGGCCACCGGCAGGGTGAGCACCCAGGCCAGCAGCAGATTGCGCACCGTCGCCCACTGCAGCCCGGAACCGTTGGCGGCCATGGTGCCGGCCACCCCGGACGACAGCACATGGGTGGTGGAAACCGGCAGGCCGAAGGCGTCCGCCGCGCCGATGGTGCCCATGGCCACCAGCTCCGCCGAGGCGCCCTGGGCATAGGTCAGATGGGTCTTGCCGATGCGTTCGCCGACGGTGACGACGATGCGCCGCCAGCCGACCAGGGTCCCCAGCCCCAGGGCGATGGCCACCGCCACCTTGACCCACAGCGGGATGAAGCGGGTGGCCTGGTCGATCTGCCGCTTGAACTCCTTGAGATCCTCCTGCGCCTTGGGCGCCAGCCCCGGCAGGTGCTCCTTTTCCAGCAGGCGGATGGATTCCGAAGCCAGGTACATGGCGTTGCGCACGTTGGGCATGCTCTGCGCCGGCACGTTGTTGAGCGCGCCGTACTGGCGCACCTCGCGGGCGATGTCATCGGTGATGGCCGCCAGCGCGGGTAGCACCTCGGGGTTGCTCTGCCGCTTGCGCACGAATTCCAGCAGCACCCCGTGGGGATCGGCCGGTGCGGCCTGGGGCGCCGCCTGGCGCAGGCCGCTGGCGGTGACCTCGGCGACGGCGGCGAAGGCTGGCGTGGCCGTGGCCGGCACAGCTCGGTTGAGCGCATAGGCGGTCGGCAGGGCGCCGACCAGGATCAGCATGATCAGTCCCATGCCCTTCTGGCCATCGTTGGAGCCATGGGCGAAGGACACCCCGGTGCAGGTCAGGATCAGCAGGCCGCGGATCCACGGCGGCGGCGGCTCGGCGCTCTTCGGTTCCTGATAGAGCGTCTGGTCGCGCACGATCCGCTTGAGCAGCACCAGCAGCAGCGCCGCGCAGACGAAGCCGATCAGCGGCGAGAACAGCAGTGCATAGCCGACCTTGGCCACCTGGCCCCAGTCCACGCCACTGCTGCCACCCAGGCCGCCCAGCCAGGCATGCATCAGACCGACGCCGATGATGGAGCCGATCAGGGTATGGGAGGAGGACGCCGGCAAGCCCAGCCACCAGGTGCCGAGATTCCAGATGATGGCGGCGATCAGCAGGGCGAAGATCATGGCAAAGCCCTTGCCTGCGCCCATTTCCACCACCAGGTCCACCGGCAGCAGGGCGATGACGCTGAAGGCCACCGCGCCGCTGGAGAACAGCACCCCGAGGAAGTTGCAGAAGCCGGACCAGAGCACCGCCGCATTGGGCGGCAGCGAGTGGGTATAGATGACCGTGGCCACGGCGTTGGCGGTGTCGTGGAAGCCATTGACGAATTCGAAGCCGAGGGCGATCACCAGCGCCAGTGCCAGGCCGGCGAAGGGCAGCCAGGTGGTGGGCGGGGACTGGGCATCGCTGACATCGTTGTGGATACCGCCGAGGGTTACCGCCAGACCGGTCAGCAGCAGCACGATGAACAGCACGATCCGCAGCGGACCGGGCTTGCGCGAACTGTGCAGGGGATGGGACAGCGGCGACAGGGAGGCGACTGGACTGGACGAAGGCATGGGGCAAACTCCGACACGGGATCTGCCTACCCTGCGCCGGCCACATGACGCTTTTACGTCAGCGAGGTAGCCAGACGACGGATGACCGTCGCGGAGCTTTTTTCCACGGCGTTGCTGGCCTGCTAGGCTGGGCCTTTGCCCAAGGATCGCGTCGATGCACTCACGCTGGTTGCTCTGCCCTGCCCTGCTGCTGTCCCTCGTCACCGGCTCCCTGGCCGCCGCGGGGCCTTCACCGCGCAGCTGCGCCCAGGAAATCGGGCAGCGGCCGGCCCAGGCCCTGGCCACCACCTGCCGAGCGCTCTCCCCCGCCACGCGACCGCCCTGCAACGCCGCCAACAGCTGCGCGCTGATGCAGGACGAGATCGCCCGCAGCTGCGCGCTGTTCGGCGATGGCGAGGCGGCCAAGGAACCCGGTTGCGGTCCGCTGCCCAGCAGCGCCGAGGCGGCGGCGGCCGTGGTCCAGCGTTACTACCGGGCGCTGGATGCCCGGGACTACGGCACCGCCTGGCAGCTATGGGGCAGCGACGGCCAGCCCGGCAACAGCTACGAGAAATTCCGCCAGGGCTATGCCAGGACTCGCAGCGTCCAGGTGACCCTCGGTCAACCTGGCCCAGTCGAGGGTGCGGCCGGTTCGAGCCATGTCAGCATCCCGGTGACGGTGAAGGCGCGCCTCGCCGACGGTACCCGCCAGACCTTCAGCGGCCGCTATCAGCTACGCCGGGTCAACGATGTCGACGGCGCCTCGGCCGAGCAGCGCCGCTGGCACCTGGACAGTGCGAAGCTGAAAGCCGAGCGCTAGTCCGGCCCGATCTGCCGCAGCTGCGATAGCCGGCTGCGCGTCCGCGACATGTCGGCGATCTCGCTGTCGGCCAGGGTCTCGTCGAGGGGCGCGGTGCTGATCAGGAACAGCGCCAGCCGGCGGTCGTAGAGCACATCCACCAGATTGATGAAGCGCTGGCGGGCAGCGGGGCTGGCGTCGCGCAGCGGCGGTACGGCATCGAGCAGCCAGCGCTGCCAGGTTTCGCTCAGGGTCAGGTAGTCGAGGACCGCGGTGGGGCCTTCGCAGAGATCGGCAAAGCTGAACTGCAGCAGCCCATCCGTGGCGCTGATGGCGGGCAGGCTGCGATGGCCTACCGGCACCTCGATCCTGGTCTGCGCCAGCGGCGGCAGCCCCAGCGCCTGGCGCTGTCCCAGGCTGCCCGGCCAGAGATAGGCACCGATACCGAAGGGATCGGGCTCGGCAGGACTGGCGCCGCGATAGTCCTGGGGGCCGGCCACCGAGAGGATGTCCATGCGCGTCTCGATCAGCCGGATCGCCGGCAGGAAGCGCTCGTGGTAGAGCGGATTGGGCAGCAGTCCCTCCGGCGGATAGTTGGAGGTGGTGATCAGCACCACGCCGCGGCTGAACAGGGCCTTGAACAGCCGGGTAATGAGCATGGCGTCGCCGATGTCATGCACATGGAATTCGTCGAAGCAGAGCAGTCGACAGCCGGCGAGCAGTTCGTCCAGGCTGGCGGCCAGGGCATCGCCACCGGGCGGCTGGCGAAACATCCGCTCGTGCAATTCGCGAAAGAAGGCATGGAAGTGCACCCGGCGCTTCTCGGCGAACGGCAGGGCGGCGAAGAAACCGTCCAGCAGAAAGCTCTTGCCGCGCCCTACCGGGCCCCAGAGATAGAGGCTGCGCGGCGCCTGGCGCCGGAACAGCCGCGGACGCAGCAGGTCATCGGCCAGCGCGGCGAAGCGCTCGATGGCTGCCTGCTGGGCACTATCCAGGGTATAGCCACGGCGCTCGGCGAGTTCGGCGAAATGCCCCAGCACCTGCTGGGCGGGCGAAGCAGCGGTCATGAAGGCGGCTGGCCAGAAAGGATAGGTCGCTAATCAGGCCGCAGCCAACGTCGGCGGTCAAGACCGGCGACGTTGGTACGCGAGCGACTCAGGCCGCGGCGATGAACAGGAACAGGCAGCAGAAGAATCCACCGGCCCAGGCCAGCGAGCGGCGGGTGGCGTGGTCGCGGATGTACAGCCAGGTGTAGGCGATGCGGCTGAGCAGGAAGAGAAAGGCCCAGAAATTGATGGTGCCCTGCTCGGCGCCACCGGTGATGTGAGCGACGATCACCGCCGCGGCGAACAGCGGATTGATCTCGAAGGCATTCTGCTGGGCGGCGTTGGCCCGCGCCCGGGCACCCTCCAGCTTGCCGAGAAAGCCACGCGGATCCCGATTGTCCTCGGGCGTGAAGCCGCTGCCCTTGAACTTGGCGTAGTAGGCCGCACCATAGGGCACGAGGTAGACGAGGAAGATGCACCAGTAGGCGAAGGTCATGTCGGCGTCCCTGGAAGGATGAAGGTTCGCCTATCTGACCTGCCCCGCCGGGAAAAATCCACTCCGCCTCAGACGGCTGTGGCTCTGTGGGTCCAGCGCGCCATCAGCGCGGTCGCCACCGCGCAGAGCGCCAGCACCGCGCACATGGGCACCACGGTGCCGTTGTGCAGGGCACCCACACTGCTGGAGGCCAGCGCCGCCAGGATGAATTGCAGGCTGCCCATCAGCGCCGAGGCACTGCCGGCATTGGCGCCCTGCCCGGCCAGGGCGCAGGCCGAGGCATTGGGCACGATGCCGCCGAGCAGGGCGATGGCGCAGAACAGCGGGATCATCAGTACCGGCAGCGCCTTGGGCTGGAAGGCGCCGACCAGCAGCAGGACCAGTCCCGCCGCGGCATAGGCCACTACCGCGCGCCGCAGCCAGAAGGCCGGTCCCTGGCGGACCACCAGGCGGGCATTGAGTTGTCCGAGCAGGATGAAGCCGGCGGCGTTGAGGCCGAATACCCAGCCGTAGTGCTCGGGTTTGACGCCATAGAGTTCGATCAGCACGAAGGGCGAACCGGAGATGTAGGCGAACATCCCGGCCATGGCGATGCCGCCGGTGAGGGTGTGGCCGATGAAGGTGCGATCGCGCAGCAGCCGCAGGTAGTTGCGCAAGGCACCCCGCAGCGGCGGCCGCGGATGGTGCGCCGGCAGGGATTCGGGCAGCCAGAGCGCCACCGCGGTACCGCAGGCGGCGGCGAACAGCGCCAGGCTGACGAAGATCGCCTGCCAGCCAAAGGTGCTGAGCAGCAGACTGCCGGCGAAGGGCGCGATGATGGGCGCGATCCCGGTCACCAGCATGATCTGCGAAAAGGCCCGCGCCGCGGCCATCGGTTCGCAGAGATCGCGCACCACGGCCCGCGCGATCACCATGCCGGCGCAACCGCCCAGGGCCTGTACGAAACGCGCGGCGATCAGCCAGGGCAGGCTGGGCGCCAGGGCACAGCCCAGCGAGGCCAGGCAGAACAGGCCGATGCCGATCAGCAGCGGCAGGCGGCGACCGAAGCGGTCCGCCAGGGGGCCATAGAACAGCTGGCCGCTGGCGAGACCGGCGAAATACACCGCCAGACTCAGCTGCACGTGTTCGATGTCGGTGGCGAACGACCGGGCCAGCGAGGGGAAGCTGGGCAGGTACATGTCGATGGCGAAGGGAGCGAAGGCCGAGAGGGCCCCGAGAATCAACAGTAAGCGAAAGGTCATGAAGCCTGATCCGATGGAAGCGGAAGTGTCACGCAGTTACATACAATCATGTTTGTAAAAGCGGCGAGGCGCGCTAGACTGCGTGGCAGACCCACTGCCAGTCAGATCGCCCATGCGTCGTACGAAAGAAGAAGCCGAACAGACCCGCCAAGCCATTCTCGATGCGGCGGAAGCCCTGTTCCTGACCAATGGCGTGGCGCGTACCAGCTTGGAAATGATCGCTCGCGAATGCGGCGTCACCCGGGGGGCAGTGTACTGGCATTTCCAGAACAAGGCCCACCTGTTCCACGAAATGCTTAGCCAGATAAGGATCCCGGCCGACGAACTGACCGAGCGCCTGCGCGTCGACGGCGAGGAGGACAGCCTGCAGCGGCTGTTCAAGCTGTGCATCGAAGGCATGGCAAAATTCACCCAGCCCGGCCGGGAGCAGCGGGTGATGACCATCATGTTGCACCGCTGCGAGTTCACCGAGGAGCTGCGCGAGGCCGAGGAGCGCGATCTGCAGTTCCTGCGGCAGTTCATCCGCATCACCGACGCCCTCTTCACCGCCCAGGCGCATCGCCTGCAGCCGGGCGTGACGCCGCAGCTGGCCAGTCGGATGCTGCACAGCCTGTTTCTCGGCACCCTCTCGGACCTGCTGCGCGACGAACAGACCTTCGCCCCGCTGCTGGCCGCCGATCAGGTGTTCACTACCTTCTTCCGCGCCATCGTGCGCGACTGGGTTCAATCGGCGACGGTATAGCCCGCCAGCTCGATAGCCGCGCGAAAGGGCGCAGCTACCTCGGCGCTGTCGATGCGCACCTCGCCCGCCTGCAGATCAACCTCCACCCGCGCGCGATTGTCCACCTTGAGGACCGCGGCCTCGATGGCGCTCACGCAGTGGGCGCAACTCATTCCGATCACCTTGATGACATGCATGGTCTGCTCCTGTCTGTCTTGACCTCTTTCTCCTGACGCCAGCGCCAGGACCGGGTTCCAGTGTTGACCTTGACCCGAGGTCAAGGTCAACACTGGGATCAGGAGGTGCCCATGCACGAATTCGAACTCTCCATCAGCGGCATGACCTGCGCGGCCTGCGCCGGTCGGGTCGAGCGCGCCCTGCAGAAGGTCCCGGCGGTCAGCGCGGCCGGCGTCAACCTGGCCAGCGAAAAGGCCCGCGTCAGCGCGCCGGTCGACGCGGCGCCAGCGCTGGCCGAAGCCATCACTGCCGCCGGCTACCGGGTGGCCGAGGCCGAGCACGACCTGGCGCTGTCCGGCATGAGCTGCGCCAACTGCGCGGGGCGGATCGAAAAGGTCCTGCGTGCCGTGCCCGGGGTGCTGGCCGCCGAGGTCAACCTGGCCAGCGAAAGAGCCCGGGTGACAACCCTGGCCGCGGTCGAGACGCAAGCGCTGATCGCCGCGGTGGAAGCCGCCGGCTACGGCGCCCAGGATCGCCGTGCCGAAGACGAGCATTCAATCCCCGCGCGTCAGGGCGTGCCCTGGGAACGTCTGGAGCTGGCCCTGGCGCTGCTGCTGGCCGCGCCGCTGGTCCTGCCCATGCTGCTGGCGCCCTTCGGCTGGCACCTGATGCCGCCCGCCTGGCTGCAATTCCTGCTGGCGACGCCGGTGCAGCTCCTGGTCGGCGCGCGCTTCTATCGCGGCGCCTGGCATGCCCTGCGCGCACGCAGCGGCAACATGGATGTGCTGGTCGCCCTGGGCACCAGCGCCGCCTTTGGCCTGAGTCTCTATCTCTGGCTGGTCAAGGGCAGCCCGCACCTCTATTTCGAGACGGCGGCCATGGTCATCGCCCTGGTGCGCCTGGGCAAATACCTGGAGACCCGCGCCAAGCGCCGCACCGGCGCGGCCCTGCGCGCCCTGGAGGCCCTGCGCCCGGAAAGCGCCCGGCGCCTCGACGCGGACGGCGAGGAAGAAGAAGTCGCCCTGAATCGCCTGCGCCTGGGCGATCGCCTGCAGCTGCGTCCAGGCGAACGCATCCCGGCCGACGGCCGCATCCTGCAGGGTGAAAGCCAGGTGGACGAAGCCCTGCTCACCGGCGAAAGCCGCCCGGTCGCCAAGGGTCCCGGCGACGAGGTGGTGGGGGGCGCCATCAACGGCGAGGGCAATCTGCAGATCGAGGTCACCGCCCTGGGTGGCGAGACGGTGCTGGCCGGCATCATCCGCCTGGTGGAAGACGCCCAGGCCACCAAGGCACCCATCCAGCAGCGGGTGGATCGCATCAGCCGGGTGTTCGTCCCGGTGGTGGTGGCCCTGGCCCTGGTCACCCTGCTCGGCTGGCTGCTGAGCGGCCACGCCCTGGAGCCCAGTCTGCTCGCCGCCGTGGCGGTACTGGTCATCGCCTGCCCCTGTGCCCTCGGGCTGGCCACCCCCGCCGCCCTCATGGCCGGCACCGGGGTGGCGGCGCGCCACGGCATCCTGATCAAGGACGCCGAAACCCTTGAACGCGCCCAGGGCATCACCACCGTGGTCTTCGACAAGACCGGTACCCTGACCGCCGGCCAGTTGCGCCTGCGCCAGCAGGCCACGGCACCCGACATCGAGGAAGCCGAATTGCTGAGCCTGGCCGGCAGTCTGCAACGCGGCAGCGAGCATCCCCTGGCCGCGGCGGTCCTCCTGGCCTGTCGTGACCGCGGCCTGGACACCCCACCCGCCCGGGACGTGCGCGCCCTGCCCGGCCGTGGCCTCCAGGGTATTTGGCAGGAGCGCTCCCTGCTGCTGGGCAATGCGCGGCTCCTGGCGGAACAACAGCTGGACGCCGGCCCCCTGGCCGACGCCGCCCGCGCCTGGGAAGACCAGGGCCTCACGCTGTCCTGGCTGCTGGAGACCGGTGCCCCGGCGCGGGTGCTGGGGCTGCTGGCCTTTGGCGACGAGATCCGTCCGGGCGCCGCCCAGGCCATCGCCCAGTTGCGCGCGGACGGCATCGACAGCTGGCTGCTGACCGGTGACAACCGCGGCAGTGCCCGCCAGGTGGCTACCGCCCTGGGCATCGAGCAATGGGAGGCCGAGGTGTTGCCTGCCGACAAGGCCGCCGTGGTGGCCCGGCTGCAGGCGACCCGGGGCGGCGTCGCCATGGTCGGCGACGGCCTCAACGACGCCCCGGCGCTGGCCGCCGCCGAACTGGGCATCGCCATGGGTTCGGGCACTGCCGCCGCTCGCCATGCGGCCGGTATCACCCTGCTGCAGGAGAACCCGCGCCAGGTGGTGGCGGCACTGGACATCGCCCGGCGCACCCAGCGCAAGATCCGCCAGAATCTGTTCTGGGCCTTCGTCTACAATGTCATCGGCCTGCCGCTGGCCGCCCTGGGTCTGCTCGATCCGGTCTATGCCGGCGCCGCCATGGCCTTTTCCAGCGTCAGTGTCCTGGCCAATGCCCTGCTGCTCGGCCGCTGGCGCCCGTCCGGAGATTCCCTGTCATGAATATCGGTCAGGCCGCCAAGGCCAGCGGGCTTACCGCCAAGATGCTGCGCTACTACGAGCGCATCGGCCTGCTGGCACCCGCCGGGCGCACCGACAGCGGCTATCGCCAGTACGGCGCCGAAGACCTGCGGGTGCTGGCCTTCGTCCGCCGCTCGCGGGAGCTGGGCTTCAGCCTGGAGGAGATCCGTCAGTTGCTCAGTCTCTGGCAGGACCGGCAGCGTGCCAGTGCCGACGTCAAGGCGCTGGCCAAGCGGCACATCGCCGAGCTGGATCTGAAGATCGCCGAACTGACCCGCCTGCGCAGCACCCTGGGCGAGCTGGTGTCCTGTTGCCATGGCGACGCCAGCCCCGACTGCCCGATCCTCGATAGCCTGGGGGGCTGACGCAACCGCTGTCGCCCAGCGGGGTCCATCGCTTATCCCCCCGCTACCGAGGCACGCCCATGCAGACCCTGCACCACTACCAGATCCGCTATCGCCTCAATGGCGAGCCACTCAGCCACGAGCTGGAGAGCTTCGAGCCGGTCACCGAGGAAGAAGCGCTGCTGCAATTGCTCATCAAGCACGTCGAGGAACCCCAGGTGGTGGTCGATGCGCCCTGGGAGCGCCATGCCCAGCCGAGCATCGCCCGCCGCGCCCAGGAAGCCGGGCTGAGCGACATCGAGGTCAGCCAGCGGGACTGACGGCCGGCCCAGGCAGGTGGCTTTGCGCTATAATTCCGCGCTTTTGTCCCCTTCGTTGGAGTGATTCATGACCCTGCCTCGCCTGCGCCTCAAAGCCAATGCCGACCGCCGTCTGCGCGCCGGGCACCTCTGGGTGTACAGCAACGAGGTGGACGTCGTCGCCACCCCGCTCACCGCCTTCGAACCGGGCGACCAGGCCATCCTGGAAACCACCAGCGGCAAGCCGCTGGGCCTGGTGGCGCTGTCGCCCAACAACCTGATCTGCGCCCGGCTGTTCTCCCGCGACACCGGCTACCTGCTGGACAAGTCGCTGCTGGTGCACCGCTTCAAGGTCGCCCTGAGCCTGCGCGAGCGGCTGTTCGGCAGCCACTGCTATCGCCTGGTCTACGGCGATGCGGATTTCCTGCCCGGCCTGGTGGTGGATCGCTTCAACGACATCCTGGTGGTGCAGATCGCCTCGGCGACCATGGAGCGCCAGCGCGACGCCATCCTCGCCGCCCTGCTGCAGGTGTTCAAGCCCCAGGGCGTGCTGTGGAAGAACGATGGCAGCGCCCGCGCAGCCGAAGGCCTTTCCAGCTACGTGGAAGTGGCCTACGGCGAGGTCCCCGACTGGGTGGCGCTGGAAGAGAACAGCGTGCGCTTCGAGGCCCCGGTGCGCGAAGGCCAGAAGACCGGCTGGTTCTATGACCACCGCCTGAATCGTGCGCGCCTGGCGCCCTATGTCGAAGGCAAGCGGGTCCTCGACCTGTTCAGCTATATCGGCGGCTGGGGCGTGCAGGCCGCGGCCTTTGGCGCCAGCGAGGTCATGTGCGTGGACGCTTCCGGCTTCGCCCTCGACGGCGTGGAGCGCAATGCCACCCTCAACGGCCTGGCGGAAAAGCTGGTGTGCGTCGAGGGCGATGTCTTCGAGGCGCTCAAGGAACTCAAGGCCGGCGAAGAGAAATTCGATGTCATCGTGGCCGACCCGCCGGCCTTCATCAAGAAGCGCAAGGACCTGAAGAACGGCGAGGCCGCCTACCGCCGCCTCAACGAACAGGCCATGCGGCTGCTGAACAAGGACGGCATCCTGGTCAGCGCTTCCTGCTCCATGCACCTGCCCGAAGACGACCTGCAGAACATCCTGCTCGGCAGCGCTCGCCATCTGGATCGCAACCTGCAGATCCTCGAACGCGGTGCCCAGGGCCCGGATCACCCGGTGCACCCGGCCATCCCGGAAACCCGCTACATCAAGAGCCTCACCTGCCGTCTGCTACCCAGCTAAACGCCAGGCAAAGAAAAGCCGGACACTGTCCGGCTTTTTTGTGTCTTTGCCGCCTCAGCTCAGGGCACGAATCAACTCGTCTTTCTTCATTCGCGACCGACCGCGAACGTTCTGCTCGGCCGCCTTCTTGACCAGCTCATCGCGCGTCATGTCACTGAGCGAGGTGCTGCCAGTGCGCGAACGCCGTGCTGCAGCGTGCCCGCCGTTGGGCGACTGGCCCTGCTTGGTCGCCACCGCACGCCGGGCGGAATCCTTGCGATCCGCGCTCTTGGCGGTACCGCTCTTGGTCTTGCCGGAACCACTCTTTTCGCCACCGCCGGACTGCTTGTTCACCGTCGCCCAGGCCCGTGCCTCGGCTTCATCCTTGGAGACGCCTTTTTTCTCGTAGCTCTCCTCGATGTGCTCGGCCTTGCGTTCCTGCTTGTCGCTGTACGTGGATTTGTCGCCGCGGGGCATGGCAGTCTCCTGGCTAGTCTTCCGCCTTGATGGTGGCCACGTCAGCTGCCTTCACCCGCACATGACGACCCGCCACATCGGTGAATTCATAGAAGCCGTCGGCCGTCTTGGTATTGGGCCTATCTTCGGTGATGTACTGGGTACCGTCCTGCAGGGTCACCACCGTCTCGGTGGAACAGGCCGTCAGTCCCAGCAGGGTCAGGGCCAGAAGTCCACCACTCAATAGGCGCTTCATGGGGCTTCCGGTGCGACGCGATGGATGGAGACATCGTGCAGCGCCACCAGCGCCTGACCGGACTCGATGTCAGCGAGGTGGAAGCGCTCGTCGTTGATCGCATCCAGGTGCCGGCAGGCCAGTTCACGGACCACGTCGGTGATGGGTACGTCAAGGTTGCTGATACGGTCGGTATAGCTTTCGCCCAGCAATTTGTAGTGGATTTCGTAGTGGCTATCGGTGTCGTCACGCATGAGGGATCTCCGCGAAAAGGCTGCCCGACTCGGGTTATTCCTATAGAGCCTGGGCAACCAGAGCGGTTCTTTTCCGCCCGTCAGACGCCGCCGAACGGTCGTCTGTCAAGTACCGAGAACCGGCTCTGGCGCAAGAGTTCAACGCCCTGAGCGCATCTGCTGCAACAGGGCGCTGCACTGGGCGCCCTGCTCGTTGCTGGGCGCCACCAGTGCCAGCAGACCGGCGGCCGGTGCTGCGAAGGTGGCCAGCAGTGCCGCCGCCGCACCGCGGGCCGCCAATGGCAATGCCTTGACCCCCGGCGAGGGACTCTTCAGGGTGCCGCGCACATAGAGCGGCGAGCGCAGCGAGAAGATGCGCAGGCCCTTGCTGTGGGGATCGACGGTGAGATCCAGGCGCTCGCTCGCCAGGTTGACGGTGCCGGTGATGTTGATCAGGGCGTTCTCGGTGTCGAGCACGAAGACCTGGGGCTGCACCTGGCCCTTCTTGAAGTCGAGATCGGCGACCGCACAGTTGATCTCCACCTCGTCGTCGCCGAAGAGCCGATCGACCAGGTAGTTGCCGACATTGAGTCCGGCCAGCTCCATTAGGCTGCGGCTGATACGGCCGTCGTTCATCAGCAGCTTGAGTTCGCCGTTGCTGGTGCCGAGCAGCGCCGCCACCGAATTGCCGGTGCCACTCAGGGTGGCGTCGCCATTGAGCTCGCCCATGCTGCGCTTCATGGTCTCCACGGTAGGAAACAGTTGATTCAGCTTGACCCGGCGCACGTGCAGATCGACCCGCCCCTGCAGCGGCGTCTTGTCGCCTTCCAGGCGCACCGTGGTGTTCAGATCGCCCCCGGCCACGCCGAAACGCAGGGGATCGAGCAGCAGCACACCATCGGTCAGGCGCACGTGGGTATTCAGATCGGTGATCGGCAGCTGCGCGTTCTGCACGATGCGCTTGCCGGTGAAGCGTACGTCGGCATCCATGGCGCGCCAGCGCTCGGTGCGGAATTCGGAGACCGGCAGCGCCTTGTCCGCCGGCTGCTGGCTGGTCTCGCCCTTGGCCGCCTGCTGCTCCTTGGTATCGGCGCCGATCAGCGGTGCCAGGTCCTCGAACAGCAACTGATCGGAGCGCAGGGTGCCACTGAGCTTGGGTCGCGGCTTGCCGCCGGTGAACAGCACCTCGCCATGCAGATCGCTCTTGCCGACCCGGCCATTGAAGTCTTCATAGCTGAAGCGCGCGCCCGCCGGGTCGTTGAGCTTGACCGTGAGATGGCCATCGGTGGCATAGGGCGCCGTCTCCGGCAGGGTGACCCCGGTCAGCGGATAGAGCTGCGCCAGGCTCTTGCCTTCCAGCACCAGGTGCAGATCCAGGGCGCCCAGGCGCCGCGGATCGGTCAGGGTGCCAAAGACCTGGACACGGGTATCGCCCGCCCGGGCATCGAGCTGGATGGGGAAAGGCACATCGGCGTCCTGCAGCGCCAGCAGCCCACCGATCTGGCCACGGCCACTGACCGGCACCTGCTTGTAGCTGCCGTCCACCGCCAGGGCGAACTGGAAGGGCTGGGTCTGCTTGACGTTGGAGCGCTGGCGCGAGGTGCCCTGCTTGCCCACCAGATCGGCATAGGCGATGGGAGCGTCCAGGGAAGTGATCCGCGCGCGCAGCCGGGTAGCGGTCTGGGCATCGTCGAAGCCGACCTGGCCGGCGTCGAAGCCGATGGTGCCGATGTCGACGGTCCAGGCCGAAGGCTCGGCCTTGGGGTCCTTCTCGGCGGTCTCGAAGGTCCAGCTGTTGCGGCCATCGGCGAGTCGCTGGGCATTGACCACCGGCCCGCTGAGGTCGATGCGCGGGATATAGATCTGCTTGGCCAGCAGGGCCAGCGGCGAGATCCGCAACTGCACCCGGTCGAGGTGAACGAAAGTCTTTTCCTTCGCCCAATCCGGGTTGCCCAGGGTCAGGTCTTCGGCGGCGATGTGCGGCCAGGGAATCCAGGCGCGCCAGCTGCCCTGATCCGGCTCGCGGTGCCAGACCACGCCCAGGTTGCCCTCGATGGCGAAGGGCCGGTGCAGGGCGCTCGACACCTGCTCGTTGATGGTCGGCTTGAGCCGATTCCAGTCGAAGGTGGCCAGCACCACCACCAGCAGGACGAACAGCAGCAGGATGATTCCCAGCAGCCAGGCGAGGATCTTGCGTGGGCGCGTCATGGCCGCCTCCTTGGATTTCCGTTCCCTCTTGGGTCTGCTCAGCGCAGCGGGGTTCCCTGGACAGACATCATGCCTTGCGTTGGCGCAGGGCGAGCAGCGCCACCGCCACCCCGATCAGGGTCAACAGCAGCAGACTGCCACGCAGGCCCACCTGCCCCGCTACGGCGCCGATCAGCGGCGGGCCGAGCAGGAAACCGAGATAGCCGGCCGTGGCGGTCATGGCGATACCCGCAGCCGGCGTCTCGGCCACCTGGCCGGCGGCGCTGAAGGCCGCGGGCACCACATTGGACAGGCCCAGGCCGACCAGCGCGAAGCCGAGGATGGCGGTCCAGGGCGCCGGCAGGAGGACCGCCAGCGCCAGTCCCAGGGTCGCCAGCAGGGCACCGCCAACGATTACCTGGGGGCCGCCGAAGCGAGCGCGGATGCCGTCGCCGAACAGCCGGCCCACCAGCATGGTCAGCGAAAAGGCCGCATAGCCCAGGGTTGCCACCACCGGACTCGCCCCGCCCACCTGGCCCAGGTAGACGGCGCTCCAGTCGGTCATGGCGCCCTCCAGCATCAGGCAGCCCAGGGCGATCAGTCCCAGCGCCAGGACCCGCCGATCCGGCAGCCGCAGGGCCTGACTCACCGGACTGCGATCGCCTTCGTCCAGGGCCAGGGCGGCGGGCAGCGCCAGCACCAGCGCCGCCAGGGCCGCAGTCAGCAGCACCGCCAGCGCCGAGGCGCCCAGGTGCAGCACCAGCGCCCCCAGGCCGGCGCCAAGAAATCCGCCCAGGCTGAAGGCAGCGTGGAAGGACGACATCAGCGGGCCGTTCCAGCGGCTTTCGACATCGCT
The DNA here is from genome assembly GCF_031453455.1 of Pseudomonas sp. SORGH_AS_0211. Taxonomy (NCBI): domain Bacteria; kingdom Pseudomonadati; phylum Pseudomonadota; class Gammaproteobacteria; order Pseudomonadales; family Pseudomonadaceae; genus Pseudomonas; species Pseudomonas sp. SORGH_AS_0211. The sequence goes on along the minus strand of NZ_JAVIZV010000001.1, from coordinate 465,006 downwards.
GGCATGGGCGTTCATGGCCACGTCGATCAGCCCGTTGCAGGCGCCGAGCAGCAGTGCGCAGGGCAGCAGCCAGCCCAGGGACGGCGCCACCCCGGGCCAGCTCAGCACCAGCACGAAGGCCAGGATGCTCAGGCGGGTGAGGCGTCCGGTCCCGCCCAGGCGCGGCACCAGCACCCCGGCGAAGGGCATGGTCAGCAGGGCGCCCAGGGCGACCGCCAGCAGCACCAGACTGAGTTGGCCGTCGCCCAGCGCCAGATCGCGCTTGAGTTCGGGAATGGCCGCCGCCCAGCCGCCGATCCCGCAACCGTTGGCGAGAAAGACGGTAAAGGTGGCGCGACGTTGGCGACGCAATACGGCAGCAGTCATGGCGATCCTTGGGCGCGAGTCTGGCGATCGAGCGAATGCAGCTGCAGCCCGGCGTCACGATAGGGCTGCAGGCGCTCCTCGCTCAGCCCCGGTTCCAGCACCAGATGGTTCAGCTGATCGAGCCGGAGCACGTGATAGAAGGCCACGCTGTCGAGCTTCTCGGCGGTCACCGCGACGGCGACCTGGCTACTCTGCTCGGCCACGGCCACCTTGAATTCGGCTTCTTCCAGGTCGAAGCCGGTCACGCCGGTTTCCACCGCCAGGGCGCAGGTCCCGAGAAAGGCCAGGTCGGCGCGCACGCCACGCAGGTCACGCAGGGCCCGGGCGCCCAGGCAGGCACCCGACTCCGGCGCAGCCAGGCCGCCGATCATCAGCACCCGGATCCCCGGGCGCTGCAGCAGCGCCGCGGCGATCACCGGTGCATTGGTGGCCACGGTCAGGTCAAGATCCGTGGGTAGCGCCTGGGCGATGGCCAGATTGGTCGAGCCGGCGTCCAGCAGCAGCAATTGCCCCCGTTGCGCCAGCCTGGCCGCGGCTCGCCCGAGTGTCTGCTTGGCCGCCTCGTCCTGAGCGATACGCGCCGGCAGCGCCTCCGGCGGCGTCAGCAGCGAGAGCGCCCCGCCGTACACCCGACGGCACAGGCCCTGGCGGGCCAGTTCGCGCAGGTCGCGACGCACGCTGTCTTCGGAAATGCCCCAGGTCGCGGCCAGTTCGGCCGACAGGACCCGGCCCTGTTCGCGCAACAGGGCCAGGATCGCGGCCTGGCGTTCTTCGGGAAGGTGGACGGCTGCGTTCATGCTGATACTCCAAGAGGACCAGCACATCATGCACAATCATTTACGACCGTGCAACATCACGCACTGGACGACGCCTTGCTCCGGGCATCCAGCCAGCGGCCACCAAAGACATTGATCAGCAGCCCGAGCATGACCGCCACGCCGCCCACTTCCTGCTGAGTGGTCATCTGCTCACCCAGCAGCACGGCGGCCGAGCTCAGCCCCACCACCGGCACCAGCAGCGAAAAGGGCGCTACCTGGCCGGCCGGATAACGCGACAGCAGCCGGCTCCAGATGCCGTAGCCAACCAGGGTAGCGATAAAGGCCAGGTAGACGATGGCAAAGACCGAGCCGCCCGACAGCGACGTCAGCGCCGTGGCGATCTGCTCGGGGCCTTCAAGCAGCAGCGACAGGATGAAGAAGGGGATGGGGGGGATCAGGCTGCCCCAGACCACCAGGCCGAGCATGTCCACCTTGCCGATCTTCTTGGTGACGATATTGCCCAGCCCCCACATGGCCGCCGCCGCCAGGGTCAGCAGGAAACCGGCCAGGGTCATGGTGACGCCATGTTCGGTGCCGATCAGCAGCAGGCCGAGCGCCGCCACCAGCAGCCCGACCAGACTCGCCCGCCGTACCTTTTCCCCGAGGAAGGTAGCGGCGAAGGCCAGGGTAAAGAAGGCCTGGGCCTGCAATACCAGCGAGGCCAGCCCAGCCGGCATGCCCACGTACATGGCCGAGAACAGAAAGGCGAACTGGCCCAGCGAAATGGTCAGGCCGTAGGCCAGCAGCAATCGCCAGGAGACCTGGGGGCGTCGCACGAAAAGGATGGCCGGAAAGGCCGCCAGGCAGAATCTCAGGGCGCCCAGCAGCATGGGCGGCACGCCATGCAGGCCGAGCTTGATGACCACGAAGTTCACCCCCCAGGCCAGGATGACGACCAGTGCCAGCAACAGATCCCGGGGTGCCATCGACAACTCCTTGAACACGTTCAGATAGATAGGCGGCTACCCTACTCCTTTGTGTCCGCGCTGCGGCGTCACAGTTGCCCACAAATTCGGCCAGTCACTCTCTGCAAAAGAAAAACCGCAGCCTGGGCTGCGGTTCGTCGGGATCAGGCACTGCGCTTGTCGCGCAGGGGGTCGTGGCCCCAGTTCATAAGCGACTTGCGCCAGCGCGAGTCTTCGATGTCGCCGTCCGGTCGCTGCTTGAGATGGCGATGCACATAGCCGATGACCTTGCGCATGGCCTTGTAGTCATCGTCTTCCAGTTCGGCCTGGCGCTTGCCCTTGAGCTCCAGGATACGCTCACCCATGGCATGGCCGACCGCCTTGCCATCGTTGGCCGCCGTGACCTTCTTGCCACCCTTGGTCATGCCCACGCCCTTGCTGGTGTCGCCACTGAGCCATTTGCGCAACTGGCTCGGGGTCATGTTGACCACCTGCTTGAACTCGCTGCGGACGTCTTTCTTGTCGTCATCGGCCGCCTTCTTGGTGCTCATTTTTCACCTGCCTTTTGCAACGCCTTGACCAGTTCGTCTTTCTTCATGCGCGAACGCCCCCGCACCTCGCGGCGCGCCGCTCGCTTCATCAGCTCGTCCTTGGTCAGGCCGGCTAGGCCCGACTCACGCGCCGCGGCCGTTTTGCGCGCCACATCGGCGGGTTGCTTGGAGTGCTGCTGGCCCCGTCGCGTGTCACGGCGCTTCTTGGCGGTGGTGCGCTGGTACTCTTCCTTGCTCAGGGAGTCCCGGGCCTTTTCCGGCAGATAGCGTTCGCTGGTCTCCTCGGACTTCTTGCCGGAGCGGGTGTCCCACTTCTCGTCGGTCCACTGCTGCAGATGATTGTCCTTGCCCTTGTCGCCCTGGTATTCGCCACCGCGCTTCTGGTACTCCTGGGAGGCCAGTTGCGCCTTGCGCGCCGACCACTGACCGGGCTTGCCGCCCTTGTCGCCCTCGGTAATCTCTTTCTTCACCTTTTCCCAGAGTTCGGGATCGCTCTTCTTGGCCGTCGCACTCATGGCTCACCTCGGATTGGGGGTCACTGCAGTCGCTGTCTCTAGGATGACTGTCCAACCGAAACGGGGGTTCGCGCCAGGCGACGAACGCCCCTACCCCGCGTCTTCCGGTATCCAGAGAAAGCCATGTCCCTCGCCACCCTGCTCCGCCGTCGCCTGATCCCGCTGCTCTTCGTCACCCTGCTGGTAGGGGTTGGGGTCCCCTATGGCTGCTCGGAATTGGCCTATCGCGAACGCCAGTGGGTCTTCAGCATCGAGCCCGGCAACGCCAGCTGGTTCACCGGCGTGCCGGAAGGCGTCCGCCAGTTCAATCTGCCGGTCCCCGACGGCCTGACCGGCACCGACTACCTGCACGCCTGGTGGTGGCCCGCCCGCCGTCCGGACGCCCCCACCCTGCTCTATCTGCATGGCACCCGCTGGAATCTCACCGCCCAGGTCCGGCGCATCGCCACCCTGCGGCAACTCGGTTATTCGGTACTGGCCATCGACTATCGCGGCTTTGGCGAAAGTCCTGGCGACGTGCCCTCCGAACGCAGCGTCTACCAGGATGCCCGTGTCGCCTGGAAGTACCTGCAGAGCCTGCAACCCGATCCTCGCAAGAGATACATCTATGGCCACTCTCTGGGCGGCGCCGTCGCGGTGGACCTGGCCTGGCGCATCGCCCGCGACGGGGATCCCACTGGCGACTACCCCGCCGCGGCCGGCCTGATCATCGAATCCACCTTCACCACCCTGGCCGATGCCGCCTCGGCGGTAGTCGACACCCGCTTTCCCCTGCGCTGGCTGATGTCGGAGAAATTCGATTCCCTGGACAAGATCCCGGACATCCATATCCCGGTGCTCATCGTCCACGGTGGCGACGATCGCTATGTGCCTCCACGCTTCAGCGAGGCCCTCTATGCGGCGGCTCGGCCGCCCAAGCGTCTGCTGCTGATCCCCGGCGGGACCCACTCCAACAGCATGGTGATAGGCACGCGCGACTACGCCGCCGCCTTGCGCGAACTGTTCGGCGGCGCTCAACTGAGTGGAGCGGAAAAGGGGCAATCATCGACGGGAAGCTAGAGACTTTCTGAAAGGCATCGACGGCGCTGATAGTCACTATCTGGCCAGTCTATTTTTTCTGGGCGGTCCTGCTCGGGATACTGAACGCACTCCAGCACAGTTTCCCCAGAGGACACCACCATGAACCTGCGTATCGCCTTCGGTTTCGCCCTGACCGCCCTGGCCCTGAACACCTTCGCCCAGGACTTCGCCTTCACCCCGAACGCTGCCACCCAGATCGCCGAGGAATCCGGCCAACGCCCACTGGGCCAGCTGATCAAGCAACAGCAGCAGCGCCTGCAGCAACGCACCCTGGCCGAAGAATCCAGCCTGCGGCCGCTGGGTGAGGTCATCAAGCAGCAGCAACGCCAGCTGCAGGAACGTCGGATCGCCGAGGAATCCAGCCTGCGCCCCCTGGGTCAGGTCATCGAAGACCAGCAGCAGCGTCTCGGTGACGATGCAGTGGCCGAGGAATCCAGCCAGCGCCCCATGGGTCGGCTGATCGACCGCCAGCAGCATCACCTGCAGAATGGCGCCCTGGCCGAAAATGGCTCGGCCCAGACCCTCGACCGCCTGATCAAGGCCGGCCAGACCCGTCAGGCCTGAGCCCTACCTGCCCCTTCCTGCCCGGCCTCGCGCCGGGCTCGCTCAATGGATCTTCTCGCTACCCGGCCCAATGCTGGCAGGGGCCTCCACCACCATCTCCTGCGGCACCTCGTCGATGCGCGGATCCAGTGCCGCCGCCATCGGACTCACCGAATCCGGCATGGCCACATGATGCAGCGGTGCCGCGTCCAACCGGTGCTCGCCACTGACGAAACGGGGCTGCACGAAGACGATCAGGATCAGCGCATAGGCCGAGGTCAGTACATAGAAGGTGCCGGGGCCGAAATGCTCCATGGCCGCGCCGGCCAGCAGTGGCCCGATGCAGGCACCGACGCCATAGGTGGTCAGCAGCATCGCCGACAATTCCACCCGCCGCTCGGGCTCGACGTGATCGTTGGCAAAGGCCGTGGCCAGCGGATAGAGGGTGAACAGCAGCATCCCCGAGACGAAGCCCGCGGCCAGCAGCCAGGGATAGGGCAAGCTGATCAGCCCCCACAGCGGCACCGCCGCCAGGCACAGCAGCACCGCATTGGCACGGATCAGCTTGCAGCGGTCAAGACGATCCGACAGCCAGCCCAGCGGCCACTGCGCGCAGAAACCCGCGACGATGCACAGCCCGACATAGAAGCTCGACTGCGCCGTATCCAGGCCACTGCGACTGGCGAATACCGGCGCCAGGCCATAGAAGCCCCCTACCAGCAGGCCCGCGGTAAAGATGGTCACCAGCGACTGGGGTACCCGCTGCCAGAAGAAACGGATTTCCAGCGGCGCCGCCACCAGCTTGGCCGGGTGCACCCGGCGGGTCATGGCCAGGGGAATCAGGCAGGAGGCGAAGCAGATGGCGACCAGCAGCAGCGGCTTGTAGTCGAGTTGCGGATGCCAGGCCAGCAGCGCCTGGCCGATCACCAGCCCCAGGTCCACCGCTACCATGTAGCCGGCGAACACCTTGCCGCGCTGGTGATTTTCCGCCTGCTCGTTGAGCCAGCTCTCGATCACCATGTACTGGTTCATCATCACCACGCCCATGACAAATCTCAGCGCGATCCAGACGTTCAGGTCATCGATCAGGGCGTGGATCAGCACGGTGACCGTCGCTGCGCCCGCGCAGGCCACATAGGAACGGATATGGCCGACACTGGCGATCAGCCGATGGCCGAACTTGCCACCGCAGACCAGTCCGAAATAGTAGGCCGCCATCAGGGCGCCGGTCCACAGGTCCCCCGCGCCCTCGCCGGTCAGTCTCAGACCGATATAGGTGGTGAAGAGGCCGGAGCCGGCCAACATCAGGAGAGTAGCGAAATAGAGCGCAGGAAAGGTAACGAGAGGGCTGAACATCAGGGATCACATGAAAAGAAGCGGAAAGCCAGAACGGACCAGCCGGAGCTGATCGACGGGACTACGGAAGGAAAAGCATTAGGAGATAGCGCCGGAAATCACTCCGGCTCTTGGCGCCTGCTGGTCTCGGTACGCTGGCGCTGCCGCCACTGATCCAGATAGACCACCTGGCCGTGCTCGGGCTTGGCCTGATAGGCAGGCGCTGAAGCCACCACCGAATCCGCCGTTGGGCGTTCCACCTCGGGCACCACGAAAGGCGCGAACTCGACCTTGGCCAGCGTCTTGCCGAACAGAGCCAGAGAGGCATCGAGCCGCTCTTCGCCCGTCACGGTGAATTCGAAGGCGAACAACCGCGCCAGGCGCTTGCGCCCCTTGGCATCGGCCAGCCAGCGAAAGCGGGAAAAGGCCACGGCGCCATCGAGCAGCATGACCTTGCGGCGACGACACTCCTGCTCGGCCAGCACCAGCGCCCGTTCGCGAATGCCGTGGGCGTGCCAGAACCACAGGCCAATGCCGACTGCGCCCAGTAACAGGCAGAGATTACCTAGCGTCAGCATCTTCGCTCCTCATCGAAGGGTACCGCCGTCACTGACGCCGTGCAGCGTCACCAGATGCCGTCTCGTTCAACAGGCGAATGTTTTCACGCTCGCCTTTGTACAGCGCCAGAGGGGCGATTTCCTTACCCAGCAACGGCACCTGCTGTTGGTGCCATATGTAGTAGAAAACGTTCAGTACCACCAATAGCAGAAACAACCAACGCATCATTCGTTCTCGAGCGGACACGCCAAAGCCAATCCAGCAAACACCATATCGGGCACGATTCGCGCGCCCGGAACGACATGTTTGACCAGTTCCGCGTCACCCCCGGTCAGAAAGATCTCGCAACCTTCGGCGAACATCTCCTGAGCCAGTTCGTACTGGGTACGGACGAATCCCTTGAGCATGTACAGACACCCACGCTCCACGGCCTCGCTGGTCGTGCGTCCCGGCGCCTCGTAGCGTTCACCACTGGCCCAATGTGGATCGTAGCGGATCCGCCGGGTATGGGTCTGCAGTTCCCGACGCATCAACGGAATCCCCGGACAGATGAACCCTCCCTGGTGCTCGCCCTGGGCATCGACCAGATCGGCCGTGACCGCAGTGCCCAGATCCAGGACCACGCAAGCCTTGCCCTCGGCCAGTTGCACCGCGGCCAGGATCACCAGCCAGCGATCCATGCCCAGGCGCTGATGATCACGATAGCCATTGCGCACGCCATTCCAGGCCTCGACCGGAACGGCCTGGTGACAGGGAATACCGAAGGTAGCGGTCAGCCGCTCCTTGAGCCGCTGGGTCTCTTCGTCGCTGCGCACGCTGACCAGGCGACAAGCCGCCAGTGGCGGTGTATCCGGCTGGGACAACGCAGCCACCAGGGCATCGTCGCTGTCGACGATGCCCGTAGCGGCCACTTCGGCGCCGGCGGCAAGCAGCCGCCACTTGATCAGGCTGTTACCGCAATCGAGTTCAAGAATCATGATCTAGGCTCAGGCTCAATTCGCCACCGCTGAAGGCCTGTGTCCGACCGTCTACATGCATGAGGATAGCCCCATCTTCGGCAACTCCTGCCACTGTGCCCTGAATACAGCGAACCCCCGAAGACAGGGTTACCGCTCGACCTTGCCAGCCATGATAACGCTCCCACTCGCCACGCAGGGCGGCGAATCCGACCTGGCGATGAATCTGCCACAGGTTATCAATCTCGCGGAGCAGCAGGCTGGCAACCTGGTTGCGATCCTGCAGACCGCCCAGGGCTTCGGCCATGGAGATCCAGGGCTGATCGATGTTGTCGGCCAGACGCATGTTGACGTTGATACCGATGCCGATGATGGCCTGACAGACATCCTGCGGATCACCCGACAACTCGATGAGGATGCCGGCCAGCTTGCGGCCACGCACCAGAACGTCGTTGGGCCACTTCAGGCAGGCATCCTCGACGCCCAACTGTTGCAGCGTCCTGATGACCGCCAGGCCCATGGTCAGGCTCAGGGCCTGCAACTTCTGGATCCCGCCCTGGCTGGACACCACGGCGGTGAGATAGAGATTCTTGCCATAGGGACTTACCCAGGCGCGCCCACGACGGCCGCGACCGGCCTGCTGATGCTCGGCCAGCAAGGCGAATGGAGGCAATTGCTGATGCAGACGCCGCTGCGCTTCGGCATTGGTGGAGTCGATGGAAGCCAGGACCGTTACCGGCCAGCCGCCCTCCCGGGCGATCCGCTCCGCATCGAGCAGCGACAGGGGCTCTTCCAGGCGGTAACCCCGGCCCGGCACCTTGAACACCTCGACGCCCAGGTCATCTTCCAGCGTCTTCAGCCGCTTCCAGATGGCACTTCTGGAGACGCCCAGGGCCTCACCAAGCTCGACGCCGGAATGAAATTTTCCATCACTCAGCAGTTTCAGCAACGGCATTCCCAGACTCCGTTCGACTTTCTTCCGCCCCAAAGACAACACCCCCGCCAGAGTGAACTGAGCGGGGGTGCTGGGTGTTAGGCGCTTGACGATGACCTACTCTCACATGGGGAAACCCCACACTACCATCGGCGATGCATCGTTTCACTTCTGAGTTCGGGAAGGGATCAGGTGGTTCCAATGCTCTATGTTCGTCAAGCAATTCGGTTGGCTGACCAGGCGATGCTGCATGCCTGGCTGGCCCAATTGGGTCTGTGATCGAAGTAGACAACTCGTCCTGGGTCTTGCGAACCCACGCGCCGTTTTCGGCGTCGTCTTCCTCACGCTCTGACCGCGGTCAGATTGTTTGGGTGTTATATGGTCAAGCCTCACGGGCAATTAGTATCGGTTAGCTCAACGCCTCACAGCGCTTACACACCCGACCTATCAACGTCGTAGTCTTCGACGGCCCTTTAGGAAGCTCAAGGCTCCAGTGAGATCTCATCTTGAGGCAAGTTTCCCGCTTAGATGCTTTCAGCGGTTATCTCTTCCGAACGTAGCTACCCGGCAATGCCACTGGCGTGACAACCGGAACACCAGAGGTTCGTCCACTCCGGTCCTCTCGTACTAGGAGCAGCCCCTCTCAAATCTCAAACGTCCACGGCAGATAGGGACCGAACTGTCTCACGACGTTCTAAACCCAGCTCGCGTACCACTTTAAATGGCGAACAGCCATACCCTTGGGACCGGCTTCAGCCCCAGGATGTGATGAGCCGACATCGAGGTGCCAAACACCGCCGTCGATATGAACTCTTGGGCGGTATCAGCCTGTTATCCCCGGAGTACCTTTTATCCGTTGAGCGATGGCCCTTCCATACAGAACCACCGGATCACTAAGACCTACTTTCGTACCTGCTCGACGTGTCTGTCTCGCAGTCAAGCGCGCTTTTGCCTTTATACTCTACGACCGATTTCCGACCGGTCTGAGCGCACCTTCGTACTCCTCCGTTACTCTTTAGGAGGAGACCGCCCCAGTCAAACTGCCCACCATACACTGTCCTCGATCCGGATAACGGACCAGAGTTAGAACCTCAAGATTGCCAGGGTGGTATTTCAAGGATGGCTCCACGCAGACTGGCGTCCACGCTTCAAAGCCTCCCACCTATCCTACACAAGCAAGCTCAAAGTCCAGTGCAAAGCTACAGTAAAGGTTCACGGGGTCTTTCCGTCTAGCCGCGGATACACTGCATCTTCACAGCGATTTCAATTTCACTGAGTCTCGGGTGGAGACAGCGCCGCCATCGTTACGCCATTCGTGCAGGTCGGAACTTACCCGACAAGGAATTTCGCTACCTTAGGACCGTTATAGTTACGGCCGCCGTTTACCGGGGCTTCGATCAAGAGCTTCGCTTGCGCTAACCCCATCAATTAACCTTCCGGCACCGGGCAGGCGTCACACCCTATACGTCCACTTTCGTGTTTGCAGAGTGCTGTGTTTTTAATAAACAGTCGCAGCGGCCTGGTATCTTCGACCGGCATGAGCTTACGGGGTAAACCCTTCACCCTCACCGGCGCACCTTCTCCCGAAGTTACGGTGCCATTTTGCCTAGTTCCTTCACCCGAGTTCTCTCAAGCGCCTTGGTATTCTCTACCCGACCACCTGTGTCGGTTTGGGGTACGGTTCCTAGTTACCTGAAGCTTAGAGGCTTTTCCTGGAAGCATGGCATCAACCACTTCTCCTTCTAAAAGAAGGATCGTCATCAGCTCTCGGCCTTAACTGTCCGGATTTACCTAAACAGTCAGCCTACCACCTTAAACTTGGACAACCAACGCCAAGCTGGCCTAGCCTTCTCCGTCCCCCCATCGCAGTAACTAGAAGTACGGGAATATTAACCCGTTTCCCATCGACTACGCCTTTCAGCCTCGCCTTAGGGACCGACTCACCCTGCGTCGATTAACGTTGCGCAGGAACCCTTGGTCTTTCGGCGTGCGAGTTTTTCACTCGCATTGTCGTTACTCATGTCAGCATTCGCACTTCTGATACCTCCAGCAAGCTTCTCAACTCACCTTCACAGGCTTACAGAACGCTCCTCTACCGCATCACCAAAGGTGATACCCGTAGCTTCGGTGCCTGGTTTGAGCCCCGTTACATCTTCCGCGCAGGCCGACTCGACTAGTGAGCTATTACGCTTTCTTTAAAGGGTGGCTGCTTCTAAGCCAACCTCCTAGCTGTCTAAGCCTTCCCACATCGTTTACCACTTAACCAGGACTTTGGGACCTTAGCTGACGGTCTGGGTTGTTTCCCTTTTCACGACGGACGTTAGCACCCGCCGTGTGTCTCCCATGCTCGGCACTTCTGGGTATTCGGAGTTTGCATCGGTTTGGTAAGTCGGGATGACCCCCTAGCCGAAACAGTGCTCTACCCCCCAGAGTGATACATGAGGCGCTACCTAAATAGCTTTCGAGGAGAACCAGCTATCTCCGAGCTTGATTAGCCTTTCACTCCGATCCACAAGTCATCCCCTGCCTTTTCAACGGAAGTGGGTTCGGTCCTCCAGTCAGTGTTACCTAACCTTCAACCTGCTCATGGATAGATCGCCCGGTTTCGGGTCTATTCCCAGCGACTAAACGCCCTATTAAGACTCGCTTTCGCTACGCCTCCCCTATTCGGTTAAGCTCGCCACTGAAAATAAGTCGCTGACCCATTATACAAAAGGTACGCAGTCACCTAACAAAGTAGGCTCCCACTGCTTGTACGCATACGGTTTCAGGTTCTATTTCACTCCCCTCTCCGGGGTTCTTTTCGCCTTTCCCTCACGGTACTGGTTCACTATCGGTCAGTCAGGAGTATTTAGCCTTGGAGGATGGTCCCCCCATATTCAGACAGGGTTTCTCGTGCCCCGTCCTACTCGATTTCATTGATAAGAGCGTTTCGCGTACAGGGCTATCACCCACTATGGCCGCCTTTTCCAAAGCGTTCCGCTACTCTCAAATCAACTTAAGGGCTGGTCCCCGTTCGCTCGCCACTACTAAGGGAATCTCGGTTGATTTCTTTTCCTCAGGGTACTTAGATGTTTCAGTTCCCCTGGTTCGCCTCTTAACCCTATGGATTCAGGTTAAGATACCTAGCTTATGCTAGGTGGGTTTCCCCATTCAGAGATCTCCGGGTCACAGGTCATTTGCCACCTCACCGAAGCTTATCGCAGGCTATCACGTCTTTCATCGCCTCTGACTGCCAAGGCATCCACCGTATGCGCTTCTTCACTTGACCATATAACCCCAAGCAATCTCGCTGGCGTCACAAGGACGCTACCGATCTGCAGGGCGCTAAATGAGTGAAGACGACATTTCGCCGAAAACTTGCGCTTGAGTTCGCAAGATTTTACCTTGACGACACTAACTGCCAGTGAAAACAGTTAATGCAGTCTACTTCTATCACTTTCCCAATTTTTTAAAGAACAGTTCTGATCAAAGACCAGAAGTCAGCTTTTGTGCCCTTCTCATTACCTTTCGGTAGGGAGAAGTCAAAGGCTCACTTCTGAGCTTTTCAAGCAATCGCGTTAGCGGTTAGGTGGAAATGGTGGAGCCAAGGAGGATCGAACTCCTGACCTCCTGCGTGCAAGGCAGGCGCTCTCCCAGCTGAGCTATGGCCCCATCGATTGGTGGGTCTGGGCAGATTCGAACTGCCGACCTCACCCTTATCAGGGGTGCGCTCTAACCAACTGAGCTACAGACCCAATCGTCTTACCTTGAGTCTAACTAACTCAATTGCTCTTCTATCAGTGAATCAAGCAATTCGTGTGGGTGCTTGCCAGCAAGCTGACATCTTCGATTAAGGAGGTGATCCAGCCGCAGGTTCCCCTACGGCTACCTTGTTACGACTTCACCCCAGTCATGAATCACTCCGTGGTAACCGTCCTCCCGAAGGTTAGACTAGCTACTTCTGGAGCAACCCACTCCCATGGTGTGACGGGCGGTGTGTACAAGGCCCGGGAACGTATTCACCGTGACGTTCTGATTCACGATTACTAGCGATTCCGACTTCACGCAGTCGAGTTGCAGACTGCGATCCGGACTACGATCGGTTTTATGGGATTAGCTCCACCTCGCGGCTTGGCAACCCTTTGTACCGACCATTGTAGCACGTGTGTAGCCCTGGCCGTAAGGGCCATGATGACTTGACGTCATCCCCACCTTCCTCCGGTTTGTCACCGGCAGTCTCCTTAGAGTGCCCACCATAACGTGCTGGTAACTAAGGACAAGGGTTGCGCTCGTTACGGGACTTAACCCAACATCTCACGACACGAGCTGACGACAGCCATGCAGCACCTGTGTCTGAGTTCCCGAAGGCACCAATCCATCTCTGGAAAGTTCTCAGCATGTCAAGGCCAGGTAAGGTTCTTCGCGTTGCTTCGAATTAAACCACATGCTCCACCGCTTGTGCGGGCCCCCGTCAATTCATTTGAGTTTTAACCTTGCGGCCGTACTCCCCAGGCGGTCAACTTAATGCGTTAGCTGCGCCACTAAGATCTCAAGGATCCCAACGGCTAGTTGACATCGTTTACGGCGTGGACTACCAGGGTATCTAATCCTGTTTGCTCCCCACGCTTTCGCACCTCAGTGTCAGTGTTAGTCCAGGTAGTCGCCTTCGCCACTGGTGTTCCTTCCAATATCTACGCATTTCACCGCTACACTGGAAATTCCACTACCCTCTACCACACTCTAGCTAGACAGTTTTGGATGCAGTTCCCAGGTTGAGCCCGGGGATTTCACATCCAACTTATCAAGCCACCTACGCGCGCTTTACGCCCAGTAATTCCGATTAACGCTTGCACCCTTCGTATTACCGCGGCTGCTGGCACGAAGTTAGCCGGTGCTTATTCTGTCGGTAACGTCAAAACTCACAGGTATTCGCTGTAAGCCCTTCCTCCCAACTTAAAGTGCTTTACGACCCGAGGGCCTTCTTCACACACGCGGCATGGCTGGATCAGGCTTTCGCCCATTGTCCAATATTCCCCACTGCTGCCTCCCGTAGGAGTCTGGACCGTGTCTCAGTTCCAGTGTGACTGATCATCCTCTCAGACCAGTTACGGATCGTCGCCTTGGTAGGCCTTTACCCTACCAACTAGCTAATCCGACCTAGGCTCATCTAATAGCGTGAGGTCCGAAGATCCCCCACTTTCTCCCGTAGGACGTATGCGGTATTAGCGTTCCTTTCGAAACGTTGTCCCCCACTACTAGGCAGATTCCTAGGCATTACTCACCCGTCCGCCGCTGAATCGAGGAGCAAGCTCCTCTCATCCGCTCGACTTGCATGTGTTAGGCCTGCCGCCAGCGTTCAATCTGAGCCATGATCAAACTCTTCAGTTAAGTAGACTGATCGGGTTTTGAGAAAACCCTAAACTTGGCTCAGCAATCGCAAAAAACTCATGAATTCACGAGTTACTTGTGTTGCTGATAATCTTGCGACATCAGACTTATCTCACAAGCACCCACACGAATTGCTTGATTCAACTTGTTAAAGAGCAGTTGGTTGCGACCGTGTCGTCAACCGAGGCGCGCATTCTACGCCAGCCTCACATCCTGTCAAGCGTTGATTTGAACTTTTTCGTTTCAACTCAACCACTTGCGCCTGCCTGACGGGTCTAGCCAATCTCGGCAGTGGGAGGCGAATCCTACAGCATCCCAAGACGCTGTCAACCCCCTCCGCTTCATTTCGTCATCACCTTGAGGTGGAGACCCAATGGCGAAGAATCCGTGGACCCCTCGCCCGGCTCAGATCTAAGTGCTTGATTTTCAAGCCGCTTCAGCGTCTGCGCCGGAAGTGGGGCGCATTATAGGGGAGTTTCAGAGCAGGTCAACAGTTATTTTACGACCGAGTTGCAGCGGATCAATTCGGCCATGTCCCTGACCGCCTGCTTGAAGCCGACGAAAACCGCCTGGGCCACGATGGCATGGCCGATGTTCAGCTCGTTGATACCTGGCAGGGCCGCGATCGGCTGGACATTATGGTAGTTCAGGCCGTGGCCGGCATTGACCACCAGCCCGAGGCCGGTGGCGAAATCCACGGCCGTGGTCAGGCGCTGCAGCTCAAGGGTCTGCTCTTGCTGGGTGTCAGCCTCGGCATAACGACCAGTGTGCAATTCGATCACCGGGGCGTCGCTGTCCTTGGCGGCCTGAATCTGCTGCAGATCAGGGTCTATAAAGAGGGACACTTCCGAAGCGGGCAGCGCGGCAATGGCATCACGGATGCGCTGGACCTGCCCCAGGACATCCAGGCCACCTTCGGTCGTCAGTTCTTCCCGGCGCTCCGGTACCAGGCAGACGTGCTCGGGCCGGATCTCCCGAGCGAACGCCAGCATCTCGGGAGTCAGGGCGACTTCGAGATTCATGCGGGTCTGCAGGAGGTCACGCAGCAGGCGGACATCCCGCTCCTGGATATGGCGACGGTCCTCACGCAGGTGCAGGGTGATGCCATCCGCTCCCGCCTCTTCGGCGTCCAGTGCCGCCTTGACCGGATCGGGATATCTCGTACCCCGAGCCTGGCGCAGGGTGGCGACATGATCGATGTTGACGCCCAACAGAACACGACTGAACTCTTTCATGGCTTATTCACTTGGCTTGGCGAACAATTCGCGACTCATCAGGGGTTTGCTGCCCAGGTGCGGCGCCAGGGCCTGGCGCATCAGGCGCTTGGCAGCGCGGACTACCGTGGGATCGTCCCATTCGCCGCGATCCAGTGCCAGGATTTCCGCGCCAGCCAGACAGCCCGGGCGAACCTCGTCAACGGGCTCGAAGCCCTGATCCGGAATGAAGCGATAGAGACGCTGGGCCTCGATGGCCCGACCATCCAGGGCCTGGGCCAGCGAAAAACCGTAGCCCAGCAGATCAAGCAGATGCCATTCGAAGGTACGCAACAGGGGTTCGACCGGACGACCCTGGACCAGGGCGGTCAGGGTCAGACCATAGAGTTCGAAGAGGGCGGGATAGGGATCTTCGGCGGGTAGCAGCCGGACCAGCAGCTCGTTGAGATAGAAGCCACTGAAAAGGGCCTGCCCCTGGAGCAGAAAGGGCGGCGCCAGGGCCGCCACCTTCTGCAGATTCTTCAGCTCCCCTCGCCCGCTGAGCTGAGCCTCGAGCGGAATGAAGGGTCTGGCCAGACTTCCGGAGCGGGAGCGGGCCGCGCGCAATACGGTACGGACCCGGCCAAAGGCGCCGAACACATCCACCAGCGCACTGCTTTCCCGGTAAGGACGCGAATGCAGGACGAACAGCGGCTCGGACGCCTGCATCGCTAGAGGTCGGAATAACCCAGAGAGCGCAGGGCACGCTCGTCATCGGACCAGCCGCCTTTGACCTTGACCCAGAGATTGAGCATGACCTTGGCGTCGAACAGGGTTTCCATGTCGTGGCGGGCTTCCTGGCCGATCCGCTTGATGCGCTCGCCGGCCTGGCCGATGAGGATCTTCTTCTGGCCATCACGCTCGACCAGAATCAGGCCATGGATGTGCAGCACGCCGTTGTCGTACTTGAATTCCTCGATCTCGACCGCGACCTGATAGGGCAATTCCGCTCCCAGCTGACGCATGATCTTTTCCCGGATCAGTTCGGCCGCAAGGAAGCGGCTGGATCTGTCGGTGATCTGGTCCTCGGGGAAGAAGTGGTCGCCTTCCGGCAGGCGCTCGGCAACCAGCTCCTCGAGGGCGTCGAGATTGTGGCCGTGCTGGGCGGAGATCGGAATGAGCGCGGCTTCCGGCAACTGCTCCTGCAGCCATTGCAGGTGCGGCAGCATGTCGGCCTTGTCTTCCAGACGATCCATCTTGTTGACGGCGAGCAGCACCGGGCACTTCACGAAGCGCACCCGCTCCAGCACCATCTGGTCTTCGTCGGTCCAGCGGGTGCGGTCGACCACGAACACCACGACGTCCACATCGCGCAGGGCGGTGACGGCCGTCTTGTTCATGAAGCGGTTGAGCGCCTTCTGGTTTTCCTTGTGCAGACCGGGGGTATCCACATAGATGGTCTGGACCTCACCCTCGGTCTTGATGCCGAGCATGTTGTGCCGGGTGGTCTGCGGCTTGCGCGAGGTGATAGCCAGTTTCTGCCCGAGGATATGGTTGAGCAGTGTGGACTTGCCGACGTTGGGGCGACCCACGATGGCTACGTAGCCGCAGCGCGATGCCTTCAGCTCATCATTCATGACCATTCTCCACGCCCAGGGCGATCAAGGCCGCCGAGGCCGCTATCTGTTCGGCGATGCGGCGACTGGCGCCCTGCCCCGTCGTCTTTTCATTGAGCATGGCGATCTCGCATTCGACGAAGAAGACCCGGCAATGGGGCTCTCCCTCGATGGCGACCACCTCGTAGCGCGGCAGGTCGCAGGCGCGCGCCTGGAGGAATTCCTGCAGCCGCGTCTTGGGATCCTTGTTGGTATCCACCGGCGTGAGCTCGCGCAGTTGCGGCCCCAGCCAGGCCATGACCCGGTCTTTCGCCGCGTCCATGCCGGCATCCAGATAGATGCCGCCGATCAGGGCTTCCATGGCATCGGCGAGAATGGATTCGCGCCGAAAGCCGCCGCTCTTCAATTCACCGGAGCCCAGGCGCAGGTAGTCACCGAGTTCGAAGCTGCGGGCCAGCAGCGCCAGGGTCTCGCCTTTCACCAGCTTGGCCCGCAAGCGGGACAGCTGGCCTTCGCGGGCCTGGGGGAAGTGGTCGTAGAGGGCTTCGCCGATGATGAAGTTGAGGATGGCGTCGCCGAGAAATTCCAGGCGTTCGTTGTTGCGACCGGCAAAGCTGCGGTGCGTGAGGGCGAGCAGCATCAGGTCCGGGTCCTGGAAGGTATAACCCAGCCGACGCTCGAGGCGATCTAGAGATAAAGTCACGGGAGATTTATACGGAAATCACGATTGAAACGAACGACCAGATCAATGTTGCGGATCAGGTGTTCACGTTTTTCATAGTCGAGGTGGATCTGCAGGTGGTTGCCGTCGGCTTCGACGCGCATGGCCTTTTGCAGATCGAGATCACGGATGTCGTTCACCTGCATACCCTTCCCCACGTAGCTGTAGACGTCGGACACGCTGCGAATCTGGTTATCGGGGTTGTCGCCGATGGATTCGATGACCTTGGTCAGAGCATTGTAGTCCAGGTAATGCGGAACGAGTTTCATGGCCGTGCTGGCCAGGAAGGCGATGACGCAGAGTCCGAGCAGACCACCGAGAAACGACAGCCCCTGCTGACGCGACGGGAGACCGGGCACTCTGCGTTCATTCATCTGATGATACCTACGCGAGACAGGGTGGGCATGCTTTGCAGCTTGGGCTCCGGCCAGCTCAGCCAGACGGCGAAGGCCTTGCCGACGATGTTGCGGTCGGGAACCATGCCCAGCAGGTCACGGGGAATGTTGGGATCGTCCCAGTAGCGACTGTCGTTGGAGTTGTCGCGGTTGTCACCCATCATGAAGTAGTGACCGGCCGGCACCTTCCACTCGTGGTCGGGCTCCATGCGGTAGCGGGTCATCTCTTCGCGGATCAGGTGTTCGGCCTTGCCCAGTTGTTCCTTGAACAGCTTGACGCTGCCCAGCGAGCCCGGCTCGTCGCCCACCAGCTCCTCGCTGACGCGCTGGCCGTTGATGTACAGCTGCTTGTCGCTGGTATAGCGGATGGTATCGCCCGGCACCCCGATCACGCGCTTGATGTAGTTGACGCTGGGATCGCTGGGATAGCGGAACACCATGACGTCGCCACGCTGGGGATCACCGATCGGGATGACCTTGAGATCGATCACCGGCAGGCGAATGCCGTAGGCGAATTTGTTCACCAGGATGAAGTCGCCCACTTCCAGGGTCGGCTTCATGGAGCCCGAAGGAATCTGGAACGGCTCCACCAGGAAAGATCTCAGGATCAGCACGATGGCCAGGACGGGAAAGAAGGACTTCCCGTACTCGACCAGCGCCGGTTCCTTGTTCAACTGCTCCAGGACCACGGGATCAGGCTCGCTGACCTGCTGCCCGTAGGTCTGGATCGCCTTGCGACGACGCGGTGCGAGCACCAGCAGATCGATGAGCGCCAGGGCGCCGCAGACGGCGACCGCGAGAACCAGCAACAGAGGGAAGTTCCAGGACATGGGCTTCAGCTATCCACCTTGAGCACGGCCAGGAAGGCCTCTTGAGGAATCTCTACGCTACCAACCTGCTTCATGCGCTTCTTACCCGCCTTCTGCTTTTCCAGCAGCTTGCGCTTACGGGAGACGTCACCGCCATAGCACTTGGCCAGGACGTTCTTGCGCAGCGCCTTGACGGTGGTACGGGCGACGATCTGACCGCCAATGGCTGCCTGGATCGCCACGTCGAACATCTGCCGCGGGATCAGCTCCTTCATCTTCTCGGTCAGGGCGCGACCCTTGTAGTGCGCCTTGTCGCGATGGACGATCAGAGCCAGGGCGTCGACCTTCTCGCCGTTGATGAGGACGTCGAGCTTGACCAGGCTGGCCGCCTCGAAGCGATCGAAACTGTAATCGAGCGACGCATAGCCGCGGCTCACCGACTTCAGGCGGTCGAAGAAGTCCAGCACTACCTCGTTCATCGGCAGATCGTAGCTGACCTGCACCTGGCTGCTGAGGAACTGCATGTCGCGCTGGACGCCACGCTTTTCGATACACAGGGTGATGACGTTACCCAGGTGCTCCTGGGGTACCAGGATGTTGGCGCGGACGATGGGCTCGCGCATCTCGGCGACGGAGGCCAGGTCCGGCAGTTTCGAGGGGTTGTCGACATAGATGGTGCTGCCATCCTTGAGCACCACCTCGAAGACCACGGTCGGCGCCGTGGTGATGAGGTCGAGATCGTATTCCCGCTCCAGGCGCTCCTGGATGATCTCCATGTGCAGCATGCCGAGGAAGCCGATGCGGAAGCCGAAGCCGAGGGCCTCGGAGCTTTCCGGCTCGTATTGCAGGGCCGCGTCGTTGAGGGTGAGCTTCTGCAGCGCTTCGCGGAAGTCCTCGAAGTCGTCGGAGCTGACCGGGAACAGACCGGCGTAGACCTGCGGCTTGACCCGCTGGAAGCCCGGCAGCATGGCCACGTCAGGGGTGGCGCTGAGGGTCAGGGTGTCACCGACCGGAGCACCGAGGATTTCCTTGATACCGGCGATGATGAAGCCCACTTCACCGGCCTTCAGATCAGGCATCTCGGTGTGCTTGGGCGAGAAGACGCCGACGCTGTCGACCTGGTGCACCTTGCCGGTGGACTTGACCAGGATCTTGTCGCCCTTCTTGACCCGACCGTGCTTGACGCGTACCAGCGAGACGACCCCCAGGTAGTTGTCGAACCAGGAGTCGATGATCAGCGCCTGCAGCGGCGCGTCGATCTCGCCTTCCGGCGGCGGAATGACCTTGACCAGCTGTTCGAGCACCTCCGGCACACCCATGCCGCTCTTGGCACTGCAGGGCACGGCGTCGGTGGCATCGATGCCGATGATGTGCTCGATCTCGGCCTTGACCTTGTCCGGATCGGCCTGGGGCAGATCCATCTTGTTCAGCACCGGCATGACCTCGAGGCCCTGCTCGATGGCGGTGTAGCAGTTGGCGACCGACTGGGCTTCCACCCCCTGCCCCGCGTCCACCACCAGCAGCGCGCCTTCGCAGGCGGCCAGCGAGCGGCTGACTTCATAGGTGAAGTCGACGTGGCCAGGGGTATCGATGAAGTTGAGCTGGTAGGTCTTACCATCTTCGGCCTTGTAGTACAGCGTAACGCTGTGGGCCTTGATGGTGATGCCGCGCTCACGCTCGAGATCCATGGAATCCAGGACCTGGGCCTCCATTTCTCGGTCGCTCAAACCACCACACATCTGGATGAACCGATCCGCAAGCGTCGACTTGCCGTGATCGATGTGGGCGATGATGGAGAAATTGCGGATATGGCTCAGATCACTCACGAATCAGCACTCGAATAGCCAGCGGCGGAACATCCGCCGGGAAAATAGCGGGGGAGTTTACCTGAATGCGGCAAACAAGGGGACTCGCGCCGTTCGAGCGGACAAAAAGAAGGGGCGGTCGCCCGCCCCTGCTCGACTGCCTTGCCGTTACTTGCCCGGCAGCTTGAAGGTGATGAAGCTGGCGCGACCTTCGCGCACTACGCGCATCGAGATGGAGCGACCCGCCGGCAGCGCCGAGGTGATCTTCTCGAAGGCCGGGGCCGATTCGATCGGCTGGTTGTTCAGGTGGGTGATGACATCGCCCGGACGCAGGCCGATGGCCGCGGCAGGACCGTCGCCACTGAGCTTGTTGATGACCACGCCGCCCTGGATATCCAGGGTCTTCTTCTGCTCGGGGGTCAGGTTGGCCACGGCGATGCCCAGGCGATTGCTGGCCCGGTCGGAGCCACGCTCGCCACCGGAAGCGGCCTGGTCATCCTTGGGCATATCGCCCACGGTGACGCTCAGGTTCTTGTCTGCCGCTTGCCCTCGCGGATGATCTCCATGTCGGCCTTGGCCCCCGGCTTGAGGTTGCCGATCAGGTGCGGCAGGTCGGCGGATTCCTCAATCTTCTGGCCATTGACCGAGAGGATGACGTCACCCACCTTGATGCCGCTCTTGGCCGCGGGACCGTCGTCCAGGGTCTGGGCGACCAGGGCACCCGCAGGGCGATCCAGACCGAAGGATTCGGCGAGATCCTTGTCCACTTCCTGGATGACCACGCCGAGCCAGCCACGGCTGACCTTGCCTTCGGTCTTCAGCTGATTGGCCACGTTCATGGCGACGTCGATGGGGATGGCGAAGGACAGCCCCATGAAGCCACCGGAGCGGGTGAAGATCTGCGAGTTGATCCCGACCACTTCACCCTTGAGGTTGAACAGCGGGCCGCCGGAGTTGCCCGGGTTGATGGCTACGTCGGTCTGGATGAAGGGCACGTAGCTTTCATTGGGCAGGCTGCGGCCCTTGGCGCTGACGATACCGGCGGTGACCGAATGATCGAAGCCGAAGGGCGAGCCGATGGCCAGCACCCACTCACCGACCTTGAGCTGGTCGGAGTTGCCCAGCTTGAGGGTAGGCAGGTCCTTGGCGTCGATCTTCAGCAGGGCGACGTCGGTGCGGGGATCTGCGCCGATCAGCTTGGCGGTGTGATCGCTGCGATCGGAAAGGCGTACCAGGATCTCGTCGGCATCGGCGACTACATGGTTGTTGGTCAGAATGTAGCCATCGGGCGAGATGATGAAACCGGAACCCAGCGACTGGGCCTGCTCCTGCTTGCCCCGGGGACTGCGCGGCATCTGCGGAATGCTGCGCTCGAAGAATTCACGGATGCCCGGCGGCAGACCTTCCAGGTCCGGCATGGTCATGGCGCCGGCGCCCCGACCTTCGGGAATTTTCTGACGGGTACTGATGTTGACGACGGCGGGCGACGCCGCCTCGACCAGACCGGTGAAATCCGGCAGATCGGCCCGAGCCATGGCCGTCAGCCCCATCAGCCAGAGCCCCATCAGGGCCGCCGTGTAATGCTTTAGATTGCGCATGCGCATGCAGCTCCACTCTATCCAATGACTTGAACACATCGCTGGCGACCTGCCTTTCCCGGATCGGAGGCACTGTCAGTGACGACTGGCAGCAGAAATACCATGCCCTTGCTGAACGATAGCTTTCGAAGCTTTTTTGCGACCTGGTCGAAAATCTCCAGGGCAAAAAAACGGCGCCTGGAGCTGGACTCCGGGCGCCGTTTCGAGGTGAAGCCAGCGGATCAGCGCTGGGCAGGAGCGTCCTGCTTTTCACCTGCTGCAGGCTGATCAGCCTTGACCTGGGCATTGGCCTTGGTGCTTTCTTCGCTGAAGCTGGCCAGCACGGCCGGGCTACGCGCGGGTTGCGGCACGGTCAGCTGGCTCGGGGCCTGCTGGGCCAGACCCTGGGTGGAGACGTCGGACTGGTTGTACATCCGCACGCCCGCCAGGACGACGAAGGTCACGGACGCGGCGACCGCGACACGACCCAGGCTCGACCAGCGACCCTTGCTCGCCTGAGCGGCAACAGGTGCCGCTGCCGGCGCTGTGGCGACCTCATCACGCTCCAGCGTGGTGGTGACACCCTTGGCGATATCCAGATTCGGCAGCATGGGCTCACCGCGAATCACGGCGCTGACCATGGCGTAGCGCGACCAGGTGGCGCGCAGTTCCGGATCCTTGCTGACCTCGGCGATGACGCGCCGGGTTTCGAATTCGTCCGCTTCGTTATCCATAACAGCGGACAGGGATTCCAGCAGGGCTTCACGACTCATACGTATTACCTCTCTAAAAGCTGTCGCCGCTGTCTATGCATCACGCAGCAGGGGCTGCAATGCTTTGTCTATCGCTTCCCGAGCCCGGAAAATCCGGGACCGGACCGTTCCCACCGGACATTGCATTACATTGGCAATGTCCTCGTAGCTGAGGCCTTCGAACTCACGCAAGGTCAGCGCGGTGCGCAGATCTTCCGGGAGTTGCTGGATGGTCCGATGCACGGTGGCCTCGATCTCATCCCGCAAAAGGGACCGCTCCGGGGACTCGATATCCTTTAGAGCATGGTCGCCTTCATAAAATTCCGCATCTTCGGCACTAACGTCGCTGTCCGGTGGACGACGACCCCGGGCAACCAGATGGTTCTTTGCCGTGTTGATGGCGATGCGATAGAGCCAGGTGTAGAAAGCACTATCGCCACGGAAGTTCCCGAGGGCGCGATAGGCTTTGATAAAAGCCTCCTGAGCGACGTCCTGGGCTTCCTGGGTATCGTGGACGAAACGCACGATCAGACCGAGAATCTTGTGCTGATACTTGAGCACCAGCAGGTCAAAGGCACGCTTGTCGCCGCGCTGTACGCGCTCGACCAGTTGTTGATCCTGCTCCTGAGTGGGCAGGGCTTGCTTGCTATCCTTGGCTTGCAGCTCGGTATCGTCCTTGCTTTCACTATCGACGCGCGCTGCTAGACTGGGCTGTTGCACGAAAGTTCTCCCCTCCACAGCAGTTGATGAGCGAGCACTGAAATGGCTGCTGATCGCTCCTGGGTATTACTGATTTAGCTTTGGCAGATGGCCCATTCTCGTCCAGGCACTCCGGCCGCACGGATGAGCGATTATCTGTACATAGACCCTGCTTTGCGCCCGCGAGTTCCCTGCCCGCTTCCTGCCAACGGCTATGCCGTCAGCCGCCTTGTTCCTATACTCGCCGTCTCGGTGAGAAGGAAACGTCATGGCGCGTCATCTGGAATTCGATGTCCTGGTAATCGGCAGTGGCGCCGCGGGCCTGACGCTCGCGCTCAATCTGCCCGCGACGCTGTCGATCGCGGTGCTGAGCAAGGGCGAGTTGGCGCATGGCTCGACCTACTGGGCGCAGGGGGGTGTCGCCGCCGTGCTGGACGAGGGCGATACCGTCGAGGCGCACGTGCAGGATACCCTAGTCGCGGGCGCCGGGCTGTGTGACGAAGCCGCCGTGCGTTTCACCGTCGAGCACAGCCGCGAGGCCATGCAGTGGCTGATCGACCAGGGCGTGCCCTTCACCCGCGAGCAGGACGCCGCCAAGGGCGGCCTGGGCTTTCACCTGACCCGGGAAGGCGGCCACAGCCACAGACGCATCATTCACGCCGCCGATGCCACCGGCATGGCGATTTTCGACACCCTGCTGCGCACCGCGGAAGGCCGTCCCAATATCCAGCTGCTCAGCCAGCGCGTGGCGGTGGATCTGATCACCACGGAAAAACTCGGCCGGCCGGGCGCTCGCTGCCTGGGCGCCTATGTGCTCGACCGCACCAGCGACCAGGTGGATACCCTGCACGCGCGCTTCACGGTGCTGGCCACCGGCGGGGCCAGCAAGGCCTACCTCTATAGCACCAACCAGGACAGCGCCAGCGGTGACGGCATCGCCATGGCCTGGCGCGCCGGCTGCTCGGTGGCCAATCTGGAATTCAACCAGTTCCATCCCACCTGCCTCTATCACCCCCATGCGCGGAGCTTCCTGATCACCGAGGCCCTGCGTGGCGAGGGTGCCGTATTGCGCCTGCCCGATGGCGAACGCTTCATGCCGCGCTTCGACCCCCGCGCCGACCTGGCTCCGCGCGACGTGGTGGCGCGGGCCATCGACCACGAGATGAAGCGCCTGGGCATCGACTGTGTCTTCCTCGACATCAGCCACAAGCCGGCGGACTTCGTGCAGGAGCACTTTCCCACGGTCTATCGCCGCTGCCTGGAACTGGGCATCGACATCACCCGCGATCCGATACCCGTGGTACCGGCCGCGCACTACACCTGTGGCGGGGTGCGCGTCGATGAGCACGGACGCTCGGATCTCGCCGGCCTCTACGCCATTGGCGAAACCAGCTGTACCGGGCTGCATGGCGCCAATCGCATGGCCAGCAATTCGCTGCTGGAGTGCTTCGTCTACGCGCGCTCGGCGGCGCTGGACATCCAGGCGCAAGAGGCCGAGATCGGCATGCCGCGCGACCTGCCCGATTGGGATGCCAGCCAGGTGACGGACTCGGACGAGGACGTGGTGATCGCGCACAACTGGGACGAATTGCGGCGTTTCATGTGGGACTATGTCGGCATCGTGCGCACCACCAAGCGACTGGTGCGCGCCCGCCATCGCATTCGGCTGCTGATGGACGAGATCGACGAGTTCTACAGCAACTATAGAGTCAGTCGCGACCTGATCGAATTGCGCAACCTGGCGCAGGTGGCGGAGCTGATCATCGAGAGCGCCCTCGCCCGCCAGGAGAGTCGCGGCCTGCACTTCACCCTGGACTATCCGCAACTCGCCAGCACGGCCCGGGACACTATTCTGGTGCCGCGAACCGGCGCGGCGCGAAGCGAAGCCTGACTCTCAGGCGGCGATGAGCGTCCGCGGCGAGGCTGTCGCGGGCGATGCAGAGACTGCGGGTGCGTCTTTCGTCCGGCCCCCGATAGCGCAGCACCACCAGCCGCGGCAGGGCCAGGCTGTCCGGGCGCACCTGGATAGCCTGCCAACCGGTCGCTGGCGACCAGAGCTGCCAACCCTCGGCGCCGTGCCGCAGCCGCCGTGGCACGCCAGGGTAGCGCTGCTGGAGCTGGCGCTGGCGCACGCGCTGCCAGGACCAGAGTACCAGCAGCGTCAGGAGCGGCTTGAGCGTCCAGGGAATGGCCGCCAGCCAAGGGCAGATCCCCGCGGCGAAGGCGGCCAGGGCGTGCAGCCGCAGGAGGCCGGCAGAGGCGCTCCAGTGGCATTCGAAGGGCTCAAGCCGGCTGGACACGGTCCAGAATCATGCGCACGATGAGCTGCAGATCGGTGTCTTCCGGTTCGCCGCGCTGCATGAACCAGTGGAACATGTCCTGGTCCTCGCACTCGAGCAGCTTGCGATAGCGGGCCTGGTCTTCCGCGCCCAGGGAGGAATAGACCTCCTTGACGAAAGGCACCAGCAATACATCCAGTTCCAGCATGCCGCGACGGCTGTGCCAGTACAATCTGTTGAGTTCGGTAGCTTCGGTACTCATGGGGACTCCTGCGACAATCGGCGCAGTATAAGCCCGAAGCGCCCCGCCGCGCAGTGCGCCTGACATTCACCCCGGGCGCGCCTATGATGAGCGGCTTCACTCGACACGGAGCTGCTGCCGCAATGGCCGACTCGCCGTATTTCTGCCGCTTGACCCACGAAGGCGTCCTGGCCATCCGCGGGGTCGATGCGACCAAGTTCCTCCAGGGGCAGGTGACCTGCAACCTCAACTATCTCGCTGACGACCAGGCCGGCCTGGGGGGTCGCTGCACGCCCAAGGGGCGCCTGGTGTCCAGCTTCCGTATCGTCAAGCAGGCCGACGGCTATCTGCTGGCGATGGCCGCGGAGCTGGTCGAGCCCTTGCTGACCGATCTGAAGAAGTATGCGGTCTTCTCCAAGTCGACGCTGAGCGATGAAAGCAGCCAGTGGCAACGCCTGGGGCTCTCTGCCGCCGGTTTCGCCAGCGCCTGTCCCGACGTCGTGCTGGGTGACCAGGCCAATGCCGTGGCGCCGCTCGATGGCGGCTTCGCCCTGCGGCTGGAGGATGGCCGGGTCGAGACCTGGCGCGCGGCGGACGCAGCGGCGCCGGCCTTGCCGGAGGTCGCGCTCGATGAGTGGCTGCTGGCCCAGGTGCGGGCCGGCGTGGGCCAGGTGTTCGGCGCGACCCGCGAGCTGTTCGTCCCGCAGATGATCAATCTGCAGGCGCTGGATGGCGTGAGCTTTCGCAAGGGCTGCTACACCGGCCAGGAGATCGTCGCGCGCATGCAGTACCTGGGCAAGCTCAAGCGGCGCCTCTATCGACTCGCCGGCAGCGACCAGCCCCCCGCCGTGGGTACCGAGCTGTTCTCGCCGGTGCATGGCAGCAGCGTGGGCGAGGTAGTGCTCGCCGCGTCTAGCGCCGAGGGCTGCGAATTCCTCGCGGTGCTGCAGGGCGATGCCGCCGAGGATGGACGCGTCTCGGTGGGCAGCTCGGGCGGGCCAAACTGCCGTTTACTCGATTTGCCCTACTCACTCGATAGCGATCGTGAAATAAAGCGCTGAAGGTTGGGATCGCCTTTTCCGCTCCTCACACAGGTACGTCATGACTCCTCTTGCCGAAAAAGTTGTCCAGGATCTTCTTCACGCGATAGACACCGATCGCGTGGTGCTGCCCACCCTTCCCGAGGTGGCGCTGAAGGTCAGAGAAGCGGCCGAAGACCCCAACGTGGGTGTCGCCGAGCTGAGCCGGGTGATCGCCATGGACGCTGCCCTGACGGCGCGCCTGATCAAGGTGGTCAACAGCCCGCTGCTGCGCACCAGCAAGGAGATCACCGACCTGCAGATGGCGGTCGGGCGCCTGGGCATCAACTACACGGCGAATCTGGCCACGGGCCTGGCCATGCAGCAGATGTTCCAGGCCACCAGCGACGCCGTGGATCGCAAGATGCGCGAGGTCTGGAGCCAGGGCACCGAGATCGCCGCCATCAGCCATGCGCTGTGCAAGAAGTACACGCGCCTGATGGCCGACCGCGCCCTGCTCGCCGGCCTGGTGCACCAGATCGGCGTGCTGCCGATCCTCACCTATGCCGAAGAACAGGAAGAGCTGCTGGCCAACGCCATCACCCTCGACCAGGTGACGGCGCGCATCCATCCGGAGATCGGCGAACGCATTCTCAAGGTCTGGGACTTCCCGGCCGACATCGCCTGCGTGCCCCGGGAGTATCTGGAGCTGGAGCGCCAGCCCGCGGCGGCCGACTATGCCGATATCGTGCAGGTCGCGACCCAGCTGCATGCGCAGCGCCAGGGTCAGCAGGAGATCGTGGTGCAGACGCTGCCGGCCGGCATCCGCCTGGGGTTGAATAACCAGCCGGATCCCGCCCAGGATCAGTCCTTCTGGGACGCGGTGGAACAGTCGCGCACCCTGCTCGGCTGAGCCTAGGCTTCCTCGGCGGGAAATTCGACCCGCACCCGTAGCCCGCCGAGCGCGCCGTCCAGCAACTGGATGCGGGCCCGGTGGGCGGCGCAGATCTCACCGACGATGGCCAATCCCAGACCGGCGCCCCCGGATTGCGGATCCAGGCGCTGAAAGCGCTCGAAGACCTTGGCCCGCGCATTGGCCGGAATGCCGGGACCGTCATCCTCGACCTCCAGCACCGCCGGGGCCAGCACCCGCACCACGATGTTGCCACCTGGCTGGCTATGGGCCAGGGCGTTTTCCACCAGATTGCAGAGCAGCTCGTTGAGCAGCGTCGGCTCGCCGATCACCGGCGCCTTGGCGAAGGGCTCGAAGGCCAGGGCGACGCCCTTGGCATGGGCCAGCGGTGCCAGCGCCATGGCCAGCTCCCTGGCCAGTTCGCTGAGCTCCAGGCGTTCGGCGCCACCCTCGGCGATGGCCTGGGCGCCGCTCTCGATGCGTGCCAGCGACAGCAGCTGGTTGGCCAGGCGCGCCAGGCGATCGGTACTCGCGCGGGTCTCCTCCAGGGTGGCGTACCAGGCCTGGGGCTCGCGTTCGCGCAGGCCCAGTTCGACCCGCGCCTTGATCGCCGCCAGCGGGGTGCGCAATTCGTGGGCGGCGTTGGCGATGAAGTCGGCCTGGCGCTCGAACAGGCGACGCAGGCGCAGGGTGAAGCCTTCCAGGGCATGCACCAGCGGCAGCAGTTCCTGGGGCGCCCGGACCTCCGGCAGCGGTCGCAGGTCGTCCACCCCACGCTCTTCCACCGCCTGGCGCAGGCGCTCCAGCGGACGCAGGGCGGCACCCACTGCCATCCACACCAGCAGGATGGCACCTAACCCCATCAGCCCGAGGCGGATCAGGGTGTCGGTGAGCAGACTGCGGGCCACCTCCTCGCGAGCTTCGGCGGTCTCGGCGACGCGGATCTCGGCCATGCCGGTGAGATCCGGCTGGCTGACCGGCTGGGCCAGGCTGACCACCCGTACATCCTTGCCGCGATAGGTGCTGTTGTAGAAGCGCGCCAGGGCCGGATAGTCGCGGGTCAGGGACGTCCCCGGCGGCGGGGGTGGGATCTCTTCGTAACCGGAGATCAGCCGACCCCGGGTATCCAACACCTGGTAGAAGATACGCCCCACGTTGTCGTAGGCGAAATTGTCCAGGGCGATGTAGGGCACATCGGCGCGCAGCGTGCCGTTGGAAGCCGACAGGCCCGCGGCGATGGTACGGGCCGAAGCCAGCAGCGTCCGGTCATAGGCCACGTCGGCCAGGCGCCGGCCATTGAGATAGGCCGCCAGACTGCTGATCGCCAGGATTACCGCCAGCAGGATGACCATGCGCAGCAGCAGGCGGCCACGCAGACTGCCCGCCGCCTTCGCCACCTCAGCCATGCTGCTCTTCCAGCAGATAGCCCAGGCCGCGGAAGGTGACGATGCGTACCGCGCCGGCTTCCAGCTTCTTGCGCAGGCGGTGCACATAGATCTCGATGGCCTCGGGACTGGCTTCCTCGTCCAGGCCGAAGACCTGGGCGGCGAGTTGTTCCTTGCTCATGACCCGGCCGGGACGGGCGATCAGCGCGGCCAGCACGGCGTGCTCGCGGGAGGTGAGCGACAGCGCCTCCTCGCCCAGGGTGAAGCGCGAGGTATTGAGGTCGTAGATCAGCGGACCACAGCGCTGCTGGCGATCCCCGCCCAGCACGCTGCGGCGCAGCAGGGCCTTGACCCGGGCTTCCAGCTCGGTGAGTTCGAAAGGCTTGGCCAGGTAGTCGTCGGCGCCGAGGTTGAGGCCCTGCACCCGGTCCTTGACCTCGCCGCGGGCGGTGAGCATCAGCACCGGCAGGCGATCGCCGCGCTCGCGCAGGCGCGCCAGCACCTCGAAGCCATCCATGCGCGGCAGGCCGACGTCGAGAATGGCCAGGGCATAGCTTTCGCTCTGCAGGGCCAGGTCAGCGGCCACGCCATCGTTGAGCAAATCGACGTTAAGACCGGCATTCTTGAGCGCCTGGGCAACGCTTTCGGCCAGTGGCGGATGATCTTCGACCAATAGGATGCGCACGCTGACAGCTCCTGCCTAAAAGGTCCGAGTTTACCGGATAGTGGCCCCTTGACCCGCTGCTAGCCATGCACATTCGTTGCCTTTCACGACTGAAAGGCTGTTGAAAGCTTGGCGGTCTAGAGTGAAAGGTAGCGGTCCCAGAACCGCATGATGCTTGCCCAAGCGCCACCCCTGGTTGGCCAACAACAATAACAAGCGGAACGACATCCATGCTCGCCCTCGCGCAGCTCCACGTGCTCCCGTGCTACCTCTCCGAACGATCGCCGTCCTGGCGAGCCTGAGCCGTGTCCGCCTGTCAGCTTCTGAAATAACAACAAAAGGAAGACGTCGATGAGCACCACCTTGCGCACCCTCACCCTGACCCTGGCCGCCTCCGTGCTGCTGTCCGCCCAGGCCATGGCCGAACCCAAGCGTCCCGAATGCATCGCTCCGGCTTCCCCGGGCGGTGGCTTCGACCTGACCTGCAAACTGGCCCAGAGTGGCCTGGTGGAAGCCAAGCTGCTGGACAGGCCCATGCGCGTGACCTACATGCCCGGCGGCGTCGGCGCGGTGGCCTACAACACCGTGGTGGCTCAGCGGCCGGCGGATGGCGACACCATCGTCGCCTTCTCCAGTGGTTCGCTGCTGAACCTGGCCCAGGGCAAGTTCGGTCGCTTCGACGAGAAGGCCGTGCGCTGGCTGGCGGCGGTGGGTGCCAGCTACGGTGCCATCGCGGTCAAGGCCGATTCGCCCTACAAGACCCTGGGCGACCTGGTCGAGGCGCTGAAGAAGGATCCGAGCAAGGTGGTGATAGGTTCCGGCGGCACCGTGGGCAGCCAGGACTGGATGCAGACGGCGCTGATCGCCAAGGCCGCCGGCATCAATCCCAAGGACCTGCGCTACGTGGCCCTGGAAGGCGGCGGCGAGATCGCCACCGCGCTGCTGGGTGGCCACATCCAGGTCGGCAGCACCGACATCTCCGACTCCATGCCCCATGTCGAGGCCGGCAACATGCGCCTCCTGGCGGTCTTCGCCGAGCAGCGTTTCGACGAACCGGCGATGAAGGACATCCCCACCGCACGTGAGCAGGGCTACGACATCGTCTGGCCGGTGGTCCGCGGCTTCTATGTCGGCCCGAAGGTCACCGACGAGCAGTACAACTGGTGGAAAGCCAGCTTCGACAAGCTGCTGGCGTCCGACGACTTCGCCAAGCTGCGTGATCAGCGCGAGCTCTTCCCCTTCGCCATGACCGGTTCCGAACTGGACGCCTATGTGCAGAAGGAAGTCGCGCGCTACCGCGGCATGGCCAAGGAATTCGGCCTGATCCAGTAACAGAGCCCCCGCCCCTGGCGCCCCTCCGGGCGCCTTCGAGGATGTCGACATGATCTTCCAACGCGCCTTCATGGCGGTCTGGCTGGTGGCCGGACTCGTCATGCTGTTCATCGCCCGGGATTACCAGGCGCCCTTCTCCTACGAGCCGGTCGGTCCGCGGGCCTATCCGATGCTGATGTTCGGGCTGATGAGCCTGGGCCTCGCCTATCTGATCATCCGCCCCACGCCGATCGGCGATGGCGAAGACCAGAAGCCGCTGGACGCCTCGTCGCTGCGCAAGGTGGTGGCCTGCTGCGTCATCCTGCTGGGCTACGCCCTGACCTTCCAGCCACTGGGCTTCCCGTTGAGCGCCTTCATTACCGCCACCCTGTGCGGCCTGCTCTATGGCGGCCGCCTGATGCCCTGCGCCCTGGTCAGCCTGCTGCTCTCGGCAAGTCTCTATGTGCTGTTCGACCGGGTGATGGAAGTCCCCCTCCCCCTTGGCGTGCTGGAATTCCTGGAAGGCTGACATGGAAACCTTGAATTTTCTGATGCAGGGCTTTGGCGTCGCCATGACGCCGACCAACCTGATCGTGGCGCTGATCGGCACCTTGATCGGCACCGTGGTGGGCCTGCTGCCGGGTCTCGGCCCGATCAACGGCATCGCCCTGCTGATCCCGGTGGCCTTCGCCCTGGGCCTGCCGCCGGAGACGTCGCTGATCCTGCTGGCGGCGGTCTATCTGGGCTGCGAATACGGCGGCCGGATCTCTTCGATCCTGCTGAACATCCCCGGCGAAGCCGCGACCATGATGACCTGCCTGGACGGCTATCCACTGGCACGCCAGGGCATGGCGGGCGTGGCCCTGTCGCTGTCGGCCTGGAGCTCCTTCATCGGCGCCTTCATCGCCACCTGCGGCATGGTGCTGTTCTCGCCGCTGCTGGCCAAGTGGGCGATCGCCTTCGGTCCGGCGGAGTACTTCGCGCTGATGGCCCTGGCCATCCTCAGCCTTTCCGGCATGGCCGCCGAGAAGCCGGTCAAGACCCTGGTCGCCGCGCTCTTCGGCCTGGCCATCGCCTCCGTGGGCATCGATGCCAACAGCGGCGTCTATCGCTTCACCTTCGACAACGTGCACCTGGCCGACGGCATCGACTTCGTGATCCTGGTGCTGGGGCTGTTCTCGGTGAGCGAACTGCTCCTGCTGCTGGAGCAGACCCATCATGGCCAGGTCGCGGTCAAGGCCACCGGGCGCATGCTGTTCAACGTGCGCGAAGCCCGCAGCGTGTTCATGGTCAACCTGCGCAGTTCGGTGAGCGGCTTCATCATCGGCGTCCTGCCAGGTGCTGGCGCGACCCTGGCCAGCGCCCTGGCCTACACCACCGAGAAGCGTCTGGCGGGTGCCGATGGCAAGTTCGGCAAGGGTGACCTGCGTGGCCTGGCCGCGCCGGAAACCGCCATCGGCGCGGCGGTGTGCGGCAACATGATTCCCATGCTGACCCTGGGCATCCCCGGCTCGGGCACCACCGCGGTGATGATCGGCGCCCTGACCCTGTACAACATCACCCCCGGCCCGCTGCTGTTCCAGAACGAGCCGAATCTGGTATGGGGCCTGATCGCCTCGCTGTTCATCGCCAACGTGATGCTGCTCATCCTCAACGTGCCCATGGTGAAGATGTTCACCAAGATCCTCGATGTGCCGAACTGGTCGCTGGCCCCGGCCATCGCCATCATCACCGGCATCGGCGTCTACGCGGTGCATGCCACCACCTTCGACCTGGTGCTGATGGTCTGCGTGGGCATCTTCGGCTACATCATGCGCAAGCTGGACTTCCCCCTTTCGCCGCTGCTGCTGGGCTTCATCCTCGGCGAGCTGATGGAGACCAGCCTGAGACGCGCGCTGTCGATCTCCAACGGCGAAGTGGGCATCCTCTGGCAGAGCGGCATCAGCCAGGTCATCTGGATCGTCTGCATCCTGATGGTGGCCCTGCCCTTCTACCGCGCCTGGCGCAAGCGGCGCGCAGCCAAGCCCGCAACCGTCTGAAGTCGGTGACACCAGCGCCCGCGGTCGGAGTCCTTCCGCCCGCGGGCTTTTTCGTTCAGAGCGGCCAACAAAGCGTAACGAGCGGTTGTCAGGTGGGTGCGCGCAACGCGCAGGAACCGCACCGGGCTCGCGTTCGAGTGTACGAGCGGTACACGAGAATTCCGAGCACTGCACGCGCCCGCTTGGCGGATGCGCAGCAGGGTTGTTAGCTGCTCTAGGAGGACTTGAAGCTCTTCTTCGGATAGACGTCATAACGGCTGGACTTGCCCTCCAGCACATAGCCCGGCTTCACGCCCTCGATGGCCGGCGCCTTGCGCGGACGCTTGACCACCACCCGGTGACTGGCGCGGGCCAGGGCCGCGGCCAGCAGCGCCGGGGCGTCCAGATCGTCGCCCACCAGCGGCCGGAACAGGCGCATTTCCTTCTTCACCAGGGCGCTCTTGTCGCGGTGCGGGAACATGGGATCCAGGTAGATCACCTCCGGCGCCTCGCCTTCCCCGCCTTGCAGGTAGGCGGTGGAGTCGGCCCGCACCAGGGTCATCAGGGCGGCGATGCCGGCCGCTTCGTGATCCCGTGCCGCACGGGCGAGGCCGTCTTCGAGCAGGGCGGCGATCAGCGGCTGGCGCTCGACCAGCGTCACCGTACAGCCCAGGGTAGCCAGCACGAAGGCGTCGCGGCCCAGCCCCGCGGTGGCATCGAGGATGCGCGGGCGCACGCCGGGTCCGACCCCGACCGCCTTGGCGATCATCTGGCCGGCGCCACCACCGAACTTGCGCCTGTGCGCCGCCGCGCCCTCGACGAAGTCCACCCGTACCGGACCCGGTGCCTCCGGGCCGCGCTGCACCAGTTGCAGGCCCTGAGCACCGACTTGCAGGGCGAATTCCTCGGTCGTGGCCGTGCCCAGGGGCAGACCCAGGCGCGTGGCCCAGTCAGCAGCAGCCTTGATGAAGGCGGGTTCCAGGGCTTCGACGATAAGCGCGGGGCAGGCGGTGGACATGGGCGACTCGCTGGCGAAAAGACCGGCCATTCTACCGGCAGACGCGGAAGCCACCCATGTCGACATGGAAATGATCACGGTGCGCCGCGTTGTAGTCCGGTCCCAGGGTGGTATTGAAGGACCGGCAGGCGCCGTCACGCACCAGCCGCAGGAAGCGCTGCGCCTGGGGATCGCCCTTCCAGTCCCGCGCCACACTGATCCGCCGACCGTCGGCCAGGCGCATTCCGGCGATGTCCAGGGCATTGGCGGTGGCGTGCTGACTGCGCCGGCCGCTGGCGCGGCCATAGATGTTGCGGCAGGCAAAGCTGCCGTAGTGCTCCACCTCGGCCACCCGCTGGCCATAGACGGCTTCGGCCGCCGGCTGCAGGGCCTGCCGCTCGAACAGCGCGAAGCTGACGGCCAGGGGACAGCTGGCGAGGAAGCTGCCGCTGAGTCTTACCCCTTCGCCGCGCTGGATGCGCACCGTCCGCTCCAGCGGGCAGTCGGCCGAACCGGCATTGCCGCGCAATTCGCGATAGTTGAGTGCCGAGGTGGCCAGGGACGCCGCGCAATAGTCGGCATCGGCCTGCAGGCGCCAGAGCTTGAGTCGGGTGACGGCATTGGTGGGTGCCTGGATGTCCAGCGGCGCCCAGGGGTTGTAGGCCGGCGGAATGCGCAGCCAGCCCTGGTCGAAGGCGGTGTGCAGACCGCCATAGAGCAGGATGACGAGACCGAGCAGGTGTCTGGCTTTCATGCGGCGCGCCGAAGAGGATCGTCAAGCGAGAGACTTCATCTGACCGGAGCGGACCCCGGGAATGCCGGCGAAAACGTCGCCAAACGTATCGCGACGAAGGGCACGGACTAGAGCAGGCCGAGTTGTTCGGTGTCGGCGGTGCTCAACTCGGGTAACGCCGGCAAGCCGGGCAGGCGTTCGCGCAGCTGGGCGTGGAATCTCAGGGCCAGTTCGGGCGCCTGGCGGTTGTCCGGGGTATGCAGGAAGACATAGGGCACCTTGCCCGCCTCGATCCAGTCGGCGACCCGGGTGACCCACTTGGCCAGGTAATAGTCGTTGGCGGCCAGCTCCAGGCGGCCGATGAAGCGCACCTGGGGATGCTCGCTGAACGCCAGGGCACGCGCCGGTACCCGCGGCTTCTTGGCCTGGGCCAGACGCACGGCCGGCTCGCTCGGATCGGCGCTGAACAGGGCAGCCGAATCCAGGCCGACGCGCTCCACGCCCAGGTCCATGAGCAGGCGGTTCAAGGCCCGCTCGGACTCGCCCTTGTCGAAAAAGGCCAGGTGCCGGACCTCCACGGCCAGGGCGCAACGCGGCGCCATGGCCGAGAGAAAGACCTGCAGTTCCTTGAGCCGGTCGGGCCCGAAGCCGGCGGGCAGCTGCAGCCACAGCGGACTGGCCCGCTCGCCCAGGGGCGCCAGCAGTTCGAGAAAGGTACGCGCGCTGGCGAGTTGCACGCGCAGATCCTCGGCATGGCTGATGTCGCGGGGAAACTTGGCGCAGAAGCGGAAGTCGGCAGGCAACAGCTCGGCCCAGCGGCGGATGGTGTCCGCCGCGGGCCAGGCATAGAAGGTAGTATTGCCTTCCACGGCATTGAACACCTGGGCATAGCGCGGCAGGAAATCACCCGGGCGCAGGCCGTGGTAGAGGCTTTCACGCCAGGCGTTGTCGTTCCAGGAGGGGCAGCCGAGAAAGTACGGCAGCATCAGGCGTAGAGATCGAGGCCCACGACGCTGGAGGAGCCGTCCGGCTCGGCGCCGAGGGCGGCGGTGCTGCCGTAGCTGGCCAGCGCCTGTTGCGCACGCGCGGTGAGTTGACTGGCAAAGCGCCCTTCCCGCTCGCTCAGCACCAGGCCATTGCCACTGCCGTTGCCGGTATCGGTCGCCGCGGTCGCCTCGACGCGGCGGACGGGCGCGACGTCGGGCCGGGGATTGCCCGTGGCCTCGCGGGCGATGGCGTTCTGACGGGCGTCCTCGTCCTTCGCCACCTCGCGTACGGGCGTGACCGCGCGCGAGGAACGATTCAGGGGATAAGCTGAGGAGGAATAGCCGCTGTCAATGCGCATGGCAGGTCCCGAACGGATGACACTACTCTAAGTAGGGTCGAAAGCTATGACAATCAAGGGCCGGACGCCCGTCGCGACCGGCGGACGAGTGGCATATACGGCTTGGACGTCAGACTATTACGCCGGGTTTCCTGACGTCAGACCGACTGTTTGGGAGTGGCGACCCGATCACGCAGATAGACGGGTTGCGCCGCTTCGGATTCGGCCGACACGGCTTCGCCGCGCTGCCAGGCCGAGGCCGCCAGGACCGCCAGATCCTGCGCATGGGGCAACAGGGTGGCATCCCGCCCGGTCAGCGGCACGGCCATGCGACCGACGTAACCCCAACCGGTGCCGGCACCGAACCAGTCGCCGGTGGCGGCAGCCGGCAGGACGACGGCCTCGGGTGCCAGCACGGCTTCCGTCCCCGCCAGCACCATGGCGTCGCCGGCGAGGCGATAGCAGCCCCAGTAGACCTCGTCCATGCGCGCATCGATGGCGGCGGCCACCTGGGTCACGCCACGCTCGCGCCAGGCGCGCTGGGCGATGATGGCCAGATTCGACACCGGCAGCACCGGTCGCTCCAGACCGAAGGCCAGGCCCTGCACCACGCCGATGGCGATGCGCACGCCGGTGAAGGCGCCCGGACCGCGACCGAAGGCGATGGCATCCACCTGCGCCAGACTCAGACCGGTCTCGGCCAACAGTTCCTGCACCATGGGCAGGACCCGCTGGGCATGCAGGCGTGGCGCGATCTCGTAGCGATGGATGATCTCGTCGCCCAGATGCAAGGCGACCGAACAGGCTTCGGTGGCGGTGTCGAGGGCGAGCAGGATGGACATGGGGCGAATCCGCGACTAGGGAAAAGGGCTGCGCATTCTAGAGGAAGACGGGACGCGAGGGGACCCGCCCATCGGTCATGACGCCAGGACGGCGCCTTGACCGGACCGCCTGCAGGCACAGGCGGCCGTTACCGGCGTTTAGTTCAGGGCCTGCAGCACCTTGGCGGTGATGGCATCCACCGAACCCACGCCCTCGATGCGGCTGCACTTCGGCGTGCCCTGGGCGGCGCCCAGCTTCTGGTAGAACGCCACCAGCGGCTTGGTCTGGGAATGATAGAGGTCCAGACGCTTGCGAATGGTGGCTTCGCGATCGTCTTCGCGCTGTACCAGCGGCTCGCCGGTCAGGTCGTCGGTGTCGGCGACCTTGGGCGGATTGTGCTCGACGTGATAGACGCGACCCGAACCCGGGTGCACGCGGCGACCGGACAGGCGCTGGACGATTTCCTCGTCATCGACGGCGATTTCCAGCACGTGGTCGATCTTGACGCCCGCGGCTTCGAGGGCCTCGGCCTGGGGAATGGTGCGCGGGAAGCCGTCGAACAGGAAACCCTTGGCGCAATCGGCGTCGAGGATGCGTTCGCTGATCAGGGCGATGATGATCTCGTCGGAGACCAGGCCGCCGTTGTCCATGATGTCCTTGACCTGCAGGCCCAGGGGCGTGCCGGCCTTGACCGCGGCACGCAGCATGTCGCCGGTGGAAACCTGCGGAATGCCGAATTTCTCAGTGATGAACCGGGCCTGAGTACCTTTGCCGGCACCGGGCGCTCCCAGCAGGATTACGCGCATCTGTTGCTCCTTAGAATGGTCTCGGACTGGCAGCCCGCATGGGGCGCTGTCGCGATGATTGTTGTCGACGACACGAGACGGCCAAAGGGACCAACCATACACAGCGCCCCCTGGCCGCACAAGTTACCAAGCGTCGCAGGTGCCGGGGCCGTCCAGACGACGCCGGACCCCGGCAAAAGCGACAGTCTGTTCAGCCGGTATTGCGCAGTCCTGCGGCGATCCCGGCCACGCTCACCAGCAGGGCCTGATCGAGTGCGGCCGGCTGGCTTTCGCCCGCCGCCCGCGCCCGGGCCAGCAACTCGATCTGCAGGAGATGCAGCGGATCGAGATAGGTGTTGCGCACGGCGATGAACACCAGGGTCTCCGGATGGTGCTCGAGCAATTCGTCCTGCCCGGTCAGGCGCAATACCGCCACCCCGGCCTGGCGCAGCCGCTCGCGCAACTGGCTGCCGAGGACCTGCAGATCGGCCTCCACCAGGCGCTGATCATAGAGCCGCGCCAGTTCGGCCTCGGCCTTGGCCAGCACCATTTCCAGCATGTCGATGCGCGTCTGGAAGAACGGCCAGCGCTCGCGCATCTCGCGCAAAAGCGGCGATTCGCCACGGCGCTCGGCTTCTTCCAGCGCCCTTTCCCAGCCGAGCCAGGCCGGCAGCATCAGCCGGGTCTGGGTCCAGGCAAAGATCCAGGGAATGGCCCTGAGGCTTTCCACGCCGCCTTCGCGGCGCTTGGCCGGGCGACTGCCCAGGGGCAACCGGCCCAGCTCCTGCTCGGGCGTGGCCTGACGGAAATAGCTAACGAAATGCGGATCCTCGCGCACCACCCCGCGATAGGCCTGCAAGCTATCGCGGGCGAGGCGATCCATCTGCTCGCGCCAGGCCGGCTCGGGTGCCGGTGGCGGCAACAGGGTAGCCTCCAGCACGGCGCCCAGGTACAGCGCCAGATTCTGCTCGGCGATGGCTGGCTGACCGAACTTGAAGCGGATCATCTCGCCCTGTTCGGTGGTGCGGAAGCGCCCGGCCACCGAGCCCGGCGGTTGCGAGAGGATGGCCGCGTGAGCCGGGCCACCGCCACGCCCCACGGTGCCGCCACGGCCATGGAACAGCAGCAGTTCGACGCCACGACTGGCGCAGATGTCCACCAGGGCTTCCTGGGCACGGTACTGGGCCCAGGCGGCCGCCAGGGTGCCGGCGTCCTTGGCCGAGTCGGAATAGCCGATCATGACCTCCTGGGGACCAGCCAGCCGCGCACGATAGTCGGGCAGGTCGAGCAGGCTGGCGATAGCGGTGCCGGCGTGATCCAGGTCGTCGAGGGTCTCGAACAGCGGCACCACGCGCATCGGCTGCCGCACCCCACACTCGCGCAGCAGCAGCTGCACGGCCAGCACGTCGGATGCGGCGCCGGCCATGGAGATGACATAGGAGCCCAGCGCATCAGGCGGCGAAGCGGCGATGACGCGGCAGGTGGCGAGCACCTCCCGGGTATCGGCCTCCAGCTCGGCGTCCAGCGGCAGCAGGGGGCGCCGGCTGCCGAGCTCGCCGCGGAGGAATTCCAGGCGCTGCTCCTCGCTCCAGGCGGCATAGTCGCCCAGGTCCAGGTAGCGGCAGATATCGGCCATGGCCGCGGCATGGCGCGCGGCGTCCTGGCGGATGTCCAGGCGGACCAGATAGAGGCCGAAGGTGCGGGCCCGCCGCAGGGTGTCGAGCAGGGAACCGTCGGCGATGACCCCCAGGCCGCAGCGCTGCAGGGAGTCGTAGCACAGCTGCAGCGGCGCGATCAGCTCGGCGTTGTCGCTGAGGACATGACGGGCGCCGGCATGGGGATCGGTGATGGCATGGGCCGCCCAGCTGCGGGTGATCTGCAGCCGCTCGCGCAGCACCTTGAGCACCTTGCGATAGGGCTCCGGGTGATCGCCGGCCTGCTCGCGCAGGGCCGGACTGGCCGCCTGCATGGACAGCTCCGCGGCCAGCCGATCGACATCGCGCAGATAGAGATCGGCGGCCATCCAGCGCGCCAGCAGGAGCACCTCGCGGGTGATGGCGGCGGTGACATTGGGATTGCCGTCGCGGTCGCCCCCCATCCAGGACGAG
This sequence comes from Pseudomonas sp. SORGH_AS_0211, assembly GCF_031453455.1. Classification (NCBI taxonomy): domain Bacteria; kingdom Pseudomonadati; phylum Pseudomonadota; class Gammaproteobacteria; order Pseudomonadales; family Pseudomonadaceae; genus Pseudomonas; species Pseudomonas sp. SORGH_AS_0211. The sequence goes on along the minus strand of NZ_JAVIZV010000001.1, from coordinate 424,909 downwards.
AAGCGCACCGGCGCCGCCGTCAGCGGCAACCGCTGGCCGGTGCGCTGCTGCAGGCCGGCATCCAGCTTGCGCAGCAGACTGGGTATCGCCTGCCAAAGCGAATTCTCGATCACCGCGAAGCCCCACTTGGCTTCGTCCACCGGCGTCGGGCGCTGGCGGCGGATCTCTTCGGTGTGCCAGGCCTCGGCGATCAGCCGGCGCAGCCGTGCCTCTATGGCGGCCACCTCGGCAGCGGTCAGGTCGCGATGATCGAGGGCCGCCAGTTGCGCGCTGATCTCGTCGTATTTCTGGATCAGGGTGCGCCGGGAGACCTCGGTGGGATGGGCGGTCAGCACCAGATCGATGTCCAGCGCCGCGACCCGCTCGGCCAGCGCCTGGCCGGAGTGCCCGGCCGCGCCCAGCCGCTCCAGCAATTCCGGTAGCACCTGCTGCTCGAAGGGGGGCGGCTCGTCTTCGGTGCGCCGTCTGACCCGATGATATTCCTCGGCAATGTTGGCCAGGTTGAGAAAATGGCTGAACGCCCGCGCCACTGGCAGCAGCTCGTCTTCGGCCAGGGTATCCAGGGTGTCGCCCAGTTGGCGGGCACCCTCCGCGGAGCCGCCACGGGCGGCCTTGGCGCCTTTGCGGATCCGCTCGATCTTGTCGAGAAAGGCCGCGCCATGCTGGTCGGCGATGGTCTGCCCCAGCAGATCGCCCAGCAACCGCACCTGCTCGCGCAGGCGAACGTCGATTTCCACCATCTCGTGCTCCTCGAAAGTACCGGTTCGGACCTCACGGCAACCGCTGCGGTCTAGCGCAGAGGACAGCACCCTGCTGTCACGGTTGCAAGCCCCGGCTGTTGCAGGGTGCCCAGCCTCGCTCAACCTGAATATCCGACCTTTGCCTAAGCCACGGGAGATGCTCATGAAGATTCGCGAACTCGCTCACCAATGGGAGCAGCAGGCCACCCCCTCCGGCACCACCCGCAGCTACCGCCTCGACCTGGAAGTCGAGACCGCGGCCCGTCTCGAGGCGCTCTGCGAACTCTATCCCCAGCGAACGCCCGAAGCCCTGCTCGGCGAGTTGCTGGCGGCCGCCTTTGAAGAACTGGAAGCCAGTTTCCCCTATGTGCAGGGCGAGGAAGTGGTGGCCACCGATGAACTCGGCGACCCCCTCTATGCCGATGCCGGCACCACGCCGCGCTTCCTGGAACTGGCGCGCAAGCACCTGCATCGCCTGCAGTCCGAAACGGCCGGCTAGCCGCCGACCTGCAGCTTTACCTACGCCGATACCGCTCTGCCAAGGGCTTCCGCACACGGCGAAATTCGATAGCCAGTGAACATTTTTGCCGGATGAGCGGTCACAGAGTCAGACCGCAGCGCTGGACGAGGGCTGGTTACCAGTACCCGTCACGGCCCCTTGGGGACGGATCGGACTTGCTTCCACGTGCGGCTTTCACCTGACCAGGCGCCCGCCCTGCCCGTGCCGGCGGCGCGCTTTTCGGATCAACAACGGAGCTTGAATCCATGAAGAGTGCCACTGCCCAAAAGTCCCTTTCCAAAGCCTGCACCCTGAAACTTGCAGCCCTTGCCCTGGGCAGCTCGCTGTTGCTGGCCGGTTGCGCCGGCAATCCGCCGACCGCCCAGATGGCCGTGACCCAGTCCGCCGTCAACGAGGCCGTGAGCTCCGGTGGCAACCAGTTCGCCCCCATCGAGACCAAGTCGGCCCAGGACAAGTGGACCCAGGCCCAGACCGCCCTGTCCAACGAGAAGTACGACGAAGCCAAGCAACTGGCCGAACAGGCCGAGTGGGATGCCCGCCTGGCCACCCGCAAGACCCAGGCCGCCAAGGCCGACGCCGCACTCAAGGATGCCCAGAACAGCATCCAGCAGATCCGTGAGGAAGGTCAGATCAACCTGCAGCTCCAGCAGAACCTGCAGAAGAAGGTCCAGCAGTAAGCGACCGCCCCTTTCCTCCCTTCACGAATTCAAAGGACGACCATCATGCGTAAACACATTCTGATCCCTGCCGTGTCGCTGCTCAGCCTGGCCCTAGCCGCCTGCTCCACGCCGCCCAACCCGAATCTGGAACAGGCCAAGTCCGACTACTCGGCGCTGGAATCCCAGCCCCAGGCCGCCCAACTGGCCGCCCTGGAGACCAAGGACGCCGGTGCCTGGCTGCAGAAGGCCGAGAAGGCCTATAAGGACGGTGAAAACGAGAAGACCGTCGACCAGCTGGCCTACCTGACCAACCAGCGCATCCAGACGGCCATGCAGACCATCAAGCTGCGCATGACCGAAGCCCAGATGCAGAATGTCGACGCCGAGCGTACCCAGGCTCGCCTGGACGCCCGTACCGCCCAGCTCAAGCAGCTGCAGGACGCCCTGCAGGCCAAGCAGACCGAGCGCGGCACCGTGGTGACCTTCGGCAACGTGCTGTTCGACTTCAACAAGGCCGAACTCAAGCCCCAGGGCTACGCCAATGCCCAGAAGCTGGCCGATTACCTGAAGCAGAATCCCGAGCGCAAGGTGATCGTCGAGGGTTACACCGACAGCGTCGGCAGCGACTCCTACAACCAGCAGCTGTCCGAGCGTCGCGCCCAGGCCATCCAGACCGCCCTGGTCAGCGCCGGCGTCGAGCCGAGCCGCATCCAGACCCGTGGCTATGGCAAGGCCTTCCCGGTGGCCAGCAACAGCAACGCCTCCGACCGCGCCCTGAACCGTCGCGTGGAAGTGACCATCTCCAACGACGCCAACCCCGTCGCCCCGCGCATGTAATGACTGCGTGAAGCTCAAGGACCCCGCCCAGGCGGGGTCTTTTTTTGCCTGCGGCCCGGCTAGCGGCGCTTGCCACCCAGCAGGGAGCCAAGCAGCCCCCGGACCAGCTGCCGTCCGAGCTGATTGGCCGCCTGGCGCGCCGCGCTCCTGAGCGCATGTCCCGCGAGCTCGCCTACCAGATCGCTGAGTGCACCGCCCTGCCCGGCCTTGGTCTGTGCCGCTGCCGGCGCCTCCGCCGGTACCCGCTCGGCCTGACGATCCCGCAGGATCTCGTAGGCCGATTCGCGATCCACGGCCCGGTCATAGCGACCCGCCTGGGGCGACTGGCGGATCAGCGTCTGGCGCTCGGCTTCGCTCAGCGGGCCGACTCGGGATTGCGGCGGGGCGATGGCCACGCGCTGGACCATCGCCGGCGTGCCCTTGTCTTCCAGGCTGCCCACCAGGGCCTCACCGATGCCCAGCTCGGTCAGCACCTGCAGGCTGTCGAACGCCGGATTGGGCCGGAAGCCGTCGGCCACCGCGCGCAGGGCCTTCTGCTCCCGGGCGGTGAAGGCGCGCAGGCCGTGCTGGATGCGCAAGCCCAGCTGGGCGAGGATGGCGTCCGGCAGATCGCTGGGCGACTGGGTGACGAAATAGACGCCGACGCCCTTGGAACGGATCAGTCGCACCACCTGCTCCAGGCGATCGCGCAGGGCCTTGGGGGTGTCGCCGAACAGCAGATGGGCCTCGTCGAAGAACAGCGCCAGCACCGGCCTATCGGCATCGCCGCGCTCGGGCAGCTGCTCGAACAGCTCGGCCAGCAGCCAGATCAGGAAGGTGGCATAGACCTTGGGCGCCTCGTGCACCAGGCGACTGGCATCGAGCAGGTGGATGCGTCCGCGGCCGTCGGCCTCCGGGCGCAGCACGTCTTCCAGTTGCAGCGCCGGCTCGCCGAAGAAGGCCTCGGCGCCCTGCTGCTCCAGGGTCGCCAGCCGGCGCAGCAGCGCCTGGGCCGAGGCGCCGGTGAACAGCGCGCGGTCCTCGCCGAGAGCCTCGGACTGTTCGCGCAGGTGATTGAGGACCGCCTTGAGGTCCTTGAGATCGAGCAGCAGCAGGCCCTCGCGATCGGCCACCTTGAAGGCGGCGTGCAAGGCGGCCTGCTGGCTGTCGGTCAGCTCCAGCAGATTGCCCAGCAACAGCGGGCCCATCTCGCTCAGGGTGGTACGCAGCGGATGACCGCGCTTGCCGTCGACGTCCCAGAGGGTGACCGGATAGGCCTGGGGCTGGTGCGGCAGACCCTGGGCGGCGATGCGCTCGGCCAGCTTGCCCTGGGGCGCTCCGGCCGCGCCGAGGCCGCAGAGATCGCCCTTGATGTCGGCGGCGAAGACGGCGACGCCGGCGTCGCTGAAGGCTTCGGCGAGGCGCTGCAGGGTCACGGTCTTGCCGGTGCCGGTGGCGCCGGCGATCAGACCATGCCGATTGGCCAGCTTGAGCGGATGACCGAGCGGTTGGCCAGCGTGCGGGTCGGTAGAAACGGCAGTACCAAGGATCAGCAGGGGCGTCGAGGGCATGGCGCAGCTCCAGGGAGGTTCTGCGCCCAGCTTAACCCGGGAGTCCGCGCTCAGGTGCGGTTGCGGATGCGCTCGACGATGGCGGTGGTGGAGCTGTTTTCCACCAGGCCGAGGATGCGCACCTCGCCACCGTAGGCCTGCACGATCTGGGCGCCGACCACCTCTTCGACGCTCTTGTAGTCGCCACCCTTGACCAGCACATCCGGGCGCACCTGCTCCAGCAGGCGCTCCGGGGTGTTCTCGCTGAAGGGGATGACCCAGTCCACCGCGCCGAGGCCGGCCAGCACCGCCATGCGCCGGTCGACGCTGTTGATCGGCCGGCCCGGGCCCTTGAGACGGGTCACGGAGGCATCGTCGTTGACCGCGACGATCAGGCGATCGCCCTGGGCGCGCGCCTGCTCCAGGTAGGTCACGTGACCGGCGTGGAGGATGTCGAAGCAGCCGTTGGTGAAGACGATCTTCTCGCCATGGGCGCGGGCGTCCTCGATGGCCAGCTGCAGCTGTTCCAGGGTCAGGACGCCGCGCTCCGAGCCTTCCGAACGCTGCACCGCGCGCCGCAGCTCGGGGGCGCTGATGGCGGCGGTACCCAGCTTGCCGACGACGATGCCGGCGGCCAGATTGGCCAGCCCCACGGCCTGGGGCAGGTCCTCGCCGGCGGCCAGGGCAGCCGCCAGGGTGGAGATCACGGTGTCGCCTGCGCCGGTGACATCGAACACCTCGCGTGCACGCGCCGGCAGATGCAGAGCCGGCTGAGCGGGACGCAGCAGGGTCATGCCGTGCTCGCCGCGAGTCACCAGCAGCGCGCCCAGATCCAGGCGCGCCATCAATTCGCTGCCCTTGGCCACCAGCTCGGCGTCGTCGGCACAGACGCCGACGATGGCTTCGAATTCGGAGAGATTCGGCGTGATCAGGCTGGCGCCGCGATAGATGGAAAAGTCCTTGCCCTTGGGATCGGCCAGCACCGGGATGTTGCGCGCCCGGGCCAGCTGGATGAGGGCCTGGTGATTCTTCAGGGCGCCCTTGCCGTAGTCGGACAGCACCAGCACCTTGACCCCGGCCAGCATGGCGGCGGTGTCCGAGGCCAGCGCCTGGGCATCGGTGTTGAAGGGCTCTTCGAAGTCGACCCGGATCAGTTGCTGATGGCGACTCATGATGCGCAACTTGACGATGGTCGGCTGCTGGGCGATGCGCTGGAAGCGCACCTGCACGTGAGCCGCTCTCAGGCTGTCGGTGAGGGCATCGGCGGCTTCGTCCTGGCCGGTGACGCCGACCAGATAGGCCGGCGCGCCCAGGGCGGCGATATTGAGGGCGACGTTGGCCGCGCCACCGGGACGATCCTCGTGCTGGTCGACGCGCACCACGGGCACCGGCGCCTCGGGGGAGATCCGCGAGGTGGTGCCGTGCCAGTAGCGGTCGAGCATCACGTCGCCGACCACCAGGACCGGCGCGAGATCGAAGCGAGGCATGGTCAGCTTCATAGGGACAGGCTCCAAAGCGCGAAAATGGCGGCGATCATAGCATAGGGGCCAAGGCGCCCCGAAAGCGCCTGCCGGCGGGAGACGCCGGGTTCAGAGCTCGTCGCGGCGGCTTATCCAGAACAGCTCGTGACGGCGTACGGCCTTGCGGAAGAACTCGTCTTCGCCGGTGCGCGGCCAGCGGCGTCCGGCCAGCAGCCACTGGATGGCCCGGCGCAGGCGTTTCTTCGCCGGCAGCGGCACCAGCAGGTCGTGCTGCATACCCAGGGCCATGGCCTTGTCCAGCCGCCGCTCGGGGGTCAGCAGCGGACTCCAGGGCACCAGGGGCGTGGGCGTCTCGATGGCCGGCGGCAGGGCGATGCCGCCTTCGGCCGGGCCCATGGGCCAGCGGTCGTTGTCGTGCAGGTGGTTGGCGTAGAGCAGTTCGAGTTCGGGCTGCCACTGGCTGAGGGTCAGGGCTTCGCGCAGGGCCTGGGTACTGGCCACGTGATCGGCATGGGGATCGATCTGCGGATGCGGCAGCACCACCACCTCGGGACGGAAGTGCTCCAGCAGGGCCACCAGATCGGCGACCAGGTTGCGCCAGGTGGGGACGCCGTCGACATCGCCGGGCAGCTGCAGGGGATTGTGGCGACGGGCGCTGCGGATATCGCTGTCGCCGGACTCGCGGGAGCCGAAGGTATCTTCCGGCGCCTGGCGCATGGCCGGCAATTGCAGGCAGTAGTAGCCCAGCTGCACGCAGCGCTCCGGCGCTACCCCACCCCACAGCGGCGTGACCAGGCTGTCCCAGGTGCGCAGCCGGCCCTTGAGCCGGGCCGCGGCCTGGCGATCGAGGCCCAGGCGCTGGTAGTGCCCGGCCTCGATCTCGCCCTGGGTCAGGGTGACGATGCTGGCTTCCTGTGCCTGGCTGTAGAGGCCGAACGCCGCCAGTTCGGCGTCGTCGGCGTGGGGCGCGATGACCATGACCCGCTTGCTGCGAAAATCCGGCTGAGCGAAGACGTGCAGGCGCAACTCGCCCTGCAGCCGGCAGAAGCGCGTCCAGAGGTGCAATTCGCCACGCCGCAGGGCCTCGGCGTAGCCACTGAGATTGACATAGCGCCGCCCGGCCACACCGCGCTCGAAGTCCTGGCGATCGCCTTCGTCACCGGCGCGCAGGTGCACCCGGGGATCCAGCAGGCGACCGAGCCAGCCGGCCCGCAGCCGACATTCCAGGAACAGCGTCAGCTCGCCAGGCGGCAATTCCACCGCGGCCAGTCGACCGTGCTCCAGATGCAGGCCCAGCACCAGGGTGTCGGCAGGGAACTGGTAGCTGTAGTTGTCGCGCGGCGAATAGAAGAGGTGATCGGCGAACCAGGCCTCGTGGCCGAGCCAGACCAGCAGCGCCAGCAGCGGCGCGCTCCACCAGGGCCCGAGCGCCAGGCAACCGAGCAGCACGACGGCGATGACCGCCAGGACCAGTCGCTTGTGGCGGCGGTGACGCTTGAGCAGGGCTTGTTTGCGGGCGGTCATCTCAGCTCTCGAAGACGGTGACGCGATGGCACCAGCGGTCCTTGTAGTCGCGATCGGCGCGGCCGAAGGAGTAGCGCAACGCCTTGCCGAGGGCGCGGGCATCCTGCCAGGCGGCCTGGGTGTTCAGATAGGTGAGGACGCTGCCGGGACTCAGGTCGCTGGCAGCGGGATCGACACCGCCGTTGACGTATTCGACGCTGATCCATTCGGGCGCTTCCACGCGATAGAGCACCTGGATCGCCACCGGACGTTCGCCGAGCATGAGCAGCGAACCGGTCATGAACTCCCGCAGCAGGCCGAACACTTCGGCGAGTCGGGTCTTGCCCGGCACCTCGAAGCCCCAGCGCGCCTCGAACAGCTCGGCATAGATCCGTGCCTGCTCGGCGCTGTCCAGCTCGGCCATGGGGACCACGCGCCCCCCGGCGTCTTCGAACAGGCGCTGCTCGCGCCGCTGGTTGTAGCGGAATTTCTTCGACCAGGCTTCCGGCTCGCGCAGCATGGCCAGTTCTTCGCTCTGCCGGCGCAGACCGGCGAAACGCTCGTCGCACAGTGGCGACAGATAGCGGGCGCGCTGCCGCAGGGGTGCGGCGGTACCGGCCGCGGCCGGCAGGATGATCTCGGCGTTGCCCAGGTCGAACAGGGCGCGCTGGCGGCGCTTCTTCAGCACCGTACGCGACAGCGCCAGCTCGCGCCCCCAGCAGGGCACCGCGGCCTGCAGGCCATCCGCACCGGGCCAGCCCAGGTAGCGCACCGGGATGCCGGCCAGTTCGGCCAGGCGGGCGACCACCTCGGGATGGCTGGCGACGCTGCCACCATGGCGCTGCCAGGTGGCGGCGTAGTCGGCGGCGGAGATGGTCGTCCAGCCGCGTTCACGCCAGAAACGGAATCTATTCAGCATGGGACGCGGGCGTCGCGGTAGCGACGTCCTCGAACTGCTTGGCGTGCAGGCGCGCATAGTAGCCGTTCAGCGCCAAGAGTTCGCCATGGCTGCCACGCTCGACGATGCGGCCATGGTCCATCACCAGGATCAGGTCGGCCTTCTCGATGGTGGAGAGACGGTGGGCGATCACCAGGGTGGTACGGCCCTGCATGACCCGGTCCAGCGCCGCCTGGATGTGGCGCTCGGATTCGGTGTCCAGCGCCGAGGTGGCCTCGTCGAGGATCAGCAGCGGCGCGTTCTTCAGCAGGGCCCGGGCGATGGCCAGGCGCTGGCGCTGACCGCCGGAGAGCAGCACGCCGTTCTCGCCGACCTGGGTGTCGTACTGCTGCGGCAGGCGCTGGATGAATTCGTCGGCATAGGCGGCCTCGGCCGCCGCCTTCACCTGCTCCATCGGCGCCCCGGCCAGGTCGCCATAGGCGATGTTGTTGGTGACGCTGTCGTTGAACAGGGTGACGTGCTGGGTCACCAGGGCGATGTGCCGGCGCAGGTTGGTCAGCCGATAATCCTGGATCTCCAGGCCGTCGAGCAGGATCTCGCCCTGTTCGTGCTGGTAGAAACGGGGAATGAGGTTGGCCAGGGTCGACTTGCCGCTGCCGGAACGGCCCACCAGGGCCACCATCTGGCCGGGCTCGGCGACGAAGTCGATGCCTTCCAGCACCGGCTTGTCGGTGCCCGGGTAGCGGAAGGTCAGGTTGCGCACCTCCAGCCGACCCTGGACGCGCTCGCGTTCTTCACGGCCGTCGTCGCGTTCGGCGGGCTCGTCGAGCTGCTCGAAGATGCTTTCCGCACCGGCCACGCCGCGCTGGATGGTGGAGCTGACCTCGGAGAGCTGCCGGATCGGCTTGGGCAGGAGGCCGGCCATGGTGATGTAGGCCACCAGGTCACCGGCGGAGGCTTCGCCGCGCAGCCAGAGCACCAGGAACATCAGCACCGCCATGGCGGAGTAGATGACCAGCTGCAGCATGGGCGTATAGACCGCGCCGGTCTTGGTCATGGTCAGCTGCTTGTCGGTGTTGGCCAGACTGGAATCGAGGAAACGCCGTTGCTCGTAGGTCTCGCCGCCAAAGCTGCGCACCACCCGATAGCCCTGGATGGCCTCGGAGGTGATGTGGGTGACGTCGCCCATGGCCGACTGGATCTTGCTGCTCTGCTTGCGGAACTTGCGACTGGCGCTGGTCACCATCAGGGCGATCAGCGGCAGGATGGCCACCATCACCAGAGTCAGCTTCCAGTTCATCCACAGCAGCGAGGCGAACAGGAAGACCACGGTCATGCCTTCGCGGATCACCACCTTGATCGCCTCGGTGGCGGCGCCGGTCACCATGGTGACGTTGAAGGTGATGCGCGAGATCAGGTGACCCGAGTTGTTGGCGTCGAAGTAGCGATTGGGCAGGCGCAGCATATGGTTGAACAGCGCCACCCGCAGGTCGTGCACCAGGCCGAGGGAGACCCGCGCCAGGAAGTAGTTGCCGAGAAAGGAACCGATCCCCTGCCAGGCGGCGATCAGGATGATCATCAGCGGCACCGCCTGCACCAGGTGCAGGCCACCGACAATCGGCCAGCCCGGGAACATGGAGGCGTTGGGGTTGTTCAGGCCATCGACGAAGTACTTGAGGATGCCCGCCAGCATCGGCTGGGTGGAGGCGAAGATCAGGAAGCCGACGATACTCAGGGCGAACATGCCGACGTAGGGCCGCACGTAGCCGAGCAGGCGGAAATAGATCTTCAGACTGGAGGTCTGCGCAGGGGAGTCTTGGCTCATGGTCTCGTCGTGACGCAAAAGCGCCATGTTAACACGCACCCGCCGCCGACCCAGCGGCGGGATTTTCCGCTAGGCTTGCCCTCCCCTGCTGCGGACCCCTGACATGCAACCGCTGATCGCCACCTATGCCGAACTCAAGGACCATTGGCGCCTGGAGGTGCTGGATGCACCCGGCAAGCCCTTGCGGCTCAAGCGCCTGTTCCGCCGTGTAATGGCGGGAGAAAGTCCGAGCTTCCTGTTCTGGTATCGCCTGGCGCAATTCCTCTACTGCCGCCCGCGCGGCCTGCTCAACTATCGCAAGCTGGCCGAGCGGATCAATCGCCGGCTTATCCGCCGGCACAATATCGAGATCCTGCTGGGCGCCCGTATCGGGCCCGGGCTGCGCCTGCCCCATCGCATGGGCATCTGCGTGTCGAATCTGGCGGTGATCGGCCGCAACGTGATGATCCGCCAGCACACCACCATCGGCATCAAGAGCGACGATCCGGCGCAACTCGTCGGCATCTTCATCGGCGACAATGTCAGCCTTGGCGCCCACGTCTGCATCGTCGGCGACCACCTGACCATCGGTGACAACGTGGTGGTCGGCGCCGGCGCCCTGGTGATGCGCGACATCCCCGCCGAAAGCCTCTACTACAGTCGCCACGAGGCGGTGATCCGCCCGCTGCCGAGCGCTACGCTCGGGGATGGCGCCCCCTGAGGACGGTCCGCAGCATCTGCGGCAGCACGCCGTACAGATACAGTCGATTGCCCAGCAGCTGCCGCCCCAGGTAGCGCAGCACCTTGCCGCGCGAGACGCCCTTGTAGTGCAGGCGCAGCAGCAGGGCGACATAGAATTTCTCGATGTCGCGAAAGCGCCGCTGGGCCGGGGTTTCCGCTTCCAGTTCGGACAGCGAATGGTCGAGGATGCCCGCGCAGCGCAGCTCCACCGGCGCCTCCCGCGCCAGCGCCTGCACTCGCAGGAAAAAGGAGACATCGACGCCATAGAGGGCGAAGCGCTCGTCGAAGACATCGCCGTGGCGGGCCGCGATACGCGCGGCCAGGCCCTGCGTCAGGCACAGGCCCGAACTGATGGTCACGGTGGCCTGGGGATCCAGGGGCCCTTCTGCGGTCACCACCGCCTTGTACTGATGGGGATAGCGGATGGCGCCCGCGCCCAGCACCAGGGGCACCAGCAATTCGGCCGTCTGGCCAAGCGCCTGCAGATAGCGCCCATCCACCACGGTGTCCTGGTCGAAGATCACCAGGCGCTCGGCGCCCAGTCGCAGTGCCTGGTTGTAGACCCGGCTCAGGGGCGGGTTGCCGAGGTCTTCCTCGATCAGGACCGTCGTCCAACCCGGGGCCGCCAGCAGCGACTGGCGCTCCGCGTCCTCCAGCATCCGGGGACCGTTGTTCCAGACCAGCAGGTCGCTGTCGGCCGGCAGGCTGGCCGGGGACTGGGCCAGCAGGCTGTCGAGGGTGGCCGACTCCGCGGGGCGCAAGCCATAGAGGACGACGAGAAAGAGCGTTCGCATGGAATTTCCCGGGGATGGCGGCCTAGCCGCGCACCCGCTTGCGCAAGTAGTCGAGGGCCGCGCTGGCTTCGTCGGCCAGGTGCGGCCGCGGCAGGTCGTTGGGCCAGATGCCTTCGGCGAAGGCCTGGCGATCGCCGCCGCCGAGGCGCTCGCTCAGCGCCCGCTCCCACCAGACGTGGCGACAGGCACGAGCGTAGCTGTCCTGGGGCGCCAGGCAGCCGTAGAGCAGCTTGCGTCCCAGGCTCGCCCGCTGCTTGTCCAGTCCGGCCAGTTGCCACTTCACCCGCAGCCGGGTCCAGACATCGGGCAGCGGCTTGGTCAGGGGTACCTCCTGCCAGTGCTGCTGCAGCGCCGGCGAATAGTCCTCGCCATAGCGCTCGAAGAAGTGCGCCAGCATGAAATGCAGAAAGCGCTTTTCCGCGTAGTAGTGGCGCACGGGGCCGCGCGCCTCGCTGATGGCCAGATCCGCCAGGCTGAACGACAGGGCGATCTGCTCCAGGGTATGGACCTCCTCGTCGTGGCCATGCCAGTCGTCGATCAGGGCGATGGCCTGCTCGACCCGCGGCAGATGGACCCGCGCCAGACCGCAGACGCCGCTGTTGTAGAGCCGGGTCTCTTCCGCCGGCTCCTGGCCCCGCGCGGCCAGGGCCGCCGCGAAGCGGACGAATTCCGGGCGGGTACGGGCCTTGCGCCAGGACCACTCCTCGATGTCCAGCAGCCCGCGTCCGCTGTCGATGCCGTCGAACAGCGACGCCAGTGGCGCCTGGACCACGGTGTCGCTGTCCAGAAACAGGGTCTTGTCGGCCCGCGGCAAGGCCCAGGCGATGGCGCAGGCCTTGCTGCGATGCAGATAGCCGTGCTGCCCCTGCCACTCCCTGAGTGTCGCGACCTCGATGGCCATTACGTCCACCGGCCAGCCGCGGTAGTCCTGCGGCCGATCGGTCAGGATACGGAGGGCGATGTCCTGGCCCTGCCGCCAGTGCAGGGCGCTGAGCAGGCTGAACTTCAGCTCCTGCCGATAGGCCTGGGCACCGCCGTAGACGAAATACAGGAGTTGACGTGTTGGGCGCATGTAAAGCTGCCGGCAAAAATCTGATTCTAGCAACAAGCGGCCGGATAGGTCGCAGGGGTCACTTCACAGCCTGCCACCTTCGGGTAACATGCACGCCCTGACGTTGACGGGTCCTGCATGAAGCCTCTCGAACATTCGCGCTATCTCGAATTGCGCGACGCCGCCCAGGTAGTGGAAGCCGATCACCATGGCGACAAGGTCCTGCGCCTCACCGATGGCAGCTATCTCAAGCTCTTTCGCCGCAAGCGACTGCTGACCTCGGCGGCGCTGTTTCCCTATGCCCAGCGCTTTGCCGACAACGCCCGCCAACTGGCCGAGCGCGGCATTCCCTGTCCGCAGGTTCTGGAGGTCTATCGCGCCGCCTCGCTGCAGCGCGATCTGGTGCACTACAGCCCCCTGCCGGGCGCCACCCTGCGCCAGCTACGTAGCTCGAGCGAGGCCGCGGCGCTGCGCCCCGCCCTGGGTCGCTTCATCGCCGAATTGCACGACAGTGGCGTCTACTTCCGCTCGCTGCACCTGGGCAACGTGGTGCTCACGCCGGAAGGCGAACTGGGCCTGATCGACATCGCCGATCTGCGCTGTCATGCGCGGCGTCTGCCGCTGCGCCTGCGGGTGCGCAACTTCCATCACCTGCTGCGCTACGGCGAAGACCGAGACTGGCTGTTCGAGCCCGGTCGCGAACCCTTCCTCAGGGCCTATGCCGAAGCCTGCCGCCAGCCCCTGGACTGGCGCGAACTCGACCGGCAGCTACAGGACTAGACCGGCACCGCCTGTCCCAGCGCCAGCTTGCGCCGGCGCTGCACCTCGGCCCCGACGATCATCGCCGCGGGCAACAGCACCAGCGGCCACAATTCGTCCGGATTGCCGATCAGCTTGGCGCCGTCGAAGTTGAGCATCAGCAGGGCCACGGCCAGATAGAGTCCCCAGGGATCGCGCTGGCGCAGGGCCGCGCCCAGGCTGGCCAGCATCAGCACGCCGAAGATCAGCAGCGACACCAGGCCGGTGTAGATGCCGAAGGAGACGAAGATGTTGTGCGGGTGCTGGATGGCCTCGGTGCCGTGCAGCAGGTCGTGACTCTGGTAACCCAGGCCGCAGCCCAGCCACCAGCCGCAGGACTCCCAGTCCTTGATCATGAAGTGGAACAGTTCGATGCGTCCGGAATCCGCCCGGCCCCAGAAGGCGACGAACCAGGCTTCGGTGTGCACCACCTGGACCACCCCGGCGATCAAGGCACTGACCAGGACCACCAGCGCCAGGGTGCGCAGCGGAAAGCGCGGAAAGGCGAAGAGCACGCCGAGGGCGGCCAGGAAGCCGATGCCCACCAGGCCGGTGCGGGTCTGCAGGGCGAAGGAGATGCCGACGATGCTGACCACCACCGCCGCCAGCAGCTCGATCCAGCGCCGCTCGCGGATCCAGGTGGGCGCGGCCAGGCCGCCCAGGCAGACCATCCAGATGCTCACATAGATGGGATTGGAGATGCGTCCCGGCAGGTGGATGACCCGCTGGCCGACGGCATAGTGGCCGGTCAGCCAGAACACCAGGCTGGAGCCCACGGCATAGGCGCAGACCACCCAGAAGGCCAGGCGTACGAGGCCGGGGCGACGAAAGAAGTCGCCATCCACCAGGCAGGCCACGGTCAGCACGAACAGCAGCACATAGAGGATGTGCTTGAAGAACTGCCCCTCCTCGGCCCGTGCCCCCGGCACGATGAACCAGGCGAGAAACACCAGCCAGAGCAGCAGCAGCGGCGAGCGCCAGTCGATCAGCCGCGGCCGTAGCACGAAGAGGATCAGCGCCGGCAGGGCGATCGCCGCATAGAAGTAGCTGTTGATCGACTTGGCCGTGGGGATGCACAGGTAGGCGGCCATGAACACCAGCACCGCCAGGGTGAAATAACGACTCTGCTGCAGGCGATCGAGCAAGGGGGTCACCACAACAGGGCTCCCAGGAGTGCGCCGACCAGGAAGGCCAGTGCCAGTTTGATGCGTTCCATCCGCCGGCGCTTCTGCTTGTCGCTGCGGTCCTTGTCGCTGACCGCGTGCTGGCCGAAACCAGTGTGCAGCACGGCATCGTTTTCCAGGATCAGCGCATAACGATTTACTTCGGCATAGCGCCGGGACAGCTCCTTCTCGCCGCTCAACTCGCCATAGGGGGCGTGCAGCAGGTAGTCGGCGCGCCGGCGCAGGCCGGGATTGAAGGAAAAGCCCTGCCATTCGGGCTTGTGCGAGCCGACTTCATGGAAGGCGATGCCGGCATGCACCTGCCGCGGCTTGAGATAGACGTAGGGGCTGTGGATCGCCAGGTCATGGGCATGGCTGCGCAGCCAGACCTGCAGTGCCTGGGGATCGGCCTCCAGCAACGCCTGGGAATCCTCGATGAAGCCGGGGCGATAGAAGGCCCAGTCGTCTTCGCAGTGGAAGATCCAGCTGGTCTCGACCCGACCATAGGCGGCATCGACGCTGCGCATCTGGCCAAGCTTGGGATTGTTGACGATGAACTCGGTGTGTTCGCGCCAATGGGCGGGGATGCAGTCCCGTACCGCCTCGTCACCGGAATCCTCGGTGATGAAGACCCGGCGGATGGGCGCGGTGTTGAATTCGTCGAAGGTCGCCAGCGTCTGCCGGAGCAGGTCGAAGCGCCCGCAACTGGTGACGACCACGGAGATGTCGCTGTCGGCGGAAAACTGCATGTTCTACCCTTTCTGCCAGTTGAGTCGAAAGCCGGACCTCGTGCGGCGCATCAGCGTCCCAGCCTGCCGAGCAGACGGTGCAGGAACCCCGGAGCGACTGCCGGTCGCAGCGCTGGGGTTATAGCCGAAACGATGCGCGCACCCAAGTGGCCGAAAGCGAAAGAGTGACGCGCCAGGGCCTCTCCAGCCCTGGCGATGGCCGCGGCGTGCGCCGGATCGCCGCGCAGCCGCGCGAGTTTCTCGCGCAACTCGTCCAGCGAGCGATAGAGCACCACGTTGACGCCATCCGCGAAACCCAGGGCGCGGTTCTCTTCTTCGCCCTGATCGAAGGTGAAGAGCACGCAGCCGCAGGCCATGGCCTCGAAGTTCTTGATCATGTATTCACCCATGCCGACATCGGCGCCAACGAAGAAGCGGATGCGGTTGAGGGTCTGCAAATATTCATCGCCCGAGCGGGTCTTGGTGATCAGCAGCGGCTCGACCTGGGCCAGGTCTTCCAGCAACTGCTTGCGCCCGCTGTAGGCCACGCTGCCGAGGCTGCCGACGAAGCCCAGTTCGATATCGCGTTCGAGCCCCAGGTCGCGCAGCCGGCTGTCGTCGTAGCCCTTGGGCACGAAAACCGCGTCTACCCCCTCCTCCTGTAGCCGCCGCGCCACGCCGGCGCCGGAGACCAGCACCCGGACATGGGGCATGGCGCGGTAGTAGCGGCTGAATTTGCCGGTGTACTTGCAGGGGATGAAATTCTGGTAGGCGTCGTGCTCCAGCTCCACCAGATTGGGCAGGCTGCGGATGAAGGCGACCTGCCTGAGCTGCTTCTTGAATCTCAGAAACAGCAGGATGCGATCGTATTGCTCGGGCTGGGGCACCGCGCGGCGGAAATAGCCGCGCAGGTCGGCCTGCTCCTCGTCACTCAGCCAGCGCAGATCGCAGTCGCAGTGGGCGGCGATGCTGGCATAGAAGTGGTCCAGCAGGATGCGTTGCTCCTTCTGGACCAGGAACAGGACTTTCACGGCGCCGGGGCCTTGAAGGCGGCGACCATCGGCAGGCGCCAGAAGTCGCGGCGCACGGCCTCGTCGGAGAAGCGTTCGGCCAGGCGCTCGCGCATGTGCTGCACGCAGGCGCGTCTCTGGCTCGGCGCCAGGCGGCCCAGGTGCTGCAGGCCCTGGCCGAGGGCTTCGGCGTCACCCAGGGGAAAGAGGAAGCCCACCCCCTCGACGATCTCCCGGGCGCCGCCGCAGGAGGTGGCGATCAGGGGGACGCCGGCGGCCATGGCCTCCAGCAGGACCATGCCGAAGGGCTCGTGGTCGGAACTGAGGGCGAAGACGTCGAACGCCTTGAAATAGCGCCGGGCGCCGTCCACCTGACCCAGGAACAGTACCCGGTCGGCGATGGCCAGCTCGCGGGCCAGGTCCTTGAGGTCTTCTTCCAGGCGGCCCTTGCCGAGGATCGCCAGCAGGGCATTGGCCGGCAGATTCGGCAGGGCGGCGGCGAAGCCGCGTAGCAGGGTGGCCTGGTCCTTGTCCGGATGCAGGCGCCCGACGTTGCCGACGATCCAGGCGTCCTGGGGCAGCTTGAGCCCGGCGCGGGCCTCGTCGGCCGGCAGCAGTTCGCGTTCCACCGCCTCGACGTCCAGACGGTTGTAGAGGGTCTCGATGCGCTCGGCCGGCCAGTCCTTGAGGCGCTGGCGCAACTCGTCGCGCACCGCGTCGGAGACGCCCAGCAGGGTCAGGCGCTTGCTCATTAGCTTGGCGAACAGCCGCCGGCCGAGCCGGTCGTAGTCGCCAAAGGCATGGTGGACGCCGATCACCGGCAGATTGGTGGCCAGGCAGGCGATCCAGATCGGCTTGAACCTATGGGCGATGACGAAGCGGATACCGCGCGAGCGGACGATCTCGCGCAGCGCCTGGATGGCGCCGAGCTTGAGACCCCGCACGTCCTTGGAGGAGTACTCCAGGAACAGCACCTCGTCGCTGCCGCAGCCGGCGGCCACCTCGGCATCGGCCGTGCCGGTGAGAAAGACCGTGGTGACGCGATAGCCGCTGCCCGCGAAGAGGCTGGCGGTCTGGCGGGCGCAGTCGAGGAAGGGACCGTCGTAGCCATGACAGAACTGCAGCACCCGCGGTTCGGCGGAACGCGTCATAGGCCGGCCCCCTCCTTGATCACCAGGACGTCTTCCATGATCAGGTACTGCAGGTCCGAGCCGAAGAACATGTTCAGGGCATCGGTGGGCGAGCAGACCATGGGTTCGCCGCGGCGGTTGAGCGAGGTATTGAGGGAGACGCCGTTGCCGGTGAGCTTTTCCAGCTCGACCATGAGGTCGTACCAGCGCGGATTGTGCCGGCGCTCCAGCACCTGGGCGCGGGAGGTGCCGTCTTCGTGGACCACCTCGGGTACCCGGCTCTTCCATTCCTCGTTGACCTCGAAGGTAAAGGTCATGAAGGGCGAGGGATGGTCGACCTTGAGCATCTGCGGCGCCACGGTATCGAGCATGGACGGGCAGAACGGCCGCCAGCGCTCGCGGAACTTGATCTGGGCGTTGATCCGATCGGCCACGCCCGGCACGCTGGGGCAGCCGATGATGGAGCGACCGCCCAGGGCGCGCGGACCGAATTCCAGGCGACCCTGGAACCAGGCCACCGGATTGCCGGCCACCATGATCTCGGCGATGCGCTGGGGCATGTTGTCGATCCGCTCCCACTTGGGTGCGTTGGGATGGCGGGCGCAGGCGGCGATGACGTCTTCGTTGCTGTAGCCGGGGCCGAGATAGACGTGCTCCATCTTCTCCACCGGCACGCCACGGGCGTGGGAGACGTAGGCGGCAGCGCCGACGGCGGTGCCGGCGTCGCCCGAGGCGGGCTGGACGAACAGCTCCTTGACCTCGGGACGGGCGATGATCTTCTGGTTGAGCTTGACGTTGAGCGCGCAGCCGCCGGCAAAGGCGATCTTGCCGGTCTGGCGGATGATGTCGCCCAGGTAGTAGTCCATCATCTCCAGCGCCAGGCGTTCGAACAGCGCCTGCATGCTGGCGGCGTAGTGGATGTAGGGATCGTCGGCGATGTCGCCTTCACGCTTGGGCCCCAGCCACTCGATTAGCTTGGGCGAGAAGTAGTAGCCCTTGCCCTTTTCCTTGTAGCGGCGGAAGCCGATGACGTTGGCGTAGTCGGTGTTGATGATCAGCTCGCCGTTCTCGAATTTCGCCAGGCGCGAGAAATCGTACTTGCTGGCATCGCCATAGGGCGCCATGCCCATGACCTTGAATTCGCCATCGAGCATCTCGAAGCCGAGGAATTCGGTGAGGGCGCCATAGAGGCCACCCAGGGAGTCCGGGTCGTAGAACTCCTTGATCTTGTGGATCTTGCCGTTCTCGCCATAGCCGAAGAAGGTGGTGGCGTACTCGCCCTTGCCGTCGATGCCGAGGATCGCGGTCTTTTCGCTGAAACCCGAGCAGTGATAGGCACTGGAGGCATGGGCCAGGTGGTGCTCGACGGCTTCCAGCTTGACCTTCTTCAGGTCGAAGCCGAGCTGCACCAGGCACCATTCGATGCGCTTCTGGTAGCGGTGGTAGCGACGATTGCCGAACAGGATGGCGTCCAGGGCACGATCCGGGGCGTAGGCGTAACGCTTGGCATAATGCCAGCGGGCTTCGCCGAAGAGACTGATGGGCGCATAGGGAATGGCCACCACGTCGACGTCGGCGGGGCTGATCCCGGCCTGTTCCAGGCAGAACTTGGCCGACTCGTAGGGCATGCGATTCTTGGCATGCTTGTCGCGCACGAAGCGTTCTTCTTCCACCGCGGCGATCAGCTTGCCGTCGATATAGAGCGCGGCGGAGGGATCGTGGCTGAGGGCGCCGGACAGGCCAAGGACGGTCAGGGACACAGGTAAAGCCTCTGTACAGGGCGAAGCCAGAGGAGTTCGCCGGGGTTTCGCGAGGCCGCTGCAGGCCCGCCTCGCCTCAAAAACGGCGAATTATAGCCGTTCAGGCAGGCCACGGGTAATGGCCGCACGCCGGAGCGGGGCCTAGCGCACGGCGATTCAGCCCCGGTACAGATGGCGGGTCGGCGCTCAGGCCGGCGGCAGACGCTCGTCGAGCAGGCGATGCAGGGCGCTGTCGGCCGGCCAGTTGCGCAGCAGCCGGGCGCGGTCGCGGGCATAGGCGGCGGCGTAGGCGCGGTCGCTGGCATGGGCCTGGAGGGCGTCGAGGTCGATCACCAGCCAGCGACCTTCATGCCAGATCAGGTTGGTGCCCTTGAAATCGCCATGGCCGAGGCGCTCGCGACGCAGGGTCTCGACCAGTGCCAGCAGGGCCTCCAGCTCGACCGCGGGCGGCGCCGATTCCACATAGGGCGCGAAGCGCTCCAGTAGATTGGGTCCGTCGACGAAGGGCGTGACCAGATAGGCGCGCCCGCGCAGGCCGAGAAAGCGGCGCTCGCGCACGGCCAGCGGCTCGGGGGTGGGAATGCCGAGGAACCGCAGCCGATGGCCTTCGCGCCAGCTGTGCCAGGCTCGACTCGGTCGCCAGAAGCGCGTCAGCCAGTGGCCGAAGCCCTTGATGTTGTATCTCTTGAGCACCAGGTCCTGGTCCTGCCACTGCACGCGGGCCACGGTGGCGGCGCCGCCGTCCTTGAAGGTCGGCAGGCCGGCCAGGGCGGCATCGGGATCGGCCAGCAGGCCTTCCAGGCGACTCAGCCAGGTGCGCCGCACGGCGATGAGGCCGAAGGCGCTGCGGGTAACGGCGAACAGAGTGCATTCCCGGCCGCTCTTCTTCAGGTAGTCGGCCAGGCGCCAGCGGCGGATCTCGGCGATACGCGCCAGCAGGGCTTCCAGGCGCAGGGCGTGTTCGGCATTGACCAGCAGGTAGTGGATCAGCAGCTCTTCCAGCTGGGCATCCAGGGCGGCCGGCAACTGGGCGAAGAATACCGCCAGGTTCTCCTGCACCCGCGCCTGGGACAGCGGCTGGCCGACGGTCTCGGCCTGGATGTCCGCCGCGTCTATGACCAGGGCGGCGCCGTCCTTGACCAGCAGGTTGTCCAGGTGCAGATCGGCTTGCCAGAGCCCCTGGGCATGCAGCCGCGCCAGGGTGGCGAGGGCTGCGCCGAGCAACGCGTCCTGTGCCGGCGACAGGGGCGGCTCGGTGGCGATCGGCTGCCAGAGCTGCTCGACGCTGGGCGCCGCCTCGATGAAGTCGAACAGCAGCCAGGCGCCCTGCCCGCTCGCCTCGCCGCTGTCCAGCAGCGCGGGGGTCGGCGCCGCGGCGGCCGCCAGCAGGCGACAGCCCTCGCGCTCGCGGGCGAATTGCCGACTCGCGCGTTCGCCGACCAGCAGCTTGGCCAGCACCCGCCGGCCCTGCCAGAGCGCCTCGCCGACATAGCGCTGACCGGGCAGCACCCTGAGCAGCGACAGCAGTTCCAGCTCGCCACTGGGCAATTCGATACGTAGCGGCAGGACTGGCGCACGGCCGGCCTTGGTTAGTTGCTCCAGGGTCATGCCTTGCGCTCCTTGTGGCGGCGACGCCCGGCCAGGTGCCGCCCCCAGTCACGCACGGCGGCGCTGTCCAGCGGCTGGTCAAGATAGCTCGCCAGCAGGCGGGCGATGTCCTGCTCGCTCCATTGCGGCGCGCGGCGCAGCAGGGGTTCGAGATCGCGTAGGCGATCGCGTCGGCCGAACAGCAGCGGCCGGGTCTTTTCCAGATCGATCAGCCGTGCGACCAGGCCTTCGCCCTGGCGCTGCAGGAACAGGTGCTTGGGATAGAAGCAGCCGTGCACCTGGCCGGCGCCGTGCAGCTGGCGAGCCAACTCGCCGACGGCGACCAGCACCGCCTGGCGCTCCTCGGGAGCCAGGTGCGCCCAGACGCGCAGCCAGCTGTCGAGATCGCGCCAGTCATCCAGGGCCCGGGTCAGCAGGATGGCGCGCCAACCCTGCTCATCGCGGCGCTCGCCATAATAGGCCAGCTCCAGCGCCGGGATGCCGCGCTCGGCGTAGCGGCGGATGTTGCGACTCTCACGAGCGAAGGTCGGCTCGCCCAGCGGGCGGGCCAGGGTGCGGGTCAGGTAGTCGCGCTGGCGCTTGAGGTAGTAGCCCCGGCCGGCGATATCCAGGCGAAACACCTGGCTGAAGCCGCCGCGACCCTGGTTGGGTTCATCCACCGCGGTCAGCTCCAGCGTCCACAGCGCCTCGAAACCGTCCAGGCCCTGGCCGGCCAGCACGGCCCGATCCTCGGCCGCCCACACCTCGTTCATTCCCGCCCCTTGAAATAGTCCAGCACCTCGCGGATGCGCCCCTTGTCGTTGTCGCTGAGGCGCGCGCGACCGCGGTATTGCAGATAGAACCTGAGGCGCTGGGTGCGCGACAGCTGGTACTTGGCCACCTTGTCCAGGCAGGCCAGGTCCTTGACGATGCGCCAGCGCAGCCAGTGGCCGACCCAGAAGGCGCCGGCCGGGCAGTCGATGAGATAGAGCACGCCCTGGCCATCCACCAGCAGGTTGCGCCACTTGAGATCGTTATGGACGAAATGGTGGTCGTGCAGGGTACGGGTCGCCGCGGCCAGCTGACGGCTGACGTTGTCCACCCACACCCGGTCGCGCAGCCGCGGATCCGCGCGCCTGGCCAGTTCGGCGAGGTCCAGGGTATCGGGAATCTCGCGGGTGATCATGGCGCCGCGGGTGAAGCCCCGGGGCGAGCGCTCCATCCCCCAGGCCACCACCGGCGCGGTGGCGATGCCCCACTTGGCGAAACGCTTGAGATTCTGCCATTCGGCCTTGACCCGCGGCCGCCCGACATAGCGCCGCAGGCCCTTGCCGGCGCCGTGGTAGCGCTTGACGTAATAGCGGATGCCGTCGCGCTCGATGCGCACCACTTCCGACAGCGGATCGCTGGTCAGGCGTTCGCCGCCGAGGGCGAACACCGCCTCCAGGGTGGCGAATTCGGGCAGGTGGGCGACGCTGGAATCGATGCGCCAGTCAGCCATCAGAGCCGGTCCCCGTAGCGTTCCTTGCGTTCCACCAAGGCGGCGGCCTTGCGCTCCAGCCGCGCCAGCAGCGGCGCCTCGTCGCGCAGGATCTCGCGCAGCGGCCGCTGGAAATAGCCGCGCAGGAAGCGCAGGAAGTCGCGTCGCGTCAGGTCGATGCCCAGGGCGGAGAAATACAGCCCGGCCAGGTCCTTGTCGCGCCAGCGCCGGGGCACCTGGGTGCGGCACTGGGCGCGGTGCAGGTCGATCAGCCAGAGTCGCAGAGTGGCCACGCTGACCGGCTGCGCGGTGTCGAGCAGGAAATGACAGATGTAGCAGTCGCGATGGTTGACGCCCGCCCGGTGCATGGCCCCGGTCATGCGCGCCACCTCGGCGATCAGCGCCCGCTTGAGCAGGGGCTCGGGCGGCTGGCGGAGCCAGTCGAGACTGAAGTCTTCGAGACTGACGGTGGGCGCCAGCTCCTCGGTAATGATGAAAGAGTGCTGGGTCGCCGGATTGGCGCCACGCTCGCCAAAGGCCACGGCGGTCATGGTCGGCACGCCGACCTGGTGCAGCCGCTCGATGGCCTGCCATTCCTGGCGCGCACCCAGCACCGGCTGCTTGGCCTGCAGCAGATTCTTGGCGATCTCGCCCCAGCCGATGCCGCGGTGGATCTTGACGAAGTAGCCACGACCGGCCACCTCGGTGCGCAGGGTGCGGCGTCCGTCCAGCTCGCGATAGACCTGACCCTGCAGGGCCTCCACGGCGACGAAGGGATCCTGGCCGGCCCAGAGGCTGGCGAAGGGCTCACGCAATTCCAGGGTCATGCCACCCCCAGGATGACATCGGCGGCGCGTTCGGGCAGCGAATAGAGATCGGCGCTGGCGGCGAAGGCCAGGCCATTGCGGCCCTGCACCGCGCGGCGCTCGGGATCGGCCAGCAGCTCGGCGAGCATCCTGTCCAGCGTCTCCTGGACGAAGGGTGACGGCACCACCGCGCCGGCGCGGGCCTCGTCGATGTAGTGGGCATAGCCGCAGACGTCGGTGACCAGCACCGGCAGCCCGGCGACCAGCGCCTCCAGCAGCACGGTGCCGGTGTTCTCGTTGTAGGCCGGATGGATCAGCAGGTCGGCGCCAAGCAGGAAGCGCGGGATATCGCTGCGGCCCTTGAGGATCTCGACCCGGTCACTCACGCCCAGGGCCTTGGCCTGGAGGAGGAAGGGCTTGGGATCGTCCTGGCCGATGGCGAACAGCCGGGTGCGGCGACGCAACTCCCTGGGCAGGGACGCCAGGGCGCGCAGGCTGCGATCCAGGCCCTTGGTCTTGAAGCCGGAACCGATCTGCACCAGCAGCAGCTCGCCCTCCTCCAGTCCGAATTCGCGACGGAAGTCGGCACGGATCTCGGCGGCATTGGCCGGCGCGCGCCGGTCGGCGGCGATACCCGGCGGCAGCAGGTGGAAACGCCCTGCGGGCGTCCCGTAGTGCTTGACGAACAGCGGCTGCTGCACCTCGGAGATCATCAGGATCTCGGTCGACGACTCGGGCGCGAACACCGCGCGTTCGTATTCGGCGAAATGGCGATAGCGACCCCACTGGCGATACAGCGGATTGCGCAGGGTCTGGGCCTTGTCCTCGAAGCAGGGATCGGCGGCGTAATAGACGTCCAGCCCCGGCATCTTGTTGAAGCCGATCACCCGATCCACCGGATCGCGGGCGAGGTCGGCCTGCAGCCAGGCGTGGAATTTCTCGTTGCGGCGGTGATTGAACAGCGCGCTGACCCTGGCCACCCGCACGTCGAAGCCCTCCGGCACCGGGCCCTCCCAGATCAGGGTGTAGACGCGGATGGCATGGCCCCGGCGCTGGCACTCCTGGGCGATGCGCAGGAAGTCCCGCTGCAGGCCGCCAAAGGGAAAGTACTTGTAGAGCACGAAAGCCAGGGTCATGCGGGGAGGTCTTCCAACAGCAGGGTTTCCAGTTCCAGTTCGACCCGTTCCGGGGTCAGGGCGGCGAGACTGGCCGATGGCTGATCGCGCGGCTCGTCGGTGCCGTCCAGGCCGACGGCGCTCAGGTGCACCTGGGAACGGCCATAGGCGCCGACCTTCTTCGGACTGGTCGGGCCATAGAGCGACACGGTGGGCACGTCCAGGGCCGCGGCCAGATGACCCAGGCCGGTATCCACCGCCACGCAGGCACGGGCGCCGGCCAGCACCTTGGCCACCCCGGCGAGATTCAGTCGCGGCAGTACCTGGACGCCATCCAGGCCGTCGGCGATGCGTTCGGCACGGGCATGTTCCGCCTCGTTGCCCCACAGCAGTCGCACCGGCCAGTCCAGCTGGCTCATGCGCTCGGCCAGTTCGCGCCAGTGGGCCTCGGGCCAGTGCTTGCTGACCCAGGTGGTGCCGTGCAGGAACACCACATAGGGCGTCTCGTTGGGGCCGGCCAGGCGTTGCCGATCCAGGCCGTAGTCACCCACGCCCGCCGGCAGCGGATAGTCCAGGGCCTGGGCGAACAGCTGGCGGATCCGCTCCAGGGCGTGCTGCCCCTTGGCGACATGATAGCGCTCGTCATAGAAGCGGCTGGCCAGGGGCTCGCGCGCGGAGTTGCGGTCGAGACCGGCCACCGGTGCCTCGGCGTAGCGGGTCAGCCAGGCACTCTTGAGCAGGCCCTGGGCATCGATCACCCGGTCATAGCGCTGCTCGCGCACGCGCGCCTTGAATTCGCCCCACTCGCCACTGGCCCAGGCGGAAAAGGGCTGCTTGCGCCAGCGGCGCAGGGCCACCGGGATCACCTGGCTCACGGCCGGGTGCCAGGCGGGAATCTCGGCGAAGCCCTCCTCCACCACCCAGTCGAAGCAGATGCCGGGGATGGCCCGGGCCGCATCGGTCAGCGCCGGCAGGGTATGGATTACATCGCCGAGGGAGGAGGTCTTGATCAGCAGCACGCGCATCTAGCCCACCTCGATCGGATCGGCGACCAGGCGGCCGAGCGCCTCTTGCACCAGGCTCGGCTGCAGCAGGCGCAGGCAATCGTAATGGCCGAAGCGGCAGGTACGGTCGAAGCAGGGACTGCACTCCAGCCCCAGGCGCACCACCTCGACCTGGCTGGCCAGCGGCGGCGTGAAGCCCGGCGAGGTGGAGCCATAGACCGCCACCAGCGGGCGATCCAGGGCAGCGGCCACGTGCATCAGGCCGGAATCGTTGCTGATGACCGCACCGGCACAGGAGAGCAAATCGATGGCCTCGGCCAGGGAGGTGCGCCCGGCCAGGTTGTAGACATCTTCCTCGAAGCCGGGGGTGACCCACTCGCGGATCTCTTCGCCACCGGGGGCGTCCTTCTGCGAGCCGAACAGCCAGACCTGCCAGCCCTGACGCAGCCGGGCGTCGGCCACGGCGGCGTAGTGCTCGGCAGGCCAGCGCTTGGCCTCGCCGAATTCGGCGCCCGGACAGAGCGCCAGCACCGGCCGGTCCAGGCTCAGGCCGAAGCGCTCCAGGGCGGCGTCACGGCTGGCCGGGTCGATGGCCAGCCGTGGCTTGGGATAGGGTTTGGGCAACTCCGCACCGGGCGCGTAAGCCAGCGCCATGAAGCGCTCGATCATCAGCGGATAGCGCGCTTTGTCGAGGGTGCGGATGTCGTTGAGCAGGCCGAATCTCATCTCGCCACGCCAGCCGGTGCGCGTGGGAATACCGGCGAAATAGGGCACCAGCGCCGACTTCAGCGAGTTGGGCAACAGGATCGCCTGGTCATAGCGACCGCGCAGCTGCTGGCCGATGCGCCGGCGGGTGGCCAGCTCGAAGGCGCCGTGGCCGAGGGGAAAGCTCAGGGCTTCGCGCACCTCGGGCATACGCTCGAGCAGCGGGCGACTCCACTCGGGGGCGAGGACGTCGATCTGGCAGTCGGGGTGCTGGCGATTGAGGCAGACGAAGAGGGTCTGCGCCATCACCATGTCGCCGACCCAACTGGGTCCGATGATCAGAATATTCATGCTGGAAGGCGATCGGCACCTAGCGGGTGGCCGACTCCCACTCCCTCAGGCCCGGTCTGATCGAAAGCTCGCGCACGGACATCGACATCTTGCCTCTCCTTACTGATGGCGGCCTAAAGGGTGGCCGGATTGCCGGACGGCGTGTCCAGCCCCAGGCCGTGCCAGATACGGCGCACTTCGTCGCGCTCGGCGAGAAAGCCGTCGGCCGGCACCTTGCCCGGCTGCTTCTGCAGCACCAGACGGTGCAGCGCGGCGCGATAGACCTTGTAGGCTTCGCGCAGGGCAATGGCGTCCGTGGCCGGTACCAGACCAGCCGCCTCGAGGGATTCCAGGATGCGGATGTTGTCAGGAAAACGCAGCAATTCGGGATGCTGCCACGACCAGGCCAGAACGGCATATTGGACCATAAATTCGATATCGACGATACCGCCGGCATCCTGCTTGAGGTCGAACCGCTGCTCCGGCCGGCGCGCGTTCGGCCCCAGTCCGCCGGCGGTCACCGCGGTGCCAAGGTTGTCGAGCATCTTGTCGCGCATGCCGGCCACGTCGGCCTGCAGGGTCGCGAGCTCCCGCTGCCGACCGAGAATACGCGCCCGCACCTCGTCGAAGCGCTCGCCAAGCCGCGGGCAACCCGCCACCACCCGCGCGCGCACCAGGGCCTGGTGTTCCCAGGTCCAGGCCTCGCTCTGCTGGTAGCGCTCGAAGGCCTCCAGCGAACTCACCAGCAGCCCCGCCGCGCCGGACGGTCGCAGGCGCATGTCCACCTCGTAAAGGGTGCCCACCGGGGTGGTGGTGGTGAGCAGGTGGATGATGCGCTGGCCGAGGCGATTGAAGAACTGGGCGCCGTCCATGGGCTTGGCACCATCGGTCTCGGCCAGGGGATCGGCGTCGTGGATGAACACCAGGTCGAGGTCCGAGCCGTGGCCGAGTTCGATGCCGCCGACCTTGCCGTAGCCGACGATGACGAAGTCCGGCTGGCAGGGCGAGCCGTCGCGTCGCTGCGGCGTGCCATGGCGCTGCACCAGCTGGCGCCACGCCAGGCCGAACACCTCCTCGAGGATCACCTCGGCGAGCCAGGTGAGGTAGTCGCTGACCTTCATCAGCGGCAGGCTGCCGGCGATTTCCGCCGCCGCCACCCGCAGGCTGTGGGCGCGCTTGAAGTGACGCAGCACGTCCATCTGCTGCTCGAGGTCCTCTTCGGGCAGGCGCATCAGGCGCTCGCGCAGTTCGGCGGCCAGTTCCGGCTTCTGCGGCGGATGATAGAGCCGACCTTCGTTGAGCAATTCGTCGAGCAGCGCCGGATAGCGGGTGATCTGTTCGGCCACCCAGGCACTGGCGCCGCAGAGCTCCAGCAGCCGCGCCAGGGCTGGCGGATTCTCGCTGAGCAGGACCAGGTAAGCGGAGCGTCGCGCCACCGCCTCCACCAGCGGCAGCACCCGCTCCAGCGCTCGATCGGGTTGCTCGTCGGCGCTGACCGCATCCAGCAACCGCGGCATGAAGGCATCCAGGCGCTCGCGACCGGCGCGCTGCATGGCCCGCACCTGCCCGCTGGCCCGCAGGCTGGCCAGCAACTCCAGCGCCTGCTCCGGCGCCTGGAAGCCCGCCGCGCGCAGTCGCGCCAGGCACTCCTCGGGGTCGAGCAGGTCCTCCCACAGCGGCAGCCAGCTGTCTTCCAGCTCGGCGCTCTGGGTCTCCTCCTCGGGATCGGCGATGGTCTGCTGGAAGTGCCAGTCGATGCGCTGGCGCCAGTCTCCGAGGGCCGTACTGAATTCGTCCCAGTCGGCATAGCCCATGAGGAAAGCGACCCGCGCCCGGCCCTGGGGATCCACCGGCAGGGTCTGGGTCTGCTGGTCGGCGATGGCCTGCAGCCCATGCTCGACATAGCGCAGGAAGCAATAGCCCTCGCGCAACTCGGCTTCGGCCGCGGCCGGCAGGTAGTCGCGCTCGCGCAGACTGGTCAGCACCCTGAGCAGCGGCCGCTGCTGCAGTGCCGGATCGCGCCCGCCGTGGATCAGCTGGTAGGCCTGGGCGATGAATTCCACTTCGCGGATGCCGCCCGCGCCTAGCTTGACGTTGTCGGTCATGCCGCGCCGGCGCACCTCCTGGCGGATCAGCTGCTTCATGCTGCGCAGGGCTTCGATGGCGGAGAAATCCAGATAGCGCCGATAGACGAAGGGTCGCAGCAGGGTCAGCAACTCGGCACCGCTGGCCTGATCGCCGCCGACCACCCGTGCCTTGATCATGGCGTAGCGTTCCCAGTCGCGGCCCTGGTCCTGGTAATAGAGCTCCATGGCGGCAAAGCTAAGCACCAGGGCGCCGGCGCTGCCATAGGGCCGCAGGCGCATGTCGACGCGAAAGACGAAACCCTCCACCGTAGTGGCGTCCAGCGCCTTGATCAGTCGCTGCCCGAGGCGGGTGAAGAATTCCTGGTTGTCCTGCTCGCGCCGCGCGCCGCGCGTCTCCCCGCCCTCGCCATAGGCGAAGATCAGGTCGATGTCGGACGACAGATTCAGCTCTCCTGCGCCCAGCTTGCCCATGCCCAGCACCACCAGCTGCTGGGGCTGACCGCTGTGGCGTCCGGTCGGCACGCCGAACTGGCTGCACTGCTGGGCATAGAGCCAGGCGCAGGCCTGGTCGATGCAGGCGTCGGCCAGGTCGCTGAGGTCGCGGCAGGTCTCCACCAGGTCGGCGCGCCGGGTCAGGTCGCGCCAGACGATGCGCACCTGCTGCAGCATGCGAAAACGCCGCAGCCGGCGCCCCAGCTCGGCTTCGTCCGGGCAGGCGGCCAAGGCCTCGCGCAGGCGCTGCGCCATGGCGCCCGGCGCCAGCGACAGCTCCAGATCGCCGCTGTCGACCAGCGCCAGGCAGGACTCGGGCAGGCGGCAGAACTGCTCGACGACGAAATCACTGAGGGCCGCCACCCGCCGCCAGTCGGCACGCAGCGGCGCGGACCAGTTCGCCTGGCGGGCCGCCGCCACGGGCAGCGGGGCCAGGGCGTCGGCCAGGCGCCGGTCGGCGAGCTCGGCACAGGCGACAAGAGTCGGAGGCAGTTCGGGACGAAGGAGGGGTATCATGGGCAGTCCTGCGCAGGGACGGTCGAACCCCACCACCCTGCCGCGAACCCCATGCCAGGGACATTCCGACGGACCACCTGGTCCGAGCGGGAACCGTTTTCTCGTCCGCGGTTCGGAGTTCGCGAGCCCTCGAGCAGCGCGTTCGACAAACGTCGAATTGTTTTTTATCCCATTACAGCTCGGAGCTGAAACGGATTTGAATTTGTAGTAAAACTACACGCCGATCGGAACCGTCCGGTCATAAATCCAAGAATTTTCGCTGCCCCCAAGAGGCCGGCGGCGACCCTGAGGCGACCGATTTTGGAAGCCTTTCCGCCCTGGAGCAAGCCATGCAAGATCTCGATCCCGTCGAAACCCAGGAATGGCTGGACGCCCTGGAGTCCGTCCTCGACCACGAAGGCGAGGAGCGCGTTCATTATCTGATGACCCGCATGGGCGAACTGGCTACCCGCAGTGGTACCCAGCTGCCCTACTCCATCAATACCCCCTATCGCAACACCATTCCAGTGACCAGGGAAGCCCATATGCCGGGCGACCTGTTCATGGAGCGACGCATCCGCTCGCTGGTTCGCTGGAACGCCCTGGCGATGGTCATGCGCGCCAACCTCAAGGATCCGGATCTGGGTGGTCACATCTCCACCTTCGCCTCCAGCGCCACCCTCTATGACATCGGCTTCAACTATTTCTGGAAGGCGCCCAACGAAGAGCACGGCGGCGACCTGATCTACTACCAGGGCCACGCTTCCCCCGGCGTCTACGCCCGTGCCTTCCTGGAAGGCCGCCTCTCCGAAGACCAGATGAACAACTTCCGTCAGGAAGTGGACGGCAAGGGCCTGTCGAGCTACCCGCACCCGCACCTGATGCCCGACTTCTGGCAGTTCCCGACCGTGTCCATGGGTCTAGGCCCGATCACCGCCATCTACCAGGCCCGCTTCATGAAGTACCTGGAGAACCGCGGCTACATCCCCGCCGGCAAGCAGAAGGTTTGGTGCTTCATCGGCGACGGCGAGTGCGACGAGCCGGAAACCCTGGGCGCCATCTCCCTGGCCGGCCGCGAGAACCTCGACAACCTGATCTTCGTCATCAACTGCAACCTGCAGCGCCTCGACGGCCCGGTCCGCGGCAACGGCAAGATCGTCCAGGAACTGGAAGGCATCTTCCGTGGCGCCGACTGGAACGTCACCAAGGTCCTCTGGGGCCGCATGTGGGATCCGCTGTTCGCCCGCGACACCGAAGGCCGCATGCAGCAGCGCATGGACGCCGTGGTCGATGGTGAATACCAGAACTACAAGGCCAAGGACGGTGCCTATGTGCGCAAGCACTTCTTCGGCGCCAACCCCGAGCTGCTGAAGATGGTCGAGGACCTGTCCGACGACGAGATCTGGAAGCTCAACCGTGGCGGTCACGACCCCTACAAGGTCTATGCGGCCTACCACCAGGCGGTCAACCACAAGGGCCAGCCCACCGTCATCCTGGCCAAGACCATCAAGGGCTACGGCACCGGTGCGGGCGAAGCCAAGAACACCGCGCACAACACCAAGAAGGTGGATGTGGAGTCGCTGAAGAAATTCCGCGATCGCTTCGACATCCCGCTGAACGATTCCCAGCTCAGCGAACTGCCCTTCTATCGTCCGGCCGACGACAGCGCCGAGATGAAGTACCTGATGAGTCGTCGCGAGTCCCTGGGCGGTCACCTGCCCCAGCGTCGCGCGCGCAGCCTGAGCATCCCCACCCCGCCCCTGGAGACCCTGAAGGCGGTGCTGGACGGCTCCGGCGATCGCGAGATCTCCACCACCATGGCCTTCGGCCGCATCCTGTCGCAACTGGTCAAGGACAAGGACCTGGGCAAGCGCATCGTGCCCATCCTCGCCGACGAGGCCCGTACCTTCGGCATGGAAGGCATGTTCCGCCAGCTGGGCATCTACTCGCCCCACGGTCAGCTCTATGAGCCGGTCGATCGCGACCAGGTGATGTACTACCGCGAAGAGAAGGACGGCCAGATCCTCCAGGAAGGCCTCAACGAGGCCGGCGCCATGTCCTCCTTCATCGCTGCCGGTACCGCCTACAGCAACTACAACCAGCCCATGCTGCCGGTCTACATCTTCTATTCGATGTTCGGCTTCCAGCGTATCGGCGACCTGGCCTGGGCGGCGGGCGATGCCCAGACCCGCGGCTTCCTGCTGGGCGGCACCTCCGGCCGTACCACCCTGAACGGCGAAGGCCTGCAGCACGAGGACGGTCACAGCCACATCCTGGCCGGCACCATCCCCAACTGCCGCAGCTACGATCCCACCTATGCCTACGAGCTGGCGGTGATCATGCGCGAAGGCATCCATCAGATGATGGAACTGCAGCAGAGCGTCTTCTACTACATCACCGTGATGAACGAGAACTACCAGCAGCCGGCCATGCCCCAGGGTGTCGAGGAAGGCATCATCAAGGGCATGTACCTGCTGGAAGAGGAAAAAGGCGACTTCAAGCACCGCGTCCAGCTGCTGGGCTCGGGCACCATCCTCAACGAGGTCCGCGCCGCGGCGAGCCTGCTGCGCGAGATGGGTGTCGGCGCCGACATCTGGAGCGTCACCAGCTTCAACGAACTGCGCCGCGAAGGCCTGGCCGTCGACCGCTGGAACCGCCTGCACCCGCTGGAAGAGCGCCGCCTGACCTACGTCGAGCAGTGCCTGGGCGAGCGCCAGGGTCCGGTCATCGCCTCCACCGACTACATGAAGCTGTTCGCCGACCAGATCCGCCAGTGGGTCCCCACCGAATTCCAGGTGCTGGGTACCGACGGTTTCGGTCGCAGCGACAGCCGCAAGAAGCTGCGTGATCATTTCGAGGTCGACCGTCGCTGGGTCGCCGTCGCCGCTCTGCAGGCGCTGGCCAACCAAGGCAAGCTGGAACGCAAGGTCGTGGCCGACGCCATCACCAAGTTCGGCATTGACACCGAGAAGCGCAATCCCCTGGATTGCTGATGCGGCACACGGATAAGAGGAAACAACTGTGAGCGAGACCATCCGCGTACCCGACATCGGCAGTGGCGACGGCGAAGTCATCGAGCTGCTGGTGAAGGTCGGCGATACCGTCGAGGCCGAACAGAGCCTGGTGGTGCTGGAGTCCGACAAGGCCAGCATGGAGATTCCGGCCCCCAAGGCCGGCAAGATCGCCGCCCTGCACATCAAGGTCGGCGACACCCTCAAGACCGGTGATCTGCTGATCGACCTGGAAGGCGAGGACGCCGCCACCGGCAGCGAACCCGCCGCCGAGCCCAAGGCCGAGTCCAAGCAGACCCAGGTCGAGGAAAGCGAAACCCCGACGCCGGCCGGCGACGAGGACGCTTCGGCGTCCGCCGGCGAAGGCGAGTCCCAGGAAATTCACGTTCCGGACATCGGCTCCAGCGGCAAGGCCAGCATCATCGAGGTGGCGGTCAAGCCCGGCGACACCATCGCCGCCGAGCAGACGCTGATCACCCTGGAATCCGACAAGGCCAGCATGGAAATCCCCTCCCCCGCCGCCGGCGTGGTGGAGAGCGTTTCCGTCAAGGTCGGCGACGAAGTGGGCACCGGCGATCTGATCCTGGTCCTCAAGGGCGCAGCCAATGCCAAGCCGAGCAAGAGCGTCGAATCCAAGGCCGGCGACAAGCCCGCCAAGGAAGCCGCCGAACCCGAGCTGCACGAGGAAGCCGCCGCCGAGCCGGCTGGTGAATCGGTCGAGGAGATCAAGGTCCCCGACATCGGCTCCACCGGCAGTGCCAACGTCATCGAGGTGCTGGTCAAGGCCGGTGACCAGGTCAAGGCCGAGCAGTCGCTGATCGTGCTGGAGTCCGACAAGGCCAGCATGGAAATCCCGGCGCCCAAGGCGGGCGTGGTGGAAAGCGTCGCCATCAAGGTCAATGACCAGGCCAAGACCGGCGATCTGATCCTGACCCTGAAGGTGGCCGGTGCCGTGCCCAAGCAGGCGGCCAAGCCGGCTGCCGGCAACGCCGCCGCCAGCGCGCCGTCTGCCGAGAAGAAAGCCGAGGCTCCGGCCAAGGCCGCCGCTCCCGCCAGCGCACCTGCCGCCGGCAAGGGCAAGAAGGTCCATGCCGGTCCGGCCGTACGCATGGTCGCCCGCGAGTTCGGCGTCGATCTGGGCGAGGTCACCCCGACCGGTCCCAAGGGTCGCATTCTCAAGGAAGACGTCCAGACCTACGTCAAGGATCAGCTGCAGAAGAGCAAGGCGGCTCCGGCCGCGGCTGCAGGGGCCACCGGTGGCGCCGGCATCCCGCCGATTCCCACCGTGGACTTCAGCAAGTTCGGCGAGATCGAAGAGGTGCCGATGACGCGCCTCATGCAGGTCGGCGCCAACAACCTGCATCGCAGCTGGCTGAACGTGCCCCACGTCACCCAGTTCGACCAGTCCGACGTGACCGATCTGGAAGCCTTCCGGGTCGGCCAGAAAGCCGTGGCGGAAAAGGCCGGCGTCAAGCTGACCATCCTGCCGTTCCTGCTCAAGGCCTGC
This sequence comes from Pseudomonas sp. SORGH_AS_0211, assembly GCF_031453455.1. Lineage (NCBI taxonomy): Bacteria > Pseudomonadati > Pseudomonadota > Gammaproteobacteria > Pseudomonadales > Pseudomonadaceae > Pseudomonas > Pseudomonas sp. SORGH_AS_0211. The sequence continues at coordinate 391,144 of NZ_JAVIZV010000001.1, read as the reverse complement.
GCCCATGTGCTCAGGGAACTGCCGGACTTCAACGCCTCCCTGGCCCCCAGCGGCAAGGCGGTGATCCGCAAGAAGTACGTGCACATCGGCTTCGCCGTGGACACCCCGGACGGCCTGCTGGTCCCGGTCATCCGCAACGTCGACCCAGAAGAGCCTCCTGCAACTCGCCGCCGAAGCCGCCCAGCTGGCGGAAAAGGCGCGGACCAAGAAGCTCAGCGGTGACGACATGCAGGGCGCCTGCTTCACCATCTCCAGCCTGGGTCACATCGGCGGTACCGGCTTCACGCCGATCGTCAATGCTCCGGAAGTGGCGATCCTCGGGGTGTCCAAGGCCAGCATGCAGCCGGTCTGGGACGGCAAGGCCTTCCAGCCGCGCCTGATGCTGCCGCTGTCGCTGTCCTACGATCACCGCGTGATCAACGGGGCTGCCGCCGCGCGCTTCACCAAGCGCCTGGGCGATCTGCTGGCGGAAATCCGTAGCCTGCTGCTGTAAGCCGCCACAGGACGGTAACGGCTTCCCGCTACCGTCTTCCGGTGTAGCGCAAGAACCCCGCTCAGGCGGGGTTTTTGCTGCCAGATCAACCGAAAGATCCAGGAAAAAGGTAGGATGGGCGCCCCGAGTGCCGCCCCTTGCATGGGCCCACCTCTATCGGGCAACCTTGACAGCCATCCCAGCGTGCTGGCGAGGCGGAAAGGAAAAAGGATTAATGATTTGTCTGTCCTTTCCGATAAACCTAGGACATCTTTCCGTCTTCACAAGGACGCGGACCCTCGCATGAGTATTCACTCCGATGCTGCCGATGCCGCGGTAGCCGATCAGGCGGGCGCGCTCAGCGCTCCCGCCCGATTGGGCTTGCTGCGCTTCGAGCGTCTGAATGAAGCCTCCTGGGCGATGCTCTATCTCGATTCCCGCTGTGAAGCCAGCCTTGGCCTGCCCGCCCAGGCGCTGTGCTCGCTCATCGATGCCCCCTATGCCAGCCTGATGGAGCCCAGCGTCCGTCATCGCCTGCACGAAGACATCCAGCTGCAACTCGCCGAGCACGGCAGCTATCAGGTGCGCTACCTGTTCCACTCCCCTACGGCCCCGTACCAGGTGGTCGAGGTGGGCGAAAGCCTGCAGCGCCATGGTCGCCCCCTGCTGCGCGGCTATCTGCTGCGGGTGATGAACGACGATGCCCTGGCCGGCGAATGGGAAGCCCACAACCTGGCCCTGCGCTCCACCCTGGCACTTCTGCAGGACAGCCAGGACCACAGCCAGCAACGGCTGGGGATGGCCCAGGCGCGGCAGACCCTGCTGCTCGAGCTGTCCCGGCTGGCCCTGCGCCAGGCACCGGTCGACGACGAACTGGTGCAACTGCTGCGTGCAGAGGGCCCGGCCGCCTTTGCCGCGGACGAACTCGGCCTGTGGCGTTACGAGGGCAATGGCCTCGTCACCCTGTGCAAGGAAGAGCGCCTGCCGACGCTGTGCAGCGACCACCGGCGCCGGTTGCGCGAGCAGGGCGTGATCGAAGACGCCAGTCAGGTGCTGCACCCGCCCCATACCGGGGGCGGAACGGCGCTGGACGTGGCGCTGCTGCATGACAATCAGCTGATCGGTCTGCTCTGCCTGCGACGGGACCGTGCGGCCACCTGGGAAGCCGAGGACGTCACCTTCGCCCGCAGCCTGGCGGAGTGCCTGGCCGCCCTCCTCCAGCAGCCGGAGCGCCTGCCCAAGGTCCCCCACCCCCTGACCCGGGTGATGGAAGCCAGCAACGATGCCTTCCTGCTGCTGGATGCCGGCGGTTGCCTGGAGCACGCCACCGACAGCTTCGCGCGGATCACCGGATACCCCATCGGCAAGCTGCAGGGCCTGCACGTCGAATCCCTGCCAGCCCTGGAAAACTGGGGCGAGCTGCTCTACGAAGCCTGGCAGCGGTTGGCGCACCAGGACAGCTGGCAAGGCGAACTGCGCTGCTATCGTCGCGACGGCGAGACCTACTGGGGCCAGCTGTCGCTGTCCAAGATCCAGCAGCCCAATGGCGACCTGCAGGGCTATCTGGGCATCTTCCAGGACACCAGCAAGACCCGCTTCGCCCAGCAGCACAACGACGAACTGGTGTTTCGCGACAGCCTCACCGGGCTGGCCAACCGCAACCACTTCATCGCCCGGCTGGAAGCGCGCCTGGAGCAGTCCAGTCCGAGCCGCGAACACTCGCTGCTACTGGTGGACGTCGACAATTTCAAGAGAGTCAACGACAGCCTCGGTCATCGCATCGGCGACCAGTTGCTGGTGGGTCTGGCCCGGCGCCTGCGCAGCGCCCTGGGCAAGGGCGCACTGATCGCCCGCATCGCCAGCAACGAATTCGCCGTGCTGCTCGAAGGCATGGACGCGGTATCCGCTGACAGCCTGGCCCGCGACACCCTGGTGGCCCTGGATCCGCCACTCTATGTGGAGGGCCACCCGACCCTGATCAGTTGCTCGATCGGCCTGACCACCGCGCGGCCGCACGAGACCGATCCGCAGACCCTGATCAAGCACGCCGGCCTCGCCCTGCACAGAGCCAAGGCCACCGGCGGCCATCAGGTCCAGGTGTTCACCGAGGCGCTGATCGCCGAGGCCAGCAACAAGCTGTTCGTGCAGAACAACCTGCGCCGTGCCCTGGAACAGAACGAACTGCTGGTGCACTACCAGCCCAAGGTCTGCCTGAAACGCGCCAAGCTACTCGGCCTGGAAGCCCTGATCCGCTGGCAGCACCCGGAAAAGGGCATGATCCGCCCGGACCAGTTCATCAGCATCGCCGAGGAAACCGGGCTCATCGTGCCCATCGGCAAATGGGTCATCCGCGAGGTCTGCCGCCAGCTGCATCGCCTCGACGCCGCCGGCTTCGACGATCTGCAGATCGCCATCAACCTGTCGCCCAAGCAATTCACCGATCCCGACTTGGTGCAGTCCTTTGTCACCATCCTCGACGAGGAGGGCATCGCGCCCAAGCGTCTGGAGCTGGAACTGACCGAAAGCCTCTTGCTGGATGCCACCGACGCCACCCGCAACACCCTCGAAGCCCTCAAGCGCCTGGGCATGAGCCTGGCGATGGATGACTTCGGCACCGGTTATTCGTCGCTCAGCTACTTGAAAAAATTCCCCATCGACGTCATCAAGATCGACAGGAGTTTCATCAAGGACATCCCGGACAACCAGGACGACATGGAAATCACCTCCGCGGTGATCGCCATGGCCCACAACCTGCGGCTGCAGGTGGTTGCCGAGGGCATCGAGACGACCGAACAGCTGGCTTTCCTGCGCCACCATCGCTGCGATATCGGCCAGGGCTATCTGTTCGACAAGCCCATCCCGGCCGACCAGCTCGACGCCGCCCTGGCGCGTTACCTGCCGACGCGCTGACCCGCCGCGCGGACTCGACCCCGCTGCTGCGATTTTGCGTACACTGAGCTTTTCGCCTGGCCCTTTCCCTCGAGGTATCCCATGGTCCTGCGTTCCGAAATCCTGACCAAGAAGACTCATCTGCCCGCCGCCGAGCAGGCGCTGCCCGGCCGCGAGACGGCCATGGCCGTGCCCGCGGCCCACTATGTCAACGGCAATCCGTTGCAAGGCCCCTTCCCTACCGGTCTGCAGAGTCTGGTGGTGGGCATGGGCTGCTTCTGGGGCGTCGAGCGGCGCTTCTGGCAACAGCCAGGCGTCTGGACCACGGCGGCGGGCTATGCCGGCGGCCATACCCCCAATCCGACCTACGAAGAGGTGTGCTCGGGCCTGACCGGTCATACCGAGGTGGTGCTGGTGGTGTTCGATCCGGCCCAGACCTCGCTGGAGGCGCTGCTGAAGATCTTCTGGGAAGCCCACGATCCGACCCAGGGCATGCGCCAGGGCAACGACGTCGGCACCCAGTATCGCTCGGCGCTGTATTACACCGACGACAGTCAGCGGGAAGCCTTCGAAGCCAGTCAGGCCGCCTTCCAGGCGCAACTGGCCGAGGCCGGTTATGGCGAGATCACCACCGAGATCGCCCCGCTGCCGCCCTTCTACTACGCCGAGGCCTATCACCAGCAGTACCTGGCCAAGAATCCCAACGGCTATTGCGGCCTGGCCGGTACCGGCGTCTGCCTGCCGCCCAGCCTGGCGGTCTGATCCCGAGCCGCCTCAACCCCAATCCGTAGGTTGGGTTGAGCGCAGCGAAGCCCAACAGCCCCAGGCTCGACTCCGCTCTGTTGGGCTTCGGCGGTAGAGCTGCCTCAACCCAACCTACGCCAACGTTGCTCGTAGGTTGGGTTGAGCGCAGCGAAGCCCAACGCTGCCCAGGCTCGATTCCGCCCTGTTGGGCTTCGGCGATGAGGCGGCCTCAACCCAACCTACGCCAAACCATCCCGTAGGTTGGGTTGAGCGCAGCGAAGCCCAACGTTGCCCGGGCGCGATTCCGCCCTGTTGGGCTTCGGCGATGGAGCCGCCTCAACCCAACCTACGCCACGCTGCTCTCGTAGGTTGGGTTGAGCGCAGCGAAGCCCAACGGCGCCGGGCTTCGCTATTCCGCGATCAGCCAGTCCAGCCGCCAGCTGCCTTCGCCCTGGGCCAGGTGCTCGGCCAGCCAGGGCAGCAAGTCACGCAATTCTTCTTCCAGGCCCCACGGCGGATTGACGATGGCCAACCCCGAGCCATTGAGCCGGGTGGGATCCTCTGCCGCACGGATCAGCAACTCGACGTTGAGCAGCTTGGGCGCGCCGCTGGCCTGCAGACCGGCATGAAAGCGTCTGAGCTGGCGGCGATCCTTGATCGGATACCAGAGCATGATCACCGTCTGGCGCATCCGGCCGATGGCCTCCGCGACCGCCTTGACGCAACGCTCCAGCTCGTCGGCCTTCTCGAAGGGCGGATCGATCAGCAGCAAGGCCCGGCGCTCGGGGACCGGCAGCAGCGCCCGCGGCAACAGCCAGCCATCCTTCTGATGCACCGCGACCCGGCGATCACGGGCCATGTTTTCCTTGAGCAGGCGACCATCCTCCGGATGCAGCTCGTTGAGCAGCAGGCGATCCTGGGGACGCAGGGCCTGGCGCATCAGTTCTGGCGAGCCGGGGTAGTAGCGCAGCGCGCCGTCGGGATTGAGCGCCGCCACCGCCTCGCGATAGCCGACAAAGGCCGCCGGCGCGGACTCCAGGGCCCACAGCCGTCCGATGCCTTCGCGCCATTCGTCGGTACGACTGGCCTGATCGCCGGCCAGGTCATAGCGACCGACGCCGGAATGGCTGTCCAGATAGGCGAAGGGCGTCTCCTTGCGTGCCAGCAGCGCGGCCAGGCGCAACAGGGTGGCGTGCTTGAAGACATCGGCGTGATTGCCGGCGTGGAAGGCGTGTCGGTAATTCATGGGATACTCCAGCGTCAGCCCTACAGTGTACCGTCTTCCTCGGGCGCCAGCGGCGTCGCGCTTTGACACCCCGGCCACCCAGCGGGTTAAATCCCCTGGTTCTTCAATTCTTTACCCCAGGAGTCACGCTTGGACGCTGTCACCATCAACAGCTTGTTCTTGATCGGTGCGGTGCTGATCGGCCTGTCGATTCTGGTCAGCTCGATTTCCTCGCGGGTCGGCATCCCGATTCTGGTGATCTTCCTGGTGGTCGGCATGTTCGCCGGCATCGACGGTCCCGGTCACATCGCCTTCGACAACTATCCGATGGCCTACCTGGTGGGTAACCTGGCGCTGGCGGTGATCCTGCTCGACGGCGGCATGCGCACCCGGGTGTCGAGTTTCCGGGTAGCGCTCTGGCCGGCGCTGTCGCTCGCCACCGTGGGGGTGATGATCACCACCGGCCTGACCGGGGTCGCCGCCGCCTGGCTGTTCGATCTCAGCCTGCTGCAGGGCTTGCTGATCGGCGCCATCGTTGGCTCCACCGATGCCGCGGCGGTGTTTTCCCTGCTCGGCGGTCGCGGCCTCAACGAACGGGTCACCGCGACCCTGGAAATCGAATCCGGCAGCAACGACCCCATGGCGGTGTTTCTCACCGTCACCCTGATCGAGATGCTCGCCAGTGGCCAGAGTGGCTTCAGCTGGAGTCTGCTCGGCCATTTCGTCAGCGAATTCGCCATCGGCGGGGTGATCGGCCTGGGCGGTGGCTGGCTGCTGCTGCAGCTGATCAACCGCATCCACCTCGCCGACGGCCTCTATCCGCTGCTGGCGATCAGCGGTGGCCTGCTGATCTTCGCCCTGACCAATACCGCCCATGGCAGTGGCATCCTCGCGGTCTACCTGGCCGGTCTGCTGATGGGCAATCTGCCGATCCGCAGCCGCCACGGCATGCTGCACATGCTCGACGGCATGGCCTGGCTGGCGCAGATCGGCATGTTCCTGGTGCTGGGCCTGCTGGTGGAGCCGCACAACCTGCTGCCCATCGCCCTGCCCGCCCTCGGCCTGGCGCTGTGGATGATCCTGGTCGCCCGCCCGCTGTCGGTGGCCATCGGCCTGCTGCCCTTCCGCGCCTTCCACGATCGCGAAAAGGCCTTTATCGCCTGGGTCGGGCTGCGCGGCGCGGTCCCCATCATCCTGGCGGTGTTCCCGATGATGGCCGGGCTGCCCCAGGCCCAGCTGTTCTTCAACGTGGCCTTCTTCATCGTGCTGGTGTCGCTACTGGTGCAGGGCTCCAGCCTGCCGCTGGCGGCCAAGCTGCTCAAGGTGACGGTGCCACCGGAGCCGGCGCCCTTCTCCCGTGCCGGTCTGCAGGTCCATCCGACCAGCGAATGGGAGCTGTTCATCTATCGCCTCGGCGCCGAAAAATGGTGCATCGGCGCCGCCCTGCGCGAGCTGAAGATGCCCGAGGGTACCCGTATCGCCGCGCTGTTCCGCGGCGAGACCCTGCTGCACCCCTCCGGCAGTACCACCCTGGAAGCCGGGGACATCCTCTGCGTGGTCGGCCATGAACACGATCTGCCAGCCCTGGGCCGGCTGTTCAGCCAGGCGCCGCAGCAGACCCAGAGATTCTTCGGCGACTTCGTCCTGGAAGCCGACGCCGAACTCAGCGCCGTGGCCGCGCTGTACGGCCTGCAACTGGGCGAGGTGGACGGCAACCAGCGCCTCGGCGCCTTCATCACCCACGAGATCGGCGGCGAACCCATCGTGGGCGACCTGGTGGAATGGAACGGCCTGGTCTGGATCGTCGCGGCCATCGAGAACAAACGCGTGCGCAAGGTCGGCGTGAAGTTTCCCGAAGGCCGCAGCAGCGGGCCCGCACTCTTTCTTTAACCGTGGATGAACAGGGTTCGCGCCCTGGAAAGCGCTATCTTGCGCCCTTGGCAGCGCCGCTTTAACCTCGCGCCTTTCCACTGCCCGACGCCCGCCGCATGCAACGCCTGTCCGCTCTGCTTCGCGCCGCCGCTCTCTGCGGTTGCCTGTTCACCCTTCCCGCCGTGGCTCAGGACTCCGGGCCGCCGGATGCCCAGCAGGTGCAGCAGAATCTGACCCAGTTGGCCGATCGCAAGCTGCCCGCCCCCGAGCAGAGCGCCGCCCAGGACAGTCTGCAGCAGACCCTGAAGCTGCTCGACCAGCGTGACCAGTACGTCAAGCAGCTGGCCGATCTGCGCCAGCAACTGGCCCAGGCGCCGCAACAGACCAAGGACGCCCAGCGGCAACTGGCGCGGCTGCGCGCCGAGCCCATCAAACCGGCCCAACAGCGCTATGCCGGCGCCACCCCCCAGGCGCTGGAGCAGCGCCTGAGCGAGACCAGCCTGGCGCTCAACAGCGTGCAGGACGACCTCAATGCGGCCAACAGTCTGGTGATCAATGCCCAGACCCGCCCCGAACGCGCCCAGGTGGACATCGCCAATCTGCAGACGCGCCTGCAGCAGATCGCCGATCTGCTCAAGAACGGGCGCGAGAACGCCAAGCCGCTCACCGCCGAGCGACGCGGTCAATTGCTGGCGGAACAGGCGGCCGCCAATGCGCAGATCCAGCTGCTGCGCCAGGAACTGGGCGGCAACAGCGTGCTGCAGGATCTGGGGGCCATCCGCCGCGAACTCTTCACCGAGCAGGTCAAGCGCTACGAGCAGGAGACCCTGGACCTGCAGACGCTGATCAGCGGCAAGCGCCGTCAGCAATCGGAAAAGACCCTGGCCGAAGCCTCTCGCGAATCGGAAAAGACCGCCGGGGACGATGTGCTGTCCCAGGAGACCGGACTCAATCTGCAGCTGTCGGACTACCTGCTGCGCGCCACGGATCGCCTCAACGACCTCAATCGCCGCAATCTCGAGTCGCGTCAGCAGCTGGATCAGCTCAAGCAGACCACCGAAAACATGGAACAGCAGATCGGCGTGCTCAAGGGCAGCGTGCTGCTGTCCAAGCTGCTCTATCAGCAGCGGGCGGCGCTGCCCTCGGTCAAGGTCAACAAGGACCTCACCGACGACATCGCCGATCTGCGCCTCTATCAGTTCGAGCTCAATCAGCAGCGCGCCCAGATCGCCAATCCGGAAGGCTACGTCGACACCCTGCTGGCCCAGCAGCCGCCGGAAAAGGCCACCCCGCAGCTGCGTCAGCAACTGCTCGATCTGCTCAAGACTCGTAGCGAACTGCAGGAGCGCCTCAACACCGAACTCAATGCCCTGCTCAGCGAATCCATCGACCTGCAGCTCAACCAGAACCAGCTGCGCAGCACCATCACCAGCCTGCGCGGCACCCTCGACGAGCAGATGTTCTGGATTCCCAGCAACAAGCCGCTGGACTGGAACTGGGTCAAGACCGCGCCGCGCAAGCTGCTGCAGCAGCTGCGCGACGTGCCCTGGGGCTCCAGCCTGCATGAACTCTATGTCGGCCTGGCCGAGCGACCGCTGCTGCTGCTGCCGCTGGTGCTGGCCTTCGCCACCCTGATCTGGCAGCGCCCGCGCCTCTATGGACGGGTCAGCAAGCTCAACCAGGACATCGGCCACTATCAGCGCGACAGCCAGTTGCATACGCCCCAGGCGATCCTGCTCACCATCCTGCTGGGCCTGCCGGCGAGCCTGGTGCTGTGGCTGGGCGGCGTGGCCCTGGAGGGTGACGAACGCGGGGTCAACGCCGCCATCGGCGCGGCGCTGCTGGAAATCGCCGCCGGCTGGCTGGTGTTCTACACGGTGTATCGCCTGCTGGCCTCCGGCGGCGTGGCCGAGACCCACTTCCGCTGGGCCCGGCCCCAGGCGCAGTCGCTGCGCCGGCTGGTCAGACGGGTGGGGCTGCTGGCCCTGGCGCTGATGGCGGTGGTGGCCATCGCCGAGCGCCAGCTCGCCGGCCTCGCCGACGACGTCCTCGGCATCCTCATCGTCCTGGTCGCCTATGCCAGCCTCGCCTGGATGCTCGGTCGCTCCCTGCTCAATGCCACCGCCCGCGAGCGGCTGCCGTTCTTTCGCCTGCTGCTCGGCCTGATGATCACCGCCATTCCGGCCGTGCTGTTCTTCGCCGTGCTCTTTGGCTACTACTACACCGCGCTCAAGCTCACCGATCGCCTGGTGGACACCCTCTATGTACTGATGGCCTGGATCATCCTCGAAGCCACCCTGGCCCGTGGCCTGAGCGTGGCCGCACGGCGCCTGGCCTACCAGCGCGCCATCCAGAAGCGCCAGGCGCAGCAGGAAGACGCCGAGGGCGTCGAGGTGGTGCAGGAGCCGACCCTGGACATGGAACAGGTCAACCAGCAGTCCTCGCGGCTGTTGCGCCTGACCCTGCTGCTGGCCTTCCTCGGCGTGCTCTACCTGGTCTGGGCCGACGTGGTGGCGGTGTTCTCCTACCTGGACAACGTCACCCTCTACCAGTACACCAGCGGTACCGGCGCCGCCGCCACCCAGGTCCCCCTGACGCTGCGGGTGTTCATCATCGCCCTGGTGATCGCCGGCCTCACCGTCGCCCTGGCGCGCAACCTGCCTGGCCTGCTGGAGGTGCTGGTGCTGTCACGCCTGAATCTGGCCCAGGGCAGCGCCTACGCCACCACCACCCTGCTGTCCTACGTCATCGTCGGCTTCGGCACCGTGACCACCCTGGCGACGCTGGGGGTGAGCTGGGACAAGCTGCAGTGGCTGGCCACCGCCCTCTCGGTCGGTCTGGGTTTCGGTCTGCAGGAGATCTTCGGTAACTTCATCTCCGGTCTGATCATCCTCTTCGAGCGCCCGGTGCGCGTCGGCGATCTCATCACCATCGGCAACGTGACCGGCACGGTAAACAAGATCCGCATCCGTGCCACCCATATCACCGACGCCGACCGCAAGTCGGTGGTGGTGCCGAACAAGACCTTCGTCACCAGCCAGCTGATCAACTGGACGCTGACCGACACCGTCACCCGTATCGTGCTGACCTTCGGCGTCAATCGCGGCAGCGACCTGGCCCAGGCGCAACAGCTGATCATGCAGGCGGTGAAGGAGAATGCGCGAGTCCTGCACGATCCCGAACCCTCGCTGTTCGTCACCCACTATGGCGCCACCACCCTCGATCACGAACTGCGCATCTATGTCCGGGAACTGGGCGATCGCAGCGCCGCCACCGACGAGCTGATTCGCCGGGTCGACCAACTGCTGCGCGAGGCCGGCATCAACCTGCTGTCCACGCCGCAGATGGAAATCACCCTGAAGAATCGACACGGAGCGGAGAAACAACTGGGTAAAAAGCCTCTCCTATCTGAAGGGGATGCCCAGCAGGAGGCCGAGGATCCCAAGCCATCCAAGGCCTGACGGCCCCCAAGAGCCTGTCCACAATCTGCTGCGCGTCGGCCAAACTGCGTTGAAAATGGCTTCGGAATGCTCATTTACCACTCGTAAACTCCGCTTCCTCCGCCATTTTCGCCTTATTTGGCTCTAGCTCGCGAGATTGTGAACAGGCTCTACAGCCCCTGGGATACCCATGAAACAGCTGCTCGACCTGACCTTCGACAACAGATTCGCCCGCCTGGGCGATGACTTCTCCACCCATATCGACCCTCGGCCGCTGGACGATCCGCGGCTGGTGGTTGCCTCGCCCGCGGCGATGGCGCTGCTGGACCTGGACCCGGCAGTGGCCGAGACGCCCGAATTCACCCAGGTGTTCGCCGGGGCCCAGCTCTGGGACAGCGCCGAGCCCCGGGCCATGGTCTATTCCGGTCATCAGTTCGGCTCCTACAACCCACGCCTCGGCGATGGCCGCGGCCTGCTGCTGGGCGAGGCGGTCAACGACCGCGGCGAGCACTGGGACCTGCACCTCAAGGGTGCCGGTCTCACGCCCTTCTCGCGCATGGGCGACGGCCGCGCCGTGCTGCGGTCTTCCATCCGCGAATTCCTCGCTTCCGAGGCCCTGCACGCCCTGGGTATCCCGACCACCCGCGCCCTGTGCGTGATCGGCTCCGCCACCCAGGTGGTGCGCGAGCGGCTGGAAACCGGTGCCACCCTGCTGCGCATGGCCCCCAGCCATGTGCGCTTCGGCCATTTCGAATACTTCTACTACACCCGCCAGCATCAGCTGCTGGAGCAGCTGGGCGAGCATGTGCTGGCCGCGCACTTCCCCGAATTGCTGACGACGCCCGAGCCCTGGGCCGCGCTGTTCCGCGAGGTGGTGGAGCGCAACGCCCGGCTGATCGCCCACTGGCAGGCCTATGGCTTCTGCCACGGAGTGATGAACACCGACAATTTCTCGATCCTGGGTCTCACCTTCGATTTCGGCCCCTTCGCCTTTCTCGACGACTTCGACGCCCAGTTCATCTGCAACCATTCCGATCACACCGGGCGCTACTCCTACAGCAACCAGGTGCCCATCGCCCACTGGAACCTGGCGGCCCTGGCCCAGGCGCTGACGCCCAAGGTGGCGGTGGAGACGCTGCAGGAGAGCATTGCCCTCTTCCTGCCGCTGTACCAGGCACACTATCTCGACCTGATGCGCCGTCGGCTGGGTCTGCAGGACGCGCGTGAAGAAGACCAGGAGCTGGTCGAGCGCCTGCTGGCCCTGATGCAGCAGGGCGGCGTGGACTATCACCTTTTCTTCCGCCACCTGGGCGAAGACGAACCCGCCGCGGCGCTGGCCCGGGTGCGCGAGGACTTCATCGACCTGCGCGGCTTCGACGCCTGGAGCCAGGCCTATCGCGCGCGCCTGGAGGCCGAAGGCGGTACGGCAGCCGACCGCACCGCACGCATGAATGCGGTCAATCCGCTGTATGTACTGCGCAATTACCTGGCCCAGCAGGCCATCGAGCAGGCCGAAGCGGGCGACTACCGCGAGGTGCGCCTGCTGCACGAGCTGCTGTCACGCCCCTTCGAGGCTCAGCCGGGACGCGAACGCTTCGCCCAGCGGCCGCCGGACTGGGGCAAGCACCTGGAGATCAGCTGCTCGTCCTGAAACCAAGCGTCGGCACTCAGAGGCTGTTCAAAGTCTCGCGAGCTAGAGCCAAACAAGGCCTAGGCGGCCCCACGAAAAGACCTGAAGAAGCGGACCGGGCTCGCGAACGCGTTTACGAATAGCAAATGAGCATTCTGAAGGGCTTTTCAACGCCGTCTGGCCGACGCGCAGCAGACTTTGCTTAGGCTCAGGCGCCGTTGACCTGGAAGACGTGCCGCAGATAGTGCAGGAAGTCCGGCTCGCCGCCCTGGGCCTTGCCTGGGGCGTCGGAGATCTTGGCCACCGGCTGGCCGTTGCAGCGACTCATCTTGAGCACCATGTTCATCGGCTGCACCCCGGGGATGTCGCAGGTGAAATGGGTACCGATGCCAAAGCTCACGTTGATCCGCTCGCGCAGGGCACGAAACAGCGCCAGGGCCTTTTCCAGGTTGAGCGAGTCGGAGAACACCAGGGTCTTGGTCAGGGGATCTATGCCCAGTTGCTGGTAGTGGGCGATGGCCTTTTCCGCCCACTGCAGGGGATCGCCGCTGTCATGCCGCAGGCCGTCGAACAGCTTGGCGAAGTAGAGATCGAAATCCCGCAGGAAGGCATCCATGGTGATGGTGTCGGTCAGGGCGATACCGAGCTGACCGCGATACTCGCGCACCCAGCAGTCGAGGGCGGAGATCTGGCTGTCGATCAGGCGCGGCCCCAGTTGCTGGTGCGCCATCAGCCACTCGTGGGCCATGGTACCCAGGGGCGCGACGTCCAGCTTCCACGCCAGGTGCACGTTGCTGGTGCCGACGAAGCGACCGGGGAAGTCGTCCCTCAGGCTGCGCACCACCATCTCCTGCACCCCATAGGAGAAGCGCCGCCGGGTGCCGAAGTCGGCCATCTTGAATTCGGCCAGTTCATCGGCGCCCGCCTCTCGTGCCAGCCAGTCGAACTTGCGATAGAGCTGATCCCGCGCCACCTGCAGCGGCAGATCGGCATGGCGCTGGCGATTGCGCACCTCGCTGATCAACGCCAGGATCGGCACCTCGAAGAGAATCAGGTGCAGCCAGGGACCTTTCAGGGTCAGGGTGAAGCGCCCCTCTTCCTCGCCCAGGAACACATAGGAGGGATTGAAGCGAAACAGCCGCAGGAAGCGGATGAAGTCCGGGGTGATGAAGGGGATGCGCTCGAGAAAGGCCAGCTGACCGTCGCTGATGGCGACATCGGCAAGGGCATCGATCTCGGCCTGGATGGCCGCGTGATAGGGCCGCAGGTCTTCGTCGTTGCGGCAGCGAAAGGCCCACTCGACTTCCGCATTGGGATAGTTGTGCAGGACGGCCTGCATCATGGTGAGCTTGTAGAAGTCGGTGTCCAGCAGGCTTTGCACGGCCTGCTCGGAAAAACTATCGGCCATCATCGGCGGGGGCTCGGCAGCTAGAAGTCAGACGACAGGATGCCCAACTTGCCGAGGAAGCGAAAGGCGCTTGACCGCCCGAGGGCCTAGCGGTTGTGGGTCTGGGTCATGCCGAAGAGGAACAGCAGCAGGTCCTGACTACCGGTGCTGGAGGTGGTCAGGCTGCGAGCCACCGGCGTCTGGCAATACTCGAGGCCTTCACTGCCGACCACTACTGCCGCCGGCCGCAGCCAGCTCGCATAGGCCAACGTGGTGACCCCACAGAAAGCCGCGATCAGCAAACCTCGAGTAATTTGTGAAGTCATGGTTCTAACCCTCTGATCTTCCGTCCCAACGCCTGTTGGTAAACGTAGAGGAGAGTTCGCCATTGCGCAGCATTCCACGACGAATGGCGGCGTAATTGCAGCATATCCCGACGGGCGGCCGTGTCTATGCCGATCCGCTGGCGACATTTCTCCAGATCGAGCAGGGCGACGGAGAATTCCTTGCCCCGAGGGCCGACTCGCTCGGCGACGAAGATGTGCTTGGGATAGAGGCAGCCATGCTGCCAGCGGTGCCGATGCATGCGCGCCAGCACCTCGCCGAGGGTGGTCAGGAAACGCTCGTGCTCGGCTTCGCTGAGAGACTGGCCGCCACCTTCGGCGTACCACTGATCGAGGTCCTGATAGCCTTCCAGGGCGGCGCTCACCAGGAGCGCGCGCCAGCCGCCCTGGGCATGCCGGGCATCGCAGAACAGCAGTTCGGGAACCTGAATGCCCAGGTCGCGAAAGGCGATCAGCGCATCGCGCTCGCGCAGGGCGGTGGGACGCCCCAGGGGATGACGCAGGCTGCGATAGAGATGGCCGACCTGACGCTTGACGTAGGCCAGGGTACCGTCGGGCAGCTGCAGGCGCTGAACACCGCTTTCGCCACCGCGGCGGACGTTGGGGGCTTCCACCCAATCACCCGCGGTGTTCCACCAGCGATCGAAACGCTCTTCGCCTCGCGTTACGGCTCCCATCAGCTGCCTCTCTTATTCTGAATAGCTTCAATTGGCCTTGCGCAGGACATAGACCCGCCACATGGCATAGCCCGGCAGGAAATCCAGGGCGCGGTCGACCACGAAGCCGGCCTGGGCGACCTCCGCCTCGAATTGGCTGCGCTCGACGATGAATCTGTTCTGATAGCCGCCACGGTCGCGGCCCTGGGCCTTGCGGCGGCGTTCCAGTCCCTGACGCCGCCAGGCCTTGAAGTTACCGTCCACCCACAGCGACAGGATGACGCTGTCGCGGGTCACCCGGTGGAACTCCCGCAGCAGTGCCAGTCGGTCCGCCGATTCGCCCACGTGGTGAAACAAGCGCATACAGAAAATGCAATCTACAGAATTGTCGGACAGGTCGATAGCGAAAGCCGACGTCTGTAGGGTCTTCACCCGCGCCACGACGTCCGCGGGCTGCTGTTCACGGGCGGTGGCCAGCATGTTTTCCGAATAATCGGCACCGATGATCAGGCGATTGCGCTTTTCCGCCAGCAACGGCCAGAAGCGCCCTGCCCCACTGGGCAGATCCAGCACCAGATTAGGCTGGCCGGCGATGCTCAGGGCCTGTCGCGCCAGCTGCTGGTCGCGCCAGTTGGACAGACGCCGGGCCAGACCGTCCTGATGCTTCAGGTAATACTGGCGGGCGTGGTCGGCGTCGTACTTTTGCGAAAAGGGCAGGTCGATGGGCGCTTTCACGGAGGCGGCTCCTGAGGGAGTGGAGAAGTGCCGCCACCCTACCGGGGCCCCTGTCAAACCCCGGTCAAGCCTTTGTGAAATTTCTGTAACCTCAGTCCGCTAGTCTGTCGCTGCCAAGCGCTATCTCGAAGCGGCAACCTCCCGCAGCGCTGTCCCCCAGGGTCACGTGCCAGCCCTGTAGCTGGCAGATCCTGCGTACCAGCGACAGGCCCAGTCCGAGGCCCTCGCCGCGTCCCTCGGCGCCCCGCACGAAGGGCTGGAACATTGCCTCGCGCTGCTCCTCGGGGATGCCGACGCCGCTGTCTTCCACCGCGAAGCCTGCCGTACCGACGTGCAGGCCGATGTAACCCCGCTCGGTGTAATGCAGCGCATTGCGCAACAGATTGCTCATCACCGAGCGCAGAAAGGGCTCGTGCCAGAGCGCCCGATCAGCCCCCGGCGCCACGCTCAGCCGCCACTGCAGGCCCTTGGCTTCCACCGCCGCCTGCCACTCCTGGGTCTGCCGCCGCGCCACGTCGGCCAGGGTGGCCCGCGGGGCCTGGGTGTCGTTGTCGCCCTGGTTGCGGGCCAGGGCCAGAAAGGTCTGCACCAGCTCCTGCATCTCCCGCGCGGCACGGGTCATCCGTTCCAGCGGACCCTTCGCCCGCGCTGGCAGATCCGGCGTGGCCTCGAGCAATTCGCAGGAGGAGTTGATCACCATCAGCGGAGTACGCAACTCGTGGCTGACGTCGCTGGTGAACAGCCGCTCCCGCGCCAGGGCAGCACGCAGGCGCTCAAGGGCATCGTCGAAGGCCCCGGCCAACTCGCCGACCTCGTCCTTGGCGTAGTCCGGCGCCAGGGGCGGGGTTACATCGAGCAGCTGGTCACGCCGGCGCACCTGACGCGCCAGCCGTACCACCGGGGCGATCACCCGCCGCGCCAGGGCCCAGCCCAGCAGCCAGGCCAGGGCCACGCTGATCAGGAAGCCGACCAGCACCACCTTGTAGAGCAGGCGTTCGCGCGCCTCGAAATCGCTCTGGTTCTGCAGCAGGACGAAGTGGTTGCCCTCCAGCTCGGCCACGTAGGCATAGAAGTACTGCTGGTCCTCTTCCACCTCGCTGAAGCCGGCCGGCAGCTCGCGCAGGTGCGCCGGCAGCTGTGCCACCTCGGCGAGGGGCACGAAATACAGGCGCATGTCCGGGTCCAGCACCGGCTGGCCGCCGCGCTTCATGTCGCGCTGCACCATGCGCTCCAGCTCATTGTGCAGATCGGTGGAGATCAGGCGTTCCTCGACCGTGTGCACCGCGGCGACGATCCCCAGGGCAAAGACGCCACCCACCAGAAAGGTCATCAGCACGAAGGCGATGACGATCCGCCGCGACAGGCTCAGGTGATATTCCATGGCTAGTCCTGCTCGACCAGTTTGTAGCCCACGCCGTGAATGGTGCGCAGCAGCGGCTGCTCGAAGGGCTTGTCGATCACCTGGCGCAACTGGTGGACGTGGCTGCGCAGGCTGTCGCTGTCAGGGTAGTCCTCGCCCCATACCGCTTCTTCCAGCACCTCGCGCCGCACCACGTGAGGCGACTTCTGCATCAGCAGGGCGAGAATCTTCAGACCGATGGGATTGAGCTTGAGCGGCTTGCCGGCGCGACTGACCTCCAGGGTGTCGAGGTCATAGCTGAGATCGGCGACCTGTAGCTGACGGCGCCCGCCGCCCTTGGCCCGGCGCATCACCGCCTCGACGCGGGCGGCCAGTTCGGACAGGGCGAAGGGCTTGACCAGATAGTCGTCGGCGCCGGAGCGAAAACCCTCCAGCCGATCATCGAGCTGGTCGCGGGCGGTGAGCATGATCACCGGGGTATCGCGGCGGGCATCCTGGCGCAGTCGCTGGCAGAGGGTGTAGCCATCGATGCCGGGCAGCATGATGTCGAGGATCAGCAGGTCATAGTGCTCGGTCGCGGCCAGGTGCAGGCCCGACAGTCCGTCCTGGGCACAATCGACGCTGTAGCCCTTGAGGCTGAGGTAGTCCAGCAGATTGCTGAGGATGTCGCGGTTGTCTTCCACCACCAGGATACGCATGTCGCTGACCTCTTGCCCGAGCCCACCAGGGGCCTCGTTGTCGTCTGTTCGGCACAGAGCCTAACCGGCCCCGGCGGCCTCGACCAGCGCCGGGCGGGCCGGCGACCGGCCATAAAAAACCCCGGTGTCCGCGAGGAGCACCGGGGTTGGGCTCGGCCCTGGGGCCGGAGCGGGTGTTACATCATGCCGCCCATGCCACCCATGCCGCCCATGTCGGGCATGGCCGGAGCGGAGTCGTCTTTCGGCAGCTCGGCCACGATGGCTTCGGTGGTGATCAGCAGACCGGCGATGGAGGAAGCGGCCTGCAGCGCGCTGCGGGTCACCTTGGCCGGGTCGATGATGCCGAATTCCAGCATGTCGCCGTATTCGCCGGTAGCGGCGTTGTAGCCGTAGTTGCCGCTGCCCTGCTTGACCTTGTCCAGCACGACGGAGGCTTCGTCACCGGCGTTGGCCACGATCTGGCGCAGCGGGGCTTCGACGGCGCGACGCAGGATGTTGATACCGGCGTTCTGCTCTTCGTTGATGCCTTTCAGATCTTTCAGCGCGTCCAGGGCACGGACCAGGGCGACACCGCCGCCAGGCACCACGCCTTCTTCCACGGCAGCGCGGGTAGCGTGCAGGGCGTCTTCAACGCGGGCTTTCTTCTCTTTCATCTCGACTTCGGTGGCAGCGCCAACCTTGATCACGGCAACACCGCCGGCCAGCTTGGCCAGACGCTCTTGCAGCTTCTCTTTGTCGTAGTCGGAAGAGGTTTCCTCGACCTGGGCACGGATCTGCTTGATGCGGGCCTGGATGTCGACTTCCACGCCGGCGCCGTCGATGACGGTGGTGTTTTCCTTGTTCAGGACCACACGCTTGGCTTGACCCAGGTGCTCCAGGGTGGTGCTTTCCAGGCTCAGACCGACTTCTTCGGAGATGACGGTACCGCCGGTCAGGATGGCGATGTCCTGCAGCATGGCCTTGCGACGATCACCGAAGCCCGGCGCCTTGACGGCAGCGACCTTGACGATGCCGCGCATGTTGTTGACCACCAGGGTGGCCAGGGCTTCGCCTTCGACGTCTTCGGCGACGATCAGCAGCGGGCGACCGGCCTTGGCGACAGATTCCAGCACCGGCAGCAGTTCGCGGATGTTGGAGATCTTCTTGTCGACCAGCAGCAGCAGCGGGCTGTCCAGCTCGGCCGACATGGTGTCGGGCTTGTTGATGAAGTAGGGCGACAGGTAGCCACGGTCGAACTGCATGCCTTCGACGACGGACAGTTCGTTTTCCAGGCCCGAGCCTTCTTCGACGGTGATGACGCCTTCCTTGCCAACCTTCTCCATGGCCTCGGCGATGATGTTGCCGATGCTTTCGTCGGAGTTGGCGGAGATGGTGCCTACCTGGGCGATGGCCTTGCTGTCGGCGCAGGGCTTGGACAGGTTCTTCAGCTCGGCGACGACGGCAGCGGTGGCCTTGTCGATGCCGCGCTTCAGATCCATCGGGTTCAGGCCGGCGGCCACGGACTTCAGGCCTTCGGTAACGATGGCCTGGGCCAGCACGGTGGCGGTGGTGGTGCCATCACCGGCAGCGTCGTTGGCCTTGGAGGCCACGTCTTTCACCAGCTGGGCGCCGATGTTCTCGATGCGATCCTTGAGTTCGATCTCCTTGGCGACGGACACGCCGTCCTTGGTGATCAGGGGAGCACCGAAGCTACGCTCCAGAACCACGTTACGGCCTTTCGGGCCCAGGGTGGCCTTGACGGCGTCGGCCAGGGTGTTGACACCGGTCAGCAGCTTCTTGCGCGCGGAGTCACCGAATTTGACGTCTTTTGCAGCCATGTTCTGTTTCCTCTAAGAAATTCGAAAAGTGAGCGGGGATCAGCCTTCGATAACGGCCAGGATTTCGGACTCAGCCATCACCAGCAGTTCTTCGCCATCGACCTTGATGGCGTTGCTGCCGGAATAGGGACCGAAAACCACCTTGTCACCCACTTTCACCGCCGGAGCACGGACGTCACCGTTGTCCAGCACGCGTCCAGTGCCTACGGCAACCACTTCACCGCGGTTCGGCTTTTCGGCAGCCGAGCCCGGCAGCACGATGCCGCCAGCGGATTTGGTCTCTTCTTCGCTGCGACGAATCACAACGCGATCATGCAGAGGACGAAGCGCCATTGTCGTATCTCCCAAAGTTCTAAGTGTTTCCAGCGCCGATGACTGCATCGGCAGTTTGTTTTTACCGGCTGCGCCGGGTGCGCCCCGTGCATGACAGGACGCGAAACCTGCTCGCCTTGCGGCGACAACCTTGCGGTGTCCGCTACATGAGGTTGTCGCCAGGCATTTCAAGGGCGGAGGGCAAAATTTTTAGCGTTTTTGCTCGTCGCGGTGCACCACTTCACCCTCGATCACCTCGGGACGATGGGGCGCGCCCTGACCGGCGCCCGGCTGATAGCCCTGGACACCGGGATTGCGCCGGGTGACCCGGCCGATCACCGCACCCAACAGGGCCTTGCGGGTCACCGGCAAGAGGCAGACGAGCGCCAGGACGTCACTGATGAAGCCCGGGAAAATCAGCAGGGCGCCGGCGATCGCCAGGGTCAGGCCCTGGATGACTTCCTGTTCGGGCATCTGCCCCTGGGCCAGCCGCATGCGGATGCGCCAGAGGGTGGTGAAACCGGCGACGCGCAGCAGGGCGACGCCGACCAGAAAGCTCAGCAGCAGCAGGGCGAAGGTGGCGAGTACGCCGATTTCGCTGCCGATCTTGATGAGCACGGCCAGTTCCACAAAGGGGAACAGCAAGAAAAGTAAGGCGGTCACGCGCATCTCAGGTCCTTCACGGTGGAAACCGGTTGAAAGATCGGAGATGGAGGCGGACGAGCCGATTTCAAGGTCGCCGCCAGGCGGCAGGCAGAAACGACAAGGCCGCGAAAGTCGCGGCCTTGAGGGTGTTGCGGAGCATCAGGGAAACATCGGGTTACCAGGACACGCCGACACCGGCGGTGTACTCGGTCTGGTTGACGTTGCCCTCGGCGCCGCTGGTCAGTTCCTTGGACGCCTTGAGGTTCAGCGACGCCCAGTTGGTCACCTTGTATCTCAGCCCGACGTCGCCGTCGAAGGTGAAATTGGCGGTGTTGTCCAGCGGACGACCCAGTTCACCCGTGGTGAAGAACTGGATGGTCTGGCCGTACAGATAGCGGTTGTAGTCCCACTTCACGCTCGCCGAGAGGAACTGGTCGGAGCCGCCGTCAGCGTACTGGTAGCGATTGTGGTTGAGCAGGCCGGTGAGCGAGAAGGCCCCCAGTTCATTGTCCCAGAACTGGTAACCGGGACCGGTACCCAGGGTGCGCTGCTTGGCCAGCGCCTGGATCCAGTCGCGCTTGTATTCGGCGCGGCCCTGCCAGAAGAATTTCTCGTCGAAGAAGCGATCCAGGGCGTATTGCAGATCGTACTTGTTGGTCGAGACGGTGTCGTTCGCCTTGTAGCGGTCGTAGCTGCCGTTGGCGTTGTGCCGCCACATGCCGTGCCGCGCCTGGGTCTTGAAGTCGATGTCGTACTTCTGGCTGTCCTCGGACGAGCTGATGTAGTCCAGGCCGGCGTCGATGTTGCCTTTCCAGGCGAAGTCGCGCAGGAAGGGCCGCGGCGGCACGATCTGGGTAATGCTCGCCAGGGGCACGGTCTGCTGGCCATCGGTGGTGGTGACCACCACCTGGCCGTCGTCGGCCGGCTTGAGGCTTTCCACCGGGAAATCGGGTTCGTACTTGCCGCGCTGGACGATGACGGGCTTGTCACGCTGCAAGGTCTTGATCTTGTCCCACGACAGGGGAATGTTGCCGCCGTACTCGGTCTGCAAGAGCAGCTTCTTGCTGTCGAGCAGCTTGATGGTTCCGGTCAGCCGGTCGCCGTTCTTGAGCCAGACGGTGTCGGCATGGGCGAAGGAGGCGAGTGACAACAGCGCGAGCGAGGAGAGCAATCGAAAACGCATGGGCACCAGGACACCTTGGGTGGACTTGGGTGGAAAGGTAACGAAACGAGAGGGGCGCGATTATCCGGGTGCCAGAGGCTCGCGCAACCGTTCCTGGGTAAAAGTTAGGCAAGTTTCCGGAAATACTGCCCAAAGGTCGGACGTCTGGGGAGAAAGCGGCAGCTCGACACGTTTCAGCACCACCGTAACCAAACTTTTCGGCACACTGGCACTCTCTCCCCGAGCAGCAGGGCGTCATGAGTGCATCCCCTCCACCCGAACCCCGTCGCCAGGCCGTCTTCCTGGCGCTGGCCGCCATTCCCGCCGGGCGGGTGGTCAGCTATGGCCAGTTGGCGGAGCTTGCGGGCCTGGGCCGCGGGGCGCGCTGGGTGGGCCGGGTTCTGGGGCAGTTGCCGGAGGGCAGCGCCCTGCCCTGGCATAGGGTGATCGCGGCGGATGGCCGCCCGAGCCTGACCCGCGACAGCCCTTCTGGCCGGGAGCAACGCGAGCGGTTGCGGGCCGAGGGTGTGTTGCTGCACGAGGACCGGGTGGACATGCGTCGGTACCGGTGGAATCCAGCTGAGAGTGTCGAGTAGAGTGCGCGTTTTTTCCGAGCCCAAGGGCATGTTTGCACGTTTCTGGCGAGAAGCCGTCACCACCTACAAATCCAAGGCCTGCCTGGCCCTGCTGCTGCTGGGGTTCGCCGCGGGCCTGCCGGCCATGCTGGTGTTTTCCACCCTGTCGGTCTGGCTGCGCGAGGCCGGCGTGAGTCGCGAGACCATCGGCTACGCCAGCTGGATCGGCCTGGCCTATGCCTTCAAGTGGGTCTGGTCGCCCATGCTCGACCTGTGGAAGCTGCCGCTGATCGGCAAGCTCGGGCGGCGACGTTCCTGGCTGGTGCTGTCGCAGATTCTGGTGGGCCTGGGGCTGGTCGGCATGGCGCTGTGCAATCCGCAGCAGCACCTGGAGCAACTGATCGCCCTGGCGGTGCTGGTGGCCTTCGCCTCGGCCACCCAGGACATCGCCGTGGACGCCTATCGCCTGGAGATCGCCGACGACGATCGCCAGGCCGCCCTCGCCGCCTGCTACATGACCGGCTATCGCATCGCCGCCCTGCTCGCCAGCGCCGGCGCGCTGTTTCTCGCCGAGGAACTGGGCTCGTCCCGCCTGGGCTACAGTCAGAGCGCCTGGGCCACCACCTACATGCTGTTCGCCCTGCTGGTGCTGCCGGGCCTGGTGACCAGCGTGCTGATCCGCGAACCCGAGCCGGTGGCGCCCATGGCCATGGCGGAATCGCGCTTCGGCTTCAATCACCAGCTGGTGGCGGTCGCCCTGCTGCTGGTGATGCTGGTCTCCCTCCCCGCCGCCATCAACGCCGCCATCGCCCAGGCCTGGCCACGCGCCCTGCTCTACAGCCTGTTCATCGTCGGCTGCCTGTCGCCCTGGGGCCGCTATTGCTCCAAACCCCTGAGCGATCTCATGCGCCGCATGCGCGAACCGCTACGGCTGCGTGACGCGGCCAATGCCGAGGAGCTGCCGCGTTTCGATTTCGTCCACCAGATGGTTTCGGTGATCCTACTGATCGTGCTCATCGTCGCCTTCACCGGTGGCCTGTCGGCCCTGGCTGGTGGCTACTGGCCGCGGGGCCTGATGTACGCCCTGATCGTCTGGCTGTGCCTCACCGCGCCGGGTCGCCGGCTGATGGCGCCGGTGCTGACGCCCATCACCGAATTCATCCAGCGCTACCAGTGGCAGGCGCTGCTGCTGCTCGGCCTGATCTCCACCTATCGGCTCTCCGACACGGTCATGGGGGTGATGGCCAGCGTCTTCTACATCGACGTGGGCTACAGCAAGGAAACCATCGCCGGGGTCAGCAAGATCTTCGGGGTGTTCATGACCCTGTTCGGCGCCGGCCTGGGCGGCGTGCTGATCACCCGGGTAGGCATCCTGCCGATCCTTTTCCTCGGCGGCGCCGCGTCGGCGCTGACCAACCTGCTGTTCGTGGTGATCGCCTCCACGGGCGCCAACGTGCCGCTGCTGATCGCCACCATCTGCGCCGACAACGTCAGCGGCGGCATGGCCACCTCGGCATTCGTCGCCTACCTGTCGAGTCTGACCAACCTCAGATTCTCGGCCACCCAGTACGCCATGCTCAGCTCGCTGATGCTGCTGCTGCCGCGCCTGCTGGGCGGCTATTCGGGGGCCATGGTGGAGCACGTCGGCTACAGCTCGTTCTTCTCGCTGACCGCGCTGATGGGGGTACCGACGCTGCTGCTGATCGCGGTGCTCTGGCTGCGCCAGCGGCGCGATCCCGCCGTCGTCAAGACCGGCGGGAGCTGAGCGGGACCTAGGCGGCGGGGCTAGACTCGCCCTGCGCTTCAGTGACCGGAGCGGTGTTGGCGAAGTGCACCACCCGCTGCGGGAAGGGAATGCCGATACCCACCGCGCCCAGGCGGTCGCGGACCTGCTCGTTGAGCATGAACGTCATCGGCCAGTAGTCGCCGCTGTCGGTCCAGAAGCGCAGCGACAGGGTGATGGCGCTGTCGCCCAGGGCCGATACCACCACCTCGGCGGCCGGATCCCGATGCACCCGCGAGTCTTCCGCCAAGGCCAGCAGTACCTCACGACCTTTCTGCAGATCGGCTTCGTAATCCACGCCGACATCGAAAACCACCTTGCGCTTGGGCTGGCGCGAGTAGTTGGTGATGATGCCGTTGGACAGGTTGCCGTTGGGGATGGTGACGGTCTTGTTGTCCCCGGTCAGCAGGATGGTGTGGAAGATCTGGATGGAGCTCACCGTGCCCATCACGCCTTGGGCCTCGATGAATTCACCGACGCGGAAGGGGCGGAAGGTCAGGATCAGCACACCGCCGGCGAAATTCGACAGGCTGCCCTGCAGGGCCAGACCCACGGCCAGACCGGCCGCACCGATGATGGCGACAAAGGAGGTCGTGGCGATGCCGATCATGGACGCCGCGCTGACCGCCAGCAGGATCTTGAGGATGATGCTGACCAGGCTGCCGAGGAAACTCAGCAGCGCCGGATCGGCGCCATGGTGGGCCGCCAGGCCGCTGGCCTTGGCCGAGACCTTGTTGATCAACCACCAGCCGATGGCCAGGGTCAGCAGCGCCAGCAGCACCCGGCCGGAATACTGCAGGACAATGGGTAGCCAGCCCGCGGTCATCGCCAGCAGGTGGTTGTATTGGTTTTCGATATCCAAACGGCGTCTCCTGTTACCTCTTCAGTCAGATGCCGCCGCGCTTGGCGGCGACCCTAAAGGGAGTCGGCTCAATCACGGAAGTTCTGGTATTGCAGCGGCATGTCCAGGGACTGGCCGCGCAGCAGGGCGATGACCTCCTGCAACTCGTCGCGCTTCTTGCCGGTGATGCGCACCTGCTCGCCCTGGATGGCGGCCTGGACCTTGATCTTGCTGTCCTTGATCAGGGCGACGATCTTCTTCGCCAGCTCCTTGTCGATCCCCTCGCGCAGGACGGTCTCCTGCTTGACGGACTTGCCGGAGGCATAGGCATCCTTGACCTCCAGGCACTGGACGTCGATCTTGCGCTTGGCCAGGTTGACCTTGAGGATCTCCAGCATCTGTTCGAGCTGGAAGTCGGCATCGGCGGTGAGGGTCACCGTCAGGTCCTTGGCTTCGAAGCTGCCCTTGCCGCGCAGGTCGTAGCGACGATCAAGGTCCTTGATGGCGTTGTCGACGGCATTGGTGACTTCGTGCTTGTCCAGCTCCGATACCACGTCGAAGGAAGGCATGGATTTTCTCCTCGGTTGCGATGGGGCAGCCTTGACGCTGCGGCATGACCGACCATTATAACGACTGACCCTAGCCTTGCAGGAATCCAACCATGCCCCGCGAATCCACCCTGGAGTCACAGTTGTGAGCTGGCACGTACTGGGTGCCGGCAGTCTTGGCGGACTCTGGGCCGCGCGGCTGTTTCGCGGGGGCGAACCGGTCCGGCTGATCTTGCGTGACCGTACGCGCCTGGCGCAGTACCGCGCCGGCGGCGGACTGCAACTCAGCGAAGGCGACACCACCAGTCTCTATCCGCTGCCAGCCGAGACGCCCGAGGCCGGCAATCCGATCCGCCGCCTGATCCTCGCCTGCAAGAGCTATGACGCCGAAGAAGCCATCGCCAGCGTCGCCGCGCGGCTCGAACCGGAAGCCGAGATCCTGCTGCTGCAGAACGGCCTGGGCAGCCAGGATGCCGTGGCCGCCCGGGTGCCGCGGGCGCGCTGCCTGAGAGCCAGCACCACCGAGGGGGCCTATCGCGAGACCGACTTCCATGTGGTGGCGGCCGGCGCCGGGCAGATCTGGATCGGTGACCAGCTCGGCAGCCATACCCCGCCGCCCTGGCTGGACACCCTCGCGCAACTGGGTTTCCCGGTGCGCTGGACCGACGACATCGACGCCCGGCTGTGGCGCAAGCTGGCGATCAACTGCGCCATCAATCCGCTGACCGTGCTGCATCGCTGCCGCAACGGCGAGCTGCGCCAGCATGCCGCGGAGGTCGCGGCGCTCTGCGACGAACTCGCGGCCCTGCTGGAAGCCATGGGCCTCGCCCCGGCGGCCCAGGGGCTGCAGCAGGAGGTCGAGGCGGTGATCGTCGCCACGGCCAACAACAGATCCTCGATGCTGCAGGATGTGGAGCGCGGCCAGCGTACCGAGGTGGGCCATCTGCTCGGTCATGCCCTGCCGATCGCCGGGCGCCTGCGCCTGCCGGTGCCGCACCTGACGGACCTCCAGCAGCGGTTGCGGGCCCGGCTCGCGGAGCGCGGATTGCCCGAGGACTAGCTGCGGGCTACCCTGCCCGCTCCCCTGTTGCCGCGGCTGCGCCATGATCCTCGCCAAACGCCTGAAGAATCTCCCGGTCGGCCGCAAGTTGCTGGCCGCCCTGCTGGTGATGATGATCGCGGTGCTGGTGGTGGCCAACGTGACCTTCATCAGTGCCGCCTACTGGATCTCCCAGGAAAGCGTGGCGCCCCAGGCGCTGCAGACCCTGGGCCGGCTGTTCGCCAGTCCGGTGCTCAGTCGCGAGGTGCTGGCCTCGCCGGAGGCGGCCCAGGTGCAGTTGCGCCAGCTGGACGGCTATGCGCCGCTGCGTCTGGCCGCGGTCTACGACAGTCAGGGCCAGCGCCTGGCCGAATTGCACAACGGCGATCGCCTGCAGGTACCCGCGCGCTTCGAAGAGCTGCAGACCTGGCGCCTGCGGGAATTCCGCACCAACCTGCTGGTGGAACTGCCGCGGCCCGAGGGCGCGCCCGGGCATCTGCTGCTGGTGGCCAGCAGCGAGCTGCCGGGCGCCTTCTACCGTGGCACCCTGACCGCCAGCCTGGCGATCCTGACCTTCAGCATCCTGCTCTGGCTGGTGGTGGCGCGGCAGATCAAGCGACTCATCACCCTGCCGATCCGCGAGCTGGAAGAACTTTCCCGCCAGGTGACCCGCGAGGAAAATTATTCGCTGCGCGCCAGCAAGGGCAGCGAAGACGAACTGGGCCGCCTGGCGGAATCCTTCAACACCATGCTCGGCCGCATCCAGGGCCGCGAGCAGCAACTCAAGCGCGCCCGTGACGACGCCCAGTACGCCGTGCTGCAGGCCCAGAGCCTGGCCGAGGAGACGCGCCGTTCCAACCGCAAGCTGGAACTGGAGGTGCAGGTCCGCGGCAAGATCGAGAAGAAGCTCACCGGCTTCCAGAACTACCTCAACAGCATCATCGATTCCATGCCCTCGGCGCTGATCGCGGTGGACGAGCAGTTCTACGTCACCCAGTGGAACCAGGAAGCCACCCACCTCTCCGGCACCCAGCTGGACGAAGCCCTGAACCAGCCGGTGTTTCTCGCCTTTCCCTCGCTCAAGCCGTTCCTGCCGCAACTGAGTCGCACCGCCGAATTGCTGCGGGTGGAAAAGGTGGAGCGGGTGACCTGGGCGCTGACCGATACCCCGCGCCACTACACCCTGACCTTCTACCCGCTGATGGGCGGCGCCGGGCGCGGCGTGGTGATCCGCATCGACGACATCACCCAGCGCCTCAACATGGAAGAGATGATGGTGCAGTCGGAAAAGATGCTCTCGGTGGGCGGCCTGGCCGCCGGCATGGCCCACGAGATCAACAATCCCCTGGGCGCCATCCTGCACAACGTGCAGAACATCCGCCGGCGGCTGTCGCCGGAATTGCTGAAGAATCTCGAGCAGGCCGCCGAATCCGGCGTCGAACTCAATGCGGTGAATTGCTACCTGGAAAGCCGGCAGATCCCCCGGCTGCTCGACGGCATCCACCAGGCCGGCAGCCGCGCCGCCAAGATCGTCAGCCACATGCTGGCCTTCAGCCGGCGCAGCAATCGCAAGATGGAAGCCAGCGAATTGCCGCCGCTGATCGACCAGGCCATCGAGATCGCCGGCAACGACTTCGACCTGGCCGAGGGCTTCGACTTTCGCACCCTGTCGATCATCCGCGAATTCGATCCGGCGCTGGGGCCGGTGCCGGTGATCGGCAACGAGCTGGAGCAGGTACTGCTCAACCTGCTGAAGAACGCCGCCCAGGCCATTCACCTGCGCGACGACGAGGAAGAAGGCGAATACGGCCGCATCACCTTGCGCACCAAGCTGCGCGGCGGCTGGGCGGAGATCCAGGTGGAAGACAACGGCATCGGTATCCCCGAGGACATCTGCAAGCGCATCTTCGAGCCCTTCTTCACCACCAAGGAAGTCGGCCAGGGCACCGGCCTGGGCCTGTCGGTGTCGTACTTCATCATCACCAACAACCACAAGGGGCAGATGGAGGTGCACTCCACGCCCGGCGTAGGGACCTGCTTCACCCTGCGCCTGCCGCTTATCCAGGCCGACTTCGACGCGGCCTAGGACCTCATCAGGAGCTACGCCATGGGTTTTCGCCTTACCGAGATCTACACCCGCCAGGGCGACGCCGGCGATACCGGCCTGGCTGACGGCAGCCGGGTACCCAAGGATCATCCGCGCATCGAGGCCATCGGCGCGGTGGACGAACTCAACAGTGCCCTGGGTCTGCTGCTCGCCGAGCTGGCGGACGATGGCCGCCTGGCCGAGGTGAGTGAGATTCTGGCGCCCTGCCAGCACCGCCTGTTCGACCTCGGTGGCGAACTGGCCATGCCCAGCTATCGCGCCCTGCAGGCGGGGGAGATCGAGCGGCTGGAAGGCGCCATCGACCGCTGGAACGCCGAACTGGGGCCGCTGGAGAATTTCATCCTGCCCGGCGGCTCGCGCGCCGTGGCCCAGGCCCATGTCTGCCGCACCCTGGCTCGCAGCGCCGAGCGGCGCTGCCGCAGCCTGCACGCGGTGGAGCCGCTGGAGGGCCAGGGCCTGCCCTATCTCAATCGGCTGTCCGATCTGCTGTTCGTCGCCGCCCGCATCGTCGCCCGGCGCCAGGGGGTGAGCGAGGTGCTCTGGCAGGCCGCACGGCCATGAGCGCGCCGGCCGCGCCCGCCGCGCCACCACCGCGCCGCCATGAGGGCCTGCTGGCGCTGTGGGACGGCCTGATCCTGATCCTGGTCTGCGTGAACCTGGCGCTGATCCTGTTCGACAGCCTCTATGCCCTGGGACCGCTCAACCAGGCCCTGGCCGCCGTGCTGCCCGGCTTCCACGCCTTCTACGGCGAACGCATCCATGCCCACTTCACCCGCATCGACCTGGTGTTCGTCGCCTTCTTCATCGCCGATGTGCTGCTCGGCTGGCTGGTGGCGGTGGTCGAGCGCCGCCATGCCCGCTGGTACCACTATCCCTTCATCCACTGGTACGACGTGCTCGGCTGCATTCCCCTGGGTGGCTTCCGCCTGCTGCGGGCGCTGCGCATCGTCTCGCTGCTCCTGCGCCTGCAGCGCCTGGGGCTGATCGACATGCGCGGGTGGCGGCCCTATCGGCTGTTCAACCACTACTACCAGCTGCTCATGGAGGATTTGTCGGATCGGGTGATGATCAAGATCTGCGGCGAATTGCAGGACGAGCTCAACACCCGCGACGACTTCTCCCAGAGCGTGATCGACCGTGTCATCCGTCCGCGCAAGCAGCGGCTGATCGACGGCATGGCGCTGCGCATCCAGGCAATGGTGGAACAGGGCTACAACCAGAATCGCGCCACCCTGGAACGCCTGGTCGGCGACGTGGTGCAGCGCACCCTGGACGAGAATCCCGACCTGGCCCGGCTCAAGCGCCTGCCCATGGGTGAGCGCCTGGCCGACACCTTGGACGGGGTGCTCACCGATATCGTCAACGGCCTGGTGCGGGAAGCGGCGGCCAGTCTGCGCACCCGCGACTTCCGCGCCCTGGCCAGTCGCCTGGCCGACCACGGCTTCGATCAAAGTCTGCCCAGCGGCGCCCAGGACAATGCCCTGGACGAGGTGCTGGTGGAGATCCTCGAGGTATTCAAGCAGAAGGTCCTGCAACGCCGGCTCGATCAGCTCGACGGCGAGCTCTGGCCGCAGGAATGGCAGCGCAGCGAGATCGATCCGATCAACGCGCCCCGGCGCTGATCTGCTGCTGCAGATTCTGCACCTGGGTCTGCAGGGTGGTGATGTTGCGGGTGGTCTGCAGGCGGAAGGCGTCGAATTCCTTGCTGTCCGGGCCCACCGGGCGAGCGTCCAGTTCGCTGCGCAATACCAGTAGGTCCTGCTGCATCTCGCCCAGGGCCTGGTTCTGAGCGCTGGGCTTCTTCAGCGCGGCGATGTCGGCCTGCAGCGCCTTGTTCTGCGCATTGAGGCTGGCGACCTGTTCGCTCAGGCTGGCGGTCTGCGCCAGGCCGTTCTTCAGCGCGGTCTGCTCCTCGGCCAGCGCCTTGAGCCGGCTATCCACCTCGCCACTGCCGGTCTGCACCGTCTGCACCGCGGTGGAGAGATTCTGCAGGCGGTTGTCCTGGGCCTGCTGGTTGTCCGTCACCCCCTGCTGCTGGCGGGTGAGTTCGACGACCTTGGTCTGCAGCGTCTTGACCTGCAGCAACAGGGCCTCGCGACTGGTGGTGCCGGAGGATTCGCTCTCCACCAGCTTGCCGGAGATGTCCCTCAGCCGACCCTGGGCGTCTTCGCTGATGCGCGCGAAGTTTTCCTGGGTGGCCACCACCTGCTCCTGCATCAGCACCAGTTGCTGATGACTCCACCAGGCGACCCCGGCCAGGGCCAGGGTCAGGGCCGCGACCAGCACCCACAGCGGCGCGGTGGAGGGCCCGCGGCGTACCGGGCGGGCATGACCGGCAGCGGGTTCGCGATAGACCTCTTCGGCTTCGACCGGACGCCGACCGCCGGGACGGCGATCGTCGCGCTCCGGGGTCAGACTCGGGACGTTATCCATTTCATCGAGAAGATCGTTGCGCATGGCAGACCTGTGAGCAGAGGCAAGAAGACGGAATCGCGGCCAGTATAACGGCCGTCGCCATGGACGCGAGGCAGCCGGCACGCGGATTGGCCCCGGGAGCGTGCGCCGAAACGCAGTCTGCGTCGATAGCAAAGCGCCAGCATGCCATGCCCCGGGTGCGCTGGGGATGGCCGCTAGACCGGTCCGCTACGGGCCTGGGGCGCCCGCGGGCGATATTCTTCCAGCGCGCTCCAGGAACTGGCCTCGGGCAGGTAGCCGAAGGCCTCCTGGGCGGCACGGATGTCCAGGGTGAAGGAGCTGTCGAGCAACTCGGGCCAGTAGGATTCATGACCCGGGGTGCGCAATCGGGCATAGAGCCGCCGGGGATCGAAGGCCTTGCGCTCGACCACCGGCGGCAGCTCGAAGCGGCGCAGCAGGAAGTTGATCGCGTCCCAGCACACCAGCGACTGGCCATCGCTGAGGTTGAAGACCTTGCCGTGGGTGGCGGCCGGTTGCCTGAGCAGCAAGGTGACCAGGGCCTTGCGCAGGTTGCCGGCGCTGGTGAAGTCCCAGCGATTGAGGCCGTTGCCGCTGCGCACCAGCTGCCTGGCCCTGGCCCGCTCCAGCAACCAGCGCGCCCAGTCGCGATCGGCCAGGCCGAGCACCTGGGCTGGCCGCAACACCGTGACCTGAGGGCCGAATTCACCGGCGGCCAGGACCAGGCGCTCCAGTTGCAGGCGACGCTGGGCCTCGCGGCTCCTGGGCTTGGCCGGCACTTGGTCTTCCTTGAGCGCCTCGCCGCCTCTTTCGTAGAGGCGCGCGGACGACACATAGACGAATTGCGCGACCTGCTGCTGCAGGGCGGCCTCGATCAGCACCTGACCGTGATCCAGATCGGCGGCGCTCGGCACGCCGGCCACGTCGGTGCAGTGGGCGATGGCGTCGATGTCGTCGCACAGCGCCACCACCTGCGCGGGCTGGTCGAGCAAGGCCGGGTGGTAGTCGGCGCCGCGTTCGACCAGGGCATCCAGGGTCGCGCCGGGGCGGCCGTGCACCCGCACCAGTTGGCCGCGGTCGAGCAGATCGCAGGCCAGACCCGCACCAAGCGCCTCGCTGGCGCCCGTGATCAAGATACGCATGTCGCTGGGATTCCCGAAACCTGTCCGCGGTCGCCGAGGACGACCCAAGGTCCAGTGTAACCAAAGCCTTCGACCGGCGCCGCTAGTCGCGCACCAGCCACTGGCCGGCGACGCCCTCCAGATGGCGGGTCAGCGCCTGCAGGGCGACACCGCCATTGCGCCAGTGATGCCAGAACAGCGGGACATCCACCCAGTGACCGGGCGTTAGATCCACCAGGGCCCCATCGGCCAGGGCGGCCGCACTCTGGATATCGGGCAGCAGCCCCCAGCCGATACCGCTGAGGGCCATCTGCTGGAAACCTTCGGCGGACGGGCAGAGATGGTAGTCGAAGGGCGCGGTGACACCGTGCTGCTCCAGGTAGCGGTGCTGCAGGCGATCGTCCGGGCCGAAGACAATGGCGGGTGCGTGCACCAGGGCCTGGGCGATCGGCCGCCCGGTCAGCCAGCGGGTACAGAAGTCCGGACTGGCCACGGCGCGATAACGCATGGCGCCCAAGGATCGCACCCGGGCACCCGCCAGGGGCTGACCGCTGGCGCAGAGACAGGCCGCCACCTCGCCCGCGCGCATACGGCGCAGCACCACGTCCTGATCCTCTACCACCAGATCCAGCAGCAGCCCCTGCTCCACCAGCCAGGGGCCGACCGCGGCCGGCCACCAGCTGGCCAGGCTGTCGGCGTTCAGGGCGATACGTAACCGCTGCGGCGCCTCTTCGGCCAGTCCCGGCACCTCGCTGCCCAGATCGGCTTCCAGCAGGCGGACCTGCTGGATATGGCGCAACAGCCGCAGCCCCGGCGCGGTGGGCTGGGGCGGTGTCTCCCGCACCAGCAGCGCCTGGCCGACCCGGGCTTCGAGCAACTTGATGCGCTGGGACACCGCCGATTGCGACAGGCCCAGCCGCCGCGCCGCCCGTTCGAAGCCGCCCTCTTCCACCACCACCGCCAGGGCTTCCAGCAACTTGTAGTCGATCATCGATTCAGCTAATGCTGCATAAGGAATATTGGTTTTTCTTATACACCCGGACCCGGCAAGGTGGCAGCCATTCCAGGACGACAGGGCACTACCTTCGCAATGAACAGCTACTTCACCGGCCTCTTGACCATGGCCAGTCTCATCATGGCGCTGGGCGCCCAGAACACCTATCTGCTGGCCCAGGGGCTGCGGCGCGAGCACCATCTGGCCATCGCCGCCTTCTGCCTCACCTGCGACGTGATCCTGGTGGCCGCCGGGGTGCTGGGCCTGGCCGCGCTGATCCAGCACAGCCCGCTGCTGGTGGTCATCCTGCGCTGGGGCGGCGCGGCCTTTCTAATCTGGTACGGCGCCCAGGCGCTACGGCGGGCCTGGCGGCCGGTGGCCATCGACAAGCTGGAGACCACGAGTCCGCGCAGTCGACGCCAGGCGCTGCTCGCCGCGGCCGCCGTCTCGCTGCTCAATCCCCACGTCTATCTGGACACGGTGCTGCTGGTGGGCTCCCTGGGCAGCCAGCAGGCTGCGCCCCTGGCCTATGTGTTTGGCGCCGCCACCGCCTCCATGCTGTGGTTTTTCGGACTCGCCCTGGGCGCGGCCTGGGCCGCACCCTACCTGGCCCGTCCGGGGGTGTGGCGGCTGATCGATCTGCTGGTGGCCGGGGTGATGTTCGCCGTCGCGGTGCAATTGCTGATCTCGACCTGAGGCTGGCCTTCGCCCGGCGAGCGCCCTAAGCTGCGGCTCTGCGTTTCCTGTCGAGAGTCCCTATGCCCTTCGCCCGCTCGCTCCGCAGTCAGAGCCTGCTCCTGTTCGGCGGCAGCCTGCTGCTGATGCTGCTGATCGCCCTGGCCGGCTTCGGCCTGCTTTCCCGCGAACTGCACCGCTACCAGCACCTGATCGAGGGCCCAATGGAGCGGCTGGTGGAGATCGACGACACCCACCTGACCTTCAAGATCCAGGTGCAGGAATGGAAGAACTTTCTCCTGCGCGGTGGCGATGCCGACGCCGCCGAGCGCTATTGGCAGGCCTTTCTGAACCGCGAAGCCGAGGTCGATCAGCGGCTGCAACAGCTGGCCACCCGCGTCGACCCCGAATTGCAACCGCGGCTCCAGGCGCTGCGGACCCAGCACGGGCGCCTGGGCGAGCGCTATCGCGCCGGTCATGCCGCCTATCTCGCCCATGACCGCGATCCACGTCGCGGCGATGCCGAGGTCCGAGGTATCGACCGCGAGACCGCCGAGGGCTTCGCCGCCCTGGTCGATGAACTGCACGGCCGTACCGCCGCGCAGATCGCCGCCATCCGCGCCGAGGCCCAGCGCGACATCCTGCTCGCCGGTCTGGCCCTGCTGCTCTGTGGCGGCGGCCTGCTGTTCCTGGGTGTCAGGCTGGTGGAGCGGCGGCTGGTCGATCCGCTGGTGACCTGCGCCCGGCAACTGGGGCTACTGGCGCGCGGGCGCTTCGGCGAGCGCCTGCCCGGCGGGCGCGATGACGAACTGGGCCGCCTGACCCTCAGCACCAATCTTCTGCGCGACGCCGCCGTGCAGCACACCCACGAGCTGCGTCACCAGGCCAGCGAGGTCGGCGCTCTGAGCGCCCTGCTGGCCAGTCAGCTGCTGACCGAACCGGGTCAGCCCGCGCGCGCGATCGATCCGCAGGTCCTGAAAGAGGTCAGCCGCCGCCTCGCCGACATCGCCGGCGACCTGCAGGAGGCCGCCAGCCAGCGGCAGGATTGAGATGCGGCGCTAGAGCTGCGCCGGTACCTCGCGCCATTGGCCCGGCGCCAGCTCGTCCAGCGTCCAGGGGCCGATGCGCACCCGCACCAGGCGCAGCGTCGGCAGGCCCACCGCGGCGGTCATGCGCCGCACCTGGCGATTGCGCCCTTCGCGGATGGTCAACTCGATCCAGGCGGTCGGCACACTCTTGCGAAAGCGCACCGGTGGATCGCGCTCCCAGAGCACCGGTGGCTCGGCCAGCAGACGCGCTTCGGCGGGCAGCGTGGGGCCGTCATTGAGCTCGACGCCCTGGCGCAGGCGCTGCAGTTGCGCTTCGCTGGGCGCGCCTTCCACCTGGGCCAGGTAGGTCTTGGGCAGCTTGTGCCGGGGATCGGCGATGCGCGCCTGCAGCTGGCCATCGTTTGTCAGCAGGAGCAGGCCTTCGCTGTCGCGATCCAGGCGGCCAGCGGGATAGACGCCCGGCACCGCGACGTAGGCCTTCAGGGTCGCGCGGCCATCGGCGTCGGCGAACTGGGTGAGCACATCGAAGGGCTTGTTGAGCAGCAGCAGCCGCGGCGTGACCGGTGGCGCCTTGGCCTGGCGACGGGGTCGCTGGCCGGGGGTGGAGCGGGTATTTCGCGACATGGGGATCGACGGCGGCTAGCCAAAGGGTAATCTGGACCGCCCAGTCTATTCGTCCGAGGTCCCATGCGCATCTTTCGTCCGCTGTGGCTGATCCACCTGCTGACCCTGGCCGGCTGCGCCTCTTCGGCCTATGAAGGCCCACGCTCCGACCACTTCGACGGCGAGCGCTTCCACAACCTGGCGCCGCGCGAGGACAAGAGTCTCTGGACCTTGCTGAAATGGCAGTTCACCCGCACCCGTCCCGAGTGGACCTGGCAGGAAGAACCGGCCGTGCCGACGCGGCCAGCGGCCCGGGTCGAGGGCGGCGAATTGCGGGTGACCTTCGTCAACCACGCCACCCTGCTGATCCAGCATCAGGGCCTCAATATCCTCGCCGATCCGGTCTGGTCGGAGCGGGTCAGTCCGTTCAGCTTCATCGGCCCCCGACGCTATCACGCACCTGGCGTGGCCCTGGATGACCTGCCGCCGCTGGACCTGATCTTTGTCAGCCACAGCCACTACGACCATATGGATCTGGCGACGCTGAGGCGCCTGGCCGAGCGCGCGCCCCTGACGCCGGTGGTGACGCCCCTGGGCAACGCCGAGCTGATCCGCCGCGAGACCGGCTTCGTCACCGTCAGCGAACTAGACTGGTGGCAGAGTCTGCCACTCAGGGACGGCCTGCGCCTGCACCTGGTGCCGGGCCAGCACTGGTCGGCGCGCAGTCGCTTCGATACCAATCGGCGGCTGTGGGGTGGCTTCGTGCTGGAAGCGCCAAGCGGACCGGTCTATTTCGCCGGCGACACCGGCTGGGGCCCGCACTTCGCGCAGATCCGCGAACGCCTGGGCGCACCGCGTTTCGCCGCCCTGCCCATCGGCGCCTACGAACCGCGCTGGTTCATGCAGGACAGCCACCTGAATCCCGACGATGCGGTACGCGCCCATCAGGCGCTGGGCGCGGCCAGCAGCCTGGGCATCCACTTCGGCACCTTTCCCCTCAGCGACGAAGGGCAATTCGCTCCGCCCCGCGACCTGGCCCATG
Source organism: Pseudomonas sp. SORGH_AS_0211 (assembly GCF_031453455.1). Classification (NCBI taxonomy): domain Bacteria; kingdom Pseudomonadati; phylum Pseudomonadota; class Gammaproteobacteria; order Pseudomonadales; family Pseudomonadaceae; genus Pseudomonas; species Pseudomonas sp. SORGH_AS_0211. Next base: position 354,946 of record NZ_JAVIZV010000001.1, on the reverse strand, counting down.
CCCGCGCCCTGCATGGCCTGGCGGACGAGGCCTTCAGGACATTGGCGCCGGGCGAGGTCTGGTCGGTGCCCTAGCGACTACTCCACCAGGCCCTTGTCCCAGAGCCGTACCAGCTCGCTGGGCGCCCGATCTTCGGGGATCAGCAGGGTCAGTTCGTCTTCCTGCTCGGCGGGTTGCGGGCGAAAGCGCAATTCCACCTTGAAGTAGCGCTGATCGCCGCGCCCGACCTGGGTCGGTTCGCCGGACTCAGGCAGGCAGCGCTCCAGCACCGAGCAGATGCGCCCGCGCTGGGCGCTGTCGTACTGGCCGAATTCGATCTCCCGCGGCTTGCTCAGCGCATGCAGGGGCGCGAAGCCCCCCTGCCGCGAGAGCCGCACCACGGTGTCCTTGCCCAGCGGGGGAAGTTCGCGCATTGCCCTGCTCCTCTAGCTAAGGGTGACACCCACGCCGGCCCAGGCCTCCTCGACCGCCCGGACCTCGGCCGACTCGGCGCCGAAACGGCGACCGGCGTTGGACACAGTGAGGCGGGCGAAGGCGGCGAAATCCGCATCGTTGGCCAGGCGACTGTCGCAGAGGGTGTCGTACCAGATCGGCCCGGCCTTTTCCCAGGCGTGACCGCCCAAGGCCAGCGCGGCCAGGTAGAAGGCCCGGTTGGGAATGCCCGAATTGAGGTGGACACCGCCATTGTCTTCGCGGGTCTCGATGTAGTCGCGCATATGGCCAGGCTGGGGATCCTTGCCCAGAGTCGGATCGTCGTAGGCGGTGCCCGGCTCGGCCATCGACCTCAGGCCCTTGCCCTTGATCTTCTTGGTCAGCAACCCGGCGCCGATGATCCAGTCTGCCTCGGCAGCCGTCTGCTTGAGCTTGTACTGCTTGACCAGGATGCCGAAGACATCGGAGACCGACTCGTTGAGTGCGCCGGACTGGTTGAAGTACACCAGCCCCGCCTCGCTCTCGGTGACGCCGTGCACCAGCTCATGAGCGATGACGTCGAGGGCGATGGTGAATCGATTGAAGATCTCGCCGTCGCCATCGCCGAATACCATCTGCTCGCCGTTCCAGAAGGCGTTCTGGTAGTCCTGGCCATAGTGGACGGTACCGGCCAGCGGCAGGCCCTGGCCATCGATGGAATTGCGCCCGAAGACCTCGTTGAAGAAGGTGAAGGTGGCGCCCAGGTAGTCGTAGGCCTCGTCCACTGCCACATCGCTCAGCGCCGGCTGGCCTTCCTGGCGCACCAGGCGCCCGGGCAGTTGCATGGCATTGCCGGCATCGAAGATGCTGCGCTGCGGACTGGCGTCATCGGTACGCGGCAGCGGCCCGATCGGCGCCTGGCGCACCCCGGGCCGACCGGGATTGTGCAACAGACTCTGGACGTGGCTCAGGGTGGTCAGGGCGCAGGAACGCTGGTGTTCATCGCCATGATCGATGATGCGGCCAAGAATGTAGGGGGGAATCACTCCCTGATAGGTGCCCGGATAACGAGACATGCGCGACCTCCTCCTCTGGGGGACAAAGGTCCCCGATCACCGCAGCGTGCGGTCCTGTCCGTTGGACCACGAAACAGCCAGACCACTCCCGCCTCTTCACCCGGAGGCAGGCTTCTGGTACAAAGGCACCCCACGCGGGCGTCGTATAATGGCATTACCTGAGCTTCCCAAGCTCATGACGAGGGTTCGATTCCCTTCGCCCGCTCCAGATTTCAGGCGGCCTCCAATCAGTCCTTGCGGACACGCTGATTGGGGGCCGTTGCGTTTCCGGGCTCTGCCAAGGGGTTTTGCGTGCGCGAAACCTACCCCGCTACCAGGCTCCTCACCCGCTGCGCCAGGGCCTCCACCGCGAAGGGCTTGGTGAGGATCGCCATGCCGGGCTCCAGGTGGCCGTCGCTGAGCAGCGAGGTTTCGGCGAAGCCGGTGATGAACAGCACCTTGAGTGCCGGACGCTGGACCCGGGCGGCGTCGGCCAGCTGGCGACCGTTCATGCCGCCGGGCAGGCCGACGTCGGTGACCAGCAGATCGATACGGGCATCGGAGTGCAGCACTTCCAGGCCGCCGGCGCCGTCGGCGGCCTCGATGATGACGTAGCCCAGTTCGCGCAGCAGATCGGTCACCAGCATGCGCACCGTGGGTTCGTCGTCGACCACCAGCACCGTGGCATGGGCACCTTCCAGCAGACCGGGCTGGCCCGCTGCCAGAGGCAAGCCGCATGGTCGCCCCACCGGTCGCAGGGGCAGGTAAAGGCAGACCGTAGTGCCTTCGCCTGGCATCGAGCGCAGCCGCAGCTGGCCGCCCGACTGGCGGGCGAAGCCATAGATCATCGACAGCCCAAGGCCCGTGCCCTGCCCCATCGGCTTGGTGGTGAAGAAGGGTTCGAAGGCCTTGGCGGCGACCTCCGGCGGCATGCCGCTGCCGGTATCGGTCACGCTCAGGTGCAGATAGCGCCCGGGGGCCAGTTCGAAATCGCGGCTGTCCCCTTCGCCGAGGGTGCGATGACTGGCGGCGATGAGGATACGCCCGCCCTTGGGCATGGCGTCGCGCGCGTTGATGCACAGATTGAGCAGGGCGTTTTCCAGCTGGGACTGGTCCACCAGCAAGGGCTGGTCGTCCGGCAGACTGGTGAAGTGCACCTGGATGGCCGGCCCCACGGTGCGCTGCACCAGGTCGAGCATGCCGCCCACCAGCTGGTTGACCACCGTGGCCTCCGGGGCCAAGGTCTGGCGGCGGGCGAAGGCCAGCAGCCGGTGGGTCAGGGCCGCGGCGCGCTTGGCGCTGCCCTGGGCGGCCAACAGGTATTTTTCCAGCTCGGTGAAGCGCCCCTGGCCGATGCGCAGACTCATGAGGTCGAGGCTGCCGGAGATCCCCGCGAGCAGGTTGTTGAAATCATGGGCCAGGCCGCCGGTGAGCTGGCCGACCGCTTCCATCTTCTGCGACTGGCGCAGGGCTTCTTCCGAGCGGCGCAGTTCCTCGGTGCGCTCTTCGACGCGCTGCTCCAGGGTGGCGGTCAGGTCGCGCAACTCCGCCAGGGCACGGTCGCGCTCGTCGGCCAGGGCACGCCGGGCATCCACGTCCAGCAGCACGCCGGGGAAGCGCAGCGGGGTACCGTCCGGCGCCAGTTCGACGTGGCCGTTGGCCTCCAGCCAGTAGTAGCGGCCGTCGCTGCGGCGGACCCGGTACTGGTGGGCATAGCGCCCACCGCGCGCGATGACGTCGGCGATGGCCGCGGCCAGGCCGGCCTGGTCGTCCGGGTGGACGGTGGCCACCACCTGCGCCAGGCTCAGGCCATCGCGGCCCAGCGCCGGGTCGAGGCCGAAGTTCATGGCGAAGGCCTCGTCGACGGTGAATCTGTCGGTGGGCAGGTCCCAGTACCAAGTGCCGATGATGGCACCGGCGGCGAGGGCCAGTTGTACACGCTCGGCGGCGGCCAGCACGCTGCTCTCCGCGGCGCGCGCGCTGTCGCGCTCGTCGATACGCGCCGAGAGTTCCTGTTCGAGGGTCAAGTTGTGCCGGCGCAGGGCGGCCTCGGCCACATCGCGCTGGTGGTGGGCCTGGACGCCGGCAGTGGTCTCGGTGGTTATGTTGAGCATGCCGACGATGGCCTCACCGTCACGCAGCGGGCTGTAGGAAAAGCTCCAGTAGGTGTCCTCGGGATAGCCGTTGCGGGTCATCACGAAGTGCTTGTCGACGAAGTGCAGTGCCTCGCCGGACAGCGTCCGCTCGATCAGCGGCGCGATCTCGTCCCACAGTTCCGCCCAGACCTTATCGATCGGCTGCCCCAATGCGGCAGGATGTCGCGCGCCGAGAAAGGGGGCGTAAGCCTGGTTGTAGATCAGCGTCTGCTCCGCGCCCCAGGTGGCGCACATGGCGAAGGGGGACGCCATCAGCAGGTCGTAGGTAGTCCGGAGGGCCACGGGCCAGCTGGCGCGCGCGCCCAGTGGCGTGGTTTCCCAGGCGAAACTTTCGAGATAGGACAAGGGACGACTCACTGGCAGAGGCACTGAGGGATCTCGTGGCCGTCCGGGTCCGCTGCAGGAGCCCGGATGGCCATGATAGGCAGGTACGAGCCTGCCTGCCAGAGTTCCAGGTGACCGACGGCGCCGCCGCCCCCATCAGTGGCAGGCCGGCCCTGCGGCATGCTGTCCCGGTGAAACGACTGGCACGTCCGCCGTGCATCTCTTACCGTGTGGCCCCCGCTGTCGCTGTCAGGTATCCGCTCGTCATGTCCGCGTCTTCCACCCCGCCCGAGGGGCTGCAACGCAGCCTGTCCAATCGCCATCTGCAACTGATCGCCATCGGCGGCGCCATCGGCACCGGCCTGTTCATGGGCTCGGGCAAGACCATCGCCCTGGCCGGCCCCTCGATCCTGCTGGTCTATCTGATCATCGGCAGCGCCCTGTTCTTTGTCATGCGCGCCCTGGGCGAACTGCTGCTGTCGGACCTGGACTACAAGTCCTTCATCGACTTCTGCACCGATCTGCTCGGCCCCTGGGCCGGCTTCTTCTGCGGCTGGACCTACTGGTTCTGCTGGATCGTCACCGCCATCGCCGATGTCATCGCCATCGCCGCCTATGCCCAGTTCTGGCTTCCAGGCCTCGCCCCCTGGATCCCGGCGCTGCTCTGCGTACTGCTCCTGCTGGGGCTCAACCTGGTCACCGTGCGGCTGTTCGGCGAACTGGAATTCTGGTTCGCGCTGATCAAGATCGTCGCCATCTGCGCGCTGATCGTCACCGGCTTCGGCCTGGTGCTCTGGGGCTTCCAGTCGCCCTCGGGCAACGTCGCCAGCCTGGCCAATCTGTGGAACGACGGCGGCGTCTTTCCCATGGGACTGGGCGGTTTCTTCGCCGGTTTCCAGATCGCCGTCTTCGCCTTCGTCGGCATCGAACTGGTGGGTACCACCGCCGCCGAAACCGCCGATCCGCGACGCAACCTGCCAAGGGCGATCAATTCCATTCCGCTGCGCATCCTGGTGTTCTATGTGCTGGCGCTGGTGGTGATCATGGCGGTGACGCCCTGGCGCCAGGTGGTGCCGGACAAGAGTCCCTTCGTCGAACTCTTCGTGCTGGCCGGCGTGCCCATGGCCGCCAGCCTGATCAATTTCGTGGTGCTGACCTCGGCCACCTCCTCGGCCAACAGCGGCATCTTCTCCACCAGCCGGATGCTCTATGGCCTGGCCCGCGAAGGTCATGCGCCACGCGGCCTCACCCGCCTTTCGCGGGCGGCGGTGCCGGCGCGCGGGCTGGTGCTGTCCTGCCTGTGCCTGCTGCTGGGTACGGTGCTGATCTACCTGATCCCCAACCTGGTCACCGCCTTCACCCTGGTCACCACCCTGGCCGCGGTGCTGTTCATGTTCGTCTGGTCGCTGATCCTGCTGGCCTGGCTGGCCTATCGCCGCAACCGTCCGGAGCGCCATGCCGCCTCGGCCTTTCGCCTGCCCGGCGGACGCTGGGTGTGCTACGGGGTGCTGGCCTTCTTCGCCGCGGTGCTGGTCCTGCTGACCCTGCAGGACGACACCCGCCAGGCGCTGCTGGCCAGTCCGCTGTGGTTCCTGCTGCTGGGCGTGGGCTACTGGTGGCGCGGGCGGCGGGTGGTACGCGCCGGCTAGACCGGCGCTGGGCGCTCAGCCCACCGTCCAGAGTTCATCGCGCCGGGTGGTGTAGCGCGGGCTGAGCAGGTCGCGGCGCATCTGCCAGGCGGGATCGCGCGGAATCCGTGCCGGTCTCAGGGTCTCGCGACCGAACCGGCCGTTGATGGCGTCCAGGGTCGCCATCAGCCGCGCAGCGGCCGGATCCGGGGCGGCGGCGAAGAGATCCGCCGCCACCTCGCCACGGCCGCAGAGATCGAGCAGCAGCACCTCGGCCTTGGCATAGCCGAAGCCGTCGCGAAAGATCTCGCGCAGGCCCGCCTGGGCCTGGTCGTTGAGCACCCGGGTGTCGTCGCTGGGCGCCGGCAGGTTGAGCAGGGCGGCATTGGCGTAGCGGCCGTCGTCGGCGCCGTGCATGCCGGTCTGGATACTGACCCTCAGGGTGCGACAGAGCGAGCCCTGGGCGCGCAGCTTTTCCGCGGCGCGGGCGGTGTAGCTGGCCACCGCCTCGGCCAGGGCGCCGAACTCATACTGGCGGCGACCGAACATGCGACTGCTGCAGATCGTCTGCCTTGGCGCTTCCAGTTCCTCCAGGCTCAGGCAGGCCAGTCCGCGCAATTCCCGTGCGGTCTTTTCCAGCACCACGCTATAGCGCTGGCGCAGCGACCAGGCGTCCTGCCCGGCCAATTCCCAGGCGGTGCTGACGCCCTCCCCGCGCAGGCGCGCGGCCAGGCGCCGGCCGACCCCCCAGACGTCTTCGATGGGCGAATGCCTGAGCACCCAGTCGTGCACTGCCGGGTCGCGCAGATCCAGCACCCCGCCGGTGCGCGCCGGCCAGCGCTTGGCGGCGGCATTGGCCAGCTTGGCCAGGGTCTTGGTGCCGGCGATGCCGACGCTGACCGGGATACCCGTCCACTTCTGCACCCGCGCCTGCAGACGCTGGCCGAGGGCATCCAGGGGTTCGGGCAGGCCGGCCAGATCGGCGAACACCTCGTCGATGCTGTAGCGCTCCAGGCGCGGCACCAGGGTCGCCAGGGTGCGCATCACCCGATCGCTGAGATCGCCATAGAGGGCGTAGTTGGAACTGAAGGCCTCGACCTCGCCGCGCCGGGCCAGTTCGCGCACCTGGAACCAGGGCGCCGCCATGGCGATGCCCAGGCGCTTGGCCTCGGGCGAGCGGGCGATCACGCAGCCGTCGTTGTTCGACAGCACCACCACCGGCCGCTGCGCGAGATCGGGACGGAAGACCCGCTCGCAACTGCAATAGAAGGCGTTGCAGTCGATCAGCGCCAGCACCGACTCAACCATGGCCGAAGCGCCGCAGGCTGTGGGTGGCGACGCCCCAGACCTCGAAGTCATCGCGCTCGCCGATGACCAGGGGCGCATAGGCCGGATTTTCCGCCAGCAGGACGAAATGGGCACCGCGCCGGCCGAGGCGCTTGAGGGTGGGTTCGCGATCGCGTACCGCCACCACGATGTCGCCGACCCGTGCCGGCCTGGCGCGATCGACGATCACCAGATCGCCGGCAAAGATCCCGGCGCCGGTCATGCTGTCGCCACTGACCTGGATGACATAGGTGTGGGGCGCGCGCAGGTCGACCAGTTCGTCCAGCGAGACCTGGCGCTCCAGATGATCCTGGGCCGGCGAGGGAAAGCCGCACGGCAGGCGAAAATCATAGAGCGGCAGCCGGGTCTCGGACGACTCCAGGCAACCCAGGACGGTAACGGACATGACAAGGCGCTCCTGCGGATAACTGTCTATTTATACAGTTATCCGCAGCTGCCGTGTTGTAAAGTCCGACCTAACCCTCGCCGATGAGCGGCGCCCTCAGGCGCTGAGGCGAAAGCGCGAAACGATGCCGCGCAGGTCCTGGGAGAGACCGGCGAGACGCTCGGCGGTGCCGGCATCGGCTTCGATCCCGCCCAGGACCTGCAGGGTGCTGGCGCGGATGCCGGTGGTGTTGCGGTTGATGTCCTCGGAGACCGCGGCCTGCTGTTCCGCGGCGCTGGCGATCTGCACGTTGACGTCGACGATGCGCTCCACGGCGGCGCCGATGCTGGTCAGGCTGACGCTGGCCTGCTCGGCCGCCGCGACGCCGGTCAGGGCATGGCCGCGACTGGCCTGCATCTGCCCGACGGCCTCGCCGGTGGCGGCCTGCAACTGCTCGATGATGCGGCGGATTTCCTCGGTGGAGGTCTGGGTGCGCGAGGCCAGGGTGCGGACCTCGTCGGCCACCACGGCGAAGCCACGGCCCTGCTCGCCGGCCCGGGCGGCCTCGATGGCGGCGTTGAGCGCCAGCAGGTTGGTCTGCTCGGCGATGGTACGGATTACCGCGATGACCCCGCCGATGGCCTGGCTGTGGCTTTCCAGGGCCGCGACCTTGGTGGCGCTGAGGTCCACCTCGGCGGCCAGGGCCTCGATGGCCTGTTGCGTCTGCTGCATCACCCGGGTGCCTTCCCGGGTGGCCTGATCGGCCTGCTGGGCGGCGGCCACGGCACCTTCGGTGTTGTTGGCGACGTCCGCCACGCTGGCGGTCATCTCGGTGATGGCGGTGGCCACCTGGTCGGTTTCGCCCTGTTGCGTCTGCATGGTCGAACGCGCCTGGCCAATGGAGCCAGCCAGAGATCCCGAGGCCTCAGCCACCGCGTTGGAGGCCTGATCGACCTCCCGCAGCGAACGACCGAAGGCCTCCAGCATCGCGTCCAGGCTACGGCCGATGTCGGCGATCTCGTCACGTCCGCGCAGGGCGGCGCGGCGACTCAGATCGCCCTGGGCAGCGGCGGCGGTCACCCCGACCAGTTCGGCGATCCCCTGGCGCAGCGCCTGGTAGATACCGGCGAAGGTGTAGATCAGCAGCAGCAGGGCACCCAGGATCAGGCCCACTACCAGATTACGCAGCGTGGTCGCATGGACCAGTCGCTCGGCCAGCAACTGGGAGAGCTGGCCCTGCGCCTCTTCCTGCACCTTGTAATAGCGGGCGACCACGGCATTGCCCTGGGTACCCAGGGCGCGCCCGGAGACCGTACCCTCGTTGGTCATGGCCGCCTGCATGCCCTGGCGGAAGTTGGCATAGTCGTCCGCCGCCTGGGCCAGGGAGCCCTTGAGCCGCTGGGCCAGTTCCGGCGCCTGACGCGCCAGGAGTCTGAGGCCCTGCTCCAGTTCGTCGGCGCTCTGCCGTTCCTGGTTCACCACGCTGCGCGCCAGGTTAAGACTGGCCGGATCGAATCTGTTGGTGGCGCTCAGACCGGTGGCCAGGCCGCGCAGTTGCCCGATGAGGTTGATCTCTCGCGGCAGGCGCACGGAGGTGATGTCGATGAGAAAGAGGCTGGTGTAATCCGAGTCCAGCGCCAGGCCGGAGGTGGCCGAGACGTAATAGAAGAGGTTCAGGGTCTGGGTCAGTTGCTCGTTCCAGGCCTCGAACACCTCCAGCGGGGTGCCCGTGGCTCCCTGCATCAGGCGCTCGGCGCCCCGCCGCAGCTGGCTCAGGCGATCCCCGGTTTCCAGCTGGGTGCCGAGTTCGCGATCCAGCCGGCCCAGATCGTCATAGGCCTTGAGCAGGTTGTCGCGGTTGTTCTGCCAATCCTGCTGAGCGGAGGCATCGCCATCCTGGAGCCGCTTGGTCAGGGCGCGCTGCAACATGCTCAGGCGGGCGACCGGGGTCAGTTGCGTCAGATAGCGCTGACCGTCGATTTCCTGGACCAGGCCGATCCGCTGTTCCTGGATATCCTGATAGAGGTAGACACTGAGAAACACCAGGGGCACCAGGACGATGGCCGCCAGACAGGCGAATTTGGCGGGGAATCTCAGACGATTCATTAGACTTACGACTGGGGTCAACAGATTCATGGCGAGCTCACGGGCGGCAGGAAGGGTCACTCGGGCTGTACCGCCCAATTTGTGACGTAATAGACAGAGTTTTCTGTAACAGTTCTCTCGCTATCGGCCTGCCGCTTCGCTTATATGGCGCTTTGCCACCCGACGGTCAAAAGGCGCTCCTCAACGGTTGCAGGATGGCTCTAGCATGCATGATGTAGTGATTCTCAATGCCCTTGTGCTGGATGGTCGCGACCGTCCGGGCCGGGTACTCGACGTGGCGATTGCCGGCGAGCGCATCCAGGCGCTGGGCGAGCTGGCCGGCCAACCGGCACGGGAGGTCCGCGACGGCAGCGGCCTGGTACTGGCCCCCGGCTTCATCGATGTCCATACCCACGACGACACCATGGTCATCCGCCGGCCGCAGCAACTGCCCAAGCTCAGCCAGGGGGTCACCACCGTGGTGGTCGGCAACTGCGGCATCAGCGCCGCCCCGGTGCGGCTGCGTGGCGAGCCGCCGGATCCGCTGAATCTGCTCGGCCCGGCAGCGGCCTTCGGCTATCCCACCTTCGCCGCCTACCGCGCGGCGGTGGAGCAGGCGCGGCCCGGCGTCAACGTGGCCGCCCTGGTCGGCCACACGGCGTTGCGCAGCAACCACCTGGACGATCTCCAGCGTGCCGCCACTCCGGCCGAAATCGCCGCCATGCGCCTCGAATTGCGCGACAGCCTGGCGGCTGGCGCCCTGGGGCTCTCCAGCGGGCTGGCCTATGCCTCCGCCGCGGCGGCGCCGACCTCAGAAGTGGCCGAACTGGCCGCGGAGCTGGACGCCGTGGGCGGACTCTATGCCACCCACCTGCGCAGCGAATTCGCCGCGGTGCACGAGGCCCTGGACGAAGCCCTGGACATCGGTCGGCAGGCACGGGCACCGGTGGTGGTCTCGCACTTCAAGTGCGCCGGGGTGGACAACTGGGGCCGCGCACCGGAATTGCTCGGCGCCCTGGAGCGGGCCGCCCATCGTCAGCCGGTCGGCTGCGACTGCTATCCCTATGCGGCCAGTTCCTCCACCCTGGACCTCAGGCAGGTCACCGATCGCCACCGCATCACCATCACCTGGTCCACCCCGCATCCCGACTGCGGCGGCCGCGACCTGGCCGCCATCGCCGCCGACTGGGGTCTGGATCTGCAGGAAACCGCCCGCCGCCTGCAACCGGCGGGTGCCGTCTACTACGGCATGAGCGAGGCCGATGTGCGGCTGATTCTCGCCCATCCGCTGAGCATGATCGGTTCCGACGGCCTGCCCGAGGATCCCTTTCCCCATCCGCGGCTCTGGGGCGCTTTCCCGCGGGTGCTGGGTCATTTCAGTCGTGACCTCGGCCTCTTTCCGCTGCACACCGCCGTGCACAAGATGACCGGCCTGTCCGCCGCCCGCTTCGGCCTCAGCGGCCGCGGCCTGATCGAGCCGGGCGCCCAGGCCGACCTGGTGCTGTTCGATCCCCGGCGCATCCGCGACGTGGCCGATTTCAGCGACCCGCAACGGCCGGCCGAAGGCATCCACGCCGTCTGGGTGAATGGCCGCCTGGCCTATGCCCCGGACCAGGCCATTGGCGAACGCCATGGCCGCTTCCTGCCACGCGCCGGCGATCTGCGGCACGGCTTCCCGCGCCCCTGCTAAGCGCTACCAGGTAACGCCTCGCCCTGGTGCACCGCCGTTACCTTCCGCCACCTCCCGGTGCCCCCTGGCGCACCGGGAGCACCCTCCGCTGCCCGTCGCTCGAGCCAAGCCGTTGATTTGCAACGCCGGGCGAATAGCTGGCACAGTCACTGCAATCGATTCCGTTGTTATGAACATAATTCCGCTACAACGGAAACGGAGAGACGCTATGACAGGCAAGACGAAGGGGTGGAAAACGCTGGCGCTGCTGGTCGGCCTGGTCGCCATGACCGGCGCCCAGGCGGCCAAGCTGGATGACGTACTCAAGCGCGGCCATCTGGTCGTGGGTACCGGCAGCACCAACGCCCCCTGGCACTTCCAGGGCGCCGACGGCAAGTTGCACGGCTTCGATATCGATATCTCCAAGGTCATCGCCAAGGGCCTGTTCAACGATCCGGAAAAGGTCGAGTTCGTGGTCCAGGGCTCGGATGCGCGCATCCCCAACCTGCTCACCGACAAGGTCGACATCAGCTGCCAGTTCATCACCGTGACCGCCAGCCGCGCCCAGCAGGTGGCCTTCACCCTGCCCTACTACCGCGAGGGCGTGGCCCTGCTCCTGCCGGCCAACAGCCGCTACCAGCAGATCGATGACCTCAAGGCGGCCAAGGGCGACCTGACCGTGGCCGTGCTGCAGAACGTCTATGCCGAGGAACTGGTGCACCAGGCCTTGCCCGGCGCCAAGGTCGACCAGTACGACAGCGTCGACCTGCTCTACCAGGCCCTGGGCACCGGCCGCGCCGACGCCGTGGCCACCGACCAGTCCTCGGTCAAGTACCTGATGACCCAGAATCCCGGTCGCTATCGCTCGCCCGACTACGCCTGGAGCCCCCAGACCTACGCCTGCGCGGTCAAGCGCGGCGACCAGGACTGGCTGAACTTCGTCAACACCGCCCTGCACGAGGCCATGACCGGCGTGGAATTCCCCACCTACCAGGCCTCCTTCAAGAAGTGGTTCGGCGTCGAGCTGCCATCCCCGGCGATCGGCTTCCCCGTCGAGTTCAAGTGATCCTGGCCCCGGCGCGGCCTGTCCGCGCCCTCTAGGTAGACGTCGAGCATGAACTACACCCTCAACTTCGCCCCCGTGTGGCAGAACCTGGACCACCTGCTGGCCGGGCTCGCCCTCGGCCTGCAGCTGGCGCTGGTGGGCATCGCCATCGGCTGCCTGATCGGCCTGGCCACGGCCTTCGCCCTGCTCTCGCCGGTGCGGGCGCTGCGCTGGCTGGCGGCGGGCTACGTCACCCTGGTGCGCAACACCCCGATCCTGGTACTGATCCTCCTGCTGTACTTCGCCCTGCCCAGCATCGGCATCCGCCTGGACAAGCTCAGCTCCTTTCTGATCACCCTGGCGCTCTATGCCGGCGCCTACCTGGCCGAGGTGTTTCGCGGCGGCCTCATGGCCATTCCCAAGGGCCAGCGCGAGGCCGGCCTGGCCATTGGCCTGCGCGAATGGCAGATCAAGGCCTACGTCATCATTCCGGTGATGCTGCGCAACGTGCTGCCGTCGCTTTCCAACAGCTTCATCTCGCTGTTCAAGGACACCTCCCTGGCGGCGGCCATCGCCGTGCCGGAACTGACCTACCAGGCGCGCAAGATCAACCTGGAAAGCTACCGGGTCATCGAGACCTGGCTGGTGACCAGCGCCCTCTACATCCTCACCTGCTACGTCATCGCCCTGCTGCTGCGCCAGCTGGAGCGACGGCTGAGCCTTAACCGCTAGGAGCCCGATCGTGTACGAAGCCCCCTCCTGGTTCCTGGAGTTGTGGAACGCCCGCCAGACCCTGGCCGCCGGTTTCGCCACCACCCTGGCGTGCTCCGTGCTGGCGGTGCTGGGCGGCACCCTGCTCGGTACCCTTGGCGGCCTGGCGCTGACCTATGGCCGCTGGCCGCTGCGCCTGCCGTTCCGTCTCTACTCCGACCTGATCCGCGGCACCCCGGTGTTCGTGCTGGTGCTGGCCTGCTACTACATGGCCCCCGCCCTGGGCCTGCGGCCCACGCCCTTCCAGGCTGGCACCGCGGCGCTGCTGCTGTTCTGCGGCTCCCATGTGGCGGAGATCGTCCGCGGCGCCCTGCAGGCCATTCCGCGTGGCCAGCACGAGGCGGCCAAGGCCATCGGCCTGACCTTCGCCCAGAGTCTCAAGGAGGTGCTCCTGCCCCAGGCGCTGCGCCAGATCCTGCCGACCTGGGTCAACGCCTCCACCGAGATCGTCAAGGCCTCCACCCTACTCTCGGTGATCGGCGTGGCCGAGTTGCTCCTGAGCAGCCAACAGGTCATCGCCCGCACGTTCATGACCCTGCAGTTCTATCTGTTCGCCGGGCTGCTGTTCTTTCTCATCAACTTCGCCATCGAGCGGCTCGGCCGCTATCTGGAAAAACGGGTGACCCTGCCATGACCGATTCCAACGTCCCCCTGCTGAGCATCAACGACCTGCACAAGAGCTTTGGCGCCGTGGAGGTGCTCAAGGGCATCGACCTGTCCCTGGATCGCGGTGACGTGGTCACCCTGATCGGCTCCAGCGGCTCGGGCAAGACCACCCTGCTGCGCTGCGTCAACCTGCTGGAAGACTTCCAGGGCGGCAGCATCCGGCTGGCCGGCGAGGCCATCGGCTATCGCGAGGAAGGCGGTCGCCGCCAGCGCCTGCCGGAGCGCGAGATCGCCCGCCAGCGCTCGCTCACCGGCATGGCCTTCCAGCAATTCAATCTGTTTCCCCACCTCACCGCCCTGGAAAACGTCACCCTCGGCCTGCGCAAGGTCAAGAAGCTGGGCAAGGACGAAGCCGTGGCCATCGGCGAGCAGTGGCTGCGCCGAGTCGGCCTGATCGAGCGCCGCGATTATCATCCCGGCCAGCTTTCCGGCGGGCAGCAGCAGCGGGTGGCCATCGCCCGCGCCATCGCCATGAATCCCAGTCTGATGCTGTTCGACGAACCCACCTCGGCGCTGGACCCGGAGCTGGTCGGCGAGGTGCTGGCGGTGATCAAGGACCTGGCCCAGGACGGCATGACCATGCTGCTGGTTACCCACGAGATGAGATTCGCCTACGAGGTGTCCGATCGCATCGTCTTCATGAGCCAGGGCCGCATCGAGGAGCAGGGTCCGCCCCGCGAGCTGTTCGAGCGGCCGCGCTCCACCCGTCTCGCCGAATTCCTCGGCCGGACCTCTTTCTGAATCCTTCCCCCGTAACAGGAGCAACCTTATGAGCATCACTCGATACGGCGCCGGCGAACGCGGCGCAGGTGGCCAACCCCTGCCCTTCGCCCGCGCGGTGGAAGCCGATGGCTGGCTACACGTCTCCGGCCAGGTGGCCATGGAGAAGGGCGAGATCATCGACGGCGGCATCGTCGCCCAGACCCACAAGACCATGCAGAATCTGATCGCCATCCTCCACGAAGCCGGCTACGGTCTGGAGCACGTGGTGCGTGCCGGCGTCTGGCTGGACGATCCGCGCGACTTCTGGAGCTTCAACAAGGTGTTCGCCGAGTACTTCGCCGGCAACGCCCCAGCGCGCGCCTGCGTGCAATCCTCCATGATGGTGGACTGCAAGGTCGAGATCGACTGCATCGCCTACAAACCCAAGGCCTGAGACAAACCGCACAGATGACCGAACCTACCCGCCAACGAGCCCGCGGCCTGGACCGCGCCTTCGATATCCTCGATCACCTCAAGCGGGTGGGTCGGCCGCTGCGACCCAACGAGATCGCCGCCGGCCTGGGCATTCCCAAGTCCACCGTCTACGACCTGGTCGGCCTGTTGCTGGAGCGGCACATGCTCGATGCCGTGGGCCGCGACGGTCAGGTCTACCTGGGCCGCGAGCTGTACTTTCTCGGCCAGGCGCACCTGCGCCACTTCGATCTGGCCCGCGAGGCCGGGATGCTCTTGGACGATATCGTCGCCCAGACCCGCGAGACCGCCCAGCTGTGTCAGCTCAACGGCCGCAAGTACACCGTCTCGCTGATGAAGGAAGGCGCCCGCGCCTTTCGTATCTCCTCCAATGTCGGCGAGGACGCGCCCATTCCCTGGACCGCGTCCGGGCGACTGCTGCTCGGTCATCTGAGCGATGCCGAGATCCTCGCCCTGATCGATCCGGACGACTTCATCCTGCCCGACGGCAGCCGCCTGCCCCCGGCGACCTTTATCGCCGAGATCCGCAGCGCCTGCGCAGAAGGCTTCTTTTCCTTCGACAGCATCGCCGACACCTACACCCACTGCTTCGCCGCCCCGGTGCGGGATGCCAGCGGCCTGAGCATCGCCACCCTGTGCATCGTGGCGCCCCGCGCCGACGCCCAGGCCCACCATGCCGAGTACCGCCAGGTGCTGGTCGACAGCGCGCGCCGCCTGTCCCAGCGCCTGGGCGGCCAGGAGAATCCATGACCGCTCTACATGCTCCCGATAAAGGCGCCGCCAGTCCTGGCGCCAGCCTGCTCAGCGACATCGCCCTGCCCGCCCTGGTCATCCACCAGGACGCCCTCGACCACAACATCGCCTGGATGCAGGCCTTCGCCAGCGAGCGCGGTGCCGAACTGGCGCCCCACGGCAAGACCAGCATGGCGCCGGCGCTGTTCCAGCGACAGCTGGCCGCAGGCGCCTGGGGCATGACCCTGGCCACCGCGGTGCAGACCCGTGCCGCCCAGGCCCATGGCGTGCGCCGGGTACTGATGGCCAATCAGCTGGTGGGCGCGCCGAACATGGCGCTGATCGCCGAACTGCTCACCACCGATCCGGACTTCGACTTCCATTGCCTGGTGGATCATCCCGACCAGGTCACCGCCCTGGGTGCCTTCTTTGGCGCACGCGGCCTGGCGCTGCAGGTGATGATCGAATATGGCGTACCCGGCGGCCGTTGCGGTTGCCGCAGCGAATCCGAGGTGCGTGAACTGGCCCGCGCCATCGTCGGGCAACCGGCGCTGCGCCTGACCGGCATCGAAGGCTACGAGGGAGTGATCCATGGCGCGGAGGCGGCCACCGACATCCGCGCCTTCGCCGATTCCCTGGTGCGCCTGGCGGAGGAATTGCGTGGCCAGGGCGCCTTTGCCCTCGACCGGCCCATCGTCACCGCCTCGGGGTCAGCCTGGTACGACCTGATCGCCGCCGCCTTCGACCAGCTGGAAGTGCGCGAGCGCTTTCTCGCCGTCATGCGCCCCGGCAGCTATGTGGTCCATGACCACGGGATCTATCGCGATGCCCAGTGTGGCGTCCTGGCCCGCACCGGTCTGAACGAGGGCCTGCAACCGGCGCTGGAGGTCTGGGCTCACGTGCAGTCCATGCCCGAACCCGGTTTCGCCATCCTGGCGCTGGGCAAGCGCGACATCGCCCACGATGCCGGCCTGCCGCTGCCACTGCGCCGCTACCGGCCGGGTCGGACCGCTGCCGACGCCGTCGACGTCAGCGGCTGCACGGTCACGGCCATCATGGACCAGCACGCCTTCATGGTCGTGGCCCCAGGGACCGCGCTGGCCATCGGCGACATCATCGCGCTGGGCACCTCCCACCCCTGCCTGACCTTCGACAAGTGGCGCCAGGGCTGCATCGTCGACAGCGAGCTACGGGTGGTGGAGACCTTCGCCACCTGTTTTTAGCGGCGCAGCCTTCTAGGGCCGCAACTCGCCCTGCTCCTCCCCATCCCAGTAACGAACGCGCTCGGCATGCACCTTGATGAGGATCATGCCGGGCGTGTCGGTGCCCTGGGGAAACCAGCGATCCAGACTCTTGGTCCAGTGCGCCTCGAATTGCGCCTTGTCGCGGATCAGCTCGGCATGCCCTTCGATGCCGATGAAGATGCCGGGCTTGCCGAGCAGACTCTTGCCTTCGCTGAAGCTCAGCCCCACCGCCGGATCCTGCTCGATGTCACGGATCTTGGCCGAGTCCTCGTAGGCATAGAACCAGGAGTCTCCGTCGTATTCGACGTCGCCGTTGTTGCTCATCGGCCGGCTGGTCAAACGCCCGGTGCCGGTGGTCAGCATGCAGAAATCCAAATCGCGCATCGCTTTGGAAAGGTCGTGCAGGGTCTTGTCGGCCATGGGGGTCGCTCCGGTTGGGCGGGCAGGCAGTGCCCGTCTGCATTCAGACCGGGGACGGCTGCCGCTTGGTTCCGGCGCGGCGGCCGCGACCGGGCTTTTCGGACGGACAGCCCTAGTGCGAAGAGACATAGACCGCCGTCGCAGGCGGCGCCGGCAGTGCATAGGTGGCCTTCATCCAGTCGATCTCCGCCAGCGGTGTCCGGCCGAACAGCCGCTTGAATTCGCGACTGAACTGGGAGGCGCTCTCGTAGCCTACGGCAAAGGCCGCGTTCGCCGCCGGGAGGGCGTCGCGCAGCATCAACAGCCGCGCCTGGTGCAGACGGGTCGACTTCAGATACTGCATGGGCGTGGTACCCGTGACGTCGCGGAAGTGGCGATGGAAGCTGGGCTGACTCATCCGCGCTTCCTGCGCCAGCGCGGCGACGTCCAGCCGCTCGGCATAGCGGGCATGCAGGGTGCGCAACGACCGGGCGATGCGGCCGAAACGACCCTGGCGATCCAGGGCCGCACGCAGTGATCCGCCCTGGGCGCCGGTGAGGATCCGATAGTAGAGTTCGCGCAGCAGCGCCGGCCCCAGCAGCCGGGCGTCCGTCGGCACGCTCAAGACCTCCAGCAAGCGTAGCGTCGAAGCGCGCAGCGCTTCATCGAGCGGCGAGGCATAGAGCCCGCGGGGCGCCTCCAGCGCCGGTCCCAGTTCGCTGTCGAGCTGCAGGACCAGGTCGCCGAGCAGCCCGAAATCCAGCCGCAGATAGATGGCCAGCAGCGGTGCCTCCGGACTGGCATCGGTCTCCATGGTGAAGGGCACGGGCACGGAGACCACCAGGTAGTGCTGGGCATCGTACTGATAGACGCGGTCACCGAAGTAGCCGCGCTTGCCGCCCTGGCAGACGATGACGACCCCGGGATCATAGAGCACGGGTACGCCGGTCAGCGGGCGATCCGAGCGCAGGAAGCGCACATCCTCCAGAGGGCTGAGGTTGTAGCCTTCCTGGGGCGCCAGCCTGCCCAGCAGCGCCACCACCCGGCTGGCAAAGGGATCGCTCGGATTCATGGGGCCTCCGCGTCAGCCATCGGTGGAAAGGGTCAGGGCCTCCCAGCGCTCGATCTCCCGGCTGGCCGTGGCCAGACGTTCGCGCACCAGCTGCAAGGCATCGCTCCCCAGCAGCAACTGCGCAGGCGGCGCCGGCAGGGCGATCAGCTGCAGCAGGGCCTGGGCCGCCCTGCGCGGATCGCCCAGCTGCTTGCCGCTCTTGGCCTCCCGCGCCGCACGGATCGGCGTGAACTGCTCATCGTAGTCGGCGATGCCGCGGGCGCTGCGACGCATCGAGCGACCCGCCCAGTCGGTGCGAAAGGAACCGGGTGCCACGGCGGTGACCCAGACGCCGAAGGGTGCCAACTCCTGGCCCAGGGCCGCCGAGATGCCTTCGAGGGCGAACTTGCTGCCGCAATAGTAGGAGATACCCGGCAGGGTGATGGTGCCACCCATCGAGGTGATGTTGATGATATGACCGCGGCGCCGCTCGCGGAAGGACGGCAGGAAGGCCTTGGTCACGGCGACCGCCGCGAAGACATTGACCTCGAATTGCTGGCGCAGCTCTTCCAGCGGCGATTCTTCGAGAATGCCCTCATGGCCGTAGCCGGCATTGTTGACCAGGACATCCACCGGACCGTGGGCTGCCTGAACCTCGGCCACCACCGTTGCCAGGCGAGCATGGTCCGTGACATCCAGCAGCACGCCATGAGCCCGGTCCGACAAGGCGGCGAAGGCCTGAAGATCGGCTTCCCGGCGCAGCGTGCCGATGACGCGGTGGCCGGCCGCGAGGGCCTCCCGCGCCAGGGCGTTGCCCAGGCCGCTGCTCACCCCGGTGATGAAAAGGGTCTTGTGCTCGTTCATGGTCCACTCCCCTCGTTGGAAGCGGCCATGCTAGCGCCGGTGCCTGGCGCCTTCGTTGCCGGATCGTCTGGAGGTCTTGCCCAATCCTCTCGACCGCTACCCTCCTGGCGCCTATCAGACGACCTACAAGGGCTTCGCCGGCCACTCCCCCGATGCCACCCACGACGTGGGGCGCAGCCAGGCGCTGATCAGCTGGAGCCGCTTGCCGGTACCCGCCAGGAACACCCTGAACGGCAACGACCTCGGCGCGGCGAATGTGCGCTTCAAGGCTGGCGGGGCCTTCTGGTCCAACCTGCAGAAGGCCCGGCAGGCCCCGTGACCGTTCTGGGGTAGCAGGGGCTCGCTGGCGGCGTCGCCGCAGGCGTCCAACCAAGGCTGTAACCTTGGCTGCGGGAACAGCCCGCTAGCGACGCCCGGTTCGCGTGGCCAGGGCCGAGACGCCGACCCCCAGGATCACCAACCCGAGCCCGGCAAGAAACAGCGGGGAGACGGTCGCGCCAAACGCCAGACAGGAGAAGGCGGTACCCACGAGCGGCACCCCCAGGGTGAAATTCGACATGCCGAACGTGGAGATCCTCCGCCCATGTTCCGCCGAGATGACGAAGCAGGCCGACGTCGCGACCGGACCGATGAACAACAGCGCCTCGACCAGCGTTCGATCCCAGACGATGGCGATCGGCGGCCCTTCGACGAGGTAGGCGGCAATCGCCAGGGGGATGGTGGCCAACAGCATCTGCCAGGGTGCCAGGAGCAGCGCCGGGGTCACCCAGTAATGGCGCTTCACATGCAGGATGACGATCGCCCAGCTCACCGCCGCCAGCAGCAGGAAGGCCGCCCCCACGAGGGTGTCCCGCTGCGTCCAGTCGAGCTCTCCAGGGGAGCAGACCGCGACGACCCCCGCCATCCCCACCAGCAGCCCGGCAAGCTGCAGCCGGGTCGGCACTTCACGAAACAGCACCCAGGCCACGACCACGCACCACAGCGGCGTGGTGTAGGCCAGGAGCACGGCCTTGCTGGTGTCGACATGCACCATCGCCACCATGCCGAGTCCGGTGAAGGTCATCATCTGCAGCAGGCCCACGCTGGCGACGATGGGCAGGTCCTGCCGGGTGGGCCGCCTGAGCTGCCCTCGCACGCCGAGATAGGCGAACAGACAGAGCGCGGCGCTGGCGAATCTGAGGGTCGCCAGCCAGAGCGGCGGCACGCTGTGCAGGGCAAGCTTTGTCACCGGCCAGCTACTGCCCCACAGCAGCACCATGAGTCCCAGGCACAGGTAGGTGGAGGAGATTCCCCGGCCTTTGATGCGGCTTTTCGCCAGATGCTGGATTGAAACGCCCATGATGCCACCCCGTCGCAAGCAGATTGCCCAGGGTCATGATGCGGCGATACCAGCGGAAAAATGCACCTATCTGTTCCTTCAAAAAGGGAAGATGAGTAAGTTCTACCTATAAATAGATAATCACAGGAAAATCTCACCATGAGCCGAGCAACGCTCGACGAGGCCAGCCTGCGTATCCTCGATGCGCTTCAGGAAAATGCGGAGCTCAGCAATGCGGAGCTGGCCGATATCGTGGGCCTTTCCGCTTCACCCTGTTGGCGACGCGTCGCGGAAATGAAGGAGCGTGGCGTCTTGCGCGGCGCCGTGACGCTGGTCGATCCGGCAGCGCTCAACCTGGCCATCAACGTCTTCGTGCATGTGTCGCTCAAACTTCAGGACAAGCAGTCCCTGGAGATCTTCACCAACGCGATCAAGGAGCGCCCGGAAGTGATGGAGTGCTACCTCATGAGCGGCGAGGCGGACTTCATGTTGCGGGTGGTGAGCGAAGACCTGAGCAAATACCAGACGCTCCTGCTCGACTGCCTGACCTCCATCCCCGTCGTGGCCAGCATCAGATCGAGCTTTGCCCTGAGCCAGGTGAAATACACCACGGCCCTGCCCACCAATCATCTGCGAAAACGTCCGGCCGGCAGCAACGGTTGAGCGTTCGGAGCACCCGTCCAGCCAGGTCGGGCCCGCGTCCAGGCGGCTCCGCCCGAGAGCCAAAGCCTTGCCCGCTCCGGGGTTTCGGTCAGGTCCCCCGCGGCTTGGCTCGCGCCGTGGGTTCGGCGATCAAGGGATCGTCCGGCCAGTAGTGCTTGGGATAGCGGCCCTTGAGATCCTTCTTCACCTCGCCATAGGTATTGGCCCAGAAGCTGGCCAGGTCCTGGGTGACCTGCACCGGTCGCCGCGCGGGCGAGAGCAGGTGCAGCTTGACCGCCAGCCGCCCCCCGGCGAGGCGTGGGGTGTCGGCCAGGCCGAACAGCTCCTGCAGCCGTACCGCCAGCACCGGCGGCTGCTCGCTGTAATCCAGGCGGATGCTGGAGCCGGAGGGCACCGCCAGACTGCGCGGCGCCAGTTCGTCCAGCTGGCGCGGCAGTGGCCAGGGCAGCAGACCCTGCAGCATGGCGGCCAGATCCAGATTCGCGAAGTGGGCCAGCCGGGTGACGCGCTCCAGATAGGGCAGCAGCCAGTCTTCCAGGCTGGCCAGCAGCGCCGTGTCGCTTACCTCCGGCCAGTCGCTCGTCTGCTTCTGCTGCAGGTCCAGCTGGCGCAGCAGCGCCACCCGGGCCTGCCACTGGCGCAGTTCCGGCGTCCAGGGCAGCAACTCCAGGCCCTTGCGCCGCACCAGCCCGAGCAGCGCCCGGCTGCGGGCGGCGGCGTCCAGATTCTTCAGCGGCTCGCGACTCAGCACCAGTTGGCCGATCCGCCGCTGGCGTTCGGCGCGTAGCACGCCTTCGCGCTCGTCCCAATCCAGTTCGTCGTGACGCACCACCTGCTCGGCCAGCGGCCCCTCGAACAGCGCCGGATCCAGTTCGGCGGCGAGGTAGATGCGCTCTTCGCGCTGCCCCTGGCGACTGCCCAGGTCGGCCACCACCAGCCAGGGCGATTTCATCAATCCATCCGGCTCGCCAAAGCTGGCGGCCCGGCCGTTGGCCAGGCGGTAGTCCTGGCCACCCGCCTTGCGCTGCTGGGCGATGCGATCCGGATAGGCGCAGGCCAGCAGCGCCCCGGTCCAGCGCGGGTGTTCGGGATCGGCCACCGGCTGCCCGGCCGGGCCGCGCAACAGGCTGCGATACTGGCGGATCAGCTGACGAATGCGCGCCACGCCGCCGCGCGGACCCCGGCCTTCGCCCGCCAGCAGCAGGAGACGGGTGTGCAGATCGGCGCCCTGCCCCGGGGTCAGGTCGCGCTCGCCCAGCAGCGCGGCGATCTCGCAGGCGCGCTCGGCCAGGCCCCAGGCCTGACCGCGCAACAGCAGGTGGGCCAGCCGCGGATGGGCCGGCAGGCCGCTCATGGCCTGGCCGTGAGGCGTGAGCACGCCCTGGTCGTCCAGGGCACCCAGCCGCAGCAGCAGATCGCGGGCCTGGGCGAGGGCGGCAGCGGGCGGGGGATCGAGCCAGGCCAGCTCCTCGGCGTTCATGCCCCAGCGCGCCAGTTGCAGGGCCAGGCCGGCCAGGTCGGCCTGGAGGATCTCGGCGCTGTCATAGGCCGGCAGCTGCTGATGCAGCTCTTCCGACCAGAGTCGATAGCAGACCCCCGGTTCCAGGCGGCCGGCGCGGCCCTGGCGCTGGGTCGCCGAGGCACGGGAGATGCGGCGGGTGGTCAGGCGGGTCATGCCGCTGCCGGGATCGAAGGCCGGCACGCGCGCCAGGCCCGCGTCCACCACCACCCGCACCCCTTCGATGGTCAGGCTGGTCTCGGCGATGTTGGTGGCCAGCACCACCTTGCGGTTACCCGCCGGCGCCGGCTCGATGGCCGCGCGTTGGGCGGCCAGTTCCAGCTCGCCGTGCAGCGGACAGAGCAATACCCCCGCGGGCAGCTGCTCCGCCAGGCGCTCGGCAGTGCGGCGGATCTCCGCCTGGCCGGGCAGAAAGACCAGCAGGCTGCCGGTCTCCTCGTCCAGTGCCTGCAGCACCGAGGCGGCCACCCGCGCCTCCAGGCGTTCGTCCTGGCCGAGCGGTCGGCTCCAGCGGGTCGTCACCGGAAACATGCGCCCTTCGCTGCGCACCACCGGCGCTCCGCCCAGCAAGGCAGCCAGGCGTTCGCCTTCCAGGGTGGCCGACATCACCAGCAGCTTGAGCGGGGTGTCACGCAGCAGTTCGCGGCCGCTCAGGGTCAGCGCCAGGGCCAGGTCGGCGTCCAGGCTGCGCTCGTGGAATTCGTCGAAGATCACCAGGCCGACGCCCTCCAGCGCCGGATCGTCCTGCAGCCGTCGGGTGAGGATGCCCTCGGTGACCACCTCGATGCGGGTGCGCGGGCCCACCCGGCTTTCCAGGCGGATGCGATAGCCCACCGTCTCGCCAACGCCTTCGCCCAGCTCCGCGGCCAGGCGCTCGGCGGCGGCGCGCGCCGCCAGCCGGCGCGGCTCCAGCAGCAGGATGCGCTGACCGGCCAGCCAGGGCTCATGCAACAACGCCAGGGGCACCCGGGTGGTCTTGCCGGCCCCCGGCGGCGCTTCCAGCACGCAGTCATCGCGGTGGGCGAGGGCCTGGCGCAGCTCGGGCAGGACAACATCGATGGGCAAGGGCGTCATTGGGCACAGCCGGTGGTCTCAACGGGGCGGGCAGTATAAGAGCGGCTAACAAAATGTAGCGAGCGGCTGTCAGGCAGGTGCGCGCGGCGCGCAGGAACCGCAGTGTACGAGTGGTACATGAGGATTCCGAGCACTGCACGCGCCTGTATGGCAGACGCGCAGTAGTTTTGTTTGTCGCTCTAAAGCGTCTCGCCCGCCGTGATTCCGGCCGCTATAGTGGCGGCCTCATCCAACCGGAGGTTGTCTATGTCGATGCGTACCCGCGCGGTGTGTGGCGTCCTCGCCGCAGCCCTGTTCACCCAGCTGACCGCTTGCGGTTCGCTGTTCTATCCCGAGCGCCGCGGCCAGATCACCGGCAGTGGCCGGATCGATCCGGGCATCGTCGCCCTCGATGCCATCGGCCTGCTGTTCTACATCATTCCCGGCCTGATCGCCTTTGGCGTGGACTTCGCCACCGGCGCCATCTACCTGCCCGACAACAAGCGCGCCGAGGTTGATCCCAGCGAGCTGAACAAGGCGGTCAACCCGGATGGCAGCGTTGATCGCGCGCGCCTCAAGGCCATTATCCAGCAGGCCACCGGCCACAACCTGCCGCTGGACGATCCGCGCCTGCTGCAGCGCAGCGGCAGCAACGAGCAGCTCGCCAGCCTGGGCCTCGCCCCGCGCGCCTGATGAGCGACCCGCACGGCACCGAGCGGCTCCTGCGTCGCGCCACCGCCGCCTCGGTGGCAGTGGCGACGACGCTGATCCTGGCCAAGGCCGTGGCCTGGTGGTTCAGCGGCTCGGTCAGCCTGCTCGCCGGCCTGACCGACTCGCTGCTTGATGGCCTGGCCTCGGTGTTCAACCTGCTGGCGGTGCACTACGCCCTCAAGCCGGCGGACGACGACCACCGCTATGGCCATGGCAAGGCCGAGTCCCTGGCCGGCATCGCCCAGGCGGTCTTCATCGGCGTCAGCGCCGTGCTCATCGCCTGGCAGGCCATCGGGCGGCTGCAGCAACCCGAACCCCTGGGCGCCCATGCCCTGGGCATCGCCGTCACCCTGTTTTCCCTGGCCCTGACCGCCGTGCTGGTGGCCTACCAGCAGCACGTCATCCGCCTCACCGACTCCACAGTGGTCCGCGCCGACGCCCTGCACTATCGCTCCGACCTGCTGCTCAATGTCGGCATCCTGATCGCCCTGGCGCTGACCGGCTTCGGCTGGTACTGGCTGGATCCGCTGTTCGGCCTGGCCATCGCCCTCTATATCCTCTGGAGCGCCTACGGCATCGCTCGCGATTCCTTTGGCGTGCTGATGGACCAGGAACTGCCCGCCGACATCAGCGAACACATGCTGCAGCTGGCCTGCCAAGTCCCGGGGGTGGAAGGTGCCCACGACCTGCGCACCCGCCTCTCCGGCAATCACTGGTTCGTGCAAATGCACCTGGAGCTGCCGGGCGAGATGAGCCTGTCCCGTGCCCATGTGCTGTGCGACGAAGTGGAAGCCGCCATCCGCGCCGAGTATCCCCAGGCCGAGGTGCTGGTCCACGCCGATCCGCTGGACGCACCCGACGTTCCGCACCGTCATCCGTTGCCGCCCGCCCCCTGAGCGGAACCTGGCGCCGCTGCGCTCTCTCGAATCTGCTGAGCCTGATTCGAGAGAGCGCCCCAGACGGCGCCGGAGTCCACCATGAAAACCATGCACCCGGTCGCGCACCTTGCCGACCTGCGCGAAGACCGCGGTACCGCGGTCGAGATCGAAGGCACCGCAATCCTGCTGCTGCGCGTCGGTGACGAGGTACGTGCCTTCCAGGCGCAGTGCCCTCACGCCGGCGCGCCGCTGGCCGAGGGCGCGGTCTGCCAGGGCCGCCTGGTCTGTCCCTGGCACAAGGCCAGTTTCGCCGTCGACGATGGCCGCCTCTGCGAACCGCCGGCGCTGGATGCCTTGCAACGCTATCCGGTGGACGTGCGCGACGGCGAGGTGCTGGTCGGGACCGAGCCCCTGCCCGCGCAGACGGCGGAGCCCCAGTCCGACGATCGCCTGTTCATCGTCGTCGGTGCGGGCGCCGCGGGCACCGCCGCAGCGGCGGCCCTGCGCGAATTCGGCTTTGGCGGCCGCCTGCTGCTGATCGGCCGCGAACCGGGTGAGCCCTATGACCGGACCGCCCTGTCCAAATTCGTCCTCCAGGGCGACAAGGCCCCCGATGAAGCCCCACCGCTGCGCGAGGCCGACTTCTTCCGCCAGCAGCGCATCGAACGCCTGCACGCCGAGGTGACGCACCTGGATCCCCAGCTCCGCCAGCTGCAACTCGCCAACGGCCAGACCCTGAGCTACGCCGGCTGCGTGCTCGCCACCGGCGGCGAACCCAGGCCCCTTGAGGTGCCCGGTGCCGAGCTCAAGGGCGTCCACCTGCTGCGGACCCGCGCCGACGCGGCCGCGATCCTCGCCGATCTGCCTGCAGAGGGCCGCGCGGTGATCGTCGGTGCCAGTTTCATCGGCCTGGAAGCCGCCTCCGCCCTGCGCAAGCAGGGCCTGGCGGTGGACGTGGTCGCCCCCGCTTCCCTGCCCTTCGTCAAGCAGATGGGCGAGACCCTCGGCCAGCATTTCAAGACCCTGCATGAAGCCAATGGCGTGACCTTCCATGCTCCCAACGAGGTGGTGGGCTTTGCCGGCGACGACCAGGTGCGCCAGGTCAGCCTCAAGGACGGTACCCACCTGCCCGCCGACCTGGTCCTGGTGGGTACCGGCATCGCCCCGGCGACCGCCTTCCTGGCCAATCTGCCCCTGGCGGATGACGGCAGCGTCCCGGTGGATACCCAGCTCCAGGCCGCCGCGGGCCTCTACGCCGTTGGCGATCTGGCCACCTTTCCCTATGCCGGCCAACCCACCCGCATCGAACACTGGCGTCTGGCCCAGCAACACGGCCGCCTGGCGGCGCGCAATCTGCTGGGCCACGCCGAGAGCTACGCGGACGTGCCCTTCTTCTGGACCCTGCATCACGGCAAGCGTTACGAATACCTCGGCCATCCCGGCCAGTGGGACGACATGCACCTCGACGGCAGCCTGGGCGACCAGACCTTCGTCGCCCTGCTGCTGGCCGCAGAGCGGGTGGTCGGCGTCGTGGCTTGCCAGCGAGAACGCGCCACCGCGGTGCTGAGCCAGCTCATGCGCCAGCCACTGTCGCGCGCCCGCGCCCTGGACGTCCTGGCAACGTCCTGAGCGGGAACGACCCGGACGCACCCGAGGGACAGGTGCGTCCGGTCGGTCCGTGGCGCCTCAGTTCCTTGCGTTGAACATCTCGGTGAACAGCTGCTTGTGGGCCGCGTAGTAATCGGCCACGACCTTGTCGGCGGAACTGTCACGCGCCTGGAGCATCAGCTGCTGCAAGTCGCCGGCCGGCAGGTGGTAGTCTGCGAAGAAGGTGGCGACCTGCGGGTACTCGGCCGGAAACTCCTTGCGCGCCATGGCATGGATCTGCTCCGCCGTACCGAAGACCCCCTTGGGATCGTCGAGATAGCGCAGCTTCCACTTGGAAAACATCCAGTGCGGACTCCAGGCATTGATCACCGACCACTTGCCGCGCTTCAGATTGCGTTCCATCTCGGTGAGCATGCCGACTTCGGACGAAGCGACGATCTTGTAGCCCTTGAGTTGGTAGATGTCGAAGGCCTTCTCGGTGAGCTTGTACTGGCCATTGCCGACTTCCGAGGACAGGATCTTGCCGTCGAGCTTGGCCCGTACTTCCGGCTTCTGCAGGTCCTCGATACTGGAGAGCTCGCTCTGGGGAACGGACTCCGGCACCGCCATGCCCAGCTTGCCCTCGTAGAGCACGCCCAGATCGGTGAGTCTGTCCTTGTGCTTGTCGACGAACACCGCATGGGTGGTGGGCAACCACACCATGGGGATGAGATCAATGCTGCCGTTGGCCAAGGCCTGGAACTGGATGCCGATGTCGGCCTGCACCAGCTTCACCGGCAGCTTCAGCTGGTCTTCGATGGCGACCTGGGCGAGCTTCGCGGTGATTTCCGCGTCCGACCAGTTGACCCAGCCGATGCGGACCGGTCCCTGGGCGGCCTGGATTACCTGGCTGGCGATCGTCAGGCCCACCACGGCGACCAGACCCAGCACCTTGCGCTTCATGTTCTGTGCAACATTCATCAGCTCTATCTCCGGCGTTTGTAGTGTTGTTGTTGCTGGCAGTCTCAAGGTGAAGAACGTGTTGTTGTTGGGGTAGGAAGCGTCCGCTAGAGCGCCCGCTCCAGGTCCGGCAGGGCTTGGAACAGATCGGCCACCAGGGTGTAGTCGGCCACCTGGGTGATGGGCGCCTCGGCATCCTGGTTGATGGCGACGATGACCTTGGAACCGCTCATGCCCGCCAGGTGCTGGATGGCGCCGCTGATCCCCACGGCCACATAGAGATCGGGCGCGACATGCTTGCCGGTCTGGCCCACCTGCAGGTCGTTGCCGGCGAAGCCGGCATCCACCGCGGCGCGCGAGGCCCCGACGGCGCCGCCCAGCCGATCGGCCACCCGCTCTACCAGGGCGAAGTTCTCCCGGCTGCCCAGACCCCGCCCGCCGGACACCACCACGCGGGCACTGCCCAGCTCGGGCCGTGCACTGGTGCTGAGCACCTCGCTGACGACACGGCTCGCCGCCGGTATCAACGCCTGCTCCAGTCGCACGATCGGGCAAGGCGTCTCGCCCTGCTCCGCCGGGGCGAAGGCGGACGCGCGAATCGTCAGGACCTGCACCTCATCGAGGGATTCGATCCGCGCGATCGCATTGCCGGCATAGATCGGCCGGCGGAACACCGTCGGGCTGTCGATGCCGATGACCTCGGCGATCATCCCCACATCGAGCAAGGCAGCCACCCGCGGCAGGACGCTACGCCCCTGGACGCTGGCCTCGGCCAACAACTGCCCGGGCCGCCGGCCCGTCAGCCCGGCGATCAGCTCGGCCTGGCTTTCCGGGGCGCACGGCGCCGCGGTCTCGACCACCAGCACCCGGTCCACCCCGACCAGGGCCGCCGCCTGCTCCGCCGCCGCGGCAGCGCCTGGCCCGATCAACAGCAACTCGATGGGCTGCGCCAGCTCCCTGGCCGCCATGACGACGTTCGCCGTGCCAGCCTTGAGCTGGCCCTGGTGCTGTTCGGCGAGGATCAAAGTAGTCATCAGAGCACTCCTGCACGCTGTTTGAGGTGACTCACCAGTTCATCGACGGACTGGACCCGGATGCCGGCTGAGCGCTGGCTTGGAGGCTGCACGCCCAGCAGGCGGGTATGCGTTCTGGTCGCGATGCCCAGCGCCGTGCCGTCAAGCACCTCCAGCGGCTTCTTCTTGGCCTTCATGATCGCGGGCAGCGAGGCATAGCGGGGCTCGTTGAGCCGCAGATCGCAGGTCACGACCGCGGGCGAGCGCAGCGCGACGGTCTGGCGCCCGCCATCGATCTCGCGCTCGACGATCCACTCACCCCCCGCATGGCTCAGCGCCGAGGCGCAGGTGGCCTGCGGCAGGCCGGCGAGTTGCGCCAGCATCTGGCCGGTCTGGCTGTTTTCCTGGTCGATGGCCTGCTTGCCGAAGAGCACCAGGTCCGGACGCTCACGCTCGACGACGCGGGCCAGAGCCTTGGCCACGTTCAAGGGTTCCAGGGGGCCCGGCAGCTCCACCAGCAGCGCTCGATCCGCCCCCAGGGCCAAGGCCACGCGCAATTGCTCCTGCGCGGCGCTGCCGCCGACCGTCACCACCACGACCTCCTGGGCGATGCCCCTCTCCTTGAGGCGGATGGCTTCCTCGACGGCGATTTCGCAGAAGGGATTCAAGGCCATCTTGACGCCTGCCAGCTCGACGTCGGAACCGTCGGTCTTCACCCGAACCTTGATGTTCGGATCGATGGCGCGCTTCACCGCGACCAGCACTTTCATCGTCTCTCCTGGGGCCCCTCGGGGCCGTGGCTACCACCTGAGATGGGCCAATCCTAGCCATGGCTCGACGTCGTCGGCAAGAGAAATGTACACGATAGATTTATTTATTGACACCGATGTACATTCAACCCAGATTGAGTGAAAACACGCCTGATGTCGTCAGCCCGGAGAGCCCGAGATGTCCACCGATCCGCTCCTGCAGCCGTACCAGCTCAAGCACCTGACCCTGCGCAATCGCATCATCACCACGTCCCACGAGCCGGCCTATCCCGAGGACGGCATGCCCAAGGCGCTGTACCGCGCCTATCACGTCGAGCGCGCCAAGGCCGGGGTCGCCCTGACCATGACGGCCGGCTCGGCGGCCGTCTCCCGCGACAGCCCGCCGGTGTTCAACAACGTGCTGGCCTGGAAGGACGAGGTGGTGGGCTGGCTGCGGGACCTGACGGACGAATGCCATGAGCACGGCGCCGCGGTGATGATCCAACTCACCCACCTGGGCCGCCGCACCCGCTGGGACAAGGCGGACTGGCTGCCGGTCGTGTCGCCCTCCCACGAGCGCGAGCCGGCGCACCGGGCCTTCCCCAAGCAGATCGAAGACTGGGATATCGAGCGCATCATCAAGGACTACGTCGACGCCGCCGAGCGCATGAAGTACGCCGGCCTCGACGGCCTGGAACTGCAGGCCTACGGCCATCTGATGGATCAGTTCTGGTCGCCGCTGACCAATACCCTGGACGGCCCCTATGGCGGCTCGCTGGAAAACCGCATGCGCTTCACCTTCGAGATCCTGCGCGGCATTCGCCAGCGTTGCGGCGAAGACTTCCTGGTAGGCATTCGCTACACCGGCGACGAGACCCTCCCCGGCGGTATCGACGCCAACGACGGCATGACCATCTCCCGGCTGCTCAAGGACAGCGGCCTGGTGGATTTCCTCAACGTGATCCGCGGCCATATCGAAACCGATGCCGGCCTGACCGACGTCATCCCGATTCAGGGCATGCGCAATTCGCCGCACCTGGATTTCGCCGGTGAAATCCGCTCGGCCACCGGCTTTCCGACCTTCCACGCCGCGAAGATTCCCGACGTCGCCACCGCGCGCCACGCCATCGCCTCGGGCAAGGTCGACATGATCGGCATGACCCGGGCGCACATGACCGATCCGCACATCGTGCGCAAGATCATCGAGAAGCGCGAAGAAGAGATCCGCCCCTGCGTCGGCGCCAACTACTGCCTGGATCGCATCTACCAGGGAGGCGCGGCCTATTGCATCCACAACGCCGCCACCGGCCGCGAGACCAGCATGCCGCACGACATCCCCAGGGCGGCGCTGCCGCGCAAGGTGGTGATCATAGGTACCGGCCCGGCCGGTCTGGAGGCGGCGCGGGTAGCCGGGGAGCGCGGCCACCGCGTCAAGGTGTTCGAAGCCGCCGATCGCCCCGGCGGGCAGATCCGCCTGACCGCCCAGAGCGAACGGCGGCGCGAGATGATCAGCATCATCGACTGGCGCATGGCCCAGTGCGAACGCCTGGGCGTCGAATTCGCCTTCAACACCTGGGCCGAGGCCGACACGGTACTGGCGGAAGAACCCGACGTGGTGATCGTCGCCACCGGCGGCCTGCCCCACACCGAGATCCTCAGCCAGGGCAACGACCTCACCGTCTCGACCTGGGACATCATCTCCGGCGACGTCAAACCCGGTCGTCAGGTGCTGATCTTCGACGACGCCGGCGATCATGCTGCCCTGCAGGCCGCCGAGGTCATCGCCAGGAGCGGAGCCCAGGTGGAGATCGTCACCCCGGATCGGGCCTTTTCCGCGGAAGTCATGGCCATGAACCTGGTGCCCTACATGAGGACGCTGCAGGACCTCGACGTGACCTTCACGGTGACCTACCGCGTCGACCGGGTCGCGCGGCGCGAAGGTCGGCTGGTCGCCACCTTCAAGAGCGACTATGGCCCGGTGCACAAGGAACGCGTGGTCGATCAGGTGGTGGTGAACCACGGGACCGTGCCACTGGACGATCTCTATTTCGAGCTGCGGCCACAGTCGAGGAACGACGGCGCCGTGGAGCACCAGGACCTGATCGCCGGCAAGCCGCAGAACATCGTCACCAACCCGGCCGGGCGCTTCCAGCTGTTCCGTATCGGCGATGCCGTGGCCGCGCGCAATACCCATGCGGCGATCTACGATGCGCTGCGCCTGGTGAAGGATCTGTAGCCCAGCGAGCTGCCCTGGTCGCAGGCCGGGGCAGCTGCCAGCAGACCTAGAGCTCGTCCGCTGCCGGCGCCTGGCGGAAGGTCTCGCTGAGCGTCACGAAGACCCCGGGCTCGGCTTCGGCATAACCGAATTTGCCGAAGAAGCGGTCGAGTTCACGCCGGGTGGGGCGCTCACCGGTAAAGATGCTGGTGTAGTGCGGGATGCGCCGGAAGCGTTCGGTCAGCCCCTCGGCGGTCTTCATCGAGATATAGCCGATCTGCGTCAGGTACAGCGTCCGCGCCCGGGTGTCGGCCGCATCGGCGTCGTAGCCGAAGCGCTGGAACATGCTGGAAAGCGCCGCCATGCGCGTGCGATCGGCAAGGGCGATGGCCTCCGCCACTTCGGCGGATTGCAGCGCCCAGCTGCGGACCGCGAACTCGAACTGGGAGTCGAACAGCTCGGCGTTCAACCAGCACTCGAAGACATTGAGGATCGCCTCGGCGATGCTCTCAGCATAGCTCTCGCATTGCCGGATCAGATTGCCGGTGTTCTTGTCGCGCCAGCGATCAAGCAGTGCGGCCAGCAGGTGCTCCCGATCCTCGAAGAACCAGTAGAAGCTGGTACGCGACAGCTTCAGCCGCTTGGCGAGCGGCATCACCTTGACGCCATCGATGCCGGATTCCTTCAGGGCCTCGTAGGCGGCCTCCAGCCAGCCATCGGCCGAGCCGCGCCAGCCACTGTCGGCGTCCTTTTCCTTGTCCCGCGCCTTGCTCTGTCGCGCCATCGACCGCTTGTCCCGTGCAATACTGTCCAGCAACTGTACAGCACCGCGCTTTTCTCTGCGCATCCAGGTGGATGCCCGCTTCTCTACGGCTTCCGCCGTGATGAATCGGGACTGAAGGCATAGCCCCGGCGAAGGCAGGCTCCCATGCAGCGCTCCGAATCCATGCGACGTTCCAAAGGCTATCGCCGGCTCATCCCGTCCATGAATGCCCTGCTGGTCTTCGAGGCTGCCGCTCGCCTCGGCAGCTTCACCCTGGCCGCCCAGGAACTCGGGGTGACCCAGGCCGCAGTCAGCAAGCAGATCCGCTTCCTCGAGGAACTGCTGGATACCCGCCTGTTCCACCGCCTGCACCGGGCCATCCAGCTCACCCCCGACGGCAGCGCGCTGTTTCTGGTCATGGGTGATTCGCTGCAGCGCATCGCGGCGACCTTCGACAAGATCCTCGACGGCCAGGCCGAGCAGGAAATCGTCCTGGCCTGTACCAGCGCCTTCTCCCATCTGCGGATCATGCCCCGCCTGCCGGCCTTGCAGGCACTGCTGCCCGATCTCCAGCTGCGGCTGGTCCCGCCGCTGCATCGCGAGGCCGATCTGGCCATCCGCTACGGCGATGGCAGCTGGGATGATGGCACGGCCACCCTGCTGTTCGACGAAGAGGTCTTTCCGGTCTGCGCACCCGGGTGGCTGGTGAGCCATGCCGCGCCGCACTCCATCGCGGACCTCTACCAGAGTCCGCTGATCGACTCGGACGCCACGCTGGAAGGCTGGATGACCTGGAGCACCTGGTTCCGCGCCCTGGACCATACCCCACCGCGGCTGCGCATCGGCCTGCGCTGTACCCACTATGCCGACACCATCCGGGCGGCGACCCAGGGCCTGGGGATTGCCCTGGGCTGGCAGCGTCTGGTCGCCCCACTGCTGGCGGACGGCCAACTGGTCCGGGTGACGGACTTCATCGTCAAGCCGCGCGATGCCTATTACCTGGTGGTACCCCATGGTCGCCAGTCGGTGGTGGGCGACCTGCTGCCGACCTGGCTGCGCGACGAGCCAGGCGCCTGCAGACCGCTCTAGCACAAGGTTTTCATCGCATAACCCAGACTCATGCCAGCGTAACAATAAAGCGCGTTGACCCCTTCCAGGGGCGCTTCGATACTGCGGCCACCTACCCCCGGCCAATGTCTCCCCGAGGTGCACCCATGGACAACGCCCCTGCCAAGAGCCATCGCGACCTGCTCGCCCAGCGCCAGCCGGGTCATGGTCTGCCCGGCGAGCTGTATGGCCGGCAAGACGTCTTCGCCACGGACCTCGAGATCTTCTACAACCGGCACTGGATCGTGGTCGGCGTGACCGCGGACATCCCCGAGCCGGGCGATGTCTCCACCCTCGACATCGGCAAGGCCTCCATCATCCTGGTGCGCGATGACGACGAGAACATCCGGGCCTTTCGCAACGTCTGCCGGCATCGCGGCGCGCGGCTCAGGGAGGCGGGCAAGTCCACCGTGGGCATGCTGGTCTGCCCCTATCACCAGTGGACCTACGACCTCGACGGCCAACTGAAACACGCGGCGCACATGGGCCGGGCCTTCGACGCCAGCTGTCGCAGCCTCCTGCCGGTAGCGGTACGGGTGGTAGGTGCCCATATCCTGGTCTGCCTGAGCGAAGACTCGCCCCAGGACATCGATACGCTCGCGGCCGAGATGGCGTCCCGCTTCGCGCCCTACGCCCTGCAGCTCAGCAAGATCGCCCACGAGAGCGAGATCATCGAGAACGGCAACTGGAAGCTGGTGATCGAGAACAATCGCGAGTGCTATCACTGTGCCGCGGGCCATCCGGAATTGAACGCCTCCTTCCTGCCGGAAGACTTCGGCGTCTGCACCGACGGCATGAGTCCGGAATCGCTCCAGGCCCTGGCGGAGTATCAGGCGAAGAATGCCGCGGCCCGGCAGGACTGGGAAGATCAGGGCCATCTCTGCGCCGCCGTGGAGCATCTGGAAGAAGACAGCGTCACCCAGTTCCGCTCGCAGCGCCTGGTCATCGCCAACCACGGCGAATCCCAGACCCTGACCACCCGGGTGGCCTGCACCCGCCTGCTGGGCGACCTGCAGCGCCGCGACCTGGGCGACGTGCATTTCTGGACCCATAACTCCTGGACCCACGTGATGAGCGATCACGCCGTGGTCTCCTACCTCATCCCGCTCGGGCCGGACCGGACCCTGGTGAGGACCAAGTGGCTGGTCCATGCCGAGGCCGTGGAAGGCGTCGACTACGACCTCCAGACCCTGATCGAGGTCTGGCAGGCGACCAATCTGCAGGACGCCGGGCTCGTCGCCCTCACCCAGCGCGGTACCCAGGATCCTGCCTACGTGCCCGGCCCCTTCTCGCCCTTCACCGAGACCTACGTCGAGCAATTCACCCGCTGGTACGCCGCCCGCCTCGCGGCCCACGGGGTGTGAGAAATGACCATGACTGCGCTCATCCCCTTACCCGCCCAAGGCAGCCGCCTCAACGACGCCCGGACCTGGTCGGCGTTCGGCGCGGCCTGGAGCAGTGCCGAGCAGAAGACCCTCGAATGCTGCGCCATTCGGCTCGAGACCGCCGACGTCAAGACCTTCGCCTTTCGCTGTCCCGACTTCGTGGCCCTCGCCTTCGAGCCTGGTCAGTTCATCACCCTGTCGCTGACCATCGACGGCCAGCGGCTGTCGCGCTGCTACACCCTCTCCTCCACGCCGAC
Organism: Pseudomonas sp. SORGH_AS_0211; assembly: GCF_031453455.1. Classification (NCBI taxonomy): domain Bacteria; kingdom Pseudomonadati; phylum Pseudomonadota; class Gammaproteobacteria; order Pseudomonadales; family Pseudomonadaceae; genus Pseudomonas; species Pseudomonas sp. SORGH_AS_0211. The sequence continues at coordinate 319,763 of NZ_JAVIZV010000001.1, read as the reverse complement.
CCGCCCCTTCAGCCTTGCCATCACCGTCAAGCGCGTACCCGGCGGGCCGGTGTCGAACTGGCTGCACGATCAGCTGGAGGTCGGCAGCCGGCTGCAGGCTTTCGGACCGGCAGGCATCTTTACCCCGGTCGGACATCCGGTACGCAGGTTGCTCTATCTGTCCGCCGGCTCGGGGGTCACGCCGCTGATGGCCATGACGCGCGCGGCCTTCGACCTGGGTGGCGATCCGGACATCGCCTTCGTCCACAGTGCCCGTACCCCCCGGGACATCATCTTCCGCGACGAACTGGCGCAACTGCAGGCCACACAACCTGGCCTCAAGGTCTTCGCCATCTGCGAGGCACCCGGCGCCGAAGGGGACTGGCAAGGCCCGCTCGGCCGCCTGGATCTGCCCCTGCTGGAACGACTGGTGCCGGACTTCCGCGAACGGGAGGTCTTCATCTGTGGCCCCCAGGGCTACATGGACGCCGTCCAGCGCACCCTGCAGGAAGGCGGCTTCGATCTTGCCCACTCGCACCAGGAGAGCTTCTCGATCGGCCGTCCGGCGGCCCCTGCCGAAGCCTCGCCGACCGCGGTCGGCGAGGCCCTGTTCACCGTCACCCTGGCGCGCTCGGGCAAGGTATTCAGCATGGCGGGCGACCAGACTGTGCTCAGCGCCGCCAGGCGCGCGGGCGCCATCGTGCCCTCCTCCTGCGGACAAGGCCTCTGCGGTACCTGCAAGACGGCTCTGCTCGAAGGCCAGGTGGAGATGCAGCATGCCGGTGGCATTCGCCAGCGCGAGATCGAGCGCGGGCTGCGACTGCTGTGCTGCAGCAGGCCCACGTCCAATCTGGTGCTCGACCTCTAGCGGCTTCGGTCCCGTGAAGGCGCCCTACCGGACGCTCCTCGACGAGGCGCCTCTGCCGCCGGCCTTTTGCTCGGCCGTGCGCAGCGGCCCGCGGGCATGGGTGAGGAGAGCCACGCCTCGATTCGCGCGGACCACCGCCCAGCGTTTCGCTTCCGCGTAGAACTCCTGGGTGTCCGGACACCTCTCAACTGAAGCGTCAGCCCCGTGATCGATGGCGATCCCGCTGAAGGCCTTGAGAGACACCGAGCCCCATGAATGCCCCCCTAGCCACCGCGCCTCGCCCCTATCGCGTCGGCCTGATCGCCGATACCCATGGCCTGCTCCGGCCCCAGGCGCTGGAAGCCCTGGCCGACAGCGACTTCATCCTGCACGCCGGTGACATCGGCAAGCCCGAAATCCTCGACGCCCTGCGCGCGATAGCGCCGCTGGCGGTGGTCCGGGGCAACAACGACGACCTGCCCTGGGCCGACGACATCCCCGAGCGCGTCAGCCTGACCCTGGCCGGCGTCGACATCCACATGCTGCACATCCTGCCCGAGCTGGATCTGGCGGCCGCCGGCGCCACGGTGCGGGTAGTGGTCAGCGGCCACTCGCACAAGCCGCTGATCGAAGAGCGCGATGGCGTACTCTACATAAACCCCGGCAGCGCCGGCCCACGGCGCTTTCGGCTGCCGATCAGCGTCGGCCGCCTGACCCTCGATGCCGGCCAGATCCAGGCCGAGATCCTGGAACTCACCCCCTGAAGGAATCCCGATGAGCATCGATTACCACTTCTACGAACCCAGCCAGGGCCACGGCCTGCCCCATGACCCCTTCAACGCCATCATCGCGCCCCGTCCCATCGGCTGGATCTCCTCCCACAGCGAGAGCGGTGTGCTGAACCTGGCGCCCTACAGCTTCTTCAATGCCTTCAACTACAAGCCGCCGCTGATCGGCTTTTCCAGCCAGGGCTACAAGGACAGCGTGGCCAATATCGAGCGCACCGGCGAGTTCGTCTGGAATCTGGCTACCCGTGAACTGGCCGAGGAGATGAACGCCAGCAGTGCCATGGTCGGACCCGAGGTGGACGAATTCGCCCTGGCTGGCCTGGAGCCTGCCCCCTCGACGATCGTCAAGGTGCCGCGAGTCGCCCGGGCCCAGGTGGCCTTCGAGTGCAAGCTGAGCCAGATCGTCCGCCTCAAGACCGCTGCCGGAGATGAACTGGATCAGTGGCTGGTGCTGGGCGAGGTGGTAGCCGCCCATATCGACAAGCGCCTGCTCAAGGATGGCATCTTCCAGACCGCGGCCGCTCGCCCCATCGTGCGCGGCGGTGGCCCGGCCGACTATTTCGAGATCACCGAGGCCGCGCTGTTCCGCATGCGTCGCCCCGACTGAGTGGTCGGCCCTGCAATGCAAAACGGCGCCCCAGGGCGCCGTTTTGCATTGCAGATTTCCTAGCCTGCTGCGCTGACGCGAAAATTCAGTCGCGGGAAATGCACCTGGAGCGCCCCCAGCTGCGCGTCGTGGCGACGGATCACCAGGGCCTCGCTGTCGGCATGCACCAGTTCGCCCACCACCGGATCCACCCCATAGTCGGTCGCCGCCACGCTCACCCGGTCACCCCAGGCGAAGCCTTCCACGGCAACGGCCTGGTCGCGCGGCAAGGCCAGCGGCTCCGCGGCCCTGGCGATCTCCAGCGCCTCGGCGGCGCCGAGTTCCTCATGGGTACCATGACCGAACCCCAGCACCCGGGCGAACCAGGCGGCGATCTCGGGACGCTCGTCGATCAGCGGCGCCAGTTGCGGCGTGCTCTTGAGAAACCAGAAGTTGTGCGCCAGGGCGATGTCGGCCACCGAAGGCGCGCCAAACAGGAATTCGCCGGCGCTGCGCTTGAGCTGGGTCTCCAGCCGGGTCAGCAGGGTCTGCAGCTGTTGCCGGGCCTGCTCGGGTGTCAGACGACTCAGGCTGCCACCACTGAACAGCGCCTTGCGGTCATCCATGAAGGCCTGGGCCTGCTCCGGCGGCAGACTGGCCAGGCGCGGCCCCATGATCTCCGGCTGGAACATCAGCGCCACCGCATGCTGGAACAGTACCGAATCCGCCCAGCCGGCAAAGGCGGCCACGACCGCTTCCTGACCTTCCGGAAACAGCGCCGGTACCGCCTTCTCCGCCTCCAGCCGCCGGGCGATCAGCGCCGTGTCGCAATAGACATCGGCCCCCACCTGCAGCACCGGGGTCTTGCGATAGCCGCCGGTGAGCGCCACCAGCTCGGGCTTGGGCAGCATCCGCGGAATGATCACCGAACGCCAGGCCAGCCCCTTGAAGCCCAGCAGCAGGCGCGCCTTCTCGGCGAAGGGCGATTGCCAATAGTGATGCAGAATCAGCTCGGACATGACAGCACTCCTGAATTAGCCATGGGCAAGGTGCCGGACCGGGCCAGCACCAGGGCTTCCTTGGCTCGTTTGGGTAGCTTCTTGATCTGGATCTCGCGGCGCAGCGCGGCCGACTTGTCGCCGCAGGCTTCCACGTAGACCAGCGCCTGGGCCGGGCTGGAAGCGAAGAAGCGGGCACCGCGGCCACTGCGGTGCTGGGCGAACCGGCGCGCGGGATCATCGCTGATGCCGCAATAGAGCGCCTGATTCTCGGCGCGCACCAGGTAGACATACCAGGTGCGCGCGGGTGGCAGGGGGTCGTCGCTCACCGTCAGGCGAACCACTCCCGGGCGGTACGCCAGACGCACACGCCGACGAAGTAGATACCGCTGGCGAACCAGAGCACCATCAGCCACAGCGGCTTGTCGGGATGCACGAACACCATCATGGCGCTGCTGAGCAGCCAGATGGACGTCACGGCGATATTCAGCGCCATCAGCTGACGCACGCGGAAGGGATGCAGGAACTTGACCCGGGTCAGGGTCAGGGCGGCCAGCACCAGCACCACCGCCATGCTGAACCAGGGCGCCAGGTCCAGCACGTAGAAATACAGCGCCACCACGTTCCAGGCCGCGGGAAAGCCGACGAAATAGTTATCGGCGCTCTTCATGTTCACATTGCAGAAACAGAACAGCGACGACAATAGGATGATGCCCACCGCCACCAGCTCGAAGTGCGGCGGCAGGGGCACGAAGCGATAGATGAAGATGGCCGGAATGAACACATAGGTCAGGTAGTCGACCACCAGGTCCAGCGCCGAGCCGTCGAAATGGGGCAGTACCCGCTTGACTTCGAATTTGCGCGCCAGGGTGCCGTCGAGCCCGTCGACGAGCAGGGCGATGCCGAGCCACATCAGGCAACCCTTGGGTTGACCGTCGACCAGAGCGAGCAGCGCCAGAAGCGCGAGGATCACACCACTGGAGGTCACCGCATGGGCGCCCCAGGCCTTGGCTTTTGTCAGCATGAGCGGATGGGAAATGGAGTTCACGGGCGTCTCTCTATGATGACGGCTTCGACTGCCCAGCGCACCGCCTGTTCTGGCAATACGCTACGAAATCGACAATGAAGCCGGTGAACGGCAAGGCGGGCCTTGACCGCCGACCCCGGAAACCGGGCGCCAAACATCGAGGATACCGCGCCTTGCCGTCCTTTGCCCGCCTTCCCGCCGAACGCCCGTGACTGGGTTCGCAGGACGACCGGGGCGGAGCGAGTCCGCCCAGACATATCGAACCTGTTCAAAGTCTCGCGAGCTGGAGCCAAACAAGGCCTAGGCGGCCCACGAAAAGACCTGAGGAAGCGGGTCGGACCCGCGCCCGGGTTTACGCCTGGTAAATGAGCATTCCGACGGGGCCGCCCAGGGCGGGCTGGCGACCCAGGGTCTTTTCAATGCCGTTTGGCCGACGCGCAGCAGGCTTTGGACAGGTTCTCAGTGCAGGATCTGCCCGAGGAACAGCCGCGTGCGCTCGTTCTGCGGGTTGTCGAAGAACTGGTCCGGCGCGGCCTGTTCGACGATCTCGCCCTTGTCCATGAAGATCACCCGGTTGGCCACAGTGCGGGCGAAGCCCATCTCGTGGGTCACGCAGAGCATGGTCATGCCGTCCTGGGCCAGGCCGATCATGGTGTCCAGCACCTCCTTGACCATTTCCGGATCGAGCGCCGAGGTCGGCTCATCGAACAGCATGATGCGCGGCTGCATGCACAGCGCCCGGGCGATGGCCACGCGCTGCTGCTGGCCACCGGACAGCTGGCCCGGAAACTTGTTGGCCTGCTCGGGAATGCGCACCCGCTGCAGGTAGTGCATGGCGATTTCTTCGGCCTGCTTCTTCGGCAGCTTGCGCACCCACATGGGCGCCAGGGTGCAGTTCTGCAGCACGGTCAGGTGCGGGAAGAGGTTGAAGTGCTGGAACACCATGCCGACTTCGCTGCGAATGGTCTCGATCTGCTTGAGATCGTTGGTCAGCTCGGTACCGTCGACGATGATCTGGCCCTTCTGGTGCTCTTCCAGGCGATTGATGCAGCGGATGGTGGTGGACTTGCCCGAGCCGGACGGTCCGCACAGCACGATGCGCTCGCCCTGGGTGACGGTCAGGTTGATGTCCTTGAGCACGTGGAACTGGCCGTACCACTTGTTCACGTCCTTGAGCTGGATCATGACCTTGCTGCTGTCGACCGGCTGCTTGTTGCTTACATTCATCTGTTGACTCCTAACGCTTGTGGCCGGTGTTCAGCTTGCGCTCCAGACGGGCGGAGTAGCTGGACATGGCGAAACAGAAAATCCAGAAGACCAGGGCGGCGAACACATAGCCTTCGGTGGACAGACCAGGCCAGGCCGGGTCGGAGGTGGCGCGCTTGATGCTGTTGAGCAGGTCGAACAGGCCGATGATGACCACCAGACTCGAATCCTTGAACAGCGCGATGAAGGTGTTGACGATGCCCGGGATCACCAGCTTGAGCGCCTGCGGCAGGATCACCAGGCCAGTGGTCCGCCAGTAGCCCAGGCCCATGGCCGCGGCGGCTTCGTACTGCCCCTTGGGAATGGCCTGCATGCCACCCCGCACCACCTCGGCGATATAGGCCGCCTCGAAGATGATCACCATGACGATGGCGCGCAACAGCTTGTCGAGGTTCATGCCATCGGGCAGGAACAGCGGCAGCATCACCGACGACAGGAACAGCACCGTGATCAGCGGGATCCCCCGCCAGAACTCGATCATGGTCACGCAGATGACCTTGATCGCCGGCAGCTTGGAACGGCGCCCCAGGGCCAGCAGGATGCCCAGCGGCAAGGCGCCGACGATGCCTACCGCGGCGATCACCACGGTCAGCATCAGGCCGCCCCACTCGCTGGAGGGCACCACGCGCAGACCGAGACCGCCATACAGCAGCCAGAAGGCCACCAGCGGATAGATCACCAGCAGGGCCAGACCGTAGCGGGCCTTGTGCTTGAAGCTGTCGAGAAACAGCGGAATCGCCCCGATCACGGCGATCACCACGGTCAGATCCACGCGCCAGCGCTGATCGCCAGGGTAGAAGCCGTACATGAACTGCCCGAAGCGCTCCTTGATGAACACCCAGCAGGCACCGCCTGGCACGCAATCGGCACGGGTGCTGCCGCTCCAGGTGGCATTGATGAAGGCCCAGTTCACCACCGGTGGCACGATCAGCCAGACGAGGTAGAGACCGAACAGGGTCAGGAGGGTATTGCCGATGCTGGAAAACAGGTTGCCCCGAATCCAGGCCAGGACACCGACGCTGGAAGGCGGCGGCGGCAGGTCCGGTTTGAAAGTATGGGTCTGGTTACTCATACGCGCTCCTTAACGCTCGATCAGCGCGATGCGCTTGTTGTACCAGTTCATCAGAATACTGATGCTGATGCTGATGGCCAGGTAGACGCTCATGGTGATGGCCATGGTCTCGATGGCCTGACCGGTCTGGTTCAGAACGGTGCCGGCGAACAGCGCCACCATCTCCGGATAGCCGACGGCAGCACCCAGCGACGAGTTCTTCATCAGGTTCAGATACTGGTTGGTCAGCGGCGGAATGATCACCCGCAAGGCCTGGGGAATGATCACCAGCCGCAGGGTCAGACCCGGACGCAGCCCCAGCGAACTGGCCGCCTCGGTCTGACCATGGCTGACCGCCTGGATGCCGCCGCGCACCGTCTCGCCGATGAAGGCCGCGGTGTAGACCGACAGGGCCAGCGCCAGGGAGACCAGCTCGGGGATGATCACCCAGCCGCCGCGAAGGTTGAAGCCCTGCAGTTCCGGCACTTCCCAGTGCAACGGCCGGCCGAAGATCAGGGCCGCCAGCAACGGGATCCCGATCACCAGCGCCAGCACGGTCCACAGCACCGGGAAGCGCTGGCCCGTGGCATGCCGCCGTTTGCGCGCCCAGCGCACCACCACCACGCTGGCGACGATGGCGATCAGCAGCGCGATCAAGCCGGGCAGGAACCCGGCATCGGCGATCGGCGCGGGCATGTACAGACCGCGGTTGTTGACGAAGAAGGCTTCGCCCAGGCTCAGACTCTGGCGCGGACCCGGCAGGGGCGCGAGCACGGCGAAATAGAAGAAGAAGATCAGCAGCAGCGGTGGAATGTTGCGGAAGGTCTCGATGTAGACCGTGGCGACCTTGCGAAGCAGCCAGTTGCTCGACAGCCGGGCCACACCCACGGTGAAACCAATGATGGTCGCCAGGAAGATACCGATGACCGACACCAGCAGGGTGTTGAGCAGTCCGACCAGGAAGACCCGCCCGTAGGTGTCGCCTTCGCTGTAGGGAATCAGGTGCTGGGGAATGCCGAAGCCGGCGGTATTGTTCAGGAAGCCGAAGCCGGAGGTGATACCCCGGTTGGCGAGATTGGCCTGGGTGTTGCTGAACAGGAACCAGCCGAAGGCCACGACGGCGACCACGGCCACGATCTGGAACAGCCAGGAGCGTGCCTGCGGATCGGTGAGCAGAGACCCACGGACCGGCGAGGACGGTTTGCTAACGTTTTGCATCTACTAGAAGCCTCATTAAATTCTCGCCCCACAGCGCGGGGAGCGCTGCAGGGCGAGAATCTGCACATCCGGAAGGTGGTCGGCGACTAAGGCGCCGAGATCAACGGACCGGCGGGGCGTACTGCAGACCGCCTGCATTCCACAGGGCGTTGAGGCCACGCTTGATCTTCAGATCGCTGCCCATGCCGACGTTGCGCTCGAAGACTTCGCCGTAGTTGCCGACCTGCTTGACGATTTGCACCGCCCAGTCTTTCGGCAGCTTCAGATCCTTGCCGAATTCGCCATCGGCACCCAGCAGACGACGAACATCAGGGTTCTTGGAGTCCTTGGCCTGGGCCTCGACGTTGGCGGAGGTCAGACCCAGCTCTTCGGCGTTGACCAGGGCGAACAGCGACCACTTGACCACGGTCAGCCAGTCCTCGTCACCACGACGGACGGCCGGCGCCAGGGGCTCCTTGGAGATCACTTCGGGCAGCACGACATAGTCGTCGGGCTTGGACAGCTTGTTGCGCTGGGCGTACAGCTGCGACTGGTCGGAGGTCAGGACGTCACAACGACCCGCTTCCAGCGACTTGGCGCTCTCGTCCGAGGTGCTGTAGGTGATGGGGGTAAACTTCATGCCGTTGGAACGGAAGTAGTCGGCCAGGTTGAGTTCGGTGGTGGTACCGGCCTGGATGCACACGGTTGCGCCGTCCAGTTCCTTGGCGCTCTTCACACCCAGCTTCTTGTTCACCAGGAAGCCCTGGCCGTCATAGTAGGTGACACCGGCGAAGATCAGACCCATGCCGCCATCGCGGGAGCTGGTCCAGGTGGTGTTGCGCGACAGCACGTCGATCTCGCCGGATTGCAGCGCAGTGAAGCGCTCCTTGGCGGTCAGGGGAGTGAAACGAACCTTGGTGGAGTCACCGAAGACCGCAGCGGCCACGGCGCGGCAGACGTCGACGTCGATGCCCTTGTAGTCACCCTTGGAATCGGTGTAGGAGAAGCCCGGCAGGCCATCGCTGACGCCGCATTGCACGAAACCTTTGTTCTTCACCGCATCCAGGGTAGCGCCTGCGTGAGCCATGCCGGACAGGCCAAGAGCAGCGGCGGTGGTCAGAATTGCCAGGGTAGACTTCACCATCTTCATCGATAAGCTCCACTTTGTTTATGAATTACGTTCCAGTCGCACGGCAGCACGATGTCTCTCGCCTGATTGCCGTGGAACCCGCCCACCCGATCCCTGGGCGTCCTCCATCAAGGGAAGAAGGAGACGCACTGGAAGGCATGACGAAGCAGTGAGTCAGTGTTACCTGTTAGTGCACTACCTGGCCGCAGCCTAGATGAGGCAATTTGCGGACCAGTGAATGCGACAGATGCTCACTTGGCTCAAACCCGGCAATCGCGAGACTTCGAGCAAAAAGCCGGACAACTAAATTACGAAAATGCGACACGCATTTTGTGCACCATCTGTTACCACACCCATTTTTAGTGGCACCAAACTGGAGCAAAGCCTTGGAAAATTCGCCTCTTGTGCTGGAATCGCCCAGCGGAACCGCCGATAGCTGCGTCATTTGGTTGCATGGCCTGGGGGCAACCCAGCATGACTTCGAACCCGTTGCCGAATTGTTGCAGCGCAGCCTGATCTCGACCCGTTTCGTGCTGCCCCAGGCGCCGACCCAGGCGGTCACCATCAATGGCGGCTGGGCCATGCCCTCCTGGTACGACATCCTGGCCATGAATCCGGCCCGGGCCATCGACCGCGCCCAGCTGGAAACATCGGCCGCCACGGTACGGGCCCTGATCGAGAGCCAGCAGGCCCAGGGCATTCCCGCCGAACGCATCGTGCTGGCCGGTTTCTCCCAGGGTGGTGCCGTGGTGCTGCATACCGCCTACAACACCTCCTGCCCCACCCTGGGTGGTGTCATGGCGCTGTCGACCTACGCGCCCAGCTTCGAAGACGCCCAGGTCAATCGCGGTGGGGCGACCCCGGCGCTGTGCCTGCATGGCGACCAGGACGATGTGGTTCCCCTAGCCCTCGGGCGCGCAGCCTACGAGGCGCTGGTGGCCGCGGGCGTGGAAGCGCTCTGGCACAGTTATCCCATGCGCCACGAGGTGATTCCGGCGGAAATCCAGGATATCCAGGACTGGCTGCTGGCACGTCTCGGCGGAAAATAAAGCGCGAATCACCGGACCGCTTCGTTTTTGGAAACCGGTCGACAATTTGCGGAATCTGGGGGCGAATGGAGGCCCGGAAAGGGCAAAGCGAACGAACTTTGGGGTACCCATCCGGTCCAGTAGGGGTGCCTGAAGGTCGTGATGTGCATGGAGCAGCTATGGCCCGAGTTTTCCTTTCAGCCCCCGGGGTGATCCTTTGATGGCCGCCCCCTTGTCGGCCTGGCTGGCCGAAGTCCCGGTCGCTTCCCTGAAGGACCTGCGCCTGTTCAAGGGCGTGGAGACCCATCTGCTGGAAGCCCTGATCGCCCGCTCGGCCACCCGCAGCCTGGTCGCTGGTGAGTGCCTGCTCTCGCCCGCCGTGATCAACCAGTACATGTACCTCGTTCTGGAAGGTCGCCTGCGGGTCCACCTGGGCTCGCCGGAAAATCCGCCCATCTATCTGCTCGGTCCGGGTGAGTGCTCGGGCGAAATCAGCTTCATGGACAGCGAGCGGCCCAGCGCCCACGTCATCGCCGAAGCCGATACCCTGGTGCTCTGCCTGCATCGCGATCTGGTGCTGGAGCTGATCGAACGCTCTTCCAAGGCCATGCACAACCTGCTCGGCATCCTCTGCGAGCGGATGCGCCGCGGCAATCAGCTCATCGTCGACACCGAACGCAACGCCAACGTCGACACCCTGACCGGCCTCTTCAACCGTCGGCGTCTCGAGCAGCTGTTCGAGCGCGAAAGCACCCGTTGCGCCTTCAACCGGCAGCCGCTGAGCCTGCTGATGCTGGATGTCGATCACTTCAAGCGCTACAACGATACCCATGGCCACCTGGCGGGTGACTACGCCCTGTGCCTGGTCGCCAACACCCTGCGTGACCAGCTGCGGCCCAAGGACAGCATGGCGCGCTATGGCGGTGAAGAGTTCGTCATCCTACTGCCGGAAATCGATCGCGACGAAGCGATCGCCATCGCCGAGCGCCTGCGCCAGAGTCTGGCGGAGATCAAGGATTTCTATTCGCCCTGCGGCAGGTTGCCGGGGGTTACCGTCTCCATCGGCCTGGCGCAGATGCGCAAGGCCGACTCCCTGGATGAACTGGTCGGACGTGCGGACAAATCGCTCTACCAGGCCAAGGATGCCGGGCGCAATCGGATCAGTGGCTGACCGGATTGCGCCTGCGTTCGGCAGGTAGTTGTTGCCGGGCACGTAGGTTGCTTTACACTGCGGTCTCATTCCGCTTTCGATGATCGAGACCCTCCGTGCTCAAGGCACTCAAAAAATTTCTGGGCAAGGATCAGGAGGTCGCTCAGCCGACTCCCTCCCCTGCGCCCCAAGCTACCCCCAGCGTCGCTCCTGCAGCCCCCGCCTCTCCTGCACCCATCGCGCCCGAGCCTCAGGTCGAGCGTGTGCCACGCAAACCGCGCACCCCAGGCGAATCCCGTAGCCAGGAGCCTCGTGCCCAGGTCGAAAAACAGGAACCTCGCGCCCAGGCGGAAAAATCCGCCAAGCCGCGCCGCGAGCGCAGCCCGCGCAAGCCCAAGCCGGTCGACACCTGGAAACTGGAAGACTTCGCGGTCGAACCGCAGGAAGGCAAGACGCGCTTCCATGACTTCAAGCTGGATCCGCGGCTGATGCACGGCATCCATGACCTTGGCTTTCCCTACTGCACGCCGATCCAGGCGGAAGTACTGGGCTTCACCCTCAAGGGCAAGGACGCCATCGGCCGTGCCCAGACCGGCACCGGCAAGACCGCCGCCTTCCTGATCTCGACGATCACCCAGCTGCTGACCACTCCGCCGCCCAAGGAAAGATACATGGGCGAGCCGCGGGCGCTGATCATCGCGCCGACCCGCGAACTGGTGGTGCAGATCGCCAACGACGCCCTGGACCTGGCCAAGTACACCGGGCTCAACGTCATGAGCTTTGTCGGCGGCATGGACTTCGACAAGCAGCTCAAGCAGCTCGAAGCGCGCTACTGCGACATCCTGGTTGCCACCCCGGGCCGTCTGCTGGACTTCAACCAGCGCGGCGAGGTGCACCTGGACATGGTCGAGGTCATGGTGCTGGACGAGGCCGACCGCATGCTGGACATGGGCTTCATCCCCCAGGTTCGCCAGATCATTCGCCAGACCCCGCCCAAGAGCGAACGCCAGACCCTGCTGTTCTCCGCCACCTTCACCGACGACGTGATGAATCTGGCGCGGCAGTGGACCACCGATCCGGCCATCGTCGAGATCGAGCCGGAAAACGTGGCCAGCGACACCGTCGAGCAGCACGTCTATGCGGTGTCCTCCAGCGACAAGTACCGCCTGCTCTACAACCTGGTCGCCCAGAACAACTGGGAGCGGGTGATGGTGTTCGCCAACCGGCGTGACGAGGTGCGCCGCATCGAGGAGCGCCTGACCAAGGACGGCATCAGCGCCGCCCAGATGTCCGGCGACGTGCCCCAGCACAAGCGCATCAAGACCCTGGAAGGCTTCCGTGCCGGCAAGATCCGCGTGCTGGTAGCCACCGACGTGGCCGGCCGCGGCATCCACGTCGACGGCATCAGCCACGTGATCAACTTCACCCTGCCGGAAGACCCGGACGACTACGTGCACCGCATCGGCCGTACCGGTCGCGCCGGCGCCACCGGCACCTCCATCAGCTTCGCTGGCGAGGACGACGCCTTCGCCCTGCCGCCCATCGAAACCCTGCTGGGCCGCAAGATCTCCTGCGAAATGCCTCCAGCCGAGTTGCTCAAGCCGGTGCCGCGGCAGCGTTGAGGCCAGCTCCACTGCCGCAGGGTTGTCCGCCGGCCTCCCAAGAACAGCCGGCACCTCTGTAGGGTGGATAGCGGCGCGGCCCTATCCACCTGCAACGTTGCGTGCCAGGTGGAAAACGCTGACGCGGTTTTCCACCCTACTTGTCACCCCTTCGACCAGCGGCCGGCAGCATCCTGATCGCTAGCGCGACCTTCCACCCAGCGCGGGCCTTCGGCCGTATCTTCCTTCTTCCAGAAGGGGGCGCGGGTCTTGAGGTAGTCCATCACGAAATTGCAGGCGTCGAAGGCAGCCTGGCGATGGGCGCTGGCGGTGCCGACGAAGACGATGGGCTCGCCTGGCTCCAGTCGGCCGATGCGATGCAGGATATCGACCCTGAGCAGCGGCCAGCGCTGGTTCGCCTCTTCGACGATGCGCGCCAGGGCCTTTTCGGTCATGCCGGGAAAGTGCTCGAGAAACAACCCGCCGACGTCCCGGCCGTCATTGAAATCCCGCACGTAACCCACGAAGCCCACCACGGCACCGATGCCGGTGTTGGCGGCATGCAGGGCATTGAGTTCCTGGCCGGGATCGAAGGCCTCGGCCTGCACACGGATAGTCATGCTCAACCCCCAGTCACGGTCGGAAAGAAGGCGACCTCGTCACCCTCGCGCAACGGCTCGGCCAGCCCGCAGAGCTCCTCGTTGCGGGCGCACATCAGACCGCGCTCGCCCAGGGTCTCGGCCCAGATCCCGCCGCGCTGGACCAGGTGTTCACGCAGGTCGCCCACGGTGGCCAGGTCAGGCTCCCAGGCCAGGCTGTCCTCGGCGAGGCCCAGCACTTCGCGATAGCGGGCGAAGAATTGCACGCGGATCATGCCGGTTGCTCCTCGGCGCGGAAGTGGCCACTCTTGCCGCCATGCTTTTCCAGCAGCCGCACCGCCTCGATGGTCATGCCCCGATCGACCGCCTTGCACATGTCGTAAAGGGTCAGGGCCGCGACACTGGCGGCGGTCAGGGCCTCCATCTCCACGCCGGTCTGACCGGACAGCTTGCAGGTGGCGGTGATCCGCACCCCATCGGGGGCTTCGGCGACCAGCTGGACCTTGACGCCGGTCAGCATAAGCGGATGGCAGAGCGGGATGAGGTCGGCAGTCTTCTTGGCTGCCTGGATGCCGGCGATACGCGCCACGGCGAAGACGTCGCCCTTGGGGTGACCGCCGCTCTGGATCAGGTCGAGGGTTTCCGGACGCATGCGCACCCGGGCTTCGGCGGTGGCTTCACGGAAGGTCACCTGCTTGTCGGTGACATCGACCATGTTGGCACGGCCTTGGGAATCGAGATGGGTCAGCACGGCATGACTCCTGGAAAGGACCTGCCATTGTAGACCTGCGGCTGGGGATTTGATCCCCGCCCGTGACCGGACGGGGATCGAGGGCATTACAGATGGGACTCTGCGTATTCGGCGAGGATGGACCGGGGCACGCCCTGCAGGGTGATGTGCACGCCGTGGTTGAAGCCCTTGAAGCGCTCGGACAGGTAGGTGAGGCCGGAGCTGGTGGCCGAGAGATAGGGCGTATCGATCTGCGCCAGGTTACCCAGACAGATCACCTTGGAGCCGCTGCCGGCACGGGTGATGATGGTCTTCATCTGGTGCGGGGTGAGGTTCTGGCATTCGTCGATGAGGATCAGACTCTGCTGGAAACTGCGACCGCGGATGTAGTTCAGCGACTTGAACTGCAACGGTACCTTGCTCAGGATGTAGTCCACGCTGCCGTGGGGGTTGTGGTCGTCCATGTGCAGGGCTTCGAGGTTGTCGGTGATGGCACCCAGCCAGGGCTCCATCTTCTCGGCCTCGGTCCCGGGCAGGAAGCCGATGTCCTCGTCCAGGCCCTGAACGCTGCGGGTGGCGATGATCCGCCGGTATCTCTTGGTGACCATGGTCTGTTCGATGGCCGCGGCCAGCGCCAGGATGGTCTTGCCCGAGCCTGCCGCGCCGGTCAGGTTGACCAGATGAATGTCGGGCTCCAGCAGGGCGAACAGCGCCAGCGCCTGGTAGATGTCCCGCGGTTTCAGCCCCCAGGCCTCCTGGTGCATCAGGGGTTCCTGGTGCATGTCGAGCAGGATGACCTCGCCGTCGCGCACCGCCTTGACCCAGCCGACGAAGCCCTGCTCGTCGAGCACGAAGTCATTGACGTTGAACGGTGGCATCTCGGCCGACAGCTGCACCCGGTGCCAGACGCGACCCAGCTCCTGCCGACTTTCCACCTTGCTCACGTTATCCCAGAAGGACCCCGGCAGATTGTGATAACCCTGGGACAGCAGGGAGACGTCGTCGAGCAACTGGTCGGTCTGGTAGTCCTCGGCGGCGATGCCGCAGCCACGCGCCTTGAGGCGCATGTTGATGTCCTTGGTCACCAGCACGACCCGCTCCTGGGGATGCTGGGTGCGCAATTCGACGAGCTGGTTGATGATGCGGTTGTCGTTGATGTCGTCGGGCAGACAGGCCATGGGCCCGGCGCGGCGGCTCATGAGGATGGACAACCGCCCCTTGGCCTCGCCCTTGCCGCGGGGGATGGGCACGCCCCGCTCGACGTCCTCGGGTGAGGATTCGGCGAGCACGCTGTCGATCAGCCGGATCGCCTGCCGGCATTCCGCGGCAACGTTGTGCTTGCCGGTCTTGAGCTTGTCGAGTTCCTCCAGGACCGTCATGGGAATGGCAACGTGGTGCTCCTCGAAGTTGAGCAGCGCGTTGGGGTCGTGGATCAGTACGTTGGTGTCGAGCACATAGAGGGTGGGCTGGGTGGGGCGGGAACGTCCGTGATCATCCATACTCGGTCACCTCGTAGAAACGCTTGACTCGCAAGCCTGTCGACGGAGCGCCAGACGACGCTCCGCTGCGAAAGGTGCCGTCGCTCCAACAACGGGTTCACGGACCGGCCAACATGAGGGCACGGGACCCGGGAGATGCGACGGACACTTCGGTAATAACGCAAAAGACCTGAGGCACAAAAGCTTTTTTTGGCCGTACCCGATTTTTTTCGCGCGCCCCTATTTCCTGCCTCCTGACCCGGCAACCTCGCCTCGGGAACGTGGTCAATACCTATCGATCCCATCGGCAAGGCCCACTGGAGCCCGGCGACGGAGACTTCTAGAATGGCGCCTCGCCAAGAGGAGCCAAGCCGATGCTGATGGTGATTTCACCCGCCAAGACGCTGGACTACAGCACACCGCCGAGCACGTCCCGCCATACCCTGCCGCAATACCTCGAGCATTCCCGCGAACTGATCGACGGGCTCCGCCTGCTCGCCCCGGCTGAGGTCGCCGCGCTCATGGGGGTGTCCGACAAGATCGCCACGCTCAATGTCGCCCGCTTCGGCAGCTGGACCCCGGATTTCACGCCGGAGAATGCCAAGCAGGCGTTGCTGGCGTTCAAAGGCGACGTCTACACCGGCCTTGCCGCCGAGGACTTCCAGGAAGACGACTTCGACTTCGCCCAGCGGCACCTGCGCATGCTGTCCGGACTCTATGGCCTGTTGCGCCCTCTCGACCTCATGCAACCCTATCGCCTGGAGATGGGCACCAAGTTCGCCAATTCGCGCGGCAAGGACCTCTATGCCTTCTGGGGCGACCTTATCAGTGACTGGCTCAAGGCGGATCTTGCGGCCCAGGGTGACGAGGTCCTGCTGAATCTGGCCTCGAACGAGTATTTCAGCGCGGTGCGCCGCACGCGCCTGCAGGCCCGGATCGTGGATGTGGAGTTTCGCGATCTCAAGAATGGCGATTACAAGATCATCAGCTTCTACGCCAAGAAGGCACGGGGCCTGATGGCGCGGCACGTGATCAGGCAACGCGTCCCCACGGTGGACGACCTGCGCGATTTCGGTGACCAGGGTTATCGCTACTCGACCGAGCGTTCCTCGACCGACAAGCTGGTGTTTCTGCGCGATACACCGCCGAATTAGCCGAGCGAATCGACGGATGGCACAATTGCCCGCACGCGGGGCCATCGAACTGGCTAGAGGGTCACATTCGGTGCCTGCCATCCGTGAAAGACTGTCATCTCCCTCCAATAAAAAAGGTTTCAGCCCCGTAGCGGAGACGTTCCAGGCGCGAAAAGTTGCCGGACCTCTCAAAACCGCTGCCTTTCCGAAAAAAGGAAAATTCGCTGAGAACCACTTTCGTTTGATTCTGTCTTTGTCTGGTCCTTGCCCCGGGTCATGCTGGCCAATGGCAATCAGTCCGCACGTTCAATTTGTACCGGCCGACCTTTCGGCCGGTTGATCTTTCGAAGCATGGACGCTTCGTCCCGACCTCAGGGACAGCGGCCACAAATCAGCAGACGCTGAAGGAGTAACGCCCATGATTCCCGTCATCCTGTCCGGTGGTAGCGGCTCGCGACTCTGGCCCCTCTCGCGCAAGCTCTACCCCAAGCAGTTCCTGGCCCTGACCAGCGAACAGACCATGTTCCAGGAGACCATCAATCGCCTGGGCTGCGAGGGCAGCATCGATTGCCCCATCATCGTCTGCAACGCCGAACACCGTTACCTGGTGGAAGAGCAGCTCAAGGCCGTCGAGTGCAAGCCGCAGGCGCTGATCATGGAGCCCTTCGGTCGCAACACCGCGCCGGCCGTGGCCATCGCTGCCATGCAACTGGTCGCTGACGGCAAGGACGACCTGATGCTGGTGCTGCCCGCCGATCACGTGATCGAGGACGAAGCCGAATTCAAGGCCGCCCTGCAACAGGCCGCCGCCGCCGCCGAGCGTGGCGAGATGGTGCTGTTCGGCATTCCGGCCACCGCGCCCGAGACCGGCTACGGCTACATCAAGACCGGTTCCAACGACGGTCTGCCCCAGGGCGTGTCCCGCGTCGAGCGCTTCGTCGAGAAGCCCGATGCCGTCACCGCCACCGAATACGTGGCCTCCGGCGACTACTGCTGGAACAGCGGCATCTTCCTGTTCCGCGCCAGCCGTTTCCTGGAAGAGCTGAAGAAGCACGATACCGACATCTATGACACCTGCCTGCTGGCGCTGGAGCGCAGCAGCATCGACGGCATCAACATCAGCATCGATGCCGCCACCTTCGCCGTCTGCCCGGACAATTCCATCGACTACGCCGTCATGGAAAAGACCACCCGCGCCTGCGTGGTGCCCATGAGCGCCGGCTGGAACGATGTCGGTTCCTGGTCCGCGCTGTGGGACGTGCATGCCAAGGACAACAACGGCAACGTCATCAAGGGCGACGTCGTCCTGCATGACAGCCGCAACTGCCTGGTACACGGCAACGGCAAGCTGGTGACCCTGGTCGGTCTGGAAAACGTGGTCGTGGTGGAAACCAAGGACGCGGTCATGATCGCCCACAAGGACAAGGTCCAGGACGTCAAGAAGCTGGTCAATGCCCTCGAGAAGCAGAACCGCAACGAGGTCAAGGCGCACCAGGAGGTCTTCCGTCCCTGGGGTTCCTACGACTCCATCGACATGGGCCAGCGCTTCCAGGTCAAGCGCATCACCGTCAAGCCGGGCGCTCAGCTGTCGCTGCAGATGCACCACCACCGTGCCGAGCACTGGATCGTGGTCTCCGGTACCGCCGAGGTCACCTGTGACGACAAGGTCTTCCTGCTGACCGAGAACCAGTCCACCTACCTGCCGATGACCTCCGTGCACCGCCTGGCCAACCCCGGCAAGGTACCGCTGGAGCTGATCGAAGTGCAGTCCGGTGGCTACCTGGGCGAAGACGACATCGTCCGCTTCGAGGACATCTACGGCCGCGTCGACACCCAGGCCCTGGAAGTCGCCAAGGCCGGCAAGGCGCCCACGCGCTAAGCACTGCCAGCAGGCACCAAACAGACACCGGCTCAGGCCGGTGTCTGTGTTTTCGGCAGCCGCTCGGCAAAACGGGTTAGGCTTGTCGTTTCCCCTTTTCGCCATCGGATCCGCCGCATGACCGCTCCCACCCTGCTCCGCCTCGATCAACTGGACGAGGCGCTGGCCGCCTACGACGGCTTCATCCTCGACCTCTGGGGCGTGCTGATCGACGGCTACGAGACCTTTCCCGGTGCCCGCGCCTGGCTGCAGCGTCGCGCCGCCGAGGGCAAGCCGGTGTGGTTCCTCAGCAACGCCTCGCGCGATGCGGACGGCATGGTCGAAGAACTGGGCAAGCTGGGCGTGCCACGCGAACTCTTCGCCGGCATCACCACCTCGGGCCAGCTGGCCATCGACGCCTTTCAGCAGGACCCGAAATTCCGCACAGGCAGTATCTACCTCTCCGGTCCTGGCACCGGCCAGGCGGGCTGGCCCGCGGAGATCCGCGCGCGTTTCGTCGAGGACATCGACCAGGCCGCCATCATCCTCGGCGTCGGCAGCTTTCCGGAAGACGAGCTGGAAGCCCGCTTCGCGCCCCTGGCCACCGCCCTGGACAAGCCCTTTCTCTGCGCCAATCCGGATCGCAACGTGGTATCCGGCGGTCTACCCTTCTATGCGGCCGGCAAGCTGGCCGATCGCTTCGCCGCCCTGGGTGGCGCGGTCACCTGGTACGGCAAGCCCGATCCCTATGCCTTCCATTGCGCGGCAGGGGCGCTGGCCGAACGGGGTGCCCAGCGCCTGCTGTTCGTGGGGGATTCCCTGGTGACCGACGTCCCTGGTGCGGTGGCGGCGGACATCGACTGTCTGTGGCTGGCCGCCACCGGCATCCACCGCGAGGCCCTGGGCCTGGACTTCAATCAGGAGCCCACCCGCGAAGGTCTTACCGCCTTGCTGGAGCAGCATCCCGCGCTGCCGCGCTTCGCGGCAGCCGGTCTGGCCTGACCCCCTTTTCCCACATGCCGAGGTATCGATGAGCAAGAAGCACGTAGTGGTCTTCAACCGCCTGCCCGAACAGCTGGTGGAACGCCTGCGCGAACACTTCACGGTCGAGGTGATTCCCTTCAGTGCCAACATCGATCTCTTCGCCGCTTCCGCAGCCAAGGCCCAGGGTCTGATCGGCGCCAGTCGCAAGCTGGGCGAGAAAGAGCTGGAAATGGCCACCACCCTGGAAGCCATCGCCAGTGTTTCGGTCGGCTACGACAGCTATGACGTGGACTACCTGACCGAGCGCGGCATCCTGCTCACCAACACCCCGGACGTGCTCACCGACACCACCGCCGATCTCGGCTTCACCCTGCTGATGAGCGCCGCCCGGCGGGTGCCGGAGCTGGATGCCTTCGTCAAGGCCGGACACTGGCGCAAGGGTATCGGCGAAGAACACTTCGGCACCGACATCCATGGCCGTACACTGGGCATCGTCGGCGCCGGCCGCATCGGCGCGGCCATCGCCAAGCGCGGCCACTTCGGCTTCGACATGCCGATTCTCTATACCGCCAACAGCGCCAAGCCCGAGCTGGAAGAGCAGATGGGTGCCCAGCGCCGCGAACTGGACGACCTGCTCGGGGAAGCCGACTTCGTCTGCCTGGTGGTGCCCCTGTCAGCCGCTACCGAAGGCCTCATCGGGGCACGCGAACTGGGGCTGATGAAGTCCAGCGCCATCCTGATCAACCTGGCGCGTGGCCCGGTCATCGACGAGCCGGCGCTGATCGAGGCGCTGCGCCAGGGCCAGATCCGTGGCGCGGGCCTGGACGTCTATACCCGTGAGCCGCTGGAGGCCTCGCCGCTGTTCGAACTACCCAACGTGGTCACCCTGCCGCACATAGGTTCGGCCACCCACGAGACCCGCTACGCCATGGCCGAACGCGCGGTGAACAACCTGATCGCGGCCCTCGAAGGCAAGCAGCCGACCGATCTGGTCAATCCGGCGGCCCTGGACCGCCGCTAGGCGCCGATCGCCCACCGTCGACCCAGGTGGCGTGCCGTCCGGCCGCTTAAAGGCTATACTGCCGCGCCGCTCTCGGGTCGGCCGCCCTGGCCGGGTGGGCCTCTCTCAGTGTGTCAGGCCACCCCTCCGATCGGGCTCCTTCGCGGCCCGGTCCGTGCGACCCGAATTGCGCGCCCGTCTCGCCACCGTCCGTGGCCGAGACGCAAGAAACCGCCAAGAGGAGCGCGTACATGACCGTGATCAAGCAGGATGACCTGATCCAGAGCGTTGCCGACGCCCTGCAGTTCATCTCCTATTACCACCCCGTCGACTTCATCCAGGCCATGCACGAGGCCTATCTGCGCGAAGAATCCGCCGCCGCGCGCGACTCCATCGCCCAGATCCTGATCAACTCGCGGATGTGCGCCACCGGCCATCGGCCGATCTGCCAGGACACCGGCATCGTCACCGTCTTTGCCAGGGTCGGCATGGACGTGCGCTGGGACGGCGCCACCCTGAGCCTGGACGAGATGATCAACGAGGGCGTCCGTCGCGCCTACAACCTGCCGGAAAACGTCCTGCGCGCCTCGATCCTGGCCGACCCGGCCGGTGCTCGCAAGAACACCAAGGACAACACCCCGGCGGTGATCCACTACCAGATCGTCCCCGGCAACACCGTGGAGATCGATGTCGCGGCCAAGGGCGGCGGCTCCGAGAACAAGTCGAAGATGGCCATGCTCAACCCGTCCGACTCCATCGTCGACTGGGTGCTCAAGACCGTGCCGACCATGGGCGCCGGCTGGTGCCCGCCGGGCATGCTGGGCATCGGCATCGGCGGCACCGCCGAGAAGGCCGCGGTGCTGGCCAAGGAATCGCTGATGGACGAGATCGACATCCATGAGCTCAAGGCCCGCGGCCCGCAGAGTCGCCTGGAAGAGCTGCGCCTGGAGATCTTCGACAAGGTCAACCAGCTGGGCATCGGCGCCCAGGGCCTGGGTGGCCTGACCACGGTGCTCGACGTCAAGATCAAGGATTACCCGACTCACGCCGCCTCGCTGCCGGTGTGCATGATCCCCAACTGCGCCGCCACCCGTCACGCCCACTTCGTGCTCGACGGCTCCGGTCCCGCAGCCCTGGAGGCCCCGCCGCTGGACGCCTATCCGGAAATCGTCTGGGAAGCCGGTCCGAGCGCTCGTCGCGTCGACCTCGACACCCTGACCCCGGAAGAGGTGCAGAGCTGGCAGCCCGGCGAGACCGTGCTGCTCAACGGCAAGATGCTGACCGGTCGCGATGCCGCCCACAAGCGCATGGTCGACATGCTCAACAAGGGCGAGTCGCTGCCGGTGGACCTCAAGGGCCGCTTCATCTACTACGTCGGCCCGGTCGATCCAGTGGGCGACGAGGTGGTCGGCCCGGCCGGTCCCACCACGGCGACCCGCATGGACAAGTTCACTCGCCAGATCCTCGACCAGACCGGTCTGCTGGGCATGATCGGCAAGTCCGAGCGTGGCCCCATCGCCATCGAGGCGATCAAGGACCACAAGGCGGTCTACCTGATGGCCGTGGGCGGCGCTGCCTACCTGGTGGCCCAGGCCATCAAGGGCTCCCAGGTGCTGGCCTTCCCGGAACTGGGGATGGAAGCCATCTATGAGTTCGAGGTGAAGGACATGCCGGTGACCGTGGCCGTCGATACCCGTGGCGAGTCGGTGCACATCACTGGCCCGCAGGTGTGGCAGAAGAAGATCGCCGACAGCCTCGCCGTCGAGATCTAGGTTCCGTCCCACGAAAAAGCCCAGCTCAGTGCTGGGCTTTTTTCATTCAGCGCCTGGGTTCCAGCACTTGCCACTGCTCCAGCCAGTCATGGCGGATAAACACCTGGCCCTGGGTCCGCACTCGTCGCACCTCGTCCAGGTCCAGGTCGGCATAGAGCCACTGGCCGATGTCCGGACAGAGTTCTGCGCTCTGGGCGATCACGCCGTCCGCGGGCATGCCACGATCCGGCGGGACAAAGAGCCCGGCGCGGCCGACATTTTCGTCCAGCGCCGGCGACCAGGATGCCAACCCCACCGTCGGTGACTGCAATACGGCGACCTGGTTTTCCAGCGCCCGGGCCTGGGCACCGACCCGCACCCGGTGGAAGCCGGCGACGGTATCGGTACAACTCGGCACCAGGATCAGGTCCGCGCCCGCCTCGGCCAGGTGGCGGCCCAGCAGCGGGAATTCGCTGTCGTAGCAGATCAGGATGCCGAGACGCCCGAGGGCCGTATCGAATGTCCGCAAACCTTGGCGGCCGCCGGAAATGTCCCACTCCTCTCGCTCGAAGCGGGTCATCATCAGCTTGTCCTGATGGCCCAGGCAGCCTTCGGGACCAAACAGCCAGGCGCGATTGCGGTACCGGCCATCGTCATCGAGGACGGGAAGCGAACCGGGCAACAGGTACAACCGCAGCCGGCGTGCCAGACTTTCACAGAGGTCGCGCCAAGCCGGAATCAGTGGCTGGATGCCGGCAATGGAGCCCTGCAGGTCGCTGCGCTCGTCGGGAGGCAGCTGGCCGCTGAGCACCAGGCCGGCGTATTCAGGCAATAGCAGCAGCTGGCTGCCTTCGGCCGCGGCTTCCTCGCAGAGATCGGTCAGGTGCGCAGCGTAGGCGTCCCAGGACTCCAGCAGGTCGATGGCGTATTGGCAGGCGGCGAGGCGGATCATGGCAACTCCTTTAGCCAGAAGGTCATGGGCTTGGGCGACTCGAATGCTTCGTCGAGATCCTGCCACCGGTACTGGGTGGTCAGCGTCGGCCGTTCGGTGAAGCCCTGACGCTGCCAGAGGCTGTGTAGCGGTTTGTAGTGCGGCGGCCGCCGGGGATGGTCGTCCGGACGCTGCACGGCGCAAAAGGCACACCAGGCGAAGCGCCCCAGCTGCCGCGCCCGGGCCTCGCGTTCGGCAAAGAAGCGCCGGCCAAGTCCCTGGCCGCGGTAGGCCGGCAGTAGCAGGGACTCACCAAAGTAGTAAATCCGCTCTACTGGCCAGCCACTGGCGAGGAAGGGCTGCTGGAATTCCGTGGTCTCGTCCGCCAGCGGCAGGGCGGTGGCAGCGCCCACTACCCGGCCGGCATCGCGGACCAGCACGCAGAGGCTGTCCGGCGACTGGGCGTAGGTCTGCAGATAGCGGGACTCGTAGTCCGGGGTGCCGTCGTAGAGATAGGGAAATTCGCGAAAGACCGTGATACGCAGGGTGGCGAGTTCGGGGATCAGCGGGGCGATGGCAGCGCCGTGGAGGAGTTGGATGTCCATGGACTCTTCTGGTTAAGCAGGAGACGTGAATGGCTATGTCGGCCTCGTAGCGGCACCCTACCATGCGCGGGCAATGCCATTTTTTCGTTCACGACAGGAACCGCCATGACCACGACCGACCTCATCGACGCCTACTACGCCGCCTTCAATGCCGGCGACATGGACATCTTTCTGGAGTTGCTCACCGATGATGTGGTCCACGACATCAACCAGGGCGAGCGGCAGGTGGGCAAAGCCGCCTTCGCGGCCTTCATGGCACACATGAATCGCTGCTATCGCGAACGCCTGACCGATTTGGTCGTCATGGCCGAACCCAGCGGGCGCCGCGCCGCCGCCGAATTCGTCATCCATGGCGAGTACCTGGCCAGCGACGAAGGCCTGCCGCCGGCCAGCGGCCAGACCTACCACCTGCCGGTGGGAGCCTTCTTCGAGATCCGCGACGACAAGGTGGCGCGGGTGACCAACTACTACAACCTCAACGACTGGATCGCCCAGGTCGGTGGCTGACGTCCGTCAGTTCACGGGAGCGCCGTCCCCTCGGCAGGGGTCGCATGGAGATCACCCCTGACCCAGGAGTTTCCATGCCCACTCTTCCCAGCGATTCCGTCTGTAGCCTGGCCCCCGTCTTCGCC
This sequence comes from Pseudomonas sp. SORGH_AS_0211, assembly GCF_031453455.1. Taxonomy (NCBI): domain Bacteria; kingdom Pseudomonadati; phylum Pseudomonadota; class Gammaproteobacteria; order Pseudomonadales; family Pseudomonadaceae; genus Pseudomonas; species Pseudomonas sp. SORGH_AS_0211. Next base: position 295,415 of record NZ_JAVIZV010000001.1, on the reverse strand, counting down.
ATCCAGCCCGATCAGGTCGAGGCCTTCAGGCGCCTGGGCGAGGCCATGCTGCAACGCACCCAGAGCGAACCCGGCTGCCTCTACTATGGCTTCTGCTACGACGGCGCCACGGCGCGCTGCCGCGAAGGCTATCGCGATGCCCAGGCGCTGCTGGCCCACCTGGACAACGTCGGCGATCTGCTGGAGCAGGCCCAGGCCATCGCCACCCTGGAACGCTTCGAGGTGTTCGGGGCGGCCGATCAGCTGGAGCAGCTGCGTGAGCCGCTGGCGGCGCTGAATGCGCGCTTCTTCGTCATGGCCGAAGGCTTCCGCCGCTGGTCTGGGTCGGCTTCTGCTGCGGCGCCAGGCGCGGCAGCAGCACCTTGAGAATGCGCTTGCGCGTCGGCACCACCAGCCGCTCCTGGAACAGCACGCAGAGCACCACCACCGCCAGCAGGAACAGCCAGTACCATTCGATGGAGTTGGTATAGGCCCCGGCGGCGGCGATACAGACCTCGCGATTGCCGCTCATACAGGCCTTGAGATCGCCGCCGATCAGCTGTTCCAGGGTCATGTAGATGCCCGACAGGGGCACATGCAGGGCGAACATCGACAGTGACGCCGCTCCCAGCCGCGGTGACCAGTGGCGGATGCGCTCGCTGACCGGTTCCCGTGCCAGCGCGGCCAGGTAGACCAGGATCAGTTGCGACGGCAGGAACAGGCCGTTGTGAAAGAGGAAGTACCAGAACTTGGGCCCATGGGTGAAGAGTGCCGTACCCAGGGCGAAACTCAGGATCAGGTAGCTCGCCAGCAACAGCCGCTGCCTTTCCGACGGCGCCCAGCCCCGCGCGTGCTGGCGGCGAAAGACGGCATACAGCAGGATGCCGGCGAGGAATTCCGGCAAGCGGAACAGGGGCACCCGTTGCAGGAGGCCGGTGAAGGGCATGCCATAGTTCTGGTTGGCGATCACCAGCAGCGGCGGAATCAGATAGAGCACCCAGACCAGCAGCAACAGCTGCCAGGGACGCTCGCTGGTCATCAGCCGCGGGGCCAGCTTGGGAAAGGTCAGATAGAAGAAGAACAGCGCCGAGATCGACCAGAGGGGCGCGTTGAAGGTGAGGTAATAGGGATTCCAGGCCTGCAGCATGAACAGCTGCAACACGGCGTTGAAGGCGAGCTCCGCGTTGGTCATGAAGTGCTGGAACAGTTCGGGGTTGGTTCGCGCCAGGGGTTCGTTGGTGTCGAACACCACGAAGCGGACACTGGCCGTGGCCGCGCCCGGCGGAATACCCAGACTGCCGATCCAGGTCACCACCGCCATCGCCAGCAGCAGGGCGAAGATGTGGATCGGATAGAGATTGGCGAAACGCTTGACCCAGAAGCTGCGCGCCGGCTCGCGCAGGCTGCCGCGACCGCAATAGACATGGGCGAGCAGAAAGCCGGAGAGCACGAAGAAGGTGCTGGTGGCGAAGAAGCCCATGCTGGTGATCTCGTCCAGCAGGGGGATGGTCTTGCGCTCGGGATAGAAATGGATGGTGTGGTAGACGACCACATAGAAACCCATCAGGAACCTGAGCCACTCCAGACCGATGAAGCGGTGTTTATCTAAAGTCTGCACTAAGGCGTTACTCGTCTGGCCTCGTCCACGGGACGATGGGTCCGGCCAACAGCGCCGGATCGGTTATGTTACCCGCACCTGACAACCGGGGCTGCTAACCGCGACCCAGTACACCGATCACCAGCCGATCCAGGGAACCCCACAGCCATTCGCGCGCCCGTCTCCACCAGGGGCGACTGCGCCAGAACTCCAGGGTGATCTCGCGGCTCTGGGCGAAATCCTTGACGAAGCTGGCCGCCACCGCCTGACTCAGGCCGCGATCCACTGCCTCGACATTGGCCTCCAGGTTGAACCTCAGATTCCAGTGATCGAAGTTGCAGGAGCCGACACTGACCCAGTTGTCCACCAGCACCATCTTGGCGTGGATGAATCTCGGCTGGTATTCGTAGATGCGTACACCGGCGCGCAACAGGCTGCGGTAGTAGCGCTGCCCGGCGAAACGCACCGGCGGATTGTCAGTGTGCCGGCCGGTGAGCAGCAGGCGCACGTCGACGCCGCGGCGCGCCGCGCGCCTGAGCGCCCAGCGCACGCGCCAGGTCGGCAGGAAATAGGGCGTGGCGAACCAGATGCGTTCCTGGCCACCCACCAGGGCACGAATCAGTGCCTGGAGGATGTCACGGTGCTGCCGGGCATCGGCATAGGCGACCCGGCCCTGCCCTTCCTGGGCAGCGGGCGGTGGCGGTGGACGCTCGCGTCCCCGCCGCGGACGCGGCTTCCAGGCGCGGCGGCGACCGACCGCTTCCCATTGGCGCTCGAACAGGGCCAGCCAGTCTTCCACCAGCGGACCCTGGATGCGCACCATGACCTCGTGCCAGTTGCAGTCGCTCTTGGCCGGATCCCAGAAGTCGTCAGTCGCGCCGCTACCACCGACAAAGGCTTCTTCGCCGTCGATGATGAAGATCTTGCGATGATCGCGATGCAGGTTATGCAGGCCGTGGCCGAAGCGCACGGGATTAAAGACGCGCAGCTCGGCGCCGGCTTCCTCGAGCTGACGGCGCAAGGCGGCGTCCATCCGCAGAGTACCGAAGCCATCGAACAGGCAACGTACCGCGACGCCCCGTCGGGCCGCCTCGGTCAGGGCCACTAGCAGTTGCTCGGAGCAGCTGCCGGCTTCCACCAGATAGAGTTCGACATCGATCTGGCGACTGGCACCAGCGATGGATTCGAGCATGGCCGGAAAGAACCGACCGCCGTCCACCAGCAATTCGAACCTGTTGTTTTCCCGCCATGGAAAGACGGCGCCCCGCATGCTTCCTACTCCGTGCCTGTGGCCATTGCATAAGAAGGCACGGACGAGTGTTCGTTCAGTGGCGTGCGTGGTTTGGCTGGCCAGGTGCCGGCCCGGGAGGTCCTGGCGGCCCTGGCCCGCCACCTGGCTCGCGGCCTGCGCCGATGGACGGCGGCTCGCCGCTGGCGCAGGCCGCAGGGCGCTTAGAGCGTTGGCTCGGGCCGCTTGGCGGCCCAGTCCACCTGCTGGGGGAAGCGTCCGGTCACCTCGGCGCTCAGCGGTCGGGAGACCAGGAAGCCCTGCATGATTTCGCAGCCGTGCTCGATCAGCCAGTCACGCTGCTCCAGGGTCTCCACGCCCTCGGCGATGACTTCCAGATCCAGGTTGCGGCCCAGCTCGAGGATGGTGCTGACGATGGCGGCGTCGCGCGAGGAGTCCAGCATGTTGGCGATGAACAACTGATCGATCTTGAGGGTGTCCAGCTCGAAGTGGCGCAGGTATGCCAGCGAGGAATAGCCGGTGCCGAAGTCATCCACCGCGATGCGCACACCGAGGGCCCGCAGTTGCGACAGCTGCGCCCGCGTGTAGTCGATGTCGTGCATCAGCGCCGACTCGGTCACCTCGATTTCCATCTGCCTGGGTTGCAACCCATGGGTCTCGATGATCTGGCGCAGGCTCTCCGCCAATTGCGGCATGCCAAACTGCACGGGACTGAGGTTGATGCTCAGCAACAGTTCGTCGCCGTAGATCTCCTGCAGGGACTGCAGCTTGGTGGCGCCTTCGCGGAAGATCCAGTCGCCGATGCGGTTGATCAGCCGGGTCTCTTCCAGCAGCGGAATGAAGACGCTGGGCGAGACCTTGCCGGCCACCGTGTGCTCCCAGCGCAGCAGCGCCTCGAAGCCGCGTAGGCGGCCATCGCGCAGATAGACCTGCGGCTGGTAGGCGAGGACGAAATCCTTGTTGTCGATGGCATTGCGCACGCTTTCTTCGAGCATCAGCCGGGAACGCGCACGGCCATTCATTTCCGGCGAGAAGAAGCGGTACTGCTGGCGTCCGCCGCGCTTGGCCTCGTACATGGCAATGTCGGCGGATCTCAGCAGGCCGTCCACGGTATGGCCACAATCGGGATAGCTGGCGATGCCGATGCTGGCGCCCAGGCTGACCTCCATGCCGTCGATGCGATGCACCGTGGCCAGCAGCTCCAGGAGCTTCTCGGCGACGCGGGCGGCATCCTCGGGATGCTCGAGGGAATCGAGCAGCGCGGTGAATTCGTCGCCGCCCATGCGGGCCAGGATGTCGTAGGGCCGCATGCAGCTCTTGAGCTGCTCGGCGACGATGCACAGCACCCGATCCCCGGCCTCGTGGCCGAGAGAATCATTGATGCGCTTAAAACCGTCGAGGTCGATGTAGAGCACGGCCATGCGCTTGCCGTTGCGACCGCTGCGCGCCAGCGCCGCTTCCAGGGTCTGGTTGAAGCCGCGGCGATTGAGCAGCCCGGTCAGGGCATCGGTGACGGCCTGGGATTCGAGCTGGTCCTGCAACTCGCGCATGCGCGACATGTCCAGGGCGATGATGACCATGGCCCGCTGCATGCGCGGCAGCGGCGCGCAGGACAGCGCCACCGGCAGGCTGTCGCCGCGATTGGTACGCAGGCGGGCGTCATGCAGGCGATAGGTCTCGCGACGGTCGTAGTGCTCCATGAAGGGCGAGGTCTGCCAGTCGTCGAGACCGCTGCCCCCTTCGAGGAAGTCGAGGAAGTTGGCATGCACCAGGTCACTGACGCTGCAGCGCAACATGCGGGCGATGGCGGCGTTGGCGAAGGTCACCCGGCCCTGCTCGTTGACGGTGAGGATGCCCTCGGCGGCATTGTCGAGCAGCGAGTCGCTGAAGGACTTGGCCAGTTCCAGCTGCTGGGTGGCCTGCAGCAACTCGCGACGATTGCGCTCGTGATCGAGCAGCGAGCGCACCTTGTGGCGGAGGATATTGGGATCGACGGGCTTGAGCAGATAGTCGACCGCGCCGGTGGCATAGCCACGCAACACCGATTCGTAGGAGTGGGCTTCGGCGGAGACGAAGATGATCGGGGTGAAGCGGGTGCGCAGGTTGCTGCGCATGATGCGCGCCACCTCGAAGCCGTCCATGATCGGCATCTGGACGTCGAGTAGCACCAGGTCCACGGTTTCGTCCAGCAGGTATTGCAGGGCACGCTCACCCGAGGCAGCGGTGATCACCCGCCAGTTCCCGACCTCCAGCACCGCCTGCATGGCGAACAGGTTCTCCTGGCGGTCGTCCACCACCAGCAATACCGGACCTTGCTCTGTCTGCGGCAACGGGCACTCCATCAAGCCTTTTCTCCCCGCGGCCTCTGCCGCCGTGCAGCAGCCATGTGCGGCTGGCTACCCCTTCCCTTCGTGTCCGTTATGCGATGTGTCGCTCCAACCCTACTAGCGTAGCAGCCGGACAGGAGCATGCCTCCTGCCAATCGGCGGGAGGCTCCCTTTACGACGTCTATCAGAGCGCAAAATGGAAAAGCAGTTTCCGCCGCCCCTCACGAGGGCGCGGAAACTGCGGGTCGCAGGCGACGAGCGGTCGTTACTGGGCCGGGGTGCCGGTGGCTCCCGGCAGGGGCCGCAGATTGACCTCGACGCGACGATTCTGCGCCCGGCCATCGGCGGTGGCGTTACTGGCGATGGGCGCATCGGGACCGGCGCCCCGGGTGCTCAGCCGCGCCGCGGGGACGCCCTGGGCGGTCAGGTAGCCGGCGACGTTCTGCGCCCGGCGCTGGGACAGCTCGACGTTGTGGGCGCGGCTGCCGGTGCTGTCGGTATAGCCGACGATCTCGATGCTGTTCTGGTCGAACTGCTTGAAGGAATTGGCCAGGTCGTTCAGCGGCTTGTAGAAGCTGTTGGCGATGTCGGCCGAATCGGTGGCGAAGGTGATGTTGCCGGGCATGATCAGCTTGATGTCATCGCCCTGGCGCTGCACCTCGACGCCGGTGTTTTCCATCTGCCGGCGCAATTCGGCTTCCTGGCGGTCGGCGTAGTAGCCGTAGCCCGCTGCCGCCGCACCCACGGCCGCGGCGCCGATCAGCGCACCCTTGCCCCGATGATTGTGATCGATGGCGGCACCGGCGACGGCGCCGGCAAGAGCGCCCAGGCCACCGTACTTGGCGGTGTTGGAGGTGCCACCGCTGGCCTGACCCTGATTTTCGTAGGGATTGGGGGAAGCGCATCCGGCCAGGGTGGCCAGGGCCAGGCTGGCGAGAAGGATACGGGTGGGCAGCGCCATGTCTTTACTCCTTGAAGATCCATTGCGGCGAACGGGGCCGCACCCGGCAATTCTAGCCGCGTGATCTGAATCGCAACTGAACGAAGCGGCGCCTCTGGACACTTATCGCGATAGTGAGCCTCTAAGCCCACGATAGGCAGAATCGAAGATGGATAGCTTGCATATCGATTTTTTACGATCTAAGGTTCGCTACAACCCAATATGACGATGCGACCGTGATGGACGAGATCCTCAAAGCCCTGGCCAATCCCCTGCGTCGCCAGATCCTCGACTGGCTGCGCGATCCCCGGCAGTACTTTCCGCACCAGGACCATGACCTGAACACCGGCGTCTGCGCCGGGCAAATCGAGGCCCGTGCCGGGTTGTCGCAATCGACGGTCTCGGCGCACCTGGCGGTATTGACCCGAGCCGGCCTGGTCACCACGCGGCGCATCGGTCAGTGGGTGTTCTACCAACGCGACGAGGCCGCCATCCAGGCCTTTCTGCAACGTCTCGCTCGCGAACTCTAGTCTGCAAGGAATCCTGATGCCCGCTTCTCTCATCGTGCTGGCGCTGAGCGCTTTCGCCATCGGCACCACCGAATTCGTCATCATGGGGCTGCTGCCCAACGTCGCCGCCGATCTCGGCGTGTCCATCCCCAGCGCCGGCTGGCTGGTCACCGGCTATGCCCTGGGTGTGGCCGTCGGCGCGCCCTTCATGGCCCTGGCCACGGCCCACTGGCCGCGCAAGCGCGCCCTGCTCGCCCTGATGGGCATCTTCATCGTCGGCAACCTGCTCTGCGCTGTCGCCAGCGGCTACAACATGCTGATGCTGGCGCGGGTGGTCACCGCCCTCTGCCATGGCGCCTTCTTCGGTATCGGCGCGGTCGTCGCCGCGAGCCTGGTCCCGGAGAATCGCCGCGCCTCGGCGGTGGCCCTGATGTTCACCGGCCTGACCCTGGCCAATGTGCTGGGCGTGCCCCTGGGTACCGCCCTGGGCCAGGCGGCCGGCTGGCGCTCGACCTTCTGGGCGGTGGTGATGATCGGCGTGGTCGCCCTGGTTGGGCTCTGGCGGGTACTGCCGGCCGACCGCAACCAGCCGCGCGCCGACCTGCGCCGGGAGCTGCTCGCCCTGCGCGGCCTGGGCTTCTGGCTGGCGCTGTCGATGACGGTGTTCTTCGCCGCCTCCATGTTCGCCCTCTTCACCTATGTGGCGCCGCTGCTGCAGGAAGTCACCGGTGTCTCGCCGCGAGGCGTCACCGGTACCCTGCTGCTGATCGGCCTGGGCCTGACCCTGGGCAACTTCATCGGCGGCCGGCTGGCCGACTGGCGCCTGGCCACCAGCCTGGTGGGCATCTTCGTCGCCCTGGCGCTGACCTCCGCCGCGCTACGCTGGACCGGCCATGCCTTCCTGCCCGCCGAGATCACCCTCTTCCTCTGGGCCGCGGCCGCCTTCGCCGCCGTGCCGGCCCTGCAGATCAACGTGGTCACCTTCGGCAAGGACGCGCCGAATCTGGTCTCGACCCTCAACATCGGCGCCTTCAACGTGGGCAATGCCCTCGGCGCCTGGGTCGGCGGCCTGGTGATCGACCACGGCCTGGGTCTTACCGCGGTACCCCTCGCCGCCAGCGGGCTCGCCCTGCTGGCGCTCATCGCCACCCTGCTGACTGCCAGCCAGGCCCGCAAGAGCGGCCTGGCGACCGCCAGCTAATCAAGAGAGCTAGCCATGACTCAGCTGTTCGAGCCGATCAAGATCGGCGCCCTGGAACTGCCCAACCGCGTCATCATGGCGCCCCTCACCCGCTGCCGCGCCGAACCGGGCCGGGGTCCCGGGCGATCTGATGGTCGAGTACTACGTGCAACGCGCCTCGGCAGGTCTGATCATCACCGAGGCCACCTCGGTGGACCCCATGGGCGTGGGCTATCCCGACACCCCCGGCATCTGGTCCGACGCGCAGGTGGCCGGCTGGCAACGCGTGACCACCGCCGTGCACAAGGCTGGTGGCCGCATCGTGCTGCAACTCTGGCATGTGGGGCGCATCTCCGATCCCCGTTACCTCGACGGCGAACTGCCGGTGGCGCCGAGCGCCATCGCCGCTCAGGGTCACGTCAGCCTGCTGCGTCCCAAGCGTGACTATGTCACCCCGCGGGCGCTGGAAACCGCCGAAATCCCCGGCATCGTCGCCGCCTATCGGCATGGCGCCGAGAACGCCAAGCGCGCCGGCTTCGATGGCGTCGAGGTCCATGGGGCCAATGGCTATCTGCTCGACCAGTTCCTGCAGAGCGACACCAACCAGCGCACCGACAACTATGGCGGCTCCATCGAGAACCGTGCCCGGCTGCTGCTGGAAGTGACCGATGCCTGCATCGATGTCTGGGGCGCCGATCGCGTCGGCGTGCATCTGTCCACCCGTGGCGACATGCACACCATGGGCGACAGCGACCCTGCCGCCACCTTTGGCCATGTCGCTCGCGAGCTGGGTCAGCGCCAGGTCGCCTTCATTTGCATCCGCGAAGCGGCTGGCAGCGACAGCCTGGGCCCGGACCTCAAGGCAGCCTTTGGTGGCGTCTACATCGCCAACGAGAAATTCGACAAGGCCAAGGCCAATGCCTGGCTGGAAGAAGGCAAGGCCGATGCCGTGGCCTTCGGCGTGCCCTTCATCGCCAACCCGGATCTGCCGCAACGGCTGGAGCAGGACGCCGCGCTGAACGAGCCGCACCCGGATACCTTCTACAGCAAGGGGCCGGTGGGCTACATCGACTATCCGCGGCTGTAATTTTCTCCGCCGATAGGAAAAGCCCGCCAATTGGCGGGCTTTTTTGTGGCCTTCACCGACGGCTGTGACAGCCATACCGTCGAAGCCCAGGGTCACGAGCACAGTTCATCCCTGTTGGGCTTCGCTGCGCTCAACCCAACCTACGTCGAGAATCGTAGGTTGGGTTGAGACGGCCTCATCGTCGAAGCCCAACAGGCACGAGCACGATGCATCCTTGTTGGGCTTCGCTGCGCTCAGCGCCAACCTACGTCGAGAGTCGTAGGTTGGGTTGAGACGGCCCTATCGTCGAAGCCCAACAGGCACGAGCACGATGCATCCCTGTTGGGCTTCGCTGCGCTCAACCCAACCTACGCCGAGAATCGTAGGTTGGGTTGAGACGGCCCTATCGTCGAAGCCCAACAGGCACGAGCACGATGCATCCCTGTTGGGCTTCGCTGCGCTTAGCGCCAACCTACGCCGGTGTAGGCCAGAACGCCCGGATCGCCGCCACGCCCTGGGCGCCGGCCTGCCAGGCGCCGGCGAGGTCGTCATCGCCCAGCCCTCCCAGCAGGTAGGCCGGCAGGTCGCAGTCGGCCAGCAGTTGCTGGGCCTTGACCCAGCCCAGGGTCGGGGCGCCGGGGTGGCTGGCGGTGGGCATCACCGGCGACAGGGTGACGAAATCCACGCCCATCTGCCGGGCCAGGGCCAGTTCCTCGGCGTCGTGGCAGGAAGCCGCCAGCAGGCGCTGCTCCGGGAAGGGCCGGCCATTGGGCGCATAGCGGCGCAACTGCTCGGCGGTCAGATGCCAGCCGGCGGCAGGAAAATCGCCCAGCCATTCCAGCGGCCCCTTGAGCATCAGCTGGGCGCGCCCGGTGCAGAGCCCCTGGACGTCGCCCGCCAGGTCGCGGTACTGCGGATCGAAGTTGTCCGGCGTGCGCAGCTGGACCAGGCGGATGCCACTGTCCAGAGCCCGGTGCAGGCCGTTGAGCAATTCCGCGGTGGTCAATTCGCCAGGAGTGATGAGGTAGCGGTCTGGCAGACGCGCCGCCTGGACGATGGGTCGGTTGGCCGCCGGGAAGTCGTAGTTGACCAGATCACGCGGGGCCACCCAGGCCAGCGGCTGGCCTTCGGCGCCATGGGCGTCGCCGGTAAAGGCGTCCACCTGCCAGACATCCAGCAGCACCGCCTGATCGGGATAGTCGTGGCGCACCTGCAGCAGCGGGCGAGCCGCTGTCACCTGGATACCCAGCTCCTCGGCCAGTTCGCGCGCCAGGGCCACGGCCGGCGCTTCACCGGCCTCCACCTTGCCTCCCGGAAATTCCCAGAGACCGCCCTGGTGCTTGTGCGCGGGGCGTTGGGCAATAAGGATCTGCCCCTGGGGGTCGCGGATCACCGCCGCGACGACATGCAGACGAGTCATGCGCTCTGCTCCTCCGTTTCAGCCTCCGCCAGCCAGCGCTGGAAGGCCGGCCAGGCGTAGACGGTTTTGACATAGGCGGCCGCCTCGACCGACAGTTCCACCCCGTAGCTGCGGAAGCGGCTGGCGACCGGGGCATAGAAGGCATCGGCAATGGTCGGCGTGCCGAACAGGTAAGGACCCTGCTGGCCGTAACGCTCGCGGCATTCGCGCCACAGCCGCTGGATGCGCTGGATGTCTTCCACCGCCTCCGCGGTGGTCGACTTCAGCCGCTGGCGGCGACGCAGGTCCATGGGCAGCTCGCGGCGCAGGGCGAGGAAGCCGCTGTGCATCTCGGCGCACAGCGCCCGGGCATGGGCGCGGGCAAGGGTGTCCGTCGGCCACAGCCCGGCATCGGGATAGGCCTCGGCGAGATACTCGACGATGGCTAGGGAATCCCAGATGGTGCCCTCGGCCAGCTTGAGCACCGGCACCTTGCCGGTAGGCGACTGGGCCTTGAGCAAGGCGCGGCTGTTGGGGGTATAGAGCGGGATCGACACCTCTTCAAAGGCAGCGCCGCTGAGCTCCATGGCCAGCCAGGCCCGTAGCGACCAGGAGGAGAAATTCTTGTTGCCGATCATGAGTTGCAGCTGGGACATGCGGGGATTCCTCGAAACGATGCGGCCCGCGAGGACCGCCGCAGGCGCCCGCCGGAGCGGACGCCCAGGCGCCGGGTAGCCGTCAGGTACGGTACTCGGCGTTGATCTTCACATAGTCGTGGGAGAGATCGGTGGTCCAGATGGTCTCGCTGTGGCTGCCGCGACCCAGCTCGATGCGGATCTCGATCTCCGCCTGGGCCATGACCCGCGCGCCCTGCTCTTCGGTGTAGGTGGCCGCGCGACCGCCCTGCTGGCAGATCTGCACGCCACCAAGGAAGACGTCGATCAGGCTGACATCCAGCTGGGGCACGCCAGCCCGGCCGACAGCGGCGAGGATGCGGCCCCAGTTGGGGTCGGAGGCGAACAGCGCGGTCTTGATCAGCGGCGAATGGGCCACGGCATAGCCGACGTCCAGGCACTCCTGGGCATTGCCGCCACCATTGACCTGCACGGTGACGAACTTGGTGGCACCCTCGCCGTCACGCACGATGGCCTGGGCCAGTTCGGCGAATACCGCGAAGATCGCATCGCGCAGCTGCTCGAAGGCCGTGCCGCTGGGCTGGGTGATTTCCGCCATGGCCGCCTGGCCGGTGGCCACCAGCATGCAGCAGTCGTTGGTGGAGGTGTCGCCATCGATGGTGATGCGGTTGAAGGAGCGGTTGGCGGCATCGGCCAGCAGATCCTGCAACAGGCCCCGCGCGACCTTGGCGTCGGTGGCCACATAGCCGAGCATGGTCGCCATGTTCGGCTTGATCATGCCGGCGCCCTTGCTGATGCCGGTCACGGTAACGGTGGCGCCGTCCACCTGGAACTGACGGCTGGCGCCCTTGGGCAGGGTGTCGGTGGTCATGATGCCGGTGGCGGCAGCGGCCCAGTTGTCCTCGGCCAGATCGGCCAGGGCGGCCGGCAGCGCGGCTTCGATCTTTTCCACCGGCAGCGGTTCGCCGATCACCCCGGTGGAGAACGGCAGCACCGCCTCCTCGCCGACGCTGGCCAGGGTGGCCAGGGTCTTGGTGGTGCGCTCGGCCGCGGCCAGACCGGGCTGCCCGGTACCGGCGTTGGCGTTGCCGGTGTTGGTCAGCAGGTAGCGCACGGGACCGGCGAAGCGCTGGCGGGCGACGATCACCGGCGCGGCGCAGAAGGCGTTTAGGGTGAAGACCCCGGCCACGCTGGAGCCTTCGGCACAGCGCATCACCACCACATCCTTGCGCCCGGGACGCTTGATGCCGGCGGAGGCGATACCGAGTTCGAAACCGGGAACCGGGTGCAGCGTGGAGAGCGGACCGAGACCGACAGCCATGGGAAAACTCCAGTGAAAGAAAAGGAAACGCCGCGAGCGGAAAACCGGTCGCGGCGTGGAAAGCAGCCTTCCCGCGCCCGCCTCGCCCAGCCTGGGCAAGGGGCGCAGACAGCCTAGCGGGTGGAGTTTACAACCTGTCGGCGGCTATGCCGACAGGTTGCCGTCGCCACGGCTGCCCGGGCCGGCCCTCAGTCGAGCTTGCCGTGGCACTGCTTGTACTTCTTGCCGGAGCCACAGGGGCACGGCTCGTTGCGACCGATCTTCTGGTCATTGCGCTGGGGCTGCAAGGGCACCACGGTGTCTTCGCCCTGCTCATCCTCGAGCACCTCGGGGTCGACCAGCGAAGGCGCCTCGGCGTGCTGGAACTGCATGCGCTCGGCCAGGGCTTCGGCCTCGCGGCGCATGCGCTCCTCTTCCTCGGCCGGATCTTCCCGGCGTACCTGGACGTGGGACAGCACGCGAATGGTGTCGCGCTTGATGCTGTCCAGCAGTTCCTGGAACAGGTTGAAGGACTCGCGCTTGTATTCCTGCTTGGGATTCTTCTGGGCGTAGCCGCGCAGATGGATGCCGTGACGCAGGTGATCCATGGTGGTGAGGTGGTCCTTCCAGAGGTCGTCGACCACCCGCAGCAGCATCTGCTTCTCGAAGTTGCGCAGGGCCTCGCGACCGGCCATGTCTTCCTTTTCCAGGTAGGCCGCTTCGAGCTGCTCGAGGATCTTCACCCGCAGGGTGTCCTCGTACAGCTTGTCGTCTTCGTCCAGCCATTGGCCGATGGGCAGTTGCTGACCGAAGACGCTGTAGATCTCGGCTTCCAGGCCGGGAACGTCCCACTGCTCGGGCAGCGACTGCGGCGGGATGTGCTCGTTGACCACCTGGGTCAGGGTCTCCTCGCGGAAGCCCTTGATGGTGTCGCCGACGTCTTCGTTCTCCAACAGGGTGTCGCGCATGTGATAGATCACCTTGCGCTGCTCGTTGGCCACGTCATCGTATTCCAGCAGCTGCTTGCGGATATCGAAGTTGCGGCCTTCGACCTTGCGTTGCGCCTTTTCGATGGCGTTGGTGACCATGCGGTGCTCGATGGCCTCGCCGCCCTGCATGCCCAGGGCCTTCATGAAGTTCTTTACCCGGTCGGAGGCGAAGATGCGCATCAGGCTGTCTTCCAGCGACAGGTAGAAGCGGCTGGAACCCGGGTCGCCCTGGCGACCCGCACGACCGCGCAGCTGGTTGTCGATCCGCCGGGATTCGTGGCGCTCGGAGGCGATCACGTGCAGGCCGCCGGCATCGATGACCTGCTTGTGGCGCGCCTGCCAGGCGGCCTTGATCGCGGCGATCTGCTCCTCGGTGGGATTCTCCAGGGCCGCGACTTCCACTTCCCAGTTGCCGCCGAGCAGGATGTCGGTACCACGACCGGCCATGTTGGTGGCGATGGTCACGGCGCCCGGACGACCGGCCTGGGCGATGATCTCGGCTTCCCGTTCGTGGTACTTGGCGTTGAGCACCTTGTGCTCGATGCCGGCCTGGGTCAGCAGCTGGTCGACGTACTCGGAGCTCTCGATGGAGGCGGTACCCACCAGCACCGGACGGCCTTCGGCCTGGCACTGCTTCACGTCCTCGATGATGGCCTGGTACTTCTCGGCCTGGGTCAGGTAGACCAGGTCGTTGAAGTCCTTACGGGCGATCTCGCGGTGGGTCGGGATCACCAGCACGTCGAGGTTGTAGATCTGGCGGAATTCGAAGGCCTCGGTGTCGGCGGTACCGGTCATGCCACCGAGCTTGTTGTACAGGCGGAAGTAGTTCTGGAAGGTGGTCGAGGCCAGGGTCTGGCTCTCGGGCTGGATCGGCAGTCCTTCCTTGGCCTCGATGGCCTGGTGCAGGCCTTCGGAGAGGCGGCGGCCCGGCATGGTCCGGCCGGTGTGCTCGTCGATCAGCAGCACCTGGTCCTGCTGGACGATGTACTCGACGTTGCGATGGAACAGGGTGTGGGCGCGCAGGCCGGCGAACACGTGAGTCAGGAGGCCCAGGTTGTGCGCGGAGTAGAGGCTCTCGCCCTCGGCCAGCAGACCGGTCTCGGTGAGCATCTCCTCGATGAACTGGTGACCCAGCTCGGTGATCTCCACCTGGCGGGTCTTTTCATCGATGGTGTAGTGGCCGACCTGGGTCGGATTGCCTTCCTCTTCCTCGATGTGCTGCTGCAGGCGCGGGATCAGCAGGTTGATCTTCTGGTAGAGCTCGGAGCTGTCTTCGGCCTGGCCGGAGATGATCAGCGGGGTCCGGGCTTCGTCGATGAGGATGGAGTCCACCTCGTCGACCACCGCGAAGTTCAGCTCGCGCTGGTACTTCTCGGCCATGCTGAAGGCCATGTTGTCGCGCAGGTAGTCGAAGCCGAATTCGTTGTTGGTGCCGTAGGTGATGTCCGAGGCGTAGGCGGCGCGTTTCTCTTCCGGCGGCTGGAACGGCAGGATGATGCCGACCGACAGGCCGAGGAACTCGTACAGCGGCCGCATCCAGTTGGCGTCGCGGCGGGCCAGGTAGTCGTTCACCGTGACCACATGGACGCCCTTGCCGGACAGCGCATTGAGATAGACCGGCAGGGTGCCCACCAGGGTCTTGCCCTCACCGGTACGCATCTCGGCGATCTTGCCTTCGTGCAGCGCGGCGCCGCCGATCAGCTGGACGTCGAAGTGACGCATGCCCATGACCCGCTTGCCGGCCTCGCGGACCACGGCGAAGGCCTCGGGCATCAGCACGTCGAGGGACTCGCCCTGCGCGACGCGCTGCTTGAATTCCTCGGTCTTGGCGCGCAGTTGCTCGTCGCTCAGGGAGGCAATCTGGGATTCCAACGCATTGGTGGCCACCACGACCTTGCCTAGGCGTTTGACATCTCGTTCGTTCTTGCTTCCAAAGAATTTCTTCAACAAAGGCGCAAACATATCGACTGGAATTCTTCCGCTGGAATGAGGGGAGCGAAACGGGCGGCAAGGCCTCTGCAGAGCCTGGCCAGACGCCTGGGCGCGGGGGTTGAAACCCGCGGTGTCCCGCGATGGTAATCGGGCATTCTACTCGGAAATGCCGATGAGGAAAGAACGACGGCCCCCCGGCCGCCAGGACGCCAGAGCGATCTGTTACCATCGGCGTCCTCTCTTCGCCCATCGCGAGTCCTGCGCATGGCCTTTCGCCCCCTCTCCGCCGTCGCTCCCGCCGCCCTGCTGCGCCAGGCCAAACCGCTCAAGGCGCTGTTTCGCGAGGCCGAGCGGCTGGGACGGCTGCAACAGTTGCTGGAAGAGCAGCTGCAACCCGCCGCCCGACCTCATTGCCGGGTGGCCAGCTGGCGCGAGGGCACGCTGTTGCTGGTGGTCAACGACGCCCACTGGGCGACGCGATTGCGCTATCAGCAGCGGCGCCTGCTCAGACTGCTGCAGCAGGCACCGGAATTCGCCGGCTTGCTGCGCCTGCAGTTCAAGATGCAGCCAAGTCCTGGCGTCGCCACCCGTACCCGGCCATTGCGTCAGGTCAGTCAGGTGGGCGCCGACAGCCTGCGCGAAGTCGCGGCCGGCATCCGCGACCCCAAGCTCAAGGCGGCCCTGGAGCGGCTGGCCAGTCGCACTGGCCAGTCCACCGAGTAAGTCCCTAGGTCTTGGCCACCGCCCGCTCGAAGGCGGCGCGGATGCGCTCTTCCGGCAGGTCCATGCCGATCAGCACCACGCGGCTTTCGCGCTCCTCGTCCGGCGCCCAGTCGCGTTCCCAGTCGGCGGCATAGATCTGCTGCACGCCCTGGAACAGCAGGCGGCGCTCCTCGCCAGCGATGTTGAGCAGCCCCTTGTAGCGCAGCAGGTCGCAGCCGAGGGTGTCGAGCAGCATCTCCATAACCTTGCCGATCTTGTCCTGGTCGTAGGGACACGACTCGCGGATGGCGATGGACTGGATGCGCTCGGTGAGACTGACGGCTTCCGATACCGGTCGCAGCGGACGAAACAGCGTGGGCGGCGCCAGGTCTTCGTCGTGCAGGTTGAAGCCGCGGATGTCCAGCAACTCGGCCAGGTGGATGCGGCCATGGTCGACATGGCGGATTGGCGCGCGGCGGTTGATGCGCTGCAGGCGGTTCTCCAGCGCCTCGACGGCCGCCGGTTCGGCCAGGTCGAGCTTGGTCAGCAGCAGGCGGTCGGCGAACCCGATCTGCGCCTGCAGCAGCGGATCGCTCAGTTGCTCGCTGGCGTGGACGGCGTCCACCAGGGTCAGCACCCCGTCGAGCAGATAACGCTCGCGCAAGAGCTCGTCGGTAAAGAAGGTCTGGGCCACCGGACCGGGATCGGCCAGACCCGTGCACTCCACCACCAGGCGCTCGAAGTCCAGCTCACCGCTGTCCAGCCGCTCCAGCAGCACGGTCAGGGCATAGGCCAGGTCCTTGCTGCCGGTGCAGCAGACGCAGCCGTTGGCCACCTTCATCAGTTGCACGGCGCCGGCGTCTTCGAGCAGTTCGCCGTCGACATCCAAGGCGCTGAATTCGTTTTCGATCACCGCGATCCTGAGGCCGTGCTCGGCCTGCAGGATGTGCTTGAGCAGGGTGGTCTTGCCGGCGCCGAGAAAGCCGGTCAGGACGGTTACGGGAATAGCTTCACGCATGGAAAACTCCAGACAGAAAGAGGCCGGGCATGGAGCCCGGCCTTAGAACCTGCTCACGATCTCGCGAGCTAGAGACAAACAAGGCGAAAATGGCTGAGGAAGCGGAGTTTACGAAGGGTAAATGAGCATTCCGAAGCCATTTTCAACGCGGTTTGGCCGACGCGCAGCAGCTCGTGAACAGGTTCTGAGAGTGACCCTGGGTCAGCAGCAGCGTATGGCGCCCGACTTGCCGCCACCGTAGCGCGCTTCCTGGCGCTCGCGGAAGAAGGCTTCGTAGCTCATCACCGGCTGGTCCGGGTGCTTGCCGCGCATGTGCTCGACATAGGTGTCGTAGTCGGGCATGCCCACCAGCATCTTGGCGGCCTGCCCCAGGTACTTACCCATGCGACCCAGGTCATTGAACATGAGGACTCTCCTTTAAACGCCCGTAGCCGGCTGGAACGGGGTCTCGCGGTCGCTGCGCTCGGGCTTGGCCAGGGCGGCGCGACCGACCTTGATGGAAAAGAACAGGATGCTCATCACCACCACCAGGAACAGCACCGACAGGGTGGCGTTGGTGTAGGCGTTGAAGACGATGTGCTGCATCTGTTCCATGCTCTTGGCAGGGGCGATCACCTGCCCCTGGGCCATGGCGGTGCTGTACTTCTTGGCCAGGGCCAGGAAGCCGACCGCCGGATTCGAATCGAACAGCTTGATCAGGCTGGCGGTGGTGGTGCAGATCAGCAGCCAGACGGCCGGCACCAGGGTGACCCAGACATAGCGCTGGCGCTTCATCTTGATCAGTACCACGGAACCCAGCATCAGGGCGATACCGGCGAGCATCTGGTTGGAAATGCCGAACAGCGGCCAGAGGGTGTTGATGCCGCCCAGCGGATCGACTACGCCCTGGTACAGCAGCCAGCCCCAGAGGGCGACGCAACCGGCGGTGCCGATGACGTTGGCGGTCCAGGAGTCGGTGCGCTTCAGGGACGGCACGAAGCTGCCCAGCAGATCCTGCAGCATGAAGCGCCCGGCGCGGGTGCCGGCGTCCACTGCGGTAAGGATGAACAGCGCCTCGAACAGGATGGCGAAGTGGTACCAGAAGGCCATGGTGTTCTCGCCCGGCAGCACGTTGTGCATGATCTGGGCAATGCCCACCGCCAGCGTCGGAGCGCCACCGGCACGGGCCAGGATGGTGTGCTCGCCGATCTCGGTGGCGGTGGCCTGCAGCATCTCGGGCGTTACCACGAAGCCCCAGGTGCTGATCTTGGCAGCTACCGACACCACGTCGGCACCGACCACGGCGGCCGGGCTGTTCATGGCGAAGTAGACGCCCGGCTCGATCACCGAGGCGGCGACCATGGCCATGATGGCGACGAAGGATTCCATCAGCATGGCGCCGTAGCCGATATAGCGAGCGTGGGTTTCCTTGGCGATCAGCTTGGGCGTGGTGCCCGAGCTGATCAGGGCATGGAAGCCGGACACCGCGCCGCAGGCGATGGTGATGAACAGGAAGGGGAACAGGGTGCCCTTCCATACCGGACCGGTGCCGTCGACGAACTGGGTCAGGGCCGGCATCTTGAGCATCGGCATGGTCACCAGGATGCCGATGGCCAGGGCGATGATGGTGCCGATCTTGAGGAAGGTGGACAGGTAGTCACGCGGCGCCAGCACCAGCCAGACCGGCAGTACGGCGGCGACGAAGCCGTAGCCGATCAGCATCCAGGTGATCTGCACGCCGGTGAAGGTGAAGGCCGGACCCCACACCGGATCGGCGGCGACCACGCCACCGGCCCAGATGGAGGCCAGCAGCAGCACCACGCCGACCAGCGAGATCTCGCCGATGCGACCAGGGCGGATGTATCTCATGTAGACGCCCATGAACATGGCGATCGGCAGGGTGGCGATCACCGTGAACATGCCCCAGGGACTCTCGGCCAGGGCCTTGACCACGATCAGCGCCAGCACCGCGAGGATGATGATCATGATCAGGAAGCAGCCGAACAGGGCGATGGTGCCGGGGATGCGCCCCATCTCCTCGCGCACCATGTCGCCCAGGGAGCGCCCGTTGCGGCGGGTGGAGAGGAACAGGACCACGAAATCCTGGACCGCGCCGGCGAAGACTACCCCGGCGATCAGCCAGAGGGTGCCGGGCAGATAGCCCATCTGGGCGGCGAGCACGGGGCCGACCAGCGGACCGGCGCCGGCGATGGCGGCGAAGTGGTGGCCGAAGAGGATGTGCTTGTTGGTGGGGACGTAGTCCAGGCCATCGTTGTTGAGGACGGCAGGCGTGGCCCTTTTGGCGTCGAGCCCCATCACCTTGGTGGCGATGAACAGGCTGTAGTAGCGGTAGGCAACGAGGTAGATCGCCACGGCGGCGACCACGATCCAGAGGGCGTTGATCGCTTCGCCTCGACTCAGCGCCACGGTACCCAGCGCGAAGGCGCCCAGTACGGCAACGGCGAACCAGGCTAGATGGCTGGCCATTCGGGTCATGCTTGTTCTCCTGCCGCGCGCCAGTGGCCGCGGCGATACTTGTTATTGTTTGAGAGCCTATTCAAAGTCTCGCGAGCTAGAGCCAAACAAGGCGAAAATGGCTGAGGAAGCGGAGTTTACGAGTGGTAAATGAGCATTCCGAAGCCATTTTCAACGCCGTTTGGCCGACGCGCAGCAGCCTTTGAACAGGCTCTGAGAGCCCATAGCGGAGCCATATTACTATCGGCGGCTCGACGCGACAGCGAAATTCGCAGAACTACCCAAGGCCCGCTACGTAGTTCTACGTAGCGGACAGTCCGGACAGGTGCCGATGCAGCTCAAATACAAGATGGTTGCCCTCGGACTGCTGCCCCTGCTGCTGGCGGTGGCCGCGGTCTGCCTGGTGGTACTGGAACAGAGCCAGCGCCTGGGCGAGCAGCAGGCCCGGCTGCTCGAACACAGCATCCTCGGCAGCAAGAAGACCGAGTTGCGCAACTATGTGGAGATGGGCGTCAGTGCCATCCAGCCGCTGTACGGCAGCGGTCGCGACGACGAGGAAACCAAGGCCAGGGTACTGGCGCTGCTGGCCAGTCTGAATTTCGGCAGCGACGGCTACTTCTTCGTCTACGACCAGCATGGCCACAATCTCATGCATCCGCGCCAGCCCGAACTGGTCGGCCAGGATCTCTGGCAACTGACCGACGGTACCGGCCTGCTGGTCATCCAGGCGCTGCTCAGGAGCGCCCGGGAAGGCGATGGCTTCCAGCGCTATGGCTGGCAGAAACCCTCCAGCGGCCAGATGGCGGAAAAGCTCGCCTACGTGACCCAGCTGCAACGCTGGGGCTGGGTGCTGGGCACCGGCCTCTACCTGGACGACGTGGACGCCGCCCTCGCCCAGGTCCGCCACGACGTGGCCGCCGGCATCCGCACCACCCTGCTGGCCAGCGCCGGGGTGGCCCTGGTGGCGGTGCTGCTGGTGTTCGCCGGCGGCCTGACGCTCAACGTCAGCGAGCACCGCCTGGCCGATCGCAAGCTCAAGCAGCTGACCCAACGCCTCATCACCTCCCAGGAAGAGGAAAGGTCGCGGCTGTCACGCGAGCTGCACGACGGCATCAGCCAGTTGCTGGTGTCCATCAAGTTCCAGTTCGAACTGGCCAGCCGCGAGCTGGGTGCGGGCAGGCCCAGTGCCGGCGAGACCCTGCGCGAGGGCACCCAGCGCCTGGCCGCCGCCATCGGCGAGATCCGCCGCATCTCCCACGACCTGCACCCTTCCCTGCTGGACACCCTCGGTCTGCCTGCCGCGCTCGGCCAGCTGGTGGAGGAATTCCGCCAGCGCAGCGGCCTGGACGTGGACTATCGACAGACCCTGGACGACAATCCCGCCGGCGGCGACATGGACGTCGCCCTGTTTCGCATCGTCCAGGAGGCCCTGACCAACATCGAGCGCCACGCCGCGGCCCGGCGCGTGGTCATCGACCTGCAACGACGCGGTCGCTGGATCTGCCTGACCGTGCACGATGACGGCCGCGGCTTCGATACCGGCCAGGTGGAGCGCCTCAGCGGTGGCATCGGCCTGCGCAACATCCGCGAGCGCGTGGAGCTGTTCGGGGGTCGCTGCGCCATCCAGTCCGGACCCGGTGGCACGACCCTCGACGTGGTTCTGCTACGCTCGGACCTCCCGGCCGACGAGGAAAGCCCGACATGACGCCCATCCGCATCCTCCTGGTCGACGACCATGCCCTGGTCCGCGCCGGCGTGCGGGCGCTGCTGGGCACCATCGAGCGCTTCGTCGTGGTCGGCGAGGCCGGCAGCGGCGCGGAGGCCCTCGAACTGCTGGCGCGCCTCGATCCGGACATCCTGCTGGTGGACATCGGCCTCAAGGACATCAACGGCCTGGAGCTGACCGCCCTGATCGCCGAGCGCGCGCCCCGCGCCCGGGTACTGATCCTGAGCATGTACGACAATCGCGAGTACGTGAGCACCTCGCTGCGGGTCGGCGCGGCCGGCTATGTGCTCAAGGATGCACCCTCGGAGGAGATCATCGCCGCGGTGGAAGCCCTGGCGGTCGGCGGGCGCTTCTACAGCAGCGCCATCGCCGCCCGCCTGGGTGAAGGAGGCGCCAGCGAGGGCGACCTCACCCCGCGGGAACGCCAGGTGCTGCTGCTGATGGCTCAGGGCCTCAACAACAAGACCATGGCCCAGCAGCTGGGGCTCAGCGTGCGCACGGTGGAGACCCATCGCCTGAGCATTCGCCGCAAGCTGGACATCCAGAAGCCGGCCGACCTGGTCCGCCATGCGCGCGAGTACGGCTGGCGCCCAGAGGGCACGTCCAGCTTCTGACAAAGGCCACTGCTCGCACCCTGGCGACCAATGAGCGCCCTCGCTGTGGCTCCGCTGGCCGCAGCCGGCTACCCTTCCAGGCGCAGTCGATACGGGACGGCCACGGTCGTCTACAGTGATCAGGAAACCTCAGGAAGCCTTTCCATGAACGACACCAACGAGCGTCGCCGCTTTACCCGCTTCACCTTCGATGCCCCTGCGCAGTTGCACCAGGGTGAGCGCCAGTGGGCGGCGCCCGTGGACGACATCTCGCTCAAGGGTGTGCTGCTGGCACGACCCGCCGACTGGTCGGCCCAGCCAAGCGCCGCCTATGAACTGCGCATCCTGCTCAACGACGAGGCCCAGGTGACCATGGGCGTGGAGCTGGTGCGGGAAACTCCCGAGCAGCTGGCCTTCGCCTGCCGCCAGATCGACCTGGATTCCATCAGCCACCTGCGCCGCCTGGTGGAGCTGAACCTGGGCGACGAGACCCTGCTGGAGCGCGAGCTGGCGGCACTGGGCACGCCTTGAGCGACCTAAGCAGTAGGTTGGGTTGAGCGAAAGCGAAACCCAAGGGGGCGAGCTCAGCCCTGGCTGTCGGGCTTCGATGATGAGGCTGTCTCAACCCAACCGACGGTATCGGTAGCTTCGTAGGTTGGGTTGAGCGATAGCGAAGCCCAACGGGGCGAGTTCAGCCCTGGCTGTCGGGCTTCGATGATGAAGCCGTCTCAACCCAACCTACGGTATCAGTAGCTTCGCAGGTTGGGTTGAGCGAAAGCGAAGCCCAACGGGGCGAGTTCAGCCCTGGCTGTCGGGCTTCGATGATGAAGCCGTCTCGACCCAACCTACGGTATCGGTAGCTTCGCAGGTTGGGTTGAGCGATAGCGAAGCCCAACAGGGCGAGTTCAGCCCTGGCTGTTGGGCTTCGACGATGAGGCTGTCTCAACCCAACCGACGGCGAAATTAGCCTCGTAGCGCAGCGAAGCCCAATGAGGTTTAGAACTCCAGATGCAGACCCACCACCAGGCGCGCGTCGTGGGTGTCCTCGCCCTCTTCGCGCGCCATGGCGGCGGTATTGCCGTGGGTGGCGTTCCAGGATACGCCGACATAGGGCGCGACCTCCGGGGTCACCTGGTATCTCAGGCGCAAGCCCGCCTCGCTTTCGGCAAAGCCGGCGCCCTGGCCGCGAGACTCGTCGTTGCGGCCGTAGAAGTTGAGCTCGGTATGGGGCTGGAGGATCAGCCGCTGGGTCAGGGCCCAGTCGTATTCGGCTTCCAGGCGCAGGGCGGTCTGGCTGTTCTCGCCGAAGAAGGCGGTGATCTCGATGTCGAGATCCTCGGGATCGTGCTCTTGGATGCCCAGGGCCGCCCAGGTCTGTGGCGAGCCGGGTTTGAAATCCTGGCGAATGCCGGCCACGCTGCCCCAGCCCTTGGCCAGGCTGTGTCCCCAGAGCGCCTGCACCTCGGCCTGCTCGGTGTGGCCGTTGGTACGCTCGCCCTGGCTGCGGAAATCCAGGCGATTGGCGCCGCCGCCCAGGGCCCAGCCTTCCAGATCCCAGTTGAAGACGCTGCCTTCGTCGGCATGCTGCCACTCCAGCTGATCCACCTCCAGGCTGGCCGGGGCGGAGCTGCTGGGATCGGCGGCCTGCACCAGGGCACTGGTGGCAAGGCCGGCAAGGAACAGGGAAAGCGGGAGCAGACGAGGCATGGCAGGTATCCGGGTTCGTGGAAGCGCCTGATAGACCACCCTGCCCCACCGAGAGTTTTAAAAAATATTACAAATGCCGCCCAAGGCTACTCGAAGAGCGCATCCAGCGCCTGCTCGAGGCGGGTCACGGCCACCACCTGCAGACCGGGCGGCGGATCCTTGGGGGCATTGCCCTTGGGTACGATGGCGCGCTTGAAGCCGTGCTTGGCGGCTTCCTTGAGGCGCTCCTGGCCACTGGGCACCGGGCGGATCTCGCCGGACAGGCCGATCTCGCCGAACACCAGTAGGTCATGCGGCAGGGCGCGGTCTCTCAGGCTGGAGATCACCGCCGACATCAGCGCCAGATCCACCGCCGTCTCCAGCACCTTGACCCCGCCGACCACGTTGATGAAGACGTCCTGGTCGTAGGTGGGAATGCTGCCGTGGCGGTGCAGTACCGCCAGCAGCATGGCCAGGCGATTCTGGTCGAGGCCCACGGTGACCCGGCGCGGATTGGCCAGGTGACTGGTGTCCACCAGGGCCTGCACCTCCACCAGCATCGGCCGCGAGCCTTCCCAGGTCGCCATGACCACGCTGCCGGCCACTGCTTCCTGGGCGCGGTTGAGGAAGATCGCCGAGGGGTTGGAGACCTCCTTGAGGCCCTTGTCGGTCATGCCGAACACGCCCAGTTCGTTGACCGCACCAAAGCGGTTCTTGACCGCTCGCAGCATGCGCAGACGGCCGTCGGACTCGCCCTCGAAATAGAGCACGGTGTCGACCATGTGCTCGAGTACCCGCGGTCCGGCCAGGGCGCCCTCCTTGGTGACGTGGCCGACCAGGAAGATGGCGGTGCCGGTCTGCTTGGCGAATCTCACCAGCAGGGCCGCGCTCTCGCGCACCTGGGCCACACCGCCGGGAGCGGACTGCAGCTGTTCGGTGAAGATGGTCTGGATGGAGTCGATCACCATGACCCGCGGCTTTTCCTGGCGGGCGGTGGCGACGATGGTCTCGATGCAGGTCTCGGTCATGACCTTGAGCTTGTCTTCCGGCAGCCCCAGGCGTCGAGCGCGCATCGCCACCTGCTGCTGGGATTCCTCGCCGGTGACATAGAGTGCCGGCATGCGCGCCGCCAGGTGGCAGAGGGTCTGCAGCAGGATGGTGGACTTGCCGATGCCGGGATCGCCGCCGATCAGCACCACGGAGCCATCCACCAGGCCACCACCCAGCACCCGGTCGAGTTCGGTGGAGTCGGTGGTGAAGCGCGGGGTTTCTTCGACGCTGACCTCGGCCAGGGTCTTGATGGTCGCCTGTGCCCCGGCCCAGCCGGCGCGACCGGAAGGGACGGCCGAGGTCTCGACGACGGTTTCCACCAGGGTGTTCCAGGCACCGCACTCGCCGCACTGACCCGCCCACTTGGGAAAGGTGGCGCCGCATTCGGTGCAGCCGTAGAGACGCTTGGCCTTGGCCATGGCGGAATTCTCCAGTCGAGAAAGGAAGGTTCCCAGCATATCACGACTGGATGCATAGACAGTAAAAAGGCGCGATCCCGGGGGAGCGCGCCTCTCTCACTAGCGGGCTTGAGCGTTAGTTGCCCTCGCCACCCGGCTGACGCAGCATGGTCAGGGCCTGGTTGGCCTGGGCGATGCACTTCTTCTCGTCGCCGGCCTTCTGGGCCTCCATGGCGCTCTTGCGGAAGCTGGCGATCTGTTGGGCCTGGGAACTGCCCGGGCCGATCATGTTGGTCTTCATCTTGCTGGCATCGTCCAGCTTCTGCAGCTGGACCGCGCACAGATCCTTGGCGAATACGGGTGCAGCGGCGAACATCATCAGGGCGATCAGGGCGGTACGCTTCATGGGGACATCCTCGTTGGGAGGGCCAGGTAGGCCGGATAAACCTCGCTCACCCCGCGAAATTCGCCTGGGGTACCCCATTGACCGCCAGGTACCGCCGGTCGTTCAGCGCTTGATCATCCGGGTCTGCTGCGAGGTTCTGGCGCTAGTGCTTGAGCGTGGACACCATCTCAACATCGCCCCTTAACCAGACCGGCAATGCCTGTTGCCAGCGCTCCTGTTCGAGTAGCTGCAGATTGGCCAGCAGGCGGCTGTATTCGGCAAATTCCAGCTGCACCCGACGACGCTGGGCTTCCACGGCCGCCTCGGTGATCCACAGGTGCCACTGCTGGTACATCGCCACTTCGTCGGTCATCGGTCCTCTCCTGGGAGACCATGATGGCAACGCCAGCGGCCCTTGCCAATCGCATAAACGTGGGCTCGGCGTCACGCGCCGAGCCCGGCACGGCTAGGACGGGTATTTCAGCTGCTGAGCGATCTTGTCCTTGAGCAGGACCCGTTCGCGCCGCAGGCGACCCAGTTCCTCGTCGCCGCTGGATTCTTCGACCTCCTCCAGATCGAGGATCTGCTGGTCGAGCTTGGCGTAGTCTTCCAGCAGTTTGGCAAAGGCCGCATCGGTCTGGGGACGGCTGTCCAGCTGCTCGGCGTATTCGGGAAAGTCTTTGTGCAGGTCGTGTTTGGCAACCATCAGGGGCTCCTAGGGGCGAGAGGTGGAAGTCGCGAGGGTTGCAGCCCTCGACGTACAGGGTGGACCCGGCCCTTTCGACAAAGTGCGACAGCCACGACCAGCTACCGATTTCGCGGCGATTTGCCGCTGCCGGGGAACCTCAGGACCGTTCGCAGGGTTCCAAACCCGAGCGAAGCGAGCACAATCGTCTATCGTCTCTTCGAAACCATCCAAAGGAGTGCAGCATGAGCATCATTGCCGAGTTCAAGAAATTCGCCATGAGAGGCAACGTGGTCGACCTGGCGGTCGGCATCATCCTGGGCGCGGCTTTCGGCAAGATCGTGTCGTCCTTCGTGGCCGACATCATCACGCCGCCGCTGGGCCTGTTGCTGGGGGGCGTGGATTTCTCGCAACTGGCGATCACCCTGAGGGCCGCCGTGGGTGACCAGCCGGCCGTGGTCATGTCCTACGGCAAGTTCCTGCAGACCATCTTCGACTTCGTGATCATCGCCTTCGCCATCTTCATGGCGATCAAGGTGCTCAATCGCCTGCGTCTGCACCAGGAGGCCGCTCCGTCCGGCCCGACCAAGGATCAGGTGCTGCTGACCGAAATCCGTGACCTGCTGAAGGAGCAGAACAGCCAGGCGACCGTGGCCCCTGCAGTGAAGCAGGAACCGCCGATCAACCCGCTGTAAGCCTTTCAAAGGCGGCTGCGCGTCGGCCAACCTGCGTTGAAAATGGCCTGGGTCGCCAGCCCGGCCTGGGCGGCCCCGTCGGAATGCTCATTTACCACTTGTAAACCCGAGCGCGGGTCCGATCCGCTTCCTCAGCCATTTTCGCGGGGCCGCCTAGGCCTTGTTTGACTCTAGCTCGCAGCCTTTGAACAGGCTTTCAGAACGCCCGCCTCGCTAGGAGGCGGGTCGCTCCAGGCGGATCCAGCCGATCCGCCGATCCTTGACCGACTCCACCGTCAGCTGCCAGCCCTGGTATTCCAGGCGATCGCCGGCCACCGGCAGGCGGCCCAGCAGGTCCACCACCAGGCCGCCGAGGGTCTGATAGTCCTCGTTTTCGGCGATCTGGAAGCCGGTGCGCTGGGCCAGGGGATGCAGCGTCAGGCCACCGCTGGCGCGATAGCCGTTTTCCACCTTCTCCAGCTCCGGCAGGCTTTCCTCGCTGGCGTCCGGCATCTCGCCGGCAATGGCCTCGAGGATGTCGGTCAGGGTCAGCAGACCTTCGAAGCCACCGAATTCGTTGACCACAAAGGCCACGTGAGTCGAGGCCGCACGCAGTTGCTCCAGGGCCCCGAGTACCGAGGCCTGGGCCGGCAGATGGATGGGCGTGCGCACGCGATTGCGCAGGTCGGGCGTCTGGCCCTGCAGGATGTCGGTGAACAGCTCCTTCTTGTGCACGTAGCCCAACGGTTCATCGATATTGCCGTTGACCACCAGCGGCAGGCGCGAGTGGGCCGAGGCCAGCAACTGCTCGCGCAGGCGCTCCGGGGCGGCGTCGGCATCGAGGATGTCGACGTCGGCGCGAGCGGTCATCACCGTGCGCACCGGGCGCTCGCCCAGTTGCAGTACGCCACTGATCATCAGTCGCTCGCGGCGATCGAAGATCGGGCCTTCGCCCTTCTCGCCGTCCATCAACTCGGCGATGTCCTCGTCCACCTCGTCTTCGCGCAGGCGACCGCCCAGCAGGCGCAGCACGGCCTGGGAGGTCCGCTCGCGCATGCCGAGGCGCTCGTGCAACTGGCGCTTGCGCTTCCAGCGCACCACCTGGTTGGCCAACTCGATAAGGATCGAGAAGCCGATGGCGGCATAGAGATAGCCCTTGGGGATATGGAAGCCCAGGCCTTCGGCGGTCAGGCTCAGACCGATCATCATCAGGAAGCCCAGGCACAGCATGATCACCGTGGGGTGGGCGTTGACGAAGGCGGTCAGCGGCTTGCTCGCCACCAGCATCAGACCGATGGAGATGATCACGGCGATCATCATCACGCTCAGGTGCTCGACCATGCCCACGGCGGTGATGACGGCGTCCAGCGAGAACACGGCGTCGAGCACCACGATCTGCGCGACCACCGGCCAGAAGGCCGCATAGGCACGATTGCCACCGGTCTTGTGGGTATGGCCCTCGATCCGTTCGTGCAACTCGGTGGTGGCCTTGAACAGCAGGAAGATACCGCCGAACAGCATGATGAGGTCACGGCCGGAGAAGGCCTTGCCGAATACCTCGAACAGCGGTTCGGTGAGGGTCACCATCCAGGAGATGCTGGCCAGCAGGCCCAGACGCATGATCAGCGCCAGCGACAGGCCGATCACCCGCGCCTTGTCACGCTGCGCGGGCGGCAGCTTGTCGGCGAGGATGGCGATGAAGACCAGGTTGTCGATGCCCAGGACGATTTCCAGGACGATCAGGGTGAGCAGTCCCAACCAGGCGGTGGGATCGGCGATCCATTCCATCAGCGGCGGACCTCCGTCTGAAGGGGCCGAACGGCCACGGAGGGGATAAGGCGAGAGGGGGTGTCAGCCGCACCTGGCACAAGGGCCGGGGGCGGCTCGGATCTGTCACTGCTCATCGGAACTCGAAAGGTAGCCTTGGAAATTCCGATCCTAGAGCAAGGCGGGCCCAAAACTAAAGGCCCAACCTTTTCCAATTGTGAAGAAAACGTAAAGACGCCGGTGCGACGCGGCCTTTACCAGTAGTTCTCCACCGCCACCTGGCCGGGCCGGCGACTCAGGGCCAGCTGCAGATCACGGGTCTTGAGCAGCTGGCGGGTGTCGTCGACCATCTCCGGGTTGCCGCAGATGAGGATGCGCGAGTGCTCGGGCGAGAGTTCGACGCCGGCGGCGCGTTCCAGCTCGCCGTTCTCGATCAGGGTGGTGATGCGGCCACGCAGGGCGCCGGGATGCTCCTCGCGAGTGACCACGGGGACATAGACCAGGCGATCGGTGAGGCCTTCGAGGTGTTCCACCTGGCCGTAACCGCGGATGACCTCCTGGTAGGCCAGGTCACGGGCTTCGCGCACACTGTAGACCAGCACGATGCGCTCGAAGCGCTCCCAGGTATCGGGTTCCTGCAGCATCGACAGGAAGGGCGCCAGACCGGTACCGGTGGCCAGCAGCCAGAGATCGCGACCGCCGCCGAAGCGCTCCAGGGTGAGATAGCCGTAGGGCTGCTTTTCCACCAGCAATTCGTCGCCCTCGCGCAGGCGGCTCAGCTCGCTGGTGAAGGCCCCGCCCGGCACCACGATGGAAAAGAATTCGAGGAAGTCGTCGTGGGGCGCCGAGACCATGGAGTAGGCCCGCCAAACGACGTCGCCATCGGCCTTGCGCACGCCCAGACGGGCGAACTGGCCGGCGCGAAAGCGATAGCGCGCATCGCGGGTGGTCCTCAGGCTGAAGAGGTTGTCGCTCCAGGGCCAGACGGCGGTGATCGTCTCGTGGGTGAACTTGTCTTCGGTGGCGGTCATACTGGCCTCTTTTTCCCGATTGCTTAGAGCCTGTTTACGATCTCGCGAGCTAGAGCCAAACAAGGCCTAGGCGGCCCCGCGAAAATGGCTGAGGAAGCGGACCGGTCTCGTGTTCGCGTTTACGAGTGGTAAATGCGCATTCCGACCGGGCTGGCGACCCAGGCCATTTTCAACGCCGTTTGGCCGACGCGCAGCAGATCGTAAACAGGTTCTTTGCGCCATTGTCCCGCACTGGGCCGCCGATAAACACCGACAGAAACCATGCCTTCTCTCGTCTCGCCCTTCGCCACCCTCGAACTCGACCGTCAGCCACCGCGCCGCGACGATCCCCTGCAGGCCTTCGACGCCGCCGACGAGTACCTGCTGCAGCAGGTCGCGGAGAGCGGCCTGGACCCCGCCGCCCGGGTGCTGGTGCTCAACGACGGCTTCGGTGCCCTGGCCGCCAGTCTCGCCGGCCATGCCCGGGTGACCTCCAGTGGCGACTCGCACCTGGCGGCCCTGGCGCTGGCGGCCAACCTGGCGCGCAACGGCCTCGCTGCCGAGACGGTGACCTTCGTCCCGGCCAGCGAGGCGACCAGCGGTCCCTTCGATCTGGTGCTGGTGCGGGTGCCCAAGACCCTGGCGTTGCTGGAGGAACAACTGATCCGCCTGCACGGCCAGCTGGCGCCCGGTGCGCGGGTGATCGCCGCCGGCATGCTCAAGCACCTGCCCCGCGCCGCCGGCGACCTGCTGGAGCGGCATATCGGCCCGGTGCAGGCTTCGCTCGCGGTGAAGAAGGCGCGGCTGCTGTCTGCCACGCCCGAGACGCGGCCGGCGGTGGCCTCGCCCTACCCGAGTCGTTATCGCCTGGATGCACCGCCGCTGACCCTGGTCAACCACGCCAACGTCTTTTGCCGCGAGGGCCTGGATATCGGCACCCGCGCCTTCCTCCCGCACCTGCCTCAGCAGCTGGGCCAGGCCCGGGTAGCCGATCTCGGGTGCGGCAACGGCGTGCTGGCCCTGGCCTGTGCCCTGGCCAATCCGGAGGCGCAATTCACCCTGGTGGACGAGTCCTACATGGCGGTGCAGTCGGCGCGGGAAAACTGGGCCGCGGCCTTCGGCGACCGTCCGGTGGCGATCCGCGCGGCCGACGGCCTGGCCGACCAGCCGCCGCGGTCGCTGGACCTGATCCTCTGCAACCCGCCGTTCCACCAGCAGCAGGTAGTGGGTGACTTTCTCGCCTGGCGCATGTTCCAGCAGGCGCGAGCGGCGCTGACCGAACAGGGCGAACTCTGGCTGGTGGGCAATCGCCACCTGGGTTACCACGCCAAGCTCAAGCGGCTGTTCAGGCGCGTCGAACAGATCGCGGCCACTCCGAAATTCGTGGTGCTCAGGGCGGTCCAACCTCTCTGACATCCACCCCGGAGCGAGAGCTGCCCGCGTGCCTTCCCTGCCCCTCGATCTCCACTACATCGCCCTGGTCCTCGAACTGATCGGCATCAGCGCGGCGATCCACGCCATCATCACGGTGCGTACCGCCCAGGGCGCCATGGCCTGGGCCATGGCGCTGGTGTTCATGCCCTTCCTCAGCCTGGTCCCCTATCTGGTGTTTGGCCGGCGGCGCTTCGACAGCTATGTGAAGGCGCGGCGCCAGGCCGACGAGGAGATGGCGCGCCAGGCCGCCGAGCTGGACTGGCGGCCCTGGATCGCCGAGGCCATGGCCGCCCAGCAGTGCAGCGCCGCCAATCGCAAGCTCAGGGCCATGACCGCCCTCACCGGCACCCCCTGCGTCGCGAACAATCAGGTGCGTCTGCTGATCAACGGCGAGGAAACCTTCGCCGCCATCCTCACGGCCATCCGCGGCGCGCAAAAGGTGGTGCTGGTGCAGTTCTTCATCATCCACGACGATGCCCTCGGCCTGGCCCTGCAGAACACCCTGCTCGACCGGGCCCGCGCCGGGGTGCAGGTCTTTCTGCTGTACGACGCCATCGGCAGCCATGCCCTGCCGCGCGCCTATGTGGAAAAGCTGCGCGAGGCCGGTTGCGAGGTGAAGGGCTTCAGCAACAGACGCGGGCTGATCAACCGTTTCCAGGTCAACTTCCGCAACCACCGCAAGATCGTCATCGTGGATGGCGAGGTGGGCTTCACCGGCGGGCTCAACGTCGGCGACGAATACATGGGCCTCAAGCCGCCCCTGGCGCCCTGGCGCGATACCCACCTGGAATTGCGCGGTCCGGCGCTGGCCACCCTGCAGGAGACCTTCGCCCAGGACTGGTACTGGGTCACCCGGCGGCTGCCCACCCTGCTGCTGCCGGAACGCTACGAAGAGGGTGGCGTGCTCTGCCAGGTGGTGCCCAGCGGGCCGGCGGACGACCAGGAGACCTGCTCGCTGTTCTTTGTCGAGGCCATCCACTCGGCGCGCCACCGGGTCTGGATCACCACGCCCTATTTCATCCCTGACGAAGCCGTTTCGGCCGCCCTGCGTCTGGCTGCCCTGCGCGGGGTCGACGTGCGCATCCTGCTGCCCTCGCGACCGGACCACAAGGTGGTCTATGCCGCCTCCTATCTCTATGCCTTCGAAGCGGTGCACGCCGGGGTGCGGGTGTTCCGCTACGGCCCGGGCTTCCTGCACCAGAAGGTGGTGCTGATCGACGAGGACGTGGCTGCGGTGGGCAGCGCCAACCTGGACAACCGCTCCTTCCGCCTCAACTTCGAGGTCATGGTGATGGTGATGGACGTCGCCTTCGCCTGGGAGGTGCGCAAGATGCTCGAGCAGGACTTCAGTCGCTCGCGCGAACTCACCCCCGAGGACAACACCGCCCTGCGCCGCTGGCGGCGGGTGGCCATGCGGGTGGCGCGGGTGTTCTCACCGGTACTCTAGGGCCTCGGAACCCGCTCCGCGACGGTTCGGTCCGATAGCTCATGGCGCCACGCCCGGAGCGCCCCGCGCCCCCGGAGTCGCCCGCCATGCCATCCTTTGCGCCCCTGCATTGCGCCTGCCTGCTGGCCGGCTGCCTGGCCGTGGCGGCCCATGCCGCGCCACGCAGCGTGCCCTCCATCGAGAGCGAGGACGCCGCCCTGGGCAGCGTGGAGGTCAGCGAGGCCGCCGGGCGCTTCCATCCGCTCCTGGGCGTGGACGTGCGCAACGGCGACTTCTCCCGTGGCAACTACGATGACGACGCAGCCAGCCTCGACCGCATCCCCTTGCACCTGCAGGCGGGCTTCGCCCTGGATCTGCACCAGGGTGCCGACGGTATAGCCGATGCCTGGCTGGTGTTCAGCAGCAGCAATGGCCTGCACAGCCCGTCCAGCGAGGAGCAGGTCAGCCCGCGGCGCTGGTACGAGAGCAACAATCTGCTGGGGTTGGTGGTGTCACCGGTCGACGGCCTGAGGGTCGGCTTCGTCTACACGGTGAAGAGCAGCCCCAACGACGTCGCCGCGACCACTCAGGAAGCCAGCCTGACCCTGGCCTATCAGGCCGATACGGGCCTGGGTGCCTGGCGCCCGGGACTGGCGGTGACCACCCGCGCCCAGGGCGATGGCGGTCTCTACACCCAGGGCAGCCTGGAACCCGGACTGGACCTCTCGGCCAGCGGTCTGCGCCTGAGCTTCCCCAGCGCCCTGGGGGTGGGCTGGAACGGCTTCTATGGGCCGGACTCCGGTGACCGCCTCTATGCCCGTACCGGCCTGGCCCTGGAGCAGCCCCTTCGCTGGGGCGAGACACGCTGGAGCGCTCGCGCCGAAGCCCTGGCGCTCTATCGCGACGGCGCCCTGCGCGACTTGAGCGGTCCGGAGGGCGAGACCGACGGCGTGGTCCCCCAGGTGACCCTCAGCCTGTCCATGGCCTATTAGAAGCTGTTCGCGATCTCGCGAGCTAGAGCCAACAGGGCCCAGGCGGCCCCACGAAAAGGCCTGAGGAAGCGGATCGGACCCGGGTTCGCGCGGGAACTTACTCAGGGTGAATGCGCATTGCGACGGGGCCGCCCAGGCGGGGCTGGCGACCCAGGCCATCGTTAACGCCGTTTGGCCGACGCGCAGCAGACGCTGAACAGGCTCTTAGCCCAGCGGCGCCACGCCCAGCCCTTCAACCAGGGTCTCCAGGGCGCGCAGGCCGGCGACCGAGTTGCCGTAGCTGTCCAGCCGGGGCGACCAGACGCAGATGCTCATCTGCCCGGGCACGATGGCGACGATGCCACCCCCTACCCCGCTCTTGCCCGGCAGGCCGACGCGCCAGGCGAAGTCGCCCGCCGCATCGTAGAGGCCGCAGGTCAGCAGCAGGGCATTGAGCTGGCGGGTCTGCTGGGGCGTCACCACGGCCTGGCCATCCTGGGGATTGACCCCGCCGTTGGCGAGAAAGGCGAAGGCGCGGGCCACGTCGACGCAGCTCATGGCCAGGGCGCAGCCGTGGAAATAGACGTCGAGGACGTCATCGACCTCGCTATGGAGATTGCCGTAGGCCTTCATCAGATAGGCCAGGGCGGCGTTGCGCGCCTTGTGGTCCATCTCCGAGCGGGCCACGCGGTCGTCGAAATTGATCGCCGGATTGCCGGCCAGGCGCCGCGCCTGTTCGCGCATCATCCAGTGGATCGACATGATGCGCGACACCAGCAGTTCGCAGACCTGCACGGCGCCGGCGTTGATGAAGGGATTGCGCGGCACGCCCTTCTCTTCTTCCAGCTGCGCCATGGAGTTGAAGGCATGGCCGGAGGGTTCGCGGCCGACGCGGGTCCAGATGTCCGGCTCGTCCAGGCGCTGCATGGCGATCACCAGGTTGAGCACCTTGGAGATGGACTGGATGGAAAAGGCCGTGTCGGCCGCCCCGGCGCGCCAGACCTGACCCTTGACGTCGCAGACGGCGATGCCGAACTGATCCGGTGCCACTTCGGCCAGGGCCGGGATGTAGTCGGCCACCTCGCCTTCGCCGAAATGGCGCGGCGCGGCGGCGGCGATACGGTCGAGCAGGGGTTGCAGCGGCTGGCGGTCGAAGGGCTCTGCCATGACGATTCCGAAACGGGCGGGGGCGCCAAGTGTAGGGGTCGCGGCGGCCTCAGGCGAGCCCCGGGCGCGGCCGCAGCGGCAGGCGGATCTCGAACCGGGCGCCACCCCCGGCGCCGGTGCTCAGGTCCAGGCGGCCACCCTGTTTTTCCACCGCGCGACGACTGATGGCCAGGCCCAGGCCGAAGCCACCGGTGGCGCGATCGCGGCTGCGATCCAGCCGGTAGAAGGGCTCGAAGACCCGTTCGCGCTCCGCCGCGGGAATGCCTTCGCCGTCGTCCTCGATCGCGATCAGCAGCGCTTCGCCATCGCCGCGGACCGTTATCCAGACCTCTCGCTGGCCATAACGCAGGGCATTGCCGAGCAGATTCTGCAGGGCGCGGGCGGTGAGGCGAGGCGCCAGCTCGACTCGCCTGGGCGCCCGCGTCACGTCCAGGTGCACCTCAAGCCCGCGGCGCTCCTGCTCCTCGGCGAAGTCGGCCAGCACGCTGTCGAGAAAGGCCTCGAGCTCCAGACTCAGGTGTTCGGGCGGCTGCTGGCTGCTCTGCAGTCGGGCGAAGGACAGCAATTCGTCGACCAGGGCATCCAGTTCGCGCACATGACGCACCAGTTGCTCCAGCTGCCGCTGGGTCTCGGCGGGCAGCGGATCGGCCTGCAGCAGCGCCAGGCCGAATTCCAGACGCGACAGCGGTGTGCGCAATTCGTGGGAGACGGCGTTGAGCAGGTCGCGCTGCTGGACGATCAGTGCCTCCAGCTCCTGAGCCATGTCGTCGAAGGCCCGCGCCACCTCGCCGATGTCCGAGCGCGGCGAGATGGCGGTGCGTTCGCCCAGATGACCCTTGCCCAGGCGCGCCGCGGTACGCCGCAGCCGTTCCAGGTCACGCCAGTGCGGTCTCAGCCAGACGTAGAGACAGACCAGCAGGGCCGCGCCGATCAGGGCGTTCATCGCCCAGTAGGTCAGGGCGATGTCGGTGGGCGCCTCGGGGATGCCGACCCAGAGCACCTGCTCCGCCGGCAGCGGCACCAGGGCCGCGCTGGGCTCGCCATAGTCGCCCAGGCGCACCCGCCGCTCGCCGGCTTCGAGCGCCGAGCGCTCTTCCGCGGTGAAGACCGGATCCTCGACCGCGACCAGGCGCAGGGTGATGGGTGCCAGATCCGTGGCCAGCTCCTGCTGCACCACC
This sequence comes from Pseudomonas sp. SORGH_AS_0211, assembly GCF_031453455.1. Taxonomy (NCBI): domain Bacteria; kingdom Pseudomonadati; phylum Pseudomonadota; class Gammaproteobacteria; order Pseudomonadales; family Pseudomonadaceae; genus Pseudomonas; species Pseudomonas sp. SORGH_AS_0211. Next base: position 259,989 of record NZ_JAVIZV010000001.1, on the reverse strand, counting down.
GGCCAGCGCTCCAGCGGCGTGGTGACGAAGGCCCGCTGCGCCAGGCTGAGCGGGCCGTGCAACTGCTCCAGGGCGTAGCGGCTGTAGCGTTCGTCGAACACCCTGATCAGCGCCTCGGGCACCAGGTAGCTGGCGGCGCCGTAGGTCACCAGCAGGATGAGGTAGAGGCGGACGAGGATCTTGAGCATCAAGTGTGGTGCCTCAGAAGTTCGCGCAAGAATTGGCGAGTGATTTTTGTTCGGTTCGGCGCTCCGAATGGGCTAGGCGCCGCGACGAGTCATAGCAGGGCTATGGCGAGGAGGGGCAACGACGCTCAGAAGCAAAAAGCGCCGCCAAAATTGTGCAGTTAACTTCTGAGACACCACACTAGTCCCACTCGGCGCGAGACAGCAGATACCCCTTGCCCCAGACGGTCTTGATCCGTCGTGCTTCGCCGGGATGCTCCTCGAAACGCCGGCGCAGCTTGGAGATGGCCACATCCACCGAACGGTCGACGCCGTTGAATTCGATGCCGCGCAGCTGCTGAATCAGCTGGTCGCGACTGAGCACCTCGCCGGCATGGCGCATGAGGATCGCCAGCAGATTGAATTCGGTGGACGACACCTCCACCAGCTGGTCGCGCCACCAGACCTGGCGTTCACCCGGCAGCAGCTGCAGCTGGCCGATCGTCAGGCGGTCATCGGCGGGTGCCTCGACCAGCTGGCAGCGGCGCAGCAGGGTGCGGATGCGGGCCAGCAGCACCCGCGGTTCGCAGGGCTTGCTGACGTAGTCGTCGGCGCCGATCTCCAGCCCCAGCACCTGATCGTGGCTGTCGTCCAGGGCGGTGAGCATCAGGATCGGCAGGCTCGGCTGGGTCGCGCGCAGCTGGCGACAGACCTGCAGACCGTCCAGCCCGGGCAGCATGACGTCGAGCACCACCAGCTGCGGGCGCAGTCGCTGCACCGCGGCCAGGGCTTCGTCGCCGCGACCGATCACCGTCACGGCATAGCCCTGGCGGCCCAGGTAGGTGGCGATGAGCTCGGCCAGGGCGGTGTCGTCTTCGACGATGAGCAAGGGGATCACGGCAGGTCTTCGTGGCGGGAAAGTGCCGAGCATAGCCGAGCCCCGGGCGGGCGGGCGCAAGGCTTAACACTCTTTCACAAGAGACCTACAGACGTTTACAGGGTGGCTTGAGCGAGACGCCTACCATGGCGCTCTCCTGGAGGAAGCCCCGATGTCCCTGTCCCACCCTGCCCTCGGCAGCCTCGTGCTGTTCTGCCTGCTGCTCGCCGCTTGCGACCGTCCGGCCCCGGACGCCGCCGCCCCGCCCGCGCCCAGGGTGCAGGTGGAGACACTGCACCCTGGGCCGCTGGCCATCGCCAGTGAACTCAGTGGCCGCCTGGTGGCGCCACGAACCGCCGAGGTACGGGCACGGGTCGCCGGCATCGTGCTGCAGCGGGTGTTTCGCGAGGGCAGCGAGGTCAAGGCCGGCGAGGTGCTGTTCCGTATCGATCCGGCGCCGCTGCAGGCCGAGGTGGACAGCGCCGCGGCCGCCCTGCGCAAGGCCGAGGCCAGTGCCTTCCAGGCGCGGCGTCTGGCCGAGCGCTATGCGGCGCTGGTGGAGAGCGAGGCCATCAGTCGCCAGGAACAAGACAACGCCCGCGGTGCCAGCCTGCAGGCGCAGGCCGAGGTGGCAGCGGCCCGGGCGGCGCTCAAGCGGGCGCGACTGAACCTGGGCTACGCCACGGTCAAGGCGCCCATTGCCGGGCGCATCGGCAAGGCCCTGGTCACCGAAGGTGCCCTGGTCGGCCAGGGCGATGCCACGCCCCTGGCGATCATCCAGCAGCTGGACCCCATCCATGCCGATGTCACCCAGTCGACCCGCCAGCTCAAGACCCTGCGCGATGCGCTGCGGGACGGTCGTCTGCAGCAGGTGGCGCCGGATCAGGCCCGGGTGACCCTGTTGCAGGAGGACGGCAGCCCCTACCCCGAGAGCGGCCGCCTGCTGTTCGCCGATCTGGCGGTGGACGCCAGCACCGGGCAGATCACCCTGCGCAGCCAGTTTCCCAATCCACGGCGCGACCTCCTGCCGGGCAGCTTCGTGCGGGTGCGCCTGGAGCAGGCGCGCCTCGACCAGGGCCTGAGCGTGGCGCAGCGGGCGGTGCAGCGCAGCGTCGATGGCGGGGCCCAGGTCTGGGTGGTGGACGCCGAAAACCGGATGGCCCTGCGCGAGGTGCGCCTGGGACCGGTGGTGGACGGTCGCTGGGTGGTGGAGTCCGGCCTGGCCGCCGGTGAGCGGGTGTTGCTCTCCGGCCTGCAACAGGCGCAGCCGGGCCTGGTGGTGGAGCCCGAAGAGGCCCGGGCCACCGCGGCGGAGGTGCGCTGATGGCCAGCTTCTTCATCGACCGCCCGGTGTTCGCCTGGGTGGTGGCGCTGTTCATCCTGCTCGCCGGCCTGCTGGCCCTGCCGCAGTTGCCGGTGGCCCAGTACCCCAATGTGGCGCCGCCGCAGATCGAGTTGACCCTGAGCTATCCGGGCGCCTCGCCGCAGACCCTGGACGAGAGCGTGGTCAGCCTGGTCGAGCAGGAGCTCAATGGCGTCAACCATCTGCTCTACTTTTCCTCCAGCAGCAGCCAGGGCAGCGCCACCCTGACCGTGACCTTCCAGCCCGGCACCGATCCGGAGCTGGCCAAGGTGGACATCCAGAATCGCCTCAAGGTGGTGGAGCCGCGCCTGCCGCGGGCGGTCACCCAGCAGGGCATCCAGATCGAGGAGACTTCAGCCGGCTACCTGCTGTTCGTCACCCTTACCGCGACCGACGAGCGCCTCGACACCACCGCGCTGAGCGACTACCTGGCGCGCAACGTGGTCAACGAATTGCGCCGGCTGGACGGGGTGGGCAAGGCCCAGCTGTTCGGCGCCGAGCACGCCCTGCGCGTCTGGCTCGATCCCAGTCGCCTGGTGGCGGTCGGCCTGACCCCGGCGGACGTGACCCGGGCCATCGCCGAGCAGAACGCCCAGGTGGCGGCCGGCAGCCTTGGCGAATTGCCCGCGCCCGCGGGCCAGGAGCTGACCGCGCCGGTATTGATCAAGGGCCAGTTGAGCGACCCGGCGGAGTTCGCCGGCATCCTGCTGCGCGCCGGGTCCGATGGCTCCAGCGTGACCCTGGGCGACGTGGCCCGGGTCGAGGTGGGCAGCCAGAGCTACAACTTCGGCACGCGGCTGGACGGCAAGCCTTCGGTGGCGGTCGGGGTGCAGCTGGCACCCACCGCCAACGCCCTGGCCACCGCCAAGGCGGTACGCGCCAAGCTGGCCGAGCTGTCCCGGTACTTTCCGCCGGGGATGAAATACGACATCCCCTACGACACGGCGCCCTTCGTCGAGATCTCCATCACCCAGGTCATCCATACCCTGCTGGAAGCCATGGCGCTGGTGTTCGCGGTGATGTACCTGTTCCTGCAGAAGCTGCGCTACACCCTGATCCCGACCCTGGTGGTGCCGGTGGCGCTGCTGGGCACCTGCGCCGTGCTCCTGGCGCTAGGCTATTCGATCAATGTGCTGACCCTGTTCGGCATGGTGCTGGCCATCGGCATCCTGGTGGACGACGCCATCGTGGTGGTGGAGAACGTCGAGCGGCTCATGGCCACGGAGGGACTGGATCCGAGCGCCGCCACCCGCAAGGCCATGGGCGAGATCTCCGGCGCCATCGTCGGCATCACCCTGGTGCTGACCGCGGTCTTCGTGCCCATGGCCTTCATGAACGGTTCGGTGGGCGTCATCTATCGCCAGTTCTCGGCGTCCATGGCGGTGGCCATCCTCCTTTCCGCCTTTCTCGCCCTGAGTCTGACCCCGGCGCTGTGCGCCACCCTGCTCAAGCCGATTCCCCAGGACGCCCATGCCCGCGGCGGCTTCTTTGGCGCCTTCAACCGGGGCTTCGAGTGCCTGACCGCCGGCTTCGAAGGCTGGGTGGCCCGCGCCATCCGCCGGCTGCTGCCCAATCTCCTGCTGTTCGCCGTCCTGCTGGTGGCCCTGGTGGCGCTCTATGGCCGGCTGCCCGGCGCCTTTCTGCCTACCGAGGACCAGGGCTATCTGATCACCGACATCCAGCTGCCGCCCGGCGCCACCCAGGAACGCACCCTCAAGGTGCTCGAGCGCCTGGAACGCCATTACGCCGCCGAACCCGGGGTGGCCAACGACCTCGTGCTGCTCGGCTTCAGCTTTTCCGGCAGCGGCCAGAACGCCGCCCTGGCCTTCACCACCCTCAAGGACTGGTCCGCCCGTGGCCCGACCGACTCCGCCGCGGCCATCGCCGAGCGCGCCAATGCCGCCCTGGCGGGCGAAAGCGAGGCCCAGGGTTTCGCCGTGCTGCCGCCACCGGTGGAAGGCCTGGGCACTTCCAGCGGTTTCGAGGTGCGCCTGCAGGACAGGTCCAATCGCGGCCAGGCGGCGCTCAAGGCGGCGCGGGATGAATTGCAGGCCCGGCTGGCGGGCAATCCGATCATCGCCTACGTGCGGGAGACCGCCCTGGCCGACAGCGCCCAGGTGCAGCTGGTGGTGGATCGCCGCCAGGCCGCCGCCCTGGGGGTAGGCTTCGCCGCCCTCGGCGAGACCCTGGGCACCGCCCTGGGCTCAAGCTATGTCAACGACTTCCCCAATCGCGGCCGGATGCAGCAGGTGATCGTGCAGGCCGAGCTGGGCAGCCGCAGCCAGGTGGACGACCTGCTGCGCCTGGAGGTACGCAACGAGCGCGGGCGCATGGTGCCGCTGTCCGCCTTCGTCAGCGCCGACTGGACCCAGGGCCCGGCGCAGCTGTCGCGCTACAACGGCTATCCCGCCATCAGCCTGTCCGGCGAGCCGCTGCCCGGTCACACCACCGGCGAGGCCATGGCCGAACTGGAGCGCCTGACCGCCGAGTTGCCGCAGGGCTTCGCCCTGGAGTGGACGGCGCTGTCGCTGCAGGAACGCCTCTCCGCCGGCCAGGCGCCGCTGCTGCTGGGGCTGTCGCTGCTGGTGGTGTTCCTCTGTCTGGCGGCGCTCTATGAAAGCTGGTCGATTCCCACCGCGGTCTTGCTGGTGGTGCCCCTGGGCGTGCTCGGCGCGGTGCTGGCGGTGACCCTGAGAGGCATGCCCAACGACGTCTTCTTCAAGGTCGGCCTGATCACGGTGATCGGTCTCACGGCGAAGAACGCCATCCTGCTCATCGAATTCGCCAAGCGCCTGCACGACGGCGGCCTGGACCTGTACCAGGCCACCTGTCGCGCCGCCCGGCTACGCCTGCGACCCATCGTCATGACCTCGCTGGCCTTCATTCTCGGTGTGGTGCCCCTGGCCCTGGCCACCGGTGCCAGCTCGGCGAGCCAGCAGGCGGTGGGCACCGGGGTGATCGGCGGCATGCTCAGCGCCACCCTGGCGCTGGTCTTCGTGCCGGTGTTCTTCGTGCTAGTGCTGCGGTTGGTCCGGCGCTGGCGCGCGCCGGAACTCTAGCCTCAGGAGTTGAGAGAGCGCTTGTCGCCCAGCAGCGCGGCATCCTCGACCGGCGCGGGCTCCGGCTTGCGGGCGCCGATCTTGTCCGAGGTCCGCAGACTCTGCGGCAGTGCCCAGAACATCAGGCCGGCGGCCAGCAGACTGGTGCAGCCGATGAGATAGAGCGCCGGGGTGGTGCTGCCGGTCATGTCCTTGATGTAGCCCACCATCACCGGACTGACGATGCCACCGACCTGCCCCAGGGTGTTGATCAGGGCGATACCCCCCGCGGCCCCTGCGCCCGCGCCGGCCAGCAGTTTCGGCGGCAGCGACCAGAAGGTCGGGATGGCGGCGATGATGCCGGCGCCCATCAGGGCCAGGGAGAGGATCAGGAAGGTGGTGTGGTCGGCGAAGAGTCCCGCGCTGAAGAAACCCAGGGCGCCGGCGATCACCAGACCGCAGACGAACTTGCGTCGCTCGCCGCTGGCGTCCGACAGCCGGCCCACCACCACCATGCTGATGGCGCCGAAGACGTAGGGCACGGCGGTCAGCAGGCCGATGAGGGTGGGACTCTCGGTACCGGCACTGCGGATCAGCTGTGGCGCCCAGAAGTTGAGGCCATAGGAGGCGACCTGGATCAGGAAGTAGATCACCGCGAGCAGCAGGAAGCCCGGCAGCCGGATCGCCGCCAGCAGCGAGCCATGGCTGTTGTTTTCATGACGGGCGATGCGGCTGGCCAGGAAGGTCTTCTCTTCGGCGTTGAGCCAGGGTGCGTCGGCGATGCGGTCGTGCAACAGGCGCAGCACCAGCACGCCCAGCAGTACGCAGGGAATGCCACCGACCAGGAACAGCCAGTGCCAGCCGCGAATGCCGAGCAGGCCGTCCATCTGGCCGAGGATCACCCCCGAGACCGGGGCGCCGATCAGCCCGGCGAAGGCCGAGGCGAGAAACAGCGTCGAGGTGATGCGCCCGCGATAGCTCTGCGGAAACCACAGCGTCAGGTAGTAGAGGATGCCCGGCGCGAAGCCGGCCTCCATGGCGCCGATGAGGAAGCGCAGCACATAGAACTGCCATTCGGCGGTAACGAACATCATCAGCGCCGTGGCGATGCCCCAGGAGATCATGATGCGCGCGATCCAGCGGCGGGCGCCGACCTTGTACAGCATCATGTTGCTGGGTACCTCGAACAGCACGTAGCCCACCACGAAGAGTCCCGCGCCCAGGCCATAGGCGGTGTTGCTCAGCGACAGGTCGGCCTGCAGCTGGAACTTGGCGAAGCTGATGTTGATGCGATCGAAGAAGGCGAACAGGTAGCAGATCATGATCAGCGGCATGAGCCGCCAGGCGACCTTGCGGACGATGGCCTGTTCGGCGGCCGCCACGGCGGCAGCGGAGGTTGCGGATAAGGGCATAGCGGTCTCCCGGGAGCGGCCAGACTGGCGCTCCTTTGTTGTTGTAGTCAGGGCGAACGAATGAAAGCGGGTGCGACTCAGCCAGTGGCCGCGGGCGGTGGATGCAGATCGCAATTGCGCCCGGCCTTGGCCACTTGGCCGGGGGTGTCGTGCCCCAGCAGCGCCGGCAGGGTGCGCGACAACTCGATCAGCCGTTGCAGATCGATGCCGGTGTCCACGCCGATCTCGGCGCAGAGATTCACCAGGTCCTCGGTGCAGATGTTGCCGGAGGCGCCCGGGGCGAAGGGGCAGCCACCGAGGCCACCGAGGGCGGCGTCGAAGCGCCGGGCGCCGGCTTCGTAGGCGGCCAGGACATTGCTCAGGCCCAGCCCGCGGGTGTTGTGGAAATGCAGGGTCAGGGCGGACGCCGGGATCAGTTCCAGCACCTGGCGGACGATCCGCGCGACCTGCCGCGGATTGGCCATGCCGGTGGTGTCGGCGAGGGTGATGCCGGTCATGCCCAGCGCCAGATAGCGCTGCACCAGTTCGAATACCCAGCCTTCGTCGATGCGCCCTTCGAAGGGGCAACCGAAGGTGGTCGCCACGGTGCCATTGAGCGAGACCGCCTGCCCCTGGGCCAGCTGCACCACCTCGGCGAAGCTGGCGAGGGACTGCTCGCAACTCATGCGCATGTTGGCGCGATTGTGGGTCTGGCTGGCGGAGAGCACCAGGTTCAGCTCGTCGGCGCCTGCCGCCAGGGCGCGCTGGGCGCCCTTGAGATTGGGCACCAGGGCGACATAGGTCACCCCGGGCCGGCGAGCGATGCCCTGGAACACCGCCTCGCCGTCGCGCAGCATGGGCACCGCCTTGGGCGAGACGAAGGAACCGGCTTCGATCCGCGAGAAACCCAGCGCGGAGAGCCCGTCGATCAGGGCGATCTTGTCGGCGGTTTCCACCCAGCTCGGCTCGATCTGCAAGCCGTCACGGGGCGCGACTTCCTGGACGATCAGGCGTTCGGTACTCATTGCACCACCCCGCCCTTCCTGAGTCGCTGGATGTCCGCTTCGCTCAGCCCCAGCTCGGCCAGCAGGCCATCGGTGTGCTCACCGAGGGTCGGACCCTGCCAGTTGACCTGGCCCGGGGTGGCCGACAGCTTGGGCACGATGCCCGGCATCTTCAGGGTGGCGCCGTCGGGCAGGGTGGTGTCCAGCAGCATCTCCCGCGCCTGGTAGTGGGGATCGGCGACGATGTCGGCGGCCGAATAGATGCGGCCGGCCGGGACCTCAGCGCCTTCGAGGATCTCCAGCACCTCGTCGATGCCGCGACTGCCGGTCCAGGCGGCGATGGCCTCGTCGATCAGCTCGCAGTGGCGGGCGCGCCCGTCGTTCTGCGCCAGATCCGGACGCTCGGCCAGATCGGGGCGGCCGATCGCCTGCATCAGCCGGACATAGATGGGATCGCTGTTGCCGGCGATCACCACGAAACCGCCGTCGCCGGTGGGATAGGTGTTGGACGGGGCGATACCCGGCAACGCCCCGCCGGTGCGCTCGCGCACATGGCCGAGCATGGAGTACTCGGGCACCAGGCTTTCCATGACGTTGAAGACGCTCTCGACCAGGGAGACATCGACCACCTGGCCGTCGCCCTGGCCGGTCTTGACCCGCAGCACCGACATCAGGGCGCCGATCACCGCGTGCATGGAAGCCAGGGAATCGCCCAGGCTGACCCCGACCCGCGCCGGCGGCACGCCCGGAGTACCGGTGGTGTAGCGGATGCCGCCCATGGCCTCGCCGATGGCACCGAAGCCGGGGCGATCACGATAGGGGCCGGTCTGGCCGTAGCCGGAGATGCGCACCAGGGTGAGCTTGGGATTGAGAGCGTGCAGCACGTCCCAGCCGAGGCCGAGCTTTTCCAGCGCGCCCGGGCGCAGATTCTCGATGAGCACGTCGGCGCCCTCGACCAGCTGCTTGACCAGGGCCACGCCTTCGGCGGAACGCAGATTCAGGGCCAGGGACTTCTTGTTGCGCGACTGCAGGTACCACCAGAGCGAGGTGCCCTCGTGCAACTTGCGCCACTTGCGCAGGGGATCGCCCTTGTCCAGGGCTTCGATCTTGATCACTTCGGCGCCGAATTCGGCCAGCAGGCGGGCGGCGAAGGGGGCGGCGATGAGCGTGCCGATCTCGATGACACGGAGTCCGGTGAGAGCCGTCATGGCGGGCGAGCCTCTTTGTTATTGGAATGAGGCCGATGCTAGGACAATAGAGCAGCCGGTGGTTAACGTCTTTCGGCAAGGGGTCTTCGCGAATCGCGAAGACCCGGATTCAGACCTCCAGCAGGTGGTCGTAGAGCAGCCGGCTGACCGGCGACAGCGTCTCGACGTCGCGCACCACCAGCGCCAGGCTGCGCTGGGACCAGTCGTCATCCAGCGCCGCGGCGATCAGTCCGAGCGGTCGCCCGATGAGTTCGAAGGCCTGCAGCGGCAGCACGCCCAGCCCGAAACCCGCCTGTACCATGCGGCACACGGCATCGAAGCCGGGTACATGGATGCGCAGGCGCAAGGCCTTGCCGTGACTGCGGGCGGCCGCCTTGGTGCGCAGGTTGATGAAACTGTCGGCATGCAGGCCGACGTGGTCATCGTCCAGGGTCTCGGCGAAGGCCAGCCGCGCGCGAGCGGCCAGGCGATGATCGGGACGCATCACCACCACCAGGGTGTCCTGCCGGTAGGGCACGGCCAGCAGGCCGCGGGTGTCGGTATCCGAGGAACAGATACCCAGGTCGGCGGCGCCTTCCAGCACCCCCTTCACCACCCCGGCGCTGGGCCGTTCGTCCAGGCTGACCTTGACCTGGGGATGGCCGACGGTGAAGGCCTGCAGGTCCTCGGGGAGGAATTCGATGATGGCGGAGATGTTGGCCATCATCCGCACGTAGCCGCGCACGCCCTGCAGGTGTTCGCCGACGTCGATGCTGATGCGCTCGACGTCGGCGAGGATGCGCTTGGCGTAATGCAGCAGCGTCTCGCCGACCGGGGTGAGGGTGGTGCCCTTGGCGTTGCGCTCGAAGAGTTCGATGTCGAGCGACCGCTCCAGATCATGCAGTCGCTTGCTGGCGGCGGACAGGGCGATCATCTCGCGCTCGGCGGCGCGGGTCAGGGTGCCCTCCTCGTGCACCGCCAGCAGCAGCTGCAGCGAGACCAGGTCGAGGCGGCGGAGCAGGTTGCGGTAGTGCATCGTCTTGGGGTCCTGGCGGCCAGAGGTCCTTGTACAGGACCCCGCTCGCCCGGGCTAGCCGCCCGCTTCCGGTCAGAGACCCAGGGCGCTCAAGCCGGGATGGTCATCCGGCCGCCGCCCCTGGGGCCAGTGAAACAGCCGCTCGGCCTCGGTGATCGGCAGGTCGTTGATGCTGGCGTGACGCTCGGCCATCAGGCCCTGGTCGTCGAACTGCCAGTTCTCGTTGCCGTAGGCGCGGTACCACTGGCCGTCTTCGTCCCGCCATTCGTAGGCGAAGCGCACGGCGATGCGCGCGCCGTCATGCGCCCAGAGTTCCTTGATCAGCCGGTACTCGTGCTCGCGCTGCCACTTGCGGGTGAGAAAGGCCTCGATGGCGGCGCGACCCTGGAGGAAATCGCTGCGATTGCGCCAGCGGCTGTCGGCGGTATAGGCCAGGGCCACCTTGGCCGGATCGCGGCTGTTCCAGCCATCTTCGGCAGCGCGGACCTTTTGCTGGGCGGATTCGAGGGTGAACGGCGGGACGGGGGGACGGGCAGCGCTCATGGGACACTCCTGGGCAGATGAGGCCCCAGTGTCGGGCCGCGGCGGGGGGTGTCACAAGGTCGAACGGCCCACGGATCCGGCCAAGTCGCTCAGAGCCTGTTCAAAGTCTGCTGCGCGTCGGCCAAACAGCGTTAAAGAGGCCCTGGAAGGCCAGCCCCGTCGGAATGCTCATTTACCATGCGTAAACCCCAGCGCGGGTCCGATCCGCTTCCTCAGCCCTTTGCTCCTTGCTTGGCTCTCGCTCGCGAGACTCTGAACAGGCTCTCAGACCTCGACCAGGCGATAGTGCAATCCCCGCACCACCGCCTCGACCCTGTTGCGTGCGCCCAGTTTGCGGGCGGCGGAGTTGAGGTGCAGGTTGACCGTGGCGGTGGAGCGGTTGAGGGTCGCGGCGATGCGCTTGGCGGTCAGGCCCTTGGCCGAGTACTGCAGGCATTCGCGCTCGCGCGGCGTCAGGCGGACCTGGCCACAGCGACGCTCGGCCGGGGCAAGCAGCTCGTCGGCACGGGCCTGGAAGGCATGGGCCAGCACCAGGAAGGCGCCCAGGCAGGCTTCGCCAGCGGCCTCGGCGTCCGGAGCATCGGCATCGAGGATGCCGGTCAGGGTGGCGAAGGCACCGCCCGGCAGGTGCAGCGGCACCGTCACCCCGGTGGCCAGGCCGCTGTCGCGCACATAGCAGGTGACCGGGCGATGACTGTCACCCAGGTACTCGCGCAGCGCGCTGCGGGTTTCGCTGCGAAACGACCAGACGAAGGGCGCCGCACGCCGACTGGCGCACTGTTGCACCGGATCGATCTGGTAGTAGCCGCGCTCGCACCAGAAGGCATGCATGTCCGCCGGGGCGTTGCGCACCTTGAACACCGAGGGGGTGATGAGTACCCCGTCGTGACTGAGGGGCACCGGGGCATAGTCGTAGATCAGTGCCTTGCAGCCCAGGTGATCGGCACTGGCCTGGACGGCATCCAGACAGGCGTCGAGCGTGGGCAGCCCGACGAGGCGGCTGCTGACGGTGAGCAGATCGGCATGCATCTTGGATGCTCCTCCCCTGATGGCGATGGGGAAAGCGAAGCAAAGGCTCTGCCAGTCGTCCCCAGCCGGCCGCAAACCTAGCACTTTTGTGGATGGGGCCAGGGCCCACCCTGGCCTAGAGTCGAGCCTACCCCGCCCCTTCGAGGAAGCCCCCATGACTCAGCACGCTCCGTCCGGCGACGCCACCGACCTCGCCCGCTTCGGCTACACCCAGGAACTCCGGCGCCAACTCGGGCTGAAGGATCTGCTGATCTATGGTCTGGTGTTCATGGTGCCCATCGCGCCCTTTTCCATCTTTGGCGGGGTGTTCGACGCCAGCCACGGCATGGTGCCCCTCACCTACCTGATCGGTTTCGTCGCCATGCTGTTCACCGCGGTCAGCTACCAGCAGATGTCGCGCGCCTTTCCGGTGGCCGGCTCGGTCTACGCCTACGTCGGTCGCGGCCTGCACCCGGCCCTGGGCTTTCTCGCCGGCTGGGCCATCCTGCTCGACTACCTGCTGGTGCCCACCCTGCTCTATGTGATCGGCGCCAACGCCATGGCCAACGTCATCCCGGCCATTCCCCAGCCGCTGTGGATCCTCTTCTTCGTCGGCCTCAACACCCTGGTCAACCTGCGTGGCATCGAGACCACCGCCCGCGCCAACCGGCTGTTCCTCTACGGCCAACTGGCGGTGCTGCTGGTGTTCGTGGTGCTGGCCTCGCTGGCCATCAGCCGCGGCGTGAATGGCGCGGAGTGGACCATGAAGCCGCTGTACAACCCCCAGGAATTCTCCCTGCCACTGATCTTCAGCGCGCTGTCGGTGGCGGTGCTGTCCTTTCTCGGCTTCGACGCCATCTCCACCCTCTCCGAAGAAACCCGCGGCGGCAGCCGGGTGGTGGGTCGCGCCACCCTGCTGGCCCTGACCCTGGTAGCCGCGCTGTTCATGGTGCAAACCTGGCTGGCCGCCCTGCTGCAACCCAACCTGATCCAGTACCCCGACGCCGATGCCTCGAACAACGCCTTCTACGAGATCGGTCGGCTGATCGCCGGCCCCTGGCTGCAGGTGGTGATCGCCCTGGCGGTGGCCATCGGCGCCGCCATCGCCAACGCCCTGGTGGCCCAGGCCGCCACCTCGCGCCTGCTGTTCGCCATGGCCCGTGATCGCCAGATGCCGCAGTTCCTGCGGCAGATCCATCCCACGACCCGGGTGCCGCAGCGCGCCATCCTGCTGGTGGCGGGCCTGAGCCTGGTGCTGGGGCTGTTCTTTGTCGGCCAGATCAACCTGCTCGCCTCCATGTGCAACTTCGGTGCGCTGACCGCCTTCCTGCTCCTGCATGTGGCAGTGGCCTGGCACCACCGCGGCGCCGGTCGCCCGCTGCTGCATGCGCTGGTCCCGCTGGTCGGTTTCATCATCCTCGCCTATGTGCTGTTCAACGCCGACGTCTACGCCAAGGTCGGCGGCAGCTGCTGGATGGTGCTGGGCCTGGCCGTGCTGGCCTTCCTCAGGCTCAGCGGCCGGACCACGGAATTCAAGGCCAACGACGCCGTCCATTAGGCACAGACCCGCCGCGGAGGCTCCCGATGATCAAGACTCTGCACAGCCAGCACTGCCATTGCGGCTGGGATCACAGCCTCCCCCCGGCGCTGGAGGTCGCGCCGGGCGAGACGGTCAGCTTTGCCTGCCGCGACGCGGCGGACGGCCACTTCCACGCCCAGTCCAGCGCCACCGACATCGCCACCCTGCCCTTCGAGCGGGTCAATCCGGTCTGCGGTCCGCTGTGGATCGAGGGCGCCGAGCCGGGCGACGTGCTCAAGGTGACGCTGGACAGCTTCACTCCCAGCGGCTTTGGCTGGACCGCCAACATTCCCGGCTTCGGCCTGCTCGCCGACCAGTTTCCGGACCCGGTGCTGCAGCTCTGGCATTACGACCGCAGCGGTCAGACGCCGGCCGCCTTCGGCGAGCTGGCGCGGGTCCCGCTCAAGCCCTTCGCCGGCACCCTGGGGGTGGCGCCCGCGGCGCCAGGTCTGCACTCGGTGGTGCCACCACGACGGGTGGGTGGCAATCTGGATATCCGCGACCTGGCCGCCGGCACCAGTCTCTACCTGCCGGTGGAGGTCGCCGGCGCGCTGTTTTCCATCGGCGACACCCATGCCGCCCAGGGCGATGGCGAGGTCTGCGGCACCGCCATCGAGACCGCCATGGCGGTCACCGCCACCTTCGAGCTGATCAAGCAGCAACCGCTGGCCATGCCACGCTTCAGCACCCCGGGGCCGGTTACCCGACACCTCGACGGCGCCGGCTACGAGGTCTTCACCGGGGTCGGACCCGACCTGCTGGCCGCGGCGCGCATGGCGGTCAGCGGCGCCATCGACTGGCTCGGGCAGACCCGCAACCTGCCGGCGGAACAGGCCTATCTGCTCTGCTCGGTCTGCGGCGATCTGCGCATCAGCGAGATCGTCGACGTGCCCAACTGGGTGGTCAGCTTCTATTTTCCGCGGGTCGTGTTCGAATAGCCGGGGCCGAACGGTCTGGCGTACGCCGCGGCAACGTCCCCCACAGCGAGGCGACGACGATCAGCAGGCCGCCCAGCCAGCCCCAGAGACCCAGGTGCTCGTCCAGCCAGAAGCTGGCGAACAGCGCCCCGAACAGCGGCTCGGCGCCCATCAGCAGGGCGACGCGGGTGGCACTGGTGCGGCCCAGGGCGTAGTTCTGGGCGAGAAAGGCGCCCAAGGTGCAGAACAGCACCAGGTAGCCGGTGGCGAGCCAGAAGCCCGCTTGCATGGGCAGCGGTGCCAGGCCCGGGCCCAGGGCGAACAGCAGCAGACAGGCCAAGCCCACCACCCCGGTCTGCACCGCGGTCAGCGCCAGGGGCGGCACCGGGGCACCTGCCTGCTGCAGACGCCGCCGCACCACGCAGACATTGACCGCGCGCAATACGGCCGCCAGCAGGATCAGGCCATCACCCAGGTTGAAGCTCAGGGTCACGCCGCGGGTCAGCAGCCCGGCGCCCGCTACCGCCAGCCCCGCGGCGCCCAGGGCGCGGGCCTCGGGGCGCTGACCGAGCAGCCACCATTCGGCGAAGGGCGTCAGGGCCACGCAAAGGCTGATGAGAAAGGCGGCGTTGCTGGCGCTGGTCAGGGCCACGCCATAGGTCTCGGCGAGAAAGATCGCCAATAGCAGCAGACCGGTCGGCACCCCGGGTCGCCAGGCCCGCCGGCCCTCGCCTCGCAAGGTAGGCAGCAGCAGCGCCGCGGTGAGGCAGAAGCGCAGCGCCAGGTAACCGAGCACCGGATAGAGCATCACGGCGTCCTTGACCACGGCGTAGCTGGTCCCCCAGACCAGGGCGGTGGCGAGCAGCAGGCCTTCGGCGAGGCCGAAGGTGGAGCGTTGCGACATGACGGCTTCTCCCTGAATCAGGCCGCCAGTGTGCCCGCCCCTGACACGCACGATAAGCCCGCCAGCGCGCATAGCTCTTGTTCCCCCAGGGAAGCAATGGCAACTTTTCCAGCCCTATTGCTACCTGCGGACATTGGCATGGACCCCCTGCGCGCCCTTCCCCTGCTGCCCTGCATGGTCGCCTTCGCCAAGGTGGTGGAAACCGGCAGCTTCACCGCGGCCGCCCGCCTGCTGGACGCCACGCCTTCGGCGGTCAGTCGTCAGGTCGCGCGGCTGGAACGGGAGCTGGGGGTGCGTCTGCTGCAGCGCACCACCCGCCAATTGCGCCTGAGCGAAGCCGGCCGCGAGGTACTAGGCCACTGCCGCCAGCTGCTGGCTGCCGCCGGTGCGGCGCTGGACAGTGGCCTGCAGCACAGCGAGGAACCGCGCGGGCAGGTGCGCCTGGCGGTGCCCAAGGCGGTCGGCTACCGGCTGATCGCCCCCCTGCTGCCGGAATTCTTCCAGCGCTATCCGCAGGTGGATCTGCAACTGCGCCTGGACGATCGCCCGCTGGACCCCATCGCCGACGACCAGGATCTGCTGGTGCGCATCACCGAGCAGCCACCCGCCGGCTTCGTCGCCCGGCCACTGCGCGAGATGGACTTCGTGCTCTGCGCCAGCCCGACCTATCTGAAAGGGCGCGGCACGCCGCAGCAGCCCCAGGCACTGGCCGAGCACGATTGCCTCTACCTCGGCGAAACGCCGGGCGATCAGCGCTGGCAACTGCGCCGCGGCGACCGGGTGGAAAGCGTGACGGTGCGCGGTCGCCTGGCCTGCAATCACAGCGGCGTGCGCCTGGAAGCGACCCTCGCTGACCTGGGCATCGCCTGCCTGCCGGCCTTCGCCGCCGAAGCCGGTCTGGCCGCCGGCAGCCTACGGCGGGTGCTGCCCGACTGGCAATACCTCGGCCCCTACCAGGGCACCGCCTGGCTGCTCTATCCGCCGGATCGCCAGTTGCCGGCGGCGGTCAGGGTGCTGGTGGATTTCCTGCTGGAGAGGCTCAGGTCAGCCCCGGGTTCAGGCTAGAACCGCCACCGACTTCAGCTGCGCCCAGACCCGACTCCCCGGCTGCAACGCCAGCCGCTCCAGCGAATAGCGGGTGATCCGCGCCAGCAGCGCCGCGCCGCCCAGGTCCAGGCGCACCAGCACCTGGGCCGGCGAACGGGTCGGGGCGATCTCGGCGACGGTGGCCGGCAGCACATTGAGGATGCTGCTGTGCTGGCGTTCCAGACTGAGGCTGACATCCCGTGCCAGCACCTTGATGCGCAGCCCCTGTCCGGGCGGCAGCGGGGCATGGGCCAGCAGCACGCGCTGCTCGCCGGCCAGGCCCAGGCTGAGCAGGCCGTAGTCAGGGTCATGGCCGAGCACCCGCCCTGCCAGCACCACGCCGGCGTCATCGGCCAGGGCGATGGGCAGGTCGAGACGCGCCAATACCTCGGTGGTCGGCCCGCTGGCCAGCACCCGACCCCGCTCCAGCAGCACCAGGTGATCGGCCAGCCGCGCCACCTCGTCGGGGGCATGGCTGACATAGAGGATCGGCAGCGCCAGCTCCCGGGTCAGGCGTTCCAGGTAGGGCAGGATCTCCGCCTTGCGCTCGGCGTCCAGCGCCGCCAGGGGTTCGTCCATCAGCAGCAGCCGGGGACTGGTCAGCAGCGCCCGGGCGATGCCGACCCGCTGGCGCTCGCCACCGGAGAGGCGCGCCGGCATCCGGGTGAGCAGTCCCTCGATGCCCAGCAGCTCGACGACCTGCTCCAGCTCCAGCCGGCGCTCGTGCGGCGCGACCCGCTGCCAGCCGAACAGCAGGTTGCGGCGCACGTCCAGATGCTCGAACAGATTGGCGTCCTGGAAGACATAGCCCAGGGCGCGCCGGTGCGGCGGCAGGAACAGGCCGCGGTCGCTGTCCTGCCAGATCTCTCCCGCCACCACCAGGCGCCCGCGGGCGGCGGGTTCGAGGCCGGCCACGCACCTCAGGCAACTGGTCTTGCCCGAACCCGAGGGCCCGAACAGGGCGGTGACGCCGCTGCCCGGCAGGGCGAGGTCCACCGCCAGCACGAAGTCGGCATGCCGCAGTTCGAAGCGCGCGGCGAGACTCATGTCCAGGCCGACCGCCCGCGGCGGCCATAGAGCAGCAGGAGGATCACGAAGGAGAAGGCCAGCATGCCCCCGGCCAGCAGGTGCGCCTGGGGATATTCCATGGCTTCCACGTGATTGAAGATCTGGGTGGAGACCACCTGGGTCCGCCCGGGAATGTTGCCGCCGATCATCAGCACCACGCCGAATTCGCCCACGGTATGGGCGAAGCCGAGGATGGCGGCGGTGACGAAGCCCGGCCGCGCCAGCGGCAGCACCACGTGGAAGAAGGTATCCAGGGGCCCGGCGCGTAGTGTGGCCGCGGCCTCCAGGGGGCGCGGGCCGATGGCCTCGAAGGCGTTCTGCAGCGGCTGCACCACGAAGGGCAGCGAATAGCACAGCGAGCCCACCACCAGCCCGGCGAAGGTGAAGGGCAACCGCCCTAGCCCCAGGGCCGAGGTCGTCTGTCCCACCCAGCCCTCCGGTCCCATGGCCAGCAGCAGGTAGAAGCCGATCACCGTGGGCGGTAGCACCAGCGGCAGGGCCACCAGGGCGCCGACCGGACCCTTGAGCCGGGAGCGGGTGCGCGCCAGCCACCACGCGAGGGGCGTACCCAGCACCAGCAGCAGCAGCGTGGTCACGCTGGCCAGTTCCAGGGTCAGGCGAATCGCCGCCCAGTCCGCCGCGCTCAGGCTCATGGGATCACTGCCGGTAGCCGTAGGCCTTGAGCACCGTGGCCGCCTGGGGTCCCTTGAGATAGGCCAGCAGTGCCTTGGCCGCCGGCTGATCCTGGCCCTTGTCCAGCAGCACGGCGTCCTGGCGGATCGGCTCATAGAGTCCGGCCGGTACGATCCAGGCCGAGCCTTCCTTGACCTTGCCGTCCTGGTAGATCTGCGACAGGGCGACGAAACCCAGCTCGGCATTGCCGGTGGCGACGAACTGGTAGGTCTGGGTGATGTTCTGGCCTTCCACCCGCTTGGTCGCGACCGCTTCGGTCAGGCCCAGCTTGGCCAGCACCTGGGTGGCGGCCAGGCCATAGGGCGCGGTCTTGGGATTGGCCACGGCCAGGTGGGTGAAGGCGTTCTGCTTGAGCACCGCGCCTTCACTGTCCACATAGCCGGTCCTAGGCGACCAGAGCGCCAGGGTGCCGATGGCATAGGTGAAGCGCGACCCCTTGACCGCCGCGCCTTCGCTTTCCAGCTTGGCCGGGGTGCTGTCGTCGGCGGAGAGGAAGACCGCGAAGGGCGCGCCATTCCTGATCTGGGTGTAGAGCTGGCCGGTGGCGCCGCTGGAAATCACCAGCTGATGGCCGGTGTCCCGGGCGAACTGCTCGCCAATGGCCTTGAGCGGCGCGCTGAAGTTGGCGGCCACGGCCACCTGGACCTCGTCGGCCAGAGCCGGGGTTGCCAGCGTCGCGGTGAGCAGGGAAAGCAACAGGCGGGAACGGCTGGAGATCATCGGTTCTGGCTCCTTGGGATGGTCAGGATGCGCTCATCAGCAGGACGCTGGCGGCGCTGAAACAGGCGTAGGCGGCCAGGCCGGGGACGAGTCCCAGCTGGCGACTGCTAGTGGCGGTCAGGGTGGCGGTGACGCGGCGACCGGCCGGCAGCGCCAGCACCACCTCGTGGTTGATCGGCCCCTCATGGACGCGCTCGACCTCTCCCCACCACAGATTCTGCGCCGACAGGCGCAGCCCCGGATCGGTGCCGATCAGCACCGCCGAGGCCTTGACCAGGGCCACCACGGCGCGGCCTGGCGCCAGGCCGAGCTGCGCGGCGCTGTCGCGGGTGACCAGGGCGGTGAGCCGCGTGGCATCGTCCAGGCGCAGCACCACGGCGCTTTCCACATCGCCCTGTTCGAGCGTCTCGACCACGCCGGAAAACTGGTTGCGGGCGCTGCTGCGCCAGTTGAGGTTGAGCAGCAACTGCCGAAAATCGGCCACTTCGGTGCGAGTGGCCTCGTCCAGTCCGGCCGCCACCTGGTCCAGGGTGGTCTGGTAGTGCTGCTCCAGCGCCCGGTAGAAGGCCACCACCCGCTGGCCATAGGCGGTCAGCCGGGTGCCGCCGCCGCCACTGCCCCCCGCGCTGCGGGCGACCAGGGGCTGGGCGGAAAGATTGTTGATCTGGTCCACCGCGTCCCAGGCCGCCTTGTAGGACAGCGGCACCCGCTTGGCCGCCTGGCTGATTGAGCCGGTGGCGGCGATGGCCTCCAGCAGGCGGATACGGGTCTGGGTCAGCTCGGCGCCGACGCTGCTTTCCAGGGACAGATGGGCAATGAAGGGCGAGGCGCTCATGGCGGACACCCCCGGCGCTCGGGTTGTATGACTACAACGCTCCGACCTAGAGTGGCGCCCCTTGCCTCTTCCATCCCAACGTCCAGGAACGAAATCCAATGAAGGTCAGTGCCCGCAATGTCTTCCCGGGAACCGTCAGCCAGGTGCGCGAAGGCGCGGTCAATGCGGAGGTGACCCTCACGCTGCCAGGCGGTACCGCGCTGGTGGCGGTGGTTACCCTGGACAGCGTCACCAGCCTGGGCCTGGCACCCGGCAAACCGGCCGTGGCCCTGGTCAAGGCGCCCTGGGTGATGGTGATGACCGCCGATAGCGGCCTGCGCCTGTCGGCGCGCAACTGCCTGACCGGAACCGTGGAGAGCGTCAGCGATGGCGCGGTCAACGCCGAGGTGGTCATCGCCCTGCCCGGTGGCAGCCGCGTGGTGGCCATGGTCACCCGCGACGCCGTGCAGGAACTGCAGCTGGCTCCGGGCGTGGCCGCCACGGCGGTGTTCAAGGCGTCTCATGTGATCCTGGGTGTCCCGGCCTGATCCTGGGGGCGGCGGATCCGATCCGCCAGGGCGTTATAGCCTCAAGTATATAGCGTCAGACAAAAGAAAACGCCGGCAGGTTTCCCGGCCGGCGCTTCGCTTGCCGCTTACGCGAGTTTCTTGTACTTGACCCGCTTGGGCTGGGCCGCGGCCTCGCCCAGGCGCTTCTTGCGATCGGCTTCGTACTCGGTGTAGTTGCCTTCGAAGAACACCACGTTGGAATCATCCTCGTAGGAGAGGATGTGGGTGGCGATGCGGTCGAGGAACCAGCGATCGTGGGAGATCACGATGGCCGCGCCGGGGAAGTCCAACAGGGCGTCTTCCAGGGCGCGCAGGGTTTCCACGTCCAAGTCGTTGGAGGGTTCGTCCAGCAGCAGCACGTTGCCGCCCTGCTTCAAGGTCAGCGCCAGGTGCAGACGACCGCGCTCACCACCGGAGAGGTCCTTGACGAACTTCTGCTGGTCGGCGCCCTTGAAGTTGAAGCGACCCACGTAGCTGCGCGAGGGCACCTCGTAGTTGCCGATCTTGATCACGTCGGAGCCGTCGGACACCTGCTCCCAGACGGTCTTGGTGTCGGACAGGCTCTCGCGGCTCTGGTCGACGCTGGCCAGTTGCACGGTGTCGCCGATCTCGATGCTGCCCGCGTCCGGCTGCTCCTTGCCCATGATCATGCGGAACAGGGTCGACTTGCCGGCGCCGTTGCCGCCGATGACGCCGACGATGGCGCCCTTGGGCACCACGAAGCTCAGGTCGTCGATCAGCAGGCGATCGCCATAGCCCTTGCTGACGTTCTTGAACTCGATGACCTTGTCGCCCAGGCGCTGACCGGCGGGGATGTAGATCTCGTTGGTCTCGCTGCGCTTCTGGAATTCCTGGGACTGCATTTCCTCGAAGCGCTGCAGGCGGGCCTTGGACTTGGACTGGCGAGCCTTGGCACCGGAGCGCACCCATTCCAGCTCGGCCTTCATGGCCTTGGCGTGGGCGGCTTCCTGCTTGGCTTCCTGGGTCAGGCGCGCGGCCTTGGATTCCAGCCAGCCGGAGTAGTTGCCCTCGAAGGGGATGCCCTGGCCACGGTCCAGTTCCAGGATCCAGCCGGCGACGTTGTCGAGGAAGTAGCGGTCGTGGGTGATGGCCACCACGGTGCCGGGGAAGTTGTGCAGGAAGTGCTCCAGCCAGGCCACCGAGTCGGCGTCCAGGTGGTTGGTGGGCTCGTCCAGCAGCAGCATGTCGGGGGCCGACAGCAGCAGGCGGCACAGCGCCACGCGGCGCTTCTCGCCACCGGAGAGCACGCCGACCTTGGCGTCCCAGGCCGGCAGGCGCAGGGCGTCAGCGGCGACTTCCAGCTGGCGCTCCAAGTTGTGGCCGTCGGCGGCCTGGAGGATGGCTTCCAGCTTGGCCTGCTCGGCGGCCAGGGCGTCGAAGTCGGCATCCGGCTCGGCATAGGCGGCATAGACCTCGTCCAGCCGGGCCTGGGCCTGCTTGATCTGACCGACTGCTTCCTCGACCACGTCACGAACCGTCTGCTCGGGATCAAGTTTCGGTTCCTGCGGCAGATAACCCACATTGATACCGGGCATCGGCCGCGCTTCACCTTCGATCTCGGTATCGACGCCGGCCATGATGCGCAGCAGCGTCGATTTACCCGCACCGTTCAGACCGAGCACGCCGATCTTGGCACCGGGAAAGAACGACAGGGAAATGTTCTTGAGGATTTCACGCTTGGGCGGCACGACCTTGCCGACCCGATGCATGGTGTAGACGTATTGAGCCATGGTGGGACCTTGGGACCGGAATGAAAAACAGGGGACACAGTATGGCGTCAGCAGCGAAGGCTGTCGAAACCCCGCGCGACGAAAGCGCCGGCGCTGATCACGCGGAAAAAACCGGCGGAGACACCGTCCGGTCCCTTATCATAGGCCATCCCTGCCCCGCGGAATCGGGCGCAGCCGAACGGCCATCGCCTCTGCAGGAACGCAGTCCGTCGTGAACAGCCCGCCCTCCTCGTTGCCGGATGAGCCGCTCGCCCCCGCTTCGCGACGCCTGACCCGCGGCCTGCTGATCCTCTCGCTGGTGGCCATGCTGGCCCTGATGTTCTGGCAGGCCTTCGCCAGCGTGGCCGAGCGCGAGACGCTGCGGCGCGAACAGCTGGATGGCCTGACCCGACAGCTGGCCAACACCGTCGAATTCGGGCTGGCGCTCAAGGCCCAGGCGGTGCGCAGCACCCTGCGCTGGTCGCTGGACCCCACCCTGCCGCTGGCCCCCAATCTGCTGCTCGGCCTCAAGGACTTCTTTCCCGGACTGCAACAGGTACGCTGGCTGCCGGCCAACGCCAACCTGCGCAGTGCGCGCCTGGGCGATACGCCGGACGCCGCCTTCATCCAGCAACTGATCGCCAGCGCCGGCCAGGCCGACTTCCGTTACGGCTACAACGCCCAGGCCACCGCCGCGCCCCTCTATGTGCTGCTGGCCGGCGATCCGCACCTGCAGGACGGCTGGTGGGTGCTGACCAGCGCGCCCCTGCTCGAACCCCTGTGGCGGCCGACCTGGGTACCGTCCGGTCTCGACTGGCGCCTGGAGGATCGCTCCCAGGGCACCCTGCTGTTCCGCGGCGGAGAAGCCCCGGCGGCGAACAGCGTCGACGAGGTGCGCCAGGAGCTGGCCTACAGCAACTGGCAGGTGGTGGGCAGCCATCCCGCCGAAGCCGTGGGCACCACGCTGCTGGGAGCCTCCTTCGGTCGCCTGGCGCTGTTCAGCCTGTCCGGCCTGGTGACCGTCATCCTGCTCTACCTGCTGCTGCGCGAAGAACGCGGCCTGCGCGCCCTGACCCTCGCCTCGCGACGCGGCCTGCGCCTCGCCGGCATCGCGCTCAACGGCATCGAGGAAGCTGTCTGCATGACCCAGGCCGACGGTCGCCTGGTCCATGTCAACGCCACCGCCGCGCGGCTGCTGGGCATCGCCGCCAATGAAGCCCGGCAGTATTTTCTCGCCAGTCTGCTGCCCGAGGTGGTGGCCCTGACGCCCGCCGAGCGTGACAGCGGCGCCCTGGTCACCCTGGCGGTGGAAGGCCAGCCGCGTCGCTTCGCGGTCAGCTGCCACGCCCTGGCGGACAGCCAGCCCAGTGCTCGCGTCCTGCGCGACCGCACCCAGACCCAGGACGGCTTCGTCTGGGTCCTGCGCGACGTCACCGAACAGCAGCGCAACCTGGAGACCATCCAGACCACCCGGCAGCGCTACGAGAGCATCTTCAACGGGGTGCACACCGGCATCTGCGTGGTGGATCTGAGCGCCGTCCAGCCGCACATGCAGGCCCTGGGCCTGGAGCGCCCCGAGCAACTGGCGGAGCTGTTCGCCCGCGAGCCCGAAGTCCTGGATAGCCTGGGCCGCCAGGTGCGCATCACCGAGATCAACCAGCGCGCCCTGGAAATGCTCGGCATCGAGCATCTCGACCAGGCCTGGGCGCGGCTGGTGGGTGACTCCCGCGTCCAGCTCGGTGGCAAGAGATACCGCCTGCTGGCGGGCCTGCTCTCCGGCCAGCAGGTACTGGAACTCGAGACCTGCATCAGCACCGCCAAGGGCGAACGGCACCTCTGGCTGACCATGCACCTGCCAGCCGACCCCCGGCACCTCGACGCTACCCTGATCAGCCTCAACGACATCACCCAGCGCAAGCTCGGCGAATTGCGCCTGCTCGAGCGCGACAGCTTCTGGTCGAATCTGATCAGCGCCATCCCCGACACCCTCTACACCTATGACGTGGCCAGCGGCGAACTGACCTACGAGAGTCGTTCGCTGGCCCTCAAGCTCGGCTATCCGCCGGAGGCCTTCGCCAGCCTCGGTCGCGCGCGCCTGCACCCGGATGACCTCGAACTGCACGAGCGGGTGGTGAGCATGCGGCCGACGCTCTCCGACCAGCCCAGCAGCAGCCTCTTGCGCTGGCAGCACCGCAACGGCGGCTGGCGCTGGTTCGACGTGCGCGAGCAGCGCCTCGCCCGTGCGGCGGACGGCACCGCGGCGAGCGTGGTCGGGCTGGCCCTGGACGTCACCGACATGGTGCGGGCCAGCGAGCGCCTGCGCGAAAGCGAGAATCGCTACCGGCAGCTGGCGGAAAGCATCAGCGACGTCATCTTCACCACCGACGCCCAGCTGGTGCTCAACTACATCAGTCCCTCGGTGGAGGAATTGCTCGGCTATCCCGTCGGCGAGCTGCAACAGCGCACCCTGGCCGAACTGGTGGTGCACTCGCGCCAGTGGCAGGAGGTGCGCCGCACCCTGCAGCGGCTGCTGCGCAGCCTCGACAATCCGCGCGCCCTGGCCGAGTTGCGCCGGGAACACTTCGCGCCCCTGTTGCTCGACTGCCTGCACGCCCAGGGTCACACCCTGCAGATCGAGTTGCGCCTCAAGCCGCTGTGGGACGACCACGAGCGCTTCGCCGGCCTGCTCGGCATCTGCCGCGACATCTCCGCCCAGCGCCGCACGGAAAAGGACATGCGCATGGCGGCCACGGTGTTCGACCACTCCGCCGGCGCCATCATGGTCACCGACCCGGCCGGCTACATCGTGCGGGTCAACCGCACCTTCACCCGCATCACCGGCTTCAGTCCCGAAGAGGTGTTCGACCAGCAGCCGATGATGCTCTGCGCGGACAAGCAGGAAGCCAACCAGCTGCAGCACGTGATGCAGCAGCTGCGTACCCAGGAGAGCTGGGAAGGCGAACTCTGGCAGCGCCGCCAGGACAACGAGCCCTATCCCTCCTGGGTCGGCATCACCGCCATCCGCGACGACGACGGCGACCTGATGAGCTATGTCTGCTTCTTCGTCGACATTAGCGAGCGCAAGGCCAGCGAAAGACGCATCCACCGCCTGGCCTACTACGATGCCCTGACCCTGCTGCCCAACCGCACCCTGTTCCAGGACCGCCTGCACAATGCCCTGCAGCAGAGCCGCCACAACGGCAGCTGGGTGGTGCTGATGTTCCTCGACCTCGACCGCTTCAAGCCGATCAACGACAGCCTCGGCCACGCCGCCGGCGACCGCCTGCTCAAGGACGTGGCCATGCGCCTGACCGCCTGCGTCGGCACCGAGGACAGCGTGGCGCGCATGGGTGGCGACGAATTCACCCTGCTGCTGTCCGGTCTGGAAACCCGCGAGGTCGCGCTGGCCCAGGCGATCCGCGTCGGCGAGCAGATCCTCACCCAGCTGTCCGAGGCCTTCGTGCTCGAAGGCCGCGAATTCTTCGTCTCCGCCAGCATCGGCATCGCCCTCTCGCCCCAGGACGGCCATGAGCTCAGCCAGCTGATGAAGAACGCCGACACCGCCATGTACCACGCCAAGGAGATGGGCAAGAACAACTTCCAGTTCTACCAGGCCGAGATGAACGCCCGCGCCCTGGAGCGCCTGGAACTGGAAGCCGATCTGCGGCACGCCCTCCTGCAGGGTGAATTCCGCCTGCACTACCAGCCGCAGTACCGTTGCGACAACCGGCGCCTGACCGGGGTCGAGGCCCTGCTGCGCTGGGAGCATCCGGTGCGCGGCCACGTCTCGCCGGCGGAATTCATCCCGGTGCTGGAAGAGATCGGCCTGGTGGTCCAGGTCGGCGACTGGGTGATTCGCGAGGCCTGCCGGCAGATGCGCGAATGGCACGCGGCCAGGGTGCGCATTCCCAAGGTCTCGGTGAATCTCTCCGCCCGCCAGTTCAGCGATGGCCAACTCGGCCAGCGCATCGCGGCCATCCTCGCCGAAACCGGCCTGGCGCCGGCCTGCCTGGAGCTGGAACTGACCGAGAGCATCCTGATGCGCGACGTCGGCGAGGCCCTGCAGCTGCTCGGCGAACTCAAGAACCTGGGCCTGTGCATCGCGGTTGACGACTTCGGCACCGGCTATTCCTCGCTCAACTACCTCAAGCAATTCCCCATCGACATCCTCAAGATCGATCGCAGCTTCGTCGACGGCCTGCCTCACGGCGAGCAGGATGCGCAGATCGCCCGGGCCATCATCGCCATGGCCCACAGCCTCAATCTCTCGGTGATCGCCGAGGGCGTCGAGGAGCCGGCGCAACTGGAGTTCCTGCGCCTCCACGGCTGCGACGAGGTGCAGGGCTTCCTCTTCGACCGTCCGCTGCCGCCGGATCTGCTGCGCGAACGGCTGGAGCTCCAGGGGCTGTTCCCCGTCCTGACATGAGACCAATGGCGGCGGTGCATGACCGGCGCTCATACCTCAGAGTTCCCGCGATGGGGTAGAATGTTGCCCCTCACGAGCCCCATCGGGCTCGCTCTTCGCCATGCCTCAGGGGACCCTGCCGCCATGTTCAGCCGTGAAACCACCCTCGCCCGCTTCGACGCCGACCTGTATGCCGCCATGCAGCAGGAAGCCCAGCGTCAGGAAGATCACATCGAGCTGATCGCCTCGGAAAACTACACCAGTCCGGCGGTCATGGAAGCCCAGGGCAGCGTGCTGACCAACAAGTACGCCGAAGGCTATCCCCACAAGCGCTACTATGGCGGCTGCGAATACGTCGACGTGGTCGAGCAACTGGCCATCGACCGCGCCAAGCAACTGTTCGGCGCCGACTACGCCAACGTCCAGCCCCACTCCGGTTCCCAGGCCAACTCGGCCGTGTACCTGGCGTTGATCGAAGCCGGTGATACCATCCTCGGCATGAGCCTGGCTCACGGCGGTCACCTGACCCACGGCGCCACCGTGTCTTCCTCCGGCAAGCTGTACAACGCCGTCCAGTACGGCATCGACGAGCAGGGCTTGATCGACTACGCCGAAGTCGAGCGCCTGGCCCGCGAGCACCAGCCCAAGGTCATCGTCGCCGGCTACTCCGCCTACTCCCAGGTGCTGGACTTCGCCCGCTTCCGTGCCATCGCCGATGCCGTGGGTGCCTACCTGTTCGTCGACATGGCCCACTTCGCCGGTCTGGTCGCCGCCGGTGTCTATCCGAACCCGGTACCCTTCGCCGACGTGGTCACCAGCACCACCCACAAGACCCTGCGCGGCCCGCGCGGCGGCCTGATCCTGGCCAAGGCCAACGAAGCCATCGAGAAGAAGCTCAACTCGGCGGTGTTCCCCGGTGCCCAGGGCGGTCCGCTGATGCACGTCATCGCCGGCAAGGCGGTGTGCTTCAAGGAAGCCCTGCAGCCCGAATTCAAGACCTACCAGCAGCAGGTGATCAAGAACGCCCAGGCCATGGCCAGCGTGTTCATCGAGCGCGGCTTCGACGTCGTCTCCGGCGGCACCGACAACCACCTGTTCCTGCTCAGCCTGATCAAGCAGGAAATCACCGGCAAGGATGCGGACGCCGCCCTGGGGCGCGCCTTCATCACCGTGAACAAGAACTCGGTGCCGAACGATCCGCGCTCGCCCTTCGTCACCTCCGGTCTGCGCATCGGCACCCCGGCCGTCACCACCCGTGGTTTCCAGGAAACCGAATGCCGCGAGCTGGCCGGTTGGATCTGCGACATCCTCGGCAACATGGGCGACGAGTCGGTGATCGACGCCGTGCGCGAGAAGGTCAAGGCCGTCTGCGCCCGCCTGCCGGTGTACGGCAAGTAAGAGGTACGCCTTCCCCCTCTCCCCCGGGAGAGGGTTGGGGTGAGGGAACCCCAACAACCGAAAGCCCCGGTCAGACAACCGGGGCTTTTGGCATTTTCAGAGAGGTCGTCAAGGCAGCCAAGCCAGCTCTTGCCGCACGCCGGAAGACCCCGGAAACGAAAAACCCCGGCCAGTGCCGGGGTTTTTCGTTGTCAGGCGCTGATCAGGCCCTAGAGGACCTGCAGATCGCCAAGGCCATCCAGGTAGCGCTCGGCGTCCAGGGCGGCCATGCAGCCGGCGCCGGCCGAGGTGATGGCCTGGCGATAGGTGTGGTCGGCCACGTCACCGGCGGCGAACACGCCCGGCACGTTGGTGGCGGTGGCATTGGCCTCGCGACCGCCCTTCACCACCAGGTAGCCGTCGTGGGTCTCAAGCTGGCCTTCGAACAACCCCGTGTTGGGGGTATGGCCGATGGCGACGAACAGACCGGCCACCTGCAGCTCTTCGGTGCTGCCATCGTTGTTCCTGATCCGCACCCCGGTGACACCCATGTTGTCACCCAGCACCTCGTCGACGCTGGCGTTGAGCTTGAGCGCCATCTTGCCTTCGGCGACCCGGGCGCGCAGCTTGTCCTGCAGGATCTTCTCGGCGCGGAAGGTCTCGCGGCGGTGGATCAGGGTCACCTTGCTGGCGATGTTGGCCAGGTACAGGGCTTCCTCGACCGCGGTGTTGCCGCCGCCGACCACCGCCACCTCGCGGTTGCGATAGAAGAAGCCGTCGCAGGTGGCGCAGGCGGACACGCCCTTGCCCATGAAGGCTTCTTCGCTGGCCAGGCCCAGGTAGCGGGCGCTGGCACCGGTGGCGATGATCAGGGCGTCGCAGGTGTAGGTGGCGCTGTCACCCTTGAGGGTGTAGGGCTTGCCACCGAAGTCCACGGCATTGATGTGGTCGAAGACGATCTCGGTCTCGAAGCGCTCGGCGTGCTCGCGCATCCGCTCCATCAGCGCCGGACCGGTCAGGTCGTGGGGATCGCCCGGCCAGTTGTCGACCTCGGTGGTGGTGGTCAGCTGGCCGCCCATCTGCATGCCGGTGATCAGCAGCGGCTTGAGGTTGGCACGGGCGGCATAGACCGCGGCCGTGTACCCGGCCGGACCGGACCCGAGGATGATGAGACGCGAATGGCGCGAGTTGCTGGCTTCAGACATGACATTCTCCCTGCCGGGATCTCCGGCAGACCTAAGAGTAGAGTGGCCGGCGCGCCCTGTGGGCATGCCGGCCGGTTGTGCGTGCGGAGCCGTTCCGCAGCGCCTGTCGCTCCTGGCGACGGCGCGACCGGCGCCGATAGGCGGACACCGGGTCCAGGGATGGGGCTCAGCCTAACGGGTGCCGCCCCTCCACAGAAGCGAGCATTCTAAATCCAGACCATAGGTCGCGCCTATGTCGACCGCT
The DNA here is from genome assembly GCF_031453455.1 of Pseudomonas sp. SORGH_AS_0211. NCBI lineage: Bacteria > Pseudomonadati > Pseudomonadota > Gammaproteobacteria > Pseudomonadales > Pseudomonadaceae > Pseudomonas > Pseudomonas sp. SORGH_AS_0211. Next base: position 231,067 of record NZ_JAVIZV010000001.1, on the reverse strand, counting down.
GCGGCAATGCAGCCCTGAGGTAAGCTGTGCATTCCCGCCACCCGTCAGGAATCTTCATGGCTGTCGCTCCGCTGTCCGGCTCCGCCTATTTCGCCGAAGGGCTGCGCCTGGTGACTCGCCCCGGCATGCGCCGCTTCGTGGTCATCCCGCTCACCATCAACCTGCTGCTCTACGCGGCCATCCTCACCTTTGCCGTGCGCGGTTTCGAGGGCTGGCTGGAGCAGCTGATGCCGAGCCTGCCGGCCTGGGCGAGCTTCGTCGAATGGCTGCTCTGGCCGCTGTTCGTGCTCCTGCTGCTGGCGATCATCTTCTTTACCTTCACGCTGCTGGCCAACCTGGTGGCGGCGCCCTTCAACGGCTTTCTCGCGGAAAAGGTCGAGGTCTTGGTCCGCGGCCAGGACGATTTCCCGCCGTTCAATCTCGCCGAACTGGTCACCATGGTGCCGCGCACCCTGCAGCGCGAACTGCGCAAGCTGGGCTACTACCTGCCGCGTGCGCTGGGCCTGCTGGTGCTGACCTTCATCCCCGGTCTCAACCTGATCGCCGCGCCGCTGTGGATCCTGTTCGGCGTCTGGATGATGGCGGTGCAGTACATCGACTTCCCCGCCGACAACCACAAGCTGGATTTCCGCAGCATGCTCACCTGGCTGCGTACCCGTCGCCTGCGCTGCCTGGGCTTTGGCGGGGTGACCTACCTCGCGCTGCTGGTCCCCGGCCTGAACGCCCTGTTCATGCCCGCCGCCGTGGCCGGGGCCACGCTGTTCTGGGTGCGGGAAGGCGGCGACAAGGCGCTGGTGGTGCGCGCCTGAGGAGCGGATTCGTCGGACTTCCTGACGTAGGTTGGGTTGAGCGCAGCGAAACCCAACGATTCCAGGCCGTCACACCGGACATCACGGTTTCCGCCTGTGGGCTTCGGCAATAGAGCCGCCTCAACCCAGCCTACGGCGCCTTCCGCCCACACCACCCCAATCCTCTCCCCGCGGGAGCGGGTCGGGGGTGAGGGTCACCCTGCACAGACTCCACAAACGACAACGCCCGCGCCGGCTGGGCCGGACACGGGCGTTGCGGGAGCCTGTTGCCAGGCTTAGTGCTGGTGACCGCCTTCGCCATGGATGTGGCCGTGGGCGATTTCTTCGTCGCTGGCCGCACGCACGTTGACCACCTTGACGTCGAAATTCAGACGCTGGCCGGCCAGGGGGTGGTTGCCGTCGACGGTGACCTGGTCGCCGTCGATGTCACGCACGGTGACGATCTGCATGGCGCCGTCCGGGCCGGAGGCGTGGAACTGCATGCCCACTTCCAGCTCGTCCACGCCTTCGAACATTTCCTTGCCCAGGGTGGCAACCAGTTCGGGGGTGTATTCGCCGTAGGCGTCTTCCGGCTCGATGGCCACCTTCAGCTCGTCACCAGCCTGCTTGCCGGACAGGGCGCGCTCGAGGCCGGGAATGATGTTGCCCGCGCCTTGCAGGTATACCAGCGGAGCACCACCAGCGGAGCTGTCGATGACTTCGCCGGCGTCGTTGGTCAGGGTGTAGTCGATGGATACTGCCGTGTTCGCCGCGATCTGCATGGCCAGAACCTTCATGCTGGGAAAAAATAGGATGACGCATCAGTCTACCCGCCCAACCTAGCAATTGCGAATGCGTTCGGTCAGTCCCCTGGCGCCCGGAGGCATCTGGAGGGCGCCCCTGCAACGGTGCTCGACCGCTCGTCACGCAATCGCCATGACCGCTTCACGGCGCTGTCATCCCGGCTACCTAGGGTTTGCTGCATACCCACTGCCGGAGCCCTGCCATGCCGATTCCAGTGTCCGCACCGCCCGCGCTGCGCGCCGAACGCCTGTCGACCGCCGCGGATATCCGCGCTGCCCAGCGCCTGCGGGCCGCGGTCTTCGGCAGCACCTACGGCGTGCATTTCGCCGACAACCTCGACCAGGACGCCTACGACGCCCACTGCCTGCACCTGGGGGTGCGCGACCTGCGCAGCGGCGAGCTGATCGCCACCACGCGGCTGCTCGACGGGCGCCGCCGCGAGCGCCTGGGCAGTCTCTACAGCGAAAGCGAATTCCAGCTGGAAGGCCTGGATGGCCTGCAGGGTCCGCTGCTGGAAATCGGCCGCACCTGCGTGGCACCCGGGCATCGCACCGGTGCCGCCATCGCCCTGCTGTGGGCGGAACTCGCCGAGATCATGGCCTGCGGCGACTATCGCTACCTCATGGGCTGCGCCAGCGTGCCCATGGCCGACGGCGGTCTGCAGGCCGCCGCCCTGCTGCGCCAGGCCGCGCGGGACGAGCGCACCCCGGCGATCCGCGCCACGCCGCGGCGCCCGCTGCCCTTCGTCGCCGTGCCCGACAACCTAGTGGTACAACTGCCACCCCTGCTCAAGGCCTATCTGCGCCTGGGCGCCCAGGTCTGCGGCGCGCCCTGCTGGGATCCGGAATTCGGCGTGGCCGACGTTTTCATCCTGCTCAAGCGCGAAGACCTCTGCCCGCGCTATGCCCGCCACTTCAAGGCCGCGGTATGAGGCGACTGCGCCTCGCCGTGCGGCTGCTGCCGGTCCTGGCCGCGCTGCTGCTCGGGGCGCTGTTCGCCCTGACGGTGGCGCTGGCGGTAGTGCTCAGTCGCCGGCCCTGCCTGGGGCTGCGGCAACGGCTGACGCGACGTTTCTTCCAGCTGCTGGCCCGGACCCTGCGCCTGCGCCTGGAGGTCCGGGGCGAGGTACCGCGCGGCACCCACCTGTGGCTGGCCAATCACGTGTCCTGGCTGGATATCGTCGCCCTCGGCAGCTTGCGGCCGCTGGGCTTCCTGTCCAAGGCGGAGGTGGCGGAGTGGCCCTTCGCCGGCTGGCTGACGCGCCAGGCCGGCACCCTGTTCATCCGCCGTGGCGCCGAACGCGGCGACGCCCTGGGCGAGGCGCTGACCACGCGCCTGACCCAGGGCCTGTCACTGGCGCTCTTTCCCGAGGGCACCACCACCGACGGCAGCGTGCTGCGGACCTTCCATGGCCGGCTGCTGAGTCCGGCCATCGCCACCGGCACCCCGCTGCAACCCGTGGCCCTGAGCTACTGGCGCCACGGCGAGCCTGACCGGGCCGCGGCCTTCATCGGCGACGACGACCTGGTGAGCCACCTGCTGCGCCTGCTGGACAACGGCGGCACCACCCTGAGGATCGAGTTGCTGCCAGCCATCCTGCCCCAGGGCCGGCCGCGTCAGGCGCTGGCAGGTGAATGCCAGGCGGCCATCGCCGCCCGCCTCGGGATTCAACTGGAAACGCGCGCCGCGCGCTCGGCAGCGGCGAAGGCCTGCAGCTGCGGATAGAAGTCGCGAAAGTCTGCCAGCAGGCCGTCGTAGGCGGCCTCCAGCTCGGCGAAGGCGCCCGCCAGCAGGTCCGGGCGCGACAGCCGCCGTGCCATGCCCTCCACCACTCGCTCCAGCACGGCGAAGTCGCGATAGCTGCCCAGCCAGTCCTGGCGTGCCATCAGGGGGGCGATAGAGGCCAGCCGTGGCGGCAGTTCCGGCTCCTCCAGCAGGGTCTGGTAGCAATCCGCGACGAAATCCGGCAGCGGTTGCTCGGCATAGTCGTGCCAGAGGCGCGCCAGGCAGTGATCGAAGAAGACATCCACCAGCAGTCCGGCCACCCGCCGCCGCGCCGCGGGCAACCGTGTCTTGGCCCTGATCACCAGGAGGTGGTCGTCGGTATAGACATCGATGCGCCGGTGCAGCCGGATACCGGCGGCGATTCCAGCGGGCCAGGCGTCCGCCGAGCCCTTGACGAAATCGCCATAGAGACTGCCAAGGCGGTCTTCGCGGCTGGGGCCGCCCAGGTGCAGGTGCGCGAGATAATTCATCCCCTCAGCATACTCCAGCCGCAATCGGGCGGTTTTCCTGGACGACCCGCGGCTGCTAGGCTCGGACCTCCCTTCCCTTTCCGCTGGAGTCGTCATGCCCGTTCGCGCCGTGTTCCTCGACTATGCCTCTCTCGACCTCGGCGATCTGGACCCGGCGCCCTTGCGCGCGGTGTTCGACGAGCTGGAACTCCATCCGGCGAGCGCCCCGGACGAGGTTGCAGCGCGCCTGGCCGGTGCCCAGGTCGCCATCGTCAACAAGGTGGTGCTGGACGCCCGGACCCTGGCCGCCTGCCCGGAATTGAAACTGGTACTGGTCAGCGCCACCGGTACCAACAACATCGACCTGGAAACCACACGCGCTCAGGGCGTGCGCGTCTGCAACTGCCAGGGCTATGGCACCGCCTCGGTCGCCCAGCACACCCTGGCGCTGCTGCTGGCCCTAGCCACCCGCCTGCCGGATTACCAGACGGACGTCCGCGCCGGGCGCTGGCAGACCGCCAGCCAGTTCTGCCTGCTTGATCACCCCATCGTCGAGCTGGAAGGCAAGACCCTCGGCCTGCTCGGCCTCGGCGAGCTGGGCAGCGCGGTCAAGCGGCTGGCCGAAGCCTTCGGCATGCGGACCCTGGTGGGCCAGTTGCCCGGTCGCCCGGCCCGCCCGGGCAGCCTGCCGCTGGCCGAGCTCCTGCCCCAGGTGGATGCCCTGACGATGCACTGCCCGCTGACCGAACAGACCCGCGGCTTGATCGGCGCAGCGGAACTGGCGGCGATGAAATCCACGGCCTTCCTGGTCAACACCGCCCGCGGCGGCATCGTCGACGAACAGGCCCTGGCCGATTGCCTGAGACGCGGCCACCTGGCCGGCGCCGCCACCGATGTGCTCAGCGTGGAGCCCCCGCGCGACGGCAATCCGCTGCTGGCCGGGGACATTCCGCGGCTGATCGTCACCCCGCACAACGCCTGGGGCAGTCGCGAGGCGCGCCAGCGGATCATCGGCCAGCTCGCCGCCAATGCCGAAGGCCATTTCGCCGGCACGCCGCAACGGGTGGTCTGCTAAAGTTCGCGCTTTTTTCGCCAGGTAGCCCCATGGATCCGCGCAGCGAAGTCCTCCTCCGTCACCCCGAGCGCTTTGGCGGCGCCTTGCTGCTGGCCGGCTTGCCGGCCGATGACCTGCTCGGCACCCTGCCCGCGGCCAGCGGCTGGAGCTGGCATGCGGGCGAGGCCGAACAACTGACACGGCGCTTTCCCGGGCGCGTCAGCCTGGGGATCGAACCCCCGGCGGGCGACTTCGCCAGTGCCGTGCTGTTTCTGCCCAAGTCCCGTGAGGCCACCGACTTCCTGCTTACCGCCCTGACTCGCTGCCTGCCGGCCGAGGGCAGCCTCTACCTGGTTGGAGAAAAGAAGGCCGGTATCGAACGCGCCGCACGCCAGCTGGGTGCCTTCGGTAAGGCCAGCAAGCTCGACAGTGCCCGCCATTGCCAGCTGTGGGTGGTCCAGGGACCGCGCACCTCGGCCGATCCGCAGCCGGACGCCTGGCTGCAACGCCAGCCACTGGACCGGGCAGGGGTGAACCTGGACATCCTCAGCCTGCCGGGCGTGTTCAGCCACGGGCGGCTGGACGTGGGCACGGCGCTGCTGCTGGAACAGCTCGACGGTCTGCCCGAGGGCGCGGTGCTGGACTTCGGTTGCGGCGCCGGCGTGGTCGGCGCCGCCCTGGCTCGCCGCTATCCCGCCAGCACCCTGCATCTGCTGGACGTGGACGCCTTCGCCGTCGCCAGCAGTCGCCGGACCCTGGCGGCCAACGGTCTGAGCGGAACGGTGATCAGTGGTGATGGCATCGCCGCGGCGCCCACGGGACTGGCCGCCATCGTCAGCAATCCGCCCTTCCACAGTGGCGTGAAGACCGACTATCGCACCACCGAGACCCTGCTGGCCGAGGCGGTGCGTCATCTCAGGCCCGGCGGCGAATTGCGCCTGGTGGCCAACAGCTTCCTGCGCTATCCGCCACTGATCGAGGCGGCCTTCGGCAATTGCCGTACCCTGGCCGAACGCGACGGCTTCAAGATCTACAGCGCGCGACGGCGGTAGCGAAAAGCCTGGCCGTTGGGCTTCGCTGCGCTCAGCACCAACCTACGCGGCATCCGCAGGTTGGGTTGAGACGGCGCCATCGTCGAAGCCCAACAGTTGCGGTCGAACCGCGGCAACGTTGCCCCCGCAGTACCCAACCAGCCCCCTCTCCCCCTTGGAGAGGATTGGGGTGAGGGAATCCTCAACCCCAGGACCGAAAAACCTCAACCCTTCTTCGCCGCCTCGTACAGCGGCATCACCTTGGGAATCGCCGCCTGCAAGGCCTTGGTACGGTTGGCGTCGGACGGGTGGGTACTGAGGAATTCCGCCGGCTGCTTGCCCTGGCTGGCCTGGGCCATCTTCTGCCAGAGGGTGATGGCGGCATTGGGGTTGTAGCCGGCGCGCGCCGAGAGCTCCAGGCCGATCAGGTCGGCCTCGTTCTCGTTGCCACGGCTGAACGGCAGGGTCAGGGCCACCTGGGACACCTGGTCGGCCAGCTGCATGCCACCCTGACCGACGCCCAGCAGGGCGCCACCGAGGTTCTCGCCCATCTGGATGGCATAGGCCCGCGACATCTGTTCGCGGCTGTGCTCGCGCAGGGCGTGGGCGATCTCGTGGCCCATTACCGCCGCCAGCTCGTCATCGGTCAGCTTGAGCTGATCGATCAGCCCGCTGTAGACGAAGATCTTGCCACCCGGGCCGCAATTGGCGTTGAGTTCGTCGCTCTGCACCAGGTTGACCTGCCAGTCCCAGTTCACCGCATCCGGGCGGAAGGCCGCGGTCTGCGGGATCAGGCGCTTGGCGATGGCGGCCACGCGCTTGCCGTCGGCGGTGTCGTTGGCCAGCTTGCCGGCGGACTGGGCCTCGCTGACCGTCTTGGCATAGGACTGGGCGTACATCTGGTTGACCTGCTGCTCGGACAGCATGCTGAACATGTACTGCTTGCGCTGCACCCCGACCGCACCACCCGAGGTGGTATTGACGGTCTGGCAGGCGACCAGCAGCAGGCTCAGGGACAGGCCTGCGAGGGGAAGGATACGGCGCATGGGAATCTCCAGGTATCGAGGCGGATACAGTCTAGAGAGGGGCGTCAGACCCGGCAACGTCCGGTAACGCCCGGCAACGCTCTCTTGCCAGGCGACCGGAGGCCTCAATGGATAGACGTTACCGCCGATAGCCCCGGCATCGAACGTTCCCGGAGTCCCCCATGAATTCCCGCTCCATCCGCACCTCCATCACCCTGCTGGCCGGTGCCTGCATCCTGGCGGTGGTCGCTGCCCTGATCGCCTATACCCTGTTCGCCGGTCAGCGCACCCGCGCCCTGGTCGACAGCCACACCGAGGCGCTGGCCGCCACCGCCGCCGAAGCCCGCCTGACGGCCGAGGCCGAGGCCGTGGGCAACCAGCTGCAACGCCAGCTGGACGTCCCCCTGCAACTGGCCAATCAGCTGGCGCAACTCAGCGTGGCCATGGGCAGTCCGGGCGACCAGCAGGTCGAGCTGGATCGCCAGGGCCTGGTCCGCCTGCTGGGCCAGACCCTCAAGCGCCAGCCCGGCCTGCTCAGCCTCTATACCGTCTGGGAGCCCAATGCCATCGATGGCCAGGACGACCGCCATCGGGGCGACGCCGCGGCCGGCTACGACGAGCAGGGGCGCTTCACCCCCTGGTGGCACAAGACCCTCGACGGCGACGTGACGGTGGAACCGATCGGCCCGACCGTGGAAAGCCAGACCCGCCTGCCCTCGGGCGTGCGCGAAGGCGAGTACTACCTCTGTCCGCGGGAAAATCGCACCACCTGCGTGCTCGACCCCATGCCCGACACGGTCAACGAGCAGCAGGTGCTGATCGCCTCCTTCAACGTGCCCATCCTGGTCGGCGCCGCCTTCAAGGGCGTGGTCGGTGCCGACGTGCCGCTGGACTTCATCCAGCGCCAGCTGGTCAAGGCCAATGGCCGCCTCTATGGCGGCGTGGGCCGCATGGCCCTGGTGGCCGGGCGCGGCACCCTGGTCGCCTACACCGCCGACGCCAGCCAGCTGGGCAAACCGGCCGAACCGGCGCTGGGCGCGACCCTGGCCGGCCTCAAGGACCTGGGCGACGGCGTCACCCGTCGCTTCGACGCCCAGAGCGAGCGCTATCAGGTCTATCTGCCGCTGCGCTTCGCCGGCGACGACCGCCAGGTCTGGACGCTGATCATCGAATTGCCCCGCGAAGCCGTGCTGGCCGACCTCTACAGCCTCAAGGACACCCTGGGCAGCCAACGCCACCAGGACGTGGTCGGCATGCTGCTGGTGGGCCTGGCAGTAGCCGGCGCCGGTCTGCTGGTGCTCTGGCTGATCAGCCTGCGCATCGCCCGGCCGCTGCGGCAGATGGTGACCATGCTCGACGCCATCGGTCAGGGTGACGGAGACCTCACCCAGCGCCTCGCCACCGAGCGCCGCGACGAGGTCGGCGCCATGGCCGGCGGCTTCAACCGCTTCCTGGCCTCGCTGCAGGGCCTCATCGGCAAACTGATCCATTCGGTGGGCGAGGTGGCCTCGGCCGCCGAGCACACCTCCCATATCGCCCAGCGCACCCGCGACGGCGTGGAGCGCCAGCTGCAGGAGATCGAGCAACTGGCCACCGCCATGCAGGAGATGACCGCCACCGCCCAGGACGTAGCCGGCAACGCCGGTCGCGCGGCGCGGGCGGCCACCGAGGCGGACGGCGCGGTCAACCAGGGCCAGCGCCTGGTGCAGCAGAACGTCGCCAGCAGCGCCGCCCTCGCCGAGGAGATCGAGCGCGCGGTGGAGCAGGTCCGGCGGGTCGCCGAGGACAGCGAGAACATCGGTTCCATCCTCACCACCATCAATGGCATCGCCGAGCAGACCAACCTGCTGGCGCTCAACGCCGCCATCGAGGCGGCACGCGCCGGTGAGCAGGGTCGCGGCTTCGCCGTGGTGGCCGACGAGGTGCGCAACCTGGCGCAAAAGACCCAGGTGGCCACCGGCGAGATTCAGGCGATGATCCAGCGCCTGCAGCAAGGCACCCGCGAAGCGGTGACGGTGATGCAGGCCAGCGGTGCCCAGACCAGCAACCAGGTCGCCCAGACCGAAGCCACCCGGCGCGCCCTGGACACCATCCTGGCGGCGGTAGGCGAGATCACCAGCATGAATCTGCAGATCGCCAGCGCGGCGGAAGAACAGAGCGCGGTGGCCGAGGACATCAACCGCAATGTGGTCAACATCGGCCAGAGCGCCCAGGCGGTCCACGGCGAAGCCGACAGCGCCTCCCGCGCCGGCCAGCAGCTGCGCGAACTCGCCGAACAGCAACGCCAACTGGCAGGGCGGTTCCGGGTCTAGCCCCCTTGCCCTCGTGCGCTACCCCGTCCCACTGGGAGAAGGCCGCGTCTGCAGCGGCAACGGGCCGGCGCAAGGACGCAGGGCTACAGCGGCGTCAGACACTCCGGCCCGTCCACCTCGGGTCGGTTGACGATATCGGCCAGCACTCGCTCGCGCAGCGGCATGCCGCCCGCGGCCAGCAGCTCCTGCAGGGCTTCGGGCGAGCTGTCCGGATCCTGCCAGAGGGCACGCCCCGCTTCATCGAGCAGGATGGGCCGCCGTAACGGGCCGGCGGCCTGGGTGACCATGGCCACCGACAGCCAGAGCTGATCCCCGGCCGGATAGGCTTCCCAGAGCGCGGCGAACCAGGCCAGGGGTTCGCCATTGAGCATCCAGTAGGGGCGCTTGCGGTGGTTGCCGCGCCATTCATAGAAGCCGTTGGCCGGCAGTAGGCAACGCCGCAGGCGAAAGGGCTCGCGAAACATCGGCTGGGTGGCCAGGCTTTCGGCGCGGGCATGGGTGGGGGTGCGGGAAAGATCGGTGAGCCAGGGCGGGGTCAGTCCCCAGCGGCCGCTGTCGACCCGCTCGCCCTCCGCCGTGCGCCGCTGCAGCAGCACCTGCTGATGGGGAGAGATGTTCCAGCGCGGCGGGTGTTTCTCGGCAAATCCCGGCAGGGTGGCGAATTCGGCAGGCCAGCGGAACAGGGCGTAGCGTCCGGACATGAAGACCTTTTTAGCAGACGAGGATGCCCTGCTCGGGAGAAGGATCCTCTCCCGGCAGGGGCGTGGCGGCATTGTACGCGGCGATCAGCGCCTGCGCGCGCTGGGCCTCCTCGTCATCGACCAGCAGGCCGAGCAAGCCTGCCGCTGGCAGGTCGCCGATGCCACCGAGCAGGTGGCGACCGGCGAGGAAGCCACTGATGCCCTCGCTGGCGAGCACCGCCAGGAGCAGTTCGCCCTCGTGCAGCGACCCCGGCTCATAGATGCGGCGCATCAGTCATCCTCCCGCCGAACCTCGAGATTCCAGTCCTCGCCGTCGGTATGCAGGCCGAAGCGGATCGGTCGGCAGCAGACTTCGCAGTCTTCGTAGTAGTCCTGATCACCGCCGCTGAGGTCGAGCACCACCTCGCCCGGTTCGCCGCAATAAGGGCAATCGTATTCCTGGCTTTCCAGCATCTGCCTGTACTCCTTGACCGCCAACCTGCCGCCCATCCGGCCACTGGCGCTTGCATCTGGCGCCACGCCCACTACTATGGCCGCCGGAATTTCTACAAGAGAACACCATGGGCGAGTTCGAAGCCATTCGACCCTATAACGACGCGGAAGTCCCCGGGGTTCTGGCCCGCCTGATCGACGACGACCACTTCATCGGCATCCTTGCCGGCTACCGGTTCCCGCGCCTGTCCAGGGGACTGGGCTGGGTAGTGCGCCCCCTGCTGCGCACCCGCCTGCGCCAGGAACTGAGTGGTATCCAGAGCGTCGCCGCGCTGCAGGACAAGCTCGAACCCTATGTGGATCGCGCCATCGAGAAGGCCTCCGACGGCGTTACCTACTCCGGCATCGACCAGCTGCGTAGCGGCCGTGCCTATCTGTTCCTGGCCAACCACCGCGACATCGTGATGGACCCGGCCTTCGTCAACTATGCCGTCTACCACGCCGGTCTGCCAACGCCCCGCATCGCCATCGGCGACAACCTGCTGCAGAAGCCCTTCGTCAGCGACCTGATGCGGCTGAACAAGAGCTTCATCGTGCACCGCTCCATCAGCGGCCGGCGCGAAAAGCTGGCGGCGTACCAGAATCTGTCCGCCTACATCAATCACTCGATCCGCCAGGACGGCCAATCCATCTGGATCGCCCAGGCCGAGGGCCGGGCCAAGGACGGCGACGATCGCACCGATTCGGCCATCCTCAAGATGTTCCACATGAGCTGCAAGGACGAGCCCTTCGCCGAGCTGGTCAAGGCGCTGAACATCGTCCCGGTGTCCATCAGCTACGAATTCGATCCCTGCGACCAGGCCAAGGCCCGCGAACTGCACACCCGCGCCGCCACCGGCAGCTACGCCAAGGCCCCGGGCGAGGACGACGTCAGCATCGCCCGGGGCATCACCGGCTACAAGGGCCGGGTGCACGTGGCCTTTGGCGAGCCGGTCACGGGTGAGTTCGAGGATGCCAAGGCGCTGGCCCAGGAAATGGACCGGCAGATTCTCGGCAACTACCGGCTGTTCCCGGCCAGTTACCTGGCCTATGCCGCCTGGGAGGGCCGCGATCCGGACCTGGCCGTGCCCGCGGTGGACACCCTGTTTCCCGCCGAGGAAATCGAGGTCGCCCGCGGCGAGTGGGAAAGGCGTCTGGCCGAGTGCCCGGCGGAATACCGGACGCAACTGGTGCGCCAGTACGCCCAGCCGGTGCTGAACAAGTACCGCGTCCTGGCCGGTCTGGAATAGCCCACGCGCGCTCATGAAAAAGCCCGGCACGAGCCGGGCTTTTTTGTGCGCGTCAGGTGCTCAACGACCGCTGAGCACCTGGACCACGGTCGGATCCTTGAACACCCGGGTCAGGGCGTCGCTCAGCACATCGCTGACCAGCTTGGTGTTGGCCTCGGCGTTGGGCGCCATGCCGAAGCGCTGGTTGAGGCTGGCGCCATAGCGGCCGCGGTAGCCGCGCTGGCTGTTGCGCACGTCGACCTGGAAGGCCGCGGCGACATCGGAGGCGGTGACGTACAGCTCCTTGGGCGACTGATAGTTCAGTTCGGCCAGGGTCAGGGTCAGCTGGGGCGCGCCCGGGCCGGCATTGGGCGACGGGGTGAAGCCCATCTGACGGACCGCCTTCTCGGCTTCGGCCTGCAGCTTGGGAATCACGTCCTGGGTCTGCACCACCACCACGCTGGTGTCGGGATAGAGACCGCCGCGGGTGCCGAGGGTGAAGGAGGAGCGGCCGTCGACCACCCGGACCGAGACCGGCTGGCCCTGGCCGACCGGGGCGATGGGCGCGGTGATCTGGGGTTGCGGACTCAATTGCTGAGGGCTGCTGGCGCAGCCGGCCAGGGTCAGACCAGTGGCGGCGAGCAGGCCGAGCAACAGGCGATAGCGCATGCAGAGACTCCGAAGAAAGGGACAGGGGGCAGTATACCCAGCCCCCCAGCGGCGTCGATAGACCGGCCTTCCGGACAAGGAAACGCCGGCACGGGGCCGGCGTCGTTCAGACCAGGTGTTACGGCTTGGCCGCCAGCGGCGGCCGGGTCTGGCTGCGTTCCAGCCAGCCGCCACCGAGCGCCTTGTACAGGGTGACCTCGCTGTTGAGCTGGTTGAGTCTGTCGGTGATCAACTGCTGCTGGGCGCTATACAGCGAGCGCTGGGCGTCGAGTACCGTGAGGTAGTTGTCGATGCCCTGGCGATAGCGCAGGTTAGCCAGGTCGTAGTACTCCTGGCTGGCCTGCACCAGGTCCTGCTGGGCCTGCAGCTGGTCGTCGTAGGTGCCCTTCGCCGCCAGGGCATCGGCCACTTCACGGAAGGCGGTCTGGATCGACTTCTCGTAGGTGGCGACGTTGATGTCCTTCTGGATCTTCGCCGCATCCAGGCTGGCCTTGAGACTGCCGGCCGTGAAGATCGGGATGTTGATGCTTGGCGAGAAGGTCCAGTAGCCGGAACCGGCGTCGAACAGGCCATTGAGATCCCGGCTGGCCGTACCGCCCTGGGCGGTCAGGCTGATGCGCGGGAAGAAGGCCGCCCGGGCCGCGCCGATGTTGGCGTTGGCGGCGCGCAGCTGCAGTTCGGACTGGAGGATGTCCGGACGCTTCTGCAGGAGATCCGACGGCAGGTTGGCCGGCAGATCGGCGAGCAGATCGGTGCCGTCCAGCCCCTTGCTCTGCGGCAGCTCCGCCGGAATCGAGGTACCCAGCAGCAGGGTCAGGGCATTGCGATCCTGGGCCACCTGGCGGGTGTATTGCGCCAGATTCGCCCGCGCCCCTTCCAGGGCGGTGCGCGACTGGCGCAGGTCCAGGCCGCTGGCCACGCCATTCTCCACGGTCTGGCGGGTCAGGTCGTAGGAGCGCTGATAGGCCGCCAGGGTCTCGCGGGTCAGTTGCAGCATGCGCTGGTCGGTGAGCCAGGCGTAGTAGGCGTTGGCCACTTCCGAGACCAGCGAGATCTGGGTGCTGCGGCGTCCTTCGCTGGTGGCGAAGTAGTTGAGCAGCGCCTGCTCGCTGAGGCTGCGCAGGCGACCGAAGAGGTCCAGCTCATAGGAGGTGAACCCCAGGGTCACGCTGTACTGGCTGCTGATGCTGCCACCACCGCCGCCCGCGCCATTGGCGCTGTTGCCGGCGAGCAGTTCGCGGATGGCGGAGACCTGGCTCAGGTCCTCCGGCTGGCGGGTACGGGTCCCGGTGCCGCTGACCGCGATGTCGGGAAACAGCTCGGCGCGCTGCACGCGGTATTGCGCCTGGTAGAGGCGCACGTTCAGCGCCGCCTGGCGCAGGTCGCGGTTGTTGTCCAGCGACAGCTGGATCAGCTGCTGCAGGGCCGGATCGCGATAGAAATCGCGCCAGCCGATGTCGGCCGCCTGCTGGTCGCGATTGACCGTCAGGGCATCGTAGGCCTGGCCATGGGGCCAGGCGTTCTCCACCGGCGCATTGGGTCGCTGGTAATCGGGGATCAGGCTGCAGCCGGACACGGCCAGCATGCCCACGACCACCGCCAAGACAGACTTCTTCATATCAGTGTCCTTCCTTGCCATGGGCTTCCTGGTCCTTGGTGGCCTTGTCCTTGAACAGGCTGCTGACCACCACGTAGAACATGGGAATCCAGAAGATCGCCAGGATCGTGGCGGTGAGCATGCCGCCGATCACGCCGGTACCCACGGCGTGCTGGCTGCCGGAGCTGGCGCCCGAGGAGATCGCCAGGGGCACCACGCCCAGGATGAAGGCCATGGAGGTCATGATGATGGGGCGCAGGCGCATGCGCGAGGCTTCCACCGCCGCATCGACGATGTTCTTGCCGCCTTCGTGCAGCTCCTTGGCGAATTCCACGATCAGGATGGCGTTCTTCGCTGCCAGGCCGATGGTCGTCAACAGACCGACCTGGAAGAAGACGTCGTTGGCCAGACCACGGAAGTAGGTGGCCAGCAGGGCCCCCACCACCCCCAGCGGCACCACCAGGATGACCGCGATCGGGATCGACCAGCTCTCGTACAGCGCCGCCAGACAGAGGAACACCACCAGCAGCGACAGCGCATAGAGCGCCGGCGCCTGGGAGCCCGACAGCCGCTCCTCGTAGGACAGACCGGTCCAGGCGATACCCACGCCCTGCGGCAGGTCCTTGGCCATGCGCTCGATCTCGGCCATGGCGTCACCGGTGCTGTAGCCGGGCGCTGCGGAACCGAGGATCTCCAACGAGGAGATGCCGTTGTAGCGCTCCAGCTTGGGCGAGCCGTAGATCCACTCGCCGCGGGCGAAGGCCGACACCGGCACCATCTCGCCAGCGCTGTTGCGCACGTACCACTTGTTGAAATCCTCGGGATTCATTCGCGCGCTGGCTTCGCCCTGCAGGTACACCTTCTTCACCCGACCGCGATCGATGAAGTCGTTGACGTAGCTGGACGCCCAGCCGATGGACAGTGTCTGGTTCACGTCGCTCTGCGACAGGCCCAGGGCGCGCACCTTTTCGTCGTCGACGATGAGCTTGAACTGCGGCTCGTCGTTGAGGCCGTTCGGACGGGTCTGCATCAGCTTGGAATTCTGCGCGGCCATGCCGAGCAGCTGGTTGCGCGCGGCCATGAGCGCCTCGTGGCCGATGCCGCCCTGGTCCTGCAGGTAGAAGTCGAAGCCGGTGGCGTTACCCAGCTCCAGTACCGCCGGCGGGACGATGGCATAGACGATGGCGTCCTTGATGCCCGACAGGTAGCCCATGGCCCGACCGGCCACGGCGCTGGCGCCGTCCTTGGCGTCCGGGCGCTGTTCCCAGGGCTTGAGCTGGATGAACGCCAGACCCGAGCTCTGGCCGCGACCGGCGAAGTTGAAGCCGTTGACGGTGAACATCGAGCTGACCGCGCTCGAATCGTTCTTCATCATCATCTCGCGCATGGTGTCGAGCACCTTCTGCGTCCGCTCGGCACTGGAGCCCGGCGGCGTGGTGACCTGGGCGAAGATCACGCCCTGGTCTTCTTCCGGCAGGAAGGACGACTGGATGCGGGTGAAGAGGAACACCATGACGCCGACAATCAGCACATAGAGCAGCAGGAAGGGCACCTTGTGCCGGATCACCGTGGCCACGCTGCGCTCGTAGCGATGCTGACCGCTTTCGAAGGTGCGGTTGAACCAGCCGAAGAAGCCACGCTTCTCGTGATGGCCCTGCTTGACCGGCTTGAGTAGGGTGGCGCACAGCGCCGGGGTCAGGATCAGGGCCACCAGCACCGACAACACCATCGAGGAAACGATGGTGATGGAGAACTGGCGATAGATCACCCCGGTGGAGCCACCGAAGAAGGCCATGGGCACGAACACCGCCGACAGCACTAGGGCGATACCGACCAGGGCGCCCTGGATCTGACCCATGGACTTGCGGGTCGCCTCCTTGGGCGAGAGCCCCTCCTCGGCCATCACCCGCTCGACGTTTTCCACCACTACGATGGCATCGTCCACCAGCAGGCCGATGGCGAGCACCATGCCGAACATGGTCAGGATGTTGATGGTGAAACCGGCGGCCAGCAGCACCGCGAAGGTGCCCAGGAGCACCACGGGTACGGCGATGGTGGGGATCAGGGTGGCCCGGAAGTTCTGCAGGAACAGGAACATCACCAGGAACACCAGCAGGATCGCCTCGCCCAGGGTCTTGACCACCTCGTGGATCGAGGCGGTCACCACCGGGGTGGTGTCATAGGGATAGACCACTTCCATGCCCGGCGGCATGAACGGCTTGAGGCGTTCGATGGTGGCGCGGACCGCCTTGGCGGTGTCCAGGGCATTGGCCCCGGTGGCCAGACGCAGGGCCATGCCGGAGGCCGGCTTGCCGTCGAACTGGGCATCGATGGAGTAGTTCTCGCCTCCCAGTTCGACCCGCGCCACATCGCGCAGGCGTACCTGGGCACCGCTCTGATCGACCTTGAGGAAGATCTTGCCGAACTCCTCGACGCTGGTCAGGCGGGTCTTGCCGATGATGGTGGCGTTGAGCTGCTGCCCTGGCACCGCCGGCAGGCCGCCGAGCTGACCGGAGGCGATCTGCACGTTCTGGCTCTGGATGGCGCTGCTGACGTCGACCGGCGTGAGCTGGTACTTCACCAGCTTCTGCGGATCCAGCCAGATGCGCATGGCGTACTGGGCGCCAAACACCTGGAAGTCGCCGACACCGGTGGTCCGCGCGATGGGATCGCGCATGTTGGAGACGATGTAGTTGGACAGGTCTTCCTTGGTCAGGGAGCCGTCCATGGACACCAGGCCCACCACCATCATGAAGTTGCGCTGGTACTTGGCGACGCGCATGCCCTGCTGCTGGACTTCCTGCGGCAGCAGCGGCGTCGCCAGCTGCAGCTTGTTCTGCACCTGGACCTGGGCGATGTCCGGGTTGGTACCCTGGTTGAAGGTCACGATGATGGTCATGCTGCCATCGGAGTTGGACTCCGAGGAGATGTACCTGAGGTTGTCGATCCCGTTCATCTGCTGTTCGATGACCTGGACCACGGTGTCCTGCACCGTCTGCGCCGAGGCGCCCGGGTAGCTCACCTGGATCGAGACCGCCGGTGCGGCGATGTTCGGGTACTGGTTGATCGGCAGATTGAGGATCGACAGGATGCCGGCGAGCATGATCACCAGGGCGATTACCCAGGCGAAGATGGGCCGGTCAATGAAGAACTTGGACATCAGGCGCTCCCCTTACTGACCCTGACCCGCCGGCTTCTGCTCGGCGGAGGCGATGTTGCTCGCCGGCTTGGCGGTGACGGTGGCACCCGGCTTGATCTTCTGCAGGCCTTCGGTGATGACCTTGTCACCGGCCTTGAGGCCGTCGGTAACCAGCCAGTCGGAGCCCACGGTTCGCTCGGTCTTGAGGATCCGCTGCTCGACCTTGCCTTCGCCGTTGACCACCATGGCGGTGGGCTGGCCCTTGAGATCGCGGGTCACGCCCTGTTGCGGTACCAGCAAGGCATTCTGGCGCACCCCGGACTGCAGCTCGGCACGGACGAACATGCCGGGCAGCAGCAGCTTGTCGGGGTTGGGGAATTCGGCGCGGATGGTCACCGAGCCGGTGCCCTGGTCCACCGACACCTCGGCGAACTTGAGCTTGCCGGGACGGCTATAGGCACTGCCGTCTTCCAGCATCAGCTTGACCTCGGCGGCATTCTCGCCCTGCACCTTCTGCAGCTGACCGCTGTCCAGCTCGCGGCGCAGGCGCAGCAGATCGGTGGCGGACTGGGTCACGTCGACATAGATGGGATCGAGCTGGGTGATGCTGGTCAGGGCGGAGGTCTGGTCGGCAGTGACCAGGGCGCCTTCGGTCATCATCGAGCGTCCGATGCGCCCGGAGATGGGCGCGGCGACCTTGGTGTAGGCCAGGTTGATCTCGGCATTGCGCAGGGCGGCCCTGGCCGACTCCACCTGGGCTTCGTTCTGCCGCTGCATGGACAGCGCATCGTCGGCTTCCTGCTTGCTGATCGCCTGCTCCTTGACCAGGGCGCCATAGCGCTGGGCCTTGAGCCGGTTGGAAGCCAGGGTCGCCTGGGCCTGGGCCAGGGAGGCCTTGGCCGAATTGACGTTGGCCTCGTAGGTGCGCGGATCGATCTGATAGAGCTGGGTGCCGGCCTTCACGTCGGCGCCTTCGGTGAAATAGCGCTTGAGCAGGATGCCGCTCACCTGCGGCCGCACCTCGGCGATGCGGAAGGCGGCGGTGCGCCCGGGAAGCTCATCGGTCAGGGTCACGGTACGAGGATGCATCGTCACCACCCCGACCTCTGCGGGCTTCTGCTGCTGTTGCTGCTGGTCCTTGTTGTCCTGCTTGCCGCAGGCACCCAGGGCCAGGGCCACGGCCAGCAGGGCGGGAGCGAAAAAGGCATGCGCCGGCTTGATCTGCATATCAAAAGTCCTTGAAAGCGGGGAAATGAGCATGCGCAGCGCGCCTTGTGGATCCGCACCGGCTCGAGCATAGGAATTATTATCAGACGAATATACTTACGTTCACGACTGTTTGTAAATAACCCAAGCGCCATGCTCGGGTATCGCCGGATGCTCCGACGCCTCGTGAAAACGGCTATTCCGACAAAAGTCAGGCCCGTGCGACCGACCTCGGTAGCAGACCATGAGGTGCGAGCCGAGTTCTGCCGGGGAATCCCGGTGTCGCCCGCCTCGTCGGCAAAAACGACCAGGCATAAAAATGCCGGACGAATCCGGCATCTTTGGTTACAACCCGAGGGCGTCCCGTTACTGGCGCACGCCTTCGAAGGACAGCATGAATTCCACTTCCTGGGATTTCGGGCCGAGGTCCTTCTGGATGTTGAAATCCTTGAGCTTGAGGGTGGTGGTGCCCTCGAAGCCGGCGCGGTAGCCACCCCACGGGTCCTTGCCCTCGCCCATGAAGTGGGCCTTGATGGTGACCGGCTTGGTCACGCCGTTCAGGGTCAGGTTGCCGGTGACGTCGGCGGTGCCGTCGCCGGTGGCGGTGACCTTGGTGGATTCGAAGCTGGCCTGGGGGTGGGCGGCGACGTTGAGGAAGTCGGCGCTGCGCAGGTGCTTGTCACGCTCGGCGTGGTTGGTGTCGACGCTGTCGGTGTTGATGGTCACCTTGACCTTGTCGGCGGACGGATCCTTGGCATCGAAGCTGAAGTTGCCATCGAAGTCCTTGAAGGTGCCGTACAGCCAGCTGTAGCCCAGGTGCTGGATACGGAACTGGATGAAGGCGTGCTGGCCCTGCTTGTCGATCTTGTAGTCGGCGGCCATGGCCTGGCCGGCGCCCAGCAGAGCGGTACCCAGGGCCAGGGCGGCAACGGTTTTCTTCAGCATTGGATGGAGCTCCAGGTGGTGGTGGGAAGCGAACATCAGGAAGGGGTATGGACCCGGCCGAGCATGCGGACCAGGGTGCCGTCGCGGTCGACGAAATGGTGCTTGAGTGCGGCCAGGATGTGCAGACCGGCCAGGACGATCAGCGTCCAGGCGAACCAGAGGTGGATCTTGCCGGCGGTATCGGCCTGATCCGGCAGGCCGCTCAGGATCGCCGGGACGTTGAACCAGCCGAACACATCGATGGCCACGCCATCGGCGGTGGAGATCAGGTAGCCAGCCACCATCACGGTGAGCATCAGCCCATAGAGCAGGAAGTGCCCGGCACCCGCGGCGCGGCGTACCAGGGGGCTGCCCTCCACCGGCGGCGGCGGACTGACCAGGCGCCAGAGCAGGCGCAGCACCAGGGCGATCAGCAAGAGGATGCCGGCGCTCTTATGCAGTTCGGGGGCGGTGTGGTACCAGGTGTCGTAGTAGTCCAGGGTGCGCATCCACAGGCCGGAGGCGAACATGGCGACGATCGCCAGGGCCATGACCCAATGCAGAACCAGACTTACCAGACCGTAGCGAAGGCCATCGTTGCGCCAGTGCATCGCTTTTATCTCCTGAAAAAGCTTTGCCTAAGCCTAGCCGCAAACGTATCGATGGAAAGCGAAAAAAGTATCGAATCAATATCGAAGGAATCGATGGATCGGACGGCACGCGAAGGCCCCGTCCGCTCCGGCCCAGACGCTGCGCGATGGCAGCGCCCGAGCCTAGGCCGGGATCAGAACGACCAGTGGAACAGCTTCCAGAAGAAGCCGTGCTCGCCACTGTCCTTGGCCGGCGCAGCTGCGGCAGCCTTGGGCGCGGAGGTCGGCTGGGCAGCGGTCTTGGCACTGGCCACGACCGGCACCACGGCCTTGCCGGCCTTGAGGTCGCGGACCTGACCGGCAGCGCGCTGACCGCTGGCCAGGGCGCCTTCCAGGGTGCCCGGATGCAGCGGATCGGTGTGCTCGCCGGCGAAGATCACCCGGCCGGCGGGCTTTTCCCACAGCCGCCAGTAGCGGGTGATCTGGCCCGGACCATAGGCCAGATAGGCACCGCCCACGCCCGGATCGCGGCTGTAGCGGCGGACCTCGTAGCCGGAGAAGGCCCCGCGCGCCTTGGGATAGAAGGCGTGGAAGCGGATCAGCACCTGGTCGACCATCTGCTTGTCGCCAAAGGCCTGCACCAGACGCGCGCTGTCACCGGCCAGGTTGACCAGCACATTGGCGCCGCCCTTGACGTCCGGCTCCACCCACAGCATGCCCAGGCCCTGGTCGCTGTAGATTTCGCCACTCATGCGCGACTTGCTGTCCCACACCGGGGTCTTGAACTTGAGCAGGATCTGGTCGCGCCAGCCATAGGTGGTGCCCTTGATCGCCGCCTGCTGAGTAGCATCCAGCGCCGGGGTCATCTGCACCTGGCCGAGGGCGCGCAGCGGCACCGCCATCACCACGTAGTCGGCCTTGTAGCCGGTGGCACCGGCCTTGACCACGACACCGTCCTTGTCCTGGACGATGCTGGAGACCTTGTTGTCAGTCTTGATCGTCTTGATCTGCTTGACGAAGGCCTGGGCCAGGACGTCGCTGCCACCGGGCAGACGGGAGGCGCGCAGGTCCTTGTCCTCGACGCCGCGATAGACGCGGGTCTGCTGGGCCAGATAGAGCAGCGACAGCCGCGAGGGCTCGTCGTAGCGGACGCGGATGCGCTGGTTGATCAGCTGGCGGGCCACCGGCGGCAGGTTCTGCTTGTCCAGCCAGGTGGCGGCGTTGATCTGGTCGAGGGCGTGCAGGGTCGGGGTGGCGGTCGGCTGCAGCGGATCGCTGATGGCGGCGGCCAGGTCGTCCAGGGACTTGTCGACGCGCTTGAGGGCATCGGCCACGGCCGGCATCTTCTGCGCCAGGTCTTCCTGGGAATAGTACTGGCCTTCGATCAGATAGCCCGGGGTGCGCACGAAGGACGGCGCGTCCACGGTCTTGAGCTTGAAGGTGTCCAGGTAGTGGTTGAGCACCGGCTGGGCCTTGGTGTCGCCGATCCATTCGCTGGAGGCGAGACCGGAACGACCGCCGACGCGCGCGCCGGCTTCCAGCAGGGTCACGTTCCAGCCGGCCTGCTGCAGTTCATAGGCCGAGGCCAGGCCGGCCATGCCGGCACCGACCACGATCACCGAGGGACCACTCGGCGCGACGGGTGCCGCGGCAGCCTTTTCCGGCGCCTTGTGCGTCTCCTTATGGGCCTTCTCGGCAGCACCTGCGCTCAGGCTGGTAGCGAATACGCCGGCTGCCAAGCAGACGGTAAAACCTGTCCAACGCGACGACATCTTTTCTAGACTCCTGGGACCGGGAAACGGCGGTGGCGCAGCATACGCCAGCGGCCCCTGAGCCACTAGCTGCCGCCACGACCGGCAATCGGCCCGCGCCTTGCTCCCGTCGCGCGCCCTGGCTTAGGCTTGCGCCCCCTTTTTCTCGCCAGGCCCGCCGCCAGGAGACGCCAATGACCAATCACGACTGGATGCGCCGTGACCTGGAGGTGCTCTGGCACCCCTGCACCCAGATGAAGGATCACGAGCAACTGCCGGTGATCCCGATCCGCCGCGGCGAAGGCGTCTGGCTGGAGGACTTCGACGGCAAGCGCTACCTGGATGCCGTCAGTTCCTGGTGGGTCAATGTCTTCGGCCACGCCAATCCGCGCATCAACGACCGCATCAAGGCCCAGGTCGACCAGCTGGAGCACGTCATCCTCGCCGGCTTCAGCCACCAGCCGGTGATCGAGTTGTCCGAGCGCCTGGTCGCCCTGACCCCGGCCGGCCTCGACCGGGTGTTCTATGCCGACAACGGCTCCTCGTGCATCGAGGTGGCGCTGAAGATGAGCTACCACTACTGGCGCAACGTGGGCCAGCCGGAAAAGCGCCGCTTCGTCACCCTGACCAACAGCTACCACGGCGAGACGGTGGCGGCCATGTCGGTGGGTGACGTGGCGCTGTTCACCGAGACCTACCAGGGCCTCTTGCTGGACACCCTCAAGGTGCCCAGTCCCGATTGCTACCTGCGTCCCGAGGGCATGGACTGGGAAGCGCATTCGCGGCAGATGTTCGCGCACATGGAGCGCACCCTGGCCGAGCACCATGCCAGCGTCGCCGCGGTCATCGTCGAGCCGCTGATCCAGGGCGCCACCGGCATGCGCATGTACCATCCGGTCTATCTGCGCCTCCTGCGCGAGGCCTGCGACCGCTATGGCGTGCACCTGATCCACGACGAGATCGCCGTGGGCTTCGGTCGCACCGGCACGATGTTCGCCTGTGAACAGGCCGGCATCCGCCCGGATTTCCTCTGCCTGTCCAAGGCCCTCACCGGCGGCTACCTGCCGCTGGCCGCCTGCCTGACCACCGATGCGGTCTACCAGGCCTTCTACGACGACTACCACACGCTGCGCGCCTTCCTGCACTCGCACAGCTACACCGGCAATCCGCTGGCCTGCGCTGCCGCCCTGGCGACCCTGGACATCTTCGCCCAGGACGACGTCATCGAGGCCAACAAGCCCCTGGCCCGACGCATGGCCGAGGCCACCGCGCACCTGGTCGATCATCCCCACGTCGGCGAGGTACGCCAGACCGGCATGGCCCTGGCCATCGAGATGAGCGCCGACAAGGCCCGCCGCACGCCCTACCCCTGGCAGGAGCGCCGCGGCCTCGCCGTCTATCAGCACGCCCTCTCCCGTGGCGCCCTGTTGCGGCCCCTGGGCAACGTGGTCTACTTCCTGCCGCCCTATGTCATCACCCCCGAGCAGATCGACTTCCTCGCCGAGGTGGCGAGCGAAGGCATCGACCTCGCCACCCGTACCTCGGTCAGCGTCGCCCTGAGCGACCTGCACCCCAACCACCGCGATCCCGGCTGATCTGGAGTCCGCCATGCGTCTCACCCGCTGCCACCTCGACCTGCCCCTGGCCCTCGGCCACCTCGACCTGCCCGAGGCCCAGGCCCACTACCTGGGCCGCGTGCTGCGCCTGGCGCCGGGGGATGCCGTGCAACTGTTCGACGGCAGTGGCCGGGAATACCTCGGCCAGGTCGTTGCGGTGGGCAAGAAGACCCTCAGCGTCGACCTGACCGAGGAACTGCCCGGCCAACCCGATTCGCCGCTGCGGATCCACCTCGGCCAGGGCCTGTCCCGCGGCGAGCGCATGGACTGGGCGATCCAGAAGGCCACCGAACTGGGCGTGGCCGAGATCACCCCGCTGGTCAGCGAACGCTGCGAGGTGCGCCTCAAGGACGAGCGCGCCGACAAGCGCCTGCAGCACTGGCGCCAGGTGGCCATCAGCGCCTGCGAACAGTGCGGTCGCTCCACGGTGCCGCTGATCCATCCGCCGCAGCTGCTGGCCGACTGGCAGGCCGGGCTGGACGCCGACCTCAAGCTGGTCCTGCACCCGGTGGCCGCCGCCCTGGAAAGCCATGCCCGGCCCACCCGCCTGGCCCTGCTGATCGGCCCGGAAGGCGGCCTGAGCGAGGCCGAAGTCACGGCCGCCCGCGCCGCCGGTTTCCAGCCGGCCCGCCTGGGGCCGCGGGTGCTGCGCACCGAGACCGCGCCGGTGGTGGCCCTGAGCGTGGCCCAGCAACTCTGGGGTGATTTCCAGACCCCTTGATCTGCCCCGCGGGCCGCTGTCCTCGGCGGTCCGTCCCTTCCCCACGGATAGTTTTGGAGCCCCGGATGACCCTGCCCTCTCGCCCTTACGCCGCCTTCCTGTTCGACATGGACGGCACCCTGCTCACCAGCGTGGCATCCGCCGAACGCGCCTGGAGCACCTGGGCACTCGGCCACGGCCTCGATCCGGCGGACGTCCTCGCCGTGATGCACGGGGTGCGGGCGGTGGAAACGGTGAAACGCTTCGCCCCGGCGGGTGCGGACATCGACGCCGAGACCCGCGCCATCACCGAACTGGAGATCGCCGATGTCGCCGACATCCAGGAGATCCCCGGCGCGGCAGCCTTCCTCGCCAGTCTGCCAGCCGGCAGCTGGGCGCTGGTCACCTCGGCCTCGCGCCGGCTGGCGGAAGTGCGGCTCGCCGCGGCCGGCATGGCCCTGCCGCCAGTGATGATCTGCGCCGAAGACGTCACCCAGGGCAAGCCCGCGCCGGACTGCTTCCTGGCGGGTGCGCGCAAGCTGGGGGTGGCGATCGGCGACTGTCTGGTGTTCGAGGATGCCCACGCCGGCTTTGCCGCGGCCAAGGCCGCCGGCGCCGATGCGGTAGCCATCACCGCCACCCATCGCCAGCCACTGGAGCTGGGCCTGCCGACCCTGGCGGACTACCGCGGAGTTGCTGTCAGCCTGGATGAAAACGGCGGGATGCGCCTGACCCGGAAGGACTAGGGTGGTGTTCAAGAAGTTCGTGCACGAATTGGCGAGCGATTTTTGGGCTTGGGCCAGGCGCCGCGACGAGTCATAGCAGGGCTATGGCGAGGAGTGGCAACGCCGCCCAGGACGAAAAATCATCGCCGAAATTGTGCAGTCAACGTCTGAAGCACCACGCTAGAACACGCCTGCAGCGGCCAGCCGTTCTTCCACGCCGATCAGATCGGGAATGCGCGCCGTGCCGCCTTCGTAGGCCACGGCGCCCAGCTCCAGGGCGGCCAGGGGCACCTCGGCGGCGACCAGCTCGGGGGTGATGCGCAACGAGCGCGGAATGCTGCGGATCAGCAGGGCCAGGAAGCGCACCCGCTCACGCCCGCCCAGGGCGTTGAGGATGGCCACCCGCGCATGGCGATCGCCATCGAATTGCGCGGCACTGCCGCTGGACAGCGCCTCGAAACTGATCAGCGGCAGGCGCAGATCGCGCCAGGCGACCTGGCCCAGGCACCAATCCGGCTGCACCGGCAGCGGCCGGATCTCGCGGCAGGGCACCAGCTCGGCGACCGCCGCGTTGGGCAGCAGCAGGGTACGATCGGCCAGGGTCAGCAGCAGACCGGTCAGGTGTTCGGCGGGAGCGGCGGTCGACATGGGTAATTCCTTTAGCTTCGCTGCTCGGCCAGGCGCGCCACCAGGGCTTCGGCCAGGCCGCGGGGATCGGCGGTAAGGGTCGCGAGACCCGATTCGCGCAGGCTTTCCGGCATGCTCGGGACGATGCAGGTGCTCGCCGACTGGGTCCAGAGCGTGCCACCGCGACGCCGCACATAGGCCGCCGAGGCGGTGCCGTCGTTGCCCATGCCGCTGAAGACGATGACCCCGCAGCGCGCGCCGAAGTGCTGCGCCAGGTTGAGCATCATCTGGCTGATCGACGGCGTATAGGGCTCGGGCCAGGCGCGCTCGACGATGTCCAGGGCACCTAAGGCGCGAAAGGTCAGTTCCTGCTGGGTCGGCACCACCACCACCTCGCCGCAGCGCACCGGCTCACCCGGGCGCGCGCCCTGGATATGCCACTGACTGTGCCGGCCGACCGCGCGCAGCAGGCTGGCGGCAAAGCCGTCGCCGATATGCTGGGCATAGAGGAAGCCGACCGGCAGACCACCCGGCAGGGCGTCGAGAAAGGCCTTCACCGCCGCCGGACCGCCCAGGGAGGCAGCCAGCAACCAGACCTCGGGGGCCGGATCGCCGGCTGGCAGCGGCAGATTGGCTAGGGGTTCCGGCAGGGTCAGGCGCGGCGGTCGCGGCTGGTCCTGCAGCAGGGTCTCCAGCGCCGGGCCGACCGCCGCCACCGGATCGCCGATCAGCCGCTTGAGCTTGCCGATCAGGCGCTTCTCCCATTGCGTGAAGGGGTTGGTGAAACGCTCTGGGGCCTGGCCTTCACCGAACAGGATGGGCACCTCGGCGCCCTCCAGCAGTGCGTCCACCAGCGGCGACTCCTCCGTCTGGCTCAGATCGATCAGCCACAGGTCGGTCGCTACCGTGGGCCAGGCCGCTTCGTCGAAACGCTCCGGATCGCTGTTGAGGACGACGTGATAGCCATTGTCGGCCAGCACCTGCTGCAGCACGTGGCGCTGCAGCGGACTGTCGGCCAGGATGGCGACGCGGGCGGTGTGCATCTCAGTCATCTTGCCTGACCAACCGATGGATGTGGGCCAGGAGTTCGCTCTCCTGGTAGGGCTTGCCCAGGTATTCGTTCACGCCTAGGCTCAGCGCCCGCTCGCGGTGCTTTTCCCCGGTCCGGGAGGTGATCATCACGATCGGTAGGTCCTTGAGGCGCGCGTCATGGCGCACCAGGGTCGCCACCTCGAAGCCGTCCATGCGTGGCATCTCGATGTCCAGCAGCAGGATGTCCGGCTGCCGCTCCTGCAACTGGGCGATGGCATCCACCCCGTCCTTGGCGGTGAAGACCTCCATGCCGTGGCGTTCCAGCAGGCGACTGGTGACCTTGCGCACCGTGACCGAATCGTCCACCACCATGACCAGCGCCGGCCGGGTGACCTCGGCCACCGTGGCCGGACCCTGCGCCAGGCGGGCGAGCTCTTCGCCGCTGGCGCCCTGGCTGCGGATCATCGCCAGGAGGTCGAGAATCACCACCACGCGCCCGTCCCCCAGCAGGGTGGCACCGGACAGACCCGGTACCCCGGCGAATTGCGGACCGAGGCTCTTCACCACGATCTCCCGCGAGCCGGCCACCGCATCCACCTGCACGGCCACCGCGTATTCGGCGGAACGCACCAGCACCACTGGCAGCGGCAGACTCTGGCCGCTCAGCTTGGGCTGCTGGCCGTTGTTGAGCAGATGCCCCAGGTAGCGCAGGTCATAGTGCTGGCCGCCATATTCGAAGGTCGTCGCCCCCGGGCGGTAATAGCGCTCGAGATCGGCCGCGGTCACCCGCACGATGCCCTCGATGGTGTTCAGCGGCACGGCATAGAGGTCATCGCCGGCATGCACCATCAGCGCGCGGTTCACCGACACGGTGAACGGCAGGCGGATGGTGAAGCGCGTCCCCTCGCCCGCCACGCTGTGGATGTCCATGTTGCCGCCGAGTTGCTTCACCTCCTGGTGCACCACGTCCATGCCCACGCCACGCCCGGAAATCTGGGTGACGGTCGGCGCCGTGGAGAAACCGGATTCGAGGATGAATTGCAGCAGCTCCTGATCGGTGAGTTGCGCGTCTTCCGCCATCAGGCCGCGCTCGATGGCCTTGCGGCGCACCGCGGCCAGGTCGATGCCACGGCCGTCATCGGCCAGGGTCAGAATGATGTCGCCGCCTTCACGGCGCAGATCCAGGCTGATCACGCCCTCGGCCGGCTTGCCGGCGCGCTGGCGTCCGGCGGCGTCCTCGACCCCGTGGTCGATGGCGTTGCGCAGCATGTGCTCCAGCGGCGGAATGATCCGCTCCAGCACCGTGCGGTCCAGCTCGCCTTCGGCGTTGCCGACCCGCAGTTCGATCGGCTTGTCCAGTTCGGCGCTGACCTGGCGTACCACCCGGTGCAGCCGCGGCACCATGCGCTCGAAAGGCACCATGCGGGTCTGCATGAGGCTTTCCTGCAACTCGGTGTTGACCCGCGCCTGCTGCAGCAGCAGGGTCTCGGCATCGCGATTGCGCTGGCCCAGGGTGTTCTTCAGATCCAGGAGGTCGGAAGCCGATTCGAACAGCGCCCGGGACAGCTGCTGCAGCTGGGAATAGCGATCCAGCTCCAGGGGGTCGAAATCCTCGTAGCCGGCACGATCCACGTCTTCGTGGTGGCGACTGATGATCTGCGCCTGGGTCTCGGTATCCAGCCGGCGCAGCTGATCGCGGACCCGCTCGATGGTGGCTTCCATCTCGCCGAGGGTGGTACCGATGTCGCTGACCTGCTGTTCGACGCGACCGCGGAAGATCGAGGTCTCGCCGGCCAGGTTGACCAGCTGCTCCAGCAACGCGGCCGGCACCCGCACCAGCTCCTGGGAGGAACGCCGCTGCGCCGCCTGCTGACGAACCTGCTGCAGGCGCTGCACGAAGGGCAACGGCGCAACCACCGTCGCTGGCGTCTCGGCCGCCACCATGACGGGTGCCGCGATGTCCTGCTCAGGCGATATGGCGAGCGGGCTCGCGACGACGGACTCGGCGTCCGGGCCTGGCGTCTCGCTCTCCCCGGCCAGGTCCGCGGCCGCTGGCCGCTCAGGCGCGATCGCGGCTTCGGCTTCGGCTTCGGCTTCGGCTTCGGCTTCGGCCGGCTCGACCGGCACCGGGGCGGCGGCCGGCAGTGCCAGCTGAGCCACCGCCAGCTGCAGTCCGTCGACCCCCTGGGTCGCCAGAGCGCGTATCCGCTCGCGGTCGCCCTCGCTCAACCCCACGGCGAGCGAGCGCAATTCCGCCAGTTGCTGTTCCAGGTCATGGGCCTGCTCACCCAGGCCGTGCAGACCGGCCAGGCGCGCCCCCCCCTTGAGGGTATGCAGGCAGCGCAGCAACTCGTCCACCGCCACGTCGGGCGCGGCCGGCCAGTCCGCCAGGGCCTCGTCCATGCTGACCAGCAGGTCCTGGGCTTCCTCCATGAAGATTTCGAGGATTTCGGCATCGGTGTCGGCGTCGAAGACCGGTGCGGCGACCACGGGCGCGGCCGTCACGCTGGCCGTCAGCGGCTCGCCGCGGTAGTCACGCAAGGCCTCGACCAGGTCGGCGGCCGGCGCCGGGGCCTGCCCCCGGGCCAGTACTTCGAGTTGCTCGTGCAGGCGGTCGTGGCAGCGCTGCAGCAGGCTGCCCAGGTCGGCACCGGGCTTGATCCGTCCCCGCGCCAGCCCCTCGTAGAAGGCCTCCAGGGCATGGGCCAGATCGCCGATGGCATCCACCTCGGCCAGACGCGCACCGCCCTTGAGGGTGTGCAGGTCGCGCAGCAGGGACTCCAGTTCGAGACTGTTGTGCGGTTCGGCTTCCCAGGCGCGCAGCGAGGTCGCCATGCTGTCGAGCAGGTCGCGACTCTCTTCGATGTAGATGGCCAGCAACTCGGCGTCGGGCCCCTCGTCCGCCTCCGGCGCGGCGGCCAGGGGCGGCGGCGCCCACAGCGGCGACTCGGCATCCGTCGGCTGGTCCGCGATAGCTTCGCCGAGCTCGGGCTCGCTCGGGGCAGACCCGGCGGCGTCCGACCCCGGCCGTTCATCGAGCTGACCGGTACGGATGCGCTGCAGGCGCTCCACCTGCTCGGCGTGCTCACTCACCGGGTCACCCGCCGCCAGCTCTTCGAGCTGCGCGGCAAGGCAGCCATGGGCGTCACGCAGGGGGTTGGCCAGTTCGGCGCCACCGGCGAGACGGCCATCGAGCAGGCCTTCATAGATGGCGTCCAGCTCCGTCGCCAGATGCGCGACCGGCATCACCCCGGCGAGATGGGCGCCGCCCTTGAGGGTATGCAGATCGCGCTGCAGGGTGCCGAGGTGGAAGCGCTGCTGCGGCTCCACCAGCCAACGCTTCAGTGCCCGGTCGGCGCTGTCCAGCAGGTCCTGGGCTTCCTCGAGGAAGATCAGCTGCATCTCCGGATCGACCGGCTCGGGCTCGACCGCGACGGCATCCGCCGGCTCGCTGTCCACCAACGGCGGCAGCGGCTCTTCCGACGGCTCCGGCGACTCCAGATCAGGCTCGGCTTCGGCTTCGGCTTCGGCTTCGGCTTCGGCTTCGGCTTCGGCTTCGGCTTCGGCTTCGGCTTCGGCTTCGGCTTCGGCTTCGGCGGGCAGTTCGACGTCCAGCGCCAGCTCGGGTGCGACCGGCGTGGCCGTTGCCGGATCGAAGAGGTCTTCGGGTTCGGGCTCGGCCAGCAGGGTGGTGGCCGCCATGGGCAACCCGGCGAGAATGCCGGCCAGCAGGCCGCGCAGGCCCTGGATCCGCTCCTCGCTCGGCGTGGCCCGCATGCCACCGGCCAGCTGGTTGAGCATGCTGATCAGGGCTTCCTGGGCCTCTGCCGTTTCGCGGAAGAAGGCGTCGTCGGCGGGCAGCGAACCGCTCGCCGCGGCGGCATAGACCACCTGCAGCGCTTCAGCAAGTTGCTCGACATCGGCCAGTCCAACCCGGGCGGCCCCATCGGCAAAGGTATTCAGGCGCTCGGCCAGCAGATCCGGGCAGGCCGCCTGGTCACCACCGGTCCGCCAGGCATGCAGGCGCTCATCGGCCTCCAGCAGCAGGTCCATTCCCGGCATCAGGAAATCGGTCAGCCGCAGGATGTCACGCTGCTCCGGCAGCGGCGCCTCGGGCAGCGGCAACTGGGGATCCAGCTCCTCCAGCAGCGCTTCGCAGGACGAGATGACTTCCGGCGCGCCTGCCAGCGGCGTTGCCAGCGCCCCTTCGTCGAGTTCGCCCAGTCGCCGCTCCAGCAACTCGGCACCCCGGGCCAGCAAGGCGCACTCGGATTCGGCGAAGGCGACATGGGCGAGCTTGTATTCCTTGGCCAGCCGTTCCAGGGCGGATGCCAGCTCGGCCATCGGCGAGCTGCCTGCCATATGGGCACTGCCCTTGAGGGTGTGCAGGGCACGCAGCAGATTGTCGGAGACCGGCTGGGCACTGCCGGCTTCGGACTGCTCGAGAAAGCGGCGCACGGTTTCCAGGTGCGCCTGGGCCTCGGTGCGGAAGATATCCAGCAGCTGGGTATCGGCTTCGGCGGCGACGGGTGCCGCGACCTCAGGCTCAAGCCCCTCCGCTTCGGGGGGCGTCGCCGGCGCGGAGGCGGCTGTGCTGCCCGGTGGGGTACGCTCGGGCAAGGCTTCGTTACGGGCTAACGCATGAGCGGCGTGGGCCAACCAGTCGACGTCGTCGCGCTGCCGCTGCCGATTCTCGGCGTACTCCTCGACCAGCTCCGGCAGCAGGGCGCAGGTCTGCTCGACCACCGTCTGCAGGGCGGCGCTGTGGGCGACGCTGTGGTCCAGGCGGCGATTGAAGAGATTTTCCAGGGCCCAGGCCAATTCGCCGATGACCAGTGCCTGGACCATGCGGCCACTGCCCTTGAGGGTGTGAAAATTGCGCCGCAATTCACTCAGCGCGGTGCGCTGCTCGGGTTCGGCCTCCCAGATCGGCAGCCAGCGTTCCAGCTCCGCCTGGACCTCGCCGGCCTCTTCGATAAAGACCTCGCGCAGTTCGTCCTCGACCGGCTCGGCGTCGGCCGCGGGTGGCAGCAGCGCTTGCGGCACCTGCGCCGCCGGAGGATTGATGGGATTGACCGGCGCGGCCAAGACCTCGGCGATCGCATCGGCATCGGCGGTCGCCAGCGACAGGCTGTCCGCCTCGCTGTCGGCCGGCAGCTCCCGGGGTTCCTCGTGCGCGGGCGCGGTCTCGCCAAGCGGCTCGTCATCCGCCCCCTCGGCGTCTGCGTCTGCGTCTGCGTCCAGAAGATCGGCGGTCAGCGGCGCTTCCGCTGCGATTGGCTCGAGTTCGTCGGGGGCAGCTTCGCCAGCCGCTACAGGCTCCTCGACCGGCAGGGCGATGAGTTCCAGCACCTCTTCGGCCATCGGCTCCGCAACCAGGGGCTGGTCTTCCGGCAGATCCCGGGCCGGCGCGATCTCGCTGGAGGCCAGGGGCGCTGCCGCCGCCTCGCCGTCGCCAGCCGCCCTGGGCGGATAGCCGAGGGCGATGAGACTCTCGTCGGCGATGTCGAGGATCATGTCGTGGGGCGTGGAGGGATCTTCCGCCAGGCGTTCCAGGTAGTACTCGACGCTGGTGATGGCGTCGGCCAGGGTGTCCAGGCTCTGCCAGTCCGGCACGGCCTGCTTGCCCAGCAGTTGCTGGCAGATGTAGTCGTTGGCCGCCTGCACCTGGGCCGCGGCCCGTTCCAGCGGGATCATCGCCAGGCCGCCACGGACCTGGGTCAGCAACAGGGGCACCGATTCCAGGTGGACATGGTTCCACTGGGAGGCGATGAACTCGATGATGGCGTCCTTGGATTGCTCCAGGCCATTGCGCGCCTCGCGCACCACCACCCGGTGCAACTGATCGATGTCGGTGGTGGGCAGCCGGCTCTCTTCGGCATCGCCCACCTCGTTGCCGCTGACCATGCCGGCCAGGGTGGCTTCGACATAGAGCAGCGCCCCGGCAATATCCATCAGGGCGGCGTCGCTGGCCTCGCGCACGCCCTCGGCCAGTTCGGCGACGGCTTCGTGCTGTTCGAGCACCACCTTGCGCGGCTGACCGAAGCCCAGCACCGCCAGGGTATCGGCGATCTGCTTGAGCGGGGCCAGCAGGCCACGCAGGCTGGCGGGCTGCTGGCGATCGCTGCGCACGAACAGGTCCAGGCTGTCCTTGATCTGCACCAGCTCTTCGCACAGCGCGGTCACCACCGAGCGCATGGCTTCGCGATCCGGACCGACGATGCGCGAGCGCTCGAAGCCCACCAGCTCGGCATCCGGCAGGGCCTCATCGAGGCGATAGTGCGCCTTGAGCGCGGCGATGCGCGGACTCTGCACCGGCGCCTTGGCCAGGTAGAACAGCAGATTCTTCAGCAGATCGGCCGGTGCCGGCTGGTTGAGGGTGGTCACCCCATCGCTGATGAGCCGCTTGAGTTCGCGATCCAGTTGCCGCAACAGGCCGCGGATCGAACTGCTGTTGTCCAGCTCGCCGGCCTGCAGCAACTCGGTGAGGCCTGCCGCCACCGGCCAGAGCGCGCCGAAGGGCGAACCGGCGCAGAGCTGGTCCAGGCGCTCGAAGACCCGCAGCAGGTAATCCAGGTGCAGCTGGACATCGCGGTCGCGGAACAGTCCGACCTGAGCGCCCTGCAGCGCCTGGCGCAACTTGCGCAGGCGCGGCAGCCAGTCCGGCGCGGCGCGATCGGCCAGTTCGGCGTCGCTCAGCGACAGCGGCGTGGCGGAGAGATCCGGCGAGAACAGGCTGGTCTCGGAGAGCAGCTTCTCGCCGCGCGCCGAACGCAGGTCGTTGAGCAGCGGCAGGATGGCCAGAGGCAGATCGCGACGGGCCTCGAGGACCCGATCCAGATAGGGCGGTACCTGCAGGATGGCCTGCATCAGCACTTCCAGCGCCTCGTCGGAGCTGTTCACCCGCTCTTCGTGAAGAGCCTGCAACAGCAGCTCCATCTCCTCGGCGAGCAGCGCGGCGCCGTAGAACTCCACCATCTGCAAGGTGCCGTAGACCTGATGCACATAGGTCCGGCAGAAACCCAGGCGGCTACGGTCGTGCGGATTGTCGACGAACGCCTCGAGCGCCTTGCGGGCCTGCTGCAAGGTTTCGGCGATCTCGCCCTTGACCCACTCGAGAGCTACGTAGTCGTGTCGATCGATCATCTCGGCTCCTGTCATGCCGGGGGGGCCAGCTGGCGGGTGAACGCCAGGACTTCGGGATGATCGACGGGTGTCAGTTGCGGGTGGCTCCAATTGCTCACCTCACCGACACCCAGGACCAAGAGCCCACCCGGTGCAAGCCGCTGGACCAGCTGGTTGAGCAGGTCTCGACGCAGCCAGCGGCGGAAATAAATCAGCAAGTTCTGACAAAAAATGACGTTGAGCCCCTGCAAGGGGGCCTGGCCCAGTTCCAGCACATTGAGCCGCGCAAAGCACAGTCGCTCCGCCAACCCGGCGGCAACGTCGAAGTTGCCGTCGCCGCGGGGACGAAAATACCGCTCGCGCAGGGCGGCCGGCACCCCGGCCAGCCGCTGCAGGCTGTAGGTACCCTGCCGCGCCTGGCGCAGGGCTTCGCTGCTGATGTCGGTACCGGTCAGGGCGAACGTCAGCGGGCGCGCCTGCCGCGTGAGCACTTCGGCGGTGCTGATGGCCATCGAAAAGGCTTCCTCGCCACTGGCACACCCCAGGCTCCAGAGGGTCAGGCTGTCGCCCTCGGCGGTCTTGGCGAACTCGTTCACATAGGTTTCCAGCAGTGCGAAGGACGGCGGATGGCGAAAGAAGCGGGTGGCCTGGATGGTCAGTCGATCGAGCAGCCGGACCCATTCGATGCGCCCGCCGATGCCTGCACAGACGACCTGGTAGTAGCTGTCGTAGTCCGCGATCGCCAGTTCGCGCATGCGCGCGGCCAGCTGGATCTGCAGAAAGCTGCGCTGGCGGTCGTCCAGCACCATGCCGGCGCGGGTTTCCAGCAGCTGTCGCCAACGCTCGAAGTCTGCATCCGGCAGCTCGGGAGCACGGCGCAACGCCCAACTCGACTCCCCCACGCCGTCTCCCCCTCGCCACACCGCGATGTGGCCGCTGTGTTCAGCCCAGCGGCTGCTCGTTCGGCAGATTGAAGCCCGAGACCGAGCGCCGCATCTCGCTGGCCAGCTTGGCCAGCTCGCCGATGCTGCGCGCGGTGGCGGTGGTACCGGTCGAGGTCTGCGATGTGATCTCCTGAATCACGTTCATGGTGCTGGAGATGTGGCTGGCGGACGAGGACTGCTGGCGCGCGGCGTTGGAGATGTTCTGGATCAGCCCGGCCAGGCTCTGGGAAACCTTCTCGATCTCTTCCAGGGCCACACCGGCGTCCTGGGCCAGGGCGGCCCCGCGCACCACTTCCGAGGTGGTCTGCTCCATGGAGATGACCGCTTCGTTGGTGTCGGTCTGGATCGCCTTGACCAGGGCCTCGATCTGCTTGGTGGCTCCCGAGGAACGCTCGGCGAGGCGCTGGACCTCGTCGGCGACCACGGCGAAGCCGCGGCCGGCGTCACCGGCCATGGAGGCCTGGATGGCGGCGTTCAGGGCCAGGATGTTGGTCTGGTCGGCGATGTCGTTGATCAGGCCGACGATGTCACCGATCTCCTGGGACGATTCGCCCAGGCGCTTGATCCGCTTGGCGGTGTCCTGGATCTGCTCGCGAATGCTGTCCATGCCGATGATGGTGTTGTGCACCACCTGGTTGCCCTTGTTGGCGATGGCCACGGAGCGCTCCGCCACCGCGGTGGATTCGGAGGCGTTGGTGGATACCTGGTCGATGGACACGGCCATCTCGTTGATCGCCGCGGAAGCCCCGGCGATTTCCTGGGCCTGGTGTTCCGAGGCCTCGGCCAGCACCGTGGCGGTGTCCTGGGACTCCTGGGCGGCGGCGGCCACCTGGACGGCGGTCTGGTTGATGGTTTCCACCAGTTCGCGCAGCTGGTCGATGGAGTAGTTGATGGAGTCGGCGATGGCGCCGGTGAAGTCTTCGGTCACCGTGGCCTGCACGGTCAGGTCACCGTCGGCCAGGTCGGCGATCTCGTCCAGCAGGCGCAGAATGGCGGTCTGGTTGCGCTGGTTCTTCTCGTCGGTCTCGGCCAGGCGGCGGCGGGTGTCGCGGACCAGGATATAGCCGATGCAGAGGATCGCGCCGAGGGCGATGAACACCAGCAGATAGCTGCCCACGGTGTTGATCTTGCGACTCTGGGCCAGGGAGGCATAGCTGCCACTGAGGTCGGAGGCGGAACCGAGCAGCGCCTGGGAGCCGCGATAGATCAGGCCCACGGCGGAACGGATCTGCAGCAGCTCGGGCGAGGTGGCGAGAATCTCGTCGACGTTGCCGGAGACGAATTCGAACAGCTTGTTGGCTTCGTTGAGTCGGCCCACCGCCTCGGGGTCGGTGATCTTGGCGATGCCCATGGAGGCATTGCCTTCGCGCATGGCCTTGAGCACCCGGCCGAACAGGCTGGCGTCGCGGCCAAAGCTGTCGGCGGCCTGCACGGCGGCTTCGTCGCCGGTGAGGATCTTGTTGATGGCACCGAGGATCCGCTCGGCGAGCAGCGCCTGACGCTGGGCCACCACCACCTGACTGGCGGGCGCGCCGCGCTCGATCAGGATGTCGACGATCTCTTCGTTCTCGACCTGCAACTGGGGAATGGTGTCGGCCAAGGCGCCGGACAGCTGGTGCAGGGACAGTACGGTCTGCTCGCTGCCGAGCATGGTGTCGACCTGCTTGCGCTGGGTATCCCACTGGGATTCCAGGGTATCCAGGCGCGGGCCGAGGATCGCCGGCGAAGGCGGCAGGCCGGTCTGCGGGTCACCGCTGCGCAGGATGTTCAGGCGGCGCTCGAACTCGGCACGGGCCTGACGCAGGTCCTTGAAGGCCTCGGCCTTGCCGGTGGCGGCCTCACTGGCGCTCTTGGCCAGCTGCTGCGAGAGGATGCGCAGCTCGGTGGCCTGGCCCTGGTACTGGTTGTCGTAGTTGGTCTGGGTGCCCAGGTACGCGAAGTTGGCGAACAGCAGCACGATCGCGACGATCAGCACCACGAACATGCCCGCGACCCACGCGTTGAGTTTCCCGGTATTGAGTTTGTTCATCAGCGGCCCCCGCCTGGACCTTGGTTCCTTTAGTTCTATCCTTGTCGGACGCCGGACCGGTTCGCTTGAAGCCGGTGCTCGGTGCCCTACCCCCACCCGTCGGCGACGGCTCCTGCCATCCCGACCCCGATCCGCCTTGCAGCGTCCGGACGTCTGGCGACCTAGGCCGCGACGTCCATGAACTCGGGATGCTCGACCAAGGCGCGCGGGCTGCAGACCAGCCAGGGCACGTCGCGTTGGAAGACCCCTTCCAGAAAGAAGTGCAGGCCCGACGGCACGCTGTCGGCGTGCTCGCGATAGGCCTCGATGTCGAAATGCTGCATCCCCAGGACTTCGTCAACCGCCAATCCGACGAAGAGGTCGCCATGGTCGACGATCAGGATCCGCCGCTGTTTGCGCAGGGCCTGGATCTTCACGCCGAGGAATTGCCCCAGGTCGGCGATCGGCAGCAGGCGACCGCGCACGTTGGCCACGCCCTTGAGCCATGGCTTGACGCCGGGCAAGGCGGTGAAACGCGGCTCCGGCAGGATCTCGCTGACCTCGCCCATGGGAATCACGAAGCGCAATTCACCGAGGCGAAAACCGATGCCACTCCAGCTGCGCTGGTTTTCCTGTTGCGCCGGCAGACCGGCTGCCCGCTCGCGGCAGCGCAGATCGATCAGGCGCAAGAGCTCGTAGGGCGTGGTGGCGTCGCTCATAGGATTCCCTGCCCAGTGGGGCGCTGCCGCGAGAAACGGACGAAAGACCTCAGCCTTGCAGGACACCCGCCAGGGTGCGCAGCAGGGTG
This sequence comes from Pseudomonas sp. SORGH_AS_0211, assembly GCF_031453455.1. Taxonomy (NCBI): domain Bacteria; kingdom Pseudomonadati; phylum Pseudomonadota; class Gammaproteobacteria; order Pseudomonadales; family Pseudomonadaceae; genus Pseudomonas; species Pseudomonas sp. SORGH_AS_0211. The sequence continues at coordinate 193,957 of NZ_JAVIZV010000001.1, read as the reverse complement.
TCTTCGTCGATGGGCTTGGTGAGGTAGTCCTTGGCGCCCTGGCGCTTGCCCCAGACCTTGTCAGTTTCCTGGTCCTTGGTGGTGACGATAACCACCGGAATATGGCTGGTCTCGGCATCCTTGGTCAGCTGCCGGGTCGCCTGGAAGCCGTTGAGGCCGGGCATGACGATATCCATCAGGACCGCGTCCGGCTTCTCCTGGCGGGCCAGGGCGACGCCGTCGGCGCCGTTCTCGGCCTTGAGCACCTGATGACCATGCTTTTCCAGCATGGCGGTGAGCTTGTACATCTCGGTGGGAGAGTCGTCGACGATCAGAATTCGAGCCATGAAAATTTCCTACTAGATAGAATCGCCCGCCTCAGGACACTCAGGACGCTTGTTCGAGCGGAGTGAAACTGGGGACGTGGGTCTTGATCGCACCGATCAGCTCTTCTTTGCTGAAGGGTTTGGTGAGGTACTGGTCAGAGCCGACGATGCGGCCCTTGGCCTTGTCGAAGAGTCCGTCACGGGAGGAGAGCATGATGACGGGCGTCGCGCGGAAGGCGCTGTTGTTCTTGATCAGCGCGCAGGTCTGATAGCCATCCAGTCGCGGCATCATGATGTCCACGAAGATGATGTGGGGATGACTATCGGCGATCTTGGCGAGCGCATCGAATCCATCGATGGCAGTGATGACCTCGCAGCCAACTTTCTTGAGCAGGGTCTCGGCGGTCCGACGAATCGTCTTCGAGTCGTCGATCACCATGACCTTCAGCCCTTCCGAATACTGTTCCATGTTCAAGCTACCAGCTCATCGTCGATGCAACGTGAATGATGTCGATCCGGGCACTTTGGCGGCGCCTCTTTGTAGCACACAATACCGTGACGTACCACGCAGATCCCCTGGTGGCGGACCACCGGCCCGCCCGCCACGACGATCGCGCAAGCATTGGCACTGAAGGGGATCGAAGGGCTATCCTCTGACGCCTCGCCCACGTAGAACCGAGGTCTAGCGTCAATGAGCATCCGTCTGGGGATCGTCATGGATCCCATCGAACGCATCTCCTATAAGAAGGACAGCTCCATGGCCATGCTGTGGGCGGCCAAGGCGCGCGGCTGGAGCCTGCACTATTTCGAGATGCAGGACCTGTACCAGGTCGATGGCGAGGCCCGCGGCCGTGGCCGGCAGCTGGACGTGTTCCAGGATCCGGAGCGGTGGTTCGCCTTTGGCGAAGACGTCGACCTGCCCCTGCGCGAGCTGGACGTGATCCTGATGCGCAAGGATCCGCCCTTCGACAACGAATTCGTCTATGCCACCTACCTGCTGGAGCAGGCCGAGCGTGGCGGCACCCTGGTGGTCAACCGTCCCGCCAGCCTGCGCGACTGCAACGAGAAGTTCTTCGCCACCCTGTTTCCCGAGCTGGCGCCGCCGACCCTGGTCAGCCGTCGCGCCGACATCATCCGCGAATTCGCCCGCACCCACGGCGACGTCATCCTCAAGCCGCTGGACGGCATGGGCGGCAGCTCGGTGTTCCGTCACCGCGAAGGCGATCCCAACCTCTCGGTGATCCTCGAGACCCTGACCGCCCACGGTACCCAGCAGATCATCGCCCAGCGCTATCTGCCCGGCATCAAGGACGGTGACAAGCGCATCCTGATGATCGACGGCGTACCCGTGGACTATTGCCTGGCGCGCATTCCGGCCCAGGGCGAGACCCGCGGCAACCTGGCCGCCGGTGGCCGCGGCGTCGCCCAGCCGCTGTCGGCACGGGATCGCGAGATCGCCGCGACGGTGGGCCCGGAATTGCGCAGGCGCGGCCTGCTCTTCGTCGGTCTGGACGTGATCGGCGAGCACCTGACCGAGATCAACGTCACCAGCCCGACCTGCATCCGCGAGATCGATGCGGCCTACGACACCCGCATCGCCGAGCGTCTGATGGACGTGATCGCGCAGCAACGCGCGGGCTGAGGCGCGCGTCCATGCCGCCCGTGGCGGCATGGACAACCGCGGACACAATCCGCAGACTGGCGCCAGCCCTGCCGCGCGTCCTCTGCCCTTGCCGACCCAGTCAATGCCCAGCACCGCCTCCTCCCCCGCCGCCCAGGTTCGTCCCGCCGACCGCCTGGGCTTCACGCTGCTCATCGCGACCCTGCTGCACGTCGTGCTGATTCTCGGCGTCGGCTTCTCGCTGCCCGAGCCTACCCAGATCAGTCGCACCCTGGAGGTGACGCTGGCCAGCTTCAAGAGCGACGAGGCACCCAAGCAGGCCGACTTCCTCGCCCAGGAAAACCAGCAGGGCAGCGGTACGCTGGACAAGGCGGCAGCGCCGAGCACCCCGGTGCAGGCGCCCTTCCACGACAGCGAGATCCGCCAGGCCGCGCCCCCGGCTCGCCCGCCGGCGGCGGATCGCGCCCAGGCGCCCAAGGCCGCGGTGACCACCCGCGCCGCGCGCCCCACCAAGGCCGAACCCAGTCGCGAAACGCCGGAGCGGGAGCAGCGCGATGCGCCCAGCCCCGAGTCCGACAGCCAGGCCGCCGAACTCGCCAGCCTGGAAGCCCAACTCGCCGAGGAGCGCCAGCAATATGCCAAGCGGCCGAAGATCTGGCGGATCAACGCCGCCTCGACGCAAAAGGACAAGGGCGCCCGCTACAAGGAAGAATGGCGGCGCAAGATCGAACGCATCGGCAATCTCAACTACCCCGAGCAGGCCAAGCGCGACCGGCTCTACGGCAGCCTGCGTCTGCTGGTGGCCATCAACAAGGACGGCTCGCTCTACGAGGTCCAGGTTCTGGAATCCTCGGGACGCCCGGTACTCGATCAGGCGGCGCTGCGCATCGTCCGGCTGGCGGCGCCCTTCGCCCCCTTCAGCGGCGACCTGGCCGACATCGACCGGCTGGAGATCATCCGCACCTGGCGCTTCGAGCGTGGCGACCGCCTGTCCAGTCAATAGTCCGGGACGCCGTTGGACTTGAAGCCGGACCGCGCAACCGGGAAACTTGCCGGTCATGAAGCCGACCTCCAGCACCACCCTACAGCACCAGCTCCTGATCGCCATGCCGCAGATGGACGATCCCAATTTCGCCGAGACGGTGATCTACCTCGTCGACCACGGTCCGGATGGCGCCATGGGCCTGGTGATCAACCGCCCCAATGGCCTGCACCTGGACGACCTGCTCGAACAGCTGCGTCCCGAGATACCGGCCACCCAGGAAGATGCCCGGGTCGAGCTCTATGCCGGCGGCCCGGTACAGACCGATCGCGGCTTCGTGCTGCACGACGCCGGCCCGGTGTTCCAGAACACCCTGGAACTCAAAGCCCTCAGCCTGACCACCTCGCCGGACGTGCTCTTCGCCCTCTCCGACGGCAACGGCCCGACTCGCCACCTGATCACCCTGGGCTACAGCGGCTGGGGGCCCGGCCAACTGGAAGAAGAACTGGCCGCCAATCTCTGGCTCACCACCCCGGCCACCAGCGCCCTGCTGTTCGAGACGCCGAGCGAGCAGCGCCTCGGCGCGGCCGCCGCCCTGCTGGGGGTCGACCTGCGCCTGCTCTCGCGCCAGGCGGGTCACGCATGAGTGCGCCCAGCGGTCTCTATCTGGGCTTCGACTACGGCACCCGACAGATCGGCGTCGCCGTCGGCCAGGCCGTGACCGGCCAGGCCCGTGAACTGCTCACCCTCAAGGCGCAGAACGGCGTACCCGACTGGCAGCAGATCCAGCGCCTGCTGGACGAGTGGCGTCCCACCGCCCTGGTGGTCGGTCTGCCACTGAACATGGACGGCACGCCCAGCGAGATGAGCGAGCGCGCCGAACGTTTCGCCCGCCGCCTGCAGGGGCGCTACGGCCTGCCCGTGCATACCCATGACGAGCGCCTCACCACCTATGCCGCCAAGGGCGAGCGCCTGCAGGGCGGTCAGCGCGACGGTTATCGCGAACGCCCGGTGGACGCCCTCGCCGCCGCCCTCCTCCTGGAAGGCTGGCTGACCCAACAACTGGAACGGGCCGCGCGCCCGCAATCGGAGTAGCCATGCACCTGCCCTCTCCCGCCGAGCTCCTGCCGCGGCTGGCCGCCGACCTACGTCTGTCGCTGGATCGCCGTGGCATCACCGATCCCGGCTTCGTCGGCATCCACACCGGCGGCCTTTGGGTCGCCGAGGCCCTGCTGGCCGAACTCGGCCTGGACACCCCGCTGGGCAGCCTGGACGTCTCCTTCTACCGCGACGACTTCACCCAGAAGGGCCTGCACCCGCAGGTGCGCCCCTCGGCCCTGCCGTTCGAGATCGACGGTCGCCACCTGGTGCTGGTGGACGATGTGCTGATGAGCGGTCGCACCGTGCGCGCGGCGCTCAACGAACTCTTCGACTATGGCCGTCCCGCCAGTGTGACCCTGGTCTGCCTGCTGGACGTCAATGCCCGCGAATTACCGATCCAGCCCGACGTGGTGGGCGCCACCCTGAGCCTGGCCCCCACCCAGCGCGTCAAGCTGACCGGCCCCTCGCCGCTCGCCCTCGAATACCGCGACGTCCCCGCCGCCTGACTTGGATTCGCTGCCATGACCGACGCTACGCGCTCGCTGCAACTCAACGCCCAGGGCCAATTGCGCCATTTCCTGTCACTCGACGACCTGCCTGCCGAACTCCTCACCGAATTGCTCGATACCGCCGACTCCTTTCTGGAGGTCGGTGCCCGGGCGGTGAAGAAGGTGCCACTGCTGCGCGGCAAGACCGTGTGCAACGTCTTCTTCGAGAATTCGACCCGCACCCGCACGACCTTCGAACTGGCCGCCAAGCGACTGTCGGCGGACGTCATCACCCTCAACGTCTCCACCTCTTCCACCAGCAAGGGCGAGACGCTGTTCGACACCCTGCGCAACCTGGAAGCCATGGCCGCCGACATGTTCGTGGTGCGCCACGCCGATTCCGGCGCCGCCCACTTCATCGCCGAGCACGTCTGCCCGGATGTGGCCATCATCAACGGTGGTGACGGCCGCCATGCGCACCCCACCCAGGGCATGCTCGACATGCTGACCATCCGCCGCCACAAGGGCGACTTCGCCAACCTCTCGGTGGCCATCGTCGGCGACATCCTGCACTCCCGGGTCGCCCGCTCCGACATGCTGGCGCTGCGCACCCTGGGCTGCCGCGACATCCGCGTGGTCGCGCCGCGCACCCTGCTGCCGGTCGGCCTCGAAGAGCTCTATGGCGTGCGCACCTGCACCGACCTGGCCGAGGGCCTGGAAGGGGTGGACGTAGTGATCATGCTGCGCCTGCAGCGCGAGCGCATGCAGGGCGGCCTGCTGCCCAGCGAGGGCGAGTACTACCGGCTGTTCGGCCTGACCCGCCAGCGCCTGGCCCGCGCCAAGCCCGATGCCATCGTCATGCACCCCGGCCCGATCAACCGCGGCGTGGAGATCGAATCGGCGGTCGCCGATGGCGAGCAATCGGTCATCCTGAACCAGGTCACCTACGGCATCGCGGTCCGCATGGCGGTGCTGTCGATGACCATGAGCGGGCAGACGGCCCAGCGTCAGCTACAGGAGAATGCGCAGTGAGCCTGAGCATCCGCAATGCCCGGGTGATCGACCCGGCCACCGGTCTCGACCAGATCGGCGATGTCCATGTCGACCAGGGCCGCATCCTGGCCCTCGGTGAAGCGCCCCAGGGCTTCCAGGCCGACGAGCAGCTGGACGCCAGCGGCCTGATCCTGGCCCCCGGCCTGGTCGACCTGGATGTCGCCCTGTGCGAACCGGGCCTGACCCGCAAGGGCAATGTCGACAGCGAAACCCGCGCCGCCGCGGCCGGAGGCGTCACCAGCCTGTGCTGCCCGCCCACCACCCGTCCGGTGCTGGACACCACCGCGGTAGCCGAACTCATCCTCGACCGGGCGCGCACCGCCGATCACGCCCGCGTCTACCCTATCGGCGCCCTGACCAAGGGCCTGGCCGGCGAGCAGCTGTCGGAGCTGATGGCCTTGCGCGACGCCGGTTGCGTGGCCTTTACCAACGGCCTGCAGCCCTTCGAGAATCTACGGGTACAGCGGCGCGCGCTGGAATATGCCGCCACCTTCGACCTCACCGTGGTCTTTACCGCCCTCGACGCGGATCTGGCCCATGGCGGCCTCGCCCATGAAGGCCCCACCGCCAGTTTCCTGGGGCTCACCGGGATCCCGGAGACCGCGGAGACCATCGCCCTGTCCCGCGATCTGCTGCTGGTGGAACAGAGCGGCGTACGCGCCCACTTCGGGCAGCTGACCAGTGCCCGTGCGGTGGAGATGATCGCCGCCGCCCAGGCCCGTGGCCTGCCGGTGACCGCCGATGTGGCGCTCTACCAGCTGCTGCTCACCGACGAGGCGCTGCAGGGCTTTTCCAGCCTCTACCACGTCAAGCCGCCGCTGCGTACCGCGCGTGATCGCGACGCCCTGAGAGCCGGGGTGTGCGACGGCGTGATCGGTGCCATCTCCAGCCACCACCAGCCCCATGAGGCCGATGCCAAGCTGGCCCCCTTCGCCGCCACCGAGCCGGGCATCAGCAGTGTCGAACTGCTGCTGCCACTGGCCCTGACGCTGGTGGAAGACGGCCTGCTGGATCTGCCGACCCTGCTGGCCCGCCTGACCCATGGTCCGGCCCGGGCCCTGCGCCTCGACGCGGGCCGTCTGGCCAAGGACCTGCCAGCCGACCTGGTGCTGTTCGCCCAGAAGCCGACCGCCCAGGCCGCGACGCCCTGGCTGTCCCGCGGGCGCAACTGCCCCTTCCGCGACCTCACCCTGGCGGGACGCGTCGAGCGCACCCTGGTAGGTGGCCGCACCACCTACCGGCGTGACGCCTGAATAGAAGAAGGGGCTCCGCGGAGCCCCTTCTTCTTGCCGTTCAACCGAACCTAGCGCACCAGCCGCCGGCGGTTCTCTTCGGAGATCTGCGAGTTGAGCGTCCAGAAGTCGTAGAGCACGCCCAGCAGGAAGAAACCCGCCGTAAAGAAATAGAGGATGGCGGTGATCCACTTGCCCAGGTAGAGACGGTGGACGCCGAAGATGCCGAGAAAGGTCAGCAGGATCCAGCCGAGACTGTAGTTGAGGGAGCCGGACTGGAAGCGCAGATCCGCCTCGCGATCCATGGCCGGGATCAGGAACAGATCGATCAGCCAGCCGATGCCCAGCAGGCCCAGGGTGCAGAACCAGATCGTGCCGGTGACTGGCTTGCCATAGTAGAAGCGATGGGCGCCGAGAAAACCGAAGATCCACAGCAGATAGCCCATGACCTTGCTGTGAGTGTCCTGATACCGCATGCCTACGACCTCGCGACTTAAGGAAAAGACCCGCCTTACCTACACCCTTACCTTCACCGTGACTTTATGTCGAAAACTGGATGAATGCCCAGGGAGTCTCACTGGTTGGCGCTCAAGGGACCTCACTTTCCGCTAAAAATTACATAATTTCTTGATGAGAGGTGCACAAAATATCCACAGGGTTGGTATAGAATCCCTCGCTTCGATCTTCAGACACCCCTACGACAATGCGTTTATTTCTTCTGACATGGCTCTCCGCCTGTCTTGTACTGCCAGCGGCGGTGCAAGCGAAAGAGAACTCTGCAGCGCGCACTGCCGCTCCGGTCCACAAGGTCGCAGCCCGGCATGTCACCGCCGCTTCAGCTCCCAAGACCGCCGCCCGGCACGCCTCCGCTGCTCCCGCGCCCAAGGCCGCCGCTCGCCGCGTCGCGAAGGTGGATCCTACCCAGGCAGCCTCCGCCGCCCGCGCCAAGCACGCCGCCCGCGCCACCAGCGCCCTGCACCGTAAGCAGGCCACCGCCCAGGCCGCCACCCGCAATGTCGGTGCCCAGGTCGCGACCCGCGCCATGGACCTGGTCGGTACGCCCTATCGCTTCGGCGGTACCAATCCGCAAAACGGCCTGGATTGCAGCGGCCTGGTGAACTACGTCTATCGCGACGTACACAACGTCAAGCTGCCGCGTACCTCCCGTGAGCTGTCCCAGCTCAAGGGCCCCAAGGTCGCTCGTGGCGATCTCAAGGCCGGCGACCTGGTGTTCTTCAAGACCGGTCAGCGCAGCGGCATCGATCACGTCGCCATCTATCTGGGCAACGATCGGTTCGTCCATGCCCCGCGCAGTGGCGAGAGCGTGCGCGTCGACCACCTGAGCAAGCCCTACTGGACCAAGAGGTTCGCGTCGGCCAAGCGCGTGCTGCAGCAGCCCAACACTCTGGCGGCGGAAACCGATCCCGTCGCGGACAAGCCGCGTACCAAGCGTACCCGCAAGTCCTGATCCCTCCCCTCGCTCCGCCGGGTCGCTACCGCCCGGCGGAGTGTCGCTCCACTCGGCGCCGCCCGGCGCAAAGCCATTGAACGACGCTCCGCTTCCTGGATACTGTATGCAATCACAGTCCAGGAGATCTCGATGGAGCTCGCCGACAAGCTGATCATTCTCGCCGATGCCGCCAAGTACGACGTGTCCTGCGCCAGCAGCGGCGCGCCCAAACGCAGCTCGAAGGGCAAGGACGGCCTGGGCTCGACCGATGGCATGGGCATCTGCCACAGCTTCACCCCCGATGGGCGCTGCGTGGCGCTGCTCAAGGTGCTGCTGACCAACTTCTGCCAGTACGACTGCCAGTACTGCGTCAATCGTCGCAGCAGCAACGTGCCGCGGGCGCGCTTCACGCCCGAGGAAGTGGTGCAGCTGACCCTCGACTTCTACCGGCGCAATGTCATCAGCGGACTGTTCCTCAGCTCCGGCATCATCCGCTCCTCCAACTACACCATGGAGCAGATGACCCGGGTGGCCCAGCTGTTGCGCGAACAGCACCAGTTCCGCGGCTACATCCACCTCAAGACCATTCCCGATGCCGATCCCGAGATCATCGCCCAGGCGGGTCTCTATGCCGATCGCCTGTCGGTGAACATCGAGCTGCCCACCGAGAGCAGCCTGATCAAGCTGGCGCCGGAAAAGAACGGCAGCAGCATCCGCAAGACCATGGGCAACATCCGCCTGGGGCTGGAGGAAGCCGAGGCCGAAGCCAAGGCACCACGCTTCGCGCCGGCCGGCCAGAGCACCCAGATGATCGTGGGTGCCGATGCCACCGACGACCGCACCATCCTCGACACCGCCCAGACGCTCTATGGCGCCTATCGCCTCAAGCGCGTCTACTACTCGGCCTTCAGCCCCATTCCGGAAAGCCCGGGCACGGTGCCGCTGCAACCGCCGCCGCTGCTGCGCGAGCACCGCCTGTACCAGGCCGACTTCCTCATGCGTGGCTATGGCTTCCAGGCGGAGGAGTTGCCTACCGAAGATGGCCAGCTGCCGCTGGACGTGGACCCCAAGCTGGCCTGGGCGCTGCATAACCGGGCCATCTTCCCGCTGGATCTCAATCGGGCGGACCAGGCGCTGATCGCCCGGGTGCCCGGCATCGGCGTGCTCTCGGCCAAGCGGCTGGTGGAGCTCAGGCGCGAGCGGCGCATCCGCTACGCCGACCTGATCCGCCTGAAATGCAGCGTGGAGAAGGCACGGCCCTTCATCATCACCCAGGACTATCGCCCGCAACCGCGCCTGGCCGAGTCCCTCGACCTGCGCCGGCAACTCGCCGAACCGCCCGCTCAGCTCGCCCTGCTCTAGATGCAGAGAGTCGACTTCGACGGCACCTTCGCCGGCTGGCGCAAGGAAGCGCGCCGGTTGCTCCAGGCGGGTATCGCCCCGGCCCAGGTGAGCTGGCAGGAGAGTCGTGGGCTGGGCGATCTGTTCGACGAACCGGTCGAGGCGGTGGCTCCCCCACCCAACGGCACCGTGCGCATCCCGCCGCAACTGGCAGAAGCCTTGACCTACGCTGCCTGCTTTCGCAGCGATGATCGCTGGGCACTGCTCTACCAGGTGCTCTGGCGGGTCGCGCGGGGGGAACGTGCGGCCATGCTGGCCGGTGACGAGGATGGCAGCGAATTGCAGCGCCGGGTCAAGGCGATTCGCCGCGAGATCCACCATGTACATGCCTTCCTGCGTTTTCGGCCGCGTGCGGAAAGCGCGGGGCCGCCGGCCTGGGTGGCCTGGCACCAGCCGGCCCACGACGTCCTGGCCCTGGCGGCGCCACATTTCTGCGACCGCATGGGTAATAGCAGCTGGCTGATCGCGACCCCCGAGGCCGCCGCGCTTTGGGATGGCGAGGCGTTGCAACTGGTGGAGCCCTGCCCCGGCGAGTTGCAGCAGCTGGCGCGGCAGACGCCGGAAGACGATGACCGCAATGCCGGCGATGAACTCTGGCGCGCCTATTACCGCAGCACCTTCAATCCGGCGCGGGCCAATCTGCGCACCCTGAGGGGCAACATGCCGGCGCGCTTCTGGAAGGATCTGCCGGAGGGACCGCTGATCCCGGCGCTGCTCAGCGAGGCCCGAGCCGGCGCCCAGCGCCTGGCCCAGGCCGAGGCCGTGGGCCGCCAGAGCGGCCGTGAGGTGCTGATCGCCGCCGAGCGCGCTCAGCCGGAACGGCCGCTGCCTACCACCCTCGACGAGTGCCGCCGCTGCGAGCTGTGGGAAAAGGCCACCCAGCCGGTGGCCGGCGAAGGCCCGCGCACGGCGCGCATCCTGCTGCTGGGCGAGCAGCCCGGTGATCAGGAAGACCTGGCGGGTCGCCCCTTCGTCGGACCGGCCGGGCAGGTGCTGATGGCGGCGCTGGCCGAAGCCGGCCTCGAACGCAGCCAGGTCTTTCTCACCAACGCGGTCAAGCACTTCAAGTGGATCCCCCAGGGCCGGAGACGCAAGCACGTCACCCCGGGACCGGAGATCGCCCCCTGCCGCTACTGGCTGGAGCAGGAACTGCGCGACATCCAGCCGATCGTGGTGGTGGCCCTGGGCTCCACCGCCCTGGAAGCCCTGCTCAAGCGCAAGCCACGGGGCCTGGCGCAATTCATGGGCCGACCGTTGCGGCTGGACGAGCGCTGGATCATTGCCACCTATCACCCCTCCTACATCCTGCGCACCCCGGACGCCGAGCAGCAGGCACAGGCGCGCCAGGCCCTGGTGGCAGCCCTGCGCGAGGCGCGGACCTTGGCAGCGGAGAACGAAGGGGGGGTCTAGCGGAAGCGCTTGGGCGGATCGTCGCCCATGTCCACCGAGAGATTACGGGTGGTCTGATTGAGGTGATCGGCATCCGTCTCCGACCCCAGCTTGATCATCAGCCGCAGGTCGTTGGCGGAATCGGCGTGGGCCAGGGCCGCTTCGTAGCTGATCTCACCGTCACGATAGAGGCTGTAGAGCGACTGGTCGAAGGTCTGCATGCCCAGTTCGCCGGACTTTTTCATCAGCGCCTTGAGTTCATGCACCTCGCCCTTGCGGATCAGGTCGGCTACCAGCGGGGTGTTGAGCAGCACCTCGATCACCGCGCGGCGGCCCTGGCCATCGGTGGTGGGTACCAGCTGCTGAGCGACGATGCCCTTGAGGTTGAGCGACAGGTCCATCCAGGTCTGGCCGTGCCGATCGGCCGGGAAGAAGTGGATGATGCGATCCAGCGCCTGGTTGGCATTGTTGGCGTGCAGGGTGGCCAGGCACAGGTGACCGGTCTCGGCGAAGGCCAGGGCGTGCTCCATGGTGTCGCGGCTACGGATCTCGCCGATCATGATGACGTCCGGTGCCTGGCGCAGGGTGTTCTTCAGCGCCACCTCGAAGGACTCGGTGTCGATGCCCACCTCGCGCTGGGTGACGATGCAGCCCTGGTGCTGGTGGATGTATTCGATGGGGTCCTCGATGGAGATGATGTGCCCCGCCGAGTTCTTGTTGCGGTGGCCGATCATGGCCGCCAGCGAGGTGGACTTGCCGGTGCCGGTGGCGCCGACGAAGATCACCAGGCCACGCTTGGTCATGGCCAGCTTCTTGATGATCTCCGGCAGGCGCAGCTGCTCGACCGTGGGGATGTTCACCTCGATGCGGCGCAGCACCATGCCCACCAGGTTGCGCTGATAGAAGGCGCTGACCCGGAAACGGCCGATGCCGCGGGGCGCTGATGGCGAAGTTGCACTCGCGCTTCTGCTGGAATTCCTGGCGCTGCTCGTCGTTCATCACCCCCAGCACGATGGCTCGGCACTGATCCGGCGTGAGCGAATCCTTGGTGACCGGCGTCATGCGGCCGTTGATCTTCATCGAAGGGGGCACGCCGGTGGTGATGAAGAGGTCGGACGCCCCCTTGTCCACCATCAGCTGCAGGAACCTGTCGAAATCCATCAGAAGTTCTCCGGCGTCTTGGCCTTCTCGCGGGCCGCGTCGCGGCTGATCAGCCCCTTGGCCAGGAGCGCCTTGAGGCACATGTCCAGGGTTTGCATGCCCAGGCCGCCACCGGTCTGGATCGAGGAATACATCTGCGCCACCTTGTCCTCGCGGATCAGGTTACGGATGGCCGGGGTGCCGATCATGATCTCGTGAGCCGCCACCCGGCCGCCGCCGACCTTCTTCAGCAGGGTCTGGGAGACCACCGCCTGCAGGGATTCGGACAGCATGGAGCGCACCATGGATTTTTCTTCCGCCGGAAAGACGTCCACCACCCGGTCGATGGTCTTGGCCGCCGAGGTGGTGTGCAGGGTGCCGAACACCAGGTGCCCGGTCTCGGCCGCGGTCAGCGCCAGGCGGATGGTCTCCAGGTCGCGCAGCTCGCCGACCAGGATGATGTCCGGGTCCTCGCGGAGCGCCGAGCGCAGGGCCTCGGAGAAGCCCAGGGTGTCGCGATGCACCTCGCGCTGGTTGACCAGGCACTTCTTGGATTCGTGGACGAATTCGATGGGGTCCTCGATGGTGAGGATGTGGTGGTACTTGGTGTTGTTGAGGTAGTCGAGCATGGCCGCCAGGGTGGTGGACTTGCCCGAACCGGTCGGCCCGGTCACCAGCACCAGCCCGCGCGGAACGTCGGTGATCTTCTTGAACACCTCGCCCATGCCCAGCTCTTCCATGCTCAGCACCTTGGAAGGGATGGTCCGGAACACCGCGCCGGCGCCGCGATTCTGGTTGAAGGCATTGACCCGGAAGCGCGCCACGCCCGGCACCTCGAAGGAGAAGTCGGTCTCCAGGAATTCCTCGAAGTCCTTGCGCTGCTTGTCGTTCATGATGTCGTAGATCAGCGCGTGCACCTGCTTGTGCTCGAAGGCCGGCAGGTTGATGCGGCGCACGTCGCCGTCGACGCGGATCATCGGCGGCAGGCCGGCGGACAGGTGCAGGTCGGAGGCGCCTTGCCGCGCGGAAAAGGCCAGCAATTCGGTGATATCCATGGGACTCCCAGATGTCGAGCAAGCAGGTAGAATGCCGCGCAGCACTGGCGGTCTGACCTGGTCACCGCCACTCACTCATCCGGTACGCCGAGGCCTGCCGGATGCGCCGACGCAAGCAGGGGCTGAATGTCCACGATAGCCGAGAATAGCGCAACCGTACTCGAACGCATCGCCGCCGCCAGCCGGACGGCAGGCCGCGATCCCGCGACTGTCGGCCTCCTGGCGGTGAGCAAGACCAAGCCCGCCGCCGCCTTGCGCGAGGCCGCCGCCGCGGGCCTGCGCGACTTCGGCGAGAACTACCTGCAGGAGGCGCTGGACAAGCAGCCGGCGCTGGCCGACCTGCCACTGGTGTGGCATTTCATCGGCCCCATCCAGTCCAACAAGACCCGCCCCATCGCCTGCCACTTCGACTGGGTGCATTCGGTGGATCGCCTGAAGATCGCCCAGCGCCTGGCCGAACAGCGTCCGCCCGAGCGCGGGCCGCTGAACATCTGCCTGCAGGTCAACGTCAGTGGCGAGGCCAGCAAGTCCGGCTGCCACCCCGACGACCTGCCGGCCCTGGCCGCCGCGGTCAGCCAGTTGCCCAATCTGCGCCTGCGTGGCCTGATGGCCATCCCCGAGCCCACCGAGGACCCGGCCAGCCAGCGCGCCGCCTTCGCCCGGCTGCGCACCTTGAGCGAAGCCCTGAACCTGGGCCTGGACACCCTGTCCATGGGCATGAGCCAGGATCTGGAAGCCGCCATCGCCGAGGGTGCCACCTGGGTCCGCGTCGGTACCGCCCTCTTTGGCGCCCGCGACTACGGCGCCGCCTCTTCAACCTAGGAAGTCTCGATGAACGACACCCGCATCGCCTTCATCGGCGCCGGCAACATGGCCGGCGCCATCATCGGCGGACTGCTCGCCCAGGGCGTGCCGGCCCGGCAGCTCAGCGCCAGCAATCGCAACCCGGCCAAGCGCGAAGCCCTGGCCCGGGAGCACGGCATCCGCGTCGAGGCCAGCAACAGCGCCGTGCTCGCCGACGCCGACGTGGTAGTGCTGGGGGTGAAGCCCCAGGTGATGAGCGAGGTCTGCCAGGAGCTGGCGCCCCATCTGCGCCCGGACCAGCTGATCGTCTCGGTCGCCGCCGGCATCACCTGCGCCAGCCTGACACGCTGGCTGGGCCAGCGTGCGCTGGTGCGCTGCATGCCCAACGTGCCCTCGCAGCTGCGCCTGGGTGCCAGCGGCCTGTTCGCCAACGACCAGGTCACCGCCGGGCAGCGCGCCCGCGCCCAGGAGATCCTCGCCGCGGTCGGCCTGGCCCTCTGGGTCGAGGAAGAGCGGCAACTGGACGCGGTCACCGCCGTCTCCGGCAGCGGTCCGGCCTATTTCTTCCTGCTGATGGAAGCCATGACCGAGGCCGGCACCAAGCTCGGTCTGCCGACCGAGGTCGCCCAGCAGCTGACCCTGCACACCGCCCGCGGCGCCGCCGCCATGGCCTGCCAGGGCGACCGCAGTCCCGAACAATTGCGCCGCTCGGTGATGTCCCCCAAGGGCACCACCGAACGCGCCATCGAAACCTTCCAAGCCGGGGCCTTCGCGGACCTGGTGGAAGAAGCCCTCACCGCCGCGGCCGACCGGGCTGCGGAACTGGCCCAGTTGCCGGATCGATAAGGAGTATCCATGTCCGCTTTCGCCCAAGCTCTCGTCTATGTCATCCAGACCCTCGGCAGTCTCTATCTGCTGATCATCCTGCTGCGCTTCATCCTGCAGCTGGTGCGGGCCGACTTCTACAATCCGCTGTCGCAATTCACCGTGCGCGCCACCCAGCCGCTGCTCAAGCCGGTACGGCGCATCATCCCCGGCTTCGGCGGCGTCGATCTGGCGGCCCTGGTGCTGGCGATCCTGGTCCAGCTGGCGCTGATGATGGTCGTGGTGGTGGTGCTCGGCGCCAGCATCGGCGGCCTGTTCCCCGCCCTGCTGATCTGGGCCCTGCTGGGCGTGGCGTCGCTGTTCCTCAAGGTGTTCTTCTTCGCCCTGATCGTCAGCGTCATCCTCTCCTGGGTCGCGCCCCAGACCCACAATCCGGCCGCCGAACTGGTCAACCAGATCTGTGAGCCGTTGCTGGCGCCCTTCCGCCGCATCCTGCCGAGCCTGGGTGGCCTGGATCTGTCGCCGATCTTCGCCTTCATCGTGATCAATCTGCTGGACCGCTTCGTCATCGGCCAGCTGGCCGCGGCCACCGGCATGCCGCAGATTCTCGCCCCCTTCCTCTGACGCACCACTCGCGCCTCCGCCACGACCGCCTGCCGCGTCGTGGCGGAGGCGGCATTGACGTCCCGCTGGACGCTGGGGCACCGTCCAGCCTTTGCTGTTCAGGTCAAGGAAGTCCCCTATGGAACGCCTGTTCCGCCACGTCGATGCCTATGCCACGTGGAAAGCCGAACTCGATACCCAATTGGGCCGCTACCGCGACTGGTTGCAGCGTAATCGTCTCGCCTCCCCCGCGCTGGACGCCGCCCTGGCGACCTGCCAGAGCGAACTGCAGGCCGACGGCATCACCCTGGCCTTCGCCGGCGAGTTCTCGCGTGGCAAGACCGAGCTGATCAACGCCCTCTTCTTCGCCGACTACGGCCAGCGCATGCTGCCGTCCCAGGCCGGGCGCACCACCATGTGCCCCACCGAGATCTTCTTCGACGCCGCGGCCGACGGTCCCTATCTGCAGCTGCTGCCCATCGACAGCCGCCTGGACGAACGCAGCCTGATCGCCTGGCGCAAGGCGCCCGAGGCCTGGCAGCGCTTCGCCCTGGACGACCGCCACCCGGACGCCATGGCCGCCCTGCTGGCCAAGGTCACCGAGACCCGCGAGGTGGAAACCGCCGCCGCCGTGCAGCTGGGCTTCGATCCCGAGCAGCTGGAACAACTCGACAGCGACGGCCTGGTCAGCATCCCGGCCTGGCGCCACGCGCTGATCAGCATCGACCATCCGCTGCTGCGCCAGGGCCTGCGCATCCTCGACACCCCCGGTCTCAACGCCCTCGGCGCCGAGCCGGAACTGACCCTGTCGCTGCTGCCCCACGCCCAGGCCGTGCTCTTTCTGATCGGTGCCGACACCGGCGTGACCGCCTCGGACCTCGCGCTCTGGGAGCAGTGCGTCAAGCCATCCCTGGGCGATGCCCCGGAGCGGCTGTTCGCGGTGATGAACAAGATCGACAGCCTCTGGGACGACCTCGGCGGCGTTGCCCATGTCGCCCAGTCCCTGGAAAACGTCCGCCAGGCCAGCGCCCGGCAACTGGCGCTGCCGGCCGAGCACATCCTGCCGCTGTCGGCCAAGCAGGCGCTGCTGGGCAAGGTCCGCGGCGATCTGGAACTGCTTGCGCGCAGCCAGCTGGACAGCCTCGAACAGCTGCTCGCCGAACGCATCGTCGGCGCCCGCGAGCGCCTGTTGCAGCAGCGCATCGTGCAGCAGGCCAGTGGCCTGCTGGGCGCCAGCCGCACGCTCATCGAACAGCGCCTGGAAGCCATTCGCGCCCAGTACGCGCAACTGGCCGACGAGGAACTGCCCGGTGCCGGCCTGGAGTTGCAGACTGCGCGCACGCGCCAGGAATACGACCTCTACCACCGCCGCCTGCTGGATCTGCGCACCACCCAGAACATGCTCGCCGGGCAGCGCAAGCTGCTGACCGACCTGGTCGCACCGGAGCGGCTGGATGCCCATCTGGACACCGCCCGCCGGGAATTCCGCACCAGCCTGACCACCGTCGGCATCAACCAGTCCATCGCCCGCTTCTTTCGCGTGGTCGAGCATGACCTGCTGGCCCTGGACAACGAGGCGGACCGGGCCAACAAGGTGCTCGGCGCGGTCTACCAGCGACACAATGTCGAGAATCCGCTGCATCCGCTGGAAGCGCCGCGACTGCGCATCCGCCCCTATGTCCGCGAGCTGCGCCAGCTGCAACTCAAGACCGAGGAGGTGCAGCGCCAGGTCAAGACCCTGCTCACCGAGCAGAGCGCCCTGGGTCGCCGCTTCTTCGCCACCGTCGCGCAGGAGGTCCAGGCGCTGCAGGAAGGCGCCCATGCCCAGGTGCTGCGCTGGAACGACGGCGCCCTGACCCCGCTGGTGCAGCACACCCGCGAGCAGAAGCAGTTGCTGGAAACCAGCATGCTGGCGCTCAAGCAGCTCACCCAGCAGAATCTCAACAGCCAGGAGCAGGTGCGCCGGCTGCAGGTGCACGAGGACGTCCTGCACGGGCAGCTCAGCGAGGTCAGCGACATGCTCAAGCAGATCAATCGGCCGGCGCCGTCCCAACGCCACGACAACGTGGTCGCCCTGCCGCTGGCGCGGGTCGGCTAGCCCCACCCGCCACAGCTGGCGCGGTCCCTGGCCGCCGCGCCGCGCCTGCCCTTGCCGCTCCCGGCGGTGCTCTTTAGACTGGCGAGCCCCGCCCCGGACGAGCCGTCAATGCCCAGCGTCATTCCCGAAGATTCCGTCGGCCTGGTCACCCCCGAGCTGCTGCACTTCAACGAGCCCCTGGCCCTGGCCTGTGGCCGCACCCTGCCGGCCTACGACCTGATGGTCGAGACCTATGGCGAACTCAACGCCAGTCGCAGCAACGCCGTGCTGATCTGCCACGCGCTCTCCGGCCATCACCACGCGGCCGGCTACCACAGCATGGACGACCGCAAGCCGGGCTGGTGGGACAGCTGCATCGGTCCCGGCAAGCCCATCGACACCCGCAAGTTCTTTGTCGTCGCCCTCAACAACCTGGGCGGCTGCAACGGCTCCACCGGCCCCAGCAGTCCCAACCCCGACACCGGCCGGGCCTATGGCGCGGACTTCCCGGTGCTCACTGTGGAGGACTGGGTCAACAGCCAGGCACGCCTGGCCGATCGCCTGGGCATCGCCCAGTGGGCGGCGGTGATCGGCGGCAGCCTGGGCGGCATGCAGGCGCTGCAGTGGACCATCAGCTATCCCGAGCGCATCCGCCACTGCCTGGCCATCGCCTCGGCACCCAAGCTGTCGGCGGAAAACATCGCCTTCAACGAGGTGGCGCGCCAGGCCATCCTTTCGGACCCGGATTTCCACGCCGGCCACTTCCAGGAAAAGGGCGTGATCCCCAAGCGCGGCCTGATGCTGGCGCGCATGGTCGGCCACATCACCTACCTGTCCGACGAGGCCATGGGCGAGAAATTCGGTCGCGAACTCAAGACCGACCAGCTCAACTACGACTTCCACAGCGTCGAATTCCAGGTGGAGAGCTACCTGCGCTACCAGGGCGAGGAATTCTCCGGCCGCTTCGACGCCAACACCTACCTGCTGATGACCAAGGCGCTGGACTATTTCGATCCGGCCCATGCCCAGGGCGGCGACCTGGCCAAGACCCTGGCCGGGGTGCAGGCGCGTTTCCTGATCGTCTCCTTCACCACCGACTGGCGCTTCTCGCCGGCGCGCTCCAAGGAGATCGTCAACGCCCTGATGGCCGCGCGCAAGGACGTCAGCTACCTGGAGGTCGACGCACCCCAGGGTCATGACGCCTTCCTCATCCCCATCCCGCGCTATCTGCAGGCCTTCTCCCACTACATGACCCGCATCGAGGTATAGCTGCCGTGCGCGCCGATCTGGACATCATTCAGGAATGGATCCCCGCCGGCAGCCGGGTCCTCGACCTCGGCTGCGGCACCGGCGAGTTGCTCGCCTGGCTGCGCGATCACAAGCAGGTCACCGGCTACGGCCTGGAGATCGACCCGGACAAGATCGCCGAATGCCTGCTCAAGGACGTCAACGTCATCGAGCAGGATCTCGACGGCGGCCTGGCCAACTTCGCCAGCGACAGCTTCGACGTGGTGGTCATGACCCAGTCGCTGCAGGCCATGCAGTATCCGGATCGCATCCTCCAGGAGATGCTCAGGGTCGGCCGCCAGTGCATCATCACCTTTCCCAACTTCGGTCACTGGCGCTGCCGGCTGTACCTGGGCGGCCGGGGGCGGATGCCGGTCTCGGATTTCCTGCCCTACACCTGGTACAACACGCCGAACATCCACTTCTGCACCTTCGAGGACTTCGAGCGCCTCTGCCGCGAACAGCGTGCCCAGGTACTGGATCGCCTCGCCGTGGATCGCCTGCACCGCCATGGCTGGGCCAGCAAGCTGTGGCCGAACCTGCTCGGCGAGATCGGTATCTACCGGGTCAGCGCGCCGCACCTGCACGACCTGCGCGTCGCGATATGACGTAAGGCACGGGTGGCGCAGCCAGCCTGGGCACGGCTTCGCGTACAATACGCCGCCCTTCTCAACGCGACGCGGTGTCTCCCATGTCCGACCTTACCGAACTGGTTCTCGCCAGCCACAACGCCGGCAAGCTCAAGGAACTCCAGGCCATGCTCGGCGACCGGGTGAAGGTGCGCTCGGTGGGCGAATTCAGCCAGGTGGAACCCGAGGAAACCGGGCTGTCCTTTGTCGAGAACGCCATCCTCAAGGCGCGCAACGCGGCGCGGCTGTCCGGTCTGCCGGCCCTGGCCGACGATTCGGGCCTGGCGGTGGACGCCCTCGGCGGCGCTCCCGGCATCTATTCCGCGCGCTACGCCGACGGCCAGGGCGATGCCGCCAACAACGCCAAGCTGCTCGAGGTTCTGCAGGACGTGCCCGACGCCGAGCGCACCGGCCAGTTCGTCTGCGTGCTGGCGCTGGTGCGCCACGCCGACGACCCCTTGCCGATCCTCTGCGAGGGCCTCTGGCCCGGGCGCATCCTGCATGCTGCCCAGGGCGAGCATGGCTTCGGCTACGATCCGCTGTTCCAGCCCGATGGCGAAGCGGTCTCCGCGGCCGAACTGGCGCCGGCGGAAAAGAACCAGCGCAGCCATCGCGCCCGCGCCATGGCCCAGCTCAAGCAACGGCTCGGCCTGTGACCCAGGTGTTCGCCCTGCCGCCACTGGCGCTCTACATCCATATCCCCTGGTGCGTGCGCAAGTGCCCCTATTGCGACTTCAACTCCCATGCGGCCGGCCCGACCCTGCCGGAAGCCGAGTATGTCGACGCCCTGCTGGCGGACCTGGACAACGACCTGGCGCACGTCCATGGCCGCCCGCTGACCTCGATCTTCTTTGGCGGCGGCACGCCCAGTCTGTTTTCCGCCGAGGCCCTGGGCCGTCTGCTGGACGGCGTGGCCCGGCGGCTGGCCTTCGCGCCGGACATCGAGATCACCCTGGAAGCCAATCCCGGTACCTTCGAGCAGGCCAAGTTCGTCGCCTATCGCGGTCTGGGCATCAATCGGCTGTCGATCGGCATCCAGAGCTTCCAGGACGCCAAGCTCAAGGCCCTGGGGCGCATCCACGGCCGCGAGGAAGCCATCCGCGCCGCCGACCGGGCGCGCGCCGCCGGCTTCGACAATTTCAACCTGGATCTCATGCACGGCCTGCCCGCGCAGAGCGTCGCCGATGCCCTCGGCGACCTCGAACAGGCCATCGCCCTGGCGCCTACGCACCTGTCCTGGTACCAGCTGACCATGGAGCCCAACACGGTGTTCTGGAGCCAGCCGCCGGAGCTGCCCGAAGACGACACCCTCTGGGACATCCAGGAAGCCGGCCAGGCGCGACTGGCGGCCGCCGGCTACCACCAGTACGAGACCTCCGCCTATGCCCAGCCCGGGCGCCAGGCGCGGCACAATCTCAACTACTGGGGCTTCGGCGACTTCCTCGGCATCGGCGCCGGCGCCCACGCCAAGCTCAGCGCCCCGGACGGTACCCTGCTGCGCACCTGGAAGACCCGCCTGCCCAAGGACTACCTGGATCCGGGCAAGGCCTTCCGGGCCGGCGCGAAACCCCTGGAGCCGGCCGACCTGCCCTTCGACTTCATGATGAACGCCCTGCGCCTGGTGGACGGGGTACCCGCGGCCTGGTATCCGCAGCGGACCGGCCAGTCCCTGGACAGCCTGGCGCCCGCGCTGGCCGCGGCGCGCCGCGCCGGCCTGCTGGCCGAGGATGAGCAGCGGCTGCGCCCCACCGCCCGCGGCCAGCTGTTCCTGAACGACCTCTTGCAATCCTTTCTGCCTGACTGACGAGGAGCTCTGCCTTGGACTTCGTACTCGACCATATCGCCGACCTCTCCCGCTGGAGCCGCAGCCACCTGGACGAGGTGGCCCTGGCGGTCACCGCCACCCTGCTGGTGCTGTTCGGCAGCCAGGTCAACGCCTTCATCCAGGCGCGCCTGGGCAGCCTGCCGACCGCCGTTCGGGTTCCGGCCTTCGCCCTGGCCTGCCTGGCCATCTATGGCGCCGCCATGACCTTCCTGACCCCCTGGGTGGTCAAGGGCCTGGCGCAGTTCAACAACTATGCCCTGGCCCCGGTGCTGCTGATCGGCGTCTGCCTGCTGGGCGTGCTGGCCGAGCGGAGGAGCTAGTAGAACACCGGCGTAGCGTCCTTGGCGCCGGCCAGCAGCAGGAGGCTTTCCAGCGACTGTGGCCGGCCGAGCAGGAAGCCCTGAAAGGTATCCACGCCCAGGTTCTTGAGCAGTTCGAACTGCGCCTGGGTCTCCACGCCCTCGGCGACGATCTGCATGTTGAGCGCCCGGCACAGGCTGACGATGCCGGCCAGCAGTTGCCGCGAGCGCGCGTCACGATCCACCGACAGCAGGAAGCTACGGTCGAGCTTGATGGTGTCGAACGACAGCCGGTGCAGGTAGCTCAGCGACGAATAACCGGTACCGAAGTCATCCATGGCCACGCGGAAGCCTTGGTCGCGCAGCCGGCCTAGGCGCCGTTCCGGCGTGCCGCGCTGCAGGAACACCGACTCGGTCACCTCCAGCTCCAGGGCCCGCGGCCGTACGCCGAACTCGGTACAGGCACGCTCCAGCACCAGGCCCAGCTCATCATCCGCCACCTGGCGCGCGGAGATGTTCACCGCCACTGGAATGTTCACTCCCGCCCGCTGCAGGTCGCGGGCATAGGCGGCAGCACGCCGGATCGCCAGGCGACCCAGGGAAGATGCCATGCCATTCTGCTCGGCCAGGGCGACGAAGACGCTGGGCAACACTACACCCACGCCGGGACATTCCCAGCGCGCCAGCAATTCGGCACTGACCAGCCGCCGCTGGGCATCGAACTTGGGTTGCAGGACGAATTTGATTTCTTCCGCCTCGATGGCGGCATGCAGGTGGGCCAGCAGCGTGACCTTGCGCAACGCCTCGGCGGTGAATTCCGGATCGTAGAAGCGTGCCCGGCTCTTGCCGGCGCTCTTGGCCGCGTACATGGCGGCATCGGCATTGCTGAGCAGGGTCTCGGCGTTCTGCCCGTCCTCGGGGCTCAGGCTCAGGCCTATGCTGGCGGATACCCGGATATCGTGCTCGGCGATGCGTTGTGGCCGGCCGACCACCTGCAGCAGACGCTCGGCGATCTGGCGGGCCTGGCTGCGACCGTCCACCGCGACGGCGGCGACGAATTCATCGCCGCCCCAACGCGCCAGGAGTTCGCCCTCCCCCAGGCTGTCCTGCAGGGACGCGGCCAGGGTTTTCAGCAGCTCGTCGCCCGTCTCGTGGCCCAGGGAGTCGTTGACCTCCTTGAACCCATCCACGTCTATGAACAGCACGGCCAGGCTACGGTCTGGCGCCAGGGCGCGCAGGCAATCTTCGAAACGGCGATAGAAACCGGAACGGTTGGGCAACTGGGTCAAGCCATCGCTCAGCGCCAGACGCTCCAGCGCCTGTTCGGCCCGCTTGCGCTCGGTGATGTCGCGCAGGCTGGCGATGACATAGCCCTCGGCTCCGCCTTCGCCAGCGAAACGACTGAGGCTGATCTCCATCGGCGTCGCGCGCTTGGCCGAGACATGGAAACTGGCCTCGGACAGCGCGTAGCCGTGGCGCTCGAAGGCCTGGATGGCCGCCTCGGGCAGCTTGATGTAATGCGAGAGGTACTGACCCGACACGCTCTTGCCAGCGCTGAGCATCAGTTTGCACAGCGCCTCGTTGGCCTCGATGATCTGGCCGCTTTCACTGAGCACGGCCATGGCATCGCGGCACAGCGCGAAGGCCGAGGCCATCAGGTCCAAGGAGCGCTCGGTACGCTGGCGGGCGCTGCGCTCGACCTCCAGCTGGCGCAGGGCGTCCATTTCGGCCAGGGTACTCTCCGACCGATGGATCACCGTCCAGGCCCCGGCAGTTCGTGCTTATCGGCTGACATCTCGCTTGTCCATACACATGACGACAGGCTCAGCCCATCAAGGCAAAACGCCATCATGCCAATAGCCTGCCGACGGCTCAACCCCTGCTCATCAGCGACGCGCGGTCAGTCGAGTCGTTCGAACTTCAAATCCCAGACCCCATGCCCCAGCCGCTCGCCACGGCGTTCGAACTTGGTGATGGGTCTTTCCTCGGGGCGCGGCACATAGCCCGAGGCGTCGCCGAGGTTACGGTAACCCGGGGCGGCGTTCATGATTTCGAGCATGTGTTCGGCATAGGCCTGCCAATCGGTGGCCATGTGCAGGACCCCGCCGACCCTGAGCTTCTGCCGGACCAGTTCGGCGAAGGCCGGTTGGACGATACGGCGCTTGTGGTGACGGCTCTTGTGCCAGGGATCGGGAAAGAACAGCAGCACCCGATCCAGACTGGCATCGGCCACGCACTGCCGCAGCACCTCGAGGGCATCGCAGCTGTAGACCCGCAGATTGGTCAGTCCCTGGGTCATGGCACCATTGAGCAGCGCGCCCACGCCCGGGCGATGCACCTCGACACCGATGAAATCCTGCTCCGGCGCAGCAGCAGCCATTTCCAGGGTGGAATGCCCCATGCCGAAGCCGATCTCGAAGGTGCGCGGCGCCTGGCGCCCGAACACCTGATCGAAATCCTGGAGGCCGTCGGTCAGCTCCAGACCGAAACGCGGCCAACCCTGGTCGAGACCGCGTTGCTGGCCTTCGGTCATGCGGCCGGCGCGCATCACGAAGCTCTTGATGGTGCGCCGGGGGCGGTCGGGAGTCTGGTCGTCTTGATGATCGGTCATGGCGTTATCGATAGTGGGAAAAAGAGACGCCCGGCACAGGCCGGGCGCGTGACAGAAGGCGCCAGGTCCTAGTTGACCAGGCCGTCCAGCGGCGAGGAGGCCGTGGCATAGAGCTTGCGCGGCATGCGCCCGGCCAGATAGGCCAGGCGACCGGCGACGATGGCGTGCTTCATGGCTTCGGCCATCAGCACCGGCTCGCGAGCATGGGCGATGGCGCTGTTCATCAGCACCGCTTCGCAACCCAGCTCCATGGCGATGGTGGCGTCGGAGGCGGTACCCACCCCGGCATCCACCAGCACCGGCACCTTGGCCTCTTCGAGGATGATGCGCAGGTTGTAGGGATTGCAGATGCCCAGGCCCGAGCCGATCAGACCGGCCAGCGGCATGACGGCGATACAGCCGATGGCCTCCAGCTGGCGCGCCACGATCGGATCGTCACTGGTGTAGACCATGACGTCGAAGCCGTCGGCGACCAGCGTCTCGGCGGCCTTGAGCGTCTCGATGACATTGGGGAACAGGGTCTTCTGGTCGGCCAGGACTTCCAGCTTGACCAGGTTGTGACCGTCGAGCAACTCGCGCGCCAGGCGGCAGGTGCGCACCGCTTCCACCGCGTCATAGCAGCCGGCGGTGTTGGGCAGGATGGTGTAGCGCTCGGGCGAGATCACGTCGAGCAGATTGGGCTCGCCGGGAGTCTGGCCGATGTTGGTGCGACGCACCGCCACGGTGACGATCTCGGCACCGGAGGCCTCGATGGCCACGCGGGTCTCTTCGAGATCGCGGTACTTGCCGGTGCCGACCAGCAGGCGCGACTCATAGGTGCGCCCGGCCAGGGTAAAGGGAGTGTCTTTCATCTGGATTCCTCTTGCGCGGCTAGCCGCCGCCGATGGCGTGGACCACTTCCAGCCGGTCGCCGTCCACTAGGGCGGTGGTGGCGTGCTGGCTGCGCGGCACGATGTCGAGGTTGCGTTCCACCGCCACTCGCCGCCCGGTCAGGTCGAGACGCACGAGCAGGTCGGCGACGGTGGCGCCGTCCGGCAATTCAAGGGATTCGCCGTTCAACAGGATCTGCATGGCAAAGGCATCGTCACGGGGTGAGCCGGCATTCTACGCCGGTCGGGCGTGCATTGCAGCGGCGCCGGGCCGGGACCGACGGCCAGCGCGCGGTCAGAGGCTGCCCAGCCGCCAGGCCAGGATGGCCAGGCAGGCCCAGCCGGCGAGAAAGCACAGCCCGCCGAAGGGGGTGATGATGCCCAGCCGCGCGATGCCGGTCAGCGTCAGCAGATAGAGGCTGCCGGAAAACAGCAGGAAGCCGGCGATGAAGAAGCCACCGGCCCAGACCACCAGGCGCCCCTGGAAGTGCAGCGACAGGAGGGCGACGCCGAACAGCGCCAGGGCATGGATGAGCTGATAAAGCACGCCGGTCTGGAACACGGCCAGGTAGTCGGCGCTCAGCCGGCCCTTGAGTCCGTGGGCGGCGAAGGCGCCGAGTCCGACACCGGTGAAGCCGGCCAGGGCCGCGAACAGCAGGAAGAGACGCAACATGGGTTTTACCGGGCGATGGAAGAGCAGCGCTGGTTATAATGGCCCGCTAACCGCCAAAGACCAAGCCGATGCTGCTCACCCTCCTCCGCCGTCTCCTGCGTATCGCCCTCTGGTTCGCCGTCCTCAGCGCCGCCCTGGTGCTGATCCTGCGCTGGGTGCCGCCGCCGGGCAGCATGCTGATGGTGGAGCGCAAGGTCGAGTCCTGGATCGACGGCAAGCCCATCGATCTGCAGCGCGACTGGCGACCCTGGAAGGAGCTGCCGGACGATCTCAAGATGGCGGTGATCGCCGGTGAAGACCAGCACTTCGCCGAGCACTGGGGCTTCGACATGGCGGCGATCCGCCATGCCTTCAGCCACAACGAAGCCGGTGGCTCCCTGCGCGGCGCCAGCACCATCAGCCAGCAGACCGCCAAGAACCTCTTTCTGTGGAGCGGCCGCAGCTATCTGCGCAAGGCCTTCGAAGCCTGGTTCACCGTGCTGCTGGAAACCTTCTGGTCCAAGCAGCGCATCCTCGAGGTCTATCTCAACAGCGTGGAATGGGACGACGGCGTGTTCGGCGCCGAGGCCGCGGCCCGTCACCATTTCGGCATAGGCGCGCCCTACCTCTCCGACCGCCAGGCCAGCCTGCTGGCCGCCGTGCTGCCCAATCCCCGCGAATGGAGCCCGAGCCGCCCGAGCGCCTACGTCGCCGAACGCGCCGCCTGGATCCGCCAGCAGGACCGCCAGCTGGGCGGCAGCGACTACCTGCGGCGGATGACCGGGCAATGATCCAGGTTGGTTCGCCAGCGGATTTCGCACGCCTGCTGGTGGTCTGGGAGGATTCGGTGCGGGCCACTCATGACTTTCTCGAGGAGGCTGACATTGCTTCCTTACGTACCTTGATCCGCGACCAGGCCTTGCCTGCCGTTCAGCTACGGATCTATCGCGATGACCAGGGCATCATCCAGGGTTTCGCCGGTATCGACGGCGATTCCCTGGAAATGCTCTTCGTCTCAAGTGCAGCCCGAGGCACCGGGATTGGCCGGCAACTGGTCGAAAGGGTCATCGCTGAACTTGGCATTCGGCGCGTCGCGGTAAACGAGCAAAATCCTCAGGCACTGGGCTTCTATCGTCGCCTGGGCTTTGAGCAGGTTGGCCGGTCCCCGGTTGACGGTCAGGGCCGCCCTTTTCCGCTGTTGCTTCTGCGTCTGACAAGAACATAGCGTGAAAACCGGCATAGCTTTTTCCACAGCCGTACAGCTCAAGCAAGCAAACCGTCTAGCGCTACGGATCGCACTTGGAAAACGCTGCGCGGTTTTCCACGCTACCCGAGCATTCGACCGCGACGGTCCTTCTCCCGGGCATAAAAAACCGCACCCTGGGGCGCGGCTTTTCGATCAAGAACTGGATCAGGCGGCGATATTGCCCTTGAGCTTGTTCATCGCGTTCTTTTCCAGCTGACGGATACGCTCCGCCGAGACATTGTACTTGGCCGCCAACTCGTGCAGCGTCGCCTTTTCCTCGGCCAGCCAGCGCTGGTAGAGGATGTCGCGGCTGCGATCGTCCAGGTGTTCCAGCGCCTCGTGCAGATTGGCCGTGGAACTGTCGGTCCAGTCGGCTTCCTCCAGCTGACGCGCCGGATCGTAACGGCTGTCTTCCAGGTACTGGGCCGGCGACTGATAGGCCGCGTCGTCATCGGCATCGCTGGCCGGATCGAAGGCCATGTCATGCCCGGTCAGGCGACTTTCCATCTCGCGCACTTCCCGGGGTTCGACACCCAGGGTTTCGGCCACGCGATGGACCTCGTCGTTGTTCAGCCAGGCCAGTCGCTTCTTCTGACTGCGCAGGTTGAAGAACAGCTTGCGCTGCGCCTTGGTGGTGGCGACCTTGACGATGCGCCAGTTGCGCAGAATGAATTCGTGGATTTCGGCCTTGATCCAGTGCACGGCAAAGGACACCAGGCGTACGCCCATTTCGGGATTGAAGCGCTTCACGGCCTTCATCAGGCCGACATTGCCTTCCTGGACCAGGTCGGCCTGGGCCAGACCATAGCCGGAATAGCTCTTGGCGATATGCACCACGAAACGCAGATGCGCGAGCACCAACTGCCGGGCGGCCTCGACGTCTTCCTTGTAGAAGAGGCGCTCAGCCAGTTCACGCTCCCGCTCCGGCGTGAGCAGCGGAATGCTGTTCACCGAATGCACATAGGCTTCCAGGCTGGCGCCGGGGACCAATGTGGGAACAGGTTGCAACGAAGTGGTCATGCGAATCCTCCGATTCACTAAGCACTGGGCAGTCTAACACTGATTTTTTGGACAGCGCCAGACTAGCCGAGGTTCCCTTAACCCCAGCTGAAAAAGGCCATGAAATGCTTGTGTCATCAGGGGTTTAGACCGTTTCCGCAGGTCTCGGAAACGGCCATTCGTCAGCGTGGGGCGAGTTCGCGCAGGTGGCGGGCAACCGCCAGCCAGGCGCCGATGTAGCCGAGCAGCACGGCGCCGATCAGCAGCTGCAGCCCGTCCTCGACGGCGACGCTGCCCAGGGCGAAATCACTGCCGTAGAGGCCGGCCAGATCCAGCACCGCGGCGTTGAGCCAGCTCAGGCCGAACACCAGCAGGGCCCAGGCGGCGACGCCGGCGCCCAGGCCGAACAGCGCCCCCATGTAGAGGAAGGGCCGGCGCACATAGCCATCGGTGCCGCCCACCAGCTTGACCACCTCGATCTCGGTGCGGCGATTCTCGATGGCCAGGCGGATGGTGTTGCCGATCACCAGCAGCAGGGCGATCACCAGCACCACGGTCAGGCCGAAGACGAAGCGCTCGCCGAGCTTGAGGATGGCGGTGAGCCGCTCGACCCACTGCATGTCCAGCTGCACCTGCTGCACGCCGTTCATCTCGGCCAGCTGGCTGCGCAGCATGTCGAGACGACTCTTGTCGATTTCCCTGGGCGTCACGGCGATGACGCCGGGCAGCGGATTCTGCGGCAATTCGCGCAGCGCCTCACCCAGGCCGGCGTCCTGCTGCAATTCCTTCAGGGCATCGTCCGGACTGATCCAGCGCGCCTCGGCCACATCGGGCAGGACCTTGATCTGGCTCATCAGCACCTCGGCCTGGTCCTGACCGGTGCGCAGGTCGAGGAACACCGAGATCTGCGCCGCGCGCTGCCAGGAGCCGCCGAGTCGCTCGACGTTCTTCAGCAGCAGCGACACGCCCATGGGCAACGCCAGGGCGATGCCCATCACCAGGCAGGTAAGGAAGGTGCCTATGGGCTGCTGCACCATGCGCCTGAGGCTGTCCCTCAGACCGGTGCGGTGGGCTTCGAGGTAGGCATGCAGCGGGCTGCGCCAGTCGCTCTTGGGTTTCTGCGGGGCCTGGCGCTGCGGACGCTGGGGCTTGCCGCCCTGTTCCTGGCCACGGGGCAGTTCGTTGCCACTCATGACTGGCTCTCCTCTTCGTCACCGATCAGGCGACCGCGCTGCAGGGTCAGCATGCGATGGTGCAGGCGGGCGATGAGCGCATGGTCGTGGCTGGCGATCAGCACCGTGGTGCCGAGGCTGTTGATGTCCTCGAAGACGCCCATGATCTCCGAGGCCAGGCGCGGATCGAGGTTGCCGGTGGGTTCGTCGGCGAGCAGCAGGGCCGGACGATGCACCACGGCGCGGGCGATGCCGACCCGCTGTTGCTGGCCGGTGGACAGCTCGGCCGGATAGTCGTCGAGCTTGTCCTTGAGGCTGACCCGCTCCAGCGCCGCGGCGACGCGCTTGGCGATCTCGGGCTTGGACAGGCCGAGGATCTGCAGCGGCAGGGCGACGTTGTCGAACACGGTACGGTCATGGAGCAGCTGGTGGTTCTGGAAGACCACGCCGATCTGCCGGCGCAGAAAGGGAATCTGCGCATTGGTGATGCGCGAGATGTCCTGGCCGGCCAGGGTCAGCTTGCCGCCGGTGGGCCTTTCCATGGCCAGGATCAGTCGCATCAGGGTGCTCTTGCCGGCGCCGGAATGACCGGTGACGAAGAGGATCTCGCCACGTTCGGCACGGAAGCTCAGTTCCTGCAGGCCGACGTGACCGTTGGGATAGCGCTTGGAGACGCGGTCGAACTGGATCATGAGACGCCCCGCTCCGCGAACAGGGCCTGGACGAAGGGGCGCGCCTCGAAGGGCCGCAGGTCGTCGATGCCTTCGCCGACGCCGACATAGCGGATCGGCAGGGCGCTCTGCTTGGCCAGGGCGAAGATCACCCCGCCCTTGGCGGTGCCGTCGAGCTTGGTCAGCGCCAGGCCGGTCAGGGGCACCGCATTGTGGAACTGCCTGGCCTGGTTGAGGGCGTTCTGGCCGGTACCGGCGTCCAGCACCAGCAGGGTCTCGTGGGGCGCCTCCGCGTCCAGCTTGCCGATCACCCGGCGCACCTTGCGCAGCTCTTCCATGAGGTTGTCCTTGGTGTGCAGCCGGCCGGCGGTGTCGGCGATCAGCACATCGATGCCGCGGGCCTTGGCGGCCTGGACGGCATCGAAGATCACCGAGGCGGAATCGGCGCCGGTGTGCTGGGCGATCACCGGGATGCGGTTGCGCTCGCCCCAGACCTGCAGCTGCTCGACCGCCGCGGCGCGGAAGGTATCGCCGGCCGCCAGCATGACCTTCTTGCCGTCGTTCTGCAGCCGCTTGGCCAGCTTGCCGATGGTGGTGGTCTTGCCGGCGCCGTTCACGCCGACCACCAGGATGACGTAGGGCTTGTGCGAGGTATCGATCACCAGCGGCTGCTCCACCGGCAGCAGCATCTCGGTGAGCTCCTGCTGCAGCGCCTGGTAGAGGGCCTCGCTGTCGGCCAGCTGCTTGCGCGCCACCTTCTGGGTCAGGTTGCGCATGATGACACCGGTGGCCTCGACGCCGACGTCGGCGGTCAGCAGGCGGGTCTCCAGCTCTTCGAGCAGGTCGTCGTCGATGGCCTTCTTGCCGAGGAACAGGCTGGCCATGCCCTCGCCGAGACTGGCGCTGGTCTTGGACAGGCCCTGGCGCAGGCGCGCGAAGAAGCCCAGCTTGGCGGGTTCGGTCGGCGTGGCGGCGACGGCTGGCGGAGCGGGCTCAAGCTCGGGCTCGGGCTCGACCACCACGGGCTCGGGACGGAGCGGGACAAGGGGCGCTACCGGTATGGCCGGGACGGGAGCAGGCTCAGGCTCAGGCGCCGGCACAACCGGGGGCAGCGGCGCGACCGGCACAGCTAATGGCTCGGGCTCTACCTCCGGCGCCATCAGCGGCTCGACCTCGACCGGCGGCACGATGGGATCGGCCACCAGTGGCTCGACCAGCGCCGTGAGCGCCACCGGCGACGGCGCCTCCTCTTCGGCGACCGGCACCGGGGTCAACGAGGGGATCGCCTCCGGCGGCTCGGGCACCGGCTCCGGGTGCTGCACCGGCTCGCTGGCCAGCGAGCCGGGCAGGCGCTCCTCGGCCTCGGGCGCGGGGGCTTCGGCAGGCGTCTCTACGGGTTCGGCAGTCTTCTTGCGGAACCAGCCGAACAGGCCTTTCTTCTCCGTGGGGGGAGACTTCTTGTCGTCGGATCCAAACATGCAGGGCTCTGTATCGAACGGACGAGCCGGCTGCGGGAGCTCCGCCAGGCGGGGCTCGACCGTCAGGCATGGCCGTCGGGAAAAGGGATGCGTATCCTAGCAGCCTGCCGGGCGGAAGACCTCCCCGTCGGCGAAAAACGCGCGACCGTCCCCAGGACGCAGCCGCTTCGTCCCCTACCGCGCTACAAGGCCTGCTCTCGCGATGCCCGCCTCCCGCTCCCGTCGGACCGCCCTGGTCGTCCTGCTCAGCCTGCTCCCCACCCTCGCCCTGGCCACGGCCAGCCGGCAGAACACCGAGGAATTCACCCTCGACAACGGCCTCAGGCTGGTGGTCCGCGAAGATCACCGGGCGCCGGTCGCCGTGGTGCAACTCTGGTATCGCGTGGGTTCGAGCCTGGAGGCGCCCGGTGCGACCGGCTTGTCCCATGCCCTGGAACACCTGATGTTCAAGGGCAGCCGCAAGCTCGACGCCGGCGAGGCCTCGCATCTGCTGCGCGACCTGGGCGCCGAGGAAAATGCCTTCACCACCGACGACTACACCGTCTATTACCAGCTGCTCGCCCGAGATCGCCTGCCGGTGGCCCTGGAGCTGGAAGCCGATCGCATGCAGCACCTGCGGCTGACGCCCGACGAGGTCAGTCGCGAGCTGGAGGTGATCAAGGAGGAACGCCGGCTGCGCACCGACGACCGCCCCGAGGCACTGTCCTTCGAACGCTTCAAGGCCGCCGCCTACCCGGCCAGCGGCTATCGCAACCCCACCATTGGCTGGCCCCAGGACCTGCAGCGCCTCGGCGTGGACGACTTGCGCCGCTGGTACCAGACCTGGTACGCGCCCAACAACGCCACCCTGGTGGTGGTCGGCGACGTCGACCCCCAGGCGATCCGTGCCGAGGTGCAGCGCTGGTTTGGCACCATCCCGCGCAGCGACCTGCCCGCGCCGCACCGCCCGCTGGAACTGCCGGCGCCGGGCGAGCGCCGCCTGGACCTGCAGGCCCGCGAACTGCCCAGTCTGCTGATGGGCTTCAACGTGCCCAGCCTGGCCACCGCCGCCCAGCCGCGCGATGCCTATGCGCTGCAACTGCTGGCCGCCCTGCTCGGCGGCGGCTCGGGCGCACGGCTGCCCAGTCGTCTCGAACGGGGGCAGGAAGTGGCCAGCAGCGTGCGCGCCGCCTATGGCGCCTACACCCGTGGCGACAGCCTCTTCCTGCTCAGCGGCACCCCCAACACCCAGCGCGGCAAGACCCTCGACCAGCTGGAAGGCGCCTTCTGGGCGCAACTGGACCTGCTCAAGCGCGAGCCGCCCAGCACCGAGGAACTGGCCCGGGTCCGCGCCCTGCTGGTGGCCGGGCTGGTCTATGGCCGCGACTCCATCACCGCCCAGGCCAGCAGCATCGGTCAGCTGGAAAGCGTCGGCCTCGGCTGGCGCCAGGGCGATCGGTTGCTCGACGAACTGGGCCGGGTCACCCCCGACGACCTGCGTCGGGTGGCCCGCACCTACTTCACCCGCGAGCGCCTGACCCTGGCCCAGCTCAAGCCCACAGCCACCGCGGAGAATCGTCCATGAAACCGCTGCTCTGGCTGTCGCTGTGCCTGCTCGCCGGTTGCCAGTCCCCTACCCCGGCCGGCGACCTGGCGCGCGCCTATCCGGCCGTGGACAGCCTCAGGACGCTCAAGGACGCACCGCCCCTGGGTCGCCAGCTGGACATCCAGCGCTGGCGCACCGCCGAGGGCGCCCAGGTGCTGTTCGTGCCGGCGCCGGAATTGCCGATGTTCGACGTGCGCCTGATCTTCGCCGCCGGCAGCAGCCAGGACGGCGCCACCCCGGGCCTGGCCATGCTGACCAACGGCCTGCTCAACGAAGGCACCCCGGGACGCGATGCCGGCGCCATCGCCGACGGCTTCGAGCGCCTGGGCGCCGATTTCAGCAACGGCGCCTATCGTGATCAGGCGGTGGTCGGACTGCGCACCCTCGCCGATCCGGCTCACAGCGAACCGGCCCTGGCGCTGCTGGCCGAGGTGGTCGGTCGTCCGACCTTTCCCACCGAGGCCATCCAGCGCATCCGTGACCAGCTGCTGACGCTGATCGCCGCCAGTCGCCGCGAACCGGCCAGCCTGGCCGGCGAAGCGCTGCAGGAGCGCCTCTACGGCAATCACCCCTATGCCCATTCGCCACAGGGCAGCGCAGCCGGAGTGGCCCATCTCGATGCGGCCAGCCTCAGGGCCTTCCATGCCCGTGCCTATGCCGCCGGCAATGCGGTGATCGCCCTCACGGGCGACCTGGATCGAACTCGCGCCGAACAGATCGCCGCCCGGCTGTCGCGCGCCCTGCCCCGCGGCCCGGCGCTGCCGCCACTGCCGGTGCCAGCGCCTGTCGAACCGGTCCGGGTGCAGCTGGAGGTCCCGGCCCAGCAGACGCGCCTGCTGCTCGGCCAACTCGGCATCACCCGCCGCGATCCCGACTACGCCGCCCTCTTCGTCGGCAACCAGATCCTCGGCGGTGGCGGCTTCGGCAGTCGGCTGATGACCGAATTGCGCGAACGCCGCGGCCTCACCTACGGCGTCAGTTCGGGCTTCACCCCCATGCGTCAGCCGGGTCCCTTCACCATCGGCCTGCAGACCCGCGCCGAACTGGGCGATGCCACCCTGGCGCTGGTCCGCGACCTGCTGCGCGACTACCTGGCCCAGGGCCCCACCCAGGCCGAACTGGACCGCGCCAAGCGGCAGATCGAAGGCAGCTTCCCGCTGGCCAACGCCAGCAATGGCGCCATCGTCGCCCAACTGGGCAACATCGGCTTCTACGACCTGCCCAGCAGCTACCTGGACGACTTCCTCCAGCAGGTGCGCCGCCTGACGGTGGAACAGGTGCATGCCGCCCTGCAGCGCCATCTGGACCCGGAAAAGTTAGTCGTGGTCAGCGCCGGCCCACGGGTCGCCCAGCAGCCGCTACCGCCGCCCCGCCCTCTTCCCAATCTGCCGCCCTGCGGCGTTCCGGAGCACTAGCATGGCCCAGAAGACCGCCAACCAACTGCGCATCATCGGTGGCGACTGGCGCAGCCGGCGCTTCGTCTTTCCCGATGCCCTGGGCCTGAGACCCACCCCGGACCGGGTCCGCGAGACCCTGTTCAACTGGCTGGCCGCCGTCACCCCGGGCGCGCGGGTGCTGGATCCCTTCGCCGGCAGCGGCGCCCTGCTGCTGGAAGCCCTCTCCCGCGGCGCCGGTCAGGCGCTGGCCTTCGACCTCAATGCCCAGGCCGCCAACGCCCTGCGCGGCCATCTGCAGGCCCTCGGCTGCGCCCACGCCGAGGTGCGCCAGACCGATGCCCTGCAGGCGCTGGGCAAGCCGGCGGAGGCGCCCTTCGACCTGGTGTTTCTCGATCCGCCCTTTGGCAAGGACCTGCTGGAGCCGGCCTGCACGGCCCTGGAAACCCGGGGCTGGCTGGCCGCGGACGCCTGGATCTACACCGAGAGCGAGACCCAGCCCTCGCGCCTGGCCCTGCCCGCGACCTGGCAGCTGCACCGCGAGAAGAAGACCGGCAACGTCCACTACGCCCTCTGGCACCGCCAGGCGTGAACAGCGCACCCTTTCGCCCGGCGCGCTGGCTGCCCGGCCCGCACCTGCAGACCCTCTGGGGCTCGCTGTGGCGCCGCCTGCCGCCCATCACCCGGCCGCGGGAACGGCTGTGGCTGGAGGACGGCGACTTTCTCGATCTGGACTGGTACCACGCCGAGGATCCGCGCGCGCCGCTGGTGCTGATCGCCCACGGCCTGACCGGCAGCTCCGGCTCCCACTACGTGCTCGGCCTGCAATTCGCCCTGGCCGCCCGCGGCTGGGCCAGCGTCGGCCTCAACTGGCGAGGCTGCTCCGGCGAGCCCAACCGCCTGCCGCGCGGCTATCACTCCGGCGTCAGCGAAGACCTGGCGGCGGTGGTGCGCCATCTGCAGGCCAGTCGTCCGGAGGCGCCGCTGTATGCGGTGGGCTTTTCCCTTGGCGGCAACGTGCTGCTCAAGTACCTGGGCGAGCGCGGCGTTGACAGCGGTCTCACCGCCGCGGCGGCGGTCTCGGTGCCCTTTCGCCTGGACCTCTGCGCCGATCGCATCGGCCTCGGCTTCTCGCGCATCTATCAGCGGCACTTCATCCGCGAACTGGCGCGCTACGTGCGCGACAAGCAGGCGCTGTTCGACCGTGAGCGCCATCCCGAGCAGCACGAGATCCTCGCGCGCCTGGGGCCGCCCGAGGGGCTCAAGACCTTCTGGGACTTCGACGACCGCTACACCGCGCCCCTGCACGGCTTTCGCGATGCCCGGGACTACTATCGCCAGGCCTCCAGCCGCTACTACCTGGGGGGAATCCGCATCCCCACCCTGCTGATCCAGGCCGAGGACGACCCCTTCATCGGCACCGACGCCCTGCCCGCCCGCGCCGAACTGGCGCCCGACACCCTGTTCGAGCGCCTGCCCCATGGCGGCCACGTGGGTTTCGTCGGCGGCGCCTTCCGCGACCCGGACTATTACCTGGAAAGGCGCATCCCCGACTGGCTGGTCAGCCAGCGGGCAGCGCCATCCGGCCGATAAACGCCCACGGGTCGGCGATCCCGGCGGCTGTCGCCTTGGCCTCACTCCGCCCCTGAGCTACCATCCAAGCCCCAACAGCTTCGCCCCCAGGACAGCGTCATGAACCGAGTGCTATACCCCGGCACCTTCGACCCCATCACCAAGGGCCATGGCGATCTGGTGGAGCGCGCCTCGCGGCTGTTCGACGAAGTCGTGGTGGCGGTGGCGGCCAGCCCCAAGAAGAATCCGCTGTTTCCGCTGGAGCGCCGGGTCGAGCTGGCCAAGGCGGTGACCGCGCACCTACCCAACGTCGAGGTGATCGGCTTCAGCTGCCTGCTGGCCACCCTGGTGGAGCAGCAGAAGGCGACCATCATCCTGCGCGGCCTGCGCGCCGTGTCGGATTTCGAATTCGAATTCCAGCTGGCCAACATGAACCGGGTGCTCGCGCCCCAGGCGGAAAGCATGTTCCTGACCCCGTCGGAACACTATTCCTACCTGTCCTCCACCCTGGTGCGGGAGATCGCGGCGCTCGGCGGTGACGTGACCAAGTTCGTCCATCCCACCGTGCATCAGGCGTTGCTGGAGCGTTTTGCCCCGGCCAGCTGATTAACCCCAAGGACTGTCGGGTGCAGCCGGCGCGCGGATGGGGCAAAATGCGCGCCTGACTTTTGGATCGCTGCGCGTTCGCGCGGCGTGGAGCCGACGATGTCCCTCATCATTACCGACGATTGCATCAACTGCGACGTGTGCGAGCCCGAGTGCCCGAACGGCGCCATCTCCCAGGGTGCGGAGATCTATGTGATCGATCCGAACCTGTGCACCGAGTGCGTGGGCCACTATGACGAACCCCAGTGCCAGCAGGTCTGCCCGGTGGACTGCATCCCCCTCGACGAGAACCATGTCGAGACCAAGGAGCAGCTGCACGACAAGTATCTGAAGATCAGCGGCCAGGCCTGAGCGACCTGGCCTGGCGCCAGGGCCTATTCGGTACGCCCGTACCCGCTCTGGGTGCACCCCAGGCAGCGCACGAAGGCCGCCTTGCCCGGCTCGACCACCAGCGCCTTGCCGGCCTTGCCGATGTTACCGCCGGCGGCGGTGAACGGCAGACTGACCACGAAGACGCCCGCACCGATCACGGTGGCGGCGATGAGTAGTGGTCGCGCGATCAGCAGATCGCCGATCATGGAAAAGGCGGCGGGAGCCTGGGCCTCACCGAACGCCTGGTCGGCGGTCTGATATTCGGTGACGTCACCCTGGGCCTGTTGCGCCTGCGCCGGCAGGACCTGCATCGTCAGGGCCAGCGCCAGCGCGGCAGCCAGGCTACGGAACGGATTCATACGGCTGATCCCTTGCGCGGTTGTGATGGTGTTCCCTGAACTATAACAGGCCGCCCGCACTTGTCATGCGGGCGGCCCCCAGACGTCATTCGGCGCGGACGACCGGCTGCGGCGCACGGCGGTAGGCATAGACCATCAGCGCGATACCGCCGAGCACCATGGGTACGCAGAGTACCTGTCCCATGGTCAGCCAGCCCCAGGCCAGATAGCCGAGCTGGGCATCGGGCACCCGGACGAATTCGACGATGAAGCGGAAGATGCCGTAGCAGAGCACGAACAGGCCGGACACGGCCATGGTCGGCCGCGGCGTGCGCGAGTACAGCCAGAGAATGACGAACAGCGCCACGCCTTCCAGGGCGAACTGATAGAGCTGGGAGGGGTGGCGTGGCAGCTGGGCCGGATCGCTGTAGGGCGGGAAGATCATCGCCCAGGGCACGTCGGTGGGCTTGCCCCAGAGTTCGGCGTTGATGAAGTTGCCGATGCGGCCGGCACCGAGGCCGATGGGTACCAGCGGCGCGATGAAGTCCATCAGCTCGAAGAAGCCCTTGTTATGGCGCTTGCCGAACCACCAGACCGCCAGGATCACTCCGAGCAGGCCGCCGTGAAAGGACATGCCGCCCTTCCAGACCTCGAAGATCAGCGTCGGATTGGCGATGTACTCCGCCAGGTTGTAGAAGAGCACGTAGCCGAGCCGGCCCCCGGCGATGACCCCCAGCGCCACCCAGAACACCAGGTCGGACAGGGTCTCGCTGGTCCAGCGCGGATCGAAGCGATCGAGTCGCCGCTTGGCCAGCCACCAGGCACCGCCGATGCCCACCAGGTACATGAGCCCGTACCAGTGGATCTTCAGCGGCCCCAGCGACAGGGCCACCGGGTCTATTTGCGGATACGGCAGCATGGTGCCTCCTTGAAAGGGATCAGAGTAAGAAGTTGAGACCGACGCCGAACAGCAGCAGGGCGAACAGGCGCTTGAGCAGCCGGGGCGAGAGGCGATGGGCCAGTCGCGCACCGAAACGGGCCGAGAACATGCTGGTCAGGGCGATGCCCAGCAAGGCCGGCAGATAGACGTAGCCCAGACTCCAGGCGGGCAGACCCGGCTGCTGCCAGCCGACCAGGATGAAGGACAGCGCCCCGGACAGGGCGATGGGCAGGCCACAGGCCGCCGAGGTGGCCACCGCCTGCTGCATCGACAGGCTGCGCCAGACCAGGAAGGGCACGGTGAGCGAACCGCCGCCGATGCCGAAGATCGCCGAGGCCCAGCCGATCACCACCCCCGCCACCGTCAGCACCGGCTTGCCGGGCTCGCCGGCCTGGCGCCTGGGGCGCAGGTCCAGCGCCAGCTGGAGGGCGATGAGAACGGCGAAGGTGCCGATGATCTTTTGCAGCAGCGGGCCATGGATGGCGGCGGTCAGGGCGCCCAGGGCGCTGCCGAAGACGATCCCCAGGGCCATCCAGGCGAACAGCCGCCAGCGGACGGCGCCCAGCCGATGATGGGCCCAGACGGAATTCAGCGAGGTGAAGACGATGGTGGCCAGCGAGGTGCCCACCGCCAGGTGGGTGAGGATGTCCGGATCGAGGCCCTTGGCGGTAAAGCTGTAGACCAGCACCGGCACGATGATCAGGCCACCGCCGACCCCGAACAGACCGGCCAGCAGCCCGGCGCAGGC
Source organism: Pseudomonas sp. SORGH_AS_0211 (assembly GCF_031453455.1). NCBI lineage: Bacteria > Pseudomonadati > Pseudomonadota > Gammaproteobacteria > Pseudomonadales > Pseudomonadaceae > Pseudomonas > Pseudomonas sp. SORGH_AS_0211. The sequence continues at coordinate 155,138 of NZ_JAVIZV010000001.1, read as the reverse complement.
GCCGAGCACCAGGAAGAGCAAGAGATCCATCATCACCTCGGGCGCAAGAGGCGGCATGGTACGCCGCTACCTGTCAGGCGGGAAGCAGCCTTCCCGCCTGACACGCTCAGCTCTGGACGCTGGCTGCCGGGTTGATCACCCGGCCCAGTCCGAGATTGCGCAAGGCCAGGTGCAGGGCGCTGTGGATGACCTGGGGATTGTCGATCTGGCGCATCTGCTGCACCAGCTCGCGGGCCTTTTCCAGGGTGACCTGGCGCAGCAGCCACTTCACCTTGGGCAGGTTGGTGGCGTTCATCGACAGGGTATCGAAGCCCATGCCCATGAGCAGCACCGCCGCCGCCGGATCGCCGGCCATCTCGCCGCAGATGCTGACCGGCACCCCTTCGGCATGGGCGCCGTCCACCACCTGCTGCAGCGCCTGCAGCACCGCCGGGTGGAAGTAGTCGTAGAGGTCGGCCACCCGCGGGTTGTTGCGATCCACCGCCAGCAGGTACTGGGTCAGGTCGTTGGAACCCACGGAGATGAAGTCCACCTGGCGCGCCAGGTCGCGGGCCTGGTAGACCGCCGAAGGCACCTCGACCATGACGCCCACCGGCGGCATGGGGATGTCGACGCCTTCATCACGCACCTCGCACCAGGCGCGGTGCAGCAGGTGCTGGGATTCCTCCACCTCGTGCACGCCGGAAATCATCGGCAGCATGATGCGCAGGTTGTTCAGGCCTTCGCTGGCCTTGAGCATGGCGCGGGTCTGCACCAGGAAGATTTCCGGGTGGTCCAGGGTGACGCGGATCCCGCGCCAGCCGAGGAAGGGATTGTCTTCCTTGATCGGGAAATAGGACAGCGCCTTGTCCCCGCCGACGTCCAGGGTGCGCATGGTCACCGGGGCCGGGTGGAAGGCGGCCAGCTGCTCGCGATAGATGGAGAGCTGTTCCTTCTCGCTGGGAAAGCGCTCGTTGACCATGAAGGGCACTTCGGTGCGATACAGCCCGACGCCTTCGGCGCCGCGCTGCTGGGCACGCGCCACGTCGGCCATCAGGCCGGTGTTGACCCACAGCGGCATGCGGTGGCCGTCGAGGGTCTCGCAGGGCAGGCTGCGCAGGGCGTCGAGGCCCTGGGTCAGCTGGCGCTCCTCTTCCACCACGTCGCCATACTGCTTGATCAGCGTCGGCGACGGATTGGTGAAGATCTCCCCATGGTAGCCATCGACGATGAGGTCGATGCCGTCCACCTTGGAATACGGCAGGTCCACCGCGCCCATGACGGTGGGCACGCCCATGGCGCGCGCCAGGATGGCGACGTGGGAGTTGCCCGAGCCAAGCACCGAGATCAGGCCGACCAGACGCCCTTCGGGCACCTCGCCGAGCATGGCCGGCGAGAGCTCCTCGCTGACCAGGATGGTGTTTTCCGGATAGATCAGGCAGGCCTGGTGGGCCTGCTGCAGATAGGCCAGCAACCGTCGACCGAGGTCGCGCACATCGGCGGCGCGTTCGCGCAGATAGGCGTCGTCCATCAGCTCGAAACGCTGAACGTGCTCCATCACCACCTGGCGCAGGGCGCCCTGGGCCCACTGGCCGCTCTTGATGATGGTGGTCACCTCGTTACCGAGGGCGGCGTCGTCGAGCATCATCAGATAGACGTCGAACAGCGCCTGCTCTTCCTTGCGCAACTGGGTGGACAGGCGCTTGGACAGCGCCTTCATGTCCGCCCGTACGCCTTCGATGGCGGTGCGGAACAGCTGCAACTCGGCATCGATGTCGGTCACGGTCTTGTCCGGGACCACTTCCAGGTCGGCCGGTGGCAGGACCACCACGGCCTTGCCGACGCCGACTCCGGGCGAACCGGGGATGCCGACGAAACGGGCCTCCTGGATACCCCGGCCCTGCCGGTCCAGCCCGCGGATGGTTCCAGTGGCCTCGGCATGGGCGATCACCCCGGCGAGCTGGGCGCTCATGGTCACCAGGAAGGCCTCCTCACCCTCGTCGAACTGGCGACGCTCCTTCTGCTGCACCACCAGCACGCCCATGACGCGCCGGTGGTGGATGATGGGCGCGCCAAGAAAGGAGGCATAACGTTCTTCGCCGGTCTCGGCAAAGTAGCGAAAGCGCGGGTGACTGGCGGCGTCTTCGAGATTGAGCGGCTCTTCACGGGTCCCGACCAGGCCGACCAGGCCCTCGTTGGGGGCCATGCTGACGCGACCGATGGACTTCTTGTTGAGGCCTTCGGTGGCCATCAGCACGAAGCGGTTGGTGTCCGGATCCAGCAGATAGACGGAGCAGACCTGCGACTGCATGGCCGCGCGGACGCGCTGCACGATGATGGACAGTGCCGACCCCAGATCCTTGGCGGCATTGACCTCCTGGACGATCTTGCGCAGAACTGCAAGCATCTAGCGCCTCCGCAGCCGACGCCCGGCAGAGCCGCCGGCGTGCATCACGTGTCGTTCATCCTGCATGACCACAGCTTCTCCTCACCTCTTTCGCACCGGCCGTACCGGTAATCAGGCCAGCAAGCGGGGTGCCAACTCCTTGAGCGCCCGCCGATAGACCTCTCGCTTGAAGGTCACCACCTGGCCCAGTGGGTACCAGTAGCTTACCCAGCGCCAGCCATCGAATTCCGGCTTGCCCGTCACATCCATCCGCACCCGCTGCTCTTCCGCGGTCAGCCGTAGCAGAAACCACTTCTGCTTCTGGCCGATGCACAGCGGACGGCTGTGGGTGCGCACCATGCGCTGCGGCAGACGATAGCGCAACCAGCCCCGGGTACAGGCCAGGATGCGGACGTCATCGGGGCTCAGCCCCACCTCTTCGTTCAGCTCCCGGTACAGCGCCTCTTCGGGCGTTTCCCGGTCGTCTATCCCACCCTGGGGGAACTGCCAGGCATCCTGATTGATGCGGCGGGCCCACAGTACTTGGCCGGCATCGTTGGCGAGAATGATGCCGACATTGGGGCGAAAACCATCAGCGTCGATCACGGCTGCCACCCTTGAAAAATGTCGTTGCCCGCATTGTTCCACAAAGCCCGACAGCCCAGCAATGCAAGCTCCGGACCGACTGGGGCGCGGCCGACCGGCGCAGGCTCCCGGCGGCTGCCGCGACCTGCAAAAGCCCGCATTATGGTGGTCGCTAGCTGAACGTCGGCTTAAGGGCCGGCAAACGTCGCGCTTCAGCGAAAATGCCGTTGCACGGCCATGTAGAGGGCCAGTGCCAGACCGATCCAGCCGACCAGCCAGAAATAGTCGAGATAGCCCAGCACCTGGCTCTGGCGGGTGACCAGACTGGAGATCTGCGCCAGGGCGCTGTCGGCGCCGGTGGCTTGCCGATAGCGTTCGCCATAGGCCTGGTAGTTCTGCGCATAGGGATTGATCGCGGCGCTGAGCACCGAGGCGTGAAAGGCGTCGCGCCACTGCAGGAAGACGTTGGAGAGCACGATGCCCATGGGCATGACCAGTTGCTGGGTCATGTTCTTGATCTGGTAGGCCTGGCTGAAATAGGCCGGCTCGACGCGCATGAAGGTGTACATGATGATCACCGCGAAGGTGCCGATCAGGTAGGTGCCATGCATCATCAGCCCCGGGACCAGCTGCTGGTAGAGGGGCACGTCGGCGTGCTGGCGCACCATCCAGAAGCCATAGCCGGCCAGCAGCAGATAGCCCGCCACCAGGTACTTGCGAAAGCCGCCCCAGGGAAAGCGCTCGCGCAGCCGCACCGAGGTGATCATCAGCAGCGGCGCCAGACCGCACAGCCAGCCCAGCGCCATGACGCCCCCGGCGGTATAGACCGGCAGTTGCAGGCCGTTGACCACGTACTGGGGGATGATGAAGTTGTAGGCGCCGAGCAGGAAGTAGTTGAGCATCATGAACAGCATGCCGGCGAGAAAGCCCGGGGTGATGGCGTGCTTGAAGTCCAGAGTCGGCCGCGCCAGGCCGCGCTCGTAGTAGACATAGAGTCCGAGGATGGCCGTTCCCAGCAGCAGCTCCAGGGCTAGCCACAGCCCATCGCTGAAGAAGTCGAAGGCCAGTCGCTGGGTGGTGGTGGTCAGCAGCAGGCTGCCAACCGCCAGCAGCACCATGGACGCCAGCGAAGGCGCTCCGGAATTCTGCAGCGGATGGGAGCGCCGCGGCAGCGACAGCCAGACGCACACCGCCACCAGCGCGCAGGCCAGCGCCGGCACCATGAAGATGGCGCGCCACTGATGACCTTCCAGCAATTCCGCGGTGGTAAAGGACGCGAGCGCACCACCCAGGGGCACGCCGGAGGCGAAGGCGCGGATCCCGGTCGGCAACTGGGGACCGGAGAAATACATCTGCACCAGTACCCGCGCCCCGGCAAAGAAGGTGGCGGCGCCGGCGCCCATCAGCACTCGCCCGACGATGAAAGTCGGCAGATCGGTGGCAACCAGGCAGCACACCTGGCCGACCAGGTGGATGCCGACGGCGGCGAAGATCAGGTTGCGATAGCCCAGGCGCTGGGCGAACCACTGGTGCGGGGCGCTGGTGACGATGACCGCGGCGCTGTAGCAGGCGGTGGCCAGGGTGTAGCTGCGCGGGTCGATACCCAGGCCGCCGTAGACATAGCGATTGGCCAGGGCGATCGACAGGTTGTCGAGAAAGTACACCAGCACCATCAGGGTGATGCTCAGCAGCAACAGGCCGCGGTGATGGGGGCGATCGGTGTCGTCGGCGTACATGAAGACCCAGGCTGGCACTAAGGGGGCCAGTCGTGGACCCTGCGTCCGGGGCGGGGTTCAGAGACCGCGTTGTCGCAGCCTCCTCCAGGTGATGCGCATCGCGTCCCGGCTCAGCCGGGTAGCAGGGCCCGGACGTCGGCCAGGAGTTCGTCCGGCACCTCCACCCAGCCACGGGTGGTATTGCGAGCCCGCGCCTGGTAGCGGCGCTGTGACGGCAGGCGGGCGCCCTGGGCCTCGATGCCGGCGAACAACTGCTCGGCGCGCTGCTGGTAGTCGGCTACCGCGGCGCCGAGAAAGCGCTGGGGATCGAAGGCCAGGATGAGTTCGCCGTGATAGGGCAGCCCGCCCGCGCCGGCGTCGACAACGGAGGACTCCGGACTGGTGAGATCGCCGATCAGCGGGCCGGCGAGCAACTCGATCATGGCCGACAGCGCCGAGCCCTTGTGACCGCCAAAGGTGAGCATGGCACCCTCCTCCAGCACGGTGCGGGCATCGCTGCTGGGAACCCCCTCGGCGTCCACGCCCCAGCCCTCGGGCAGGGCCTTGCCGGCGCGACGATGCAACTCGATCTCGCCGCGGGCCACGGCGCTGGTGGCGAAGTCGAAGACGAAAGGCGGCCCTTCCGGCCGTGGCCAGCCGAAGGCGATGGGATTGGTCCCGAACAGCGGGCGACGACCGCCGGCCGGGGCGACATAGGCCTGGGTCGGATTGCAGGCCAGGGCCACCAGCCCCCTGGCAGTGAGGGCTTCCATCTCCACCCAGAGCGCCGAGAAGTGCACGCAGTTGTTGATCGCCAGGGCCGCCAGACCACAGGCACGAGCCTTGGCTTCCAGCAACGGCAGGCCCGTGTGAAAGGCCAGCGGCGAGAAGCCACCCCCGGCATCGACCCGGACGATGGCCGGAGCCACGTCTTCTACCGTCGGCTCGGCATCCGCCACCACCTTGCCGGCCTTGAGCGTCTTGACGATGCCCAGCAGCCGATAGATGCCGTGGGAGGCGCAGTCGTCACGCTGGCCGGCCACCATCATGGCGGCGATGGCCGCGCGCTGCGGCTGGCTGAAGCCATGGGCCGCGAGCACCTCTTCGGCCAGGTGCTGCAGCTCTTCCGGGGTCATCTGGGCCATGGCGGCGCTCCATCGGGGAAACCCCGACTATGCCGTAACCGGCCACGACCCGCTCGTTCGACTTGGGACCGGTCGTGCCGATCCCGGCACAGTCAGCCCTGGTGGTAGCGCTCCGACAACTCGTGGACGGCTTCGATGAAGGCACCGGCATGGGCCGGGTCCACCTCGGGGGTGATGCCATGGCCCAGGTTGAAGACGTGGCCGCTGCCCTGGCCATAGCTTTCCAGGATACGTCCCACCTCGGCGCGGATGGCCGTCGGCTTGGCGTAGAGCACGCTGGGATCCATGTTGCCCTGCAGGGCGACCTTGTTACCGACTCGCCGGCGGGCTTCGCCGATGTCGCAGGTCCAGTCCAGGCCCAGGGCCTCGGCACCGCTGTCGGCCAGGCTTTCCAGCCAGAGACCGCCATTCTTGGTGAAGAGGATCACCGGTACCTGCCGTCCTTCATGCTCGCGGATCAGCCCGGCGACGATCTTGCGCATGTAGGCCAGGGAAAATTCCTGGTAGGCCGCAGCGGACAGGTTGCCGCCCCAGGTATCGAAGATCTGCACCGCCTGGGCGCCGGCGCGAATCTGGCCGTTGAGGTAGGCGGTGACCGATTGGGCCAGCTTGTCCAGCAGCAGGTGCAGGGCCTCGGGGGTGTCGTAGAGCATGGCCTTGGCCTTGCGGAAATCCTTGCTGGAGCCGCCTTCGATCATGTAGGTGGCAAGGGTCCAGGGGCTGCCGGAAAAGCCGATCAGGGGTACCCGGCCGTCCAGCGCCGTACGGATGGTGCGCACGGCGTCCATCACGTAGCCCAGGTCGGATTCGGCATCGGGGATCGGCAGCGCCTCGATGTCGGCCGGCGTGTTGATCACCTTGCGAAAGCGCGGCCCCTCGCCGGTCTCGAAATAGAGGCCCTGACCCATGGCGTCGGGAATGGTGAGGATGTCGGAAAAGAGGATGGCGGCATCCAGCGGATAGCGCTCCAGCGGCTGCAGGGTCACCTCGCAGGCGAATTGCGGGTTCTTGCACAGACTCATGAAGTCACCGGCGCGGGCCCGGCTGGCGCGGTACTCGGGCAGGTAGCGCCCGGCCTGGCGCATCATCCACACCGGGGTGACGTCCACCGGCTGCTTGAGCAGGGCACGCAGGAAACGGTCGTTCTTCAGGGCAGTCATGGCGACATCCGGCAGCAAAAGTGCCGGCATTGTCGCAAAGCGGCTGGCAAAAGGCACGGCGCCAGGCAGAGCCTTTTGTCTATCGGGGTGATGGAGAGCCGCTGGGTGACGGCACTCAGCGCGGCCGGCACGACACGCATGGAAAACTCTGCTCGATTTTTAATCCTACGGCTCGGCGGGCAATCGCGGCCATGCCGGTGCGCCGTAGCGACCGCTCCTACAGAGTGATGCTTTTCGCAGGAGCGGCCCATGGCCGCGATTGCTTGGCGGAGACTGCACGGAATCCCGTGCCGACAGGATCCCATCCACAAAAAAGCCGACCGGCTTGCAGCGGTCGGCTCCTGTCCAACGGCCTGGGCTCAGACGCCCAGGTAGTCGAGGATGCCCTCGGCGGCGTTGCGGCCTTCGAAGATGGCGGTCACCACCAGGTCGGAGCCACGCACCATGTCGCCACCGGCAAAGATCTTCGGGTTGCTGGTCTGGTGCTTGAACTCGTGCAGCCCAGGGGCGACGACGCGCCCCTGGCTGTCGAGGTCGATGCCGAACTGCTCGAACCAGGGCGCGGGACTTGGGCGGAAACCGAAGGCGATGACCACCGCATCGGCCGGCAGGATCTCCTCGGAGCCCGGAATCGGCTCGGGACTGCGGCGACCGCGGGCATCGGGCTCGCCCAGGCGGGTCTCCACCACCTTGACGCCTTCCACCTTGTCCTCGCCGATGATGGCGATGGGCTGGCGATTGAAGAGGAACTTCACGCCCTCTTCCTTGGCGTTCTTCACTTCCTTGCGCGAGCCTGGCATGTTGGCGGCGTCGCGGCGGTAGGCGCAGGTCACGCTCTTGGCGCCCTGGCGAATGGAGGTGCGGTTGCAGTCCATGGCGGTGTCACCCCCCCCCAGCACCACCACGCGCTTGCCCTTCATGTCGACGAAGTCGGCCGCATCCTTTTCGAAGCCCAGGTTGCGATTGACGTTGGCCACCAGGAAATCCAGGGCGTCGTGCACCCCGGGCAGGTCTTCGCCGGGGAAGCCGCCCTTCATGTAGGTGTAGGTGCCCATGCCCAGGAAGACCGCATCGAATTCCTCGAGCAACTGGTCCATGGTCACGTCCTTGCCCACCTCGGTGTTGAGGCGGAATTCCACGCCCATGCCGCCGAAGACCTCGCGGCGGCGGCTGAGCACGGTCTTTTCCAGCTTGAATTCGGGGATGCCGAAGGTCAGCAGGCCACCGATCTCGGGGTGCTTGTCGAATACCACCGGGGCCACGCCGTTGCGTACCAGGATGTCGGCACAACCCAGGCCGGCCGGACCGGCACCGATCACGGCGACGCGCTTGCCGGTCGGCTTGACCTTGGACATGTCCGGGCGCCAGCCCATGGCGAAGGCGGTGTCGGTGATGTACTTCTCCACCGAACCGATGGTCACCGCGCCGAAACCGTCATTGAGGGTACAGGCGCCCTCGCAGAGCCGATCCTGCGGGCAGACCCGGCCACAGACCTCGGGCAGGGTGTTGGTCTGGTGCGCCAGCTCCGCCGCCGCCAGGATGTTGCCTTCGGAGACCAGCTTGAGCCAGTTGGGAATGAAGTTGTGCACCGGGCACTTCCATTCGCAATAGGGGTTGCCGCACCCCAGGCAGCGGTGCGCCTGCTCGGCGGCCTGCTGCGGCTTGAAGGGATCGTGGATCTCGACGAATTCCTTCTTGCGCTGGCGCAGCAGCTTCTTCTTCGGATCCTTGCGACCGACCTCGATGAACTGGAAGTCGTTGTTCAGACGTTCAGCCATTTCCAAACCTCTTGAAGCGACGCCCCTTCAGCAGGGCGCCACGAGCTATCACGGTGAAACCGGCGCCTTGAGGCGCCGGCATCGAAGTCGTTATTCCGGACGGGCGCGAGTGCTGACCAGCAGCGACGCCAGGCTGGCCGCCTTGGGCTTCACCAGCCAGAACTTGCGCAGGTAGTCGTCCAAGTTCTCATGGAGATGGCTGCCCCAGGCACTGCCGGTCTCGCGCACGTATTCGGCCAGCACCCCTTCCAGGTGGCTGCGATAGGCTTCCATGGCCTCGCTGTTGATGCGCTGGATCTCCACCAGTTCGTGGTTGACCCGGTCATAGAAACCGTTGTCCAGGTCCAGCACATAGGCGAAGCCGCCAGTCATGCCCGAACCGAAGTTGTAGCCGGTCTTGCCCAGCACGCAGACGAAGCCGCCGGTCATGTACTCGCAGCAGTGGTCGCCGGTGCCTTCCACCACCGTGTGGGCCCCGGAGTTGCGCACCCCGAAGCGCTCACCGGCGGTGCCGGCGGCGAACAGCTTGCCACCGGTGGCGCCATAGAGGCAGGTGTTGCCGATGATGGCCGATTCCTGGCTCTTGAAGCCCGCGCCCTGGGGCGGGGTGATGACCAGCTTGCCGCCGGTCATGCCCTTGCCCACGTAATCGTTGGCATCGCCTTCCAGATACATGTGCAGGCCGCCGGCGTTCCAGACGCCGAAGCTCTGGCCAGCGGTGCCCTTGAAGCGGAAGGTCAGCGGCGCCTTGACCATGCCCTGGTTGCCGTGACGCCGGGCGATTTCGCCGGAGACACGGGCACCGATGGAGCGGTCGCAGTTGCCGATGCTCAGGCTGAAGTCACCGCCTTCGAGCTTTTCGATCCCGGGCAGCGACAGGCGCACCATTTCTTCGGCCAGCAGGCCCTGGTCGAACGGCGGGTTCTTTTCCACCTGGCAGTATTGCGGCTTCTCGGCCGGGATGTGATCGCTACCCAGCAGCGGCGTGAGATCCAGGTGCTGCTGCTTGGCGGTCTCGCCCGGCAGGATTTCCAGCAGATCGGTACGGCCGATCAGCTCGCCCAGGCTGCGCACGCCCAGCCTGGCCAGCCACTCGCGGGTTTCCTCGGCGATGAAGGTGAAGAAATTCATCACCATCTCCACCGTGCCGATGAAGTGCTCCTTGCGCAGCCGGTCGTTCTGGGTGGCGACGCCGGTGGCGCAGTTGTTCAGGTGGCAGATGCGCAGGTACTTGCAGCCCAGGGCGATCATCGGCGCGGTGCCGAAGCCGAAGCTCTCGGCGCCGAGGATGGCCGCCTTGATCACGTCCAGGCCGGTCTTGAGGCCGCCGTCGGTCTGCACCCGCACCTTGCCGCGCAGGTCGTTGCCGCGCAGGGTCTGGTGCGCCTCGGCCAGGCCCAGTTCCCAGGGCGAACCGGCGTACTTGATGGAGGTCACCGGCGAAGCGCCGGTACCGCCGTCGTAGCCGGAGATGGTGATGAGGTCGGCATAGGCCTTGGCCACACCAGCCGCTACCGTGCCCACGCCGGGCTCGGACACCAGCTTGACCGACACCAGCGCCTTGGGGTTGACCTGCTTGAGGTCGAAGATCAGCTGCGACAGGTCTTCGATGGAATAGATGTCGTGGTGCGGCGGCGGCGAGATCAGGGTCACGCCGGGTACCGCATAGCGCAGCTTGGCGATCAGGCCGTTGACCTTGCCGCCGGGCAGCTGACCGCCCTCGCCCGGCTTGGCGCCCTGGGCCACCTTGATCTGCAAGACCTCGGCATTGACCAGGTACTCGGGGGTGACGCCGAAGCGGCCGGTGGCCACCTGCTTGATCTTGGAGCTCTTGATGGTGCCGTAGCGCGCCGGATCCTCGCCACCCTCACCGGAGTTGGAGCGCCCGCCCAGGCGGTTCATGGCCTCGGCCAGGGCCTCGTGGGCCTCCGGCGAGAGGGCGCCCAGGGAGATGCCGGCCGCGTCGAAGCGGGTGAAGATGTTGGCCAGCGGCTCGATCTCGTCCAGGGCCAGGGGCTGGTCGCTGGTCTTGACCTTGAGCAGGTCGCGGATCATCGCCACCGGGCGCTGGTCCACCAGCGCGGTGTATTCGCGGAACTTGGCATAGTCGCCCTGTTGCACGGCGGCCTGCAGCAGATTGACCACGTCCGGGTTGTAGGCGTGGTACTCGCCGCCATAGACGAACTTGAGCAGGCCACCCGGCTGGATCGGCTTGCGGTTGTTCCAGGCTTCGCCGGCCAGCAGCTTCTGCTCGGCCTCCAGGTCGACGAAGCGCGCGCCCTTGATGCGGCTGGTGACACCGGGGAAGCAGAGGTCGGTGACCTCGTCCGCCAGGCCCACGGCCTCGAACAGCTGGGCGCCGCGGTAGGAGGCGACGGTGGAGATGCCCATCTTGGAGATCACCTTGAGCAGGCCCTTCGTGATGCCCTTGCGGTAATACTTGAACACCTCGTAGAGGTCGCCCAGCACCTCGCCGGTGCGGATCAGATCGCCCAGCACCTCATAGGCCAGGAACGGATAGACCGCGGTGGCGCCGAAACCCAGCAGCACGGCGAAGTGGTGCGGATCACGGGCGGTGGCGGTCTCCACCAGGATGTTGCTGCTGGTGCGCAGCCCCAGGTTGACCAGGTGGTGATGCACGGCGCCGGTGGCCAGCACCGCATGTACCGGCAGCTTGCCCGGCTCGATGTGGCGGTCGGTCAGCACCAGCAATACCTTGCCGGCGCGCACGGCCTCCTCGGCCTGCTCGACGATGTTGCGCAGCGCCGCCTCGAGGCCCATGGACTCGGGATAGTTGAGGTCGATCTTGACATGCTCGAAGCCGGGCTTGGGCATGTTGAGGATGGTCCGCCACTTGGCCGGCGAGACCACCGGACTGCTCAGGATGGCGCGATCGGCGTGCTCGGCGGTTTCCTCGAAGACATTGCGCTCGGCGCCCAGGCAGGTCTCCAGGGACATGACGATGGACTCGCGCAGCGGGTCGATCGGCGGGTTGGTGACCTGGGCGAACTGCTGGCGGAAATAGTCGTAGGGCGAGCGGATGCGCCGCGACAGCACCGCCATCGGGGTGTCGTCGCCCATGGAGCCCACGGCTTCCTGACCCTGCTCGCCCAGCGGCCGCAGCACCTGGTCACGCTCCTCGAAGGTGACCTGGAACATCTTCATGTACTGGCGCAGCTGATCCTGGTCGTAGAAGGCCGAACCGTGATCGTTGTCGTCCAGGGTCGCCTGGATGCGCATGGCGTTCTTGCGCAGCCACTGCTTGTAGGGATGGCGCGCCTTGAGGCGGTTGTCGATGTCGTCGGTCTGCAGCACCTCGCCGGTCTCGGTGTCCACGGCGAGGATCTGCCCCGGGCCGACCCGGCCCTTGGCGATGACGTCGTCGGGCTGATAGTTCCAGACGCCGACTTCCGAAGCCAGGGTGATGTAGCCGTTCTTGGTGGTCACCCAGCGCGCCGGGCGCAGGCCGTTGCGGTCGAGCAGGCAGACCGCGTAGCGGCCTTCGGTCAGGACCACGCCGGCCGGACCGTCCCAGGGCTCCATGTGCATGGAGTTGAATTCGTAGAAGGCGCGCAGATCGGCGTCCATGGTCTCGACGTTCTGCCAGGCCGGCGGAATGATCATGCGCACGGCGCGGAACAGATCCATGCCGCCGGTCACCAGCAGTTCCAGCATGTTGTCCATGCTGGAGGAGTCGGAACCGACGCGATTGACCAGCGGACCGAGCTGGTCGAGATCCGGGATCAGTTCGTTGACGAACTTGGTCCGCCGCGCCTGGGCCCAGTTGCGGTTGCCGGTGATGGTGTTGATCTCGCCGTTGTGGGCGAGATAGCGGAAGGGCTGCGCCAGCGGCCACTTCGGCAGGGTGTTGGTGGAGAAGCGCTGGTGGAACACGCAGATGGCGGTGGCCAGACGCGGATCGCCGAGGTCCGGATAGAAGGCGGCGAGATCCGCCGGCATCATCAGGCCCTTGTAGACGATGACGCGGGACGACAGGCTGCAGATGTAGTGCTCGGTATCTTCGGCGTTGCGCACCGAGGAACGGCGGCGGGCGGAGAACAGCTTGACCCCGAACTGCTGGTCGTCGAGGCCCGGACCGGCGACGAACACCTGCTCGATGCGCGGCAGGCGGGCCAGGGCCAATTCACCCAGCACCGAGGTGTCGATGGGCACCTTGCGCCAGCCGACCAGGGTCAGGCCGGCGGCCTCGATCTCCAGGTTCATGTTGGCACGGGCCCGTTCGGCACGGGCCTCGTCCTGGTTGAAGAACACCACGCCGGCAGCGTACTGCTCGGGCAATTCGGCGCCGAACTGCTCCCGGGCGATGGCGCGCAGGAAGGCGTCCGGCTTCTGCATGAGCAGACCGCAACCGTCACCGGTCTTGCCGTCCGCGTTGATACCGCCCCGGTGGGTCATGCAGGTCAGGGCTTCAATGGCCGTTTCCAGCAGGTCGTGGCTGGGCTCGCCCTGCATATGGGCGATCAGGCCGAAGCCGCAGTTGTCCTTGAAGCTATCGGGATTGAACAGGCCTGCTTTCATAGCGCTCTCACCGGCAATCAGGTTATTGCGAAGGCATCACAAAACGGTCCGCTTATTTGAACTTTTTTCGGACAGTCAAAGGCTGACCAGTGTAGCGAAAAAATCGCTTACGACAAACACTGATGACACCTGATGAAAACTTGGTGACGCAAAAAAGAAAGCCCCGGCATCACGCTCGTGATAGCACCGGGGCTTTATTTGCATCTCGGGCAAGAATCAGCGACTGGTGGCGATGTCCTGCTGGATGCTGGCGAAGGTCCGCGGCCAGGGTTTGCTGGCCTGTACCTTGGCTGGCAGCTGCTTGACCGCCGCTTCCGCCGCCGCCCGATTGGCGAAGTTGCCGTAGGTCACCACATAGAGCGCCTTGCCCTGGTAGCTCTTCTTGAAATAGCGGAAGTTGCCACTGTCGGCCTGGGCGGCGATGAAGTCCTGCGCGGCCTTTTCGGTGCTGGTGCCCACCACCTGCAAGGCGTATTTGCTACCGGCCTGGCTGCCGTACCAGCCCGCCGCGGCGCTGCCGGCGTGAGCAGGCGTCGCCGTCGGGGCCGGCTTGGCCGGTGCCGGCGCGGCGGCAGCCGCAGGCGCAGTATGCCGGGGCGCCGGGGCGGCCACTGCCGGCGCGCTGGGCGCCGGCGTGCGTGCCGGCGTCCGGCTGGGCAGTTCGTCTTCGTCACTGACCGGCGGGGCCTCGGTGGTCACGGTCGGCGGCACGCCGCCAGCGCCCATGTCGTTACCCGCCGCGGTACCCGCCTGCCGGCCACCGGCCGCTTCCGCCAGGGGTTCACGGATGACCGGCTGCGACTCACCCACCAGCGGCAGGGGCAGTGGCTTGGAAGAGCCGTCGAACTGGATGGGCGCCCCCTGGGCGTCCTTGCCGGCAGAGGCGGTGTTCTGGCCGCCCATGGGCAGGTCCTGTCCGGCCGTGCCGGTGGCCGGGGTCTCGCTCTTGCCGCCCTTCAGCGACAGCGCCGCGGCGCCGACAGCCAGCACCACCACCCCGAGAATGACCAGATGCTTGCGCGGCAGCGCCGCCAGCAGATTGCGTGAGCCTTTCGCCGGTGCGGCGGCCTTCTTGCGCCGGGCGCTCATGCCAGCCACCAGGACATCCCGGGCTTCTTCGTTGAGCCGACCGGGCCAGCCGCCGGAGCGCTGGTGGATGGTCGCGAGTTGCTCGTCGGTAAAGATCTCCAGACCCTGACCGGCACCCTCCAGGCGCTGGGCCAGGTATTCCTCGGCCTCGCTCTCGCTGTAGGGCAGCAACTCGATGGCGTGATAGCGCTCTTCGCCCTGGGCGATGTCTTCCAGGCGCATCACCACTTCCGCTTCGCCGAACAGGAAGACGTGTAGGCGCTCCTTTTCGCCGCCACCCGCCAGTTCCAGCAGGGCTTCCAGCGCGGGGGTGGCCAGCGCCTCGGCATCATCCACCAGGATGTAGACCTCCTGCCCCGCCAGGCGCACTTCCGCCGCCTGCGCGAGAATGGCCGCCGGGGTCTGGCTGTCGGCGCCCACGCCCTTGGCGACCTGGGCCAGCACGGTGCGAGCGTCGCCACCGTTCTGCGCGGAAATCACCACGCAGTGCACGGCTTCCTTCTTGGTGCTGGCCGCCAGCGCCTGGCGCAGCAGCGTCTTGCCACTGCCCTCGGGGCCGCTGACCACCAGCAGCAGCTGGCTGTAGCGAGCCAGATGATGCAACTGGCCCAGTACCGGCTTGCGCTGCGCCGGAAAGAATTTGAAACCGGGAACGCGGGCGGCGAACGGGTCGTGAGTGAACTGATAGTGACCGAGGAAGGCTTCGTCGGCGTGCAGATTGGACATGGGACTCTCTTGTTCTCCTTACTGGGCGGTCAGCGCTTGGTAATCGGTACGCAGCGTCTGCTCGAGAATGTCGCGGGCGAAGTCGGCGGTCACCACGGCCTGGCCCAGATCACTGAGCAGTACCAGCCGGAGTTGTCCATCCAGGACCTTCTTGTCCACCGCCATGAGGCGTTCGAAATCGGCCGGCTGCATGTCCGCCGGCGGTACCACGGGAAGCCCTGCCCGGACCAGCAGGCGCAGGGCGCGGTCGCGCTGGGCAGCCGTGAGCCAGCCCAGCAGCAGGGACATCTGCAATGCCATTACCATGCCGGCGGAAACCGCCTCGCCATGCAGCCAGACGCCATAGCCCTGGTGGGTCTCGATGGCGTGACCGAAGGTATGGCCGAGGTTGAGAATGGCCCGTAGGCCCGACTCGCGCTCGTCGCTGCCGACCACCTGGGCCTTGGCCGCGCAGGACCGCTCGATGGCTTCGGTGAGGGCCCGCTGGTCCAGCGCCAGCAGCGCCTCGACATGCTCTTCGAGCCAGCCGAGGAAAGGTTCGTCGCAGATCAGGCCGTACTTGATGACCTCGGCCAGACCCGCCGACAGTTCGCGCGCCGGCAGGGTCGCCAGGCTGTCGGTGTCGATGACCACGGCCTTGGGCTGGTAGAAGGCGCCGATCATGTTCTTGCCCAGCGGGTGGTTGATGCCGGTCTTGCCGCCCACCGAGGAATCGACCTGGGACAGCAGCGTGGTGGGCACCTGGATGAAGTCCACCCCGCGCTGATAGCAGGCCGCGGCGAATCCGCCCATGTCGCCGATCACCCCGCCACCGAGGGCGATGAGGGTGGTCTTGCGATCATGGCGATCCTGCAGCAGGCCGTCGAAGATCAGCTGCAGGGTTTCCCAGTTCTTGTGCGCCTCGCCATCGGGCAGCACGATCGAGCTGACCTGGCGGTCGCCGAGGGTGCGCAGCAGGCGCTCCAGATAGAGCGGTGCGATGGTTTCATTGGTGACGATCGCCACCTTGCGCCCGGCGAGATGGGGCAGGAAGCAGTCCGGTCGATCCAGAAGGCCCTGGCCGATGTAGATCGGGTAGCTGCGCTCACCGAGCTCGACGTGAAGAGTCCGCATGCCGTCACCTTGATTCAAAGGGCGCCTAGCATAGCGCAGAACGCTTGCGGCTTTAATGCGGCGCCAGGGCTTTCAGACGGTCGAGTATCTGCAGCACGACCAGCCGGGGTGGCCGCTCGTCGGTCTCGATGATGATATCGGCGATCTCGCGGTACAGCGGGTCGCGCATGGCCATGAGATTGCGCAGCACCGCCGCGGGATCGGCGGTCTGCAAGAGGGGACGGTTGCGATCGCGGGAGGTACGCTCGATCTGCTGCTCGATGGAGGCATGCAGATAGATGACGCGCCCGCCGTGCTTGAGCGCCTGGCGATTGTCCTCGCGCAGTACGGCACCACCGCCGGTGGCCATCACCAGGCCGTTTTCCGCGCACAGTTCGGCGATCGCGGCGCGTTCGCGCTCGCGAAAGCCCTGCTCGCCTTCCACATCGAAGATCCAGGGGATGTCGGCACCGGTGCGTTCTTCGATTACCTTGTCGGAATCCTTGAACGGCAGCCGCAATTCCTTCGCCAGGAGCCGGCCGATGGTGCTCTTGCCCGAGCCCATCGGTCCTACGAGAAACAGATTACGCACTTATGTCATCGACCAACCGCTATCGCCTGGTTGTTCATGATACGCGGCGTGAGGAAGATCAGCAGCTCGACTTTGCTGTCGGTGACCGAATCCCGGCGGAACAGGCGGCCGACATAGGGAATATCCCCCAGCATCGGCACCTTGGTGGTGGACTTGGTCTGGGTATTGGAGAACACCCCGCCCAGCACGATGGTCTCGCCATCGCTCACCAGCACCTTGGCATTGACCTCGTTCTTGCTGATCGGCGGCACGCCATTGAGCGCATTCTGGTAGTCAGGCGCATCCTTGTTGACCTTGACCTCCATGATGATGCGGTTGTCCGGGGTGATCTGCGGCGTGACCTCCAGCGACAGGGCGGCCTGCTTGAAGCTGGTGCTGGTGGCACCGCTGGAGCTGGCTTCCTGGTAGGGGATCTCGGTACCGCGCAGGATCTTGGCGGTCTCCTTGTCCGAGGTCACCACCTTGGGCTGGGAGATGATCTCGCCATTGCCGCTGGATTGCAGGGCGGACAGCTGCAGGTCGAGCATCTTGCCACCGACCATGAAGCCGACGCCGATGCCCGAGGTACTGCCGGAGACGCCCATGTCGACGAAGGGGGTGGGCGCCACACCACTCGCGGAGGTGAAGCTGCCTACGGTACTGGTGCCCGGCAGGAAGACCTGACCGGTGGTGGAATCGACGGTGGTAGCGCCGTCCTTGCCATAGACCGCGAAGTTGCCAGAACTGGCGTTGCCGCCCCAGCGCACACCCAGCTGCTTGCTGTAGTCGACGTTGGCTTCCACCAGCCGCGCCTCGATCATTACCTGGCGCACCGGGATGTCCAGCTGCGAGACGATGCGCCGGAGTTCGTCCAGGCGATTCTGGGTCTGGTAGGCGATGATGCTGTTGGTGCGTTCGTCCACCGAGATGGAACCGCGCTCGTCGGCGGTCTTGTCGGCGCTGGTCACCGACTGGAACAGCTTGGCGATATCGGCGGCCTTGGCGTAGTTGACCTGGATCAGGTCGCGACGCAGCGGGGCCAGCTGCTGGATCTGCTTTTGGGATTCCAGCTCCTGACGCTCACGGGCGGCGATCTCGTCGGCCGGTGCCACCAGCAGCACGTTGCCGATCTGACGCTTGTCGAGACCCTTGGTCTTGAGGATCAGATCCAGCGCCTGGTCCCAGGGCACGTTCTGCAGGCGCAGGGTGATGTTGCCCTGCACGGTGTCGCTCGCCACCAGGTTGAGGTTGGTGAAGTCGGCGATCAGCTGCAGCACCGAGCGGACGTCGATGTCCTGGAAATTCAGCGACAGTTTCTCGCCGGTATAGGTGAAGCGATCGGCTGCGCGCTTTTCCTTTTCCTCGGTGGTGAGCGGCTTGACGCTCAGGGTCAGACGATTGTTGGTCTGGTAGGCCAGGTAGTCGTAGGTCCCGGTCGGTTCGATGACGATGGACGCCCCGCCGCTGTCAGCGGAGGCGTTGACGAACTGCACGGGGGTGGCGAAGTCCTTGACGTCTAGGCGTACGCGCAGCTCTTCGGGCAGCTGGGTACCGGCGAAGGTCAGGCGAATCTTGCCGCCCTGCTCCTGGATATCCGGGTTGATGCCGGTCTCGCTCAGGTCGATGACCACGTTGCCCTCGCCCTGGGGACCCCGCTGGAAATCGATATGGCGGATCGCCTTGCCGCGCAGTTGCGGCCGCGGCGCGGTCATGGCCGCCACGGTGGAGGTGGCCTGGGTCGGCGGCAGCGGCGTGCGGGCGACCGCGCCGGGCAGGGGTGCGGCCGAAGGTGCGGTCACCGTGGCAGGCGCGGCGGCGCGTGGCAGGTTGGGCGTCAGATTGGCCTGGGCGTTGGCCACCTGGCGACCCGCGGTGCCCCCGATGGTGACGAACAGGTTGCGACCGTCGGCCCGGGTGTCGTAGCTGGCCAGGTTGGTGAGGTTGATGATCAGGCGGGTGCGATTGCCCGCCTCCACTACCGTCACGCTGCGGGCATTGCCATTGCCCAGCTCGCGGCTCTTGGTGCCCAGCTTGTTGGCCACGCCGGGCAGGTCCAGGGCGATCCGCGCCGGCTGCTCGATGGTGTAGCCCTTGGGCACCGGCACCGGCTGATCGAAGGTCAGCTTGAGTTCGATGCGATCCCCGGGCAGGGAGGCGACGTTCAAAGCCTGCAGATCGGCTGCCAGGGCCTGACCGGCCAGGCTGCTCAGCAGCAGGGCCAGGCCCAGCCCCAGTCGTCCCGCGATAGTAGTGTTCACAGTGCTCGCCCTGCCCATTTAAGTCTTTTCCTTCAAGGTGATGGTGCGCGGCCGTTCCAGCCAGCCACCCTCGCCATCCGGGACGATTTCGATCACGTCGATCTCGCCATCGGTAATCTTGGTGATGCGTCCGTCGTTGCGCCCCAGGTAGTCGCCCACCTTGACGCGATGCACGCCCCCGGCGCCGTTGACCAGCGCATAGCGGCCGCTGGCATTGGCCAGGATGCCGACCATGCTGAAGGTCTCGATGTTGAAGCCTTCGAGAAACTGCTTGGGTCGATTCGCGTCCGGCTTGATGTTGCCGGTTCCGCGCTGGCGCACCGTGGGATCGATGCGTACCGGCGCCTGGAAGGGGCTGCGCAGCGCCGCGGCGGCGTAGGTGAAGGGTTCGTAGGCGCGAAACTGCGGCAGCGGCTCGATGGAACCGCGCGGCTTGGCCCGGGTTTCGTCCATGAAGGCCTGCAGATCGCTGGTATCGCTGGAACCACAGCCGACCAGCACGCCGGTCAGCAGACAGAGCAACAGGGGCGTCCTCATTTGCCGAGCCCCTTGTCGTTGTACCTATAGGTCTTGGCCAGGACGTTCATGCGCAACTTGCCACCGCCTCCGGAGACCGTACCGCCGCCATTGGCATTCTTGTCGTCCACCGGCTTGAGGTCGAAGTCGTGCAGGGTGACGATGCGCGGCAGGCTGGAGACGCTGCTGACGAAGGTCGCCAGGTCGTGATAGTTGCCCACCACGGTGATCTGGATCGGCAACTCGACATAGAACTGTTGGGTGACTTCGGGCAGGAGCTTGATCTGCTCGAATTCCAGGCCGCTGCCGAGACCGGTGCGGGTGATGTCCTCCAGCAGCGCCGGCACCTCCGTATCGCCGGGCAGTTGCCGCAGCAGGGCACCAAAGGACTCCTCCATCTCCACCATCTGCTGCTTGTAGGCATCCAGATTGGCGGCCTGGAAGGCCTTGCTGGCGTATTGCTGCTTGAGCGTCTCTTCCTGGTTGCGCTGGCTGTCCAGCTGGGCCTGCATGTCGCTGAGATGGAACTGATAGCCAAGCAGGAGCACCACCAGCACGATCAGCAGGCAGGCGATGACCTTGACCGGCTTGGGCCAGGAACCGAGGTTCTCCAGGCTGAGTTCGTTGATATCGACCTTGCGCAGGCTGGCCAGGGAATCGGCGAGACTCATGGTTTGCCTCCCTTGGCGAGCGGGGCCGGCGCAGGAGCGCCGGGCTGGGTCTGCTTGACGGTGAGCTGGAAGGTGTTGGCCTGGTCCACCGCTCCGGCAGTGGTCGCCTTGACCTCGATCAGCGTAGGCGACGCGAACCAGTCGGAAGCATCCAGGTTACGCATCAGGTTGGAGACCCGGTTGTTGGATTCCGCCTCGCCGCTGATCGACAGGGTGTCACCCTGCATCTTCAGCTCGCGGAAGTACACGCCGTCCGGCAGGGTACGCACCAACTGGTCGAAGACGTGGCCGATGACCGGGCGGTTGCCCTGCAGGTCCTGGATGATCTTCATCCGCGCCAGCAGCTGCTGACGACGGGTCTTGAGTTCGCTGATCTCCTTGATGCGCACGTCCAGCTGAGCGATGTTCTGCTGGATGAAGGCATTGCGCGCCTCCTGACGGGCGATCTCGCCGGACAGGTACTGATCCCCGAGAAACACGGCGCCGCACGACAGCACGAAGATGCCGCCCAGGATCACCAGGAACTGCTTGCGCCTTTCTTCGCGCAGCTGCTCCCGCCAGGGCAAGAGGTTGATGCGGGCCATCTAGTCGAAACTCCTCATGGCCAGGCCGCAGGCGATCATCAGCGCCGGGGCGTCACCCGCCAGGGCCGCCGCATTGACCTTGTTGCTGACGGTCATGTCGGCGAAGGGATTGGCCAGGACCGTCGGGGTGCCGATTTTCTGCTGGATCAAGCGGTCGAGTCCGGAAATTGACGCGGTTCCTCCGGCAAGCAAGATGTAGTCCACATCATTGTATTGCCCGGCGGCGAAAAAGAACTGCAGCGAGCGCGCCACCTGTTGCACCACCGCCTCGCGGAAGGGCGTCAGCACCTCGCTCTGGTAGTCGTCCGGCAACCCGCCCTGCTTCTTGGCCAGACCGGCCTCCTCCACCGACAAGCCGTAGCGACGCTGGATCTCTTCGGTGAGCTGACGACCGCCAAACAGCTGCTCGCGGGTGTATATGGTCTTGCCGTTGTGCAGCACGCTCAGGGTGGTCATGGTGGCGCCGATGTCGACCACCGCCACGGTGAGGTCGTCGACATGGCCGCCAAGCTGGTTGGCCAGCAACTGGTAGGCGCGCTCCAGGGCATAGGCCTCGACGTCGACCACCTTGGCGGAGACGCCGGCCAGCGCCAGGGCCGCCTCGCGGACCTCGACGTTTTCCTTCCGGCAGGCGGCCAGCAGTACCTCGACGCGCTCGGCGTTGCGCGGCGACGGCCCCTGCACCTCGAAGTCGATGGCGACCTCGTCCAGCGGGTAGGGAATGTACTGGTCGGCTTCCAGCTTGATCTGGTTTTCCAGCTCGTCGTCGGTCAGGCCGGCATCCATCTCGATGGTCTTGGCGATCACCGCCGAGCCGGAGACGGCCACGGCAGCGCTGCGCGCGGAACTGCGCGCCTTGACCAGCACCCGGCCGATGGCCAGGCCCACGCCTTCGAGTTCGGCGATGTTCTTTTCCACCACGGCATTGGCCGGCAGGGGCTCGACCGCATAGGCTTCCACCCGGTAGCGCCCGCCTGAACGGCTCAACTCGATGAGTTTCACGGATGTCGAACTGACGTCGATACCCAGCAGCGTATTCGCCTTCTTTCTGAATAGCCCTAGCACATCAGTTCCCTATGAGCGACGGTGGTCTTCCGCGGACGGGCATTAGATAACAGACTTGACACCCGAGCAAATAGCGGCCAACCGCCAAACGCGCCTATAATGGCGACGCCGTGTAGGCTGACCCTCACCTGTCGCCCTTTCCTTCTTTCCATTCGAAAAGTCTCTTGATGCGTGTTCTGAAATTTTTCTGGTGGTCGTTGGTCGCCCTGGTCTGCAGCCTTTTGCTGGGTCTCAGCGGTGCCTTCCTCTACCTCAGCCCCAGCCTGCCCTCCATCGATGCCCTGCGAAACGTGCAACTGCAGATCCCTCTGCGGGTGTACAGCGCGGACGGCAAACTCATCGCCGAATTCGGCGAAATGCGCCGCTCGCCGCTGCGGTTCAACGAGATACCGCCCAATTTCATCCATGCCCTGCTCTCCGCCGAGGATGACAACTTCGCCAATCACTATGGCGTGGATGTGAAAAGCCTGGCGCGAGCGGTGAGCCAGCTGGTCAAGACCGGACACATCCAGACCGGCGGCAGCACCATCACCATGCAGGTCGCCAAGAACTACTTCCTGACCAGCGAACGCAGCTTCTCGCGCAAATTCACCGAGATCCTCCTGGCGCTGCAAATCGAGCGCCAACTGAGCAAGGACGAGATCCTCGAGCTCTACGTCAACAAGATCTACCTGGGCAACCGCGCCTACGGTATCGAGGCCGCCGCCCAGGTCTACTACGGCAAGTCCATCAAGGACCTGACCGTCGCCCAGATGGCGATGATCGCCGGTCTGCCCAAGGCGCCGTCGCGTTACAACCCGGTCGCTAATCCTGAGCGTAGCCTGGAAAGACGCAACTGGATCCTCGAACGCATGTTCAAGCTCGGTTATATCGATCAGGCGGCCTACCAGGCCGGCATCGCCGAGCCGCTCGAGGCCTACCACCACGTCGCCGTGCCTGAACTCAACGCCCCCTACATCGCCGAAATGGCGCGGGCGGAAATGGTCGGTCGCTATGGTGGCGATGCCTACACCGATGGCTATCAGGTCTACACCACCATCGACAGCCGGCTGCAGACGGACGCCTTCGAGGCCGTGCGTGACGGTCTGACCGACTACGACCGCCGCCATGGCTATCGCGGCCCCGAGGCCCAGTGGCCCAACCGCAGCCGGGCCGAGTGGGCCGCGCTGATCCAGAAGCAGCGCATCGTCGGCGGCCAGGATCCGGCCCTCGTCACCCAGGTGGAGAAGAGCGGCATCCTGGTCCTGACCCGCGAGGGCAAGGAAGAGGCGGTCTCCTGGGACTCGATGAAGTGGGCACGCCCCTACCTCAGCGCCAACAGCCTGGGGCCGCGCCCGAACGGTCCGGCCGACGTGGTCAAGGTCGGCGACCTGATCCGGGTGCAGCGCCAGGACGATGGCAGCCTGAAGTTCTCGCAGATTCCCAAGGCGCAGAGCGCCCTGGTGTCGCTCGACCCCCAGGATGGCGCCATCCGCGCCCTGATCGGTGGTTTCTCCTTCGAGCAGAGCAACTACAACCGCGCGACCCAGGCCCGCCGCCAGCCCGGCTCCAGCTTCAAGCCGTTCATCTATAGCGCGGCCCTGGAGAAGGGCTTCACCGCCGCCAGCCTGGTCAACGATGCGCCCATCGTCTTCATGGACGAGAATCCCGACGAAGCCTGGCGACCGAAGAACGACAACAACACCTTCCTCGGCCCCATCCGCCTGCGCGAGGCGCTGTATCGCTCGCGCAACCTGGTGTCCATCCGGGTACTGCAGGCCATCGGCATCGACTATGCGCTGGATTACGTCAGTCGCTTCGGCTTCGAGCGCGACCAGTTGCCGCGCAACCTGTCCCTCGCCCTCGGCACCCCGGGCCTGACGCCGCTGGAAGTGGCCACCGGCTGGTCGGTGTTCGCCAACGAAGGCTACAAGGTGACGCCCTACGTGGTCGATCACGTGACCGATCGCGACGGCAAGGTGGTCTATCGCACTGCCGCGCCGCGGGTGCCCCAGCAGGTGCAGGCCAAGGCCGCAGCCGGCGTGGAGGTCACGCCGGCGGCCGATACCACCGCTGCCGATCCGGCCAATCCGGCGCCGGTGTTCGCGCCCCAGGTCATCGACCCGCGCAACGCCTTCATCATGAACAGCATGCTGCAGGACGTGATCAAGCGCGGCACCGGGCGCAAGGCGCTGGAACTGGGTCGCAACGACCTGGCCGGCAAGACCGGCACCACCAACGAATCCAAGGACACCTGGTTCTCCGGCTACAACGGCGACTACGTGACCACGGTCTGGGCCGGCTTCGATCAGCCCGAAACCCTAGGTCGCCAGGAATTCGGTGGCACCGTGGCCCTGCCGATCTGGATGAGCTACATGGGCGCGGCGCTCAAGGACAAGCCGCCGCATCAGCTCAAGGAACCGGACGGCATCGTCTCCATCCGCGTCGATCCCACCACGGGCCGCGCCGCGCCGCCCGGCACGCCCAACGCCTACTTCGAGCTGTTCAAGAGCGAGGACACCCCGCCGAGCCTGGACGAGCTGCCGCCCGGCGTCGCGCCCGGCACGCCGCTGCCCTCCAGCGAAAACGTGCCCATGGACATCTTCTGATCTGCGCCCAATAAAAAACCCCGCCAAGGCGGGGTTTTTTATTGCGTCGCGCCTTACTTGGCGAAGACGTCATCCACCGACTTCAGCGGATAGTTCGCCGGATAGGGCAGCGTGGCCACGCCGGTCTCGATGGCGGCCTTGGCCACGGCATCGGATACCAGGGTGATCAGGCGCGCGTCCATCGGCTTGGGAATGATGTACTCGCGACCGAAGCTCAGGCTGTCGACGTTGTAGGCCGCGCAGACTTCCTTGGGTACCGGCAGCTTGGCCAGATCACGCAGGGCCAGGGCAGCGGCGATCTTCATCTCCTCGTTGATGACCCGGGCGCGAACGTCCAGGGCACCGCGGAAGATGAAGGGGAAGCCCAGCACATTGTTGACCTGGTTCGGATAGTCGGAGCGACCGGTGGCCATGATCACGTCGTCGCGGGTGGCGTGGGCCAGCTCGGGGGTGATTTCCGGATCCGGGTTGGAGCAGGCGAAGACGATGGGGTTGGCCGCCATGCGCTTGAGGCCTTCCGCCGACAGCAGGTTCGGACCGGACAGACCGACGAAGACATCGGCGCCTTCGAGGGCGTCGTCCAGAGTGCGCTTGCTGGTCTCGGTGGCGAAGGCCGCCTTGTACTGATTCAGGTCGCTGCGGCCGCTGTGGACCACGCCCTGACGGTCGATCATGTAGATGTTCTCGACCTTGGCGCCCATGCTGGCCAGGAGGCGCATGCAAGAGATGGCGGCAGCGCCGGCACCCAGGCAGACGATCTTGGCGTCTTCCAGGCGCTTGCCGGCGATTTCCAGGGCGTTGAGCATGCCGGCGGCGGTGACGATGGCGGTGCCATGCTGGTCATCGTGAAAGACCGGGATGTCGCACTGCTCGATCAGGGCGCGTTCGATCTCGAAGCACTCGGGCGCCTTGATGTCTTCGAGGTTGATGCCGCCGAAGGTGATGGAGATGCGCTTGACGGTGTCGATGAAGGCCTGGGGGCTCTCGGCGTCCACCTCGATGTCGAAGACGTCCACACCGGCGAAGCGCTTGAACAGCACGCCCTTGCCTTCCATCACCGGCTTGGAGGCCAGCGGGCCGAGGTTGCCCAGGCCGAGGATGGCGGTACCGTCGGAGATCACCGCGACCAGGTTGCCCTTGCCGGTGTAACGGTAGGCCAGTTCGGGATCGCGACCGATCTCGCGGACCGGTTCGGCGACGCCGGGGCTGTAGGCCAGGGACAGGTCACGGGCGGTCGCGGTGGGCTTGGTCAGCTCGACGCTGAGTTTGCCGGGGCGCGGCTGGGCGTGGTATTCGAGGGCGGCGGTTTTGAGATCAGACATTATTGGTATATCCGCGTGGTGTGGGTCTTGGGTCGGGCGAGAATACGCAAAGACTCAAGGTGCCACAAGCAATCGGCCATATGCCTGAAATCAATCGCAATACGACTTTCGGCTAAAACGATTCAACCCGCAAACCCAGCATGTGCGGGTCGCTCAGGGTCATCAGCCAGCGCCCGCGGCCCGCTTCCTGGCGCCGACTGCGATCGACGATCCAGCCTCGGGCTTCGAGGTCGCGCCCCGTCCATTGGCGCAGCGGCACCTCGTCGAAGGCCGCGACGAAGCGCTCGGGGACATTGACCACCAGATCGCCTTCGAACTGCAGCCAGAGGCCGCCACGATTGCGCTCGACGTCCAGCAGACGCCCCTGCACCACGGCAAAACCATCCTCTTCTATGCGGGTCGAGGCGATCGTCGGATCCTGCTTCCAGACGCCCCGTCGCGCCTTGCGCGCCTGGCTTTCCGCGGCGGCCTGACAGGCGGCCAGCCGGGTATTCGGGGCGATGGCGACGGCATAGCCGAGGCCCTCGGCGATCAGCCGGGCCTCCAGGTTGCCGCCCTGGCGATCGAAGAGGTGCGCCAAGGTACGGCCGTAATGATCGGTCGCCTCGCTGCCCGGCACCAGCCGCAGACGCTCGTCGCTGGCCGCGACCAGCGCCTGCAGCCGCTGACGCGCCGCCTCGGCATAGGGCTGGGCGGTACCGCCGGATTTGCCCAGCTCCGGGGCATTGACGCCGATCAGGCGCACCGAACGACCGTCGACCAGGCGCAGGGTATCGCCGTCCACCACCTGGCGGACCACGACCTCCTGCCCACCCGGCAGCAGCGGACAGTCCGCCGCCTGGGCCGCTGGCGCGCCAACCAGGCCACAAACAAAAAAGGCGCCCCAGAGGGACGCCTTTTTCAGTGTCGAACCATACGGAGATGGCCGACGGCAGCGCATTACTTGTTGCTGCCGAACACGCCGAAGCGCTGCTTGAAGCGATCGATACGGCCGCCAGCGTCCAGGACCTTCTGCTTGCCAGTGTAGAACGGGTGGCATTCGGAGCAGACGTCCAGGTGAATGTTCTTGCTCAGGGTCGAGCGGGTCTTGATGACGTTACCGCAGCTGCAGGTGGCTTCGATGGCATCGTACTGCGGATGGATATCAGCTTTCATGGGACTATCCTCGGGGTCTAGCTGTGCCGCCACCCGGCGCCATTGCCGGATACCGCACAGATTTGGGCTGCAAATCATACCAGAGCAGATAGGAGGTGCAAGCAGCCCCCTCACCGCCCGTCTGCTACCATCGGGCTTTCCTCCTGCGAGCCCTGCCGTGCCCCTGATCCTGCGCCTGGCGCTGCCCTCCCCGCTGCGCCGCCTGTTCGACTATCTGCCGCCCAAGGGAGCGGTCGAGGAGCAGTTGCGCCCGGGCGTGCGGCTGCGGGTGCCCTTCGGTCGCCGCGAGGTGGTCGGGGTGCTGATCGAGGTGGCCCGGGAAACCGAGGTGCCGCCGGACAAGCTGCGCAAGGCGCTGCAACTGCTCGACGAGCGTCCGCCATTGCCCAGCGCGCTGTTCGAGCTCTGCCAGTGGTCTGCCCAGTACTATCAGCACAGCCTCGGCGACACCCTGAGCTGGGCACTTCCTGCCCTTTTGCGTCAGGGAGAGCCGGCCGAGCGACGACTGCAGCGCTTCTGGATCGCCCAGCCCGATGCGCGCCCGGAAGATCCGCGCCTGGCCCGGGCGCCGCGCCAGCGCGAGGCACTCAAGACCTTGCGCCAGCACCCCCACGGGGTGCTGCACGAATTGCTCGGCCAGCTCGGCCTGGTCAAGGACAGTCTCGATCTCCTGCAGGCCAAGGGCCTGGTCAAGGTGGAGACCCGCTATCACCAGCCGACCCGGCACCAGGGTTCCTGGCTGGCCCAGGCCGAGCTGCCACTCAACGGCGAGCAGCGGCTGGCCTACGAAGCGGTCCGCGCCGGCAGCGGCTTCCACTGTTATCTCCTGGAAGGGGTGACCGGCAGCGGCAAGACCGAGGTCTACCTGCAACTGATCCGCGCCACCCTGGAAGCGGGG
Organism: Pseudomonas sp. SORGH_AS_0211; assembly: GCF_031453455.1. Lineage (NCBI taxonomy): Bacteria > Pseudomonadati > Pseudomonadota > Gammaproteobacteria > Pseudomonadales > Pseudomonadaceae > Pseudomonas > Pseudomonas sp. SORGH_AS_0211. The sequence goes on along the minus strand of NZ_JAVIZV010000001.1, from coordinate 127,316 downwards.
CGCCAGGCGCTGCTGCTGATCCCCGAGATCAACCTGGGCCCCCAGACCCTGGGGCGTTTCGAGCAGCGCTTCAATGCGCGCATCGCCCTGCTGCACTCGGCGCTGACCGATCGCGAGCGCATGGACATCTGGCTGGCGGCTCGCGATGGCGAACTGGACATCGTGGTCGGCACCCGCTCGGCGCTGTTCACCCCGCTCAAGCACCCTGGGCTGATCATCGTCGACGAGGAACACGACGCCTCCTATAAACAGCAGGAGGGCCTGAGGTACCACGCCCGCGACCTGGCGGTGGTTCGCGCGCGCTTCGAGAATCTGCCGGTGGTGCTGGGCTCGGCCACCCCCTCGCTGGAAAGCCTGCACAACGCCGACCAGGGGCGCTATGCCCACCTGCGCCTGTCGCTGCGTGCCGGTGGCGCCCAGCCGCCGCGCTTCGAGCGCCTGGACGTGCGCAGTCGTCCGCTGGACAGCGGTCTGTCCCAGCCACTGCTCAAGGCCATGGGCGCGACCCTGGAGCGCGGCCAGCAGGTGCTGGTGTTCCTCAATCGCCGCGGCTTCGCCCCCACCCTGCTCTGCCACGACTGCGGCTGGCTGGCCCAGTGCCCGCGCTGCGATGCACGCATGACCTATCACCGCGGCTCCGGCGAATTGCGCTGCCACCACTGCGATCAGCGCCAGACGCCGCCGCGGCATTGCCCGTCCTGCGGCAAGCTCGACCTGCGTCCGGTAGGCGCCGGTACCGAACGCGCCGAGGAACGCCTGCAGCTGCTGTTTCCGGACGTCCCGGTGCTGCGCATCGACCGCGATACCACGGCGCGCAAGGACGCCTTGGGCAAACTCCTGCGCACCATCCACAGTGGGGTGCCCTGCATCCTGGTCGGCACCCAGATGCTCGCCAAGGGGCACCACTTCCCCAAGGTGACCCTGGTGGCCGTGCTGGACGCCGACAGCGGGCTGTTTTCCGCAGACTTTCGTGCCAGCGAGCGCATGGCCCAGCAGATCGTCCAGGTGGCCGGTCGCGCCGGTCGCGCCGAGGAGCCTGGGCAGGTGCTGATCCAGACCCATCTGGCCGATCATCCGCTGATGGTGCAACTGGCCGAGGAGGGCTATCCGGCCTTTGCCCGCCAGGCCCTGCAGGAGCGCCGCGCCGCCGGGCTGCCGCCGTTCGCCTATCTGGCGCTGCTGCGCGCCGATGCCCATCGCCAGGATCAGGTGGAGAATTTCCTGGAGGCGGCCTATCACGTCGCCGAGGGCCTGGCGGTCAATCTCGCCCTGCCCCAGGTGGAGCTGCTGGGGCCGGTACCGGCGCCGATGGAGCGCCGCGCCGGCCGCCACCGGGCCCAGCTGCTGCTGCAGAGCAGCAGCCGCGCGCCCCTGCATCGCCTGCTGGGCATCTGGGTCGTCCAGCTAGAAAGCCTGCCTGAAGCCCGTCAGGTACGCTGGTCGCTGGACGTGGATCCCATCGATCTCTTCTAGTGGCATTGGCTTACCATTGGCAAGGCCGGGCTCGCCACGGATAATGCCGGGTTTTCATCGCAGTGCGCGCTCGGCGCACGCCGAAGGCCAATGACCATGAAAGACAGCATCCGCCAGCTCATCCAGCACGCCCTCGACCGCCTGATCGCCGACGGCACCCTGCCGGCTGACGTGGCCCCGGCCATCCAGGTCGAAAACACCAAGGACAAGAGCCACGGCGACTTCGCCAGCAACGTCGCCCTGCTGCTGGCCAAGCCGGCCCGCGCCAAGCCCCGCGACCTGGCCGAAAAGCTGCTGGCCGCCCTGCCCGCCGATCCGGCGGTCAGCAAGGTGGAAATCGCCGGCCCCGGCTTTCTCAACTTCTTCCAGAATCACGCGCAACTGGCCGCGCGCCTGGATGCGGCCTTCGCCGATCCGCACCTGGGGGTATCCATTCACGAGCCGCATCAGCGCGTGGTGGTGGACCTTTCCTCGCCGAACCTGGCCAAGGAGATGCACGTCGGTCACCTGAGATCCACCATCATCGGGGACGCCGTGGCGCGGGTGCTGGAATTCCTCGGCGACGAGGTGATCCGCCAGAACCACGTGGGTGACTGGGGCACCCAGTTCGGCATGCTGCTGGCCTACATGGAAGAACAGCCGCAAGCCGCCGAAGGCGAACTGGCCGATCTCGAGGTGTTCTATCGCGCGGCCAAGGGACGCTTCGACGCCTCGCCGGAATTCGCCGCTCGCGCGCGCGAACTGGTGGTCGCGCTGCAGGCCGGCGATGCCCACTGCCTGCGGCTCTGGGAACGCTTCAACGCCGTCTCCCTGTCCCACTGCCAGGAAGTCTACGACCGCCTCAACGTCCGCCTGACCCCGGCCGACGTCAAGGGCGAGAGCGCCTACAACGACGATCTGGCCCAGGTGGTGAGCGATCTGGACGCCGCCGGCCTGCTCACCGAAAGCGATGGCGCCCGCTGCGTCTTTCTCGAGGAATTCAAGAACGCCGAGGGCAATCCGCTGCCGGTGATCGTGCAGAAGGCCGGTGGCGGCTATCTCTATTCCACCACCGACCTGGCCGCCATGCGCTACCGCAGCCGCCAGCTGCACGCCGACCGCGCGCTGTACTTCGTCGACCAGCGCCAGGCCCTGCACTTCCAGATGGCCTTCGAGGTGGCGCGCCGCGCCGGCTTCGTCGCGCCGACCATGCAACTCGAGCACATGGGCTTCGGCACCATGAACGGCGCCGACGGCCGTCCGTTCAAGACCCGTGACGGCGGCACCGTCAAGCTGGTCGACCTGCTCGACGAAGCCGAGGAGCGTGCCTATCAGCTGGTCAGGGAGCGCAATGCCGGTCGCGCCGAGCGTGGCGAGGTACCCTTCAGCGAGGACGAATTGCGCCATATCGGCCGCGTGGTAGGCATCGCCTCGGTCAAGTACGCGGACCTGTCCAAGCACCGCACCAGCGACTACAGCTTCAACTTCGAACAGATGCTCAGCTTCGAGGGCAATACCGCGCCCTATCTGCTATACGCCTACACCCGCGTCGCCAGCGTGTTGCGCAAGGCCGAGCAGAGCGAACCCGCCGGCAGCATCCGCCTGGACGCCCCGCAGGAGCAGGATCTGGGTGGCCGCCTGGCGCAATTCGGCGAAATCCTCGCCGGCGTCGCCGACAAGGGCACCCCGCACCTGCTGTGCAGCTATCTCTACGACCTGGCCGGCCTGTTCTCCAGCTTCTACGAGAATTGCCCGATCCTGACCGCCGAGGACCCCGAGCTGCGCCAGAGCCGCCTGCGGCTGGCCGCCCTCACCGGGCGCACCCTCAAGCAGGGTCTGGAACTGCTCGGCCTGCACACCCTGGAACGCATGTAAGAGACGGATCACCGCCTGATGGCCACCAAGAAAGCCCCACCCAAGCGCGGCGCCAGTCGCAACACCTCGGCTCCCAAGAAACAGCCCCTGCCCGGCTGGGTCTGGCTCGCGTCGGGTCTGGCCATCGGGGCCTTCGTGGTGTTCCTGATGAAGCTCGAACCGGGCAACAAGGCGGTGCAGCGCACCAAGCCGGAAGAAGGCCGCCCGGCCGCCACGGCGGGCAATGGCAAGTCGGCGACCGCCGCCGGCAAGACCGAGGGCACGCCGCCCACGCCGATCAAGCCCAAGTACGACTTCTATACCCTGTTGCCCGAATCCGAGGTGATCGTGCCGCCGGACGCCGTGCCGCGCAATCCGGCCGCCAAGCCGACCACCCCGGCCAAACCGGATGCCGCCGCGACCCCGGCGCAACCCGGCCAGCCGGCGACCGCAACGTCGACCACGCCCGCGACCACCGCGGGCCAGCCGGCCGCCACGCCGCCCAAAGAAGCCACCACCAAGGCCCAGCCGCCGGTGACCCTGTTCTTCCTCCAGGCCGGTTCCTTCCGCACCCAGGCCGATGCCGACCGGGTCCGCGCCCAGATCATCATGCTCGGCCAGGACGTGCGCGTGGAATCGGGCAAGGTCAAGGACGACACCTGGTACCGGGTATTGGTCGGTCCCTACAGCGATCGCGACCAGCTGACCCAGGCGCAGAAACAGCTCGCCGGCAGCGGCTTCAAGAATCTGTTGCTGCAACAGCGACGCGGTCACTGATCGGATCAATCCCCCGTCGCGGCGCTTGAAGGGCGTCGCGGCCATCCCCATATCTCTGCGTAACCGGGGCCGACGCCCCAAGCAACGCGGAGAGATTCTCTTGACCACCATCGTTTCTGTACGCCGCAACGGCAAGGTCGTGATCGGCGGCGACGGCCAGGTTTCCTTGGGCAACACCGTCATGAAAGGCAACGCCAAGAAAGTCCGGCGGCTGTACCGGGGCGAGGTGCTGGCCGGTTTCGCCGGCGGTACCGCCGACGCCTTCACCCTCTTCGAGCGCTTCGAGGCGCAACTCGAGAAGCACCAGGGCCACCTGGTCCGCGCCGCCGTCGAGCTGGCCAAGGACTGGCGCACCGACCGTGCCCTGCGCCGTCTGGAAGCCATGCTGGCGGTCGCCAACAAGGACGCCTCCCTGATCATCACCGGCAACGGCGACGTGGTGGAGCCCGAAGAAGGCCTGATCGCCATGGGCTCCGGTGGTGCCTATGCCCAGGCCGCCGCCCGCGCCCTGCTCATGCACACCGACCTCAGTGCCCGCGAGATCGCCGAGACCTCCCTGAATATCGCCGGTGACATCTGCGTGTTCACCAACCGCAACCTGACCATCGAGGAGCTGGACGCGCCTCAGGCGTGATCCGGTTTAGAGACTGCCCATGTCCATGCCCCCCCGCGAGATCGTCCACGAACTCAACCGCCACATTATCGGCCAGGACGACGCCAAGCGCGCCGTGGCCATCGCCCTGCGCAACCGCTGGCGGCGCATGCAGCTGCCCGCCGAGCTGCGCCCCGAGGTCACCCCCAAGAACATCCTGATGATAGGCCCCACGGGTGTGGGCAAGACCGAGATCGCCCGGCGCCTGGCCAAGCTGGCCAACGCGCCCTTCCTCAAGGTGGAAGCCACCAAGTTCACCGAGGTCGGCTATGTCGGCCGCGACGTCGAGTCCATCATCCGTGATCTGGCCGACGCCGCCGTGAAGATGCTGCGCGAACAGGAGATGGTGCTTAACCGCCATCGCGCCGAAGACGCTGCCGAAGAGCGCATCCTCGATGCCCTGCTGCCGCCGGCGCGTCCTTCGGTGGGCTTCAGCAACGAACCCCAGCCGACCGCCACCGATAGCAACACCCGCCAGCTGTTCCGCAAGCGCCTGCGCGAGGGCCAGCTGGACGACAAGGAAATCGACATCGAGGTGGCCGATGCCCCCGCCGGCGTCGAGATCATGACCCCGCCCGGCATGGAGGAGATGACCAGTCAGCTGCAGAATCTCTTCGCCGGCATGCACAAGGGCAAGACCAAGCAGCGCAAGCTCAAGGTCAAGGAAGCGCTCAAGCTGGTGCGTGATGAAGAAGCCGCCCGCCTGGTCAACGAGGAAGAACTCAAGGGCCGTGCCCTGGAAGCCGTCGAGCAGCACGGTATCGTCTTCATCGACGAGATCGACAAGGTCGCCAAGCGCGGCAACACCAGCGGTGCCGATGTTTCCCGCGAAGGCGTGCAGCGCGACCTGCTGCCGCTGATCGAAGGCTGCACCGTCAACACCAAGCTGGGCATGGTCAAGACCGACCACATCCTGTTCATCGCCTCGGGCGCCTTCCACCTGTCCAAGCCCAGCGACCTGGTCCCGGAGCTGCAGGGTCGCCTGCCGATTCGCGTCGAACTCAAGGCGCTGACCCCGCAGGACTTCGAGCGCATCCTCACCGAGCCGCACGCCTCCCTCACCGAGCAGTATCGCGAACTGCTCAAGACCGAGGGGCTGCTGGTGGAATTCGCCGCCGACGGCATCACCCGCATCGCCGAGATCGCCTGGCAGGTCAACGAGAAGACCGAGAACATCGGCGCCCGGCGCCTGCACACCCTGCTGGAACGTCTGCTGGAAGAGGTGTCCTTCAGCGCCGCAGACCTCGCGGGCCAGCAGAATGGCGAGCCCATCGTCATCGACGCGGCCTATGTGAACGGCCACCTGGGCGAACTCGCCCAGGACGAAGACCTGTCGCGCTATATACTGTGACGGTAGGTTGGGAGCCTAGGTAACCCGTGTGGCTGCTCTAGGCCCCTCGTCATCGCGGCCTTGGCGGCCCGCCGATGCGGCCGCTCCTACAGGATTGCGTAGGGGCGGCCCATGGCCGCGATGGCTTCAAGCAATGGCCAAATCGCCGCCCAGAGAAACTCAGCATGCGTATCCCCACCGCCATCCAGCTCCACAAGGCCTCCAAGACCCTCAGCGTCAGCTATGGCGCGGAAACCTTCGAGCTGCCCGCCGAATTCCTGCGGGTGCACTCGCCTTCGGCCGAGGTCCAGGGACACGGCAATCCGGTATTGCAGTGGGGCAAGCAGCAGGTCGGCATCAGCGCCGTCGAACCGGCCGGGCGCTACGCCATCAAGCTGACCTTCGATGACGGCCACGACAGTGGTCTGTTCAGCTGGGACTATCTCTATGAACTGGGCAGTCGCCGCGACGAACTCTGGGCCGACTACCTGGAACAGCTGGCCCGCGCCGGCAAGACGCGGGACCCACACGTCAGCGCGGTCAAGCTGATGCTCTGAGCGGACTCAGGTCGTCAGGGCCTTGTCCAGCTTGCGCTCGATCTCTTTCTCGATCTGGCCACTGAGCATCGAGAACATCATGCCCAGGGTCGCCAGCACCCGCACCCGGTCTTCACCGACCTCGATCCGTCCATCCACGCCGCTGCGCGTGAATGTCAGGGTATCGCCTTCCCAGGCGCAGGCCACCCCATAGTCACGCGTGAGTTTTTCGGCCAGTTGATCGGCCTTCTGGCGAACGCCTTCCAAGCCAAGCGAATGGCTGCGTTCGATGGTGATCTGGGACATCGGGGAACTCCGGATAAGGGGCCCTGACTATAGCGAGGGCCCGCCACGTCGCCAATCGCGAGAACCGAGCGGTCAGCCCCGGTTTTAGCCGGGCATGCCGGGCGATCGGCCTGCTAGAATGCCCTCTTGTCCCTGTCCCAGGTGTAGCCCCATGAGCGATCCGCGCAAAGGCCCCGAGGCCGAATCCCAGACCCACTTCGGCTACCAGAGCGTTCCGGAGAGCCAGAAGGCTTACAAGGTCGCGGAGGTCTTCCATTCGGTGGCGGCCAAGTACGATGTGATGAACGATCTGATGTCGGCGGGCATCCACCGGCTGTGGAAGAGATTCACCATCGAGCTCTCCGGCGTGCGCCGCGGCAACCGCGTGCTGGACATCGCCGGCGGCACCGGCGACCTGACCAAGCAGTTCGCCCGCCTGGTCGGCCCCACCGGCGAGGTGGTCCTGGCCGACATCAACGATTCCATGCTCCGGGTCGGCCGCGACCGCCTGCTCGACGAAGGCGTCGCCAGCAATGTGCGCTTCGTCCAGGCCGACGCCGAGAAGCTGCCCTTCCCCGACAACCATTTCGACTGCATCACCATCGCCTTCGGTCTGCGCAACGTCACCCACAAGGACCAGGCCCTGGCCTCGATGCTGCGCGTGCTCAAGCCGGGTGGCCGCCTGCTGGTGCTGGAATTTTCCAAGCCCACCAACCCGCTGGTGTCCAAGGCCTATGATGCCTATTCCTTCGGCTTCCTGCCCTTGATGGGCAAGCTGGTGGCCGGTGACGCCGAAAGCTATCGCTACCTGGCGGAGTCCATCCGCATGCACCCCGATCAGCAGACCCTCAAGGCCATGATGGAAGAGACCGGTTTCGCCCGGGTTACCTTCCACAACATGACCGGCGGCGTGGTCGCCCTACATCGCGGCATCAAGCCCTGATGGCCCTCGTCACCCAGGCATTGCTGGCCGCGCTGGAGCGCGGCCTGAATCCGCTACTGGCGCTCGACCCCGTGGCCTTGCCGCGGCTGGCCGGCCTGACCGGCCGGGTGATCGCGATCCAGACCCGGCAACCGGCGCTGCGCCTGTACGTCCTGCCCGCGGGTGACGGCCTGCACTTCGCCGCCCATCACGAAGGCGATATCGACTGCACCCTGAGTGCCCCGGCGACACGTCTGGCCGAACTGGCCCTGGCCCGTGACAAGCAGCGGGTGCTGCACCAGCTGGACGTGCGTCTGGAGGGCGACAGCACCCTGCTGATCGAACTGGCCGACATCCTGCAGAAGCTGGAGCTGGACTGGCAGCACGAGGTCAGTCGCTGGCTCGGTCCGCTGCCGGCCGCGTTGCTGGGCGATCTGGCCCGGCGCGGCCAGGCGCTCTGTGAACAGAGCCGTGACAGCCTGCAACTGACGCTGTCCAACTGGCTGAACGAGGAGAGCCGCCAACTGGTGGGTCGTCTCGAAGGTGAGGCCCGCTTCGCCGAGATCGATGCCCTGCGCCTGGACGCGGATCGTCTCGACGCCCGTCTCGCCCGCCTGGGCACTGCCCGCAACGCCAGGGATAACCCCGACGAATGAAGCTGTTCGCTGCCCTCAACCGCCTGTTGCGGATCTTCTTCGTGGTCATCCGCTATCGGCTTGACGACATCGTCTATGCCCTGCCGCTGCCCTGGTACCTGCGCGCCACCCGCTATGTGCTGCCTTGGCGCTGGTTGCCGCGACCGAGCAAGACCCTGCCGCGCGGCGCCCGTCTGCGCCTGGCGCTGGAAGGTCTGGGACCGGTGTTCGTCAAGTTCGGCCAGATCCTTTCCACCCGGCGCGACCTCATGCCCGAGGATATCGCCGACGAACTGATGTTCCTGCAGGACAAGGTCCCGCCCTTTCCGCCGGAAAAGGCCGTGGCGCTCATCGAGTCCCAGCTCGGCGTACCCATCAAGCAGGCCTTCGCCCGCTTCGATCACCAGCCGCTGGCCTCGGCCTCGGTGGCCCAGGTCCATGCCGCCCAGCTGCGGACCGGTGAAGAGGTGGTGGTCAAGGTGGTGCGCCCGGGGCTGAAGAACATCATCAGCCAGGACATCGCCTGGCTGTTCCTGCTGGCGCGCCTGGCCGAACGGCTGTCCGCCGAAGCCCGCCGCCTGCACCCGATGGACGTGGTCAGCGACTACGAGAAGACCATCTACGACGAGCTGGACCTGTTGCGCGAAGCGGCCAACTCCAGCCAGCTCAGACGCAATTTCGACGGCTCCGAGCGCCTCTACGTGCCCCAGGTGTACTGGGACTGGTGCCGCGAGCGGGTGCTGGTCATGGAGCGCATCTACGGCATCCCGGTAACCGACCTGGCCGCCCTACGCGACCAGGGCACCGACTTCAAGCTGCTGGCCGAGCGAGGCGTGGAGATCTTCTTCACCCAGGTCTTCCGTGACAGCTTCTTCCACGCCGACATGCACCCGGGCAACATCTTCGTCAGCACCGCCAAGCCCTGGGATCCGCTCTACATCGCGGTGGACTGCGGCATCATCGGCAGCCTGACCCCCGAGGACCAGGACTATCTGGCACGTAACCTCTGGGCCTTCTTCCAGCGCGACTACCGCAAGGTCGCCCAGCTGCACATCGACTCCGGCTGGGTACCGGCCAACACCCAGGTCAACGAACTGGAAGCGGCCATCCGCACCGTCTGCGAACCCATCTTCGAGAAGCCGCTCAAGGACATTTCCTTCGGCCAGCTGCTGCTGCGGCTGTTCCAGGTGGCGCGCCGCTTCAACATGGAGATCCAGCCGCAGCTGGTGCTCCTGCAGAAGACCCTGCTCAACATCGAAGGCCTGGGCCGCCAGCTCTATCCGGACCTGGACCTCTGGTCCACCGCCAAGCCCTACCTGGAAAAGTGGATGCGCAAGCGGCTAAGTCCGCCGCAGGTCGCCCGCAATATCCAGCAGCAACTGGAACAGATCCCCCATCTGGCGCAGATGGCGCGCGATACCCTGGAACGCATCACCCAGCCGCATCGCAAGGATCCGCCCAATCCCTGGGGCAGACGCAACGACGACTGGATCGTGCGGGTGATCGGTGCGGTCCTGCTGGTGGGTGCGGCGCAGCTGGGTCTCGAACCCCAGCCCCACGCCTGGCCGGCCTGGGCCATGCTGGTCGGCGGCCTGGTTCTGGTGATCAGGCGCTGAACTGCTTAAGCTGTAACCGTCCCGTCATTTTTATCGGGCGAAATACACGCCCTCAGCCACTGGTGCCCTGCCGCTGTATTCGAGTTGCGTCTTGTGCGAGGCTAGGGCCTGTCTGAAAAGTTGCCGAGCGAAGGTCAGGCAAGGCGCAACGACCAACGGGAGTAACAGCCAAGGGCTGGCCCGAAGGGTGAGCGCCAGCGAAGCAAATCCGTGAGGAAGTGGACCGGGCTCGCGCTCGAGTTTACGAACGGTAAATGAGCATTCCGACCGGGCTGGCGATCCAGCGGATTTTTAACGCCGCACCCTAATTCATAGTATTGAACAGACTCATGAGCGACTGGTTAGACGAGATCCACTGGAACAGCGACGGCCTGGTACCGGCCATCGCCCAGGACCCCACCTCGGGGCGCATCCTGATGATGGCCTGGATGAACCGCGAATCCCTGGCCCTGACCGCCGCCGAAGGCCGTGCGGTCTACTGGTCGCGCTCGCGCAATCGCTTGTGGCGCAAGGGCGAGGAGTCCGGTCACGTACAGCGCGTCATCGAACTGCGCCTGGATTGCGACGCCGACGTGGTGGTGCTGCAGGTGGAGCAACTTGGCGGCATCGCCTGCCACACCGGTCGGGAGAGCTGCTTCTATCGCGTGCTGCGCGATGGCGAGTGGACGACCGTCGACCCGGTGGTCAAGGATCCCCAAGCCATCTATGCCGGAGGGCACGGCCATGACTGACACCCTCGCGCGTCTGGCGCAGGTGCTGGAAGAACGCAAGCAGGCCGCCCCGGATTCCTCCTATGTGGCCAGCCTCTATCACAAGGGCCTGAACAAGATCCTGGAAAAGGTCGGCGAAGAAAGCGTCGAGACCATTCTCGCGGCGAAAGACGCCGCCATCAGCCAGCAGTACGACGACGTCATCTACGAGACCGCCGACCTCTGGTTCCACAGCCTGATCATGCTCTCGGCCCTCGGCCAGCATCCCCAGGCCGTGCTGGACGAACTGGATCGTCGTTTCGGCCTCTCCGGGCACGCCGAAAAGGCCGCCCGCACTCAATCCTGACCCCAAGCTTCGCAACGAGGAAAGACCATGGGTATCTTCGACTGGAAACACTGGATCGTCATCCTGCTCGTCGTGGTGATCGTCTTTGGCACCAAACGCCTGAAGCATCTGGGCTCCGACGTGGGCGAGGCCATCAAGGGCTTTCGCAAGGCCATGCATACCGACGAGGACGACAAGGCCGAACAGCCGTCGCCGACCACCAGCACGGCCAACCCCAACGCTCCCCTGAATCGCCCCCAGACCTTCGACGCCGAGCATCGCAAGGTCGAAGAGCCGGTGGTGCGCAAGGACTAAGGCCCCGCCATGTTCGGAATCAGCTTTCCCGAAATGATGCTGGTGGGGTTCGTCGCCCTGCTGGTGCTGGGCCCGGAACGCCTGCCGGGTGCCGCACGCACCGCGGGGCTGTGGATCGGTCGCCTGAGGCGCAGCTTCAACAGCATCCGCCAGGAAGTGGAGCGCGAGATCGGTGCTGACGAAATTCGCCAGCAATTGCGCAACGAGCATATCCTGTCCATGGAACAGCGCGACAACCGGCCCAAGCCTGCCGCTTCCACGCCGGAAGCCCAGACACCGCCCACCGCCGCTGCTCCGCCCATGCCCCAGGACGTGGTTGCCGAACGCCCGCAGGATCCGCCCCAGACGCCGCCAAGAGCACCATGAGCGACAAGCCCTCCGAACACGATGACCAGGAAATGCCCCTGGTCTCGCACCTCACCGAATTGCGCACCCGTATCCTCAGATGCGTGCTGGCGACCTTTCTGATCTTCCTCGGCCTGTTCTACTTCGCCCAGAAGATCTATGCCTTCGCTTCCGAGCCGATCCGCCGCGTCCTTCCCGAAGGCGCGACCATGATCTCCACGGACGTCACCTCGCCCTTCCTCGCCCCCTTCAAGCTGACCCTGGTGGTGTCGCTGTTCATCGCCATGCCGGTGATCCTGCACCAGGTCTGGGGTTTTATCGCGCCGGGTCTTTATCGCCACGAGAAGAAGGTCGCCATCCCGCTGCTGATCTCCAGCATCGTGCTGTTCTATGCCGGCATGGCCTTCGCCTACTTCCTGGTGTTCCCGATCATCTTCCACTTCTTCAGCAGCATCACGCCGGAAGGCGCCGTGATGATGCCGGATCTAAATGCCTACCTGGATTTCATCCTGACGCTGTTCTTCGCCTTTGGCGTGGCCTTCGAGATTCCGGTGGCCACCGTGCTGCTGATCTGGATCGGTGTGGTCGACGTCGCCTATCTGAAGAAGATCCGCCCCTACGTCATCATCGGCTGCTTCGTGGTCGGCATGATCCTGACCCCGCCGGATGTCTTCTCCCAGACCATGCTGGCCGTGCCCATGTGGCTGCTGTTCGAGATCGGCCTGCTGTTCGGTCGCTTCGTGCAGAAGCGCGAGCGCCCGCTCAGCGACGAAGATGCCAGTCCCGACGCCCAGCCGCCCGCTGAACGCCCGTGAACCTGATCCTGCTCGAGGCGGCCGACTTCACGGCCGCTGACCGGGTCGTGCTGCGCGATCCGCGCCGTCTCGCCCATCTGCGCGAGGTCCACCAGGCGGCCGCCGGCGACCGGATGCGCGTTGGCCTGCTGAACGGCCTGATGGGTACCGGCCATATCGAGTCCCTCGATGCCGGCCAGGCCTGCCTGAACGTCACCCTCGATCAGCGGCCACCGGCCAAGCTGCCGCTCACCCTGCTGCTGGCCCTGCCCCGCCCCAAGATGCTGCGCCGGGTGTTGCAGACCGTGTCCGCCATGGGCGTCGCACGGCTGGTACTGCTCAACAGCTATCGGGTGGAAAAGAGCTTCTGGCAGACGCCGTTCCTGGCGCCCGAGGCCATCGAGGAGCAACTGCGCCTCGGGCTGGAGCAGGCCCGGGACACGGTGCTGCCGGAGGTGCTGATCGAAAAGAGATTCAAGCCCTTCGTCGAGGATCGCCTGCCCGCACTCGCCGCCGGCACCCGTGGCCTGGTCGGGCATCCGGGCATCTATCCCGCCTGCCCGCGTGCCCTCGACGAGCCCGTGACGCTGGCGATAGGCCCCGAGGGCGGCTGGATACCCTACGAGGTCGAGAAGCTGCAGGAAGCGGGCCTGGCGCCCGTGCAGCTCGGTGAACGCATCCTGCGCGTCGAGAACGCCGTACCCGCCCTCCTCGCCCGCCTGTTCTAGCCTGATCACGGACAAGAAAAAGCCCCGGTGTCTCGCGACACCGGGGCTTTTTCGTGGGCGGAGCGCCTCCTCAGGAGGCGGGCCGCGGGGTCATGCTGGCCGGACTGGCTGTGGCATCCGCGGCCGAATCGCTGTGGGAGCGTGGCCGCAGGGTGGCATAGGCCTCCCGCCAATTGCGGTGCTCTTCGGCCTTCCAGACCTGCAGGTGCAGTTGCGCCATGCCGTCCGGATCGCTGAGCAGACGCCACTGGTCGTCGCCCTTGGTCTTTTCGGGGCCGGCGGCCAGCACCCGCGCCACCCGCTCTTCGCGCAGCCGGCGTGCCGGCTCCACCACCTTGCCATGGCGACCACGGGCCATGCCGATGGCCAGGGCATTGAGCACCGGATCGACAGTGGCGCGCAGGAAGCCCTTGGTCAGGGCGTTGCGATTGTTCAGGTGCAGGTACTCGTCGGTCGCCACCAGCTCGCGCGGCGGTGCGTACTCTTCCGGGATCAGGAACAGATGATGCCGGCGACTGCCAAGCCCCAGGTTGGTCCGGCTGGAGATCACCGACACCGGCGCCGACAGGATCAGCGACACCACAATGGGCGACAGCCACCAGAGGAAGCGCGGGTCCAGCCAGGCCACCCCGGCGGTCCAGATCAGGCCGAGCAGCATCTGCGAGCCATGGCGGCGGAAGGCTTCGCTCCAGGGCGTGTCGTTGTCGTCACGCTGGGGCGAATTCCACTGCACCGACCAGCCGAGGAAGGCGGCCGTCACGAACACCGTGTGGAAGAGCATCCGCACCGGTGCCAGCAGCACCGAGAAGAGCATTTCCAGCATCATGGAGAGGAACAGCCGCAACCCACCGCCGAATTCCTTCGCGCCCTTGGCGATGATCAGCACCACGCTGAGCAGCTTGGGCAGGAACAGCAGGATGAGGGTGGTGGAGAACAGGGCTATGGCCTGCTCCGGATGCCACTGGGGCCAGACCGGGAACAGCTGGCGAGGCTGGAAGAAGTACTGGGGTTCCAGCAGCTTGTGGATCGCCAGCAGCGCCGTGGACAACACCAGGAAGAGGAACCACAGCGGCGCCGACAGGTAGGACATCACCCCGGTGAGGAACACCGCGCGGTGCACCGGGTGCATGCCCTTGACCAGGAACAGCCGGAAGTTCATCAGGTTGCCATGGCACCAGCGGCGGTCACGCTTGAGTTCGTCCAGCAGGTTGGGCGGCAGTTCTTCGTAGCTGCCCGGCAGGTCATAGGCGATCCACACGCCCCAGCCGGAGCGCCGCATCAGTGCGGCTTCGACGAAGTCGTGGGAGAGAATCGCACCGGCGAACGAACCCGTGCCCGGCAGCGGCGCCAGGGCGCAATGGTCGATGAACGGCTTGACCCGGATGATGGCGTTGTGACCCCAGTAGTGGGATTCACCGAGTTGCCAGAAGTGCAGACCGGCGGTGAACAGCGGTCCGTACACCCGGGTGGCAAACTGCTGCAGACGCGCGTACAGAGTATCCATGCCGGACGCCTTGGGCGCGGTCTGGATGATGCCGGCACGGGGATTGGCTTCCATCAGCCGGACCAGACTGGACAGGCATTCGCCACTCATCACGCTGTCGGCGTCGAGCACCACCATGTACTTGTACTGACTGCCCCAACGACGGCAGAAGTCGTCGATGTTGCCGCTCTTGCGCTTCACCCGACGCCGGCGGCGACGATAGAAGATGTGGCCGAAGCCGCCGACCTCGCGGCACAGCTCCAGCCAGGCCTTCTCTTCGGCCACGCATTTGTCGGGGTCGTTGCTGTCGCTGAGGATGAAGAAGTCGAAGTGCTCCAGCTCGCCGCTGGCGCGGACCGACTCGTAGGTCGCGCGCAGACCGGCAAAGACCCGCGGCACGTCTTCGTTGGCAATGGGCATCACCAGGGCGGTACGCGACTGGGGATCGATCGGCTCGGTGCCGGTGGAGCTGGCCGAGATGCTGTACTTGTCACGTCCGCTGAGCAGTTGCCAGAAGCCCATCAGGGCGGTCCAGAAGCCGGCGGAGACCCAGCAGAACAGCAGGGCGAAGAGCAGCAGGATGCTGGTCTGCACTACATAGGGCAGTACCTGGCGAATGGACTCGCCCCAGCCCTGGCGGTAGACCTCGCTGAGATCGACCAGCGCCCAGCCCTGATAGGGCAGCACCGCCTTCATGTACCAGGTGGCGATGCCGGTCTGCACCAGCATCAGGATGAGCAGGATGAAGCGCCGGAAGGAACCCACCTTGCGCCAGTGCGCATGGGCATCGGCTTCGGGATCGGGCTGCCAGCGACTATGGTCCTTGCGGCCGAGCAGACGCTTCCAGCTCCGCGCCACGGGATTGGTGCGCCAGGGATCGGGCACCATCATGGAGCGGGTCATGGGCGGGGTGGCCTTGATGAAGACACGCCCCTGGGCATCGCTGCCCAGCAGCTCGCCATCGTCCAGCGTCTCGTCCCAACCGGCGGCCAGGCGCGCCTCGGTGGAAGCGATCACCGCGTCGGCGCCCTGGGCGCCCTCGCCGCGGGCACCGGCCAGTTGCCGGTGCAGCGACTCTACGTCGGCCGTCTGGTCCAGCGCCTGCCGCTGCCCGGTGGGCAACGGCAGGTGTTCGAGGTAGTCGCCAGTGGCGGCGACCGAGGTATCGCGGGTGGTGTTATTCATTGGCAGGTAGCTGGTAAGTCCAGGTTTCGCTGAGCGGTTTGTCACCCTGGGCGAGGTTGGCGCGCATTTCCACCGGTTTGGTCTGATCCTTGACCTTGAGTCTCAGGGTCAGGCGATAGCCCTTGGTAACCGGGTTGTAGCGCACAGAGTTCTCGACCAGTTCACCGTTGGCGTCCAGGCTGACCTGGGAGCCGACCTGCGAATCCTCGGGCAGATCGTCGAGATTCGGCCCTTCGAAATCGATGATGTAGGCCAGGCTGCCATCGGTCTGACGGACCAGGTTGGACTGCCGCACATCGCCGGTGGACAGGCGGGTCTGAGCGACCCAGGCCAGGTCCTTGGTGTGCAGGTTGGGTTCGTCGGTGGTGAAGTGCAGGCGATAGCTGACATCGATCGGCTGGCCCTTCTCCGGCAGGGTGTCCGGCGTCCAGAAGGCCACGATGTTGTCGTTGGTCTCGTCCGGGGTGGGGATTTCCACCAGTTCGACATGCCCCTTGCCCCAGTCGCCCTTGGGCTCGACCCAGCCACTGGGACGCTTGTCGTAGCGCTCGTCCAGATCCTGGTACTTGTAGAACTCGTGGCCGCGCTGCAGCAGACCGAAACCACGCGGATTCTCGATGGTGTAGGTGCTGACCGAGAGCCGACGCGGGTTGTTCAGCGGACGCCACAGCCACTCGCCGTTGCCGGCGTGGATCGCCAGGCCGTTGGAGTCGTGCAGGGCCGGACGATAGTTGACCTGGGCGCTCGGCTGGTTGGGGCCGAACAGGTACATGCTGGTCAGCGGCGCGATGCCAAGCTTGTTGACGTTGTCGCGCAGGAACACCTTGGCTTCGACGTCGACGGTGCTGTCCTTGCCAGGCGTCAGCACGAAGCGATAGGCACCGGTGGCCCGCGGCGAATCGAGCAGCGCATAGATCACCAGGTTGCGACGATCCGACTGGGGCTGTTCGACCCAGAACTCGGTGAAGCGCGGGAATTCCTCGCCGGACGGCAGGGCGGTGTCGATGGCCAGACCACGGGCGGACAGGCCATAGACCTGGTTCTTGCCGATCACGCGGA
Organism: Pseudomonas sp. SORGH_AS_0211; assembly: GCF_031453455.1. Lineage (NCBI taxonomy): Bacteria > Pseudomonadati > Pseudomonadota > Gammaproteobacteria > Pseudomonadales > Pseudomonadaceae > Pseudomonas > Pseudomonas sp. SORGH_AS_0211. The sequence continues at coordinate 110,313 of NZ_JAVIZV010000001.1, read as the reverse complement.
AATAGCTGGCGCCGAGCATGGTCATCAGCTCGTCATGCTTGTCCGCCTTGTTCAGCGGATAGAGCACCTTGAATCCAGCGAAGCCGAGATCCTTGAGCTGGGCCTGATCGATCTGCAGATTGCCGAAGTTGAACATCGAGGGATCGTATTTGATCTCTTCGACATTGTTGGCGGTGACCTCGTTGATCTTCACCGGCACGCTGTAGTGCATGCCCTCGTGATAGAAATTCAGCCGGAAGGGCGTCTTGGCATCCTTCCAGTAGGCCTTGTCCTGATTGAAGGTGATCTGCTGATAGTCGGCATACTTCATGCCGCTGAAGGATGCGGGCAGGTTGCTCTTGGGGGCGACGAATTTCTGCCCGGAGAGTTCTTTGGCCTTGGCGGCCACGTCGTCCAGGCTGAAGGCCAGGGCCTGGGCACTGAACAGACCCAGTGCGACGGAGAGCCCGATCAGGGCGAAGCCCTGCTTGCCCGGCTTAACTTTGGAATGAGATAACACGCAGCCTCCTAAATCAGCGTACGAATACGTTCGGCGACGGGTGGTCGCGAAACGGATAGGCAGTGGTCCGACTCCCTCGGGGGTCAATGATTCCCCAGTTGGACGACCGTTCAAACTCGAACTGCGCAATCATAGACACTTGGCAGGGCGCTGTAAGGGGCGCCCTCACTAAATCGACAATAAAAATGTCACCGGTCCGTCGTTGACCAGGGAAACCTGCATGTCGGCACCGAAACGACCGGTCTGGACCTCGGGCTGGAGGTCACGGGCGAGGCCTACCAGGTGACCGAACAGCCGTTCGCCCTGGGCCGGGGGCGCGGCGGTGGAAAAGCTCGGCCGCCGTCCGCTGCGGGTATCGGCAGCCAGGGTGAACTGGGAGACCAGCAGCAGACCGCCGCCGACATCCTGCAGGGACAGATTCATGCGCTGTTCGCCGTCGGCGAATATCCGGTACTCCAGCAGCCGCTTGAGCATCCGAGCACAGGCCGCTTTGTCATCCGCGGGTTCGATGCCGACGAAGACCAGCAGACCCGGGCCTATGGCGCCGACCGTCTCTCCCTCCACCTCGACGCTGGCGCGGATGACCCTTTGCAGCAGCGCCTTCACTCGGCCTCCTGGGGCAGATCGAGCAGCTCACGGGCGATCTGGTCGGTCGCCCGCACCAGGGCGTCGCAGATACCGGGCTCGCTGGCCGCATGACCGGCATCGCGGATGATCTGCAATTCGCTGCCCGGCCAGCCGTGGTGCAGGGCCCAGGCATTGTCCAGGGGGCAGACCATGTCATAGCGGCCGTGCACGATCACCGCCGGGATATGGGCGATCCTGGGCATGTCGCGCAAGAGCTGGTCGGGTTCGAGAAAGGCATCGTTGATGAAGTAGTGGCATTCGATACGGGCGATGGCCAGGGCATGCTCGCTGAACTTTTCCAGCACGTCGGGATTGGGCCTCAGGGTTACCGTACGGCCCTCCCAGCATGACCAGGCGCGAGCGGCGGACATCTGCGCCAGTTCGTCCGGACCGGTCAGGCGGCGATAGTAGGCCTGGATGAGATTGCCGCGTTCTTCCTCGGCGATGGGATGCAGATAGTCCTGCCAGAAGTCGGGAAAGAGCCGACTGGCGCCCTCCTGGTAGAACCAGTGCAGATCCACCGGGCGGCAGAGAAAGATGCCGCGCAGGACCATGGCCTTGACCCGCTCGGGATGGCGCTGGGCATAGGCCAGCGCCAGGGTAGAGCCCCAGGAGCCGCCGAACAGCACCCATTGCTCGATGCCCAGGTGCTCGCGCAGGCGCTCGATGTCCTCGACCAGGTGCCAGGTGGTGTTGTTCTCCAGGCTGGCATAGGGGGTGGAACGACCGCAGCCGCGCTGATCGAAGGTGACGATGCGATAGAGATTGGGATCGAAGAAGCGCCGGCTCAGGCGATCGCATCCGGAGCCGGGTCCGCCATGGATGAACAGCACCGGCAGACCGTCGGGCGAGCCACTCTCGTCGGCATAGAGCACATGGGGGGCTTCGACGGCCAGCTCGTGGCGGGCGTAAGGCTTGATTTCCGGGTACAGATTCAGCATATCGCGCTCCGCGGGGCAGGGTCGGCCCCTTCATCATAGACCTGCACCTTACCGGGTTTCCACGCTGCCCGGGCTTGCCTCGCGTCCAGCGGCGCCCGCACCATCGACAGCCCGTCGCCAAGGAGATCGCCATGTCCCATGCCAAGCTGCAATTGCTGCTGATCGATCCGCAAAACGATTTCTGCGACCTGCCGGGGGCGGCCCTGCCGGTGCCCGGCGCGGTGGCCGGGCTGCAGCGTGTCGCCGCCCTGATCGAACGCCTGGGTGCCCGGCTCTCCGCGGTCCGGGTGACCCTGGATTCCCACCAGCCGCTGCACATCGCTCATCCGCACGGCTGGCAGGATGCCCAGGGCCGGCCGCCGGCGCCCTTCACCCAGATCAGCGCGGACGACGTGGCCAGCGGTCGCTGGCAGACCCGCGATCCGGCCGAGCGCACCAGTGCGCTGGCCTATGTGCAGGCCCTGGAAGCCGGTGGTCGCTATCGCCTGGTGATCTGGCCGGAGCACTGCCTGGTGGGTGGCTGGGGTCATGGGGTACAGCAGGACGTGCACCAGGCGCTCAATGGCTGGGGACGGCAGCAGGGACGCCTGGTGGAATTCATCGCCAAGGGCGGCAATCCCCACACCGAACATTATTCGGCCCTGCGCGCCGAGGTCCTGGATCCGGCGGACCCGGGCACTGCAGTGGACGCCGGACTGATCGCCCGGTTGCTGTCCGCCGACACCCTGCTGGTGGCGGGCGAGGCGCTGTCACACTGCGTAGCCAGTACCCTGCGCGATCTGCTGGAATGCTGGCCGCGGGAACGACGCCAGGGCCTGGTGCTGCTCACCGACTGCAGTCATCCGGTGCCGGGCTTCGAAGCCCAGGGCGAGGCGTTCCTGGCCGAGATGCGTGCGGCGGGCATCCGCCTGGCGACCTCGACGGACGAGTTCTAGCCCGTCCGCCCTTTGCCTCACTTGATCTCGTAGAGACCGGTGTAGGTCGCCGAAGCCAGCTGGTTGAGATGGATCATGAAGCGGCCGACCGCGTTGGTGGCGTCCGCCGGAACCGGCAGCTGATCGACCTTGAGCGCATGCAACTGGAAGATGTAGCGGTGCGGCTTGTCGCCCTTGGGCGGCGCCGCGCCACCAAAGCCACGGGTGCCGTAGTCGTTGATCAGTTGCAGCGCACCTGCGGGCAGGCCCGAACCATCGGCGCGACCGGCGCCTTCCGCCAGACCCTGGGTGCCGACCGGGATGTTGACCACGACCCAGTGCCAGAAACCGCTACCGGTGGGGGCATCGGGATCGTAAACGGTCAGCGCGAGGCTCCTGGTATCGGCAGGTAGATCGGCCCACTGCAAGGCGGGCGAGATGTTCTCGCCGTGGGCACCGAAATCGGCCACGTCGAATTCGTGGCGCTTGGGCATGAAGGCGTTATCGGCAAAGGCGTCGGTCCAGAGTTTCACGGAGTTGCTCCTGAGGCCTAGGGCATATGGGCGTCGGTCTCGCGCCAGACCAGACGATTGAGGTTGTAGCCTTTCTCGCGGGCGATACGCAGCAGCTTTTCGCTCTGCGCCGCGGAAATCTCGGGCTTGCGCGCCAGCAACCAGAGGTACTTGCGATCCGGGCTGCCGACCAAGGCGGTCTTGTAGTCGTCATCGACATAGAGGATCCAGTAGGGTCCCTTGGCCACATTGGGCAGCACGCCACTGAACCAGGTGTCGAAACGCACTTCCAGGCGATCGGTCACGCCCGGCTTGATCGGGGTGGCGGTACCCGTGGCTTCCTGGACCTTGCCGCTCAGGGTGCGGCAGCGATTGAACACGGCCACCGAACCATCGGCCATGACGTGATAGTTGGCGTCGGACTGAGCGCACTTGCGCTGGAAGAACATCGGCAGCCGCGCCACCTCGTACCATTGTCCCTGGTAACGCTGCAGATCGACATTGCCCGCGGTGAGCGGCGGGACTTCGCGCGGACCGCTGGCGCAGGCCGCGAGCAGTCCGGCGGCGCCCACCAGCAGGAGAATCTTGGTAGAGGTTTTCATCGCAGACCCTGCCCGGCGAACATCGCCACCTTGTCGTTGAGATACTGCACGCTGATGAAGGAACCGCGATCGCCCCAAGTACAGGTGGTAACGCCCAGGGCGCCCGCGCATTCCGTGGGTGCACCCAGGACCTGCTCCACCTCGGCCTTGGTCTGGCCGGCCTTGAGCCGGGAATAGTTTTCCTGATTGACCTTGCCGCAGCCGGCCAGCAGCAGACCGCCCACCAGCAACAGCGCCATGCGCCCCTTCATAACTGCCTCCTCTCATCCTGACGGCAAGGCTATAGAGCCCGCCCGGCCGCAAGGGTTCGCTTGGTCAACTGGCGAGATAGGAGGAGCGGGTCAGCCCCAGGCGCATGGCATCGAGGAACTGGGTGCGTTCGCGCGCGGTGAGGCGCGCGCTGGCGACCTTGTCGCGGTAGTAGGTCATCAGTTCCTCGGGCGAGAGGTGCACGTACCTGAGCATGTCCTCGATGGTGTCGTGGGTCTCGATGCCGCCGTGGCGAACGCTGCCGTCGGCGTCCTGGTAGACGTTCACCGAGTCGGTGTCGCCGAACAGGTTGTGCATGTCGCCGAGGATCTCCTGATAGGCGCCCACCAGGAACACCGCCAGCAGATAGTCTTCGCCTTCGCGCACCTCGTGCACCGGCAGGCTGGTCTCGATGCTCTGCTCGTCGACGTACTGCTTGATCTTGCCGTCCGAGTCGCAGGTCAGGTCCTGCAGCACGGCACGGCGCACCGGCTCCTCGTCCAGGCGGGTCAGGGGGACGATGGGTAGGATCTGGTCGATGGCCCAGGTGTCGGGCAGGCTCTGGAACACCGAGAAGTTGCAGATGTACTTGTCGGCCAGCTTGTCATTGAGCTCGTCGAGCACCTGGCGATGGGAGCGCTGGCGTGCCTTGAGCTGGTTGTAGAGGCGGCGGCAGATGGCGAAATAGCACTGCTCGGCCAGCGCCTTGTCGCTCAGGCTCAGGGTGCCGGAGGCGTACTGGGCGGCGGCTTCGCTGACGTACTGGGTGGCGCGCCAGTAGGTCTCGGTGACCATCTCCGGATCGGTGTCGCCAAGCAGCTCGGCCAGCCACTGCACCACCTCGGCCTTGCCTTCGAAGCGCTCGCTGGCCGGCACGCTGTCGTTGTGGCGCTCGACGTCGGTGACCTGCATCACCAGCATGGCGTGGTGCGCGGTCATGGCGCGGCCACTTTCCGAGAAGATGTTCGGATGCGGCAATTCCTGCTGGTCGCAGAATTCCTTGAGCATGCCGACCACGGTACCGGCGTAGTCGTCCATGTCGTAGTTGATCGAGCTGGCGTTGCGCGAATGGGTGCCATCGTAGTCCACGCCCAGACCGCCACCGACGTCGATGTGATCCAGTGGCAGGCCCAGGGCGCGCAGCTCGGCATAGTAGCGGATGGCTTCGCGGAAGCCCTGGCGATAGTCGGCCAGGTTGGCGATCTGCGAACCCATGTGGAAGTGCAGCAGGCGCACGCCCTGCTCCAGGCCGGCGGCGCGGAAGCGCTCGATCACCGACAGCAACTGGGCAGCGGAGAGACCGAACTTGGACTTCTCGCCACCAGTGTCGGCCCACTTGCTCGACGCCAGGGACGACAGCCGCACCCGCAGGCCGACCTGGGGCGTGACCTTGAGCTCGGCCGCCTCCTCGATCACCAGCGGGACCTCGGATTCCTTCTCGATGACGATGAAGACGCTGTGGCCCAGTTTCTGGCCCATCAGCGCCAGGCGGATGAATTCACGGTCCTTGTAGCCGTTGCAGACGATGGTACCGCCCTTGGGCGCCAGCGCCAGCACCGCCATCAGCTCCGGCTTGGAGCCGGCTTCCAGACCGATGGAGACGTCGCGGGTGGCGATGATGTTTTCCACCACCGCTTCCTGCTGGTTGACCTTGATCGGGTAGAGGGCGGTGTAGCGGCCCTGGTAGTCGAGGCGCTCGATGTTGCGATCGAAGGCGCCGGTCAGGTGGCGCACCTGGCCCTGGAGAATGTCGGGGAAACGCACCAGCAGCGGCAGCGACAGCCCCGCTTCGCGTAGCTGACCGACCAGCACATGGAGGTCGATCGGCTGGCCGTCCGGGCCGTGGGGGCGGACTTCGACGTTGCCGGCATCGCTGATGGCGAAGTAGCCGGCACCCCAGTGGCGAATACCATAGACGCTGCGGCTGTCCGCCACGGTCCACTGGCTGCCGTCATCTTTGCGCGTGCGTCGTGGGGACATTCGCGGGAATCTCCTGTAGGGAATCATGCTTTGGATGGACCGCCACCAGGGGCGGTAAGTTGTACGCAGAGGCTGGAAGGCCTGGCCTAGCCGCCCGACCGCTTGGTCTTGAAGCCGCGTTTTTCGAGTTCGCCGAGCAGCAGGTCGACATGGTCGCCCTGGATCTCGATGACGCCATCCTTGAGCGCCCCGCCGGTGCCGCAGCGGCGCTTAAGCGCGCTGGCCAGGTCCTTGAGTGCTTCCTCGCCCAGGGGGACGCCGCTGACCGTGGTCACCGTCTTGCCGCCGCGGCCCTTGGTCTCGCGCCGGACGCGGGCGATGCCGTCGCCGGCCGGGGCCGATGCCTGGGGTTCTTCCGGGCGAATGCGGCCGACGTCGGTGGAGTACACCAGCCGGCTGAGATCCGCCAGCGACGAGGTTTTCTTGCTCAAGGGACGGTCCTCCCAGTCTGGTTCAGACGCCGGGCGCCTGGAGGAAACCTTGGATGCAGCGCCGGCCGGCACGGGCCGCGCTGGTCCGGGGCCGCGCAATGTAGCAGCATCGCCCGCGGATGCTAAGGCGCGAATGCGAGAAATTAAGGCAGGGATGCGACATCCGCCCGGCTGGTGGCCAGGCGCAGGGCCTCCAGCGAATCCGGGCAATAGGACCGCTGACGAGCCTCGGCGAGAATCGCCGCCGGAGCCAGGAAGCGTGCCTCCAGTACCTCTTCCGGCTGCAGCCGCAGCGGGTTGTTCCAGTGGGCGCTGAACACCCCGCCCCAGAGGCGATTGCCCGGCTCCTCGAAATAGAAGGTGCCGTGCTCGCGCAGCGGCACACCGCTGACCCCCAGCTCCTCGGCCAGCTCCCGCGCCGCCGATTGCGCATAGCTCTCGCCCGGCGCCACCATGCCGCCGGCGGCCACGTCCCAGTAGCCCGGGTAGAGCGCCTTGCTCAGGGTGCGCCGGTGAACGCAGAGCTCGCCGCTGTCATTGAACAGCAGGATGAAGGTGCAGCGACCGATCAGGCCGCGGGCACGCAATTCTGCCCGTGGCAACTCACCCTGGATGCGGTCGTCGCGGTCGACCCAGACCACCCGTTCCCGGTCGGAGGCGGCGCGATGCGCCGCTTCGCGGGCGTCCGGCGTCATCAGCCCTGTTCCAGCAGCTGGCGCAGGTCGATGATCGCGGCATTGGCGCGGGAGATGTAGTTGGCGATCACCAGCGAATGGTTGGCCAGGATGCCGAAGCCGCTGCCGTTGAGGATCATCGGACTCCAGACCGGCTGCTGCGCCGCTTCCAGTTCGCGGATGATCTCGCGCACGTTCACCGTGGCGTTCTTCTTGGCCAGGGTGTCGGCGAAGTCCACCTCGATGGCGCGCAGGATGTGCGACAGCGCCCAGGCCTGACCGCGGGCCTCGTAGAAGACATTGTCGATCTGCAGCCAGGGCGTCTCGACGCGCTGCTCGTGCACCTCCGGCACCTGGCCGGCGGGGATGTCCTGGTTCGGCCGTACCTCGGCGTCCAGGCGCACCCGGCCGACGCTGGCGGACAGCCGCTGGGACAGCGAACCCAGGCGGGTCTCGACGTCACCCAGCCAGTTGCGCAGGTTGTCCGAGCGCGAATAGAAGTAGGCGGTGGGCTGGCCCTGGGTATTCTGGCCCCCCAGGCGCGCCAGGTAGCGATCCAGGGAAGCGATGCCGGCGCGGTATTCCGACTCCGACGAGGGCATGGCCCAGCTGTGGTTGTCGAAGTTGAAGCGGGGCTCGGCCTGGGCCAGGTCGACGTCCTCGGTGGACTGCGACTGGGAACGGGCGAAGTCCTTGCGCAGGGCGCGCGCCAGATCGCGGGTCTGCACCAGCACGCCGTATTCCCAGGATGGCATGTCGTCGAGCCAGAGGCCCGGCGGGAAGATGTCGTTGGAGAGATAGCCGCCCGGCTTGTCCAGCAGGGTGCCAGCCACCTGCTTAAGGGTCTCGACCGTGGTGTAGCCGAGCACCAGCTTGCGACCACTGGCCGCGGCCGCCTCCTGGGCATGCTGCTGCACCGGGAAGAAATCCGGTTCGCGACTCCAGTACCAGCCTATCGCCAGGGTGACCAGCAGGTAGAGCGCGATCAGCACTGCCACCAGCCGGAGCCATCCCGACCTCAAGTTCCACTCCCGCATGGGCAATTCCTTGCAATGATTTCAAAGATGTTGGCGCTTGGACCCCCGCCCGCGACGCCGGTTGCGCCGCCATCGCCGGCGGTGCGGGCGCGACGCACCTGGGCAGCCGCTTCCGAGACTAGGGTAACAGGCGACGGACGCTACTCCAGAAGCGACCGACAGTGTCCATGCGAGCGGCATAGCCGCCGCTAACCAGGGTACCGCCTCTCCCCTGCCAGCCAGCAATTGGTAGCATAGGGCCACCACCTCAAGAATGACGGAACAATTCGTGAGCGAACCAGATGATCCGAGCCGGGACCGCCTCAAGCTGCACTTCGCGCAACGGGTCATCCACCAGTCGCGCCAGGTGCTGGAGATCTGGCAACGGCTGCAACGAGACGAGTGGACGGCCGGCAGCCTGGTCGAGCTGACCGACGCCAACGCGCGCCTGCTGCAATATGCCAAGCGCTTCGAGCAGCAGGGTCATGCCGAGCTCGCCGAGGCCATCGGTGCCTCCCTGGCCCAGGTCACCGCCAATCGCGGTCGCCTCAACAGCCAGGCCATCACCGAACTCAGCCAGGCCATGCAGAGCCTGTCGCGCACCGGGCTGCGCCAGGGCGACCAGCTGGAGACCACCAGCCTGCCGCCGCTGCGCAAGCCGATCTACATCGCCCTGCTCGACAGCGAGCGCGCCGAGCGTCTGGCGCAGCAGATGGAATACTTCGGCGTCACCATCCAGATCATCCATGGCGCCGACGACTTCCGCGCGATGATGGACAACCGTCATCCGGCGGTCATCGTCATGGACGTGGACTTCGGCGGCGCGGGCGCCGGCATCCAGCTGGCGCTGGAAGCCCAGAGTGGTCTGGAGCGCAAGCTGCCGGTACTGTTCTACAGCCACCAGGAAGCCGACACCCCCTTCCGCCTGGCCGCGGTGCGCGCCGGCGGCCAGGAGTTCTACACCGGCACCCTGGATTCGGCGCGGCTGCTGGAAAAGATCGAGACCCTCACCCGCACCGTCTACTACGATCCGATCCGCGCCCTGGTGGTGGACGACTCCCGCGCCCAGGCCATGGCTACGGAAATGGCGCTCAACAGCGCCGGGATCGTCACCCGCACCCTGATGCAGCCCGGCGCGGTGATGGCGCACCTGGCCGAATTCGTGCCCGATCTGATCATCCTCGACATGTACATGCCCGAGTGCACCGGCACCGAGCTGGCCAAGGTCATCCGCCAGCACGAGCGCTATGTCAGCGTGCCCATCATCTATCTGTCGGCCGAGGACGACCTCGACAAGCAGCTGGACGCCATGAGCGAGGGCGGCGACGACTTCCTCACCAAGCCGATCAAGCCACGCCACCTGATCGCCACGGTGCGCACCCGTGCCGCCCGGGCACGCAGCCTGCAGGCGCGCATCGTCCAGGACAGCCTTACCGGCCTGTACAACCACACCCACACCCTGCAGCTGCTGGAAGACGCCTGCTTCCGCGCGCGGCGCAGCCAGCGGCCGATCACCTTCGCCATGCTGGACATCGACCACTTCAAGCAGGTCAACGACCACTACGGCCACCCCATGGGCGACCGGGTGATCAAGAGCCTGGCGCTGTTCCTCAAGCAGCGCCTGCGCAAGTCCGACCATATCGGCCGGTATGGCGGCGAGGAATTCGCCATCGTACTGCCCGATACCGACCTGGTCACCGCCACTCGCCTGATCGACGAGATCCGCCAGCGCTTCGCCGAGATCCACTATCCGGCGCCGCCCAAGGAACTCAGCTGCACCTTCAGCGCCGGCGTGGCGCAACTGCAGCCCGGACAGGAGATGCCCGCGCTGGCCAAGCAGGCGGACGAAGCCCTCTATGCCGCCAAGCATGCGGGACGCAATTGCGTGCGCCAGTACGTCTAGCCAGACCAACCGGATGCCTCTGCTATGATCGGCCGCTGCCGATCGCCGAGAAGCCCATGCGTGCCCTGCTGTTCCTGCTCACCCTGCTGCTGACCCTGCCCGCCGCCGCCGGCCTGTTCGATGCGCCGCGCCCGACGGCCGCGCTGGGCCTGGACGGTCAGCGTCCCAGTCAGCAATTCCTGCCGGTGGATCAGGCCTTTCGCCTGGAGCAGCGTCGCGACGCCGAGGGCCGCGCCCAGGTGCGCTTCATCATCGCCGAGGGCTATTACCTCTATCGGCAGCGCTTCGCCTTCGACGCCGACCCCGGCCTGCTGACCGCGCCGGTGGCCCTGCCACCCGGCGAGCCCAAGCACGATGAGTGGTTCGGCGACGTCCAGGTCTATTATGCCGGCGTCGACATCCCCCTGCCCCTCGCGCCCGACCGCGGCGGCCAGATCAAGGTGACCTACCAGGGTTGCGCCGATCGCGGGCTCTGCTATCCGCCGGAAACCCGCACCCTGGCTATCACCGGCCCCGCGGCCGCCTCTGCGGCGAGCCAGGCGGTCGCCGCCCCCACCCCCGAACCGGTGGGGTGGAACAGAATCCTGCTGGCCTTCCTCGCCGGCCTGGGACTGACCTTCACCCCCTGCGTCCTGCCGATGTTGCCCATCGTTTCGGCGGTGGTCCTGGCCGGCAAGGCGCGCCCGGGACGTGGCCTGCTGCTGGCGCTGGCCTACGTGGTGCCCATGGCCCTGAGCTTCGCCGCCCTGGGCGCGCTCATGGGCGTCTTTGGTGCCAGTCTCAATCTCCAGGCGCAATTGCAGTCGGCCTGGGTACTGGTTCCCTTCGCCGCGCTGTTCGCGCTGTTCGCCCTGGCCATGTTCGGCCTCTTCGAACTGCGCCTGCCGGCGGCCCTGCGCGAGCGCCTGGAACAGCTCGCCAGCGGCACCCGTGGCGGCTCCCTGGGCGGCGCGGCCACCCTCGGCGTGCTCTCCAGCCTGATCGTCTCGCCCTGCGTCTCGGCGCCCCTGGCAGGCCTCCTGCTCTATATCAGCAGCACCGCCGACTGGCTCGGCGGCGGCCTGGCACTGTTCGCCCTGGGCCTGGGCATGGGCGCCCCGCTGATCCTCATCGCCGCCGGCGGTGGCGCCCTGCTGCCCCGCAGCGGCGCCTGGCTGGTGGGCATGCGCAATGCGTTCGGCGTACTGCTGCTGGCGGTCGCCCTGTGGCTGCTCGAACGACTCCTTCCGGGGCCCCTGGCGCTGGCGGCCTGGGGCCTGCTGGCCGCCGGGGTCGGGCTGTTCCTCGGCGCCCTGGAATTCGTCCCCAAGCCGCCCCGCCAGCGCCTGTCGCAACTGGCGGGCCTGGCCCTGGTGGTCTATGGCGCAGCGGCCGGCATCGGCGCCCTGCGCGGCGCCAGCGATCCCCTGCGGCCGCTGGGCGACGCCGCGGTACCCGCGGTACCCGCGGTAGCTGCCCGCGCGGAGGTCATGCGCAGCCTGAGCGATCCCGCCGCCCTGGCGAGCAGCCTCGGTAGCGGGCGACCGCTGCTGGTGGACGTCTATGCCGACTGGTGCATCAGCTGCAAGCTGATCGAGCGCGAAGTCTTCGGCAACCCCGAGATCCAGGCGCAACTGCGCGACTTCACGCTGATCCGTTTCGACATGACGCAAAGCACCCGGGAACAGCGCCAGTGGCTGGAGCAGCACGGCCTGTTCGGCCCGCCGGCGATCCTGTTCTACGATGCAAGAGGCCGGGAGCAGGGCAAGGCGCGCATCGTCGGCGAAATCGATGCCGCGGGCTTTCTCGCCCGACTCGACGAAGCAAAAAGGCTTATCACCAGCGATTAAAAGAATTTCGCCCAACGTGCGGGCATTTCCGGCAAACGTCTAGCGACTGGACAGTCACCTCCGGTTGCGGCATAGTCCGCGGCCAATCTGGTTGCGAAATCGCGAGGCAAGTGGCTATGGCGCATCTGCTGGTACTGCACGGGCCCAACCTGAATCTGCTGGGTACCCGCGAGCCGGGCGTCTACGGGGCTACCACCCTGGCCCAGATCAACGCCGACCTCGAAGCCCGCGCCACTGCGGCGGGGCATCGCCTGCAGTCTCTGCAAAGCAACGCCGAGCACCTGCTGATCGAACGCATCCACACCGCGCGCGACGAAGGGGTGGATTTCATCCTGATCAATCCGGCTGCCTTCACCCATACCAGCGTCGCCCTACGTGACGCCTTGCTCGCGGTGAGCATCCCATTCATCGAAGTGCACCTGTCGAACGTGCACAAGCGCGAAGCCTTCCGCCACCACTCCTATTTTTCCGATGTGGCGGTCGGTGTGATCTGCGGGCTCGGCGCCAGTGGCTATCGCCTGGCGCTGGAAGCCGCCTGCGAACAGCTCGCCGCCCGCGGCTGAGCGCGACCCAATATCCAGAACATCACCTGAACCCGAGGGGAGAGCCAACGCCAATGGACATCCGTAAAGTCAAGAAACTGATCGAGTTGCTGGAAGAGTCCGGTATCGACGAGCTGGAAATCCGCGAAGGCGAAGAGTCCGTCCGCATCAGCCGCAACACCGGCCGCAACCAGGGCATGCAGACCGTCTACGCCGCCGCCCCCGCGCCAGTCGCCGCTCCGGCTGCCGCTCCGGCCGCTGCCGCGCCTGCTACCGAAGCCGCCGCTCCGCAACTGACCGGTAACGTGGCTCGCTCGCCCATGGTCGGCACCTTCTACCGCGCTTCCTCGCCCACCACTCCGGCCTTCGTCGAAGTCGGCCAGCAGGTGAAGAAAGGCGACATCCTGTGCATCGTCGAAGCCATGAAGATGATGAACCACATCGAAGCCGAAGCCAGCGGCACCATTGGCCAGGTGCTGGTCGAGAACGGTCAGCCCGTCGAATTCGACCAGCCGCTGTTCACCATTGTCTAAGCCCGTGGAGCCCACGATGCTGGAAAAAGTCCTGATCGCCAACCGCGGGGAAATCGCCCTGCGCGTGGTGCGTGCCTGCAAGGAGCTGGGCATCAAGACGGTGGCGGTTCATTCCACCGCCGACCGCGAACTGATGCATCTGTCCCTCGCCGACGAATCGGTGTGCATCGGCCCGGCCCCCTCGCCCCTGTCCTACCTGAACATCCCGGCCATCATCAGTGCCGCGGAAGTCACCGGCGCCACCGCCATCCACCCGGGCTACGGCTTTCTCGCCGAGAACGCCGACTTCGCCGAGCAGGTGGAGCAGTCCGGATTCGCCTTCGTCGGCCCCACCGCCGACGTGATTCGCCTGATGGGCGACAAGGTGTCCGCCAAGAACGCCATGAAGCAGGCCGGCGTGCCCACCGTACCGGGCTCCGACGGCGCCCTGCCGGATGACGAGGCCGAGTGCCTGCGCATCGGTCGCGAAGTCGGCTATCCGGTGATCATCAAGGCCGCCGGCGGCGGTGGTGGTCGCGGCATGCGCGTGGTCGAGGACGAGGCCGAGCTGATCAAGTCGATCAAGCTGACCCAGACCGAAGCCGGCGCCGCCTTTGGCAATTCCATGGTCTACATGGAGAAGTTCCTCGGCAATCCGCGTCACGTGGAAGTCCAGGTGCTCTCCGATGGCCAGGGCAACGCCGTGCACCTCTACGATCGCGACTGCTCGCTGCAGCGTCGTCACCAGAAGGTCATCGAGGAGGCGCCTGCGCCCCAGATCGACGAGAAGGCCCGTGAAGAAGTCCTGGCACGCTGCGTCAAGGCCTGCGTCGACATCGGCTACCGCGGCGCCGGCACCTTCGAGTTCCTCTACGAAGACGGCCGTTTCTACTTCATCGAGATGAACACCCGCGTGCAGGTGGAGCATCCGGTGACCGAGATGATCACCGGTGTCGACATCGTCAAGGAGATGCTCAGCATCGCCGCTGGCAACCCGCTGTCGATCAAGCAGGAAGACATCAAGATCACCGGTCACGCCATCGAGTGCCGGATCAACGCCGAAGACCCCAAGACCTTCATGCCCTCCCCGGGCCTGGTCAAGCACTACCATGCACCGGGCGGCAACGGCGTGCGGGTGGATTCGCACCTGTACAGCGGCTATAAGGTTCCGCCGAACTACGATTCGCTGATCGCCAAGCTGATCACCTGGGGCAAGACGCGCGAAGAGGCCATGGCCCGGATGCGCAACGCCCTGGACGAGCTGATCGTCGACGGCATCAAGACCAACGCCGATCTGCACCGGATGCTGACCCGCGACCAGGCCTTCGGCCAGGGCGCGGTGAACATCCACTATCTGGAGAAGAAGCTCGGCATGCGCCATTAAGGACGTGACGGCTGCGCGTCGGCCGGGCTGCGTTGGAAATCGCCTCGGAATGCTCATTTACCCTGTGTAAACTGCGCTTCCTCGGCGATTGCCGCCTTGCCTGACCTAGCTCGCTCGCTCGCCCCGTCGGCTTCTTACCTAGTAAACGGGCTGCCCTCGGGCAGCCCGTTTTCATTTACCCTCCCCGCTTTGACCCGATTCAGGTAGCCCATCATGTCCTGGCTGCAAGTCCGCCTCGCCCTCACCCCCGCCCAGGCGGAAACCTACGAAGACCTCATGCTCGAACTGGGCGCCGTCTCGGTGACCTTCATGGACGCCGAGAACCAGCCGATCTTCGAGCCGGATCTCGGCACCACCCCGCTGTGGTCCCAGACCCACCTGCTGGCGCTGTTCGAAGGCGATACCGACGCCGCGGCCCTGGAACAGCGTGTGCAGCTGCTGGCCAACGGCCTGACCTACGAGGTGGAGCGCCTGGAAGACCAGGAGTGGGAACGCAGCTGGATGGACAACTTCCAGCCCATGCGCTTCGGCCAGCGGCTGTGGATCGTCCCCAGCTGGCACGAGGCCCCGGAACCCGAAGCGGTCAATCTGCTGCTGGATCCGGGCCTGGCCTTTGGCACTGGCACCCATCCCACCACCTCGCTGTGCCTGCAGTGGCTGGACGGCGAACCGGTCGCAGGTCGGCAGGTACTGGATTTCGGCTGCGGCTCGGGCATCCTCGCCATCGCCGCCCTGCTGCTGGGCGCCGAGCGCGCCGTGGGCACCGACATCGACGTCCAGGCCCTCGAAGCCTCGCGGGAGAACGCCAACCGCAACGGCATCGACCCGACCCGCTTTCCGCTCTACCTGCCCGCCGATCTGCCAGGCGAGCAGGCCGACGTGGTGGTGGCCAATATCCTCGCCGGCCCGCTGGTCGGCCTGGCCGAGCAGATCACCCGCCTGACCCGCATCGGCGGTCGCCTGGCCCTCTCCGGCATCCTCGCCGAGCAGGCCGAGGATGTCCGCGCCGCCTACGCCGGCTGCTTCGACCTGGAACCCACCGCCACCCTCGACGGCTGGGTGCGCATCAGCGGGACCCGCCGCCGCTGATCCGCCAAGGCGCCACCGGTCCGCTCACCCGGCGGCCCGGTGGAGGCCCTTCTTTCGCCAGGGCCTTCGGGTACACTAGCGCGCTTCACTCCCTGGCTGTCGCCTCGCCATGACCGAATCCCTCGTCGCCCAGTGTCCGCATTGCCATACCCGCTTCCGTGTCACCCAGGAACACCTGGCCGCCGCGGATGGCGACGTACGCTGTGGCGTCTGCCTGGAAGTGTTCAACGCCAGCAACCAGGCTGCGCCCCTGACGGCCCCTGAGCCCGCGGCCGAGCCGGCGCCCACGCCCAGCGAAGCGGCCTGGCCCCATGACGAACTGGACCTGAGCCACCTGGAGCTGGACGCCGAGGTCGCCCGCCTGGGCGCCCTGGAAGAACAGCGCCGCGCGCCGGTCACTCCGCTGGCCTCTCCCGCCGTGACCACGCCGCGGGAAGAGCCGGTACCGGCCCTGGGACTGGCTGCCCACCGCCCCCGGGACGACGAAGATGCCTACGAGCTGCCGTCGCTCGGCGCCGTCTCCGCCGAGCGCGAACCCGAGCCGGAGTCGCTGCGACTGCAGGCCGCGCCCGAGGTGGAGCCGGAGGCCGAGCCACTGCCCCTATCCCTTACCGCCGCCGAGCCGGAACCGCAGCTCGAACCCGAGCCGGCCTTCGCGCCGGAGCCCAGGCCGGAGCCCAAGCCCGCCATCAGCGCCTTGCCTGCCGCAGCGCCGGCGGCCCCGCTCGCTGCCGTGCGCGCCCCGTTGAAGCCTGCCCCGGCGACGCCGCCCGCGCCCCTCACCGCCGCGCCGACCGAACGCCAGGAGCCGGCGCTCGGCCGGGTCGAAGCCGACGACGACGAACGCGCCGAACCCGGCCTGGGCCGCCTCGACGACTGGCAGGAGCCAACTGCCGAATCCCTCAGCGCCGCTCGCGACAGCGACGACGAGCCGCCGCCGGCCAAGGCCGCGAGCGGCCTGCGCAGCGAGCCGGAATGGCAGGACGATCCGCTGCTGGACCTGCACGACGAACCGCTGCAGCTGGACAGCCACCCACAGCGCCCGCGCTGGGGTCGCCGCCTGCTGTGGATCCTGCTCTGCCTGCTGGCGCTGCTCGGCCTGGCCGGCCCAGTACGTCTATTACCACTTCGACGAACTGGCGCGGCAGGACAGCTATCGCCCGCTGTTCGTCCAGGCCTGTGCCAGCCTCGGCTGCAAGGTGCCGTCCAAGGTCGATGTCCAGCAGATCCGCAGCAGCAACCTGGTGGTGCGCAGCCACCCGCAATTTTCCGGGGCGCTGCGCGTCGATGCCATCCTCTACAACCGGGCACCCTTCTCGCAGCCCTTCCCGCTGCTGGAATTGCGCTTCGCCGACCTCAATGGCCAACTGCTCGCCAGCCGCCGCTTCAAGCCGGGCGAATACCTGAATGGCGAACTGAAAGGCCAGGACGAGATGCCGCCGCAGACGCCGATCCACATCGCCCTGGACATTCTCGACCCCGGTCCGCGAGCCGTGAATTACAGCCTGAGCTTCTTCTCGCCGGAGTAGCTCCAGGGTGAATTGCTCATAAACTAGCCAACTCGCGCTTTATCCGGAGGCGGCGAGCGGGTATCATTCCCAACCCTTTTCAAGCACAGCAGCCCCTGTCCGCGGCCGGTTTCCGGCGCAGGCGGAACAGGCGCCTATTCGCCAGGGAAAAAGATATGTCGATGGTACGCATCGGCCCTTATACCTTGCCCAATCCGCTGATTCTCGCGCCCATGGCCGGGGTCACCGACCTGCCCTTCCGTCGCCTGTGCCTGGCACTCGGCGCCGGCATGGCCGTGTCGGAAATGGTGACCAGTGACGTGCGACTCTACGACAGCCGCAAGTCGCGGCTGCGCCTGATCCACGCCAGCGAGCAGGAACCACGTTCGGTGCAGATCGCCGGCGGCGATCCGGCGATGCTGGCCGAGGCGGCCCAGCGCAATGTCGAACTGGGTGCCCAGATCATCGACATCAACATGGGCTGCCCGGCGAAAAAGGTCTGCAACAAGGCCGCCGGCTCCGCGCTGATGAAGGATGAGGCCCTGGTGGCCGAGATCCTCGCTGCCGTGGTGGCCGCCGTCGACGTCCCCGTGACCCTGAAGATCCGCACCGGCTGGAATCCCGACAATCGCAACGGCCTGCGCATCGCGCAGCTGGCCGAAGCCGCGGGCATCCAGGCCCTCGCCGTGCATGGCCGCACCCGGGACGACCGGTTCCTCGGCGCCGCCGAGTACGACACCATCGCCGCCATCAAGCAGGCGGTCGGTATCCCGGTGTTCGCCAACGGCGACATCGACAGCCCGGAAAAGGCCCGCTGGGTGCTCGAACACACCGGCTGCGACGGCCTGCTGATCGGCCGTGCCGCCCAGGGGCGCCCCTGGATCTTCCGTGAGATCGCCCACTACCTGGCGACCGGCGAGCACCTCGCGGCGCCCGGTGATGCCGAGGTGGAGGCCATCCTGCTGGCGCATCTCGACGCCCTACATGCCTTCTACGGCGCGGAAATGGGCGTACGCATCGCCCGCAAGCACGTCGGCTGGTACCTGGCCGACCGGCCGGGCGCCGCGGAATCGCGCGCCCAGTTCAACCGACTGCAAGACACCCAAGCCCAGCACGCCAGCATTCGCGCGTTCTTCGCGCAGCCCCCGACCGGGAAGCAGGTGGCATGAATTCGATGACCGAGACTTTGACTGGAACAGCGCCCGTGAGTGACAACGGCGACCTCAAGCAGCACCTGACCGCTCCCCTGCAGGAGGGTCAGACGCTGCGCGACAGCGTGGAAAAGGCGCTGCGCAACTATTTCGCCCACCTCGATGGGCAGCCGGTGACCGACGTCTACAACATGGTGCTCTGCGAAGTGGAAGCACCCCTGCTCGAAAGCGTGATGAATTACGTCAAGGGCAACCAGACCAAGGCGTCGGAGATGCTCGGGCTCAATCGCGGCACCCTGCGCAAGAAGCTCAAGCAGTACGACCTGCTCTGATCCGCCTCATCGCCGGCGGGCCAGAGGGCTTGACCGGCGGTCTCTATCCTCCTGATGGACATGACCATGACCGACCAGACCTCTCGCCTCCCCGTCCGCCGTGCGCTGATCAGCGTGTCCGACAAGACGGGCGTCGTCGACTTCGCCCGCGAACTCGCGGCCATCGGCGTGGAAATCCTGTCCACCGGCGGCACCTACAAGCTGCTGCGCGATGAAGGCATCCCGGCGCTGGAAGTCGCCGACTACACCGGCTTCCCGGAGATGATGGACGGTCGCGTCAAGACCCTGCACCCCAAGATCCACGGCGGCATCCTCGGTCGTCGCGGCGTCGACCACGAGGTGATGAGCGAGCACGGCATCCGCCCGATCGACCTGGTCGCGGTCAACCTCTACCCCTTCGCCGCCACCGTGGCCAAGCCCGGCTGCAGCCTGGCCGACGCCATCGAGAACATCGACATCGGCGGCCCGACCATGGTCCGCAGTGCGGCGAAGAACCACAAGGACGTCGCCATCGTGGTCAATGCCAGCGACTACGAGTCCATCCTCGACGACCTCAAGGCCGGTGGCCTGACCTATGCCCAGCGCTTCGATCTGGCGCTCAAGGCCTTCGAGCACACCGCCGCCTACGACGGCATGATCGCCAACTACCTGGGCAGCATCGACCAGCAGGCGGAGACCCTCTCCACCGAAGGCCGCGCCGCCTTCCCGCGGACCTTCAGCGCCCAGTTCATCAAGGCGCAGGACATGAGATACGGCGAGAATCCGCACCAGCAGGCAGCCTTCTATGTCGAGCACGCCAGCGAAGCCTGCGTGGCCACCGCCACCCAGCTGCAGGGCAAGGAACTGTCCTTCAACAACGTCGCCGACACCGATGCCGCCCTGGAAACCGTCAAGAGCTATGGGGAACCGGCCTGCGTCATCGTCAAGCACGCCAATCCCTGCGGCGTGGCCGTCGCCAGCGACATCCGCCAGGCCTATGAACTGGCCTATGCCACCGACAGCGAATCGGCCTTCGGCGGCATCATCGCCTTCAACCGCGAACTGGACGCCGAGACCGCCCGCGCCATCGTCGAGCGCCAGTTCGTCGAGGTGATCATCGCCCCGCGCGTCAGCGCCGAAGCCCGCGAAGTCGTCGCGGCCAAGGCCAACGTCCGCCTGCTGGAGTGCGGCGAGTGGCCCGCCGAGCGCAAGCCCGGCCTGGACCTCAAGCGCGTCAACGGCGGCCTGCTGGTGCAGAGCCGTGACATCGCCATGATCACCGCCGCCGACCTCAAGGTGGTGACCCGGCGCGCGCCCGGCGAGCAGGAGCTGCAGGACCTGATCTTCGCCTGGAAGGTGGCCAAGTTCGTCAAATCCAATGCCATCGTCTACGCCAAGGGCCAGCAGACTGTGGGCATCGGCGCCGGCCAGATGAGCCGTGTCAACTCGGCGCGCATCGCCGCCATCAAGGCCGAGCACGCCGGTCTGGCCGTAGCCGGCGCGGTCATGGCCTCGGACGCCTTCTTCCCCTTCCGCGACGGCATCGACAACGCCGCGGCCAACGGCATCACCGCGGTGATCCAGCCGGGTGGCTCCATGCGCGACGCCGAGGTGATCGCCGCCGCCGACGAAGCCGGCATCGCCATGGTCTTCACCGGCATGCGCCACTTCCGCCACTAAGGCCCGCCACGGCGGGGGCCGCAGCCTTCGCCGTCGACCCATTTGCGTGGCGGACGTGCCCAGCGTCCGCCCAGAGGAAAGCTTCATGAACGTACTCATCATCGGCAGCGGCGGTCGCGAACACGCCCTGGCCTGGAAGGTCGCCCAGGACACCCGGGTCACCAAGGTCTACGTCGCGCCCGGCAACGCCGGCACCGCTACCGAAGCCAAGTGCGAGAACGTCGCCCTCGACGTCCTGGCCCTGGAGCAACTGGCCGATTTCGCCGCGGCCAACGTCGAGCTGACCATCGTCGGCCCCGAGGCGCCGCTGGTGGCCGGAGTGGTCGACC
This sequence comes from Pseudomonas sp. SORGH_AS_0211, assembly GCF_031453455.1. NCBI lineage: Bacteria > Pseudomonadati > Pseudomonadota > Gammaproteobacteria > Pseudomonadales > Pseudomonadaceae > Pseudomonas > Pseudomonas sp. SORGH_AS_0211. The sequence continues at coordinate 89,630 of NZ_JAVIZV010000001.1, read as the reverse complement.
TGTTCCGCAGCCGTGGCCTGCCCTGCTTCGGCCCCACCGCCGGCGCGGCGCAACTGGAAGGCTCCAAGGCCTTCACCAAGGATTTCCTCGCGCGCCATCAAATCCCCACCGCCGCCTACGCCAACTTCACCGAGGTGGAGCCGGCGCTGGCCTATCTGCGCGAGCAGGGTGCGCCCATCGTGATCAAGGCCGATGGCCTGGCCGCCGGCAAGGGCGTGATCGTCGCCATGACCCTGGCCGAAGCCGAGGACGCCGTGCGTGACATGCTCTCCGGCAATGCCTTCGGCGATGCTGGTGCGCGCGTGGTGATCGAGGAATTCCTCGATGGCGAGGAAGCCAGCTTCATCGTCATGGTGGATGGCAAGAACGTGCTGCCGATGGCCACCAGCCAGGACCACAAGCGCGTCGGCGACGGCGACAGCGGTCCCAACACCGGCGGCATGGGCGCCTACTCCCCGGCGCCGGTGGTGACCGCGGCGGTCCATGACCGGGTCATGCGCGAGATCATCGAGCCTACCGTGGCCGGCATGGCCAGCGAAGGCAATGTCTACACCGGCTTCCTCTATGCCGGCCTGATGATCGACCAGAGTGGCGCGCCCAAGGTCATCGAATTCAACTGCCGGTTCGGCGATCCCGAGACCCAGCCGGTGATGCTGCGCCTGCAGTCCAGCCTGGTGCTGCTGGTGGAGGCCGCCCTGGCCGAGGCCCTCGACAAGATCGAAGCCTGCTGGGATCCACGTCCGAGCCTGGGCATCGTCCTGGCCGCCGGCGGCTATCCGGGCGACTACGCCAAGGGTGACGCCATCGCCGGTCTCGAGGCCGCCGCAGCGCTGCCGGGCAAGGTGTTCCACGCCGGCACCGGCCTGCGCGACGGTCAGGTCGTCACCGCCGGCGGTCGGGTGCTGTGCGCCACGGCTCTGGGCGAAACGGTCTCCGCCGCCCAGCAGAACGCCTCTGCACTGGCCCGGGAAATCTCCTGGCAGGGCTGCTTCTACCGCAGCGACATCGGCTACCGCGCCATCGCTCGCGAGCGACAGTGAAGCTCGCCTAAGAGATCAGCCTGTTACACTGTTACGTCAACAGACGTGACGGGCTGGTCTATACTCGACGTCCGCATTTGCGAAGGGAACTCTCGTGCACCGGCTCTGGATCGCCATAGGCTTTGTGGTCAGCTGGCTGCTGTTGCTGCTAGTGGCCAATTCCGTGCAGGCCGAGAATTCGCCGGATGCGGGCTGGGCGCAGTACGAGGACGTTACTGGCGAATTCTCGCTCGATGATGTCCGTGATCGGCTGTCCGCCTTCAAACCGCTGACCACCGCCAGGGCCCACCGCCCGGCCGGTTCCGGCGCGCTCTGGCTGCACACGCGCATCCAGCCCGATACCCAGCAGCGGCTGCTGCGCATCATTTCGCCCAACGTCGGCTATCTGGATTTCTTCGCCTATCGCGATGACCAGCTGCTCAGCGAGATCCGCGATGGCCTGTCGCGGCCGCTGCTCAATCCGCAGCAACTCAGTCGCGACTTCGTCTTTCCGATTCCACAGAGCGATCAGCCGCTCGACCTCTTCCTGAGATTCGAATCGCCCCAGCCGATGCGGATCGCCCTGACCCTGAGCAGCAGCGCCGAAGCCGAGATCACCCATCGCCTGGTGATGTTCGGCGTGTTGCTCGGCTGCCTGGCCATGCTGGCGCTGTACAACGGTGCCCAGCTGCTCTACCACCGCAGCCGCGCCACCAGCGCCCTCACCCTGCTGCTGGTGATGCTGGTCTGCGTAGCCCTGAACATCTTCGGACTGAGCAAGTTCTTGCTGGGCACCTTCAAGGGCCAGACGCCGCTGCTGACCGATCTGTCGGTGCTGGCCTGCAGCGCCGCCGGGCTGAATCTCGTGGGTGCCTTCTTCGGCTGGCGACGGCTGCCGCTCTGGGTCCGCCGCACGCTGCGGAGCCTGCTGGCCCTGGTCGGCCTGGCCGCCATGGTGCGTATCGCCGCCGGCGAACTCTATGTCGGCGACTGGCTGATGGCGGTCAATGGCCTGGCGTTGTGCGCCTGCCTGATCATCGCTCTGGAGCGCTGGCACCAGGGCGCCCGCTATGCGCGGCTGCTGGTGATGAGCTGCGCCCTGCTGGCCCTGGCCGGGCTGATCGCGCTGCCGATCCTGGCCGGCTACGCCAATCCGCCGGTATGGATGGGCCGCGGCCTGATCGCCAGCTGCATGCTCAGCGGCATCCTGCTGACCCTGGCCCTGGAGGAGCGGCGTCGCTATCTGCGCGAGGAACATTTCACCCGCACCCGCGACAGAGCCACGGACCACGCGGAGCTCAAGGGCAAGGCCGAATTTCTCTCGCGCATCAGTCACGAGATCCGCACGCCCATGAATGGCGTGCTGGGCATGACCGAATTGCTGCAGGGCACGGCGCTGTCGGCCAAGCAGCGCGACTATGTGCAGACCATCCACAGCGCCGGCGCCGAGCTGCTCAATCTGATCAACGAGATCATCGACATCACCCGCCTGGAAAGTGGCCAGATCGAACTCGAGGAGGTCACCTTCGACCTCAATGCCCTGCTCGACGACTGCCTGGACATCTTCCGGCCGCGTGCCGAGGAGCACCGGGTCGAATTGCTCAGCTTCATCCAGCCCCAGGTGCCGCGCCGTTTCATCGGCGACCCGACCCGCCTGCGCCAGATCCTGCTCAACCTGCTGGAAAACGCCTTCCAGCGCACCGAGGAAGGCGAGATCCTGCTGGTGATCTCCCTGGAAGAGGCCACCGGCCAACCGCCGCGCCTGCGCATCTCCGTGCAGGACAGCGGCACCCCGCTGGACGCGGCGCTGAGTCGCCAGCTGCTGTCCACCCACCTCGACCGCCGCGACTTCCTCGCCAGCGACACCGACAGCCTGGATTTCGGCCTGATCATCGCCCGCCAGCTGGTGCTGCTGATGCAGGGCGACTTCGGCATCCAGAACAACGCCGAAGGCGGTTCCAGCTTCTGGATCAGCCTGCCCATCCCGGCTCAGGCGCTGGTCCTGTCGCGCGGCGACAGCGACTATCCGCTGCAGGACGTGCGGGTGCTGGTGGTCGATGACAACGAACTCTGCCGCAAGGTCCTGCAGCAGCAGTGCAGCGCCTGGGGCATGCAGGCGGTGACCGCCGCCTCCGGGCGCGAGGCCCTGGCCCTGCTGCGTACCCAGTCGCACCTGCGGGAATACTTCGATGTGGTGCTGCTCGATCAGCAGATGCCGGGCATGACCGGCATGCAGCTCGCCGCGCGCATCAACGAGGACGAGAATCTCAACCACGATCTGCTGCTGATCATGCTCACCGGGCTGAGTAATGCGCCGAGCAAGGTCATCGCCCGCAACGCCGGCATCAAGCGGGTGCTGGCCAAGCCGGTGGCCGGCTATACCCTCAGGGCCACCCTGGCCGACGAACTGTCGCGCCGCGGCCAGCGGGTCAGCGAACCCGAGCCCCAGGAACAGCCCAGCGGCATCCCCAGCGACTTCCGCGTGCTGGTGGCCGAGGACAACAGCATCTCGGTCAAGGTGATCCGCGGCATGCTGAAGAAGCTCGGCGTCGAACCCGATACCGTGAGCAACGGCCTGGAGGCCTTCGAAAAGCTCCAGCAGAACACCTATGACCTCATCCTGATGGATTGCGAGATGCCCCTGCTGGACGGCTTCGGCGCCACCCGCCGGCTACGTGCCTGGGAACAGCAGAATCATCGTTCGCGCACCCCGGTGGTGGCCCTGACCGCGCATATCCTCGCCGAGCACAAGGATCGCGCCCAGGAGGCCGGCATGGACGGCCACATGGGCAAGCCGATCGAACTCTCGCAACTGCGCGAACTGCTGCTCTACTGGGCCGAGCGGCGGCGCCTGGACGTGACCCGCGCCGGACTCAAGGCGACTCCTTGAACCTGTCCTCGACGTAGGTAATCCGGGTCTTGCCGTGGGGCACCGGATTGCCTTCCTCGTCGAGATTGACGAAGACGATCTTGTCGATGGTGAGGATGCTCTTGCGGGTGATCTTGTTGCGCACCTCGCATCTCAGGGTGATGGAGGTACGCCCGAACTCGGTGGCGGTGATGCCCAGCTCGATGATGTCGCCCTGACGCGAGGCGCTGATGAAGTTGATCTCCGAGATGTACTTGGTCACCACCTTGGGATTTTCCAGCTGCACGATGGCGTAAATCGCCGCCTCCTCGTCGATCCACTTCAGCAGACTGCCGCCGAACAGGGTGCCATTGGCGTTGAGGTCTTCGGGTTTCACCCACTTGCGGGTATGGAAGTTCATCAGGGCTCCTTGAATTTCCAGGGGGGTTGGGGCATCAGATCAGGGTGCGCGCGGTAGATTCCGGTCGACATGAGGCAGAGCGCCACCCTTTGGGTTTATCGCGATCCTCGTTATACTGCCCGCGCATCGCGGCCACCAGGCCGCCCCGCCTTCCGTTCGAGGGGCGCTGCAGCACGCTGCGTTATCCCATCCTAGCCGACCCGCCGCTGGCGCGGGCATCACGGCCGGCATGACGTCAGACGTTGTCAGGCTCGAACGGAGCGTTATCAGAACGCATCAACGGCGCCCATTCGCACCTAACGAATGGAGACTCTTCAATGAGCGCTGTCCTCACGCCTGCCGCTTTCAACGATTTCAAGGTCGCCGACATCTCCCTGGCCGACTGGGGTCGTCGCGAAGTCATCATCGCCGAATCGGAAATGCCCGCCCTCATGGCGCTGCGTGGCAAGTACGCCGGCGAGCAACCCCTGGCCGGTGCCAAGATCCTCGGCTGCATCCACATGACCATCCAGACCGCCGTGCTCATCGAGACCCTGGTAGCCTTGGGCGCCGAAGTGCGCTGGTCCAGCTGCAACATCTTCTCCACCCAGGACCAGGCCGCCGCCGCCATCGCCGCCGCCGGCATCCCGGTGTTCGCCTGGAAGGGCGAGACCGAAGCCGAATACGAGTGGTGCATCGAGCAGACCATCCTCAAGGACGGCCAGCCCTGGGACGCCAACATGGTGCTGGACGACGGCGGTGACCTGACCCAGATCCTGCACGACAAGTATCCGCAGGTGCTGGAGCGCGTGCACGGCATCACCGAAGAGACCACCACCGGCGTGCACCGCCTGCTGGACATGCTCAAGGACGGCACCCTCAAGGTCCCGGCGATCAACGTCAACGACTCGGTCACCAAGAGCAAGAACGACAACAAGTACGGTTGCCGCCACAGCCTCAACGACGCCATCAAGCGCGCCACCGACCACCTGCTGTCCGGCAAGCAGGCGCTGGTGATCGGCTACGGCGACGTGGGCAAGGGCTCGGCCGCCTCGCTGCGTCAGGAAGGCATGATCGTCAAGGTCTCGGAAGTCGACCCGATCTGCGCCATGCAGGCCTGCATGGACGGCTACGAGCTGGTTTCGCCCTATGTCGACGGCCTGAACGACGGCACCGAAGCCTCGGTGGATCGCGCCCTGCTGGGCAAGATCGACCTGATCGTCACCACCACCGGCAACGTCAACGTCTGTGACGCCAACATGCTCAAGGCGCTGAAGAAGCGCGCCCTGGTGTGCAACATCGGTCACTTCGATAACGAGATCGACACCGCCTTCATGCGCCAGCACTGGGGCTGGGAAGAGGTGAAGCCGCAGGTGCACAAGATCCACCGCACCGGCCTGACCGTCGATTCGGCCAACGACGACTACCTGATCCTGCTGGCCGAAGGCCGCCTGGTGAACCTGGGCAACGCCACCGGCCACCCCAGCCGCATCATGGACGGCTCCTTCGCCAACCAGGTGCTGGCGCAGATTCACCTGTACCAGGAGAAGTTCGCCGACCTGCCGGTCGCCGAGAAGACCGCCAACGTCACCGTCATGGTCCTGCCCAAGAAGCTCGACGAAGAAGTGGCGCTGGAAATGGTGAAGGGCTTCGGGGGCGTGGTGACCCGCCTGACCGAAGCCCAGGCCAAGTACATCGGCGTGACCCAGGAAGGCCCCTTCAAGCCCGACAGCTACCGCTACTGATGGCCAGGCCACCCGCTCCCCGGAGCGGGTGGCCGCCGACGAGAGAGACGACGTGAAACCCAGTCTGAGTTTCGAATTCTTTCCCTGCAAGACCGAAGCGGGCCACGAGAAGCTGATCGCCACGGCGCGGCAACTGGCGAGTCATGGGCCGGAGTTCTTTTCCTGCACCTATGGCGCCGGCGGTTCGACCCGCGACGGTACCTATCGCACCGTGCGCCAGCTCAACGACGAGGTCGGGGTGCCGACCGCACCGCACCTGTCCTGCGTCGGTGACAGCAAGGCCAAGCTGCGCGAGTTGCTGCAGCAGTACCGGGAAGCCGGCATCAACCGCATCGTCGCCCTGCGCGGCGACCTGCCGTCCGGCATGGGCCTGTCCGGCGGTGGCGAATTGCGCCACGCCAGCGATCTGGTCGCCTTCATCCGCGAGGAAACCGGTGATCACTTCCATATCGAAGTCGCCGCCTATCCGGAAACCCATCCGCAGGCGCGCAGCTTTACGGATGACGTGCGCAATTTCGTGTACAAGATGCAGGCCGGTGCTGACCGCGCGGTCACCCAGTACTTCTTCAACGCCGATTGCTACTTCCATTTTGTGGAACGTGTCCGCAAACTGGGAGTCGAAGCCCCAGTGATCCCTGGCATCATGCCGATCACCAACTACAGCAAGTTGGCGCGCTTCTCCGATGCCTGTGGCGCTGAACTGCCACGCTGGCTGCGGAAGCAACTGGAAGCCTACGGTGACGACACCCAGAGCATCCAGGCCTTTGGCGAAGAAGTCATGACCGACCTCTGCGAGCGACTGCTCGAAGGTGGGGCACCCGGTGTGCACTTCTATACCCTGAACCAAGCGGAGCCGTGTATCGCCATCTGGCGAAACCTCGGTTTTTGAAGGCGGCCAGGCGAACTGGCGGCGACTTTACCCAATCGTGATTACCGCTATCGGTCATCGTCCGACTCGTCATCCAGCGCAGGATGACGAGGGTGGGCGAGACGTCCCAAGCCTTTCGGACGTCAACCGGCAGCGCAACCGCGCCCCCACGTCGGCGGGACGCCGACAGAGACAGGAACCCCGCATGTCCTTCATTTCCCTCGGTCTCTCCGAGGCCCTTGCCCGCGCTGTAGAAGACGCTGGCTACACGAATCCCACGCCTGTTCAGCAACGCGCCATTCCGGCCGTCCTGCAGGGTCGCGATCTGATGGTGGCTGCCCAGACCGGCACCGGCAAGACCGGTGGCTTCGCGCTGCCGGTGCTCGAGCGCCTGTTTCCCAACGGTCATCCCGATGGTCACCACTATGTGGCCAAGCAGCCCCGCGTGCTGGTGCTGACGCCGACCCGTGAACTGGCCGCCCAGGTCCACGACAGCTTCAAGGTGTACGCCCGCGACCTGCCCATGCGCAGCGCCTGCGTCTTCGGTGGCGTCGGCCTCAAGCCGCAGGTCACCGCCCTGGCCAAGGGTGTCGACGTGCTCGTCGCCTGCCCGGGTCGTCTGCTGGACCTCGCCGGTCAGCAGAGCGTCGATCTGTCCGCCGTCGAGGTCCTGGTGCTGGACGAAGCCGACCGCATGCTGGACATGGGCTTCATCCACGACGTGAAGAAGGTCCTGGCCCGTCTGCCGGCCCGCCGCCAGAATCTGCTGTTCTCGGCCACCTTCTCCAAGGACATCACCGACCTTGCCGGCAAGCTGCTGCAGGATCCCGAGCGGATCGAGGTCACCCCGCCGAACACCACCGTCGAGCGCATCGAACAGCGGTTGTTCCGCATCCCCGCCAACCAGAAGCGCGCCCTGCTCGCCCACCTGATCACCCTGGGTGCCTGGGAACAGGTGCTGGTGTTCACCCGGACCAAGCACGGCGCCAACCGCCTGGCCGAGTACCTGAACAAGCACGGCCTGCCCTCGGCGCCGATCCATGGCAACAAGAGCCAGAACGCGCGCACCAAGGCCCTGGCCGACTTCAAGAGCAACGAGGTTCGTGTCCTCGTCGCCACCGACATCGCCGCCCGTGGCCTGGACATCGACCAGTTGCCCCACGTGGTCAACTTCGAGCTGCCCAATGTCGAGGAAGACTATGTCCACCGTATCGGCCGTACCGGTCGGGCCGGTCGTAGCGGCGAAGCCATTTCGCTGGTCTCCCCGGACGAAGAGAAGCTGCTCAAGGCCATCGAGCGCCTGACCAAGCAGAGCATCCAGGACGGCGACATGCAGGGCTTCGACCCGCAATCCGTGCCGCCCGAGCAGCCGGAAGTCCGGGCACCCCGCGAACCGCGCGGCAAGCCGCAGCAGAATCGCCAGAAGAAGGCCGACAAGCCGGCGCGCAGCGAAGGCAGAGGCCAGAATCAGGGTCAGGCTCAGGCCCAGAACCCGGGCAAGGCCGCCGGTGGCGAGCAATCCGGCGCCCAGCCCCAGGGCGAGCGCAAGGGTCGTTCCCGCAATCGTCGCGACCGCCGCGATCGCGATGACGCCAGCCAGGACAAGGCCGCCGTGCAACCCGGCCAGGCCGTTGCCCAGCAGCCGCGCAATCGTGATCCGGAGGAATTTCTGGATGACGCCTACGACAACTTCGGCAACAGCGTCGACTACGTGAGCCCCTACCAGGGCAAGGGCCGCAAGGGTCCGCGCAGTGGCAACGGCGGCAGCGCGCCGCGCGCCGCCACGACCGGCGGCCAGGGTCAGCCCCGTCAGGGTCAAGGCCAGGGCCAGGGCGCTGCCCGCGGTCCGCGCAGCCAGCAACAGCAGCAGCCCGGCAAGCGTCGTGGCCAGAACGGCCAGCCCCGTGCCGCCCGGCCCTATGAAGCCGCGCCCAGCGAGCCACGCGCCTATGCCACGGAAGAGCGGGCGTCGAACAAGCCGCAGCCGAAGATCGTGCACAAGCCGTCGCGTGCCGATCGCCTGCCGACCCTGGAGCAGCTGGAAGAGATGCCAAGCCGGCCGCGCAGCGAGAAGCCTGCGCTGCTGACCCGCAACCGCGACGCCTGATGGCCGACGGGCCGCTCAGGCGGCCCGTTCACCAGGCAAAAAGAAACCCCGCCATGGCGGGGTTTCTTTTTGCTGCCTGCTCGAGAAGTCACCGAGCGAAGGTCAGGCAAGGCGCAACGACCAACGGGAGTAACAGCCAGAGGCTGGCCCGCAGGGTGAGCGCAAGCGAGTCGAATCGGCGAGGAAGCGGACCGGGCCCGCGCTCGAGCTTACAAAGGGTAAACGAGCATTACGACCGCGCTGGCGGGCCAGCCGGTTTTTAACGCAGCATGGCCGGGCTCAGGCACTTATCAACCGAATCAGGCGTGGGCGGCGCGCAGGGCGTCGATATAGGGCTCGGCCTGGCGATGGCTGCGGATCAGCTCGATGAAGTCTTCGCCCTGGTCGTTACGGGCATCCAGGTCGTAGCCGGCCTCGACGAAGAAGCCGACGAAGCGCTCGAAGTCATCCGGGCGCAGGCCGCGATAGGCCTTGACCAGCTTGTGCAGAGACGCGGGGGTATCGTCCGCCGGCTCGACCGCGAGAAACAGCTTGATCTGCTCGTCTCTGATCTCTTCACCGATGACCTGCTTTTTATCCTTGCGCATCCTTTGGCTACCTGTGCTGGGGGATTCTTTGGAGAAAAGAGGGCCGATTCTAACCCCGCCCCTCGCCTGCCCGCCAGTGACAAAACCGCGGCAATACCGCGACCCGGATCGAAAGTTCAATCGAACTGGGCGCGCATCCAGCTGCGATAGCGCTCGGCATCGGGTGCGCCTTCCAGCGGTGCCCAGGCCGGTCGTTCACCCTCGCCCAGGGGCACGAAGGGCCCGGCCTTGCATTCGAAGAACAGGCAGTCGCCATCCAGGGCAACTAGCGCATGGAAGTGCCCGGGAGCGAGATCGACACCCGGGCAACCGGCGCGCTGGGACAGTTCGCGGCGCAGCAGCACCTGCCCGTCTTCGCCGAAAGTCAGCAGCCCGAGCCGGCCCTGCAGCACCAGCAGACTCTCGGCCTTGCGCGGATCCAGGTGGCGATGGGGCGGTATGTAGCTGTCTTCGCACATCCCCACCACCAGGCGATGGCAGGGTTCGTCCATGCAATGCAGGTTGTGATGGGCGCGTCGTCGCGGGCTCGCCGCCGCCTGCCGGAGCAGGTCGGCGAACAGTCCCTGATCGAACAGCCGCGCGGTCACAGCCCCTTCACGGCATAGATGCCGGGCGCATTGCGCCAGTAGCCCTTGTAGTCCATGCCGTAGCCGAAGATGTATCGATCGACGCAGGGCAGCCCGACATAGGTGGCTTCCAGGCCCTTGACCTTGCGGTCGTGGGTCTTGTCGATCAGCACCGCGGTATGGACTTCGCGGGCGCCGGCATGGCGGCAGAAGCCGATGATGGCCTTGAGGGTATGGCCCTCGTCGAAGATGTCGTCGACGATCAGCACATCGCGATCGATGAAGGACACCTCGGGCTTGGCCTTCCAGAACAGCTCGCCGCCGGTGGTCTCGTTGCGATAGCGGGTGGCGTGCAGGTAGGACATTTCCAGGGGGAAATTTAGCCGGGTGGCCAGCTTGCCGGTCAGGATCAGGCCGCCGTTCATCACGCAGAAGATCACCGGATTGCGCTCGGCGAGATCGGCGGTGATGGACGCGGCGATCCGGTCGATGGCCGCTTCGACCTGGGCTTCGTCATACAGGCAATCGGCCTCCTGCATGACCTGGCGGATGTGGGCGAGATCGGCGGACATGGGGCTACTCCGGGGGACGGGGCGCCTGCCTGATGGCGGGCGCGGATAAAAGGCGGCAAAGGTACAGACACCGCGAACCGATCTCAAGCGCCGCCAGGCGGCTACTATTGTCGCAGGGTACTGCCCACCTCGAGTCGGATGCTTTAATGTACCGCGATTTTTTTGTGCGCCTGCCCTCCCCGCGGCAGGCCTTCGGGGCGCCGGTCGTACCGAAAACGTCCTCGATCCGCTGCCCTACCGTCTCTGGAGAATTCCATGCCCGTCCACGAAATCCGCCATCCGCTCATCCGTCACAAGCTCGGCCTGATGCGGCGCGCCGACATCAGCACCAAGAACTTTCGCGAACTGGCCCAGGAAGTCGGCGCCCTGCTGACCTACGAGGCGACCAAGGACCTGCCGGTGGAAGAGGTGGACATCGAAGGCTGGTGCGGCACCGTCAAGGTGGAGAAGATCTCCGGCAAGAAGGTCACCGTGGTGCCCATCCTGCGCGCCGGTATCGGCATGCTCGACGGCGTGCTCAGCCTGATCCCTAGCGCCCGGGTCAGCGTGGTGGGCCTCGCCCGCAACGAATCCACCCTGCAGGCCCATACCTACCTGGAAAAGCTGGTGGGCGAACTGGACCAGCGGATGGCCATGATCATCGATCCCATGCTGGCCACCGGCGGCTCCATGATCGCCACCATCGACCTGTTGAAGAAGGCCGGGGCCAAGGAAATCCGCGCCCTGGTGCTGGTGGCGGCGCCCGAAGGCATCGCCGCGGTCGAGGAGGCCCATCCGGACGTGCGCCTCTATACCGCCTCCATCGACGAGCGCCTCAACGAGCACGGCTACATCCTGCCGGGCCTGGGCGATGCCGGTGACAAGATCTTCGGCACCAAGCAGAAGGACGCCTGAGCGTGACCGCGCGGGAACCGCTCTGGCGGGAGATCCTGGTCGGCGCCCAGATGCTCTTCGTGGCCTTTGGCGCCCTGGTGCTGATGCCGCTGATCACCGGCATGGACCCGAATGTGGCCCTTTTCACCGCAGGCTTCGGCACCCTGCTGTTCCATCTGGTCACCGGCCGCCAGGTACCGGTGTTCCTGGCATCGAGCTTCGCCTTCATCGCGCCGATCATCGCCGCCAAGGCTGAATTCGGTCTGCCGGCGGTGCTCGGCGGGGTGGTGGCGGCCGGCTTCGTCTACACCTTCCTGGGCCTGGCGGTGAAGGTGCGCGGCGTGGGCTTCATCGACCGCCTGCTGCCGCCGGTGGTGATCGCCCCGGTGATCATCTCCATCGGCCTGGGGCTGTCACCGGTGGCGGCCAACATGGCCATGGGCAAGGCCGGGGACGGCAGCGCCCAGCTGGTGCCCTATGCCACGGCGATGATGATCTCCATGCCGGCGCTGGTCACCACCCTGCTGGTGGCCATCTACGGCAAGGGCATGTTCCGCCTGGTGCCCATCCTCGCCGGGGTCTTTGTCGGCTACGCGCTGGCCTTCGTCTTCGGCATCGTCCATACCGAGGGCATAGCCGCGGCGCCCTGGCTGGCGATCCCGGCCTTCGTCGCGCCGGAATTCCACTGGGGCGCCATCCTGTTCATGGTGCCGGTGGCCCTGGCGCCGGCCATCGAGCACGTCGGCGGGGTGATCGCGGTGGGCGGCGTGACCGGCAATAACTACCTCAAGCAGCCGGGGCTGCACCGCACCCTGCTGGGTGACGGTCTGGCCACCTCCGCCGCCGGGCTGTTCGGCGGTCCGCCCAACACCACCTATGCCGAGGTGACCGGCGCGGTGATGCTGACCAAGAACCATAATCCGCGGGTCATGCTGTGGGCCGCCGGCTTCGCCATGGTGCTGGCCTTCGTCGGCAAGTTCGGCGCGGCGCTGCAGACCATCCCGGTGCCGGTCATGGGCGGCATCCTCTGCCTGCTGTTCGGCTCCATCGCGGTGGTGGGGCTGAACATCCTGATCCGCCACCAGGTGGATCTGTCCGAGGCGCGCAACCTGGTGATCGTCTCAGTGACCCTGGTGTTCGGCATCGGCGGCATCGTCTTCGGCAACGGCGAGATCGGCCTCAAGGGCATCTCCCTCTGCGGCCTGATCGCCATCGGCCTCAACCTGGTCCTGCCCGGGCACAACGCCTGGAAAAAGGATGCCGAACCGCCAGAGCGTCCGCTGCTCTGACGGCCAGCCCAGGATGCCGTTACGCCGGCATCCTGGGTTGTTCGATCGGCTGCGGCGGCAGCTCCGCCACCTCCTCGCAGAGCTCCACCAGCGCCCGGGCCCAGGCCGGGTCGTCGTTGACGCAGGGAATCAGCACCAGCTCCCGGCCACCGGCCTCGATGAACTGCTCGCGCCCGCGATCACCGATCTCTTCCAGCGTCTCGATGCAGTCGGCGACGAACGCCGGGCACATCACCAGCAGGCGCTTGACCCCCGCCTTGGCCAGCGCGTCCAGCCGCGCCTCGGTATAGGGCTCGATCCACTTGTCCTTGCCCAGCCGCGACTGGAAGGACACCGACCACTTGCCATCGGGAATGCCCAGGCGCCGGGCCACCAGCTCGGCGGTGCGCTGGCACTGGCTGCGGTAGCAGACGGCCAGGGCCTTGGCGGTGACCTTGCTGCTGTCGGGCGCGCGCAGGTTGTGCGTGCGATCCTTGACCAGCTTGCGGATGTGCCGCTCGGGAAGCCCGTGGAAGGACAGCAGCAGGTGGTCGTAGGGCTCCCGCAGATAGGGTTCGACGCTGGCCGCCAGCGCCGCCTGGTATTCCGGACGGTCATAGAACGGCGGCAGGATCTTCAGCGTCAGCGGCAGCTGGTGCGCCTCGATCACCCGTCGCGCCTCGACGATCGCGGTGGTGGTGGTGCTGTCGGCGAATTGCGGATAGAGCGGCGCATAGGTCACCTCGCGGATGCCCTGGCTGGCCAGGCGCTTGAGCACCGTTTCCACCGAGGGCTCGCCGTATCTCATGCACAACTCCACCGGACCGTGCCGCCAGAGGGGCCGTACGGCCTCCTGCAGCCGGCGGCTGAGCACGATCAGCGGCGAGCCGTCCTCCCACCAGATCGACTCATAGGCCTCGGCCGAGGCGGCGGGTCGCTTGATCAGCACCAGGGATACCAGCAGCCGGCGCAGCGGCCAGGGCAGATCGACCACATAGGGGTCCATCAGGAACTGGTTCAGATAGCGCTTCACGTCGGGGACGTGGGGCGAATCGGGCGAACCCAGGTTGGCGAGCAGCAGAGCGTTGGTAGTCATCGTGAATCCTTGGCAGCGAGCAGGTCGGCCAGGGCCGCATCCAGCTCGGGATAGCGAAAGACATACCCGGCCGCGAGCAGGCGCTCGGGTCGGGCGCGCTGGCCACCCAGCAGGAGGATGGACAGCTCTCCCATCAGGCGCAGGGCGAAGGCGGGAATCAGCAATCGCGCCGGGCGCCGCAAGGCCCGTCCCAGCGCCTCGGTGAACTCCCGGTTGCGGACCGGCTGGGGGGCACAGAGATTATAGGGACCCTGGGCATCGCTTCGGTTGAGAAGAAAATCGATGGCCCCGATTTGATCCTGTAAATGAATCCAGGGCATCCACTGGCGTCCGTTGCCCAGGCGCGCGCCGAGACCGAAGCGGAAGGGTGGCAGCAGGCGCAGCAGGAAGCCGTCGTCGGCGGCCAGCACCAGGCCGGTGCGCAGGTTGACCACGCGGATGCCCAGCTTCCCGGCTTCGTTGGCGACCTGCTCCCACGCCAGGCACAACTCGCCGGCGAAGTCGGGACCGGCCAGGCTGTCCGCCTCGCTCACCGGCTTTTCGCCGCTGTCGCCATAGAAGCCGATGGCCGAGCCGGACAGCAGGACCGCGGGTTTTTGCGGACGGCCACGCAGCCACTCGATCAGGCGCTCGGTGGTGCCGATGCGGCTCTGCCAGAGTTCGGCCTTGCGACCTCGGGTCCAGGGCTTGTCGGCGATGGGGGCGCCGGCCAGGTTGACCACCGCATCCAGGTGTTCGTCGCCCAGCGCCGCCAGTTGGTCGATGCCGCGCACCCCGGGTCCGCATTCGCGCGCCACCCGCCCCGGGTCGCGACTGAGCACGGTGAGTTGGTGCCCGGCGGCCGCCCATTGGCGGCACAGCGCGCGGCCGATCAATCCGGTGCCACCTGTCAGCAGGATATGCATGTCGTCACTTCCTTCTCGTATTGCCCTGCCGCCCGTATGCATCTGAACGAAGGGAAGAGGATTGTTTGGTATGGTCGTGGGTCGAAAGATCCAGAACGGTTGCCAGTCGTAGCCGTAGAGCCCTTGCGCGCGCAAACGTTCGACAAGGGCGAATCGTCAGACAAGCGAGGTCCATCATGACTGCCCCCATCGCCATCGTTGGCGCAGGAATAGCCGGACTTGCCGCGGCCCAGACGCTGATTCGCGCCGGGCAGCAGGTCCAGATCTTCGACAAGAGTCGCGGCAGCGGCGGCCGCATGGCCAGCAAGCGCAGCGAAGCTGGCGCCCTCGACCTGGGCGCCCAGTATTTCACCGCCCGCGACCGGCGCTTCATCGACGCCCTCAACGAGTGGCGTCGAGCCGGTTGCGCGGCCGAATGGAATCCGGCGCTCTACCAGTATCGCGACGGTCGCCTGAGTCCGTCCCAGGACGAGCAGCCGCGCTGGGTCGGGGTGCCGCGCATGAGCGCCATCACCCGCCACCTGCTGGCCGATCTGCCGGTCACCTTCGACTGCCGCATCACCGAGGTCTTTCGCGGGGCCCAGCACTGGCACCTGCTGGATGCCGGCGGCGAGACCCACGGCCCCTTTGCCCAGGTCATCATCGCCATGCCGGCGCCCCAGGCCACGGCGCTGCTGTCCAGCGTGCCCAAGCTGGCGGCCACCGTGGCCGGTGTCAGCATGGAGCCGACCTGGTCGGTGGCCCTGGCCTTTCCCACGCCCCTGCAGACCCCGGTGGAAGGCTGCTTCGTGCAGGGCAGCGAACTGGACTGGCTGGCGCGCAATCGCTGCAAGCCCGAGCGCGACACCACCCTGGACACCTGGGTCCTGCATGCCACCAGCGCCTGGAGCAAGGCGCACCTCGACGCCTCGAAGGACGAGGTGATCGAACGCCTGCATGGCGCCTTCGCCGAGCTGATCGGCTGTCCGTTGCCGGCGCCGACCTTCAGCCTGGCCCATCGCTGGCTCTATGCCCGCCCCGCGCAACCCCACCAGTGGGGCGCCCTGGCCGATCCCGACATGGGCGTCTTCGTCTGTGGCGACTGGTGCTCCAGCGGTCGGGTGGAAGGTGCCTGGTTGAGTGGTCATGAGGCCGCGCAGCAGCTCCTGGGCAGTCTGGATTAATCGACGAAGCGCACGCCGTCTGTAACCTGCGGCGAATCTTTTGCCGCAGCCCCCTGTCGAAAGTTGCACCAAACTTGTACAAATAGGAAAACCTTGTACAAGAAAATACACGACAGGGGATCTCCATGGTTGCCAATGCCTCCTCCAGCCTGCCCCGCCCGCGCCTGGGTATCAGTGCCTGCCTGCTGGGTGACGAAGTCCGCTACAACGGTGGACACAAGGAATCCCGGCTCTGCAGTCAGACCTTCGCCGAGCATTTCGACTTCGTCCGGGTCTGCCCGGAAATGGCCATCGGCCTCGGCACGCCTCGCGAACCCATTCGGCTGGTGGGTGACTCCCAGGCGCCGCGCGCCGTGGGTACCGTCAACCCCAGCCTGGACGTGACCGCCGCTCTGACCGGCTACGGGGAAAAGATGGCGGGCGAGCTGACCGACCTGTCCGGCTTCATCTTCATGCAGAAATCGCCCTCCTGCGGCATGGAGCGCGTCAAGGTCTACCACGCCAACGGCCAGGGCAGCGACACCGATGGCCGCGGCCTGTTCGCCGCCGCCATCATGCGTCTACGACCGGACCTGCCGGTGGAAGAAGCCGGTCGGCTGAACGATGCGGTGCTGCGGGAAAACTTCGTCACCCGCGTCTTCGCCCATGCCCATTGGCAGCAACTGCTGCAACAGGGTCTGACGGCGCGGGCGCTGCTGTCCTATCATTCGCGTTACAAGTATCAGCTCATGGCCCACGACGCCCATCGTGCGCGGGCCCTCGGTCAGCTGGTCGGCAGCATCGGCCAGCGCAATCTGGACGAGCTGGGGCAGGAGTATTTCAGCGGCCTGATGGCTGCCCTGAAGAAGTGCGCCACCCGTGGTACCCATTGCAATGTGCTCTATCATTTATTCGGTTATCTGCGTCGGGTCCTGAGCGACAGCGAGAAGCAGGAAATGCAGTTGCTGATCGAGCAGTACCACGAGGGCATCGTCCCCCTGGTCGTGCCCCTGACGCTGCTCAAGCACCACTTCCGCCAGCATCCGGATCGTTATGTGAACGAGCAGGCCTATCTCCAACCGCACCCCGAACGTCTGAGTCTGCGAAATGCCATCTAGCGCCACTCCCTTGCCTTCGTCGTCGAACGGCGAAGATCAGGACTACCAGTCCGCTCTCCACGAGGGCTGGCTGCCCATCCGGGAAATCGCCCGGCGCACCGGTGTGAACGCCGTGACGCTGAGGGCCTGGGAGCGGCGCTATGGCTTGCTGGTCCCCAAGCGCACGCCCAAGGGCCATCGCCTCTATAGCGAAGCCCATGTGGTCCGCGTGCAGCAGGTCCTCGCCTGGATCGCCCGCGGTGTGGCGGTCAGCCAGGTCAAGGGGCTGCTCGACGAGCAACGGCCCGCGGTGATCCCTAGCGATACGCCCTGGCAGGCCATTCACCAGGAGATGATCGACGCCATCGGCCGACTGGCCTCGCGTGCGCTGGACGAAGCCTATAACCGCGCCGCCTCGCTCTATCCACCCCGGGTGCTGCTGGACCAGTTGCTCTGGCCGCTGCTGCGGGAGCTGGAACGCCTGAGCCAGGCGACCGACGATGGTCGTCTGCAACAGGTGTTCTTCCAGTCCTGGCTGCGCAGCAAGCTGGGTGCGCGGATCTATCACAGCCAGCACAGCCTCAGAGGCGCGCCCCTGGTGCTGCTCAATCTCGACGAAACCCCGATGAACACCTCGCTGTGGCTCTGCGCCTGGCTGATCAGCGCCGCGGAATGCCCGGTAGAACTGGTGGAGTGGTCGGTCCCCGCGGGCAATCTGGATCGCCTGGTCGAACAACTCGAACCCCGGGCACTGGTCCTCTGTCGCGACAGCCGTCCCGACAGCGAGCTGCGTCGTCAGCTGCAGACCTTCGCCAATCGCCATGCGCGTCCCTGCCTGACGCTCGGTGCGCTGGGCGAATCCCTCACCGCCGATGCCGCGCCGGCGCGCAGTCCGGGCGAAGCCTTCGATCGCCTGCAGAGTGCCGGGCTGCTGCGTCAGGAACGCCATGCATGAGTCAGCTCGTCTGGTTTCGAACTGACCTGCGCACCCTCGATCATCCCGCTCTTCACGCCGCCGCCGAACAGGGTCCGGTGGCAGCCGTCTTTCTGCTGAGTCCCGTCCAGTGGCAGGCGCACGACGAGGCGGCGGTCAAGGTCGATTTCTGGCTGCGCAATCTTGCCGAACTGGGCAAGACGCTCAAGTCCCTCGGCATCCCCTTGCTGGTCCGCAGCGCCGAGCGCTGGGAGCAGGCGCCCCAGGTGCTGCTCGACCTCGCCCGGGAGCTGGGCGTGGAGCGCCTGCATTTCAATGACGAATACGGGGTCAACGAAGCCGTCCGCGACGACGCCGTGGTCAGGGCCTTCGCAGACGCGGGCCTGGCGACCCATCGCTATCTGGACCAGACGCTGTTCGCGCCGGGTACAGTACTGACCAAGAGCGGCGGCTACTTCAAGGTTTTCGGCCAGTTCAGGAAGACCTGCCTGGCACGCCTGGAAACCGGCCTGCCGACACCCCTGCCCGCCCCGGGCAGGCAGCGGAAGCACCCGATCCCTTCGGACGAGCTGCCCACCGCGGTCGAGGGTTTCGCGGCCACCGCCGCCGACCTGCAGGGGCTATGGCCGGCAGGGGAAGAGGAAGCACTGCAGCGCCTGGAAGCCTTCATCCGGGATGATCTGGAAGACTATCAGCGGGCGCGGGACATTCCCTGCGAACCCGGTACCAGCCAGTTGTCGGCCTATCTCAATGCCGGGGTGCTGACGCCCCGCCAGTGCCTGCAGGCAGCCGTGCGGGCCAACGAGGGTCTGCTCAGCGGCGGCAAGCAGGGGGCGGCCACCTGGATCACCGAGTTGCTCTGGCGCGAATTCTATCGTCACGTACTGGTGGGCTACCCCCGGGTTTCCCGGCACCAGCCATTCAATCGAGACCTGACCGCCCTGCCCTGGCGCGACGACCCCGAAGGCCTCGCAGCCTGGCAACAGGGGCGCACCGGGATTCCCATCATCGATGCCGCCATGCGCCAGCTCCTGCAGACCGGCTGGATGCACAATCGCATGCGCATGCTCACGGCCATGTTCCTGTGCAAGAACCTGCTGATCGACTGGCGCGAGGGTGAGCGCTGGTTCATGCGGCATCTCATCGATGGCGACCTGGCCTCCAACAACGGCGGCTGGCAGTGGAGCGCCTCCACCGGTACCGATTCGGTGCCCTATTTCCGGGTATTCAACCCTCACACCCAGGCGTTGAAGATCGATGCGCGAGGCGACTATGTGCGTACCTGGGTGCCGGAACTGGCCGACCTCAGGGGCAAGGCCGTGCATACCCCGGGAGACCGCTACCTGACGCCCCTGGTGGACCTGGGCGAGAGTCGCCAGCGCGCCCTGGCCGCCTACCGCGGCATGGCGCGCAGGACGGACACGAAAAAGCCGGACTAGGTCCGGCTTTTTTCATCCAAGCCCTGGATCAGAGGGTGTGGCTGTAGAACAGCGCATAGGACTCGATGCCATCGTTGGGCTGCTTGATGCCGGCGTTGGAGTAGTGGGTCGCACGGATGCCGACGCGCTGGGTGTCGCCGATCTTCAGGCCCAGGCCGATGCGGTCTTCGAAGTTGAAGGCCGAGCCCAGGTCCTGCTCGCCAACCTTGGTGCTGGAGAAGACGGCGACGCCGATACCGGCTTCGACGAAGGGCTTCACCTGGCCCTGGCCGAATTCGTAGACGAACACCGGGGCGAAGGACAGCGAATGCTGGTCGGAAGACCGGCCGTTGTCACCTTCCCAGTAGGTATAGCCCGCATCCCAGTAGCCGGTCAGGCGACCGGTGGAGCTCTGCCACCAGCTCCTGTCCCAATTCCAGCCGGCACCGATACGGTAGGTCATGCCGCTCTGGCTGGTGGCACCGACTGCCCCGGTGATTTCCACAGCCTGTGCCGATGCGATGCCACCCAGTGAAAGCGCGGCGGCTACTGCGAGGGAAAGCAATTTGTTCATGAGAGTGCCCTTATGGATGTTTCTAGTTTTTACGAACTGCGAGCATTGACCATCAAGACGTGAAGGTGTTCGCAGCCCTGGATATCTTTACCTACAAGGTCGGATGCTAGTCGCTGGACCGGCATTTGGCGAGCGAAACCCTGACGGGAAAGTCAGACGAACGCCTTTACCTCGGCCCCTGCCGGCCAGAGTTGCGGCAACACGGCGCGAAGCTCGGCGGGATCGCCCGAGGTCCAGAATCGCGTAGGCCCGGCCGGCCCTTCCGCCAGACGCTCGTCCACCGCCAGCAGACTCTGCAGGCGCCGCGCCACGGCGGCGCCGGTGTCCACCAGGATGACCTGCGGCGGCACCAGTTCGGCCAGCAAGGGACGCAGGAAGGGATAGTGGGTGCAGCCCAGGATCAGGGTGTCGCACTGAGCCGCCAGCAAGGGGGTGAGAAAGCCCTGCAGCAGGCGCCGGGTCTCGGGGCCGTGCAGATCGCCACGCTCGACCTGTTCCACCAGTCCCGGACAGGGCTGGGTCAGCACCTGGACGCCCAGGGCGAAGCGGTCCAGCAAGGCGGCGAACTTGGCGCTCTGCAGGGTACCGGTGGTCGCCAGCACCCCGACCCGGCCATTGCGGGTCGCCGCCGCGGCGGGCTTGACCGCGGGTTCCATGCCGACGATGGGCCAGCGGGGATAGCGTTCGCGCAGATCGGCCACCGCCGCCACGGTGGCGGTGTTGCAGGCCACCACCAGGGCCTTGGCGCCCTGGGCGTACAGCCGCGCCGCGATCAGCTGGCAGCGCTCGCGGATGAAGGCAGGGGTCTTTTCGCCATAGGGGATATGGCCGCAATCGGCGACGTAATGCAGGGTTTCCGCCGGCAGCAGCTGGCGGATCTCCGCCAGCACCGACAGGCCGCCGACGCCCGAGTCGAAGACCCCGACCGGCGCCTCGTCAGCCATGGCGGGCGCCGCACACCGGGCAACCCGGATCGCGCTTGACCCGCAATTCGCGGAAGCGACTGCCCGCCGCATCCACCAGCAGCAGTCGACCGACCAGGGGCTCGCCGAAGCCGGCCAGGAGCTTGAGCGCCTCCAGCGCCTGCAGACTGCCCACCAGGCCGACCACCGGCCCCAGCACCCCGGCTTCGCTGCAACTGAGTTCCGCCTCGCTGCCCTCGCCATAGAGGCAGTGGTAGCAGGGGCTGTCGGCGCGTCGCGGATCGAAGACGCTGAGCTGGCCCTCCAGGCGAATGGCCGCACCGCTCACCAGCGGCCGCCCCGTGGCCACGCAGGCGGCATTCACCGCCGCCCGGGTGGTGAAGTTGTCCGAGCAGTCCAGCACCAGATCCACCATGGCGATGCGCGTCGCCAGGCTGTCGGCATCCAGCGCTTCGCGCAGCGGCACCAGGCGCACCTCGGGGTTGAGCGCCGCCAGGCGTTGCAGGGCGGAATCCACCTTGCCCTGGCCGATGCGGCTTTCGTCGTGCAGCACCTGGCGCTGCAGATTGCTCAGGTCGACCTGGTCGAAGTCGGCCAGGTGCATTTCGCCGACGCCGGCGGCGGCCAGATAGAGCGCCACCGGCGAACCCAGACCGCCGAGGCCGACGATGAGTACCCTGGCGTCTTTCAGCCGCAATTGTCCGGCGATATCCACCTGGGCCAGCAGGATCTGCCGGCTGTAGCGCAGCAGCTCACTGTCGCTCAGCATGGCCGACGCCCTCCGCTGATGCGTTCGTGACCACCCAGGTCCTGGCGACTCTCGACCTCGACGAACCCCTGGCGAACCAGCAGATCGCGCACCGCGGCGGCCTGGTCGAAGCCGTGCTCCAGCCACAGCCAGCCACCCGGCTGCAGGTGCGCGGGCGCCGCCGCGACCAGTTCGCGGATATCGTCCAGGCCATCGACGCCGGCCACCAGGGCGCTGCGCGGCTCGAAACGCACGTCGCCCTCGTCCAGATGGCGATCGCTGCCGGCGATATAGGGGGGATTGCTGACGATCAGGTCGAAGCGCTGCCCGGCGAGGGCGGCGAACCAGTGACTCTGCTGAAAAAGCGCATTGCCCAGGCACAGGCGCTGGGCATTGCGTCGTGCCAGCTCCACCGCCGCCGCGATACGATCCACGCCGCTGACCCGCCAGCGCGGCCGTTCATGGGCCAGGGCCAGGGCGATGGCGCCCGTGCCGGTGCCCAGGTCCAGTACCCGCACCTCGTCGGCCAGGGGCAGTGCCAGGGCGGTTTCCACCAGTACCTCGGTATCGGGACGGGGGATCAGGGTATCCGGACTCACCTCCAGGTCGAGCGACCAGAAGCCCTGCTGGCCGAGAATATAGGCCACCGGTTCACCCTGCCGGCGTCGTTCGAGGTTGGCCTGGAAGCGTGCCAGGGCCTCGCGCGGCACCAGTTTTTCCGGCCAGGTGCGCAGGTAGCTGCGCGGCTTGTCCAGGGCGGCGGCCAGCAGCAGTTCCACATCGAGGCGGGCGCTGGGCGAATCCGGCAGCTGGCTTTCGCGCAACAGGGCGCCGATGGTGGCCATGCTTAGTCTCCCAGCGCCGCCAGCTGGTCGGCCTGGTATTCCTGCAGCAGCGGATCGATGATCTGCTGGACGTCGCCATTGACCACTTCGCCCAGCGAATAGAGGGTCAGGTTGATGCGGTGATCGGTCACTCGACCCTGGGGAAAGTTGTAGGTGCGGATGCGCTCGGAGCGGTCGCCCGACCCCACCAGCAGCCGGCGGGTGTCGGACATTTCCTTGTGCGCCGCCGCATCCTGCTGGTCATTGAGCTTGGCCGACAGCCAGGCCATGGCCTTGGCGCGGTTCTTGTGCTGGGAGCGCTCTTCCTGGCACTCCACCACGATGCCGGTGGGCAGGTGGGTGATGCGCACCGCGGAGTCGGTCTTGTTGACGTGCTGACCGCCCGCGCCGGAGGAGCGATAGGTGTCGACGCGCAGATCGGCCGGATTGATCTCGATGGCCTGCTGTTCGTCCGGCTCCGGCAGCACCGCCACGGTGCAGGCCGAGGTGTGGATGCGGCCCTGGGATTCGGTCTCCGGGACCCGCTGCACCCGGTGCGCACCGGACTCGAACTTGAGCTTGGCGTAGACGCTGTCGCCCTCGACCCGGGCGATGACTTCCTTGAAGCCACCGTGCTCGCCCTCGTTCTCCGAGAGCACCTCGAGGCGCCAGCCCTGACGTTCGGCATAGCGCGAATACATGCGGAACAGATCGCCGGCAAAGATCGCCGCCTCGTCGCCGCCGGTACCGGCGCGGATTTCCAGGAAGACGTTGCGGCCGTCATTGGGATCGCGCGGCAGCATCATGCGCTGCAATTCGTCTTCCAGTTCCTGCAGCCGCGCCCTGGCGGTGCCGACCTCTTCCTCGGCCATCTCGCGCAGATCCGGATCGCTGTCCTTGAGCAGCGCCTGGGCGCCCTCCAGGTCGGCCTGCACCTTGCGGTATTCGGTGAACGCCTGGTTGACCGGCTCGAGTTCGGCGTATTCCTTGGAATAGGCGCGGAACTGGGTCTGGTCGCTGATGACTTCGGCGTCGCCCAACAGCGCGGTCAGCTCCTCGAAGCGGTCCTGCAGACCGTCGAGCTTGTGCAACAGAGAGGTCTTCATGTCTTGTCCAAACCCTCGTCGAGGGCGAAGAGTTCCTGAGCCAGGGTCAGCGCATCGACGCGCCCCTCGGCGGATAGTTTCTTGAGCTGCACGCTCGGCGCGTGCATCAGCTTGTTGGTGAGGCTGCGTGCTAGGGCCGCCAGAGCTTCCTGAGGATCGACGCCATTGGCCAGCTGGCGCTGGGCACGCGCCAGTTCGTCGTCGCGGATCTGCTCGCCCTGCTGGCGATAGGCGCGGACCACGTCCACCGCGGCGCGCTCGCGCAGCCGCTGCATGAAGTCCTCGACCCCGGCCAGCACCAGCTTCTCGGCAGCCTGGGCAGCGCCCTGGCGACTCTTGAGATTTTCCGCCACCACCTCGTGCAGGTCGTCCACCGTATAGAGGTAGACGTCCTCCAGCTCGCTCACCTCCGGCTCGATGTCGCGCGGCACCGCGATGTCGACCATGAAGATGGGCTTGTGGCGACGCTGCTTGAGCGCCCGCTCCACCGCGCCCTTGCCGAGGATGGGC
This sequence comes from Pseudomonas sp. SORGH_AS_0211, assembly GCF_031453455.1. NCBI lineage: Bacteria > Pseudomonadati > Pseudomonadota > Gammaproteobacteria > Pseudomonadales > Pseudomonadaceae > Pseudomonas > Pseudomonas sp. SORGH_AS_0211. The sequence goes on along the minus strand of NZ_JAVIZV010000001.1, from coordinate 65,500 downwards.
AACTGGCTGGCGGTGGAACTGATGACGATGTCGCTGTTGACCAGCTCGTCGGGAATGTCGGCCAGCAGCACGGTATGGGCGCCGAATTCTTCCGCCAGGTGACTGGCGCGCTCCAGGGTGCGGTTGGCGACGACGATGCGCCGCACGCCCTGCTCGTGCAGATGGCGGGCGACCAGGGTGATGGTCTCGCCGGCGCCGATCAGCAGGGCCTGGCTGCGGCTGAGGTCGCTGAAGATCTGCTTGGCCAGGCTGACCGCGGCAAAGGCCACGGATACCGGGTTCTCGCCGATCGCCGTGTCGGTGCGCACCGCCTTGGCGGTATTGAAGGTGGCCTGGAACAGCCGCCCCAGCAGCGGACCGACGGTGCCGGCCTCACGCGCCACGGCATAGGCCGACTTGAGCTGGCCGAGGATCTGCGGCTCGCCCAGCACCATGGAGTCCAGCCCCGCGGCCACCCGCATCATGTGGCGGACCGCGGCCTCGTCCTGGTGCAGATAGATGCTGGCACGCAGGTCTTCCAGGGGCACCCGGTGGTACTGGGCGAGCCAGGCCAGCACGGCCTCCGCCAGGCTGGGCTCCAGCTCCAGGTAGAGTTCGCTGCGATTGCAGGTGGAAAGAATCGCCGCTTCGCGACTGTGGGTGGCCTGCTCCAGCTGGCGCAGGGCCTCGACCGTCTGCTCCGGAGTGAAGGCCACACGTTCGCGCACCTCAACCGAGGCGGTCTTGTGATTGATGCCGAGCGCGAGAAAGGCCATGGACGCAAGCAGTCGAACGGATTGGGAAAGCCGAACATTGTCCTACGCGCGAGCGGTGGCGACAACCAGCAGCGACGAGACGTCGGACAATCGCCGTCATAGCCTGAGCGAATGAATCTTGCCGGGCAAAAGGCGTCAACAGCCTCGACCACCGCACTTCTCGGCCGGCCGCTGCGCATGCGCGACGCGGCCACGGCGACTCTTGTGGCATGATGGACCGACTGTAAAAAGGCCGCCTCGACCCTATGACCAGATACCTTGCGCTGCTGACGACCGCCCTGCTGCTCGCCGGCTGCCAGAACCTCGGCCGTCAGCCGACGCCCGCTGCCGCCATCCCGCCGCCCACCGCCAAGACCAGCACGCCGCAACCGGCCGGCTCCTTTCGCGAAGACACCCTCTATGACCTGCTGGTCGGCGAATTGGCCGGGCAGCGCAATCGATTCGACATCGCCCTGACCAACTATGTCGAGCAGGCCAAATCGACCCAGGACCCGGGGGTCGCCGAGCGGGCCTTCCGCATCGCCGAATACCTGGGCGCCGATACCCCGGCGCTGGAAACCGCGCAGATCTGGGCGCGCAACGCCCCCGATAACCTGGATGCCCAGCGCGCCGCCGCCATCATGCTGGCCCGCGCCGGTCGCTATGACGAATCCATGGTCTACATGGAGCGCGTGCTCCAGGGCCAGGGCGACACCCACTTCGATTTCCTCGCCCTCTCGGCGGCGGAAACCGACGAGACCACCCGCGCCGGGCTGCTCAAGAGCTTCGATCGGCTGCTGGCCAAGTATCCGCACAACGGCCAGCTGCTGTTCGGCAAGGCGCTGCTGCTGCAGCAGGACGGCCGTGCCGACGAGGCTCTCAAGCTGCTGGAGCGCAATCCGGCGGCCAGACGCGAAGTCGCGCCGCTGCTCCTGCGCGCCCGCCTGCTGCAGAGCCAGGACCGCAGCGCCGAGGCCCTGCCACTGCTCGAAGCCGGCATCCGCCAGCACCCGGAAGACCGCCGCCTGCGCCTGGCCCATGCCCGGCTGCTGGTGGAGCTGGATCGCCTGGACCAGGCCAAGCGCGAGTTCGCCGAGCTGGTCACCCAGTTCCCGGATGACGATGACCTGAGATTCTCCCTGGCGCTGGTCTGCCTGGAAGCCCAGGCCTGGCGCGAAGCCCAGATCTATCTCAAGGAACTGATCGACCGCGGCAGCCATGTGGATGCCGCGCACCTGAACCTGGGTCGCAGCTACGAAGAACTCGACCAGCCCGAACAGGCGCTGGCCGAATACACCCAGGTCGGGCCGGGCACCGACTACCTGGCCGCCCAGCAGCGCCAGGCGGAGATCCTGCTCGGCAGTGGCCGCATCACCGAGGCCCGTCAGCGCCTGGCCGAGGCGCGCAAGCGCCAGAGCGAATATGCCGTGCCGCTCTATCTGCTGGAAGTCGAAGGCCTGGCCAGCGCCGACCAGACCGCCCTTGCCGACCAGACCGTGCAGCAGGCCCTGCAGCAGTATCCCAACGACCTCAACCTGCTCTACGTCCGCTCCATGCTGGCGGAAAAGCGCGGCGACCTTGGTCAGCTGGAAAGCGATCTGCGCTACATCATCGCCCATGACCCCGACAACGCCATGGCGCTCAACGCCCTCGGCTACACCCTGGCCGACCGCACCCCACGGCTGGCCGAGGCACGCCAGCTGATCGACAAGGCGCACCAGTTGAGTCCGGACGACCCGGCCATCCTCGACAGCATGGGCTGGATCCGCTATCGCCAGGGCCAGCTGGCCGACGCCGAACGCTTTCTGCGCCAGGCCTACGAACGCTTCCCCGACGCCGAAGTGGCGGCCCACCTGGGCGAGGTGCTCTGGGCCCAGGGCAAGCGTAGCGAAGCGCGCAAGGTCTGGCGCGTGGGCCTCGACGCCGACGCCGATGACGCCATCCTGCGCAGCACCCTCAAACGCCTGACTGGAAGCGAAACCCTCCGATGATCCGCGTGCGTACCCTCTTCACCCTGTTGCTGCTCGCCCTGCTGGCCGGTTGCGCCAGCACCTCTCGCCAGGAAGCCGTGGAAGGCCAGGGCAACGCCGCCCAATGGCAGGCTCATAAAAAACGTATCGCCGCCCTCGACGGCTGGCAGATCGACGGCAAGGTCGGCATCCGCGCCCCGCGCGATTCCGGCAGCGGCACCCTGTTCTGGCTGCAGCGCCAGGACTACTATGACATCCGCCTGGCGGGCCCCCTCGGCCGCGGCGCCACCCGCCTCACCGGGCGCCCAGGCGCCGTCACCCTCGATGTCTCCGGCCAGGGCAGCTACCAGGCCGACTCCCCCGAGGCCCTGCTGGAACAGCAACTCGGCTGGCGCCTGCCGGTCTCGCACCTGCTCTGGTGGGTGCGCGGCCTGCCGGCGCCGGACAGTCGCAGCCAGCTGACCCTGGACGCCGACAGCCACCTGGCACGCCTGGTACAGGACGGCTGGACCGTCGAATACACCCGCTACACCGAGCAGAACGGCTACACCCTGCCCGAGCGCTTAAAGCTCACCGGCAAGGACCTGGAAGTCATCCTGGTGGTGAAGACCTGGCAGCCGCGCGAGCTGGGCAAATGACCGCAGCGCCTGCCTTCACCCTGCCGGCGCCGGCCAAGCTCAATCTGTTCCTGCACATCCTCGGCCGCCGTCCGGACGGCTATCACGAGCTGCAGACGCTGTTCCAGTTTCTCGACTGGGGCGACGACCTGGGCTTCGCCGGACGGGATGACGGCGAATTGCAACTCCACGACGGCCTGCCGGGCGTCGCCCCCGCGCAGAATCTCATCCTGCGCGCCGCCCGGCTGCTGCAGCAGGAAAGCGCCACGACCAAAGGCGCCGACCTCTGGCTGACCAAGCGCCTGCCCATGGGCGGCGGCATCGGTGGCGGCAGTTCGGATGCCGCCACCACCCTGCTCGGCCTGAATCACCTCTGGGGCCTGGGCGCCAGCCTCGACGACCTGGCGGCGCTGGGGCTGCGCCTGGGTGCCGACGTGCCGGTATTCGTCCGCGGCCAGGCCGCCTTCGCCGAGGGCGTGGGGGAAAAGCTCACCCCGGTCGCCCCCCCGGAACCCTGGTATCTCGTGGCCGTGCCGCAAGTCTCTGTAAGTACAGCAGAAATTTTTTCAGATCCGCTGTTGACACGGGACACTCCCGCCATTAAAGTTTGCGCCGTTCTCAAGTGGTCAGGTCGAAACGACTGCCAGAGTACGGTCGAAAGGCGTTACCCAGAAATTCGTAACGCTTTGATCTTGCTAAACAAATTTGTTTCAGCTAGATTAACCGGCACTGGAGGTTGCATATTTGGAAGCTTTCCAAATAAGACCGAAGCTGATACAGTAGCTAGCCAGCTACCAGCATCACTTCCAGGCTTCGTAGCCAAAGGTAGCAACACTTCCATGTTGCACCGGGCGCTGGCAAGCCTGACCAGAGAATGAGTACAGCTAGTACTCTGCAAGATACAGGGGCGTCGCCAAGCGGTAAGGCAGCAGGTTTTGATCCTGCCATGCGTTGGTTCGAATCCAGCCGCCCCTGCCATTTTCCTTCCAAGACCCACCTCAAGCCGCAGGAACTGCAGCGTGTCCAAGATGATGGTCTTCACGGGGAACGCCAACCCCGATCTGGCACGGCGCATCGTGCGCCAGCTGCATATCCCTCTCGGTGACGTCTCCGTCGGAAAATTCTCCGATGGCGAGATCAGCGTCGAAATCAACGAGAACGTACGGGGCAAGGATGTCTTCATCATCCAGCCCACCTGCGAGCCGACCAACGACAACCTGATGGAACTGGTGGTGATGGCCGATGCCTTCCGCCGCTCCTCGGCCACTCGTATCACCGCAGTCATCCCCTATTTCGGTTATGCACGTCAGGATCGCCGTCCGCGTTCCGCACGCGTCGCCATCACCGCCAAGGTCGTGGCCGACATGCTGACCGTGGTGGGCATCAATCGCGTGCTCACCGTCGATCTGCACGCCGACCAGATCCAGGGCTTCTTCGATATTCCCGTGGACAACATCTATGGCTCCCCCGCTCTGGTGGATGACATCGAAGACCAGCGTTTCGAAAATCTGATGATCGTCTCCCCGGATATCGGTGGCGTGGTGCGTGCGCGTGCCGTGGCCAAGAGCCTGGGTGTTGACCTGGCGATCATCGACAAGCGTCGTCCCAAGGCCAACCAGTCGGAAGTGATGCACATCATCGGTGACATCCAGGACCGCACCTGCGTGCTGGTCGACGACATGGTCGATACCGCTGGCACCCTGTGCCATGCGGCCAAGGCCCTGAAGGAACACGGCGCCGCCAAGGTCCTGGCCTACTGCACCCACCCGGTGCTGTCGGGTCGGGCCATCGAGAACATCGACAACTCCGTGCTGGACGAGCTGGTGGTGACCAACACCATTCCGCTGTCCGCCGCGGCTCAGGCCTGCAGCCGTATCCGCCAACTGGACATCGCGCCGGTGGTGGCCGAGGCGGTACGCCGGATCAGTAACGAAGAATCCATCAGCGCGATGTTCCGTTAAGGAACAGCCGCTCTGGAAGCGCCCCGGAAGGTCGAGGAGACCCCCCGGGGCTTTTTAGTCGGTAGGGCCGTAGAACTGGTCGCAAGTCTCGGACTGCCGATTCCTTATCCTGGAGATTCACAATGGTTGATTTCACCCTGAATGCCGAAGTGCGTTCCGACCTGGGGAAAGGTGCGAGCCGCCGCCTGCGTCGTAATGCCGGTAACGTTCCCGCCGTGATCTACGGTGGCGAAAAGGCCCCGACGTCCATCACCCTGGTCGGCAAAGACCTGGCCAAGATGCTGGAAAGCGAAGCCGCCTTCGCCAGCGTCATCACCCTGAAGGTTGATGGCAGCAACGAAAGCGTGCTGGTCAAGGCCCTGCAGCGTCACCCCTCCAAGGGCTACGTCATGCACGCCGACTTCCTGCGCGTCGTCGCCGGTCAGAAGCTGACCGCTCACGTGCCCCTGCACTTCATGAACCAGGAAACCTCCGTGGGCGTGAAGCAACAGGGTGGCGAGATCCTGCACACCATCAACGAAGTCGAAGTTTCCTGCCTGCCGAAAGACCTGCCGGAATTCATCGAAGTCGACATGGCCAAGGTCGAGCTGGATCAGATCGTTCACCTGAGCGACCTGAACGTCCCGGCTGGCGTCGAGCTGGTGTCCCTGGCCCACGGCAGCGATCTGCCGGTTGCCAGCATCCACATGCCGCGCATCCGTGAAGAAGCTGCTGACGGCGCTGCCGAAGAAGGCGCTGCCGAGTAAGTTCTCGCACGCCTGAAAGAGAAGGGCTCCTGACATGACTGCCGTCCAACTGATCGTCGGCCTGGGTAATCCGGGCCCCGAATACGACCAGACTCGGCACAATGCAGGGGCCCTTTTCGTTGAGCGACTGGCAGCCGCCCAGGGCGCGAGCCTGGCTGTCGAGCGCAAGTATCATGGCCTGGTGGGGCGCTTCCGCCACGCGGGCAACGATGTTCGTCTGCTCATCCCCACCACCTACATGAACCGCAGCGGCCAGGCCGTGGCGGCGCTCGCCGGCTTTTTCCGCATCCCGCCGGCAGCCATCCTGGTGGCCCACGACGAACTCGACCTGCCACCCGGCACCGCACGCCTCAAGACCGGCGGCGGCCATGGGGGGCATAACGGACTGCGCGACATCATCGCCCAGCTCGGCAATCAGAACGGCTTCCAGCGTCTGCGCCTGGGCATCGGCCATCCGGGGCATGCCAGCCTGGTCTCCAACTTCGTGCTGGGCCGCGCACCGCGCAGCGAGCAGGACCTGCTCGACACCAGCATCGATGCCGCCCTGGAGGTGGTTCCGGAGTTGCTGACCGGCGACCTGACCCGCGCCATGCAACGCCTGCACAGCCGCAAGGCCTGACCTACCCTACCCTCTTCCTTTTCTTCCGCGAGGACACACACCATGGGATTCAATTGCGGCATCGTCGGCCTGCCCAACGTCGGCAAGTCCACCCTGTTCAATGCCCTGACCCAATCCGGTATCGCGGCAGAAAACTTCCCCTTCTGCACCATCGAGCCCAACAGCGGCATCGTGCCCATGCCCGATGCGCGGCTGAACGCCCTGGCGGAGATCGTCAAGCCCGAGCGGGTGATCCCCACTACCATGGAGTTCGTCGATATCGCCGGGCTGGTGGCGGGTGCCTCCAAGGGTGAAGGCCTGGGCAACAAGTTTCTCGCCAACATCCGCGAGACCGACGCCATCGCCCACGTGGTGCGCTGCTTCGAAGACGAGAACGTGATCCACGTGTCGAATTCGGTGGATCCCAAGCGGGACATCGAGGTGATCGACCTGGAGCTGATCTTCGCCGACCTCGACAGCTGCGAGAAGCAACTGCAGCGGGTGACGCGCAACGCCAAGGGCGGTGACAAGGAAGCCCTGGCGCAGAAGGCCCTGCTGGAACAGCTGGTCCCGCACTTCGAAGCCGGCAAGCCTGCCCGCAGCCTGCTGAAGGGCCTGGACGAGGAGCAGAAGCGGCTGGTGCGCAGCTTCCACCTGCTGACCAGCAAGCCGGTGATGTACATCGCCAACGTCGCCGAAGACGGCTTCGAGAACAACCCGCACCTGGATGTGGTCCGTGCCATCGCCGAGGAAGAAGGCGCCGTGGTGGTGCCGGTGTGCAACAAGATCGAGGCGGAGATCGCCGAACTGGACGACGACGAGGAAAAGCAGATGTTCCTCGAGTCCATGGGCATGGAAGAGCCGGGCCTGAACCGGGTGATCCGCGCCGGCTACGAACTGCTCAACCTGCAGACCTACTTCACCGCCGGGGTGAAGGAAGTGCGCGCCTGGACCGTCCGCGTCGGCGCCACCGCGCCCCAGTCGGCCGCCGCCATCCACACCGATTTCGAGAAGGGCTTCATCCGCGCCGAAGTGGTGGCCTATGCCGACTTCATCGCCTTCAAGGGCGAAAACGGCGCCAAGGAAGCCGGCAAGTGGCGCCTGGAAGGCAAGGACTACATCGTCAAGGACGGTGATGTCATGCACTTCCGCTTCAACGTCTAAGCGGCGGCGAACGCCAGAACCCCCTCCTCACCGCAAGGTGGCGAGGGGGTTTTCTTTTGCGTGCTCGCCAATGGCCTGGCTGACACCGGACGCCTGGCGATTTGGCACAATGACGGCGATCCGACCGCCGTCAAATGTCTCCCGCTGCCTGGATGCCGCCATGAATTTCGAAGACCTGCGCCTGTTCGTCACCACCCTGAACGAGGGCAGCTTCACTGCCGCCGCCGACAAGCTGGGGCTGTCCAAGCAATACGTCAGCCGGCGGACTCTGTTGCTGGAGGAAAGTCTTGGCGTGCGGTTGATCAATCGCACCACGCGGCGCCTGCAGGCGACCGAACTCGGCGTACTGCTCTATGAGCGGGCGGTGAAGATCCTCGAAGACGTCAACGACACCGAGGAATTGCTCTCCAGTCGGCGGACGGTGCCCCAGGGGGTGCTGAGAGTCAGTGCGCCCATGACCTTCGGCACCCTGCACCTGAGTCCCCTGCTGCCGGATTTTCTCTCGGCCTATCCGCAGATCCGCCTGGAGCTGGATCTCAATGACCGGGCGGTGGACCTGCTCGCCGAGGGCTACGACATGTCGATCCGCATCGGCACCCTGGCCGATTCCAGCCTGATCGCCAAGCGGCTGACCGAGATGCAGCTGGTGACCTGTGCCAGTCCGGATTATCTGCAGAAGGCGCCGCCGCTGCTGCAGCCGGAGGATCTGGCCGAGCACAGCTGTCTGCTCTATGGCCATGGTCGGCAGGTGGAATGGCGCTTTCAGCGCGGCGGCAAGCCGCTGGTGCTGCCCATGCAGGGTCAGCTCCGGGCCAACAACGGTGAGGTGGTGCGGGACGCGGCCATCGCCGGCCAGGGCATCGCGGTGCTGCCGACCTTCATCATCGGCGCGGCGCTGGCCTCAGGGGCGCTGGTGCAGGTGCTGGAAGACTTCGCCCTGCCCAGCGCGGCGGTCTATGCGGTCTATCCCCAGCATCGTCAGTCGGCGCGCATCGTCCAGCTGTTCTCGGACTATCTGCGCGACCGGCTGACGGTCCGGCCGACTCACGCCACGGCGCCGCGGGTCGGTTGACGCTGGGGCCACTGCTGGAGGGTTCGCTCGGCGCCGTCGGCAGCCAGGCGTTGGCCATCCAGGCGCTGCTGCTGACGCTGGATCGCCGGCTGCAGGCTGCGCTCGGCGCCGTTTTCAGCCAGTGCACGACGCGGGTCGAGACGCTGCTGCTGGCGCTGGATCGACGGCTGCCGGCTGCGCTCGGCGCCGTTTTCGGCCAGTGCACGACGCGGGTCGAGACGCTGCTGCTGGCGCTGGATCGACGGCTGCAGGCTGCGGTCGGCGCCGTTCTCGGCCAGGGTACGATCCTGCTGCTGGTGCCTTTCGATCAGCGAACCCAGGGGGCGCAGGGCGCTTTCCTCGGCCTGGGCGGATTGGACGATGGCGGTGGTGAGCAGAGTGGCGGCGAAGAGGACGGTGAGGGCTTTCATGGCGAGTACCGGTGTCGGGTGGGTGTGGACTCATTGTCGCCAGCCCACCCCGCGCCTAGAAATCGTCCCGCGGGATAGCGATCATCGACCGCGCTGATGATGGCGCTCAGGCCCGTGCCTGACGCTGGCGCAGCAGGAACAGGCACCAGACGGCCAGCGCCGTGCCGGCCAGCAGGCACCCGGCCAGGCTGACGCCGGTCCAGCCGAAGTGCTCGTACAGTCGCGCCGACAGCAGCGAACCCAGGGAGCCGCCGAGGAAGTACCCGGTCATGTAGCCGGCGTTGAGGCGGCTACGGGCTTCCGGGCGCAGGCGATAGACCACGTTCTGGTTGCTGACGTGGCTGAGCTGCACGGCGAGATCCAGCACCAGGATGCCGACCAGCAGCGCCGCCAGCGACTGTTGGGCGAAGGCCAGGGGTAGCCAGGCCAGGGTCAGGGAGGCCAGGCCGATGCTGGTGGCGAGACCACCCTTGCCCCTGTCGGCCATGCGCCCGGCCAGGTTGGCGGCCAGGGCGCCCACCGCACCGGCGAGACCGAACAGGCCGATGGTGCCGTCGCTGAAGCCATAGGGCTCGGCGGCGAGCAGAAAGGCCAGGGGCGTCCAGAACATCGCGAAGACGGCGAAGCCCAGACAGCCCAGCAGGGTGCGCAGGCGATGCAGGGGTTCGTCGCGCAAGAGCACGAACACCGAACCCAGCAGCCGTGGATAGCTCAGGCCCGCCGACTGCTGATAGCGCGGCAGGGCCAGGCGCAGGGCCAGGGCGGTGGCCAGCATCAGGCCGGCCGCCACGGCATAGACGGTGCGCCAGTCGCCCAGGGACGAGAGCGCTCCGGCCACGGTGCGGGCCAGCAGGATGCCGAGGATGAGGCCGCTCATCACCGTGCCCACCGCCCTGCCCCGCTGCTCCGGCGCGGCCAGGGTGGCGGCGAAGGGTACCAGCACCTGGGCCACCACCGAGAAGAGCCCGGTCATGGCGGTGCCCAGCAGCAGCCAGGTCAGGCTGGTGGCGGTGGCGCTCAGCGCCAGGCCGGCGGCGGCGATCACGCTCATGGTGACGATCAGCCGGCGCCGCTCCAGCAGGTCCCCCAGCGGCACCAGCAGCAGGAGACCCGCGGCGTAGCTGAGCTGGGCGGTGGTGACGATGCTGCCGGCCTGGGTGTAGCTGAGGTCGAAGCGCTGGGCGATGGTGTGCAGCAACGGCTGGTTGTAGTAGTTGCTGGCCACGGCGATACCGGTGGCGACGGCCATGAGCAGGGTCAGCCAGCGGCTGAGAGGAGGCGTGGGGTTAGACATCCGCAGGGTCCGGCAAGGGAGAGGCTGATCAGTATCGGACACCGGCAGCCATCGGTTAAATGAATCGTTAAGATGGTTTCGATCTCATTTCAAGATAGCGCTATGAATCTCAAGCAGCTGGAATTCGCCGTCGCCCTGGCCGAAGAGCGCCACTTCACCCGCGCCGCCGAGCGTTGCCATGTGGTGCAGTCGGCGCTCAGTCACCAGATCGCCCGCCTGGAAGCCGAACTGGGCGCCACCCTGTTCGAGCGCCTGCCGCGTCAGGTGCGCCTCACCCCGGCCGGCGAGGCGCTGCTGGTCCAGGCGCGGCAGGCGCTGGCGGCGGTGGAAAGGTTGCAGCAGGACGTGGCCGCCGCGGTCGGCGCCATTCGCGGCACCCTGACCCTGGGTCTGATCTCTTCGGTGCCACGCATGGACATCGTCGAGTTGCTGGCCACCTTCCATGCCCGCCATCCCCAGGTGGACATCCGACTGCGCCAGGACAAGAGCGAGACGCTGCTGGCGGCGGTGCGCGAGCGACAGCTGGATTTCGCCCTGATCGGCCTGTCGCGCCAGGTGGCCCTGGAGGCGGTAGACAGCCGCCTGCTGCTCAGCGAGGAGCTGGTGGCGGTGCTGCCAGCCGCGCACCCCCTGGCGGGGCGGGAAAGGCTGTCGCTGCACGAGCTGGTGGATCTGCCGCTGGTGGACCTGCCCGCGGGCAGCGGTGCCCGGCGGCAGACCGACGAGGCCTTCGCCGCCCTGGGCCTGCCCCATTGGGTGCGTTTCGAGACGGGCAACGTGCAGTTGCTGGAGCGCTTCGTCCGGCGTGGGCTGGCGATCGGCCTGGTGCCTCAGAGTATCGCCAGCACCTTTGCCGGCCTGGCCCGGGTGCCGGTCAGCGATGCCCCCCAGCGTAACGTCCATGCCATCTGGTCGCCGCTGCCGACACCGGCGACGCGTGAATTCCTCAAGGTCCTGGAGGAGGCCCTGGCGGATTAGCTGTCGCGCATCGGCCCGCCACCTCGATAGGCGAATGACTGCCTGGCGTCAGCGACTTGCTAAGCTGTCAGGCCCGTAAAGCCGGAGAGTTCGCCCATGCAGATCACGCGCATCGTACCGAACATCGCCACCGAGCAGCTGGCCGCCGCCAAGGTCTTCTATGGCGAGCTGCTGGGCCTGACGCTGGCGATGGACCATGGCTGGATCCTGACCTTCGTCGGCGCGGGCCAGGCCAGTCCCCAGGTCAGCTTCGCGGTGGAGGGAGGCTCGGGTACGCCGGTGCCGGAGCTGTCGCTGGAAGTCGATGACCTGGACGAGGTCTTGCGTCGACTGGCCGGCGCGGGCTACGTACCCGAGTACGGTCCGGTGACCGAGCCTTGGGGCGTGAGGCGCTTCTTCGTCCGCGATCCTGGTGGACGGCTCCTGAATTTCCTGGAGCATGCCTGAGGATCGACCACCCTGGCGGGCCCTCGTAGGTTGGGTTGAGCGCAGCGAAGCCCAACAACGCCAGAGGCTGAACATCGCTGTTGGGCTTCGACGATGGAGCCGTCTCAACCCAACCTACGGTCTGATTGCAGAGCCGTAGCCTGGAAAACGGCGCAGCCTTTTCCAGGGGTGACGTCGTTGTGCGGGGCGTGCCCTCACCCCAACCCCTACCAGAGGTAGAGGGGTTATCCGAGCAGGCCTTCAGCCGTTTGCAGAGCGCCTGCTTGCAGAACGCTCGACAGCCCGCTGATCCGCCCTCACCCCTCGCTGACCGGCAGCCGGCGCACGAAGTTGCCCACCCGCCAGGCGAGTTGCTCGCCCTGGCACTGCACCAGCAGGTTGCGCACCGGGTAGGACTGGCCGGCGACACTGGCTTCGGCCTGGGCTTCGCTGGCACCGTCCAGATGATTGCGGGCGAGGACCCGGTAGCTGCCGGTGCTGCAGCGCTCCGCGGCTTCCCCGGCGCAACCCGACCAGCTGCCGAAGACCCCGTTGCACTGCACCAGGTAGGCCGTGCTGCCATCCCTGAGGTAGGCGTTGTGGGAGCTGGCGCAGCCGGCCAGCATGGCGAGGAAGCCGGCGCAGGCCAGCAGGCGGAAGGCGTTGCGGAGGATGGCGAGGTTCATGGGCGTGGCTCCGGAAGACATGCAGCCATCCTAGAAAGCCAACCCCCTTTCCCATAAATCGTACCGGCGGATAGCGCTTATCGACGGCGCTGATAGCCGCCGCGCTAGAGGTTTTCGCCCATGAATCTGCTGATCTCGCCGCGCAGCCAGCGCTCGCCCGGGTCCTGGTCCTGGGCCGCGCGCCAGACCAGCGACAGCTTGGCCGGGACGATGGGAAACGGCGGTTCCTCGATGCGCAGGCCGCCGCCCGCGGCCAGCGCCCGGGCGGCGTAGTCGGGCACCGTGGCGAGCAATTCGCTGCCCGCCAGCAGGGCGCCGAGACCGTTGAAGTGGGGCACGCCCAGGGCCACCTTGCGACTGCGGCCGAGACGTGCCAGGTCGTCGTCGATGTTGCCGCAGAGATCGCCGGACATGGACACCAGCACATGGGGCCGCGCGCAGTAGTCGTCCAGGGTCAGGGGCGCGGGATCGCTGTCGGCGCGGACCACCAGGGCGCGGATGTGCCTCAGGGTGCGGCACCTGGCATTGGCCGGCAGCTGGGTGGTGTAGCTGATGCCCAGGGAGACTTCGCCACTGGCCAGCAGGCCGGGCAGGAGCAGGAAGTTGGCGTTGCGCACCACCAGCACGCAGTGCGGCGCCACCTCGCGCAGATGGGCCAGCAGCGGCGGCAGCAGACCGCACTCGACATCGTCGGACATGCCCAGGCGAAACACCGCACGACTGGCGCCGGGGTCGAAGTCGTCGACCTCGCTCAAGGCATTGGACAGGCCGTCCAGCGCCGGGCGCAGCCGTTCGAGAATGGCCAGGGCCCGCGGCGTGGGCTCCATCGCGCGGCCGCTGCGCACCAGCAGGGGATCGTCGAAGAATTGCCGCAGCCGCACCAGGGCGGCACTGATGGCCGGCTGGCCGAGAAAGAGCTTTTCCGCGGTGCGGGTGAGGTTGCGCTCGTGCATCAGGCTTTCGAACACCACCAGCAGGTGCAGGTCGATGCGGCGCAGGTCGTTGCGGTTCACGGCATCCCTCCGCGAAGGTCAGGCGCCGGGAGGGGCGCCTGCCTGTCGTTTACCTTACTTGGCGGCCAGCTTGGCGTAGCTGGTCATCAGGTTGCGGTAGTTGGGGATGTGGTTGGACAGCAGCGCGCCCAGGCCCTCGATGTCGTTGCGCCAGTCGCGGTGCAGTTCGCAGGCGACGCTGAACCAGTTCATCAGCTGCACGCCGGCGGCGCTCATGCGCGCCCAGGCGGCCTGTTGCACGGTCTTGTCGAAGGTGCCGGAGGCATCGGTCACCACGAAGACGTCGAAGCCTTCGGCGATGGCCGCCAGGGCCGGGAAGGTCACGCAGACGTCGGTCACCACGCCGGCGATGATCAGCTGCTTGCGGCCGGTGGCCTTGATGGCGGCAACGAAGTCTTCGTTGTCCCAGGCGTTGATCTGGCCGGGGCGGGCGATGTACGGCGCCTCGGGGAACAGCTCGACCAGCTCGGGCACCAGCGGGCCGTTGGGGCCCTGTTCGAAGCTGGTGGTGAGGATGGTGGGCAGGCCAAAGAACTTGGCACTGTTGGCCAGGGCCAGAACGTTGTTCTTGAAGTCACTGGGGGTGAAATCCTGAACCAGCGAGATCAGACCGGCCTGGTGGTCGATCAGCAGGACGACGGCATCGTTCTTGTCGAGACGGTTGTAGGGCTTGCTCATGGTGGAGTCCTCAGGGAGTGGTTTGGGGGTTGCGGGTGAAGGGCGGCATCAGGCACCGCCCAGGAGATGGCGAATGGCGACGGGCACGCCGGGGGTCTGGTACTGGCGCGCCGCCGCTTCCAGGCGCTGTTCGCTCTGGGTGACGCGGTGGTGGTGGCGCAGGTGTTCCAGCCAGGATTCGTCGCAGAAGAATTCCTGCCAGAGCCGCGGTTCGGCGCTGTCCTGCAGCAGGGCCCAGGAGAAGGCGCCGTTGCGTCGGCGCATGGCGCCCACCGCCTGCATGGCCTGGCGAAAGGCCGGGCCATGCTCGGGGGCGATGTCGTATTCCAGGGTGACCATCACCGGGCCGCGCTCGCGATCCAGGGAGTCGTCGAGGATGGGCGCCGGCCAGTGCAGCGAAGGGGCGATATCGGCCGCCGGGGTGACCGGCAGACGCAGGCGCCAGGTCAGCCCGATGCCGGCCAGCAGCACCCCGGCCGCCGCGCTCAGCGCCAGGCTCAGGGAGAAGTGACTGGCCAGGGCACCCCAGAGCAAGCCGCCCAAGGCGCTGGTACCAAAGAACACCAGGATGTAGACGGCCAGGGCACGGGCGCGCACCCAGCCGGGCACGGCGGTCTGGGCCGCCACCTGCAGGCTGGAGAGCACGGCGATCCAGGCCAGGCCACTGACCAGCATGACCGGCAGCAGCCAGGCGAAGTCGCGAATCCAGGCCAGGCCGAGCAGGACCCCGGCATAGAGCGCACTGGCACCCGCCACCAGCAGGTCGCTGGACAGCCGTTCGCGCAGGCGTGGCAGGAGCATGGCGCCGCCGATGGCGCCCAGGCCGACGCAACCGAGCAGGATGCCGAAATCCAGGGCGGTGCCCTGCAGGGCCTGGCGCACCAGCAGTGGCAACAGGGCCATGCCGGCGCTGGCGCCAAGGAAAAACGCGGCGGTCCGGGCCAGCACCACCTGCAGCTGGAGCGAGCTGCGGGCATAGCGGAGGCCGACCCGGACGGCGCCCAGCAGGCGCTCCGCGGGCAGCACGGCGGCTGTAGGTTGGCGTCGCCAGGTCAGGAGCGCGACGATCACGGCCAGGAAGGAAACGGCGTTAAGGGCGAAGGTCAGCCAGGGACCGGCCAGGCTGACCAGCACCCCGGCCAGCGCCGGGCCGAGGGCACGGGCCACGTTCATGCCCAGACTGGACAGGGCGATGGCCGCGGGCAGCTCGCGCTTGTCGACCAGCTCGGGGGTCAGCGCCGACCAGGCCGGCAGCATCAGCGCCGTGCCCACGCCCATGGCCAGGGTCAGACCCAGCAGCAGCGGTACGGTCATCCAGCCGGCCAGGGTCAGCCCGGCCAGTGCCAGGGCCACCGCGGCCATCCACAGCTGCACGCCGAGCAGGTAGCGACGGCGGTCGACGATGTCGGCCAGGGCACCGGCCGGCAGTGCCAGCAGGAACATCGGCAGTGCCCCCGCCACCTGGACCAGGGCCACCGCCAGGGGGCTGGCCGACAACGAGGTCATCAGCCAGCCGGCGCCCACCTCGTGCATCCAGGTACCGATGTTGGAGGCGATGCTGGCCAGCCACAGCCAGCGGAAGGTGCGCTGACGCAGGGGCTGCCAGGGCGAGGCGGCGTTGGGAGGCGGGGCGGCGGCGGTCATGGCGGACGCTCCTCAGAAGCTGAAGCAGGAGCAGCCGAAGGCGCCCCAGAAGCCACTGAAGTCGCTGACCGGCACCTTGCTCTGGCGCGCCCGCTCATGGCCGTGGCCATGCACGGAACAGGCACCGGCGCACTGGTGCACGACGGCCTGCAAGGGCGCGCCGGGCTTCCAGTGGCCGGGCACCTTGACCACCGGCGACCAGTCCGGGGTGACCGGCAAGGGCGGCGGACCCAGGCGATCGAATTCCTCGGTGCCATGGACGATACGGCCGCCGACCACGGTCAGCACGGACTCCAGGTGCTTGATGGCCTCTTCCTCGACGGTGAAGAAGTCCGCCGAGAGCACCGCCACATCGGCCAGCTGGCCCACTCGCAACTGGCCCTTCTTGCCCTGCTCCGAGGAGAACCAGGCGCTGCCCTGGGTGAACAGCTGCAGGGCGGTGGCCCGCGGCAGCCCCTCCTGATAGAGCGCCAGGCCGCCCACGGTACGGCCGCTGACCATCCAGTAGAGCGAGGTCCAGGGGTTGTAGCTGGAGACGCGGGTGGCGTCGGTCCCCGCCCCTACCGGTACGCCTTCGGCGAGCATGCGCTGGATCGGCGGGGTCTGCTCGGCGGCCTTGGCGCCATAGCGGTCGACGAAGTATTCGCCCTGGAAGGCCATGCGATCCTGGATGGCGATGCCGCCGCCGAGGGCCTTGACCCGCTCGATGTTGCGCGGGCTGATGGTCTCGGCGTGGTCGAAGAACCAGGGCAGCCCGTTGAAGGGCACGTCGCGATCAACCCGCTCGAAGACGTCGAGCATGCGCGAGATGGATTCGTCATAGGTGGCGTGCAGGCGGAACGGCCAGCGCTGCTCCACCAGGTGGCGCACCACCGGTTCCAGATCGGCCTCCATGGTGGGCGGCAGGTCCGGGCGCGGTTCGAGGAAGTCCTCGAAGTCGGCCGCGGAGAAGGCCAGCATCTCGCCGGCGCCGTTGTGGCGGAGGAAGTCGGTGCCCTGGTGCAGGGTGACGCTGCTGGTCCAGTTCCTGAAGTCGGTCAGCTCTTCCCTGGGCCGCTGGGTGAAGAGGTTGTAGGCGATACGTACGGTGAGCTGGTCGGCATCGGCCAGTTCCTGGATGACCTGGTAGTCGTCCGGGTAGTTCTGGAAGCCGCCGCCGGCATCGATGGCGCTGGTCAGGCCCAGGCGATTGAGCTCGCGCATGAACTGGCGGGTGGAATTGACCTGGTATTCCAGCGGCAGCTTGGGCCCCTTGGCCAGGGTGGCGTAGAGGATCATGGCGTTGGGCCGGGCGATGAGCATGCCGGTGGGCTCGCCGCGGGCATCGCGCTGGATCTCGCCACCTGGCGGATTGGGCGTGTCCTTGGTGTAGCCCACGACACGCAGGGCGGCGCGGTTGAGCAGCGCCCGGTCGTAGAGGTGGAGGATGAACACCGGGGTGTCCGGCGCGGCCTGGTTGAGCTCCTCCAGGGTCGGCAGCCGGCGCTCGGCGAACTGGAATTCGTTCCAGCCGCCCACCACCCGCACCCACTGGGGCGCCGGGGTGCGCTCGGCCTGGTCCTTGAGCATGCGCAGGGCATCGGCCAGCGAGGGCACGCCCTCCCAGCGCAGTTCCAGGTTGTAGTTGAGGCCACCGCGGATCAGGTGCAGGTGGGAGTCGTTGAGGCCCGGGATGGCGCGGCGACCGCGCAGGTCGACCACCTGGGTGCCCGGGCCGCGATGCGCCATGACGTCGCTGTCGCTGCCCACGGCAAGAAAGACGCCGTCCTTGATGGCGACCGCGGTCGCCTCGGGGCGCTCGGGATCGACGGTGTGGAGCTTGCCGTTGTGCAGAATCAGATCGGCGTGTTGCATGTGGCCTCCGGGACCAGGATCAGAAGTCCGGGCGCAGGGCGCCCGGGAAGCTCAGCGGGCGACGAAGGCCAGCAGGTCGCGGTTCAGCTGCTCGGCGTGAGTCACCGCGAAGCCGTGGGGGGCGCCGGCGTACACCTTGAGCTCGGCGCCACGGATCAGCTCGGCGGCCAGCTTGCCGGTGGTCGCGAAGGGCACCACCTGGTCGGCGTCGCCGTGGATCACCAGGGTCGGCACGTCGATCCTGGCCATGTCCGGACGGAAGTCGGTTTCCGCGAAAGCGGTGACGCAGTCGACCGTGCCCTTGAGCGAGGCCAGCAGGGCGATGTTGAGGGTCTGGGTGAAGACGCCAGCGGAGACCTGCTGGCCCTGGTTGGTGCCATAGAACACCGGGGCGAAGTCGGCGAGGAACTGGGCACGGTCCTTCAGCAGACCGCCGCGGATACCGTCGAAGACGCCTTTGTCGACGCCCTGGGGGAAGTCCGGCTGCTGCCCGAACAGCGGGGTGACGGCGCCAAGCAGCGCCAGCTTGGCGACCCGCGCCGAGCCGTGGCGCGCCAGGTAGCGGCTGACATCGCCACCGCCCATGGAGAAGCCCACCAGGGTGACGTCGCGCAGATCCAGGTGCTCGATCAGCTCCTTGATGTCGTCGGCGAAGGTGTCGTAGTCGTAGCCGTTCCACGGCTGGCCGGAGCGCCCGAAACCGCGGCGGTCGAAGGCGATGGCGCGATAGCCGTGGCTGGCCAGATGGTGCATCTGGTAGTCCCACATGTCGGCGTCCAGCGGCCAGCCGTGGCTGAACAGCACGGGCTTGCCGCTGCCCCAGTCCTTGAAATAGATCTCGACGCCGTCGCGGGTGATGAAGGTGCTCATGGTTGCTCGCCTCGTTGGGTGGAAGAAGTGGAAAAGGCGCCCGAGCGGGCGTTGAGCCAGGGCGCGCACAGGCGGCTCACCCTCGGCATGATCAGGAACACCACCAGCGGCACGATGCACAGGGTGATCAGCAGGTTGCTCGGCACAGTGCCGGCCAGCAGCGGATAACGCGCGAACAGCGGCTGCCACAGCGGCGGGATCAGCATGGTCAGGGGCGCGATGACCAGGTAGGTCAGCACCGCCTGCTTCCAGGCCGGCGGCTGGCGCACGCCGGGGCGTGGCGGGTTGAACCAGAATTCGGCGTCGGCATGCACCTCGGGGGCATCGGCCTCGCGCAGCAGCGGCGCCACCTCGGCGATCAGCGCCTGGCGCTCGGGCGAGGCCAGCCAGGCCTGCAGTCGCTCGACGTCGGCGAAGCGCACCAGGGTGGTAAAGGCGGCGCCCTGCTCGGCCGGCGGGATGACGTCCACGCCCAGATGGCCGCAGGCTTCACGGGCAGCGGTGACCGCGCGCTCCAGCCAGCGCTGGTAGGCCTGGTGCCGGCCGGCCAGGGGCTGGTGGCGGATCACCAGGGTGACGATGCGGCTGTGTGCCTGCTGCAGGTCCTGCCCAGGTGCGGCACTCATGACAGCGCCCTCGCGAAACCGCCTTGGGTGGCATGACGCCTGGCCAGCCGCGCCTCCAGCGAATAGCGACCCGGCCCGGTGAGCGCCAGGGTGCCGAACAGCACCAGCAGCAGCCAGCCGAACTGGCCCTCTTCCAGGGACCACTGCGGATGCACCACCAGCAGCGCGATCAGCAGCACGCCGAGGATCGGCAGGCAGGCCAGGCG
Organism: Pseudomonas sp. SORGH_AS_0211; assembly: GCF_031453455.1. NCBI lineage: Bacteria > Pseudomonadati > Pseudomonadota > Gammaproteobacteria > Pseudomonadales > Pseudomonadaceae > Pseudomonas > Pseudomonas sp. SORGH_AS_0211. Next base: position 45,953 of record NZ_JAVIZV010000001.1, on the reverse strand, counting down.
CGTCGCCCAGCCCAGGGCGATCAGCAGCGGGCAGACGACCTCGGCGAAGACCGCGAAACCCAGCGTCGGCCAGGCGCCCAGGTGCAGCGGGTCCTCGATCAGGCCGAGCTGCTGGCGGAAATGCAGCGCCTTGGGCAGGCCATGCACCGCCAGGAGCAGTCCGGCGCCACCCAGGCGCAGGAACAAGAGTCCCAGATCCAGTCGCACGCGTTCCATGGCCCAGCCTCCTGCTAAAGAGCCGGCTGCGAGAAAGGCCTCGCGCCGTCGATGGGGCGGACTTTCACCCGGACGACGACGGGCGGCCTTGGACGTCTGTGCTGGTTTTTGGACGCCTGTGCTGTGGCGTGCAGGTGAAAGGATTCAGGTCACAGTGCAGACCGGCACCTGGGAGATAGTCAACTCTCGAGAGACTATTAAACGCGACAAGGCTACTTAATCGAATCCAGGGTGGACAGTAATCTGGCCCCATCGCATCCATACCGGATGCCGGACCTCACGAAGGACAGTCAACGATGAACACTCAAGCCCTCACCGCCACCACCGGCCGCCTGCTGCTCGCCAGCCTCTTCCTGTTCAGCGGCGTGGGCAAACTGCTCGCCCCGGCGGCCACCAAGGGCTACATCGCCGCCATGGGCCTGCCGTTCCCGGACCTTGCCTACCTCGGCGCCCTGGCGGTGGAGCTGGGACTCGCCAGCCTGCTGCTGATCGGCTATCGCACCCGGCCGGTAGCGCTGGCCATGGCCGCCTTCACCCTGGTCACCGCCCTGGTGTTCCACCACCACTTCGCCGACCAGAACCAGCTGATCCACTTCCTCAAGAACGTCGCCATCGCCGGTGGGCTGCTGCAGGTGGCGGCCTTTGGTGCCGGGGCCCTGAGCCTGGATGGCCGGCGCCCGGTGCAGGCGGCCCGATTCGCCTGATCACCCTCGCTCGTTGCGCCCGCCTGATCCTTGAGTTCAGGCGGGCGCCGTCACGTCCAGCATCCTGGCGCAGGCCTCGCGCACCAGTTCGAGAAACAGGCGCAGCCGCGCCGGGTAGACGCGGGCGTAGGGATAGATGAGATAGATCGGCAGGGGCGCGGCCTGCCATTCGGGGAGCAGATGCACCAGGCGACCCGCGGCGACGTCCTCGCGCACCATCCAGTGCGACAGCGCCGCGCAGCCCAGGCCGCGCACCGCGGCATGACGGGCGACGAAGAGGCTCTCGGTGGCCAGCCGTGGCCGCAAGGGGACCCGCCGGCTTTCGCCCGTGGCGCCCAGCTGCAGGTGCAGTTCGGTCTGGTAGAACTGGGTCATGGCGATCCAGGGCAGCGCCGTCAGCTCCTCGGGTGTCTGCAGGGTGCCTGCCAGCTCCGGCGCCGCCACCAGGATGCGCTGGACGTCGCCCAGGCGCACCGCCACGGTGTCCGGATCTTCCACCACGCCTACCCGGATGGCGCAGTCGACGCCATCGGCGACGAAATTCGGCGCCCGGTCGCTGAGCACCCAGTCCACCTGCATCCGCGGATAGCGCCGCAGATAGGTCTCCAGCGGATCGAGCAACTGCTCCTGGCCGAAGGCATGGGGCATCACCACCCGCAGTCGTCCCTCAGGCTCGGCGTGGGCGCCGTGCAGGGCGGCGGCGAAGGCCTGCCAGTCGCCGAGCAGCTGCTGGGCCTGGCGATAGCAGCGCTGGCCATCCTCGGTCAGGCGTAGGGCGTGGGTCGAGCGCTGCACCAGGCGCACCTGCAGCGCGGCCTCCAGCGCCTGCAGGCGCCGACTGACGGTGGGCTGCGTGGTCCCGAGCTGGCGTGCAGCCGCCGACAGGCTGCCGGCCTCGACGATGCGCACGAAGGTTTCCAGCAGGTCGAGACGGTCATGGGCAAAGGTGGTGTTCATACGGCCTACGTATACCCCCTGTACCCGGCGTTCGGCTACAGCCAGCGACCGCCGTGGCGAAGAATGCGCTCATCGTCTTCCCACCCGGAGAATCGCCATGACCAACATTCCACTCCCGCATAGCCAGACCTCACCGCGCAGCGCCAGCCTGTCCCCCGCCCTGCTCGGCCTGCTGGCCACCGGCGCCGGCCTGAGCGTGGCCAACCTCTATTACAGCCAGCCGCTGCTCGGCATTCTCGCGGGCGCCCTGCCAGCACCTGCCGCCGACGTGGGACTGATCCCTACCCTCACCCAGCTCGGCTATGCCCTGGGGCTGCTGCTGCTGGCGCCCCTGGGTGATCGCTTCGACCGCCGCCGCATCATCCTGGCCAAGCTGGCCGTGCTGCTGCTGGCGCTGCTGGGCGCCAGCCTGGCACCAGGGCTGCACGGGCTGCTGCTGGCCAGCCTGGTGACCGGGCTGGCCGCCACCGTGGCCCAGGACCTGGTACCGGCCGCCGCGACCCTGGCGCCGCCGGTCGAGCGTGGGCGCATCGTCGGCACGGTGATGACCGGCCTGCTGCTGGGCATCCTGCTGTCCCGGGTGGTGAGCGGCCTGATCGGCGAGTGGCTTGGCTGGCGGGCGGTCTATCTGTTCGCCGCCCTGAGCATCGCCGCCATCGGCGTGGCGGTGTGGCGCGGCCTGCCCGCCTTCGCCGCCACCACCCGACTCAGTTATCCGGCGCTGCTCGGCTCCCTGGGCGCGCTCTGGCGCCGGCATGCCGCGCTGCGCCGGGCGACCCTGGCGCAAGGGCTGCTGTCGGTGGGCTTCAGTGCCTTCTGGTCGACCCTCGCCCTCTATCTGCACGCCGGGCCCTTCCAGCTGGGCAGCGCCGCCGCCGGCGCCTTCGGCCTGGCCGGTGCCGCCGGTGCCCTGGCCGCGCCCTGGGCCGGCCGCCTGGCGGATCGCCATGGCTCGGAATGGGTGACACGCCTGGGCATCGGCCTGGCAGCCCTGGCCTTCGCCAGCCTGCTGCTGCCCTGGCTGCCGGGCATGGCCGGTCTGGCGCTGCTGGCGCTGGCGACGGTGGTCTTCGACCTCGGCGTCCAGGCCACCCTGATCGCCCACCAGGCCCAGGTCTACGGCCTGGAACCCGAGGCGCGCAGCCGGCTCAACGCGGTGCTCTTCACCGGTATGTTCATCGGCATGGCCAGCGGCGCGGCCCTGGGCAGTCTGCTGCTGGCCCGGCTGGGCTGGAGCGGCGTCGCCGGCCTGGCGCTGGCGACCGCCCTGCTGGCGCTGACCGTCAGGCTCTGGCCGGCCCGTCCGCGCCAGGTTCAATGAGCGCGGAGCAGCAGCTGACGCCGGCCAGCCAGGGGTATCGTCAACCAGAACAGGACGACCATTCTCCTTCCAGCTCGTTAATCAAACCCGGGCGCCACAGTAGGATGACTCCATGGCGTCGGAACAGACCGCGCCCCACTCAGACAAGGAGCCTCATCATGCTGGCCATTCGTAAAGCTTCCGATCGCGGCGCCGCCAACCACGGCTGGCTCAAGTCCTTCCACACCTTTTCCTTCGCCAGCTATCGCAATCCGGCGGAACAGGGCTTTTCCGACCTGTTGGTGATCAATGACGACACCGTGACCGGAGGCCAGGGCTTCGGCGAGCATCCGCACCGCGACATGGAAATCTTCTCCTATGTGCTCGAAGGTGCCCTGGAGCACCAGGACAGCCTGGGCACCGGCTCGGTGATCCGTCCCGGTGACGTCCAGCTGATGAGCGCCGGCAGCGGCGTCAGCCACAGCGAGTACAACCACTCGGAGCGCGAGAGTGTGCACTTCCTGCAGATCTGGATCGTGCCCAACGTGCGCCGCGCCGAACCGCGCTACCAGCAGCAGCACTTCAGCGCCGAGGCCAAGCGTGGCCGCCTGGCCCTGATTATCTCGCCGGACGGCGCCGAAGGTTCGCTGGAAGTGCGCCAGGATGCCCGGGTCTACGCCGGCCTGTTCGACGGTAGCGAAAGCGCCAGCCTGCAACTGGCCCCCGAGCGCCATGCCTATGTGCACGTCGCCCGTGGCAGCCTGGAACTGAACGGGGTCCTGCTGCAGGCCGGTGACGGCGCAAGGCTGCGCGGCGAGCGCGAGCTGCAGCTGGCCCACGGCACCGACGCCGAGGTGCTGGTGTTCGATCTGCGGCCCAACGAACTGCCGCAAATGCCCTGAGCCTGCCTGCGCCCGCGTAGCAGGCGCCAAGCCCGGAGGCCGCTCCCACGGCCTCCCCTTGCCGAGAACGCGCCATGAGCACCCAAGCCCTGACCTCCCTGGTGGCCGGTAACGCCACCCTCTGGCTGACGCTGAATGTCTTTGGCGAACAGCTGGGCCTGCCGGTACCGGCCTATCCGTCGCTGGTGGTGATGGGCGCGGCGGCCGATGAAGCCGAATTGCTCCTGGCGCTGCTGGCTACCGTCGCGGTCACCGGCCTGGCCGATCTGCTCTGGTACTGGGCCGGCCGGCGACATGGCGCCTGGCTGCTGCGCCACCTGCCGGGCCATGTCCCGGCGGCCACCCGCCTTCCCGGCCTGCTGCTGGTGGCCAAGTTCGTCCCCGGCGCTGCCGCCTTCGCCACCCTCAGCGCCGGTGCCAGCGCCATGCCCCTGCGGCGCTTCCTGGCCTACGACCTGGGTGGCGCCACCCTGTGGATCGGCTCCGGCCTGGCCCTGGGCCGGCTGTTCGAGGCGCACATCCTGGCCCTGCTCGACAGACTCCAGGCCTATGGCCCGGCGCCCCTGCTGATCGCCGGACTGCTCGGCCTCGCCCTGCTGGGCTGGCACCTGCTGGCCCGGCGACACCCTCGGCCAGCGCCGTCGCGACAGTATTGCGCCTAGCGCGTTGCCGCCTTAACGGTAATTAACGATAGGCAACTCGCACGTCAGACAACTGCAGGGAATCATTCTCATCCAGGCGGTCGCGCGACGCGGCTGGTTTGATAGGGAGAGCGCCATGTCCATGACCGTCGATAGCACCCTGGCTCTATCCAGTACCCGACTGGCCGGTTTGGCCGCCTGGCAGGAACGGCTGGCCAAGGAAGTACTGCTGCAGCATCTGGAGCGCGGTATCAGCGTCAGCCAGGTCGCTTCCGTCTGCGGCCTGTCGCGTAGTCACTTCACCCGCCAGTTCAAGCTCAGTGCCGGGCTCGCCCCACTGGAATGGTTGCGGCAGCAGCGCATCCACCGCGCCCAGCAGTTACTCGCCGAGCGCGAGTTACCCCTGGCGGCGATCGCCCTGGAATGCGGCTTCTTCGATCAGGCGCATCTGAGCCGGGTATTTACCCGCGCCATCGGGATCCCGCCGCTGGCCTGGCAGCAGCAGGCCCTGGAGCGGCGGTTGCTGGCGGAACTGCCGCAGATGCAGCCGCAGCATGGCCAGCAGGCGGTAGCCTAGCGTCGCCCCGCCGCCTTCCACCAGGATCAGCGACTTCTCCACCAGTTGCCCCAGCAGGGGGATGAAGTGCGCCTCCTCCAGCCCGCGCTGCGCCGCCAGCGCCAGGGCCTCGCTGCGACTGAAGCGCTCGCCGGCCTCGGCCAGGGTCGCCAGCACCGCGAATTCCGACTCGCTCAGGCTGTGCAGACTCCAGTCCAGCATGGCGCCGAGACTGCGTTGCCGCTGCGCCGCGGTCCGCCGGCCCTGAACACTGAGGTAGTAGCCGCCTTCGAGTTGCGCCAGCACTCCGTTCAGGCCCTGGGCCGCCACCTGCTCGGCGAGGATCTCCAGCGCCAGGGGCACGCCCTCGCTGCGCCGACAGATCTCGCCGACCAGTTGCACGTCGGCCGGCTGCAGTTGCAGCCCTGGCAGCCGCGCCCGGGCGCGCCGGACGAACAACCGGAAGGCCGGCTCGCGCATGGCATCGCGCAGGTGCCGCGAGGGTGGACTCGCGATCGGCAACGGAGCCAGGCGCAACACGGCCTCTCCCTCCACCCGCAGGGCCTCGCGACTGGTGACCAGCACCCTGAGCTGCGGACAGCCTTGCAGCAGATTTTCCACCAGCCAGGCCGCGGGTTCGACCAGCCGCTCGGCGTTGTCCAGCACCAGCAGCAGGCGTCGCGTGGCCAGGGCTTCCTGCAGCGCCGGCAGACCGCTGCCGCTGGCGAGGCCCAGGTCGCTGGCGAGGCGCTCCACCAGCGCCATCATGTGGCCCAGTGCGGCGAGATCGAGACTCTGTATCCCGTCGGCAAAGTCTTCCGCCAGCGCGGGCAGCAGATGCTGGACCAGCAGCGACTTGCCGACACCGCCGGTGCCCACCACCGACACCAGGCGGCGCTGGGCAAGCAACCGGCGCAGTTCGACCAGGCTGGTCTCGCGACCTTCCAGGGGCGTCAGCGGCGGTGACGTCTCGACCAGGGGTACGAGGTCGCCTTCGCCCAGCCGCTCCACCGGCGGCGCGAAGCCGTAGCCGCGCTGGCGGACGCTGAGGATGGGATCGTCGGCGCTGTAGGGGCGCAGCACCCGGCGCAGGGCCGAGATGTGCACCCGCAGATTGATGTCCTCGACGACGCTGCCGGGCCAGACCCGCGTCATCAGGGTCTGCTTGTCGACCAGCTCGCCAGGGTGTTCCAGCAGCACCCGCAGGATGTCCAGCGCCCGCCCGCGCAGGGGCAGCACGCGCTCGCCATCCAGCAACAGGCGCCGTCGCGCATCCAGGACCAGGCCGCAGAAGCGGAAGGCACTGGCATCTTCCAGGGACTTGAGCTCTTGCATGACCATGCCGCGCCACGCCGCCATGGATCGCCGGGGGTACTCCGTCCCGGCGCCCTCGGGCGTCTGCGCCTCTCCTTAGCCGATAGGTAGGACCATTCTGGCCGCTGCCCAGGCCAGTTGTATGACGATCTACGGCCAGAAGCTGCCATCGATGGACGTGATACCGCCATCAGCCGCCGATTTCAGCTGAATTGATAGCGGTACTGCGCCGGGGTCAGGCCCAGATGGCTCTGGAAGGCAGCGCGCATGCAGCGGTCGCTGGCGAAGCCGCTGCGAAAGGCCACCGTCTTCAGCGGCAGCTCGGAGGTCTCCAGCAATCCACGGGCGTGATCGATGCGCGCCCGCAGGACGAACTCCAGCGGCGTCATGCCGGTGTCGCGCTTGAACACCCGGGCGAAGTTGCGGGTGCCCATGGTCGCCAGCTCGGCGAGCCGGCTGATCGAATAGGCCTGGTCGATGTTCGCCACGATGTGCTGCTGCACCCGGGTGATGGCGGTGGCCGCCTCGGGCTCGTCGAACAGCGGACTGAACTGGGCCTGCTTGCCCTGCCGCTGGGTCACCACCACCAGCACCTTGGCCACCTCCCGGGCGATGGCCTTGCCATGATCCTCGGCCACCAGCGCCAGCGCCAGGTCGATGCCGGCGGTGACCCCGGCCGAGCTCAGCAGCGGGCCATCGCTCAGGTAGATGTCGTCGGCGGTCACCTGGGCACGGGGAAAGCGCCGCGCCAGGCGCTCGCGATAATTCCAGTGGGTGGTCACCCGCCGGCCATCGAGCAGGCCGGCACTGCCGAGCAGAAAGGTCCCGGTGCAGACCGCCCCGTAGCGCGCGCACTGCGCGGGCACCTGCCGCAGCCAGGCCGCGACGTCCGGATGGGGCTCCAGATAGGCGCCCGGTCCGCCGGGCACCAGCAGCAGGTCATAGGCCGCGGGCGGCTGCTGGATGGTGAGTTCTGTACGTATCGTCATGCCATTGGAACAACGCAGGGTCCGCCGCCGCCCGGCAGCGATGGTCACGATGCGATAGTGGTCGGTCGCGGGCAGATAGCGATTGGCGATGGAAAACACCTCCACCGGCCCGGCGAAATCCAGCATCAGCACCTCGGGGACCAGCAGGAAAGCCACTGTCCTCGTCATGGCGATACATCCTTATCCGTGTAGCAGTTTGTCCTTGAACGCTGGGGCGTCCGGGGGAAGGTAGGGACGAGGATAAGGATCTGTCCCCTGAGGACAAGCAGTGGCAAAGGGCCATCCATCCGGCTTTTACCTTGCGCGATCAGGGCTCGAAGAGCCCAGGGGCTCTGGGTCGGGATTCCTGGCGTGCCGGATGCGGGTACCGCCGCTTTGCCCGCCGCTACCCTTTTCGCAATTTGATCAGGGTGATCTCGCTCGGCGCGCCGAATCTCAGCGGCGGGCCCCAGTAGCCGGTGCCGCGGCTGATGTAGACGGTCAACCGATCCAGGCGGTGGAGGCCGGCGACCCAGGGTTGCTGCAGGCGCACGAAGTGCATCCAGGGCCAGAACTGGCCACCGTGGGTGTGGCCGGAGAGCTGCAGGTCGGCGCCGGCGGCTGCAGCCTTGGGCGCCGAGCGCGGCTGGTGGGCCAGCAGCAGGCGGAACAGCCCTTGCGGGGCGTTGGCGAAGGCGGCCGCGGCGTCGCTGCAGTGGCTGGGCACATAGAGCGGCGCCGAGTAGTCGGTGATGCCGGCCAGCACGAAGGGCGTGCCCTGATGCTGCAGCACCCGATGCTCGTCGAGCAGCATGGTCAGGCCCTGCTCGCGCCAGGTGCGTACCCAGGCTTCGGCGCCGGAATAGTATTCGTGATTGCCGGTGATGGCGTAGGTACCCAGGCGCGCCTTGAGTTGCTGCAGCGGCAGGAATTCCTGGCGCAGTTCGGCCACGCTGCCATCCACCAGGTCGCCGGTGATGGCCACCAGGTCGGCGTCCAGACCGTTGACCCGCTCGACGATGCGCTGCAGATAGCCGGCCTTGATGGTCGGTCCGATATGCAGGTCGCTGAGCTGGACGATGCGCAGCCCGTCCAGGCCAGCGGGCAGTGCCGGCAAGGCCAGTTCCACTTCCTTGACCTTGGCGGTGCGGCGAGCGTTGTAGACGCTGCGCAGCGCCACCAGCAGCACCAGCCCCAGCACCACCCAGGCGCTGCCGGCGCGCCAGGCGGCGTCCAGTGGGTGGCCGACCAGGCTGGCGAGCGCCACCACCAGCCCGCGCAGCAGACTGAACACCGCCAGGCTGGAAAACACGCCCATGGCGATCAGCGCCGCCCAGGCCAGCAGGCGCGAGTTCATGTCCCGCGAGCGAAAGCCCAGGGGCACCAGCACGCAGGACAGGATCAGCAGGGCCCAGAGCGGCAGCTGGGCGACAGGCGACAGCCCGAGGTCACCGATGACGCCGAGGCCGATGAACAGGTGCAGGGCGAACAGGACCAGGTACATCATGGCGCGGGAGCGGAACATGGAGGGCCTTGAGGCAGGAAGAAGGCCTTACCTTAGCACCCTGCAGGGCCCCTCTCGGAGCCCCGGGTTGTTTCCGGCTACAACGATTCAGCCGGTATTCAGCGCTGCTCCGCCTCGCCGGCCTGGGCCGCCTGGTCCGCCCGGCGGCCCAGGTAGAAGCCGAGCCAGGCCCAGAGCGCTGCGCAACCGGCGCCCACCAGCGCCGGCAGCCAGGCGCCGTGGCCGAGCAGGTCCAGCAGACTCTTGGCCCAGCCGCTGGCGGCGTCACCGGCGCGATAGACCACGGTGTCGATGAAGTTCTTGGCCTTGTACTGGGTCTCGGCGTCCAGCGGCGCGAAGAGCATCTCGCGGCCCGGGCGGATGAAGGCGTATTCGCCGATCCGCCTGACGATCATCAGCCCCGCCAGCATGGCGAAGGTGGGCAGCAGCGCCAGCCCCAGGAAGCCGATACACATCAGCAGCGGCACCCCGGCCAAGAGCACCCGCACCCCGAGACGCTGAGCCAGGCGACCGGTGATCAGCACCTGGCTGGCCAGGGCGCCGGCCTGGACCACGAAGTCCAGCAGGCCGAACACCTGCACCTGGCGGGCGCGATCGCGAAACAGCTCGGCCACCAGCCGCGCCTGTTCGAAGTAGAGAAAGGTGCTGACCGTGGCCAGCAGGATGACGAAGGCGCTCACCGCCAGCAGATAGGGTGACGCTAGCACCCGGGTCAGGCCACTGAAGGGATTGCCGGCCACCGGGCGCCGCGGGCTTTCGGTCGGCGGTGCCCCTGGCCGCCCGGCGCCCCGGGTCTCGCGCCAGCCCATCAGATAGGCCTTGAGCGTGAGCGCCAGAAGCAGCAGCGCGGCGGCCAGCAGTGCCAGGCCCGCCTCGCCGACCCGGGGCGCCAGGGCGGCGGCCAGTACCGGCCCGAGCAGGCCGCCGACACTGGCCCCGGCGGCGATGAAGGCGAACAGCCGCCGCGCCTGGGCGCCGTCGAAGACATCGGCCATCAGACTCCAGGCCACCGAGACCACGAAGAGGTTGTAGACCGAGATCCAGACATAGAAGGTACGCGCCAGCCAGACGCTGTCGCCCAGGCTGGCGAAGCAGGCGGCGAAAGCCAGCAGGTTGAGGGCGAAGCAGCCGTACACCCAGTCGACGAAGCGGATCCGCGCCACCCGCGAGTTGAGCCAGGCGAACAGCGGCACGGCGATCAGCATCACCACAAAGGTGGCGGTGAACAGCCACTGCAGATTCTCCACCCCACCGGCGATGCCCATGGCCTCGCGGATCGGTCGCAGCATGAAGTAGCCGGCGAACAGGCAGAGAAACAGCGCAAAGCCGGCCAGGGCCGCGGACGACTCGCCGGCGCGGGCGTCGAGGACGCGACCGAGCCAATCCTTCATCTAGGCGAACAGCCCGGCGATGGCCTCGCGCTGGCGCGCATCCGGCAGACGACCGCGACCGGCCTGCAGGTTATCGATCATGTAGCGTGGATTGCTGGTGGCCGGGATCACCGCGGTCACGGCCGAGTCGGCGAGGATGAACTTGAGCAGCAGTTGCGCCCAGCTGGTCGCGCCCAGTTCGGCGGCCAGGGGCGGCAGCGGCTTGCCACGGGTACCGGAGAGCAGATTGCCGCGCTGGAACGGCCGGTTGATCAGCACGGCGATGCCCTGGTCGCGGCAATAGGGCAGCAGGCGCTTTTCGGCTTCGCGCTCGCCCACCGAATAGTTGAACTGCACGAAGTCGACCCTTTCCTGCTTCAGTGTGGCCAGCAGATCGTCCAGCGCCGCTTCGCGATAGTGGGTGACGCCGACATAGCGCACCTTGCCGGCCTGCTGCTGTTCGCGCAGCAGGGCCAGTTGGTTGGCGGTGTCCTGCAGGTTGTGCACCTGGACCAGGTCCAGGCGTTCGGTCTGCAGGGCCTTGAAGCTGGCGGCCAGTTGCGCCGCGCCGCGTTCGCGCCCGGTGGACGACACCTTGGTGGCGAGAAAGACCCGCTCGCGAGCCTGGGCCCGCTTCACCAGCTCGCCGGCCACCCGTTCGGAATTGCCATAGCTGGGCGCGGTGTCGATGAGGGTGCCGCCGCCGTCGAGCAACGCCTTGAGCACTTCCTGCAGCGGCGCCAGGGCGGCGGCGTTCAGCTCGACATCGAGATTGCCCGAGGTGCCCAGCCCGATGACGGGCAGGGCTTCGCCGCTGCGCGGGATCTTGCGGGTCAGCAACGGCTCGGCGGCCTGGGCGCTCTGCCACAGCCAGGGCGCGGCGGTCACGGCCGCGGCCAGGGCGGTGGTGGTCTGCAGGAAATGGCGACGGGTCGGCATGGCGGGCCTCGCGACGAGCGGATTCGGAAGGATTACCCTTGAGTTAAGCGGTTCTTCCAGCCGACCGCCCACCGGGCTCATTGCGGCATGTTGCGAGGAAGCCGCTTGCGTAGGTTGGGTTTAGCGCAGCGAAGCCCAACATTGCCCAGGGTTGGACATCCCTGTTGTGGCTAGCTCCCGTAGCGTGGACAACGGCGTAGCCTTGTCCACTAATGGCATTAGCGCACACCTGTGGAAAACGCTGCGCGGTTTTCCACGCTACGGGTTGGCGACATCCTGGCCTGCAAGAATGTCGTGATCCGCTGGCGGCAGAGTGCCGTCGCCACCCAGGTAGCGGTCGTAGAAATCCCGTACCGTGACGTTCTTGTGCTTGGCCTCGAACATGATGTCGAAGCGGTCGAGGAACTGGCAGGCGTAGCGGTTGCACCAGTCGTTCCACATCATGTCGCTGTGGGCATAGAGCAGCCGCTTGCTGATCTGCTGCAGCAGGAAGGTGATGTCGATCCGCTCGCTGGGCGAGACGCCCATTTCCATCAGGGCTTCCGGCGGCTGGGAGTAGTGCATGGCCGGTCGCACACCGCGCCAGCTGTCGATGATCCTCGCCACCCGTGGCTCCCAGGGATCGATGTAGGCCTCTTCGTGGATCCAGCAGTGGTGGATGTCCAGCACCACCGGGGCGAGATCGGTCAGTTGCAGGCAGTCGTCGACGCCGTAGGTCTTTTCATCGTTCTCGAAGGTGATGCAGTTGCGCGCCTCGCTCGAAAGACGCGGCCAGATCGCGCGAATGCCGGGCACGCCCAGGCGGCCGGCGATGTGCACATTGCACTTGAAGTCCTGAAATTTCTGGCCGTAGCCCATCAGGCGGATCATGTCGGCGTGGTATTCGAATTCCTTCAGGCTGTTCTCCACCACCTCGGGGCGATCCGAGCCGAGCACGCAGAATTGCCCGGGATGCAGCGACAGCCGCACATCGCGGCGGCGGGCCAGTTCGCCCAGCCGGCCGAAGCGATCCTCCAGCAGCGCCTGGAGCTCCTGGGAACGATAGAAGTAGGCGAATTCGGCGTGGCTGTAGAAGGGCAGCAGATCGCTGCTCAGGCGCAGCATGCGCAGATTGTCCGGCAGGTCGGCGACGTGCTCGACGAATCTCAGCTGGGCATCCAGGTTGTGGGTGACCACGTCCAGCAACTTGGCCTCGGCGGCGGCGCGCTCGACGCTGCCCAGCCAGCGCAGGGTGGTGGTGCGGGTGTTGAAGGCCCGCTCGACCTGCTCCAGCGCCTTGAGCGACAGACTGCGCTCGGGGTGACGGTACATGCAGGCAAAGCCGATTCGATACATGGGACGCTCGGGTCAGGGACTATAGGGATTAGTCCGCGCGGCGCCGCCTGGGTGCGGATGGGGTGATGGGTGGAGGGGAGCTTGGCGTCTGGCGTCCGGGTCTGCCCTCACCCCGGCCCTCTCCCAGGGGGAGAGGGGGTGGTCCGGCATGGGCCTACACCCTCAGCGCAGTAGGCAGCCAGTGGAAACGCTTTGCGGTTTTCCACGCTACGGGAGGTCAGGTGTAGGGTGGAAAACGGCGCAGCCTTTTCCACGCGTACTCCAGCTGGCCTCCCGCCCTACCCCGGCCCCAACCAGACCGTCAGCGCATGCAGCACCAGCCCCACCAGGCCGCCCACCAGGGTGCCGTTGATGCGGATGAACTGCAGGTCCTTGCCGACGCTCTGCTCCAGTTGCTGGACCAGCTCGTCGGTGTCCCAGGCGGCCACGCGGGCGGCGATGTAGTCGCCGATGCGCTGGCGGTTGCGGTCGATGAAGGGCGGCGCCACGGCCATCAGCTGCTCGTTGATCCAGCGGTGCATGGCCTCGTCGCGACTCAGGGTGTCGCCCAGCTCGGCCAGCAGGCGTCCCAGGCGCCGGCGGATGCGCGAATCCGGGGCGGCGAGATCGGCCTGCAGCCAGTTTACCAGTTCGTCCCACAGCTCCTGCAGATAACCCGCCAGCGCCGGGTGCTCCAGCAGCCGGTCGCGCAGCTGCTCGCCACGCAGACGAAAGGCCGGGTCCTCTTTGAGGCGCTCGATGAAGCCGACCAGATAGCCATCGAAGTGCCGGCGCAACTCGTGCTCGCGGTCATGGCTGATCTCGCCAATGAGGCGCGACACCGCCTGCACCACCTTGATCGCCGACCAGCGACCGACCCGCTCGTCCAGGCCCAGATACTTCAGGGTACGCAGCTCGCCGCCGATGGTGCGGGCGATCAGCGCCTGGGTGTCTTCGTCCTGCAGCAGGCGATCGATCTCCTGCAGCACCTCGTCGAGCACCGCCTGATGGCGACCGTCGGCGGTCAGCATGTCGAGCAGTTCGCCAGACAGCGCCGCCACGTCCAGGCGCTGCAGCCGCTCCACCGCTACCCGGCGGATGAAGGCCTGCACCCGCACCTCGCGCAGAGCTTCCAGGGAATAGCGGGCGACGCCGGTGGCCTGGCTGGCCACCGCGGCGGCGTTGTCCGGCTGGCGCAACCACCCGGCCAGGCGCCCGGCGGCGTCCAGTTCCTCCAGCTTGGCCAGCACCTGGGGCGTGGCAAGGAAGTGCAGGCAGATGAAGTCCGACAGCTTGCGCCCGACTCCGGCCTTGTTGCGCGGGATGATCGCGGTGTGGGGAATCGGCAGGCCCAGCGGATGGCGGAACAGCGCGGTCACCGCGAACCAGTCGGCGATGGCCCCGACCATGGCCGCCTCGGCGAAGGCGGCGGCGTAGCCCCAGGCCGGATGGCTGGCTTCGAGGGCGGTGGCCAGGCAGTAGAGCGCCGCCGCCAGGAACAGCAGCAGCAGCGCGATGAGCTTCATGCGCCGGACCGGGGTGAGGCCGTCGCCGGAGAGTGTGGTCATGGAAGAGGGACAGTCCTCGCGCGGGATGATCCCAGCATCCTACCCCAGACTAGAGTCTGACCCAGCGCTCCTCCTGGGCCGATTGCCGCGCGGCCTGGGCCAGGCGCTCCACTTCCCAGGCCTCCTGGAAGTCGACGCCGGTATGCCCGGGGTTGCCGCCCAGGGCCTCCAGCAGCGAGCGGACCTCCAGGGTCTTGAGTTCGTTGTAGCCGAGCTGGTGGCCGGGCGCCGGGCAGAAGGCGGCGTAGTCCGGCAGGTGCGGACCGGCCAGCAGGGTACGGAAACCGGCCAGGCCCGGCCGGTCGCCGACCTGGTAGAGGCGCAGTTCGTTGAGGCGCTCCTGGTCGAAGCTGAGGGTGCCGCGGGTGCCGCAGACCTCGAAGGCCAGGCGATTCTTGCGCCCGTGCTTGAGCCAGCTGGTGGTCAGGGTGCCGCGAGCGCCACTGGCGAAGCGCAGCAGCAGATGGGCCTGATCGTCGATCTCCACCGCCCGGGTGCCACCCTGATGGGGCCGCTGGCCATGGGCGGTATGCAGATCGGCGCAGAGCGCCGCCACCGGGCCGAGCAGGAAGCGCGCCAGCGACAGGATATGGCTGCCCAGATCGGCCAGGGCGCCGCCGGCCTGGCGGGTCTCGCAGCGCCAGGTGAAGGGCCCAAGGGGATCGCCCATGAAGTCTTCGCTGAATTCGCCGCTGAAGCTGACGATCTCGCCCAGTTCGCCGCCCTGGATCAGGTCGCGCGCCTGCTTGAGCATGGGATTCTGCAGGTAGTTGTAGCCGACCCGGTTGACCACCCCGGCCTGGCGCGCGGCGTCGCGCATCTGCGTCGCCTCCTCCAGGCTCACCGCCAGGGGCTTTTCGCAGTAGACCGCCTTGCCGGCCGCCAGGGCGGCCAGGGCCATGGGCGCGTGCAGCAGATTGGGGGTGGTGATGGCCACCAGCTCGACCTGGGGATCGGCGATCAGGCGCTCCCAGTCGCAGCTGCGGGTGAAGCCCCAGACGTCGGCGCAGCGGGCGGCGCGCTCCGGATCGGCATCGGCCAGGGCCACCAGCCGCGGGCGGACCGGGAGCGCGAAGCTGCTCGCCGCGTGATGGAAGGCCTGGGCGTGGGCATGCCCCATGAAGCCGGTGCCGATCAGACCGATGCCGATGTCGCGCATGTCGTTCTCCGTCAGGGTGGTAGAAAGACCCGGCAGGCCAAGCCAGTAGCCGGCCGGGTAAAAGAGTGGGTGGGTGCTGGCTCGCCCTCACCCCGGCCCTCTCCCGGAGGGAGAGGGGGAAGAGCAATCGGGTGCTGGCTCGGCCTTCACCTTTGGCCCTCTCCCGGGGAGAGGGGAAGGCGCCAGCCCTAGCGCTTGGCCTTGCGCTTGTTGCGGTACTGGTCGATGACCACGGCGACCACGATGATCAGGCCCTTGATGATGTCCTGGACGTAGGCGTCCACCCCGAGGAAGGTGAAGCCACTGGCCATGGTGCCGAGGATCAGGGCACCGATCACGGTGCCGGTGATGCGCCCTACCCCGCCCGCCAGGCTGGTGCCGCCGATCACCGCCGCGGCGATGGCGTCCAGTTCGTAGGACATGCCCATGCCCGCCTGACCAGTGGCGGCGCGGGCCGAGGCCACGACCCCGGCCAGGCCCGCCAGCAGGCCGGCGATGCTGTAGACGATGATCAGGTGCTTCTTGACGTTGATGCCGGAGATGCGCGCGGCCTGCATGTTGCCGCCGATGGCATAGGTGTACTTGCCATACTTGGTGTAGCGCAGGGCGATGTGGAAGATCACCGCCACCACCAGGAAGATGATCACCGGCATGGCCCCGGCGCCGATGGCGGTGTAGTTGTCGGACAGCATGCTGATCGGCTGACCTTCGGTGTAGTAGCGCGCCAGGCCGCGGGCCGAGACCATCATGCCGAGGGTGGCGATGAAGGGCGGGATGCCGGTGACGGCGATGATGCTGCCGTTGATGGCGCCGGCCAGCAGCCCCACCCCGAGGCCGGCCATGACCGGCACCCAGACCGGCAGGTCGGTCAGCGAGGGAAACACCGCGCGGCCGAAGTCCGAGCCCTGGGCCAGACTCGCCGCCACCATGGCCGACAGCGCCAGCACCGAGCCGGAGGAGAGGTCGATGCCGGTGGTGATGATCACCTGGGTCACGGCGATGGCCAGCAGGCCGATGATCGAGACCTGCAGGATCATCAGCACCAGGCGCTGGGAATTCATCAGGAAGCTCTGGTCGCGCAGCACCCAGCCGAAGGCCTCGAAGGCCAGGCCGATGCCCAGCAGTACCAGCAGGATGCCCAGTTCGGTGGGGATGCGGCGCCGCGGGCGCGCGCTGGGTAGCTCGGCGGTTTTCTTGTCCAGGAGGGCACTCATCTTGTTCTACCTCTTGTATGCCGGGAGCGATGGGTACGGGCCCACCGCGCGAAAGATGCGCTAGTGCAGTACGGGATTGCCCGAGGCCAGGTGCATGACCCGCTCCTGGGTGGCTTCGCCGCGATCGAGAAAGCCGGTAACGGTGCCTTCGTGCATCACCATCACCCGGTCGCTCATGCCCAGGACCTCGGGCAGTTCGGAAGAAATCATGATTACCGCCAGGCCCTCGGCGGCCAGCTTGGCGATCAGCCGGTAGATCTCGGCCTTGGCGCCGACGTCGATGCCGCGGGTGGGCTCGTCGAGGATGAGGATGCGCGGCCGGGTCATCAGCCAGCGGGCGATCAGCGCCTTCTGCTGGTTGCCGCCGGAGAGATTGGCGATGCACTGGTCCAGCGAGGGGGTCTTCACCCGCAGTTGCTGGCGCATCTCCTCGCAGAGCTGGTCGAGGCGCTGCTGCTGCACGAAGCCGCCGCTGGCGAAACCATTCAGCACCGCCACCTCCATGTTTTCCCCCACCGACAGGCAGGAAAAGATGCCGGTGTCCTTGCGGTCCTCGGTGAGCAGCGCCAGGCCCTTCTGGATCGCCAGATGAGGATCGCTCATCCGTACCGGCCGGCCGTCGATGCGGATTTCGCCCGCCGTGGCCGGGGTCACGCCGAACAGCGTCTCGGCGACATTGGTGCGCCCCGAGCCCATCAGTCCGGCGATGCCCAGCACCTCGCCGGCGCGCAGGTCGAAGGAGACGCCGGAGAACACCCCGTCCAGGCCCAGGTCGCGCACCGACAGCAGCACCTCGTCGCGCGGCGCGGTGCGCTCCGGGAACAGCTGGGTCAGTTCGCGCCCCACCATCATGGCGATCAGGCCGTCGCCGTTCATGCTGTCGGCGCGCTGCAGGCCGATGTATTGGCCGTCGCGGAACACCGCGACCTCGTCGGCGATCTGGAACACCTCGTCCATCTTGTGGGTGATGTAGACGATGCCCTTACCCTGGGCCTTGAGGTCGGCGATGATGGAAAACAGGTGCGCCACCTCGGTCTCGGTGATGGCCGAGGTGGGTTCGTCCATGATCAGCACATCGCTGTCGTAGGACACCGCCTTGGCGATCTCCACCATCTGCCGCCCGGCGATGGACAGGCTGCCCACGCTGTCTTCCGGGTCCAGGGCGATGCGCAGTCGGTCCAGCAGCGCCTGGGTCTGGCGACGCATCTTGCCGTGGTCCACCAGGTGCAGGGCATTGAGCGGTTCGCGGCCCAGCCAGATGTTCTCGGCGATGGTCATGAAGGGCATCAGGTTGAGTTCCTGGTGGATCATGGCGATCCCCGACTGCAACGCCTGCAGCGGCGTATCGAAGCGCACCGGCACCCCGCGCAGCCGCACTTCCCCGGCATCGGGCTGGTAGATGCCGGCGATGATCTTCATCAGCGTCGACTTGCCTGCGCCGTTCTCGCCCATCAGCGCCAGCACGGTGCCGGGACGCACCCGCAGTTGCACGTGGGACAGCGCCTTGACGCCGGGAAACTCCTTGGTGACGTCGACGATCTCCAGCAGGTATTCGCTGGGGGCGGCAGTGGCCGCAGGGGCAGGAGCAGCGGCAGGGGTGGCGGAACTGAGCATGATCACGATCTCCTCGCGGGCGCCGACCGGGCGGCGCGGGCCGCTGGTCAGTGAGGGGTGCTGGGCGAAGGGCTGGCCGTGACGGCGCTCGCCAGGTGCAGGCAGGTGCCCGGCGGACAGGAGATCGGAGACCCATGCAGGGACAGGGAGCGGGATGGCATGACGGCACCTTTTATTCTTGTTGAAGGGCGCGCTCGCCGGAGCGAGGCACCGCTGTACGTCTTGGCTTGACCTCGACTCTATTGGAAAATAAATTCCAGTCAATATTTTTTTGGAATTTTTTAGTGATAACGATCACCGGTTTCCAGCCCGCCCAGCACCGGTGAAAGGCCCCGGATAGACAAAACGGGCAGTCCGTTGCCGGACTGCCCGTTTGGTCTGTGAAGCCGTTCTGGCGCGGCGTCCGCCTGCCTCACGGGCAGGCGCAGGCGCCTCGGGTCATTTGGTCATGGCCTGGAATTCGGCGACGTTCTCCGGGGTGATCAGGCGGAAGGGAATCAGCACGTTCTGCTCGCCCGGGGTCTTGTTGATCATCTTCAGCGCCGCATCGAGGGCGCCTTCCGCCTGGCCCTTGGCGTCCTGGAACACCGAGACCGTCACCAGGCCACGCTTGATCGCGGCCAGGCCGTCGGGCGTACCGTCGACGCCGGTGACCAGCACGTCCTTCTTGCCGGCCTGGCGCAGGGCCATGGCCGCGCCGATGGCCATCTCGTCGTTGTTGGCGAAGATGGCGTTGAGCTCCTTGCCGGCCAGCAACCAGTTGCTGGTCAGGTCCATGGACTTGTCGCGCTGCCAGGCCGCGGTCTGCTCCTCGACGATCTTGATGCCCGGATACTTGGCCAGGACTTCCTTCACCCCGGCGGTGCGGTTGTGGGTGGAGTTGTTGGCCAGATCACCCAGCAGGATGGCCACCTGGCCCTTGCCGCCGAGCTTGTCCGCCACGTACTGCGCCTGCAGGCGGCCGGCTTCCTTGTCGTCGGAGGTCACCGCCACCACGCCCGCCGGCAGGGTGGGTTCGTCGGGTCGGCGGTTGATGTAGACGATGGGCACGCCGGCCTTGGTGGCGGCCTCGGTCAGGGTCCGGGTCGCGGCGGTGTCCACCGGATTGACGATGACCGCATCGACCTTCTGGCTGATGAAGCTCTGCACCTGGGTGAGCTGCTTGACCACGTCGTTGCGGGCGTCCTCGAATTGCAGCTGCACACCGTCGGTCTTGGCTTTCTTGGTCATGTATTCGCGCACATAGGTGAGGTAGTTGTCGTCGAACGACGACATGGTCACCCCGACCTTGAGGTCCGCCAGGGCCGCACTGCTGCCCAGCAGCAGCGACAGCGCCAGGGTGGCAAAGCGAGTTTTTTTCTGCATGGTTCAGGCTCCATTCGTGGGGTGACGATCAGCAAGGGGATCAGACGGGCGCAACGGTCAGGCGCACCTCGGGGGCCGCGCGGTCGTGAACCGGGCGGAGCCTGGGCGAACGCCGGAAAGACGCGGGAATCAGTGCGGGCGGTAGAACACCGCGGCGCCGGGCGAGGCGCAGAGCACGGCGCCGCTGCGCTCGTGGCAGAACAGCCGGCCGAGCAAGGCGAGCAGTCGGGAGGGACGCTGCACCTTGAGGCGGTGCACGGTGGCGATGGCGAGACGGAAGGAATGCGTGGAGTGGTTCATGTGACGGCACCTATTATTGTTGTCGGGGCGCACGGCCCTGGTGACTCGTTTCTGCAACTGCTCTCGACTCTATTGGAAATTTAATTCCACAACAAGAGCGAAATAGAAATTTCATTCGACACGTGAGACGGACGTCCGCACCCTCCCCTGGGCGCCTGCCCGAGTCGCTCCCGGCACCCTTGCAGAGTCCTCTAGCACCAGGCTTTCCCCCGTACGGGCACTCGCGCGCGCCGCCGCCAGGATCGCCTGGCAAGCCAGCGTCTCCCGCGCGGCGACCGGCCAGGGCGCGCCCTGGGTCAGGGTCGCCAGCCAGCCTTCGTAGAACAGATCCCAACGACCCCGTTCACTCGGCACCCGCGAGCGCTCCTCGCCCACGCTCAGCCAGCCCCAGCGCTGATGGTCCTCGGCGCCCCAGCCGCCCTTCTCGCTGCGCGGGGTTCGCCCCTGGCGCAGGGCCGCGGCCTGGCCATCCAGGCCATCGACGGTATAGACGCCCCGCTCGCCGACCACCCGCAGCCGCTGCGGACAGCTCTGCAGAGCGCTGCCCGAGAGGTGCGAGACCACCCCCGAGCGATGGCGCAGGGACAGAAAGAATTCCCGCTCCCGTGCGGGATCGCCACGGGGGAATTGCGCCTCGGCATAGACCCGTTCGACCGGCCCGAACAGCAGCAGCGCCTGGTCCACCAGCTGGCTGCCCAGTTCGAGGAGCAGGCCACCCTCGGTGCCTATACCCGCCGCGGCCAGATCAGTCAGTTGCAGACGCGATTCGAAGAGGCGTACCTGTCCCAGGCGCCTTTCACGCAGCAGCCGAGCCAGGGTGAGCAGATCCGAATCCCAGCGGCGCGGCTGATGGACGCAGAGCGGCACACCCCGCCGCTCGGCCAGCGTCACCAGGTCCTGGGCCTCTGCTAGGGTCCTGGCCAGGGGCGCCGCGCAGACCACCGGCAGGCCCTGTTGCACTGCCTCCCGCACCTGCGCCGGACGTTCGCGGAGGGGCGTGGCGATCACCAGGCTGTCCACTCCGGCGGCGATCAGGCTCGCCAGATCGGTATGGCAGGCGACACCCGGATGGTCCCTGGCCAACTCGGCGCGCTGCGTCGACGAGGCGGTCACCACCCCCACCAGCTGGGCGCCCGGGGTGCTGGCGATCAGCGGCGCGTGCAGCAGGCGCCCGATACCGTCGTAGCCGACCAGTCCGATTCTCAAGATCCGCCTCTCGTTCAGGCAAAGAATCCCCGCCTGCGTGGCAGGCGGGACGGGCGACCTAGGCGTAGAAAGCCGGCCGGCTGGGCAGGGTCACCGGCTCGATGGCGCCGCTGTCCTGCGCCTTGATGCAGGCGTCGGCGGTGACCGCGGCGATGTAGCCGTCCCAGGACGACGGCCCGGTCAGCTGGCCGGCGGCGAGGTCGTCGATGAAGGCCTGCAACTCCACGTCGTAGGCGGCGATGAATCTGTCCTTCCAGTCCATGAGGATCTCGTTGGACAGCCGCGCCTCGCTGCGCAGCTGCACCGAGGTCGGCTCCGGCAGGCGGGCGATGCCGCGCTCGCCGACGATCTCGCACTGGATGTCGTAGCCGTACTGGCAGTTGACGAAGACCTCGACGTCGATGCGCACGCCCTTGGCCGTTTCCAGCAGCACCACCTGGGGATCGCGCAGGTGCTCGCTCGCCGCCGGCGCCTTGCGCGGAAAGACCACCTGGGCGGACACGTAGTGATCGTCCAGCAGCCAGGCCAGCACATTGATCTCGTGGATCAGGGTGTCGGTGATGGCCATGTCGGTGCTGTAGTGCTCGCTCACCGTGGGATTGCGGTGGGCCGCGTGGATCATCAGCGGCGCGCCGATGCGATCGGCGTCGACCACCGCCTTGAGCTGGCGATAGCCGGCATCGTAGGGCCGCATGAAGCCCACCTGCACCAGGCGCTTGCCGTGGGCCCGCTCGGCTTCGACGATGCGCCGGCAGCCCTCGGCGGTGGTCGCCAGGGGCTTTTCGCAGAACACCGGCTTGCCGGCGGCGATGGCGGCCAGCACGTATTCCTCGTGGGTCGGACCCCAGGAGGCGACCAGCACCGCCTGAACGTCCGCCGCGGCGATCAGGGCATGGCCGTCGGCATAGACCTCCGCGGTGATGCCCAGCTCCTGGACCACCCGGGCGGCCTGTTCGGCGTTGATGTCGGTTACCGCCACCACGCGACTGCCCAGCAGGGTGTGGCTCAGGCGGCGGATGTGTTCGCGACCGATGGCGCCGGTCCCGATGACACCGATGTTCAAGGTCATGACGTCTTTCTCCGAGTTGGAATTATTGTGGAGTGAGCGGCGCTCAGTATTGGCGGGCCTGGGTGGCTTTTTCCTTGAGCACCCGGGCGACGGCGGCGATCTTCTCGCTGGTGGAGACCTCGGCGCCACCGACCCGCCACCAGGACAGGTAGCCGTGCAGCATCGTCTTGGGCAGCACCTTGATATCGATCAGGGTGGAGACCGTCTGCCGACGGGCATCGGCCAGGGCCGCTTCCAGTTCCTCCAGGGTGCGCACGCTATAGGTCTTGCAGCCGTAGGCGGCGGCGCTCATGGCGAAGTCCACCGGCACGAAGTCGCCGTCGAGCCGACCGGTCTCCGGGTTGCGATAGCGGAATTCGGTGCCGAAGCTGCCCATGCCATGGCCGACCTGCAGGTTGTTGATGCAACCGAAGGTCATGTTGTCGAGCAGCACCACATTGATCTTGCGCCGCTCCTGGATGGAGGTGGCCAGCTCCGAGTGCAGCATCTGGTAGGAACCGTCGCCCACCAGCGCATAGACCTCGCGCTCCGGTTCGGCCAGCTTCACGCCGAGGGCGGCATTGATCTCGTAGCCCATGCAGGAATAGCCGTATTCCAGGTGGTAGGTGTTGACGCCCTTGCTCTGCCAGGCGCGCTGCAGGTCACCCGGCAGGCTGCCGGCGGCGGCGACGATGATGGCGTCGTCGTCCAGCCGTTCGTTGAGGCGGCCGAGCACCTGGCTCTGGGTCAGGGACGATCCGGTCAGGCGGACGAATTCCTCCAGCACCGCGCGCGGCAGGTCGTCGTCGATCTCCGGCACGAAGTCGGCGCCGGTGTAGCCCAGCGCATAGACCCGCGCCACCTCCTGGCGATAGCGCTCGCGCGCCTCTCCCACCTGGCCGCCCCACCCGGCGCGGTAGTCGGTAGCCGCTAGCGCCTCGGTCAGGGCGTCGAGGGCTTCCCGGGCATCGGCCACCACCGCCAGGCCATCGAGCTTGCCGGCATCGAAGGCGGCCACGTTGAGGTTCAGGAACTCCACCTCGGGATGCTGGTAGAGCCACTTCGAGGAGGTGGTGAAATCGGTGTAGCGGGTACCCACGCCGATGATCAGGTCGGCCTCCCTGGCCAACAGGTTGGCGGCCAGGCAGCCGGTCTCGCCGATGCCGCCGACATTGAGTTCGTGGCTGGAAACGATGGCGCTCTTGCCGGCCTGGGTCTCGGCGAAGGGAATCTCGAAGCGCTCGGCGAAGCGCTGCAGGGCCGCGGCGGCGCCGGAGTACTTGACCCCGCCGCCACAGATCAGCAGCGGCTTGCGCTTGCGCCTGAGCAGCTGCACCGCCTCTTCGATGGCGGCGACCACCGGCGGCCGGCGATCCAGGCGGTGCACCCGCTTGGCAAAGAAGTAGTCGGGATAGTCGTAGGCTTCGCCCTGCACATCCTGGGGCAGCGCCAGGGTCACGGTGCCGGTCTCGGCTGGATCGGTCAGCACGCGCATGGCGTTGATCGCCGCGCTCATCAGCTGCTCGGGCCGGTTGATGCGATCCCAGTACTTGCTCACCGCGCGGAAGGCATCGTTGGTGCTGATCGACAGGTCGTGGAATTGCTCGATCTGCTGCAGCACCGGATCGGGCTGGCGACTGGCATAGACGTCGCCGGGCAACAGCAGCAGCGGGATGCGGTTGGCCGTGGCGGTGGCCGCGGCGGTCAGCATGTTGGCCGCGCCCGGGCCCACCGAGGAAGTGCAGGCATAGATCTGCCGGCGCAGCTTCTGCTTGGCGAAGCCGGTGGCGGCGTGGGCCATGCCCTGCTCGTTGCGCCCCTGGTGCACCACCAGCTCACCGGCGTCCTGCTCCAGGGCCTGGCCCAGGCCGAGCACGTTGCCGTGGCCGAAGATGGTGAAGACGCCGGCGACGAACCTGGTCTCGACGCCATCGACGCTGAGGTACTGGTTGTCGAGAAATTTCACCAGGGCCTGGGCCATGGTCAGACGTTGGGTGCTCATGGCTTCTCCCCGGTCACTTGGCGGTAGGCATGCTGAATTCGGCGCCCTTGGCGATGCTGTCGGGCCAGCGCTGCATCACGCTCTTGTAGCGGGTGTAGAAGCGCAGGCCTTCCTCGCCATAGGCGTGGTGATCACCGAACAGCGAGCGTTTCCAGCCACCGAAGGAATGCCAGGCCATGGGCACCGGGATGGGCACGTTGATGCCGACCATGCCGACCTTGATGGTGCGGGCGAAGGCGCGGGCGATGCCGCCGTCGCGGGTGAAGCAGGAGACGCCGTTGCCGAATTCGTGGGCGTTGATCAGTTCCACCGCGCTGGCGAAGTCCGGCACCCGCACGATGCCCAGCACCGGGCCGAAGATCTCTTCCTTATAGATGGTCATCTCCGGGGTCACGCCATCGAACAGGGTGGCGCCGACGAAGAAGCCGTTCTCGGCGCCGGGCACCTTGAAGCCCCGCCCATCCACCAGCAGCCGGGCGCCCTCCTCCACCCCTTTCGTGATGTAGCCCTCGACCTTGGCCTTGTGCTGGCCGGTCACCAGCGGGCCCATGTCGGCATCGGCCTCCACCCCGTTGCGCACCCGCAGGGCGTCGATGCGCGGCAGCAGCTTCTCGATCAGGGCATCGCCCACCTCGCCCACCGCCACGGCGATGGAGATGGCCATGCAACGCTCGCCGGCCGAACCGAAACCGGCGCCGATCAGGGCGTCGGCGGCCTGGTCCAGGTCGGCATCGGGCATCACGATCATATGGTTCTTGGCGCCACCCAGGGCCTGGACGCGCTTGCCGCGGCGGGTGCCTTCCTGGTGGATGTATTCGGCGATGGGCGTGGAGCCGACGAAGGAGATGGCCTCCACGTCCGGGTGCTGCAGCAGCGCATCCACCGCCACCTTGTCGCCCTGGACCACGTTGAACACGCCATCGGGCAAGCCGGCCTGCTTGAGCAGCTCGGCCAGCAGCAGGCTGGCGGAAGGATCGCGCTCGGAGGGCTTGAGGATGAAGGTATTGCCGGTGGCCAGCGCCATGGGAATCATCCACAGCGGCACCATCACCGGGAAGTTGAAGGGGGTGATGCCGGCGCACACGCCCAGCGGCTGGCGCAGGTTCCAGTTGTCGATGCCGCCACCGATGTTGTCGCTGTAGCTGGTCTTGGCCAGGTGCGGCGCGCCGCAGGCGAATTCCACCACCTCGATGCCGCGCGTCACCTCGCCCATGGCGTCGGACAGCACCTTGCCGTGCTCGCGGGTGATCAGCGCCGCCAGCTCCTTGTGGTGCTGGTCGAGCAGCTCCTTGAAGCGGAACAGGATGCGCGCCCGGCGCAGCGCCGACTGCTCGGACCACTCGGGAAAGGCCGCCTTGGCCGCCGCCACCGCCTGTTCCACGGTCTGCGCCGTGGCCTGGGCGACCCGCGCCTGGACCACGCCCTCGGCCGGATTGAAGACGTCGCTGAAGCGCTCGGCCTGGGTCGAGACCGCGCCGTTGATGTAGTGCCCGATGACGGGGGTGTCGCTCATGTCCTGAATCCTCATGTCCTGGGGTCGCCGCCACGGCGAATGCGAAAGGGGTTAGCGAGTCAGCAGCCACTCGTGCTGCGGATCGTTGTGGAATTTCCAGACGCGCCGGGGGCCGGCCATCACGTTTAGGTAATAGGACTCGTAGCCATAGGGCACGCTGACCGGGTGGTAGCCGCGCGGCACCAGCACCACGTCGTGGTCTTCCACCGCCATGGCCTGGTCCAGGTCGCGCTCGTCGGTGTAGACGCGCTGGAAGACGAAGCCCTGGCCCGGATCGATGCGGTGGTAGTAGGACTCCTCCAGCAGGCTCTCCGCCGGCAGGTTGTCGCGGTCATGGCGATGGGGCGGATAGCTGGAGGAATGCCCGGACGGGGTGCGCACCTCCACCACCAGCAGCGAATGGGCCGCCGCCGTGTCCGGCAGGATGTCGCAGACGTAACGGGTATTGGCGCCCTTGCCGCGGGTGGATCGCGGCATGCTCGCCGGCTCGATCAGCCGCGGCGGCAACCGGTCCTCCACCCGCGGATTGCCAGGCGAGGTGCAGACGGCGATCTCGGCGATGCCGTCGGCGGTCACCCGTGCTTCGCTGCCGGGCGGCAGGTAGGCGGCATAGGGCGAGACGTCCTCGAAGACGCTCTGGCGACCGGCCAGCCCGCGCCAGGCGAAATCGCCCAGCTGCGGATGCCCGCCTTCGATACTGGCGCCGCCGCTGAGCAGCACGATGCAGACTTCGAGGTCACCGGCCAGCACCGGCAGGGACTCCCCCGGTTGCAGGCGATGGGCGGCGAAGCCGACGTAGTCCAGGGCACCGGCTGGGACGCTGACGATGTCGCGGGCGCTACGGTCGGCTTTGACGAGCAGATTCATCGATTTCCTCCTCAGGCAGTGGCCTGCGCCACCAGCTGGCGCAGATGGTCGTAGCCCTTCTTGGCGTATTCGTAGGCCGGCGCCACGGCCGGGTCCTGCTCGGCTTCCACCACCAGCCAGCCCTGGTAGCCGGCGGCCACCAGCACCTTGAGCAGCGCCGAGAAATCGATGTCGCCATCCCCCGGCACGGTGAAGGTGCCGTTGAGGATGCAGTCCGGGAAGCTCCACTGGTTGTTGCGCGCCAGTTGCACCACGTCCTTGCGCACGTCCTTGAAGTGCACGTGGCAAACCCGGTCGATATGTTGCTGCAGCACGCTGAGGGGATCGCCACCGCCCATGTAGCAATGACCGGCATCGAACAGCAGGCCGACGTCCGGCGAGGTCAGCGCCATCAGCCGGGCGATGTCCTCGGGCGCTTCCACATAGGCGCCCATGTGGTGGTGATAGGCCAGCCGCAGGCCCTGGCTCAGGGTGAAGGCGGCCAGGCGGTCGAGCTTTTCGGCATAGGCCTGCCAGGCGGCGTCGCTGTGGAAGCGTGGCCGCTCGATCAGCGGCCGGCGCTGCCCCTGGATGGAACCGGCCACCTCGCCATAGACCAGCACCTGGGCGCCGTTCTCGGCCAGCAGCCGGCAGTGCGGACGGATCGCCTCGATCTCGGCGTCCACGTCACGGTGCGCCAAGCCGCTGGAATACCAGCCGGACACCAGCTCCAGGCCATGCTGGCCGAGCACCTCGCCCAGCGCCTTGGGCTCGCTGGGAAACTTGCCACCCAGCTCGAAGCCCTGGAAGCCGATTTCCTTGCCCTCGCGCAGGATGGTTTCCAGCGGGGTGTCGCCGCCCAGGGCCGGCAGGTCGTCGTTGGCCCAGGAAATGGGATTGATGCCGATCTTGAGTCGTTGTTCTTGTGCGGTCATGTCAGCCTTGCTCGTCAGGAGGCGATCAGGCGCGGGCGTCGCGCCAGGCCTGGATCAGGAATTCGAAGTTGCTGCGGATCTGCGCGATCAGCGTGCGGTCGTCGATCTCGCCGGCCAGCCAGGCCCGGCTCGGCTGGGCGAAGATGGTCCGGCCCACGGCGAAGCCCTGGCAGCGCTGGCTGGCACTGGCCTGACGGAAGCCCTCGGCCAGTTCCTCGGCCGGGGCATTGAGGCCCAGTACCACCACGCCCTGGCAATGGGGATCGCGTTCGCCGATCAGGGTGTCGAGTTGCTGCCAGACGGCGGCCGGCTGCGCCTCGATCTTCCACCACTCGGGATAGATACCCAGGTTGTACAGGCGCTTGATGGCGCGATAGAGCACGTCCGGCCGGCTGGAGGCATGGTTCTTCGGCGGGATGACCTCCAGCAGCAGTTCATGACCACTGGCCTGGGCCGCCTGGTACAGCCCCTTGAGCTGGGCCTCCTGCTCCAGCCGCAGCAGCGGCTCGTCGTCGGGATGGAATTGCACCAGGCACTTGATGATCTGCTCGCCCGGCCAACTCAGCAGGGTGCTGCCTACCGAGCGGCCGTGCTCGAAGGCCAGCGGCCGCGAATTCTGCAGCTCCACCGGTCGGGCGATCCACCAGCCGCGGCCGGTGGCGGCATTCAGGGCATCCTGGCCGAAGCGCTCGTCGGCCAGCAGCCCGACATCCGCCGCCACGCCCTGACGCGCCAGATCCTGCTCGACTTCGGCGATGGCCTGGACGAACAGCTGCTTGAGCGCCGGAATGCGCGCCGGATCGGCCCCCACCTGCTGGGCGCTTTCCACCAGCTGGTAGCGGTGGTCGAAGGCGAAGATGAACAGTTGCTGCCACTGGCGGCGCCGCGTGCTGACCCGGTGCAGCCGGGTCAGCACCAGGTCCAGGTCGGGCCGCGTGATGGGCACCGGGCTCTTGTTGAGGTAGTCCAGCTCGGCCAGGGTCGGCATGGCCGGGGCGCAGCCATGGCGTGACACCACCAGCCCACCGCAGGCATTGGCCAGCCGGCAGCACTCGGCATCGTCGCCACCGGTGAGCCAGCCGCGCAGGAAGCCGGACATGAAGGCATCGCCGGCACCCAGCACATTGAGCACCTCGACGCGGATACCGCGATGGATCTCGCCGTCCTCCAGCCGCGCCGGGATGGCGCCGTGGATGACGGTACAACCCTGGGCGCCGAGCTTGACCACCAGGGTCGCCGCGGTCACCTCGCGCACCCGGCGCAGTGCGGTGAGCAGGTCTTCGCTGCCCCCGGCGATCTGGAATTCCTCCTCGGTGCCCACCACCAGGTCGAAGCGCGGCAGGATGCGTTGCACATGGGCGCTGACCTCGGCACTGGCGATGAAGCGGGTCTCGCCATCGGCCTTGCCGGTCAGGCCCCAGAGCACCGGGCGATAGTCGATGTCCAGCACCCGCTTCACGCCGTTGCGCTCGGCGTAGTCCAGCGCCCGGCTGCTGGCCTGGAACACCCCCTCGGTGGAGAAGTGGGTACCGGTGATCAACAGTGCCTTGCTGCTGGCGATGAAGGCCTCGTCGATGTCGTCCACGCCCAGCGCCATGTCGGCGCAATTCTCGCGATAGAACACCAGGGGAAAGGTCTCGCGGTCCTTGATGCCCAGCAGCACCAGGGCGGTGAGGCGCTCGCGATCCACCTGGATGCCGCGGGTGTCGCAGCCTTCCTGCGCCAGCGTCCGGGTCAGGAAGCGGCCCATGTGGTCGTCGCCCACCCGGGTCAGCATCGCCGACTTCAGCCCCAGGCGCGCGGTGCCGAAGGCGATGTTGGCGGAGGATCCCCCGAGGTACTTGGCGAAGCTGCTGACGTCTTCCAGCGGCGCCCCGATCTGCTGCGCATAGAGGTCGACGCCCAGTCGCCCCAGGCAAATGACGTCCAACGGGCGCCCGCTGGCGAAGAAATGATCACCCATGGGTGGCTCCTGCTTATTGTTATCGGCCAACCGCGCGGACCCGAGGGGCCGAACGTGTGAGTGAGCTCAGGCTAGAACGACGCCGCGGACAAATCAACAAATTTTCCACATGAGATTTTATGGAATTTAATTTCCATAACTGGCGTACACTGGTCCTGCCGCCCCACTTCGACGCCGCCCGGCGAATGGGTTAAGTTGCCGGCACGAGAATCCCTACCGCGAGATTGCCCATGTCCTCCGACTCCCCGGCCGATGACCCCCTCAGCAGCGCGCCGCTGGCCGATCCGCCCGGCAACGTCGAGCAGTTGCTGGCCTGCATCGCCCGTGACTACGAGGCGCTGCCGCGCCAGCTGAAACGGGTGGCCGCCTATGTCAGCCAGCAGAGCGACAGGGTCATGGTCGATCGCATCAGCGACATCGCCGGGCAGTGCGAGGTGCATCCCTCGGCCATCGTTCGCTTCTCCCAGCGCTTCGGCTTCAAGGGCTTCAGCGAGATGCAGGCGCTGTTTCGCGAGGCCTACACCCACAAGACCACGCCGGTACAGAACTACCAGCAGCGCATCCGCAGCATGATCGCCAACAAGAGCCAGCGCGCCAGCAGCGGCGATCTGGCCCGCGAGTGCATCAACGCCACCCGTTCGGGCCTGGATCGACTCGCCGAGGAACTGGACGACGCCGCCTTCGATAAGGCCGTCGACCTGCTGGTGAACGCCGAGAACATCTATGTGGTGGGGGTGCGGCGCTCCTTCGCCGTGGCCGACTACCTGGTCTACAACCTGCAGCACACCAACAAGCGCATCCACCTCATCACCGGGCTGGGCGGCGGCTATCGCGAGCAGATGCGCAGCATCGCCCAGGGCGACCTGCTGATCGCCATCAGCTTCAGCCCCTACGGCAAGGAAAGTCAGCAGTGCGTGCGCATCGCCCAGCACCACAGGGCCAAGACGCTGATCATCACCGACAGCAATCTCTCGCCCCTGGCCAAGCGCGCCGATGCCCTGCTGCTGGTCAACGAAGGCAGTGCCTTCGCCTTCCGTTCGCTGAGCGCCACCCTCTGCCTGTGCCAGGCGTTGTTCCTGGCCCTGGGCTATCGCCTGGAGCTGAAGATGGACGAGATCCAGCTGCCGCTGGACGAGGACGACTAGCCGAACCGGCCCCGGCCGGGCCGCGCAAACGCTTGATCGACAAACAGAAATTTCTTGAACAGAAGACTTGACAGCC
The DNA here is from genome assembly GCF_031453455.1 of Pseudomonas sp. SORGH_AS_0211. Taxonomy (NCBI): domain Bacteria; kingdom Pseudomonadati; phylum Pseudomonadota; class Gammaproteobacteria; order Pseudomonadales; family Pseudomonadaceae; genus Pseudomonas; species Pseudomonas sp. SORGH_AS_0211. The sequence continues at coordinate 15,293 of NZ_JAVIZV010000001.1, read as the reverse complement.
ACCGGCGCCTTGCCAATAATGCGCGCCTCGGATGGCTACGTAGCTCAGCTGGTTAGAGCATAGCATTCATAATGCTGGGGTCCGGGGTTCAAGTCCCTGCGTAGCCACCACCTATTTCCAAGGGTCAGCGTAAGCTGACCCTTTTTTATTGCCCACGAAAAAGCCCAGCCGTGGCATCGCTTTTCGTCCCCTCTCCCTCTGGAAAAGGGCCAGGGTGAGGCGCCCTTCACGCCAGACCCCAGCCTCGCCCCATGAAAAAGCCCGGCCTAAGCCGGGCTCCATCACCGCGCAACAAGCTTACAGGGCGACCTTCTGCTGGCTCTCCATTTCTTCAGCAGCCGCGTCCTGGGTATCGATGGACTGCACCAGCGCCTTGGAGCTGAAGGCCCGCAGGTCGCGCAGGAAGTTGTCGCGCCAGGAGGCCAGGTCGGCCTGGCGGATCACCCGCATCATGTCTTCGTAGCGCGACTTGCGCTCTTCCAGCGGCATGCGTAGCGCCCGGTCCAACGCCTCGGCCATGCCGACATGGTCATAGGGATTCACGATCAACGCCGAATTGAGTTCGCGCGCCGCCCCGGCGAAGCGCGACAGCACCAGCACGCCCGGATTTTCCGGGTCCTGGGCCGCCACGTATTCCTTGGCCACCAGGTTCATGCCATCGCGCAGCGGCGTCACCAGGCCGACGTCGGAGGAGCGGAACAGCCCCATCACCGTGCGCCGGTCATAGCTCTTGTTCAGGTAGCGGATCGGCGTCCAGTCCAGCTCGGAGAAATGGCCGTTGATATGGCCGGCATGGCTCTCCAGCTGACGCCGGATGTTCTGGTAGGAGACCACGTCCGCCCGCGACGAAGGCGCGATCTGCACGAACTGCACCGCCCGGTGATGCTCGGGGAAATGCTCCAGCAGTTTCTCGAACGCCTGGAAGCGCTCCACCAGCCCCTTGGAATAGTCGAGGCGGTCGACGCTGACGATGGTCTTGTAGGGCACGCCCTCGATGCTGCGCGAGATGAACTGGCGCCGCGTGCGATAGGACTCGGCCTGCTTCTGGATGACATCCGGCATCACGCCGATGGGATAGACGCCGACGCGGAAGTTGTGACCGTAGGCGGTCAGGCTGCCGTCCTTCTCCAGCACCCCGCGCACCTCGCGGGTGATGTAGTCCTGGAAGGCCAGCTGGTCGGTATCGGTCTGGAAGCCGATCAGGTCATAGAAGCACAGGGTCTTGAGCAATTCGTTGTGCGGCGGGATGGCGGTGAGGATTTCCGGCGCCGGGAAGGGAATGTGCAGGAAGAAGCCGATGCGGTTGCGAATGCCCAGCATGCGGCAGGCTTCGGCGAAGGGAATCAGGTGGTAGTCGTGCACCCAGATGATGTCATCGGGCTTGAGCAGGGGCTTCAGGCGTTCGGCCATGGCCATGTTGACGCGCCGATAGCCGTCGTACTCCTCGCGGTTGTAGCGCGCCAGGTCGATCCGGTAGTGGAAGATCGGCCAGAGGGTGGCGTTGGAGAAGCCGCGGTAGTAGTGGTCGTAGTCGCGCTTGGTCAGGCCGAAGGTCACATAGTCGATGTTGTCCTTGGTCTGGGTCTTGGCCGGCCCGTTCTCCTTGACCGTCTCGCCGTTCCAGCCGAACCAGATGCCACCCGACTTGCGCAGGGCATCCAGCACGCCCACCGCCAGACCACCCGCGGTCGCCTTGCCTTCCTCGATCGGGGCCACCCGATTCGATACCACCACTAAACGGCTCATCCTAATCTCCTTGCTTATAATGTGGCGCGAGGTCACGGCTCAGCTGCTGCAGCCAGAGGGCTACCGCTTCCACCGAAGGCAGGCGGGTCTTGGCGACCGTCTCCCCCTCTCCTACCTTGACGGTCAGACCGCCTCGCGCATTGACGACAGTGAACCCCTCTTCATCGGTGCGATCGTCACCGAGAAACACCGGCAGGCAGCCGGCAAAGGGTTCCAGTTCGAGAAAGCGGGCAATGGCCTCGCCCTTGCTCGCCGCAGCGGGCTTGAGTTCGAAGACGCACTTGCCCGGCTGCAACTTGAATTCGGGATGGTCGCCCGCGATGCCTTCGGCCAGTTCGCGTACCAGGGCTTCCTTGTCCAGCGCCTGGCGATAGTGCAGGGCGAAGGCCACGCTCTTGCGCTCTAGCAGCAGGTCCGGATGGTCCGCCAGCGCGGCTTCCAGACGCCGACCGACGTGCGCCAGCATCTCCGCATCCAGGCTCACCCGATGGATCTCGCCCTGGGGATCGCGCCACTCGGCGCCATGCACCCCAGCCGCGGCCAGCCGCAGCGGCGCCGTGAAGCCGTCGATCTCTGACAGCGGCCGCCCGGATACCACGGCGACGCCATGGTGGCGCGCCAGCTGTTCGAGGGCAGCGAGGGTTTCGGCAGGAATGAAAACCTGTTCCGGACGTGGCTGCAATTCTGCCAGGGTGCCATCCAGATCGAAGAAGAAGGCCAGCGGCTGGCCCGATGAGGTGAGGCTGTCGAGGTCGATCATGGAAGGTACGACTGCCGGGTCATCGTATGGTTCGTTCACATCTTCCGGCGGTGCCGAGGAATTCCCCTTGCCGGCGCGTAGTCGGATTCAGGGAGATGCTCTAGCAGCCCTGCCTTTGGAGACCACCATGAACAAGCCCGACATCACCAAGACCCCCGAAGAGATCGACGACATTCAGGACCGCATGGGCGACATGCGCGAACTCGACTTCAGCGATCGCAAGGATGAGCGCGGTGGTCGCATCGGCGACGAAATGGACGAGCGCGACTATGAAGGCCAGTTTCCCGAAGAGCGCGTGCGCCAGGCCGGCATGACCGGGGGCGAAACCCTGGATCATCAGCCGACGATGGACGATGCCAGCCCCGAGACCCTGCTGGACGAAACCGGCGCGCGCTCGCCGACCGACTACGGCGATGCCTGGCCGAACGACAAGGAACTGAGCGTGGTCGAGGACAGCGACATCGGCGGCGGCTCCGGTCAGGACGAAGCCGAACTCGGTCGCAGCCATCCGCTGGATGGCGAAGCCTGGGACGGCGAGGCCGATGCACCCAACGAAGCCGAAACCCAGCGGGATGCCCGCTACGCCGATCTGGACGCCAACGACGAAGACCTCGCTGGAGACACCAGCCTGGATCTGGACGAAAAACGCGCCGATCACTGAAGCCGCTGACGGCCTAGTCGAGCAGCGTACAGGCCATCACCAGCGCATCTTCCCGGCCGCCAACCGCGGGATAATAGTCCCGCCGGCGGCCGATCTCGTTGAAGCCATAGCGCTCGTACAGCCGATAGGCCGACTGATTGCTGGCGCGCACCTCCAGAAAGCACTCGTTGGCCTTGGCCTTGCGCGCTTCCTGCAGCAGGTGTTCCAGCAGCCGCAGGCCGAGTCCCCGGCCCTGGCTTTCCGGCTTGATGGTGATATTGAGCAGATGGGCCTCGTCGAGAATGATGTTGATCACCCCGTGCCCCACCTGCTGCTCGCCAGCCGTCATCACCCAGCAGTCATAGGACCTGAGCGCATCGGTAAAGATGCCGCGGGTCCAGGGGTGGCTGAAGGCCTGATATTCGATCTTCAATACCGTGTTCAGATCGGCTTCGGTCATCCGCCGAAAGCTCACCGCATCGTTCATTGCTGTTCCATCCAGCGGCGCCGCAACGGGCGCATGGCTTGCCAGAGCGCGGCCTTGGCGGCCGGCTCTTCCATCAGGATATCCAGTCCCGGCACCAGCCAGGCCGGTCCCAGGGCGGTGTCCCGCTCCACACCCGTGAGCTGCGCATCCTCGACCCCGCTGCAGCGTCGTGCGGCCACCCCGATCAGCCAGAGCGCCAGGCCCTCGCCCAGGCGCTCCTGGTGTCCCGACACGAAGCTCTGCACGAATTCGCCGGCCGCCGCCGGCCCCTGGTCGAGTTGACCGCTGTTGAGCAGTGGCCAGCGAATGGGCTCTTCACTGACGATCCGCGGCGTGTCCGGCAGGCCGGCAGCGCGCAGCAGATCCCTCAGCAGCAGATAGGCCGGATCCCGCGCCCCCAGGGTATCGCCGGTAGGCAACTCTAGCAGCAGCAGGCAGCGCCCGGCCTGCAACAGCTGCAGGGCGAAACGGGGCGCCGGCTCCCGCGGTGGCGGCGGCGCACGTTCCGGTTCCGGCTCGGCCACGGGGGGCGCAGCCGGCTTCGACGCCGCGGGCCGCGGGATCTCGATGCGCGGCCGATTCGCCGGCGGTGCCTCGGCTACTGCAGCGGCCGGCGCGGCCTTGGCCACCGGCTCCGGGCGAACCACCCGAGCCACGACGGGCGCCTCTTCCGGCTCCTCGACCCACAGGGCTTCCGGTCGCGAAGGCGCGGCGAAGGGCAACACCGTGCGCGGCACCCAGACATCCAGCTGCAACGCCTGCAGATAGGCGCGACGACGCACCTCGGCGGCAAGCGAGGGACTGGTGGAAGGGGCGGGGTCGGACATGGGCGGATCCTAGGAGCCTGCTCTGTTACGCGGCGGGATTATGCGGGGCGGCATTGTCGCGCGGATCGCCCCGGACCGAAAGGCCGCCCTGCCCATCGGTCCCACCGCGGTCACATCGAAGGCTCTGGCGTCTGGAGTACAATGGCGCTTTTGTCTGGTGCGGTCCCCGCCATGATCGACCCCAAACGCGTCCTGCGTACCCTCGCCGAACACTGGCACCTCATCGACCCCCTGTGCGCCCACTTCGACAGCGGCACCCTGGGCCTGGCCGAGTTGCGTACCCGCCTGGCCGAACAGCTGCCCGAACGTACGCCGGCCGACCTCACCGCCCTGCTCGACACCTGGATCCGCCTGGATATCCTGGTGCCGGTGGCCAAGAGTCCCAATCGCTTCGAGCTCAATGGCCAGATCCACGACTTCCTCGGCTATCTCAGGCGCGAACACCGCCTGGGCCTGTGCCTGGAGATCGAAGCCTACCTGCGCCACCTGGAACGCCTCGCCGGCCACATCCGCGAAGCCTTCGACAACCGCGACGGCCCCGACCTCGTCCGCCAGCTGCGTCTGCTCGACATGCGCGTGCGCGATGTCCTCAAGAAGCTGGCCAACGATGGCCATGCCCTGGAGGGCGTAGCCGAGCGCGCCAAGACCAGCGATCGCCAGATCCCCCTGCGCCAGCGCTATGCCGAGGTGCTGGCCACCTGGGATGAATACGTCGAGCCGATGATCCAGCTGGTGGCCGCCGATGGCGCCTTCGAGCGCGGTGTCCACCGTGTCGAACAGGTGCTCCTGCACCTGCTGGGCGAGCAGCAGCGCCTCGGCCACCTGGTCGACGACGACCTGTTGCTGCGCACCCAGGCGCGTATCCTGGAAATGCACAACGCCGCCCAGCTGGCCCTGCGCCGTGCCCGCGAATTGCTGCTGCCGCTGCGCGAGGAAGCGCGCCGGCACAATGCCGTGACCCGGGGCGCCGCCCTGGCCCTGGCCACCATCCGCCGCAAGGGCCTCGACGCCGTGCCCCAGGCGGCCCTGCCGCTGTTCAGCCGACCGCAGAGCGTCTTTCTCGGCACCACCGCCCAGGTGGAAAGCTATGTCTACGCCCTGGCCCGCTTCGAACCCAAGCCGGCGCGCTTCCCCAGCCAGACCCGTCGTCCGCCCGACAGCGAGCGCTCGGCCGCGCCCCGTACCGCGCGCGAGATGCTCGATCTCTGCCAGGACGCCCTGCCGTTGCCCGATCTCATGGCCTGGCTGCTGGAGCAGGAGCCGGCCGGCGACACCGACGAACTGCTCTACTGGTTCTCGCGCCTGTCCCGCGATGCGCGCTTCCAGCGCCAGCGCCTCGACCGCCGCCACTACGACACCCTCGAACACCGCGTCAGCCTGTGCTCCTACGCCCTGACCGCCCGATCTCTCGCGAGCGACACCCATGCAACTTGATCTCGACGAAATGACCCAGCTCGCGCCCATCTTCCGCGAGCTGTTCAAGGGCTATCACCTGTCCCGTAGCGAGCCCGAGAGCTATGCCCAGCTCAGCCAGCAGCAGGACCAGTACCGCGCGCTGTTCCGCGCCCTCGGCTTCGAACTGGTCTGCGATCCGCGCGGCTTCTACTACTTCGTCCCCGAGCAGATGGGCGCCCAGGTCAACAAGACCGCCCAGCGCCTGGCGCTGTTCACCTTCATCCTGGTCGAGCATCTGGCCGACCAGGGTCGCGATCCGCTGGCCGTGCTCGATGGCGGTACCCTGGGTCGCCACGAACTGCCGGCGCTGCTGGACAAGTATCGCGACCTCTTCCTGCAGGCCGAGGTCACCACCCAGGAGGAGCTGGAGGAAAAGATCCTGCGCCGCCTGACCCAGCTCGGCTTCGCCCTGGACAGCAACGGGACCTATCGCTTCCTGCCGCCCATGCACCGTTTCCTCGATGTCTGCCTGACCGTGCAACAGGATCGCGACCTGGCCGCCGGCCTGCATGCCAGCGACCTTCCGCTGCCGGCGCCGACCCTGGCCAGCGACAAAGACGGCACCGTGCAGGAAGGCGCCGACGAGGATGACGAAGAGGCCGCCCTGGCCCGTGCCATCGCCGCAGAACGGGAGTTCGACCTATGATCCGCTACGGCATCAGCCGCTTCGCCCTGCTCAACACCGCCGGCTACAGCCTCGGCCTGTTCCCCCTGGAACAGCCGCTGTCGGTCTATGGGGCCAACAACCTGGGCAAGAGCGCCTCGATCAACGCGCTGCAATTCCCCATCCTGGCGCGGCTCTCCGACATGAGCTTCGGCAAGTACAGCAACGAGCAGTCGCGCAAGTTCTACTTCGCCACCGACACCAGCTACATCCTCATCGAGCTGCGTCTGGCCCACGGCCCCCACGTCATCGGCGTGGCCGGTCGCGGTCCGGGCGGTGGCTTCGGCCACCAGTTCTTCGCCTATGCCGGCGAACTGGACCTCGCCCACTACCAGCGCGACGGCACCTGCCTGCGCCAGCGCGAGCTGTTCGCCGGCCTGGAGCGCGCCGGCCTCAAGGCCCATGAGGTCAAGCCCGATGAATTGCGCCGGCTGCTGGTCGGCGGCCATACCAGCATCCCGCTGGACATGACGCTGATTCCGCTCCGATCCACCAGCGAACAGAGTCTCAAGACCTTCCGCGCCCTGTTCATCAACCTGCTGCACATGCGCGAGATCACCGCGGCCAAGCTCAAGCAGCTGTTTCTCGATGCCTTCGAGCACAGCCTGAGATCCGGCAGCGTCGACTACATCGCCGCCTGCGAGGAAGCCTTCCGCGACGTCCGCCGCATGGAGCAGGATTACCAGTCGCTGGTCGCCGCCGGCCCGTTGGTGGAAGCCCTGGCCAATGGCGTCGAACAGCGCGACCGCCTGAGGGGCAAGCTGCATCGCCTGTCGCCCTTGCTCGACAGCCTGCTCGGCACCTGGCAGCACTATGCCCTCGACCGCCGCGACGAACTCCTGGCCCAGACCGAACACTACCGCCAGGAACAGGACGGCCTGCAGCAGAGCCAGCGCGACGGCACCAGCGAACTGATGCGCCGCGAGCGCGAGATCAGCAGCCTGCAGCGCTGGCTCGCCGAGCTGGCCCAGCTCAAGCACCGCTTCGCCCTGGTGGAGTCCACCGCCCCCCTCGAAGCCCAGCTGCTGGCCGCCAAGGATGCCCACGACGAACTCGCCGGCGCCCTGTCCCAGGCCAGTCAGTTCAGTAGCGCAGACCTCGACCAGCGCGTCCGCGAACTGGAACAGCGCCTCAAGGGGATTCGCCAGCAACTCGACCACGCCGACAACAACAGCTATGCCCGCCTGCGCGAGGAATTCAGCCAGGCCGACGTCGACCGCCTGATGCGACTGTTCAACGGCCAGCTGTTCAGCCTGCCGCTCGGCGCCAGGGGTGTCGAACTGGCGGAGGACGGCAGCTGGGTAAAGACCTTCGAAGGCATCCTGGCGCGTTTCCAGGGTGATCGCCTCGAATTGCCGGGCCTGTCCCTCGATCTCTCGGGGATCGAGCCGCCCACCCTGCAGGCCCTGGCCGATCGCGCCGCGCTGCGTGACCAGAAGGACCGTCTGGAGCGCGAGCTCAAGCAACTCAAGGCGCAGCAGGGCGTCAGCGTCGACCGCCAGGCCAGCAAGGCCCAGGCCGAGGTGCTCTACCAGCAGGTGCTGGATGCCCAGAAGGCCCTGGAAGACTTCCGTCGCTGCCAGACCCTCGGTGCCGAGGAACAGGAAAAGCTCGAACAACTGGCCCAGCTGGAAGCCGCCCAGGACGAACTGAGACGCGCCGGCGATGCCTTCACCGAGCGCGTCCAGCAACTCTCCGCCAGGCTGCAGCTGATCGGCCGGCAACTGGCCGACCTGGAAGCCAAGGACCGCACCCTGGCCGACGCCCTGCGCCGCCGGCAGCTGCTGCCCACCGACCTGCCCCAGGGCACGCCCTTCATGGAAGGGGTGGACGATTCCCTGGAGAACCTGCTGCCGCTGCTCAACGACTACCAGGACACCTGGCAGGCCCTGCAGCGCGCCGACACCCAGATCGAGGCGCTCTATGCCCAGGTCCGACTCAAGGGCGTCGCCAAGTTCGACAACGAAGAAGACCCCGAGCGACGCCTGCAGCTGCTGGTGAATGCCTATGCCCATCGCCAGGACGAAGCCCTGACCCTGGCCAAGGCCCGCCGCGCCGCCGTCACCGACATCGCCCGGACCCTGAGAAACATCCGCAGCGACTACGACAACCTCGAACACCAGCTGCAGCTGTTCAACCTCGAGATCAATCGCAAGCAGGTCTCCAACCTGGAGAGCTTCCGCATCGTCCTGGCGCCCAATAAGGAAGCGCTCAAGCACATCGACCAGATCATCCATAGCGCCGGCCAGTACGAGGAAGGCGAGACCCTCTCGGTGTTCGATCTCACCCAGGACAGCAGCCAGGACCAGAAGAACGAGGATGCCAAGGAATACCTGGCACGCCTGGTGGCCGCCAACGGCAACCAGCTCGGCCTCAAGGACCTCTTCGAGCTGGCCTTCGAGATCACCAAGCAGGGCGGCCAGCCGATCCTGCACACCGACATCGACGGCGCCGCCTCCAATGGCACCACCATGACCATCAAGGCGCTCACCAACATGTACCTGTTGCTGCACCTGATGGACCGGGAGCAGGCCGCCAGGATCCGTCTGCCCTACTACCTGGACGAAGCCGCCGACATCGACGAACGCAACCAGCAGGCGCTGATCGAAACCAGTCAGCAACTGGGCTTCGTGCCCATCCTGGCCAGCGTCAAGCCCCAGGTCAGCGCCCAGGTCGCCATCGACCTCGAAGGCGGTAGCGGCCCTGGCGGCATCTACATCGACGAAGCCGACTGGAAGTACATCGCCAAACGCGATCTGGCCCTGCCCGAACCCGCTTGAGCCCCTTCCAGAACGCAAAAAAGCCCGGCACATGCCGGGCTTTTTCTTGCTCGCGTAACGCCGCCTTAGGTGCTGCGGTAGGTTGGGCTGGGCCTAGCGAAGCCCAACATTCACACTCCAACCCTGGCCCCTCACCGCCCCGCCGCGGTTCGCTTGATCCCTGCAGCAGGCCTTACCGTTGGGCTTCGCTTCGCTCAACGCTAACCTACGACAGCCCGGCGCAGCCGGGCTGTTGGGGCTCTTGTGCCCTTGCAGGCTTAAAGCAGCACCTGCCCGACAGGCACTACTGCAACGTCTCCGCCGTGCCCTTTGATCCCCTCTCCCCAAGGAGAGGACTGGGGTTAGGGCCGCCTCAGCTACACAGCTTCAGGCTTCCGCTCGCCGATTATTTGCGCCCAGCATTCAAGCCCCCTGACGCCCGGCCAAACTTTTTCCGCCCCAAAGACAACACCCCCGCCAGAGTGAACTGAGCGGGGGTGCTGGGTGTTAGGCGCTTGACGATGACCTACTCTCACATGGGGAAACCCCACACTACCATCGGCGATGCATCGTTTCACTTCTGAGTTCGGGAAGGGATCAGGTGGTTCCAATGCTCTATGTTCGTCAAGCAATTCGGTTGGCTGACCAGGCGGTGCTGCATGCCTGGCTGGCCCAATTGGGTCTGTGATCGAAGTAGACAACTCGTCTTGGGTCTTGCGAACCCACGCGCCGTTTTCGGCGTCGTCTTCCTCACGCTCTGACCGCGGTCAGATTGTTTGGGTGTTATATGGTCAAGCCTCACGGGCAATTAGTATCGGTTAGCTCAACGCCTCACAGCGCTTACACACCCGACCTATCAACGTCGTAGTCTTCGACGGCCCTTTAGGAAGCTCAAGGCTCCAGTGAGATCTCATCTTGAGGCAAGTTTCCCGCTTAGATGCTTTCAGCGGTTATCTCTTCCGAACGTAGCTACCCGGCAATGCCACTGGCGTGACAACCGGAACACCAGAGGTTCGTCCACTCCGGTCCTCTCGTACTAGGAGCAGCCCCTCTCAAATCTCAAACGTCCACGGCAGATAGGGACCGAACTGTCTCACGACGTTCTAAACCCAGCTCGCGTACCACTTTAAATGGCGAACAGCCATACCCTTGGGACCGGCTTCAGCCCCAGGATGTGATGAGCCGACATCGAGGTGCCAAACACCGCCGTCGATATGAACTCTTGGGCGGTATCAGCCTGTTATCCCCGGAGTACCTTTTATCCGTTGAGCGATGGCCCTTCCATACAGAACCACCGGATCACTAAGACCTACTTTCGTACCTGCTCGACGTGTCTGTCTCGCAGTCAAGCGCGCTTTTGCCTTTATACTCTACGACCGATTTCCGACCGGTCTGAGCGCACCTTCGTACTCCTCCGTTACTCTTTAGGAGGAGACCGCCCCAGTCAAACTGCCCACCATACACTGTCCTCGATCCGGATAACGGACCAGAGTTAGAACCTCAAGATTGCCAGGGTGGTATTTCAAGGATGGCTCCACGCAGACTGGCGTCCACGCTTCAAAGCCTCCCACCTATCCTACACAAGCAAGCTCAAAGTCCAGTGCAAAGCTACAGTAAAGGTTCACGGGGTCTTTCCGTCTAGCCGCGGATACACTGCATCTTCACAGCGATTTCAATTTCACTGAGTCTCGGGTGGAGACAGCGCCGCCATCGTTACGCCATTCGTGCAGGTCGGAACTTACCCGACAAGGAATTTCGCTACCTTAGGACCGTTATAGTTACGGCCGCCGTTTACCGGGGCTTCGATCAAGAGCTTCGCTTGCGCTAACCCCATCAATTAACCTTCCGGCACCGGGCAGGCGTCACACCCTATACGTCCACTTTCGTGTTTGCAGAGTGCTGTGTTTTTAATAAACAGTCGCAGCGGCCTGGTATCTTCGACCGGCATGAGCTTACGGGGTAAACCCTTCACCCTCACCGGCGCACCTTCTCCCGAAGTTACGGTGCCATTTTGCCTAGTTCCTTCACCCGAGTTCTCTCAAGCGCCTTGGTATTCTCTACCCGACCACCTGTGTCGGTTTGGGGTACGGTTCCTAGTTACCTGAAGCTTAGAGGCTTTTCCTGGAAGCATGGCATCAACCACTTCTCCTTCTAAAAGAAGGATCGTCATCAGCTCTCGGCCTTAACTGTCCGGATTTACCTAAACAGTCAGCCTACCACCTTAAACTTGGACAACCAACGCCAAGCTGGCCTAGCCTTCTCCGTCCCCCCATCGCAGTAACTAGAAGTACGGGAATATTAACCCGTTTCCCATCGACTACGCCTTTCAGCCTCGCCTTAGGGACCGACTCACCCTGCGTCGATTAACGTTGCGCAGGAACCCTTGGTCTTTCGGCGTGCGAGTTTTTCACTCGCATTGTCGTTACTCATGTCAGCATTCGCACTTCTGATACCTCCAGCAAGCTTCTCAACTCACCTTCACAGGCTTACAGAACGCTCCTCTACCGCATCACCAAAGGTGATACCCGTAGCTTCGGTGCCTGGTTTGAGCCCCGTTACATCTTCCGCGCAGGCCGACTCGACTAGTGAGCTATTACGCTTTCTTTAAAGGGTGGCTGCTTCTAAGCCAACCTCCTAGCTGTCTAAGCCTTCCCACATCGTTTACCACTTAACCAGGACTTTGGGACCTTAGCTGACGGTCTGGGTTGTTTCCCTTTTCACGACGGACGTTAGCACCCGCCGTGTGTCTCCCATGCTCGGCACTTCTGGGTATTCGGAGTTTGCATCGGTTTGGTAAGTCGGGATGACCCCCTAGCCGAAACAGTGCTCTACCCCCCAGAGTGATACATGAGGCGCTACCTAAATAGCTTTCGAGGAGAACCAGCTATCTCCGAGCTTGATTAGCCTTTCACTCCGATCCACAAGTCATCCCCTGCCTTTTCAACGGAAGTGGGTTCGGTCCTCCAGTCAGTGTTACCTAACCTTCAACCTGCTCATGGATAGATCGCCCGGTTTCGGGTCTATTCCCAGCGACTAAACGCCCTATTAAGACTCGCTTTCGCTACGCCTCCCCTATTCGGTTAAGCTCGCCACTGAAAATAAGTCGCTGACCCATTATACAAAAGGTACGCAGTCACCCAACAAAGTAGGCTCCCACTGCTTGTACGCATACGGTTTCAGGTTCTATTTCACTCCCCTCTCCGGGGTTCTTTTCGCCTTTCCCTCACGGTACTGGTTCACTATCGGTCAGTCAGGAGTATTTAGCCTTGGAGGATGGTCCCCCCATATTCAGACAGGGTTTCTCGTGCCCCGTCCTACTCGATTTCATTGATAAGAGCGTTTCGCGTACAGGGCTATCACCCACTATGGCCGCCTTTTCCAAGGCGTTCCGCTACTCTCAAATCAACTTAAGGGCTGGTCCCCGTTCGCTCGCCACTACTAAGGGAATCTCGGTTGATTTCTTTTCCTCAGGGTACTTAGATGTTTCAGTTCCCCTGGTTCGCCTCTTAACCCTATGGATTCAGGTTAAGATACCTAGCTTATGCTAGGTGGGTTTCCCCATTCAGAGATCTCCGGGTCACAGGTCATTTGCCACCTCACCGAAGCTTATCGCAGGCTATCACGTCTTTCATCGCCTCTGACTGCCAAGGCATCCACCGTATGCGCTTCTTCACTTGACCATATAACCCCAAGCAATCTCGCTGGCGTCACAAGGACGCTACCGATCTGCAGGGCGCTAAATGAGTGAAGACGACATTTCGCCGAAAACTTGCGCTTGAGTTCGCAAGATTTTACCTTGACGACACTAACTGCCAGTGAAAACAGTTAATGCAGTCTACTTCTATCACTTTCCCAATTTTTTAAAGAACAGTTCTGATCAAAGACCAGAAGTCAGCTTTTGTGCCCTTCTCATTACCTTTCGGTAGGGAGAAGTCAAAGGCTCACTTCTGAGCTTTTCAAGCAATCGCGTTAGCGGTTAGGTGGAGATGGTGGAGCCAAGGAGGATCGAACTCCTGACCTCCTGCGTGCAAGGCAGGCGCTCTCCCAGCTGAGCTATGGCCCCATCGATTGGTGGGTCTGGGCAGATTCGAACTGCCGACCTCACCCTTATCAGGGGTGCGCTCTAACCAACTGAGCTACAGACCCAATCGTCTTACCTTGAGTCTAACTAACTCAATTGCTCTTCTATCAGTGAATCAAGCAATTCGTGTGGATGCTTGCCAGCAAGCTGACATCTTCGATTAAGGAGGTGATCCAGCCGCAGGTTCCCCTACGGCTACCTTGTTACGACTTCACCCCAGTCATGAATCACTCCGTGGTAACCGTCCTCCCGAAGGTTAGACTAGCTACTTCTGGAGCAACCCACTCCCATGGTGTGACGGGCGGTGTGTACAAGGCCCGGGAACGTATTCACCGTGACGTTCTGATTCACGATTACTAGCGATTCCGACTTCACGCAGTCGAGTTGCAGACTGCGATCCGGACTACGATCGGTTTTATGGGATTAGCTCCACCTCGCGGCTTGGCAACCCTTTGTACCGACCATTGTAGCACGTGTGTAGCCCTGGCCGTAAGGGCCATGATGACTTGACGTCATCCCCACCTTCCTCCGGTTTGTCACCGGCAGTCTCCTTAGAGTGCCCACCATAACGTGCTGGTAACTAAGGACAAGGGTTGCGCTCGTTACGGGACTTAACCCAACATCTCACGACACGAGCTGACGACAGCCATGCAGCACCTGTGTCTGAGTTCCCGAAGGCACCAATCCATCTCTGGAAAGTTCTCAGCATGTCAAGGCCAGGTAAGGTTCTTCGCGTTGCTTCGAATTAAACCACATGCTCCACCGCTTGTGCGGGCCCCCGTCAATTCATTTGAGTTTTAACCTTGCGGCCGTACTCCCCAGGCGGTCAACTTAATGCGTTAGCTGCGCCACTAAGATCTCAAGGATCCCAACGGCTAGTTGACATCGTTTACGGCGTGGACTACCAGGGTATCTAATCCTGTTTGCTCCCCACGCTTTCGCACCTCAGTGTCAGTGTTAGTCCAGGTAGTCGCCTTCGCCACTGGTGTTCCTTCCAATATCTACGCATTTCACCGCTACACTGGAAATTCCACTACCCTCTACCACACTCTAGCTAGACAGTTTTGGATGCAGTTCCCAGGTTGAGCCCGGGGATTTCACATCCAACTTATCAAGCCACCTACGCGCGCTTTACGCCCAGTAATTCCGATTAACGCTTGCACCCTTCGTATTACCGCGGCTGCTGGCACGAAGTTAGCCGGTGCTTATTCTGTCGGTAACGTCAAAACTCACAGGTATTCGCTGTAAGCCCTTCCTCCCAACTTAAAGTGCTTTACGACCCGAGGGCCTTCTTCACACACGCGGCATGGCTGGATCAGGCTTTCGCCCATTGTCCAATATTCCCCACTGCTGCCTCCCGTAGGAGTCTGGACCGTGTCTCAGTTCCAGTGTGACTGATCATCCTCTCAGACCAGTTACGGATCGTCGCCTTGGTAGGCCTTTACCCTACCAACTAGCTAATCCGACCTAGGCTCATCTAATAGCGTGAGGTCCGAAGATCCCCCACTTTCTCCCGTAGGACGTATGCGGTATTAGCGTTCCTTTCGAAACGTTGTCCCCCACTACTAGGCAGATTCCTAGGCATTACTCACCCGTCCGCCGCTGAATCGAGGAGCAAGCTCCTCTCATCCGCTCGACTTGCATGTGTTAGGCCTGCCGCCAGCGTTCAATCTGAGCCATGATCAAACTCTTCAGTTAAGTAGACTGATCGGGTTTTGAGAAAACCCTAAACTTGGCTCAGCAATCGCAAAAAACTCATGAATTCACGAGTTACTTGTGTTGCTGATAATCTTGCGACATCAGACTTATCTCACAAGCACCCACACGAATTGCTTGATTCAACTTGTTAAAGAGCAGTTGGTTGCGACCGTGTC